>CAVPJV010000001.1:0-361507 GCA_963705515.1 uncultured Gaiellaceae bacterium
CGACGCCGTACCACCTTCATTTCGAGATCCACCCGGTCGGCCTGCTGCCGCTCGGCTACGACGGGGTCGTCAACCCGATGCCCTACCTGCTCGCCTGGCGGCGGCTGGAGGACATCACCTTCGCGGCGGGCCGCGGCTGGGCGCCGCCGGTGCCGTCGAACGCGACCGCGCCGCGGCCGGCCGCGATCCTGCTCGGCTCGACCGACATCTCCAGCGCCAGCGGCCTCGATCCCGGCTCGCTGGACCGCGCGCTGACGGCCCCGGTCTCCCAGGGCGACAGCGCGGTTCTCGGCGCGGGCTAGGAGCTAGGCCGCGGCGTCGTTCGACGAGTTCGTGCTCGCCGGCGGCGTGTAGGTGTAGTCGTCCGACCCCTCGCCGGTGACCTTCTCCGTCAGCCAGGCACGGGTTTGCGGGCCCGTGAACGGGTTGAAGAGAACGCCGATGATGATTCCGATCAGGAGCAGGAACGTGTTCCGGCCGCTGTGGTCCTCCTTGCCCTGGATCCGGTTCGCCGCCGTGCGGATCTCCTCGACCGCCCGCTTCAGGTTGTCCTGAACGTCCTGGTCGGTCGCGGCGCGCATCGCGGTCGCGGTCAGGTTGCGGTTGCCGAGCAACTCGGCGTAGACGTCCCGTGCAGCCTTGAACGCCTCCTTCAGGTTGTCGTGCAACTCGTCGTCGTGCAGAGCGCGGTCGACATAGGGCTTCATCGTGTCGGCCGTGTCGTAGAGCCTCTCTTTGGTCTTGGCCATCCGGCCCGTCCTTTCCGTCTCGTGGTCGCCGGACCAGTGTTGCCGTACTGCGATCCTTGCAAACGGGAGCTACCTGCGCGAGGCCGCCGCCTGCCGGTGCAGCGTCGCATGCTGCGGGCGCCGTCTGCCGGTCGTGCCGCGGAAGGCGTCCTCGAAGACCTCCTCGATGTGGTCGACGAGCACGAACTCGAGCTCGGAGCGGGTCTCGGCCGGGAGGTCGTCGAGATCGTGCGCGTTCTCGAGCGGGAGGATCACGCGCTTCAGGCCGGCGCGTTCGGCCGCGAGCACCTTCTCGCGAACGCCTCCGATCGGCAGCACCTGGCCCGTCAGCGTGATCTCGCCGGTCATGCCGACGTCGTCGTCGACGGGGACGCCGCGGACGAGCGAGACGATCGTCGTCGCCATCGTCACGCCCGCCGACGGGCCGTCCTTCGGCACCGCGCCCGCGGGCACGTGGATGTGGACGTCGTTCTCGGCGAACCATTCCGGCGCGATATCAAGCTCGCCCGAGTGAGAGCGAACCCACGAGAGCGCCGCCTGCGCCGACTCCTGCATCACCTCGCCGAGCTGGCCGGTGATCGTCAGCCTTCCGGTGCCCGGGTATGCGGTCGCCTCGATGAAGAGGACGTCCCCACCGACGGCCGTGTAGGCAAGCCCGGTCGCGACACCGGGGTCGGCCGTCCGCCGGCGGGCGTCGGCCGAGAACCTGCGCGGGCCGAGCCATTCGCGGACACGCTCCTCGTCGACCTTGATCTTCTCCGTGTGCCCGGTCGCAACGAGCGTCGCCGCCTTCCGGCAGAGCGCCGCGATCTCGCGCTCGAGGTTGCGCACGCCGGCCTCGCGCGTGTACTCCGAGATCACCAGCCGCAGCGTCTTGTCCGGGATCGTGATCCGGCTCTTCTTCAGGCCGTGCGCCGCGATCTGCTTCGGCACGAGGTACCGCTTCGCGATCCCGAGCTTCTCCTCGTGCGTGTAGCCGGAGAGCTGGATCACGTCCATCCGGTCGAGCAGCGGCCCCGGGATCGTGTCGAGCGTGTTCGCGGTGCAGATGAAGAGCACCTTCGAGAGGTCGTAGGGCAGGTCGAGGTAGTGGTCGCGGAAGCTCGAGTGCTGCTCGGGGTCGAGCACTTCGAGCATCGCCGAGGCAGGATCGCCGCGGAAGTCGGCGCCCATCTTGTCGATCTCGTCGATCAGGAAGACGGGATTCGCCGACTCGGCGTCGCGGATCGCGCGGATGATCGTGCCCGGCATGGCGCCGATGTACGTCCGCCGGTGCCCGCGGATCTCCGACTCGTCGCGAACGCCGCCGACCGAGATGCGGGCGAACTTGCGGCCGAGCGCGCGCGCGATCGAGTGGCCGAGCGACGTCTTGCCCACGCCCGGCGGCCCGACGAAGCAGAGGATCGGGCCGGTGAGGTCGTTCTTCAGCTTCGAGACGGCCAGGTACTCGATGATCCGCTCCTTCACCTTCTCGAGGTCGAAATGGTCCTCGTCGAGGATCTGGCGCGCGTGCTCGAGGTCGAGATTGTCTTCGGTGACCTCGTTCCAGGGCAGGGTCAGGATCCAGTCGAGGTAGGTGCGGATGACGCCGTACTCGGCAGCCGCCGGCGGCAGCCTCTCGAGCCGGCTCAGCTCCCGCAGCACCGCCTTCTCGACCTCCTCGGGCAGGCGCTTCTGCTCGATCTGCTCCCGCAGCTCGTTGATCTCGGCCTGCTGGTCGTCGGTCTCGCCGAGCTCCGCCTGGATCGCCTTCAGCTGCTGTCGGAGGAAGAACTCGCGCTGGCCCTTGTCGATCTCGCTGGCGACCTGCGACTGGATCTTCGTGCCGAGCTCCGACATCTCGACCTCGCGGCCGAGGATCAGCGCGATCTTCCGCAGCCGCTCCTCGACGTCGGCCGTCTCGAGCAACTCCTGCTGCTCCTGGGTCTTCAGCCGCAGCGTCGCGGCGATCAGGTGGGTGAGCGCTGTCGGGTCGTCGACGTTCGCGGCCGCGAGCTGCAGCTCTTCGGGCAGGTACGGCGTCATCCCGATGATGTGGGCGAACTGCTGCTGCACGGTGCGCGTGAGCGCCTCCACCTCCGGCGTTTCCGGGACGATCTCCGGCAGGTCCTCCAGCTCGGCGACCAGATAGGGCTCGTCCTGCACCGGTTCGACGAGCCGGACCCGCTGGACACCCTGGACGAGGATCCGCAGCGTCCCGTCGGGCACCTTGATCATCTTGTGGACGACGGCGACTGTGCCGACGCGGTAGAGGTCGTCCCAGCCAGGCGGGTCGGCCTCCTCGTTCTCGACCGTGAAGAGGGCGAGCATCCGCTCGCCGGAGACGACGTCGTCGATCAGCTTGACCGAGCGCTCCTGGCCGACGGCGAGCGGCGTCATCGACTCGGGGAAGACGACGGTCTCCTTCAGCGGCAGGATCGGGAGCCGGAGCCGGTCGGACGCGGTCTCGCTCATGTCGTCTTACGCACGACGATGACGACGGCAGGCCCGGTGGGGGCACGCCGCGCGACCGGGAGGGTGATCCGGAGCATGCCGGCCTCGTAGGCTGCGCTCGCCGCGGCGGTGTCGATGTCCTGTTCGAGCGGGATCCGCCGCTCGAAGCGGCCGTACTCGATCTCGGCCTGCTGGTAGACCTGTCCAGGCACGCGGGGACGGGCACGGCCGCCGGAGATCGTCAGTGCCCGCTCCTCGACCGAGAGCTCGATCGAGTCGGGGTCGACGCCGGCCAGCTCGACGACCACGACCAGCTGTGGCGGATCGTCGGTGAAGAAACAGTCGACCGCCGGCCGGAAGCCGTTCCGGATCCCGGAGAACCGCGGCATCTGCCAGAGACCGGCGAAGAGCTCCTCGATCTCCCCCTGCAAACCCTGGATGTCGCGCCGCGGCATGTGGGAGACGTTACCCCCCGCGATACCATCGAACCCATGACACGGGTGCGGCGGATCCTGAAGCTGATCGGCGCTGCATTCGCCTTCGTGCTCTACGTCTGGTTCGCGGCCGTGCGCTCCGTGCCGGAGGTGAAGGCGCGGAAAGCGCGACGCCGCGCTCGTTAACAGGATCCTGATGTGTCGAAACGGGTACCGCCGGGAAGCCGCCCTGAATGCGTCTTTCCCTCGCCGCCGCTTGTGCCTGCGCGCTGATCGGGCTCTGCGCACCCGCGGCTGACGCCTCGCCGAACGTCCGCTTCGGGATCCAGGACGACGCCTGGCTCGCCCACGGCGGCGGCACGCTCGACGAGCGTCTCGACCGGCTCGAGCAGCTCGGCGTCGACGTCGTGCGGTTCAACCTGCACTGGGACCAGATCGAGCCGGCACGCGGCGAGTACGCCTGGGAGGACAGCGACGCAGTCCTCAACGGTCTCCGCGGCCGCGGGATCCCGGCCGTGGTCGGAATCGTCGGGTCGCCCGGGTGGGCGAATGGCGGCCGGGCGACGAACTTCGCCCCGGGCGCGTCCTCGTTCGCCGGCTTCGCCCGGGCCGCCGCCACGCGCTACCGCTGGGTGACGCAGTGGCTGATGTGGAACGAGCCCAACCAGGCGCGCTGGCTGCGGCCGACTTCGCCGAGCGTCTACGTCCGCCAGATCCTCAATCCCGGCTATGCGGCGATCCACGCCGTGATCCCGCGGGCGAAGGTCGCGGGCGGCGTCACCGCGCCGCGCGGCTCGAGCGGCGGCGTCTCGCCCGTCACGTGGATCCGCGGCATGCGCAGCGCCCACGCGCGGCTCGACGCCTACGCGCACCATCCCTACCCCTCGAGCAGCCGTGAGACGCCGTTCACCGGCGGCTGCGGTCACTGCGAGACGATCACGATGGCGACGCTCGAGAAGCTGATCGCCGAGGTCGGGCGCGCCTTCGGCCCGAAGCGGATCTGGCTGACCGAGTACGCCTACCAGACCGGGGCCTACGGCGTCACCCAGCAGCGGCAGGCCGAGCTGCTCGGCCAGTCGGGGCTCCGTGCGCACAAGGCCGCCCGCGTCGACATGCTGATCCACTACCTCGTCAAGGACGAGCCGCAGGCGAGCCGCTTCCAGAGCGGTCTCTTCAACATTGCCGGCCGTCCGAAGCTCGCTGCGCTCGCGTTCCCGTTCCCGATCGCCCAGGCCGGGCGGAGCGGCGGCAAGCTCGTGCTGTGGGGTCAGGTCCGTCCGCGCAGCGGCGTCCAGTCCTACCGCGTCCAGGTCCGCATCGGAGGCGGCGCCTGGCGCTTCAGCGGCGGGCTGCGCAGCACGAGCGCGCGTGGCTTCTTCAGCGCGCCGGTGGCGGCGCCGGCGGGTGCGAGCGTCCGCATCCACTCGCCGCAGGACCGCGCCTACAGCGCCACGATCCGCGCCCGCTAGACGCCCGCGCGCAGCTACGTTCAGAACGTGCTCGCGCCACCTGCCCTCCACGGCGGCTTCGCCTCCCGAGTTGCGTGGCTCGTGACCGGGCTCTTCCTCTGTGCGTGCGGAATCGTCCTCTTCCTCGAGTCCGAGCTGGGCCTGCCGCCGTGGGACGTGCTCCACCAGGGTCTCGCCGAGCAGCTCGGAATCTCCTTCGGCGCCGCCAACCTGCTCGTCTCCGTCGTCGTGTTCGTGCTCGTCTGGCGCCTGAAGGCGACAATCGGGCTGGGGACGCTGCTGAACGCGATTCTCATCGGCTCGTTCGTGATCGCCCTCACTGCGATCGACGCCGTCGACGCGCTCTCGGAGGAGTCGCTCGGCGTCCGGATCGGGCTGATCGCGGCGGCGCTCCTCTGCTTCGGCGTCGGCTCGGCGTTCTACATCTGCGCGTCGCTCGGCGCCGGTCCGCGCGACTCGCTGATGCTCGTCACGTCGCGGGGTCTCGGGGTCAGGCTCGGCACTGCGCGCACCGGGCTCGAGCTCGCTGCACTCGTCGTCGGCTTCCTCCTCGGCGGCACCGTCGGGGTCGGCACGCTCGTCTTCGCGGTCGGGATCGGCCCCGTCGTCGAGGTCTCGTTCTGGCTGCTGGGGCGCACGCCCCTGGCGGCTCCCGCAGTAGCATCGTCGGCGGCATGATCGCTCGCCTTCGGCTCGCTCTCGTGGGGGAAACCATGTTTCCCCCACGTACCCCCTTCTTCCTCTCTCGTGTGGGGGAACCTCCCGGTTCCCCCACGCCCCCTCCCCGTCATGACCCGAGGATCAGGTCATGAGGGCAAAGGGACTGATCGCGGCCGGGGGCGAGGCCACCCGGCTCGGTGAGCTGACGCGCGTCGTCAACAAGCACCTGCTCCCGGTGGGCGACTGGCCGATGATCTTCTACCCGCTGCAGCTGCTCCAGCTGGCCGGCGTCGAGGAGGTGATGATCGTCACCGGCCAGGGCCATGCGGGGCAGGTGATCGACCTGCTCGGCAACGGGCGGATGAGCCAGCGCGGGAACAGCGATCCGCTCTTCGACCTCGATCTGACCTACAAGGTCCAGGTCGAGGCGGGCGGGATCGCACAGGTCGTCGGCATGGCCGAGAGCTTCGCCGGGAACGACGATCTCGTCGTCTGCCTGGGCGACAACATCTTCGAGTACGCGGAGGCGGCGGCGATCCGCAGCTTCGTCGACGGCGACGACGGCGCGGCCGTGTTCGTCAAGGAAGTGCCCGACCCGGAGCGCTTCGGCGTCGTCGTCTACGGCGACGAGGACCGGGTCGTCGACGTGGTCGAGAAGGCCGGAGTCGTCGACATGCGCTATGACGCGCCGCCGTCGAGCGACGCCGTCGTCGGCCTCTACTGCTACTCGCCGGACGTGTTCGAGTTGATCCGCGGCCTCGAGCCCTCGTCCCGGGGCGAGCTCGAGATCACCGACGTCAACCGCCACTACGCCGAGAGCGGCACGCTGGCGTGCCACCGCGTCACCGGCTGGTGGGAGGACGCGGGGACGCAGGATTCCCTGCGCGAGATCGGCGCCTTGATCCAGCGCACGGGCGTCAACAAGCTCGCATGATCGACGGCCTGCTCCGGATCCCGCTCCGCCGCTTCGAGGACGAGCGCGGCTGGTTCGCCGAGATCCGGCGCGAGTCACTGCTGCCGAAGCAGACGCGGCAGACCAACCTCTCCTTCTCGCGGAAGGGCGTTCTCCGCGGCCTCCACTACCACGAGCGGGGCCAGGACGACCTCTTCGTCTGCCTGCAGGGCATGGCGCGCGTCGTCGTGCTCGATCGCGAGAGCGGTGAGACCTTCACGGAGGACATCGGCGACGACAACCCGGTCGCGCTCTACATCCCGGGCCGGCACGCGCACGGCTTCGAGGCTCTCACCGATCTGTACTTCTGCTACCACGTCACCGAGGAGTACGACCCCGCCGACCCGGACGAGCAGGGGATCTGCTGGGCCGACCCGCGCGTGAAACACCTCTGGAGCACGGACACGCCGCTCCTCTCCGAGCGGGACCTGCAGGCGTGTATCTAGTCACGGGCGCCGGCGGGCAGCTCGGCCGAGCACTCGCCGAGGAGTTCTCACCGGACGGTGTCACCGCGCTGACACGCGCCGACTGGGACGTGGAGCTGCCGCCCCCGGCCGGGCTCGAGCCGCCCGACATCGTTCTCCACGCCGCCGCGTGGACGAACGTCGACGGCGCCGAGTCGGATCCACAGGGTGCTGCGGCCGTCAACGTCGGCGGGACGGCGAACGTCGCCGCTCTCGGCGCGCCGCTCGTCTACTACTCGACCGACTACGTCTTCGACGGCCGCGCCCAGGAGCCGTATGTCGAGTCGGACGGGCCGAACCCGCAGTCCGCCTACGGGCGGACGAAGCTCCACGGCGAGGCGGCCGCGGGCGAGCGAGCGTGGATCGTCCGCTCCTCGTGGCTCTTCGGCCCGACCGGCAACAACTTCGTCCGCACGATGCTGCGGCTCGGCGAGGAGCGGGAGGAGGTCGCGGTCGTCGACGACCAGCGGGGGTCGCCGACCTTCGTCGGCCACCTCGCCGCCGCGACGCGTCAGATCCTGCTCCTGCCGCACGGCGTCTACCACGTCGCCGCCGGCGGCGACACGACCTGGGCCGACTTCGCCGAGGCGATCTTCGAGGAGGCGGGTCTCGACACCCGCGTCCGCCGGATCACGACGGCCGAGCTCGCCCGTCCGGCGCCGCGCCCGGCCTACTCGGTGCTGCGGAGCGAGAAGGGCGCGCCGACATTGCCGCACTGGCGCGACGGCCTGCGCGAGACGATCGCCGCCATCCGAGCCGGGGCCGTCAGCGAATAGACCTGCGTGGCCGGCTACTCGTTCCTCACGACCTGGATCCTCGGCGCCCCGCGGGAGGACGTCTGGGACGCGATCTACGAGATCGAGCAGTGGCCGAGCTGGTGGCGCGGGGTCAAGCGCGTCGACAAGCTCGAGCACGGCAACGGTGACGGGGTCGGCGCGCGCTACCGCCACGAGTGGCGCAGCGTCATCCCCTATCCCGTCCGCTTCGAGACGCGGATCACGAGCATCGAGCGTCCGTTCCTGATCGAAGCGGAGGCTGCCGGCGAGCTGGCCGGCACCGGCCGCTGGCGCTTCTTCGACGGCCGCGAGACGGCGGTCACGTACGAGTGGAACGTCCAGACGACCCGGCCGTGGATGAACCTGCTCGCGCCGATCGCACGGCCCGTCTTCCGCTGGAATCACAACGTCGTCATGCACCAGGGCGGCCGAGGACTGGCCGATTTGCTGGGGGCGAGGCTCCTAGCCGTCACGTAACCTGAGCGCGATGCGCGTGCTCGTCACCGGCGGGGCCGGGTTCATCGGCTCCCACTTCGCCAAGCGGCTCAGGGCTGCGGGCGACGACGTGCGCGTGCTCGACAAGCTGACGTACTCCGGCAACCCGGCGAACCTCGATGGCACCGGGATCGAGCTCGTCGCCGCTGACATCTGCGACGCCGACGCGGTCGCCGAGGCCGCGGCCGGCTTCGACGCGATCGTCAACTTCGCCGCCGAGACCCATGTCGACCGCTCGATCCTCGGCGCGACGGACTTCGGCCGGACCGAGTTCTTCGGCACGCAGGTGCTGCTCGAGGAGGTGCGTCGCACCGGCGCGCGCTTCGTTCAGGTCTCGACCGACGAGGTGTACGGCGACCTTGCGGACGGCGGCTCGGCCGCCGAGACGGATCCGATCAAGCCGTCCAGCCCCTACAGCGTCGCCAAGGCCGCCGGCGACCTGCACATCCCCGCCTATGCGCGCACGTTCGGCGTCAACGCGTCGATCACGCGGGGATCGAACACCTACGGCCCGAACCAGTATCCGGAGAAGCTGATCCCGCTGATGACCACGAATGCGCTCGCGGGCGAGCCGCTGCCGGTCTACGGCGACGGCCGTCAGATCCGCGACTGGCTCTGGGTCGAGGATCACTGCGCCGGAATCGAGCTCGTGCTGCGGGAGGGCACGGCCGGCGAGGTCTACAACGTCGGCGGCGACGACGAGCGCGAGAACGTTGAGATCGTGGCGCGCATCCTCGAGCTGACCGGGGCCGACGAGTCGCTGATCCGCCACGTCGAGGACCGGGCGGGACACGACCGCCGCTACTCGCTCGACACCGCCAAGCTGCGTGCACTCGGCTGGGCGCCGCAGAAGCCGTTCGAGGAGGGCATCGCGGAGACTGTCACCTGGTATCAGGACAATCGCGCCTGGTGGGAGCCGATCAAGTCCGGCGAGTACCGCGAGTACTACGAGCGCCAGTACGCCGCCAGGCTCGCCAACTCCTGACAGCCGCAGGAACGGGGTCTCCGCGAGTTGAAGGTTCGGTAAAGAAGCCCTGGATGCAGGCCAGGTTCAGCTAGCCTCGGCGTCGGGTCGCCCCATGCGGCGGATGCTGCTCGCTCTCACCGGTCTTGGTCTCGCGCTCGCGGTTTCCGCGTCCGCGGGCGTCCGCGCGCCCTCGCCCACCACGCCGGCGGCGGTCACGGCGACGACCTTCCTCGTCAGCGGCCGCGGCTGGGGGCACGGCGTCGGCATGAGCCAGTACGGCGCCCTCGGCTACGCGCAGGACGGATGGACGTACGACCAGATCCTGGGTCACTTCTACACGGGCGCCGAGCTCGGGCCGTCGCCGGTGGCCGGCGTCCGGGTTCTCGTCGCCGAGGCCAAGGGGAGCGTGACCGTCCGTTCCTCGGTCCCGTTCCGAGTGCGCGACGTCTTCGGGAAGACCTATCCGCTGCCGGCCGGCGACGTCCCGCTCGGGCCGAAGCTGCGGGTCGCGGTCAACGGGACGCCGACCGAGCTCGCAGGCCCGATCCTGTTCCTGCCCGGCACGGCGCCGCTCGAGCTCGACCGGCCCTACCGCGGCCAGATCGCCGTCTCGGTGACGGGCCAGAAGCTGGACGCGGTCAACGTCCTCGGCCTCGAGGCCTATCTCCAAGGCGTCGTCGCGCAGGAGATGCCGAGCGCGTGGCCGGACGAGGCGCTGAAGGCGCAGGCCGTCGCCGCGCGCTCCTACGCGCTCGCGCACCGGCTGAGCGGCAAGGCGTTCGACCTCTACGCCGACGTGCGCAGCCAGGTCTACGGCGGGATCGCCGGCGAGCACCCGCGTACCACCGCAGCCGTGCAGGCGACGAAGGGCGAGGTGCTGCTGTGGGAGGGCAAGCCGATCGACGCGCTCTTCCACTCGACCTCGGGCGGCACGACACTCGACGCGGCGGAGGTCTTCGGCACGCCCGTGCCGTACCTCGTCGGCGTCGACGACCCCCACAGCGTGCTTTCGCCGGTTCACCGCTGGGGGCCGGTGGCGGTGGCGGAGGCGGCATTGCGCAAGGGCCTCAAGTCCCGGGTGCCGGTGACGTCGCTCCGGCTCGACGCGCGGTCCGTCGGGACGCGTGTCGACCGTGCAGGTGACGACGGCGGCGGGGACGACGAAGATCACCGGCGCGGCGCTCCGGCTTGCGGGCGGGTTGCGCTCGACGTGGATCACCCAGCTCGTGACGATGTCGCTGACGCGCCCGGGCGGGCCGGTTCGCTACGGCAAGGCGGTGGGGTTGACCGGCCGGGCCAACGGGGTCAAGGGCGCGATGCTGCAGCAGCGGGTCGACGGCGTCTGGACGAAGGTCGCCGGGCCTGCGCTGAAGGCGAACGTGAAGCTGCTGGCGCCTGCGAGCTTCCGGATCGCCGCCGGCAAGCTGGCGGGGTCGGTGCTGAAGGTGCCGGTCGCTCCGCTGCTGACCGCGCGACCGTCCGGGCCGTTGACCGTGGCGGGGACGGCCAAGCCGCTGGCGCCCGGGGCGCCGGTCGAGCTCCAGCTCGAAACCGAGGGGACCTGGTCGACGGTGGGCGCGACGACGACCGGGGTCGAGGGGGAATACACGCTCGTGGCAGACCAGCCCGGGCGCTACCGGGCCAGGATCGCGCCCGTCCAGGGGTTCGCCGAGGGCCTCTCGGGCCAGATCGAGCTGCGGTGAGGCGCATCGTGCTCGTGCTCGTCGGCGCGGCGCTCCTGGCGCCGCAGGCCGAGGCTGCCCGCTACGCGGTCGGCGTCGCGTCGCCCGCCGACCTGCCTGCGCTCCGCGTCGCATTGCCCGGGACGCAGAGCCTGGCGCCGATCCCAGCGGTCGTCGTCGAGCGGGCGACCAAGCCGCGGTTGCGCGACCTCCCGGGCGCGATCTACGTCGAGCGGCTCGGCACACGCCGCGCGGCGTACGTCCCGAACGACGCGCTCGCGTCGAGGCAGTGGCACCTCGAGTACAACCGGACGTTCGACTTCTGGGAGACGCCGACGATCCTGCCCGCGGTCCGCGTCGCCGTGATCGACTCCGGCATCGACGGCGACCATCCCGACTTCGCGGGCAAGATCGCCGACGCGAAGTCGTTCGTCGGCGGCTCGGCCCGCGTCGACGAGGAGGGGCACGGCACGTTCGTGGCCGGGCTGATCGCAGCGGGCGTCAACAACACGGTCGGGATCGCCGGCGCCGCCTCCTCGGCTGAGCTCCTCGTGGCGAAGGTCGTCGACGGCAACGACCTGATCGACGTCGAGGCCGAGGTCAAGGCGATCCGGTGGGCGGTCGAGCACGATGCGCGCGTGATCAACATGAGCCTCGGCGGCTTCCGCGACCCGCGCGACCCCGACCGGGATGCGTTCTCGCCGCTCGAGGCGCAGGCGGTCGGCTGGGCCCACGGCAAGGGCGTCGTGATCGTGGCCGCGGTCGGGAACAACACCGACACGCCGCCGCGGCCGTGGCCGTACGCGAGCTACCCGGCGGCGCTCCCGCATGTGCTCGGCGTGAGCGCGCTCGCGCGGGACGGCTCCGTCCCCGTCTTCTCGCACCGGGACAAGATCTACAACGACATCGCCGCGCCCGGCGTCGGCATCCTCTCGACCTTTCCCCGGGCCCTCACCGCCGAGACGAAGGAGTGCCCGGACCAGGGCTACTCGAGCTGCGCACCCGACGACTTTCGCAAGGGCCAGGGCACGTCGTTCGCGGCGCCGCAGGTGAGTGCCGCCGCTGCCGTCCTGCTCGCGGTCAGGCCGAACCTGCGGCCCGAGCAGGTGACGGAGCTGCTGACGCGGACAGCGCACGACGTCAACGGCGCCACGGGCTGCCCCGGCTGCGCCACCCAGCGGGACTCGCTGACGGGCTGGGGGCGCCTCGATGTGAACGCTGCGCTGAAGCAGCTCCTGAGCGCGGGACCGCCGCCTCGCGATCGGCTCGAGCCGAACGACGACGCTGCCGACGACGCCGCAGCCCTCTGGGGTAGGTCGAACCGGATCGAGGCGACGCTCGACTTCTGGGACGACCAGAACGACGTCTACGCGATCAAGCTCAAACGGCGTCAGCAGGTCTTCGTCAGCGTCCGCGGGCCGGCCGGCACGGACACGAACGTGATCCTCTGGCGGCCGGGGACGCGGCACATCGACGACCTCGCCTCCCTCCGGCTCGTTGCCCGCCAGGCTGCTCGGCCAGGCCCGATCGAGTACCTGTCGTTCAGGGCGCCGAAGGCGGGGACGTACTACGTGCAGGTGAAGCTCGGCTCGGGCGGCGCCGGCAAGTACACGCTCAAGCTCGTCAAGAAGTAACGCGGGCTACTGGTTCTCGAGCAGTTCGTCCTCCGGGACGTCCCGCAGGACGCGGGCGGGGTTGCCGACGACGAGCTTGCGCGGCGGCACGTCCTTCGTGACGACGGCACCGGCGCCGACGAACGCCTCCTCGCCGATCTCGACCCCCGGGCAGAGGATCGCGCCGCCGCCGACGCGGGCGCCCCGGCGGATCGTCGGGCCTCTGATGTTGCCGAACCGTTCTTCGGTTCGGCCCATCCAGTTGTCGTTCGTCGTCACGACGCACGGCGCGATGAAGACGTTGTCCTCGAGCGTCGAGTAGGCGGTGATGTAGGCCTCGGCCTGGATCTTCGTCAGGGCGCCGACGGTGGTGTCGTTCTCGATGTAGGAGCCGCGGCCGAGGACGACGTCGTCGCCGACCTCGACGCGCTCGCGGACGCAGGACTGGTCGCCGAGGATGACGCGCGCGCCGATCGCCGAGCCGGCGAAGACGATCGCACCCGTGGAGACGATCGTGCCGTCGCCGATCGTCGTCGGCGGCAGCGGCTCGCGCCTCGCGGTCGAGCGCGGCGACAGCGTCGGCTGCTTGCCGACGACCGCTCCCTCGAGCACCTTGACGCCCTCGCCGAGGACGGTCCCCTCGTAGACGATCGCGCTCGGATGGATCTCAGCCACGCAGGCTCTCGGTCAATCGGTCGAGCGCTCGGACGACCATGGCGCCGTCCTCGGCAACGGCGCGCCGGTCGCCCTCGCCGCCGATCAGGTCGAGAAACGCCTGGCACTCGAGCCGCAACGGCTCGGACGTGTCCACTTTCGGGATGTGGATGTCGCCGGTCCGGGTCTGCCATTCGCCGTAGGCCGCGGACTGCCGCCACGGGCCCTTCTCGTACACGGTCACCTTCCGCTCGAGCTCCATGTCGTCGAAGACGACCATCTTCTCGTTGCCGACGACCGTCATCTTCCGCATCTTGTGCGGGTCGAGCCAGGACAGGTGCATGTGCGCGATCTTCCCGGAGGGGAAGCGGAGGTAGCAGAAGACGACGTCCTCGACGCCCTGGTTGAGGAAGTCGCGGCCGTGCGCCGCGACCTCGACGGGGTCCTCGCCGACCAGCCAGAGGATCACCGAGAGATCGTGGACGCCGAGCGACCAGAGCGCGTTCTCGTTCGCGCGCACGATCCCGAGGTTCTGGCGGTTCGTGTAGACGCAGAGCACGTCGCCGAGCTCGCCCGAGTCGACGAGCTCCTTCAGCTTCCGCACCCCCGGGTGATAGAGGAGGAGGTGCCCCGGCATCAGGACGAGATCCCGCTCCTCGGCCAGCGCTACGAGCTCGTCCATCTCCGCACCCTTCATCGCCGGCGGCTTCTCGACGAGGACGTGCTTGCCCGCCTCGAGCGCCTGCTTCGCGAGCGCGTAGTGGGTCGGCACGGGCGTCGCGATCACGACCGCGTGCAGCTCCGGGTCGGCGAGCATCTCCTCGAACTCGGCCGTCATGCGGGCGCGCGGGTAGCGCGCGGCGAACGATTCCCGCAGCTCCTCGTCGAAGTCGCAGAGCCAGGCGAGGTCGGCGAGGTGATCGAAGTTGCGGGCCAGGTTCGGTCCCCAGTAACCGAGCCCCACCAGCCCGACCGTGACGCGGCTCACAGCTTCCAGACGTTCTCGCTGGTGCGGCCCCGCTCGCCCGTCGCGTTGCGGAAGTCGACGATCACCGGGCCGCTGTCGACGAGCGCTTCGTAGTCGATCCCGCCGTGATCGGTCACGATCGCGATCGCGTCGAACTTCGCCGGCTCGAGCGGCACCGACGACAGGCCGTGCTCCGTCAGCTCGGGCACGTGCGGGTCGTGGTAGGAGACGTTGGCGCCGCCGGTCTCGAGCAGGTCGATCAGCTTCAGCGCGGGGCTCTCGCGCATGTCGCCGATGTTCGGCTTGTAGGCGACGCCGAGCACGAGCACCTCGGACCCCTTCAGCGACTTCTGCTTGCCGTGGTTCAGCGCCTGCGAGATCAGCGAGCGGCAGTGCCAGGGCATGTTCTCGTTCACCTTCCCCGCCAGCTCGATGAACTCGGTGTAGAAGTCGTACTCCCGCGCCTTCCACGTCAGGTAGAAGGGATCGATCGGGATGCAGTGGCCGCCGAGGCCGGGGCCGGGCTTGAAGCTCATGAACCCGAACGGCTTCGTCGCGGCCGCGTCGACCACCTCCCAGAAGTCGATCTTCATCCGCTCGCAGAGCTGCGCCAGCTCGTTCACGAGCGCGATGTTGACGGAGCGGAAGATGTTCTCCAGCAGCTTCGTCAGCTCCGCGGACTCGGGCGAGGTGACCCGGTGGACGGTGTCGACGGCGGAGCCGTACAGCTCAGCCGCGCGCTCTGTGCAGGCCTCGCGTGATGCCGCCGACGACCTTGGGCACGTTCTTCGTCGTCCAGTCCTCGCGGCCCGGGTCGACGCGCTCGGGCGAGAAGGCGAGGTTGAAGTCCTGGCCCACCTTGAGCCCGGAGGCCTCGAGCCGCGGCAGGATCTCCTCGCGCGTCGTGCCGGGGTAGGTGGTCGACTCGAGCACGATCAGGTGGCCCTTGCGCAGGCGCTTGGCGATCTCCTCGGCGGCGCCGTTGACGATCGAGAGATCGGGCTCGCGCTGCTTCGAGAGCGGCGTCGGCAGCGCGATCAGGATCGCGTCCG
Source organism: uncultured Gaiellaceae bacterium (assembly GCA_963705515.1). Taxonomy (GTDB): domain Bacteria; phylum Actinomycetota; class Thermoleophilia; order Gaiellales; family Gaiellaceae; genus Gaiellasilicea. Next base: position 15,368 of record CAVPJV010000001.1, read on the forward strand.
CGTCCGCGAGCTCGCCGTAGTCGGCGGTTGCACGCAGGCCGTGATCGTCGACGAGCCGCTTGAGCACCTCCGACGGGACGTCCTCGATGTAGCTCTCGCCGCGGTTCAGCTGCGCCACACGCCCCTCGTCGCGATCGACGAGGAGCACGCTGCGGCCTGCCTCGGCGAACACCTGGGCAAGCGGGACGCCGACGTAGCCGGCTCCGACGATGGCGACGTCGGGCATCGGCGCGGAATCGTACAGAGCGCGTCCGACCCCGCGCCCCACCCGTCTGTGGAGGATTGCGAAAGCCTGGCTACAATCGATCGCCGCGGGCCGTTAGCTCAGCTGGTAGAGCAGGGGACTCTTAATCCCAAGGTCGTAGGTTCGATCCCTACACGGCCCATAGCGCAGTCGCTGCGTGACCATCGCCTTGGCACTCACGGGGAACCAGGAGCAGGATTCGGGCGGCGAGGACTTCGCCGCGTTCCCCGCGCGTGGAGTTGGGCTCGACGTCGTCCTCGACAACATCGCCGAGGGGATCACGGCGCAGCGCGCCGACGGGTCGCTCGCCTATGCGAACGACGCCGCCGCGCGGCTGCTCGGGCTGACGTCGGGCGACGAGCTGCTCGGGCTCTCCGGGTCGGAGCTGATGCAGCGCTTCCTCGTCATCGGCGACGATCGCGAGCCGCTCGCCGCCGACGACCTCCCGAACCGGCGCGCGATCGTGTCCGGCCGGGCCGAAGAGGGCCTCGTCGGCTACAGGCTCCTGCCGGACGGGGAGGAACGCTGGTCGTTCGTCCGGTCGACGCCGATCGTCTCCGGCGACGGCACCGTCGAGCACGTGATCAACGTCATCCACGACGTGACCGCCGAACGGCAGGCGCGCGATCGCGCGGAGCTCCTCGACGAGACGGGCGCCGTCTTCGCGGCGTCGATCGACGTCGACGCGACCTTCGACGCGCTCGCGACGCTGCTCGTACCGCGCTTCGCCGACTACTGCATCGTCGACATGGTCGACGACCGCCGGCTCCGCCAGGTGGTGATCGCGCACCGCGACCCCGAGCGCGCACAGTTGCTGCGCGAGCTCCGCGAGCGCTACCCACCGGACGCGAATCGAGCGCATCCGGTCTCGCAGGTGCTGGCCACCGGCGACCCGTACCTCGTCGAGGATGCCCGGCAGGAGGCGCTCGCGTACGCCGCGGTCGACGAGCAGCACCTCGAGCTCTATCGCAGCCTGGAGGCGATGTCGTACATCGTCGTGCCGCTCGAGGCGCGGGGCCGGATGCTGGGCACGATCTCGCTCGGCACGGGCGAGTCGGGCAGGCGCTTCGGCGACCTCGACCTCTCCCTCGCACGCGAGCTCGCGCGGCGTGCGGCACTCGCGATCGACAGCGCGCTGCTCTTCGGCGGCGCACAGCAGGCGTACGCGCAGCTGAACACACTGCTCGTCTCGGCGCCGGTCGGGATCGGTTTCTGGGACCGCGACCTCCGCTTCGTACGGGTCAACGACGCGCTCGCCACGATCAACGGGCTCTCGCCGGAGGAGCACGTCGGCCGCAACCTCGGCGACGTCGTCGGCGAGCTCGCGCCCGTGCTCGTTCCGCTCTACCGCCGCGTGCTCGAGACGGGCGAGCCGGTTGTGCACACGGAGTCGACCGACGCCGCCGCCCTGCAGATGGGCGAGCGGCGCCATTGGCTCTCCAGCTACTACCCGGTGCACACGCCCGACGGCGAGGTGATCGGGATCGGTGCGGTGATCATGGAGATCACCGATCGCAAGCGCGCCGACGACCGCCTACGCCTGCTCGCGGAGGCCGGCGAGCTCTTCTCGACCTCGCTCGAGCAGGACGAGATCGCATCGCGGATCGCGCACGTGGGCGTGCCGCGGCTGGCGGACACCTGCAACGTCTATTTGCTCCGCGACGGCGTGCTCGCCCGGGTGGCGTGTGTCGCTGCCGATCCGGCGGCGCAGCCGATGCTCGAGTCGCTTCCGACCAGCTTCGCGCTCGCGGACGAGTCGGGGCAGATCGCGAACGTGTTCAAGGACTCAGAGCCGCTGCTGCTGCGGACGATCCCGGACGAGTACCTGGCCGAGCTCGAGCACTTCGGCGCCGAACGCCTGGCGGTCGAACGAATCGGGACGCGCTCGCTGATGCTGGTGCCGATCATCGCCCGGGGCGAGACCCTCGGCATCCTGACGCTGGGGTCGCGCCGTCCCGACCGCTTCGACGAGCACGACCTCGACCTCGCGCAGGAGCTTGCGGGCCGAGCCGGCGTCGCGATGGACAACGCCGGCCTCGTCGGCGAGCTGCGTCGCGGCGCCGAGGCCGCGCAGGCGCTCGAGTTCGTCGGCGACGGCGTCTTCCTCGTCGGCGAGGACGACGTCGTCCTGCTCTGGAATCCGGCCGCCGCGCGGATCACCGGCCTCGCAGAGGCAGACGTGGTCGGCTCGACCGTCGAGACGGTGCTGGCCGGCTGGCCGCTGGGACAGGGCGAGCGCCCGCAGACCTTTCCCGTCGAGGGGCCTCACGGCGAGCTCTGGCTCTCGCTGACCGCCGCCGAGTTCCCGCAGGGCACCGTCTACGCGTTCCGCGACCTGACCGAGGAGCGCGCCGTCGAGCAGCTGAAGAGCGACTTCGTCTCGACCGTGTCGCACGAGCTGCGGACACCGCTCGCCGCCATCTACGGGGCCGCGATGACACTCCAGCGCGGCGACGTCGAGCTGAACGAGGTCCAGGAAGCCGGGATGCTCGACGTGATCTCGGGTGAGTCGGAGCGGCTCGCGCGGATCGTCAACGACATCCTGCTCGCGAGCCGGCTCGACTCCGGCGCCGCCACCGTCGAGATCACCCGGACGGACGCCGCCGAGCTCGCGCGCGGCGTGCTCGCCGCCGCGGAGGCGCACCTCCCGCCGGACGTCGAGCTCGCCCTGACAGTGCCCGAGCCGGGCCCGCAGGTCGCAGCCGACCCGGACGGGCTGCGGCAGGTGCTCGTCAACCTCGTCGAGAACGCGGTCAAGTACTCCCCGAACGGCGGCCTCGTCGAGCTGGAGTTGGAGCCGACGGACGGTCGTGTCCGCTTCGTCGTCCGCGACCGCGGCCTCGGCATCCCCGCCTCCGAGCACGAGCGGATCTTCGAGAAGTTCTTCCGCCTCGATCCGAATCTGGCGCGCGGCGTCGGCGGCACAGGTCTCGGGCTCTACATCTCCCGCGAGATCGTCCGCCGGATGGGCGGCCGGATCCGCGTCGAGTCGGAGCCGGGCAGCGGCTCGACGTTCTCGTTCGAGCTGCCGCTGGCCTAGGAGGCGACCGCGTCTCTGATTCGCCGGGCCGCGAAGCGGCCCCTTCAGGGGTTTGCGCGACGTGGGATCCGCGAGAGCGGATCCCACGTCATGCGACGGCTAACTAGAAGCGCGGGCCCTCCTCGACGTAGGTCGTCCTGCGCCGCTCGACTGGGACGCCGCCCCACGACGACCAGAAGATCATCGAGAGTACGAGGCCGAGGGCGCCGACGACCATGAGGATGACGCCGATCGTCTGGATTTCGAGACCGGAGACCGTGGCGTTCACGGCCCAGGTCAGGATCGCTCCGACTGCGATGAGAAAGATGCTGACTCCGAGACCCATTTCGTGTTCCTCCTGTTGGCGGGGGATGCGCGATTCGTGGCGCCCGGCTGTCCGGGTCATCTCTCGAACGGTCGAAGCACCGGATCGGTTACGGGTTATGTAGGCTCGCCGCGGTGCGCAGGGGCTCGATTGTCCGCATCACGATCTACGGCGTTCTCGCGGGAATCTTCGCGTCGCTGGTCGCTGTCCTCGTTCCCTGGCTGCCCACGTCCGCGTCCGAGCAGATGGACCGGATCGAGTTCACGTTCTGGTTCACCACCATCATCTGCATCGCCGTCTTTTCGGTCGTCGCCGCGGTGATCGTGTATTCCATCCTCAACTTCCGCGTCCACCCCGAGGACGACTCCGACGGCCCGCCGATCCACGGGCACACGGGCCTCGAGATCGTCTGGACGGCGGTTCCGGCGATCCTCGTCACCGCGATCGCGATCGTCAGCGCCGTCGTCCTGGCCAAGAACGACGACGCCGGCCCGAACCCGATCCGGATCGCCGTCACCGCCCAGCAGTTCGCCTGGAGGTTCGAGTACCCCGGTGAGTCGAAGTTCACGTCGGGCAACCTCGTCCTGCCGGTGGACGAGACGGTCAAGCTGACGCTGCGCTCGCTCGACGTGATCCACTCGTTCTGGGTGCCCGAGTTCGGGCAGAAGTCGGACGCCGTGCCCGGGATCGAGACCACGCTCGTGATCACCCCGAACCGCAAGGGCGAGTTCTCGATCGTCTGCACCGAGCTCTGCGGGATCGGCCACGCGACGATGCGCTCGGCCGTGCGCGTGGTCGACCGGGCCGAGTACGACTCGTTCCTCGCAGGCCCGGCGACCGGGGGCGGCGAGGAGACGTCCGGTGAGGCAGTCTTCACGAGCGCCGGCTGCGGTGCGTGTCACACGTTCGAGCCCGCGGGCACGGATGCCCAGGTGGGGCCGAGCCTGAACACCATCGATCCCGGCGGCCGGCCGCTCGAGGAGTTCGTGCGGGAGTCGATCGTCGACCCGAACAAGAACATCGCGCCGGGGTATCAGCCGAGCGTGATGCCGGGGACGTTCGAGAGCACACTGAGTGATGAGCAGCTCGACGCGCTCGTGCAGTATCTGGTGGAGGGCCAACAGTGACCGACGTCGTCGAAACACACCACGCACCGGACCACCACGCGGCCCCGCCGCGCAGGGGCATCGAGCATCTGACGAAGCCCGGCTTCGTGCGCGCGGCCTGGATGACGCCGCTCTTCTGGGCGATCGGCGCCGGCATCGTCGTCTTCTTCCGCTGGCTCGGGCATTACGAGCCGACGTGGGACTGGCTCGTGATCACGGTGGTCGCGTCGCTCACGGCCGCCCCGGTCGGCTTCCTCGCCGGGATCGGCGCCTTCGACTACTGGCTCTACTACATCTCGGGCCGCCCGACGCGCGAGGAGGACCACTCCAGCCACGGCGCCCACAGCTGGCGCGACTACTTCAAGGTCAACACCGACCACAAGGTGATCGGGATCCAGTACCTCGTGACGACGTTCTTCTTCTTCGTCGCGGGCGGGCTGATGGCGATGATCTTCCGGGCCGAGCTCGCGAGCCCGGACATGCAGTACGTCGACACGCAGACGTTCAACGGGCTCGTGTCCGAGCACGCGGCGCTGATGATCTTCCTCTTCATCATCCCCGCGTTCGCCGGGCTCGCCAACTTCGCCGTGCCGCTGATGCTGGGAGCGCCGGACATGGCCTTCCCGCGCCTGAACGCGCTCTCGTACTGGCTGTTGCCGATCGCAGGGATCATGTTCCTGACCGCGTTCCTCGCGCCGGGTGGGGCGTTCGGCGCCGGCTGGACGGGCTACGCACCGCTCTCCGTCGAAGGGACCGACGGCAACATCTTCTTCCAGATGGGCGTGCAGTGGGCCGGCGCGTCCTCGATCATGACCGCGCTCAACTTCCTGGTCACGATCATCACCATGCGTGCGCCGGGGATGACGTTCTGGCGGATGCCGCTGCTCGTCTGGGCGAACTTCACGACCTCGCTGCTCGTCGTGATCGCGACCCCGTTCATCGCCGGCTCGCAGTTCTTCGCCCTCTTCGACCGGGTGATGCACACGAACTTCTTCAACGTCTCCGAGGGCGGCTACGTGCTCGGGTACCAACACGTCTTCTGGTTCTACTCACACCCGGCCGTCTACATCATGATGCTGCCCGGCTTCGGGATCATCTCGGAGGTGATTGCGGTGATGAGCCGCAAGCCGGTGTTCGGCTACCGGCTGATGGCTCTCTCGCTGATGGCAATCCTCGTGCTCGGCTTCTCGGTCTGGGCGCACCACATGTTCGTGGCCGGGATGGCGCCCTGGCTGCGCGTGCCGATGATGGTCACGTCGATGGTCATCGCGGTACCGACCGGGATCAAGATCTTTTCGTGGCTGGCGACGATGTGGGAGGGGAAGCTCCACTTCCGGACGCCGATGTTGTTCGCGCTCGGCTTCCTCTCGATGTTCGTGCTCGGCGGCCTCTCGGGCATCTTCCTCGCGTCGGTGCCGATCGACATCGCCGCCTCTGACACGTACTTCATCGTCGCGCACATCCACTACGTCCTCTTCGGCGGCTCGGTCTTCACGATCTTCGCCGGCATCTACTACTGGTTCCCGAAGATGACCGGGCGGATGTACAACGAGCGGCTCGGCAAGTTCCACTTCTGGCTCACCTTCATCGGTTTCAACGGCACGTTCTTCCCGATGCACTGGGTCGGGCTGCAGGGGATGCCGCGCCGGGTCGCCGACTACTCGGAGCAGTTCGGCGACTGGAACCTCGTCATCTCGATGTTCTCGTTCCTGCTCGGCGCTTCGACGATCGTCTTCTTCTACAACATGATCGTCAGCTGGACGCGCGGCCCGATCGCGCCTTCGAACCCGTGGCGCGCGCTCACGCTCGAATGGCAGGTCAGCTCGCCGCCGCCCGTCTTCAACTTCGACCAGATCCCGCAGGTGGTCGGCGCTCCGTACGAGTACGGCGTTCCCGGCGCCCGCCACGCCGTCCTCAACGGCGGAGCGCACGTCGAGCTGCCCGACCGCACGCACGAGGAAGAGACCGTGCGATGAGCGGCGGCCCGCGCAAGATCCTCGTCGTCGCGAACGAGACCCTGACCGGCGACGAGCTGCTCGACGCGGTGCGCACGAGAGCCGACGCCGACACGATCGTCGTCGTGATCGCGCCCGTGAACGCGCCGCGCGAGGGGTACGTCGTGTACGACAACACACGCCGCGCCGCCGCCGGCCGCCGGCTCGACCGGACGCTGACGGGCTTTCGCGAAGCCGGGATCGCGGCCACCGGACACGTCGTCGACAACGACCCGCTCACCGCCGTGAAGGACGCGATTGTGATCGAGGAGCCGGACGAGCTGATCGTCTCGACGCACCCCGAGGCTACCTCGGGCTGGCGCCGCCGCAACCTGCTCGAGGAGATCCGCAAGGCCGCCGGTGAAATTCCCGTCGAGCACGTCGTCTCGGACGTCGCCTCCCGCACCGGTGCCGAGAACGTCCTGGTCGTCGCCAACGAGACGGTGCTCGGCGAGCCGCTGCTCGAGCGCATCCGAGAGAAGGCGCGTACTGGGGCGGGACGCACGAGCTTCCTGATCATCTCCCCGCAGAGCGACCCGGAGCAGGGCTCCCACCCGGAGGCGGAGCGGCGCCTGCGGCAGGTGCTGACGCGGCTGCGGGCAGAGGGGATCGAGGTCCACGGCCAGGTGGCGCACCCGGACCCGTACACGGCCGCGATGCACGCCGTTCGCGACGAGCGCGTCGACGCGATCCTCGTCTCCACCTTTCCGGAGCAGCGCGGCTCGTCGTGGCTTCGCCGCGACCTGGTCGGGCGGCTCGAGAGCGATGCAAAGGTGCCGGTCGAGCACGTGGTCGTGGAGCCGAGCAGCGTCGGCGGCGAGGTACACGTATGAGCGCGCACGCCGAGGCCCATCACGGCCCGCCGATCGCGAATCAGAGCTCGCGCGTGAGCTCGACCGTGCTCGGCATGTTCCTCTTCATCGCCTCGGAGGCGATGCTCTTCGGCTCGTTCTTCACGATGTACTTCTTCGTCCGCGTCGTAAACCCGGACGCGGAGTCGTGGCCGCCGCCGCCGTTCCACCTGCCCGTCTTCGTCGCCGGCGTGAACACCGTCGTGCTGCTGACGTCGAGCTTCACGATGCACTGGGCGCTGCAGTCGATCAAGCGCGGCAACCGTGCGGGAATGAAGGCGGGGCTCGTGCTGACGATCCTGATGGGGCTGGCGTTCCTCCTGACGCAGATGCTCGAGTACGCGCGCATCGGCTTCAACCCGAGCGACGGTGCGTTCGCGTCGGTCTTCTTCGGCCTGACCGGGCTGCACGGAGCCCACGTCTTCATCGGGCTGACGCTGCTTTCGGTCGCCACCGTGCGGGCCTTCAAAGGCCACTTCACTCCCGAGCACCATCACGGCGTCGAGATCCCCGGAATCTACTGGCACTTCGTCGACGTAATGTGGATTGTCGTGTACGCATCGATCTACCTCCTCTGAGGAGCCATGGCGCGTAACCCGTTTCGCAGCGAGGCCGAGGCGTATCGCTTCTTGCTGCTGACGGTCGGGTACGTCGCGCTGATCGTCGCCGCCGCCGCGATCGCCACGTGGCTCGGGCTCGTCGTCTTCATCCTGCTGACGGTCGTCGCGGTCGTCCTCTGGGTGCGCTCGCGGCCGAACGAGCCGGCGCTGCGCCCGGCCGTACCGACCCACGAGACCGTCGAGGACGAGCGGCGGATCCTCGTGATCGCGAACGAGACCGTCGGCGGCGCAGAGCTCCTGTCGATCCTGCGCGAGAAGGCGTCAGGCGTGAACGAGCAGATCCTCGTCGTCTGCCCTGCGCTCAACTCGCAGGTGCGGACGTGGGCCTCCGACGAGGACGGTGCGCGCTCGGCGGCCCAGGACCGGCTGGAGGCGAGCCTGGCGCGGCTGCGCCAGTACGGCGTGCAGGCGAAGGGCGAGGTCGGGGACGGCGACCCGCTTCAGGCGATCGAGGACGCGCTCCGCACGTTCGACCCCGACGAGATCGTGATCTCGACCCACCCCGAGGGCCGCTCGAACTGGCTCGAGCGGAACGTCGTCGGCGACGCCCGCGAGCGCTTCGACGTGCCGATCACCCACGTCGTCGTCGACCTCGAGGCCGGCGCGGCCGCGTCCTAGTCCGCCACGTTTGCGCAGGCCACGGCCGGGGTCAGACCCCGTCATGTCCTGAAGAGTCGGTTTCGCCAGCGAGCGGGTGCGGCTACCTTCGCGGCAATGCCGCGGCCGGCTCGCATCCACGTTCGCAACGGCGTCTTCCACGTCACGCAGCGCGCCACCGACCACGAAACGCTGTTCGTCGACGCAATCGACCACGACGAGTTCGACCGCTTGCTGGCTCTGGCTGCCAAGCGATGCCGCTGGAAGCTCCACGCCCACTGTCACATGACGAACCACGTTCATCTCCTGATCCAGACGCCGGAACCGCTTGCTCGGGGCATGCAGTTCCTGACCGGGCAGTACGTCCAGGAGTTCAATCTCCGGCACGGCCGTCGCGGTGCGCTCGTGCAGGGCCGCTACAAGGCAGCGCTTGTCGAGACGGAGGATCACTACCTCAGCTGCCTGCACTACTTCGCGATGAACCCGGTCACGGCCGGTCTCTGCGATCGCCCTGAGGACTGGCCGTGGAGCTCATACGGCGGCCTCGGTCTGTCCTGAGCCGACCGGGGCGTTTCAGGCATGACGGGGTCTGACCCCGGACATTGTCTGAGCGGACGGTCTAGCCGCTGGTGCTGGAGACGACGTAGTCGGCGACGGCCTCGATCTCCTCCGGGGAGAGCGAGTCCTTGAAGGGCGGCATCGCGCCCTGGCCGTTCGTGACGCGTTCGATCACGAGCTCCTTCGGCGGCTTCGCGTCGTCGAGGTTCGGGCCGACGTTGCCGGTCGCGCCCGCAGCCTCCAGCGTGTGGCAGCCCACGCAGCCCGCCTGGGCGAAGATCGCCTCCCCGTCCGGCTTCTCGCCCCCGCCGCCGGTGGTGGTGCCGCCGCCGGTGGTCGTGCCTCCACCGGCCTCCGTGCCGCCGCGCACCGGCAGCCCAGCGACCGCCGCAACGTAGGCCGCGACCGCATCGGCGTCGTCGCCGGTGACGAGGTCTGCAGGCATCCCCGGCGAGCCCGTGTTCGGCGATTCGATCGGATAGGAGATCTGGTCGCGCACAACCGCCCTGATCGTCGCGTCGCCGAGCCCGTCGATCCGCGACTGCCTGAACGCGTCGTCGAGGTTCGGGCCAATCACGCCCTTCGTGCCGGCGTCGGCCAGAGTGTGGCACGAGCCGCACTGTGCCGCGCCCGTGAAGAGCTCCTTGCCGCGGACAGCATCACCACCGCTGGTGAGACCGCCGGAGCCGCAGCCCGTCGCGGCCACGGCCGCGATCAGAACCGCGCAGGCGCCGACGAGCCCGCGCAGCCTCACCTAGGTGGTGGACCCCGTTGTGGCCGATCCTGCTCCGACGGCGGCCTCGCGCGTCGGATGGATCGTGAAGACACGGTCGAGGCCGGTGATCTCGAAGATCTTCGTGATGTTCCGGTCGCTACAGACGAGCGACAACTGGCCCTCGTTGGTGCGGAGCCGCTTCACGCCGCCGACGAGCACGCCGAGCGTGGTCGAGTCGATGAAGGTCGTGTCGCTGAGGTCGACAACGACATCCCGACCGCCCTGGTCGATCACCTCGAGCAGCTGCTGCTTGAACTCCGGCGCCGTGTACAGGTCGACCTCACCCGCCAAGGAGATCACGTACTGGTCGTCGCTCAACTTCTCCGTGGTGACGTCGAAATTCATGTGTGAGTGGCTCCCCCGGTTGTGCCGACAGAATGCGTGCGGTGTTCCCGGACGGAGGTGAGTCTAACCGGACGTCGCAGGCGTCTGCGCGGCCTTCAGTTGCGCAATCTGCTGCTTGACGATCGGTGCGCTCGGGTCGTCCGGCGCGAGCACCAGGAACCGCTGGTAGGCCGCGATCGCCTTGGGTGTGTTCCCGCTCTGCTGCGCGGCTTGTGCGAGCTCCAACTGGACGTTGGGATCGCGTGGGGCGACCGCCACCAGCCTCTCGTAGGTGGACTCCGCGCTCTGGTAGGCGGTCTGCGCCTTCCCGTACGCCTCGCTGACCTGCTGTGAGGCCTGTGTGGAGATCGCGTTGTCGATCGGGTCGGTGCCGATCGTGGCGCCGTTGCCGAGGTCGAGCGGGACGGCGAACGTCGAGCCGAAGGTGCGATAGCTCGCCAGCAGCTGCGCGATCTGAGCCTTCTGGGCGAGGGCGTTGGCGCGCGCGAGGTAGAGGCCGGCGAGCTCGCGCAGCGCGTCCTCGTCCTTCGGGCGCTGCTCGGTGTAGCTGTTCAGCACCGTGATCGCCTCGCTCGTCTGACCGTCCTCCTGCAGCGCGGTCGCGAGCTCGCGCTTGGCCTCGGCGCTCTTCGGGTTCTTCTGCAGCTGTTCGCGCGCGTCGCCGACCGAGAGGTTGCCGCTCGTGGAGCCGCTGTTGCCGCGAATGAGGTCGCCGAGCGACGCATTCTGGTTGGCGCCGATCCCGAAGCCGACGAAGCCGACCGCGAAGACCAGGGCGAGGAAGACGAACATCCACTTCGCGTGCCGGCGAAGCCGCGTGAAGAACATCGTCTCCTCGAGCGCTACGAGATCGCTGTCGCGTTTTGCAGCATGCGACCGCGCGCTACGCGCGCCGCGTCGATCAGCTCGTGACATTCGCTTCCTCCTCTCTCAAATCTGGTTTGGCCGTCGACCAGGGTAGCCGTGATTCGCTCGGGCGATCCGCCGTAGACCACGGCGGCAGCCGGATCCTCCCATGGTAGATACGGCGAGCCGGAAAGCGAGACGATCGCGATGTCGGCTCGTTTTCCGGCGACGAGCGAGCCCGTCTCGGCCTCGAGCCCGAGCGCGCGGGCGCCGCCGAGGGTGGCGAGCTCCAGCGCCGCGGCCGCCGAGAGCACGTCGGCCCGCTCCGACCTCGCGCGCGCGAACGAGATTACCGCGCGCAACTCCTCGAAGAAGTCGTGCGACGGGACGGACGAGACGCCGTCCGTGCCGATCCCGATCCGGATCCCCGCCCTGCGCAGCTCGTCGAGCGGCGCGATCCCGCAGCCGAGCAGGGCGTTCGAGCGGGGGCAGTGCGTGACGGCGACACCGTGGCTGGCGAGCAGCCCGATCTCCTCCTCGTCGACCTTGACGCAGTGCGCCACCGCGACGCGCTCGTCGAGCAGCCCGGCCGCGGCGAGGCTGCGGATGCCGCTCGTGCCCTCCGGCTCGACCAGCATTTCCGCCAACGGCTGCCACGGGCCTTCGCCGCGCAGCAGCCAGTCGAGCTCGTCCTGGCTCTCGTTCAGGTGGGTCGCCACCGGCAGGCCGAGCCCCATCGCCGCGGCGTAGACCTCGCACGAGCAGGTGTAGGGGGCGTGCGGTGAGACGCCGACGCGGACTCGTTCCGAGAGCGCCGGGGCGACGTAGGCGCGCTTCTCCTCGAACTGGCGCAGCGCGTTCGCGCCGTCCGTGCCGAAGACTTCGAGGTAGACGATCGCGCGCAGGCCGAGGTCGGCGCACGCATGCGCGCTCGCGCCCGTGAAGGCGAGGTCTCCGACGGTCGTGATCCCGGAACGGAGGCACTCGGCGGCGCCCAGGCGCGCGATCGCCTCCATGTCGGAGCGCTCGAGCCGGCTCTTGCGCTCGACGTGCGTCGAGATCCAGGGCCCGAACGAGAGCCCGTCGCCGAAGCCCGCGTAGACGGCGTACTCGAGGTGCGTGTGTGCGTTGACGAAGCCGGGGATGATCGCCGAGTCCGCGAAGCGCTCGCCCTCGCCGAGCTCGCCTGCAGTCCCGACCGCGGCGATGACGCCGTCCTCGATCACGACCGCGCCGTTCTCGATCGGCTCGCCCTCCACCGGCAATACCCAGTCGGCGGAGAGGATCCTCACTCGGCCGCCCACCGGGATTTCTGGTCGGCGATGTCCCAGCGTTTCTCCATGATCGACGCGAGCTGGATCGAGAACTCGAAGAGGATGATCAGCGGCGCCGCCTCGAGCACGAGCGAGACCGGGTCGACCGTGGGCAGGAGCACGGCGAACACCACCATCAACGCGATCCCGATCCGCCGGTTGCGCCGCAGCCTCTCGGCCGAGAGGATGCGGAGGCGGACGAGCGCGAGGATGAAGATCGGCATCTGGAACGCAAGCCCACTCGCGAGCAGCGTCAGCGTCACGAACGAGAAGTAGTAGCTCGCCCGGATCTCGACCTGGAAGAACTCGTCGCCGAACGAGATCAGAAACGAGAGCGCGCGCGGCAGCACGATGAAGTACGAGAACGCGACCCCGCACGCGAAGAGAATGGTCGCGAACAGGGCGAAGAGGGCGACGGTGCGCTGAATGCTCTCCTCGAGCGCGGGAGCGAGGAACGCCCACAGCTGGTAGAGGAGCAGCGGCAGCGTGACCGCGAACGCGGCGGCGAGCGAGACCTTGACCGCCGTCGTGAACGGCTCCGTCACACCGAGTGTGATCAGCTTCTTGTCGTCCGGGAGCGGCCTGGTCAGCACGTCGATCAGCGTGTCGCGGAAGACGAAGGCGATGATGAAGACGGGGACGATCGCGACGAGCGAGATCAGGATCCGCGTGCGCAGCTCACCGAGGTGCTCGACGAGCGTCGCTTCCTCGCCGTGCTGCAGCCGCCGCGGCAGACGCTTCAGGCCCATGTGTCTTTGACGCTAGGAGACTTCGCGCTCGCGCGCCTGCTGCTGCTGCGCGACCGCAGGCTCTTCGGCGGGCGGGAGCTCCTCCGAGAGCCGGTGGTGCACGGCCTCGTCGTCGTCGTCCTTGCCCGCGACCGAGTCCTTGAACTCGCGCATGCCCTTGCCGAGCGAGCGGCCCATCTCGGGCAGCCGCTTCGGGCCGAAGATGACGAGCAGGGCGATCAGCAGGATGACGAGCTCGGTGACGCCGATTCCGAAGGGCATGGACGCACTGTACCACCGTTCCTTCGAGCCGAACCGCGGCCCGCCCGCGTCGCGGTAAGATCGGGGGGAACACCGTGCCCGTGGCGCCTTTGGCGGCGGGGGCGATCGGCTACCATGGAGTCACGAAGCGGCGCTCAAAGCCGCACGAATCCTGGAAAAGAGGGATCACAAGCTTGGCGTTTCTGGAGATCAAGAACCTGCATGTCGCGCTCGAGGACGGCACCGAGATCGTCAAGGGCGTCGACCTCGCCGTGGACCTGAACGAGAAGCACGCGATCATGGGGCCGAACGGCTCCGGCAAGTCGACGCTCGCCTACGCCCTGATGGGCCACCCCTCCTACGAGGTCACCGAGGGCGAGATCCTGCTCGACGGCGAGAACGTCGCCGAGATGGGCGCCGACGAGCGTGCGCAGAAGGGGCTCTTCCTCGCGTTCCAGTACCCGCACGCGATCCCCGGCGTCACCGTCACCAACTTCCTGCGGAGCGCGATCAACGCGATCCGGAAGGCGAAGGCCGGCGGTAAGGACGATCCGATCCCGGTGAAGGAGTTCCGCACCCAGATCCTCGCCGCGATGGAGCGGCTGAAGGTGCCGCGCGAGCTCGCCTCCCGCTACTTGAACGACGGCTTCTCCGGCGGCGAGAAGAAGCGCGTCGAGATCCTCCAGATGGCGCTGCTGCAGCCGAAGATCGCGATTCTCGACGAGACCGACTCCGGGCTCGACATCGACGCGCTCCGCATCGTCGCGAACGGCGTCAACGAGCTCGTCACGGCCGAGATGGGCGCGCTCGTGATCACCCACTACCAGCGCATCCTCAACTACGTCACGCCCGACCACGTGCACGTCTTCGTCGGCGGCAAGATCGTCGAGAGCGGCGGGCCCGAGCTGGCCCAGCGCCTCGAGGCCGAGGGCTACGACGCCTGGCTGCCGAAGGAAGAGGAGGTGGCCGCATGAGCACGTCCGAGACTGACGTCGTCAAGGGGATCCGCTCCGAGTACCAGTACGGCTTCGCCAACTCCGACGAGGCGGAGAACTACTTCTTCAAGTCCGGCCGGGGCCTCTCGCACGAGCTCGTCGAGGCGATCTCCGAGCACAAGAACGAGCCCGACTGGATGCGGAAGTTCCGGCACAAGAGCCTGGACTACTTCCTCGCCCGGCCGCTGCCCACCTGGGGCGGCAACGTCGCCGAGATCGACTTCGACAACATCTACTACTACATCAAGCCGACCGAGAAGCAGGCCTCGAGGTGGGAGGACCTGCCGGCCGACATCCTCGACACCTGGGACAAGCTCGGCATCCCGGAGGCGGAGAAGAAGTACCTCGCCGGCGTCGGGGCCCAGTACGAGTCGGAGGTCGTCTACCACAAGCTCCAGGCCGACCTCGAGGCGCAGGGCGTGCTCTTCCTGGACATGGACTCGGGCCTGCGCGAGCACGAGGACATCGTCAAGCAGTACTTCGGGACGATCATCCCGCAGAACGACAACAAGTTCGCGGCGCTCAACTCAGCGGTCTGGTCGGGCGGCTCCTTCATCTACGTGCCGCCGGGAGTCCGGATCGAGCTGCCGCTGCAGGCCTATTTCCGGATCAACGCCGAGAACATGGGCCAGTTCGAGCGGACGCTGATCATCGTCGACGAGGACGCCTACGTGCACTACGTCGAGGGCTGCACGGCGCCGATCTACTCCTCCGACTCGCTGCACAGCGCGGTCGTCGAGATCGTCGTCAAGCCGCGCGGCCGCTGCCGCTACACGACGATCCAGAACTGGTCGAACAACGTCTTCAACCTCGTCACGAAGCGCGCCGTCGCCTACGAGGACGCGACGATGGAGTGGGTCGACGGCAACCTCGGCTCGAAGCTGACGATGAAGTACCCGGCGATCTGGCTGATGGGCCCGCGCGCCCACGGCGAGGTGCTCTCGATCGCGTTCGCCGGCAAGGGCCAGCACCAGGACGCGGGCGGCAAGGTCGTCCACGTCGCGCCGAAGACGACGTCCGTGATCACCTCGAAGTCGATCTCGAAGAACGGCGGCCGGGCCGGCTACCGCGGCCTGCTCGAGGTCGCCAAGGGCGCCGTCGGCGCCAAGTCGAAGGTCGTCTGCGACGCGCTGATCCTCGACGAGGAGTCGCGCTCCGACACGTACCCGTACATCCGCGTCGACGAGAACGACGTCGACCTCGGCCACGAGGCGACAGTCTCCAAAATCGGCGAGGAGCAGCTCTTCTACCTGATGAGCCGCGGCCTGACCGAGGCGGAGGCGAGCGCGATGATCGTGTCCGGCTTCGTCGAGCCGATCACGAAGGAGCTCCCGCTCGAGTACGCCGTCGAGATGAACAGGCTGATCCAGCTGCAGATGGAGGGGTCGGTCGGTTGATCGGCGCCGAGCGCGTCGACTTCGTAGCGATCCCGGTGACCGACAAGGACCGGGCTCTCGCGTTCTACGGTGAGACGCTCGGGCTCGAGCTTGACCCGAAGTCGCATTCGGACTGGCCCGAGTTCACGCTCGGCAACGTGACCCTGGCGCTCGAATTCCCGGAGCGGATCGGCCGGCCGATGCAGAACACGCCCTTCGGTGCGATCGCCATCCGCGTCCCGGACGTCGAGGCGGCGCGCGCCAAGCTGGAGGCGGCGGGTGTCGCCTTCGAGGGCGAGACCTTCGACACGGGCGTCTGCCACATGGCGTTCTTCCAGGATCCGGACGGGAACGGGCTGATGCTGCACCGCCGCTACGCCCCGTACTCGGACGGCACGACGCCGTAGCGATGCGCGTCGAGCACGTCGACTTCGTGTCCGTCCTGACGCAGCTGCACCGGCGGTACGACGCATGACGCGGATCGACGAGCTCGAGCGCTACCGCGCGCTGCCGCTGCCGACGACGAAGGACGAGTCGTGGCGCTTCACCGACCTGAAGGGCTTCGACCCGGAGGCCTTCTCGGCGGACGGTGCGACCGAGGTCGTCGCCGCGCCCGCGATGCTGGAGCTCGAGGCCGCCGGCCTCGTGCGGGTCTCCGAGGCCGGTCTCGAGATCGACCGCGCTCCCGACGGGATCCGCTTCGAGCGCCTCGACGAGCATCCCCGCCTGGGCGAGCTCGTCGGCGCCGACGAGAAGTTCGCGGCGCACAACGCCGCCGAGTGGGAGCACGGCCTGCTCGTCCACGTCCCGAAGGGCGTCGTGCTCGAGCAGCCGCTCCTGATCCGGATCACGAACTCGATCGACGGCGGCTCCCTCTTCTGGCGGCTGCTGATCGTCGCCGAGCAGGGCAGCCGCGTCTCGGTGATCGAGGAGTACGCGTCGACGACGCCGGCGCTCTCCGGCTACCTGAACGCCGCGGTCGAGATCTTCGTCGAGGATGGCGCGAAGGTCGAGTACGTCTCGGTGCAGAACGTCAGCCGCGAGACGTGGCATTTCGGCAGTCACCACGCCCGGATCGGGCGCGACGCCGAGCTCGACTGGGTCGCGGGCGGCTTCGGCTCGAAGAAAGGAAAGATCCGGATCCAGAACGACCTCGCCGGTCCCGGCGCCACCTCGCGCGTCACCGGCGCCTACTTCGCCGACGGCGTCCAGCACCTGGACTACGACACGTTCCAGGAGCACATCGCACCGAACACGACGTCGGACTTCGCGTTCAAGGGCGTCCTCAACGAGGAGTCGAGCGCGGTCTGGCGCGGGATGATCCGGGTCGAGGAGGACGCGCAGAAGACCAACGCCTACCAGGAGAACCGCAACCTGCTGCTCTCCAAGTCTGCGCACGCGGACTCGATTCCCGGCCTCGAGATCATGGCAAACGATGTCCGCTGCACGCACGGCGCCACGCTCGGCCAGGTCGACCGCGAGCAGCTCTTCTACCTGATGGCCCGCGGACTCTCGCGTGCCGAGGCCGAGCGTCTGATCGTGCGCGGCTTCTTCCAGGACGTGCTCGACCGGATCGAGCTCGAGCCCGTGCGCGAGGCTCTCGGCGCCGCGCTCGAGGCACGGATCCCGCAGGGCTAGCACGAAGTCCCGCGGCCCGGTATCAATCGGGCTGTGCGTGCGGTGCTCACGATCGCAGCTCTCGGTGCCGCAGTCGCACTCCTAGGCGGCCGCGCCGATAGCGCTCCGGCGAAGGCCTCCACCTGCGCACCGCCGCGCGCGACGGCAGGTCATGCGAGTCGGGTCGAGCGAGCGCTCCGCCCGGGCCACGACGCCTGGGGCAACGCCCTGCTGAAGGCGCCCGACGGGCCGAGCTATGAGGCTGCTCGGCGTCTGCTGCCGCCGCTGCTGTACGCGCGGGCGCCCGGGAAGCGGCCGCTGACCGAGTCGGGCGTCTACTACGTGCCGTTCGGCCAGCCGCTCGGCGCCCGCGGCGCCGGGTCGGTCGCGCTCCACGTGGCCGACGGCAGCCAGGTGATCGCCGAACGGGTCGGCGGCCGGCGGTTGACGGTCTTCGTCGGCGCGAAGGGCCGCGAGCGCTACGGCTCGTGTCTCGCCCGCCTCGGCGCCGCGAGCCTGGCCTCCGGCTACCAGCCGATCATGACGACCAGCTACACCGACGCTTCGCGCGTGCGCTACCGGCAGGAATCGTTCGCGGCGCAGGCCTCCGAGACCGGCTCGCTCGTGAGCTTCATCCGCCTCGACATCGACGCGAGGGGCGCCTCGACGAAGACGGTTCAGCTGCGGCTGAAATCGTCTGTGCGACAGCTGCGGCGGGCACTCGCCTTCGGCCGCGGCGGGACGGTGAAGGGCAACGTGCTCACGTACCGGATCGAGCGCGGCACGAGGCGCACGGTCTACCTCGCCTGGATCAACTATCCCGGCCGGCGGACGCTCGCCGTCGACGCCGGCCGCTACGACCGCGCCCGCCGTGCCGTCGTTGCCTACTGGAACGGGCGCCTGCACGAGGGCACGGAGATCACCGTCCCGGAGCGGCGCGTCAACGACGCCTACCGCAACCTGCTGATCCAGAACCTCCTTCAGACCTGGCGCTACAGCATCGGCAACCCCTACGAGCAGTTCTCGTTCCCGGAGGGCGTCGACGTCGCGGAGGTGATGGGCGAGCTCGGGTATGCCGGCGTCGCACGGTCGATCCTGCGCACATCGCTGACCCGCAAGGACGTCCCGTATCCGAACTGGAAGATGGGCAAGCGGCTCGTCGGGTCGGCGCTCCACTACCGGCTCACGCGGGATCGCGCCTATATCGACGGTGCGACGCCCGTGCTGCGGCGCTACGTCGACGAGCTCGGGCGTCAGATCGGCTCGAGCGGCACGGGGCTGCTCGGCCGCGAGCGCTATTCGTCGGACATCCCCGACGAGGTGCTCGGGCTGCATTCGCAGGCCACCGTCTGGCAGGGCCTCTGGGCGATGAGCCGCGTGTGGACCGACGTCGGCGACGCTGAGCTCGCACGGCGCTGCGAGGCGCTCGCGAAACGGCTCGAGGTCGGCATCCGCCGCGCGGTCGCGACCTCACAGCGACAGCTCGGCGACGGCTCCCTCTTCATCCCGGCGCGTCTCCTCGACCGCGAGCAGCCGTACGGCTCCCTGACCCAGGCGAAGCTCGGCAGCTACTGGAACCTCGTCATGCCCTACGCGCTTGCCTCCGGGATCTTCGCCCCGGAGAGCCCCGAGGCGGCCGGCGTGCTCAAGTACATGCTCCGGCACGGGTCGCGCCTGGTCGGCCTCGTCCGCGCCGGCGCCTATGCGCTCTACGAGCAGCCGGTCTACCCGGTCTCCGGCACCGACCAGGTCTACGGCACCAACGTCGCCCGCTTCCTGGCCGACAGCGACGCTGCCGACCAGCTCGTGCTCAGCCTCTACGGCTCGCTCGCCGTGGCGATGACGCCGAACACGTTCGTCTCGGGCGAGGCGGCGAGCGTTGCACCTCTACGCGGCAGCCACTTCCGCTCGATGTATCTGCCGCCGAACGGGGCGAGCAACGCCGCGTTCCTGCAGACGCTGCGCGCGCTCCTCGTCCACGAGACGCGCGACGCGGAGGGCGCGCCGACCGGGCTCGAGCTCGGCTTCGCGACGCCGCGCCCGTGGCTGCGGGCGGGACGCCGAATCAGCGTTCACCGCGCACCGACGAGCTTCGGGCCCGTCTCGTACTCGCTGGAGGCGCGCAGCGACACGATCCGCGCGATCGTGGAGCCGCCGGCTCGGCCGGCGCCGGAGACGCTCAAGCTCCGCGTCCGGCTGCCGCGCGGCCAGCGCGTCGAGTCGGTGACGGTGAACGGCTCGCCACTCGTGCTCCCGGAGGGCGAAACGCTCGGCGAAACGCTCGACCTGAGTGGGCTCAGCGGACGGCTGGAGGTGATCGTCCGCTACGGGAGCCGCCGCCCGGCGTCGTCGCTGGGAGTGACCTCGGTGCGGCGGCTGAGCGTCCACTACATCGCCCACGACGGCCACGCGAGCAGCGCGCAGGTCGTGCTCCCCTCCTGGTACGGGCCGGCCGCAAACCCGCCGCTGCCGCTCGTGATCTCGCCGCACGGGCGCGGGCTGAACGGCCGCGCGAACTCGATCCTCTGGGGCAATCTCCCCGGCCGCGGCTCGTTTGCCGTGATCAATCCGGATGCGCGCGGCAGACGCGTGCCCGGCCACTCGTGGGGCGCTGCGGGGCAGATCGCGGATCTCGCGCGGATGCCCGAGATCCTGCGTACGACGCTGCCGTGGCTGCGGATCGACCGCACCAGGATCTATGCCTTCGGCGGCAGCATGGGCGGCCAGGAGACGCTGCTGCTCCTGGCCCGGCACCCGGACCTGCTCGCCGGCGCAGCCGCATTCTCTTCGGTGACCGATCTCGCGCTCCAGTACAAAAACTTCGACCGCGTCCGCTGTACGAACGCCTGCCGGGTGCTCCTGGGCACGAGCCTGGGCTCCAACTTGCGCAAGATCGCGCGCCGCGAGATCGGCGGCGGGCCGGAGGAGCGTCCGGCCGCGTATGCCGCGCGCAGCCCGATCACGTACGCCCGTGCAATCGCCGCCTCCTGCGTGCCGCTGCAGCTCTGGTGGAGCGTCTCCGACCAGATCGTCGTCGACCAGCAGAGCCAGTCGGGGAAGCTCTTCTGGCAGCTGCGCCGGCTCAACCCGAAGGCGAACGTGGAGGCGTTCGTCGGCTTCTGGATCCATTCGGCCGAGATGCGTGCGCGCACCGGCCTCCCGCTCGCCCTCTCCCGCTTCGGGCTGCTCCCGCAGGCGAAGGCCTGGGAGAACATCCGCCACGTCCGCACGCCCGCCGAAGGCGCGTGCACGCGAGGGTAGAAATGAGGCTCCAGCACGTCGGGATCACCGTTCGTCCGGAGGAGATCGGCCCGGCGCGGGCGTTCTACCGCGATGCGCTCGGGCTGCCCGAGCTGTACGCGACCGAGCGAGCGCTCGTCTACGGCCTCGGGCGGGAGGGTGAGCTCGAGCTGCACGTGATCGCCGGCGCGGCGGCGGACGCGGGCGCCGAGCACCACTTCGCACTCGAGGTGGCCGAGCTCGAGGCCAAGCGCACGCGGCTCGCGGGCAACGGCTGCGAGATCGAGGCCGCACACCCGGTCGGCGGCCGGGAGCGATTCTTCATCCGCGACCCGTTCGGGAACCTGATCGAGTTCGTGTCGCCGCGGTCCTAGCCGGCTCGGCCGCCACGGCTCCAGGCTGCGCCGGTGCGACGAGGCCGTGGACCCGGTCGGCCGCGTTGTCCGTGATCGGATCGCCGTGGCCGACGCCGACGATGCCGGCGTCGAGCTCGGCCATGCGCCGGATCGACTTGGCGTGCTGCTCCGGGTTGAGCGTGAACGCCCGCCACCCTGCCTCGAACCGCGGCCAGGTCGCGATCGCGTCACCCGAGAGGAGCAGCCCGCGCTCCGCCCAGGAGAACGCGAGGTGGCCGGGAGAGTGGCCGGGCACGTGGAGGACCTGCAGCGGGCCGAAGGCGTCGCCGTCGCCGATGCTCTCGTCGATCGGGACCGGCCGGTGCTTCGGCCGGTTGAGGAAGATCCCGACCTGAAACGGGTAGGTGCGGAACGGCGCCGTCGGCTTCAGGCCGACGGATTGGGCCGGGCGGTCGCCGGAGATGATGTCCGCCTCCCACTCGTGCGCGAGCACGGCCGCACCGGTCGCGCGCTTGAGCGCGGCGACGCCGCCGAGGTGGGAGCGGTGCGCGTGCGTGAGCACGATCCGCTTCAGGTCGGAGGGCTTGCGGCCCAGTCTCCCGATCGCGTCGAGCACGCTGCCGCCGTCGTTCTCGAAGAGTGTGTCCACGAGCGAGAGCTCCTCATTCGTCTCGATCAGGTAGGCGCGGACATGGCCGCCCTTCTTGGCGCCGAGCATGTGCACGCCGGGCGCTAGCTCCCTCATCCCGACACCCGTTTCCAGGGCGCGAATGCGTTCTCGACGCCGCGCAGCGCCGGCTCCAGACCGGGGTAGTGGCGGAGCAGCACGTCGCTCATGCTCGTCTCGTCGATCCAGTCGAGCCCGGTCTGCGTGTACGTCTCTGCGTTGTAGTCGCGGGTGAAGAAGCGGTCGCTCTTCAGGCGCCGCGACGCCATCAGGATGAAGACGCGGAAGGCCGTGTCGCTGAAGCCGAAGCCCTTCGGCAGCGGCTCGGCGTAGAGCCCGACCATCAGGTCGACCTTCTCGACGTCACCGTAGACCTCGCGCAGCTCCCGCGCCCACTGGGGGTTGTCGGTCAGCTCCTCGAACGTGGCCGCCGGTTTCAGGTGGAAGAGCCGCCTGAACTCGTTGTAGCGGGGCACGCCGCGCTCGCGGATCCTGAGCACGTCGATCGCCGCGAGGTCGACGACGGTGCCGTCCGGCTTGTGCAGCTCCTGCAGGAAGCGCGGGTAGTTGTGCAGCGTGATCGCGCCCGGGTGCGCGATCCCGAACGAGTAGAACGCGTCCTCGAAGCCGACCTCGTCGAGCCGGTCGCGCACGTCGTTGACGCCGAGCTCGCGGAACGTCCGCTCCTGCACCACCTCGTCCGTCGCGATCGAGCGGAACGTGAAGTCGTCGGGAAGGAGCGGGTGCATCCGGTAGACGGCCACGAACTCCTCCGTGAGCGAGTAGGGGACGCCGTGGTGGTTCGTCGCCGAGCCGGGGATGCCGCCGAGCACCTCGTTCGAGCTTCGCTTGCCCAGCCGCTTGCCGAGGATCCCGTACCAGTTCGCGCGCATCCCGAACTTCGTCGTCGGGTGCGCGATGATCGCGGGCGTCCACTCGACGGTGTGGATCTTCGCCATCAGCGCCGCCGTGATCAGGCGCGCCTTTGCGAACAGCTCGTCGTCCGTCCAGTCGCGATGCTCGGCAGCCAGCCGGTCGGCAATGGCGTTGTGCTCGCGCGTGAAGAGCGTGTGCAGGAGCGCGAGCCCGAGCCAGAAGTTGCCGGCGACGCCGGTCAGGTCGACCTTCGCGTCGAGGTCGCGCGGTAGCTGGCCGTCCGGATCGAGCCGCATCCGGCCGCCCGCACCCTCGCGGAGGGCGCTCGTGACCGCCGGCTCGCTGCCGTAGATCTGCGATCCGTCCCACCAGTGCGAGTCTGTCGTCACCCAGGTCGTCGGCCCGGCGTTCGTGTCCCGGAACGGGTCGGTGCGCGTGCGCTCGATCCGCATCGGCCGGTCGGCCCACGGGTCGTCGTCGGCGAGCTCGAGCTCGAACGGCTCGTCGGGCAGGTTCTTGCCGTGACTGAACCAGTCGTGGACTTCGAACTGGAGCCAGGCGCCCGCAAGGACGTTCACGATCGTGGCGGGCGTGAACTCGTCGCGCGTGAGCAGCTTGCGGCTGACGAGGCGTGGGTTCGGCTCGAGGAGTCCGGGCAGCTGCTCGGGATACGTGCGCTCGATCGGGATGTTGCGGCCGAAGCGGGCGCCGATCATCCCCATCGCCGGCTGCCCGAGGTCGTTGTAGCTGCCGTCGGCCGTCCTGGAGTCGTGTGGGCCGGCGTCAGGGCCGGCTTTCGCGCCTCCGGCGCCCGTGTCGTACAGGTTCTCCTCACGCAGCCGTGTTCGGAGACCGGCGAGCGTGAAGACACCGAGCGGCAGCGGCAGGCGATCCCAGCCGAAGCGCCGGTCGAGCGCGGTCGCGGTCACGGTCAGCAGCTTCGTCAGCCCGGAAGCCAAGCGTCCTCCTTCACATCGGCCTCGCCGCAGGCGTCCCGGGATGGGAACAGGCCCAACCGATGAAAACATCGGCCACGCGCGGCGTCAACTGAGCCAGCGGCGGCGCTTCGGGCGGGCGCCCGTGCTCTCGCCGAGCATGCGCGCCGCTTCCAGCACGTCGTCGGCCTCGAGCGTCGCCACCTCATCGCGACTCAGCTCCGCGAGCGCAGCTCCCTCCAGGCGTGCCAGCCGGAGCGCCTGCCGGTTGAGCGCCTGCTCGAAGATCGTGCGTGCGTAGCGGGCGTTGCCGAAGCCTTCGCTGCGGATCGCGCCGGCGAAGATCCGCTCGAGCGCCTCGTCCGCGCCAGGCCCGAGCTCGTACTCGTGCTCGGCGGCCAGCCGGCGCGTGATCTCGAGCAGATCCTCGGTCGAGTAGTCGGGAAAGACGAGCTCGCGCGCGAAGCGCGAGCGCAGACCCGGGTTCGAGTCGAGGAAGGCGCGCATCAGGCGCGGGTAGCCCGCGACGATGACGACGAGCCGGTGCCGGTGGTCCTCCATCCGCTTCAGGAGCGTCTCGACCGCCTCGGCGCCGAAGTCGAGCCTGCCGTCGCCGCCGGGCGTCAGCGCGTAGGCCTCGTCGATGAAGAGGACGCCGTCGAGCGCGCGCCGAATCGCGCGGTCGGTCTTGATCGCCGTCTGGCCGACGTACTGGCCGACCAGCGAGGCGCGGTCGACCTCGACGAGATGGCCCTTCTCGAGCAGGCCCATGGCGCCATACATCTCCGCGAGCAGCCGCGCCACGGTCGTCTTGCCGGTACCGGGGTTGCCGAGGAAGACGAGGTGCTGGCTCGTCGCCACCTCGGGCAGGCCGTGCTCCTTCCGGCGTGCCTGCACCTGGAGGAACGCGAGCAGCGCGTGCACCTGCTCCTTGACCGTCCCCAGGCCGACGAGCCCGTCGAGCTCCGCCTGCAGCTCCGGCAGCGGCCGCGGCGGCGTCGCGCGCGGCCCGAGCCCGAGCAGCTCCTCGAGCTCTGGGCCGGCTGTCCGCTTCAGCTGCTCGCCAAGCTGGCGTGCGGCGCCGCGGAGGTTCTCGATCGGCTTCGGAGGCATCACTGACCCAGCGCCCGCTGCAGCTCGGCCACCTGCTGCTCGAGGCGGGTGACGCGCTCCTCGAGAGGCGTCCGAGGCAATGCGGCATCCTCATGCGATTCGGGTCCCGTCGAGTCCAGCTCTCCGTCGCCGCCGAGGAGCTGGCACCAGCGGTCCTGGCTCTGGCCCGGCCGGCGGGGGAGCTTCTCGACGAGCTCGGCGGCCGCCAGCGCGTCGAGCGCCTGCTCGACGTCCTCGAGCGACGGGTACGGGTAGAGGCGCTCGACCCGCTGCTTCAGCTCGCCGGGGGTTTGCGGGCCGCGGAGCATCAGCACCGCGAGCAGCGCAATCTGTGACGGCACCCGGCCGAGCGCGTCGTCGAGCAGGTGGCGGTACTTCGCGACTCGGCTGCCCGGCCCGCTTGCGAGCCGCACCCAGCCGCGCCGCGAGAGGCGGTCGAGCGCGGCACGAATCTCCGCCTCGTCGTAGTCGACGACCGGATCCCGGTTCGTCGCCTGGTTGCAGGCGAGCCGGAGCGAGTTCAGCGAGAGCGGGTACTGATCGGGCGTCGTGCGCTGCTTCTCGACGAGGCAGCCGAGGATCCGGATCTCGACGGCATCTGCATCCACGCCGCGAACGGTAGCCGCCGGAGCGGGGTCAGACGACCGGGCTGCGCTGCGTTCCGCCCGTCCTCGTGCTGCGGCGGGCCCAGTCCTCGATCGACCTGCCGGCCGCGCGCATCCCGCCGCACCAGCCGAACGCCAAGAGCACCACGACGTAGAGGACGAGGATGACGATCAGGTCCCGCATCGGAGGCCTCCCTTCGCCCACATTGTCGCATGTGAGAGGCCCGGCAGGGGGCCGCTGTGCGGCCCCCCTTCAGGGATCTTCGCGCTGAGCGTCCGCTCTGCGGATGCTCAGCTTGCGGGCGGAACAGGATGGTTGGAGCGGATCACGTCGGTCGGATCGACGATCGCCTTGATCCGGCGCAGCCGGTGGTAGCTCGCGCTCGAGAAGAGCGAGGCCGCCTTCCGCCGGGACTCGGCGAAGTTGAGGTACGTGTGGTCGGCCTCCCACGGTGCGAGCGTGTCGCGGAGCCGTGCGACGGCGCCGTGGACGGCCTCGCGGGCCTCGGGCGTGGGCGCGATCCCGACTGCGAACATCAGGTACGGCGCCTCCCAGGCGTCGATCGCGCCGTGGCGGGAGTCGCGCCGGCCGACCGCGCCGCCGAGGTGCCGGATCTCCGCCGAGAGGATCGGCGAGCCGACGACCT
Organism: uncultured Gaiellaceae bacterium; assembly: GCA_963705515.1. Lineage (GTDB taxonomy): Bacteria > Actinomycetota > Thermoleophilia > Gaiellales > Gaiellaceae > Gaiellasilicea. The sequence goes on from CAVPJV010000001.1 coordinate 41,377, forward strand.
GCTCGACGAAGAGGTCGATCAGATGGTCGTCGACGTCGTCCAGCATGCCGCCGTCGCCGCTTCCGGGGGCCGGGCCCTCCGGATCCATGTGCAGCCGGCTCAGCTCGTCGATCGGGAGCGTCATCACGGTGTCCATCACCGGACCGAGCGCGCGGAGCGGCTCCAGCCAGGGTGCGCCCTCGCCGGGCTCACCGGACCAGATCGTCTGGACGACGACGAAGGACTGGCCGCGGATCGGCTCGGGGATGTCCGGGATGGGCGGGAACTGGAGGATCCGGCCGACCGAGGTCATCTCGTCCGGCAGGTCGTCCGTCCACGCCCGCCACGCCTTCAGGATCTCGGCCGAGCGGTCGACCGGGAACCAGAGGATGCCGGCGTAGACCTGCGAGATCGGGAAGAGGTTGAACTCGATCGCGGTGACGATCCCGAACGAGCCGCCGCCGCCGCGCAGCGCCCAGAACAGGTCCGGCTCGTTCGCCCAGTCGGTGCGGACGATGTCGCCCGAGGCGGTCACGACCTCGATCGCGGTCACCTGGTTCGCGCCGATGCCGTGCTTGCGGGCGAGCCAGGACAGCCCGCCGCCGAGCGTGTAGCCGACGACGCCGACGTCCGGCGAGGAGCCGGCGAGTGCCGCCAGGCCATGCTCGGCCGCCGCCTCGACGACCTCGATCCAGATCGTGCCGGCCTCGGCGCGGGCGATCCGGCTCTCGGGGTCGATCGTGACGCCGCGCATGCGCTCGGTCTTGAGCAGGATCGTGTCGGACATGTCGCCCAGCGCAGCGGCGCCGTGCCCGGTGCCCTGCGGCGCGACGCGGAGGCCGTGCGCCTTTGCGAACGCGACCGTCGCGGCGACATCGGCCGCCGACTCGGGGAGCACGACCGCGACCGGCTGCTGGTCCACGGTCAGGTTCCAGGCGAGCCGAGCCTCGTCCCACTCGACGTCGCCGGGGGCGACCGCATCGCCATCCAGTAGGTGCCGCAGCGGGCCGACGTCCAGCCCGGTCTCACGCCTTGTCAGGATTTCGGTCATTCGTGGTCACCTCCGTAGCAGTGCACACATGCTGCGTTCCGGAGGTGCTCGGGCGCATCGGCCCGCGGGTTGAACCCGCGTCAGCCCTGCGGACGAACCGGGCTCGTCCGGGCGGACGACACCGGAGCGGGCGGTGCGACGACCTGCAGGTGCCGGAGGTGGGGGCGGGAGCTGATCGAGACCGCGATTGCGGCGGCAACCAGAGCGGTGACTGCACTGAGCCCGAATGTGAGCGTGTAGGCGGACTCGGCCGGGATGGACGAGTCGCCGATCGTGCGGGCGGTGAGCACCAACGCGCCCACCTGGCCGCCGACCACGCCGCCGATGGCGCGGACGACGGTGTTCATGCCGGCCGCGATGCCCATCTCGCGCGGGTCGACGTTGTCTGCGATCAGGCCGGCCATCGAGGCGAAGGCGGAGCCGACGCCGAGCCCGAGCAGCGCGCTCGCGAGCAGGACCGAGCCGGGCTCGGCGTGCACGAACGCGAACAGGAGTGCGGCGACGCTGACGATCAGCATGCCGCCCGCGAGTGCCCATTTCGAGCCATAGCGGCGCCCGACCGCGCCCGCGATCGGCCCGGCGACGAGCATGGCGAGCGAGCTCGGCAGCAGGTACAGCCCCGCCTTCGTGGCGCTCGCCCCGAAGCCGTAGCCGTGCTCCGGGTCGGTCTCGACGAAGGTGGGGATGAGGATGAAGCAGCTGAAGAGCGCGAAGCCCGAGATCAGCGTCGCGATGTTGGTGAGCAGGATCGGCCTGTGCGCGAGCATGTGCAGGTCGACCATCGGCGAGCTCGAGCGCGACTCGACCACTCCCCAGAGCGCGAAGAAGATCGCCGAGAGCGCCACGACCCCGATGAGGAGCGGCGAGTCCCAACCCCAGTGCTCGCCCTCCGTCAGCGCGAGCATCAGTGAGATCAACGCAGCCGAGAGAAGGAGCGCGCCCGGGACGTCGACCTTCGACGGGCTGCGGATCGGTGACTCGGGGACGTAGCGGTCGATCAGCACGATCGAGAGCGCGACGGGAATCGAGCCGAGCAGGAAGAGGTAGCGCCACGAGAAGTTGTCGACGATCAGGCCGGAGAGCACGATCCCGAAGCCGCCGCCGACGCCCCAGACCGCGGAGAGTAGGCCGATCCCGACCTTGACCTTCTCGGGCGGGAACTCGTCGCGGATGATCGCGAAGCTGAGCGGAAAGAGCGCGGCGCCCGCACCCGAGACGATGCGGAAGCCGATCAGCGACCAGAGGTTCCAGGCGAAGGCCGCCCCGAGGCATCCGGCGAGGAAGAGGCCGAGGCTGATCAGCAGCAGCCGCTCCTTGCCGAACTGGTCGCCGAGGCGGCCGAGGATCGGCGTCAGCACCGCCCCCGAGACGAGGAAGCCCGTCAGGATCCAGGTCGTCCAGGCCGTGCTCGAGCCGAAGGCGTCCTGGAACGTGCGGAGCGCCGGGAAGACCATCGTCTGCTGGAGCGAGAACGCGGCGCCGGCCAGGGTCAGGATCCCGAGCGTGACGTTATGGTGCTGGCGGCCGCGATCCATCGTCGCACGCTAGCGACGGTTTCGCGTGGCGCGACGTCAGTAGTTTCGAGCAGCCCAGCCGAGGGTTTCCCCGATGCCGCCCCGGCCTCGGCGTGAGACGGTCACTAGCGGCCAACCGTCGAGAAAAGGAGGCCACAGGATGTTCACCTACGTCGGGCTGATCAAGCTCACGCCGCAAGGCAGGGAGCAGCTCACGAAGGCGCCCGAGTACCTCGACAAGATCCGCGTGATCGTCGAGGAGGAGGGCGGGAAGCTCGAGGAGACGTACGCGATCATGGGTCCGTGGGACTTCTTCGCGATCGTCAAGTACCCGGACAACGAGACCGCGTTCCGCGTGCTCGCCAAGATCGGGCTACTCGAGGTCGTCGAGACGGAGACGTTCCCGGCCGAGAAGGTCGACGTCTTCCTGAAGGCGCTCGTCTAGAGCGACACCCGGCGGCGCGACGGGCCCTCACCGGGCCCGCGCGCCGCGGGCCGCTCGACGCCTACGCCCGGACGAGCGGCTTGTACTTGATCCGGTGCGGCTCGAGCGCGTCGGCGCCGCGGGTCTCCTTGACCCAGTCGGCGTACTCCTCGTAGCTGCCCTCGAACCACGTCACCTGGCTGTCACCCTCGAAAGCGAGGATGTGGGTCGCGATCCGGTCGAGGAACCAGCGATCGTGCGAGATCACCACCGCGCAGCCGGCGAAGTCGAGCAGGGCCTCCTCGAGCGCGCGCAGGGTGTCGACGTCGAGATCGTTCGTCGGCTCGTCGAGCAGGAGCACGTTGCCGCCGCTGCGAAGCAGCTTCGCCAGGTGGACGCGGTTGCGCTCGCCGCCGGAGAGGTCGCTGACGCGCTTTTGCTGGTCGGAGCCGCGGAAGTTGAACCAGGAGACGTACTGCCGCGAGTTCACTTCCCTCTTGCCGAGCTCGATCACGTCCTGGTTGCCGGAGATCTCCTTCCAGACCGTGTTCTCCGGGGTCAGGTCGGCGCGCGCCTGGTCGACGTAGGCCAGCTCGACGGTGTCGCCGAGCGTCAGCGCGCCGGTGTCCGGCTTCTCCTCGCCGGCGATCATCCGGAAGAGCGTCGTCTTGCCGGCGCCGTTCGGGCCGATCACGCCGACGATGCCGCCGGGTGGGAGCGAGAACGTCATGTCCTCGACGAGCAGGCGGTCGCCGAAGCCCTTCGAGACGCCCTCCGCATCGACGACGACGTCGCCGAGCCTCGGGCCGGCCGGGATGTGGATCTCGACCTTGTCGAGCTTCACGTTCTGGTCGTCGGCGAGCAGCTTCTCGTACTGGGTCAGCCGCGCCTTCGCCTTCGCGTGCCGCGCCTTCGGGCTCGCGCGCACCCACTCGAGCTCACGGGCGAGCGTGCGGCGCCGGGCCGACTCCTGCTTCTCCTCGACCGCGAGCCGCGCCTGTTTCTGCTCGAGCCAGGAGGAGTAGTTGCCTTCGAAGGGGAGCCCCTTGCCGCGGTCGAGCTCGAGGATCCAGCCGGCGACGTTGTCGAGGAAGTAGCGATCGTGGGTGACGGCGACGACGGTGCCCTTGTACGCCTCGAGGAAGCGCTCGAGCCACGCGACCGACTCGGCGTCGAGGTGGTTCGTCGGCTCGTCGAGCAGGAGCAGGTCGGGCGAGGAGAGGAGCAGCCGCGCGAGCGCGACCCGGCGGCGCTCGCCGCCCGAGAGCGTCGTCACGTCGCGGTCGCCCTCGGGCAGCCGCAGCGCGTCCATCGCGCGATCGAGCGTTGCGTCGAGGTTCCACGCGTCGGCGCGGTCGATCTGGTCCTGCACCTGTGCCTGCTCGGCGAGCAGCGTGTCGAAGTCGGCGTCGGGCTCGGCGAACTGGGCGGAGATCTGGTTGAAGCGGTCGAGCAGGTCGCGGAGCTCGCGGACGCCGTCCTCGACGTTCTCGCGCACGGTCCGGGCCGGGTCGAGCTCGGGCTCCTGCGCCAGCATGCCGACCGTCGCCCCGGGCGCGAGCTCGGCGACGCCGCTCGACGGCTCCTCCAGCCCGGCCATGATCCGCAGCAGCGTCGACTTGCCGGCCCCGTTCGGGCCGAGCACGCCGATCTTGGCGCCGGGCAGGAAGCTGAGCGAGATGTTCGCCAGGACCTGCCGGTCGGGGCCGTAGAACTTGTCGGCCCGGTACATCGTGAAGACGTAGTCGCTCAAGACCCGGCACGATAGCCGCATGCCAGACCTCCACTTCGAGGACTTCGAGCCCGGCCAGGTCTACGAGCTCGGCACCCGCCTCGTCACCGAGAGCGAGATCGTCGCCTTCGCGCGCGAGTGGGATCCGCAACCGTTCCACATCGACCCGGAGGCGGCGAAGGAGTCCGCCTTCGGCGGCCTGATCGCCAGCGGCTGGCAGACGGGCGCGATGTGGATGCGCATGTACGTCGACACGATGCTCGGTTCGGCGGCGCGCGGCTCGCCCGGGATCGAAGAGCTCCGCTGGCTCGCGCCGGTGCGCCCGGACGACACGCTCTCCGGCCGCCTGACGGTGCTCGAGGCGACGCCGTCGGCGACGAGACCGGACCGCGGCACGATCCGGATCCGCGGCGAGATGGTGAACCAGGACGGGGTCACCGTGATGTCGATGACGTCGCGCGGCCACTTCGGGCGGCGCCCGGCATGACCGGTTGCTGCGCGCGCCACGGGCAGGAGGAGTTCTTCGGCGAGAAGACTGCGGCCAACGACGCGCGCAAGTACCGGCGGAAGGGCCCCGATCCGATGGCCCGCTCGCTCGCGCGCCGGGCGGCGGCGCGCGGCGTCGAGGGCGCCAGTGTGCTCGAGATCGGCGGCGGTGTCGGCCAGGTGGCGCTCGAGCTGCTCAAGGAAGGCGCGGCGTCGGCCGAGGTGGTCGAGCTCCTCCCCGCCTACGAGCCGTTCGTGCGCTCGCTCGCGTCCGAGGCCGGGGTGGCGGAGAGGATCTCGTTCCGGACCGCCGACCTCGTCGCCGAGCCCACGTCCGCGGCTCCCGTCGACGTCGTCGTCATGAACAAGGTCGTCTGCTGCACGCCCGACGGGGTCGCGCTGGCCGGGATCGGCGCCTCACTGGCCCGTCGCGCGCTCGTGCTCAGCTTCCCGCGCCAGGTCTGGTGGGCCCGGGCGGGTCTCGGGACGCTGAACGCCTACCTGCGGCTGCGCCGCCGCCGCTTCCGCGTCTTCGTCCACCCGCAGGCCGCGGTCGAGGGCGCGATCGAGGCTCACGGCCTCACCCGCGTCTCGGAGCGAAACGGGCCCCTCTTCAGGATCGCGGCCTTCGAGCGCGTCTAGGCTTCGGCGATGAACGAGCTCGGCCTCTTTCCGCTCGGAATCGTGCTGCTTCCCACCGAGCAGATCCCGCTCCACATCTTCGAGGAGCGCTACCAGGAGCTCATCGGCGAGTGCATGGAGGAGGACCGCGAGTTCGGGCTCGTCTACGCCGACGAGGATGGGCTTCGCGAGATCGGGACGCGCGCGGCGGTGACCGAGGTGCTCGACCGCTTCGATGACGGGCGCCTGAACATCGTCGCCGAGGGACGCGAGCGGTTCCGGCTCGTCGAGCTCACCGGAGGGCGCGCGTTCCAGACAGGGATCGTCGAGGAGATCGCCGACGACCCGGACGTCGCCGACCCCGAGGACACCCAGCACGCGATCGAGCTCTACCATCGCCTCGTCGAGTTGACCGGCGCCGAGGTCGAGGAGCCGCGGCTCGACGTCGTCCAGCTCTCGTTCGAGCTCGCCGGCCGCTTCGAGTTCGCCCCGGCGCTGAAGCAGCGGCTGCTGCAGCTGACCTCCGAGCGCAGCCGGATGAAGCTGCTCGCGGAGCTGCTCGAGGGCGCGGCCACCGCGGTCGAGCGCGAGCGCGAGATCGCCGAGCGCGCCCAGGGCAACGGCAAGGTCGACCCCAGGGGCTGACACGTACCATGACGCCATGGCAGTGACCGCCGACGCGAAGCTCGACGTCCAGCGCATCCGCGCCGACTTCCCCTACCTCGAGGAGCTCTCGAACGGCAAGCCTGTGGCGTTCCTCGACTCGGCCGCGTCGACCCAGAAGCCGCGCCAAGTCCTCGATGCGCTCCACGACTTCTACTCGCACCGCTATGCGAACGTGCACCGCGGCGTCTACCGGCTCGCGGAGCGCGCGACCGAGGGCTACGAGGGTGCACGCGAGAAGGTGCGCGCGTTCGTCAACGCGCCCTCCACGCGCGAGGTGATCTTCACCCGCAGCGCGACGGAGGGGATCAACCTCGTCGCCTACGCGTGGGGGCTCGAGAACCTCGGCCCCGGCGACGTGGTCGTGATCACCGAGCTCGAGCACCATTCCAACTTCGTCCCCTGGCAGTTCGTCGCGAACCGAACCGGCGCGAGCTTCCGCCACATCCCGATCGACGACGCGGGCGAGCTGCAGCTCGACGCGCTCGCCGAGATCGCGGCCTCGGGGAAGGTCAAGGTCGTCGCCAACAACCTCGTCTCGAACTCGCTCGGGACGATCAACCCGGTCGAGAAGCTGGCGGCGTGGGCGCACGAGCAGGGCGCGATCATGGTCGTCGACGCCGCGCAGGCGGCGCCGCACCGGCCGATCGACGTCCAGGCACTCGGCTGCGACTTCCTCGCCCTCTCCTCGCACAAGCTCTGCGGGCCGACCGGCGTCGGCGCCCTCTGGGGCCGGGCCGAGCTGCTCGAGCAGATGTCGCCGTTCAACCTCGGCGGCGAGATGATCCGCTCGGTCGCCCTCGACCGGACGAGCTGGAACGAGCTGCCGTACAAGTTCGAGGCCGGCACGCCCGCGATCGCGGAGGCATACGGCTTCGGCGTCGCGATCGACTACCTCTCGGACATCGGCCTCGGCGCGATCGAGCGGCACGAGCACGAGCTGACCGAGTACGCGCTCGGCAGGCTCTCGGAGCTCGACTTCGTGCGCGTCTTCGGGCCGCCGCTGGAGCGGCGCGCCGGGATCGTCTCCTTCGACGTCGCCGGGATCCACCCGCACGACGTGGCGCAGATCCTCGACTGGGAGGGCGTCGCCGTCCGCGCCGGCCACCACTGCACGCAGCCGCTGATGGCGCGCCTCGGCGTCGCGGCGACGACGCGCGCGAGCTTCTACCTCTACACGATCCCCGAGGAGATCGACCGCCTCGTCGACGGGTTGCACAAGGTCAAGCAGCACCTGGGATGAGCGAGTTCGACCAGCTGTACCGGGAGGTCATCCTCGACCACTACAAGAACCCGCGCGGGCACGGGCTGCTCGACGCCGCCGACGCGCAGGCGGAGGGCCAGAACCCGCTCTGCGGCGACGAGGTGACGGTCTCGCTTCGCTTCGACGGCGAGACGATCTCGGAGGTCGGCTTCGAGGGGCGGGGCTGTGCGATTTCGCAGGCGGCGACGTCGATGCTGACGGAGATCGTCGTCGGGCGGAACGCCGAGGAGGTGGCGAAGATGCCGAAGGAGGAGCTGCTCGAGGAGATCGGGATCCCGCTGACGCCGGTTCGGCTCAAGTGCGCACTGCTCGGGCTCGGGGTGCTGAAGGTGGCGCTGCACAAGTCGAAGGGAACGCCGCTGCCCGACGAGTGGACGCAGGGCGACGACCTGACGATTTCGTGACGGTCGACGTCTGCCCGGTGGACGAGCTGCCGCCGGGCCACGTGAAGATCATCTGGTCGGGGCCGCTCGCGATCGGGGTCTACAACTGCGGCGGCAGCTACTACGCGCTCGAGGACCGCTGCTCGCACGACGACGGGCCGCTCTGCGAGGGCGTGTGGGAGGAGGACGAGTGCGTTGCCGTCTGCCCCCGCCACGGCTCCCGCTTCGACATCACGACGGGGCGGCCGCTGACGCTGCCGGCATACGAGCCGGTCGACACGTTCCCGGTCCGCGTCGAGGACGGCTGGGTCCGCGTCGAGGTCGGCGGCTAGGTCCGTTCGCGCACGCGGCGCGCGAAAACCTCAGGGTCGTCGACGTTGAGCACGACTCGCCGGTACTTGTGGCCGGTCAGGTCGAGCACGACCGCCCGCTCGCGGTCGTCCACGTCGAGAAACGACCAGGAGCCGTGCTCGCGGAAGCGCCCGCGCTGTGTGATCCCGAACGGCGGCGTCGAGAGGCCGACGCGGCCTGCGAGGAGGCTGGGTGGATCGGTGAGGCCGATCGAAACGGCGCCGACCGCCGTGTACGGGATGCGGACCTCGCGGACAAACGTTGCGGCGACGTCGAGGCCGGAGTAGCGGACAAGGAGCTCGTCGTCCTCGAAGAGGATCCGCCGGCTCACGCTGACATGGTACGTCGCGGCGGCCTGCTACATTCTCGATATCCGCGGAAAGGAGGTGGTCCGGCAGTGGAGATTTCCAGTACGGGCAGTGGAGGTGTCAGCCGGTAGGGACGTGCCCCTGGGACCTGCAAGGGGAATCGTCTAGCCAGCGTAGGGGGCCCGCGGATGATGGTGCGGAAGCGCATCGCACCGGACGCGCCGCTTCGGCAGGAAGCGTCTCTGCCAATACAGGCTGGTACCGAAGATCGAAGGGCCGCGCAAGCGGCCCTTCGTCTTTCTGGGACCTGTCCGGGGTCAGACCCCGTCGTGTCCCTTTCAGACGGATGCGGTTCCGCGTCTGAGTAGGCGAAAGTCCGCAACCGCCGCGGCCCTTTGAGGCGTGACGGGGTCTGACCCCGGACATGGCTAAGCCGGACTAGCCGCTCTTGGATGTGGCGCGGCGGAGCTGCTCGTCGAGCGGGACGAGCGGGAGGCCGAACGTGTCGACCGCGTCCGAGTTCGAGACGACGTTGTCGCCGGCCGCCAGCATCTTCAACTGGTCGCGTGTGACCGGGGGCTTCGGCAGCTTCTCGAGCACCGCCGCCTGCGCACGCATCAGGGCGAACGGCAGATGCACGCTCGGACGACGTGATCCCTGCGCCTGCTTCAGGCGCGACCAGAACTCGTTCCACGTCACCACGTCCGGCCCGCCGAGCTCGAACATCCTGTTCGCTGCCTCCGGCTTCTCGACCCCGGCCGCGAAGTAGGCAGCCACATCGTCGACCCAGATCGGCTGGATCCGCTGCGTCCCCGGCCCGACGATCGGCGTCACCGGCGCCAGCTTCGCGATCTTCTTGAACTGGCCAAGGGCGCCGCCGTCGCGCCCGAAGACGAAGCTCGGGCGGAAGATGACGTGCGCGAGCCCGGACGCCTTCACGTCCTGCTCCATCTGCCACTTCGCGCCGTAGTAGGGGACGAGATCCTTCGTCTCCTCGGTCGTCCCGAGCGCGGACATCAGCACGAACCTCCGCACGCCTGCCCCGCGGGCGGCCTCGAGCAGGTCGCGCGTGCCCTGCTCCATCACGGTGCGGAACTCCTCCGGCATGCCGGTCAGGATCGCGACGAGGTGGACGACGACGTCCTGTGAATCTGCAGCTTCGCGCAGGCTCGCCGGGTCGGTCATCGAGCCGGATACCGCTTCCTGGCTCGGCAGGTCGGCGCTCGATCCTTCGCTGTGCTCGAGGACCCGCACCGTGTGGCCGTCGTCGACGAGCCGCTGCACGACGGCCGGGCCGACGAAGCCCGTCGCACCGGTGACGAGGATCCTCACGCCTCGAAGTTCTTCCAGTAGCGGCTCGGCGTCGGCCCCTTCTGGCCCTGGTACTTGGAGCCGAGCCCGCCGGAGCCGTACGGCTTCTCAGCCGGCTCGCTCAGCTGCACGAACGAGAGCTGGCCGATCTTCATCCCGTGGTAGATCGTGATCGGAAGGTTCGCGACGTTCGAGAGCTCGAGCGTGACGTGGCCGTCCCAGCCCGGGTCGATGAAGCCCGCCGTCGAGTGGATCAGCAGACCGAGCCGGCCGAGCGAGCTCTTCCCCTCCAGTCGCGCGACGAGGTCGTCGGGCAGCCGTACCCGCTCGAGCGTCGAGCCGAGCACGAATTCGCCCGGATGGAGGATGAACGGGGTCTCGTCGTCGATCTCGACGAGCTCGGTCAGCTCCTCCTGCTCCTGTTTGACGTCGATGTAGGGGTAGCGCGAGTTGCGGAAGACGCGGAAGTAGCGGTCGACGCGCACATCGAGGCTCGACGGCTGCATCAGCGAGTCGTCGTACGGTTCGACCTCGATCCGTCCCGCGTCGAGGAGCCGTCGGATCGTCACGTCGCTGAGAACCACGCGCCGATTCTACGGTCCGTTGCAAAAACACCGTTTTCCACATACTGTTCCCGCCCCGTGTCCATGCTGTTCCAGCAGATGGAGCCGAACGAGCGGTTCCGGGCGCGCCGTGAGGAGGCACGCCGACGCCGCAAGCGGCGCCGCGCGGTCGCATTCGGCCTCCTGCTCGGGGTGACGGCGACCGCAACGCTCGGCGCGCGCTTCGTGATCGACGACGAGCCCGCCGCGAAGGCAGGCGCGACGGAGGCGCCGGCCGACAAGCCGGCGGCGAAGCCCGTTCCGGTGAAGCAGCCGCGGGCGCTGCCGGACGAGGTGCGCGGGATCCACGTGACGATGGCGCTCGCCTCGCTCGACGGCAAGCTCGCGGAGTACCTGAAGCTGGTCGACGAGGGGATGAACACGATCCAGCTCGACGTCAAGGACGAGAACGGCGAGATCGGCTTCATCCCGTCGGCCGTGCCGCTCGCGTCGGCCGTCGGCGCAGCCAAGCCGTACTACCGGCCCCGCGAGGCCGCGAAGCTGGTCCACCGCAAGGGCGTCTATCTGATCGGCCGCGTCGTCACGTTCGAGGATCCGCGGCTATCGGAGGGCAGGCCCGGACTCGCGATCAAGAACCCGGACGGCTCCGTCTGGCACAACCATGCGGATCTGGGCTGGACGAACCCGTACGACAAGCGTGTTTGGGACTACAACGTCTCGATCGCCGAGGTCGCTGCGCGGGCCGGCTTCGACGAGATCCAGTTCGACTACGTCCGCTTCCCGACCGACGGCGACGTCGAGTCGATCGTCTATCCGAAGAAGACCGCGACTCCGCCCGGCTGGGTGATCGCGCAGTTCGTCCACTACGCGACGCAGCGCCTGAAGCCACTCGGCGTGCGGGTCTCCGCAGACGTCTTCGGCCTCTCCGCCACGCGCGACCTCGGCATCGGCCAGATCCCGCGGCGGCTCTCGAAGTACGTCGACGCGGTCTACCCGATGGTCTATCCGTCGCACTACGGGTCCGGCGAGTACGGGCTCGAGAATCCGAACGCCTCCCCGGGCGCCACCGTCGAGTGGTCGCTCGCCGACTTCCGGCGCGAGTTGAAGAAGGGGAAGGCCGAGCTGATCCCGTGGCTGCAGGACTTCTCCTACGGGCGCACGTACGGGCCCGCCGACGTCAAGGCGCAGATCGAGGCGGCTCGGCTGATGGGTGCCCGCGGCTACCTGCTCTGGAACCCGCTCGGGATCTACACCCCCGGCGCTCTGGCACCGGCCTCGTAACACCCGTTACACTCTTTTGCCCAATGGCCATCGGCGACGTGATGAGGACGCGTGTCGTGACCGTCCAGCCGGACGACTCCGCCCGCCTGGCGGTGCTGCGAATGCTCGAGGAGGGGGTCGGCTCGGTCGCGGTCTGCGACGGCGGCAGGCTCGTGGGCATCTTCACCGAGCGCGACGTCCTGGCGCTCGCGGGCGACGGCACCGACCTCAACGCGGTCAACGTCGGCGACGTGATGACGCGCAACCCGGTCACCGTCGACGCCGACGTGCAGATCCTCGATGCCGCGCGGCTGATGGGAGAGCGCCGGATCCGGCACGTCCCGGTCGTCGAGGGCGACCATCTGCTCGGGATGGTCGGGATCCGCGACGTACTCGGCAGCCTCGTCGAGCGTGCCTGGCAGACCCGAGACACCGACGCGCACGACACCGCACGCTCATTGTTCCGGCGCGACTGACTTTCCGCGCGGATCGGAATCCGCAGAAGCGGATCCCGATCGCGCAAGATCCCTAAAGTGTCGCTTCGCTCCGCCTAAGGCGCCAGCCTGGTCTTTGCCCAGCCGTCGCCGTCGCGCTCGTAGCGAACGCGGTCGTGCAGGCGGTCGTCGCCGTGCTCCCAGAACTCGTACGCGTCCGCGACGAGTCGGAAGCCGCCCCAGGTCGGCGGCAGCGGCACGTCGTCGCCGAACCGCTCCTGCGCCTCCGCGTAGAGCCGGTCCAGCTCCGCGCGGTCGGCCAGAGGCCGGCTCTGGGGCGACGCCCAGGCCGCCAGCCGGCTGCCGAGCGGGCGCGTGCGGAAGTACGCCTCCGACTCATCGGTCGGGATGCGCTCGACGCGCCCCTCGACTCGCACCTGCCGGCCGAGCGGCTGCCAGTAGAAGAGGAGCGCGGCGTGCGGGTTCGCGGCCAGTTCGCCGCCCTTCCTGCTCTCGTAGTTGGTGTGGAAGGCGAAGCCGCGCTCGTCCGCGCTCTTCAGCAGCACCATCCGCGCCGAGGGCCGCCCCTCGGGCGTGGCGGTCGCAAGCGTCATCGCCTCCGGCGCGTGCAGACGGGCGTCGCGCGCAGACTCGAACCAGCGCTCGAACTGGCGCAGCGGGTCGGGGTCGAGGTCGCGCTCCTCCATCGCTCCGAGAGTATTCGCCGCTGAGCTACGCTGCCCCACCGATGGCCACGACGAAGACGATCGACATCCGCACCGCGATTCCCGGCCCCCGCTCCCAGGAGATCCTGGAGCGGAAGCAGCGCGTGATCGCGAACGCGAAGTCGATCGTGCTCCCGATCGTGGCGCACGAGGGCCGGGGCGCCACGCTCACCGACGTCGACGGCAACACGTTCATCGACTTCACCGGCGGCGTCGGCTGCCTCAACACCGGCCACGCACACCCCCGCGTCGTCGAGGCCGCCACCGAGCAGCTGGCGCGGTTCGCCCACACCGACTTCACCGTCGTCCCGTACGAGCCGTACGTCGAGCTCGCCGAGCGGCTACTCGCGAAAGCGCCCTTCCGCGGCCCGGCGAAGGCCGTGTTCTTCAACGCCGGCACCGAGGCTGTCGAGAACGCGGTCAAGTTCGCGCGCCTCTATACCAAGCGCCCTGCGGTGATCGCCTTCGAGGGCGCATTCCACGGCCGCACGCTGCTCTCGATGACCCTGACCTCGCGGCCGCACCCGTACAAGGCCGGCATGGGCCCGCTCGCGCCGGAGGTCTACCGCGCGCCGTTCCCGTCCGACTACCGCGGCCCCGACACCGAGACCGCGCTCGCCGAGCTGCGCTGGATGTTCCTGACACAGGTCGCCGCGGAGCAGGTCGCTGCGATCATCGTCGAGCCCGTTCAGGGTGAGGCAGGCTTCCTGCCCGCACCGCTGGCGTTCATGCAGGGCCTGCGGTCGATCTGCGACGAGTACGGCATCTGCCTGATCGCCGACGAGGTGCAGACCGGCTTCGCGCGCACCGGCAAGCTCTTCGCGATCGAGCACTTCGACGTCGAGCCGGACATCATCACTGTCGCGAAGTCGATCGCCGCCGGGCTGCCGCTCTCGGGCGTGCTCGGGAAGGCGGAGATCCTCGACGCGGCCCACGACGGCGCCGTCGGCGGCACCTACGTCGGCAATCCGGTCGCCCAGGCGGCTGCGCTCGCCGTCCTCGACGTGATCGAGGAGGAGAACCTGACCGACCGCGCCGTCCAGATCGGCGAGACGATGCGGGCGCGGATGCTGTCCTGGCAGGAGCGCTTCGCCGCGGTCGGCGACGTTCGCGGCCTCGGCGCGATGCTCGCGATCGAGCTCGTCGAGGACCGAGCCACGAAGCAGCCGGCACCTGCGCTTGCGCAGGCCGTGATCGAAGCCTCGATGCAGCGCGGGCTGCTGCTGCTCAAGGCCGGCGTGCACGGGAACGCGATCCGGGTCCTGTGCCCGCTCGTGCTCACGGACGCCGAGCTGGACGAAGCGCTGGGCGTCTGGGAAGACGCGCTCGCGCACGTGCTGGCGTAGGTTTTCGGGCTGCGGGAACGGTACGTTGGTGGCTGTGAGCCAGGTGATCGCGGGCCGGTACGAGGTGCGGGAGACAGTCGGCAAGGGCGGCATGTCGACCGTGTACTGCGCCTTCGACACCCTGCTCGAGCGGAACGTCGCCCTCAAGGTCCTGCACGACCACTACGGCGGCGACGCCGAGTACGTCGAGCGCTTCCGCCGTGAGGCGCGCGCGGTCGCGCAGCTCTCGCATCCAAACATTGTCACGGTGATCGATCGCGGCGAGGAGAACGGCAAGCAGTTCATCGTCTTCGAGCTCGTCGACGGCGAGAACCTCAAGGAGCTCGTCGAGCGCGGCGGCCCGCTGCCCGTGCGGCGGGTACTCGAGCTCGGCCTCGAGGTCGGTCGCGCGCTCGCGTTCGCGCACGCGCAGGGGCTCGTCCACCGCGACGTCAAGCCGCAGAACGTGCTCCTGAACGGCGACGGCCGCGCCAAGGTGACCGACTTCGGGATCGTCCGCTCGCTCGACGCGGTCGGGCACACGGAGACCGGCACCGTGCTCGGCACGAGCCACTACATCGCGCCGGAGCAGGCGCGCGGCGAGCGGGTGGACGCCCAGACCGACGTCTACTCGTTCGGCGTCGTCCTGCACGAGCTGCTCACCGGCGAGGTGCCGTATGCGGGCGACAACTTCGTCTCCGTGGCGATGAAGCACGTCACCGAGCCGGTGCCGAGCGTGCTGGGCACTCGTCCGGACGCGCCGATCCGGCTCGCCTCCCTGATCGAGCGCTGCCTCGCCAAGCAGCCGGCCGACCGTCCCGCCTCGATGGACGAGGTCGTCGCAGAGCTCGAGGCGGTCAAGGCCGAGCTCGACGCCAAGGAGGGCGACGAGGGGACGATGATCATGCGCAGGCCGGCGGCGGTTTCAGCCCGTCCGCCGACGCAGAAGCGCCGCAGCCCGCGCGACCGCCGCGCGCCGCTCTGGCCGCTCCTGCTCGGGCTGCTGCTGCTCGCGGTCGCGGTCGGGGGAATCCTCCTCGCGATCCGCGACGACGACTCGCCCGGCAGTGCGGGAGGCGGCGCTCCGGTCCGGCTGCAGGGCGTCGCCTCGTACGACCCGGACGGCGACAACGAGGAGCACAGCGAGCGCGTCGCCGACGCGACCGACGGCAATCCGGCGACCTACTGGACCACGGAGAGCTACCGGGCCTTTTCGAAGCCCGGTGTCGGCCTCGTGCTCCGGGTCTCGGGCACACCGCAAACGCTGACGCTGACGACCGACACGCCCGGCTTCAACGCGGAGATCCGCGAGGGCAGCTCGCCCGACGGCCCGTTCGACACGGTCGTGGCCGGCGACGCGAGGACTGCCCCGACGACGACGTGGGAGCTCCAGGACACGGACGCGCCCTACCTCGCCGTCTGGATCACCGACCTCGATCGGGTGGCGCATGTGAACGAGGTGACGGCGACCTAGAACCGCGTCCCGGCGCCCGTCAGAATGGGCGCGTGGAGGCCGCCGAGCGGAAGCTGGCCACCGTGCTCTTCGCCGACCTCGTCGGCTCGACGGCGCTCGGGGAACAGCAGGATCCGGAGCGCACGCGGGCGCTCCTGGAGCGGTTCTACGACGCGATGGCGGACGAGATCGGCCGCGCCGGCGGCACGGTCGAGAAGTTCGCGGGCGACGCGGTCATGGCCGTCTTCGGCGTCCCCGAGGCGCACGAGGACCACGCCGAGCGCGCGTTGCACGCGGCCCTTGCGATGCAGCGCCGTCTCGGCTCCGACTTCGACGGCGTGCTCGCGCTCCGGATCGGCGTCGAGACGGGCGAGGTCGTCGTGGGCCGTGCGCGCGAGGGCAGCTCGTTCGTCACCGGGGACGCCGTCAACGTGGCCGCGCGGCTCGAGCAGGCGAGCGAGCCGGGTGCGGTCGTCGTCGGCGCCCGCACGGCCGAGGCGGTCCGCGGCGCGTTCGAGCTCGGGCCGGCGTTCGAGGTCGACGCGAAGGGTAAGTCGGATCCCGTCGTCGGGCAGACGCTCGTCCGCGCCCTGACACTGATGCGGCCCCGCGGCCTGCGCGGCGGCGCGCGGGCCTTCGTCGGGCGCGACACGGAGCTTGCGCTGCTGCAGGCGATCTACCGCCACGCCGCCGAACAGCGGGAGCCGCACGTCGTGACGCTGATGGGCGACGCCGGCGTCGGCAAGACGACCCTCGTCCGCGAGCTCTGGCGCTGGCTCTCCGAGCAGGCTCCGCAGCCGCTGCAGCGCACCGGCCGCTGCCTGGCGTACGGCCACATCACCTACTGGGCGCTCGGCGAGATCCTCCGCGAGCAGCTCGGGATTCCCGAGAACGAGGAGGAGGAGGCCGTTCGACGCCGGCTCGGCGACCGCGAGATCCTCGGCCTCGCCCTCGGCCTCGACGTCGCCGGCGACGCCCATCCGCTGGCCGTTCGCGAGCTCTTCCAGGAAGCCTGGGTCGGCCTGTTGAGCGAGTTGACGGCCGAGACGCCGACGGTCGTCCTCGTCGAGGACCTGCACTGGGCGGAGGAGCCGCTGCTCGATCTGCTCGAGCGGGTCTCGCGGGACGTGCGCGGGCCGCTGCTCGTGATCGGCACGGCGCGTCCGGAGCTGCTCGACCGGCGGCCCGCCTGGGGCGGAGGCCGCCGCAACGTGTCGCTCGTCTGGCTGGACGCGCTCTCGCCGGTCGAATCGGCGGCGATGCTCGACGAGCTCGTGCCCGGCGAGCTCTCGCCCGAGACCCGGCAGGCGCTCGTCGAGCGGGCCGAGGGCAACCCGTTCTTCCTCGAAGAGCTGCTCGCCGCCTTCGTCGAGACGGGCACGGTGGTCGAGGAGCTGCCCGACTCGGTCCAGGCGATCCTCTCGGCGCGCGTCGACCGGCTGGCGGCCGCCGACAAGGCGGCTCTGCAAGCCGCGTCGGTGATCGGCCGGATCTTCTGGAGCGGGCCGACGTTGGAGCTCGTCGGGGGCGAGCAGGCCGACTGGGCAGTGCTCGAGGACCGCGACTTCATCCGCCGCCGGCCGGGTTCCTCACTCACCGGCGAGACGGAGTACGCCTTCAAGCACGCGCTCACGCGGGAGGTTGTCTACGGCAGCGTCCCGAAGGCAAGGCGCGCGCGCCTGCACGCCGACTTCGCCTCCTGGCTCGAGCGCACGGGAGGAGGCCGCGACGAGGACGCCGCGCTGCTCGCCCACCACTACGCCCAGGCAGCCGGGCCCGAGGACGCCGACCTTGCCTGGGCGGACGCCCCCGACGAGCTCGAGCAATTGCGCGTTCGCGCCGTCCGCTGGCTCCGCCGCGCCGCCGAGCTCGCGATCAGGCGCTACGACCTCGACGAGGGCATGGCCGACCTCCAGCGGGCACTCGAGCTCTGCGAGCCGCCCGAGCGCTGGCAGCTGTGGCGTGAGATCGGCCGCGCGAGCGCGCTCAAGTTCGACGGCGAGCGCTTCTGGGAGGCGATGAAGAAGGCGCTGAAGCTGACCGACGACCCGCAGGAGCAGGCGGACATTCTCGGCCAGCTGGCGGTCCAGACCGCGATCCGCTCCGGCATGTGGCCCCGCCGCCCCGAGCACGAGGAGGTCGCGGGCTGGATCGACCGGGCGCTGCAGCTGGCGAAGCCGGGCAGTGCGGCCCACATCCAGGCACTGATCGCGCGCGCGTACTGGAACCCGTCGGAGGAGCATGCGGCGGCCGAGGAGGGGGAGGCGCTGGCCGACCAGTCTGGCGACCTCGTCCTGCGCTCGTACGCCTGGGGCGCCCGCGCGTCGACGGCGTTCGCGGAGCGCGACTACGAGCAGTCGTTCGGGTGGGCGCAGCGGCGGCTCGCGTTGATGCCGCAGCTCGCCGACCCCGACCACCACACGGAGATCTACGAGGAGCTGATGGCCCCGTGCGCGCTGATCGGCCGCTTCGACGAGGCGCTGCGGCTGGTCGAGGCGCACGCGGAGCTCTCACGGCGGCTCACCCCGCACCACCGGATCCACTCGATCGCGATGGAGCTCGAGGTGAAGGAGCTGATGGGCAACTGGGCGGACATTCGCGAGCGGACTCCGGTCGTCGAGCGCCTCGTCACGGAGAACCTCGGCACGCCGTGCATCCGGAACGCCCGGTCACTGTTGGTGGAGGCGGTCGCGCACGCCTACGGCGGCGGGCACGAAGCGGCCCGGCGGCTGGAGGAGCGGGCGCTCGAGATCGCGTTCGAGGGCTTCGGCTACCGGCTCTTCGGCCCGCGCGTCCGCCTGGCGCTCCTCCGGGACGAGCTCGACGTCGTCGAGCAGATGATCGACGAGGACGTCGCGCGCCGAGGCCACGACTGGATGGTCACGGCCGCGATGGTCTCCACGCGTCTCGACGGGCTGCTGGCCCTCGGCCGGTTCGAGGACGTCGAGCGCGAGGCGGCGCCGATTCTGTCCGTCGAGTCGGTGCTGCGGCCGTTCGCGCTGCGCGCTCTCGGGGTGGCCCGGCAGGATGGTGCGCTCGTGCGTACCGCGCTCGAGGACTTCGAGCGCTTCGGCCTCGGCTTCCACGCCGAGGAGACGCGGCTAGTACTCGAGGCTTGAGCGGCGGTCGTGCCGCTCGAGCGCAAGCTCGATCAGGCGGTCCAGCAGCTCGCCGTACGGGATTCCCGACGCCTCGAAGAGGCGCGCGTAGACGCTCGTCGAGGTGAAGCCGGGAATCGTGTTGATCTCGTTGACGACGACCTCTCCGTCCTCCCGCACGAAGAAGTCGACCCGGGCCATGCCTTCGCACTCGGTCGCGACGAACGAGTCGACGGCGAGCGCCTGCACGCGGGCGGCGGTCTCCTCCGGGATCCGGGCGGGGACGATGATGTCCGAGCCGCCTGCGTCGTACTTGGCCGCGTAGTCGTACCACTCGGCGTGGGGGACGATCTCGCCGACGACCGATGCGAGTGGAGCCGGCCGGACGTTGCCGAGGACACCGCACTCGACCTCGGTCCCGGCGACGAACTCCTCCACGAGCACCTTCTCGTCGTGGCGGCGTGCGAGCGCGACCGCCGCCTCGAGCTCCGTCCTCGTCGTGCGCTTTCGAGATCCCGACCGACGAGCCGAGCCGCGCCGGCTTGACGAAGACCGGATAGCCGAACGGGTTCCGGATCTCGTCCCCGAGCCGCAGCGTCTCGTTGCGCGCGACCGGGATGCCGCGGTCGCGCAGGACCGCCTTGAACAGGTCCTTGTCCATGCAGAGCGCCGAGGCGGCGACACCGGCGCCGACGTAGGGAATGCCGGCCAGCTCGAGCAGGCCCTGGACGGTCCCGTCCTCCCCGAAGGGTCCGTGCAGCAACGGCAGGACGACGTCGACGGCGCCGAGCGCCTCGGCCGGCTTCGAGTCGGCGAGCACGGGCAGCGTCTCCGCCACGTGACCTTGCAACAGACTGTTACTTGGGCCTTCGAGCGCCCACCGGCCGTCGCGGCCGATCGCGATCGTCGTCGTCTCGTAGCGCTCGGGGTCGAGCGCTTCGAGCACCGAGCGGGCCGACGCCAGCGAGATCTCGTGCTCGCTGGAGCGGCCGCCGGCGACGACGGCGACGCGGACGCGCTTGCTCACGGCGGTGTCGTCGTCTCGGTCGGCTGCTCGAAGCGGCCGACCACGATCACGACGGAGGTGCCCTGCTTGGCGTTGGAGCCGCCTTCGGGGTCCTGCGAGAGCACGCGACCGTCGAGATCCTGGGAGTCGACGATCTCCTCGACCGTCTGCACCTCGAAGCCCGACTGCGCCAGCTGCGCGGTGGCGTCCGCCTCCGAGAGGCTCGTCACGTCGGGGACCTGGGAGCTCTGCGGGCCCTTGGAGACCTGGAGCGTGATCACCGAGCCCTTGCTCTGCTGCGTGCCCGCGGCCGGGTTCTGGCCGACGACCACGCCCTTGGGCTGCGTGGCATCGTCCACGTCGTCGCGCGAGACGGCGAAGCCGGCGCCCTGCAGGGTCGATTCTGCGCTCTCGAACGGCATCGAGACCACGTTCGGGACCGTGATCGGCTTCGGCCCCTTCGAGTAGTTGACGCGCACCGTCGTCCCCTCGAGCACCTCGGTCCCGGCCGCCGGGCCGGTCGCGAGCACGGTGTCGACGGGCTCGAGCGAGTTGACGCCGACCGGGTTCGCCTTCAGCCCGGCTTGCGTCAGCTCCGAGACGGCGTCGTCGCGGCCGCGGCCGACGACATTGGGCACGACCACCTTCTTCGGCCCCGTCGAGACGGTGATCGTGACGAAGTTGCCGCGCTCGGTGCGATCGCCGGGCTGCGGATCCTGGGCGAACACCTGCCCGACGGGGACGTCGGCGTTGTCGGTGCGCTCGACGAGCTCCTTCAACCCGGCGTCCTGGATCTGCTGCACGGCGAGCCGCTCGACGCTGCCGACGACATCGGGGACGGCGACGGGCTTGGCGGCGCTCAGCTGTGACTGCACCTCCTGCCAGGCGAACCAGCCGCCGACGAGGGCGAGCGCGACGACGAGCGCGCCGAGGAGCCACGGCCAGATCGCGCGGCGCCGCGCCGGCTCGTCGTACTCGTAGTAGCGGCCCGGGGTGTAGGTCGTGCTCCCGGCGGCGGCCGCAGGACGGATCGTCGTCGCCGCCTCGTCGGTTCCCGCGAGCACCGTGGTCGCCGCTTCGGCCGTCTCCGCGGAGACGCCGATCCCGCGTCCGATCCGCTCGAGGTCGGAGTCCATCTCCTCTGCCGAGTGGTAGCGGTCGGCCGGATCCTTCGCGAGCGCGCGCAGCGCCACGTAGTCGAGGTCGCGTGGGATCTCCGGGCGGTGCGCGGAGGGCGGTGCCGGCACCTGCGAGAGGTGCTTCATCGCGATCTCCACGGGCGTCTCGCCGTTGAAGGGGACTCCGCCCGTGAGCAGCTCGTAGAGGACGATCCCCGTCGAGTAGAGATCGGAGGTCTGGTCGACCGGCGCCCCGCGCGCCTGCTCGGGCGAGAGGTACTGCGCGGTGCCGATGATCGAGCCGGCTTCGGTCATCTGGCTCGCGGCGCCGGCGCGCGCGATCCCGAAGTCCATCACCTTGACGCGACCCTCGCCGTCGACGATCACGTTGTGCGGCTTGATGTCGCGGTGGACGATCCCGTTCCGGTGCGCAAAGCGCAGCGCCGAGAGGATCTGACGCGTGTAGTCGATCGCGATCCCGAGCGGCGACGGGCCGCGCGCGACGAGCAGCTCCTTCAGCGTCCGCCCCTCGACGTACTCCATCGCGATGTAGTACGTGCCCTCCGCCTCGCCGCGGTCGTAGATCGAGACGATGCTCGGGTGCGAGAGGCCGGCGGCGTTCTGTGCCTCGCGGCGGAAGCGCTCGACGAACTGCTCGTCGCGGGCGTGCCGGTCGTCGAGGATCTTGATCGCGACGCGGCGGCCGAGCTCCTGATCCGAGGCGAGGTACACGTTCGCCATTCCGCCCGAGCCGAGCTTCCTGATGATCAGGTAGCGCCCGTCGAAGAGGCTGTCGATGAGGTGGTCGCCGGAGGCCATAAAAAGACAGGTTAGGAGTTCGCCGTTGACCCGAGAATCGCCTGCAAGACCTCCCTGGCGACAGGCGCGGCGATCTGGCCGCCCGTCGAGTTCTGCTGCTCGACGACGGCTGCGATCGCGACCTGCGGGCGATCCTTGCCCGCGTAGGCGATGAACCACGTCGTGTTGAGGCCGGCGATGCCGGTCTCGGCGGTGCCCGTCTTGCCGCCGACCGTGATCCCGTCGATGCGGGCGGCCGTGCCGGTGCCCTCCTCGACCGCGTCCTTCATCATCGCCGCGACCGCGCGCGCGGTCTCGGTCTTGATCGCGCGGTCGAGCCGCTCCGGCTTCGAGCGCACGATCACCGAGCCGTCGGGCGCGACGATCCGGTCGATCACCTGCGGCTTCATCACGACGCCGTCGTTCGCGATCGTGGCGGCGACCATCGCCATCTGCAGCGGCGTCACCAGCAGCCGCTCCTGCCCGAACGCGAGCCGGCCGGGATCGACGTCGGAGTCCTTGGCGGGGTCGAACAGCTTCGTGCCCTTGTAGATACCGCTGGGCGCGCGCTCGTCCGCCGGCGTCTCCAGCGGCGGCAGCGCGTAGAAGCCGAAGCGCTTCATGTACTCGACGAGAAACCTCGCCCCC
Source organism: uncultured Gaiellaceae bacterium (assembly GCA_963705515.1). Taxonomy (GTDB): domain Bacteria; phylum Actinomycetota; class Thermoleophilia; order Gaiellales; family Gaiellaceae; genus Gaiellasilicea. Next base: position 63,892 of record CAVPJV010000001.1, read on the forward strand.
AGCTCCTTGCCGATGTTGCAGAAGACGGAGTTGACCGAGTTGACGAGCGCGGTGTGCAGGTCGAGCCGGCCGAACGGCCGCGTCGTGTCGTAGTTGTTGACGCGCTTGCCGTAGACCTCGCAGTAGCCGGGATCGACGAAGCTGGAGTCGGGCGTGAAACGGCCGGAGTCGATCGCCGCGGACGCGGTGATGACCTTGAAGGTCGAGCCGGGCGCGTAGAGCCCGGCCGTGGCGCGGTTCAGCAGCGCATCCGGCCGCCTGCAGTCGGCGCGGACGCCCGTCACCTGGTCGAAGTCGTCTTCGACCAGGTTCGGGTCGTACGTCGGCGACGAGTACATGGCCAGCACCTTCCCCGTGCGTACGTCGAGCGCCACGACGGCGCCGCAGCGTCTGCCGAGCGCGTTCTGGGCAGCGCGCTGCGCGCGCGGCACGAGCGTGAGACGGAGAGCGTTGCCCTGGATCGTCGCGCCCTTCGCCTTGTCGACGAAGGTCTCGAGCACGGTCGAGAGGTTCGCGTTCTGGCCGGTCAGGTAGTCGTTCATCGACCGCTCGAGCCCGGTGCGGAAGCGCGCCTGCGTCGAGTAGCCGACGACGTGGGCGGCGAGCCCGCGCTGCGGGTAGACGCGGAAGTAGAACGTACGGCCGCCCTTCTTCTGCTCCCGGTTCGTCGCCCAGATGACGCCGTTGCCGCGGATCTCGCCACGGTCGATCGTGAACTGCGCGACCCGCTCGATCTGGTTGTCCTGCCGGTCGGCGAGGTCGCCGGCCGCCCACGCCTGCCAGTAGGTCGTCGCGACGACGAGCGCGACGATCATGCCGACGCCGGTGAGCGCGAGCCGCGTGATCTGCTTGTTCACGTGCGGCCCCTCGACGCCTGCATGTTGGCGCGGTTGGAGACCAGCAGCAGCAGCGCCAGCAGGATGAAGTTGGCGACGACGCTGGAGCCGCCGTAGGAGACGAACGGGAGCGTGATTCCCGTCAGCGGGATCACCCGCAGGACGCCGCCGACGATGATGAAGGTCTGGAGTGCGAACCCGAACGTGAGCCCGGCGGCGAGCAGCTTCGAGAAGCCGTCGTCTGCGAGCAGCGCGATGCGGAAGCCGCGCACGACGAAGAGCATGAAGACGAGCAGGAGACCTGCAGCGCCGACGAGGCCGAGCTCCTGGGCGATCGCCGAGTAGATGAAGTCGGTGTTGAGGTAGGGGATGATCGGGTCGCCGCCCGTCGTCGTGAACGTCCCCTTGCCGAGCCCGGTGCCGGCGAAGCCGCCGTTGCCGATCGAGTAGAGGCTCTTGACGAGCTGGAAGGAGCCGCAGTCCTGGCGGAGCGCGAGCTCGCCGGTCTGCGCGCAGAAGACGGGGTCGTCCGTCCAGGGGTTCAGCCAGATCGTCACGCGCTCCTCGACGTGCGAGACGTAGTGGTAGACGAGCGCCGCCCCGCCGACGAAGAGCGCGAGCCCGGCGAGGACGAACGCCGCGCGCCCCGTGGCGACGTAGAGCATCGCCAGGAAGATCCCGAACTGGAGCAGCGCGCTGCCGAGGTCGTTCGTCTGGACGAGCACGAGCATCGCCGCGCCCCAGATCAGCAGCAGCGGCCCGAAGTCCTTCAGCCGCCCCTGCGCCAGCACCTCGCGCTTGTCACGCAGGTAGCCGGCCAGGAAGACGATCAGGAAGATCTTCGCCAGCTCGCCCGGCTGGAACTGGAACGAGCCCACCTTCACCCAGAGCCGCGCGCCGTTGATCGTCTGCCCGATCCCCGGCAGCGCTGGCAGCATCAGCAGCAGGATCGCAGTGATCCCGAACAGGTACTTGTACTGCTCGAGGATGCGGTAGTCGCGGCGAAAGGCGAAGAGCGTCAGCGCGAAGAGGACGACGCCGATCACGATCCAGAGGCTCTGGCGGAAGGCGTCGTCCGGCTTCAGCCGGTAGATCAGCGTCACGCCAATCGCCGACAGCAGCGCTGCGAGCGGCAGCAGCACCGGGTCCGCGTAGGGCGCGGCGTAGCGGACGACGAAGTGCGCGGCCAGGTAGAGCGCCATGAAGATGCCGGCGTAGGTGAGCGAGCCGGCGTCGAGCTCCGACGGCTCCGACCCGGCGATGTAGACGCTCGCAAAGCCGATCGCCGTGAGCAGGCCCACGGCGATCAGGTTCAACAGCTCACGGTTTCGAAGGCTCAGCGGGTCAGCCCCCAGAGTGCGAGCGCCACCAGGGCGACGAGCAGGACGATCAACAGCACGAGCGGCAGGATCCGGGGGCGTGGCTCGGCCCGGCCCGGCGTCGTCTCCGCCTCGACCTGCTGCAGGTGCTCCTCGACGACGGCGGCAGGGATCACCGCCGTGTCGACCACGGGCACGGCGTCGAGCGGCGAGAGTGTGTCCTCGTCGTCGTCAGGCACGGCCGCGGCCGGCAGTTGCGCCGTCTCGCCGAGGTCGGCGTCGGCGTCGCCGCTGTCGATCTGGAAGAGGACGACCGTGATGTTGTCCTCGCCACCACCGTCGTTCGCCGCTCGCACGAGAGCGCGCGCGGCGTCGGCGAGGTCGTTGCTCGACTCGACCGCGGCGAGGATGTCGCGGGTCGAGGTCATGTCGGTCAGCCCGTCCGAGCAGAGCAGGTACATGTCGCCGGGCTCGGCGTCGACGGTGAAGGTGTCCACATCGACGTCCGGCTCGGTGCCGAGCGCACGCGTGATCACGGAGCGCTGCGGATGCGATTCGGCCTCCTCGGGCGAGAGCCGGCCGCTGCGGACGAGCTCGCCGACGAGCGAGTGATCGTCGGTCAGCTGCTCCAGCTCGCCGCCGCGGACGCGGTACGCCCGCGAGTCGCCGACGTGGCCGAACGCGATCGTCCCGTCGGTGTGGTCGACGAGCGCGACCGTCATCGTCGTGCCCATCCCCGACGTCGCCGCATCCTCGTTCGAGCGCTGGAAGACGCGGCGGTTCGCCTCTTGGATCAGCGAGGCGACGCGCTCTTCGCCGCGCTCGTCGCCGGTTGCCTCCTCGAGGACGGCGGCGGCGAGCCCGGACGCGACCTCGCCGGCCTGGGCGCCGCCCATCCCGTCAGCGATCGCAAACAGCGGCGGCTCGCAGACGTAGGCGTCCTCGTTCCGTCGGCGGCGGCGGCCCGGATCGGTGACGGCTGCGAAACCGGCCAGCATCAGACCTCGACCCTGAAGTCGGTCTGGCCGACGCGGACGACGTCGCCCTTGGCAAGCCGCCGCGGGGTGGTCACGCGGGCGCCGTTGACGAAGGTGCCGTTCGTCGAGCCGATGTCCTCGACCCAGAGGCCGTCGCGCTTCGACTCGAAGCGGGCGTGCTGGGCCGAGGCGAACTCGTCGCCCTCGAGCGGCACCTCGTTCTGGCCGCCCCGCCCGATCGCAACGGGCATCGCATCGACCGGTACCTCCTCACCGGCGTCGAGCGCGGGGCTCTTGAGGACGACGAGCCTGGCGCGCTTCGCCGGCGCGAGGCCGAGGCTTGCAGCCTCGCCTGGGCTGATGATCACGCTCTCCTGCGACGGGCCGGTGCGGAAGTCCCGGCTGGCGCTCCGGACGATGCGCCAGATGAAGAGGTAGAGCAGGACGATGAAGCCGATCTTGAGGACGAGCAGCGCCTCGTCGACGGCAATGTTCACGCGCGCCCCTCGCCGGCGGCGGCTCCCGCCCGGCAGAGCCGGGCTCCGCCGTCGCCTGACGCCGCTCGTAGCACCCGGCTCTCCGGGGCCGTACTACGCGTACTGTCCCCTCCGGCCGGGCGCTGCGAGCGGCGCCCGAGGAACGCGCGTTTCAAGCGCCGCCCTTCCGCTTGCCGAAGACGAGGTCGGTGGCGCCCAGGGTGATCGTGTCGCCGTCCGCGAGCTTCGAGCGCTGCACGCGCTTGCCGTTCAGCTCGGTGCCGTTGGTGGAGCCGAGGTCGACGAGCCACCAGCTACCGCCTTCGCGGCGCAGCTCGGCGTGCCGGCGCGAGACGTTCGCGTCCTCGACCTGGACGTCGCTGTCCTTGGAGCGGCCGAGCACGACCTTCGTGCCCTCGACGGCGTGCGTGCGGCCGTTCATCGTCAGCGAGAACGTCTCCTCCTCCAGCCCGAGCTCGGCCGGGGAGACCGCCTCCGTCGGCTGCGGCGGCTTCGCCTTGTAGATCATCGTCATACCCGGCTCGACCTGCGCGTCCGGCTCGTCCAGCTGCGGCCCGTGCCTGCCCTCCGGCTGCACCATCCGCGTGGCGATCCCAAACTCGCCGATCGAGAGGTCGGCGTCGGTCAGCATCAGCACCTTCGGCGGCGTCAGCATCGCGTAGCTCTCCCGCCGCGCGTGCTCGATCAGGTGATCCTGCAGCTCGCCGACAAGCGAGCCCTCGTAGCCGGTGAACTGCTCGCGGTCGGTCTCGGACAGGTAGACGGAGTACTCGTTCGGGACGTAGACGCGCGAGACCGAGATCGTGCGGTGCTCGTCCATCTCCTTCGCCAGCTTGCGCGCCAGCTCGACCGGCTGCACGTGCGTGCGGAAGGCACGACCGAACACCCCCTCGAAGAGGCCTTCGATCTTCTGTTCGATGCTCCGGAGGACGCTCATGCGGTCGGGGAGTCATGCCCCCGGAACACGAGTCTAATGCTCGGACTTCAGCGCCAGTCCGCCCACCGTGAGCCAGACCGCGAGCACGACCGGAAGCGCGGGAGCGGCCGGAGCGGTCAGGAGTGTGGCTGCGAGCATCGCTGTGCCGAGACCCGCGAGCCGCCACGGCGTTCGCGCGTAGGGCAGCGCGACGGCGACCGCGGCGAGCGCGAGCGCCTCGAGCGCGAGCCCGGCGGGGACGGCGTCGAGCAGGACAAAGGCGGCGGTGACGGCGCTGTCGACGCCCTCGAGGTCGAGGGGCGGTGCGGTCCCCTGGCCGAAGGGAAGAGGTACGCCGCGTAGCCCGGCGATCACTGCCGCGACAGCGACCGCGGCGAGCGTCTGGGCCGCTCTCCGCGTAGCACTGGCCATTCCGGCCGTGACGAGCGGGAAGAGCGCGAGCAGGCCGACGGCGGCGAGAACCGGCCCGGCGAGGAAGGCGAGGCCCCAGCGCGGATCACGCCACGAGAGCGCAAGCCAGCCGAGCGCGAGGGCGCTGTAGAGGATCGCCAGGCCAAGGGCGTAGTTGCCGAGCGGCAGCACCGGTGCTGCGAGCGCGAGCGCCAGACCGGCGCGTGGAGCCCGGAACGCGATGATTGCGGTCGCCGCCGCGAGCGCAGGCGCCCAACCGGTCGGATAGAACGGCAGTGCCGTCGCGCCGAGGAGCGCAGCGGCTCCGGCGAGCCCAGCAGGAGCGAGGCGCCGAACGAGACTTTGTGTCTGATAGACACTTTCGACGTTTGTCGAACGCCTGCCCCCGGCGAGGGCCGAGCGTAGCTCCTTTGCCAGCGCCGCGGCGGGGGGCCGCCGGGCCGGGTCCTGCGCGAGCGCGTGCGAGATCGCACCGACCAGCCGCTTCGGCAGATCGGGCCGCTCGGGCTGCAGGGGCGGGCAGCCGGCCTCGATCGTCCCGGCCATCTGCGGCAGCGGCACGCCCCAGAACGGGTGCTTGCCGGCGAGCGCCTCCCAGAGCAGGACCCCGACGGCCCAGATGTCGCTCGCGGCGCAGGCCTCTTCGCCGCGCAGACGTTCGGGGGAGATGTAGGCGAGCGTGCCGGGCACGTCGCCGACGGCCGTCAGCGTCTCGGCCTCGTCGAACTGCGCGAGCCCGAAGTCGAGCAGGCGCACGGAGATCCCGTCGTCCTCGGCGAGGAGCACGTTCGACGGCTTGACGTCGCGATGGACGATCCCGCGGCTGTGCGCGTGCGCGAGCCCGTCGAGGATCTGCGCCGCCGCCTCCACCGCCTGCCCGTCGCGCAGCTCGCCGCCCCGCATCGCCTCGCGCAGCGTGCGGCCGCCCACGTACTCGTACGCGATGTAGACGTGACCGGAGTCGGAGCCAAACCCGTACGCGCGCAGACAGCGTTCGTGCCGGAGCCGGGAGGCCGCCTCGGCCTCGCGTTCGGCGCGGTGGGCGGCCTTGCCCTCCCGGGGAACGATCTTCAGGGCGACGTCGAGCCCGTTCCGCTCGTCCCGCGCGAGCCAGACGGAGCCTGAACCGCCGCTGCCAAGCGGGCGGAGCGGGCGGTAGCGGTCGAGGACGAGCTCCCCGCGTGGGAGCGCATGAGCAGCAGCGGACACGACTTCTCCCGGGTTGGCCGCCGTCGGAGCGAATCCTGCCGTCGGACTGCGCGGTCCTGACCGAGGCACTCGTTACAGTGGCCTCGTTCGAACCCAGCTTTGCCATGAGCAGTCGCGACACCGACTTCGAGTTCGACTTCTTCGAGGAGCCTGAGACGCAGGAGGCCTCGGGGCGGAGCGACCGTTCTCTGCGGCGTGGCGGCCGCGGGCCTCGGCTGCCGCGCGGCCCGATTCGTCCGCGCGCCGGCTTCACGCCGCTGCTGCGGCTGCTCGGCCTGATCGCCTTCGCGATCCTGATCGTCGTCCTGCTCCTGCTCTGGGTGCAGAGCTGCCAGGAGGACAAGAAGCGCGACGCCTACAGCAGCTACATGGCGAGCATGAAGGCGGTCGGCGACGACTCCCAGCGCGTGGGCCGCGAGCTCAGCGACGCGCTCACGACCCAGGGGATCAAGCCTGCCGAGCTGCAGAAGCAGCTCGGGAACCTCGTCCAGCAGCAGGAGCTCGCGACCGACCGCGCGCGCAAGCTCGATCCGCCCGGGCCACTGCACGAGTCGCACGATCGCGCGATCGAGGCGCTCGTCTTCCGCGCCAACGGCCTCGCCGGCCTCTCCGAGGCGTTCCGGCGCACGCAAGGGTCGAAGGACGCCGCCGCGGCCGGGGCGCTGCTCGCCTCGCAGGCCGAGCGGCTCGTCGCGAGCGACGTCGTCTGGGACGACCTCTTCAAGGAACCAGGGATCGTCGTGCTGAAGACGGAGAACATCAGCGGCGTCGTGGTGCCCGACTCGAACTTCGTCCAGACGCCGGACCTCGCGAGCACGCGCTCGATGGTGCCGATCTGGGAGCGGATCAACGGCTCGGCCGCATCCGGTTCGACCTCGGGCACGCCGAGCGGGCTCCACGGCACGAACATCGAGTCGGTCAAGGTCGTTCCCGGCGGCCAGACACTGTCGGAGACGACGGAGAACACCGTCGAGGCGTCGACCGACCTCGGCTTCGCCGTCACTGTCGCGAACGGCGGCGACAGCCAGGAGGTCAAGATCCCGGTGACGCTGACAATCCAGCAGAGCCCGACCCCGATCGTGAAGAAGCAGACGATCGACATCATCAATCCCGACGAGTCGAAGACCGTCGTCTTCCGGGACTTCCCGTCGGTCGACTTCGGCGAGCGGCGGATCATGCGGATCGACGTCGAGCCGGTCCCGGGCGAGGCGAAGACCGACAACAACTCCGCCGAGTACCCGATCATCTTCTCGCTGGGGGCGTAGCGGCTTGAGCGCTGAGCTGATCCTCGCGATCGCCGCGGCGGCTGCGGCCGTCCTCGCGCTCGGCGTGTGCTTCTGGCTCTGGATCCGGGTGCGGCGGCTGCGGAACGCGCAGCGGGTGCTGCTCGGCGGCGGCCGCTCGGACCTCGTCGACTTCGCCGTCTCGCTGCAGGCGCGGATCGACGACCTGCACCGTGCCGTGGACGAGATCGCCGCGGGGCTCTCGCGGGTCGACCGCCGGGTCGACGGCTCCCTGACGAACACCGCCGTCGTCCGCTACGACGCGTACGCCGGCACCGGCGGGCACCAGTCCGCATCGTTCGCGTTCCTCGACGACAACCGCACCGGTACGGTCGTGACCGCGATCCAGGGCCGCGACTACGCCCGCCTCTACGTCAAGGAGCTCGACCAGGGCCGCGCGCCGATCGCACTCTCCCCCGAGGAGCTGGAAGCGGTCGAGCGCGCCATGTCCCGCTAGAGACGATCCTGGCCGCGAAGCGGCCATTTCAGGGGTCTTCGCGCGGTCGGGAATCCGCTCGGTGGATTCCTAACCTTGCGCTAGGCTTGAACAGCGTTGCAACAGGTACTCGTCCTGAATGCAAGCTACGAGCCGCTGAACGTGTGTTCGGTGCGGCGGGCGCACGTGCTCGTCTGGAAGGGGAAGGCGGAGGTGCTCGAGAGCCTCCCCAAGGGACTGCGCTCCGCGACGGACACCTACGTCTGGCCGCACGTGATCCGGCTCGTCCAGTACGTCCGGGTCCCGCGCACGATCCAGCGCAAGATCTCGCGCCGGGCGCTCTTCGCACGTGACGGCTGGCGCTGCGCCTACTGCGGCACGTCCTCCGGCCGGCTGACGCTCGACCACGTGATTCCGCGCTCGAAAGGCGGCGAGTCGATCTGGGAGAACGTCGTCACGGCGTGCGCGCCCTGCAACCTGCACAAGGGCGACCGGCTGCTCCAGGACTCGGGCCTGCGCCTGCAACGGCCGCCGCGGCCGCCGGCGCCGGTGCTCTTCATCCATCTGGCGACACCGACGATCCCGCAGGTCTGGCAGCGCTACCTCCCGGGCACGGCGACCGCGGCATAGCGTGGACGTTCGCATGAGCCTGCCCGACCCGATCCTCCGGATCGACGAGCCGGAGCGGGACGAACGCGCGTGGGTCGGAGAGGTTGCAGCCGTTCTCCGTGACGGCGAGCGGGAGCGATTCTTCGTCCGGGCGCTGCTCGAGCTGCCGATCGACGGTGAGGAGGGCGTCTTCCGCTACGGCAGCTGGATCGAGGTCAGCCCCGGCGACTTCGAGGTGCTCATCGAGCTCTGGCCCGACGAGGACGCATGGCGAAGCCGCCCGTTTTCCGGCACGCTCGCCAACGAGCTGCCTCCCTATGCGTTCACGGAGGGCCTGCCGGCACAGCTCCGGCTGCGCCAGGTGCGCGTCCTCCCGCGCGTCGAGCTCGACGAGGCTGACCACGAGCTCGTGCGGGCGCAGCGGAATGGGATCTCAGCCCATCGCGCGCACCAGCTTGCCGAAACGCTCAGTCGCGTTCGACCGGCCCGAGCGCGTACCACTCGCTGAACGAGCCGGGATAGAGGCGTGCATCCTCCCGCCCGGCGAGATGGAGCTCGTGCAGGACGGCGCACGCGGTGACGCCGGAGCCGCAGTAGACGACGAGGTCGGGCGCCTCCCGCAGGTCGTCGGGAAGCGGCGACTCGTCCAGGAAGAAGCGGTTCCGCGCGCCCGGGATCCGGCCTGCGACCGGGTCGATCGGCTCGGTCTCACCACGCCAGCGCTCCGGGGCCCGGGCGTCGACGAGCGTCAGCGACGCGTCCCGGAGGCGGTTGAGGATCTCGGTCGCAGTCGCAGTGTCGTCCAAGCGGGCGCGCGGGGTGAAGATCCGCGGCGCGATCTGCTCGGCGCCCTGCGCGAGCGGGCCGCGCCAGGCGTCGAACGGGATCACGCCCGCCGCGTCGTGGCCGAAGTGGCGGAGGAGCCACCAGAGCCGTGCGGCCCAGCCGGTGCCCTCGTCGTAGCCGACGACGAGCGTCTCCGGGCCGATCCCGGCTGCGGAAGCCCAGGTTGCGAATGCCTCCGCCCTCGGGAGCGGGTGGCGCCCGCCGCCGTCGTCACCGGTCAGATCGGTCTCGGGATCGGCGTGCGCCGCGCCGGGGACGTGGCCCTCGAGATACGCCTCGCGCGGGCGGCAGTCGACGAGTCGCGTCTCCACGGCGGAAGCCTAGCTCTTGCATGAAATGCAGCTATAGTGAATAGTATGCATTCCGGCGAAGGAGTGAGATGAACAGGATCGCGGTGGTCGCCTTCTCCGGCGGCCTCGACACCAGTTGCATCGTCAGCTGGCTGAAGGAGGACTGGTACGGCTTCGACGAGGTCGTCGCCGTGCTGGTCGACGTCGGCCAGGAGTTCGATCTCGAGGCGTCGATCGAGCGTGGACGCGCCGCCGGTGCCGACGACGTCATCCTCGTCGACCGCAAGTCCGCGTTCGCCGACGAGCAGTGCGCCCGCGCGATCAAGACGAACGCCCTCTACGAGGGCAAGTACCCGCTCGTTTCGGCGCTCTCCCGCCCCGTGATCGCGCAGGCCGTCGCCGAGCTGGCGGTCGAGCTGGGGGCTGAGGCCGTCGTGCACGGCTGCACCGGCAAGGGCAACGACCAGCTGCGGTTCGAGCTCTCCTTCAAGGCGGCGGATCCCGGCCTGAACGTGATCGCCCCGCTCCGTGACCGGATCTGGACGCGCGACGAGGAGATCGAGTACGCCATCGCCAAGGGCATCCCCGTCCAGGCGACGCAGGCGGCGCCGTTCTCGATCGACGAAAACCTCTTCGGTCGCGCGATCGAGGCAGGCGTGCTCGAGGATCCCTGGGCGGCGCCGCCGGAAGAGCCCTACGCACTCACGAGCGACCCGAGCGCGTCGCCCGAGCCGATCGAGGTGACGATCGGGTTCGAGGCCGGTGTTCCCGTTTCACTCGACGGCGAGGAGCTGGCGCTCGCGGATCTGATCGCGCGCCTGAACGGGCTCGCCGGCGGCTACGGGATCGGGCGGCTCGACATGATCGAGAACCGCGCGGTCGGGATCAAGAGCCGCGAGGTCTACGAGGCGCCGGCTGCGATCGTCCTGATCCAGGCGCACTCGGCGCTCGAGGACGTCGTCCTGACGAAGGACGAGGCGCGGATCAAGCGCGGGCTCGAGCAGCGCTGGACCGAGCTGGTCTACGAGGGCCTCTGGTTCAGCCCCGCGCGCGAGGCGATCGACGCCTTCGTCGACACGACGCAAGCGCTCGTCGAGGGCGAGGTCCGCGTGTCGCTGCGGCCCAACGCGGCCGTCGTCACCGGCCGCCGCTCGCCGAACATGCTCTACGCGGAGAAGCTCGCGTCCTACGGGGCCGGCGAGACGTTCCCCCACGCGGCCGCGGCGGGCTTCGTCAAGATCGCGTCGCTCGAGGTCGAGCTCGCGGCTGCCCGCAAGCGGGCGACGACGAACGCATGACCCTCTGGTCCGGCCGGGTCGGGCGCGCGCTCGACCCGGCCGTGGCCGCGTTCCTCCGCGCCGACGACGCCGAGCTGCTGCCGTACGACTGCGAGGCGACCGCAGTGCACGCCCGTAGGCTGAACGCCGCCGGGCTGCTCGACGACGGCGAGCTGGCCGAGGCGGAGTCGCAGCTGGCGCAGATCGCGACGGGCGGCGGGATCGAACCCGAGGACGAGGACGTCCACACGGCGATCGAGCGCCTGCTCGGAGAGGTCGGCCGGAAGATCCACGCAGGCAGGTCGCGCAACGACCAGGTGGCGGCGGCGTTCAGGCTCTACGTGGCCGCTGCGGCCGGCGAGGCGCGGGCCGCGATCGCCACGCTGGCCGGCGTGCTCCTCGACCTCGCCGAGGCGGAGGCCGAGACGCCGATGCCGGGCTACACCCACCTGCAGCGGGCTCAGCCAGTCACGGTCGGGCACCACCTGCTGGCGTGGGTCGAGATGCTCGAGCGCGATCTGACCCGTTTCGCAGCGGCCGCCGCGGCCGCGGAGCCGAGCCCGCTCGGCGCGGGAGCGCTCGCCGGCTCGACCTTGCCGTTGCCGGCGCCCGCCAACCAGCTCCGCAACTCGCTCGACGCTGTCGCCGATCGCGACTTCGCGCTCGACTATCTCTACGCAGCAGCGGTCTGCTTCGTCCACCTCTCCCGAATCGGAGAGGAGCTCGTGCTCTGGACGACGGCGGAGTTCGGCTTCGCCCGGCTCGGCGAGGACGCCGCCACCGGCTCGTCGATGATGCCGCAGAAGCTGAACCCCGACGTGGCCGAGCTCGCACGCGGCAAGGCAGGCACCGCGATCGGGCGCCTGACCGGTCTGCTCGCGACCGTCAAGGGACTGCCGCTTGCCTACAACCGCGACCTGCAGGAGGACAAGGCGCCGGTCTTCGCGGCGCGGGCCGATCTCGCCGGAGCGCTCTCAGCGCTGACGGCGCTCGTGCACGGGCTCGAGCTCGATCGCGAGCGGCTGGCTGCCGCCGCGAGCGATCCGCTCCTGCTCGCCACCGACACCGCCGAGGCCCTCGTCCGTGAGGGAACGCCGTTCCGCGACGCGCACGAGCGGGTCGCCGAGTCGGTGCGGGACGGCAGCTACGAGGCACCGCCGGCAGCCCCGCGGTCCGCACCGGGTCCGGGTGGCGTCGTGGCCGCGATCGCTGCGGCCCGCGCCAGGCTCGACGCCGTGTGACGCAGCCGTCCGCGGCGGCGTATACACGGCATGAAAACTCGACTCCTCCCCATCGCAGGGCTACTGACCTTCGTCGTCGTGTTCGCTGCCGTCTCGCTTCCCGGGCCGGCGTCGAGCGCCGCGGCCGAGGCCGGAGGCATCACCGTCCAGGGGACCGCCTTCGTGGCCTCCGTGCCCGACCGGGCAGAACTGTCGTTCGGCGTCGAGAGCCAGGGTCAGACGGCGCGGGGCGCGCTCTCGGCGAACGCGGCCGAGATGCGGCGCGTGATCGCCGCCGTCAAGGCTGCCGGCGGCACCGAGGTGAAGACGCAGTCGGTCTCGCTCTCGCCGCGCTACAACGAGACGAACGAGGTGCAGGCATTCGTCGCCACCAACACGGTCTCGGCCACGATCAAGGAGATCGCGAAGGTGGGCGCCCTGATCGACGCCGCCGTTGACGCCGGCGCGAACCAGGTCTACGGCCCGTCGCTCTCCCGCGGCGACCAGGGTGAGCTCTACCGCGGCGCCCTCAAGGCCGCGGTCGCCGACGCCCGGGCCAGCGCGCAGGCGCTCGCGGCGGCATCCGACCTCTCGCTGGGCCGCATCACCGCGATCGTCGAGAGCGGCGGCTCCTCGCCCCAGCCGTTCGCCGTGGCGGCGAAGGCGATGGACGCGGGCTCCACCCCGATCGAGCCCGGGACGCAGCAGGTGACCGCGGTCGTCTCGGTCACGTTCTCGGTCTTCTAGCCGTAGCGGACATGTCCCAGGGACAGTCCCTGGGACATGTCCGGCTCGGCCGTCTCTAGCTCGTCGGCTCCACCACGACTGCGCTCGTGGCCGTCGCTGCGGGCGCCGGGCGCTGCGCGTGCGCAAGACCCATGTGGCCGTGCGTCTCGGTGCCGTAGCCGCCGGGCACCGGGATGTAGAACTCGGGATAGCCCCACATGCCATGCTCGGAGACATCCAGGCCGGCGGTCTCGACGTGCTCCTCCGTCCGGATCCCGATCGTGACCTTGAACAGCCAGAGGATCCCGAACGACGCGGCGAACGTGAACGCTCCGACGGTGACAAGTCCGAGCGCCTGGACGCCGAGTTGGTGCAGCCCACCGCCGTAGAAGATGCCGCCCGTCCCGGTCGCGAGCTTCTCCGCGAGCGCAGGCACGGTGAAGAAGCCCAGCGAGAGGGTGCCCCACACGCCGGCCATGCCGTGCGCAGAGAGGGCCCCGACCGGATCGTCGATCCCGATCCGCTCGACGAAGAGGACGCCCAGCACGACGATCGCCCCCGCGATGAGCCCGATCACGATCGCCGCCCAAGGAGCGACGAACGCGCACGCGGCCGTGATCGCGACGAGCGCCGCGATCGCACCGTTCAGCATCATCGAGAGGTCGGGCTTCTTGATCACGAGCCAGGAGGTGATGACGGCGCCGAGCACGCCGGCCGCCGCAGCGAGGTTCGTGTTCAGGGCGACGTACGCGAAGAAGCCGACGCCGCCGAAGTCGACGCTGAGCGTCGAGCCCGGGTTGAAGCCGAACCAGCCGAACCAGAGGATGATCACGCCGAGCGTGGTGAACGCCATGTTGTGACCGGGGATCGCGTTCGGCTTCCCGTCGGAGGCGAACTTGCCGATCCGCGGGCCAAGCAAGAGCGCCCCGGCCAGCCCGGCCAGCGCACCCTGGTAGTGGACGACGGTCGAGCCGGCGAAGTCCTGCATCCCCCTTGCGAACAGCCACCCGTCCGGGCTCCAAACCCAGTGCGAGACGAGCGAGTAGATCAGCGTGTAGGCGACGCCGAACGCGAAGTAGACCCAGAGCCGCGTCCGCTCCGCCATCGCGCCCCAGACGATCGCCAGCGACACGGCGCAGAACACGACCTCGAACAGGTACCCCGCAGCCGCGGGGATCGCCGAGAACCAGCTGAACGGCGCCGCTCCGACCGCCAACAGCTCGTCGACCGACGGGAAGAAACCGGAGCCGCCCCAGAGGCCGTTGCCGCCGTCGCCGAAGGCGATCCCGTAGCCGACGAGGTAGTACACGATCGACGCGATCGCGAGGACGAGGACGTTCTTCGCCGCGATGTGGCCGACGTTCTTCATCCGCGTCAGCCCGGCTTCCAGGAAGGCGAAGCCCGCCTGCATGAACATCACGAGAATCGCGGCCAGGACGACCCAGATGGTGCTGCTTGCGATTGCCAGTTCCTTTGTCGTCATGCGACCTCGACCTCCTCGAGCCTCTCTCCGGTGCGGTTGTGGGTGACGTCGAACACGGGCGTGGTCCAGACGAGGCCGTCGCCGGACTCGTGCCCGGTGCGGGCGGCGTCCGCGATCGCCTCGACCACTTTCGGGGCGAGCTCGTCCTTCACGAGGAAGAAGAGGTACGCCTTGGGCAGGAACCGCGATTCGAAGATCCGGCCGCGGTACTCGTGGGTGATCCCACGCTGGCGGCCGTGCCCGACCGCCTCGATCACGGTGACGCCGACGTGGCCGGTCTGGTCCTCGACGGCGTCCATGACGGTCTCGATCCGGTCCCGGACCACGACCGCTTCCACTTTGATCATCGTCGCCTCCTCAGCAGTCGTAGTAGAGGCCGAACTCGGCCGGATGGGGGCGGAGCCGGACGGCGTCCACCTCGTTCTCGCGCTTCCAGTCGATCCACGTCCGGATCACGTCCTCGGTGAAGACGCCACCTCGGAGCAGGAACTCGTGGTCGGCCTCGAGCGCGTCGAGCGCCTCGGCCAGCGAGCCGGGCACCTGCGGGACGTCATGGCCGGCCTCCTCGAAGAGGTCGTAGTCGGCCGGCGCGCCCGGGTCGAGCCCGCGCTCGATCCCGTCGATTCCCGCCATCAGCATCGCCGAGAAGGCGAGGTACGGGTTCGCGGCGGCGTCGGGGCACCGGAACTCGATCCGCTTCGCCTTCGGCGAGTCGGAGTACATCGGGATCCGGATGCAGGCCGATCGGTTGCGCTGCGAGTAAACGAGGTTCACCGGCGCCTCGTAGCCCGGTACGAGCCTGCGGTACGAGTTCGTCGTCGGCGCGCAGAACGCGAGCAGCGCGGGCGCGTGCTGGAGCAGGCCGCCGACGTAGGCGCGGGCGAGCTGCGAGAGCCCGGCGTAGCCCGACTTGTCCGCCATCAGCGGCGTCCCCTCCTTCCAGAGGGACTGGTGGCAGTGCATCCCGGAGCCGTTGTCGCCGAAGATCGGCTTCGGCATGAAGGTGACCGACTTGCCGTGCGCGCGGGCGACGTTCTTGACCACGTACTTGTAGGTCATGACCTGATCGGCCATCCGGGTCAGACTCTGGAAGCGGAGGTCGATCTCGCACTGGCCGCCGGAGGCGACCTCGTGGTGGTGGAACTCGCACGGGATCCCGAGCCGCTCGAGCGTCAGCACCATCGCCGTCCGCAGGTCGTGCAGCGAGTCGTGCGGAGCCGTCGGGAAGTACCCCTCCTTCGGCCGTGACGTGTAGCCGAGGCCGGGCGTGCCGGAGTTCCAGTACCCCTCGCTCGAGTCGACCGAGTAGTGCGACGCGTTCGGGCCGAGGTCGTAGCTGACTTCGTCGAAGACGAAGAATTCGCACTCGGGGCCGACGAAGCAGGTGTCTGCGATCCCGGTCTGCCGCAGGTACTCCTCGGCGCGCTTGGCAACCTGGCGCGGGTCGCGCGAATAGCCGTCGCGCGTGATCGGGTCAGCGATCTCGCAGATCAGCGAGAGCGTGGGCGCCTCGGTGCCCGGGTCGAGGATCGCCGAGCTCGGATCGGGCATCAACAGCATGTCCGACTCCGAGATCCCCTGCCAGCCGCGGATCGAGGAGCCGTCGAAGCCGAGCCCGTCCTCGAAGGCGTCCGCGCCGAACGCCCGCAGCGGCAGCGTCATGTGCTGCCACGTGCCGAGCAGGTCGCAGAACTTGAGGTCGACCATCGAGACGCGCGTCTCGGCCGCCCATTCGAGCGCCTCGCGGGCGTCGGGCAGCGTCTCACCGCCGTTTCTGAGGTAGTGCCTGTCTTCGAGCTCCGACATCCGCCGCTCCCCTTCCGTTGGACCACAAAAAAAGCGCCCGCAGCTCCCGAGAGCTGCGAGGCGCCATAGCCTCGGATCCGCCTTCGCCGGCGGAACCTGTTCCCACCGTAGCCGAGGTGACGGACGAAGGTCAAGGCCTGAATTTCCCTGGCGCCCCCTCGGAGCGGCTGGTATCGTCGGATGCCGATGAGACTCCGCACTCACATCTAGGACACCCGTTGCCGCGGCCCGCCGTAGTAGCGGGCGTCGCGTGCTGTGTTCTGGAGTTTTTGTGAGCGAAGGAGTTTGGAATGTCCGAGGTCATCGAATTGCAGCGTCCGCCCCTTGCCGTGGAGGTCCGTGACCTCCGCAAGGAGTTCTCGCGCCGCGACAAGAAGGCGGGCCGGTTCGCGCGCAAGAAGCGGGCGGCGCTGGAGGGCGTCACGTTTGCCATGGAGAGGGGAGAGTGCGTCGCGATCCTGGGCCAGAACGGCTCCGGGAAGTCGACGCTCGTGCGGCTGCTGTCGACGCTGCTCTTCAGCGACGGCGGCAGCGCGCACGTCTTCGGGCACGACGTCTTCAAGGATCCTCGCCCAGTGCGCAAGCTCGTCAATCGCGTCTCGGTCGAGGCGAGCTTCTTCAAGAAGATGTCGGCCGGCGAAAACCTGCACTATGCGGCGCGCTACTACGGCATGGGGCCGCGTGAGACCCGGGTCAAGATCCCGGCGATCCTGACGAAGGTCGGCTTCCCCGTCGACCGGCGCACCGAGCCGATGGAGAACCTCTCGCGTGGGATGCAGCAGAAGGTCGCGCTCGCGCGGGCGCTACTCACCTCCCCGGTGCTGCTGTTGCTCGACGAGCCGACGACGGGACTCGACCCGCGCTCCAAGCTCGAGGTGCAGGACTTCGTCCGCGAGGTGCGGCAGACGCACGACGCGACGATCCTGCTCTGCACGCACGACCTCGCCGAGGCGGAGGCGCTGGCGGATCGCGTCGGCATCCTCGACCGGGGTCAGCTGCTCTTCCTCGAGACCGTGCCCGAGATCCTCGAGCGCTTCGGCGTCGAGACGCTCGAGCAGGCGTTCTTCGCCGCCACCGGCCGCGAGTTCGAGGCGGAGACGGACGAGGACGACGAGGACCGGGAGGTATTCGCATGAGAGCTGCCGCATCGACTCTCCGTGCCGAGCTGATCGGGCTCGGCGGCGTCGTCGAGCGCAACGTCTATCTGACCCGCCGCTACATCTGGTGGGACGTCGCCTTCATGGTCTGGACGATCGCGAACACGCTCACGATCGTCTTCATCGCGAAGGGGATCGAGGCGACCGGCGGGTCGATCGACGTCAACAAGACGACCACGCAGCTGCTGATCGGCGCGGTCGTTTGGGCCTATCTCGGGATCCTGTTCGAGTTCATGACCGAGACGGTCGCGTGGGAGCGCTGGGAAGGGACGATCGAGTACACGTTCATGGCGCCCCTGTCGCGCGCGATGCACCTCGCCGGAGCAGGCTTCTTCGCGGTGCTCTACGGCCTGATCCGGGCGATCATCCTCTTCATCGTGGTCGCGTTCTTCTTCGACCTCGAGCTGCCGCAGGCCGACTTCTTTGCGGCCTTCGTCGTGCTCGTGGTCGGCTCGGTCGCATTCATCGGGATCGGGATCATGACCGCGGTCCTGCCGCTGATCTCGCCCGAGAAGGGCGCGCAGCTCGGCTTCGTCGCGCAGGGGATGCTGCTCGTCGTCTCGGGCGTCTACTACCCGGTCGAGGTGCTGCCGCAGTGGATGCAGTGGCTCTCGGTGATCTCGCCGGCGACCTACGTCCTCGACGGGATCCGGGACGCGATCCTGAACGGGGCCGGGCTTTCGACGATGTGGGACGAGATTTGGCCGCTGCTCCTGATCGGCGCGATCTCGGCTCCGATCGGTCTCTTGGTCTTCCGCCGCGGCGAGATCTACGCGAAGAAGCACGGGAAATTGAAGCGCTCCGGCTAGTCCGATACACTCGCGCAGGTTTTGCGAGGCAACGGGGCCTCAGGCGGTCGACGCCTGGGGCCCTTTTTTCGTTCAAAGGAGGAACGCGGCATGGCCATGATCGAGAGCAAGCATCGGGCGACGTCCGACCCGGAGTCGCGCAAGCAGGTTCTGAAGGAGATCGAGAAGCAGAAGGTCGAATACGTCCTCTTCTGGTTCACCGATCTCGAGGGCCACCTGAAGAGCTTCGCGATCACCCCGCAGGAGATCGAGACCGCGCTCGACGACGGGATGGGCTTCGACGGCTCGTCGATCACCGGCTTCAACGCGATCGAGGAATCCGACATGGTCGCGATCCCCGATCCGAACACGTTCCGGATCATGCCCTCGCGCGAGGGCGAGGCGGTCGTCGGCCGCATGATCTGCGACATCGTCAAGCCCGACGGGACGCCCTACGAAGGCGACCCGCGCTTCATGCTCCGCAAGGCGCTCGAGCGGATGCAGAGCATGGGCTTCGACACGTTCAACATCGGGCCCGAGCTCGAGTACTTCCTCTTCAGGGACAACAAGGGCACGGAGACGCTCGACGAGGGCGGCTACTTCGCGATGACCGCGCTCGACGCGGCGACCGAGCTCCGGAACGAGACGATCCAGGCGCTCGAGTCGGTCGGGATCCCGATCGAGTACCACCACCACGAGGTGGCGCCGTCACAGCACGAGATCGACATGCGCTACGCGCCGGCGCTCGACATGGCCGACGCCACGATCACCTACCGGTTGATCGTGAAGGAGGTGGCGGCGAAGAACGGCGTCTACGCGACCTTCATGCCGAAGCCGCTCTTCGGCGAGAACGGCTCGGGAATGCACACGCACATGTCGCTGTTCACCGACGGCCGCAACCAGTTCTTCGACGCGAACGACCCGCACCACCTCTCGCCGACGGCGAAGGCGTTCATCGCCGGCCTGCTCCGCCACGCGCGCGAGCTCTCGGCGGTGTTCGCGCAGTGGGTCAACTCGTACAAGCGGCTCGTGCCGGGCTACGAGGCGCCGGTCTACGTCGCCTGGTCGCAGCGGAACCGCTCCGCCCTGATCCGGATCCCGCTCTACAAGCCGGGCTCCGAGCAGGCGACCCGCGCCGAGATCCGCTGTCCGGACCCGGCCTGCAACCCGTACCTCACGTTCGCCGCGCTGCTGCACGCCGGCCTCGAGGGGATCGAGAAGGGCTACGAGCTCGAGGAGCCGATGGACTCGAACCTCTACCACCTCTCACCGGCTGAGCGGGACGAGCGCGGGATCGTCGCTCTGCCCGGGACGCTCGGCGAGGCGGTCGAGGAGCTCGCCGGCTCGGAGCTGATGAAGCGGGCGCTCGGCGATCACATCCACGAGCGCTACGTCGAGATCAAGCGCAAGGAGTGGGACGACTATCGGATCCAGCTGACGCAGTGGGAACTCGACCGCTATCTGGCAGTTCTGTAGCGCGAGCGGCGAGAAAAGCGCATAATCGACGGAGGGCTGTGGCGCAAGGCGAGCGCTGCACCTCAACTGACGGCCGATCGCGGGCTCCCGAGGGAGCCTGCGATCGTTTTAGGCCGCGCACGCATGCGTCCGCCGTGGCCGCTGACGCCGCTGCGGAATGCGCTCTACAGGAACTTGCGGATCTGCTCGCGCGCGACGCGCAGGCCGATCACCCGCGAGCCTGTGTCGATCTCGTCGATCGCGTCGGTCGGCACGAGCCGCCGGCCGCGCATGAAGCCGCCGCGGACGGCGAGCGCATCGGGGACGTCGGGCTGTGAGCCGTACATCGGCGACTCGACACGCCCGATCACACGGCCGCGGGCGTCGGCGACGAGAAAGCCCTTGACGCTGCGGAGGTCGAGTTCGAGCGAGGTCATCTGTGCGAGAACCTATTCCCGTCGTTTGAAGTTCTCAGGCTGCCGCGGTTAGAAGTTTGTAAAGGGCGCCGGACGGCACGGCCTAGAATCGCTGGGTGGACGCCACCGCCCGCCACCTGCGCCTGTTGACCGAGACGATCGCGGCAGTCAACTCGACGCTCGACCTCGAGGAGGTGCTCGCGCTGGTCGCGAGCAAGGTCGCCGAGGCGCTCGAAGCGGACGCCTGCTTCGTCTACCTCTACGACGATCGGGCCGACGAGCTCGTGCTGCGGGCGACGTACGGCACCAGCGTCGAGGAGATGACGCGGCGGCCGCGGATGCGCCCCGGTGAGGGCATCACCGGTGTGGCGGCGGCGGAGCGGGCGCCGATCGCGATCGCCGCCCGCGCGCACCTCGACCCGCGCTTCAAGCTCTTCCCCAACCTGCCCGAGGACGAGTACGAGTCGATCCTGGCCGTGCCGATCCTGGCGCGGCAGAAGCTCGAGGGCGCGCTCAACGTCCGCACGCGGGCGCCGCGCGAGCACAGCGAAGCGGAGGTCGATCTGCTCGTCGCGATCGCCTCCCAGGTGGCGCAGACGATTCAGCACGCACGCCTCTATGCCGACGCGCAGCGGCGCGTGCACGAGCTGGAGGCGCTCGCGAAGATCTCGGAGGCCGTCTCGGAGTCGCTCTACCTCGAGGAGTCGCTCGAGGCGATCGTCAAGACGACGATCGCCGCCGTGAACGCGACCGGAGCTGCGCTCGTGCTCGAGGACGGCGAGATCGCCTGGCCCGAGGGCAGGGCCGGCGCCTACAACGTCCGTCTGCCGCTGCGCTGGAAGCGGCGGCAGATCGGCGAGCTCGTCTGCGACCGCGACACGCCCTTCTCGGACGAGGATCGCGGGCTGCTGGAGGCGATCGCCCATCACGCGGCCGTCGCGCTCGAGCACGGCCGGGCGGTCATGCGTGGCGTCCTCGCCCAGGAGATCCACCACCGCGTCAAGAACAACCTGCAGACGGTGGCGTCGCTGCTGCGGCTGCAGGCGCGCGCGCCCGAGGTCGACGCGCGGCGCGCGCTGACCGACTCGGTCAACCGGATTCTCGCCATCGCGGCCGTGCACGAGGTGCTGACCGAGCACCGGGAGGACGACGTCGACCTGGCCGAGCTGATCGAACGGCTGCGCGCGATGCTCGTGCAGGGCCTCGTCGCGGGGAAGGCGGTCGAGGCGACGCTCGAGCCGGTCTCGCTGGCCGGCGACCGCGCGACGGCGCTCGCGCTCGTCTTCAGCGAGCTCTTCCAGAACGCGCTCGAGCACGGCGGCGGCACGGTCCGGATCGAGCTCGCCCGCCGCGGCGACGACGTCGCGCTCGCCGTCACCGACGACGGCGCCGGTCTGAACGGGAGCGGCGACGGCACCGGGCTCTCGATCGTGCGCGCGCTCGTGCGCGACGAGCTGCAGGGCACGATCGAGCTGACGAGCGAGCCGGGGCTGCGCGCCGAGGTGCTGTTCCCGGCATGAAGATCTTGATCGCGGAGGACGAGACGATCATCCGGATGGACCTGCGCTCGCTGCTCGAGGCCGCGGGCTTCGAGATCTGCGCCGAGGCGCGCGACGGCGAGGAGGCGGTCGAGCTTGCCCGCTCGGAGCAGCCCGATCTCGCCGTCCTCGACGTGAAGATGCCGCGACTCGACGGGATCGAGGCTGCGAAGCGGATCCTCGAGGAGCGGCCGATCCCGATCGTGATGGTCACCGCCTACGGCGAGCGGGAGCTCGTCGCCCGCGCCGTCGAGGCGGGGGTGTTCGGCTACCTGGTGAAGCCGTTCCGCGAGACCGACCTGCTGCCCGCGATCGAGACCGCGCGCGCCCGCCACGAGGAGCTGACGGCGCTGCGCGAGGAGGCGGAGTCGCTTGCGGACGCGCTCGCTGCGCGCAAGGCGATCGAGCGTGCGAAAGGGTTGCTGATGGCCAAGGAGGGACTCTCGGAGCAGGATGCGTTCGCGCGGTTACGCAAGGCGAGCCAGGTCTCGGGCAAGCCGCTGAAAGTGGTCGCCGAGGCCGTTGTCGCGGCCTTGGACGCTCCATGAGCGAGCGGCCGGACGAGCAGAGGGTCCGGGCACGGCAGCACGAGGTCGACCTCGGCATGCTGGTCGAGGAGCAGGCTGCCCTGCGGCGCGTTGCGGTGACGGTCGCCACGGAGTCGACGGCCGAGCGCATCTTCGACGTCGTCACCGAAGAAGTCGCTCGCCTGCTCGGCGCGGACGCCGCGAACCTCGTGTGCTTCGGGCCCCGGCCGGGGGAGGGTGTCATCTTCGGCACGTGGAGCGAGCCGGGCGTCAAGATTCCGGGCAACGGCACGGTCGTCGTGATCGCTCGCGGCAGCGCCATCGACCGGGTCGCACGAACGGGCGCGCCGGCGCGGCTGGCGACCGACGATCCCGGCGTCCCTCGGGAGCTCCACGAGCGGCTGGTCGCGCTCGGCGTGACGTCGCTCGTCGCGGCGCCGGTCGTCGTCTCCGGCGAGATCTGGGGCGCTCTCGTCGTCTCCGTCACGCGCGATCTGCAGCTCGCGCCGAATACCGAGGAGCGCCTCGGGCAGTTCGCCGGGCTCGTCGCCGTCGCGATCGGGAACGCGCAGGCCCGCGAGGAGCTCGCGACCCTGGCCGAGGAGCAGGCGGCTCTCAGCCGCGTCGCCGTGGCCGTCGCGACCGAGGAGCAGCCGGAGCGGCTCTTCAACCTCGTTTCGGAGGAGATCGGTCGGCTGTTCGACGCGGACGCCGGCGCGATCGTGCGCTATGTCGACGCTCTGGACGGGGCGGTGATCGTCGGCGCCTGGCAACGGGTCGGGGAGTTCGACGTTCCACTCGGCGTGCCGCTGCCGTTCGAGGGCGGCGCGATCGCGCGCGTCGCGCAGACGGGCCGAACGGCGCGGATCGACCTGGAGGCGGAGCCGTCCGACCTCCGCGAGCGCATGCTCGCCGCCAAAGTGAACTCCGGAGTGGCCGCCCCGATCGTGGTCTCGGGGCGGCTCTGGGGCGCCACTTCGATCTCGAACGGCGGCGACCTCGGCTCCTTTCCACCCGGCGTCGAGGAGCGGCTCGAGAAGTTCACGAGCCTCGTCGCCGTCGCGCTCGCGAACGCCGAGGCCCGTGAGGAGCTGAGGGCGTCGCGCGCGCGCATCGTCCAGGCCGGCGACGCCGAGCGGCGGCGGCTCGAGCGCAACCTCCACGACGGCGCGCAGCAGCGCCTCGTCACGCTCGCGCTCAGCCTCCGCATCGCCGAGTCGCGTTTGTCCGAGGATCCTGCGGTCGCCGCGGACCTGATCGCAGAGGCGTGCGACGAGCTGGCGCTCGGGCTCGAAGAGCTCCGCGAGCTCGCCCGCGGGATCCATCCGGCGATTCTCACCGATCACGGTCTCACGCCGGCCGTGGAGGCGCTCGCCGCGCGCGCGCCGCTGCCGGTGGAGGTGGAGGTGAACGGCCTGCCGTCGGCGCGGCTCTCCGAGTCGATCGAGGCCGCTGCGTTCTACGTCGTGTCGGAGTCGCTCGCGAACGTCGCCAAGTACGCCTCGGCGAGCCGGGCGCGGGTCGACCTCGCTCGTGACGACGGCCTGCTGGTGGTCGAGGTCTCCGACGACGGCATCGGCGGCGCCGACGCCGACAAGGGATCCGGCCTGCGGGGGTTGTCGGACCGGGTCGAGGCGCTCGGAGGGCGGTTCCGCGTCTCGAGCGAGCCGGGCCGGGGCACGACGGTGCGGGCCGAGCTCCCGCTGCCGTCGACCTAGTTCTGCTCGAGCAGCCGCGTCTCGACCTGGCGCCGCCGGAGCCGCAGCGCAAGCCAGACGAGCACGCCGAGCACGATGAACGGCCCGGCGACGACGAGCGCGTAGAGGACGGCGATCGCCTCCCAGGCGAGCACGTCCTTGATCCCGTCCAGACGGCTGCCGCCGACCGGAACCGCCTCGATCTCCTCGGTCGTGAGGGTGACGTTGACAGTCGAGGTCGCGGCTTCGGCGCGCGTGCTCCTCAGCGACTCGCGGAGACCGGTCAGCTTCAGCCGGGCCGCGTTCAGCCGCGACTGGAGCACGACGCGGTTCTCGTTCGAGAGGGTCGCGCTCTCCAGCTGCGTCAGGATCTGCGCGATCCTGCGCTGCGTCTGCTCGATCTGGGTCTGGAGGCTGTCCGCCTGCTGCTGCAGATCCTGGATCCCGTAGCGCTGGCCGACGATCGTCCCGAGCTGCGACAGCTCGGCGAGTGCGCTCTCGACCTGCGCGGTCGGGATGCGCAGCGTGATCTGGGCGGTGCCCACGCCCGCCGACGGAGCGTCGTACTGGAGCGAGGCAACGGTGCCGCCGTGGTCGTGCGCGATCTGCTGTGCCTGCTTGGTCGCGTCCGAGAGCGCGTCGACGTCGTCGACGCGGAGACCGAGCTCCGCCTCGAAGCGCTGGAGCTGTCCGGGTGCCGGCGCGATCGTCGAGCCGGTCGCCGCATCCTTCGCGGCCGGTGCGGCGGCGCGCGACAGCGGCGCCCCGGCGTCGGACGGGGCCGTCGCGGCAGAGAAGGTCTGCAGCTCGGTGGCCGAGCCGGCGGACGCGGCCCGATCGCGGCCGGCGCCGTCGCGCGACAGCCCGACTACACCCGCCGCGACGAGCGCGACGACGACCGTCGCCGGCACGGCGAGCACGAGCCGCCGCCAGCCCCAGGTGAAGCGAATCCGGTCGAGAAAGGGCTCGCGCACGGGCTCCTGGACGGCCAGCGCGCGCACGCGCTCGCGCAGTGCGGACGGCGCCTCGGGCTTCGTCGCGCGGATCTCGTAGAGCAGCGGCTCAGACATGGATGCTCACCTTCTCCTCGAGCTTCTTCAGGGCTCTCGACAGCCGGGTCGAGACCGCGGTGGGGCTGACCCCGAGCACGCGCGCCGCGTCCTCGTTGTCCAGTTCGAGCAGCACCCGCAGCGCGATCACCTCGCGCTCGGCGGCACTCAGCTCGCGCAGCGCCGACTCCAGCTCGGGCGAGAGGCCCTCGACGAAGCCGGCGTCGAGCCGGTCCGGCACGGCCGCCCGCTGCTCGCGCCGGTGGCGGCGCTCCTCCGCCCGGAACCAGTCGAGCGCGGTCGTGCGGGCGATCTGGCAGAGCCAGCTTCGGGCACTGCCGCGGTTGGCGTCGAAACGGCGCCAGTGCTTGAGCGCCTTCTCGAACGTGTCGGCGGTCAGGTCCTCGGCGAGCGAGCGGTCGCGGGTCAGGTAGACGAGATAGGCGTACACGTCGTCGAGGTGCTCCTCTGCGGTCGCGGCGAAAGACGCCGACCAGGCCGGTTGTCTGCGGGCCGGAAGTGTCATCGCCTGCACACCGTGTCTACGCCGCCGGACAGCGGCCCGTCACACCGACTTTGTGTCTATCAGACACAAAGGTCAGGCCTGCGCGGCCTCGAACAACTGTTCCCAGCGCTCGAGCAGGCGCTGCAGCTCCTCGCGGGCGGCCGTGTGCGCCGCCAGCGTCTCGGCGTTCCCCCAGTCGTCCGCCAGCTGCCGCTCCAGCTCCGCGAGCTCCGTCTCGCGTGCCTGGATCGAGGCCTCGATCTCCTCGAGCTCGCTGGGACGAGCTCTCGCCTTTTCCTGCCGCGGCTTCTCCTTACGCTCCTTCGGCGGTGCGGGCGGCGGCGCGCTCTCGTCGCCGCGAATGCGGACGTAGTCGGCCCAGCCGCCGTCGTAGGAGCGCAGGCGGCCGTTCTCGACGGCGACGATCCGCTCCGCGACGGCGTCGAGCACCGCGCGGTCGTGCGAGACGAGCAGGACGGTGCCGGGAAACGCCTCGAGCGCGGCCTCGAGCGCCTCGCGGCTCTCGAGGTCGAGGTGGTTGGTCGGCTCGTCGAGGACGAGGAAGTTCGCGCCGGACGCGACGACGAGCGCGAGCGCAAGCCGCCGGCGCTCTCCGCCCGAGAGCGCAACGACGGGCTTGTCGTGGTCGTCCCAGCCGGAGAAGAGGAAGCGGCCGAGCAGCGCCTGCGCCTGGGAGCGCTGCAGCCCGGTGGCGCCCATCGCGCACTCGAGCACGCTGCCGCGCTCGTCCAGCTCGACCTCGTGCTGCGAGAAGTAGGCGATCTCGACGCCGTGCCCGATCCGGCCGAGCCGGCCGCCGACGATCGCCTCCAGCAGCGTCGACTTGCCCGAGCCGTTCGGGCCGATCAGTGCGACGTGCTCGCCCCGCTCGAGCACGAGCTCGGCGTCCTCGAGCAGCGGCTTCGAGCCCGCCGCGAGGTCGAATCCCTCCGCCTCGACGACCATTCGCCCGCTGCGCACGGGCTTGAGGAACTCGAAGCCGAGCGTGCGACGGCCGGCGCGGGGGGCGTCGACACGTTCGGCCTCGATCCGGGCGATCTGCTTCAGCTTCGCCTGCGCCTGCCGCGACTTCGTCCCGTAGCGGAAGCGCGAAACGAAGCGCTCGAGCCGGGCGATGTCCTCGGCCTGACGCTCGGCCCACTTCGCCTGGTTGGCGAGCCGGGCGGCCTTCTCCTGGCGCCAGACGTGCCACTTGCCGGGGAAGTAGGTCGAGCGGCCGCCCTCGAGCTCGAGCACGGCGGTGCCGACCGATTCGAGGAACCAGCGGTCGTGCGCGACGAGGATGACGGCGGCGTCGATCGTCGAGAGCTCCTGCTCGAGCCACTCCATCGATTCCATGTCGAGATGGTTGGTCGGCTCGTCGAGGAGCAGCAGGTCGGGACCGCCGGAGAGAGCGCGTGCGAGCGAGGCGCGAGTGAGCTCTCCGCCGGAGAAGGTCTCGAGCCCGCGGTCGAGGTCGGCGTCGGCGAAGCCGAGCCCGCGCAGGACCGAGGTGGCGTGGTCGCGCCAGCCGTAGCCGCCCGCGTGCTCGAGCCGGGCCTGCGCCTCGCCGTAGCGCCGCAGCGTCTCCGGTGCGTGGTCGCCGCCGGCCATCGCCTCCTCCAGCCGGCGCAGCTCGCGCTCGGTCTCGACGAGGTCCGAGGCGCCCGAAAGCGCGTACTCGCGGAGCGTGAAGCCGGCGAGCCGCGGCGGCCGCTGGTCGTGCAGCGCGACTCGGGCGCCCTTCTCCCAGGCGAGCTCGCCTCCCGCGAGCTCGGTCTCGCCGATCAGCGCGCGCAGCAGCGTCGTCTTGCCGGCGCCGTTCGGGCCGGCGAGCGCGAGCCGGTCTCGCCGCTCGACCTTGAACGAGACGCCGTCGAAGAGCGGCTCTCCGGAGAGCTCCTTGCGGAGCGCGGACGCGATCAGGACTGCCATTCCCTAAGGGTAGGCGTCGAGCGGCCGATGCCCAGGGAAGAATGGCGCCGATGCGTGCGCTCCAGACGCTCCGCGGCAGGATCCTCCTCGCCAGCCTCCTGCTCGCCGCCTCGATCGGCGCTGTCTTCGTCGCCGAACTCGGGCTGGGCGGCCTCGTGATCTCGGTGCTGCTGGTCTTCCTCTTCGCCGGCTACCTCGTCCGCTCCACGATCCTCCCTGTCGAGGACGTGGCCGGCGCTGCACGGCGCCTACGCGAGGGCGACCAGGCCGCGCGCGCCGTGGAGCGCACCGGCGCGGACGAGGCGGCCACGCTCACGCGGGACTTCAATGTTGTGGCGGCCGCGCTCGAAGCGAGCCTCGACGAGAGCGGCCGCCTGGGATCGGAGCTCGAGGCGGTGCTCGACGCGGCGGTCGACGGGATCGCGATGATCGACCTCGGGGGACAGCTCGTGTTCACGAACGACCGGATGGATGCCTACTGGCGCGAGCTCGCGCTGCCGCCGGGCGGGACGATCTGGGAGCGGCTCGCAGCGCTGGTGGAGCTGACGCCGGACGCGGACTCCTATCTGCCCGCTCTGGCGCTCCTCGCAGTCGATCCCGAGGCGATCGTCGAGGACGACTTCGACGTGCCGACGCTTCGACGCTCCTTCCACGGCTACACGGCGGCGGTGCGCGGGCCGGACAGCGCAGTGATCGGCCGGATCTTCCTGCTCCGCGAGACGACGACGGAGCGTGCCGCCGAGGAGGCCAAGGAGCAGCTTCTCGCCACCGTCTCGCAGGAGCTGGGGACGCCGCTGACGAGCATCCTCGGCTTCACAGAGCTCGTCCGCGAGGGCGCCGCCGGCGAGGTCACCTCCGAGCAGCGCCGCTTCCTCGACGTCATCGACTGGAACGCGCAGCACCTGCAGGCGCTCGTCGACGACCTCCTCCTGGTCGGCCGCGCCGGCGAGGGCCGGCTCGAGCTCGACACTGCGGACGTCGACCTGGCCGACCTGGCGCGCGCGGCGGTAGAGATGGCTACGCGTGAGGCGACGGAGAAGCGGGTCGCGCTCGAGCTCGACGCTCCGCACTCTGTCGTCCTCGACGGCGACCAGCGCCGGCTGACGCAGCTCCTGCACCACCTGGTCGGGAATGCGATCAAGTTCACGCCGGGCGGCGGCCGCGTCGCCGTGCGCGTCACCGCAGCCGACGGCACGGCCCGGCTCGAGGTCGCCGACTCGGGCTCGGGCATTCCGCCGGAGGAACACGAGCACCTCTTCAAGCGCTTCTACCGCGGCGCGGGCGCCTCAGAGGCGCGGATCCCGGGGACAGGCCTCGGCCTCGCGATCGTGAAGGCGATCGTCGACGCGCACGGCGGCACCGTCGCCGTCCGCAGTGCACCGGGCGAGGTTACGAGCTTCACCGTCGACCTTCCCGTCGAGATCCGGTAGCGAGTGCGCGGGCGGGGCACAAAGGCCTATCGTTCGGGCCGTGAGTGACGCTCAAGTCCAGAAGCGCTCGATCGACACGATCCGTGCCCTCGCGATGGATGCGGTGCAGAAGGCGAACGCGGGGCATCCCGGAACCGCGATGGCGCTGGCGCCGCTCGCGTACGTGCTCTACCGGCGGGTGCTGCGGCATAACCCGGCCAATCCGAACTGGGCGAACCGCGACCGCTTCATCCTCTCCGCCGGCCACGCCTGCATCCTCCAGTACGCCGTCCTCCACCTGACCGGCTACAACCTCTCGCTCGAGGAGCTGAAGCGCTTCCGCCAGTGGGAGTCGAGGACACCGGGCCACCCGGAGCACTTCGTCACCGAGGGCGTCGAGACGACCACCGGCCCGCTCGGGCAGGGCTTCGCGAACGGCGTCGGCTTCGCGATCGCCGACCGCTTCCTCGCCGAGCGCTACAACCGGCCCCACCACGAGCTCGTCGACCGCTACGTCTACGCGATCTGCTCGGACGGCGATCTGATGGAAGGCCTCTCCTACGAGGCGGCGTCGATTGCAGGCCACCTCGGCCTCGGCCGGCTCGTCTACTTCTACGACGACAACCACATCACGATCGACGGCACCACCGCGCTCACCTTCACGACCGAGGACAAGGCGAAGCGCTTCGAGGCGCAGGGCTGGCACGTCCAGTCGATCGCCGACTCGGAGGACGTCGACGCGATCGAGCGCGCGACGCGGGCTGCGCAGGCCGTCGTCGACGCGCCGTCGCTGATCATCGTCCGCAGCCACATCGCCTACGGGGCGCCGAAGGCGGTCGACACCGCGAAGTCGCACGGTGCGCCGCTCGGCGAGGAGGAGGTTGCGGCGGCGAAGAAGGCGCTCGGGCTCGATCCCGACAGGCATTTCGACGTCCCCGACGAGGTCTACGAGCACATGGACATGCGCCCGCAGGGGATCGAATGGGAGCAGGAGTGGAAGCAGCGGTTCGAGCGCTGGGCGGAGGCGTTCCCGGGGCTGAAGGAGGAATGGGACGCCGACCGGACCGGCAAGCCTCGGCCGGGCTGGATCGAAGCGCTGCCGGAGTTCCCGGCCGGCGAGGAGGTCGCGAGCCGCGATGCCGGCAAGAAGGTGATGCAGGCGCTGAAGCCGTTCACGCCGACGATGGTGGGCGGCGCTGCCGATCTCGTCGAGTCGACGAAGACGGAGTTCGAGGGCGCCGGCGTCTTCTCGAAGACGCACGCCGGCCGCAACATCCCCTTCGGCATCCGCGAGCACGCGATGGGCTCGATCGTGAACGGGATCGGGCTGACCGACGGGATGCTGAAGCCCTACGGCTCCACCTTCCTGATCTTCTCCGACTACATGCGGCCCGCCGTTCGGCTCTCGGCGCTCGGGCACATGCAGTCGCTCTGGGTGTGGACGCACGACTCGGTCGGCGTCGGCGAGGACGGGCCGACCCATCAGCCCGTCGAGCACCACATGGCGCTCCGGGCGATCCCGAACCTCTGGTACGTGCGCCCCGGCGACGCGAACGAGACGTCGATGGCGTGGCGGATCGCGATGGAGCGCGAAGGCGGCCCGGTCGCGCTCGCGCTCTCGCGCCAGAAGCTGGAGACGCTCGACCGCACCGAGGTTGCCCCGGCCGAGGGCGTGCTTCGAGGCGCCTACACGCTCTGGCAATCTGGCGACGGCACCCCGGACCTGCTCCTGCTCGCGACCGGCTCCGAGCTCGGGCTGGCCTACGAGGCGGCGCAGACGATCGACGCGAACGTGCGCGTCGTCTCGATGCCGTGCTGGGAGCTCTTCGCCGAGCAGCCGCAGGACTACCGCGACGACGTGATCCCGCCCGACGTCGCCGCGCGGCTGTCGGTCGAGGCGGGGATCCCGCACGGCTGGGAGCGTTGGATCGGCGACGCCGGCGCCTCGGTGGCGATCGACCGCTTCGGCGCGTCGGCGCCCGGCGACGAGGTGCTGAGGAACCTCGGCTTCACGCCCGAGAACGTCGCGATCAGAGCGACCGCACTGCTCGAGCGGGTCGCGGGATGAGCTTGCTCACTTCCGTCGTCAGCCTTTCGCGGAGCCCGGCTTTGCCGGGCGGGAGCGAAAGGCGGCCAGGGACGTGAGAGTCGCGGTCGCGTTCGACCACCGCGGCGTCAAGCTGCGCGAGCGCATCCTGGAGGAGCTCGACGCTCTCGGCCACGACACGGTCGACCTCGGCACCGACAACGACGCCAAGCGCATCGACTACCCGGACAAGGCGCGCGAGCTGGGCGAGGCGATCCTCGCCGGCGACGCCGAGCGCGGCATCCTCGTCTGCGGCTCGGGCGTCGGCGCCTCCGTCGCCGCCTGCAAGATGGCCGGGATCCGGGCCGCGATCTGCCACGACGTCTACTCCGCCCATCAGGGCGTCGAGCACGACGACATGAACGTGCTCTGCCTCGGCTCCGAGGTGATCGGCGCCGAGCTCGCGGTCGACCTCGCGCGCGCCTTCCTCGGTGCGCGCTTCGACGGCGGCGAGCGCTACGTGGAGCGGCTGAAGAAGGTTGCAGCGATGGAGAAGGAGATGAAACATGGCCACGTCACGACTGCATGAGCTCTTCGAAGCGGGCGTCAGCCCGTGGATCGACTCGGTCTCGC
The DNA here is from genome assembly GCA_963705515.1 of uncultured Gaiellaceae bacterium. Classification (GTDB taxonomy): domain Bacteria; phylum Actinomycetota; class Thermoleophilia; order Gaiellales; family Gaiellaceae; genus Gaiellasilicea. Next base: position 95,189 of record CAVPJV010000001.1, read on the forward strand.
GCGAGATGCTCGAGACGGGTGAGCTCGCCCGGCTGATGAAGGAGGACTCCGTCGTCGGCGTCACCTCGAACCCGACGATCTTCCAGAAGGCGCTCTCCACCGGCGACTGGTACGACGAGCAGCTCGGCGAGCTGCTGAAGACCGAGGACGACCCGACCGAGATCTTCCTCCAGCTGGCGATGGAGGACATCCGCCGCGCCTGCGATCTGATGAAGCCGGTCTGGGATCAGACCGATGGCGTCGACGGCTACGTCTCGCTCGAGGTCGATCCCACGCTCGCGTACGACCGCGAGGCCACGTTCGAGCAGGCGATGCGGCTGCACGGCGAGGTCGAGAAGCCGAACCTGTTCGTGAAGATCCCGGCGACGGTGCCCGGGCTCGCCGCGATCGAGGACTGCATCGCGAAGGGGAAGTCGATCAACGTGACGCTGATCTTCTCGCTCGAGCGCTACGCGGCGGTCGTCGAGGCCTACCTCCGGGGGCTCGAGCGGCTCGTCGCCGGCGGCGGTGACCCGACGAACGTCCGGTCGGTCGCGAGCTTCTTCGTCTCGCGCGTCGACACCGAGGCGGACCGGCGGCTCGACGAGCTCGGCGGCCAGGCGACGCGGCTGAAGGGGAAGCTCGCGATCGCGAACGCGAAGCTCGCGTACCGCCACTGGCAGGAGGCATTCGCCGGCCCGCGCTGGGAGTTCCTCGCAGGCAAGGGCGCGAAGTCGCAGCGCTGCCTCTGGGCCTCGACGTCGACCAAGAACCCCGACTACCGCGACGTGATGTACGTCGAGGAGCTGATCGGGCCCGAGACCGTGAACACGATGCCGGCGGAGACGATCGTCGCCTTCCAGGATCACGGCAAGGTCGCCGTCACGCTCATCGAAGGTGTCGCCGAGGCGCACACGCTGCTCGAGCGCCTGGCCGAGGTCGGGGTCGACTACGACGACGTCGTCGCGACGCTCGAGGCCGAGGGCGTGCAGAAGTTCGCCGACTCGTTCGAGGATCTGCTCGACGGGATCCGGGCGAAGCGGGAACAGCTCGCCGCGGCGTGACTCCTGCCTCGATCGTCGAGCGGATCTGGGCCTACGACGCGTCGCTCTGGACCGACTCGGGCGAGGACGGCTGGCTCGGCTGGCTCGACGTCGTCCCGCGGACCCGCGTCCACGTCGACGAGCTGAACGCCTTTGCGGAGGCCGCGACCGAGCAGTTCCACGACTGCGTCCTGCTCGGCATGGGCGGCTCGTCGCTCGCCCCGGAGGTGCTGCGGCGGACGTTCAACGTCGAGTCGTTCCACGTCCTCGACACGACGCACCCCGAGGCGATCCGCCGGCTGGAGCGGAGCGTCGACCTCGAGCAGACGCTCTTCCTCGCCTCCTCGAAGTCGGGCTCGACGATCGAGACACGCTCTCACCTCGAGTACTTCTGGGAGCGGACCGGCGGCCGCGGGGCGCAGTTCGCCGCGATCACCGACCCCGGCTCCGAGCTCGACGACCTCGCGCATGCGCGCGGCTTCCGGGCCGTCTTCGCGGGCGAGCCGCAGATCGGCGGCCGCTACTCGGCCCTCTCGATGTTCGGGATCGTGCCGGCGGCGCTGATGGGCGTCGACCTCGCGCACTTCCTGGAGGTGGCCGCGACGATGACGGTCGCCTGCCAGGAGGAGGACGGCAACCCCGGCCTCGAGCTCGGCCTCCAGCTCGGCGAAGGCTGGAACGAGGGGCGGGACAAGGTCTGCATCGACGAGTCGCCGACCGGGTTCGGCCTCTGGGCCGAGCAGCTCCTCGCGGAGTCGACGGGAAAGCAGGGGAAGGGGCTCGTGCCCGCGCCGGGCGAGCCGCCCGACGGGCCGGACCGGCAGCGCACCGAGCTCGATCTCGTCACGCCCTACGATCTCGCCGGCGAGCTCTACCGCTGGGAGTTCGCGACTGCGGTCGCGGGGCACGTGCTCGGGATCAACCCGTTCGACCAGCCCGACGTCCAGGCCGCAAAGGACAAGACAAACGAGGTGCTGGCCGCGGGCGAGCCGGACCTCGAGCCCCGCGGCTCGGTCGACGAGCTCCTCGCGCAGGCGCAGGCGGGCCGCGACTACGTCTGCATCCAGGCGTTCATCGACCCTGCCCGCGAGGACGAGCTGGCGCCGCTCGTCGAGCGCGCGCACAAGACCGGCTGCGTCGTCACGAAGGGTCTCGGCCCGCGCTACCTGCACTCGACCGGCCAGCTGCACAAGGGCGGCCCGAGCACCGGGCTCTTCGTCCAGGTCGTCGACGAGACCGGCGACGAGCTGCCGATCCCGGGCCGCGAGTTCGGGTTCGGGCGCCTGGTCCGTTCGCAGGCCGCGGGCGACTTCGCCGCGCTCGCGGAGCGCGGACGGCGCGTCGTACGCATCCGACTGGAGGACATCTGACATGCAGCTAGGAATGGTGGGCCTCGGGCGGATGGGCTCGGGGATGACGAAGCGCCTCGAGCAGCACGGGATCGAGATGAAGACGTTCGACCCGAACGTCGCCTCGACAGCCAAGACCCTGCGCGCGCTGGCGAAGCAGCTCGACACGCCGCGGCACGTCTGGATCATGGTGCCGGCCGGGAAGATCACCGAGGACACGTTCCAGAAGCTGCTCGACATCCTCGAGCCGGGCGACACGATCGTCGACGGCGGCAACTCGAACTTCCGCGACTCGCAGCGCCGCTACAAGGAGGCGCGCAAGCGGAAGATCGCCTTCGTCGACGTCGGTGTCTCCGGGGGGATCTGGGGGCTCGAGGTCGGCTTCTGCCTGATGGCGGGCGGCGACAAGGCGCCGGTGAAGCGGCTCGCGCCCGTGTTCGACGGCCTGGCGCCCGAGGCGGGCTGGGCGCATGTGGGCGCCGCAGGCGCGGGCCACTTCGTGAAGATGGTCCACAACGGGATCGAGTACGGCCTGATGCAGGCTTACGCCGAAGGCTTTGAGCTGATGTACCACTCCGAGTTCGACCTCGACCTGGCCGAGATCGCCGGGATCTGGCGCTACGGCTCCGTCGTCCGCTCCTGGCTGCTCGAGCTGCTGCACGCGGCGATGGAGCAGCACGGCGACCACCTCGACGACATCGCTCCGTACGTCGAGGACTCAGGCGAGGGGCGCTGGACGATCAACGAGGCGATCAACGAGAACGTGCCGGTGCCGGCGATCAGCGCCGCGCTCTTCGCCCGCTTCGCCTCGCGTCGCGAGATCGACTTCTCGGCCAAGGTGCAGGCTGCGCTGCGGAACCAGTTCGGCGGTCACGCGGTCAGGGCCGCCAAGGCGGCGAAGAAGGCGCCCGGGCCGCGGTGAGCTCGAGCGACGACGGCAATCCGCTCCTCGAGGGCCTGCGGCTCCGGCGCAGCCCGGACCCGTGCGCAATCGTCATCTTCGGCGCGACCGGCGACCTGACGCGGCGGAAGATCTTCCCCGCCCTCTACGCGCTCGCCCTCCGCCGCTTGCTGCCGGAGCGCTTCGGCGTCGTCGGCGTCGCCCGCACCGAGCAGTCGACCAAGGAGTGGATCGCGGAGATGAAGAGAGCGGTGCGCGAGCACGCCCGCGACGAGTTCGACGCGCAGGTCTGGCGCGAGCTGGCCGACGGCATGCGCTACGTCGCCACCGACTTCGCCGAGGACGAAGGGGAGGACCAGGTCGTCGATGCGCTTCGGGACCTCGACGAGCAGCGCGCCTGCTCGGGCAACCGGCTCTACTACCTCGCCGTCCCGCCGGCCGCGTTCGAGACGATCGTCAACAAGATCGGCGAGCGGCGGAGCACGTCGGGCTGGATCCGGCTGATCGTCGAGAAGCCGTTCGGCCACGACCGGGACTCGGCGCGCCGCCTGAACGAGATCCTCCAGCAGCACTTCAACGAGGAGGAGATCTTCCGGATCGACCACTACCTCGGCAAGGAGACGGTGCAGAACATGCTCGCGCTGCGGTTCGCGAACGGCATCTTCGAGCCGATCTGGAATCGCCAGTTCATCGACCACATCCAGATCACGGTCGGCGAGTCGATCGGGATCGAAGGGCGGGCGGCCTTCTACGAGCGGGCCGGCGCGATTCGCGACGTCGTCCAGAACCACCTGCTCCAACTCGTCGCGCTGACCGCGATGGAGCCGCCGATCGACTTCACGGCCGACTCGGTCCGGAACGAGAAGGTCAAGGTGCTCCGCTCGCTGCACACGCCGGGGCCGAAGTCGGTCGTCCGCGGCCAGTACGGGCGCGGCTTCATCGAGGGCGAGGTGGTGCCCGGCTACCGCGAGGAGCCGGGGGTCGCGAGCGACTCCACCACCGAGACCTACGTCGCCGCCAAGCTCTATGTCGACAACTGGCGCTGGGCCGACACGCCCTTCTACATCCGCGCCGGCAAGCGGCTGCCGCGCCGCGAGACGACGATCGCGATCCAGTTCCAGCGCGCGCCGCATCCGCCGTTCGCGGAGATCGCGGGGGAGGGGCTGCGGCCGAACGTGCTCCTGATCCACGTCCAGCCCGATGAGGGCGTCTCGCTGGCGATCGGCGCGAAGGTGCCCGGCGCGGGGATGAACATCCGCACCGTGCACATGGACTTCCTCTACGGCGGCGCCTTCCGCACGAGCCTGCCCGAGGCGTACGAGCGCCTGATCCTGGATGCGATGCTCGGCGACGCCACCCTCTTCACGCGCGCCGACGAGGTCGACGAGCAGTGGGCGCTCGTCGACGCGATCGTGGCGGCGTGGAAGCGGGACCGCCCGAACTTCCCCAACTATCCGGCCGGCGCCTGGGGCCCCCCGAGCGCGGACGATCTGATCCACCGGGACGGCCGCTCCTGGCGTCGGCACTGACGTGGCCGGCGTCGTCGCCCAGGTCGAGAAGCGCCTGGCCGAGCTGCGCGTACACCACGCCGAGGGCACGCGCACGAGCGTGATGACGCACGTCGCCTGGGCGCCGCCGCAGTGGGCCGCCGCCGCCCGACGGACGCTGGCGGGCCTCGAGGAGCTCCACCCGTCGCGGACGATCCTGCTCTTCCCCGATGCCCGCAAGGCGGACGGGATCGGCGTCGACGTCGAGCTGAAGTGCTTCACCATCCCGGGATCGGAGCGCGAGGTCTGCTCGGAGGTGATCAAGCTGCGGCTCGGCGGCACGCGCACACGCGTCCCCGGCTCGATCGTCCAGCCGCTCCTGATCACCGACCTCCCGACCTTCTGCCGCTGGCGTGGGCTGCCGCCGTGGGGGAAGCCGGAGCTCGAGCAGCTCGTCGACGTCTGCGACCGGCTCGTCGTCGACTCCTCCGAGTGGCGAGGCCTCCCGCGCGCCTATACCCAGCTCGCCGCGCTCTTCGACCGGATCGCCGTCTCGGACATCGCCTGGGGGAGAAGTCTCGCCTGGCGCGGCCGGCTCGTGTCGCTCTGGCCCGAGCGCAAGGCGGTGGAGCGGGTTTCCGTGACGGGGCCGAAGGCCGACGCGCTCCTGCTCGCCGGCTGGCTCCGGTCGCGCCTCAAGCGCGACGTCAAGCTCTCGCACCGGCCCGCAGCGCAGCTGGAGCGGGTCGCAGTCGACGGCGAGCCGGTGCCGCCTCCGCGCGGTCCCGCGCTCGATGCCAGCGACCTGCTCTCCGCGGAGCTCGACGTCTTCGGCCGCGACCCGATCTACGAGGCGGCGGTGAGAGCCGCTAACGCAACGCGCTGACGTCGAGGACGCCGTTCCAGGAGACCGAGTCCTCGTAGCGGCCGCCGGCCTCCTCGACCAGGATCTTCATCGGCGCCCAGTCCCAGATCTTCAGGCCGGACGCGTCGAAGGCGGCGTCGGCTGCGCCCTCCGCGACGAGCATGTGGGCCCAGAAATCGCCGAAGCCGCGGATGTGCCAGGCGTCGTACGCCCGCGCGGGCGGCGGCCGCTCGAGCCCGTAGAGAACGGTCGCGTCCTCGAGCCTCCCGACTCCCGAGACGTGGATCGGCTCGCCGTCGGCGAACGCGCCCGAGCCGCGTTCGGCCCACCAGCGACGGCCGAGCGCCGGCGCGGAGACGACCGCGATCCGTTCGGCGTAGGCGATCAGCGTCGCCCAGACGGGGATGCCGCGGGTGTAGTTGCGGGTGCCGTCGATCGGATCGAGGATCCAGCCGCTCGTGTCTTCGCCGCCCTCCTCCTCGCCGAGCACGGCCTCGCCCGGACGTTCTTGCGCGATCCGGCCTCGCAGCGTCGACTCGACGAGTCGGTCGGCCTCGGACACCGGCGTCAGGTCCGGCTTCGTCTCCACATGGAGGTCGGCGGCCCGGAAGCGCGCCATCGCGATCGTGTCGGCGTCGTCGGCGAGAGAGAGCGCGAACGCGAGGTCGTCGTCGGGCTCCACTCGGGGAGCCTAACGACCACCCTTGACGACCGAGAACGTGGGCTTCGAGACCTTCAGTGCCGTCGGCGTCGACCACGCCATCTCGGGGCGCTTGAGGAACGAGTGGTTGTAGCCGCGCACGCGGTAGTACCAGCTGCCGGGCTCGAGCGGGAGCAGCGACGACGTGGCCCCGGTCACCAACGAGCCGAGCGGCCGCCACGGATTGGCGGACTTGCTCCACTGGATCTCGTACTCCTGAGCGCCGAGGACGGGCTGCCACGCAACGAGCGGCGTGCCGTAGAACGAAGGAGTCGTGCGTACGGCCGAGGTGAGCCGGCCCTTGGGGGAGAGGCCGCTTGCAAAGGGACGGCTGGAGGAGGTGACGACCGGGGGAGTGGTCTTGCCGAAGCGCATCACGCGGCCGGACTGGCACGCGTCCTGTGGTAGCTCGGTCTCGCGATACTGGATTGGAACCGATGCGCCTGGAAGTGGCGGGGTGGGTGTCGGCTTGGGCTCCACGACGACGGGAACGACGGTCCAGTAGTAGCCGCCCGTGGGCCAGGCGGTGTCGGGCAGGTCGACTTTGGCGGCGGCCGTCGTGGCGGGAGCGGCAGGAGCGGTCGAGCTGGCCGCGGTTGCAGGCGTCACTGCCCCTTCCTCGTTCGTCTGCGCGTCGCTGCCGTCGAGCGCCAGGGTGTCTCCCTCGATGCCGTGCTCGAGGGTGTCGCCGCGCGCCAACGCGAGCGCGTCGGTGTCCCTCGGCAGCTTGAGTGGCCCGCTCGTGCGAGGCGCGTACGCCGGGCTGCCCACGATGGCGCCGCGGTAGACGATGTTGACGCAGTCTTCGTCCGTCGCCACGTACACGCGGAACAGCTCCGCTGGCGCGCCGCCCTTGAAGTCGAGCGGGCCGCCGCTGTCGCCGCTGAAGGCGAAGCCGGGCGTGAGCGCGTGCGCGTGCCCGGCCGACGCGTCCGATCTGACGTCGGAGACCGCGGCGACATCCCCGAGCGTCCCGAGTGAGAGCGGCGGCTGCACCGATGTGTAGATCGGGCTCCATGGCCCCCACGTCGTCGCCGGCAACCCGGACACGACCTCACCGTAGAGCGTGCGCTGGGCGCGGACGCGGAACTTGATCGAGCCCGTGAAGAACGGGTTCGTGCGGTGGAACGTGTACAGGTCGCGCGCGTCGGCGACGTTCGACGTCGTCATGAAGGTCGACTTCGCCCCGAAGAGCCACACCTGATACGCCGTCGCACCGTCGACCGGCGACCAGCTGACAAGTCCTGCGTGCGGGCTCTTGAGGTCCTTCGGGACGCTCGACCAGCGGATGTTGAAGCCGTAGGGCGCGCTCCAGGAGGTGGGGCCCTTGTTCGTGATCGCGCGGACGTGTGCGTAGAGGGCGTACGGTGAGCCGGTGATCCAGGGCAAGGCGAGATCGATCGACACCGTCGGCGTGCGCAGGTTCGCGTAGAGCTTCGCCAGCTTGGCAGCCGCAGTCTCCACGGTCGGTGTCGTGGTCGCGGGGGCGGTAGTGGTCGTTGGCGCAACGAACTCGTCGTTCGCGTTCGACCAGACGATCGAGCTTTCCGTGAACAACTTGCTGGTCGCCAGCTCGAATTCGTAGCGGAGCGCGCCGCGGACAGGCACCCACGCGAAGGAAGGCGTGCGGTCGAATTCGTGCTTCACGGGCTCGTCGGTGCGCAGCAGGAACGCTTTCAGGCCCTGCGGCGTGACTGCCGGACGGTCGATCCGCGCCTCGGCAACGCCGGTGAGCGCGAGCCCGAGCACGCCGAAAACGGCGAGCAGAACAAGACGACGGACCGCAATCATCCCGGCCTTCATCGGCCGTTGCGCCGTGAAGCTTTAGGTCGGGCTTGGCTCCAGCAGACGCGCGGCAGCAAGGACGAGGGCGTCCGAGCCGGCCCGGCCGGCAATCTGCAGCGACACGGGCAGACCCTCGGCCTCGCCGCATGGGAGGGCGAGCGCGGGCCAGCCGAGCGACGAGAAGGGGTACGTGAAGCGGATCAGCGCCTCGCGGACGTCCAGGTCACCGGTTCCGCCGCGGCCGAGTGGCGGCGGCACGATCGGCAGCGTCGGCGTCAGCACGAGGTCGAGCCCGTCGAGCGCGGCCTCGACCTGCTCCCGGTACTCGCGGCGCAGCCGCTCGGCGCGCTCGACGTCAGCGTCGCGGACCGCGAAGCAACGTTCCAGCTTCACCCGCACGTCCTCCCCGTAGAGATCGGCGTTCTCGGCGTAGAGCTCACGGTGGACGCCGGCGACCTCGCGCAGGAAGACGGCGTAGGTGTCGGCGGGCACGAGCGGCAGTTCGACTGCACGGCGGCGTGGGAAGTTGCGGACTGCGGCCTCGACCTGGTCGCGCACCCCCGGGTCGGCGAGCTCCGTCCAGGCGACGCCGACCTCGAGCTGCTCGAGCGACTCGAGCTCGACCGGCTCGAGCCCGGGCGCGAGCACCTCGAGCATCCGCCGGCAGCTCTCGACGTCTCCGGCGATCGGGCCTGCGGTGTCGAAGCTCGCCGCCAGCGGCCAGCAGCCGTCGAGCGAGACGAGGCCGTGGGTCGGCTTGTGCCCGACGACCCCGCAGCACGCGGCGGGGATCCGGATCGAGCCGGCCGAGTCGGTACCGAGCGCCGCCTCCGCGAGGCCTGCTGCCACCGCGGCGGCTGAGCCGCCGCTCGAGCCGCCCGCCACACGTCCGGGGAAGCGCGGATTCGGCACGTCGCCGAAGTGCGGGTTCTCGGACGTCGTGCCGTACGCGAACTCGTGCAGGTTCGTCTTGCCGACGTTCGCGTAGCCCGCGTCCTCGAGCAGCCGCACTGCCGCCGCGGTCGCGGTCGGAACGTGTCCGGCGAAGATCGCGGAGCCGTAGGTCGTCTCGAGCCCGGCGGTGTCGAAGAGGTCCTTGACCGCGAGCCGGATCCCCGCTCCAGGCGACTCCGGTTGGGCGAGGAAGATCGTCAGTCGAGGACTAGGTAGAGGAGCCCGATGCCGATCGTGCCGGCGAAGAGGAGCAGGGCGATTCCGAACAGCCCCCAGCCGAGGGCGAGGTTCTTGCGCTCGAGCTCCGGGGTCAGCTCTTTCACAGCAGGACCGGGTCCAGGGCCGCGGCGACGAAGAGCAGCGCCAGATAGAGGAGTGAGTAGTGGAAGAGCACGCCGGCGTTCCGGCGCGTGGGCGTCCGGCGCAGGTGCCACGCCATCGCGAGGAAGACGCCGCCGAGCAGCACCGCGGCCGCGGAGTAGACCGGGCCGAGCCAGAAGCCGACGGCGAGTGTGAAGGCGACCAGCACGATCGAGTACCAGACGATCTGCTTCGTCGTCTCCTCATCGCCCTTCACGACTGGCAGCATCGGCACCTTGGCGGCCGCGTAGTTCTCCTTGATCAGGAGCGCGAGCGCCCAGAAGTGCGGCGGCGTCCAGAGGAAGACGATCAGGAAGAGCCACAGCGCGGGCAGTCCGAGCGCGCCGCTCGCGGCCGCATAGCCCACCAGCGGAGGCACCGCGCCGGCGGCGCCGCCGATGACGATGTTCTGCGGGGTCGAGCGCTTCAACCAGCGGGTGTAGACCACGACGTAGAAGAGGTTGCCGACGAGCGCGAGGGTCGCCGTGAGCACGTTGACCGTGCTCGCCAGGAGGACGAACGAGAGCGCCGAGAGCGTGAGGCCGAACTCGAGCGCGTGTGCGGGCGGGACGCGACCCGCCGCCACCGGCCGTTTCTCGGTGCGCTTGCCCATCAGACGGTCGATGTCGGCGTCGAGCACGTGGTTGAGGGCGCTGGCGCCGCCGCACGCGAGCGCGAGGCCCACCATCGTGGTGACGAAGAGCCCGAGCGGCGGCACGCCCTGGGCGCCGACGAACATCCCGGCGGCCCCGGTGACGAGCAGCAGCGACATGATCCGCGGCTTCGTCAGCGTCACGTAGTCGCGCCACGGACCGGCGCTGACGCGCTCCCCGCGGAAGCAGAGTGCGGCCGAGACTGCGGCCGCGGCAAGCGCAGCCGACGCGAGCACGACGTGGATCCCGGTCGTCGTCAGTGCGGCCGCAGCGCCGAAGAGGCCGAGCGCGAGCAGCGACGGCGTGAGCAGCCTGCGGTGCGCCCACCAGGCGGCGACCACGACCGCGGCGAGCGGCGGCACCGCAAGGGCGGAGACGACGTCGTGTCCGACGCCGGCGGCCCCGGACGCGACGGCGAGCACCGTTCCCGCGACGCCGCCGAGCGCCGCAGCCTGGAGCCAGAAGCCGGGTCTAGATCTCACCGCGCTCCCTCAGCTTACGCCGCAGGTCGTAGAGCGGTCGGGCGCTCGTCACGTACGGCACCTCGTCGAAGTTGTGGGCCGGCGGCGGCGAGGTCGTATACCACTCGAGCGTGTCGGCGAGCCACGGGTCGTTCCCCGCGCGGCGCCCCTTCCGCGAGGCGAACGCGTTCCAGATGAAGATCAGGATCCCGAGCCCCATCACGTACGAGCCGATCGTCGAGGTCAGGTTGTAGTCCTCCAGCATCCCGACGTCCTCGTAGGTGTAGATCCGCCGCGGCATCCCCAGCAATCCCAGCATGTGCTGCGGGAAGAAGGTGACGTTGAAGCCGACGAAGATCAGCCAGAAGGCGATCTTGCCGAGCCGCTCGTCGAGCAGCCGCCCGAAGAACTTCGGCCACCAGTAGGTGAGCCCGCCGAGGATCGCGAGCAGCGAGCCGCCGAAGAGGACGTAGTGGAAGTGGGCGACGACGTAGTAGGTGTCGTGCAGCTGCCAGTCGACCGGGAAGGCGGCCAGGAAGATCCCGGAGAGGCCGCCGATCGTGAAGACGCTGACGAAGCCGAGCGCGTACAGCATCGGCGTGTCGAAGTGCAGGTTCCCCCGCCAGAGCGTCGCGAGCCAGTTGAAGATCTTCACGCCGGTCGGGACGGCGATCACCATCGAGGAGATCATGAAGAAGGCGTTCAGGAAGCCGGGCATCCCGACCGTGAACATGTGGTGGGCCCACACGAGCATCGAGAAGAAGGCGATCCCGGCCGTCGAGAACGCGACCGCCTTGTAGCCGAAGATCGGCTTGCGCGCGAAGACGGGGATGATCTCCGAGATCATCCCGAAGGCCGGCAGCACCATGATGTAGACCTCGGGGTGCCCGAAGAACCAGAACACGTGCTGGTAGAGCACGGCGTTCCCGCCGCCGTCCGGGAGGAAGAAGTGCGTGCCGGCCTGGCGGTCGAGCAGCAGCAGCGTCAGTCCCGCCGAGAGCGTCGGCAGCACTGCCACGAGCAGCACGGCGTAGGTGCCGACCGCCCAGATGAAGAGCGGCATCCGCGTCCAGGTCATCCCCTGGGTCCGCATGTTCACGATCGTGACGATGAAGTTGATCGCGCCCGCGAGCGACGAGAGCGTGAGCACGTGCAGCCCGAGGATCCAGAGGTCCTGGCCGTTGCCGATCGTCCCTACGGAGAGCGGCGGGTAGGACGTCCAGCCCGACCTGGCGGCGCCGCCTTCGGCGAAGAACGAGAACAGCAGAATGACGCCGCCGAAGACAAAGAGCCAGTAGGAAAGGGCGTTCAGGCGCGGGAAGGCCATGTCGCGGGCGCCGATCATCAGGGGCACGAGGTAGTTGGCGAAGCCGGCCAGGATCGGGACGACGACGAGGAAGACCATCGTCGTGCCGTGCATCGTCAGGACCTCGTTGTAGGAGTCCCGCGTCAGGAAGTCGTTGCCCGCCTGCGAGAGCTGCGTCCGTAGCAGCAACGCCATCACGCCGCCGGCGAGGAAGAACACCCCCGAAGTGACGATGTAGAGGATCCCGATCCGCTTGTGGTCCACGGTGACGAGCCACCCCGCGATGCGGCCGCGCTGCCAGGCGGGGACTGGTGTCTCGGCGTTAGCCGCCAAGGAGCTCCTCCTGCAGGTACTCGGTGAGCGCCTTCATCTGGCGCTCGTCCCAGCTCTTGCCGACAGGCGGCATCTTGTTGCGCCCGTTCCGGACCACCTGCTCGACCGCCTCCGGGTCGCCGAGCAGCGGGTTACCGGCCAGCGGTGGCCCGACGTCACCCTCGCCGGCGAGCCCGTGGCACTTACCGCAGGCACCGCGGAACGTCTCCGCGCCGAGGTCGGACGTCCCCTCTTCTTGCGCGCGGGCTTCACGCGCGAGCCACGCGTCGAACTGCTGGCGCGGCATCGCCTCCACCTCCGCCGTCATCAGCGCGTGCAGGCCGCCGCAGAGCTCGGCGCACTGGCCGCGGTAGATCCCGGGCGCCTCCGCGCTGAACCACGTCTCGTTGACCCTGCCGGGGATCGCGTCGAACTTGCCACCGAGCGCCGGGATCCACCAGGAATGGATCACGCCATAGTCCGGCGCCGTCACCTCGAGCCGCGTCGTCTGCCCGACGGGCGCGCGCAGCCGGTCGACGGCGATGACGCCGTTCGGGTAGATGAAGTTCCAGTAGTACTGGTGGCCCTCGACGGCCACCTCGACCCGGTCGGCAGCGGGGACGTCCTCGATCCCGGGCAGCTTGTAGAAGATGAACGAACCGATTGCGACCAGGATCAGGACCGGCGCGACCGTCCAGGCGAGCTCCAGGTTCGTGTTGCCGTGCACCTGCGCGCCGTCCAGCTCACGGGGGCGGCGGTCGGCGCGGTAGCGGACGATGAACCAGACGAGCGTGCCCTGGACGATGACGAAGATCGCGCCGGTGAAGATCGCGATCCAGAGGTAGCTCTGGTTGATCCGCTCGGCGTTCGGTGAGGCCGGCTCGACCGGTGCGAAACCCGGTTCCCCCGCGAGGGCCGCGCCGGAGAGCGCGAGCGCGCAGAGCACGACAACTGCGAGGATCCGGCCCACGGGCTGCCATTCTATGAAGGTGACCAAGGCGGTGCGCAGCGGAACCCGCGTCAAGCTTCCGGCGGGTGTCGAGAGGCCGACCGAGGTCTACGTCAACGGTGTCGTACAGCGTGCGGGCGCCGACTACCGGCACGAGAACGGGGAGCTCGTCTTCTCCCGGGAGCTGCGCCAGGAGGGCAAGCTCGGCTTCTGGCGCTGGACGTCGATCGTCTTCGGCGTGGCGGGCACCTACCGCCAGAATGACGTCGTCGACGTCATCTACGAGAGCGCCGCCGGCGGCCGCACGGTCGCCAGCAACCTGCCGGTCGAGCCCTAGCGCCGCCCGGCAGCGACCGTGGCGGCATGCAGCCGCGCGGCGTGCTCGTCCGTCAGCTGCCCCGGCTCGAGCCGCCACGTCCAGTTCCCGTGCAGCTGCCCCGGCGTGTTCATCCGGGCTTCGCTGCCGAGCTCGAGCACGTCCTGCAGCGGGATCATCGCGAGCGCCGCACGGGACGAGAGCGCCTGCTCGATCAGCCGCCACGTCCTGCGCCGCGGGAAGTGGCCGCGGAGCGTGTCCGTGTCGTGCGTCGTCGTGTAGATCACCTGCTGCTCGCGGTGGTTCTCGAATCGGTGTGGGTTGCTCGCGGCGCCCTGGAACGCCCAGAGCAGGACGACCATCCCGGGGAAGCCGAGGCGGTTCCGCAACGCGATCACGTCGGGCGTGATCAGGCCGAGGTCCTCCGCGATCACGGGCAGCGGGCCGAGCTCGGCCTCCGCCGCCTCGAAGACGGCGGCTCCCGGCCCCGGCAGCCATTGTCCCGACCTGGCGTCGCGCGCTCCTTGCGGGATCGCCCAGAACTCGGCGAAGCCGCGGAAGTGGTCGATGCGGGTCAGGTCGAAGAGCGCCAGCGTCCGGCGCATGCGCTCGATCCACCAGCGGTAGCCCTCGCGCGCGGCGGCGTCCCAGTCGAAGAGCGGGTTGCCCCAGTGCTGGCCGAGCGGCCCGAGCCTGTCGGGCGGCGCCCCGGCGACGAGCCCAGGCAGGAAGAGGTCGGCGTGGGTGTGGTGGTCGACGCTCCCTTGTGCGACGTAGATCGGCACGTCTCCGATCAGGCGGACGCCCTGCTCGGCCGCGTGCGTGCGCAGCGCCGACCACTCGCGGTCGAAGCGGACCTGGTCGTCGACGCTCCCGCCGGCCTCCGCCCAGTCCTCGATCCAGAAGGCGTTCGCACGCCGGAATGCGGTCCGCTCCCGCGCGGCGACCGGCGCGTCCGGGCGCGCCAGGAAGCCCGCCCAGGCCGCGAAGGCGGAGGCGGACGCGTACGGCGAGCCGACCTCGTCGGGGGGCCCGAGCGGCAGCACCTGCCACCAGCTCTGACCGGCCGCGGCGAGCCAGTCGACGAACGCGTACGCATCGGCATCGAGCCTGCCGCTCGGGAGCGAGGTCGGGTGCAGCACGACGCCGCTGGATCGTTGAAGCTTCATCGCCTGTTTGAAGATCGTCGTTCGCTGAAAGTCATCGAACCGTGTCCAAGCTCTCCGCCAAGCAACCGCCGCCCCGGATCCAGATCCAGGACGTGCGCCCTCAGGTCGACTGCGGACGGTATCCCGTCCAGGCGACCGAGGGCGATTCTGTCGACGTCTCGGCGACGATCTTCAAGGACGGTCACGACATCCTCCGCGCGGTCGTGCGCTATCGCGCGGCCGGATCGCGCAGGTGGCTCGAGACCCCGCTGGAGCCGCTCGGCAACGACCGCTGGGCCGGCAGCTTCCGCCCGGCAGGGCTCGGACGCTGGCAGTTCACGATCGAAGCCTGGGTCGACCGCTACGCGACGCTGCTCGACGAGCTCGACCGGAAGCTTGCGGCCGGACAGGACGAGCTCGCCGGCGAGCTCTCCGAGGTGGAGGCGCTGTTCGGTCCCGGCGAGCTCGAGTCGTGGCGCGCCGCTGCGGCGAAGCTGGGCTCGAAGGACCGGCACGGCAAGACGTCGCTCGACAAGCCGCTCGAGGCCGACGTCGAGCGCCTGCGCGCGCGGTTCGGCGCCTGGTACGAGCTCTTCCCCCGCAGCTGGGGCGGCTTCAAGGGCGTCAAGAAGGTGCTGCCCGACCTGGCCGAGCTCGGCTTCGACGTCGTCTATCTCCCGCCGATCCACCCGATCGGCCTCACGAACCGCAAGGGGCGCAACAACGCCCTGAAGGCGGCCAAGGGCGACCCCGGCAGCCCCTGGGCGATCGGCGGAGCGGAGGGCGGCCACGACGCGATCCATCCCGAGCTGGGGACGCTGAAGGAGTTCGACGACCTCGTAGCGGCGGCGCGGAAGGCCGGGCTCGAGATCGCGCTCGACTTCGCGATCCAGACCTCGCCCGACCACCCCTGGCTGACCGAGCATCCCGACTGGTTCTACCGCCGGCCCGACGGGACGCTGAAGTACGCCGAGAACCCGCCCAAGCGCTACCAGGACATCTACAACGTCAATTTCGACTCCGAGGACTGGCCCGCCCTCTGGGAGGCGCTCAAAGGCGTCGTCGTCCACTGGTGCCGCCACGGCGTTCGCGCCTTCCGCGTCGACAACCCGCACACGAAGTCGGTGCCGTTCTGGGAGTGGCTGATCGCCGAGGTGCGGGCCGAGTTCCCGAACACGGTCTTCTTCGCGGAGGCCTTCACCCGGCCGGCGATGATGACGACACTCGCGAAGATCGGCTTCAGCCAGTCGTACACGTACTTCACCTGGAAGAACACGAAGGCCGAGCTGACGGAGTTCCTGCACCAGCTGCTCGAGTGGTCGGCCTACTATCGTCCGAACTTCTTCGCGAACACGCCCGACATCCTCCACGAGTACCTGCAGGAGGGAGGCCGGCCCGCGTTCGAGCTCCGGCTCGTGCTCGCGGCGACGCTCTCGCCCTCGTACGGGATCTACTCCGGCTACGAGCACTGCGAGAACGTCCCCGTCGCCCACGGCAGCGAGGAGTACCTCGACTCGGAGAAGTACGAGATCAAGCAGCGCCGGCTCGACGGGCCATTGCTGCCGCTGGTCCAGCGGCTGAACGAGATCCGCCGCGCCGAGCCGGCGCTGCAGCGCTTCGCGAACCTGCACCTGCTCGCGACGCACAGCGACTACGTCTTCGCCTACCACAAGGCACCCGACATCGCGGTCGCCGCGAACCTCGATCCGACGACGCCCCGTGAGGACGTCGTCGTCGTCCCGCCGCACCTCGGGCTGCCCGAGGAGTTCCCCGTTCTCGACCTGCTCACCGGCGAGCGCTACCGCTGGCGAATCGGGCGCAACTACGTTGGCCTCGCCCCGGGCGGCGCGCATGTGATGAAGATCGGCGCAGCGTGAACGGCCACTTCGCTTCAGGACATGTCCGGGGTCAGACCCCAGACATGTCCCTTTCGCCGCAATCTCCCTGCTCAGCGCGGGATGATCGACCATTCGAGCCATGTCCGGGGTCTGACCCCAGACATGGCCGCAAAGGGCGCGTCGCGTGAGCGAAGCCGAGCACCCCCACCCGGTCCATTGGTTCGAGTCCAACCCGAACTGGTTCAAGACGGCCGTCTTCTACGAGATCCACACGCGCGCGTTCTTCGACGGCAACGACGACGGCTCGGGCGACTTCCGCGGCCTGCAGCAGAAGCTCGACTACCTGCAGTGGCTCGGGATCGACTGCATCTGGATGCTGCCGTTCTACCCCTCGCCCCTCCGCGACGGCGGCTACGACATCGCCGACTTCTACGGGATCAACCCCGACTACGGGACGGTCGAGGACTTTCGCGCCTTCGTCGAGGCGGCGCACGAGCGCGGGATGCGCGTGATCGTCGACCTGGTCATGAACCACACCTCCGCCGACCATCCGTGGTTCCAGGCCTCGCGCGAGGACCCGGACGGGCCGTACGGCGACTACTACGTCTGGTCGGACACGGACGAGCCCTACAGCGACGCCCGGATCATCTTCATCGACACCGAGGTCTCGAACTGGACGCACGACCCCGCTCGCGGCCAGTACTACTGGCACCGCTTCTTCAACCACCAGCCGGACCTGAACTACGAGAACCCGGCGGTGCAGGACGAGATGATCAAGGTGCTGCGCTTCTGGCTCGATCTCGGGCTCGACGGCTTTCGGCTCGACGCCGTGCCCTACCTCTACGAGGAAGAGGGGACGAACTGCGAGAACCTGCCCCGCACACACGAGTACCTCAAGCGCGTGCGCGCGGAGATCGACGCGAACTACCCCGACCGCGTCCTCCTCGCCGAGGCGAACCAGTGGCCCGAGGACGTCGTTGCATACTTCGGGGAAGGGGACGAGTGCCACATGGCCTTCCACTTCCCCGTGATGCCGCGGATGTTCATGTCGCTACGGCGGGAGGAGGCGCAGCCGATGATCGAGATCCTCGACCGGACGCCGCCGATCCCGGACAACGCGCAGTGGGGGCTCTTCCTTCGCAACCACGACGAGCTGACGCTCGAGATGGTCACGGACGAGGAGCGCGACTACATGTACGAGGAGTACGCGAAGGACCCGCGGATGAAGCTCAACCTCGGGATCCGGCGTCGGCTCGCCCCGCTCCTCGACGGCGGCCGAGACGAGATCGCGCTGATGCACGCGATCCTCTTCTCGCTGCCGGGTTCGCCCGTGCTCTATTACGGAGACGAGATCGCCATGGGCGACAACGTCTACCTGGGCGACCGCGACGGCGTCCGGACGCCGATGCACTGGACCGGCGACCGCAACGGCGGCTTCTCGCGCGCCGACTTCGCGCAGCTCTACCTGCCGCCGCTGATGGACCCCGTCTACGGGTTCCAGGCGGTCAACGTCGAGGCGCAGCTGCGCCTGCCGACCTCGCTGCTGCGCTGGCTGCGTCGCTTCATCGAGCTGCGCAAGGAGCATCCGGTCTTCGGCCTCGGCGACTACAGGGTGTTGCGGCCCGACAACCCGAAGATCTTCGCCCACATCCGCTCGTTCTCCGAGGACATCGTCCTCTGCGTCCACAACCTCGGCCGGACGGCCCAGGCGGTCGAGCTCGACCTGACCGCGTTCGCCGGCCGCGTGCCGGTCGAGCTGCTCGGCAACACGCCCTTCCCGCGGATCGGCGAGCTGCCGTACCTGCTCACGTTCGCGCCGCGCGGCTTCTTCTGGTTCCAGCTCCAGGACCCTGCCGATGACGAGTGATCTGAAGAGCCGCATCGAGAGCGGCGACCTCCACTTCCTGGACGGGCTCGTCCTGCTCGGCACGATCGCGTCGCAGCGGTGGTTCGGCGGCAAGTCGAAGGACGTGCTCGATGCGCGCGTCCTCGACGCAGGCGTCACGCCCGGCGAGCCGCCGATCCTCGCGATCGCGATCGTCGAGGTCCGCTACGGGCTGCAGACGCACGACCTCTACCACCTTCCGCTCGGCTTCCGCCCCTCGGCGGACGGCTGGAAGCAGTCCGTGATCGCCGAGACCGAGGGCTGGATCGCCTACGACGCGATCGCCGACCCCGAGCTCGCGCGGCGGATGCTCGAGCTGATGAGACAGGACGCCTCGCTCCAGACCCCCGAGGCGACGATCGTCTTCCGGCCGACGGGCGAGCTCGCCGCCGAGATCGGGTCCGCGCGGCCGATGGGCGCCGAGCAGTCCAACAGCTCGTTGGTGCTCGACGAGCGCTACGTGCTCAAGCTCTACCGCCGGATCGCCCCCGGGATGAACCCGGAGCTCGAGGTGCTCCGCTTCCTGACCGAGCGCGGCTTCGAGCACACCCCCGCGCTCGAGGGCTACATCGCCTACGAGGGGCGGCCGCTGGAGGCGACGCTCGCAACCGTGCAGGAGTTCGTGCCCGCCAAGGGCGACGGCTGGGAGCTCGCGCTCGACACGCTCGAGGGCGGCGAGCCCGACTGGCTCCCCGCGCGCGCACGCCGGCTCGGCGAGGTGACCGGGCTCCTCCACAACGCGCTCGCCTCCGACCCGGCCGACCCGCATTTCGCGCCCGAGGATCCCAGCACGGAGGCGCTCGGGCTCCTGTCGGCCTCGATCGACGAGGAGATCGAGCAGGTCTTCGCCGCGCTGCCCGAGATACCGGCGCTCGAGCAGGTCCGCGGCCGCGGCGAGGAGGTGCGCGAGCATCTCCGCCTGCTCACGAACATCGGCCACGTCGGCCGCGTGATCCGGACGCACGGCGACTACCACCTCGGCCAGGCGCTCTGGACGAACGAGGACGACTGGGTGATCCTCGACTTCGAGGGCGAGCCGGCGCGGTCGGTGCCGGAGCGGCGCCGGAAGGTGTCACCGCTCCGCGACGTCGCCGGGATGCTCCGCTCCTTCGCGTACGCCGCCTCGGCGGTGAAGATCCAGCGGGGCGTCGATCCGCGCGAGGGCTGGGAGAACCGCTGCCGCAGCGAGTTCCTGGAGGGCTACCTGGACACCGTCGATCCGGCGCTCCTGCCTCCGAGCCGCGACCAGGTCGACCGCCTGCTGACCGTGTTCGAGCTCGAGAAGGCGGTCTACGAGCTCCGCTACGAGCTCCACAACCGGCCCGACTGGGTCGCGATCCCCGTCGCCGGGATCCTCAGGATGCTGGAGCAGTGAGCGTAGGCTTGACGGAGCTCACCACAGGAGCGGAGGTGCCGGCTTTGCCGGCGCCGGAGCGGGAACAGTGAAGCTCGGCGAGCTCGACCTCCACCTGGCGGGCGAGGGACGGCACGAGCGGATCTATGAGCGCCTCGGCGCGCATGTGACCGACGAGGGCGTCTCCTTCGCGGTCTGGGCCCCGAATGCACGCGGCGTCTCGGTCGTCGGCGACTGGAACCTCTGGGACGGCCGCGTGCATTCGCTCGAGCCGCAGGGCTCGTCGGGGATCTGGGCCGCGCTCGTGCCCGAGGCCTCCGAGGGCGACGCCTACAAGTACGAGGTGCACGGCGCCGACGGGCAGCTGCGTCTCAAGGCCGATCCCTTCGCCTTCTACGCCGAGGTGCCGCCGAAGACGGCGTCGCGCATCTACCGCTCGCGCTACGAGTGGGCGGACGACGACTGGCTCGAGCGCCGCCGCGGCCTCGACCCGCTGAAGGAGCCGATCTCCACCTACGAGGTGCACGCAGAGTCGTGGCGGCTGGGGCTCGGCTGGAAGGAGCTCGCCGAGCAGCTCGTCGCCTACGCCGACGACCTCGGCTTCACCCACGTCGAGTTCATGCCGGTGATGCACCACCCCTTCTCGGGCTCGTGGGGCTACCAGGTGACGGGCTTCTATGCCCCGCAGGCGACGATGGGGGAGCCGGACGAGTTCCGCGCGCTCGTCGACGCGCTCCACCACGCCGGGATCGGCGTCATCCTCGACTGGGTGCCGGCGCACTTCCCGCGCGACGAGTTCGCGCTCGCGCGCTTCGATGGCACGGCGCTCTACGAGCACGAGGACCCGCGCCGCGGCTCGCACCCCGACTGGGGCACGCTCGTCTTCAACCTCGGCCGCAACGAGGTCCGCAACTTCCTGATCGCGAACGCGCTCTTCTGGCTGCGCGAGTACCACGCCGACGGCCTCCGGGTGGACGCCGTCGCCTCGATGCTCTACCTCGACTACTCGCGCAAGGAAGGCCAGTGGGTGCCCAATGCCTTCGGCGGCCGAGAGGACCTCGACGCCGTCTCCTTCCTCCGCGAGCTGAACGAGGTCGTCTACGGCCGCGAGCCGGGCGTGATGACGATCGCGGAGGAGTCGACCGCGTGGCCGGGCGTCTCCCGCCCGACCTACCTCGGCGGGCTCGGCTTCGGGTTCAAGTGGAACATGGGCTGGATGCACGACACGCTCGAGTACGTCTCGAAGGAGCCCGTGCACCGCCGCTTCCACCACCACGAGCTGACCTTCTCGATGGTCTATGCCTGGAACGAGAACTTCGTCCTGCCGCTCTCCCACGACGAGGTCGTCCACGGCAAGGGCTCGCTGATCGGGAAGATGCCCGGCGACCGTTGGCAGCGCTTCGCGAACCTGCGCGCGCTCTACGGCTACATGTGGTCGCATCCGGGCAAGCAGCTCCTCTTCATGGGGTGCGAGTTCGGGCAGGAGAAGGAGTGGAGCGAGCCGGCGGGATCGCTCGACTGGCATCTGCTCGACGAGGCCGATCACGCGGGGATGCTGGCGCTGATGCGAGACCTCAACGCCGTCTACGCCGAGGAGCCGGCGCTCTGGGAGCTCGACCACACGCACGAGGGCTTCCTCTGGCTGGAGCCGAACGCGGCGAACGAGAACGTGCTCGCCTACGCGCGGCGGAGCGAGAACGGCAAACGCTGGCTCGTCGTCGCCTGCAACTTCGCGCCCGTGGTGCGCGAGGGATGGCGGATCGGGCTGCCGAAGGCCGGCAAGTGGCGCGAGGCGCTGAACACGGACTCCCGCTTCTACGGTGGCAGCGACGTCGGCAACGGGCTCGGGATCGAAAGCGAGAAGACGCCCTGGAACGGGCAGAAGCAGTCGGCCGAGATCACCCTGCCGCCGCTCGGGGTGGTCTGGCTCGTCCCTCAGTAGTCTAGGGCGGGTGCCGAGGGACAACAGCATCGAGGTCGAGGGTCTCGTCCGGGAGTTCAAAAAGGGGCCGCGGGCCGTGGACGGGATCGACCTGCGCGTCGAGCCCGGCGAGATCTACGGCTTCCTGGGGCCGAACGGCGCCGGCAAGTCGACGACCGTGCTGATGCTGACGACGCTGCTGCCGCCGACGGCCGGGACGGCGCGGGTCGGCGGCTACGACGTCGTCTCCGAGGGGCCGAAGGTGCGCAGCGTGATCGGCGCGGCGCTCCAGGAGGCGGCGCTCGACCCGATGCTGACCGGGCGCGACCATCTGCGGCTGCAGGCGACGCTGCAGGGGATCTCCCGCGCCGAGCGGAAGCAGCGGGCGCAGGAGCTGCTCGACCGCGTCGGCCTCAGCGAGGCGGCCGACCGCAAAGTGGGCGGCTACTCGGGAGGGATGAAGCGGCGGCTCGACCTCGCGCTCGCGCTCGTGCACCGGCCGCGGATCATCTTCCTCGACGAGCCGACGACCGGGCTCGACATCCAGAGCCGTACCGCGCTCTGGGACGAAGTCGCGCGGCTCGCGCGCGACGACGGCGTCACCATCTTCCTGACGACGCAGTACCTCGAGGAGGCCGACGTGCTCGCGAACCGGGTCGGGATCATCGACCACGGGCACATCGTCGCCGAGGGGACGCCGCACGAGCTGAAGGCCGAGATCGGCCTGCCGAGCGTCCACGCGGTCCCTCTCGACCACGCCGACCGGGAGCGGCTCGTCTCCGCGCTCGCCCCCTTCGGGGAGTCGCTCGACGGCGGCACCGGCGACGTCATCGTCCGGCTGCGCGAGGGGCTGGCCGGGCTGCCGGGGGTCGTTCGCGCCGTCGACGACGCGGGCCTCAAGCTCGCTCACCTCGAGATCCAGGCGCCCTCGCTCGACGACGTCTTTCTCGCCAAGACCGGCCGCTCGCTGGAGGGCGCCGGCGAGGACGAGCCGGACGCGGCCGAGACAGCCGCATGAGCACCGTCGCCGCTCAGGTCGGCGCTGTGGCGCGCCGCTCGATCGTACGCACGAGCCGCCAACCGGCCGCGGTCGTCTTCCCGCTGATCTTCCCGATGCTGCTCCTGCTCGTGAACTCGGGCGGGCTCCAGGCGTCGACGAACCTGCCCGGCTTCCCGACCGACTCCTTCGTCGCGTTCGCGCTCGCGGTGCCGTTCATCCAGGGTGCGCTCTTCTCGACGATGAACGCGGGCACCGATCTGGCGCGGGATATCCAGACGGGCTTCCTGAACAGGCTCTCGCTCACCTCGATGCGCGGAACCGCGCTGATCGCGGGCCTGCTCGCGGGCGCGGTCGTGCTCGGCCTGATCCAGGCGTCGTTCTACGTCGCAGTCGGCCTGCTCATCGGCGTCGACTTCGCATCCGGCGCGCTCGGGATCCTCGTGCTCTTTCTCTTCGCCGCCGTGATCTCCGTCAGCTTCGGCGCGCTCGGCGTCTTCCTCGCGCTCCGCACTGGCTCGGGCGAGGCGATTCAGGGCCTCTTCCCACTCCTCTTCGTCTTTCTGTTCCTCTCCTCGATGAACACGCCCCGGAACCTGATCGCGGTCGACTGGTTCCACTTCGTCGCGAGCATCAACCCGGTCTCGTACCTGATCGAGTGCGTCCGCAGCCTGATCATCACCGGCTGGGACGGCCAGGCGCTCGGGCTCGGCTTCGGCTTCGCCTTTCTGATCGGGATCGTCGCGATCACGGTCGCATCGCTCGCGCTCAAACAGCGGCTGGCGCGGACATGAGCTCGCTCACGTTCCAGGGGCGCCGGTCGCGTCGCGTAGGCCGGTGGGACAGTACGGAGGTACGGGCCGCCGGTTGGAGCGGCGCGAGCGGCGTCAGCCTTTCGCGGAGCCCGGCTCCGCCGGGCGGGAGCGAAAGGCGGCCTGGGACGTGAGGCTCTGGCCGGTGGCAGCCGGCGTCGCCTGGCGGACGCTGAAGAACGTGTTCACGAACCCGGCGTTGCTCTTCCCCTCGATCATGTTCCCGCTCTTCTTCTTCACCGCGTTCGCCGGCGGGCTTTCGCAGGTCTCCGAGCTGCCGGGCTTCGACTTCCCGCCCGGCTACACGGCGTTCCAGTTCTGCTTCGTCCTGATCCAGTCGGCCGCGTTCGGCGGCGTCTTCACCGGCTTCGGGATCGCCCGTGACTTCGAGTCCGGCTTCGCCCGCCGGCTGCTGCTCGCGGCGCCGAACCGGACCGGGATCGTGCTCGGCTACGCGCTGGCGGCGCTCGCCCGCTGGACCGTGACCGCGACCGTGCTGACCGTCGTCGCGCTGATCTTCGGGATGAACGTCTTCGGCGGGGCGGTCGACATCGTCGGCATGTACACGCTCGCCCTTCTGATCAACGTGGCCGGGCTGCTCTGGGCCTGCGGGATCGCGATGCGCTTCCGGACGATCCAGGCCGGGCCGATCATGCAGATGCCGGTGTTCCTGATCCTCTTCTTCGCGCCGGTCTACGTGCCGCTGGCGCTCCTGACCGGCTGGATCGAGACGGCCGCGACGCTGAACCCGCTCACGTACGTCCTCGAGGCGACGCGCAGCATGCTCGCCGGGGACGAGATCCACGTCATCTCGGCCTTTGTGATCGCGATCGGCCTCGTCTCGGTGTTCACGCTCTGGTCGCTGCGCGGCCTGCGCAAGGCCGAGGCTGCGGGCTAGGTTCTCCGCCCGGTCGGGTACCGTCGAGGCGCATGAGGGTCTGGCCAGGCAAGCCGTTCCCACTCGGACCGAAGTGGGACGGGGAGGGCACGAACTTCTCGCTCTTCTCCGAGCACGCCGACAAGGTCGAGCTCTGCCTCTTCGACGAGTCGGACCGTGAGACGCGCTACGAGCTGACGGAGCGGACGGCGTTCAACTGGCACGGCTACCTGCCTGGGATCGGGCCGGGGCAGCGCTACGGCTACCGCGTCCACGGGCGCTGGGCGCCCGAGCAGGGGCACCGCTTCAACCCGGACAAGCTCCTGATCGACCCGTATGCGAAGTCGATCGAGGGCGCCGTCGACTGGAAGGCCGGCAACGTGCTCCCCTACGTGCCCGGCGGCGACGACGCAGATCTCGAGCTCGACGACGAGGACGACGCCGCGGCGATCCCGAAGTCGGTCGTGATCGACGAGTCGTTCGACTGGCAGGAAGACCGTCCGCCCGCGCGTCCGTGGCACGAGACCGTGATCTACGAGCTGCACGTGAAGGGCTTCACGAAGCTGATGGAGCGGGTGCCGGAGGAGCTGCGAGGGACGTACGCGGGACTCGCATCGGAGCCTGCGCTCGAGTACCTCTCGTCGCTCGGCGTCACCGCGGTCGAGCTCCTGCCGATCCACCACATCGCCGACGAGATGCAGCTCGCCGCCAAGGGCCTGACCAACTACTGGGGCTACAGCTCGATCGGCTACCTCGCTCCGCACACGCTCTACGCGGCCACCGGCCGGCGCGGCGAGCAGGTGAAGGAGTTCAAGGGGATGGTCAAGGCGCTGCACGGCGCCGGGATCGAGGTGATCCTCGACGTCGTCTACAACCACACCGCCGAGGGCAACCACCTGGGGCCGATGCTCGCGTTCAAGGGCGTCGACAACTTCTCCTACTACCGCACCGTCCCCGGCGACCCCCGCCACTACATGGACTACACCGGCACCGGCAACTCGCTCAACCCGGTGCATCCCTCGGTGCTGCGGCTGATCATGGACTCGCTGCGCTACTTCGCGATCGAGGGCCACGTCGACGGCTTCCGCTTCGACCTGGCCTCGGCGCTCGCGCGCGAGTTCCACGAGGTCGACAGGCTCTCGGCCTTCTTCGACATCATCCACCAGGATCCGATCCTCTCCCAGGTGAAGCTGATCGCCGAGCCCTGGGACGTCGGCGAGGGCGGCTACCAGGTCGGCAACTTCCCGGTGCTCTGGACGGAGTGGAACGGGATCTACCGCGACACGATGCGCGACTTCTGGCGCGGGCAGGCGCCGGTGAGCGAGTTCGCCTCGCGCTTCACCGGCTCGAGCGACCTCTACCAGCACGACGGCCGGCGGCCGTTCGCGTCGATCAACTTCATCACCGCCCACGATGGCTTCACCCTGCGGGACCTCGTCACCTACAACGAGAAGCACAACCAGGCGAACCTCGAGGACAACCGCGACGGCGACAACCACAACCGCAGCTGGAACCACGGCGTCGAGGGCGAGACCGACGATCCGGCGATCAACGGCCTCCGCGAGCGCCAGGTGCGGAACTTCCTGGCGACGCTGCTGCTCTCGCAGGGCGTGCCGATGCTGCTCGCGGGCGACGAGATCGCGCGCACGCAGCGCGGCAACAACAACGCCTATTGCCAGGACAACGAGATCTCATGGGTCGACTGGCGACTCGACGATCGCGCGCAGCGGCAGCTCGCCTGGACGAAACGGCTGATCGACCTGCGCATGCGGCACCCGGTCTTCCGCCGCGCCGACTTTCTCACCGGCGAGGAGCGGCTCGGCTCGGGGGCGCCCGACGTCTGGTGGTTCCGGGCGGACGGCCGCAAGATGACGCAGCGGAACTGGCGCGACGACAACGCGCTCACGCTCGGCGTCTTTCTCAACGGCTCCGAGATCCCGACCCTGACCGAGCGTGGGGCGCCGGTCATCGACGACACGTTCCTGCTCCTCTTCAACGCCTGGGAGGGCGCGGTCGACTTCACCCTGCCGGCAGTGTCCTTCGGGCGGCGCTGGGAGCTCGAGCTCTCGAGCACCCACCCCGAGGCCGAGGCGGGCTCGGAGACCTACCGGGCGCGCGCCGTGGTGCCCGTCGAGGGCCGCTCGCTGATCCTGCTCCGGCGGGTCGGCTGATCGAAGCGGTTGAGTGATGGGTCAGGCAGTCAACGACGTCGTCAGCTCGGCACCGAGTTGCCGATGAATGGCCGACCAATCGAGGTAGGTGTCCTTCCTCGCGATGCGACCGTCGACCACAGCGATCACATCGACGCCGTCGCACGTAATTCTCTTGCCGTCCGAGGTAGCGCTCATCTGATACTCGCTGACGAAGTGTCCGTCGCCGATGTAGACCCTGCTCTTCTCGAAACGAATGTCAGGCCACTGTGAGGCCGCGGCGGCAAACGCCGCACGTGTTGCACCGAGTCCAACGGCTGGTTCCCCGCCCCCGTGGAGGTGGAACACCGTGTCGTTGGTATGCATGGCCATGATCGCGTCCAGATCGTGCGCGGCCCAGGCGGCGCCGTAACGAGCAGCCAAGTCTTGGGTCTCGATGCTCATCAGCTTCCCTCCTGCTCGCGATGTGTGCCGAACCTAACAGGCTCGACTGATCGGCGGCGGGGCGCGAAACAGCCCGAACGCGCACGCTCGCCCGGGTCCAGCGTGCAATCGATCGACGCGGCGTCTAGTCGGGCGCGGGCAGGTGCTCGAGCACGCGCAGGCAGACCTCGACGACGCGCGGGTCGAACTGCGAACCGGCCGCTTCCTCGAGCCGCCGCAGCGCCTCGCCGGGATCGAGCGCCTGCCGGTAGGGCCGGTCGGTCGTCATCGCGTGGAACGCGTCGCAGGCGAAGATGATCCGCGCCTCGAGCGGGATCTCCTCGCCGGCCTTGCGGTCGGGATAGCCGTCGCCGTCCCAGCGCTCGTGGCAGGCGCGCACGATCCCGCAGACGTCCTGCAGCTGGTCGATCGGGGCGATGATCTTCGCGCCCAGCTCGGGGTGCGTCTCGATCAGCTCGCGCTCCTCCTCGGTCAGCGGCCCCGGCTTGAGCAGGACCGAGTTCGGGATCCCGATCTTGCCGATGTCGTGGAAGAGCGCGCCGAGCTCGAGCCGCTTCAGCGTGTCGCCGTCGAGGCCGAGCTCCTGCCCGACGAGGAGCGCCGTGTCGGTGATCCAGCGGGCGTGCGACGACGTGTACTCGTCGCGCGCCTCGAGCGCGTTCGCGAGCGCCTCGACGGTGGAGAGGAACGTGCGCTCGAGGCCCTCGAAGCTGGACGCGTTCGCGATCGCGAGCTTGGCCTGGTGCGCGAGCCCGCCGAGGAGGTCGAGCTCGCGCGTGCCGTACTCGACCTCGGGGCTGGCCGCGACGGTGATCGCTCCCCAGCGTCCCTCGAGGACGAACGGCGCGACGACGGACGGCGGGTCGGCGAGGACGAACGGCTCGAGCCGATGGGTGAGCGTCCCCGCGATCCGCTCTCCGAGGTCAGGACCGTCGGATCCGACCGAGGCGCGCACGACGACGTCGCCGCCCGCCGACTCCTGGAGCCAGAGGGAGGCGTGCGGCGCGGAGATCAGCTGTGCGGCGCCCTCGACGACGCGTTCGAGCACGCGCTCGAGCCCCTCCGCCGCGGCGAGGTCGCGCCCGAACTCGAGCAGCGCCTTCGCGCTCTCCGCCTCGCGGCGCTGTGCCTCGTAGAGGCGGGCGTTCTCGAGCGCGACGGCCGCATGGCCGGCGAGCACCTGGAGCAGGCGCAGGTCGTCCTCGTCGAACTGGTTCAGGCCGAGCTTGGAGACGACGATCGCCCCGGTGACGCGGGAGCCGTAGTGCAGCGGGACGGCGATGATCGACTCCTCGATCCTCGTGGTACCGGGGATCTCGACCGCGAACGGGCACGTCGACGCGTCGTCGAGCAGGAGCGGCTCGCCCGTCTCGACGACGCGGCCGGTCAGACCCTCGCCGACGCGCGTGCGGAACACCTGCGCCGCGGTCCGGTCGGGCGCGGTCAGCTCGCCCTGGAACGCGATCGGCAGCAGGTCCGCGCCCTCGCGGATGAAGACCCGGCAGTTGTGGTAGTCGATCAGCAGCCGCAGCTCGTTCGCGATCGCCATCCCGATCTCGCGGACGTCGTTCGAGCGATTGAGCTTGCCGGCCAGCGACTGGAGCATCTTCAGGTGCGCGATCGAGCGAATGTCCTCGCCGCGGGTGTGACTGCCCACCGGGCGCTCCGTGTCCTCCTCGTCGAAGAAGACGACCCGGTTCTTGCCGCGCGCCTTCGCGGTCATCATCGCCGCCTCGGCGCAGGCGACGAGCTCGCGCGGGTTGGCGGCGTGCTCGGGGCCCTGTGCGATCCCGATCGAGACCGCGATCCTGCCGGCGAGGCCGAGCTCGACCCGGTCGAGGCGCTCGGCGAGCCTGGTCGCGAGGGCGATCGTGCGCTCCTGGCGGCTGCCCGGAACGATCACGGCGAACTCCTCGCCGCCGATCCGGCAGACGACGTCGGCCGCTCGGACGCTCGCGCGGAGGTGGTCGGCGAGGTCCGCCAGCACGTCGTCGCCGACTGCGTGCCCGAAGACGTCGTTGACCTTCTTGAAGTCGTCGATATCGACCATCACGACCGCGACGTGCGTGTGCTCTGCTGAGGCCAACGTCAGCTCGCGGCGGAGGCGCTCGTGGAAGTAGCGGTGGTTGTAGAGGCCGGTGAGCGAGTCGGTCTGCGCCTCGCGCTCGAGCCGCGCGCGGATGTGCGCGTTGTCGAGCGCCAGCGCGGCCGCGTCGCCGAGCCGCTGCGCGAGCTCGAACTCGGCGTCGCTGAAGGACGCGTGCTCGCCGATCCGGTAGACGTTGAGCGTCCCCTTGAGGACACCGCGGGCGATCAGCGGGACGCAGATCAGCGCCTCGGGATCGACCGGCGTCCCCGGCACGAAGGCGACGCGGGGATCGAGGTGCGCCTGGTTCGAGAGCACCGGCTGGCGGTGCTCGACCGCCCAGCCCGTGATCCCGACCCCGAACGGAAAGGTGTCGTTGAGGATCTCGTCGGCGTAGTCGCTGCGGACGAGGGCCGGGACGAGGTGCCGCTTCGACTCGTCCGCCTCGTAGATGTGCAGCGCCTCGTAGGGGACGATCTCGTCGAGCGTGTCCGCGATCCGGACGAGCAGCGAGTCGAGGCTCTGCTCGGAGAGCAGGTCGTGGAAGACGTCGGCGAGGCGCCGGTAGGAGTCGGTCGACGGCGTGCTCCCAGGAGCCGCGTCGGCCGTCACCAGCCGCATGCGCGGTGCGCCGAGATCGGATGTCGTGCGTGCCGGTTCGTCCATTCGCCAAGAGCGAGCCGCCGCGGGAGGACGCCGCAGGGAACCCACCGGACGGATCATCGTGAAGAATCCGGCTTGCGGCTGTCCCTCTTTCGGGTGAGCCGTATATGTCTTGACAGCCGTGGTCTCGCCTCTGTTGTATGGCTGCTACGAGTGGCGACAACGGCTGAGAGCTCGGTCCCTGCGGCAGCGACGGAGCCCGTCGTGCGCCTGGAGGCCGTCCACAAGAGCTTCGGCGACAACGAGGTCCTACGCGGCATCGACCTCGAGGTGCGGAGCGGCGAGGTGCTGACGATCATCGGGCCGAGCGGCAGCGGCAAGAGCACCCTGCTTCGCTGCGTCAACCTGCTCGAGCCGCTGAACTCGGGCCGGATCTTCTTCGAGGGCGAGGAGATCACGCGCAAGGGGACCGATCTGTCTGCGACGCGCCAGCGAATCGGGATCGTGTTCCAGCAGTTCAACCTCTTCCCGCACCTGACCGTGATGAGCAACTTGACGCTCGCCACGCGCCGGATCCGGCACCAGCGGCGCGCCGACGCCGAGGCGCGCGCGCACCAACTGCTCGAGCGGGTCGGGCTGACGGAGAAGGCGGGCCAGCACCCGCACCAGCTCTCGGGCGGCCAGCAGCAGCGGGTCGCGATCGCCCGGGCGCTGATGATGGATCCGCACGTGATGCTCTTCGACGAGGTCACGTCCGCGCTCGATCCGGAGCTCGTCGGCGAGGTTCTGATCGTGATGCGCGATCTGGCGCGTGACGGGATGACGATGCTGGTCGTCACGCACGAGATGCAGTTCGCGCGGGAGGTGGGCGACCGGCTCGTGTTCATGGACGAAGGCCGCATCGTCGAGCAGGGCCTGCCGGCCGACGTGCTCGACCGCCCACAGGAGGAGCGCACCCGGCGCTTCCTGCATCGCTCGCTACAGCTTGCAGGCTCGCTCGAGAAGTTGTCAGTCACCGACGAGGAAGGAGCAAGTGCATGAAAAGGATTCTCCTGGCCACGGCGGGGGTGGCCGTCGTAGCGGTCTTTGCCGCCACGATCGGCTTCGCACAGCCCAGCGCCACGACCGGGGTGGTGCGGGCGGAGGCCGCGGCGCCCCTGCCGAAGCTTCCGGCGAACATCAAGGAGCGGCAGCGGTTCATCGTCGGCGTCAAGTGCGACGCCCCGCCGTTCGGCTACATCAACGTCCAGGGCAAGAACGCCGGCTTCGACGTCGAGATCGCCAAGTGGTTCGCCCGCTACGCGTTCGGGCGTGAGACCCGCGTCTCGTACATCTGCGCGCCGACTCCGGCCCGCGAGCCGCTGCTCACGACCGACCGCGCCGACCTCGTCATCTCGACCTTCACCTACACCGCCGACCGCGACACGCGGATCGACTTCTCGCGCGCCTACTACAAGGCCACGGGACGGCTGCTGGTGAAGAACGACGGGCCGGTGCAGAGCATCGCCGACATCAAGAACAGGAAGGTGTCGACGACGAGCGGCTCGATCTACGACCGCTGGCTGAAGCGCTGCCACACCTCGACCGAGGTGACGGTGACGGACAGCTTCACGAACGCGCTGCTCGCCTTCAACCAGGGCCGCTCCGACGCGCTGATGTGGGACGACACCGTGCTCGTCGGAGTTGCGGCCGCCGATCCGTCGGCGAAGCTCACGAACGACACGTTCCTGGCGCTGCCGTACGGGATCGGGATCAAGCAGGGGAACGTGGCGTTGAAGCGGTGGGTCGACTCGCGGCTCGAGCTGATGCGGAAGAAGGACACGTTCATGTCCATCCTCAAGAACAACGTGCCGGGGCGCTTCGTCGCCGGCTTCTCGAAGAACATCCTCCGGCCGAACAACACGTTCGGGTACGCCCCCGCCGGCGCCCCGAGCGCGGACACCGTTTGCTAGCAGCGGTCGATCGGACGACGACGATCAGACGAAGCGGCCGCCGGAGGGCGGCCGCTTCCTCGTCGGTCCGATGATCCTCGCCGTCTACGACCTCTGGGGATTCGTCTCCGAGTACCACGAGGAGCTCCGCGAGGGGCTCGTCAACACGCTCAAGGTGTCGGCGCTCGGGATCCTCGGCGCCTTCGTGATCGGCGTCGTCCTCGGCGCCGCCCGCGCCCACCGGATCCCGCGTGATCAGCCCGCTGACCGTCTGCTACGTCGAGCTGATCCGGAACACGCCGATCCTCGTCCAGATCTTCATGATCTTCTACGCGCTGCCGCAGTTCGGGATCGTGCTCGACCAGTTCACGGTCGCGTGGCTGGCGGTGACGATCTGGGGCGGCGCCTTCAACACCGAGAACTTCCGCGCCGGGTTCGAGGCCGTTCCGTATCGCTACCGCGAGGCCGGCGCCGCGCTCGGCTTCGGCCGCCTCGCGACCTTCCTCAACGTGACACTGCCGATCGGCGGCCGGATTGCGCTGCCGTCATCGATCAACACCTACATCTCGGTGCTGAAGAACACGTCGCTGATGTACGTGATCGGTTACGCGGAGCTGACGACCACGTCGCTCAACATCAGCAACCTGACGCTGCAGACGACCGAGTCGCTGACGGTGCTCGCCTCCGTCTACCTCTGCCTCGTCTGGGGGCTGTCGGCGCTGATCCGCCTGCTCGAGTCCCGCCTCGCCCTCCCGGAGACCCGCTGATGTCGACCTCCGCGCGCCGGTGGGCAATCGGCGTCGTGCTCGCGCTCGCGGGCGGCGCGATCGCCGTCTACGCGTGGCGCGCGGTCCAGAGCTCCGACTGGGCCGAGCCGGTCGTCCACTACATCATCTTCGACGGCCTGCCGGGGACGCTCCGCGTCTCCGCGGCCGCCGTCGTCGGCAGCGCGCTGATCGGGGTCACGCTCGGGACGCTGCTGACGATCAGGTTCCTGCCGCTGCAGGCGCTGATCAGGCTCTACATCGAGGTCTTCCGCGGCCTGCCGATCCTCGTCACGGTCTTCATCGTCTATTTCGGCCTGCCGTCGGTCTCGCGCGGGCTCGAGTTCGGTCCCCTCCTCGCCACCTCGATCGCGCTCATCCTCTGGGGGAGCGCACAGGTCGCCGAGGCGACGCGGGGTGCCGTCCAGTCGATCCCCCGCGAGCAGCACGAAGCGGCGTCGGCGCTCGGGTTCGGCTGGGTCGGCCGGCACGGGTACGTGATCCTGCCGCAGGCGCTGCGGCGCCTTCTGCCGCCGTTCGTCAGCCTGCTCGTCAACATCATCCAGAACTCGACGCTCGCCCAGGTGATCGGCGGGCTGGAGCTGCTCGAGGCCGCCGAGCGGCAGAACGAGCGGATCACCGCGATTCCGCCGATCGGCCTCGGCGAGATCAAGGCCTTTCAGATCTTCGGCTTCGTCATGGTGCTGTTCTTCCTGCTCTCGTTCCCGCTGACTCGCCTGGCCGCCCGGCTCGAGAAGCGGCTCGTCTAGCTCCGAGACGCCCCTCGATCGGGTGACTCGGACGGGGGATGCGTCATACCCGATCGGGGGAGGGGGTTGCGCGCCGTTCTGGCGATCCCAAAGCAGGACGTTTCCTTGCGGCAGGAGCGAGCAGTGGCGGCAGCACGACATCCTTCAGGAGTGGACCGGCCGGCCCGACGAGGCCGGCTTCGCCGTTTCGGTCCGATGGTGGCTCAGATCGTCGGCGTCGTCACTGCCTGCTTGCTCTGGACCGGGGTTGCGTCGCCCGGCCTGAAGCTGCTCCCGGGTCTCGACGGGCTGGCCGACGAGAGCATCTCGATCTCGCTCCAGAGCGCCGTGCTCGGGATCGACGACGGCAGCAACCGGCCCGCGGAGGAGCGCGCCCGGGATGCCGCGGCCGTGCTCGGCCTCACGTACGCCGAGAGCCTGCTTTCGCCCACCGCCCTCCGCCTCGGCGCCGCGGCGCGGGCGGACGGCACCCGAGCGCCGTCGGTGATCTCCCTCGCCGAGATCGTCGCCGGCGAGGCCGAGCCGTCCTCGCGTCCCGAGACTCGCACCGAGGCCGCCGCGCCCGTCGAGAGCACGTCGTTCCCCGAGGCGACGACTCCGCCGGCAGAGCCGCCGTCGACCGCTCCTCCCGCTCCTCCCGCTCCTTCCGCGCCGGCTCCGCCCGGGCTGCCGGTCGCCCCGTTCGCACCCGCGGCAGCGCAGAGCGTGCAGGCGGTGGAGTTCACCTCGGCTGCGCCGGAGCGCGCGATCGTCGGCGGGACGTACGCCGTCTCGGCGCGTGCCAGCTCCGGACTGCCGGTGAAGTACGCGGTCGCCGGCAAGAAGGACGTCTGCAAGGTCTCGGGGTCGATCGTCTCCTTCCGCCAGACCGGAACCTGCGTCATCGAGGCGCATCAGCCCGGCAGCGCCAAGTTCAAGGAAGCGCGCGCGCAGCAGACGATCCAGGTCATTCGCGCTCCGCAGGCGATCGTGTTCAGCACGACGCCGCCGTCGAACGCGGTCGCCGGCGGTTCGGGATACACCGTGGCCGCCGTCGCCAGCTCCGGCCTTCCGGTCACCTTCGCAGCGAGCGCGGCGAGCGCCGGCGTCTGCAAGGTCTCGGGCTCCCTCGTCTCGCCGACGGGCGTCGGCACGTGCACCGTCGAGGCCGACCAGGCCGGCAACAGCGACTTCGAGCGCGCGCCGCGCGTGCAGCAGTCCTTCGCCGTCGCCGCGGCGCCGCCGGTCCGTAGCCACCAGTCGATCTCCTTCACCACGCCGGCTCCGGCGACGGCGGTCGTGGGCGGGCCGATCTACTCCGTCGCGGCCACGGCGAGCTCGGGTCTTGCCGTCAGCTTCGACACGGCGTCGAGCAGCGCCGGCGTCTGCACCGTCACCGGCACCGTCGTCGCCTTCGTCGGCGAGGGCACGTGCACGGTGCTGGCGCAGCAGGGCGGCGATGACCTCCATCTGGCGGCGCCGACGGTGCAGCAGTCGTTCCCCGTCGATCGCACCCCACAGGCCGTCAGCTTCGTCTCCGCTCCTCCCGCAACGGCCGTCGCGGGATCGACGTCCTACACGGTGACGGCCACGGCGACGTCAGGACTGCCGGTCTCGGTGACGGTCGTCCAGTCG
The DNA here is from genome assembly GCA_963705515.1 of uncultured Gaiellaceae bacterium. Classification (GTDB taxonomy): domain Bacteria; phylum Actinomycetota; class Thermoleophilia; order Gaiellales; family Gaiellaceae; genus Gaiellasilicea. The sequence continues at coordinate 129,803 of CAVPJV010000001.1, forward strand.
AGCGCGTCGGTCTGCGCGATCTCCGGCGACACCGTCACGGCAATCGGTGCGGGAACGTGCACGCTCGAGGCGAGCCAGCCCGGCGACCACACCTTCCGCGCGGCGGCGCAGGTGCAGCAGTCGTTCACGGTCGGGAGCCCGGTGCCGTCGCACAGCGACCAGACGATCAACTTCACGTCGACCCCGCCCGCGTCGGCCACGATCGGCGCCGCCGACTATACGGTCGCCGCGAGCGCCAGCTCGGGCCTCGCCGTCGCGTTCTCCGCGTCGGCCGGCAGCGCGGGCATCTGTTCCGTCTCCGGCTCGACGGTGTCTCTGCTCGGCGCAGGCACCTGCACGATCCTGGCCGACCAGCCGGGCTCGGCCGGCTACAACCCCGCGCCGCAGGCACAGCAGTCGTTCTCGATCGGGCGCGCGTCGCAGGCGATCAGCTTCTCGTCGATGCCGCCCGTCCCCGCGGCCGTCGGCGGCCCGGACTATCCGATCTCGGCCTCCGCGAGCTCCGGCCTCCCGGTCACGTTTGCCGCCGCGCCGGCGAGCGCAGGCATCTGCACGGTGTCGGGCTCGACCGTGTCCCTGGTCGGAGCCGGCACCTGCTCGGTCGTCGCGAACCAGGGCGGCAACGCCGTCTACGACCCGGCCGACCCGGTGCAGCAGTCGTTCACCGTCGGCCCCGGCGCGCCGACATTGAGCCCGCAGACGATCAGCTTCACCTCGACGGCGCCCGGAGGTGCCGTGGTCGGCGGTCCCGCCTACACGGTCGCCGCGTCCGCCAGCTCGGGGCTCGCCGTCGTGTTCACGATCGCTTCGGCCAGCGCGGGCGTGTGCACCATCTCGGGCGCGACCGTCTCGCTCGTCGGCGCCGGTACCTGCACGATCAACGCGAACCAGGCCGGCAACGCGAGCTACGAGCCCGCGCTGCAGGTGCAGCAGTCGTTCTCCGTCTCGACGCCTCCGCCGGCGTCGCAGACGATCAGCTTCACCTCGACCGCTCCCGGCTCGGCGGTCTACGGCGGCTCGCCCTACACGGTCTCGGCCACCGCCAGCTCCGGTCTTCCGGTCGGGTTCTCCGCGGCGCCGAGCAGCGCCGGGGTCTGCACCGTCTCCGGCGCGACCGTCTCGCTCGTCGGCGCCGGCACGTGCACCGTCAACGCGAACCAGGCGGGCAACGGCTCCTACCTCGCCGCGCCGCAGGTGCAGCAGTCGTTCGCCGTGGCGCGTGCGCCGCAGACGATCACGTTCACCTCGACGCCGCCGGTCGTGAACGGGAACGTCTACCTCTACCACGTCTCGGCCACCGCCGGCTCGGGCCTGACGGTCGCGTTCAGCATTCGCGTCGCAGAGCTCGGGCGTCTGCGGGATCTGGACCTCCTGGGTCTACTTCCAGAACAACGGCACCTGCATCGTTCGCGCGAACCAGGCCGGCAACGCCAACTACCTGCCGGCGCCGCAGGCGCAGCAGTCGATCGTCGTGGTGGGGCACTGATGGTCGGCCTCACCCGTCACCCGACCGGGGGAGACCCCCGCCTCATGATCGGCCGATGCGTGGTCATGCCCTCCCGTTCGACCAGCTCGCCGGAGAAACGCCCTGACGTCGACGGGCCACCCCGTGCCAGACAGCTTGCCGCGACTCCCGTTGCCCGCTACGCGGTGCTCGTCTTCCTGCTCGCCGCGGCGCTCGTCGTCGCGGTCGCCGTGACGCTCGACCGCAACGCACACCGGAGCAGCTGGCAGGAGCACACGACCGCCCTCGCGGGCGGTGCACGGGTCGGCGCCTCCTCCTTCGAGTCGCTCCGCGCCAACCTGCGCGTCGAGGCGACCCAGCTCGCCACCTCGCTCCCGCTGCAGCGCGCCGTCGTGACCGGGAACGACGCCGACCTGCGCAGGATCGCCGACAACCGCCACGCCCGGATCGACCTCCACGGCCGTTCGATCGGCGCCCTCGCCGGATCGCCGCGGATCTCCTCGACCGCCACGATCACCGACGGCCTGCGTGTGCTCGCGACCGTGACGATCGCACTGCCGCTCGGGGACGAGGTCCTGACGCTCCTTCGCCAGGCGACGCCGCTGCCCGCGCACGGGGCGCTGCTGCTCGTGCGGAACGGCCGCGTGATCGCGGGCGGGCCGGAAGGCGAGGCCGTGCAGATCACCGGCGGCCGCGTCGACCTGCGGGGAACGGCCTTCGCCGCGCAGGCGGCACCGCTTGGAGCGGCAGGCACGTCCCTCGTGGCCGTCGAGCCCGTCAAGGCAATCGATGCCCTCTCCGAGCGCTACCGGCGCTTCGTCTTCCTCGCGGCGGCGGTCACGCTCCTGCTCGCGGCGGCGCTCGCGAGCAAGGTCGCCCGGCCGCTTGCACAGGTGGTCGGCGACGTCGCGCGCCTGACCCGTCAGGCGCACACGGACGCCCTGACCGGCCTCGCCAATCGCCGAGCTCTGACCGCCCGGCTCGAGGACGAGCTCCAGCGCGCCCGGCGGAACGGGACGAGCCTCTCCTTCGTGATCGCCGACATCGACGACTTCAAGCCGATCAACGACGGCTTCGGACACCAGCTGGGCGACGACGTGATCAAGGCGGTCGCGTCCGCGCTCGCCGGGTCGGTGCGGGAGACGGATCTGGCGGTGCGCTTCGGCGGGGAGGAGTTCGTGATCGTGCTTCCCGGCGCCCGGCTCGGGAACGCGAGGCGGACGGCCGACGCGATCCGGACCGCGATCGCGGAGCTCGAAGTGCCGAACCCGCGCGGTGAGCCGATCAGCGTCACGGCAAGCTTCGGGATCGCGGAGTTCCCGACCTACGCGACGCCGGAGGCGCTGCTCGCGGCGGCGGATGCTGCCCTGTACCAGGCGAAGCGGGCAGGCAAGAACCGGGTCGCCACCTCGACGGTGTACGACGACGGGCTGGGCGACGACCCCGGCACCGCCGGTCTTCCCGTCCCGGTTCGCTAGCCCACACGCGTCGGCGTTCCAGCCTCCTCATCGTCGGGGTGGGCGCGGTGCCAGAGCGCCGCATTGAGGAAGGCGGACGCCACGATCAGCCGCGCGATGAGATAGAGCCAGAGCAGGATCACGGTCGCCGCTCCGAGCGCGCCGTAGAGCTCCGACGAGCGGCCGATCTTCGGACCCAGATACAGCACCACGGCGAGGTGAATCACCTGCGCACCGAGGGCGACGAGCAGCGCTCCGGGCAGCAGGTCGCGCCACGAGGTGCTGCGGTGGGGGAGCTTGTCGAGGATCCAAAGCACCGAGCCGAGGTAGAAGGCCGCGAGCAACAGGGTCAGCCAGAGCCCTGTGCCGCCGAGTTGCGCGCGCAGCAGCTGAGTCGACGCAGACACGGCGATCAGGAGCGCGACGACAGCCGAAAAGATCAGGCCTGCGGTGAGCGGCCGGCGAAGTCTCTGCGGGCGCAGACCCCACGCGACGTAATGGGCCACGAACAAGGCCCGGACGACCCCACCACCGAACCACACCACGAGAGCGAGCCCCGCGAGCAGGAAGTACCAGCGCGCATGGTGCTGTTCCGCGATCGCGTTCATGGCGGACTGAACGGCCGTGGCGCTCATCCCGAAGTCGTGTGCAGCGTCGGCGGCGGCGAGCCGGTCGGCGTCGACCCAGAAGCTCAGCACGGCCGCGATCAGGAGCCCCAGAGGCAGCAGCCAGAAGAACAGCCTGTAGGCGAGCCCTCCTGCGATCAACCCGGCTGCGGCGATCCGCTCGCGCTCGAGCGCGACGTTGAGGAGCGGGGCGCCGGGGACCCGCTCGTTCGCCCAGTCGCCTGCGCGACGGGCGCGATCCCGCGCGTCGTCCAGCCGCGAGCGCTGCGACGGCGCGTCGGCGGGATCGGGCGTACTCACGACCGCTCTACCGTCCTCCGGTCCGGGGTGACGAGGCGTCACCCCGGCGGGGTGAGGCGCTGCTCCCGGCTCCCAGGACCGAAATACTGAGACGGTGGACTCCGTCGTCCGTCGCCCGGCTCTCGTCGCGGCGCTGCTCGCGGCCGCACTCGTTGCCTGGATCGTCACCGCGCAGCGCATGCGGGGCATGGACGCCGGCCCCGGGACCGACCTCGGCGCGTTCGGCTGGTACATGGGGATCTGGGTGACGATGATGGCGGCGATGATGTTGCCGTCAGCCGTTCCCGCCGTGACGATGTTCGCCGGGCTCCGCCGCGGTGCGCCGGCCTGGGCCTTCGTCGTGGGCTATCTGCTGGCGTGGGCAGCTGTCGGCCTCGCAGCGTACGGCGCGTACCGCGCGCTGCGCGAGCTCGCCCCGGCGGTCACTGCCTGGGACGAGCGCGGCCCGTGGGTCGCCGGCGGCGCGCTCGTCGTCGCCGGCGTCTATCAGCTGACGCCGCTCAAGACCGCCTGTCTCCGGCACTGCCGCGCCCCGCTCGGCTTTCTGCTCCGCGGCGGCCCCGGCCGCACCGGCGCGGTCCGGACCGGGCTCGGTCACGGCGCGTACTGCATCGGCTGCTGCGCGGGCTTGATGCTCGCGCTGTTCGCGCTCGGCGTGATGAGCCTCGTCTGGATGGCCGCGGTCGCCGCAGTGATCCTGGTCGAGAAGGTGCTTCCTCGCGGCGAGGCATTCGCGAGAGCCGCCGCGGTCGGCCTGGTTGCGGCCGGCGTGTGGGTGGCGGTTGCGCCCGACAGCGTGCCGGGGCTGACAGAGCCGGGAGGCGCGGGCATGACGCCGATGCAGATGGAGGAGAGCCCGTGAGCTGGCGCATCAGCGGCAGCTACTTCGAGTCGTGCAGCTGCGACGCGATCTGCCCGTGCCGCCGGATCGACGGCGTCGCCCGGCGGGCGGTCGACGCATGGCATTTGCACCGGCGTCCTCACCTGGTTGATCGAACGCGGCGACGTCGACGGCGTCGACCTGACCGGCCTACCGGTCGCGATGGCGGTGCGCTACGACGACGACGAGCCCGGCTCCCCCTGGACGTGGATGCTCTATCTCGACGAAGGGGCGACCGAGGAGCAGCGGGCGGGGCTCGAGGGGATCTACTCGGGCCGGCTCGGCGGCGACGCAGCGACGCACTTCCCGTGGGCCTGGAAGGCGAGCACGCTCGTCGGCGTCCGCACGGTGCCGATCGAGGTCGATCACACCCAACGCCGGCAGTGGCTTCGGATCCGCGACCGGGTGAGTGTCCGCATCCGCGACGCCTGGGCCGGTGACGAGGTCGTCACGTGCGTCATCCCCGGACACGAGCGCGCCGGCGAGGAGCTGGTCGCGGACGAGCTCGTGCTCGAGGACGGCCCCTTCGCGGTCAGCTACCGCGGCACCTGCGGCTACGGCTCCTCGTTCGACTACGCGGGCGCGTAGGTGTGACCGAGCGCTCGTCGGCTCTCGAGCGCCTTCGGAGCGAACCGTTCGATCTGCTCGTCGTCGGCGGCGGGATCATCGGTGCGGGCGTTGCGGAGCTGGCGTCCAGGCACGGTTTCAGAGTTGCTCTCGTCGAGCGCGACGACTTCGCCTCGGGCACGTCGAGTGCCTCGTCGAAGCTGATCCACGGCGGGCTACGTTATCTCCGGCTCGGTCACTTCAGCCTCGTGCGCGAAGCGCAGGCCGAGGTGCGCGCTCTCACCCGGTTCGTCGCTCCTCATCTCGTTCGGCCGCTCAACTTCGTGCTTCCGGTCTATCGGGGTGGCCCGTACGGACGGATCCCGATTCGCGGCGCTCTCTGGTCGTACGCCGGTCTGACGGGTGCTGTCTCCCAGCGCGGCCGCATGATTGCGCCCGCGGCCGCCTCGAAGCTCGTCCCCTCGCTGCGGCTGGACGGTCTCCGCGCCGCCGGTCTCTATCCGGACTCGCAGACCGACGATGCGCGGCTGTGTCTCGCGAATCTCCGCGGCGCCGCGGACGCCGGCGCGGTCGTGTTGAACCGGGTCGAGCTGCTGGGTCTCGAGCGCGGGCCGATCGCTCAGGTACGCGACGTCCTCGCGGACGAGACTCTGGATGTCCGCGCGCGTGCCGTTGTCAACGCGGCCGGGCCGTGGATCGACGCGGTCCGGAGGCTCGAGGACGCGCGCGCGGGTACGTCCGTCACTCTGAGTAGGGGTGCACACCTCGTCCTCGAGCGAAACGGTCGGTGGGCTGCCGCGCTGACAATCCCGATCGACCGGAATCGGGTCGCTTTCGCGGTTCCCTGGGCGGAGATGCTCTTGCTCGGAACCACGGACTCCCCGTTCGAGGGCGACGCGCGCGGAATCGAGCCGACCCTCTCGGAGGAGAGACAGATCCTCGAGGAGGCAGCGCTCGCTCTGGATCCAGGGGTGCTCGGGGCGGTACGGGGACGCTTCGTCGGGGTTCGCGTGCTCCCGGCCGGAGCGACCGACACCGCGCGGGCGCATCGCGAGGCGACGCTGTCCGTCGGCCGACTCGGGATGGTCTCGATCGCGGGCGGGAAGCTGACGACGTATCGCCGCATCGCCCTGGTCGTGCTGCACGCGCTCCGTGCTGAGCTCGAGCTGCACCGGATCGACCGCCGTCCGCGGCCGCTGCCCGGCGCCGCTGATCCCGACATCGCAGTCGACGCCCTGCGGCGGCGACATCCAGAGATCGACCCGGCGCTCGCAGCGCACCTGGCGGGCACGTACGGATCGCTGGCGGACGAGGTGATCGCAGCCGGTCCGCTCGAACCACTCGGCCCCGGCGTCCGGGAGGTCGAGGCGCAGGTGCTGTACGCGCGCGAACGCGAGTGGGCGTTGAGCGCGGACGACGTCCTCCGCCGGCGCACGACACTCTCGGTCACCGGCCGGGACTCGGATGCGGTGCGCCGCCGGGTCGAGGTCCTGCTCTCGCCGTGATCCTCGCCATCGACCAGGGAACGACCGGCACGGCGTGCCTCGTCGTCGACGACGAGCTGCGCGTGCGAGGCCGTGGCTACCGCGAGTTTCCGCAGCACTATCCGCGGCCGGCCTGGGTCGAGCATGACCCCGAGGAGCTCTGGGACTCCGTGCTCGGTGCAGCCGAAGACGCGGTGCGCGTGGCCGCTGTGCGTCCGTCCGAGCTCGAGGCGATCGGGATCACGAACCAGCGCGAGACGACGATCCTCTGGCAACGAGCAACGGGAAGGCCGGTCGCCCCCGCCATCGTCTGGCAGGACCGGCGCACCGCCGACCGGTGCCTCGAGCTGCCCGCCGAGCTCTTGCGAGCCCGCACGGGCCTCGTTCCCGATCCCTACTTCTCGGCCACGAAGCTCGAATGGTTGCTCTCGCGGACGGACCTGCCGCACGCGGAGCTGGCCTTCGGGACTGTCGACTCCTGGCTCGTCTGGAAGCTGACCGGCGGGCGAGTGCACGCCACGGACTTGACGAACGCGTCTCGGACGATGCTCCTCGACCTGGACACGCTCGACTGGTCGGACGAGCTCCTCGATCTCTTCGGTGTCGACCCGGTGCTGCTGCCCCGGCTCGTCCGTTCCTCGGAGGTGGTCGGTGACGCCACCCTGCTCGGCGCCACGGTCCCAATCGCGGGTATCGCGGGCGACCAGCAGGCGGCGCTCTTCGGGCACGGCTGCTTCGACCCGGGCGAGGCGAAGGCGACCTATGGCACCGGGAGCTTCGTACTCGCGAACGCAGGACCCGAGCGCGGACGGGCGCCGTCCGGGCTCCTCGAGACGGTTGCCGCCTCGGGCGGCTACGCACTCGAAGGCGCGATTCTTGCGAGCGGTGCCGCGATCCAGTGGCTGCGCGATGGGCTCGGCATCCTCGGCGACGCGCAGGAGAGCGAATCGCTGGCGCGTTCCGTCGAGTCGACGGGCGGAGTCTCGTTCGTCCCGGCGTTTGCCGGCCTCGGCTCACCGCACTGGAACGCCGAGGCACGCGGGATGATCAGCGGGATCACGCGTGGCACGACTCGCGCGCACATCGTGCGCGCCGCGCTGGAGGGGATCGCGTTCCAGGTGGCGGACGTCCTCGATCTGCTGCCGGGTGGCGTCGATGTGCTCCGGGCCGATGGCGGCGCGAGTGCGAACGGCTTCCTGATGCAGCTTCAAGCCGACCTGCTTGGCTGCCCGGTGGAGGTGGCGGCGGAGCGAGAGACAACTGCCCTCGGGGCTGCGGCGCTCGCGGGCAGAGCGGTCGGCCTTTGGTCGGGGGACACGGCGATCCGCCAGATGCTCAGGGCGGGTGCCGTCTACGAGCCGGCGGCCGACCGAGGCTGGGTCGCAGCTCGGCGGGCCGAGTGGCGCTCGGCTCTCGACCGCGCGCTCCTCTGAGCTACGGGGGTTTCGCCCGAGCGCGCGGTCACTCGCTTTCTGTCGGAGCCGCCGCGCCGAGTGGGTGGTGACAAGCGGCGAAACGTTGATTGCCGTAGTGGACGAGCGGGGGTGGCTCGACGCGGCAGATCTCCGTCGCGTACCGGCAGCGGGGATGGAACCGGCATCCGCTCGGCGGGTCGATCGGGCTCGGCACCTCGCCCTCGAGGACGATCCGCTCGCGGCGCGGGGCCTCGTCGCTGCTCGCCCGTTTCGATCACCGGGATCGCCGACAGCAGCGCCTCCGTATACGGATGGACCGGGCGGGCGAAGAGGTCGTCGGCGGGGGCGATCTCGACGATGACGCCGAGGTACATCACGGCCACGCGGTCGGAGACGTGCCGGACGACGCCCAGGTCGTGCGCGATGAAGACATAGGTCAGGTTGAAGTCCTGCTGCAGGTCGTGGAGCAGGTTGACGACCTGCGCCTGGATCGAGACGTCGAGCGCTGAGACCGGCTCGTCGGCGACGATCAGCTCCGGGTTCAGGGCGAGCGCGCGGGCCACGCCGATCCGCTGGCGCTGGCCACCGGAGAACTCGTGCGGGTACCGGTTCAGGTGCGCCGCGGAGAGCCCCACGACCTCGAGCAGCTCCTGCACCTTCTGCCGCACCTCCGTACGCGAGCCGAGCCCGTTGATCCGGAATGGATCGCCGACGATCTGCACGACCCGCTTGCGGGGATTCAGCGAGGAGTAGGGGTCCTGGAAGATCATCTGCATCTGCCTCCGGTAGGGCCGGATGTCGCGGCGCGAGAGCGACGTGATGTCGGTCCCGTCGAACGTCACGGTCCCGCTCGTGGGCTCGTGGAGCCGCACGAGCAGTCGCCCGAGCGTCGACTTGCCGCAGCCTGACTCGCCGACGACGCCCAGCGTCTCGCCGCGGCGTACGGCGAGGGAAACGCCGTCGACTGCGTGGACGTAGTCGCCGGAGGCCCGGCTGAAGCTGCTCGAGCGAACCGGGAAGTGCTTGACGAGCTCGACGGCCTCGAGCAGCACCTCGCTGTTGGTCATCCCGCTTCCCGTATGCCCTCGCCGCGCAGCGACGCCTGTCGCAGCGCCGGCCTGGCGGCTGGGTCGAGATGGCACGCGTCCTTCCGACCGGCGGCGACGCGCTCGCGGAGCTCCGGCCGCGTTGCGCAACGGTCGAACCGGTGTGGGCAGCGCGGCTCGAAGAGGCAGCCCTCGCGGAGGTCGAGCGGTGACGGTGGAGCGCCTGGGATTGCGGCGAGTCTGGCGACGCGCGGCCTGTCCACGCGGGGGATCGACCCCAGCAGCCCCCAGGTGTAGGGGTGCTGCGGGTCGCGGAAGACCGCATCCCTTGGCCCTTCCTCGGCGATCCTGCCCGAGTACATCACGACCACCCGCTCGGCGATGTCGGCGACGACACCGATGTCGTGGGTGATGAGCACGATCGAGGAGCCGTGATCGCGCTGGAGGCGCTTCATCAGCTCGAGGATCTGAGCCTGAATCGTGACGTCGAGCGCCGTCGTCGGCTCGTCGGCGATCAGGAGCGACGGGTTGCACGAGAGCGCCATCGCGATCATCACGCGCTGGCGCATCCCGCCGGAGAACTGGTGCGGAAAATCATCGGCGCGGCGCTCCGGATTCGAAATGCCGACCTCGGCCAGGAGCTCGACAGCTCGGGCGCGCGCGCGTTTTGCGCTCATGCGCTCGTGTGCCCGCAGCTGTTCGGCGATCTGCCAGCCGACGGTGTAGACCGGCGTGAGTGACGTCATCGGATCCTGAAAGACCATCGCGATCTCGGCGCCGCGGACGGAGCGGATCTCGCTCTTCGACAGCTGCAAGAGGTCACGCCCCCGGTAGAGCACGTGTCCCTCGATCACGGCGTTCGGGTCGCGGATCAGCCGCATCACCGCCAGCATCGAGACGGTCTTGCCGGAGCCGGACTCACCGACGATCCCGACCACCTCGCCCGGCGAGACCGAGAGCGAGACGCTGTCGACCGCGCGAACGAGTCCCTCCTCGGTCCGGAACGTGACGCTGAGGTCCTGCACCTCGAGCAGCGGCGTGCGTGCGGCCTCAGGCAATACGGACCCGCGGGTCGAGCCAGGCGTAGACGAGGTCGACGATCGCGTTCACCAGGACGACGAAGAACGCGGCGTACATGACCGTCGCCATGATCACCGGAAGGTCGAGATTCTGCAGAGAGTCGTAGGTCAGCTTCCCGACGCCGTTGAGCCCGAAGACGACCTCCGTGAGCAGAGCTGCACCACCGACGAGGGCGCCGAAGTCGAGGCCGAAGAGGCTGATGAAGGCGACCATGGACATGCGCAGAGAATGCCGCAACAGCACGCGGCGCTCGGTCAGCCCCTTGGCCCGAGCCGTCCGCACGAAGTCCTCCTCCTGTGACTCGACCAGCGAGGCGCGGAGCACGCGTGCGTAGATGCCGATGTAGAGCACGGACAGCGTCAGCCACGGGAGGAGCAGCGCCTTGAACCAGCCGATCGGCGACTCGGTCAGCGGCACGTAGCCGAGCGGAGGCACCCACGAGAACGCGAACGAGTCGTGAAGCCGACTCTGGCTCAGCAGGTTCACGACCTCACCGAGCCAGAACACGGGCATCGAGATGCCGATCAAGACGATGATCATCAGCAGCGCGTCGAGCGGCGTGCCGTGGAAGACCGCGGCGACGAGCCCGATCAGGATGCTGAAGACCACCCAGACCACCGCCGCGCCGATGACGAGAGAGAGCGTCACCGGCGCCGCCTCGACTACCTGGGGAACCACCTTGGCGCCCCGGTTCACGAACGAGGTGAGGTCGCGCGTGACGAAGAGCTTCTTCATCATCAGCCCATACTGGACGGGCATCGGCCTGTCGAGCCCGAAGTCCTTCCGCACCGCCAGCAGTGTGGCCTGGTTGGCGTTGCGCCCCGCGATGCGGGCTGCCGGGTCGACCCCGGGCGTCGCGAAGAAGATGAGGAAGACCAGCACGCTGATCGAGAAGAGCACCAGCACCATCGACACGAGCCTGCGCGCGGCGAAGCGGAGCATCAGGCCACGCCGCGGAGCTTTGCCCGCGGGTCGAGTGCGTCGCGGATGCCGTCGCCGAGGACGTTGAGCGCCAGCACGGTGATCACGATCGCGACCCCGGGCGCGATCGCGACGGCCGGGCGCGTGTAGAGCAGTCCCTGACCGTCGAGGATGATCGTGCCCCAGCTCGCGTCGGGCGGCTGCACGCCGATCGAGAGGAACGAGAGCGCAGCCTCGGTCAGCATGGCAATCGCCATCATGATCGGGAAGAAGACGATCACGATCGTGATCACGTTGGGCAGGATCTCGCCCCGGAGCAGACGCCAGTTCGAGGCGCCGAGCCCGGTCGCTGCCTCGACGAACTCGCTCTGCCGGAGCGACAGCACCTCGGCGCGGATCGGCCGCGCGACGTACGGCAGGAAGACGACGCCGATGATGAGGATCGGCAGCAGGAGGCTGCCCGACTCGATCCTCAGCGGCCCGACCGAGAACCCACCCGTGATCAGCACGGTCGAGAGGCTGATCGCCAGCAGGTAGACCGGGAACGCCCAGACGACGTCGAGCAGGCGCGAGAGCACGCCGTCCGTGACTCCCCCGAAGAAGCCGGCGACCAGGCCGATCAAGGTGCCGATCGTGCAGGTGAGGAGTGCGGCGGCGAGCCCGATGAGCAGCGAGTTTCGTCCCCCGTAGAGGAGTCGGGCGGCGACGTCGCGGCCTTGATTGTCGGCTCCGAGCAGGTAGTGCCGGGGATCCCACGTGGGCCCGATCGGCGTGACGCCGAGGCCGAGGCCACCGGTCTCCGGCTGCATCACCGGGACGACCTTGCCGTCGACCAGGGTCGTGCCGTTGAGGTTGGACGTGAACGGGCTCGTGTGGGCGACGTGCACGGCGTAGAGCGGTGCCGCGAGGGAGAGGACGACGATCACGACCAGGACGACGAGCATCGCCATCGCGATCCGGTTCCGTCGCAGCCGTCGGCGGGCGAGTTGCCAGGGGCTGGCCCCGGCGAGCGCAGGCGCAGGCGCCCGCGCGGGCGCCTGGCCCGCGAGCGCGTCGCTCACCGGCAGCGGGCCGAGCGGGGACCGGGCGCGCGCCCGGCCCCCGCGTACGTCCCTACTGGACCCATGACTGGGAGACGAGCCAGTAGAACTGCTTGCTGAACGTGAAGTTGCCGACGCGCTTCGAGACGAAATCGACGTGTTTCGGGTTGAAGAGCGTCGCCATCGGCGCCTGGTTGGTGACCATCCGGTCGATCCTCGCCCACTCGGCGTTGGCGGCATCCTCGTTCGTCACGCCGAGGTCGAGCGCCCTGTGCATGCGGTCGTTGATCGTCTTGTTGCAGAACCCCGCGATGTTGATGCTCGAGTCGCTTCCGGGATGGAACGACTCGCACCCGAACAGGATGTAGAGAAAGTCGGATGCGGCGGGGTAGTCCTGGTACCACTGCTGCACGTTGATCTGGACCTTGTTCTTCGTGTTCTGCACGTACGTGAAGAAGATGTTGCCGGAGATCGGCTTGACGCTCGCCTTGTAGCCGATCTGGTTGAGCACGCTCTGGAGGTAGACGCCGACCGCCTTGTTGACCTCGTCGTCCTGGGTGAGGACGACCACCTTCTGGCCGGCGGTGCCGGACTCCTTGACGAGCTGCTTTGCCTTCGCGAGATCGGGCGCCGACCAGCGCGCGCCGGGGTTCTTCGTGTACGGGCAGTACGGCTTGTGGCCGGGAAACCCGGGTGGCAGGACCTGACAGGACGGGCTTGCGAGGTTCGGCCCGCCGAAGAGGTTCACCGTCGCCCGACGGTCGATGGCGTAGTTCACCGCCTGCCGGGCCTTCAGGTTGTTGAACGGCGCCAGCCGCGTGTTCATCGGCGCGTACCAGAACGCCGTCAGCGGGTTGACGTGCACCTGCTTCGCGTAGCTCCTGCTGAGCTCGCCGAGCCGGTCGGCCGGAGGCGCCTCGAGTGTCCAGTCGGCCTGGTTGTTCTGAATTGCGGTGATCTGCGCCTCGACGGTGAGGCCGAAGGAGTACGTGATCCGGTCCGCGTAGCCGGCCGGCTGCGCGGCCTGCGACCACTGCTTGAAGTAGGGGTTGCGAACCATCGTCAGCTGACGGTTCGGGTTGTACGACGAGAACATGTACGGGCCGGTCCCGGGGATCAGCTTCGTGCCCGAGTCCTTCGGCGGGGCGTTCGCCGGCAGGATGACGGCGTGCGGCACGGCCAGCTTGTACTTGAACTCCGGGTCGGGCGCCGTCAGGTTGATCGTCACGGTGCCGGCGCTCGCGTTGGCGCTGACGCCTCCCTTCAGCGTGCAGGTCGCAGGCTTGGCGATGCAGTCCTTCGCGCCGACGATGCCCGCATAGAACGTGCCCGACGTGGGGCTGCTCACCTTGAAGATGCGCTGAAGCGAGGCGACCACGTCTGCCGTCGTCACCGTCTTGCCGTTCGAGAACTTGATCCCCTTGCGCAGCGTGAAGACCCACGTCCTACCGCCGTTGGTCGGGGTGGGCACCTTGGTCGCCAGGTCCGGGACGACCTCGAACGCCGCGTCGCCGCCCGCCTTCTTGAATCCGAGCAGGCCGTCGTACGTGGCCTGGTAGAGCTGCCAGTACTGGAGCGTGTAGTTGACCTGCGGGTCGATCGTCCCCCCGGCGGCCTTGGCCAGCAGCTTGAGCGTGCCGCCCTGGTGGGCAGCCATCAGCGCGGCCCGGTCACTTCCGGTGGGTCCCGCGGTTGGTGCAGGCTGCCCCGCCGAGCCGGTGCCGTAACCGACGGCGACGGCGGCGAGAGCGGTGAGAGTCGACGCGACGGCGATCGTTCGTGCCCGCTTCATTTCGTCTCCTTTGCCCTTCGAGGGGGCACCCCTCGCGGGATCGTTTGACCCCTGCCCCTTGCGGACGTGCGTCCGTGCGGCGATCGTAGCCACCGGTGCGCGGCAGCACAACGCCACGCCGCCTAGACTCGGCCCGGATGAGTCGTGAGCACAGACTCGACGCGCGCGAGATCCACCACGACTGGGATCGGAGCCGCGAGCCCGCGCTCGTCATCCGCCCGGGCGACATCGTCCAGTTCGAGCTGCCGATGGCGGGTGCGCGCCAGGTCTTCGAGGACTCGACTGTGGACGAGATCGAGTGGGACTTCGCGACGATCTACAACCTCGGCGGCCCGATCTTCGTCGAGGGGGCGTCGCCCGGCGACACGCTCGAGGTCGAGATCCTCGAGCTCAGCCCCGGGCCATGGGGCTGGGCCACGATCATTCCCGGGCTCGGACTCTTGCCCGACGACTTCGTCCAGCCGTACCTCAAGATCTTCGACCTCAGGGATCGCTCGGCCGCGACCCTCGCCCCAGGCGTCGAGGTCACGGTTCAACCGTTCCTCGGCACGATGGGCGTGCCCACCGATGAGCCCGGCCGCTTCGAGCCCTTCCCGCCGCACAAGGGCGGCGGGAACGTCGACTGCCGCCATTTGATCGCCGGCTCGACACTCTGGCTGCCGGTCTGGTGCGAGGGCGCGCTCTTCTCGTGTGGAGATCCGCACGCGGCGCAGGGAGACGGGGAGGTCTGCGTGACCGCGATCGAGTGCGGGATGGAGGCTGTGCTCCGCTTTAGCCTCAGCGATCGCGTGATCGCCGGTCCCGAGTATCGCGTGCCGCAGACGGTCGGAAGTCCCGGGCCGTACCACGGGACGATGGGGATCGATCCTGACCTGATGGAGGGGGCTAGGAAAGCGGTGCGGAACATGATCGCCTGGCTCGTGGACGAGCACGGGTTGACCCGCGAGGACGCATACATCCTGTGCAGCCTCGCCGGCGATCTCCGGATCCACGAGCTCGTCGACGCGGGCGTCTGGAATGTCGGCATGACCCTGCCCCTCGCCGTCTTCGGTCCCGCCGAGAGCGGAGGAGCGTGAGGTGGACTCGCATGAGGGACGTTTCATCTGGAACGGCTACGAGACCTGGTATCGCGTGGTCGGCACACTCGACGGCGGGTCGTCCCCGACCCCCGTCGTCATCTGCCACGGCGGCCCCGGCGCCGCCCACGACTACACCGAGCCGATCGCGGAGCTGAGCCGCTTCGGCCGGGCGTGTGTGCTGTACGACCAGCTCGGGTGCGGGAACAGCCAGCACCTTCCGGACGCGCCCGCCGAGTTCTGGACGCCGCAGCTCTTCAAGGACGAGCTGGTCGCGCTCACGCAGCACCTGGGCATCGCGGCACGCCACGCCGTCGTCGGACAGTCCTGGGGTGGCATGCTCGCGATGGAGTACGCGCTCGACCACCCGGACGGCCTGCGCGGGATCGTCGTCGCCGACTCGCCCGCGAGCATGACCCTCTGGGTGTCAGAGGCGAACCGGCTCCGGGAGGACCTGCCCGCCGAGGTGCAGGCGACGCTGACCCGCCACGAGCAGGCGGGCACCACCGACGACCCGGAGTACGACGCGGCCGTGCGGGTCTTCTACGACCGCCACCTGTGCCGGGTGCCGTGGCCGGACTGCGTCCAGCGCAGCTTCGACCAGATGGACGTCGACGCGACCGTCTACCACACGATGAACGGCCCGAGCGAGTTCCACGTCATCGGCTCGCTGAAGAACTGGGACATCAGCGCCCGCCTGCACGAGATCACGACGCCGACCCTGCTCGTCTCCGGCCGCTACGACGAGGCGACGCCGCTGATCGTCGGCCAGATCCACGAGCGCATCCCCGGCGCCGAGTGGGCACTCTTCGAGGAGTCGAGCCACATGCCGCACGTCGAGGAGCCGGAGGCGTTCCTCCGCCGCGTCGAGGACTTCCTGCAGACGATCGACTGATCAGGCGGCGGCTCGTCTACGCGGCGATGGCCTCCTCGCTGGTCACCACGAACCTGACGCACCACGTGAACGTCTCGATGGCCGGGGGATCGGGGGGGTCGGCGCGTTTCGCGGCGACGGCAACACCGATGGCGCGCACTGTGGCACCCACCCCGAGACCCGAGCCGGCCACGGTGGCACTGAACTTCCCACGCGAGACGACGTCGGCGACCGTGCCGGACATCGTCAGCGCGGAGTTGGCCACCGTCGCCGTGGCAAAGCGCTCGCGCGGTGGTACGTCCGCGACGATCAGGATGCGAACGACCACGTCGTCGACCACCACGCCGTGGGTCTCGAACGGTCCCTCCACGAGGAGTTTGCCGTCGGCGCGGAGGGCAATCTTGTCGAATCTGGGTCCCATCAGGCCACCATCCTTCCGAGTCGTGAACGGCTCCTGGGCGACTTCGAGGGGCCCCGATACCCACACCCTCGTGCCGATCGTCTCACGTTTGCTGCAAGACCGCTAGGTGGGCTCGCGCCTGCTCGAGGGCCACGCTGTTGCCCTTCTCCTCGTAGAGAGCGATGCCCTTCGCGACAGCTGTCCGTGCCTCGTCGATGCGACCCGCTCGCCGCTGGATGTGGGCGAGATCGACGAGAGCGTCGGCGCGGGCGTTGAGGAAGTCGGTCGACTCGCTGATCCTCACCGCCTCCTGCGCAAGGTTCTCGGCCTCGTCGTAGCGACCCTGCCCTGCGATGACCTTCGCCCGCACGCGTCGCCAGACGACCTGCGTGAGGAGGTCGTCCCTGGCGGCGAGCTGCTCGCTGATCTCAGTCAGCGGTCCGGCGTCCTCGTCGCGCCCCTGCGCGTAGAGCGCCTCAGCGAGATGTGCAGCCGTGGTCGGGCGGAAGGCTCTGTCGCCCATCTTCTCGAGCGCGAGGTATCCGGCACGGAGGCGCGCTTCGGCCGCGTCGAGATCGCCGGCCAGGAGCTCGACGATCCCGTCGATATCCAGGGCCGAGGAGGATTGGGTCTGTCCAAGCTCCTCGAAGATCCCGTTTGCCTCGGCAAGGAGCTTTCGGGCGAGCTCGAAGCGGCCCACCATTGCGTGGAGCCCCGCGAGCGACCGCAGCGCCCAAGCCTCGGAGCCGGGGTTGCCGACCACCTCGGCGCGAATCTCCTCACAGCGGCGGATCCCTCCGGGCACCGGGGTCGGCCCGAAGAACATCGACGACGCGACCCAGGACAAGATTTCGTTTCGCTCGTCTTCATCACCCGCGCGGCGAGCATGTTCTGCCGCCTTGTCCCAGGCCTCGGCCGCCGCTGCGGCGCGCGCCATGTTCCACTGCATCAATGCCTCGAGCTTCCGGGCTCTGCACAGGCCGTGCTCGTCGCGAAAGGTCTCGAAGACGGGAATGACGCTTTCGACGACGCGCGTTCCCTCCTCGGTTGCTCCTTCGTCGACGCGCAAGAGCTGCAGGAACCGCTGCTGAACCAGCGCGTGTGAGTCGGCGCGATCGTCCTCGGCCGCCGCGGCGAGCTGTCTCGCCTCCGCAAGGACGAGCTCTGCATCGTCCAACCGGCCCGCCTCGATCAGCGCAGCCCCCAGCTCCGGGAGCAACGCTGCACGCCTTGGTGCGTCGAGCGCGAGCAGGTCAGCGGCTCGCTCGAGGAGTCCGATCGCCGCAGGAAGGTCACTCCGCGCCAGCGCCCTTCGACCTGCCGACTCGAGCCGCTGTGCCGATCTCGTCGCGAGCGTGGCGGTGTGCGTGTCGATCGAACCGATGGCGGCTCGGCATCGATACGCCTGCTCCAGGTGGTAGCCGACGATCTCCTCGAACTCGCGCAGCCTCTCCCCGGCCGCGCGCTCGAGCCACCCGGCGAAGCGCTCGTGCAGGTCGGCGCAGGTGCTCTTCGAGAGCGAGCGATACGCGGCCTCGCGAATCAGTGTGTGCCGGAAGCGGTATGCCTCTTCATCCGCGAAGTCGGCGAAGGCGGGTCGAATCACGTCCCGGCGAACGAGATCCATCAGGCTGAGCTCGAGAGTCGGCTCGAACGAGTCGGGAGTGAGATCGCGCACCGCGCCACGATGGAAGACCGTTCCCTCGACCGAGGCCGCGGTGACGATCGCCCACTGGTCGGCCGGCAATCCCTCGACCCGGGCAGCGAGCAGCGCTTGGATCGACGAGGGGACCGGAAGGTCCGAGAGGTCGGACGACACGACCCAGCGGTCGTCCTCCCGCGTCAGCAACTGGTCGTCGACCAGCATCGCCACCATCTCCTCTGCGAAGAGCGCGTTGCCCTCGACGGCCTCGGCGATCCGAGACTCGGCATCCGAAGGCAGCGGCGCCCGGTCGAGCAGGTTCGAGATCAGCTGCCGGGACTCCTCGTCGCTGAGTGGCTCGAGCAGGATCGAGGTCGCGTTCAGCTTGCCCCCGCCCCAGTCGGGACGTGCGTCGAGCAGCTCGGGCCGCGCGATGCAGATCAGCAGGATCGGGACGTCGCGCGAGTAGAGCGCGATGTGCTCGACGAGGTCGAGGAACGTCGGCTCCGCCCAGTGGATGTCGTCGAACACGACCACCAGCGGACCGGTGCGAGCGAGCGCCTCGAAGAGCTTTCGCACCGCCCAGAAGGTCTCCTCACTCGTTCCGCCTCTCGGGACGCCGAGTCCCAGCGCCGCGGCGATGCGCTCGGCGATCAGCTCTGCCTTCTCCTCGCCCGCGAGCCGCGCGGCGATCGCCACCGATTGCTTGCCGGGGTCCTGGCCTGCTGCGCGCGCCACGTCCTTCACGACCTCTGCAAGCGGCCAGTAGGTGATGCCCTCGCCGTAGGGCAGGCAGCGGCCCCTGCAGCACGGTCACCTCGTCGTCGAGTGCATCGACGAACTCCTGCACCAATCGCGACTTGCCCACTCCGGCGCCGCCGAGCACCGTGAGCAGATGGCACGCTCGATCGCTGACTGCGTTCCCGAACACTGTCTGGAGCGCCGAGCGCTGACGCTCGCGCCCGACGAAGGGGGAGTCGAAACGGCGGAAGCGTCCGGGCGCATGGGCGAACACCGCGAGCAGGCTGAGACCGTCGACCGCCTCTCCATGCTTGACCGTCCGACTGGTACCCCGGTCGACCAGGACCGCGTCTCTCACGAGACGGTGCGTCGCCTCGCCGATCAGGATCTCGCTCGTCTCGGCCGCCTCCTCGAGCCGCTTGGCGACGTTGACCGCCTTTCCCGTCACGAAGAGATGGCCCTGCGAGTGGTCTCCGGCGATCACTTCGCCGGTGTTCACGCCGATCCGGGCGGCGAGCCGGACGCCCCACGAACGCTCGAGCTCGTCGTTGAGAACATTGAGTGCCTCGCGCATCTCGACGGCGGCCCGGACGGCGCGCAAGGCGTCGTCCTCGTGCAGCACCGGAACACCGAACACGGCCATGACGGCATCGCCGATGTACTTCTCGACGATGCCCCCATGGCGCTCGACGACCTCGCTCATCTCACCGAAGTAGCGTGCCAACAGGTTTCTGTGCGCTTCTGGATCGAGCTGCCGGCTCAGCCGTGACGAGTCGACCAGGTCGGAGAAGACGATCGTGACGGTCTTGCGCACATCCGGCAGCCGTGGTCGCTCCACCGTCGACTCCGGCTCCGACGAGACTTCCCGGAGCGTTTCGTCCGAGGCCACGGTCGGTCCGCGCGATTCAAGCGCCGGATCCTGCCGAAGCATCGCCTGCTCGAGCTCCCGCAGCGGCAGGCTGGGCTCGATCCCCAGCTCCTCGACGAGCAGGCGTCTGGTCTCTTTGTAGGCCTGCAACGCCTCCGCCTGTCGCCCGGACCCGTAGAGAGCGCGCATCAGCTGGCCACGCAGCTGCTCTCGAAGCGGGTGCTCGGCGACGAGGGCCTCGAGCTCTCCGACGAGATCAGCGTGGCGGCCGAGCCGGAGCTCGAGCTCGACTCGCTCGCCGGTCACGAGCAGACGGAGATCCTCGAGCCGTGCGATCTCCGTGCGAGCGAAGTCCTCGAAGGCAAATTCCTGAAGCGGCGGCCCTCGCCAGAGCGCGAGCGCTTCACGCAGCAGTTCGACCGCGCTCTCCGGGTTGTCCTGCGAGCGCGCTTCGGTGACGAGCGTCTCGAAGCGGTCGCGATCGAGCTGCCCGGGTTCGAGACGGAGCAGATAGCCCGGCGGCTGCGTAACGATCAGCTCGTGGTTGGTGCTCGGCCGGCCCGGCTGGAGCAGTCGGCGCAGGTGCGAGACGTACGTCTGGATCACGTTGGCCGCCGATTCGGGTCGTTGCTCGCCCCAGATGTCGTCGATCAGCCGCTCGCTCGAGACGACCTCGTTCGCGCGCAGGAGCAGGCTCAGGAAGAGCGAGCGCTCCTTGGCGGCTCGCAAATGCACGACGCCGCCTGAGTCGTCAAGAATCTCGAGGGGGCCGAGGACGCGGAACTCCATGTGCGCGCCTCCGTGTTCGTCTCTGCTCTCCGGACGACACTAGCACCGGGTTCGAGTGGTCTCCAGCGCCGCTCCAGCGGCCCTTCAGCGCCCCTGGAGCGCTCTCTGCGACAACGGATTGCGCGACTCGCGCACCACAGAACTCGTCGAAGGAGGCACCATGACCCACCTCGAGGCAATTCAGCAGCTGAGCGTTGATCACAGACGCCGGTTCCGGCAGGAGGCCGAGGCAGAGCGACTCGCTTTGCAGGCGCGCGGGCGGCGGCGGCAGCGTCGACGACGGCTGGCTCTGGACATCGCTCTTGAACGGCTGCTGCGGGGCCGTCACAGCGCCGGATACCAGGCGCCCGCCTGAACACGCCGGCCGGTCACGGACGGGGAAGCCGTTCGAGCAGGTCGAGCAGCTGTGCGATGGGAATGCGCGAGGCAAGGCCCCGCAGCAGGTCTGCGAGCCTGGGATCGAGCTGATTTGCTCGCTCCGCGTCGTCGAGGGCGCGCTTGAGACCTGCGCGCGCCAGATTCTCGAGCTCCTCCGGCGAGTCCCCGTGCTCCTGCGCGAAGCGCTCGAGCGTGGCGCGGCTCGAGAAAGCGAGCACGACCTCCTCCCGTGAGACGCCGAGCTCGCACGCGGCGCCGTCGAGCGCCGACAGGACGATCTGCTCGGCGACTTGCTCGAAGCCCTCCGCGCCGCGGTCCTGCCGAGGAGCGCACGGATCGGCGACTGCGGCCGGCGCGTACGACGCTCCGCCGAGGGCGAGATAGACGCCGACCAGTGCAACGGCCGCGACTGTGGCGAGGGCGATCGCGCGCATCAGACGCTCAGGTCCCGTCGGCCGAGCAGGATCGGGACGAGGGCGAGCAGGGCGAGGCCGGCGGCGGCGAGAAAGGAGCGCGAGAAGGCGTTCGTGACGGCTCGGTCGAGCTGGTCCTGCAGCGAGGACGCGAGCTGGTCGTAGGCCGGGTCGTCCTGGTCGCCCACCACCTCGTCGACCGCGGGAATGCGTGCCTCCTCCTTCGCCTCGTCCACCGCGGCCAGGACGCGGCGCGCGACCCCGAGCTTCTCGAGCGGCGGAATGCGGCTGTCCAGCACCGCCGAGGTTCCGGCGGCGAGCGCGTCGTCCTCGTTGCGCTCCAGACCCGCGGTGAAGATGGGCGTCAGCAGCAGCAGTCCCACGACGACGCCTGCGTGGCGGGCGGCGATCGTCCAGCCGCCGTGCACCACCTGCGCCGAGCGTCCGGCCAGCGCCCGCTCGGTCAGCGCCGAGAGTGCAAGCCCGAGGCCCGCCCCGATCGCGAGCTGTGGCGGCACCGTCCAGACGGCGCCGGCGTGGGGAAGCCAACCCAGCGCGGCGAGACCGCCCGCGATCAGGATCACACCGGACGCGGTTCGCGCCCACAGCGGAGTGATCGCGTGCCCTCGACGCGCCGCCACGATCGCCGCGAGCGGCATCACGGTGACGACGAGGCCGGCGGCGAGCGGCTCCAGGCGCCAGCCGTTGATCAGGAGGATCACGAGCAGGAAGAACGCGGCCACGAGCGCACCCGAGACGAGCAGCAGCGCAACGTTCGCGCCGATGTGCGGCCGCTCGATCGGCCCCGAGCTCGGCGTCACCCGGGCGCCCCGCAGCGTGAGCAGCGCGGAGAGCACGATGGGCGCCTGGACGAGGAAGATCGACTCCCAGCCGAACAGTTGCGTGAGGACGCCGCCCGCCGCGGGGCCGAGTGCCGCGCCGATCACGCCGGCGAGCGCCCAGATGCGGGCGGCCGGTGCGTCCCCGCCCGCCAGGTCGGCCAGCAGGGCGAGGGCGCCGCAGACGACCGCGGCGCCCGCCGCACCCTGGACCGCGCGGGCGGAGACGAGCACCCCGAACGACGGGGCGAAGGCGCAGACGAGCGATGCCGTTGCGAAGAGGACGACGCCCGCCCCGAAGACCCGAGTCGGACTGCGACGCGCGAGGAAGGCAGCCGGCAGAGCCGCGAGTGCGAGTGCCAGGTTGTACGACGTCAGCGCCCAGGCGAGCGTGGCGATCTCGACGTGGTAGCGGGCCAGGATCTCGGGGAGCGCGAGCGTGACGACGGACGAGTCGGCCAAGACGAGGCCGACCGACAGGCCGAGCAAGCCGATGCGGGCGCGTGCCTCCGAGCTGCCCTGCTCACTCGCCGATCGTGTCGACTTGCTCCCGGAACGAGTCGCAGGACTCGGCATTCTCGAACCCGTCGCGCAGCTCCCCGTCCGAGTCAATCGACTGGAGGCTCTCGAAGGTCGACTTCACGGCGGCGGAGGCCGTCGCGAGCGCGGTGGTCACGGTCACGATCGATACGGAGCCCGCGTCGGCTTCCTGCTCGAACTCGTCGAGCTGCTGCTGCAGCTCCGTCCCGAGGTCGTCGAGCTCGCTCTTCGCCTGCGCGCCGGACTCTGTCTCGGGCCGTCCGAGGTCTGCGAGGCTGTCGACGAGCTCGTCGGTGGCCCCCTTCACGTCCTCCGTGGCCATCTGCACGGCGGTCTTGTCGAGCGAGAGCGGGTTGTCGGTGAGCGGCTTGACCGCCTCCTCGACTCCGGTGACCCACGTGCTCAGCTGACTGCAGACTTCGCCCGCCCACTGCTCGGTCGCGCTCTCCTCGTCGCCGCCACAGCCGGCCAGCGCGACCGTGGTCGCGAGCGCGAGGACGACGGCGAGCAAGCCGAGGTGACGGGTGGCCACCCCGGGATTCTGCGCGCGCTGCGGGTACGGCGCAAGAGGCGGGCCGACCCACGGATGCTCCGGCAGGAATCGAACGTGTGTCCGGCGGCGCAGTATTTTCCCGTGCGTCTCTGCGTGGCATCACGGATCGCAATCTGGCGCCGGATGGAGAATGATCCTGTTGACACTAGGCAAGGAGACATCATGCCCGGGCATCGCACAGTCCCACGGTGGAGCCGTGCGGCTCTACTCGTCTGTGTTTTCGGGTCGTTTGCAGTCGCCGTGGCGGCGCCGGACTCGGCAAGGGCCGCAACCGTTCCGTACTCCCTCCAGGTCAGCGCGCTCACCGGCCCGCAGGGAGGTCTCGCCAGGATCGAGGTGGACGCCACGGCAACGGCCGTCCCCGTCGACTCGCTGAAGCACGTCCAGATCTCGGTGAACGGGCAGCTGGTCCGCGTGTTGACCGAGGTCCCCGCACCGGACGGGATCGCGGAGATCGAGCTCGGGCCGGTCGGGCGAGGAGCGACCGTGAGCGCAAAGCTGTACGTGCGGGATTCCACGACGAACGCGCTCGTCCAGCTGCGCCGCGCCGCGATCGCCCTGCAGCGGCCGGATCTCGTCGTCGCGGCCGTTCACGCGCCGCCGCAGACGCTTGCGACCCGGCCGATCGACGTGGTCGCGGACGTCTCCGAGCTGAACGGCGATGTCGGTGCGACCGCCAGCGTGCGGCTGATGCTGGGGCCGACTCCGCTCGCCGAGCCGAAGACGGTGACGGTGCCGAAGGGCGGAAGCCTCTCGGTTCTGTTCCCCGGCGTCAGCCTGACGACCGCCATGTCGGCTGAGCTGACCGTGCTGATCGACGGTGCCGTGCCGTTCGAGACCGACGCGACCAACAACTCCGGTTCGAGAACGGTCGAGGTGACCGAGCACGAGCTCGTCCGCTCGAACGTGCTCGTCCAGGCGCTCGGCGGCTACGGCGCCCAGTTCAACCAGCACGTCTACGCGCTCGGTCACGCCCGCACCGCCCGGCAGTCTCCCCGACCTCGAGGCCAAGGTGAAGGCGCTCGAGCCGCAGCTCGTCCGCGATCTTCTACCACGAAGCTCCAGGAGCGCACGCCGGACCAGATGGCCTCGTTCGTCGAGACCGTCGAGCTGGCGCAGGCGAGCGGAGCGACGATCAACATCACCTACCAGACCGCCGCGAACGCGCAAGCTCCAGCCCGACCGCTTCATGGGCGAGTTCGCGGCGATCCTCGATGACCTCGTGCGGACGCGCGGGCTAAGCGAGCGTCCGTTGGGTGACGATCCAGAACGAGCCGAACTCGACGCCGTCACCCTCGAGCAGTACGAACGCTCTCTACCGGGCGCTCGACGCCGAGCTCGTCGCGCGCGGACTTCGGGACCAGATCGATCTGATGGGCGGCGACCTGATCGAGAGCAGCGCGGTCACGGGCTCGAACCACCGAATCTGGTTCGACTACATGGCGGACAACATGAACGACGTCCTCGACGCGTACTCGGTCCACATCTACTGGAACTACTGGGACATTCCGCGAATGGAGCTGCGGCTCAGGAGCGTTCGCGAGATCGTCACGAGGAGCTCCCCGCAGAGGCCCGGAAGCCGACGTGTACGTGACCGAGTTCGGTGTCCGCGGAATCGTGACGTTCCAGGGTCAAGCCGGTTCCGGCGCCCGGTGTCTGGCAGGACGGGACGCCGCTTTCCCGGACGAACATCGCCGCGTTCCAGCACCTGTGGTTCGACCTCGTTTCGGCCCAGCTGGGATACAGCGGCGCCGTCAAGTGGGATGCGTACTGGGGCCGCTATACGCCCGGCTATCGCGAGGTGTACAACCTGATCGGGCCCGCCGAGGAGGGTTGGCCGCTCTTCCCGGCCTACCACGCGCTGCGCCTGCTGCTTCCAGACGACCGCAGCGCGGCTGGCAGGTCGTGCAGGTCGGTCCGTGGGCGGACGACGACTGGCGCCTGTTCGACGATGCAGGCGTTCGGATCGTCGATCAGCCCGAGAAGGAGATCGCCGCGTTCGCGGGCGCCGGACAGCGAACTCACGCTGATGGGGCTCGACACGCACGCCCGCGGTCTGAACACCGTCTCCGACGATCCGGCTCCCACCTACAGCATCGGGGGCCTGCCGGCGAACACGACCTTCAACCTCGCGCTCTGGAACGCGAGCGGGAACGGGGAGAACTCGCTCGCCGGCACGGTCACGACCGGCGCCGCGGGCGTCGCCCGCTTCGAGGTGCCGCTGCACGCCGCGTTCTCGCTGACGACGGTGCCTGTCTCATGAGCAAGCCTCCGGGGGGCGCGTTTCGCGCGCCCCCCGGTCAGCTCGTGCGTACGGCGAGGAGTAGTGTTCGGGCGTGGCAGCCCGGACGGCGAGGCTCTCCGAGGGGCAGCTCGCCCTGCTTGCCGAGCACGGCGAGGAGCGGCGCGCGGAGGTCGGCGACGTGCTCTTTCGGGTCGGTGACCGGCGCTATCCGCTGATCGCGATCGTCGAAGGTGAGGCGGCCGTCCTCGACCAGACCGGCGCGGAGATCATCCGCCACGGCGCGTTTGGCTTCCTCGGCGAGTCGAACCTGCTCTCGGGACAGACCGTCTTCCTCACGGCCGTCGTGACCGAGCCGATGCGCTACATCGCCGTCGAGCGTGAGGAGCTGCGAGCGCTCATGTTCGAAGACAGCGCGCTCAGTGACCTGTTGCTGTGGACGTTCAACGCCCGCCGGGAGGCGCTTCAGGCGCGGGCCGGTGTCGGTGTCGAGATCGTCGGGCCGCATTCGTCCGACGCGACGCGACAGCTCGTCGAGTTCGCGCGCCGCAACCGCCTGCCGTTCACATGGCTGGACCCCGACCGCCCAGAGCATGCGGAGGCGCTCTCCCAGTTGGCCGGGTTCGCGGACAATGAGATCCCGCTCGTGCGCCTGCCCGGAGGGCACGAGCTGCGGAATCCCTCTGCCGGCGAGGTGTCCCGGGCGCTGGGCATCGGGCTCGACCTCGACCAGGCCGAGACGGTCGACCTGCTCGTCGTCGGAGGCGGCCCGGCCGGGCTCGGCGCCGCCGTCTACGGCGCGTCGGAGGGGCTCGACACGCTCGTGGTCGAGGGCAGCGCTCTCGGCGGCCAGGCGGGGACCTCGCGGAGGATCGAGAACTACCTCGGCTTCCCGGCGGGAATCAGCGGCTCGGAACTGACGGTCCGCGCGGTCGGCCAGGCACGGAAGTTCGGCGCCCGCACGGCCACGCCGTACCGCGCCGTCGCGCTCGAGCCCGGCGTTGAGCACCATCTCGTGCGGCTCGAGAGCGGACAGGAGATGAGGGCGCGCGCCGTCGTCCTCGCGACCGGAGCCGAGTACCGACGGCTACCGATTCCGGAGATCGAGTCGTACGAAGGCGTCAGCATCTTCTACGCGGCGGGGCCACAGGAGGCCCAACGCTGCAGCGCGACACGGGTCGGTGTTGTCGGCGGCGGGAACTCGGCCGCCCAGGCGGCGATCTGGCTCGCCCGCGGCGGCGCGCTGGTGACACTGTTCCACCGCCGGGCCGACCTGAGCGAGACGATGTCGGACTACCTGATCCACGACCTCGAGCGCGCCGGCGTCCTCGTCCGTGGACGCAGTGAGGTCGCCGCCCTTCACGGCGCGGATGGCCAGCTCGAAGCGGCGACGCTCCGCGACGGCGAGCGGATCCCGCTCTCGTACCTCTTTCTCTTCCTCGGCGCGGCACCGTGCACCGACTGGCTGGGTGGCACACTTGCACTCGACGACGACGGCTTCGTCCTCACAGGCGCGCGGGCCGGTGCCGAGGGCATCCTCGAGACGAGCGTGCCCGGTGTCTTCGCGGTGGGCGATGTTCGCTCGGGGTCGGTCAAGCGTTGCGCCACCGCGGTCGGCGAGGGCGCAATGGTCGTGCGCTTCGTCCACGAGCGTTTCTCCCGCGACGTGGTCGGGGCCCCGCCGGCCCTCGGCAGCTGACACCGGTCGGCCGCAACGTGAGGCTGTCCGCCCCGAACGCGATGAGCAAGTTGAAGCAGACGCTCGCTCATCGATGGCGCGTAGCCCTGTCTGCGACCATGTCGCCCGGATCAGTGGTCGAGACGAGGCGCCAAGAGTCCCACGTGATCTTGAAGATCACGAGTGTGATGACCAGGCCGATGATCGGATCGCCGGTCGGGAAACCGAGCGCGACGATGATCGCGCTCGCAACGACGCCGAGCGAGACGAAGCCATCAGTCCGGGCGTGGTTGCCGTCTGCGATCAGCGCGGGACTCGAAAGTCGGCGACCGGCGCGATGTCGTACCCGAGCGGCAAGCTCGTTCCCGGCGAACCCGATGACGCCTGCCGCAGCAAGCACCCACAGGTGGGTCAGATCCTCTGGATGGAGGAAACGCTGGATCGTTTCGTAGAGGGCGACACAGGCTGAGAAGAAGATCACGAGTACGACAGCGAGGCCCGCGAGTTTCTCTCCCCGGAAGCTGCGGAGGAAGAACGCGATACCGAGCGGAACGGCGGTGAGCGCATCGCCGAAGTTGTGAACGAGGTCGGCGAGCAGCGCAACCGAGTTGGCGAGAAGGAAGATCGCCAACTGCGCGAGAGCGGTGAGGCCGAGGATCGCGAGGCTGAGTGCCACGGCTTTGACGCCTTCGCGCGAACGAACGATGGAGCGATCCACAAGACCGTGGGAGTGGCCGTGGCCATGCGAGTGGTCGTGGTCGTGCGGGTGCGTGTACCCACCGTCCAACTTCGCTGCGGGCGGAGGCAACGGCTCCGACCTGCGCAGGCCGAGCCGCAGGTGGCGATGTGGCCCGGCGTGGGCGTGGCTGTGGACGCGATGCCCGTGGCGATGTGGGGCGATGGCTTCCGTCACGGGGATAAGGGTAGTGGGGGCACGGAACTGGGTCACGCCCGGCATTCGCACGAAGGAAGCCCGCCCGCGCGTCCGGACGGGCTTCGTAGACCCGCGCTAACGATGCGGTGGCAAGAAGGTGTCGGTGTCGTAGCTGTGCAGCACTGCGGACGTATGCAGGCCCGCGTGTGCAATCGGCGCTCCGATGGGGTTCAGGGTTAGGAGCGTCGGAACGCTCCAGACCAGATCGCCCGTGAGCGGCTTCGCCAGCTTGTCCGAGCGGAAGTCGCTGTAGCCGGAGTGGTAGACCGCCGTCATCGCTAGTGAAGCGGCGAGGGCGACGATGCCGATCACGACCTTGCCGGCAAAGCGACGGTTGAGCCGGGTGCCAGCAAACGCCGCAAAGACGACAAGGATCGGGAAGACGGACAAGAGAAGCCCGTCCGTCACTCCGTACAGGACTCCGCGCCACGCGAGTGCGCCGACGAGGTCAATCCCGCCGGGTCGAGACGTTGCGTCCTCCGTTCGCAACACCATGACCGTCAGTAGCCCGGCGGCGGCAAGCCCGAGCAGAAGCGCCGCGAGCCAGCGCTGCTTCGCGGCCGCGACGAGGTCGTACCCCGTTGAGCGACTCCAGAGTGCAAACAGGCCGACGACCGAGAGGGCGTAGATCCCGTAGAACAGGTCGCGGTTGATGTCGAGTACGTCCGCGAACAGGAACGGCACTACGAACGCGACGATGTAGCCGCCTGCAAGCCATGCCCAGTGTGCTGAGAGGCCGTGCCACACGCGCACCTCGACGTGCGAGCCACGTCCGAAGGCGTGTGATGTCATGATCGCCTCCTTTCACGGGCAGCCTGCTCGATCGCGGCTATCCAGACATCCGTACATAGCACCACCTGTTAGCGGAGTTGCCGCAGTTGTGCGACCACATGGAACCGCCCGTGATGGACAATCTGGAACGGCTACGACAGGATCAGCGCGTGGCGATTCCTGATTTTCAGGCGGTGATGAGGCCGCTCTTGGGGAGCTACTCCAGCGGGACACCTCAGCGCATCGCAGATGTCGAGGATGAACTTGGTCGGCAGTTCGCGCTCACGGCAGCGGAACTGGCCGAGATGCTCCCAAGTGGAAGGCAGCAGAAGTTCAAGAACCGAGTCCGCTGGGCTGCGACCTACCTCAAGAACGCGGGTGCGCTGGAACGAACCGAGCGGACGGGTCGGAGTCGAACCGCCTCAACGCCGTCGCCATGCCCCTTGCTTGACGTTCTCGCCGACCCGGACGCCCGCGGGCCATTCCGTGGGCCAAGCGCAGGCCACAAGAGGCGGATCTCAGCGGAGAGGACGGAAGAAGCAGGGCGCACGACAAGGGCCGCAAACGGCCTATCCATTGGGGGACTCTGGCTCTATTCCTAGTAGTGCCCCCGACAAGAATCGAACTTGTGCACGCGGTTTAGGAAGTTTGCTGACGCCAGTCGGAAACCGCTGCAAAGTCGGATGTTCTGCGCTCTGGAAGGGGTCTGCGCGCCAGTGATTGCGCCGGTCGCGACGGAGCCCAGTGTGCCAGAGCTACTGCGTACCGGCGCGTCATCGGCGCCGCAACCGACCGGCGCGGTCGCAGTCATGCGTTCGTAGAGGAACGGGGACGAACGACCGTGCTTCCCGGGCTTGGCCCAACGTTGAGCGCGCCCGCTGCGATCAACGGCGCCGGTGCCTTGATCCTGCCAGGCTCTTGCCTGGACGCGAAGTTCTAGCCAGGCCCGAGCTGTTGTCGGACCACATGAGTCGACCAACTCTTGAGGTCAGGCGTCCCCGACTACGTCGCCAATCTCTCCCCGATCACGGTCGAGGAGAACTCATCGTGGAACAGCTTCTTCGTCTTGCCGAACCTGGTGTACTGGTAGATCAGCGGGATCACGAGGATGTACGAGTAGAGCGTCAGCGTTCTCAGAACGTTCCTCGCGAACGCGCGGCGGTAGGAGATTCGCTCCCCTTCCTTGGTAGTGATCTGCAACTTCATGATCCGCTTACCGGGGGTGGCACGCCATCGCGACCCTTCGAACGCCGGCGCCACGAGATAGAAGACTACGAGACCGAGTACGCCAGCCGCCGTGTCGGCCGTCGATTCACTGACCTGAAAGGCGAGTAACGCAAAGAAGGGCAAGAAAAACAAGATCAGATAGTCGAGGAAAAGCGCGACTCCTCGCTTCCTGACGACTCGACGATAGTACTTCTTGCGCCAATTGCTTTCGATGGGGGTGACCGGGACCGTCCTCGGAACCCTGGGCGGCGCAGCCGGCACGGTGGCAGGGCCGGCCGCATCAACGCCTCGCGCGGCCTGTGCCTCGTGCGCGGCCTCGGGCTCGGACCGACCCTCCGGCACGGGAGTGCTTGGAAGACGCCCGGATTCGGCCGCGCCCCCCGATGGCGCGGTCGGAGCGTCGGGCTCAGTGGCCGCTGTGACGGTGCCGGTAGCGACACCAGTTGCCTGCGGCGCAACGTCGACAGCCGACATCTTGCTGAGAATCTCCTTGATCGACTCGTAGAGGTCGGTCACCACGGCGACCACCGCATCGTCCCTGCTGGGCCAACTCTGGAGCGGCTGCTCATTCGTGGGTAGGAGCTGGAACTTCGCCAGCGGCGAATCCTTCCACAGGCAGTTCCGCACGAGAATCGAGATCATCTTGGTCTCACCGCGGTTGTAGCGGTCGATCACGCTCTGATTTCGGTCGTATACGTCGTCATCGTTGATGAAATCGGAGCTGACCAGTGACAGCACGATGTCCGCTTCGAGCAGCTGCTTCTTGTGAGCCTCGAGGTCGCTGCCGGCCGGCGCGTCGAAATCGTCCAGCAGCCTGATCTTAGTCTCGTGGCTCCGAACGATGGGCCTGAGATGGGTCCGAATCTCCTTGACGTAGGCTTCGTCCTCTGGTGCCGCCAAGAAGTAGATCAGGACATCGTCCTGTTGCACATCGGATGACATTGCCGCGGTCACAGGAACCTCCCTGGTTGTCCGTGCGTCCCCGGCTCACGCGTCACCCTCCTTACCCGCGCAGGGCAACCACGTGCGGAGCTCATACCCCAACGCTTAGCTGCTCGTTGATCTGATCGACGAGCTGCTCGACTGCTTCTGCGATCTCGGTGTACGCCACGTCACGGTCGGGGTACTCCGTGACGGGTCGGGCATGACGGGGCAGGGCCTGCAATGCGGCGTAAGGAAGGCCCTCCCAGCTGCATTTCCTCAGAATGATCGGCACCACCCGCGATGTGCCCTCTTGGTGACGCTCCATCGCCACGGCGAGCTCCTTGTCCCAAATGAAATCGGACGCGTTGAAGTCGACGCTTATGAGAAGCAGAATGATGTTCGCCCGGCGCAATTCCGACATGATCGAATCATCCCATTCTTGACCGGCAGCGAGTTGCCGATCGCTCCAGACTTCCACCTTTGAGGAGCGCTTCAAGACCTTGAGATGCTTGTCGAGCTCTTCCTTGAGGTCCTCGTCTTCATGTGCATACGAGATGAATATCCGTGCTCCTGAGGGGGATTCATTCGGCATGATCCAGTCCCTCCTGCGGTTTGGATCTCAACCCTGCGAGCTCTCGACTAGGCGCGTGTTCATCGCGCCGGCGCCCTTGATGCCCATGCGGCGCGGCGCGTGATTGACGGCGAGGACGTCCGAGCCGACGCCTGCCCGAGCTGAACGTTCTTCGTGTGACGCCCAGCCGATCGTCAGGATCCCGACCGGGTCCAGGCACGCCGTCAAGTGGAGTCCCTCGAAGCTCGAGATCAGCTCGAGGCCCGCCTCGGAGATCTTCATCATCCGGGGCTGTTCCGGGGAGTCGCGATCGAGGGGAGTCGCCGAGTCCTCGGCCAGCGGCTCCGCGTCCTCCTTCTCGTCGCTCGGGAGATCCGCGTCGGCCACCCTCGGGCTCATCCTCGGGCGACCCTTCGTCGCGCGGCACCTGCTGGTCGTTCATGCGGCGGCTGCCTCCAATCACTCCGATAACAGCGGGTGCCGCAAACCCGCAGGGCCTGAATGTGACACCCCTCGCGGTCCCGTGTCAACCGGCTTGGGCCACGTCTTCCTGCACGAGGATCACCTGCCTGCCTCGCGGACCCAGGGGGCTGCGTGGAGGTAGCACTCGGCCTGCGCGACAGCTTCCTGGCTCGAACCTGGGCCGCCGGCGAGGTCGTGAGCCCCTGGTGAGCCGCTGCCAATCGGGGCTGGAGCGGGTAGAGGCGGTACGAGCCGGTACGACTGAGCGAGAGCCCCAAGAACCGTCGATTTGCTGGTCTTTCCGCCGAACCCAGTTGCCGGCTGAAGATGCCCCCGACAAGAATCGAACTTGTGCACGCGGTTTAGGAAACCGCTGCTCTATCCACTGAGCTACGGGGGCGAACGGCTCGCATTGTAGGCTCGGGCCGATGTGCTTCGACTCCGACTCGCTGCCGCCGATCCCGGTGCTCTCTGGCGCGGCGGTCTCGCACGACGACCTCGTGCTCGAGGCGGGCGACGGCAACCGGTTCGCGGCCTTCTCAGCCGTGCCGGACGAGCCGAGCGGCGCCGGGATCGTGATCCTGCCCGACATCCGCGGGCTCTACCGCTTCTACGAAGAGCTGGCGCTGCGCTTCGCCGAGCGCGGCCACGCCGCGATCGCGATCGACTACTTCGGCCGGACGGCGGGCGCCGAGAAGCGGGACGACGACTTCGAGTACATGCCGCACGTCGAGCAGACGACGTCGGAAGGCATCCAGGCGGACGTCGCCGCTGCGGTCGCGCGGCTCCGTGAGGAGGGGGCAAGCTCGGTCTTCACCGTCGGCTTCTGCTTCGGCGGCCGCCACTCGTGGCTCGCCGCCGGCGGCGGCCACGATCTCGCCGGAGCGATCGGGTTCTACGGCCGGCCGGGTCTCGGCCGGGACGGCTCGTTCGGGCCGACGCAGCGCGCCGCCGAGCTGAAGGCGCCGATCCTGGCGCTGATGGGCGGCGCCGACGAGGGGATCCCGGTGGACGTCGTGCAGGAGTTCGAGCACGCGCTCGAGGAGGCGGGCGTCGAGCACGAGATCGTGATCTACGACGGTGCTCCGCACAGCTTCTTCGACCGGAAGTTCGAGCAGTTCGCGGACGCCTCCGAGGACGCGTGGCAGCGCGTGCTCGCGTTCGTGGCGCAGCGCACCGGCTCGAAGCGCTAATTTCCGCGCCGTGTCACACGTGACCGAGGACACCGTCAGCTGGTGGCAGCGCGCCCGGGGCGAGCGACGACCTGCTCGTCGCGTACTTCAGCATGGAGTTCGGCATCCACGAACGGCTGCCGATCTACTCCGGCGGCCTCGGCGTCCTCGCCGGCGATCACCTCAAGGCCGCGGCCCAGCTCGGCGTCCCACTCGTCGGCGTCGGCCTCCTTTACACGGGCGGTTACTTCCGCCAAGGCATCGACGAGTCCGGCCGCCAGACCGAGGACTACCAGCGCGTCGACCCGGCGGGCGTCGGGCTCGTGCGCGAGGACGTCTCCGTGACGGTCGAGCTCGACGACGAGACGATCGAGGCGGCGGTGTGGCGCAAGGACGTCCCGTCGAACGTCGGCGTCGTCCCGCTCTACCTGCTCGAGGTGGACTGGCTCACCGACGCGCTCTACGGCGGCGATCGTGAGCACCGGATCCGCCAGGAGCTGCTCCTCGGCGTCGGCGGCGTGCGCGCGCTCGCGGCGCTCGGGATCGAGCCGAACGTCTTCCACCTGAACGAGGGCCACTCCGCTTTCCTGCAGCTCGAGCGCCTGCGCGCGTTGGTCGAGAGCGGTGTCGAGACCGACGACGCGCTCGAGTCGATCCGGCGCTCGTCCGTCTTCACGACCCACACGCCGGTGCCTGCCGGGAACGAGGTGTTCGACGAGAAGCTCGTCATCCGTTACGTGGGCGGGCTCGCGGCGAAGGGCGGGCTCGACCACGATCGGTTGCTCGAGCTCGGGCGCTTCGGCGACGAGCCGGGGTTCGGGCTGACGCCGTTCGCGCTCCGGCTCTCGGCCTATGCGAACGCCGTCTCCGAGCTGCACGAACACGTCGCACGGGAGATGTGGGCGGCGCTCTGGCCCGGCGAGGAGCCCCACATCGGCCATGTTACGAACGGCGTCCACGTCGACAGCTGGCTGGATCCGGCGCTCGGGGAGCTGCTGCGCTTCGCCGGCGTCGACGCCGACGCGCCGCCGGACGAGGCGAACTGGGCAGCGGCCCGCGACGTCAGCAGCGACGCCCTCTGGCGGGTGCACTCGGCCTCGAAGGCCCGCCTCGCCGAGCGGGCGGGAATCGACCGTGACCTGCTCACGATCGGCTTTGCCCGGCGCTTCGCGACCTACAAGCGCGCCGGTCTCGTCTTCTCCGACGTCGAGCGGCTGCTGGCGCTGCCGGTGCAGATCGTCGTCGCCGGCAAGGCCCATCCCGCGGACGCGCAGGGCAAGGACGTGATGCAGGAGATCGTCGCGCTCGCCCGCGACCGGCGCGCTCAGGGCCGCATCGTCTTCCTCGAGAACTACGACATGGGCGTCGCGCGCGCGCTCGTCCGCGGGTGCGACGTCTGGCTGAACACGCCCCGTCGGCCGTTCGAGGCGTCGGGGACGAGCGGGATGAAGGCGGCGGTGAACGGCGGCCTCAACCTGTCCGTCCTCGACGGCTGGTGGGCGGAGGGGTACTCGCCGGACGTCGGCTGGGCGATCGACGGCGCGTCGGACGAGGCCGACCGCGAGCAGCTCTACCGCCTGCTCGAGGAGCAGGTCGTGCCGACCTACACCGAGAATCGCGCCCGCTGGATCGAGATGATGAAGGAGTCGATCGCGCAGCTTGCGCCGCGCTTCTCGATGCAGCGCGCGGTGATCGACTACGTCGACCGGTACTACCTCCCCGCGCACCAGCCCGCTCGGCGCTAGGTCGCACGCCCTCGACGAGCGCCGGCCGTGATGGCGATCGCCGCGAGAGCGGCGAGCAGGGCGCCCATCACGAGCACCACGATGCCTACCCAGAGCGCCGCATCGAGCTCGGCTCCGATGCTCAGCTCGGATGCGACTCCTCGGGATCCGTCGGAGTTCATGACGACAACGCTCCAGCTGCCGTCCTCCGGCTCCCATTCGAGCGTCTGCTCGCCGGACCCGCTCGTCGATGCAACCCAGAAGTCCTGGTCGCTGGGAGGAGAGGTCGGCGCATCGCCCCGGCGGTGCACGTACTCCGGGTCCTCTCCGATGTCGGTGACGACGGAGCGGTCGACGTCGTTCAGGTACTCCTCGACGTCGGTGTCCCGGGCGATGCCCACGAAGACATCGCGGTCGCTCTCGCTGCGGATGCGGACGTCGCCGAGAATCGCGCGCGCAGCGCGCTCGGAGCCGCCGAAGTCCACGTCGGCGCTGTCGGAGACGATGGCGTACGTCGCTGTGGAGAAGTCCTCGCTCGGGGACATCAGGAAGCCGTCGTCGTCACGCTGGACTTGATCGACAACGACGAGGGCCGTCCCCCCGGCGAGCATCGGCAGCGAGAGCAGCGCCGCGATGACTCCCACGACGATGAGGGCGACGCGTCCAGCTCCGCTTCGCGGGCGCGGCGGGGGCTCCGCCGCAGTGGTCTCGACAGCAGACGGCGGCTGATCCAAAGCTGCCCCCGCCGCGGGGGCTTCAGGCGCCATCGCCGCTGCGCCGGCCAAGTCGTCCTCGCCCTGGTCGAGTCGGAACGGTGGATAGGAGTCCGTCATCAGGAAGACGTACGCCGCGACCCGCACGACCCAGCGGTCGAGGCCGAGGACGACGTCGAAAAGCCCGCGGGGATACCGCGTCGTGAAGAGGAGCGCGACCCCTGCGAAGAACACGAGGATCCCAATCAGCCCGCCGCCATACCCCCAATGCCATCCGCCCTGGTCTTGAGCCTCGCCGACCGCGGAGCCGGCGCCGCCGACGAAGATCCCGACCAGGATGTACTGCGGGATTGCGAGCAGCCACCACTTCACGAGCACGAGCCCCCGCGAGAGCCGCTCCGGGTACGCGACGGCGAGTGTCGCTGGATAGTCAGGTTGCTCGTCGAGCGTGAACGGCGGGTAGCGGTCGGTACCCAGCGCGCCGTACGAGTAGTACGAGACGCGCCAGGTCCAGCGCAGCACGCCGACGTTGAAATCGAAGATGCCCCGCGGATAGCGACCGGTGAACAGGATCGCGAAGAAGGCGACGATCGTCAGCACGACGAAGGCGATCCAGAGGAAGAACAGCACGATGAAGTGCGGGATCGCGAGCAGCCACTTCACGAGCCAGAGCCAGCGGCTCAGTTGCGGATCTAGGCGGCCTTCGAGTCGAACCGGGAAGGCCGGGCGGTCTTCCATCGTCGTTCCTTCCGATTCCTGCAGTGAGGACACTCTTGCACGGTCGGGCGACTCCGTGCCTGCGCCAGGTGCTCGGTTCAGCCGCCGGCGGTCGCCAGCGCCTTCGCCTTCTTGCTCTGGCTCGACTGCCGCTTCGACCCGTCGAGCTCGACCTTGCGCAGGCGGACGCTCTCCGGCGTCACCTCGACGCACTCGTCCTCGCGGATGAACTCGAGCGCCTGCTCGAGCGACAGCGGCCGCGGCGGGATCAGGCGGACGAGCTCGTCGGCGGTCGACGAGCGCATGTTCGTCAGCTTCTTCTCCTTGGTCGCGTTGACGTCGAGATCCTCGGCGCGCGCGTTCTCGCCGACGATCATTCCCTCGTAGACCTCGGTCGTCGGCCCGACGAAGAGCGAGCCGCGCTCCTGCAGGTTCTGAAGCGCGAACGAGGTGGCGGGGCCGCGGCGGTCGGCGACGAGCGAGCCGGTCGGGCGCGTGCGCAGCTCCCCGTGCCAGGGCTCGTAGCGGTCGAAGACGTGGTGGAGGATGCCGGTGCCGCGCGTCTCGGTCAGGAACTCGGTCCGGAAGCCGATCAGCGCGCGTGCCGGCACGAGGTACTCGAGCCGGACCCAGCCGGTGCCGTGGTTGACCATCTGCTCCAGCCGCCCCTTGCGCAGTGCGAGCAGCTGCGTCAGGACGCCGACGTAGTCCTCGGGTGCGTCGATCGCGAGCCGCTCGACCGGCTCGTGCAGCTTGCCGTCGACGAGCTGCGTCACCACCTGCGGCTTGCCGACCGTCAGCTCGAACCCCTCGCGGCGCATCAGCTCGACGAGCACCGCCAGCTGGAGCTCGCCGCGGCCCTGCACCTCCCACGTGTCCGGGCGCTCGGTGGTGAGGACGCGGAGCGAGACGTTGCCGACGAGCTCCTGGTCGAGCCTGCCCTTGAGCATGCTCGCGGTCAGCTTGTCGCCCTCGCGGCCCGAGAGCGGCGAGGTGTTGATCCCGATCGTCATCGAGAGGCTCGGCTCGTCGACCTGCGTGACGGGCAGCGGACGCGGATCGTCGGGGTCGGCGAGCGTCTCGCCGATCGTCACCTCGGGCAGGCCGGCGACGGCGACGATCTCGCCCGGCCCGGCCTCGTCGGCCTCGACCCGGTCGAGCGCCTCCGTCACGTACAGCTCGGTCACCTTGGCGCGCTCGATCCGGCCGTCGGCGCGGCACCAGGCGACCTGCTGGCCCTTGCGGATCGTCCCGTGCTGGACGCGCGCGAGCGCGAGCCGGCCGACGTAGGGCGAGGCGTCGAGGTTCGTGACGAGCGCCTGCAGCGGGTGCTCCGGGTCGTGCTCCGGCGCGGGGATCGTCTCGAGCAGGAGCTCGAAGAGCGGCTGCAGGTCGTCGGCGAGAGCGTCCGGCTCGAGGCCGGCGCGGCCCTCGCGGGCGTTGCTGTAGACGATCGGGAACTCGATCTGGCTCTCGTCGGCGTCGAGGTCGAGGAAGAGCTCGTAGACCTCGTTCACGACCTCCTCGATCCGCGCGTCCGGCCGGTCGACCTTGTTGACGACGAGGATCACCGGCAGCTTCGCCTCGAGCGCCTTGCGCAGGACGAAGCGCGTCTGCGGCAGCGGCCCCTCGCTCGCGTCGACGAGCAGGAGCACGCCGTCGACCATCGTCAGACCGCGCTCGACCTCACCGCCGAAGTCGGCATGGCCGGGCGTGTCGACGATGTTGATCTTCGTCTCGCCGTAGCGGAAGGCCGTGTTCTTGGCGAGGATCGTGATGCCCTTCTCGCGCTCGAGGTCCATCGAGTCGAGCACGCGCTCGTTGACGTCCTGGTTGGCGCGGAAGGCGCCGGACTGCCAGAGCATCGCGTCGACGAGCGTCGTCTTGCCGTGGTCGACGTGCGCGACGATCGCGACGTTGCGGAGATCAGAGCGGCTGGCCACCGCTCCAGGGTACTCACTACCCTGCGCCGAACGTCCCTAGCGTTCGCGGGGCTCCCAGCCGAAGCGGGCGTGGGCGACGAGGTAGCCGCCGGCGCCCCAGGCCGCCATGACGCCGATCGCGCCGAGGTGATCCCAGATCGGGTTGCCGTCGACGTACGTCGCGAGCACGAGCTCGATCAGGTACTTGAGCGGCAGGACGTCGGCGACGAGCTCGAGCGCGGGGGGCAGGTTGTCGGTCGTGCCGAACGCGCCGGAGAGAAACGACATCGGCAGCACGATCACGTTGACGACTGCGGCCACCGCGTCGGCCGAGCGGATCAGCGCGGCGGCCGCAAGGCCGAGGCCCGCGAAGCAGGCGGCCCCGATCACGAGTACGAGGATGAACGAGAGCGCCCGCTTGGGCAGGTCGGCGTCGAAGAGGAGCACACCGAGCGCGATCACCGTCAGCGACTGGAGCACGACGATCAGCAGGTTCGAGGCCAGGACGCCGACGAGGTAGACGCTGCCGGGCAGCGGCGTCGAGCGCAGCCGCTTCAGCAGCCCCGACTCGCGTCTGATCACCAGCGTGATCGCGAGCCCGCCGAGCGCCGTGTTCGCGACGGCGTAGCCGATCAGGCCGGCAACGAGATAGCTCGAGATCCGCCGGCCGTCCTCGATCCCGTCGCCGAAGACCGAGGCCAGCAGGACGAAGAGCAGCGGCGGAAACAGGAAGACGAAGATCACGGCCTCGCGGCTGCGCCACATCGTCAGCTGCTCGGCCCGCAGCTGGTGCCAGAAGAGGGTCACTCGTCCTCCTCGGCGACCAGGTCGAGGTAGACGTCCTCGAGCGTCGCGCGGCGGAGCTCGAGGTCCTCGAGCTCGAATCCCTCGGCCAGCGCGCGTCCGGTCAGCTCGTGCAGAGCGCGCGTCGGCTCGTCCGTCTCGAGCACGACCTGCTCGCCGAGCCGCCGATAGCGGATCTGCACGCCCGCGCTCGCGGTCAGCTCGGACGGCTTGCCGATCCGGACGATCTCGCCGTCGCGGAGCACCGCGACGCGGTCGGCCAGCTGCTGCGCCTCGTCGAGGTAGTGCGTCGTCAGCAGGATCGTCTTGCCCAGCTCGCGGAGCGAGCGGACGAGCGCCCAGGCGTTCCGGCGCGCCGCCGGGTCGAAGCCGGTCGTCGGCTCGTCGAGGAAGACCAGCTCGGGGTCGCCGACGAGCGCGACGCCGAGGTCGAGGCGCCGCTTCTGCCCGCCCGAGAGCGTCTTCACCTGCGCGTCGCGCTTCTCGGCCAGCCCGACGAGGCCGATCACCTCGTCGACGTCGCGGGGGTGCCGGTAGTAGCCGGCGAAGATCCGGTGCACCTCGCGCACGGTCAAGACGGGCCACAGCTCGGACTGCTGCAGGACGACGCCGATCCGCTCCCGGAAAGCCCGCTCGCTGCGGCCGGGATCGAAGCCGAGCACGGACACGTCGCCGCCGTCGCGCTGCCGGTAGCCCTCCAGGATCTCGACCGTCGTCGTCTTCCCGGCGCCGTTCGGGCCGAGCAGGCCGAAGACCTCGCCGGCGGCGACCTCGAAGTCGATCCCGCGCACCGCCTCGACGCCGTCGTACGACTTGCGCAGACCGGCGACGGAGATCGCGCTCACGCCAGTTCGATCGCGGCGAAGCCGGCAGGTGCGAAGTCGCGCTCGCCGGCGCCGAGTGCGGCAGCGATCTCGGAGCAGTCCGGCTGGTGGCCGACGGCGACGACCGTCTCGCCTGCGCCGTCGACGGCGGCCGCCAGATCGTCTGCGTCGGCGCCGGGTGCGAGCCGCTCGTCGACGCGGAGCTCGGCCCCGGCCGCCTTCGCGATCGCGGCGGCGGTCTCGCGGGCACGGAGGAGCGGGCTCGCGAGGACGAGATCGGGCTGCTCCCCGGCCAGGCGCTCGCCCAGAACTCGGGCCTCGTCGCGCCCACGGGCGCTCAGCGGGCGCAACTCGTCCGGGTCGCCGGGATCGGAGTGGGCGTGGCGGACGAGGATCAGGCGCATACGATCCCGGAGGATAGATTCCGGGCGATGCGCTCGTTCCGCTACGTCCTCGCCGACGTCTTCACCGACACGCCGCTCGCCGGCAACCAGCTCGCCGTCTTCACCGACGCGCGCGACCTCGACGAGCTGACGATGCAGGCGCTGGCGCTCGAGCTCGGCCTCTCCGAGACCGTCTTCGTACTGCCGCCGCGGGAGGGCGGGACCGTGCGGATCCGGATCTTCACCCCGCAGAACGAGCTGCTGTTCGCCGGCCACCCGTGCCTCGGCACGGCGTTCGTGCTCGGCGCACCGCTGCAGCTGGGGACGATCGCGCTCGAGACGGGCAACGGCATCGTCCCGGTCGAGCTCGAGCGGGACGAGAGCGGACGGATCGTCTTCGGCCGGATGACGCAGCCGGTCCCGACCGTCGCCCCGTATGAGCGCGCAGACGATCTGCTCGCGGCGCTCGGTGTCGATTCCTCGCTGCTGCCGGTCGAGGTCTACGACAACGGCGTCCGGCACGCCTACGTCGTGCTGCCGTCGAAGGAGGAGGTAGCAGCGCTGCGCCCCGACGTCAACGCGCTGCTGGAGCTCGACCTCGTCGGCGCGCTCGCCGCGGCAGGCGACGGCACCGACTGGAAGATGCGCATGTTCTCGCCGCTCGACGGGGTCGGCGAGGACGCGGCCACCGGCTCGGCCGCGGGGCCGCTCGCGTGCCACCTCGGGCGCCACGGCGTCGTGACCTGGGGTGAGGAGATCCAGATCGAGCAGGGGACGGAGATCGGCCGGCCCTCGACGCTCTACGCGCGGGCGAGCGGCTCCGGCGACACGATCGAGAAGGTCGAGGTGGGGGGCGCCGCGGTCACGGTCGCGCGCGGCGAGTTCAAGGTGCCCTGAGCCTCGTCAGACCCGCTGCAGGTGCGTGTCCTTGAAGTCGCTCGGGTACTTGAGCCCGTAGCCCACCGCGCGGTCGACGCCGATGTGCGTGAGCCAGATCAGCGCCAGCTTCAACGCCGTGTCGGAGTCCCAGATCACACCGGCCGCCGCCAAGAGCACCGGCGCGACGTAGGTGTGGACGAGGTCGTAGGTGACCGCGCCGACGCGGGGGCCGGCGAGGTAGCCGAGCATTGACAGGTCGGGCGCCAGCACGAGCACGACGAGCAGCCACCACGCGTAGCCCTCGTGGAAGTACAGCGTCACGGCGGCCGCCGCGACCGCGATCCCTTCCGCACGGAGGAGGACTCCCGGCAGCCTGTCGGTCATGGCGCGAGCCTAGCCTCCCAGGACACGGCCTCCACGTCGGGGAACTCCGGCGCCAGCGAGCGCCAGAAGCGGCCGCCGTCTGTCGAGAGGTGGAGTCGGTTGCGCGCGGCGAAGAGGATCCGGTCCGGGTCGAGCGGGTCGACGGCGACGTCGAATCCGGGCGGAAGGCCGCCGCCCGCCTCGCTCCAGGTGAGGCCCGCGTCGTAGGAGACGACGAGCGGCGGCCGGCGGTCGACGACGGCGACGACGGTCGCGCCCGCGGCCGAGGCGGCTACGACCCGCGGCAGCTCGAGCTCGACCTGCTCGTGGTCGACGGCCTCGTCCGACTCGCCGAAGACGGCTTCGGTCTCCACGTCGACGCGGAAGACGCCGTCGACCGTCCGAACGAGGGCGATCACGCGGCCGGCGCCGCGGTCAGCTCGAGCACGCGTGCGGCCGTCGTCGCCGCGTGGCGCGCAGCCGAGACGGGGCGGTGACCGGCCGCACGCGCCCAGGCGTAGGCGGCGAGGAAGGCATCGCCGGCGCCCGTCGGGTCGTCGGTGTCGATGCGCCGTACGGGGATCCGCTCGCGGACGCCGCGGCTGATCAGCAGCGCCCCGGTCGAGCCGTGCGTCAGCAGCAGCTCGGGGACGCCGAGCTTGGTGACCTGCTCCTCGCCGCCGAGCGCCGCGACCTCCTCCTCGTTCAGCTTCAGCGCCGTCAGATGCCGGAGCACGGCAGGGTCGAAGTCGGCATCGAGCACGAGCGGACCGGTCTCGGCACGTCGAACGAGCGCTTGCCCGTCGAGCGCGAGCCGGCGGTCGCGCGCGAGCACCGCGAGCACGTCCGGCGGGAAGTCGGCGCGCGTCAGGCCGCCGACCTGGACCCAGTCGGCCCGGCCGACCGCGCGCGCGTCCTCCAGCGTCCAGGGCGAGCCCGGGTTGCCGATCGACATCTCCCGCTCCTCGCCGTGATAGCGGATCTCGAACGTCGTCGTGCTGGGCGCGGGCAGCCACGTCCACTGGACGCCGAGCGCGGCCAGCGGCGCGACGAGAGCGCGACGATCGGACTCGGCCGACCGCGCAACGATGCGCGAGGCGCCGCCGAGGAGCCGCAGCGCACGCGCCGCGTGATACGGGGCGCCGCCGACGCGTGGGCGGCCGCCGGCGATCGTGTCCAGAGCAATGTTCCCGATCACCGCGACGCCGCGCACCGCGCGAACTCTAGAACCGGCGCCTCCCGAGCGTCGCCACGGCCAGCCCGAGCGCGACCGAGACGGCGAAGCTCGGCAGCGTTGCGCCGACGTTCAGGCCGGCGCCGTCGCCGAGCGCGTCCGTCCACCAGGAAGGCCCGACGGGGTGCAGCCACTGGTAGAGCGCGAACCCGGCGATCCAGGCGGCGAGCATCCCCCAGCGGACCGTGGGGCCGGCGAAGACGTCCCGCTCGTCGTAGCGAGCGCCGGCCGCGAGCCAATCCGCGAGGAGGACGCCGAAGAGCGGCACGAAGAAGGAGCCCAGCATCAGCAGGAAGCTCTCGTACGAGAGCAGGTCGATCGTCAGCGCGCCCACCGTCGCGACGAGGGAGACGACGGTCACGAGCGCGCGCTGCGACAGCTCCGGGGCGAGGTTCTGGATCGAGACGGCGGCGGAGTACGAGTTCGCGAACGCCTCGTCGGTCTCGTCGGCCGTCACGGCGATCAGCGCCAGCACCGCGCCGAGCCCGCCGGCGGCCACGGCGACCGGCAACGCTGCCGGGTCGGTGATGTCGCGCGAGAAGAAGAGGATCGCCCCGAGCACCCACATCCACGTCCCCGCGAGGAAGTAGCCGCCGGCGGTGCCCCAGAAGGCGCTGCCGCGATCGCGGGCGAAGCGCGTGTAGTCGGCGGCGAGCGGGATCCAGGAGACGGTGATCGCGACGACCAGGTCGACGCCGTCGAGCACCGAGAAGCCGCCCTCACCCTCGCGGTCCCAGAGCGAGCCGAACCCGGCCCCGTCGAGCGCCCACCACGTCAGGTAGAGCAGCGACGCGAGCACGGCCCAGACGGCGAACTTGCGCACGACCTTGCGGACGAACCCGATCGGGCCGAGCAGCGCGAGCACGAGTGCGACACCCCCGAACACGATCGTCCAGAGCCACTGGGCTCGGAAGCCGAAGAGCTCGTCCGAGAGCGCAGCGACGGCGGTCGCGATGATCAGCAGCTCGAAGATCGCCCAGCCGATGCACTGCGCGGCGTTCAGGACGGTCGGGCCCCAGGAGCCGCGCTGTCCGAGCGGCGCCCGCATCAGCACCATCGCCGGGACGCGCGCGTCGGCGCCGATCAGCGCGGCGACGCCGAGCATGGCGTTGCCGACGAGCCCGCCGAGGACGATCGCGAGGAACGCCTCCGGCAGCGAGAGCGCCGGCACGAGGTACGTCCCCGCGACCAGCACGAGCAGGGAAACGCCGAGATTGCCCCAGAGGAGACCCTGGTCGACGAGGCCGAGCACGCGTAGCCGCGGCGGGACCGGCTCGATCCCCCAGGCGGGCGCATCATCCATCGGCTGTCGCTCCTCCCTTCGCCGGCATTACCCGGATCAGGTCAGCGGGTGTGTTCTCAGCCCTGTCGGTCGGGCACCCCGGTTCGCGGCCACTCTAAACAAACGATCCGGGGCGCCACGCGGGCGCCCCGGGATCGTCCCCCCTCCCCAGCCCGGGCGCCGAGACCCCGCGAGACCCCTGCCGGCGCCAGGCGGCGGCCAGGATAGCCGCAATATCGATTGAAAAAAGTAAAGATTTCAGGCGGCGAGGAGGCGGCGCAGGACGTACGGGAGGATGCCGCCGTGGCGCAGGTACTCGCGCTCGCGCGGCGTGTCCAGGCGCACGCGCGCGGTGAAGGTTATGTCGTCGGCGCGCACGGTCACTTCGTCCGCCTCGCCGTTCTCGATCCCCTCGATCGCGAACGTCTCGCGGCCTGTGAGGCCGAGCGTGTCCGGCGTCTCGCCGGCGCGGAACTGGAGCGGCAGAA
This sequence comes from uncultured Gaiellaceae bacterium, assembly GCA_963705515.1. Taxonomy (GTDB): domain Bacteria; phylum Actinomycetota; class Thermoleophilia; order Gaiellales; family Gaiellaceae; genus Gaiellasilicea. The sequence continues at coordinate 174,303 of CAVPJV010000001.1, forward strand.
TCCCCATCATCAGCAGGTTCGAGCGGTGGATCCGCTCGTAGCTCTCGGCGATCACGGCCTTGACGCCGAGCAGGTTCGGGCCCTTCGCCGCCCAGTCGCGCGACGAGCCGGAGCCGTACTCCTTGCCGGCGAGCACGATCGTCGGCGTCCCCTCGGCGAGGTAGCGCTGCGAGGCGTCGAAGATCGTCATCTCCTCGCCGCCCGGCAGGTGGACGGTCCACGTGCCCTCGGAGCCGGGCACGAGCAGGTTCTTCAGGCGCACGTTGGCGAACGTGCCCCGCACCATCACCTCGTGGTTGCCGCGCCGCGAGCCGTAGGAGTTGAAGTCCTTCCGCTCGACGCCGTGCTCGAGCAGGTACGCCCCGGCCGGCGACTCGGGCTTGATCGAGCCCGCCGGCGAGATGTGGTCGGTTGTGACCGAGTCGCCGAGCATGACGAGGCAGCGGGCGCCGGCGACGTCCTCGAACGGCTCCGGGCTCGCCGGCATCTCGTCGAAGTAGGGCGGCTGCCTGACGTAGGTCGAGCTCGGCTCCCACTCGAAGAGCTCGCCCTCGGGCACGGGCAGCTCGCGCCACTGGTCGTCGCCGGTGAAGACGTCGGCGTAGGTGTCGCGGAACATCTCGCCGCGCACCGACGCCGTGATCGTCTCCTGGATCTCGGCCGCGGTCGGCCAGATGTCGCGGAGGAAGACGTCGTTGCCGTCCTCGTCTGCGCCGAGCGGCTCCTCGAGCAGGTCGAGGTCCATCCGGCCGGCGAGCGCGTAGGCGACCACGAGCGGCGGCGAGGCGAGGTAGTTCGCCTTCACCTCGGGGTGGATCCGCGCCTCGAAGTTGCGGTTGCCGGAGAGGACGGAGCAGACGACGAGGTCGCCCTCGTCGACGGCGACCGAGATCGCCTCCGGCAGCGGCCCCGAGTTGCCGATGCAGGTCGTGCAGCCGTAGCCGACGGTGTGGAAGCCGAGCTGCTCGAGGTATTGGGTCAAGCCGGCGCGGTCGTAGTACTCGGTCACGACCTTCGAGCCCGGAGCGAGGCTCGTCTTCACCCAGGGCTTGCTCTGCAGGCCGCGCTCGACGGCCTTCTTCGCCAGCAGCCCGGCGCCGACCATCACCTGCGGGTTCGACGTGTTCGTGCAGGACGTGATCGCCGCGATCACGACGCTGCCGTGCTCGAGCTCGTAGTCGGTTCCGGCCACGGGGACGCTCTTGCGGCCCGGGCCGATCACCGCGACCGGCGTCGCGTCCGGCTCGGGCTCGGCGGCTCCGCCCGGCGACTGCTCGGTCGTCGGGTCGCTCGCCGGGAAGGTGTCGGCAACGGCCTGGTCGTGGCTGCCGTTCGTGAGTGGGTTGTCGACGCCGAACGTGCCGAGCACGTCCAGGAACGAGGTCTTGGCGTGCTGGAGCGGGACCCGGTCTTGCGGGCGCCGCGGGCCGGCGAGCGAAGGCTCGACGGTCGAGAGGTCGAGCTCGAGCACCTGCGAGTACGTCGGCTCGTCGCTCGGGTCGTGCCAGAGCATGTTCTCCTTGCAGTACGCCTCGACGAGCGCGATCCGCTCGGGGCTCCGGCCCGTCAGCCGGAGGTAGTCGAGCGTCAGCTCGTCGACGGGGAAGAAGCCGCACGTGGCGCCGTACTCGGGCGACATGTTCCCGATCGTGGCGCGGTCGGCGAGCGGCAGCGAGGCCAGCCCGTGGCCGAAGTACTCGACGAACTTGCCGACCACACCTGCCTGGCGCAGGATCTCGGTGACGGTCAGCACGAGGTCGGTCGCAGTCGCGCCCTCCGGCAGCTTCCCCGTCAGCTTGAAGCCGACGACTTTGGGGACGAGCATCGAGAGCGGCTCGCCGAGCATCGCCGCCTCGGCCTCGATCCCGCCGACGCCCCAGCCGAGGACGCCGAGCCCGTTCACCATCGTCGTGTGCGAGTCGGTGCCGACGAGCGTGTCCGGGAAGGCGACGCCGTCCCGCTCCTCGATCACGCGCGCGAGGTACTCGAGGTTGACCTGGTGCACGATCCCGGTTCCGGGCGGCACCACCTTGAAGTCGCGGAAGGCTCCCTGGCCCCAGCGGAGGAAGGCGTAGCGCTCGCGGTTGCGCTCGAACTCGAGCTCGACGTTGCGGGCGAAGGCCTCGCGCCGGCCGGAGACGTCCACCTGCACGGAGTGGTCGATCACGAGCTCGACCGGGATCAGCGGGTTGATCTGCTCCGGATCGCCGCCGAAGTCCGCCATCGCGTTCCGCATCGCGGCGAGGTCGACGACGGCCGGGACGCCGGTGAAGTCCTGGAGGAGCACGCGGGCCGGCGCGAAGGCGATCTCGCGGCTCGGCTCGTCCGTGGCCACCCAGCCGGCGACGGCCTCGACGTCCTCGCGCGAGCCGTTCCGGAGCACGTTCTCGAGCAGGATCCGGAGCGTGTAGGGGAGGCGCGCGACATCCCACTGCGGCTGGAGAGCGTCGAGCCGGTGGATCTCGACGGTGCGGTCGCCGACGGTGAGGGTGGAGCGCGCTGCGAGCTCGTCGGCCATGCCTCGAATGTATCGAACCCCTGTCTCCCCGGGCCGTTCCGGACACGTCCCAGGGACTGTCCCCAGGACACGTCCGCTTCGGGCAGAGGCGAGCTCGGCCTCGACCCGGGGCTGCTTTCTCAGTGCACGCGGCCGCGCGCGACGACGAGCGACGGGCCGATGTTGCCGGCGCGGTCGACTGCCGCGATCGAGACCGGGCCGCTGACCCGGGCGCGTGCGAGCGTGATCGTCGGCTTGTGCACGTCGAGCGTCCGCGGCCCGATCTTGACCCGGTAGGCGCGGAGGCCGCCGGCGTCGTGTGCGGCCGGCCAGCTGAGCACGGCCACCCTCGGCGTGCGCTTGATCGCGACGCGCGTGATCGCCGGCGGACGGACGGTGTCGCGGATCAGCCGACCCTGCTCGTCGACCATGCCGGCCCCCGACCGGAAGCGCGCGCCAACCGGGGCGCTGAGCCGGCCGACGCCGTCCGTGGCGCGGACCGCGAAGGCAGTGAGGTCTTGGGTGTCGGCCAGCCTCACCGTCGTGGCCGTCAGCTGCCGCAGGAACCGTCCGTCCTGATAGAGCAGGTAGGAGACGGGGCCGACGTCGTCCGTCGAGGCTTGCCAGGAGACGCGCACGAAGCCGGTGAGGTCGTCGCCGACACGGAGGCCGTCCGGAGCGGTCGGCGGCGTCCGGTCGGGCGAGTCGAGCCGTTCGAGGAAGGTCGAGTCCTGCACGTCGGTCCAGCTGCCGCTGTGGCCGTAGTAGTCGTTGCGGCCCGAGTCGAGGACGTGCGCCTCGAGCTCCTCGCCGGTCAGCACGGCGGTCATCAGGTCGAGCCCGAAGTCGCAGACGTGCCCGCTCTGGCAGACGTTCGGCGCCGCCCTCTCGACCGCCCCGAAGACGTGCACGAGCTCGTGCATCGCCACGACCGGGCGGAGCGAGTTGCCCACGTCTGCGTCGCAGGAGTCGAGGTACACGACCGCCAGGCCGGGAAGGTCGAAGCCGGCCGAGCGGGCCCCCTGTCCACAGACGTGATCCAGGCCGACCTGGCCGGTCGGGCCGTCGTAGTAGACGAGGTAGGCCTTCTCGGCCTCGTTGAAGCCGATTTCCGCCACCACCCGCCGGATCTCCTGGAAGGCGCTGCCGATGCTGCTGACCCCACGCGACAGCTGCACGTTCGAGATGTCGAGCGCGCCGAACGAGCTCGCGCACCCCGGCGCCGGGAAGAGATCGAAACGGGGCGTCCGCGTCGGGTCCTGGCCGCGCCACCAGGCGTCGAACGCGGCGGCGTCGCCGACGATCCGCGGCGCGAACTCGAAGAAGCGGTCGGGAGCGCTTGCCGGTCGGACGTAGATGACATGAATTGCGTAGGCGGACGTCGCGTCGGGGAGGCGGTCGACGCGCGACGAGGTCGTTCCGCACCAGGGAATGGGCGTCGAGGCGTGTGCGGGGATGGCCGCAACGAGCGCGACGAAGGCCGCCAGAGTCGCGAGCCCGAGCTTCACGCGGAATACGGTACTCGCCGGCGGTAAGAAGCGGGTAAGAAAGCGTCACCGGCGCAGGTGGGCGAGCACCCGGTCGGTCCAGCTCACGTGCTCGGCGTCGAGGTGGCCTGCGACAGCGTCCCGATACGGCCTGGCGACGCGCCGCGAGTAGGCCGCGAGGCCCTCCTCCAGCAACGGCTCCCAGTCCTCCCGGTACGGCGCGACGACGTGCTTGCGGCCGACGTTCCGTGCGGACAGCGCGACGGCGAGGCCGATCTCGGTCGAGACGTCGAGTAGCGGCCTCCGCTGGCGCTCGGCCGTCCGGCGAAGGCCGGCGTAAAGCCCGGCGAGCTCCTGCGGCGACGGCAGCTCGCCGGCGCTCGTCCGCAGCTCGGCCAGCGATGCGCGCAGCTGGGCCAGCTCGAGCGGGGGCAGGTCGATCAGGCGGGCGGTCGTGCCGGACGTGCCTTCGAGGGCCGAGAGCACGTCGTCGACCGTTCCGACGCTTGTTTCCTCCGCGAGCACCCCGGCGCGCTTCAGCTCGGAGACGAGCGAGTCGAGGTAGACGCGAGAGCCGTGGGTGACGTCGGAGGCAGCCGCCAGCAGCCAGAGCGGCGAGAACCCGAGCGCGACGATCGAGCCGAGCTCGACGACGTTGCCGGCGGTCTTCCGCTTCAGCAGCTCGCCGGCGTCGGGCTGGCCGGCAGGCGGCGCCCGCTCGACGTCCCCGACGAGCTCGATCGCGATCCGGAGCAGGTTCTTCGCCGTCGCCTCGTAGAGCCGTGACTGGCGGACGAATCGCGGCAGCACGACCTCGGCCGTCTCGTGGACCGCGCCGGCGACGACGGCGACCACCGACCGAACGAGGCGTTCGGGAAGGGAGACGAGGAAGGAGCGGGGACGCCCCATGGCTACGATGATCCTATGGCCGCCACCGAGACGCTCGAGTCGCTCCTACGCGACTCGTTTCCCGACGCGACCGAGGTCGCGGTCGAGGACCGGACCGGCGGCGGCGACCATTTCCAGGTGACGATCGCGAGTGGCCGCTTCGACGGGCTGTCGCTGGTCGAGCAGCACCGGCTCGTCTACGAGGCGCTCGCCGCGCCGCTCGGCGACGGGTCGATCCATGAGCTCCGGATCAAGACGAGAGGACACGTATGAGCCAGCCGACGACACAGTTGAGCGAGCAGATCAAGGAGATCATCGAGAACGAGCCGGTGAGCCTCTTCATGAAGGGCACGCCGCAGCTCGTCATGTGCGGCAACTCCGACCGCGCGCTGCGCGCGCTCCGTGCGGCCGGTGCGCCAGTGACCGCGGTCGACGTGCTTCCCGACCCGCAGATCCGCCAGGAGCTGTCGGCGTTGTCGGGTTGGCCGACGATCCCGCAGGTGTTCATCAAGGGCGAGCTCGTCGGCGGCGCCGACATCGTCGAGGAGCTGTACGAGAGCGGCGAGCTGCAGGCGAAGCTCGACGAGGCGCTCGGCACCGAACGAGACGCCGTGGAACGGACGGCAGCGCTCGTATGAGCGCGACGCTTCCCGACCCGGTTCCGCCGGTACCGCGGCCGGACCCTCGGCCCGATCCTCTGCCACCGCGACCTCCGGATCCCGACTCCTAGAGCACCGAGACCGCCGCAACCGAGGCTTAACGAGCTTCACACCGGCTGTTAAGACCCTCCCGCTACAACGATCCGGTGAGACGCGACACCGCACTTCGCGCCGCCGCGCTCGGTGCCGCCTCCCTTCTCGGCGGCCTGATCGCGCTCGGCGGTGTGTCCATGACCGGCGACCTCGGCGGCGGCACGACGACCGTGGTGAGGACCTCCCCTGCTCCCACACCCGCCGCCCCGGTCGCCGATGACGGCCGGCTGACGGTCAGCGAGATCTACGCGCGCGCGGCGCCCGGCGTCGTCCAGATCACCTCGACGACGACGGCGTCCGACAACCCGTCGCTCGCGCCGCCCGACCAGCAGGCCGTTCCGCGGCAGGCGCTCGGCTCCGGCTTCGTGATCGACAAGACCGGCCACATCGTCACGAACTACCACGTGATCGAGGGCGCCGACGACATCGAGGTGAGCTTCTCGAACCAGGACACGCTGAGGGCGACGCTCGTGGGCAGCGATCCCTCCACCGACATCGCCGTCCTCCGCGTGCAGTCGACCTCGCGCGGGCTCGCGCCGCTCGCGTTCGGAAACTCCGACAGCATCCGCGTCGGTGACACCGTCGTCGCGATCGGCAACCCGTTCGGTCTCCGCCGCACGGCGACGGCCGGCATCGTCAGCGCCGTCCAGGACCGGACGATCACGGCGCCGAACGGCTATCCGATCGACCACGTGATCCAGACCGACGCGCAGATCAACAGCGGCAACTCGGGTGGGCCGCTGCTGAGCTCCCGGGGTGAGGTGATCGGCGTCAACTCGCAGATCGCCCGTGCCGACGGCTCGACCGGCAACGTCGGGATCGGCTTCGCCGTCCCCTCCAACACGGTCAAGCAGGTCGTCGCCCAGCTGACCGCGACCGGCAAGGTCGATCGCGCGTATCTCGGCATCGCGGGCAGCACCGTCACGGCCGATCTCGCGCGCGTCTTCCGCCTCCCCGTTGACGAGGGCGTCCTGATCGAGGACGTCACGGCCGGGAGCGCCGCCGCGAAGGCGGGGCTCAAGGGCGGCAGCACGGACGTCGTCGTCGCCGGCGAGAGCCACGTGCTCGGCGGGGACGTGATCGTCGCCGTGGGCGGCAAGCGCGTCGGGACGGCCGACGAGCTGCGCGACGCACTGGCGCAGCACAAGCCGGGCGAGATCGTGAACGTCCAGATCCACCGCGGCACGAAAATCGTCACGGTCCCGGTCACGCTCGGCCGCCAGCCCTCGACGCCGGCGGGCTAGACCCTCAGGAAGCCTGTTCGAGCAGGCTCGAGTCGTACGCGCGCAGCTCGGCATCGGCCGCCGCCCAGCCGCGCTCGATCAACGCTCGCTTCGCGTGGTCGGTCCACTCCGGGCTCTCGCGGAAGCCCTGCTCGAGCTGGTCGGCGCCCGCGACGCCGCGAACGACGATCCGCGGCACGTTCCGCGGCAGCGCCGTGCTCGCGAAGCGCTCCTCGACGGCGCGTGCCGCGCGCGTGCGCCGGCCCGGCCGCGCGTGTTCGCGCGCGAGCTGGACCAGGTCGGCGCGCAGTGCCTCCAGCTCCTGGCAGGCGGCATCTCTCTCCGTGGCGAGCTGCTCCTCGAGCGTGGTGTTCCGCTGGATCGTCACCCGCATCAGCCGGATGATCATGTCGCCGAGATGGACGGGCTCGCCGCGCGCGGCCCGGCTCTCGGCCTCGTCCAGCTGCGCGATCAGGGCGCGCACCGGCGGGGCGGCCCGGAACCGCTGCAGGCGGCGGCGCAGACGATCGAGCGGCTCGAGGCCGACGCGGAAGGAGCTCGGGACGTGGCGGAAGGCGACGACGAGTCCGACGCCGGGGCGCTCGAGAGCGCAGCCGAGCGGGAAGTTCCGGACCCAGCCGCCGTCGGTAGCGATCCGGTCGCCGACCGGCAGCGGGAGCACGAGCGCGCTGATCGCGGCCGACGCCAGGACTGCCTCCGCCATCGTCTCGGGCTGCGTCTCGTGGGACGAGTAGGTGAGCTCGTACGAGGTCTCGGCGTGCTGGGAGACGTCGGTGGCGAACACGATCAGCTCGATCGGCGCTGCGGCAAGCGCTTCTGCGAGCTCGTTCGGCTCGATCAGCCGCTGAGCGATCGTCGCGGGCAGGGCGTAGTGGTGGAGCCCGTTCAGCGGCAGCTGCCAGAGGCGCTGGGGCGCGAAGACGTCGCGCGGCTGGAGGCCGAGCGTGAACTCCTCCAGGTCGTCGAGCCGGTCGAGCGCGGCCATCGTCCCGGTCAGTGCACCGGCGGACGTGCCGTAGATGCACCCGACCCGCGGCCACAGCGGACTGCTCCGCAGCCGCCTGAGGAATCCGAGCTGGAGCAGGACGCCGTTCACACCGCCGCCCGACAGCACGATCGCGACGTCCTTCTCGCTCATGTGCACATTGTGACCACGCACTCCGCCGGTAACACTCCCCATGCGTCTAACCTTTTCTGCGTGGAATCGCAGGAGCCGCGGCGGGGGTCGCTGATCATGGGGGACGAGCTGCTCGAGGAGCACGTCTTCGAGTGGGTCGACGACACCGTCGACGACCACGCGGGTTGGTTCTGCGTCCGGACCGATCCGTTCCCGTGCCCGGCGAACGGCTGCACGTTCGTGGCCGACTTCATGACCGCGGCGCATCTCGTCCTCGTCTGGGAGGAGCGCGACGATCCGAACCTGCTCTGGCACGCGCAGCGCGCGATGGAAGTCGGCCGCAACCCGCGGGTCGTCCCGTACGAGAACGGCTTCGGGCCGAGCGCGTCGTACTACGCGTGGGAAGCCGCAGGCAGGCCCGTCCACGCAGTTCGTGGCCGATAACTTCGGCCGCAGCCTGACGCTCGGCGTCGAGGAGGAGCTGATGCTGCTCGACCCGGTGTCGTTCGCGCTCGCGCCGGGGGTGGAGCGGCTGCTGCCGCAGGAGGGGCTGAAGACCGAGCTCTTCTCCTGCCTGGTCGAGACGAACACGCCGGTCTGCGCGACCGCGGCCGCAGCGCTGGACGAGCTGCGCCGGCTCCGCCGCCTCGTCGCCGAGGGCGCGGAGCGCGAGGGACTCGTCGTCGCGGCGTCCGGCTCGCATCCCTTCTCGATCCCCGAGGAGCAGCGGATCGTCGACGAGCCCCGGTACGTGAAGATGGTCGGGGAGCTGGGTGCGATCGCGAAAGGCCAGCTCGTCTGCGGCCTCCACGTCCACGTCGGGATGGAGAGCTTCGATGCCTGCCTCCGCACACTCGCCGGGATCCGGCCGTGGCTGCCGGCGTTGCTCGAGCTTTCGGCGAACTCGCCGTACCTCGCCGGCGACGACACCGGAGCCCTCTCGTCGCGGCTCTTGAGGCTGCGACAGCTGCCCCGCGGCGGCCCGCCGCCACGGCTGGAGACGGTCGCGGACTGGAAGGCGGCGGTCGCCGCTGCCGACGTCGACTACACCCGGATCTGGTGGGACGCGCGGCCGCATCCGCGGCTCGGAACGCTCGAGGTCAGGATCGTCGACCAGGCGACGTCCGTCGAACGGGCGGCGGCACTCGTCGCGCTCGTGCAGGCGCTTTGCGCGGAGCCGCCGGAGCCCGGGTCGGAGCTCCTCGACGCCGTCGAGCCCGCCGCGCGCGAGCTCGGCACCTGGGAGCTCGTCGAGAGTCTGCGCGAGCCCGTCGAGGCCCTGCGCCAGCTGGAGGTCGGCCGTCGGGACGGCCTCGGGGCGGTTGCGGCCGATCTTGTGCGACGCTCGGCGGCATGAGGAGCCTTCGCGCCGTCCTCTATCCGCTCCGCCTCGTCGGCGCCCGGCTGGGTCGTCGCAGCGCGCCCGTCGTCCTCGTCGTGCTCGGGATCGCGGCGGGCGCCGCTGTCGTCATCGGCGGCCGCGCGGGAGCGCTCGTCGCGCAGGACCGCGCCGTCGCGCAGGCGGTGGAGCGGATCCCGGACGGTCAGCGCTCGGTCCGCGCGGTCTGGTTCGGCCTCCCGGGTCTGGGCGAGGAGGCGCACGCCAAGCTCGACGTGCGGGCGCGCGACGCGCTCGCGGCGGTCGGCGTCGCGCGGCCGACCTCACTCGTCCTCTTCCGCGAGACCACCATCGCCGGCACCTTCGCAGGGCTCGGCGGCGTCGAGAACCTCGGCCGCTGGGTGACGCTGCGCTCCGGCCGGCTGCCGCGGGCGTGCACGGCGGAGCGCTGTGAGGTCCTCCGGCTCCGCGGCCAGGGCCGCTTGCCGCAGCCGGACGGCCTGAACCTCGTCGAGGTGGGGGAGGCGGTGCTCGACAACCGCGTCCTCTTCGGCGACTTCCTGCCGCCGACCGACAATGCGCTCGCCGAAGCCGAGGTCAGCCCCTCGCTCGCGCGCGCGGCCGGCTACCACCGCCCGCCCCCGCCGCCGCTCTTCCTGGCCGAAGGCGCCGACGTGCTCGCCGCCGCACCGGCGCTCGACCGCATCTTCCGCAGCTATGCCTGGGTGGCGCCGCTCCGTGCGGGCGCGCCGCGGCTCTGGGAGATCGACGATCTCGCCGACCACGTCGCGACGGCGCGCTCGGAGCTGCAGTCCCGCTCGTTCTCGTTCGACCTGCTCGCGCCGGTCGAGGAGCTGCGCGAGGCGCAGGCGACGACCCGTGCGGCCGGCCGCCGGCTCGGCGTCGTCGGCGGCGAGGCGGCCGCGTTGCTCTTCGCCTTTGCGCTGCTGGCGGCGATGACCCTCCGCCCCGACCTGCTCGCCACCCGCCGCCGGCTCGCCTGGTACGGCGCGCGCGGCTGGCAGCTCGCGCTCGTGACCGTCGCCGAGTCGGCCGCTCTGGCTGTCGTCGGGACGGCGATTGGGCTCGTCGTCGGTCTGCTCGGTGGGGCCGTCGTGGCGCAGCGAGCCGGCGTCCCGGTGACAGACGTCCTCACGCGCAGCGTCCTCTCCGGAGAAGGGATCGCGCTCGCAACCATCGTGGCGGCCGCGGCGACTGCCGTTCTGGTCGGCGTGGTGGCGGCGCGGTCCTCGCAGGCCCGGTTCGGCCTCCTCGACGCCGCCGCGGTCGCGGCCGTCGTCCTGGTTGCGCTCGAAGTCACCCGCGGCGACGGCGACGGCGATCTCCCGCTGCTGCTGCCGGCGCTCGTGACGTTCGCCGCGGCGGTCCTCGTCGCCCGGCTGCTCCGGCCCACCCTCCGTCTTGTCGAGCGGCTTGCCCGTGGCCGCTCGCTCGGGCTCCGGATCGCATCGCTCTCGCTCGCCCGCAACCCGGGTTACGCGGTCGCTGCCACCGCCTTCCTCGTCGTCAGCTTCGGGCTCGCGCTCTTCGCCGAGAGCTACCGGGCGACGCTGGCCCGCGGCGAGCGCGACCAGGCGGCGCACCAGGTGCCGCTCGACTACGTCGTCCGTGAAGACCTGCGGCGGTTGATCCCGGTGCAGGACGCCGCGCCGATCGCGCGCTTCGCAGCGCTGCCCGGCGTCGAGGCGGCGCCCGTGCTTCGTCTGACCGGCGGGGTCGGGCGGCTGGAAGGCGAGAGCGGGATCACGCTGCTCGGCATCGATCCCGGCGAGCTCGCGCACCTGAACGGCTGGCGCGACAGCGAGACGCCGGCGTCGCGGCAACGGCTGGCGGCCCGGATCGAGGCGACCGCGGCCCGGAACGGCCCCCGGCTCGGCCGCACGCTGCGGGCTCGGGTCGCCGGCGGCCCGGTACGCCTCTTCGCCGAGATCGAGGGCCGGACGGGCCGCTTCTCCCGCGTCCGCCTCGGCGACCCGCTGCCCGCTGAGGCTCGTGGCGGCCGGCTCGCCGGGATCGCAATCGAGCCCGACACCAGGCTGCAGGAACGCGGCGCCGACGCGGGGCAGGCGCTGCCCGGAACTGTGTCGATCGAGCTCCCCGACATCCCCGGGGGCATCTCCGACTGGGTCGGTGTCGGCGGCGCGAGGATCGACGGCTCGACCGTGCACTACACGCTCACCAACGCCGTCGCGACGCGGATCAGGCCGCGGCAGCCGACCGCACCGCTGCCGGTGCTCGCAACGCCGCGTCTCGCCGCCGCCGCGGACGACGCCGGCCTGCTCCCGCTCCAGATCGCGGGTGAGCGGATGACCGTGCGGGTGGTCGGGACGATCGGCCGCTTTCCTGGCGTCGACGGCCAGGCGGTCGTCGGGGACGGCGAGGCGCTCGCGGCAGCCGTGAATCTCGCGCGGCCGGGCGCCGCCCGGGTGAACGAGGTCTGGCTGCGCCTTCGCGACCCCGGTGCGGCGGGGGAAGTGGATCGCTCGCTCGCCGCCAAGCCGTTCGACGTGCTCTCGATCCAGTCGCGTCAGGCGCTGGAGGCGGACGCACGCCGCGACCCGATCGCCCACGGGACACTGCTCGCGCTGACCGTTGCTGCGATCGTCGCGCTCGGCCTCGCTCTCGCCGGGATCCTGCTGACGGTGCTCGGCGACCTGCGTGACGAGAGCGGTGAGCTGCTCGACCTCGAGGCGCAGGGCGCGTCGCCGTCGCTGCTGCGGCGGATCGTGCGCCTGCGCGCGCTCACCGTGGCGGCAGCCGGCCTCCTCGCGGGCGCGCTCGCCGGCATCGCGCTCGCCGCCGTCGTCACCGACCTCGTCGGCCTGACCGCACGAGCGACGGCTCCCGAGCCGCCACTCGTGCTCGACGTCGACGCGTTGGTCGTGGTGGCCGCCGCCGCGCTCTACGCACTCGCGGCCGCCGGGCTGATCCTGCTCGCGACTCGGCGGGCGTTCTCCGCCCCGGCGCCCCCGCGTGCGGAGGTGCTCGATTGAGCGCGCTCGTCCGGCTCGAGGACGTCTTCCGCGTCTACCCCTCCCCGGAAGGCGGCGTTGCGGCGCTGCAGGGACTCAGCCTCGCGGTTGAGCAGGGAGAGCTCTGCGTCGTGCTCGGGCCGAGCGGCTCGGGGAAGTCGACGCTGCTGCGGATCGTCGCCGGCTTCGACCGCGCGTCGGCCGGCTCGGTCCGCGTCGCCGGCGTCGACGTCGGCGCGCTCGGCGGCTGGGCCGCGGCCCGGTTCCGCTCGCGGGCGATCGGGTACGCCGACCAGCACTACTGGCGCGCGCTGGCGGGCGAGCTGACGGCGCGCGAGCTCGTCGGGATCCAGCTCGGTCTGGCCGGCGCGGCGGCCGCGGAGCGCCACGCACGCGCGGACGAGCTGCTCGAACGCGTCGGTCTCGGCTCCCGCCGCGACGCGCATCCGCGCGAGCTCTCCGGCGGCGAGCAGCAGCGGGTCGCGCTGTGCGCCGCGCTCGCGAGCGGCCCCGCGCTGCTGATCGCCGACGAGCCGACCGGCGAGCTCGATGCGGTGACCGCCAGGGAGGTGCTCGCGTTGATCGCGGAGCTGGTGCGCGAGTCGGGCGGCACCGCCCTCGTCGTCAGCCACGACCCGGCCTCGGCCGAGCGGGCCGACCGCGTCATCCATGTCCGCGACGGCCGCATCTCCGACGAGCGCGTCGCCGGTGTCTCCGGCGACGGCGCGATCGTCGTCGGCCGCGGCGGCTGGCTCCGGCTTCCCGAGGACGTGCTCCGCTCGGCAGGAATCGACCGCCATGCGACGGCCGAGCTCCGCGGCCGCGCGGTCGTTCTCGAACCGACGGGACCTTGTGTTTCTGAAACACAAGCTCCCCTCGCTCCTGGCAACCAAGCCGTTCCAGAGCCGCCGGAGGGCGCAAGTGTTTCTGAAACACAAAGTCTCTCGCCCGTCGTCGCGGTGAGGGGATTGACAAAGCGGTTCGGCGCGGCGACGCCGTTCGAGGGGCTCGACGCCGACTTCGCGGCCGGGAAGCTGACGGTCGTGACCGGGCCGTCCGGCTCGGGAAAGACGACGCTGCTGCTCCTGCTCGCCGGGCTCGAGCTGCCCGATGAGGGCGAGGTGCTGCTCGACGGCGTCTCGCTCGGCGGGGTCGACCGCGCCGGACGGGCTGAGCTGCGCCGGACGCGGCTCGCGTTCGTCGGCCAGACCGCGGGGCTGACGCCCTTCCTCGGCGCGCGCGAGAACGTCGAGCTCGCGCTCGAGCTGCGCGGGCTCCCGAGCGACGGCGCGGAGCCGGCGCTCGCCGCCGTCGGGCTCGCCGAGCACGCCGATCGCCCCGTCGCCGAGCTCTCGGCGGGTCAGCGTGAGCGGGCCGCCCTCGCCCGCGCGGTCGCCGTGCAGCCCCGCGTGATCGTCGCCGACGAGCCGACCGCCCGGCTCGACGGTGCCAACGCGCTCGCACTCGGCGCGCTCCTCGCCGAGGTCGCCCGAACCACCGGCGCCACCGTCATCTGCGCCACGCACGACCCGCTCCTGATCGAGCAGGCAGACGCGGAGCTCTCGCTAGGATCGAGCCGATGGCAACCGTCACCGACGTGATCCAGGTCAGCGGCGTCCGCTGCGAGCGCTGCGTCGGCCGGCTCGCCGGCACGCTCCGCCAGGTCGACGGGATCGAGGCGGCGAACGCGAACCTGATGGGCCAGGTCTCGCTGAGCTGGGACGACGGCCTGACGAGCCGCGAAACGATCGTCGAGACGCTCAAGCGCGGCGGCTTTCCCGAGGTGCAGCAGGTCTGAAAAGGGAATAGGCGCGGGCGTCGGCGCGTTCTTCACCCCGTCAGACCGATTGTTAGGGTGGCCGGGTGAGTGAGTCCGGCGCAGCCGAGCCAGATGAGGACGCCGGGCGGAGAGTCGCCAACGAAGCCCGGGAGCGCGTCCACTTCGAGGAGGAGGCGCTCGGGCTCGCCGACCAGGTCTACCGCGTCGCGCGCCGAATGGTCGGCACGCGAGAGGAGGCCGAAGAGTTGGTTCAGGACACGTATGCGCGTGCGTTCCGAAGCTGGAAGTCGTACACGCCCGGCACGAACATGCGCGCGTGGCTGCTGCGGATCCTGACGAACCTGAACACCGACCGCGGCCGCAAGATCCAGCGCACGCCCGATCAGCAGCCGCTCGAGGAGAGCGACTACTACCTCGCGAACCGGCTCGCCGCCGTCGAGGGAGAGCAGGCGCTCGATCAGCAGCAAGTGGTCGAGCGGCTCTCGCAGGGCGGCGTGGTCAACGCGCTCGCGGAGCTGCCACACGACTTTCGCGATGTCGTCGTCCTCGTCGACCTGGGCGAGTTCAGCTATGCCGACGCCGCGCAGATCCTCGACATCCCGATCGGGACAGTGATGTCGCGCCTCCATCGCGGCCGCCGTATCCTGAAGAAGACGCTGGCGGAGGAGACGCTGACATGAGCGACGCCGACTGCGAGAAGTGCGAGGAGCTCCTCCAGGGCTACCTCGACCGCGACCTGACACCGGCCGAGGTGAAGGTCGCGGAGGGACATCTCGGCGGCTGCGACTATTGCCGCAGGCGCTACCACTTCGAGGCGCACCTCCGCCGCTACATCCGCACGAGCGCCAGCGAGCGGATGCCGGCCGGGCTGCTCGCGAAGCTGGCCGAGCTGCGCGGCCCGACCGCCGAGCTCTAGTAGGAAGGCTTGGCGAAATAGCGGCTGAGCCCGCCGGGCCGCGCTGGTCGTCCCGATGCGGCGTCCTCAGTCGCGCCGATAGCTTCGGCTATCGGCGCTCCCTGCGTCCTTGCCTCGGGACGACCATCGCACCCCGGCGACGAGCGCCATTCCGCCAAACCTTCCTAGCCCGGCCCGCGGTGCGGGCCGACGATCACGACGAGCCGGTTCGGGTTCGTCCCACCGGGGAGCGGCCGCGTGATGAAGCCGAGCTGGCGTGCGAGCCGGATCGCGACGAGGCGGCCGCCGGGTGAGTAGTAGACGGTGCTCTGGGGATAGTCGAACCGATCGGCGCGGCCGACCTTTTTGACCGTGTAGGCGAGCGACTGGATCTTGCTGCCGATCTGGCGTGTCCAGTTGATGTCTCCGGCGCCGTTCAGCACTTCGACCTGGACTTTCCACGGCTTCGGCAGCGTCGCCGCCTGGGCGACGACGGGGTCGACCGCCGCCGGCGCGGGCTTGCCGACCACAGCCGGCACGAGCACGAAGGCGACGAAGGCCATCAGCGCGGCCGACAGCGCCGCGACGCCGATCAGCCGCGCAACGGGGTTGACGTCGAGCGGACGCGGCGGCACCGGCAGCCCCGCCAGCTCACGCGCCTCGCGCTGGCCGATCTCGAGCCCGGAGGCGAGCATGAGTGTCGCTTCGATCGCGTGGTCGGTCGACGGAAAGCGGTACACGCGGCCCTCCTCGAGCCACTCGACCTGATCCGGCGTCAGTCCGGCCCGCTTCGCGGCCTGCTCGACGGTGAGGCGGCGATGCAGGCGCGCCACAGCCAGTGCGTTGCGCGTCGAGACGAGCTCGAGGCTCTGGGGGACGGGGCGGACGAGCTCCATTGCGTGTTACATCGGTTCGTCGGCGGCGCTCCTGAACCTCTCCGGCAGATCCTCCGGATAGTCGACGTCGCCCGGCTCGCCGAGGTCGTCGCACGGTACGAGCACGGTCGCGAAGGCGCGGAGGCCCTGATCCGGGATGTCGTTCCAGGCCGAGCGCGCGACGACGAGCGGGTGCCCGCGGTCGCCGCCGTAGCTCGCCGCGACGATCGGCGCCGAGCTTCTGCGCCACTCGTCGACGACGCGGTCGATCGCGGCCGGCGCGAGCGAGGGCCCATCCGCGAGCACGACGACCGCCGCCTCGACGTCGGCCGAGAGCGCGGCGAGGCCACAGCGCAGCGATGCGCCAGGCCCCAGCTCCCAGTCAGGGCAGTCGATCGCGCCCTCGAGCGGGTACGCCCCCGCGACGACGACGACCTGGTCGAGCCCCTGCACGTGCTCGAGCACAGCAGGGAGGAGCAGACGCTGCTTCGGCGCGCCGAACCGCGTCGCTGCGCCGGCAGCGAGGACGACGGCGCCGATCATCAGCTCTTCTTGACGGTCACGTTCTCGATCACGACGGGCTTCGCCGGCGGTCCGTCGCCGGTGCCGAGCGCCTCGATCGCGCTCACCGTCTCCATCCCCTCGGTGACCGTGCCGACGACGGCGTAGTCGGGCGGGAGCCCGGCGTCGGGTGCGGTGACGACGAAGAACTGGCTGCCTGAGGTTCCCGCCGGGTCGACCTCGCTCTTCGCCATCGCGACGGTGCCCGTGGTGTAGAGCGTGTCGGTCGGCGGCGGATCCACCGTCGTGTAGCCGGGGCCGCCGGTGCCGCTGCCCGTCGGGTCGCCGCCCTGGATCACGAAGCCGGGGACGACTCGATGGAACGTCGTACCGTCGTAGAAGCCGTCCTCGGCGAGGGCGACGAGCGATGCAGTGGTCTTCGGCGCCAGCTCGGGGTCGAGCTTGATCGTGAAGCTGCCGCAGTTGGTTTCGACGACGAGTTCGTAGGTCGTGTCGGGATCGAGTGAAGCGGTCGGAGCCTTCTCGCCGCCGTCGGGCTTCGGCGCGGGCGCGTCGACCGTCTCGCAGCCGTCTGTGGCGGATGACGCCTCGGTCGTCGCGGCGGTGTCGCCGGACGACTCGGACTCGTCGTCGCCACAGGCCGCGAGCGTGAGCGCGAGCACGAGGAGGAGCAGCGTGGGGACGAAGCGGCGCCGCATGACGAGCGCGGATCCTACCTAGAGCGCCGCGGTCGCTCGCGCCACCAGCGTGCGGGCGATCTCGACCTTGAACGCCGTGCCCACGAGCGGCGTCGCCCGGTCGAGCTCGTCGGGCGCGGAGAGGAGCCAGGGGATCGGCGCGGCCCCGGAGAGCGCGATCCGCGTCTCCCCGCCGACGCGCGCCGCGGCGACGCCGACGAGCGCGAACGCCCAGCGCTGCCGGTCCATCGCCTTCAGGTACGCGCTCGCCTCGACCTCCGGCAGCTCCAGCTCGAGGATCAGCTCGTCGGGCGCAAGCGTCGTCGTCGAGCGGTCGTCCTCGGTCGGCAGCCGGTAGAGCTCTGCGAGGTCGAGCTCGCGCCGGTCGGTGCGGAGCCGGGCGCCGATCGCCAGCAGGGCGGCGGCGGGATCGGAAGGGTGCGCCGAGGCGCAGAAGCCGTTTTCGAAGAAGGCGTGCTCGCGGTGCTGGCCCTGCTGCGCATGGCAGCTGTCGCCGCCGTGGAGCCGGCACGGGAACTTCAGGCGCCAGTACCAGCAGCGCGTCGCCTGGAGCAGGTTGCCGCCGATCGAGCCCATGTTCCGGAGCTGCGGCGACGCGGCGAGCCGGCAGGCCTCGCGCAGCGCCGCCGGGATCTCCGAGGAGGCCTCGAGCTCGGCGAGCGTCGTGCCGGCGCCGATCGTGCGTCCCGAGATCCCGCGCGGGACCGCGTCGCGGACGTCGACGAGCGTCTCGGCCGCGACGATCCCGTCGCGCAGCAGCGGCACGAGCTCCGTGCCGCCCGAGAGCGCGCGGCCGCCCGCGAGCGCCGCGACCGCTTCCGCGGTCGAGCTAGGCCGCACCAGCTGCAACGGGCTCCTTTCGTCCTCTGGCCTCGGCCTCGCGAAGCGCGCGCAGGATCTCCTCGCGCGTGATCGGCAGCGAGGTGACGTCGGCCCCGGTGGCGTCGCGGATCGCGTTCGCGATCGCGGCCGCGGTGGGCACGATCGGCGGCTCGCCGAGGCCCTTCGAGCCGAGGTTGGTCAGATGCTCGTCGGGGACGTCGACCAGGTCGCAGACGATCTCCGGCACGTCGGCGATCGTCGGCAGCTTGTAGGCGTCGAGCGTCTTCGTCAGCACGGTTCCGGTGCGTGGATCGTCGAGCCGGTGCTCCGAGAACGTGTGCCCGAGCGCCTGGATGATCCCACCCTCGATCTGGCTGCGGGCGCCGAGCGGGTTGATCACGCGGCCGACGTCGTGGATCGCGATCACCTTCTCGACCCGCACCTCGCCGGTGCCGACGTCGACGGCCACCTCGGCGAGCTGGATCCCGAACGTGAGCACGCGCATCCCGGTCGGGTTGGGGCCGCGGGCGCCCTTGCCGAGGATCTGGCCGTCGGCGAGCAGGCCGGTGATGTCGTCGAGCGGCCAGCTGCCGCCATCGGAGCAGACGATGTTGCCGCCGCGGAGGGCCAGCGTCTCCTCGGGGCGGTCGAACCGCTGCGCCGCCAACTCGATCACCTGACGCGCGGCGTCCGCGGCCGCCGAGCGAACGGCCGGGCCCATCGACGGGAGCGTCGACGAGCCGCCCGAGATCGACGCGAACGGGCCGCGGGCCGAGTCGCCGATCTGCACGTCGACGTGGTCGAGCGGGAGCCCCAGCTCCTCCGCCGCGATCATTGCCACCGCCGTGCGCGTGCCGGTGCCGATGTCCTGCATCGCCGTGACGACGTTGGCGCGGCCGTCGGAGCCGAGCCGGACCCACGCGTAGCTGGGCGGACCGCCGCCGCCGTACCAGATCTGGCTCGCCATCCCCATCCCGCGCTTCCAGACCTCGTCCGAACGGGCGCGGATCTCGGCCCGGCGGGCCCAGTGCGGCTCCGCGCGCCGGTAGCACTCCATCAGGCTCTTCGAGGAGAACGGACGGCCGTCCATGGCGTCGGCGTGCGCGTAGTTGAGCTTGCGCAGCTCGAGCGGGTCGACGCCGAGCTGCGCCGCGAGCTTGTCGAGGACGCACTCGAGCGACCATGTCCCCTCGACGAAGCCGGGCGCGCGGAACGCGGCCATCGGCGGGAGGTTCAGCTTCGCGCCGTGCTCCACCGTGCGCACGTTCTCGCAGGCGTAGAGGAGCTGCGTCGGCCCGGCGGTCGGCGGCAGCCAGCCCGACCAGCCGAGCGCGCAGGTGTACTCGCCTCCGAGCGCGGTCAGCGTCCCGTCGGCCCGCCCCGCCGCGGTCACGCGCTGGCGCGTGGCGTTGCGGTTGCCGGCGACGACGTTCTCCTCGCGCCGGGAGAAGCCGCAGCGCACCGGCCGGCCCGTCCGCTTCGCCAACTCGGCCGCGAGGAGGATGTAGTTGCCGACGCTCGTCTTGGCGCCGAAGCCGCCGCCCATGAACTCGCAGATCACCCGCACCTTGTCCTGCGGCAGGCCCAGGACCTCGGCCAGGTCGCGGCGGATCCCCCAGATGTACTGAGTCGAGACGTAGACGTCGAGGCCGTCGCCGCGCCACTCGCAGACGCACTGGTGCGTCTCGAGCGAATTGTGGTTCAGCGTCTGCGTCGTGTACTCGGCCTCGACGACCGCGTCGGCCTGGGCGAGCCCCTGCTCGTAGTCGCCTCGCTCGTAGCGGCGCGACTCCTGGATCACGGAGCCGCGCGCGACCGCCTCGTCGGCGTCGAGCAGCGGCTCGAGCTCGTCCCATTCGACCTCGATCAGCTTGAGCGCTGCCCGTGCCTGCCCCAGCGTCTCGGCCGCGACTCCGGCCACCGCGGCGCCTTCGAAGTGCGCTTCCTCCTCGATCCCGGCCACCTCTCCCGGCCCGACGACTCCGAGCACGCCGGGCGCTGCGGCCGCCGCGGTCAGATCGATGCGACGTACCTTCGCGCGCGCATGCGGACTGCGCAGGAGCGCGCTCTCGAGCATCCCGGAGAGCTTGATGTCGCCCGTGTAGCGCGCCTCTCCGCGCGCCTTCTCGTAGCCGTCGACGCGCGGCGCGTCCCTGCCGACGACGGCACCCGGTCCGGCGGGCCACTGGACGAGCGCGTCCTCCTCGACGAGCGTCCAGACCTCCTCGTAGCGGCCCTCGACCTCCTTCTCGGACTTGATCAGCCTTGCCACGTCTTGATCGCCTCCTCGATCCGCGGGTAGGTGCCGCAGCGGCAGAGGTTGCCGGCCATCCGGTGTCTGATCTCCTCGCTCGACGGCTCCGGGCTCTCGGCCACGAGCGCCGAGGCCGAGACGATCTGTCCCGGGGTGCAGAAGCCGCACTGGAGCGCGTCGGTGCGGACGAAGGCGTCCACGAGCGGATGGCTCTTCAGACCCTCGATCGTCGTCACCTCGCGCTCGCCGACCGTGTGCACGAGCGTGATGCAGCTGAGCACCGGCACGCCGTCGAGCTGCACCGTGCAAGCACCGCAGTGGCCCTCGCCGCACGCGATCTTCGTCCCCGTCAGGCCGAGGTCGTTGCGCAGCGTCTCGGCGAGCGTCTGCCCGACAGGGGCCTCGAAGGCGTGCTCGTGACCGTTGACCGTGAGCCTAGGCAGGCGACGTCACCGCCGTGATGTTCGCGAGATGGACGAGCCGGAACGCGATCCGGGCCGTGCGCACGCGCTCCGCCTCGTCCTCGGCCTCGGGGAAGAGACGCCAGAGATCGCGGGCGGTGCTGAGCAGCTCGCGGATCCGCTCCGTCTCCTCGCGGTGGCCGTTCGAGCGCTCGTCGCAGGCGTTCAGCGCCAACCCGAGCACGCCAATCGTGTCGGCCTGGCGCATCCACAGCAGCGGTGTCGCCATCGAGAGGTACTGGTGGATCCGCGCAAACGTGAGCGGATGCGCGATGTCCTGCGGACCGCGCGGCGGCGTCAGCGCCAGTGCCTTCTCGCCTGCGGCGATCCGGTGCGCGCTGCCGCCGAGCATTGCCCGCAGCTGGTCGTCGTCGAGACCGGCCATTCGGGCGGTGCGGAGCGAGGCCAGCTGCGACGCCGGCTGCGTCCCGTACGGGTAGTCGGAGGCGTAGAGCACCTGCTCCGGCGAGACGAGCCGGTAAAGGTCGAGCAGGTCGAGCGGGCTCCAGACCGAGGTGTCGAAGAAGACACCCGGCCGGCCGGAGAAGTGATGCGCCAGCGCGGCCAGGTCAGCGATGCCGGCGTGGGCGATGATCAGCTGCGGCTCGTACGCGTCCATCAGCCGCGAGAGCGCGTCGGCGATCGGCGGCAGGCCGCGTCCGCCGTGGATCAGGATCGGGACTCCGCTGTCGGCTGCGAGCTCGAAGACCGGCGCCAGCCGCTCGTCGTCGAGGAGGAACTTCTGCGCGCGCGGGTGCAGCTTGATCCCGCCGGCGCCGAGGTCGAGGCAGCGCGTCGCCTCTTCGATCGGGCTCTCGGCCAGGTCGAGCCGGACGAACGGAACGAGCTCCCCGCCGCTTCGCTCGGCGAAGGCGAGCGTGCGGTCGTTCGGCGCGCGGAAGCCCGGATGCCGGTCGGGCTCGTCGAGGCAGAACATGAACGAGCGGGTGATCCCGTGCGCACGCTGGATCCGGAGCAGCTCGTCGAGGTCGCCGCGCATGCCGTCGATGTCCGTTCCGAGATGGACGTGCGCGTCGAAGATCTCGGCGTCCTGCGGCAGGTCTGCCCGCACGTCGTCCTCGAAGCTCTCGACGAGGCCCTGCGCGCGCCGAAGGACGTCCTCCACGAGCCTGAGTCTACGGACGGCGGCCGGAGTGACCTTCCCGACCGTCCGAGTCTTGACCGAAATGGTGATACGTGCTCGTCGACGAGCGCTACGCGGGCTGGAGGCCGGCGACCTTCGAGCGCAGGTAGGTGAGGTACGGCTGCGGGTCGATCGCCGTGGCGCCGATCGCGCGCTCGAGTGTCTCGACCGGCGTGAACTTGCGCCCGTGCCGGTAGATCCGGCGTCGCAGCGACTCGTACAGCGGCCCGAACTCGCCCGCCTCGAGCTGCGCGTCCAGGTCGGTCAGCTCCTCCTCGACCGCACGCCAGATCTGCACCGAGAGCACGTTGCCGAGGGCGTAGGTCGGGAAGTAGCCGTAGGAGGCTCGCGTCCAGTGCACGTCCTGGAGGACGCCGCGCGCGTCGTCGGGCACATCGACGCCGAGGAGATCCTTCATCTTCGCGTTCCACGCCTCGGGCAGGTCGGCGAGGGCGAACGAGCCCGCGACGAGCTCCTGCTCCAGCTCGAAGCGGAGGATGATGTGGAGGGAGTACGTGACCTCGTCCGAGTCGACGCGGATCAGCCCAGGGACGACGCGGTTGATGCCGCGATACCACGTGTCGAGGTCGATCGACTCGAGCTGAGGAAAGAACCGCTGCAGCTCCGCAAGGCGGCCGCGCCAGAACGGCAGCGAGCGGCCGACGAGGTTCTCCCAGGTGCGGCTCTGCGACTCGCCCAGCCCGAGCGAGGCGTTCCCGTACAGCGGCGAGCGCGCCAGCGACGGCTCGGTGCCCAGGTACGTGAGGCCGTGTCCCGCTTCGTGCATCGCCGCCCAGAGCGCCCGCAGGTTCGTCGGCTTGTAGCGCGTCGTCATCCTGATGTCCGTGCGCGAGAAGGTCGTCGCGAAGGGGTGCACGGTCGGGTCGAGCCGGTAGGTGTCGTCCTCGAACCCGAAGTCGCGCAGGACGCGTTCGAGGAACTCCTGCTGCGTCGCGACCGGGTAGTCGCCCTCGAGGAAGGAGTCGTCCGCCGGCTCGCCGGCCTCGCGCACGATCGCCGTCAGCTCCGGGCGGAGCACGTCGAAGACCGCTTTCACTTCGGCCGTCTTCATCCCCGGCTCGTACTCGTCGAGGAAGGCGTCGTAGGGCGAGTCGCCCGGCTCCATGTACTCGGCCCAGCGGAGCGCGACGTCGTGGACGCGCTGGAGTGCCGGCTGGAAGATCGAGAAGTCGTTCGCCTCCCGTGCCCGCAGCCAGGCCGCGTGCGCGTTACCGCCCTCGCGAGCCCACTCCGCGGCCAGCTCGGCCGGAACGCGGCACGCCTTCTCCCAGTCGCGGCGGGTGACGCGGATCAGGCTGGCGTCGTCGGAGTCGTAGTCGAGCTCGGCCTCGACCGGCGCGAGCTCGTCGAGCAGCCGGCCGATCTCGGCCGTCGTGAACCGTTCGTGCGCGATCCCGGAGAGCGTGGCGGACACCTCGGAGCGGGCGGCGGCACCCTGCGCCGGCATCATCGTCCGCCGGTCCCAGCCGGCGATCGCAGCGCCCTTCTCGAGGTCGTAGACCTCGGCGAGCCGCTGCTTCAGGTCGGTGAGGGCATCGGTCACCGACAGGAACCTACCGATTAGGATCCGCCTCGATGCCGGACGTCCTGATCATCGCGGACACGATCCGCTCGCCGGAGCTGCGCCACGAGGTGCCGCTCGCGGTGCCGGACCCGTTCTTCTACGCCGAGGTCGGCGGGAAGCGGTCGGTGGTCGTCAGCTCGCTCGAGTCCGGCCGGATCGCCGAGCTCGGGATCGGCCTCGAGGTGCTCACGTTCGAGGACGCTGGCATCGACGCGCTGCTCAAGCAAGGGCTCGACAGCTACGCGCTCGACCGCGAGCTCTGCCTCGGCGCCTGCCGGCAGCTCGGGCTCGAGAGCGCGACCACGCCGGATGGCTTCCCGCTCGGCCATGCCGACCACCTGCGCGCGAACGGGATCGAGCTCGCCGCCGACCAGCGCTTCTTCGACGAGCGCCGCCGCGTCAAGAACGAGCACGAGCTGGCCGGGATCCGTCGCGCCTGCCGTGCGGTCGAGGCCGGTGTCGCCGTCGGTGTCGAGCTGCTGCGCAGCGCTTCCCGCTCGAACGGGACGCTCACGCTCGACGGGAAGCCGCTCACCTGCGAGCGCATCCAGCTCGAGGTCGAGCGTGCCTTCGGGGAGCATGGCGCCGCCGCGGAGGAGTTCGTCATCTCGCACGGCGCGCAGACCGCGGTCGGGCACGAGACAGGGTCCGGCCCGATCGCCGCCGACGACGTCGTCCTGTTCGACCTCTTCCCGCGCGACCGCGAGTCGGCCTGCTACTCCGACTTCACGCGCACGTTCTCGCTGGGGCCGCCGTCGGAGGAGCTCGCCGAGTACCACCGGCTCGCGAAGCAGGCGCTCGACCTCGCCGTCGCCGCGGTCAAGCCCGGCGTGAAAGGCAGCGACATCCACCGGATGGTGTGCGACCTCTTCCACGAGCACGGCCACAAGACGCAGCTGCACAAGGCGGAGGGCGAGTCGCTCGTCGACGGCTACTTCCACGCGACCGGCCACGGTGTCGGACTCGAAGTGCACGAGCGGCCGGGCGTGGGGCGGGTCGAGAGCGAGCCGCTCGTCGAGGGTGACGTGATCGCACTCGAGCCCGGCCTCTACCGGCACGGCTACGGCGGCGTCCGGCTCGAGGATCTCGTCCTCGTCACCGCGGACGGCGCCGAGGTCCTGACCCACTTCCCCTACGACTTCGAGCTTTGAGCGACAAGACGATCGAGACGATCTTCACGGAGGACCGGCGCTACCCGCCGCCGCCGGACTTCGCCGCGCTTGCGGTCGCGCGGCCCGACATCTACGAGCGGGAGTTCGAGGAGTTCTGGGAGAGCGAGGGCCGTGAGCGGGTGACATGGTTCGAGCCCTTCGCCGAGCTCTACGAGTGGAAGCTGCCCTACGCGAAGTGGTATCTCGGCGGCAAGCTGAACGTCGCCTACAACTGCGTCGACCGCCACGTCGACGCGGGGCTCGGCGACCGCGTCGCCTACCACTGGGAAGGCGAGCCGGTGGGCGAGCGGCGAGAGATCACGTACGCGCAGCTCCAGTCCGAGGTCGTCCGCTTCGCGAACGCGCTCAAGGAGCTCGGCGTCGGCAAGGGGACGAAGGTCGCGATCTACCTGGGCATGATCCCCGAGCTGCCCGTGGCGATGCTCGCCTGCACCCGCCTCGGCGCTCCGCACACGGTGGTCTTCGGCGGCTTCTCGGCCGACTCGCTCTCCGACCGCGCCAACGACATGGGCTGCGAGGTCCTCGTTACGCAGGACGAGGCCTGGCGCCGCGGCTCAACCGTTCCGCTGAAGCGGACCGCCGACGACGCGATGGCGGACGCGCCCGGGATCCGGAAGGCGCTCGTCGTCCGCCGCACGGGCAACGACGTGCCCATGCAGGAGGGCCGGGATCACTGGCTGCACGAGTTCGACGTCTCCGACGATCCCGCCACGTGCCCACCGGAGCCGATGGACAGCGAGGACCTGCTCTTCCTCATGTACACGTCCGGCACGACGGCGAAGCCGAAGGGGATCGCGCACACGACGGGCGGCTACCTCGTCGGCGTCGCGTCGACGCACGCGCTCATCTTCGACCTGAAGCCGGAAGAGGACGTCTACTGGTGTGCGGCCGACATCGGCTGGATCACCGGCCACAGCTACATCGTCTACGGCCCGCTGACGAACGGCGCCACGTCCGTCCTCTACGAGGGGACACCAGACTTCCCGGATAAGAACCGCTGGTGGGACATCGTCGAGCGCTACGGGGCGACGATCCTCTACACGGCGCCGACGGCGATCCGCGCGCACATGAAGTGGGGGCCCGAGCATGCGGCGAAGCACGAGCTCGGGTCGCTGCGGCTGCTCGGCTCGGTTGGCGAGCCGATCAACCCGGAGGCGTGGATGTGGTACCGCGAGCACGTCGGCGGCGACCGCTGCCCCGTCGTCGATACCTGGTGGCAGACCGAGACGGGGATGATCCTGATCACACCGCTCCCGGGCGTGACGACGACGAAGCCGGGCTCGGCGACGAAGCCGTTCCCCGGCGTCGAGGCGGGGGTCTTCGACGAGGCCGGCGAGGAGGTCGGCCCCGGCGGCGGCGGCTACCTCGTGCTGAAGCGGCCCTGGCCGGCGATGACGCGCGGGATCTACGGCGACGACGCCCGCTTCCGCGAGACGTACTGGGAGAAGTACCCCGGCGTCTACTTCGCCGGCGACGGAGCCCGGATCGACGAGGACGGCGACTTCTGGTTGCTCGGCCGCGTCGACGACGTGATGAACGTCTCCGGGCACCGGATCTCGACGATCGAGGTCGAGTCGGCGCTCGTCGACCACCCGAAGGTCGCCGAGGCGGCCGTGTGCGGCCGCGCCGACGAGCTGACGGGCCAGGCGATCGTCGCGTACGTGACGCTGAAGGGCGGCGACGAGGGCTCGCTCGAGATGCTCGAGGAGCTCCGCAACCACGTCGCCGCGAAGATCGGCCCGATCGCGAAGCCGGCGAACATCGTCTTCACGCCCGAGCTGCCGAAGACGCGCTCGGGGAAGATCATGCGCCGGCTTCTGCGCGACGTGGCCGAGCACCGGCCGCTCGGCGACACGACGACGCTGGCGGACGCTGCGGTCGTGCACGAGATCGCCGATCGCGCCGCCGCCGACGCAGCGGACGAGTAACGCCGTTCATCCCACCCGGGTGAAGTCAGCGGCGCGCGCCCGTGCGAGCGTTCAGGCCTCGCATCGACCAGGGAGGGACGCATGGCGCCGGCGGACAAACCGAACATCCTCGTCATCTGGGGCGACGACATCGGGATCACGAACCTGAGCTGCTACAGCGACGGGCTGATGGGCTACCGGACTCCGAACATCGACCGGATCGCCGACGAGGGGATGCGGTTCACCGACTCGTACGGCGAGCAGAGCTGCACCGCGGGCCGGTCGTCGTTCATCACCGGGCAGAGCGTCTACCGCACCGGCTTGAGCAAGGTCGGGATGCCCGGCGCAGACGTGGGGCTGCAGGCGGAGGATCCGACGATCGCCGAGTTGCTGAAGCCCCTCGGCTACGCGACCGGGCAGTTCGGCAAGAACCACCTCGGCGACCTGAACAAGTTCCTGCCGACCGCGCATGGCTTCGACGAGTTCTTCGGCAATCTCTATCACCTCAATGCCGAGGAGGAGCCCGAGCAGCCGAACTGGCCCTCGGCCGAGGAGTTCCCGCGGTTCAACGAGCGCTTCCGGCCCCGCGGCGTCATCCACTCGTGGGCAACCGACGAGGACGACGACACGGAGGAAGAGCGGTTCGGCCGCGTCGGCAAGCAGCGAATCGAGGACACCGGCCCGCTGACCAAGAAGCGGATGGAGACGATCGACGACGAGGTGGTCGAGCACGGGCTCGACTTCATCGAGCGGCAGGCGGCTGCGGGGACACCGTTCTTCGTCTGGCTCAACACGACGCACATGCACTGCCGCACGCACACGAAGCCGGAGAGCCTCGGCCAGGCGGGGCGCTGGCAGTCGCCCTACCACGACACGATGATCGACCACGACAAGGTCGTCGGCGCGGTTCTGGACAAGCTGGACGAGCTCGGGATCGCCGACAACACGATCGTCGTGTACTCGACCGACAACGGGCCGCACATGAACACCTGGCCCGACGGCGGCATGACGCCGTTCCGGAGCGAGAAGAACACGAACTGGGAAGGCGCATTCCGCGTGCCCCAGGTGATCCGCTGGCCCGGCAAGATCCCTGCCGGCGTCGTCTCCAACGAGATCGTCCAGCACCACGACTGGCTGCCGACATTCCTGGCAGCCGCCGGCGATCCGGACATCGTCGCGAAGTTGCAGGCCGGCCATGCGATCGGCGACACGACCTACAAGGTGCACATCGACGGCTACAACCTGGTCCCGTACCTGACCGGCGAAGTCGACAAGAGCCCCAGGCAGGGGATGGTCTACTTCTCCGACGACGGCGACGTGCTCGCGCTCCGCTTCGACAACTGGAAGGTCGTCTTCATGGAGCAGCGCGTCTCAGGCACGCTGCAGATCTGGGCCGAGCCGTTTGTCGCTCTGCGGGTTCCGAAGCTCTTCAACCTGCGCACCGACCCGTTCGAGCGCGCCGACGTGACCTCGAACACCTACTACGACTGGTTCGTCGACAACGACTACATCGCGCTGGCGGCAACCGCGGTCGTGACGCAGTTCCTGGAGACGTTCAAGGAGTTCCCGCCGCGGCAGAAGGCGGCGAGCTTCACGATCGATCAGGTGGTCGACAAGCTCGAGGCGGCATTGACGGCCGGGCAGTGAGCACGACCGAGCCGCTCGCATCCTGGAACGAAGGGCCGACGAAGGCCGCCGTGCTCGACTTCGTCGAGCGCGTGTCCGCCGAGGGGATCCCGCCCGAGGAGCGCGTGGCCGTGTTCGACAACGACGGCACGCTCTGGTGCGAGAAGCCGATGCCGATCCAGGCGGACTTCATCCTGCGCCGGCTTGCCGAGATGGCCGAGGCCGATCCCGCGCTCCGCGAGAAGCAGCCCTGGAAGGCGGCCCACGAGCGGGACTACGCCTGGCTGGGGAAGGTGATCGAGGAGCACTACACCGGCGATGACACGAACGTGCGCCTCGTCCTCGGGGGCGTGATCGCGGCTCACGCGGGCATCAGCGTCGACGACTTCGAGGAGCAGGCCCGCACGTTCCTGCACACGGCACAGCATCCGACGTTGGGTCGCGGCTACCTCGCATGCGCGTACGCGCCGATGGTCGAGCTGCTGAGACACCTGGAGGCGCACGGGTTCTCGAACTACATCGCCTCCGGCGGCGGCCGCGACTTCATGCGGCCGATCAGCGACGAGATGTACGGAATCCCGCGCGACCGCGTGATCGGGAGCTCGACCGCCCTCGACTACGCGCCCGACGACAACGGCGGCACGATCATGCGCAAGGCCGAGGCCGACGTCCTCGACGACGGCCCGCAGAAGCCGATCCGGATCTGGAGCCGGGTCGGCCGCCGGCCGCTCCTCGCCGCCGGCAACTCGAACGGCGACATCCAGATGCTCGACTTCACGCAGCACGCGGACAAGCCGACGCTGCGCCTGCTCGTCCTCCACGACGACGCCGAGCGCGAGTTCGCCTACACGGCGGGCGCGGAGGCCTCGCTCGAGCGCGCGCGGGCGGACAGCTGGACCGTGGTCAGCATCCAGAACGACTGGTCGACCGTCTTCGCGTGACCGCCTCGGCGGAGGACATGGTTTGGATCGACGGGGCCACGTACCGGATGGGCTCCGACTCGCACTATCCCGAGGAGGCACCGGTACACCGCGTCAGCGTCGAGGGCTTCTGGATCGACGCGTTCCAGGTCACGAACCGTCTGTTCGCGGCCTTCGTCGACGAGACGGGCTACGTCACCGTCGCCGAGCGCCCGCTCGACCCGAGCGCGTTTCCGGGCGCGCCGGCCGAGAACCTCGTGCCCGGCTCGCTCGTCTTCACGAGGACGAAGGGGCCGGTCGATCTCCGGCATCTGAGCCAGTGGTGGACCTGGACGCCCGGCGCCTGCTGGCGGCATCCCGACGGCCCGGCGAGCTCGATCGAGGGCCGCGAGGACGAGCCCGTCGTGCACGTCGCCTACGAGGACGCCGAGGCGTACGCGGCCTGGGCCGGGAAGGAGCTGCCGAGCGAGGCGGAGTGGGAGCTGGCCGCGCGCGGCGGGCTCGACGGCTGCGACTTCGTCTGGGGCGACGAGCCGGAGGCTCACGGCGAGCGCCGTGCGAACTACTGGCACGGCGACTTCCCCTGGCGGTCGGAGCCCGGCTACGGCGCCCGTGCGCCGGTCGGCTCCTTCCCGTCGAACGGCTTCGGCCTCTTCGACATGGCCGGCAACGTCTGGGAGTGGACGGCCGACTGGTACGTCGCGCGCCATCCGGAGGACGCCGACAAGCCGTGCTGCGTGCCGGAGAACCCGCGCGGCCCGGCGGTCGAGGAGAGCTACGACCCGTCGCAGCCGCAGTTCCGGATCCCGCGCAAGGTGATCAAGGGCGGCTCGTACCTCTGCGCGGACAGCTACTGCCTGCGCTACCGGCCGGCCGCGCGCCGCCCGCAGATGATCGACACCGGCATGAGCCATGTCGGCATCCGCTGCGTCCGCCGCGACCGCTAGAGCTCGTCGAACTGCGGCAGATCGTCAGTGATCTCAAACCAGGGCGCCTTCGAGCCGACGTAGATGTGCCGCGTCGGGCGGATCGTCGGCGGGTCGACCAGCGACCCGAGCGCCACGTGCACGTACTCGCCGTCCCGCACGACCGAGAAGAGGAGCGAGCCGCAGACGGCGCAGCGTGTGTCGTTGAGGTCGGGCTCGCCGTGGACGAGCAGTCGGTCGGCGCCTTCGGTGACCTGGAGCTTCTCCCGCTCGATCCCCGCGAACGCCTTGAACGCCGAGCCGGTGGCCGCGCGGCAGCGGGAGCAGTGACAGTTCATCGCGTAGCCGAACGCGTCCTCCACCTCGTAGCGCACCGCACCGCACTCGCAGCTTCCCCTCAGCATCTGCCTGGACCCTACGCGTGCGAGTTTTGGTTGACATGACCATAACCACGCGATAGGGTAACAGTCATGAAGACTAAAACCGGCGGCCGACGTCCGCCTCCGACGTGGGAGATCAAGGCATGAGAGCGGTCGTCCACGACCGCTACGGCGCCCCGGAGGTGCTCCGGCTCGAGGAGGTGGAGCGGCCCGTGCCCGCCGACGACGAGGTCCTCGTCAGGATCCACGCCACCACGGTCACCCGGACGGACTGCCACATCCGCGCCGCGAAGCCGTTCGCCTGGCGCTTCTTCGCCGGCTTGACCCGGCCGAAGCGGAGGATTCTCGGGATCGAGCTCGCAGGCGAGGTCGAGGCGATCGGCCCGGCCGTGAGCGAGTTCGCCGTCGGCGACCCCGTCTTCGGCGGCAGCCCGGGCAGGTTCGGCGCGCACGCCGAGTTCGTCTGCGTGCGCGAGAACGCGGCGCTCGCGCACAAGCCGTCGGGAATGAGCTTCGAGGAGGCGGCGGCGGTCTGCGACGGCTTCGTCCAGGCGGCGTCGGCCCTGCGAACGGCGGAGCTCCGGCAGGGACAGCGCATCCTCGTCTACGGCGCCTCCGGTTCGCTGGGAACGGCAGCCGTGCAGCTGGCCAGGCACATCGGCGCTCATGTCACGGCCGTGTGCGGGACGAAGAATGTCGAGCTCGTCCGCTCGCTCGGCGCCGACGAGGTCGTCGACTACCAGGAGCGCGACTACACGAAGAACGGCGAGACGTACGACGTCGTCCTCGACGCCGTCGGCTTCCACCACTTCTCCCAGTGCAGACGCTCGATCCGGCCCGGTGGGGTCTTCGTCCCGACGGAGCTGGGCCGGCTGATGGTCGAGAACCTGCTCCTGACCCTCGCCACGAAGCTGCTCGGCAAGCGTCGCGTGCGGTTCGGGGTCGCCCGGTGGTCGAGGCAGGACGTCCTCTTCGTCAAGGAGCTGATCGAGGCCGGCGAGTACCGGGCCGTCATCGACCGCTCGTACCCGCTCGAGGACGTCGTGGCGGCGACCCGGTACGTGGAGACGCTGCAGAAGACGGGCAACGTCGTCCTGACCGTCGACGCCGGGGCGGCTCGATGAGAGCCGTCGTCCACGACCGGTACGGACCGCCGGACGTGCTCCGGCTCGCCGAGGTCGAGAAGCCCGTGCCGAAGGCGGACGAGATCCTGATCCGGATCCGCGCCACGACCGTGAACCGGTCGGACTGCGGCTGGCGCGCTCCGCACCCGTTCTTCTCCCGCATCTTCACCGGCCTCCTGCGGCCGAAGCGGCCGATCCTCGGCAGCGAGCTCGCAGGCGTGGTCGAGGCCGTGGGCTCGGCCGTCACCGCGTTCGAGGTTGGTGACGAGGTCTTCGGGATCAAGTCGGGCGCCCATGCCGAGTACGTCTGCGCGCGGGAGAGCGCGGCGGTGGCGCTCAAGCCGGCGGTGATGAGCTTCGAGGAGGCGGCGGCGGTCTGCGACGGCGGGATCATCGCGTTGACCTGCTTGCGGAAGGCACGTCTCCGGGAGGGGCAGAGCATCGTCGTCTACGGCGCCTCCGGGTCGATCGGCACCGCCGCCGTGCAGCTGGCCAAGGCCTTCGGCGCCGAGGTCACCGCCGTGTGCAACACGAAGAACGTCGAGCTCGTCCGCTCGCTCGGAGCCGACGAGGTCGTCGACTACACCGCGGCGGACTTCACGAGGAACGGCAGGTCGTACGACGTCGTCTTCGACTCGGTCGGCAAGCACTCGTTCAGGCGGTGCCGGCGGTCGGTGAAGCCGGGCGGCGTCTACATCGAGACCGACCTCGGCTATCTCTGGCACGCCCCGCTGCTCGCGCTGCTGACCCGCTGGATCGGGGACAAGCGGGTGACGATTCCGATCCCGAAGTACACGCAAGGAGGAGGTCGTCTTCCTCAAGGAGCTGATCGAGGCCGGGCGCTACCGGGCGGTGATCGACCGCCGCTACCCGCTGGAGGACGTCGTCGAGGCGACGAAGTACGTCGAGACGGAGCAGAAGACGGGGAACGTCGTCCTGACGGTCGCTGACCGCTAGCGCAGGAACCTCGCCGCCGGGCGCGGTGTATTCATGACGGTGCTCGCGGAGCTCGCCATCGGCCTCGTTCTCGCCGGCTCGGCCGGCGAGCGCACGGTGCCGTGCACCGAGGTGATCCAGACCGTTGCGTTCCCGTTCGCCGGCAGCGCACGCTACCCCTCGCAGCTCGTGCTCGACACCGTCTCGGCCCCGGCCAAGCACGTGCCGCAGTCGTCCGAGACCGGCCCGCCGCCGTGGAACTGGTTCAGCAAGTGGGGGATGGTCGTCCGCGGCGGCGAGGGAGAGCCCGTCGTCGTGAGCGTCCCGCGGACGTGGCGGAACCGCGTCGCAATCGTGTGGGGGAACGGCGGACACGGCGTCTTCCACACGCTCCGCTTTCCGCGCTGCGGTGACGACCCGGTCAGCGGGAACGCCTACGCGGGCGGCTTCTTCCTGCGCAAGCCGAGCGGCTGCGTCCCGCTCCGGTTCACGGTCGGCGAGCGGACGACGCTCGTCTGGTTCGGGATCGTCCGCCGCTGCCCGCGGCGCTAGCGCTTCCGCGCCACGACGAGCAGGCGAGGGGTCCGGGAGTCCGGACCCCTCGCGATGTCGGTCTACGGCAGCGAGAACGCGTACAGCTTGTTGTTCGGCGTGCCGAAGCCGAAGTTGCTGTACCCCGAGCCCCAGTACAGGGTCCCGCTGGAGATCGCTGCGCCGGAGAGACACGAGCCGCCGCTGGGGAAGCTCCACAACTCAGCGCCCGTTGCTCCGTTCAGCGCGTACATGTAGCCGACCGGATCGAGGGAACAGCCGTAGACGACGCCGTTGGCGGTCGTGACCGGACCGGAGGTGCCGCCGCCGTGCGACGGTGTCACCTGCCAGACCAGCTGGCCGGTCGCGGCGTTGATCCCGGTCCAGACGCCGGCCGTCGTGACCGCGCCGCCGGGTAGCGTCCACGGGATGAAGTTGCTGTTGGCGTTGGCGGTGTAGACGCGATCGCCGTCGACCGCCGAGCCCCACTGGAGGCCGCCGGCGGTGCCGCCGGGACCAGCCTGTGTGACCCATTTGACGCCGCCGGTGTCGGGATCGAGCGCCCAGTACTGGCCGCTCTTCTGCCCGGCTCCGACCAACTCGATCGGCTTCCCCTTGCCGTCCTTCGACTTGAAGAGAGCCGGAGCCTGACCGAAGTCGAAGTCGGGTCCGGCCGGTTCGGGACAGAGGTCGCCATCGCCGAAGAACGGGATGCAGTCGACCGTCCAGGCGTCGTAGTCGATCGCCTCCGTCGACCAGCGGATCGCGCCGGTCTTCAGGTCGAGCGCGATGATGCTGTCGAAGTAATCATCCGCGGGCAGGCACGCAGCGCGGGCCGGCCCGGGCGGCGCGGCCCTGACACAGTCCATGGTCTCATCGGGGACCGAGTAGTTGTTCCCGGTCGCGATGTACACCTGCTTCCGCTTCGTGTCGATCGCCGGCGAGCTGCCCCAGACGGCGTTGCCCGTGTACCCGGGTGGAGCCATCATCGTCTTCCAGAGGATCGCGCCGGACGCGAGGTCGAGGGCGAGCATGCTCCCGCGGAACGACAACACGTAGCCGGGCACGAACGCCGCCAACGCCTCCTCCTGGGACGAAACGCCGACATAGACCTTGCCGTCGAACACGGTCGCCGCCTGAGTGATGACCGCGGCGAAATGCGGGTCGACCTGGGTGTTCCAGACGAGCGCACCGGTGAACTTGTTGAAGGCGAGAATCCTCGCACCCGGTCCGCCCCCGAAGAGAATGCCGCCCTGCGTGCCGACGATCACCTTGTCGTCGGTCACCGCCGGCGTGACGCGGGCCTTGTCGAGGAAGATGCCGGTCGCGCCGGGAATGCTCGCCGTCCACTTGACCGCACCGGTCTTCCTGTCGACCGCGTACAGGTTGCCGGCCCAGTCGGGCGCATAGACAGTGTCCGCGTCGACGGCAGGTGTGGCCGATACGTCGCCTGCTGTCGTGACCTGCCACTTGACCTGGAGCCCACCCACGTTCGACACGCTGAGCTTGTGCTCGGACTGCTGGAAGCGCGTGTTCTCCCGATTGCCCCCCGCCGATGGCCAGTCGCTGCCCTCGGCAGCGAAGCCGGCACCCGGTACAAGCAACGTCAACGCAAAGAGTGACGCCGCGATGACCCACGATCGCAGGTGGGTCTTGGAGAGGTGACGCATTGTCCTCCCTTTCCGAAGGAACGTCGGTGACCCCGGAACCCGTCCCGTCTGCGGGCGAGTATCAGGTGTTGTCCAAGGAGAAGTCAAGCGCGCCGGCTGGGCCGCGCAGCGTTGCGGCCGGGACGCTACAACGTGGGCATGCGGCGGTTCGCGATCGTGCTCGCCCTGCTCGCGCCGGCGGTGGCACACGGCGGCGACGGCGGCCTCCAGGCCGTGAAGCAGCGCTACCTGCCCGCCGCGCAGGCCGCCTACGCACACACGCCCGACGGGGCGCAGGCGCGGTACGACGCCGGACGCGACCTCGTCGAGGCGGTCGTCGCCGTCGGGCCGGTCGGAACGAGCGAGCGAGCGCTTCGCGCCGACCTGCTCGCGCGCGGGCGCGCACAGGTGGCGCTGGCGGAGGCGCTCGACCGCGGCGACGGCTTTCGCAGTCTCGCTCCGCTCGCGCCGCTGCCTCCGGCCGGCGCAGCCTTCGGCCCGCGCCGGCCCGATCCGACGCTGGCACGACGGCTCGCCGCGGCTGCCGCACCCGCGAACGGCGCCGTCGGGATCTGGGTGCACGACCTGAGCACCGGCCGCTACGCGGGCTACCAGGCGGAGACACGCTTCGCGGCCGCGTCGACGGTGAAGCTCGGCGCCCTCGTCGCCGGCCTGCGCGCGTCGCCGCAGGTCGAGCGCAGCCGCTGGTGGTACGACGTGCGTCAGATCGGCTTCTGGTCGTCCAACCTGGCGGCGAACCGGCTCCTGTCGAAGCTCGGCAACGACGCCGTCGCCGATGGGCTGCAGCGGCTCGGCATGAGCTCGAGCACCTACCCCGGGCCGTACCGCGCGACGACCGCCTACCGCCCGCCGGGCCCGCACACGCGCGTCACCACCGCGCGCGACCTCGGCCGCGCCCTCCACCGCCTCCACGCCGGCGCGCACGGCGACGCACGGATGCAAGGACTGCTGGGCCTGACCCGGCAGCAGGCCGTCGCCGCCATGCGCGTGCTGGCCTCGGCCCAGCCGGTCGGCGACAACGCAGGGCTGCTCCGTCCCTGGCTGGCCGGTGCGACCGTCGCCGAGAAGAACGGCTGGCTCTCCGACACGCGCACGACCGCCGCGATCGTGCACCGCAAGGGGCGCGCGACGATCGTCGTCGTCGAGCTCTACCGCCCGGGCGTCACCTACGCCGAGGCGAAGCGGCTGGGACAGCGGGTGCTGTCCGCTGCGGGACTGCTGTAGACGCCGGCCGCCTTCGTCGCCAGCCCGTCGAGCGTCTGCTTCAGCTCCCGGTAGAGCGCACTCGCCTCGGGCGGTGTGTCGCCGATCGCGGTCAGCCCGATCCTGCCCGCCACGGCGAGGGCGCTGACCATGTGCAGCGCCACGCCCGTCTCGCGTTCTGCGTCCCAGCCCAGCGAGCGCTCCGAGACGACGTCGAGCAGGTCGTCCGGCGTCAGCGCCTGGTAGGCCGGGGCATCCAGGTGGTCGGTCGCGACGTAGTGCTTCAGGTCGCCGAGCCGGGTACGGAACTCGCCGGCCAGCGGGTCGTAGATCCCGTCGGTCAGCGTGGAGATCGCCATGAACGGATGCGTTGTGCCGCCGCAGCGGAGGTTGATCTCGATCGCGTAAAGCGCCCAGGTCGCGCCCTGGCGCACGGCGACGAAGTCGACGGCGCAGCGCCCGATCACGCCCTCGCGCGCGAGCCGGCGGCCGACCTTCAGCGCTTCGACGGCGACCTGTGGCGCGTACTCAGGGTCGGCGGGGAAGCGGCAGCCGAAGTAGGTCTGGCCGTGGGGGCCGCCGAGCACTTGGTCGTGGGTCGAGAGGATGTCGACCTGGCCCGAGGGACTGATCCGCAGCTGCGCGCTCGGGCTGCGGAAGTCCTCGCCCTCGATCCGCTCCTCGACGATGCCGCCCTGGTCGGCGAGCGCGGCGAGGTAGTCCGGGACGCTCGCCTCGGTGTCCTCGAGCGAGAGGGCCGGGCCGAGAGCGTCCTCGTCGAGCGCGAGCGGGACGTCGATGAGGGCGTTGCCGAGGCCGCTGACGCCGCGGTCGAGCTTCACGATCGCCGTGCGGCCGCGCAGCTCGCGCAGGGCTCGCAGCACGTCGCGCTCCCCTGAGACGTCGAAGCCGCGGGCGTGCGGGACGCCCTCCTCGGCGAAGACACGTCGGCTGCCGGTCTTCGTCCCCAGCCACTCGAGCGCCGGGTCGGCGCCGTAGAGCGGGATTCCGAGCCGGACCGCGAGCTCGACCTCGTCCGGCGAGGTCGCGAACGGGAGCAGGAATGCGAGCTCGGGCTGGGCGACGAGGGCTCGGATCCGCTCGATCGCGCCCGGGCGCCCGAGCAGCTTCTTCGTCAGCGGCAGGTTGCGGCCGTCGACGAGCGAGACGACGGCGAAGCGGCTGCGCGCCTCGGGTGTGTCCAGCTCCGGGACGAGGCCGAAGTAGTAGTCGATCAGGCGCGGCAGGATCGGCTGTGAGGTGACGTAGACGACGCGCGAGCGCCGCGAGCGCAGCAGGCTGAGCACGAGGCAGAGGAACCGCTCCTCGTAGGCCGGGAAGACCGGGACCAGCTGGTCGGGCACGTCCATGCTGATCGAGTGGACGACCACCACGGTCCGCTCGACGTCGCCGATCGACCGCAGCGTCACCGACGGCCACAACGCGCGCAACCGCTGCTGGAGCTCGGCGTACCCCCGGTCAGCCATGAGCGAAACGTACAACGCGCCGGCCGAGTCGGGGAAGCCGCACTAGCCGCGCCACGGTCGAAGCCGGGGCCACCAGCCCGGCACCGCGCGGCGATAGTCCTCGTACTGGGCGCCGAACTGGCGCGTGAGGGTCGGCTCCTCGTAGCCGCGGACGAATGCGAATACCACTACGGCGAACGTCGCGGCATAGAGCAGCAGGATCGAGCGGCCGAGCAGGAGGGCCTGGCCGACGATCGTTGCCCCGACCGCGAGGTACATCGGGTTGCGGACGTGGCGGTAGAGGCCGCCGACGACGAGCCGCTGCGTCGGCGCGACCGGGGCCGGCGTCCCG
This sequence comes from uncultured Gaiellaceae bacterium, assembly GCA_963705515.1. Taxonomy (GTDB): domain Bacteria; phylum Actinomycetota; class Thermoleophilia; order Gaiellales; family Gaiellaceae; genus Gaiellasilicea. The sequence continues at coordinate 211,869 of CAVPJV010000001.1, forward strand.
ATCCCCTCGACGACGAAACGGGCGAAGGCGTCCACGAGCACGATCGCGCCGGCCGCGATCAGGAGCGCGCCGATCACCTGCAGCGGCGGTCGGGTGGTTCCTGTCTCCCAGCCCGTGAGCCACCACGGGACGAGTCCGGCGACGATGCCGGGCGCGAGGGCGAAGAACAGGCCGCTCCCAAGCGCACTCCGAACCCGGGAACTGCTCATGGCTCAGCCGCGCAGCTGTCGGCGCGTGCCGATCGAGATCACCGGCGCGTCGCCCGGGCGGAGCCAGCGCAGCACGGACCGCAGCTGGTCTCGCCTGAGCGAGATGCAGCCGATCGTCGGCCCGCTCGTTTGCGCGTGGAGGAAGATCCCGGAGCCCTTGCCGGGAACGACCGGGCGCATGTTGTACTCGACGACGGCGAGATAGGGGTAGGGCCGCGGCTGCTGCCACATCCCCTCGCTGCCGCCGGCGAACGGCGGCGTCGACCCGCAGGCGACGTGCTGGAAGGAGTTGTAGGTCGGCGAGGACGGATCCTCGTCCCACCAGTCGCCGCAGCGCAGGCGCCGGTAGCCGAAGCGGACGCCCGGGTTCGCCTCGTTGCCGTACATCGTGCGGCCGATCGGATAGGTGCCGGTCGGGGTCGTGCCGTCGCCCTCGCGCCGGTTCGCCGAGAGGCCGTTCTTGCCGATGCGCGCGCCGTACGGCCCGGCGGCCGCCACCCAGCAGCCGTCCTCGCGCCGCCACGTGCGCAGCTCCGCATAGGTCGTGTGCGCCGCCTTCGCCTCGACGGTGATCAGCTGCCGCGCTGTGGCGGGAGTCGTGATCCCGTTCGCAAGGTTCTGAGGGCACGCCGCGGCGAGCGTCGAGGCCAGAACGGCGAGGGCGAGCACGGCGTCAGAGTAGATTGCGGCGATGCGGATCGCGCTCGTGACGCTCGCAGCCGCCGCGATCGGACTTAGTTGCTGTCAGCAACTAAGTCGAGCGGCTGCGCCCTCGTTCACCGGCACGGTCGAGCCCGTTCGCTGGGCCGATCTCCGCTTCTCCTACCGCGCCGGCTGCCCCGTCGCGCCGTCGGAGCTGCGCGCCGTCGCGGTCTCGTACTGGGGGTTCGACGGGAAGCCGCACGACGGCCGGGTCGTCGTCGCAAAGCGTGTGGCGCCTGGCCTCGTCTCCGTGTTCCGGACGCTCTGGCAGGCGAAGTTCCCGATCCGGCGGCTGCAGCCGGTCTCGGCCTATCGCGGCAGCGACGACGCCTCGATGGCCGCCGACAACACGTCGGCCTTCAACTGCCGCTTCGTCGGTGGCACCTCGCGCTGGTCGATGCACGCCTACGGCGAGGCGATCGACGTCAACCCGGTCGAGAATCCGTACGTCCGCGGCTCGACCGTGTCGCCGCCTGCCGGGCGCGCCTATCTCGACCGCAGCCGCGAGCGCCCTGGGATGGCCGTCCGCGACGGCGTCCTTGTGCGAGCCTTCGCCGCGGCCGGGTGGAAGTGGGGAGCCTCCTTCGGCGACTATCAGCACTTCTCCACCACCGGCCGATGAGCGACCCGCTGCGACCACTCTGGGACTTCGACGACCTCGACGCGACCGAGGGGCGCTTCCGCGCGCTACGGGCCGAGGCGCTCACGCAGCTTGCGCGCGTGCAGGGTCTGCGTGAGGACTACGACGGCGGCGACCGCCTGCTCGACGAGGTGACCGAAGACGATCCGCGTGTTCGCATCCGCATCGATCTCGAGCGCGGGCGGCTGCGGCGGTCGTCGGGCGACAAGGACGCTGCGCTGCCGCTCTTCGAGCGTGCGTTCGCGGCGGCAGTGGCAGCGAAGGAGGACTGGCTCGCGGCCGACGCGGCGCACATGGCCGCGCTCGCAGCGCCGGACCGGGACGGCTTCGTCGCCTGGACGAGCCGCGGGCTCGAGCTGGCGGAGCGGTCGGCGGCGGCCGCCTACTGGGCGGGACCGCTCCTCAACAACCTCGGCTGGGAGCACTTCGACGCCGAGGAGTACGAGCAGGCGCTCGCTACGTTCGAGCGAGCCCTCGCGATCCGGGAGCAGGATCCGGACAACCCGGCCGCGATCGAGCACGCACGCGAGGCCGTCGCCGAGGCCCGGAAGGCGCTGGGCCGGGACTAACCGAGGAGCGCTTCGAACCGCTCGGCGTCGTCGAACGGCCCGATCACGGCGAGGTACGGCCCGTCGTCCACGATCTCCGTCGCCACGCGCTGGATGTCCTCGGCGGTGACGGCGTCGAGCGCGTCGAGGACGGCCTGCGGCTCCTCGGCTCTTCCCTCGAGCACCTCGCGGCGCAGGCCGAACATGATCGTGCCGTGCGGGCTCTCCAGCTGGAGCACGAAGCGCCCCTTGGCGAAGTTGCGCGCCTTCTCGAGCTCGTCCGCCGGCACCGGCTCGGACGCGAGCAGCCGGAACTGCTCGACGATCGTCGTCACGGCGTCGTCGATGCGGTTGATGTCGACGCCCGACTGGGCGTAGAGCGAGCCCGCGTCGGTGTAGGCGTGGTTCGTGCCGAAGACGTAGTAGGCGAGCCCGCGCCGCTCGCGCACCTCGGTGAAGAGGCGCGACGACATCCCGCCGCCGAGCACCGTCGCCAGCAGCTGGAGCACGTAGCGGTCCGGGTCGATCAGCGGCCGGCTGCGGACGCCGAGGACGAGATGCGCCTGGTCCGACTGCTTCGTGTGCAGCTTGACCCGACCGTTCTGGACCGGCTGCCACGCTGCGGGCGACGGCGTCTCCCCCGCCGGCAGGTCGCCGAGCAGCTCCTCGAGCCGGTCGTGCAGCCCGTCCCCGAGCTGCCCGCCGATGCCGACGACCATCCGGTTCGGCCGGTACCAGGTGCTCGTGTAGTCGAGGAAGGTCTCCTGCGTCGCGCCGCGGACGGTCTCCTTGCGGCCGATGATGTCCCAGCCGAGCGGCTGGTCGCCGTAGAGGAGCGACTCGTAGACGCCGCCGATGAAGTCGCGCGGCGTGTCGAAGTACATGTTCATCTCCTCGATGATCACGCCCTTCTCGCGCTCGATCTCCTCGGGGTCGAAGCGGGAGTTGCGGAGCATGTCGACGAGCACGTCGAGTGCCGTGTCGCGGGTCTCGGCGGCGCAGCGGACGTAGTAGCCGGTGTACTCCTTGCCCGTGAAGGCGTTGAACTCGCCGCCGATCGCGTCGATCTCGCCGGCGATGTCGCGCGCCGTCGGCCGCCGCTCGGTTCCCTTGAAGAACATGTGCTCGGCGAAGTGCGCGATCCCGTTCGTCTCCGCCGTCTCGTAGCGCGAGCCGGCGGCGAGCATGACGAAGCAGGAGACCGACTGCGCGTGTGGCATCGGCGCGGTCAGCACCCGCAGGCCGTTCGAAAGCGAGTGACGCTCGAAGACCCCCATCCCCGGCCATGGTATAGAGGCACCCGTGGCGGGCGAGAAGATGCGGAAGGCGGTCGCGGCTCAGCCCGAGTGGCTCGCCCAGGTGCCGACGGGCACGCTGTTGCCGAAGGGTCAGGCCGTGGCGGTCGGGTGCGGCACGTCTTTTCACGCCGCCCAGACGTCCGGCAACGGGGTCGACGCGCTCGAGTTCGTGCTGTCGCCGCGTGACGCGGACACGCTCGTGCTCGTCAGCCACGAGGGCGGCACGCCGCTGACGATCGAGGCGGCGAAGGCGTTCGCCGGTCCGAAGGTGCTCGTGACCGGCAAGGCCGAGAGCGAGCTGGCGACCGTGGCCGACGAGGTCGTCGTGTGCACGCCGGAGGTGGAGGAGAGCTACTGCCATACGGCCTCGTACACCTGTGCAGTGGCGGCGCTGGCGGCGATGCGCGGCGAGGACATCTCCTGGCTCCCCGACGCCGTCGCCGAGCGGCTGGCCGGCGAGCGGCTGCCGGTCTCCGAGCATCAGCGCTTCGTCGTCACCGGCGCGGGCCGCGACTGGCCGACCGCGCAGGAGGCCGCGCTGAAGCTCCGCGAGGGCGTTCACGTGGCCGCCGAGGCCCATCGGCTCGAGGAGCTCCTGCACGGGCACCTCGCGGCGATCGACGAGAGCGTGCGCTGCTTCGTGCTCGAGGGTGAGGGCCGCGCGGTGGCTCGCGCCGCTCAAACGGTTGCCGCCCTCGAGGCGATCGGCTGTGATGTGACGCTGATCCCGACCCGGCACCCGGTGGTCGACGCCGTCCCGTTCCAGCTGCTGACGCTCGACCTCGCCGAGTCCCGCGGCGTCGATCCGGACCTGATTCGCTGGGACGATCCGCGTTGGAAGGCGGCGCGGGACGCCTATTCCTGAGGCCGGTCGGCGAGGCGGTAGACGAACCGCAGCGCCTGCCAGCGCTCGTCGATCGCGCAGCTCTTGTTGTCGACGAGCCCGTGGGCGAGCCCTGTCTGCTGGACGGCGTCGAAGTCGAGGTCGGTCTCCAGCTTCGACGCCTGCTTCGGCCAGGCGATCCAGAGCCCGTCCGCCGGGGCGAGCGTCGCCTTCAGCGAGCCGAAGCGACCTTCGAGATCGGCTCGGCTGGTCGTGAAGTAGACGACGACGTGCTTGCCGGGCGCGGCGCCGAGCTTCTCGGACAGCTCCCTCACGCCGGGTAGGAGCCGAAGACGGTGAAGCGCTGCGCCTGGCTGCGGACCTCGGCGAGTGTCTCGGAGACGACCGGGTCGAGCGGGTGTCCGGCCAGCACTGCGTCGAAGCGGTAGCGCCACGGCGTCTGCGGGATCGGCCGCGAGGTCAGCTGCACGAGGTCGAGCGCGTGGCGCGCGAACGGCTCGATCGCGCGGTGGAGCGCGCCGGGACGGTGGTCGGTCTGGAAGGAGAAGGCGATCCGCCAGTCGCCGGCCTCGCCGAGCTGCGTCCGGTTCGAGATCGCGACGAAGCGGGTGTAGGCCTCCGGGTGGTCGCCGACGTCGGCGGCGAGGACGACGAGGCCGTGCAGCGCGGCCGCGAGCTCGCTCGCGATCGCGGCCTCGGTCGGCTCGGCGTCCCGCGCCACCTGCGCCGCTGCGTCGGCGGTCGTCCCCGCGGCGATCGCCTCCGCGTTCGGCAGCGAGGACGAGCAGGCGCCGGCACTGGTCGAGCGCGACCGGGTGCGAGCGGATGATCCTGATCTCGTCCAGCGGCACCTCGGCGACGCCGACGAGGAAGTGCCGGATCGGGAGGATCAGCTGCGCGTTGATCGAGGTCGCCGAGCCGACGAGCAGGTCGTGCGTCTCGGCGACCGGTCCGGCGATCGAGCTCTCGATCGGGAGGACGCCGGCGTCGACGCGACCGGAGCCGACTGCCGCGACGACGTCGGAGAACGACGGCACGGCGTGTGCCTCCGTCTCCGGGAAGAGCATGCCGCAGGCAGCGGCGCTGTGGGCGCCCTCGCGGCCCGGGTAGGCGACGATCAGCGGCTGTGCCATGCCGCCAGCAGCTCGGCTTCGCGCTCGGCCGTCAGTCCGACGCCGTCCTCCGCCGGCGCGTCCGCGGCGCCGGCGATCGTCTCTTCGAGTGGGCGGAAGCGAAGGCCTGCCTCGACCGCGCGGCGGACGTCCGTCGCGTGCATGCCGGCCCACTCGGGGTCGGGGAGCCAGAGCGGCAGCTCCATCCAGGGACCGACCTCGTGCTCCTGCAGGAACTCGTCCGAGACCCAGGTGGCGTCGGCGCCGGCCAGCAGCTCGCTCCACGCGACGCCCTCGTTCGTCGCGTTGAACGTCCCGGAGAGGCTCTGCTCGACGCCGTCGACGATCCACGCGGCCAGGTCGCGGACGTCGATGAACTGCGCGAGCCGCTCGGGCGGTCCCGGCGCGAGGATCTCGCCGCCGCGGCCGAGCCGCCGCGCCCAGTAGGTGAAGCGGCCGGTCGGGTCGTGCGGGCCGACGATCAAGCCGGGCCGGATGATCAACGCGCGCTCGCCGAACACTTCGCGGACCTCGGCCTCGGCGAGCGCCTTCAGCGGTCCGTAGTTCGAGTAGTCGGACGCCAGCTCGTCGGCCGGCAGCGAGCCGAGCTCGGCCGTCGCGCTCGACTCGGTCGGGCCGGTCGAGAAGTCGGCGTAGACGGAGACGCTCGAGATGAAGACGTAGCGGCCGGTGTCGCGCAGCTGCTCCGCCGACGCGCGCACGTCCGCCGGGACGTAGCCGGAGGGGTCGATCACCGCGTCCCAGCTCCGACCCGCGAGCAGGGAGAGGTTGCCCTTCCGGTCGCCGCGCAGCTGCTCGACGTCCGGGAAGAGGTCGGCGTTCGTCCGGCCGCGGTTGAAGAGCGTCAGCTCGTGCCCGCGGGCCAGCGCAGCCTCGACGGTTGCGCGCCCCAGGAACTTCGTGCCGCCGATGATCAGCAGCCTCAATGGAACCTCTGGATCGCGCGCCACACGGCCTCGGCCCCGAACTCGAGCGCGTCGACCGGGATCCGCTCGTCTGCCGCGTGGATCAGCTTCTCGAACTTGAACTCCTCCGGCAGCCGCATCGGCAGGAAGCCGTAGGTCTGCACGCCGACCCGGGAGAAGAAGCGGCCGTCGGTGACGCCGATCTGGAGCAGCGGCACGGGGATCCCTTCCGGATCGAGCTCGCGGATCACTCCCGCCAACGTGTCGAAGAGGCCGAGGTCGGGCGCCGCCGGCCCGGGATCGTGGCGGACGAGCTCGAGCTCGACGTCGGCGCCGACGAGCGCCTTCACCTCCGCGATCAGCTCGTCGGGGCCGAAGCCGGGCAGCGCGCGCCCGTCCAGCTCGACCTCGATCGAGCTCGGGACGACGTTGATCTTCGCGCCGCCGCGGACGATGGTGGCGTTGACGGTGTTGCGGAACATTGGCTCGAGCACCGAGCCGCGCTCGCCGAGCAGGCGCAGAGCGGTGTCCGTGAAGCGCGGCTTCAGCAGCGACCGCAGCACGAGCGCCTCCTTGCGCGGCAGCTCCGCGGCGAGCCGCTCGACGAACTCTCGAACGACGGGCGTCACGTGCACGGGCAGCCGCTTCCGGTCGAGGTCGGAGAGGAGCCGGCCGAGCCGCGCGACTGTGCCGCCGCGGTTGACCATGGCGCCGTGGCCCCCCGGCCCGCGCACGGTCGCCTTCAGCCAGCAGATCTGCTTCTCGGCCACCTGGATCGGATAGAAGCGCTTGCCGCCGAGCTCGAGCGACGCCCCGCCGAACTCGCCGAGCGCGTACCGCATGCCCTCGAACAGCTCCCGGTGCTCTTCGGCCAGGAAGCGCGCGCCGAGGTCGCCGCCCGCCTCCTCGTCGGACAGGACGACGAGGACGAGGTCGCCCGGCAATGAGACGTTCTCGCGCTTGGCGCGCAGGAAGGCGTGGACGAGCATCGCGACGCCGCCCTTCATGTCGAGCGCGCCGCGGCCCCAGACGTACCCGTCCTCGAGCCGAGCCTCGAACGGCGGCAGCGTCCAGTCCTGTCCCGCGGTCGTGACGACGTCAACGTGGCCCTGGAGCAGCAGCGGCGGCGCATCACCCCCGGGGAGCCGGCTGACGAGGTTGGGCCGCGCAGGATCCTTCGCGTAGATCGTCGTCTCGCAGCCGGCCTCCTCCAGCTGCGCGCGGACGAACTCGATGCACGGCGGTCTCGTTCCCGGGCGGGTTCGTCGTGTCGAAGCGGATCAGCTCCTGCAGGAGCTCGGTGACCGTCAGCACAGCTCGTCGAGCGCCGTCAGCAGCCGGTCGACTTCCTCGGGCGTGTTGTAGTGCACGAAACCCGCCCGCACGGCGCCGGTTCCCTCGAGCCCGAGCAGCTTCATGATCTCGATCGCGTAGTAGTCGCCGTGCCAGACCGCGATCTCGCGCGCCGCCAGCTCGGTCGCGACCTGCTCGGACGAGCGGCCGGGCAGGTTGAACGCGAACGTCGGCACGCGTCCGTCCATCGTCGGGAGCCCGTACAGGTCGACCGCGTCGGGGACGCCGTCGAGGAAGCGCTGACCCAGCATCGTCTCGTGGCCGACGATCGCGTCCCAGCCCAGCGACTCGACGTACTCGACGGCGGCGAGGAAGCCGGCGAGCAGCTCGTGCTGCTGCGTGCCGTGCTGGAAGCGGTTCCCGACCGGATAGTTGTCCGAGGGGCGCACCTTGTACGGCTGCAGGCTCTCGAGGAGCTCCCGCTTGCCGAACGCGAGCCCCATGTGCGGGCCGAAGAACTTGTACGGCGAGCAGATGAGCACGTCGACGTCCCAGCCGGTGACGTTGATCCGCCCGTGTGGGCCGTAGTGGACGGCGTCCGCCCAGGCGAGCGCGCCGGCGCCGTGCGCCAGCTCGACGATCCGCGCCACGTCCGGCGTCGTCCCGACCGCGTTCGACGCGATCGGGAACGCGACGACGCGGGTCCGCTCGGAAAGCTGGGCCTCGAGGTCGTCGAGGTCGAGTGAGAGATCGTCGTTGACGCCCGCGAAGCGGACGACGACGCCGAGATCCTCCTCGAGCGCCAGCCACGGCGCCACGTTCGCGTCGTGGTCGAGCCGCGTGCAGACGATCTCGTCACCGCGCTCGAGCTGCCGGCCGAGCGCGCGCGTCAGCAGGAAGTTGAGCGAGGTCATGCTCTGCCCGAACGCGACCTCGTCCGGATGGCAGGAGAGGAAGCGGCCGGCGGCGGCGCGGGCGCGCTCGATCAGCTCGACGGTGCGGACGCTCGTCTCGTACGGCGCGCCGATGTTCGCGTTGTCCTCGCGCAGGTAGCGGGCGATGGCGTCGATCACCTCGTCCGGGCACTGCGTCCCGCCGGGGCCGTCGAAGAACGCGAGCCTGCGGTCGAGCGCGGTGAAGCGCGCGCGGACGGCTCGGACATCCAGCAGGGTCGTGCTCATGCCACTTCCTCTCCGTTGACGGTCCAGCGATAGCGGGGCTTCGCGGTCAGCGACGCGCCGACGAAGCAGTCGCGCTCCGCCTTCGAGAGCAGCTCGCGCACGTTCGCGGGCTGCGGCTCGAGCGTGACGTCGGCGTCGACCTTGACCCGCACGAAGGCGTAGCGGCCGTCGGTCGTCCGCTGGGTCACCTCGCCACGCGCTTGGGCGGTGCCGCCGCTCTCGATCCCCACCCGACGCGCGTGGTGGTCGAGGCTCGTCAGCGTGCAGCGCGCCAGTCCGGCGAGCACGAGGTGCTCCGGCGACCAGGCCTCTTCGTTCGGAAGCGGCGAGCCGCCCTCGCTGCTCGTCGCCGCCCCGCCGCGGTCGACCGACACGTCGTAGGAGAAGGTTTTCGCCGGCGCGGCCACGGATCGCAACCTACACTCGCGCCATGGCGCTCGCGATCCTCGGCGTCACCGGCTTCACGGGCCGGCTCGTGCTCGACGAGGCACGGCGGGCCGGGCTTGACGTGCGCCTCGTCGGCCGGCGGCGTGAGGCGCTGGACGAGCTCGCCGCGTCCGGCGAGGAGGTGCGCGTTGCAGACGCCCGCAAGTCCGACGAGATCACTGCAGCGTGCGACGGCTGCGACGTCGTCCTCTCGTGTGCCGGCCCGTTCCTGGAGATCGGGATGGGGCCGGTTCTCGGCGCGATCGCGGTCGGCGCTCACTATCTCGACACGAGCGGCGAGCAGGCGTGGGTGAGGCACTTGCACGAGCGCGTCGAGAGCGCCGACCGGGTGCTCGTGCCGGCCTTCGGGTTCGACTACGTCCCGGGCGACATCGCGGCGCGGCTGGCGGCCGAGCAGGTCGAAGGGCCGCTCGATGAGATCGTCGTCGCCTATTCGGTCAAGGGCGTCGGCACGAGCCGCGGGACGCGGCGGACGATCGGCCATGTGATCGGGCAGAAGCAGGTCGCCTGGGAGGACGGCCGGCTCGTTCCGTCCGGGTTCGGCGAGACGACGCGCCGCGTGCGCTTTCCGTTCGGCGAGCGAACGGTCGTCGAGTGGGGCGGGACGGAGCCGATCACCGTGCCGCGCCACACGGACGTCCGCAACGTCCGCTCGTACCTCCGGGCGCCGGCTGCTGCCGGCTGGGTGGGAAGCCTTGGGAGGCTGGCGGCGCCCTTCGTGCGCGCCGCGTCCCGCTTCGGCCCGGCGGGACCCTCCCCGGAGTCCCGGCGCAAGAGCAGGTTCGCCGTCGTCGCCGAGGCGCGGGGGCCCGCAGGCGAAGGGCGCGCCGTCGTCGAGGGAAGCGACGTCTACGGCCTGACGGCGGCACTGCTCGTCCGCGGCGCCCAGATGCTGATCGCCGGGGAAGCACGGGGCTCCGGCGTGCTCGCTCCGGCCGAGGCGTTCGACGCGCGCACGCTCGCGGGCAGGCTCGAGCCGTTCCTCACGATCGCTGCCTGATGTCGTCCGGTCAGGCGCATACGGTGCGGGCAATGCAACGGCTCCGAACCTTGAGCGAGGCCGAGTGCTATGCCCGGTGCTACGGGTGGCGGAGTGAGGACGGCGTGCGGCTGATCAGGGCCGAGCCTCGCCGACCGCGCTACGAGACCCCCGTGTCGGGCGAGCTGCTCCGCGCCCTGTTCGAAGACAAGCTCGACGCCAGAGAACCTGAAGCCGCCTAGCTCGGACGTCCCCGACGTCCTGGCGCCCGGCCTGACGGCGATCTTCTGCGGGATCAACCCGGGTCGCGTCTCTGCCGCCGCGAACGCCCACTTCGCCAACCCGCGCAACGACTTCTGGCGCCTGCTGCACGCGGCAGGCTTCACGCCGCGTCTCTACGAGCCCGGCGAGCAGTTCGAGCTGCTCCCGCTCGGCATCGGCGTCACCAACGCCGCCTATCGCACCACGCCGGGCTCCGGCGACCTGCGCAAGGCCGACTTCGCCGGCTCGGCCGAGCGGCTCGAGCGGATCGCGCTCGAGCTCGCGCCGCGTGCGATCGGCTTCGTCGGCAAGGAGGCGTATCGCGGCGCCTTCGGCGAGCGGCCGGAGCTCGGGCTGCAAGAGCGCCGCCTCGGCGAGACGGCGCTCTTCGTGCTCCCGTCGACGTCGCCGGCCAACGCAGCGGTGCCGTGGGCCGAGCGGCTGCGCTGGTTTCAGGCCTTCTTCGACGCGCTCTCGACGAAGGGAGCAAGGACGACGTCCCAGCCGCGGTCATAGTTGCCTCGACCGCTCGAGTCGATCGCCCGCTCCCAGCCGCGGTGCTCGAGCTCGACACGCGTGCCGGGCCCCTCGGGCGTGAAGCGAACCTCGATCTCGGTGCCCGGCAGTCCGCCGCACTTGACGATGAGCCACTCCAGGACCAGCCGGTGGGGCGGCTCCCAGGCAGTGATCCGGCCCCAGGGGGTCGTGCCCTCGTCGGTGACCTCGTAGAGGGTGCCGCCGACCCGCGGCTCGAACACGACCTCCTTGACCTTGTCGCCGCCATACGAGTGCGACTCCTTCGGCCACCACGACGAGACGCGCGTCGTGAAGAGCTCGAAGGCCTCCGCCGGTACGAAGTCGACGAGCACGGTCTTGCGGATGGCTTCGGTGGTTACGGTGCTCATCCTGTCTCCTTTCGAGCCTCGGCGGCAAAGCGCTCGAGCGCGTCGCCCCAGAAGCGGTCGAAGTACGCGCGGAGCTCGTCCAGGCCACGGGGGTCGATGCGGTAGAGCCGCCTCGTCCCGTCCCGGGTGTCGCTGACGAGCCCTGCCTCCTTGAGAACCCGGAGGTGCTGGGAGACGGCGGGCCGGCTGACCGGCAACCCCTCGGCCAGCTCGCCGACCGAGCGCGGTCCGCCGCGCAGCCCCTCGAAGATCGACCGCCGCGTCGGGTCGCCGAGCGCCTCCCAGACTGTTCCGTTAGTGTTCACTTACCGTAAGCATAGCACTTACGGATACTGGATGTCAACCGCTCCAGCGGTTCGTGATCGGCGTCCGCCGGTCGCGGCCGAACGCCTTCGGCCGCAGCTTCACGCCGGGCGGCGCCTGCCGCCGCTTGTACTCGGCGCGGTCGATCAGGGCCAGCGCCCGCTCGACCGTCTGCGGGTCGTGTCCCTCGGCCAGCAGCTCCTCGCGCGAACGGTCAAGCTCGACGTACGCCTCGAGCACGCGGTCGAGCTCGTCGTAGGGCGGCAGCGAGTCCTCGTCCTGCTGGTCGGCGCGCAGCTCCGCCGACGGCGGCCGCTCGATGATCGAGACCGGGATCAGCTCTCGGCCGGCCCGCTCGTTCAGGTACCGCGCCAGCCGGAAGACGTCGGTCTTGTAGACGTCCTTGATCAGCGCGAAGCCGCCGGCGAGGTCGCCGTAGAGCGTCGAGTAGCCGACCGAGAGCTCCGACTTGTTCCCGGTCGCGAGCACGAGCCAGCCGTGCTCGTTCGAGAGCGACATCAAGGTCATCCCGCGCACCCGGGCCTGCAGGTTCTCCGCGGCGAGCCCCGTGGTGCCCACGCCGGCGCGGTGGAAGGAGGCGACCATCTCCTCGATCGGGAGCTCGCGGAAGTCGCAGCCGAGGTTGGCCGCCAGGCGCTGCGCGTCCGTCTGCGTGCCCTCGGAGGAGTACCGCGACGGCATCGAGATGCAGTGGACACGCTCCGGCCCGAGCGCGTCGACGGCGAGCGTGGCGACGAGCGCCGAGTCGATCCCGCCCGAGAGCCCGAGCACGATGTCGCCGAAGCCGTTCTTGGCGACATAGTCCCGCAGCGCCAGCACGAGCGCCTTCCGCATCTGCTCGAGCTCGGTGTCGAACTCGCAAATGGCGCTCGTACGCGGAGAACTTTGTGTCTGATAGACACTAGCCCCGAGCTCGACCACCTCCGGCTCGCGCTCGTCCTCGCGCTCGCGCGCCAGGGCGCGGCGCCGGACGTCACGGAGCCGCCTCCCGATCGCCTCGCTCGGGTCGAGGTCGACGACGAGCAGCGCCTCCTCGAAGCCGGGCGCGCGTGCGAGGACCTCCCCCTCGTCGTCGAGCACGACCGAGTGCCCGTCGAAGACCAGCTCGTCTTGCCCGCCGACGAGGTTGCAGAAGGCGAGATAGGCCGAGTTGTCGCGCGCCCGCGTGACCAGCATCTCCTCGCGGTCCTCCGCCTTGCCGACGAAGTAGGGGGAGGCGGAGAGGTTGACGATCAACTCGGCGCCGGCGAGCGCGAGATCGGTGGCGGGCGGTCCCGGCTGCCAGATGTCCTCGCAGATCGTCGGCCCGACGAGGATCTCGCCGTGCCGGAGCAGGATCAGCTCCCGGCCCGAGGCGAAGTAGCGCTCCTCGTCGAAGACGCCGTAGTTGGGGAGAAAGCGCTTGCGGTAGAGCGCCTTCAACTCGCCGTTCGAGCACACGGCGCACGCGTTGAAGAGGTCCCGGTCGAACCACGGCGTCCCGACGAGCGCGGTCAGGCCCTTCGTCTCGGCTGCGATCGCGCGCAGCGAGTCCTCCGCCGCGCGGACGAACGCCGGCCGCAGGAGCAGGTCCTCGGGCGGGTAGCCGGTGACGGCGAGCTCGGGCAGGAGCACGATGTCTGCGCTCGCCTCCCGCGCGTCGGTGAGAGCGGCGAGAATGCGCTCGCGGTTGCCGTCCAGGTCACCGACGATGGCGTTGATCTGGGCGAGGGCAAGCCGCATCGAGACGATTCTACCGGTTTGCGACTCTCAGGCGAAAACACCCTCACGATCGAGCGTCGCTACCGCGGCCCGCTTCACTCCGGCAACGGCGGCTACACGGCGGGGCGGCTCGCCGCCTTCGTCGACGGGCCGGCGGAGGTGACACTTCGGCTGCCGCCGCCGCTCGACCGCCCGCTGACGGTGACCGAGCAGGACGGTCGCGTCCTTCTCCTCGACGGCGAGGCGCTGGTCGCCGAGGCGCGCCCGGGCGCGCCCGACGTGGACGTGCCGGCCGCCGTCACATTCGCGGAGGCGGAGGAGGCGGCAAGCCACCACGTCCGCTTCGCCGGCGAGAACTTCTCCGAATGCTTCTCGTGCGGCGTCCGGCCGGACGACGGCCTCTGCATCAACCCCGGCGCCGTGGCGGGGCGCGATCTCCACGCGGCGCCGTGGGTCGCGCACGACGTCTCGCCGGCAGTGATCTGGGCCGCGATCGACTGCTCCGGCGCGTACGCCGTCGGCGGGCCGGGCCGCGGCGAGGTCGTGCTCGGCCGCATTGCCGCGGAGATCTGCCGCCTGCCCGAGGAGGGCGAGCGCTGCGTCGTCGTCGCCTGGCCGCTCGGCGAGGACGGGCGCAAGCTCTACGCCGGCACCGCGCTCCTCGGTGCGGACGGCGAGCCGCTGGCGGTTGCCCGCCAGACCTGGATTCAGCCCCGAGATCCGTAGCCGACGGGGAGATCTGCGGCTTTATCCCGATCCCACTGACGGCGGTGGTGGGGAGGTCCGGGTATCCCAACTTCTCGGAAAGGAGATGCCATGGCAACCATCGAGAAGGGGGCGGTCTACGAGGCACCCGGCCGTGAGGGAAGCGTCGTCGAGCTCAAGGCTCGCTACGAGAACTTCATCGGCGGCCACTGGGTCGCACCGACTGCAGGCGAGTACTCGACGAACGTCACGCCGGCAACGGGCGAGCCCTTTACGGAGGTGCCGCGCTCGACCGCGGACGACATCGAGCTCGCGCTCGATGCCGCGCATGCCACGAAGGAGGCGTGGGGCGAGACGTCGACGACGGAGCGCTCCAGGATCCTGAACAAGGTCGCGGACGCGATCGAGGAGAACCTCGAGCCGCTCGCGATCGCGGAGAGCTGGGAGAACGGCAAGCCGGTCCGCGAGACCCTCGCGGCCGACATTCCGCTCGCAGCTGATCACTTCCGCTACTTCGCCTCGGTCATCCGCGGCGAGGAGGGCGGGATCTCCGAGATCGACAAGAACACCGTCGCCTACCACTTCAAGGAGCCGCTCGGTGTGGTCGGTCAGATCATCCCGTTCAACTTCCCGCTGCTGATGGCGGCGTGGAAGCTGGCACCGGCGCTGGCGGCCGGCAATGCGGTCGTGTTGAAGCCCGCGAGCCCGACGCCGTGGTCGATCCTCAAGCTGATGGAGCTGATCGAGGACATCGTCCCCGCCGGCGTGATCAACGTCGTCAACGGCCCGGGCGCCGAGATCGGCAAGGCTCTGGCCACGAACAAGCGGATCGCGAAGATCGCCTTCACCGGCGAGACCGTGACCGGGCGGCTGATCATGCAGTACGCCGCCCAGAACATCATCCCGTCGACGACCGAGCTGGGCGGCAAGTCGCCCAACATCTTCTTCGCCGACGTGATGGCCGCGGACGACTCGTTCCTCGACAAGGCCGTCGAGGGGCTCGTGCTCTACGCCTTCAACAAGGGCGAGGTCTGCACGGCGCCCTCGCGCGCGCTGATCGAGGAGTCGATCTACGACGAGTTCATGGGACGCGCGCTCGAGCGGATCGCAGCGATCCGCCAGGGCCACCCGCTCGACCCGAGCACTCAGCTCGGGGCACAGGTCTCGACGGCTCAGCTCGAGAAGATCGCGAGCTACGTCGAGATCGGCAAGCAGGAGGGTGCGGAGCTGCTGATCGGCGGCGACGAGTCCCACCTGGGCGGCGAGCTGGAGGGCGGCTTCTACTTCGAGCCGACCGTCTTCAAGGGCACCAACAAGATGAGGATCTTCCAGGAGGAGATCTTCGGCCCGGTGCTCGCCGTGACCACCTTCCGCAACGAGGCGGAGGCGCTCGAGATCGCGAACGACACGATGTACGGGCTCGGCGCCGGCGTCTGGACGCGGGACACGAGCAAGGCGTTCCGCATGGGCCGCGCGATCAAGGCGGGCCGCGTGTGGACGAACTGCTACCACCTCTATCCGGCGCACGCCGCCTTCGGCGGCTACAAGGTGTCCGGGGTCGGGCGCGAGAACCACAGGATGATGCTCGACCACTACAGCCAGACGAAGTGCCTGCTCGTCTCCTATGACCCCGAGCCGCTGGGGCTCTTCTAGGCGATGGGCGCGGACACGGCACCGAAGGTCGTCGCCACCGAGGCCGCGCTCGCGGAGCTCGCGCGCCTGCGTGCCGCACACGGTCCGCTCATGCTCTTCCAGTCGGGGGGCTGCTGCGACGGCAGCTCCCCGATGTGCTTCCCGGACGGGGAGCTGCTGCTGGGGCCGAACGACCTGCTGCTCGGCGATGTCGGAGGCTGCCCCTTCTACATCGACGCCGAGCAGTACGAGCGGTGGCAGCGGCCACGACTCCTGCTCGACGTCGCGCCCGGCGCCGGCACGGGGTTCTCGCTCGAGGGCCTGCATGGCCTGCACTTCGCCGTCTGCGCGCCTCCGGTCGCCGTCGAGCAGCGCGACCGCGCGCCCCTGATCGCTTGACCAAGGTCGACGAGTATCGCCGGGCACTCCGCAGCCTGGCCGAGTGGGAGCCGTACCTGCTCGAGCACGCCGCGTTGCCCGGCCCGCGCGCGAATCTCGAGCTCGCAGCGGCCGTCGCCGAGGAGGCTGACGAGACGGCTCTGCGGCGCTGGGCGGCCGTCGGTCCGGATGCGGCGCCGTTCGGCAGCACCGAGGAGTTTCTCCCGGTCTGCGGCGTGGTGGGGCTCGGGCGCCTGCTCGCGGACGGCGACCGCTCCGCGCTCGCGGACCTGCGCCGGCTCGCCGGCGACCCGCGCTGGCGCGTGCGAGAGGCCGTCGCGATCGCTCTCCAACGCTTCGGCGATGCCGACTTCCCCGCGCTGCTCGCCGAGATGCAGCGGTGGGCCGATGGCTCGCTCCGCGATCGCCGCGCTGTCGTCGCCGCCCTCTGCGAGCCGAGGCTCCTCTCCGCCCCGGGCCGAGCCCGCGACGTGCTGACGCTCCTCGGCCGCGTCACGGCAGAGTTGGAGGACGCCGACGATCGCCACAGCGACGCGTTCCGGGCGCTGCGGCAGACGCTGGGCTATGCCTGGAGCGTGGCGATCGTTGCCGCGCCCGAGGAGGGCAAGCCGCTGTTCGAGCGTCTGCTCGCCAGCGGCGACCGTGATGTCCGCTGGATCGTCCGTGAGAACCTGCGGAAGCGGCGGCTGGCGCGGCTGGACGCGGGCTGGGTGGCGCTGGTAGAGCGTCAGTGCCCGTCCCCGGTGTCGAGGAAGGGGTAGCGGCACCGCGCGTCGAGGCAGTCCGACGCGAAGACAGCGGCGCCGATCGCACCCATCCAGAGCGAGTAGAGCTGCGCCTCGCGCTCCGCCTGGGCGAGCGCGTGCACCGCGAAGCGACGGGCGCGGTCGAGCCACAACTCGTCTCCAGTGCGGTCGAATGCGGCCAGGAGCGCATAGCCGTTCCCCGCCGTGCCGTGGCAGATCCCGGCGCCCTTCTCGTCGCGGTGGGCTCCGGCCAGCCACGTCAGCTCCGCGCCGGCGACGACCAGCTCCTCGGCCAGGTACGGAGCCGTGGTCGCGACTATCCCGGGCGCGCCATGGCACCACTGGAGCTTGATCTCGCCAGTGCGGTGGTGCTCCATGACGCCATCTGCCGCCGGCGGCCAGTTCGCGAGGCCGTCCTCGCGAACGACCAGCCGCGACAGCACCTCGTTCGTCTCCGCCTCGAGCCGCTCGGCTCGCTCACGGTCGAGCGTGGTCCGGAGCGCATGGACGTTGCCGACGAGGCCGTGCACGGGTCCGAGGGACCTCGTGTCCTTGAACAGCCGCTGCGTCCAGAGCCCGTCCGTGTCGCGCCGCGCGAGCAGCGCCTCCGCGCTCTCGCAACATGCGTCGCGCCAGCGCTCCTCGCCGGTGCGTGTGCGGAGCTCGCCTGCGATCAGGAGCGTCCCCGGCGTTCCCCACATCAGCTCGTCGAGCTCGTCCGCGTGGGCATTGGCGCGGACGCGCGCGTAGAGGTCGTCGGCGAGCTCCGGCCGCTCCGTCAGCGACCAGGCAACGAGGAGCACGCCCGCCTCTCCCGAGAGCAGTGACGAGTCCCGCTCGGGTAGGTCCATGCCGGGGAAGACGACCGGGCTCTCGCGCCACGACTCGAGCGCCGCGAGCGCGACCTCCGGAAGGTCGAGTCCGGACTCGGCGTGCCCGCGCCGCTGCAGCGCGTCGAGCGCCCAGACGACACCGGGCGCGCCGGCATAGAGGGTCGGCTCGGGGCGACCGGGCGCGACCGGAGTGTCGGGTGGAGCCGGCCAGAGGCGCTGCCGCCCGTATGCGTCGTCCACGTCGGCGACGATCCGCGCGATGGCGGCGCGCACGCGGCTCTCTTCCCAGCGCTCGTCTGTGACCGGCTCGAAGTCCTCGGGCCGGAAGAGCATCAGGCTTCGCGTCGCAGCCTGATCGCGTTCAGGTCCTCGGCCAGGATCCTGTCGACTCGCCGTTCGAGCTCGTCGAGCGGGTCGTGCTCGGCGTGGATGTAGCGGCCCGAGAGTGCGTCGAAGCGGCCGGACGCGAGCGCGTGCACGAGCGCCGGCGCCAGCTCCGGCGGCGTCCATGGCGCGTCGTCGGAGAACCAGTCCGCCGTCATCTCCGTGCGCACGAGCCCGGGGCTGATCACGAACACGGGGATGCGACCGTTGAGCTGCGTTCGCCAGCGTCTCGCCGTACCGGCAGGCGGCCGCCTTGCTCGCGGTGTACGCGGTCGCGCTCGAACCGGGAAGGTACGAGGCGCCGCTCCCGGTGATCACGATCCGCCCACGGCCGCGCTCGAGCATTCCCGGAATCACCGCGCTGCACGAGAGGTGGACGCCGAGCACGTTCGTCTCGAAGACGCGCCACCAGTCGTCCAGGTCGGCCTCCCAGGCGTTCTCCTCGCGGAGCCCGATCCCGGCGTTCGCCACGAGCAGGTCGAGCGGGATCCGCCTCGGCGACCATCCGCTCGACGTCCTCGCGCTTCGAGACGTCGCCGACGACGGCGGTGCCGCCGATCTCGGTCGCAACGGCTTCGACCTGCTCCGGCGTGCGGCCGGTGACGGTGACGTGCCAGCCGCCGGCCGCGAGCTCGCGCGCGATGTCCGCGCCGATCCCCCGCCCGCCTCCGGTGACCAGTGCTCTAGACGGCATTCGCGATCTCCTCCAGGGTCTCGGGGTTCTCCAGGGTCGAAAGGTCGCCGGGATCCTCGCCGAGCGCCTTCGCGCGGACGGCGCGGCGGACGATCTTCGCCGAGCGCGTCTTCGGCAGCGCCGAGACGAAGAGGATCCGCTCGGGCGCGAACGCCTTGCCGAGCGCGGCTGCGACGGCGGCCTTGATTCCGTCGGCGTCCTCCTCGGCGCCCGGCTTCAGCGCCACGAAGATCCAGGCGGTCTCGCCCTTGACCTCGTGCGGCACGCCGATCGCGGCTGCCTCGGCGACCGAGGGGTGGTCGAGCGCGGCCGACTCGAGCTCGGCCGGGCCGATCCGCTTGCCGGCGATGTTGAGGGTGTCGTCGGAGCGGCCGTGCAGGAACCAGTAGCCGTCCTCGTCGACCGACGCCCAGTCGCCGTGTGTCCAGACGCCCGGGAATCGGCGCCAGTACGTCTCGAGGTAGCGCTCGTCGTCGCCCCAGACCCCACGCGTCATCCCCGGCCACGCGCGCGTACAGACGAGCTCGCCGACCTCGCCGCGCAGCGGCTTGCCCTCGGGCGAGTAGACGTCCATCGCCTGGCCGAGCGCCGGGAAGCCCAGCGAGACGGGCTTCGTCGGCTCGGTCAGCGTGACGGCGAGGAAGCAGGCGCCGACCTCGGTGCCGCCCGAGATGTTCACGATCGGGATCCGGCCGCCGCCGGCGACGTGCTCGTTGAGCCAGTCGTACGGCCCCGCGTTCCACGGCTCGCCGGTCGTCGTGATCGCGCGCAGCGACGACAGGTCCTGCCGGGGAACGCCCTTCGGGATCAGCGCCCGGATCAGGGTGGGCGAGACACCGAGCATCGTCACCTGCTCGTCTTCGACCAGCTGCCAGAGCCGGTCGTCGGGGCGGTCGGGCGCGCCCTCCATGTAGATCACGGCCGCCCCGGCCGCGCCGGCGCCGACCACGGTCCACGGGCCCATGATCCACCCCATGTCGGTTGCGAAGAGGACGCGGTCGCCGGCGCGGATGTCGGCCTGGTATGCGGCCTCGCGGGCGATCGAGAGCAGGAAGCCCCCGTGCACGTGCAGCGCGCCCTTCGGGCGCCCCGTCGTCCCGGACGTGTAGGCGAGCAGATAGGGATGCTCCGCCTCGACCTCGAGCGGCGGCAGCTCGCCCGGACCGAGCTCGACGTCCCAGCTCCGGTCGTCCCGCGACCACTCGACGACGTGCTCGACGGTCGGCGACTCGCGCAGCGCCTCCTCGATCGTCTCCCGCATCGGCACGCGGGAGCCGCGGCGCAGCGAGTAGTCGGCCGTGATCACGGCCTTGGCGCCGGAGTCCTGCAGCCGCTGCACGACCGCGGGCGCGGCGAAGCCGGAGAAGATCGGCACCTGGATCGCGCCGATGTGGGCGCAGGCGTGCGAGGCGACGGCGGCCTCGGGCGCCATCGGCATGTAGATCGCGACCCGGTCGCCGGCGCCGACGCCGAGCGCGACGAGGGCTTCCGCGAGCTTCACGACCTGCTCGGAGAGCGCTGCGAACGTCCATTCGTCGCGGTGGCCGTCCTCGGTGCGGAAGACTGCCGCCACCGCGTCGGGCGTCCGCTCGGCCCACGCGTGCACGCAGGCCTGGGCGATGTTCAGCCGCGCCCCCTCGAACCAGGTCGTCCACTCGATCCCGCGCGAGTCGTCGAGGACGCGGTCCCACGTGGCGGCCAGATCGAGCTCGAGGTCGTCGGCGACGGCGCGCCAGAAGCGGTCGGGCTCCTCGACCGAGACTCGATGCAGAGCGGCGTAGCCGTCGCAGCCGAGCGCTCGCGCGAGCCGCGTCACGTTCGCCGACTCGAGCTGCGCCGCGGACGGCGTCCAGGCGAATTTGACGTCCGCGTTAGCGATCACTAACCTAGTGCTCGCTAACGTCAGTCGAAGGGATGCTCATGGCACTCGCAATCTTTTCAGAGGAGCGGAGGAAGTGGTGGACGCTCGCCGCCGTCTCCTTCGGGCTCTTCATGATCATGCTCGACAACACGGTGGTGAACGTCGCGCTGCCGGCGATCCAGGAGGATCTCGGGGCCGATCTCTCCCAGCTCCAGTGGATCGTCGCCGGCTATGCGCTCACGTTCGCGGCGCTGATGCTGATCGGCGGCAAGCTCGCCGATGCGTTCGGCCGCCGCCTCATCTTCGTGATCGGGATCGTGATCTTCACGGCGGCCTCGCTCTGGTGCGGCCTTTCCGAGACCGGCGAGATGCTGATCGTGGCGCGCTGCGTGCAGGGTGCCGGTGCGGCGCTGATGAACCCGGCGACGCTGTCGATCATCTCCGCCACCTTCCCGCCGAAGCAGCGCGGTGCGGCGATCGGGATCTGGGCGGGCGTCTCGGCACTCGCGCTCGCGATCGGGCCGCTCGTCGGCGGCCTGCTCACCGAGCATCTGAGCTGGCACTGGATCTTCTTCATCAACGTCCCGGTCGGCGTGGTCGCGATCGCGGCCAGCTTCATGCTGATCACGGAGTCGAAGGACGAGACGCACGAGAGCCTCGACCTACCCGGCCTCGGCACATCGGCGCTCGGGCTCTTCGCGCTCACGTACGGCCTGATCGAGGCGAACACGTACGGCTGGACGTCGGCACGAATCGTCGGCTCGTTCGTCGTCGCCGTCGTTGCGCTGGCCTCGTTCGTGCTGATCGAGCGGCGTAGCCGCTTCCCGATGCTCGACCTGAGCCTCTTCCGCAGCGGCACCTACACGGGCGCGAACGTGGCGATGCTGCTCGTCGCGCTCGCCATGTTCGGCGTCTTCTTCTTCGTCTCGCTCTACATGCAGAACGTGCTCGGCTACTCGGCCGTGCAGGCGGGCGCAGCGTTCCTGCCGATGACCCTGCTGATCATCCTGGTCGCGCCGATCGCCGGGAAGGCGTCGGACCGGTTCGGCTCGCGCTGGCTGATGACGATCGGGATGGTGCTGCTCGGCATCCAGCTGCTCTACTTCTCGCAGCTGAGCGCCACCGCCAGCTTCTGGAACCTGCTGCCGGGCTTCATCCTCGGCGGGTTCGGGATGGCGATGGCGATGACGCCGACCGCGGCCGCCGCGACGCGCGCCGTGCCGGTGCACAAGTCCGGCGTCGGCTCGGCGGTGCTGAACGCGATGCGGCAGGTCGGCGGCTCGATCGGGATCGCCCTGATGGGCGCGATCGTCGCCGACCAGGTGAGCAAGCGTCCCGGCGTCGATGGGTTCATGGCCGGTTTCGAGCGGGCGCTGATCGTGGCGTCCGTCTTCGCGTTCGTGGGCTCGATCGTCGCGTTCGCGCTCGTGCGCCAGGAGCCTGAGCACGCCTCCGCTCGCGTGGAGCTCGCGGCGTGAGCACGACCGGCCAGGCACGCCTGCCGGCAGCCGAACGCCGGCAGGCGATCGTCGACGCGGCACTCCCCGTCTTCGCAACCGGCAGCTACAGCGGTGCGACGACGGCGGGCATCGCCCGAGCGGCCGGCATCTCCGAGCCGATCCTCTACCGCCACTTCGCCTCGAAGCGGGAGCTGTACCTGGCGTGCCTCGAGGCCGCCTGGGTCTCGTTCCGGGCGGCGCTCGACGTGAAGCTCGACGAGCTCGGCGACCGCGAGGCGGTCACCGCGATCGGTCAGGCGTCGCGTGAGTTCCATGCCTCGGGCGGGATCAAGCCCGTGACGCTCTGGATCCAGGCGCTCAACGAGGCGGGCGAGGACGAGGAGATCCAGGCGTTCCTCCGGCGCCAGCTCCGGGAGGTGCACGACTACATCGCCGCCGCGGTCCGGCGCGCGCAGGCGGCGGGCGGGGTTCCTGCCGACCGGGACGCGGACGCCGAGGCCTGGATCTTCGTCGGCGCCGCGCTCCTCCTCTCCTTCGCCGACCGCCTCGGCGGCCTGCTCGGCCAGGACGACTTCGGCCGGATGGCGGCCGAGCGCCGCCGCTGGCTCACCGGCGAAGGCTAAGAGCTAGGGAACGACGGCCCGATTGGCCCTGCCACTCCGGGAGGCGAAGCCGACCCTTCAGGGGTCTTGGCGCGAACCGGGATCTGCTCCCGCAGATCCCGGTTCTGATTGCGCCCAGGTCTTAAAAGACGAAACGTCCCCGGCTGCGGCTCCGGGGACGTTTCTTGAGGCAAGCTGCCACTAGGCGACACTCCGAGAATCGTGACCCTGCGGCTCGATCACGCTCCTGCGGTTGCGGCGGTCGCCTTTTCGGTGGCGCGCCCTTGCACTCGAGCCTGGCGTCGGTCGGTGCAAGTTGAGCCGCACTGTACGAGCACCGTCCGAAAAAGTCAAGTAGCTCGGTCAAGTGATTTGCGCTAGATTCACTTGACCGCGCGACTGGAGCCGCTCCACAATCGAAAAATCCCCGCAAAGGGGTACGCGGTCCGCTCCACTTCCCGCTTCACTCCGTCAACCGAGGTACCAACGCCCCCATGACCGAGATCACCGCCGCCCATCGCATCGCTTCTGCTGCCGCTCCTTCGGGTGCGCGGCTGGGCGACCGCCTCCGCCTTCTTCGCGTCGCCGCAGGCCTGACGCAGACCGAGCTCGCCGGAGACCGCTTCTCGAAGGAGTACGTCAGCCAGATCGAGCGGGGGAAGACCCGCCCGACCACCGAGACGGTGGAGTGGCTGGCGCAGCGCCTCAACGTCGATCCGGCATTCCTTTCCAGCGGCATCTCGACGGACGAGCGCAGCCGGGTCGAGGCCCTGCTCGCGCGCGCCGAGGCGCTGTCGAACTCGTACCAGTACAAGGAGGCCATCGAGGCCTACGAGGACGTGCGCGGCGCAGTCGAGGCGACGAACTCGATCGAGCTCGACGTTCGCACCCGCTCGGGCGAGGCCTGGGCGCGATTGCAGGAGGGGGACGTCCGCACGGCGATCGACCTGCTCAATACCGCGCGGGCGCTCGCCGAGGGCTCGGTCTTCTCCGACGTCGACCGCGCCGAGATCGTCTTCGGGCTCGGCGTCGCCCGGTACAAGCTTGCGAGCACGTCGACCGCGGTCGCACTGCTCGACGAGGCGCTGTCGCTCGCCCAGCAGCTCCGACCTCCCGTGCGACGGGCTCCGGTCGGACATCTACCACTGGCGCTCCCGCTGCCACCGTCGCCAGCGCGACTTCGAGGCGGCGCGGGAGGATGCCGAGCACGCGCTCGAGCTCGCCGAGGGCGTCGACGACCGCCGCAAGATGGCGGCCGCGTTCTTCCAGGCCTCGCTGGTCGCCGAGCGCACGGGTCACTGGGTGCTCTCGCGCAACTACGCCGAGAAGGCGAAGAGCCTCTTCCAGGAGCTCGACGACGAGCGCACGGTCGGCCGGCTGCTGAACAACCTCGGCGGCCTGAGCCTCCTGCTCGGGAAGCCGCGCGAGGCGATCGAGCAGCTGAAGGCGTCGTTCGCCGTCGCGGTCGAGGCCGACTCGCAGGCCGATGCCGGCCAGGCCGTGAACGGCCTCGCCACGGTGCACCTGCACCTGGGTGAGTGGGATGCGGCGGAGGAGCACGCGCGCGAGGCGCTGCGGCTGCTCGACGGCCGCGAAGACTTCCTCGACGAGATCGGCCAGGCGCAGATCGTGCTCGGCCGTTCGCTGCTCGAGCGGGATCGTCTCGACGACGCGGAACAGGCGTTCCGCGCAGCCGATGCGACCTTCGAGCAGCTCTCGTCGATCAGCCACCGCGCTGGGGCGTGGGTGGCACTGGGAGACCTTGCCGCGCGGCGCGGCGAGGACGTTGAAGCAGCCCGGCTGTACCGGAACGCGGCCGAAGCTCTTCAGGACTTGCGGTTCTAAGGAAGAAAGGAGGAGGCAAATGAAGAATCGCCTGCTGTTCTTCGCATTGGCGGCGTCGATCTTTCTCGCCTCGTGGGGTGCGGCCCTTCAGCGGCTCCTCAGCTGGTCGGACGGCTGCTAGCCCGATAACCCTGGCTAGACTCGTCGTGTGCGCTATGCCGCGGCTTTTGCTCTAGCCGCCTGCTTGATTGCGGCAGGCTGCGGCGGCTCCTCCTCGGCGCAGGAGGAGCCGGACGCTACGACGACGGTCGAGTCGTCGGAGACGCTCGAGGCGCTCTGGCGCGCCCCTGGCGAGGACGTCGCGATCGTTCCCGGCACTTCTGACTTCGGCCCGGGCACGGTCCGCTTCACGTTCCTCGTCGTCGACGGCCAGGGTCGTGTCGTCATGCGGCCGGCGGCGAAGGTCTGGCTCGCCGACGACCTGAAGGCGAAGCCGTTCGCGGAGACGATTGCCAAGTCCGAGCCGGTCGGCGTCCCGGGAAGCCCGCCGGAGCCCGGAGAGGTGCAGGACGTCTTCGTCTCCCACCTCAAGCTCGACAAGCCCGGCAAGTACTGGATCCTCGCCGAGCCGGTCGGGGGGCGCAAGATCCAGGCGGTCGGCAACGTCGTCGTCAACAGCGCGACCGCCGCCCCGGACGTGGGTGCGCCGGCGGTCGCCTCGAAGACGCCGACGCTCGCGAACGCGACGCTCGAGGAGCTGACCACCTCGACCAAGCCCGACCCACAGCTGTATCGGATGTCGGTTGCGGACGCGCTCGCGGCGAAGAAGCCGTTCGTCGTCGTCTTCGCGACGCCGAAGTACTGCACGAGCCGCACCTGCGGTCCGGTCGTCGACGTGGTCAGCGCCGTTCGCCGTAAGCACGCGAAGTCGGGCATCGAGTTCATCCATGCCGAGATCTACAAGGACAACGACCCCACGAAGGGCGAGAACACCTGGGTGCAAGAGTGGAAGCTCCCCTCCGAGCCGTGGGTGTTCCTGGTCGGCGCGGACGGGAAGATCAAGTCGCGCTTCGAAGGCACCGTCTCGGTCAACGAGCTCGACGCGGCCGTGAAGCGGCTCAGCTAGGCGGCGGCCTCTAGGCGATCTTGCCGCTCGAGCCGACGCGCTCGATCACGACCTGCGGCACCCGTGCGCGCGGGCTGAGCCGGAGGCACATCCGCACGACCTCGGCGCAGTCCTCGGGCTGGATCATCTCGTCGCTCGAGAGCCCTGCGAACTCCGCCATCGGCGTGTCCACGAACCCGGGGCAGATCGCGATCGCGCGGACGCCGTCGTCGTCGAGGTCGGCGTTGAGCGAGTGCGTCAGGGAGATCACCGCGGCCTTGGTCGCCGCGTAGATCGGCAGGATCGGCACCGGCTGGGTGCCGGCGATCGAGGCGAGGTTGACGATCCACCCCTTCGTCTCGCGCAGGTGCGGGATCGCGGCCTGCGAGACGAGGACGAGGCCGCGCAGGTTGATCGCGAGCTGGCGGTCGATGTGCTTGAGCTGAGCATCCTCCACCCGGCCCGCGATGCCGATCCCGGCCGAGTTGACGAGCAGGTCGAGACCGCCGGCTCGCTCCACGTGCTCGCGCACGATCCGCTCGCAGTCCTCGGGCTTCGAGACGTCGGCCGCGGTCGCGGTCGCGCCGAGCTCGGCCCCCGCCGCTTCGATCTTCTCGGCCGTGCGCGACGCGAGCGTGAGCTCGTACCCCTCGTCGCGGAGCATCCTCGCGATCGCGAGTCCGATGCCCGATGAGCCCCCGGTGATCAACGCAGACGGCACGCGTTTCGACTATCTCAGAAACGCGCAAGGAGTCGCTATCGGGATCACGAACCTGGGCGCAGATACCCAGGCTCCTCCTCTCCCCTGAGTGCGACGGCGGCTCCCCGGCCGCCGTCGCGTATTTTGAGGTCGTGCCGACAAGCCTGACCTCCCTCGCGCCGAGCGGCGGCTGCGCCGCGAAGTACCCGGCGGCGCGGCTCGAGGAGCTGCTGCGCGGGTTCGTGCCGGCCGAGGCCGAGAACCTGCTCGTCGGGCTCGCTCCCTCCGACGACGCGGCCGTCTACAAGCTCGACGACGAGCGCGCGCTCGTCTTCACGCTCGACTTCTTCCCGCCGCTCGTCGACGACCCGGCGCTCTACGGACGGATCGCGGCGACGAACGCGCTCAACGACGTCTTCGCGATGGGCGGCTCGCCGCTGCTGGCGCTCTCGATCGCGGCGTTCCCGGAGAGCCTGCCGAACGAGACGCTCGCTGCGATCTTCGGCGCCGCCGACGAGCAGGTGCGCGCGGCCGGCGCGATCCTCGCCGGCGGCCACACGCTCCGTGACGAGGAGCCGAAGTACGGGCTCGCGGTCGTCGGCACGGTTCACCCGGACGGCTTCTGGGCGAAGAGTGGCGCGCGCCCCGGCGACGCCCTCTTCCTGACCAAGCCGCTCGGCACCGGGATGCTCCTCCACGCCGCCCGCGAGGGGCGTCGCCACGAGGAGGGGCTGGAGGCGGCGACCGAGGCGATGACGGCGCTCAACCGCGACGCGGCCGACGCGCTGCGCCCGTTCGAGCCGAACGCGGTCACGGACGTCACCGGCTTCGGCCTGCTGGGACATGCGCACGAGATGGCGGAGCGGAGCGGCGTCCGGATCGAGCTCGACGCGGCCGCGCTCCCGTTCTTCCCCGGGGCGCTGGAGCAGGCCGAGGCGGGCATCCGGACGGGCGGCGACCGCCGCAACCGCGACTTCGCCGGCCCGCACGTCGAGGCGGGCGAGCTTCCGGAGGCGCAGCTTGCGCTCGCGTACGACCCGCAGACGGCGGGCGGGCTGCTCGTCTCGCTGCCGGCCGACAAGGGAGCGGTGTTGCAGGCGGAGTTCGCGTCGCGGAAGCTCTTCGTGTGCCGCGTCGGACACGTCCTCGAGGGATCCGGGGTTTCGCTGCACTGATCGCGGCCGCCGCGCTCGCCGGCTGCGGTGGCGAGGAACAGGTGGATCTTCTCGTCACGGCACCGCGGCTCTTCGATGGGGACGCGCTGATCCGCGACGGCGCGGTCGTGATCCGCGGCGACGAGATCGTCGCGGTGGGGCGGCGTGAGGATGTCAGCGTCGACGCAGCGCGGACGATCGCGCTTCGGAACGCGACCCTGCTTCCCGGCTTGATCGACCTGCATACGCACGACCTGGGTTATGCCCATATCGGTTCGGTCGTGACCACCGTCCGCGACCTCGGCACGCCCGACGCCAACCTGCCCTTCCAGGAGCAGCTCTCCGGACCGCGAGTCCTGGTGGCCGGCCCGTTGATCACGGCGCCGGGTGGCTATCCGATCCCGATTCACGGCCCGGCCGTCGCGCATGTCGTCCGCACGCCGGACGACGCGCGCCGATACGTGCGCTCGCTCGTCAGTCGCGGCGCGGACGTGATCAAGGTCTCGCTCCAGTTCGGTTATCCGGTGATCACGTTCGCGACCCTGCGCGCGATCGTCGTGGAGGCACATGAGCACGACGTCCGGGTGACCGCCCACGTCGGCGAGGGGCGCGGCGCGCGGATGGCGCTGCGGGCCGGGGTCGACGAGCTCGCGCACATGCCGTGCGGCGAGGATCCCGAGCTGATGGGGGAGCTCGCTGACGCGGGCGTCGAGATCGTCGCGACGCTGCACGTGATCCGACTCGTCGTCGGCTGCCCGGGACTGCTCGAGAATGCGACCTCCTTCAACCGGCGCGGCGGCACGGTGTTGTACGGGTCCGACTACGGCGTGACCGGGATCCCGAGCGGTGTCGACGTCACCGAGCTCGAGCTGCTCGCCGGGGTCGGCCTCGGGACGGTCGGCGCGCTCCGCGCTGCGACGAGCAAGGCGGCCAACGTGCTCGCGATCGACGGCCTGGGGCGGCTCGCCGAGGGAAGCCCCGCCGACGTGGTCGCGGTCCGCGGTGATCCGACGCAGAACCTCGACGCCCTCTCCGACCCCGTGCTCGTCGTCCGTGGCGGTGCAATCCAGGTCGGCGGCTGACGCCTACACTCGACGCCGTGGACACGACCGCGACAGGCACCGGGCGCCGCGAGCTGACCGCGGAGCGCTACGCGCGACTCGCGCTCGCGTCGGCCGTCTCGCTCTACCTGATCGTCCTCACCGGCGCCGCCGTGCGGCTGACCGGCTCGGGGCTCGCCTGCGAGTCGTGGCCCGGGTGCCAGGAGGGAGCGTTCTTCCCTGCGGTCGGCGAGCACTCGTCGATCGAGTTCGGCAACCGCGTGATGGCGCTCTTCCCGATCGGGCTCTCGCTGGCCGCGTGGATCTTCGCCTACCGCACGCCCGGCCTCGTCCGCTGGGCGCGCTGGCTCGCCGGCTTCACGTTCCTCGGCACGATCGCGCAGGCGCCGCTCGGGCTGTTGACGATCCGGCTCGACCTGCATCCGCTGATGGTCGCCACCCACTTCCTCCTCGCACTCGTCGTGCTCGCGACCGCGACCGTGCTGGCGGTCGAAGCCTGGGGGAACGCGCGCGGCCGGGTCGCATCGCCGGTGCCGCGGTGGCTTCGGCTGCTCGGTCTCTTGCTCGCGGGAGCCTGCGGCGTCCTCGTCTTCACCGGCACGCTCTCGACGGCGGCCGGCCCGCATCCGGGAGACAGCGCCGAGATCGAGCGCTTCTGGAACCTGCTCGACGCCGTCTACATCCACGTTCGCGCTACGGCCGCGTTCGGGCTCTCGTTCCTGCTCCTGCTCGTCTGGCTTCATCGCAACCGCGACCGGGCGGGCGTGCTCGCGCCCTGGGCGGGGGTCCTGCTCGTCCTTCTCCTGGTGCAGATGACGGTCGGCGAGCTGCAGTGGCGCAACCAGCTGCCCTGGTGGCTGGTGCTGATCCACGTCGGTCTGGCGGCGCTCGTCTGGGCCTGCACGGTCGGACTCGTGACCGCTCTCTGGCGCACCCCGCGTACACTGAGTCGATGAGCGAGCTGCGCATGGTCGGCAGACCCGCGCTGCAGCGGCCGGTGCTGGTTGCGGCGTTCAGGGGCTGGAACGACGGCGGCCAGGGGGCGACCTTGGCAGCCGGCTACCTCGCTCGGATCTGGAACGCCGAGCGGTTCGCGGACATCGATCCCGAGAACTTCATCGACTTCCAGGCGAACCGGCCGCACGTCTCGCTCGACGAGGGCTTGACGCGCCGGATCGAGTGGCCCGAGAACGCCTTCTACCACGCGCGGGTCCCCGGCACCGACCGCGACGTCGTCCTCCTGCTCGGTGTCGAGCCGAGCCTGCGCTGGCAGACCTTCAGCAAGCTCGTCGTCGACCTTGCGCGCGAGCTCGAGGTCGAGCTGCTCGTGACGCTCGGCTCCCTGCTGGCCGACGTGCCGCACACACGGGCGGCTCCGGTGACGGGAGCCGCGAGCGACCCCGAGCTCGTCGCCGATCTCGGCCTGCAGCATTCGCGCTACGAGGGGCCGACCGGGATCGTCGGCGTGCTCCAGGACACTTGCCGCCGCGAGGGGATCCCCGCCGCGAGCCTCTGGGCTGCCGTGCCGCACTACGTCTCGCTGGCGCCGAGCCCTCGCGCCGCCCGGGCGCTCTGCGACCGGCTCGGCCAGCTGCTCGATGTCCCGGTCGACACGACGGAGCTGGCCGAGGCGGAGGAGTCGTACGCCGAGCAGGTGAGCGAGGCCGTCTCGTCGGACGAGGAGACCGCGGCCTACGTGGCCGAGCTCGAGAAGCGGACGGACGAGCTCGATCTCGAGGAGCACGAGGACATGCCGCACGTGTCGGGCGACGCGCTCGCGGCCGAGCTGACGCGCTTCCTGGAGGAGCGCGACGCCGAGAACGGCGACGACACGCCGCGCGACCTCTAGTCAGACCGCCGCAAGTGCGGCCCGGCAGCGGCGCTCGACCTCGGCCGGGCCGACCGTTCCGACGGTGCCGAGCTTGCTACCAAGCCCCACGGCGAGCGCGCCGGCCTCGAGCCACGGTGCGACGCCGTCCGGATCGATCCCGCCGGTGACGAGAAGCCGCAGATCGGGAAGCAGCGGACGCAGCGCCGGCACGTAGGCCGGGCCGGCGAGCGAGGCGGGGAAGAGCTTCACAACCGATGCGCCGTCCGCGTGAGCGGCCGCAAGCTCATGGGCGGTGAAGCCGCCCGGGATCGCATCGATGCCTGCCGAGTCAGCCGCGGCGACGAAGCCGGGCGGATTCCAGAACGAGACGACGAGCGCTGCCCCGGCGCCCGCCAGGCGGGCGACGTCAGCAGCGTCCCGAACCGTGCCTACGGCGACCACCAGCCCATCTGCGACGAGCGGTGCGATTGCGTCCTCGACGCCGGGTGTCGACATCGTCAGCTCGACGACGCGGCAGCCGGCCGCGGCCGCCGCCCGTGCGGTCGCGAGCGCGTCGGCGGCGTCGCTGCAGCGGAGCACGGGCAGGACGCGCTGTCGCGCGAGCGCGTCGATCGCATTCATGGGTCGATCATCGTGACCTCGCATCGACCGGCCAGCGTCCGGCGAGCTCACCGTCACGCACGAGCGCGACCTCGGCGAAGAGGTTGGAGACCACGCAGGCGTGGTTCGGGACGATCCGGACCTGCTGGCCGAGCTCGACCGCGTCGCCGTTCGCGAGCTCGAGGTAGCCGTGCTCTTCGTCGAGCCTCACGAGCGTCGACTTCGGTGCGTCGAGTACCAGTCCGAACCCCTCGGCGGGGGAGCGGTCGGAGGAGAGCGACTTCGACCCCGCGTCCAGGATCGCCCGGCTGCGGGCGGGCCGGCCGATGACCGTCGCGTAGACGGTCAGCGCGACGTCGTCGAGCGTCGCCGCGCCGGCGTCGACCGTCGTTCGGTCGTGGTAGACGTAGGTTCCGGCCCGGTACTCGGTCACGGTGGGCCGAAGCGAGCCGGCCGACCACATCGCCGGGGTGCCGCCCGCGGACACGGTCTCGACGCTCAAACCCTGCCTTTCTGTGTCCTCGACCGCCGCCGCGAGGAACTCCAGTGCACCGGCCGGGGACGGGTAGGTGAGGAATCCGGCGAACCGGAGCGAGGGAGTGCGGTCGACCTCGCCGGCGAGCGTGGCGGCGTCGCGCGGCGTCGAAACGCCGAGACGGCCGTTACCGGTGTCGCACTCGACGAGCACACGCAGGGGCTGCCCGGAGCGCGCGGCGGCTTGGGCGAGACCGGGAAGGACGCGAGCATCGTCCGCCGCCACGGTCACCGCCGCGCGTTCGAGTAGTCGCGCGAGGCGCGCGAGCTTGAGTTCGCCGACCACGTTCGTCGGCACGAGGAGATCGTGGAAGCCGGCGTCCGCCATCGTCTCGGCCTCGCCGAGCGTCTGGCAGGTGAGCCCGGTCGCGCCGAGCTCCAGCTGACGGCGGGCGATCTCGGTGCACTTATGCGTCTTCACGTGCGGGCGACTCGAGAAGCCGAGCTCGTCGCAGCGCGCCTGCCAGCGGGAGAGGTTTCGTTCCATCCGGTCGAGGTCGACGACGGGCGCCGGCGTCTCCAGCTCGAGCGTGGTCACGCTCCGACTCGTGCGACCGCCTCGATCTCGACCAGCAGCCCGGCGGGGAGCGAGACACCCACAGTCGTCCGTGCCGGATACGGCTCGGCGAAGAACTCGCCGTAGACCGCGTTGAAGCCGGCGAAGTCGCCGAGGTCGGCGAGGTAGGCGTTCACCTTCAGCACGTCCGAGAGCTCCGCGCCGGCGGCGCGCAGGCATGCCGTCAGGTTCTCGAGCGCCCGCCGGGCCTGCTCCTCGATCCCGCCGGCCACGAGCTCTCCCTGCTCGTCGAATGCGACCTGTCCCGCCGTGTAGACGAGCCCGTCGTCGACGACGACGGGTGAGTAGGGCGCCTCCGGCCGGGCCACTTCCTCAGGCTGGATCGCTCGCTTGCTCATCGCGCGAGGCTCACCCCTCGCTCGAGCGGGCCCAGAGGTTGATGTCGGCCTCCGTCGCGTAGCGGTCGATCTCGGCGAGCTCGTCGTCGGAGAAGTCGGGCCGGTCGAGCGCCGCTACGTTCGCCTCCAGCTGCTCGACGCTGCTCGCGCCGATCAGCGCCGACGTCACGCGCTGGTCTCGGAGGATCCAGGCGAGCGCCATCTGCGCGAGTGACTGGCCACGGCCCGCCGCGATCTCGTTGAGGGCGCGCACCTTCGCGAGCGTCCCCTCGCTCAGCCGGTCGGCATCGAGCGCCGTACCTTCGCGGGCGGCCCGCGAATCCGGCGGGATGCCGTCGAGATAGCGGTCGGTGAGCATCCCCTGCGCGAGCGGCGAGAAGGCGATGCAGCCGATCCCCTCGGCCTCGAGCGTGTCGAGCAGCTCCGGCTCGATCCAGCGGTTGAGCATGGAGTAGGACGGCTGGTGGATCACGATCGGCGTGCCCAGGTCGCGTGCGATCGCGGCGGCCTCCCGCGTCTTCGCGGCCGAGTAGGACGAGATGCCGACGTAGAGCGCCTTCCCCTGCCGCACGGCCGTGTCGAGCGCGCCGATCGTCTCCTCCAGCGGCGTCTCCGGGTCGAAGCGGTGCGAGTAGAAGAGGTCGACGTAGTCGAGGCCCATCCGCGCCAGCGACTGGTCGAGGCTTGCGAGCAGGTACTTGCGCGAGCCCCACTCGCCGTACGGGCCGGGCCACATGTCGTAGCCGGCCTTGGTCGAGATGATCAGCTCGTCGCGGTAGGGGCGGAGGTCGTCGCTCAGGATCCGGCCGAAGTTCTCCTCCGCGGAGCCGAACGGCGGTCCGTAGTTGTTCGCGAGGTCGAAATGGAGGATGCCGAGGTCGAAGGCGCGGCGCGCGATCGCGCGGCCGAGCTCGTAGGGCCGGTCGCGGCCGAAGTTGTGCCAGAGGCCGAGCGAGATCGCAGGCAGCTGCAGGCCGCTGCGCCCGCTGCGCCGGTACTGCATTCGCTCGTAGCGCTCGGGTGCCGCGACGTACACGCCTTCGAGCCTAACCGAAGGTGAACGCGTAGGCAGCGACGCCCGGGCTGAAGCGCAGCTCGAGCAGGTGCTCGGCGAGCTGCGGCCGCTGCACGAGCGTGTAGAGGCGATCATCGGTGACGCGCACCGTGCGCTCCGGCTTCCCGTCGACGAGGGTGTCGACCTTTCCTTTCCCCGTGAGGACGACGTAGACGTCGCGCGCCCGGTACAGCAGGCGCAGGCCTGCGCTGAGGCCGGCGACCGCGCGCTCGTCCTCCACCGTCCAGATGCCGCTGTACGCGAGCTCGTTCTCGGACAGACCGCGCGGGTAGGTGTAGGCGTGCGGCTTGTCCTTCACGACCGGCTCGCCGCCGTAGCGGGCGAGCCGCTCGTAGCCGAGGTAGCTCTCCGGGGTGACCTCGCCGTGCGGGCTCTCGTCCGGGAGCTGCGTCGCCGCGGGCGCGTCGTCCCCGAGGAGCGTCCTGATCGCGTCCTCGGTCTTGGAGTACTCGCCTTCGCCGAAGTGGAAGTAGCGGACGTGGCCGCGCTTGTCGATCAGGTACTTGGCCGGCCAGTACTGGTTGTGCCAGGACTGCCAGGTGACGAAGTCGTTGTCGAGCGCGACGGGGTAGCGCACGCCGAGCTTGCGGACGTTCTCGCGCACGTTCGACGGGACGCGCTCGAACGCGAACTCGGGCGAGTGGACACCGACGATCGTCAGCCCGGCGTCGCGGTATCGCGCGTCCCAGGCGCGGACGTGCGGC
Source organism: uncultured Gaiellaceae bacterium (assembly GCA_963705515.1). Classification (GTDB taxonomy): domain Bacteria; phylum Actinomycetota; class Thermoleophilia; order Gaiellales; family Gaiellaceae; genus Gaiellasilicea. The sequence continues at coordinate 246,019 of CAVPJV010000001.1, forward strand.
AGCGTGCGCAGGCAGTTGATGCACGAGTACGTCCAGAAGTCGATCAGGACGACGCGGCCGCGCAGCTCCTGCAGCGTCAGCGGCCTGGAGTTGAGCCAGCGCGTGATCCCGTGGAAGTCCGGCGCCGGGCCGTAGTCCTCGAGCGCCGCGGTGCCGCCGCCGGTGGCCTGGGGATCGCGGCCGCCCGTCAGCTTGCGCAGCTCGCGCTGGGCCGAGTCGGAGCGCTCGAAGCGCTTCTGCAACGCCTCCGTGTAGCCGGGCAGGGCGGTCTGCAGGTTCCGGTCGGCACCGAGCGCGATCGCGATCGCGGCTCCTGCGACGAGCACGCCCGAGACGCGGCGGACGAGCACGGCATGTGCGCGGAAGGCATGTGCGGCCCGCTGGCCGGCGAACGCGATCGCGAGCATCGGCACAGCCGCACCGAGCGCGTAGGACAGCGTCAGCAGGAAGCTGTCGAGCCCGATGTCGCGTCGGGCGGCGATCACCGTCACCGCGGCGAGCACGGGGCCGGCGCAGGGGACGAAGACGAGCCCGAGGCTGGCTCCGAGCAGGAAGCCGCCGCCGAGGTCGCCGCCGCTCCGCCGGGTCAGGAACTGGAGCGGGCGCGAGAGCCACTCGGCGACCTGCGGCACGAGCAGCGAGAGCGCGACGACGAAGAGCAGGGCGATCGCGAGGTTGCGCAGGACGTCGTCCGGCAGGCCGAGCATCTCGAGCAGCCAGGCGGCGAAGAGCGTGAAGACGGTGAAGCTGAGGACGATCCCTGCGACGATCGCGAGCGGCCGGCGTCCCGTGGCTCCGCCGGCGAGCACGATCGGCAGGACGGGGAGGACGCACGGGGACAGCGCCGTGACGACGCCCGCGACGAAGCCGATCGCGAGCAGCAGGAGCATCGTCCGTTCTTCGTTACTCGGCGGCTGGCGGTTCGGTGGCGGGCGCGCGGCTCTCGGCCGAGCCGCCGGACGGCTTGCGCCGTCGCCGTCGCCGTCTCGGCTTTGCCGCCCCGTCGCCGCCCTCGGCGGGCGCGCCCCCGTTCGATGCGGCCGCGCCCTCTGCGGCCGGCTGCGCCTGGCTCTCGCCGGGCTTCTTCTTCCGCTTCCGCCGCCGAGACTTGCGCGACGGCGCCTTCGGGGCCGGCAGGTTGTCGGCAAGCGCGTTCGCGATCTCCCTGATCTCGGCGATCTCCTCGCGGGCGCGGTCGAGCGCGTTGTTCGCGCGCGGCGTGTATCCCTCGGAGGAGGCGAGCAGCGCGGCGCCGACGTCGAGCGGCAGCGCCTTCGCGACCTGGACCAGCTTCTGCACGTTCTCCTCGTGCCGATGGCCGCGCGAGTTGGCGACGGCGCCGAGCAGGCGCTTCGCCTCGGGGAACTCGGCGCTGGCGCGGCGGTCCTGCACCTTGCGCGTCGTCTTCGCGAGCTTCCAGGTCCAGCGCTGGAGGATCTGGTCAGGCGCGTTCGCCTTGCCCTCGCCGATCGCCCGCAGCAGGATCCGGACCCCGGCTGCGCGGTCCTTCTCCCACGGCGGCGCCTGGGCGACGAGCGTGACGAGATCGTCGAAGTCGGCGCGCTCGACGGTCATCGAGACGCGGTCCTGGAGCGCGGTCATCCGCAGGCGCCGGTTCGGGTTCTCGGCGGCGCAGACGGAGAGAAAGGTCTCGAGTGCGGGCTTCGAGGCACGAGCCTCGGCGAACTTCTTCGCGAACTCGGCGCGCTGGTCGAAGCGGATCTGACGGCCTGCGATCGTCGCCCAGTAGCGCTGCTCGTCCTCGTCGAGGAACTTGGGGTCGATCCGCTGCCACTCGCGCTGGATCACGGCGAGCCGGCGCGCGACGTCGGCGGTGACCGGGACGAGCCACGGCGCCGGCGAGAGCCGGCGGCGGGCGCGGCGCTGGACGCGGCGGCGGGGCGCCGGCGTCACGCGCGCTCCTTCGCGGTAGAAGTCGGACTCGAGCAGTGAGTGGAGCGAGACGACGCGGTCGTTGTGGGTGGCCGACTTCGGCGTGAAGTCGACGACGATCCCCGCCTCCTTGCGCGGATGCGTCCGCATGATCCGGCCGATCCGCTGCTGGTAGACGCGCTTCGACGCCGTCGGCGCGAGGTGCATGCAGACGGTCGCGCGCGGCGAGTTCCAGCCCTCGGCGAGCAGCATTGCGTTGATCAGGACGTTGATGTCGCCGCGCTCATAGGCGGCGAGCGTCTCGGCGAGCTTGACCGGCGGCGTGCGGCCCGAGACCGCCTCCGCCTTCAGCCCGGCGGCGCGGAACTCCTGCGCGAGGTTGTAGGCGTGGTCGACGCCGGCGGCGTAGACGATGCCCGGCGTCGAGTCGAAGCGCTCGCGGTAGAGGCTCGCGGCGGCCTGGTTCAGAGCCTGGTGGTCGAGCGCTGCGGCGAGCGCGCGCTCCTCGAAGTCGCCGCCGACGATCGGCACCGCGTTGATCGCGGCGGCCGGCGGCACGCGCAGGCAGCGGAGCGGCGCGATCAGGCCGCGGCGGGCCGCGTCGGTCAGCGGCAGGTCGTCGACCGAGGCGGGGAAGACGTCGGAGACCTGCTTCGCGATCAGCTGCTCGGTCGCGGTCATGCCGATGTAGAGCGGCTCCGAGAAGCTGCGGATCGCCGCGCTCGTCTTCTCGCCGAGCGCCGTGTGGGCCTCGTCGCAGATCACGAGCTGGTAGGCGTCGCGCGAGATCGAGTCGGCATGGCGGGCGAACCAGGCGTAGGTCTGGATCGTGATCGGGTTCTCGCGCGGGGCTGTCTGACCGCGCTCGATCGCGTCGACGAAGCGCTCCCCGTAGCCCTCGGTCGTCAGGTCGCGCTGGAACTGGGAGACGAGCAGGCGGCGGTGGGTGAGGATGAGGATGCCGAGCGTCCGTGCTGCCTCGACGAACCCCGCAGCGGCGATCGTCTTGCCGGACGCCGTCGGATGGCGGAAGCGGTAGCGCCGCACCGCGCCCGGATCCTCACCCTTGAACTCCGGCTCGTCGTCCGCGTCGGCCTCCTCGTCGGCCGGCTCGAGCTCGTCCTCCTCATCGGCGTCCTCCGCCTCGAGCTCCGCCTCGGCGTGGCCGTTGCCGTTCAGGTCCTCGGCCTGACGCTGGTTCGCCGCGATCAGCTCGGTCAGCATCCCGGCGAGTGCGTCGATCTGATGCTTGCGCAGCTCGGTCCCGGCGGCGGTCGCGGGCGGCTTCGACGAGAGCACGCGCTCGAGCCCGAGCAGGAGCCCGAACCGGACCTTCCAGCCGGACGACGGCGAGCGGCGGCCGCTCTCGATCTCGGCGAGCGCCTCGTCGAGCGCGGCGCGACGGGCCGTTCCGGGCGCAAGGGCTTCTGCCGGATTCTCGCCGGGATGGAGGAAGGGCTCGCCGGCCCATTCCTGCGTGCGGAGCGCGTCGGCGGTCAGGCCATCCGGCGCGTCCGACGTGTGTGTCGGATTCAGTATCGCTTCTGACATCTGCGCAGCACGAAGACGGTGGTGCTGCTTTCCTCAGAGTGGCGCGCCCGTTCTGGTGCCCGGAAGCGGACGAGCGGCGCTGGATGCAGCATATCCGATCTTGCGGCGGGTGGTACCCCTATTCTCCGCTCATGCCGGACTGGACTCAGCTGCGTGCACGGGCCGCGGAGCGGTACGAGGACGGAGAAGCGCGGCTTCCCGACGACCCCGACGCGCGGCAGCGGCAGCTGACGCGGATGGGGAATGCGGCTTTTGCGGCGGGGCTCGCCGAGCTGATGGACGGCGCTGACGGGAGCGCGTGGTTCGCCCGCGCTGCCGAGCGCTACCGGCAGAGCTGGGAGCACGCGCCGCCCGAGAGCTGGGGCCGTCCGATCGGCGCGATCAAGGCGCGGCTGCTTGCCGGCGACTGGGACGGGGCGGCGGACGACGCGCGCTGGGCGCTCGAGGCCGGCGCCGCAGAGTCCGAATCCCCGATTGGCCGCTATGCCGCGGCGCTCGCCTTCGGCGTCCTCGGCCAGTGGAACGACATGCGCGTCCAGGCCGACGACGCACGCACGCACGCGACCTTCCCCGGCGAGGTCGCCGACGCGCTCATGTTCATCGCCGCCGAGGACGTGGTCGACTACGTTCGGGCGGTCGAGGCTGTGCTGGAGTCATTCGAGACGCGGGACGAGTACCTCGAGGACATGCCCGTGGCGGACACGGTGCTCGTCCTGCAGGCGCTGGCCGCCCGGCGCGGCATGGCGGCGGAGCTCGAGTCGGAGCTCTTGCCGTGAGCCGACCGGTCGTGCTGTACGACGGCAACTGACGCCTCTGCCGCTTCGTGGCGCGTGTCGCCGCGCGGGTCGACCGCGGCCGGTACGCCTGGCTCCCGTTCGACGACGAGGCGGCGCAGCCGCTGCTCGCGCGGCTGCCGGCGGCGACGCGGTTCGAGAGCGTGCACGTCGTCCGGCCCGACGGTTCGATACGGAGCCCGTCGAGCGCGCCCTACCGGCTCGTGGCGCGGAGCCGCCGGCGCCTCGGATCGCTCGCCCCCGACGGCCCGGGGCCGCGCCGCTATCCCTGAGGAAGCTGCGACGCGGCCGCCTCGTCCAGGATTGCGATCGTCTCGACCCCGCGGATCAGGCTCGCCGGCGTCTCCGCGCTCGGCTCCTCGGCGAACGCCTTCCCGACGGCCGCGGCCTTCGACTCGCCGGTCGCGAGGTAGACGAGCAGACGCGTCACGCCGAACACCGGCGGCGTCAGCGTCACACGCTCGACGAACGGCTCCAGCGCCGGCTCGGCGGCGACCGCGCGACGGTGACGCTCCTCGAGCGCCGGTGCGGCCGGGAAGAGGGACGCGGTGTGCCCGTCCGGGCCGATCCCGTTCAGGGCCAGGTCGAGCGTGACGCCGTCGAGCTCGCGGTCGTAGAGGTCCGCCGCCTCCTGCGCGCCGAGCTCGCCGTGGATGCGATGCACGGTCGGCAGCGCGACGAGCCGGTCGAGCAGGGTCTGCTGTACGAGGAGGTAGTTCGAGCGGTCGTCGCCCGGCGGCACCGCACGGTCGTCGCCGAACCAGAGGTGGACGTCCCGCCGCCACCGGGGCAGGAGCTCGGCCGCGAGCTCGTACGCCCGGCTGACGGATCCGCCGGAGAGGGCGATGTGGCCGGGCTCGGACGCCGTGTGGATCAGCCAGCCGGCGGCCAGCCGGGCCGGGTCTTCGACGACGTGGATGCCGACGCCGTTGAGGTTACGAATCGCCACTGGCGAGCTCGCGCGAGCGGTCCATCGCCGCCTGGATCGCGTTCAGGAACGCGGCGCGCACGCCGGCCTGCTCGAGCTCGCGGATCGCGGCGATCGTCGTCCCGCCGGGCGAGGTGACCATCTCGCGCAGCTCGACGGGGTGCATCTTCAGGTCGCGCAGCTGCTTCGCCGTGCCGAGCATCGTCTGGACGACGAGCTGCGTCGAGACCTCGCGCGAGAGCCCGAGCAGGATCCCGGCCTCGATCATCGCCTCCGCGAGCAGCGCGAAGTAGGCAGGCCCCGAGCCCGAGACCGCCGTGACCGCGTCCATGTACGGCTCCGAGACCCGGACGACCGCGCCGAGGTGGCGCAGGGCCTCCTCCGCCAGGGTCAGGTGCTGCTCGCCCGCGTGCGACCCCGCGCAGATGGCGGCCATCCCCTCGTGCACGACGGAGGGGGTGTTCGGCATCGCGCGGACGACCGGTACACCGCTGCCGAGGTGACGCTCGATCGCCGCCGTCGGGATCGCGGCTGCGATCGAGAGCACGGTCTGCTCGGGCTGGATCAGCGGTCCGATCTCGCCGAGCAGCGTCGCGATGTCCTGCGGCTTGACGGAGATCACGACCAGTGCGGCCCCCGCGGCGGCATCCGCGTTCGAGAGAGTGACATCGATGCCGTGCCGTTCGCGCAGCTCGGCCGCGCGCTCTTCCCGCCGCGTCGAGGCGGCGAGCTCTGCCGGTGTGCGCCACCCCGACGAGAGCAGGCCGCCGATCAGCGCCTCGCCGATCTGGCCGGCTCCGAGAACCGCGATTTTTCGCTCGTCTACGGGCATCGCCGAAGTGTAGGGCGTCGACCGCTGCGCCTACAGCTCGGGCACGTCGACGCGGTCACGCTCGTCGATGCTCCGCTGCACTCGCGCCGGGTTGCCGAAGGCGACGACGTCGGCCGGCAGGTCGCGCGTGACGACGGCTCCCGCGCCGACCACGGTGTTGTCGCCGATCGTGACGCCGGGGCAGACGATGACGCCGCCGCCGAGCCAGACGTTGTCACCGATCGTGATCGGCTTCGCGTACTCCCAGCCGAGCCGGCGCGGCTCGGGATCGATCGGGTGCGTCGCGGTCAGGAGCTGGACGGAGGTCGCAAGCTGGCAGGCGGCGCCGATCCGGATCGGCGCGACGTCGAGCATGACGCAGTCGAAGTTGACGAACGTCCCGGCTCCGATCGAGATATGGGCGCCGTAGTCGCAGCGGAACGGCGGCCGGACGACGACACCGTCGCCGACCTCGCCGAGCAGCTCGCGCAGCAGCCGGTCACGCTCGTCCTGCTCGGCGTGGCGGGTCGCGTTGTACCGCTCCATCAGCTCATGCGCGCGGGCCTGCTCGGCCTCGATCTGCGGGTCGTCGGCGCGGTAGAGCTCGCCGCGCAGCATCCGCTCCTTCACGCGGCTAGAGCGTCGTCGGCGCGACGCGCTCGGCGAGCGCGGTCAGGACCCCCACCGCGATCTCCGGCGAGTGGTCGAGCAGCTGGCGGAACGCCCGGTCGGTGATCACGAGCGCGCGCACCGGCGACGTCGTCGTGATCGTCGCGTTCCGCGGTGTCTTCGAGATCAGCGAGATCTCGCCGAAGAAGTCGCCCGGCCCGATCGAGGCGACCCTCTTGCCGGCGCGCTCGACGTCGGCCGTGCCTTCGATCAGGACGAAGAACTCACGGCCCGAGTCTCCCTCCCGAATCAAGACCTTCCCCTCGGGGAGGTCGATCTCGTCCGCGAGCGATGCGATCTCGGCCAGCTGCTGCTTCGAAGCCGCAGAGAAGAGCGGTACGCCTTTGATCAGGTCGGTCTTCGAGTTGTGGCCGAGCTTCATTTCGCGATCCTACGCCAGTGTTACGCCGCTCGGCAACGCGCCAGCCGGGCCAGGTCGGCGTTCGCGCCGGGAACGAGCCCGGCACCCCAGCCTCGCATCAGGTAGAAGCCGGCGAGCCCGGCCCACTCCTCGTAGGGCGCGAGCAGCTCTGCCGTCTCGTAGGTGTCGACCCAGCGGCCCCACAGAGCGGCGCAGAGCTTGACGAGGCCGAGGTCGCCGACCAGTCCGTGGCGGAAGCTCCCGAGACCCTCGAGCGAGATCACGCCGAGCGACCACGGCCCGAGCCCGCGCTCCCGCAGCAGCCGCGCCTCGACCGCCTCGATCGGCTGGGCGCGCAGCCCTTCGAGGTCGAGCGAGCGGCAGACGCGGACGAGCGTCGACGCGCGGTGGGTCGCCAGCCCGAGCTTGCGGAGCTGTGCAGGCGACAGCGCCGCGATCGCCTCCCGTCTCGGGGCGGGGTCGCCGATCGCGCGCAGGATCGCCCGCTCGATCGCGAACGCGCGCCGCGCCTCGATCAGCTGGCCGCAGATCGCCCGCAGCAGCGCGGCCGCGACGGTCGGCCGCCGCAGCGGCCGCAGGCCGTGCAGCTTTCGGATCGAGAGGCCGAGCAGCGGGTCGTTGCGGAAGCGCTGCACGAACTCGGTCGTGTCGGCGTCGAGCGCGAGGCAGAAGCGGAGCAGCTCGAGCCCCTCCTCGTCCGGCGCGCGCAGCTGCACGAGCCCGTCCGAGCGCTGCCAGGCCTGGCCGCGGCTGCCGCCGGGCAGCGCCTGCTCGAGCTCGCGGCCGTACGTCATCAGGTGGAGGCGGTACGGGCCGCGCGGTCTGACAGTGGCCTCGATCACCGGTCCGCACCTTACTCTTGCCTCCTGATGAGGCTCGCCGACCAGATCTCGCTGCGCTCGCGGCGGCGCAAGTTCGCCCTCTTCATGGAGACGATGGCGCCGACCGCGGAGACGACCGTGCTCGACGTCGGCGTCGACGACTTCGCCTTCGGCGAGCTGAGCGTCAACGAGGGCAGCTGCGGGACGCTGAACTTCTTCGAGGAGATGTACCCGTGGCAGGGGCAGCTGACCGCGGTCGGCCAGCACGAGGGGGAGCGCTTCCGCTCCAGCTACCCGGACGCCAGCTACGTCCAGGCAGACGCGCTCGAGCTGCCGTTCGAGGACGGCGCCTTCGACATCGTCTTCTCGAACGCGGTGATCGAGCACGTGGGCGGGGAGGAGCAGCAGCGGCGCTTCGTCGCCGAGGCGCTCCGGGTCGGCCGGCGCGCGTTCATCACGACGCCGAACCGCTGGTTCCCGGTCGAGGTGCACACGCGCCTGCCGCTGGTCCACTGGCTGCCGGACTCCGCCTCCCACCGCGCGTACGACCTGGCTCGCAAGCCCTGGGCGAAGCAGAACCGGCTGCTCGGCCCCGCCTCGTTCGCCCGCCTCTTTCCCGGCGAGGTGCGGATCGTCAACCTCGGGCTGAGCCTGGTTGCCGTTGTCGATTGACCAACGTCTGCCGCGCTGGGCGCTCGTCGCGTTCATCGTCGCGCTGCCGCTCCACAACCTGGTCATGGCCGAGCTGTGGGACGTCGGCGTGCGCGAATTCGCGCTCGACGTCGTCTCCGCCTGGAAGGAGGTGCTGCTCGCGGCCGCGCTCGCCGTCGTCGTCTGGCGCAGCCGAGGCGTCCCCTTCAAAGCGACCCGGATCGACTGGCTCGCGCTCGCGTACGCGGCGTTCGTCGTCCTCTACGCGCTGATCCCGCAGGACTGGCTCGGCGGCGACGCCTCGGCGCACGGGATCCTCTACGGCGTCCGGCACGACCTGACGCCGGTCGCGTGCTACTTCCTCGGCCGCTGCCTCACCCTCTCCGCGCGGGACCGCCGGATCGCGGCCGGGCTGATCCTCGGTGTCGGGGTGTTCGTCGCCGTCTGGGGGCTCGTCGACATCTACGCCGTCTCGCTGCAGACCTGGCGCGACTCCGGCGTGCCCGGCTGGTTCCGCGAGCAGCTCGGGATCGACTACGGCAAGGATCTTTCCGGCCTGCCCGAGAACTGGGTCTACAACCCGGGCGACGAGCGGCCGCTGCGCCGGCTCGTCTCCACCTTCCTCAGCCCGCTCGCCAGCGCGTACCTGCTGCTCACGGCGATCCTCGTCGCCGCGACCTGGCGGCGCGATGCCCGCTGGCTGCCACTGGTGACGGCGCTGCTCGCGATCGGCCTCCTCTTCACCTACTCGCGGACGACGATCGCCGCGCTCGCAGTCGGGCTCGTCGTGCTGGGCTACGGGCTGCGGAGCTGGTGGCCGGTGGCTGCGGCCGTGGTCTTCATCGCGGCGGCGTTCTTCTTCGTCCGCGCCTATCCCGACATCGCGCCCGAGACCCGATTCACGCCCGCCGAGCTCGAGATCCAGCGCGCGGGCGGCCAGGAGGAGCCGACGAGCGGTGACCCGCTCAATCCTGGCGAGTCTTCGATCGACAGCCATCTCGACAGCCTCCGGGACGGCATCCGGACCGTCCTCGAGCATGCGTGGGGCTTCGGCGTCGGCAACGCGGGGGTGACCGCGAAGCGCACGGACCGGGAGATCAAGGCGGGCGAATCGACCTACACCGAGCTCGGGGTCGAGCTCGGCCTGCTCGGCATGCTCGCGTTCATCGCCTGGAACGTGGCACTCGTCCGGGCCGTGCTCCGGCGGGAGCCCTGGCTCGGGGCCGCGCTCGCCGCCGTGCTCGTGCTCGGGATCCAGACGGACGTGATCGGCGTCCACTGGCTTGCCTTTGTGCTGTGGACCCTGGCGGGCGAGCGTGCGTAGACCCTTCAGGACGCCGCGTCTCCCGCCGATAAGGGACATGGTGGAAGCGGCACCCGACACCCGGAGACAGCTGGGCCAGATCATGGTCGACGAGGGCTTCCTGACGGAAGACCAGCTTCTGGACGCCCTTGCCGAGCAGAATCGCAGCGGCACGCCGCTCGGAAAGGTGCTTGTCGATCTCGGCTTCGTCTCCCCCGGCGCGGTCGCCAACGCCCTCGCCGAGCAGCACGGCGGCCTGCTCCGCACCGAGTACGGCACGAGTGCCGGCCTGCGTGAGATGGCCGCGCGCGCGCCGGTCCGTACCGAGGCCGCCGCCTCGGCGGCGACCCCGGTCCCGCCACCCGTGGCTGCACCGCCGCAGACGCCTCCGGCGGCGCCGCTCGGCTCGGGCCTTCGCTTGGCCGGTTCGGCCGCGGCCGAAGAGCCCGCAGCGGCTCCCGAGCCCGCCGCGCCTGCCCCGCAGCCCGAGCTCGCCGTCGAGCTGGCACCCGAGCCCGTCGCCGAGGTCGCGCCGCCCGAGCCGGAGCCCACACCCGAGCCCGAGCCGGCGGTCTCCGCCGCGGCCGAGGCCCGGATCCAGGAGCTCGAGTCGCAGCTGCACGGCGTCCTCACCGAGCGGAACTCGCTCGCGCAGAGCTTCAACGAGCTGCAGGCACGCCTCAGCGAAGCCGCCCAGGCACACGAGGCCGGCGTCAACGCCGAGATCCAGGAGCGCGTCGGCGCCCTCGAGAGCCAGTTGCAGGCCGCCGCCGCGAACCGCGAGGAGCTCGAGCGGGGGCAGCAGCAGGCCGTCGCCCAGATCGCCGAGCTGGAGGCCCGCCTGGCCGAGACCGACGGGAGCCGTCACGAGCTCGAGAGTGAGCTGGAGACGCTCCGCACCGTTGCAGCGGGCAGCGACGCGGCGCTGGCGAAGGCCGCCGCGCTCGAAGCCGAGCTCGAGCAGCTCCGCGCCCGCGCCAATGAGGATGCGAGCGACGAGCTCCGGCAGCTCGCCGAGCAGCGCGAAGCGGCCGAGGCGCGCGCGCAGTCGCTCGAGAGCGATCTTGCCCAGCTGCGCGAGCATGCCGATGCGGCGCTCCAGTCGGCTGCGACGGAGAAGGATTCAGAAGCGGCGAGGGCCGCAGAGCTCGAAGCCGAGCTCGAGCAGCTGCGCAGTCGCCAGGCCGAGGACGCGACCGCGCAGCTCCAGGAGCTGGCCGAGCAGCGGGAGGCGGCCGAGGCGCGCGCCCGGGCGCTCGACGCCGAGCTCGCCTCCCTGCGTGAGCAGGCGGCCGGCCAGGACGAGGGTCTCGCCGCTCAGGTCTCAGGTCTGAACGACGCGCTCCAGGCGCTGACGGTCGAGCGCGACGCCGCGCTCGAGCGCGCCACCGCGCTCGAGCCCGAGGTCGAGTCGCTCCGCGACCAGCTCCGCGACGCCGTTGCCCGCGTCCCGGTCGACGGCCCCCTGGCCGACGTGGCCGAGCTGCGCCGCCAGCTTGCCGCGCGCGAGCGGCGCCTGGGCGAGAGCGTCGGCGAGATCGCGAAGATGAACCGCGAGCACCGCGCCCTGCTTCAGCTCGTCGAGCGCCAGTTCCAGCTCGAGGAGACGACGACGTCCATGCCCGAGCCGAAGAGCGAGACGGCACACGTGCTCTTCGTTCCCTCGGCCACCGGCTACACGCTGCTCGAGCGCGACGGGGTCGCTCCCGAGGCTGGCGACATCGTCGAGGTGGACGGCGACCGCTACGTCGTGCGCCGGCACGGCCCCTCGCCGCTGCCCGGCCCCAGGCGCCGCTGTGCCTACCTCGAGCGGGCCTGACGCTTTCTCGCCCCGGGCTTGCGCTGCGGCGCCGGCTCGACCTCGGCCTGCGGCTCCTCGCGGGTGAGCGGCTCGTCCTCGGCCGGTGACTCGACGGCCGCGTTCTCCGGCTCGGGCTCGATCACCTCGGTCGCGACGACGGTCGCGCGTCCCTTTCGCGTCTGACGGCGCGCGCTCGCGACGGCGCGTTGCAGCTCGAGCTCGTTCGACGCCATCTGCTCGTCGAGCGCCTTCGCGGCGGCCTTCAACTCGTCGGCCCGGCCGTCTTCCGAGTAGAAGGAGACGCCGAGCTCGCGGATCCTCGCGTCGCGACGGCGCCGGAGCTGGAACTGCTCCTTGCGGAGCCGCGCGACATCGCGGCCGGCCCGCGTCCAGGCCGAGACCGACTCGACAGCGACACCGGCCTCGCCGCGCACGCGATCGGCAGTGCTGACGCCGATCTGGGAGATTGACGTCTCCGGCCAGCGGCGCGCGCCGGCCAGGAAGGCGGGGACGAGGCAGACGGCGAGGGCGATCGCGACGATGCCGACGACGACGAAGCCGGTCGTCGCCAGGACGATCCCGAGCAGGAGCAGCACAGCCGTGGCCGAGAGCGCGAAGACGGGCGTTCCGTGTCCGAAAGAGCGCGGCTCGGCGTGCTGGACGTCGATCGGCACGTCGCGCTCGGTCGGCGGCGCGTCCGTGCGTCTGCCGCAGGAGGGGCAGAAGGTGGCGTCCGCGGGCAGGGCCCCGCCACAGTGGGAGCAGGTGTCCACGTCGCCGTTGTGTCCACCTCGCGCGGATGTCTAAACCCGGGCGCGCGGGTCAGTCGCTCCCGCTCTCGTTCCCGTCCTCACCGTCGTCCTTCGAGCCGACCACGGCGAACGACCTGTCGAGCTGGACGTCGACCTGGCTGCCGTCGGCCTTCGTCACCTCGACCTCGTAGTAGCTCTCCTCGTCGCCGACCTCGGTGCCGGTGACCTTGCCGCCGCCGGTCTCGGCCAGGGCGGCGGCCTTGGCCTTCGCGAGCGCGTCGCCCGTGATCGGCGTGCCGGAGCCGTCGTCTCCGCCGGCGGCGACTGCCGCGCCGCCGCCGATCGCGGCCACCGCGAGAGCGCCTGCGGCGACGAGTGCGGTGTTGCGATTCCTGAAGCTCCTGGACATGACTTCCTCCTTGTCCGTCGTAGTGAGCTTCACCGTAGGAGGCTCGGATGAAGCGTCGATGAGAGCGGACTCTCATCTGGCTCTCATCCAGGCGGCGACAATGCGGGGATGCGCGTTCTCGTCGTCGAGGACGAGATGAAGATGGGCAGCCTGCTCAGGCGCGGGCTCCAGGAGGAAGGTCACGCGGCGGACGTCGCGCGCACGGGTGACGACGCTCTCTGGATGAGTGCGGCCGTCGACTACGACGCGATCGTCCTGGACGTGATGCTGCCCGGCCGGGACGGCTTCGAGGTCTGCCGCGAGCTGCGTGAGCGAGGCGTCTGGGCGCCGGTGCTGATGCTCACCGCCCGCAACGCCGTCGAGGACCGCATCTCGGGGCTTGACGCCGGCGCCGACGACTATCTGCCGAAGCCGTTCGCGTTCGGCGAGCTGCTCGCCCGCCTGCGCGCGCTCGCCCGCCGGGGCGCGCCGGAGCGGCCGCCCGCGCTCGAGGCGGGCGGGCTGCGGCTCGATCCCTCGACGCATCAAGTCTGGCGCGGCGAGACCGCGATCGAGCTCTCGCCGAAGGAGTTCGCGCTGCTCGAGACGTTCATGCGCCGGCCGGGGCAGGTGCTCTCGCGCTACCAGCTGCTCGAGCACGCCTGGGACATCGCCTACGAGAACAAGTCGAACGTGGTCGACGTCTACGTCCGCTACCTCCGCGAGAAGGTCGACCGGCCCTTCGGCGTCGAGTCGCTCGAGACGGTGCGCGGCGCCGGCTACCGGCTGCGGCCGGAGGCGTCGTGAGCCGTTGGCCGCTCCGTCTGCGGCTGACGGTGCTCTTCGCCGCGGCGAGCGCCGCCGTGCTCGCGGCCGTCGGCACGATCCTCTACCTCAGCGTCGAGTCGGCGCTCAACGAGCAGATCGCCGAGCATCCCGCGACCCGCCTCGACGCGATCGGCGACCGGAACGAGGTGCTCGCGTCGCTGCTCGCGCTGCTGCTCATCGTCGGGCCGATCGCGCTGCTGCTCGCCGCGTTCGCCGGCTACCGGCTCGCGGGGGCGGCGCTGCGCCCGGTCGAGTCGATGCGGCGCGAGGCGGCGGCGATCTCCTCGGAGACGTCCGGGCGGCGGCTGCCCGTCCCGGAGCGCGCGCGACGAGGTGCGGCGGCTCGGCGAGACGCTGAACGAGATGCTCGAACGGCTCGACGAGGGACTGCTCCGGGAGCGCCGCTTCGTCGCCGACGCCGGCCACGAGCTGCGGACGCCGCTGGCGCTCCTGCGCACCGAGCTCGAGCTGGCGCTGCGGGGTCAGCGCTCGCACGAGGAGCTGGAAGCGGCGCTGCGCTCGGCGGCGGAGGAGGTCGAGCGCCTGATCCGGCTTGCGGAAGCGCTGCTCGTGCTCGAGGGTGCAGGCGCGGTCGAGCTCCGACTCGAGGAGCTCGACGCGCGCGAGCTGCTCGACGCCGTCGCGCGCAGGTTCGCGTCGCGCGCAGCCGCAGCCGGCCGCGCGATCGAGGTCGACGGCGGCGGCACGTTCCGCGGCGATCGCGACCGGCTCGAGCAGGCGCTCGGCAGCCTCGTCGACAACGCGCTCGCGCATGGCGAGGGGACGGTGCGGCTTGAAGCCGAGCCGGGCGACGACACGATCGTCCTCCGGGTTGCCGACGAAGGCCCCGGCTTCCCGGACGACTTCGCGCTGCGGGCGTTCGAGCGCTTCAGCCGCGCCGACGAGGCGCGGACGAGCGGCGGCGCCGGTCTCGGGCTCGCGATCGTCGACGCCGTCGCCCGGGCGCACGGCGGGAGCGCCTCGGCGTCAGGCTCGACCGTGACGCTCGTCCTGCCGGCTCATCGCAGTTTCATCCACGAGCCCTAGCCTCCGCGGAGTGACTCGAATCGTCGTCCTCATGCTCGTTCTGCTGGCGGCCGGGTGTGGCACCGCCGAGCAGGCTGCGCTGCCGCAGGGCATCGACTCGGTCGAGATCGACCCGTCGCGCTTCAGCGCCGAGATCGACCACCCCTACTGGCCGATGGCCCCCGGAACCGTCTGGGTCTACCGCGAGGGCGACCAGCGGATCGAGGTCACCGTCACCGACCGGACGCGCACCGTCATGGGCGTCGAGACGCGCGTCGTGCACGACTTCGTCACCGAGGACGGCGTCCCCGTCGAGGACACGTTCGACTGGTACGCGCAGGACGACGACGGCAACCTCTGGTACTTCGGCGAGGACACGACCGAGTTCGAGGACGGCGAGCCGGTGGGCCACGCCGGCGCCTGGGAGGCGGGCGTCGACGGCGCACTCCCGGGGATCGCGCTGCCGGGCGAGCCGGAGGTCGGGATGACCTATCGGCAGGAGTATTACGCCGGAGAGGCGGAGGACCGCGCCGAGGTGCTGAGCCTGGACGAGGACGTCGGCGTCCCCTTCGGCGACTTCACGGGCGCGCTCGAGACTGAGGACACGACGCCGCTCGAGCCCGACGTCGTCGAGCGCAAGTACTACGCCCGCGACGTTGGCCCGGTGCTCGCCGTGACGGTCGGCGGCGAGGGTGAGCGGGAGGAGCTCGTCAGCGTCTCCCGCCCCTAGCCCTCAGGAGTGGCCGAAGCGGATGTCCGGCAGGATCCGGTCGAGCCAGCGCGGCTGCGCCCAGGCCACGGGGCCGAGCAGACGCAGCAGCACCGGCATCAGCACGAGCCGGATCAGCGCGGCGTCGAGCAGCACGGCGACGCCGAGGATCACGCCCATCTCCTTGGGCGGCAGCGGCCCGGAGAGCGCGAAGGTGAAGAAGATCGCCACCATCACGGCGGCGGCCGCGAAGATCACGCGCCCGGAGTGGGCGACGCCGCCGACCATCGCGTCCTTCACGTCGCCGGTGCGGTCCCAGTGCTCCTTCGCCGAGGAGAGCAGGAAGACCGTGTAGTCCATCGAGATGGCGAAGATCATCGCGAAGAAGAAGACCGGCCCCCAGGCGTCGAGGAACCCCTGCGACTCGAAGCCGAGGAGGCCGGTGCCGTTCCCCTCCTGGAAGATCAGCCGGGCGACGCCGAAGGCGGCCGCCGTGGCGAGCAGGTTCGTGACGACACCCGCAGCCGCGATCACAGGCGCCTGCAGTGCGAGGAGCAGGAGCAGGAAGCCGAGCACGAGCACGACTCCGACGACGAGCGGCGTCCGCGCGGAGAGCGCCGCCTCGAGATCGTGGTTCTCTGCGACCGAGCCGCCGACGAGCGCCCCGGCGGGCAGGGCGGCGCGCAGCCGGTCGATCGTGTCGCCGACCGCCGGGTCGGACGGGTCGACCGTGGGCACGGCCTGGAGCAGCGCGCTCGACGCCGACTCCCCCGCAGCGACGACCTGCGCGATGCCGGCGTCGCTGCGAAGCACCTCGGCGGCCGCTCTGGCGGAGTCACTCGGGACGACGACCTGGAGCGCGCCGGGTGCGCCCGGGCCGAAGGCCGCCTGGACGAGGTCGTAGCCGCGGCGGGACGAGTCCCCCGACGGGACGACCTTGATCGAGGGCATCCCGGTCTTCAGCCCGATCGCGGGGAGGGCGAGCACGACGAGCAGCGCCGTGGCCGCGAGCCCCCAGGCGACGGGGCGCCGCCAGAGCCGCTCGGCCCAGCGCGCGAACGCGGGAGAGCGGTGCTCGCCGGCGTGCACCCACGAGAGGCCGAGCCGGTCGACGCGGGGGCCGAGCTTCGCGAGCACGACCGGCAGCAGGGTCAGCGTCGCCGCGAGCACGAAGATCACCGAGAGCATGATCCCGAGCGCCATCGAGCGGAACGCGGGGCTCGGCACGAGCATCACCGCGGAGAGGGAGACGAGCACGGTCAGGCCGGAGAAGAGGACGGCCTTGCCGGCGGTGTCCATCGCCGCGGCGACGGCCTCCACGGGCGGCAGCTTCGAGCCGAAGAGGGCGCCGCGGAAGCGGTGGACGACGAACAGCGCGTAGTCGATCCCGAGCGCGAGCGCGAACATGAGCGCGAAGTTCATCGCCCAGATCGAGACGTCCGCGACCTGCGCTGCGAGGAAGAGCGAGCCGGCAGCGGCGACGAGCCCGAGGATCGTCAGCATCAGCGGCAGCCCGGCCGCGACCAGCGACCCGAACGCGAGGACGAGGATCGCGAGCGTCACCGGCCACGAGATCAGCTCCGACTTCATCATCGCCTCGCGGTTGGCGGTGTTGAAGTCCGACCAGAGGCCCGAGGCGCCGGTGAGCGCGACCTCGACGTCCGCGCCGCCCGCGTCGGCCAGCTCGCCCTTCAGCTCGTCCGCGGCGCGGACCATGTCGGTGGGGCTGCCGGCAGCGCCGGCCTGGACGATCGCGGTGTGGCCGTCACGAGAGATCGAGACACCCGCCCGAGGCGGCACGACCGCGGCGACGTGCTCGTTGCCGCGCAGCACTGCCTCGACCCGCGAGAGCGTCTGTTGGAACGCGGTGTCGCCGGCCCCGTGCTCCTGCGAGTGGACGACGACGAGCAGCGCCGAGCTCGAGAGGCCCCGGAACTCGCGCTCGACGAGTGCGCGCGCGTCGACCGATTCAGAGCCGGACGCCTCCCAGCCGGCACCCGAGAGCGCATGCTCGACGCGTGGCGCGAGCAGGCCGAGCGGGAGTGCGAGCGCGACCCAGGCGAGCGCGACGACCTTGCCGTGCGTCGCCGTCCAGCGTCCCAGCCGGCCCAGAGGTCCGAAGGGCGTCACTGGACGCATCCCTTCCGGAAGCCGAAGACGCGTTCGAGCACGACCGAGGCCGGGCAGGCGCCGACCGCGACGAAGGCCCACTGGCTCAGCGCGACGAAGGCGGTGAGGAGCAGGAACCAGGGGCTGACGAGGGCGGCCAGGACCGCGCTCGTGAGGGTGACGGTGCCGGCGAGCAGGAAGAGGACCCGCTCGAGCGGCCAGCGCTGGGCGCTCATCGCAGACCTCCGGAGACGAGCTCGTTCAGTTCCGCGAGCTGGCGCTGCAGGCTGCCACAGACCTGCTCGCAGAGGGCGAACACCGAGTCGTCGGCGATGCTGTAGAGCGAGAGGTTGCCCTCCTTGCGCCGCCCGACGATGCCGGCCTGGGCGAGCACGCCGAGGTGCTTCGAGACGTTCTGCTGCGAGCTGCCGAGCGCGTCGGTCAGATCCTGGACGCTCGTCTCGCCCTCGCGCAGTCGGTCGAGGATGCGGATGCGGGTCGGCTCGCCGATGACGCGGAAGCGCTGCGCGATCAGCTCTGCGAGAGAATCGGGAATGGGATGGGGTAGCACGTGCGTTGCTCCTTGGTCGAGTTCGACCGCTAGACTACCGAACAACTACAGAGTTGTAAAGTGGGAGGTAGAGCATGGATGTGACCGAGCAGACCTTCGAGCGGGACGTGATCGAGGCGTCCGGGGCCAGCCCGGTGCTGGTCGACTTCTGGGCGCCGTGGTGCGGGCCTTGCCATGCGCTCGCGCCGGTGCTTGAGCGGGCCGTGGCCGATCATCCGGGCGTGACGCTCGTAAAGGTGAACGTGGACGAGAACCCCGGCCTGTCCGCCCGGTACGGGATCTCGGGCATCCCCGCCGTGAAGGCGTTCCGGAACGGCGCCGTCGTAAGCGAGTTCGTCGGCGCACAGCCGCCCGCCGTCGTCGGGGAGTTCGTGGGCGCGCTCGCCGGGCCTTCGCCGCTCGACCGGGTCGTCTCCGAGCTGCGTGAGAGCGGCGCGTTCCCGGAGGTGCTCCCCGCGCTCGAGCGCGGCGACCTCGAGCTCGCGCTCCGCGTGCTGCTCGAGGAGGTCGACCACGCGGAGGGCGACCGCCGCGACGGGATCCGCCGGTTGATGGTGCTGCTCTTCGACGAGCTCGGCCCCGAGCACCCGCTCACGCTTCGCTACCGGCGCAGCCTGGCGACCGCGCTCTACTAGGCTCCCGGCATGGCGATCGATCCCCGCGTGGACATCGGTCACGTCCACCTCAAGGTCGCGGACCTCGAGCGCGCGCTCGGCTTCTACGTCGGCGTGCTCGGCTTCGAGCTGCAGCAGCGGATGGGCGACCAGGCCGCCTTCATCTCGGCCGGCGACTACCACCACCACATCGGCCTGAACACATGGGAGAGCCGCGGCGGCAGCGCGCCGCCACCCGGGTCGACGGGGCTCTACCACACCGCGATCCGCTATCCGGACCGCGTCCAGCTGGCCGACGCGCTGCGGCGGGTGGTCGAGGCCGGGATCCCGCTCAGCGGCGCGTCCGATCACGGCGTCAGCGAGGCGCTCTACCTGAACGACCCGGACGGCAACGGCGTCGAGCTCTACCGCGACCGGCCGCGCGAGGAGTGGCCGCTCGACCCCGACGGCGGCGTCGCGATGATGAGCATCCCGCTCGACGTCGAAGCGCTGCTCGCCGAAGCACCGCGTCCGTAGCGGCTACCGACCCGCGATCCGCGGCAACCACGATGTCGGGCGCCGATGGCCCGGCGACGCTGCGGGCATGCGCACGACGAAGAGCATCCAATTCCCCGTCTCGATCGACTGGGCGGGCGGCCGGCTCGTCCGCGCCGCCGTGCCGGGCAAGGAGACGATCCCGATCGCGACGCCGCCCGAGTTCAAGGGGACCGACCTCGGCGTCTGGAGCCCGGAGGACTTCCTCGTCGCCGCCGCGGCCTCGTGCTTCACCGTCACGTTCCTCGCACTCGCCGAGCGCCGTGGCGTGACCGTGCACGACATCGCGGTGGACGGGGTCGGCCGGATGGGCCTCGGCGAGGACGGCCGGCTCGGCTTCCTCAGCGTTGACCTCAGCGCCCACCTCGTCACCGACCCGGGCCAGGAGGAGGCGGTCGTCGAGGCCGCCAAGCGGGCGGAGCAGGGATGCTTCGTCTCGCAGGCGCTGTCGGTTCCGGTCCGGCTGGAGACGCTCGTCCGCGTGGTGGCGCCCGCCGCCTGACCGCTGCGCGGGAGTACGATCGAGGCATGCCGAGGGGCTACATGGAAGGCCCGGCCGCCGAGGAGGCTGAGCGGCGGCTGGACGAGCTCGAGCGCGGCGCGCCTGCGGAGCACGAGGAGCGGCTCGCGGTCCTCGGCTCCACCGCCGACGACCCCGAGAAGCACTTCATCGGCTGGCGCGACCAGGTCGATCCGGACGCGCTCTTCGCCTCGGGGGAGGCGTGGGGCCTGTCGGTTGTTCGTCGCCGGGCCGAGTAGCCGTCTCGAGCGCGGGCCGCGGCGTCTCCTCCGGCCGCACGCCGTGGTCGTCCTGAAGCCGCTCGCTGGCGAAGCGGGAGTGGAGCTCGGGTTGCACGGGGTTCCTCCTTTGCCTTGCTTGCAACTCGGGTCCACCGTACGCATTTCTGCCGGGCCAACGCTCGTTTCGAGCGTCACGCGCGTGCGATACAACTAGGTAGGACATGGCGAAGGCCGTCGAGCAGCTCGATCGCGTGATCATCCGCTTTGCGGGCGACTCCGGGGACGGAATGCAGCTCACCGGCGACCGTTTCACGAGCGAGACGGCGATCATGGGCAACGATCTCGCCACCTTCCCGGACTTCCCGGCCGAGATCCGTGCGCCCGCCGGCTCCCTCCCGGGTGTCTCCGGCTTCCAGCTCCACTTCGCCGACCACGACATCCTCACGCCCGGCGACGCGCCGAACGTGCTCGTCGCGATGAACCCCGCGGCGCTGCGGACGAACGTGAAGGACCTGCCGAAGGGCGGCACGTTGATCGTCGACACCGACACGTTCAAGGAGCGCAACCTGCAGAAGGCCGGCTACGGGACGAGCCCGCTCGAGGACGGCTCGCTCGCCGACTACCACCTGCACGAGGTCGCGCTGACGTCGATGACCGTCGAGGCGCTGAAGGGGATCGAAGGGATCACCTCGCGCGAGGCCGAGCGCTCGAAGAACTTCTTCGCGCTCGGGCTGATGAGCTGGCTCTACCACCGGCCCACCGAGGGCACGCTCGAGTGGGTCGAGAAGAAGTTCGCGAAGCGGCCCGAGATCGCGCAGGCGAACGCGACCGCGTTCAAGGCCGGCTACGCGTACGGCGAGACCTCCGAGGACTTCGCGGTCAGCTACGAGATCGCCCCGGCGAAGATGACGCCGGGCGTCTACCGGCAGATCAGCGGCAACACCGCGATCGCCTACGGGCTGATCGCCGCCTCGAAGCTCTCCGGGCTCGACCTCTTCCTCGGCGCCTACCCGATCACGCCGGCGAGCTCGATCCTCGAGGAGCTGGCGCGGCATAAGAGCTTCGGCGTTCGCACCTTCCAGGCCGAGGACGAGATCGCCGCCGTCGGAGCGGCGCTCGGCGCTGCGTTCGGCGGCTCGCTCGGCGTCACCACCTCCGCAGGCCCCGGGATCGTGCTCAAGCAGGAGACGATCGGGCTCGGGATCATGCTCGAGCTGCCGCTGCTCGTCCTCGACATCCAGCGCGCCGGCCCCTCGACCGGGATGCCGACGAAGCCGGAGCAGGCCGACCTGCTGATGGTGCTGTTCGGGCGCAACTCCGAGAGCCCGGTGCCGGTGCTCGCGGCCTCGACGCCGTCGCAGTGCTTCCACGCCGCGATCGAGGCGGCGCGGATCGCGCTCAAGTACCGCACGCCCGTCTACCTGCTCAGCGATGCCTATCTCGCGAACGGCTCCGAGCCGTGGCTGATCCCCGACGTTGCGGAGCTGCCGGACATCTCGACCGAGTTCGCCGCCGCCGACGCCGAGGAGGGCGAGTTCATGCCCTACGCGCGCGACCCCGAGACGCTGGCGCGGCCGTGGGCGATCCCGGGCACGCCGGGTCTCGAGCACCGGATCGGCGGGCTCGAGAAGGCCGACGTGACCGGCTCGATCTCGTACGACCCGGAGAACCACGACCTGATGACGCGGCTGCGGGCGGCGAAGGTGGCCGGGATCGCGAACGACATCCCCGCAGCTCGCCGTCGACGATCCCGACGGACGGCGCCGACACGCTCGTGCTCGGCTGGGGCTCGACGTACGGCCCGATCGGCGCCGCGGTCAAGCGCGTGCGCCGCGCCGGGCACAGCGTCGCGCAGGCGCACCTCCACTACCTGAACCCGTTCCCGCGCAACACGGGCGAGGTGCTGCGCCGCTACGACAAGGTGCTGATCCCGGAGATGAACCTCGGCCAGCTGCTCCAGCTCGTGCGCGCCGAGTTCCTCGTCGACGCGGTCGGCTACAACCGCGTCCGCGGCACTCCCTTCAAGGCGTCCGAGCTCGCCGACGCGATCACGGCGCTGGTGGAGTCGTGAGGCCGAAGAAGAAGAGCCCCAGCGGGCGCGGCGTGCTGCTGAAGGAGCAGCCGTTCACGTTCCGCCAGCGCAGCGACGGCTCGGTTGCGATCTTCTGGAAACGCACTCGGGCCACCGTGCTCACCGGCAAGCTGGCGGAGAACTTCCTCGCCGTCTCGTCGGACTGCAGCGGCCAGGAGCTGCAGCTGCTGATGGCGAAGGCGACCGGCAACTTCAAGCGCGGCAACGAGAGGCGGAAGCGGTGAGCGACGGCAACGGGCTCGTGCAGCTGACGAAGAAGGACTTCACGTCCGACCAGGAGGTGCGCTGGTGCCCGGGCTGCGGCGACTACGCGATCCTGGCCGCCGTCCAGTCGTTCATGCCCGAGCTCGGCCTCAAGCGCGAGAACATCGTCTTCGTCTCCGGAATCGGCTGCGCTGCGCGCTTCCCGTACTACATGGAGACGTACGGAATGCACTCGATCCACGGCCGCGCGCCGGCGATCGCGACGGGCTTGTCCGTGTCCCGCCCCGACCTGTCTGTCTGGGTCGTGACCGGCGACGGCGACTCGATGTCGATCGGAGGCAACCACCTGATCCACGCGCTGCGCCGGAACGTGAACCTGAAGATCCTGATGTTCAACAACCGCATCTACGGGCTGACAAAGGGCCAGTACTCGCCGACGAGCGAGCTGGGGAAGGTGACGAAGTCGACGCCGATGGGCTCCCTCGACCACCCGTTCAACCCGCTCTCGCTGGCGATCGGCGCCGAGGCGACGTTCGTCGCGCGCGCGATCGACACCGACAAGAAGGAGCTGACCGAGGTCCTCCGCGCCGCCGCCGAGCACAAGGGGAGCGCCTTCGTCGAGATCTACCAGAACTGCAACATCTACAACGACGGCGCCTTCGACTTCGTCCGCGACGAGAAGGAGAACCGGCTTTACCTCAGGAACGGCGAGCCGATCGTCTGGGGCGACAAGGGCCTGCGGCTCCTGCCGGACGGCTCGCCCGAGGTCGTGGCTGCGACCGACTCAGGCCTGCTCGTGCACGACGCGCACTCGCACGAGCCGGCGCACGCGTTCCACCTCTCGCGGCTGACGCAGGCGTCGATCGGCGCGACCCCGATGGGCGTCTTCCGCTCGGTCGCGCGCCCGGTCTACGACGAGCTGATGGCGGAGCAGATCGGCGTCGCGAAGGCGAAGGGCGAAGGCGAGCTCGCGGCGCTTCTGGGTAGCGGCGACACCTGGACGATCTAGCGCTCAGGCAGCTTTGTCCAGTGCTCCTCGTCAGGGGCTCTGGCCATTCAATCTGAGTAGCACGGACCAAATGGCTCTAACAGGTCCGCTCGAGCGAGCCGCTCAAGCCGTCGCGAACTCCGGCAGCGGCAGCTCCTGCTCCTCGAACACCGTCCGCGGGCCGCGGAGCTCGAGCGTCCGCAGCCAGTGAGCCTGGAGGTTGGGCCGCTCCCACGCCGCCGGCTCGAGGAACCGGCCCCAGCGGGTGAGCATGAACAGGAAGAAGTCGGCGACGGTGCGCTCGCCGCCTACGAGCCACTCGCGGCCGGCCCCCTCCTGACCTGCAAGGTGCGCGTCGATCCGGTCGTAGTGCCCGGCGAGCTCAGCGTCGGCCGCGTCCTTGACGCCCTCGCCCCCGTAGCGCTCCGGGTAGAAGTGCCGCATCTGCGCCGCCTGCACGGTGTTCGTCAGCCAGAACAGCCATCGGTAGAGCTCCGCTCGCGCGCGGCTTCCCGGGGGCGGGGCGAGCCGCACGTCCGGGTATTTCTCGGCGAGATAGAGGCAGATTGCGGCCGACTCCGTCAGCACCAGGTCGCCGTCCTCGAGCGTCGGGATCTTTCCCCACGGGTTGAGCGCCAGGTAGGCCTCGGAGGGACGCCCGTCTTCGTCGCGCTCGACGCGCACGAGCTCGTACGGCACACCGATCTCGGCGAGCGTCGCGTGCGGCGCCATCGCTGCCGTGCCGGGAAGGTAGTGGAGCCGCATCCCAGGGGACGCGCTACGTGGTCACAGGCGCCGGATCCGCCGGCTGCGATTTTGCCTGGCGCAGCCGGAAGTAGAGCAGCGTCAAGACCAGGGCGATGAACGGCGTCGTGAGCGTGCCGCTGACGATGTTGGCGACGAGGCTCTGCAGCCATCCGTCGAGTGGCGAGAGCACGATCGACAACACGATCTCGAATCCGAGCAGCACCAGGATCGCCAGCACGATCACGCCGAAGACGTTCCAGCCGTACCCGCGCACGAGCTCACGGCTCCGAGTGAACGCCGCCCCGGCCGGGGACCCCTCGAGTACGACGACCGGGATGACCAAGGCCCACCAGGTCATCAGGACGAGGCCGGGGACGATCAGGAGCAACAGCCCGACGACGATGCCCAGACCGGCGAGGAGACCCGCCACGACGATCGATCCGAGCTGAGGCCGGACACGGTTGAACGTCTCGCCGAGCGACAGGTCGGCGCGACCGTCGCGGATGTCCTCGACCGCCTTGACGAGCGCACCTTGAACCCAGAAGAGGCCGACGAGCGAGACGATCGCCGCGATCAGCGCGCCGAGCCAGCTCAGAACGAGAGTGAGCAGCGCGCCGAGGATCGCGATGGCTACATAGACGACGAGTGCGATCGGGAGCAGGTGCCGCCAGTGCGCCTTGTAGTGCCCCCACGCCTCGCCGATCACGCCTTCGGTCGGACTCATCGGCCAACCCTACGCGAGTTGCCGGTTCCAGGGCCGCTGGAGTTCCGCCACCCCGCGCGGATAGGCTCGCCGGATGGTCACCGCCGACGAGATCGGCTCGATCGCCATCTTCGCCGGCCTCGCCGAGGCCGACCGCGAGCGGCTCGCGCGCGCGGCGGCGGACATCACGCTCGCGCCCGGCGAGTACGCCGCGCACGAGGGGGGAGAGCGCGCGCTCTTCGCCGTCCTCGACGGCAAGATCGAGGCGGTCAAGCTCGTCGACGGGATCCCGCGCGTCGTCGGCGAGCGCGACGTCGGCGACATCTTCGGCGAGGTCCCGATCTCGCTTGGGACGTTCTTCCCCGTCGGCTTCCGCGCCGCCGGGCCGACGCGCGTGCTGCGGATCGAGCCGAACGACTACCACGCCGTCTCGTCAGTTCAGCCCGACATCGCGAAGGAGGTCGGCAAGCTCGCGGCCGACCGCATGTCGGGGCCGCGCGGCCTGCAGGGCATCGCCGCGGACCCGCCGCCGCCGCGCGCGGTCGTCGTCGGGCACCGGCTCGATCCTTACTGCACCGAGCTGCGGCACTTCCTCGACCGCAACCAGATCAGCTTCCGCTGGATCGCACCGGACGCGCCCGACGCGGAGGAGCAGTGGGGCGGACCGCTCCCGCTGGCAGACGATTGCCCGGCGATCCGGATGGTGGATGGGAAGACCGTCGTCCGGCCGGAGCCTCGGCGTGTGGCGGAGCTGCTCGGCCTGACGACCGAGCCGGCCGCAGCGGAGTACGACGCTGTGATCGTCGGCGCCGGCCCGGCGGGGCTCGCGGCCGCGGTGTACGGCGCCTCGGAAGGGCTGCGCACGATCGTGATCGAACGGGAGGCGCCGGGCGGCCAGGCGGGCACGTCGTCCCGGATCGAGAACTACCTCGGCTTCCCGTCGGGCGTCTCGGGCGAGGAGCTCGCGAGCCGCGCGCTGCAGCAGGCGTGGCGACTGGGCGCCGAGGTGCTCGTCACGCGGACGATCACTCGGATCGACGCGGCGACGCGGCAGGTGCACCTCGACGGCGGCGACGTCCTGCGCGCGCGGACGATCATCATTGCGTGCGGCGTCGCGTGGCGGCAGCTGAACGCCGAGGGGTTCGACCGGCTCGCCGGGAAGGGGATCTCGTACGGCGCGGCGCGCAGCGACGCAGCGGCGTGTCACGGGCTCGACGTCCACATCGTCGGCGCCGGCAATTCGGCGGGGCAGGCAGCGCTGCACTTCTCGAACCACGCGAGGAGCGTCACGCTGCTGTGCCGAGGTGAGTCGCTGGAGCGGAGCATGTCGCGCTATCTGATCGAGCAGCTCGAGGCCCACTCGAACATCACCGCCCACTACCGGACGAAGGTCGTGGCCGCCCACGGCGACGAGGCCCTCGAGGCGATCGAGGTCAGCAACGGCGACGGTGTCATTCAGCGTCTGGACTCGGGCGGCCTCTTCATCTTCATCGGCGCCGACGCGGAGACCGGCTGGCTGCCGCCGGAGATCGCGGTCGACGGCCACGGCTATGTGCTCACCGGCCCCGACGTGCGCGACGCCGGCCGCTGGGAGCTCGACCGCGACCCCTACCTGCTCGAGACGAGCGTCCCCGGCATCTTCGCGAGCGGCGACGTCCGCTTCGGCCCGGTCAAGCGCGTCGCGGCCGCCGTCGGCGAGGGCAGCATGGCGATCGCCTTCGTCCACCAGTACCTCAAGGACGCCTCCTGAAAGCTGAACGAACGGCGGTCGAAAACGGGGCGACGGCCGATTACGGTCAGGACGGGCCTAGCTCCTACTAGGTACGCACAACTTCGAGAAGGGGTCACACATGAAGCGTCTGGTTTCTGCGGCGGCGGCCGCTCTTGTCGGTGCCGCGGTGCTCACGGTTGCGGCCGTGGCCGCCGTCGCACCGGGGACGTACAAGGGCCACCTGTACACCGGCGCGACGAAGATCGCCAATGCACCGGCCACGATCACGGTCGCCGGCAGCAAGGTCACGATCAAAGCGGCCAAGTTCGCGGTCAAGTGCCAGGGTGCGAGCGGCGCCTTCGACCAGCCTGCGGCGCCGATCAAGTACGAGTTCACGGGCACGCTCAAGGGCAATTCGGTCAGCGGCACCTACATCCCGCCGCTGGGCGGCACCGGCGAGTACTTCACCGCGAAGCTCACCTACGCGGCGGCCACGAAGTCGTTCACCGGGAAGCTGTCGTTCGCCGGCAAGTGCCAGGGAACCTCGACGGTCAAGGCCAAGAAGGCCTAGCAATCTCGATGCAAGCGGGTGAGGGGACGGCGCCTCTCACCCGCGATCGCTCCCTGCGGCCGTGGCGCGTTCCCACTCCGATCTGAGGAGCGCGTACTCCACGTCGCCCTCCTCCTGGCCCTCGATGTAGTCGGGCCACGGCTGGTGGAAGATCCGCACGAACGTGAGCCCCGCCTTCTCCATCACGCGTCGTGACGCAGCGTTGACGACCATCGTCTCTGCGACGACGCGCTCGACGCCGAGCTCGGCGAAGCCCTTGTCGATCAAGGCGCGTGAGCCTTCCGTGGCATAGCCCTTTCCCCAGGCGGACCTGCGCAGCCGGTAACCGAGCTCGATCTCGCCGGGCGGGGCGCCCTTCGCGGGGCGGAAGTGGAACCAACCAACGAACCGGTTCGTCGACTTCTCGACCGCGGCCCAGAAGCCGTAGCCCTCGAAGCGCTCGTAGTAGCCGAGGAACGCCGGCAGCACCTCGCTCTTGATCTCCTCACGCGGCGTCGGCTGGCCGCCGTTGATGAACTTCATTACCGCCGGGTCGCTGTCGAGCTCGACGAGGTTCTCGACGTCGTCTTCAATGAACCGCCGCAACACCAAGCGCTCGGTCTCAAGGAAGACCAAGCTCTCAGCCTTGGTCGAGTCGGTCGCGAAGGTGACGAGCGAGCGGCCACGCACCTTCGGTCGTGTTCGAGATCACCGTGTACGTGAGGCTCGCGCGGGGGTCGTGCACGCTGCGGAAGGACGCTCCTGCGTCGTAACCCTCCAAGAAGACGGTGTCGGTCGTCGCGTGCAGCCAGAAGCCGAGGCCGTAGCGGCGCGGCATCGTCTCGCTCGGGACGTCGCTGCGGGGGTGCACCATCGCCGCGACCCACTCCGTCGACACGATCCGGCCGGCGAAGAACGCATCCCAGAGAGCGCTCACGTCGGCCGCCGTGGTGTAGATCCCGCCGTCGCCGGTGCCGCGCACGGGGAGATGGAGCACATTGGTCCTCCACCCGTCGATCTCCAGGTAGCCGACCGCGGTGCGGCCGGGAAGCTCGTCGGAGCGCAGGAACGCCGTGTCGTCCATTCCTGCCGGCTCGCAGATACGCTGCCGCACCAGGTCGTGAAAGGGCACCCCGCTCGTTCGCTCGGCGATCAACGCGAGCACGACGTAGCCCCCGTTGCAATAGGAGAAGCGCTCGCCGGGAGCGAACTTGCTCGGGTGCCCGTCGAGTACCGCGAGGTACTGCTCCGTCGTCGCGAGCTCGTGCACGGGAACCGGCATCGGGTAGTCGGTCAGCTCCTGATCGAGATCTTCGTCGAGGTAGTCGCCGATGCCCGAACGGTGTGCGAGGAGTTGCTCGACCGTCACGTCGTCGTCGATCAGCGGCAGATCCTCACCCAGCACCGAGCGAGCGCTCGTTCCGAGATCGAGATGCCCGTCCTCGATCAGGCTCACCACGGTGAGCGCTGTGAAGCCCTTCGCTCCACTCGCGGTCGCAAACCGCGTGTCCAGTGCATTCGGGATCTCGTAGCCGCGATGCGCGAGCCCATACGCCCGTGCCACCTCCACCTCGTCGGCGCGATCGACGCGGACGACACCGGAGAACGAGGTCTCGGCGGCGATCAGATCGAGTTCGTCCACGAGCGCGCCCATCGGACGGACGCTAGCGTGCCGGCTAGCGCGACGCCCGCAGCGCGGCGAGCAGCTCCTGGTGCCGGCGCTCCTCGTCGGGCAGGCCGCGGAACAGGAAGTCCTTGAGCTCCTGGAACATTCACGACTCCTTTCGAGTTCGTTCGTAGTGCAGGCGAACACCGTCGTCGCCGAAGGGCTCCATCCGCGCGAGCGTAAACCGGCGCAGCGGGAACGCGCCGTCGGCAAGCGCGGGGCCGGTGCCGACGAGCGCGGGCGCGATCGTCAGGATCAGCTCGTCGAGCAGGTCGTCAGCGAGCAGCTGGCCGGCGAGGTCGCCGCCGCCAACGAGCCACGTCCGCTTCAGCCCGCGTGCCTCGATCTGGCGCACCAGTTCGGCCAGGTCGCCGGCGAAGGTCTCGACCGGCTCCGCGCCCGGAAGGTCCGCCAGCTCCTCGGCGTGCGTGACGATCCACGTCGGCTTGCCGGCGTACGGCCACGAGCCGTGAGCGACCATGAAGTCCCACGTCCGCGCGCCCATGATCAGCGAGTCGACGTCGGCGTAGAAGACCTCGTAGTCGTTCTCCGCACCGGTGAGTGTCTGCAGGAACGAAAGGTCGTGCTCGTCGCCCGCGATCCGGCCGTCGAGGCTCAGGGCGGCGTAGTAGGTGACCACGCGCCATACGATCCCAGAGATGACCGAGCTGGAGAAACTGCTCGCAACCCGCCGCGATGTGCGCGTCGCCCTTGTCGGTCTCCAGGACGCCGTCTCGAAGTACATGGCCGAGACGGAGAAGAACCTCGCGTCGAGCTTCGACGCCGCGGAGCGCAGCGGTGCGATCCTCTTCTTCGACGAGGCCGACGATCTCTTCGGCAAGCGCGACGAGATCGAGCGGCACGACGGGCCGGTCGTGCTGGGCGTCCGCTCGATCGCTTCGATCCCGGTCGAGCTGCGCAAGAACCTCATCGTCGTCACGGCGCCGCGGCCCCGCTGGTGGAGGCTGGGGCGCTGAACGAGGACTCCGTCTGGCGCCGCGAGCTCGGCAGCTCTGGTCGCTGCCGGCCGAGCCGTCCTCACGAACGGGCTAGGTCGGCGCGACGCTACAACCAGCGGAGGACGTCGACCGAGACGATCGCGTCGGGATTGATGAAGCGGTCGCCCAGCATCGGCCACTCGCCCTCGCCGACCTCTGCGAGCTTGAGGATCGTCTTCTGGGCGAGTACGAGCGCGTCCTCGTAGGAGGGTGACCCGCCGACGAGGATCGTCTCGCCATCGCGCAGGCGGACGACGACACGGCGCTGGTCGAGGGCGACGACGGCCCCGTTGCGATCCTCGGCGCCGACGACGGTGGGGCTGACGGGGGGCTCGGCGAGAGCATGCATGGCGTTCTTCCCTTCGTGCGGATTGGCGGTCGCCGGAGGACGCCACTCCGGCGTTTCTGAGCATCGCTCACGCCGAGGGATGCGGCTTCCCCCGGATGCGGGATTCGTCGTAACCTGGCCGCATGGCCGAGTCCTGGCGCGTCTGCATGATCTGCACGATCAGGCCGATCGCGCACGTGCTCGCGGGCGCGCTGCGGGAGCAGGGGCACGAGCCGGTCGCACTGGTCGCGCCGCGCCCGGCGGCCGGGGCGGACGAGCCGCCGGAGCCGCTGCGTCTGACCGCGGCGAGCGCACCCGCGGGCGTCGATCTGCTCTTCGCCAGGGACAAGTGGTCGATCGAGCGGCTGCTCCGTGCCTACGAGCCCGACCTGACGGTGTGCTGGGGCTTTCCGTGGAAGCTCCCGCAGGGCGCGCTCGACGTCGCCCGGCTCGGATCGATCAACCAGCATCCGGCTCTGCTGCCCCGTCACCGCGGCCCGATCCCGTTCGCGTGGACGCTGCGCGCCGGCGACACCGACTGGGGCTTCACGTGGCATCGCATGGACGCCGAGCTCGACACCGGCAACGTCCTCGCGCAGGGCAGCGTTCCGATCCAGGACGACGACTGCGACATCGCCGAGTTCGGGCCGCGGCTGCTCGAGCACGCGATCGCGCTGCTGCCGCAGGCGCTCGACCGGGTCGCCGCCGGTGATCCCGGTGATCCTCAGCCTGATGAAGGTGCCACCTGGGCCGGCCACTTCGAGGACGACGACTACGTGCGCATCGACTGGTCTCAGCCGGCCCGGCGGGTCCACGACCAGGTGCGCGCCTGGCATCTGACGTTCGGGCACTCGAAGCTGCGCGCTCCCGTGGCGACGCTCGACGGAGAGGAGGTCGTGGTGCTGCAGACGCGGCTGAGCGACCCGGGCGGCGGCGCCGTCCTTGTCGAGTGCGGCGACGGCCCGATCTGGGTCGTTGCGAGCGAGCCGCTGTAGAGAGACCGTTCCGGAGATCTACGTCATGGACGCGAACGGCAGCGGCCAGAAGCGGCTGACGCGGCGCGCCGGTGGCGACTGGGCGCCGGACGTCTTCCCCAACGGGACGGTCATGAAGAAGCTGACGCGCGGCATCGACTCGGCTCCCGTTCCTAGCTCGCCGAGAGGACGTCGATCGACGCGACCGAGGCCGGCCGGACGAAACGGCCGTCCAGCTCGGGCCACTCGCCCGCCGACTCCGCGCTGCTGAAGCGCGTCATCAGCTCGCGGGCCGCCGCCACCGCCTCGTCGCGGTCGTCGTAGGCCGCCAGCTCGAGCTGCTCGCCGCCGAGCATGGTCAGCACGATCCGCCGCGTCGCGGTGGGCTCGGGCACCGCCGCGACGACCGGCGCGGGCTCGGGCAGCGCCGCGACTGTCGCCGCGTGCTCGGCCAGGATCGCCTCGAAGGAGCGCAACGGCACCGCAGGAGGCTCGAAGTTGGACGGAGCCGGGCCGACCGGCTCGGGGCTCAGCGGAGGATCCTGCGTGCCCATCAGCCCGACGGCCACGGGCGCAGCCGCACCGCTCGCGAACTCGTACATCTGCCTTTTCTCCCTCTCCGGCCGCCGCAAAAAGACCGGGTTCGTACGCCGCAATGGGGTGACTATCGGCGGCCGTGCGCCGCCCGGCGTCCCTCAGGTGGGTGAATCGGCGAATCGTCCCTTCGGACGAGCCGAAACGGCCGGAGGCATCACAGCCTCCGGCCGCAGCCGGCCCTGAGGGGAGAGTGGGACTAGGAGTCGTCGCCGTCGCCGAGGACGGTCACGCTCTTGACGGTCTCGCAGTTGACGTAGACGTCCGTCGTCTCCTTGGCGTTCAGCCAGAGGACGTCGTTGCCGGGGCCGCAGTCGATCGTGTCGACCTGCTTGTCCCGGGCGAGCGAGTGGAGGACGTCGTCCCCGTCGCCGCCCTGCTGCTTGTCGGTGCCGCGGCCGGGCCAGAGGCGGTCGTTGCCGGGGCCGCCGTCGAGCGAGTCGTCGCCGGGGCGACCGCGAAGGATGTCGTTCCCGTCGCCGCCGACGAGGGAGTCGTTGCCGTAACCGCCCCACGCGCGGTCGTCGCCGGGGCCGGCGTCGATCGCGTCGTTGTCCTGGTTGCCGTGGAGGCGGTCGTTGCCGGCGAGACCGTTGATCGTGTCGTTGCCCTGCCGGCCGACGATCATGTCGTTCCGGTCGGTGCCGGTGAGCACGTCGTCGTGCTTCGTGCCCTTGATCACGACGGCCGCCAGAGCGGTGGTCGCGAAGGCGAGCGTCGCCAGGGCGGCGAGTGCTCCGAGCATGTACCTGGCGTTCTTCATCTGAGAGATCCTCCTCGTAGCGAAGCTGACGGTCGCATCCTCCCCGGGTGCTGTCAGCCGACAGTTCGCCGAACGTAAAACCGGCGTAAAACGGGCTCAGGCGAGCGTGAGCGGGCGCGTTGCCGCGTCGCCGACCGCGTGCGGCAGGCACACCGTGAAGACGGTCAGCTCGCCCGGCGTGCTCTCCGCGGCCACCGATCCGCCCATGCCCTCGGCCAGCTCCTTGACGATCGCGAGGCCGAGTCCCGAGCCGACGGGCCGTTCTCGGCCGTAGCGGGAGTAGAGGTAGAAGCGCTCGAAGGCCTGGCCCAGCTCCTCGGGCTGGAGACCGGGGCCGGTGTCCTCGACTCGAATCGAGCCCGGCGCCGTCACGATCCGCACCGAACCCCCTGCCGGCGTCAGGCGGAGCGCGTTCTCGACGAGGTTGGAGACGATCTGCAGCGTCCGGTCTGCGTCGCCTGTCGCAGGCGCGGCAGCGGCGCCGTCGGCTGCGAGCGTGACCCCAAAGCCGCGTGCCTGCGCCTCGTAGCGCCGCAGCGCCTCCTGGGCGATCGCGCTCAGGTCGATCGGCTCCCGGCGGACGCTGAACTCGGCCTTGCGCATCCGCGCCAGATCGAGCAGGTCGCCGACGAGCCGCTCGAGCCGTCGCGACTCGATCACGATCGTCGCGGCAGCCTCGTCGACCGGCAAGGCGCCCTCGCCGAGCCCCTCCGCGTAGCCGCGGATCGCCGTCAGCGGCGTCTTCAGCTCGTGGCTGACCGAGAGCAGGAACGCCTGCTCCGCCTCGCGCGCCCGCGCGAGCGCGACGGCGACCTCGTTGAAGCTCTCGGCGAGGAGCGCCAGCTCGCGCGCGCCCTCGACCGGAACGAGGGGCGGCGTCGAGGTGGAGCTCGCGAGTGTCCGCGTCGCCTCGGCGACGCGCCGCACCGGCCGGGCGATGGCGCGGGCGAGCAGGAACGCGATCAGCGCCGCCAGCGCGGCCGTCAAGAGCGCGGCGGCAACGAGCCCTTCGATGTGCGGCCGCCAGGCCGAGGTGGTCGAGCTCGCCGGCCGGAGGAGGATGAAGCCCTTGCCGTTGACGAGCCGCGCCGCGTAGAGGTAGCGCGTCCCGCTGTCGTGCAGCGTGCCGTCGAGCCGTGCGCCGCGCCTGAGCCGCGCCGCCTGATCGGGCGGGAGCAGGCTCGACGAGCCGTCGAGCGGCACCTGCACGACCCGCTCGTCCTGGCGGTCGAGGAACTCCTGCAGCGACTTGAGCCGTGAGAACGGCACGAGCGCCTCGCGCTCGCGCTCGGCGAGGAGGTCGAACTGGGCCGAGACGTCGCGGAGCGTGTTCCGCTCGACGGCGCGGCGGGTGAGGATCGCGCCCAGCGCGAGCGCCAGCGCGAGCGAGAGCAGGGCGACGAGCGCGATCGCCGCGAACAGCTGCGCCCGCAGCGAGCGGATCACGGCCTGACTGCCTTGTAGCCGGACCCGCGCACCGTGCGGATCAAGTCCGGACGGCCGAGCTTGCGGCGGAGCTGGGCGACGTGGACGTCGACGGTGCGCGTCCCGCCCGCGTAGCTCATCCCCCAGACCCGGTCGAGCAGCTGGTCGCGCGAGACGACGATGCCGGCGTTCTCGACCAGGTAGACGAGGAGGTCGAACTCCTTGCCGGTCAGCTCGACGACCTCACCGGCGACCCGTACCTCGCGCGCCTGCGGATCGACTGCGACGTCGCCGATCTCGAGCAGCTCGGTGCGCGTGGTCGGGCCTGTACGCCGCAGGACGGCTTTGACCCGCGCGGCGAGCTCCCTGGGTGAGAACGGCTTCGAGACGTAGTCGTCGGCGCCGACCTCGAGTCCGGCAACGCGGTCGGCCTCCTCGTCCCGCGCCGTCAGCATCAGCACCGGCACGTCCGAGCGGGCGCGGATGCCGCGGCAGATGTCGAATCCGTCCGCGCCGGGCAGCCCGATGTCGAGGATCACGAGCCTCGGGCGCACGGTCTCCAGCGACTGGAGCGCCTCCTCGCCCGAGCGCACCCAGGCGACGCGGTAGCCGGTCTGCTCGAGATAGGCGCGGACGAGCGAGCCGATCGACTCCTCGTCCTCGACGAGCAGGAGCTGCGGCCCCGGCGTGCCCGCTGGGTGGACCTCGGCCGCGCCTGCCGCGGTCATTTGCGGTTGGCGCGGACCTCGTTCGCCGGCGCGTCGCCGTCCCGGATCACGGTCGCGACCATACCGCGCCGGAGGTCCGAGTACGCGACCGGCCGGCCGTTGAGCGTGATCGAGGCGGTCGGTGCGACGGCGATCGGGACGAGGGTGCCGTCGCGCTCGAGCAGGGTCAGGGTGCCGCCCGCCTTGTTGCGGATCGTGCCGCGGTCGACCCGGTAGTCGTGCAGGACGCCGCCGTCCTTCACCAGCACCTCGGCGCGCACGAGCTTGGGGCCGAAGAAGTAGTTGCCAAGCGAGCCCGGCAGCGCGAGCCCGGGCTGGGCCACGAGCAGCGTCGCGTTCACCGCGAGCAGCGCAGCGATGATCCAGAGCCCCTTTCGCCTCGTCCTCATGGGCGCATTGTGGCCGCTCTTCGTCAGCGTGTCGTGCCCCTCACGTTAGGGGCTTGTAAAACCGCCGTTTGGCCGCTGCCGGGGAGCCGACGTCACGCCAGAGCGGCCGCCCGTCGTAGGCTGAGACGCCGGGCTGCGAGGACGGCCATCAGCAGGCCGGTCACGCCGGCCACGGCGAAGCTGAGCTGCGTGCCGCCGACGGCGCAGAGCCAGCCGGCGAGAAGGCCCCCGAGCGGCGCCAGTCCGGCGAAGGCCCAGAGGTAGAGGCTGACCACGCGGCCGCGCAGGTGGTCGGGCGCACGCAGCTGGAGGATCGAGCTCGCATTCGAGGTCCAGAGCGTGAAGCAGACGCCGGTGCAGAAGAGCAGGATCGCGCACATCCACACCGTCGTCAGGGGGGAGAGGGCCAACAGACAGACGCTGAAGCCGCCCGTGCCGAAGACGAGCGCCTTCCAGCTGGCCCGACCCAGCGTCGCGGAGAGCAGCGCCCCGACGAGCGCACCACCGCCGAAGCAGGCGGAGAGGATGCCGAAGACCTCTGGGCCGGTATTCAGGGTGTCCGACGCGAGCAGGGGCAGGATCACGTGGAAGTTGAAGCCGACGGTGCTGACGACCGTGACGATCAGCAGCACCAGGCGCGCGTCGGGCGAACGCCACGCCCAGGAGAACCCCTCGCCGATTGCCTTCATCATCGTCGGGGGCCTCGCGCTGGGATCCAGGGGGACGAGCTCCTCTCGCCGCATCATCAGCAGCCCTGCGAGCACGGCGAGGAACGTGACGGTGTTGATCGCGAAACAGACACCCACCCCGAAAGCCGCGATCAGGACGCCGGCGAAGGCAGGCCCGACGACGCGGGACGCGTTGAAGAGACTGGCATTCAGCGCAACGGCGTTCGGCAGCTCGTCTCGGCCGACCATCTGGAACGTGAGCGCGTGGCGTCCCGGCGCATCGAAGACAAGTGCGGTGCTGGAGAGAATCGCGAGCAGGTACACGACCCAGACCGTCTCCAGGCCGCCGAGGACAAGGACGGCGAACGTTGCCGAGAAGATCATCGAGACGGTCTGAGTCCCGATCACGAGCTTGCGGTTGTCGATCCGGTCGGCGACGACGCCTGCGAACAGGCCGAAGACCGTAAAGGGGATGAAGCGACAGAAGGCGAGCAGCCCGACGGCGATCGGCGAGCTCGTCAGCTCGACGACGAGCCAGGCGAGCGCGACGTTCTGCATCCAGGTGCCGCTGACCGAGATCACCTGGCCGGTGAAGAAGAGGCGGTAGTTGCGATGCCGCTTGAGACTGGCGAAGGTGCGCTCGTTGAGCGCCAGGAGCGCTGCCGTCACAGGAGCTTCCCGAGCGGTTCGATCGCGCGCTCGAGCGCTTCCAGCTCGTCGTCCTCGAGGCCGCGCATGCGCTCGGCGAGCCAGGTTGTGCGGCGGGCGCGGACGCGCTTCAGCAGCCGGTCGCCCTCGTCGGTCAGCACCAGCCCGACGCGGCGCCGGTCGGTCTCGTCGCGGACACGCTCGACCAGACCTGCCTTCTCGAGCCGGTCGACGTACCCGGAGAGGGCCGGGGCGGAGATCCGCTCCTCGGCCGCCAGCTCGCGCAGGCTCATCCCCGGGTTGTGGCGGATCAGCCAGAGCAGCGTCACCTGCCGGCTCGTGACACCAAGCTGCTCGGTCTCCCGCCGCAGCTCGCGCGAAAGGCGCAGCAGCACAGGCCGCAGCTCGTTCGCGACGGCGAGAGGATCGGCGATAACGTCGTTAACCATTAACCTGGTTACGAGTTTACCAGTTGGTGCCCATTGCGCGTCCCCCAGGCGGGGGACTAGCGTGACCGTGTGACCGAACGCCTCGCTCGCCACGCGGCGCTCCACCCGAAGCGGATGCTCGCGATCTGGGTCGTCATCTTCGTGCTCTCAGTGGCGGCGATCGCCATGCTGCTGCCCTCGGCGATCACGACCGAGGCGACCGTGACGAACGAGCCCGAGTCGGAGCGCGGCTACGACGCGATCTTCCGGCACCTGCCGCCGTCGGACGACTTCGTCAACGAGGTCGTGCTCGCACGGGCTCCCGGCAGGGACGTGACGAGCGACCGCGACGCGCAGCGCGAGATCGAGCGGCTGACGGCGGCGCTCGTGGCGACCGGGAGGACGGCGCGCGTCCAGTCCTACTTCGACGCGCAGGATCCGAGCCTGCTCTCGCCGGACCGCGACGCGGCCGTGATCACGATCGGGATGGGCCCGGACGCGGAGGACGGGATCAAGGACGTGATCGACGTCGTCGAGCAGGCCGACGAGGGGCCGCTCGAGGTCACGATCACGGGTGAGTTCACCGCCGACGACGACTTCCTCTCGCTCTCGAACAAGGACTTGAAGGAGGGCGAGCTCTTCTTCGGGCTGCCCGCCGCACTCGTCGTGCTGCTGCTCGTCTTCGGCGCCGTCGTCGCCTCGCTCGTCCCGATCCTGCTCGCGATCGTCGCCATCGTCGTCGCGCTCGCGCTCGTCGCGATCGTCGGCCAGGTCTGGGAGGTCTCCTTCTTCGTCGTCAACATGCTCACGGGGATGGGCCTCGCGCTCGGCGTCGACTACTCCCTCTTCGTCGTCAGCCGCTTCCGCGAGGAACGGGCACGCGGCGTCGAGAAGATCGAGGCGATCACGGCGACCGGGCGGACGGCGAGCCGCGCGGTGCTCTTCAGCGGGACGGCCTTCGTGATCGCGCTGACCGGGATGCTGCTCGTCCCGGACACGATTCTGCGCAGCCTCGCTGCCGGAGCGATCCTCGTCGGCCTGATGGCGGTCGCCGCCGCGACGACCCTGCTGCCCGCGATCCTCTCGCTGCTCGGCGACCGCGTCGACGCGCTGCGCCTCCCGTTCATCCGCGGCGGCACGGGCGAGGCCACATTCTGGGGTGCCGTCGTCGACCGCGTCCAGCGGCGCCCGCTCGTGTACCTGGTCGTCACGACGGCGTTCCTCGTCCTGCTCGCCCTGCCGGCGCTCGAGCTGCGGACGGGATCGGCCGGCGTGCGGACGCTCCCGGACGGCTACGCGTCGAAGGACGGCTTCAACGCGCTCGAGCGCGAGCTCGGGATCGGCACTGTCGACTCTGCGCAGATCGTGGTCGAGGGAGCCGTTTCGACGCCGGCGGTCCAGGACGGCGTCGAGCGGCTCCGCAGTGAGCTCGCGCGCGACCGGGCGTTTCGGAACCCCGAGGTCCAGACCGCCCCGGACGGGCGGCTGGCGCTCGTCGAGGCGCTTGTCGCCGGCGACAGCCGCGACGAACGGGCGGTGCAGGCGGTCGAGCGGCTCCGGTCGGAGCTCGTGCCGCGCGCGCTCGGCGACGCCGGCGTGGCCGTGTACGTCACCGGCGAGACGGCTGAGATCGTCGACTACCGCGAGCTGATGGAGCGCTGGCTGCCGATCGTGTTCGCGTTCGTGCTCGGCTTCAGCTTCATCCTGCTCACGGTCGCGTTCCGGTCGATCGTCGTGCCGGCGAAGGCGATCGTGCTCAATCTGCTCTCGGTCGGCGCGGCCTACGGGCTGATCGTGCTCGTCTTCCAGGAGGGGGTCGGCAACGAGCTCTTCGGCTTCCCCCGGGTGGACGCGATCGAGGCCTGGCTGCCGCTCTTTCTCTTCTCGGTGCTCTTCGGGCTCTCGATGGACTACCACGTCTTCCTGCTCAGCCGGATCCGCGAGCGGTACACGCAGACGGGCGACTCGAGCGAGGCGGTCTCGTTCGGCGTGCGCACGACCTCGCGGCTGATCACCGGCGCGGCGCTGATCATCGTCGTCGTCTTCGTCGGCTTCGCCACGGGCGACCTGGTGATGTTCCAGCAGATGGGCTTCGGCGTCGCCGTGGCGCTGCTGCTCGACGCGACCGTGATCCGCTCCGTGCTCGTGCCGGCGGCGATGGAGCTGCTCGGCGACCGCAACTGGTACCTGCCGCGCTGGCTCTCCTGGCTACCGCACTATGCCGTCGAGGCGCAGGACGAGCATCCGCAGCAGCGGACGCTCGTCGCGCAAGACCCCTGAAGCGGCCGCCTTTCGGCGGCCGTCAGCTGAGGACGAACTCGGAGATGCGGCGGCCGATCAGCTCGCCCTGATCCTCTTGGAGGAAGTGGCCGGCGCCGGCGACGATCTCCGGCTCGCCCGCGCCTGGGATGTGGGCCGCGATCCGCTCGGCGGCGCGCGGCGAGAAGATCGGATCGCTGTCGGAGAACAGCACGAGGGCGGGGCGGTCCCAGTGCGAGAGCGCCTCCCGCACGGCCATGTGCGCGGGCAGGTCGGGATGATCGGGTGAGATCGGGACGAGGCCGGGGAAGGCGAGGATCCCCTGCTTCGACTCCGGGTCCGGCCACGGCGCGCTGTAGGCCTCGACCACCTCCGCCGCGATGGGCTGCACCGCGGAGATCTCGACGAGCCGGCCGGGGACGATGTCGGTGCCAAGGCGCTCCATCCAGTCGCGGAACCGGAGCCACTCCTCCGACGGCGGCCGCCCGCCGCCGATGCCCGTGTTCATGATCACGAGCTTGCCGATCCGGTCGGGACGCTCGACCGCCAGCCGGAGGCCCACAGGGCCGCCCCAGTCCTGGACGACGACGGTCGCGTCCCGGAGGTCGAGCTCGTCGGCCAGCCGCTCGATCGAGCGGACGTGGAAGTCGTAGCCGTAGTCCTCGAGCCGGAGCGGCTTGTCGGAGCGGCCGAAGCCGAAGTAGTCGGGCGCGATCGCGCGCGCCGACGGCGTCAGCTCCGGGATGATCGTGCGGTAGAGGTACGACCACGTCGGCTCGCCGTGCAGGAGCAGGACGGCGGGGCCGTCGCCCTCGTCGAGGTAGTGCATGCGGAGCCCGTCCTGGTCGAGGTAGTGCGGCTCGAACGCGTAGCCGGGCAGGGCCTCGAACTGCTCGTCGGGCGTGCGGTAGGCGTCGGCGCTCATCGCGGACGAGTCTACGAGGCGTGGAACGCGCTTGGCACCGTCATGACAGCCGCGTAGAGTGGCGCCGATGGCGTTGCCCGAGCAGACGGGGGGAGCTCACCGCCGGCCGACGCGCCGTCTGCGGATGCTCGCGGTAGTCGCGGTTGTGTTCGGTGTCGCGCTCGTCGCCGGAGGCTGCGGATCGGACGACGACGAGGCGTCGGACACGACGGCGCCGGCGGCGACCACCGGCCCGGGTGCGCCCGCCACCGTACCCGACGTCAGCGGGGCCGAGCTCGTCGGCGCCGCCGAGCAGCTCGCCGAAGCCGGCCTGCGCGCAGCGGTCAAGTACGTCCCCTCGAACGAGCCGAGCGGCCAGGTGATCGGCCAGTCGCGGCCGCCGGGAAGCGAGCTCCAGCGCGGTGACGCCGTCTCGCTGAACGTCTCCACCGGCCCGAACCCGCCTGTAAACGTGACGGTGCCCGACGCGACCGAGCAGACCGAGGCCGACGGGCGCGCCGCCCTCGAACAGGCCGGCTTCGAAGTGCAGACAATCAACGTCCCCGCCGTCACGGAGGACATCGTCGTCTCCCAGAGCCCGCCCTCGGCCGACCGGGTCCCGCGCGGCTCGCTCGTGCTTCTCTACGCCGGCGGCTGAGCTACTTCGGCGCGGGATCGAGCTTGTAGCCGACGCCGTAGCGCGTCTGGATGAACGTGTGGCGCGGCGCGCGGCTGTCGACCTTCTCGCGCAGCTTGCGGACGAAGACGTCGACCGTGCGGTCCCGGTGCGAGGCGCGGCGGCCCCAGACCCGCTGCAGCAGCTCGTCGCGCGTGAGCACGCGGCCCTGGTCGAGCGCGAGGGCGTAGAGGAGCCGGAACTCCGTCGGCGTCAGGTCGGCGCTCGCGCCGTCGACGTACGCCTGGACGTTGCGCGGGTCGAGGCGGAGCTCCTCGACCAGGATCTCGTCGCCGCGGCGCGGTTCTTGCGCGCGCGTGCCGCGGCGGGCCGCCGCCGCGACGCGCGCTGCAAGCTCTTTCATCGAGAAGGGCTTCACCAGATAGTCGTCGGCCCCGAGCTCGAGCGCGTTGATGCGGTCGTGCTCGGTGCCGCGGGCGCTGACGACGACGATCGGCGTGCCGATCCCCTCGCCGCGCGCCTGCTCGATCACGCGCCAGCCGTCGATTCCCGGCAGCATCAGGTCGAGCACGCACACGTCGGGCTGCTCGTAGCGCAGCCGCGCCAGACCCGTCTCGCCGTTCGCGACGCCGACGGCGTCGAACCCGGCCGCGGTCAGGTGGCGGGCCATCCCCTGGGCGATGACGTCGTCGTCCTCGATGATCAGCACCTTGGCCACACGTGCATCATGCAAGCGCGAGGGGCTTTCGAGGGGTGAAGGAGTGGTAACGGAGTGGTGAATCCGGACGCGGTTCGCGGTCAGGTGCTGCTGGAGGAGAGCCGCGAGGCCGTCGTCGTGCTGGACGCGAGCGGGCTCGTCGTCGCCGCCAGTCGCCGGGCACGGCAGTCGCTCGGCGTGCGCGAGGGCGAGGAGTTGAACGCCGAGCTGCTCGGGAACGAACGCACCCTCGTCGTGCAGTACGACGTGGACGGCCGGTCGGAGCGGCTCGTCTATCTCTCCGAGGCCGGCGATCTCGCCGCCTACGAGGAGCTGCGCTCGGGGTTCACGGCGGCGGTCTCGCACGAGCTGCGGACGCCGCTCGCGCGTCTGCTCTCACTGCTCGAGCTCGCGGCGCTTCCCGGCGAGGACGTCAACCACCTCGTCGAGCAGGCACGGCGCGAAGTCGACGCGATTCGCGAGCTGATCGACGAGGTGCTGTTCCTGGCCGAGCTCGAGTCCGGCACCCGCGTCGTCTCTCTCGGCGCCGAGCCGGTGCTCCCGGTCCTCAACGACGTCGCCGCAGGAGCTGACCGAGCAGGCTGCCCGCGCGGGTGTGACACTGCATGTCGAAGGCGATGCCGACGCGACAGCCGAGGTTCGACCGCGGATGCTCGGCGTCGTTGCCAGGAACCTCGCCGAGAACGCGATCCGCTATGCCGGCCCCGGCGCCAATGCAACGCTCTCGGTTCGACGTGAGAACGGCGAGGTCGTGCTGAGCGTGGTCGACGACGGAGCCGGCGTCGAGCAGTCGGATCTGCCGCGCCTGTTCGAGCGCTTCTACCGGGCCGACCGCTCGCGGGGATCGCGGGGAACCGGGCTCGGCCTCGCGATCGTCAAGCACGTCGTGGCGTCGGCGGGTGGTGCCGTCGAGGCCCGTGGGGCGCGCGGCCGTGGCCTCGAGATCCGTTGCGTCTTTCCGCCGCGCGCGTAGCGCACGATCACCACCCTTTCACCGGATCTTTACCAGTCGGCCGCCCCGTGCCCCGGAGACGCACGCAAGACTCGTCGTATGTCGAACAAGCGAGAAACGATGACGAACCTTGCCCTGCTCCTGGGGCTTTTGGCGCTGCTCGCCGGCTGCGGCGGTCGCGGCAGCTCCGATGCGAGCGGCACTACTGCGGCCGCCGTTACCGGCGGCGGCGACCTCTCCGGCCGGATCCAGGCCGACGGCTCCAGCACCGTCGGGCCCTATACGACCGCTGCGGCCGAGAAGTTTCAGGCCGAGCAGCCGGGCGTCCAGGTCACCGTCGGCGTCTCCGGTACGGGCGGCGGCTTCGAACGCTTCTGCCGGGGCGAGACCGACATCTCGAACGCCTCACGCCCGATCAAGGATGAGGAGGCGACGGTCTGCAGAGACGCCGGGATCGACTACGTCGAATTCCAGGTCGCGAACGACGCGCTCACGGTGGTGGTCAACAAGGACAACGACTGGGTCGAGTGCCTCACCACCGCGCAGCTGAAGAAGATCTGGGAGCCGGGCTCCAAGGTGACCAGCTGGAAGGATGTCGACCCGTCCTTCCCGGACGAGCCGATCAAGCTTTTCGGACCGGGCACCGATTCGGGCACGTTCGACTACTTCACCGGCGAGATCAACGGTGAGGAAGGCGCGAGTCGATCCGACTACGCGGCCAGTGAGGACGACAACACGACCGTCACGGGCGTCGCCGGCGAGAAGGGCGGCCTCGGCTACTTCGGCTTCTCGTACTTCGAGGAGAACCAGGACACGCTGAAGGCGCTCAAGATCGACGGGGGCGACGGTTGCGTCGCACCGAGCGTCGAAGCCGCTCAGGACGGCACGTACAAGCCGCTTTCCCGTCCGCTCTTCATCTATGTGAAGAAGGAGGCGCTCACGCGGCCGGAGGTCGAGGCTTTCCTGCGGTTCATCCTCGAAAACGAGAAGTCGATCGCTGAGGCGTCACAGTTCGTGCCGCTGACCGACGAGCAGCTGGCCAAGGCCAAGTCCGACCTCGACGCGGCCACCGGGGCGTAGTTGGCGTCGGCTGACCTGACGGCGGGCGCGGAGCCCCGGCTCCGCGCTCAGCGCCGCCGTATCGGAGAGGACCTCGTCAAGGGCGCCCTCTTCGTGTGCGCGCTGATCTCGGTCGCGACGACGGTCGGGATCGTGATCGCTCTCTTTGTCCCGGCGTTCGAGTTCTTCCAGGAAGTGTCGATCTCCGACTTCCTCACGGGGAAGACGTGGGCGCCACTGTTCGAGCCCGTCGAGCTTCGGCGTCCTCCCGCTCGTGGCGGGGACGCTGCTCGTCACGGGAATCGCCAGCCTCGTCGCGATGCCTCTCGGTCTCGGCACCGCGATCTACCTGAGCGAGTACGCCTCGCCGCGCACGCGCGGAATCCTCAAGCCTGCACTCGAGACCCTGGCCGGAATCCCGACAATCGTCTTCGGCTACTTCGCGCTCACCTTCATGACACCGCTGCTGCGTGACATCGGGATCCAGGTCGACATCTTCAACACACTTTCCGCGGCACTCGTGATGGGCGTCATGCTGTTGCCGACGGTCGCGTCGCTCTCGGAGGACGCGATGGGCGCGGTGCCGCGCGACCTGCGCGACGGCGCCTACGCCCTCGGCTCGACGAAGATGCAGGTGGCGACGCGCGTCGTCGTTCCAGCCGCCGTCTCGGGGATCGTCGCCTCATTCGTGCTCGCGATCTCGCGGGCAATCGGCGAGACGATGATCGTGCTGATCGCGATGGGGCAGCAGCCGAACCTGACGTTCGACCCCCGCGAGGCGGCGGAGACGATGACGGCATTCATCGCAGCGACAGGCGCGGGTGACGTGCCGACAGGCTCGATCGAGTACAAGACGATCTTCGCAGTCGGCGCCCTCCTCTTCGTGCTGACGCTGGTGATGAACGTCTTCGCGATCCGGCTCGTCCG
Organism: uncultured Gaiellaceae bacterium; assembly: GCA_963705515.1. GTDB lineage: Bacteria > Actinomycetota > Thermoleophilia > Gaiellales > Gaiellaceae > Gaiellasilicea. The sequence continues at coordinate 289,955 of CAVPJV010000001.1, forward strand.
CAAGTACCGGGAGGTCTACGAATGAGCCGGTCGCTGAAGGGCGCTCTGTTCATGTGGGCGCTGCTGTTCTCACTCGCGATCGGGTTTGTGATGCTCGTCGTGCTGCTCGTCACCGTGTTCCGCGACGGGCTGCCTTACCTGGATATGACGTTGCTGACGAACCCGCCCTCGTCGGATCCGGAGATCGCCGGCGCGCGGCCGGCAATTCTGGCGACGCTCTATATGGGCGTCCTCCTGCTCCTCTTCGTCGTTCCGCTCGGCGTCGGCACTGCCGTGTACCTCGAGGAGTACGCGAACAAGACGCGTTGGTACAACCGCGTGCTCGAGATCAACATCCAGAATCTCGCCGCCGTGCCGTCGATCGTCTACGGCATCCTCGGCCTCGCCTTTCTCGTCCGCGGCATCGGGATCGGTCGGGTACTGCTGGCGGGCGCGATGATCCTGACCCTCCTCGTGCTGCCGACGGTGATCATCGCCGCGCGAGAGGCGATCAGATCGGTACCGGACTCGATCAGGCAGGGCGCCTATGCGCTGGGAGCGACGCAGTGGCAGGTGGTCTCGCGCCAGGTGCTGCCGGCGGCGATCCCGGGCATCGCGACGGGATCGATCCTCGCGCTCTCGCGCGCGATTGGCGAGACAGCGCCGCTGATCATGATCGGCGCCGTCACCTATATCTCGTTCGATCCCACGATCCTCGGCCCCTTCACGGCGCTGCCGATCCAGATCTACAGCTACCTCAGGCTGCCACAGGAGGAGTTCAAGCTGATCGCGGCTGCCTGCATCATCGTCCTGCTCGTGATCTTGCTCACCCTCAACGCCTTCGCAATCTTCATCCGCAACCGGTATCGGAGAACCTGGTGACCACCATGACGGAACAAGCGTCTAGCATCGAGCCAATGTCTCTCGGAGACATCGCGCAGCAGCACGACGATCAAAGTGTCACCGATCGCGACGCGGTCTTCCAGGTACGCAACCTCGCCGTCTCGTACGGCGACAACGTCGCGATCAAGGGTGTCAACCTCGACGTGCACAAGAACGCAATCACTGCGTTCATCGGCCCGTCGGGGTGCGGGAAGAGCACGCTAATTCGCTGCTTCGACCGGATGAACGACCTCGTCCCGAACGCCAAGGTCGAGGGCGACGTGCTCTACCACGGCGAGGACCTCTACGCGGACGATGTCGACCCCGTCGAGGTTCGGCGCCGGATCGGCATGGTCTTCCAGAAGCCGAATCCATTTCCGAAGTCGATCTTCGACAACGTCGCTTTCGGTCCGCGCGTGCTCGGCTTGAAGGGGAACCTGAGCGAGCGCGTCGAGCGGGCGCTCCACCAGGCGGCGCTCTGGGACGAGGTCAAGGACCGTCTGAAGGAGTCGGCGCTCGGCCTCTCCGGCGGCCAGCAGCAGCGCCTCTGCATCGCCCGCTGCCTCGCGGTCGAGCCGGACGTGATCCTGATGGACGAGCCCGCGTCGGCGCTCGATCCGATCTCGACGACGCGGATCGAGGACCTGATGCACGAGCTCAAGCGCGAGTACACGATCGTGATCGTCACGCACAACATGCAGCAGGCCGCCCGCGTCGCCGACATGACCGCGTTCTTCTCAGTCCAGGTCGACGAGGAGTCGGGCAAGCGCACCGGCGTGCTCGTCGAGTACGACGCGACGTCGAAGATCTTCACCACACCGGCGGACAAGCGGACTGAGGACTACGTGACGGGGCGGTTCGGCTAGGTGCGGATCTCGTTCCAGGAGGAACTGGACGAGCTCGAGCTGTCGCTTCGCGGAGAAGGGGAGCTGGTGCTCCGCTCGCTTCGGGGCGCCGTCGAGGCGGTCTGCTCGCAGGACTTCGAGCTCGCCGACGAGGTGATCGCCTTCGACGACGACATTGACGCCCAGTACTTCGAGGTCGAACAGGGCGTCGAGCTGCTGCTCGCGCGGCAGACCCCGGTCGCCACCGATCTCAGGCTGGTGCTGGCGCTGCTGAAGGACAACCTCCACCTCGAGCGGATGGGCGACCTCTGCGTCACGATCGCGAAGCTGACGAAGCTGTCGAAGGACCTGCCGCCCGACGAGGCGCTGCTCGAGGGTTTCAAGGAGATGGGCGAGCGCGCCGAGCAGATGATCCGGGTTGCGCTCCGGTCACTCGAGCAGCGCGACCGCGTCGCAGCCGAGTCGCTGCTCGAGCTCGACGAGCTGATCGACCGCGCCAACCGCCGTGTCGTGAACCGCCTGCTCGAGCTCGGCGGCGACCTGGAGATGCGGGAGTGGGGGCTGCGGATGATCCTCGTGTCGCGCTGTCTCGAGCGGATCGGCGACCACGCCGTCGACATCGGCGAGCAGACCGCGTATCTCGTCACCGGCGAGTTCCGCGAGTTCACCGACGCTTCGCATCCGTAGCGGCACACCAAACAGCTGCAGGATCTTCACCGTCCCATAACCCACGGATCGCGGCTTCTCTGCGATACCAAAAGTCGTGCTGCTTGCGATCGTCGCCCAGCGTCGTACTGCCACGAACACCGCCCTCGCTGCGGCTGCGCCGCACGGGGTCGACGCGCGCATCCTCGTCCCGGAGCAGGCGTCGTCGCTGCTGCAGCCGGGAGCGGTCGCGTTGGGCAGGTTGGACGTCGCCGACGCGCTCGACGGCGTCGAAGACGGCCTCTGGGCGCTCGGCTCGCTGGCCGCACGAGGCGTTGTCGTTCTCAACCGCGCGGGCGCGCTGCTCGCGGCGCACGACAAGCTGCTGACGGCGAAGGTCCTGCAGCGCGCCGGCCTGCCGCATCCGCGCACGCGGATCCTCCATCCCGGCGGTCACGTACCGGACTGGGATGGGCCTGTCGTCGTCAAGCCCCGCTTCGGCAGCTGGGGCCGCGATGTCGAGCTCTGCAGCGACGAGATCTCCTACCGGCGCCATCTCCGCTCAGTCGAGCACCGGCTCTGGTTCCAGCGGCACGGTGCGGTCGTGCAGGAACTCGTCCCGCCTGCGGGCTTTGATCTTCGAATCATCGTCGCCGGAGGGGTCGCCGTCGGGGCGATCTCGCGCATGGCAGCTCCGGGCGAGTGGCGCACGAACATCGCGCTCGGCGGCACACGGGTTCAGGTAGACCCGCCGGCCGAGGCGATCGAGCTCGCGACTCGGGCAGCGGAGGCGGCCGGAGCCGACTTGATCGGCGTCGACCTGCTGCCCGACGGCGGCGGCGGCTACACAGCACTCGAGCTCAATGGCGCGGCCGATTTCACGCGTGAGTACCGGATTGACCGAGATCCCTTCGTCGCAGCGGCCGCGGAGCTCGTGCGAACGGCGCAAGCAGCGGAGTCCACGCTCGCCCCGGGGGGCGGAATCGCTGCGGCCGGCGCCGAGGGCGCGCTCTAGGTTCACCACTTCGCCACGAGTCCTTCACCCGCTTTCAGCCCATCGAGGGGCCGTGTCCTTCGAGACTCCCGGCGACGTTGCAAGCAACTCAGGGGAGAAACATGAAGAAAGCAATTGCACTTGCGGCGCTGGGAGCCGTCGTGCTGACTGCGGCCGCCACGGCTGGCGTGTCCGCGCTCAGCGGCACCGTGACAGCGGACGGATCCAGCACGGTCGGCCCGTACTCGATCGCCGCGGCCGAAGGCTTCCAGAAGAAGAACCCGAAGGCTCGCGTGACGGTCGGGATCTCCGGCACCGGCGGCGGTTTCGAGCGGTTCTGCCGCAATGAGACCGATCTGTCGAACGCGTCGCGTCCGATGAAGAGCACGGAAGCGGTCGCCTGCGCGAACGCCGGCGTCAAGTGGGTTGCGTTCACCGTTGCGAACGACGGTTTGTCCGTTGTCGTCAACAAGTCGAACACGTGGGCGAGCTGCCTCACGGTGGCGGAGTTGAAGAAGGTCTGGGAGCCCGGCTCGAAGGTCAACAACTGGAACCAGATTCGCGACAGCTTCCCGAACGTGCCGCTCAAGCTGTTCGGCGCCGGCACGGACTCCGGCACGTTCGACTACTTCACCGAGGTGATCAACGGGAAGGCGAAGGCGAGCCGCCCCGACTACCTCGCGACTGAGGACGACAACGTCGTCGTCCAGGGCGTTGAGGGGGAGCGCGGCGCCATGGGCTACTTCGGCTTCTCGTACTACGAGGAGAACAAGAGCAAGCTAAAGGTTCTCGCGATCGATCAAGGGAAGGGTCAGGGCTGCGTGACGCCGAGCGTCGCGACCGTTCAGGGGAACAAGTACCGGCCACTTTCCCGGCCGCTCTTCATCTACGCGAAGAAGCCTTCGTTCAAGCGCCCGGTGGTGGCCGGCTACATCGGGTACATCTTCAACAACGAGAAGGCGATCGCGAAGAAGTCCGGCTTCATCTCGCTGACCGATCGGCAGCTGAAGAAGGCCCGCTATCAGTACCTGCAGGCGCTGAAGGCAAACAACCAGTAGTTCGGGCTTGACACAATATCGACGCCCGTCGATATATTGACGGGCGTCGATATCTGTGTCGCCGATCCACGCGCTAGTTCTGTCTCGATCCGTCGGTATGTCCCGGAAGCCCAGCTCAGGGTGGATCGCAGAAGCCGTAGGAACTACGGAGAAGGCGGGCGGCGAAATTCGGAGTATGCGCGCCTGGCGGTGAGTGATCGTTGATTGGCGATGAACGATCACTTTCAAGGAGGCGCGAAATGAACTGTTTTGAGTGCGCGAAGGCAAGCGACGCCGCCCCAGCCGTCGCCATCTGCGAGCACTGCGGCGTCGGCCTCTGCCTCGACCACTTGATCGAGGCGCGCGAGTACCGGGCCGGCGGCACCCTGTTCGGCTGCGGCCATCAGATGCCGCGGGTGAGGTCGCTCCGTGGCATGCCTGCAGGTGTCGCCGCGTCGGCCGGCCACCGCAGCGCCGTCTCGTGATCACCACGGCATCAGTCGAGCTCGAGTACGAGACCGCAACGATCGCGAAGGCGCTTGGGCACCCGGCGCGCGTGCAGATCATCCGACTGCTGCTCGCGCGCGACGCCTGCTACTGCGGCCAGCTCGTCGACGAGCTCGGGCTGGCGCAAGCGACCGTGTCGCAGCACCTGAAGATGCTCAAGGAGGCGGGGCTGATCGTGGGCGAGATCGACGGCCCCCGCACCTGCTACTGGGCGAGCCGCGAACGGCTCGCCGGACTGCGCGAACTGCTCGGGCAGCTCATCGACGAGGCCACGGAGGTCAGGACCGATGGCTGCGACTGAGACGCTCCGTCATCCGGTGTCCGGCGACACCGCCGTCCTTAAGAAGCTCTCGACACTCGACCGCTACCTGCCGCTCTGGATCGGGCTCGCGATGGCTGCAGGGCTCGGTCTCGGCCGGCTGATCCCGTCCCTGAACGACGGCCTCGACAAGCTTCAGGTCGGCACGGTCTCGCTGCCGATCGCGCTCGGGCTGCTGCTGATGATGTACCCGGTGCTGGCGAAGGTGCGCTATGAGGAGCTGGGGCGGATCAAGCACGACGGCGTCTCCGACAAGCAGTTCTTCGGTGTCTCGCTCTTCCTGTCGTGGATCGTCGGGCCGCTGTTCATGTTCACGCTCGCCTGGGTGTTCCTGGCCGACCAGCCCGCCTATCGCACCGGCGTGATCATCGTCGGCCTCGCGCGCTGCATCGCGATGGTGCTGATCTGGAACGACCTCGCGAGAGGCGACCGTGACCGCACCGCTTTGCTGGTCGTCTTCAATGCGCTCTTCCAGGTCGCCGCCTACTCGCTGCTCGGCTACTTCTACCTGACCGTGCTGCCGGGCTGGCTCGGCCTCGACACGCAAGGGTTCGAGGTCGGGATCTGGGAGGTCGCGAAGACGGTGCTGATCTTCCTCGGCATCCCGCTCGTCGCCGGCTTCCTGACGCGGCGGATCGGCCTGAAGCGCAAGGGCCGCGAATGGTACGACCAGACGTTCCTCCCACGGATCGGCCCGATCACGCTCTACGGCCTCCTGTTCACGATCGTGGTGCTGTTCGCGATCCAGGGCGAGAAGATCACCGCCGAACCGGTCGACGTTGCCCGGATCGCGCTGCCGCTGCTCATCTACTTCGCCGTCATGTGGGTCGCCGGGTTCGTGATCGGCAAGCTGATTCGGCTGCCGTACGCCCAGACGGCAAGCATGGGCTTCACCGTCGCCTCCAACGACTTCGAACTCGCAATTGCGGTCGCGGTCGGCGTCTTCGGCGCCACCTCCGGCGAAGCGCTCGCCGGTGTCGTTGGCCCGCTGATCGAGGTGCCGGTGCTCGTCGCGCTCGTCTACGTGGCGCTCTGGGCGCGGCGCTTCTGGGCGGCGCCGAGCCTCCAGCCCAGCGAGGGTGAGGCCCTCCCCGCAAGCCGACGATCCGGCTAGAGAGCGCGCAGGCTTCGTCGCTCGGGCCGCGTGAACATGCGCGCGGCCCTGGCCACTCCGCCCAGCCGAGCGCGACGGCCCGGACCTTTCATCCGAGGCAGCCTGCCACACAGCCCGATTGCATCGGCTTCAGTACCTTCCGCCGGTTCAGCAGCAGCCGGCGCTCGCGGCCGGCTGGATCACCGGCAGCCCCTTCAGCTCCGGCTGCGCGGTCTTGACCGCCTTGACGATCGCGCCGTGCATGCCGTCGGCGACCTCGTGCGTGAACTCGACCGAGACCTGCTCGAACCCTGCTGCCTCGAGCCCGGCCTCGTACTCGCTCTTGGAGAGGGCGCCGGCGATACAGCCGACGAAGCTGCCGCGCTCCGCGCGCTCCTCGGGCGAGAGCCTGTCCTCGGCGACGACGTCGCTGACACCCACCCGGCCGCCCGGCTTGAGCACGCGCGCGATCTCGGTCAGCACCGCCGGCTTGTCGGTCGAGAGGTTGATCACACAGTTGGAGATCACGACGTCGACCGAGTCGGCTGGAAGGGGCACCTGCTCGATCACGCCCTTGAGGAAGATCGCGTTGCGGATCCCCGCCTCAGCCGCATTCGCCCGCGCGAGCGCGAGCATCTCGTCCGTCATGTCGAGCCCGAACGCGATGCCGGTCTCGCCGACCCGCTTCGCCGAGAGGATCACGTCGATCCCACCGCCAGAGCCGAGATCGAGCACTGTCTCGCCCTCGTTCAGGTCGGCGACCATGATCGGGTTCCCGCAGCCCAGCGAAGCCAACGCCGCGGCCTCGGGCAGCTCACCGCGCAGCTCGGCGTCGTAGAGCGCCTCACCAAACTTGGCCGCGTCGCTCTCGCCGTCCGCGCAGCATGACCCGCTGCCGCAACCGCAACTCGAACCTTCGCTGACCGCCAGCGCCGACTCCGCATAGCGGCGGCGCACCTCCTCGCGCAGCTCATCTGCCGTCACGCTCATCAGCAACACACTCCCTTCAGGTCGGCGACCGCGGCGAGCTTCTCGACCGCGTCGCGCTTCAACGAGAAGAACGCCCACTTGCCGCGCTGCTCGCGCGCGACGAGGCCGGCGTCCACCAGCTTCTTCATGTGGTGCGAGACCGTCGGCTGCGCCAGTCCGACCGGCTCGATCAGGTCGCACATGCAGACCTCCTCGCTGCTCTGGGCGAGCATGTTCACAAGCCGCACCCGCGCTGGATCAGCGAGCGCCTTGAACAGCTCGGCGGTCGCCTCCGCCTCTTCATCGGAGAGCGTCGACGCAGCCAGCGGCGCGCAGCAAACGACCGGTTCGAGAGTGGCGCTCACGCGAGCCACGCTCCGTGCCGGAGCACATCGAGGCGCGCCTGCTCTCGCGCCTGGTTGGCGCGGCAGGAGTGATCGCAGACGCTGCCGCAGCGCTCACAGAGCTCAACTCCTGGGGCGCTTCGCTTCAACTTGAACATGGACTACTCCTTCTCAGATCACATCGACAGACATGAATATATCGAAAGATGTCGATGCATGTCAAGTTGAGCTTCGGGCCGCTGTTGCGGCCGTCCCGCGGGAGTGCTGTACTCGGGATGTGGCTGGCCGCTGGTTGCTCTACGTCGGCTTCGCGCTCGCAGTCGGAATGGGCGCGTTGCTTACGCTCGCAGGCGTCGCCCTCGTCGGACTCTTCCTCGCCACAGTGATCTGGCTGGCCGTCCGAGCCGCAGTCGACCCTGTGGAGCGTGCACTCGCCGAGCGCGAGCTCCGCCGCCAGTGCGACCGGCTTCCATTCTGCGACTGCGGCGACGGGGCCGGGCGGCCGACGACCTAACAGCGGACGGATGCTACTCGCACTTGAACCGCACCAGCGCTCTATGCCCGGCCCTGTGTGTACGACCCCGAGAGCAGGTGCGGATCCGCAGAGCCCGAGCGCCGAGGGCTGCCGTGATCCAGCCGGCTGCGAGCGCGGGCTGCTGCTAACGCGCTAGGCAGGCGCGGTCATGAGCCGACGCGCCTGCCAGCGGCGCGCGGCGAACGCCGTCCAGGCGATCGCGGCCGCGAGCACGAAGACGATCGCGTCGCCTGCCGGCAGCCTCGTCACCACCTCCATCAGCGCTCCGACCGCGCCGGCGCAGGGGATCGTCATCACCCAGGCGACGATGATGTTGCCCGGCGACGCCCCAGCGCACCGCCGAGAGCCGCCTCGAGGCGCCGGCGCCCATGACGCTGCCCGTGATCGTCTGCGTCGTCGAGACGGGGAAGCCGAAGTGTGCGGTCGTCCAGAGGATCGAGGCGCACGCCGTCTGGGCGGCGAAGCCCTGCGGCGGATCGAGCTTCGCGATCCTCGTGCCGAGCGTCTTGATGATCCGCCACCCGCCCGCGTAGGTGCCCGCGCCCATCGCGATCGCGGCGCTGATGATCACCCAGGTCGGTGGATCCGAGCCCGGTGCGAGATGGCCGCCGGCGATGAGGGCGAGCGCGATGATCCCCATCGTCTTCTGCGCGTCGTTCGTGCCGTGCGTGAACGCGACGAAGCCGCCCGAGACGAGCTGGAGCCGCCGGAAGACGCGGTTGACCGTGCCGGGCGAGCGCCGCTGGATCACCCAGGTGATCGCGATCATCAGCGCGGCTGCGATGAAGAGCCCGGCGAACGGCGCGATCAGCGAGGGGATCAGCACCTTGTCCTTCAGGCCCTCCCAGTTGACGACGCTCCAGCCGGCCGCGGCGACGCTCGAGCCGAGCACGCCGCCGATCAGCGCGTGGCTCGAGCTCGACGGCAGACCGAGATACCACGTGACCAGGTTCCAGGTGATCGCGCCGACGAGGCCGGCGAGGACGACGTCGAGCGTGATCGCCTCGGGATCGACGATCCCCGTCGCGATCGTCGCCGCCACGGCGAGCGAGACGAATGCGCCGAGCACGTTCAGCACCGCGGCGCTGAGCACCGCGGCGCGCGGTGACATCGCACGGGTGGAGACGCTCGTGGCGATCGAGTTCGCCGAGTCGTGGAAGCCGTTCGTGAAGTCGAAGAAGAGCGCGACGACGACGACCGCGACGAGCGTGAGGTCCTCCCACTACGCGTTCTTGACAGCGATGTTCGCGACCACGTTCGCCGCGGTCTCGCACGAGTCGATCGCCCGCTCGAGGCCCTCGTAGACGTCTTTCCAGCGGATCACGATCAGCGGGTCGATCCGATCGTCACGGAAGAGGGCCGCGATCGCGTCGTGGACGACCCGGTCGCCGTCGTCCTCCAGCCGCTTCAGCTCGATCAGCGGCTCCTGGACACCCCTGAGCCCCTTCAGCCGAGTCAGCAGAATCGAGAGCTGCTCGGTCGCCTGGACGAGGATCCTGCATTGATCGACGGCGTACTTGGTGGTCGACTCGATCCCGTAGAGCCCGAGCAGGTCGCTGACCTCCTCGATGTAGTCGACGACGTCGTCGAGCTTGGTCGCGAGCTCGTAGATGTCCTCGCGGTCGAACGGCGTCACGTACTGCGTGTTCAGCAGCGTCATCAGCTCGAGCGTGAGCTGATCGCCCGCGGTCTCGATCGCCTTGACGTCCTCCTGCGTGACAGAGGAGTTCGGATACTCGCGGAAGCGGATCTCGGCGCTGCGTGCGGCGTCGAGAGCGTTTTCGCCCGCGCGGGCGAAGAGGTCGTAGAACTCGGTCGGGCGGGGGACGAGGCTCAGGCGCACGGCGGCTGTTTACCAGATGTTCAAGGCAGGCCGGAGCCGGCACCGCTCGTATCGCCCGTTCGCACTCCTCCGCCTAGACTCGAGAGATGGCGATCAAGGAGACCCTCGAGCGCGAGGTGAAGCTCCGCGCGGGTGACGCGTTTCGCCTGCCCGAGCTCGGCGGCGAGGCAATCGAGCCGCGGCTCTTCGTCTCCACCTACCACGACACCGCCGACCACCGGCTGGGCCGCCGCGGGATCACGCTGCGCCATCGCGTCGAGAACGGGAAGGGTCTGTGGCAGCTGAAGCTGCAGCGGGCGGGCGCGCGGCTCGAGCTCGAGGAACCCGGCCCTCCCGTCGAGCCGCCGGAGGAGCTGCGCGCGCTCCTCATCGGCCATCTCCGCGGCGTGTCGCTGCTGCCGATCGCGCGCCTGCGTACGCGCCGCGAGGGTGTGGTGGCGGACGGGGCCGAGGTCGTGCACGACACGGTGTCGGTGCTCGACCACCAGCGCGTGACTCGGAGCTTCGAGGAGCTCGAGGTCGAGTTGCTCGACGGGGACGAGAAGACGTTGAGGCGGCTGGAGAAGGCGCTGCGCCGGGCCGGCGCCGTCGACGGTGAGAACAGGCCGAAGGTCTTCCAGGCCCTTGACCTCGACTTCCAGCCCGACCCGCTCGAGGACGGCCATGACGGCTCGGCTTCGGGGGTCCTCCGCGCCCGCCTCCGCGAGCAGGTCGAGCAGCTGCTCGCCCACGATCCCGGGACGCGGCTCGGCACCGAGCCGGAGGAGCTGCATCAGCTGCGCGTCGCGACCCGGCGTCTGCGGGCATTCCTTCGCGCCGGCCGCGACCTGCTCGACCCTGCAGTGGCAGACGCGCTCCAGGAGGAGCTTCGCTGGCTCGGGGGCGCACTCGGGCCCGTTCGCGACCTCGATGTCCTGATCGAGCGCCTCGCCGCCGAGGTGGCTCGGCTGGGCGCTGATGAGCCTCAGGGCCGCAAGCTCGTACGCACGCTCGAGCGCTCGCGCCGCACGGCACGGCGGCGTCTGTTGACGGCGCTCGACAGCGAGCGCTACTTCGCGCTCCTCGACACGCTGGAGCGGCCATTCACGACGCTGGCCGACAAGCCGGCGCTCAGCGAGATCCGCGCCGGCGAGCACCGCCGTCTGAGGAAGGCGGTGCAGGCGCTCTCGGACGAGTCGACGGACGAGGAGCTGCATGCGACCCGCATCCTGGTGAAGCGCGCCCGCTATGCGGCCGAGCTGGAAGGGCGCCGGCCGTACGTCCAGGCGGCGAAGCGGCTCCAGGACGTTCTCGGCGAGCACCAGGACGCCGTCGTGGCGACCGCAGAGTTGCGGCGACTCGCCGACCGGATGCCCGACACCGCACTCGCCGCGGGCCGGCTCGTCGACCGCGAGCAGGAGCGAGCACAGCAGAGCCGCGACGAGTGGGGCCCGGCATGGAAGCGGCTGGCGAAGACGGCGTGATCCGCGCCTGCGGCGGCGTGATCGCCCGCGACGGACGGGTTGTCGTCGTGCATCGGCCCAAGTACGACGACTGGTCGCTCCCGAAGGGAAAGGCGCACGGTGACGAGGGTGACGAGGAGTGCGCGCTGCGTGAGATCGAGGAGGAGACCGGGCTGCGCGTGAGCCTCGGCGAGGAGCTCGCCACCACGACGCATCTCGACGCTCAGGGTCGCCCGAAGCGGATCCGCTGGTGGCGGATGACGCCGCTCTCGGGAGACTTCACGCCGTCGGACGAGATCGACGAGCTGCGCTGGCTGACGCCTGACGAGGCGCGGGAGCTGCTGACGTACCCGCGCGACATCGAGCTCGTCGACTCGCTCAAGGTCATCCGGTACGAGCTCGAGTTCGAGGACACCTTCTCCGGCGACGTGCTCGACCGGGGTCGCTGGCTCCCGTACTACCTCCCGCAGTGGAGCACGCGCGAGCGCGCTTCCGCCAGGTACGAGCTCGGCGGCGGCGGCTTGCGCCTGCTGATCGAGGCCGACCAGGCACCCTGGTGCCCGGAGCTCGACGGTCGGGTGCGCGTGTCGTCGTTCCAGACCGGCGTCTTCGCCGGGGCGGTCGGGAGCGCAATCGGGCAACACCGGTTCGACCCCCGAGCGATCGTCACAGAGGCCCAGCGCAACGTCCGTCTCTACACGCCGCAGTACGGGCGGATCGAGCTGCGGGCGAAGGCGCTCGACGACCCGCAGATCATGGTCGCGCTCTGGCTGATCGGCTACGAGGACGAGCCCGCTCGCTCGGCCGAGATCTGTGTCTGCGAGATCTTCGGGCGTGACGTCGAAGCAGAGCACGCCTCTGTCGGGATGGGTATCCATCCGTTCGGCGATCCCACGCTCGTCGACGACTTCTCGGCCGTCCGGCTGCCGATCGACGTGCGCGAGTTTCACGTCTATGCGGCCGAGTGGACGATCGACCAGGTGGCGTTCTTCGTCGACGGGGACCTCGTCAAGACCGTCCGGCAATCCCCCTCCTATCCGATGCAGCTGATGCTCGGCATCTACGAGTTCCCGCCCGACGGCGACGTCGACGCCGCACCGGGCGACTACCCGAAGGCATTCGTCGTCGACTACGTCCGCGGGTATCGCGTCACGGACTGATCTGAGCGGCTACGCAGCGACGCGGCGGGCGGCCAGCCGGAGCGCAGCACCCTCCCGGATCCCGCCTCGCGACGGCGCGAACGGAACACCGATCAGGCGTGAGACCTGCGCGAGGATCAACGCCCCAGCAAGCAGGGTGTGGGCACGGTCGGCACGGAGCCCGAGTGCCTTGGCGCTCTCCGCCGCAGGCCGCGCAGCCAGCAGCGCGACCACTCGCTCGAGGTCCTCGGCGCCGTACTCGTGGCCGACGACCCGGGCCACCGCCCGGGCGCTGCCGCCGGTGGCGAGTGCGAGCTCCGGGCGCGGCGGGTCGAGCTCCGCGAGCCCACTCCGGACGACCGCGCGCGCCGACTCGATCTCGGCGGCGCTGGGCGGGTCGCCCGGGAGCAGCGCAGCGGTGAGGCGAAGCGATCCCAGGTCGACCGACCGGACCCAGGCGGGCCCGAGCAGCTGCGTGCCGACGACCAGCTCCGTGGAGCCGCCGCCGACGTCGCAGACAGCGACGATGCTCTCGCCGGTGTCCGCGCGCGAGACGGCCCCTTCGAAGGCGAGACGGCCCTCCTCCTCTGCGGACACGACGCGAACCTCCCCCGCGGTCGCGCGGCCGAGGACGTCGAGCAGCCGCGCGGGCTCGTCGCCCTGCCGTCCGGGCGCCGTGACGACGGTCTCGAGCTCGCGCACGCCGAGCTTGCGCGCGATCCGGGCATAGTCGCCCGTCACCTCCGCGACCTCGTCGAGCTTGCGACGCCGGATCCGACCGTGCCGCAGCAGCTCCTCGCCGAGCCCGAGATGCGTGCGTTCCTCGCGCATCGTGCGTACGTGGCCGCCGCCGACCGTGGCAACCAGGAGGCGCACCGTGTTCGAGCCCACGTCGATGACCCCAACCCTCATCCCGGACATTCTGGCGAGCACGCCGGTCAGACCACCCAGCCTCACTGAGCCCGTGTCCGGGCGCCGCCGGCGCGGCGGCTGCGGGCCTTTGCGCGGCGCTGTAGATTCGGTTGATGGTTGTGCGTGCGCTCCTCCTTGGAGCGTCGACGGCGCGTCCAGTTACCGTCGGGGCCGAGCTCCCACGAGGACTCCGTGTCGGCGAAGGCGCTGTCGAAGATCGCGGTCAACTCCTGCTTCAGGCGCGCCTGCTCGACCGGCACGAGCACCTCGACGCGGTGGTCGAGGTTCCGCTTCATCAGGTCGGCGCTACCCAGGAACATCTCCGTCTCGTCCCCGATTTCGAACGCGTACACACGGCTGTGCTCGAGATAGCGTCCGACGATCGAACGCACGTGGACGTTCTCGCTCATCCCGGGGACGCCCGGGCGGAGCATGGAGATCGAGCGTGCGACGATCTCGATTTTCGCGCCCTGCTCGGAGGCGGCGTACAGCTCCTCGATCACGGCCACGTCGGTGAGCGCGTTCAGCTTGATCCGGATCCTCGCGTTCGTCCCGGCTGCGGCCGCCGTGCCGGCAGCGCGGATGCGGTCGATCAGGCGGGCGCGGAGGCCGAACGGCGCGACGAGGATCTTCCGGAAACGCTCCGGGCGGCCGAACCCGGTCAGGTAGTTGAAGAGCGCGGCGACGTCCTCGGCGATCTCCGGATCGGCCGTGAAGAGACTCAGATCCTCGTAGGAGCGTGCCGTCACGGCGTGGTAGTTCCCGGTGCCGACGTGGACGTAGCGGCGCAGCACGTCGCCCTCGCGCCGGACGACGAGCGTCATCTTCGCGTGCACTTTCATGTCCGCGAAGCCGTAGACGACATGCACGCCGGCCTGCTCGAGCGCGCGCGACCACTCGATGTTGCGGTGCTCGTCGAAGCGCGCCTTCAGCTCGACGAGGCAGACGCTCTGCTTGCCCTCCTCGGCAAGCTCGATCAGCGCCGGCACGAGCGGGCTGTCGCCGCTCGTCCGGTAGACCGCCGTCTTCATCGCGATCACGTCCGGGTCGCGCGCGGCCGCGCGGACGAAGGCCTCGAAGCTGCCGGCGAACGACTCGTAGGGCTGGTGGACGAGGAAGTCGCCGCGGCGGATCTCGGCGAACAGGTCGCGGGGCTCTTTCGCGTGGACGAGCCGGGCCGGCGTCGCACCTGGTGAAACCGGGTACGCGAGCTCCGGCCGGTCGAGGTCGAGCAGCTGGTCGAGATCGGCCAGGTCGAGCGGCCCGTGGATCTCGTAGACCTGGTCGTCCCCGACGCCCAGCCCTTGCTGCAGGCGCTCCAGCATCCCTCGTGACGTCGAGCTCGAGATCTCCAGCCGAACCGCATCGCCGAAGCGGCGGCGCTGCAGCTCCTGCTCGACGGCCTCCAGCAGGTCGTCGGCGTCGTCGGAGACCTCGAAGTCGGCATCGCGCGTGACGCGGAAGACCGAGCGCTCGACGATCTCCATCCCGGGGAAGAGGCGGTCGAGGAAGTGCGCGATCACGTTCTCGAGCATCAGCAGCTTGCCGCTCGCCGGCCGAGAAGAAGCGCGGGAGGCCCTCCGGCACCTTGACGCGGGCGAACCGCTCCTCGCCGGTCTCCGGATCGCGCGCGAGGACTCCCAGGCTGAGCGTGAGGCCGGAGATGTACGGAAACCGCTGTCCGGGGCTGACGGCGAGCGGCGTCAGCACGGGGAAGACCTCGCGCTGGAAGCGGTCGCCGAGTGCGCGCAGCTCGTCCTCGTCCAGCTCGTCGGCCGTGACGATCTGGATCCCCTCGGCGGCGAGAGCGGGACAGAGCTCCTTCCTCCAGAGCTTCGCCTGACGCGCGGTCAGCTCGAGCGCGCGCTCGCGGATCCGAGCGAGCGCCGCCCGCGGTGTCAGCCCGTCGCTCGAGCGGACGACGACGCCGGCGGCTGCCTGCTCGGTCAGGCCGGCCACGCGCACCATGAAGAACTCGTCCATGTTCGACGAGAAGAACCGGCACATCTTCACGCGCTCGAGGAGGGGGATGGTGTCGTCGGACGCCAGGTCGAGCAGCCGCGCGTTGTACTCGAGCGTCGAGAGCTCGCGGTTCAGCAGCCGTCCGGATGTGTCCTGCGAGATCGCCGCGACCATCCGCGCAGCATGGCGGATCCGGGGTGCCCGTGGGTTACGGACTGGTAAAACCGCGCTAGGCGAGCGCGTCCAGGAGCAGGCCCTGGAAGTGCGCGATCAGCCGCTCGGAGTCGCCCATCAGCCGCCCGTGCTCGATCCCGCCGCCGCGCAGCCCTTTCTGGACGCGCTCGACGAGAACCCGGTCCTCGGCGCCGACCTGGCCGTCGAATTCGAGCATCTCCTCGACCCACGCCGGCTCCACGTCGGGGCCGACGAAGTAGTCGAGGAAGCGCGCCGTCGTCTCCGGCCCCGTCGGCACGATCGGGCCGATCGAGAGGTTCGGGTGCCCCGGCATGATGTTCAGCGTCAGGTTCGGCCAGAGGAAGTGGAACTGGCCGCGGGCGATCGGGCCACGCGGGTCGAAGTCGCCCTTCCACGCCTCGCGCACCGGCCCGTACTGGGTCGAGAACGTGCGGCTCTCCTCCAGGACGTAGGCGTCCACCGAGACGTCGACGACCTTCGAGAAATCCGGGTGCGCGACCTGGCAGTGGTAGCACTCGAGGTAGTTCTCGCTGCAGACCTTCCAGTTGGCGGCGTACTCGTCGCCGCTCGCGCGCTTGAGGAAGCGCAGCGAGTCGAGGTCGATGCCCGAGGCGGCGACGAGTGCGGGCAGCTCGCCGAGCGTCTCGGCGAGCGGCTCCGCGTCCGGGTCCGGGTTGACGAAGACGAACGGGCCCCAGGCGTCGACCGGGACGGCGACGAGCCCGAGCGCCTCCTGCTCGAAGCCCGGCACGCGTTCGGAGCGCGGCGCCGCGCGCAGCGAGCCGTCGAGCCCGTACGTCCAGGCGTGGTAGGGACACTGGAGCGACGCCCGCTTCCCCTCGCCCTCGCAGACGAGTGAGCCGCGGTGGCGGCAGATGTTCAGGAACGCGCGCAGGCCGCCCTCCTCGTCGCGCACGACCACGATCGGGATGCCGCCGAGATCGCAGGTGAAGAACGCGCCGGCCTCTGCGACCTGGTCGGCCCGGCCCGCGTACTGCCAGGCGCGACGGAAGATTCGCTCCCGCTCCAGCCGCAGCACGGCCGGGTCGGAGTACCAGTCGAAGGGGATCGTGCGGCCGTCGGCGATCGTCGCCATGCGGCGATTCTAGGCGGCGATGGCCACCGTCTCGGCGCCGACCTCGGTGATGAAGACCGGTCGCCGCGAGCGGAGGTGGGCGATCAGCGCCTCCTCGTCCCGCGCGCAGGGGACGACGCTCTTCCAGCCACCCAGGTGCTCGAGCCGGTGGAAGTCGCCGCTGGCGACGCAGGGGAGCCCCGCCTTCGCGACCCAGGAGAAGAGCTGCGTGCGGTTGAACAGCTCGAAGCGGTGCACGCGCGCAGACAGCTCCGGGTCGCGCGCGAAGCGCCGTGTGAGCCGGCCGGGGCTCGAAGCCGGCTCGTCGTCGAACGGATGCGCCGCGACGAGCGCGGCGCCGGCCTGGACGGCCGTTTCGATCGCCACGTCGATGCCGCCGTCGACGGAGACGAAGCTGCGGAGGCCGACCGCGAGCGCGTGCGCGGAGAGCTCTGGATCGGGATCGTTGTACGAGAGCTCGAGGCCGGGCACGACGAGCAGGCCGTACTGCTCGCGCGCCCGCTCCGCCTCCCGCTCGAGCTCGGCCAGGTAGGCGTCGAAGGTGGCGGCGACGACAGCGTTCGGCGCGGCGACGCCCGCGTCGGCCGTCCGGCAGACGTGGTCGGTGATGCAGAGGACGTCGAAGCCGTGGGCGCCGTACAGATCGACGAGCGCCGGCACCGTCAGGACGCCGTCGCTCCAGGTCGTGTGCGCGTGCAGCTCGGCCAGCAAGGCTCCGGATCGCGTGCGGGTCATGTCCACATTGTCGACACGGCGGGCGTCGAAAGTGGCTAGAAAGTGGTCGATTTCCAGGGAAGATGTTGCGTGCCGTAGGCTCCGCCGGTGATTCATCTCCGGCTCGTCGTCCCCGCCGACCTCGCCGGCAAGGTGCTGGCGCTGCTCGAGTCGCTCCCGTCGGCGCTCAACCTTGTCCACCTCCCCGGCGTCGCCCGCGAGCCGGAAGGCGACCTCGTCCTCGTCGATGTCGCGCGGGAGGATGCGAGCGCCGTCATCTCGCGGCTGCAGGAGCTCGGCCTCGGCGAGCGCGGGACGATCGCGACGATCGAGATCGACGCGGCGATCTCAGAGCGCGCGCTGGCGGCGGAGCGGGCGGCGGCCGGCTCGCCCGCCGACGCCGTCGTCTGGGAGCAGGTCGAGGCGCGAACGTCCGAGACCGCCGTGCTGTCGGGGAGCTTCCTCGCCTTCATGATCCTGGCGACGCTGATCGCCGCGGTCGGGATCGTCACCGACTCGATCATCCTGATCATCGGGGCGATGATCGTCGGCCCCGAGTTCGGGCCGCTCGCCGGACTCTGCGTCGCGCTCGTGCAGCGCCGCCGCGGTTGGCGTGGAGGTCGCTGACGGCGTTGCTCGTGGGCTTTCCGGTCGCGATCGTCGTCACGTACCTCGGCACGATCGTGCTCCGCGCGCTCGGGTTCTTCCCGGAGTCGATCGGCGGGCACGCGGAGACGCTCTTCATCTCCGACCCGAACCGCTACTCGGTGCTGGTCGCGGCGCTCGCGGGCGTCGCCGGGATGGTCTCGCTGACGACGGCCAAGGCGGGCGCGCTGATCGGCGTGCTCGTCTCGGTGACGACGATCCCCGCTGCCGCCAACGTCGCCGTCGCCGCCGCGTACCACGACTGGGGCGAGTGCGCCGGCGCGGCCGCCCAGCTCGTGATCAACCTGGTCGCGATCGTGGCGGCGGCGCTCGTCACGCTCGCCGTGCAGCGCGCGATCTCGTCGCGCCGCAGGATCTCGATCCGGCGGTAGCTGCCGCCGCGTTCGAAGCGCGGCGCGACCCGCCGATTTCGCGGCTACAACTAGGGCGTGCGCCGCGCCGTTCTGATCGCCGTCGCTCTGACGGCCCTGGTCGCCCCCGGCAGTGCATTCGCCCGCGAGTGCGGGATCCCGGACGCAAACCCGCTCTGGGTCGACTTCGCGGGCCACGACGCGCCGCTGCCACAGAAGCCGGGGCTGACGCTCGCGTTCACGTCCGGCACCGTCAAACCGGCGGAGGCGCGGCAGAACGGCGCAGCGACGGTCTTCTTCGACCTCAACTTCAACAACCGCGTCGGCACGCCGACGGTGCCGGCCGATCCGGCGCTGATCCAGGAGCGCGCCGACCGGCTCTACGACTTCGCCGTTTCGGTGACGGGCTGCCAGACGCCGTGGATCGCGCTCAACGAGCTCTTCGGCGCCCAGACGCCGACCCCGTGGACGACGACAACCGCCCAGTACCGCGCGAACACGCTCGCGCTCGTGCGGCGGTTGAAGGAGCGTGGCGCGGTTCCCGCCGTGACGATCGCGAACCCGCCCTATACGGGCGGCGACGCGGCGCAGTGGTGGCGCGACCTGGCCGCGTCGGCACTGCTGATCCGGCAGGTCTTCTTCACCTCGCCGAACGTGCCGCAGCTGCACGCGCTCGGGCCGATCCGGGCGAGCCGGACGATGCGCAGCGGCATGCGCGCGCTCGTGCGCAAGTTCACGGACATCGGGATCGCGCCGAGCAGGGTCGCGCTCGAGCTCCAGTTCCAGTCCGCGCCGGGCACGGGGGGACGCGAGGGACTGCAGCCGCGGGCCAAGTGGCTGGAGATCGTGAAGCTGCAGGCGCTCGCGGCGCGACGGGTGACGAAGGAGCTGCGAACGCACTCGATCTGGTCCTGGGGCTGGGCGACCTTCAGTGCCGAGGGGATCGATCCGGACAAGGGCGAGGCCGTGTGCGTCTACCTCTGGGTCCGCGACCAGAACCTGTGCAGCGGGCCGGGAGCCGCCGGGCCGGCGCTGGACGCGTCGCTGACGGTCGGCCAGCTCGAGCAGCTGCGCGCGGGCGTGATCTGCGCCCTCCCGGCGGGGGAGATCCGGACGAGCGCAGTCGACCCGCTGGCACGCGCGATCGGCGATCGCGACATCGCGGCCAGCGTCGTGCTCGAGCGACTCGTGCTCCAGGAGGAGGTCGAGCTCGACGCGCACGCGGTGCTCGCGGCGGAGCTCGCGTTCGTGGACGACCACTTCCGCGGCAGCACCGCCGCGTATCTGGCCGCCCTCCGGCGGATCCAGCTGACGCGCGTCGCCGCACGTGGGCTGCTGCTGGACGAGCTTCGGCGCGAGGCCGTTCTGGCTCGGTTCTACTCGCGGCGGTCAACCGGCGCCGAGGTGGCGGACTTCTACGGCACCTACTCGGGTCTGCGGGCCCGACTCGTCGAGACGGCGCGTCCCGTCGCCTGGCTCGGTGGGAAGACGCGTGGGATCGCGGTCGAGACGTTCGCACCCGCGCGCATCTTCGACCTCTCCCGCGCCGGTCGCGTGCGCACTCCGCAGGGCCAGCTCCTCGTCACGCCGCTCGGCGACACCGTCTTCCTCGGCACGATCCCGCTCGTCGAGGCGCGGGCCGCGATCGAGTCGTCGCTGAACCGCTTCGCCCGAGTCGCCGCCTACGAGAACTGGCTGGCGAAGGCGGAGGAGCGCGCGCTCGCCGAGGCGGTCTGCCTCGACGACCGCCTGCCCACGCCGGCGCCGCTGACGCTCGACGACCTGCTCCCGTTCACCGCGCCCGAGTTCGACTAGGAAGAATGGGCCGGCGACGTCCGTCGCGTCGACCAGGGAGGCCCAGAATGGCAACGAAGTCCGACTTCACCGAGCAGGAGTGGGATCAGCTGCGCAAGGGCGCGACGGGGGCGGGTCTGCTCGTCTCCGTCAGCGACCGGAGCTTCTTCGACAGCTTCAAGGAGGCGAGCTCGCTGGCCAAGCATCTCGCTGCTGGACGGTCGGACGAGAGTGAGCTCGTCCGCGATCTCTCGGGCGAGCGTGCGAGTGGATTCGGAGTGAGGACGGGCGCCCATGAGCTCGAGTCCGAGGCGCTCGAGGCGCTGCGGTCGGCCGTATCGACGCTCGAGGCCAAGGCGCCGGACGAGGTCGAGGCGTACAAGTCGTTCGTGCTCGAGCTCGCCGAGGCGGTCGGCAAGGCCGCCGGCGGTGGCGACGAGCCCGAGGCGGCGGCGATCGAGAAGATCAGGTCGGCGCTCGCCTGAAGCAGTCCAGCGTGTGGTCGTCCACGAGGCCGGCCGACTGCATGAACGCGTAGCAGGTCGTCGGGCCTGTGAAGCGGAAGCCGCGGCGCTTCAGCTCCTTGCTCATCGCCTGCGACTCCAACGTCTGGGCCGGGATCTCGGCGACGGTGCGCCAGGCGTTCACCTTCGGCTCGCCGTCGACGAACGACCAGAGCAGCTCCGTGAGCGGCACGTCCAGCGCAAGCGTCGCCCGCGCGTTGTCGATCACGGACTCGATCTTGCCGCGGTGCCGGACGATCCCTGCGTCGCCGAGCAGCCGCTCGACGTCGCGCTCGCCGAAGCCTGCGATCGCGTCGATGTCCCAGCCGGCGAACGCCGCTCGGTAGCCCTCGCGCTTGCGGAGGATCGTCGACCACGAGAGGCCGGCCTGCGCGCCCTCGAGGTTGAGGAGCTCGAAGAGCGTCCGCTCGCCGTGAACGGGCATGCCCCATTCCTCGTCGTGGTAGGTGACGTAGAGCGGATCGTCGACGGGTACCCAGCCGCAGCGGATCACCAGGACGAGGCTACCCCCGTCGGCGCACCCTTGCCTTCGGCCCCTGGGAGGCGCATAGTCGTGCTCGTGTAAGTCCCTCGCCACGTGACCCGTCTCCGTCGCGCCCGCGGCGGCTCTTTCACGTACCCGAGGAGGCTCTCGCATGACCGCTCCGACCTGGCACTACGGCGTCACCGCGCGCTGGTGGGCCGAGTTCAACACATCCGGACCCGAGATCGACTACTTCAGGCGGTACGTCGAGGCCGGCCAGCCCGCGCTCGACCTCGCGTGCGGGACCGGCAGGCTGCTGCTCCCCTACCTCCGAGACGGCCTCGACGTCGACGGCGCCGACGTCTCCGCGGACATGATCGCGCTCTGCCGCGAGGCTGCGGAGCGGGAGGGGCTCGAGCCGGACCTCTACGTCCAGGCGAAGCACGAGCTCGACCTGCCGCGGCGGTACCGCACCGTCTTCATGTGCGGTGCTCTTGGGGTCGGCAGCACCCGGGCCGAGGATCAGGAGGCTTTGCGCCGCGTCCACGACCACCTCGAGCCCGGCGGTACGTTCGTCCTCGACAACGAAGTCCCGTACGCCGACGGCAACGGGTGGCACTACTGGCAGAGCGAAGGGCGCGCGACGCTGCCGCGGCCGCGGCGGCCGCCGGGGGAGCGGCGCGCCGGCTCCGACGGCGCCGAGTACGAGCTCCGCTCGCGCGTGCTCGAGCTCGACCCGCTCGAGCAGCGCATGACGCTGGAGATGCAGGCCTTCATGTGGCGTGACGGCGAGCTCGTCGCCGAGGACGAGCACCTGCTGACGCTGACGCACTACTTCAAGGACGAGATCGTGCTGATGCTCGAACGCGCCGGCTTCGTCGACGTGACCGTCCGTGCCGCGCTGACGGACGCTGAGCCGACCGCCGCCGACGACTTTCTCGTCTACACGGCCCGGAAGCCGGCGGCGCTACCCTCCGCGGGTGGACGCGCATGAGGAGAACGGCGTCGCCGAGCGCCTGAAGGCGGTCGCCGACGCGCTCGAGGAGATCGTCGCCGACCGCAGCCTGCTGAAGGAGCTGTCGCTGGAGGAGCGCACCCGGCTGCTCGCGCTGGCCGGCGACGTGCACAACCCGGACGTCGTCCAGCGGCGCCGCTTCAACAAGGTCGTGCGGCGGGAGAAGAAGGCGGCGAGGCTCGGCCGCGACGAGAGCGTGCTCGCCGAGACCGGCATCCGCGTCCATGCGCGCGAAGCCGGTGTTCACGACGCCGAACGTCTACGCCCCGAAGGAGTTCGAGCAGATCGACGTCGACGACGGCCGAGTTCCGCGAGGTCGTCGAGCCGCAGCACTGCTACGTCTGCAAGGAGCGCTACCACGAGCATCCACCCCTTCTACGACCAGCTCTGCCCGCCGTGCGCGCGACTTCAACTTCGCGCAAGCGCACGGAGACCGCCGACCTCGAGCGGCCGCGTCGCGCTGCTCACCGGCGGGCGCGTGAAGATCGGCTACCAGGCCGGGATCAAGCTGCTGCGCGCGGGCGCGCAGCTGATCGTGACGACGCGCTTCCCGCGCGACTGCGGCGGCGCGCTACGCGGCCGGAGCCGGACTTCGACGAGTGGGGCGACCGGCTCGAGATCTTCGGGCTCGATCTGCGCCACACGCCGAGCGTCGAGGCGTTCTGCTCGCACCTGCTGCGCGACGCGCGAGCGGCTCGACTTCATCGTCAACAACGCCTGCCAGACCGTGCGCCGGCCGCCCGACTTCTACCGCCACATGCTCGAGCGCGGAGACGGCGTCGGCGGAGTCGACTGCCCGGCGCGACGTCCGCGGCCTGCTCGGCGCCTACGAGGGGCTGCGCCGCACCGACATGCTGCCGGCGGCGCCCAACGGCAAGCCGCCGCCGCTCGTCGGTGTCACGCGCTCGGCCGCGCTCTCGCAGGTGCCGCTGCTGCCGGAGGATCTCGAGTCGCAGCGCGACCTCTTCCCCGAGGGCCGGCTCGACGCCGGACCTGCAGCAGGTCGACCTGCGCGAGCGCAACTCGTGGCGGCTGCCTGCTCGCCGAGGTGCCGACGGTCGAGCTGCTCGAGGTGCAGCTCGTCAACGCCGTCGCGCCGTTCGTGCTCAACGCGCGGCTGAAGCCGCTGCATGCTGCGGACGCCCGAGCGCGACAAGCACATCGTCAACGTCTCGGCGGTCGAGGGGCAGTTCTACCGCCGCTTCAAGACCGACGCGGCACCCGCACACGAACATGGCCAAGGCGGCGCTGAACATGATGACGCGCACCTCCGCGGCCGACTACCACGCCGACGGCATCCACATGAACAGCGTCGACACCGGCTGGGTCACCGACGAGGACCCGGTCGCACATCGCCGCGCGCAAGACGGCCGAGCACGGCTTCCACCCGCCGCTCGACATCGTCGACGGCGCGGCGCGGATCGTCGATCCGATCATCGACGGCTT
The DNA here is from genome assembly GCA_963705515.1 of uncultured Gaiellaceae bacterium. Taxonomy (GTDB): domain Bacteria; phylum Actinomycetota; class Thermoleophilia; order Gaiellales; family Gaiellaceae; genus Gaiellasilicea. The sequence continues at coordinate 313,665 of CAVPJV010000001.1, forward strand.
CAACACCGGCGAGCACGTCTGGGGCCAGTTCCTGAAGGACTACCAGCCGACCGACTGGTGAGCACTCCCGGCCGCGACCCGGATGTCAACGTCGTCGGCGGCGAGCTGCTGGCCTGCTCGACGGCGCCGCTGACGGGCTTCTTCCGCGACGGCTGCTGCTCGACCGGCCCCGAGGACCTCGGCAGCCACACGGTCTGCGCCGTGATGACCGAGGAGTTCCTCGCCTTCAGCCGCGCCGCCGGCAACGATCTCTCGACGCCGCGGCCGGAGTGGGGCTTCGAAGGCCTGCAGCCGGGCGACCGCTGGTGCGTCTGCGCCTCCCGCTGGCTCGAAGCGGAGGAGGCCGGCGTCGCGCCGCCCGTCGTGCTCGGCGCGACGCACGTCGCGTGCGCTCGAGGTCGTCCCGATCGAGGCGCTGACGGCGAAGGCCGCGGCGCCCGACGCGATCGCCTAGCGGCGGCCGGACGCGGCGAACGAGGCGTAGGCGCGCTCGAGCACCTCGGCGAGATCCTGGGCGCCGACCTGGATCCCGCTCTTGCCGAGGCGCTTCAAGACGGCGGCGGTCGGGAGCGGACGCGGGGGGCCCAGCTCGGGCGGCGGCCCAGCTTCCCAGATCTCGTCGCTGGCGACGATCGGCTCGGGCTCGGCGGGCGGCTCGACCTGATCGGTGGCCTCGGTGCAGCCACGCCACTGCAGCAGCAGCTTCGGCTCGCGGTCGATCCTGTCGGCGAGTACGTAGGCGAGTGCCGCGAGGTGCGCACACATGCCCGGCCGGCCGCAGCTGCAGGTGCGCCGGAGAGATCGTGTCGGCGGGACGAGCGGCTCCTCCCAGTCGACCGCCATCACGTGCTCGAGCTGAACCGACTGCGAGCGCCCTGCGACGGCCGCCTCGACCTGCGGGTTGCCGCGGGCCGAGCGGGTGACAGCGGCCCAGATCCGCGGCGGGACGGGGTCGGCCGCGATCTCAGCGACGTGCTCCGCGCCGTCGTCCTCGATCCGGCCGCTGACGACGCCCTCGGTCACGGCGACGGTGTGCACGCTGCCGGCGCGCGCGAGCGCGCGACCGCGCTCCGCGCTCGACGAGCCCTCGTCGCCGACGACCGCCGTCGCGAAGCAGGCGTGACCACGGCCCCTGGCCGATCCGCTCCCGCTCCGTCGCGACCGCGAGCGGGCGGCCGTCGTCGAGGACGCTCATGCCGCTCCTCCTCGACCGCGTCGACCGACAGCTCGACGGCCGCGCGGATCGTGCCGAGGTCGAGGTCGCCGAGCCAGTCCTCGGCGCGGCCGGCGATCACCTTCTCGGCCAGCTCGCGCTTCGAGTCGAGCAGCTGGTCGATCCGCTCCTCGAGCGTGCCGCTGCAGATCAGGCTGTGGACGAAGACGTGCTTGCGCTGGCCGAAGCGGTACGCGCGGTCGGTCGCCTGCTGCTCGACCGCCGGGTTCCACCAGCGGTCGAAGTGGAAGACGTGGTTCGCGGCGGGCAGGTTGAGGCCGCGGCCGCCCGCCCGGATCGAGATCACGAGCACCGACGGGCCGTCCTCGCGGCGCGAAGGCGGTCAGCAGCTCGTCGCGCTGCCGCGCGTTCAGGCGGCCGTGGAAGAAGCCGACGCTGCGGCCGAGCCGCTCCTCGAGGTGCGGCGACGAGCCGGTCGAAGCCGGGGTACTGCGTGAAGACGAGCGACTTGTCGCCGGGCGGCACGTCGTCGAGCAGCTCGACGAGGCGCTCGAGCTTGCCGGAGCGGCCGTCGAGCGGGCGACCCGTCGTCGAGCACCATCTCCGGGTGGTTGCAGACCTGCTTCAGCTGGCCGAGCATCGCGAGCACGGCGCCGCGGCGGCCGAAGCGGTCGCTCGTGCGCCTCGACGCGCGGCATCCAGCGGTCGACCGTCGCGCGATAGAGGCTCGCCTGCTCGACCGTGAGCCGGCAGTAGTCCTTCTCGATCGTGATCGGCGGCAGCTCGAGCTCGATCTCCGGCGAGTCCTTCGCCCGGCGGAGGACGAACGGCTGCACGATCGCGCGCAGCCGCGCCAGCGCCCGCTCGTCGCCGAACTGCTCGATCGGCCGCGCGAACGCGCGCTCGAACCGCTCGCGCGAGCCGAGCAGGCCCGGGTTGACGATGTCCATGATCGCCCAGAGCTCGCCGAGCCGGTTCTCGATCGGCGTGCCGGTCATCGCGAGCCTTGCGGCGCGCCGGCAGCCGGCGCAGGGCGCGCGCGCGCTTCGTCGCCGGGTTCTTCACGTCCTGCGCCTCGTCGAGCAGCAGCCGGTCCCAGGCGATCGCGGCGAGCGCGTCGGCGTCCCGGGTGGCGATGTCGTACGAGGTGACGACGACGTCGCTGGCCATGCGCCGCGAGCGCGAGCTCGCGGCGCCGGCGAGCCGGTCGCCGCCGTGGTGGAGGTGCACGCGGAGCGACGGCGCGAAGCGGTGCGATCTCCGGCGCCCCACTGCTTGACCACGCTCATCGGGCAGACGACGAGCGTCGGGCCGAGCGTCTCGTCGCCGACGTCCTCCCGCTCGGAGGCGAGCATCGCGATCGCCTGCACCGTCTTGCCGAGGCCCATGTCGTCGGCGAGGATCGCGCCGACACCGAGGTCGCCGAGCAGCCGCAGCCAGCCGTGGCCGCGCTCCTGGAACGGGAAGAGCGGATGGCGCATCGCCGCCGGCGTCGGCAGCGCGCGGAAGCGGCGCTCGCCCGCCTGCGAGCAGGCGACGAGAGCGACTCGTCGAGCGTGACCTCGCCGAGCTCGACGCCCGCTTCGTCGGTCTCGAGCCCGGAGACGGCGCGGACGAGGTCGACGATGCCGACGCCCGCACGGCGGCGCTCGAGGAAGCGCAGCGCCCGCTCGACGTCCGAGCGGCGAAGCGCGTGCCAGCGGCCGCCGATGCGGATGAACGGCTCCTTCGCGGCGGCGAGCTCGGCGAGCTCCTCGTCGGTGAGCTCGGTGTCGCCGACCGCGAGCTGCCAGTCGAACGGCGCGAGCTCGTTCGGCGAGAGCAGCCCGCTCGAGCGGGCGCGCGGCGTGCTCGTCGCCGTCAGGTTGACCCGGAGCGTGCTCGGCGAGCGCAGCCAGACGCCGGCAGCAGCACCGGGACGCCGCGCTCCTCGAGCCGCGGCATCGCCTCGCGGAGGAAGAGGCGCACCTGCGTCCGTCGTCGAGCTCCGCCTCGGCCGGCTCGGCGGCGTCGAACTCGATCCCGACGCTCGGCGAGCACCGGCTCGAGCTCGCTCAGGCTGCCGGAGCAGGTCACGGCGTGGATCGCCGGCGCGCAGGAACGCGAAGACGTCGTCGTCGCCGGTCCCAGAGCAGCGATGCGGGCAGGCCGAGCGTCGGGATCGTCAGCCGCCTGCAGCCACAGCTCGAGCACGAGCCGCGGCTCGTCCCCGGGGCCGACGGAGGGGCGCTCGTCGAGGTGGAGGCCGAGCCGCCACGGCGCGTTCGAGTCGCTGGTCTCGAGCCCCGCGTCGACCCACTCGGAGAGCCTGCGCTCGAGCGCGCCGAGGCCGGAGTGGCGCGGCAGCACGGAGTCGGGCGCCGTCAGGCCCTCGAGGAAGTGGTCGAGCGCGTTCGCGCGGCCGGCCTTCGACGGCGCCGAGCCGCACGCCGCTCGGCGCGGAGACGGTCGCGCGCGATCTGGTCGACGAGGACGGGGTAGAGGTCGTGCACGGCCGCGTCGCGGTCGCCGTCGAAGGCGCCGGCGCCGACAGCGGGGAGCGCGGCCGCGATCGCGGCCAGCGCACTCTGGACGCCCTCGTCGAGGGTGGCGCCCCAGAACGCGTGCCACCAGCCCTCACCGTGCTCGAGGAAGGGATGGACGAGCCCTTCGGCGACGGAGCGCCGCGCCAGCTCGACGACCGCGAAGATCGCGCGGGCGCTCGCGCCGAGCTCGAGGCCTGCCGGCGGCGACCCGGCGAGCGTGACGAGCTGCGCCGGGTCGAGGCGGCGCGCGGCGATCCCGCGGCCCGCCAGCGGCAGATCGGCGATCGCAGGCATGCCCGCGCGCAGGTCGCCCGCGGAGAGCGATCCGTCCGCGCCGCGCGCCAGGACAATCGCCGTCGCGTCGTCCTGCCAGACGACCTCGAGGGTCGGGGAGGCCGTGCTCGGGCGCAGCTCGGTTGTGGGCTGGGTCGACACCGACCTATCAGAGTAGGCGTAAAAGACGACGACCCGCATCCCTCGGTCGGCGTAAGGAATCCGCGCGTGCCGGGTTGTACGGGCATGAGCGATCACAACACCCACACCGAATTCCACCCCGTCGACGAGCTCTGGCTCCGCGACTGGGCGCAGGAGGGCCTCGCCCGCCTGGAGCAGTACCTCGCCCGACAGGCTGAGTTCGCTGCTTTTCTCAGCGCCCGCGGCGTCCTAGACTCGGGTCATGGCGACGGCGCCGCCGCGAGCTGACGCCGTTCTCGTCCGACGGCTCCGGGAACGCGACCGGACTGCCTGGGAGGAGCTGTACGACGAGTACGGCACGCGGCTGCGCGGGTTCGCCTACCGGCTGACCGGCAACTCGCACGACGCGGACGACCTCGTCCAGGAGACCTTCGTCCGGGCGCTGCCACGGCTCGACCGGCTCGATCCGGACACCGTCGACCTCGGGCCGTACCTGTTCACGACGCTGCGCAACCTCTTCCTCAAGTCGGTCGAGCGCGGCCGCCGCGCCGAGCCCGTCGCCGAGGTACCCGAGCCGGCCGTGCCGGCGCCGATCGACGACGACCCGGAGCGCAGCACGCTCCTGCACCGCCAGCAGGAGGAGGTGCGGACCGCCAACGCGCAGCTGGCGCCGCGCCAGCGCCTCGTGCTCGCACTGCGCGAGCTCGAGGACAAGAGCTACGCCGAGATCGGGGTGATCGTCGGCCTCAAGGAGAACGCGGTCGCGCAGCTGATCTCGCGTGCGCGCGACAGCCTCCGCACCGAGCTGCGACTCGCCCAGGTCGATCCGGAACGGCTGCCGGAGGAGTGCCGCCGCTACCTGCCGCTGCTGAGCCGGCACCTCGACGGACAGCTGCGCGGGCCGCAGCTCGACGAGACGCTCGCACACCTGGAGGGTTGCCGTGTCTGCCAGGACGCGCTCGACTCGATGCGCGAGGCGCAGCGGCGGTACCGCGTGCTCCCGCCGTGGCTCTTCGCGGCGGACGAGCTGCGCAAGCGGATCGACGCCGAGCTGACGGCGGTTCGCTACTGGGAGGGCGCCCGCTGGCGCCTTGGCCGCTGGGGCGCCGCTGTCGCCGCGGTCGTCGCCCTGTTCGTGCTCGGCGGCGGCGGCGTCGGCGCAGCGCTCGTGCTCAGCGGCGGCGATCCGGTCGTGGTGGCCGTCAAGACCGTCTCGCGCGCCACCTCGACAACGGCGCCGGCCACGACGGTCGCGCCGCCGCCGCCGCGCACCACGCGGCGGGCGGCACGGCCCGCACCGGCTCGGCCGGCAACCTCGGCGACCGAGCCCGCGACCACGGCCGAAGGGACGTCGACCGCCACTACGGCTCCCACGCCGACGACTGCGCCCGAACCGAAAGCGACGACGGCTCCCGCTCCCGCACCGCCCGCGCCGCGCCGTCGCCGTCGACGACCGTCACGACCACGCAGCGCGACACGCTCGCGCCGACGGTCACGCTCGTGAGCCAACCTCCGGCTCAGACGGCCGCGACGACCGCGGCATTCTCTTTCCGCGCGAGCGAGCCCGACGTGAGCTTCGCCTGCCGGATCGACGGCGGTGCGTACGGGCCGTGCGCACCGCCGCGGACGCTCCAGGGCCTCGCAATCGGTCCGCACGATTTCGCCGTCCGGGCGCGAGACCGCGCCGGCAACACGGGCGCGCCGGCCTCCGCCCGCTGGACGGTTCTGCCGCCGCCCGACACGATTCCGCCGACGACGAGCATTGTCTCCGCGACGACGGCCGGCTCCGACGCGAGCTTCCAGTTCACGGCCTCCGAGAGCGGGTCGACGTTCGCCTGCTCGCTGGACGGCGGACCGTACGCCGCCTGCGCGAGCCCGCACCCGTACAGCGGGCTCGTCGTCGGCGCGCACTCGTTCGCGGTGCGCGCGACCGACGCGGCCGGCAACACGGGCGCCCCGGCCACGCATGCCTGGACGGTCGCGCCGCCGCCACCGCCGCCGCTTCCCGACCTGATTGTCTCGGTGCTCACGAAGAGCTCGTTCGTCGTCACGAACACGGGGACGGCCGCCGCGGGCCCGTTCGTCGTCAGCGTGACGCTGATCGGCACCTTCACGATCCCCGGCCTCGCGGCCGGCCAGAGCGTCACCCGCGCCTGGTCGATCTGCCGCGTCGGCACGATCACGGCGATCGCCGATCGCGGTGAGGCGGTCACCGAGTCGAACGAGCGCAACAACGCACGCTCGATCGCGAGTACCTGCTGACGCGGCCGTAAGGAACCGGCGGCTCGCGGGTTGTACGGGCATCCAACGACCCGAGGAGGTCACCGATGCTCCGCACGACTCTCATCTCCATTCTCTCGGCGCTCACCCTCGCCGCCTCGCTCGCGGGCGCGGCGGCGGCGGCGCCGGCGCCCACGACCTCGCCGGTCCCGGTCTATCTCGTCGAGCTGCTGACGAAGATCTACCGCGGCGAGGACGGCAGCGCGCTCTACCTGCGCCAACAGGGCAACACCGTCTACGGGTTCGGCGAGCATCCCGGCAAGCACTACGCCTACGTCCTCAAGGGGACGGTCACGGGCGACGTCATCTCCGCCTCCTGGTGGGACGTGCCCAAGGGCGACCGCACGACAAAGGGCACGATCCAGCTGCGCTGGTCGCAGCTCGGCAACCGGATCGTCCGCGCCGGCGGCGGCGACCTCGATCCCGACGTCTTCACGGCGATCTCGCCGAACGGAATCCCGTGGCCGAACCGGCAGGCGGCCGGCTTCCAGGCGACGAAGCAGAACGATCTCGACGGCGCGTTCGTCGGTGACGACGCGAGCTGGCACTACTTCCGCGAGGCCGGAGCCGATGTGGTCGGCGTGGCCGAGCGGGCAGCGCAGCCGGAGGAGCGACCCGGCTGGGTGACGGTCTTCATCGGCAGCCGCACGTCCGGCACCAGCGTCGGCGGCAGCTACGTCGACGTCCCGAAGGGGCTCGAGCACAGGACCGGCGGCTGGGGCGCGGCCTTCATCGGCGCCAAGCGTGAGCTCCTCGTCGAGCAGACCGGCATCGACCGGACGCGCTCGCTCGTGCCCGAGTACACGATCGACTGGGACGGCTTCGCGAGCGAGATCGCATCGAAGACGTGGGGCGGCGGCGCGAACGTCGTCGGCTACGCCTACGCGATCGCTCACAACGGCGCCATCCTTCGCTCCGGTGCAGGCGGCGACCGCCGGCTGAGCCAGGACGGCGGCAGGCTTCCGTTTACGACGCACACGCAGGCGCAGACCGCCAGCACCGCGAAGACGATCAACGCGACCGCGATCATCAAGGCGCTCTACGACCGCGGCCTCACCGTCGACACGAAGGTCGCTCCGTATCTCCCCTCCTGTTGGGAGCGGGGCAAGGACGTGGCGACGCTGACGTTCCGCCAGATCCTCAGCCACACGAGCGGGCTGCCGCAGGCGGGTTCGGCCTGCAACTTCGGCGACGGCTACAAGTGCCTGCTCGACATGATCAAGAAGGGCCGGATCGCGACGAAGGCGTACACCTACAACACGCACGCCTATGACCTGCTCCGCTTCCTCGTGCCGATGGTCGTCGACCGCGCCGGCACGATGGGCGAGTTCGAGCTCTTCAAGTGCAAGAACACGAGCGGCGTCCTGAATCGGAAGGTGTCGGAGAAGTTCGTCCGCTACGTCTTCGGCGAGATCCTCGATCCGGTCGGCGCGGACGCCAGCTTCTACCCCTCCGGCGACTTCTCGTACAACTACGACGAGGACAACCGGCAGCTCAAGGGCGACAAGCCCCGCCAGGACTTCTTCATGCGGGCCGGGAGCGGGAAGCTGACGATCTCTGTGCTCGACTACATCCGGTTCCTCAGCGCCCTCGACCGCGGCCTGATCATCCCGAAGGGACTCGTCGAGATGATGAAGGGCTCCGCGTCGAACCGGCTCGGCTTCGACAGCGCCTGGAACGGCTCCGCCGGCGCCTACCACTGGAAGAACGGCGGCTGTCCCCCCTTCCCGGGGACGATCGGCGGCTGCAAGACGCTCGCCATGGTCTTCCCCGGCGACACGCAGGTCTACATCGCCACGAACTCCGACAACAACGACTACGCGGGCAACCTGACCTCGATCGCCGCGAACGCGTTCGACAACGCCCTCAAGTAGTTCCGGCTCTACCAAGGATGCGAAAGGCTCGCGGCTGCGGGCCTTTCGCCGTCTAGGACAGGGTCAGCTTCATCTCCGCCTCGTCGCCGTGCATCTCACCGGTCGCCTCGAAGCCGCAGCGCTCGTAGAAGGGGAGCGCCGAGTGGGGGCCGGGAACGACGCTCAGCGTCACCTCGCTGACGCCGTCGGCCCGCGCCTCCTCGAGCAGCAGCTCGAGCGCCCGCCGGCCGACGCCCTTCCCCTGGAAGCCGGCGTCGACCATGAAGCGCCAGATGTAGAAGAGACGCTCATCGGGATCGCGCCAGACCATCGCGAAGCCGGCGGGCTCCTCGCCGAAGTAGATCGCCCGGAACCACGCCTTCGGCTCGAAGTGGGCCTCTGCGATCGAGACGCTGTTCGGCGCGACTAATCCGCCCTGGTCGGGACCGACGTCGAGCCCGGTGACGAGCCGAACCGTCTCCTTCGTGATCTCGCGCAGGCTCGTGTCGGCGGCCATGCGCTGACTCTACGGTCAGCGCGCCACGATCGTCAGGATCGGCGTGTTGTCGGCACCGAGCGTCTGCAGTCCAGCCTCCTCGGGGGTCTGGAGGTTGCGGGCACGGAGCTTGTACGTCCCTGGCCTGCGGAAGACGACGTAGCGGGTCGTTCCGGCCTGGAAGGTGCTCGCGCCGAGCGGGAGGGCCGGCCCGCGAACCTGCGTGAGCTCGAAGTCCATCGGGCACGAGATCCTGATCGCCATCCGCGTGCCCCGTGCGACGACGACGGAGGCGGACGCGCCACGGGGCTTGCCCGCGATCGCCCAGACGTGACAACCGCGCAGGGTGTGGACGAGCGCCGTCCGCAGCGACGGCGAGGCCGCGACTGCTGCGCCTGCAGGCGCAGCGATCAGCGCGAATGCAGCGAGCAGGACGAGCGCGAGCCTCTTCACGACCTCAGTATCGGGCTTCGGGCGGGGATGTGATTCGGAGAACTACCGATTTCGGCCGCGGTAGGCTGCGAAGGTGCCCGAGCGTTGGACCCGCGTCGTCCTCCGCTACCGGGTGCTCGTGCTGCTGGTCTGGCTGGCCGCGCTCCTCGCCGGCGGCTGGGCGGTGTCGCAGCTGGCTCCTCTCCTCGCGGACTCGTTCGCCGTCCCCGGCACGGACTCCGAACGCGCGTCGGCCATCCTCGCGCGCAGCTTCGGCGAACGTGCCGACGGAGCCTTCGTCGTCGTCTTCGACGTCGCTCGGCCCTCCGACCGCGCCGAGCGCGAGACCGCGCGCCGCCGCATCAAGCTCGCTGCCCGGGCGGTCCCGACGGGCCACCCGGGCACGCTCCGATCCGGCGGCGGCGTCCTCTGGGCCAACGTCGAGACGTCACTCGACCTGCAGCACGCCAAGCGGTACACGGACGAAGTCCGCCGCTCGCTCCGGGCAACAGGCGGCTCGCCCGCCTACGTCACCGGGCAGCCGGCGATCCAGCGCGACCTCGACCGCGTCTTCTCAGGGGATCTTCGACGAGGTCAGGCGATCGCGCTCACCGTCGCTCTGCTCGTGCTGGTCGCCGTGTTCGGCGTTTCGCTGGCGGTTGCGATTCCGTTCGTCTTCGCGGCGTGCACGATCGGCGGCACGCTCGTCATCGTCTGGGCGGTCGCCCACTCGCTCTCGATGGTCGCGTACGTGACGAACCTGGTCGAGTTGATCGGGCTCGCGCTCGCGATCGACTACTCGCTGCTCATCGTCCACCGCTTCCGCGAGGAGATCGGCCTGGGGCTCACGGTGCCGGATGCAATCGGCCGCACGATGGCGACCGCCGGTCGGTCCGTGGTCTTCTCCGGCCTGGCCGTGGCCGCCGGATTGGCCGTCCTGCTCTTCATGCCGGTGCCTTTCATTCGCTCGATGGGCCTCGGGGGTCTGTTGATCCCGCTCGTGTCGATCGCGGCGGCTCTGACGCTGCAGCCGGCGCTGCTCTCGTTGCTCGGGCGCCGGCTCGCCCCTGACGCTCCCGCCGCCCGTCTCGACGACGGCCCCTGGGCGCGGCTCGCACGCGTGATCATGCGGCGCCCGGTCGTCTTCCTCTCTGCCGGAACGGCCGTCCTTCTCGCGGCGGCGGCTCCGGCGCTTCTCATCGAGCTGAGCCCCGGCTCCTTCTCGAGCCTCGAGCGCACGCAGCCGTCGACGGTCGGGCTCCGGCTCCTCCGCGACGGCGTCGGCGCGGGCGCCGTCACCCCCACGCACGTGCTCATCGACACCGGCGCTCCGGGCCGCGCGGGTGATGCGGCTGTCCGCGCCGCGGTCGACCGCCTGGGCGACCGGCTCGTACTCGACCCGGAGGCGCTGATCGTCGCCAGTGGGCGAGAGCCGCCCTATGTCGACCGCACGCGCCGTTACGCCCGCGTGATCGTCGCCGGACGGCACGAGTACGGGGAGAAGGAGAGCCGCGACTTCGTCGCGAGGCTCCGCCGATCGCTCGTCCCCGCCGCTGCGTTCCCCGCGGGCACGCGAACCTACGCCGGCGGCGCACCGCCGCAGGGAGTCGACTTTCTCGACCGGGCGTACGGCGCCTTCCCGTGGCTCGTGCTCTGCATCCTCGTCCTCACCTACGTCGTCCTCCTGCGGGCGTTCCGCTCGCTCCTGCTGCCGTTGAAGGCCGTGCTGCTGAACCTGCTGACGACGGTAGCCGTCTACGGGCTGCTGGTGGCCGCGTGCCGGTGGGACACGACCGCAGACGCGCTCGGCGTCGACCAGGGCGGTCAGATCGAGGGCTGGATCCCGATCTTCCTGTTCGCCGTCCTCTTCGGGCTCTCGATGGACTACGAGGTCTTCGTCGTCACCCGCATGCGCGAGGTCTGGGACGAGACGGGCGATAACGCGCGCGCGGTCGCGGTCGGGCTCGAGCGCACCGGCCGGATCGTGACGGCGGCCGCGCTGATCATGGCGGCCGCGTTCTGCGGCTTCCTGGCCGGTTCGGTGACCGGCCTGAGGCAGCTCGGTCTCGCACTCGCGCTCGGCGTCGTCCTCGACGCGACGCTCGTTCGGAGCATCCTCGTTCCCGCGCTGATGGCGGTACTGCGCGGCTACAACTGGTGGCTGCCGGTCTCGGTCGCACGTGTGCTGCGGGTCGAGCCGTCGCCGCGTCGTCCGAAGGAGGCGTGAGGGAGGGACGCGGTCAGCGCCCCTCCCTCAGCCCGGGACCACCCTTAGTTGACGATGGTGATCGCCAAGCGCATCGCCGCCAGCTCGTAGCCGAGCGCGAGGCCCGGGGCGTCCCGTTCGTAGGTGAGAACGGGGACCATGCCGTACGGCGTGTTCGCATAGGACGGCTGCTGCGTGTACAGCAGCGGGTACATGTCGATCAGGTGGGTGCCGCGGGCACCGGTGGCGATCATGTTCATCACGACGTCGCCGTTGGAGTTGAACCCGCAGCCGTAGCCGACGTAGCTGTTGTCGTATGTGACCGCGATCGTGTTGTCGAGCTGAGTCCAGCCGACGCCCTTCAGGTGGATCGTGAAGGGCTGGCCGCGCTTCAGCTTCAGCGACGAGACGCCGTTGCCGACGAAGCTCCGCTTCACGAAGTACGGCACCTGCGCCTTCACCTGGCCGGCCTGCAGGACCTGGACGACGTGCCAGCCGCCCAGGCCGTCCGGCACCTGGATCTGCGAGCTGACGGTGCCGCCCGCCGACGCTGTCGCCTTGCCGAGTGGGATCGAGACGAAGCTCCAGCACGTGCCCGTGCAGTTGACGCGATTGCCGACGACGGTCGCCCACTGGAGCTCGACCGGCGCACCGGGTGTCAGGCCCGTGGCCGTGACACCGACCTTCGTCATCACCGCACCGGCGGCAGACGTGAGGTTGGCCGTCGCGCTCGTGCCGGCGCTGAGTCCGGCCGTGGCGAGCGTCGTCCGTGTGGCCAGAGTCGGCGCGACCTTCGCCGGCCAGTCGATTCTCGGCGCCGGGCGCCCGTTGTCTGCCGTGACGTTGAAGGTGAACTTGAAGCCCGTCCCCCACGGGATCGGCGACTGCTCGATGTTGAGGTACTTGAAGCTGATCGCGTCGGCGATGTCGAGCGTGTGCTTGCCGACCGGGCCGCTGGCCCGGACGTGCACCTTCGCCACACCGCGCGTCCAGTTCGCCATCACGGCGCCGACGTACTTGTTGTCGTACAGCAGCGCCCCGCCGCCCTCGTACAGCGACGAGCCCAGGCCCTTGTACGTGATCGTGATCATCGTCCCGATCGGGCCCTTCTTCGGGCTCATCGACGCCGAGCGGGCGATCAGGAAGCCGCCCTTCGCGACCTGGACCCCGTCGACGACCGCGTAGATGTCGTGGAGACCGCCGAAGTCCTGCGGAGCCTTGAGCTTGACGCTGAACGCGCCGCTCGCACTGGTGTGCGTCCTGGCCAGTTGCACGGCGAACTTCGTCGCCTTGCGGCCGAGGTAGTCGACGCTGTCGGCTCGTGCGTCGAGCATCCAGTCGACGTTGGCCGTGCCCCACGTCAGGGTGACGTCCTTGTCGGCGGGCAGGCCGCTCCCGACGATGGTGATCCCGGTGCCGGCCAGGGCGACATCGGGAGTCGTCTTCAGCAGCTTCATCTCCGCGGCGGGCTTGCCGGGATCGACGACCGGCCCGGGGAGAGTGGCGACGCCCGGGATCGCCGGCGCGGCGACGGAGCCGGGCTCCGCGAGGGCGACTGCCGGCAGCACGAGCAGCGACAGCGCGGCTAGCGTGCCGACAGCGATCCTCTTGCCGAAAGCCGAGTGAGTGGTGGTGATCATGGTGGTGGTCCCTTTCTCTGCTCGGCTTCTAGGGGATGATCGTGATGACGTAGTCGAAGGCCCCGACCTTGCCGCTGTCGAGCGTGAAGGTGACGCGAATCGTCGTGTCACCGAGCGGGAAGGTGGTCGGGATGTTCCAGGCGTTCGTCCAGAACCAGGCGCGGTTGGACGTCGCACCGTGCGCGCCCCAGTTGAGGACGACCGGGGCGACGCCGGGCACCGTGAACGTGGCCGTGTCGACGTTCTCCGTCGACAGGACGTCGCCCGTCGCCATCTCCGAGCCCCACGCGCGCAGCACGAACTGCTCGCCCCGCTTGAACACGTTGGTCTGCGTGCAGCCCACCGGTCGCGGCGTGGTGCCGGCCGGGCGGGTGCCGTTGACGCTGTCGACGTAGAGGCCGACGTCGAGCTTTCCCGCAGCCGGCACGGCCGGGCTGGCGACGACCGGTGCCGTGTAGCTCGTGGTGGTCGTCCCCGTCACGGTCAGCTGCGACGAGGAGACCGGCATCTGCACGAACTGGCCGCGGCGCTTCGCCTGGAGCGTGATCAGGATCTTGAAGTCGACCTGTCCGAGCGGATACGCGGCTGGGACGGTCCACGCGCCCGACCACGGCATTCGTGGGCTCGCGCCGGGAGCCTGCGCGTTGTGGCTCAGCTTGACGTTCGGCTGGCCCGGGATCTTGACGTAGAAGTACTTGACGTCCTTCGCGGCGATGACGTTCCGGGTCTTGGGGTCGACCGCGTACGCGCGGAACACGACGGTCGCGCCGGGCGCGATCTGGGTGATCACCGCGCGCTGGGCCGTCACCGTTTGGGCGGCGACGAAGACCTCTTGCACCTTCGGCGACGGAAACGGTGTCTCCTGCGCGTTTGCGACCGCCGGGAGCGCCGCTGTGGCGGCGATCGCGGTGATCAGGATCAGAAGTGTCTTCATGGTGCTCCTTTGTGCTCGATTGGCCTGAGCTACTTGGTCAGCGTTCCGGCGAACTTGGCCGTGAACGTGCCCTTGCCCCGGTCGTAGACGCCGGTGATCTTGAGCTTGCCGCGGGCGTTCGCGAGCTTGCCGTAGCCCTTGATGACCGTGGCCCGGGCGTTGATGCTGAAGACCTGGCCGGCCTCGTCGCCGCAACCGCTCGAAGGCGGGACGACCTTGAAGGCGAGCTTGGTCCTCCCCGTGCCGATCAAGGTGCCGGTGCCGACGAAGGGGACGCACGGCTGCACGGACGAGTCGCCCTTGCCCTTCCCGGTGATCTTGCTCACGCCGAGCAGCGTCCCCTTGCCCACGCCGTTCGCCGTGATGTCGGCGACGTTGCCGTCGATCCTGACGACGGCGGTGCCGGCGTACTTGGCTGTGAAGGGGATGGCCGTTGCCGTGCCGGCCGAGTTCACTGCTGCTCCCGCTCCGGCCGCGAGGGCCGCCATAGCGATCACGCCGGCTGCGGCGCTTCCGATTCGATGATTTCTCACGGGTTCTCCTCTGGTCGATGAATACGGCGAATGATCGGGCGGTGGGCGCGCCGCGGCATCCGCTCCCGTCCGTAGCGCTCGTGCGGGAAAACCCCGATTTCATGGGGACTACGAGCACCTCTAGTGTTTCGGGACGATGCCGCTGCAGAACCGCGTCACCCCGCTCGGAGAGCTGATCGCCGATCCGGCCCGCGGCCTCGTCTACGGAAACCGGGGCTGCCTGCACGACGAGAACGGACGGATCCGGCGCACCTTCGCGGTGAAGCGCTGGATCGCGTGCAGGCTCGAGTTCAAGGACTGGAAGCGGACGCAGCTGCTGCAGCCGGGCCGCTTCACCGAGCTCTTCTTCCTCGACGAGGCGACGGCGCTCGCCGCCGGTCACCGGCCCTGCGCGCTCTGCCGACGCGAGGACTACGACCGCTTCGTCGCGATCGTCGGCGCGCGGGCCGACGAGATCGACGAGCGCCTTCAGGCGGAGCGGCTCGACGGATCACGCCGGCGCCGGCTGCATCAAGCCCGGTTGCGGGAGCTTCCGGACGGTGCGTTCGTGCTGGACCAGGACGAGCCGTGGCTCGTGCTCGGCGCCGGGCTGCGCCGCTGGACGCCGTCCGGCTACGCCGAGCGCCGTCCGCGAGCCGGGGGAGACGCCGTGCTGATCACACCGCCATCCCTCGTCGAGGTTCTGCGCTCCGGCTGGCAGGGATCCGTGCCGTTCCTGCATCCGTCGGCGTGACCACCCCCTGGCTCGATCCGTCGGAGCTGCGGATCGGCCTCGGCTGCATGCGGCTGCCGGCCGAGTCGGCGCTCGAGACGATCGCGGCCGCCGCCGAGGCGGGGATAACCGTCTTCGACACGGCGCGTGCGTACGAGGACAACGAGGAGCTGCTCGCGCGCGCACTGCGCAGCTGCGGCGCGGCGGCGTCCGCCCGGATCGTGACCAAGGGCGGCATGTCACGCCCGGGTGGCGCCTGGGTGGCGGATGGTCGCGCGAAGGCGATCCGTGCCGACTGCGAGGCGAGCCTCGCCGCGCTCGACGGCGTTCCGATCGACCTCTACCTCCTGCACGCACCCGACCCGCGGACGCTGTTGAGGACGTCGGTACGCGCGCTGGCGCGGCTCGCGGACGAAGGCCTCGTGCGGCGGGTCGGGCTTGCGAACGTCAGCCGCACCCAGCTCGACCAGGCGCTCGAGCTCGCTCCGGTCGCGGCAGTCCAGGTGGCGCTCTCGCCGTTCGACGACCGAGCTCTCCGCGGCGGGATCGTCGAGCGCTGCGAGGAGCTCGGGATCGCGTTGCTCGCGCACTCGCCGCTCGGCGGGCCGAAGCGCGCCGGACGCGTCGACGCGGAGGAGACGCTCGCGTGGCTCTTGCGCCTCTCGCCGGTCATCGTCCCGATCCCCGGGGCGCGACGACCCGAGACCGCGCGCTCGGCGGCGCGGGTCGCCGCCGTGGCACCGGCGCCTGCGCCCGTCCGTCGGCGTCGCTCGGCGGCGCCGGCCCAGACCGACGCGGAGGTCGTGCTCGTGATGGGCGTCCCCGGCGCCGGGAAGAGCCGTGTCGCCGCCGAGTACACCACTCGCGGCTACGCGCGGTTGAACCGCGACGAGCGCGGCGGGTCGCTGCGCGGGCTCGCCGCCGTCCTCGACGAGGAGCTTGCAGCGGGTGGGAAGCGAGTCGTGCTCGACAACACCTACCTCACGCGCGCGTCGCGGAACGAGGTGATCGAGGTCGCGGCCCGCCACGGAATCCCGGCCCGCTGCGTCTGGCTCGAGACGCCGCTGGCCCAGGCGCAGGTCAATCTGGTCGGGCGCCTGCTCGATCGCTTCGGGTCGCTGCCGACTCCCGCACAGCTCTGGGAGCTGAGGAAGGAGCCGGGGATGCTTGCGCCCACGTCCCAGATGCGCGCGTTCCGCGAGCTGGAGCCGCCCTCCGAGGACGAGGGCTTCGCCGGCATCGAGCACATGCCGTTCGTCCGGGCGCCGTCGTCCGGCCGAGCCGGCGTCTTCGTCGCGGCCCGGGCGATGACGGAGCCCGGGTGGGAGGACGCGCTCGCGCAGGGCGCTCCGGAGGCGCCGCATCTCGTCTACGACTGGAATCCGGACGACGACGCGACTGCTCTCGACGCCGCGGCGGCCTGTGTCGCCGCGATGGTCTCCGGGCCCGTGCAGACCGCGCTCTGCCCACACCCCGCCGGCCCGCCGACCTGCTGGTGCCGGCCGCCCCTGCCCGGTCTCGCGCTCGCATTCGCCCGCAAGCAGGGCATCGACCCGGCGCGCTCGGCGGTGATCGGCTCGGGGACGGCTCACAAGACGCTGGCGGCGACCCTCCGCGCCCGCTACGTCTCGGCAGAGCCGGCTACACGGTGACGATGATCTTGCCGCGAGCGTGCCCTTCGCCGAGGTAGCGGAACGCGTCGGCGGTGTCGGCCAGCTCGTACTTCCGGTCGACCACGGGCCTCACCTTGCCGGTCTCGAGCAGCTCTCGCAGGATCTCCATGTCGGCCCGGTTCGTCCTGGCGATGAAGAACACCGCCTTCTGGCTGCCGCGCAGCAGCGACGACAGCCGCAGCCGGACGATGTGGCCGATCGGGCCGAACACCCGCCGCTTCTGCGCTCCGACGATGACGACGATTGCGTCCGGGGTCAGCACGCGCCTGAGCTGCGACCACGGCTTGCTCCCGGCGACGTCGAGGAGCAGGTCGTAGCGCCGGTCGCTGCGGGTGAAGTCCTCGCGCGTGTAGTCGATCACGTGGTCGGCGCCGAGCGAGCGAGCCTGCTCGACGTTCCCGGTGCTGCAGACCGCCGTCACCTCCGCTCCGAGCGCCTTCGCGATCTGGATCGCGAACGTGCCGACGCCTCCCGACGCGCCGTTGATCAGCACCCGCTGGCCGGCCTGCAGCTGCCCCTTGTCCCTCAGGCCCTGGAGGGCGGTGATCGCTGCGACCGGCACGGCCGCGGCCTCCTCGAACGTGATGTTCGGCGGCTTCGCGACGACGGCATCCCGCACGGTCACGTACTCGGCGAGCGCACCGCTCCTCGCCCCGAACACGTCGTCGCCGGGAGCGACGTGCGTGACGTCCATGCCGACCGCTTCGACCGTGCCGGAGAAGTCGATGCCCGTCCGGTCGCTCCTCGGCTTGAACAGGCCCGTCGAGGGCCGCACGATCAGCGGGCCGGCGACGCCGTACCAGTCCGCCGGGTTGACCGAGGCCGCACGCACCTTCACGAGGACGAGATCGTCGGCGAGAGCGGGCTTCTCGACCTCCGCCAGCTCGAGCACATCCGGCCGCCCGTAGCTGCTGCACACGATCGCTTTCATCGGTGGATCTCCTTCGCCTCCGTTACGTACGTTGTAAGTGTACGCTGTAAGCTACACATACACCGTAAGGTTGTCAAGATGCCGAAGCCGAAGCGAACACCCCTGACGAGAGAGCGCGTGCTCCGCGCCGCTGTCGCCCTCGCGGACGAGAACGGGATCGAGTCGCTGAGCATGCGCCGGCTCGGACAGGAGCTCGGCGTCGAGGCGATGTCGCTCTACAACCACGTCGCCAACAAGGACGACCTGCTGAACGGGATCACCGACCTCGTGCTGCGCGAGATCGAGCTGCCTCAGGCGGCGGACTGGAAGGAGGCGCTGCGCCGGCATGCGATCTCGGCGCACGACGTCCTCGCCTCCCATCCCTGGGCGTGCAGCCTCGCGCTCTCGCCGGACCGAAATTCGACCGCCTCCGTCGAGCGGGCCGAGTGGATGCTCCAGCAGCTGCGCGAGGGCGGCTTCTCGCCCGAGGTGACCTACCACGCCTACCACGCCCTCGACGCTCACATCCTCGGCTTCACGCTCTGGCAGCTCGGCCACGGGATCGTCGACGCCGAGCACCTGAAGGAGATGGCCGCGGAGTTCTTTCGCCGGTTCGGACCGGATGAGCTCCCGTATCTGCGCGAACACGCGCAGCAGCATGTCGCGGGGTTCGGAAGCACGGGCAAGGGCGCGTACGAGCTCGTCCTCGACCTGATCCTCGACGGCTTCGAGCGCGAGGCGGCCTGAGCGGCATTCAGCTCACCGTCAGGACGACGTTGCCGGTCTTCTGCCCCGTCTCGACATATCTGTGCGCCGCGACGATCTCGTCGAGCGGATAGGACCGATCGATCACCGCCCGGTACGTGCCCGCCTCGAGCAGCTCCTTGATCAGGACGACGTCCGCCTTCGTGTAGCGCGTGATCCCGAGCGCCACCCGCTTGTCTCCGATCCACCGGGTCAGCAGCGCCAGCAGCGGGACGTGCCACAGGAAGCCTGGGTCGGTGTCGACGAAGGTCCCTCCCGGATTCAACGAGTGTCTGCAGCGCCTGAACGACTCCTTGCCGACGGCGTCGAAGATGACGTCGTACGTCTCGCCGTTCCGGGTGAAGTCCTCGCGCGTGTAGTCGACCACCGTGTCGGCCCCGAGCGAGTACACGAGCTCGACGTGCTTCGTGTCGCACACGGCCGTGACGTCTGCGCCGAAGTGCTTCGCGAGCTGGACGCCTGCGGTCCCGACCGATCCGGAGGCGCCGTAGACGAGAACGGTTCGCGCTTTCAGGTCACCGGCCTTCCGCAGGCACGCGAGGGCGAGGCTGGCACCGTCGCACACCGCCGCCGCCTCGTCGAAGCTCGTGCCCGCCGGCATGCGCTCGAGCGCGCCGCTCTCCCGCACGCAGACGAACTCCGCATGCGCGCCCGCAGCAACGCCGAAGACGCGATCGCCGACGTCGAACTCGGTCACGGTTGCGCCGACAGCGTCGACCTCGCCGGCGAATTCGAGTCCGAGGATCTTCCGTTTCGGCCGGTGGAGCCCGGTGAAGAAGCGGGAGACGAAGACCTCGGCGCTGCGAAAGCCGCAGTCCGTCCTCGTCACGGTCGAGGCGTGAATCCTGACGAGCACTTCGTCCGCTTCGGGAACCGGCCGTTCGACGTCGTCGACCCGGAGGACGTCCGGCGGGCCGTATCTGTCGTAGACGACTGCTCTCACGTCCGTCCCTTGCGCGCCTCGCTCGGCTCCGGCTGGCGGATCGGCCCGCCGTGCCTCCACATCCGCCCGGCCCGGAAGAGCTCGGCCGGCTTGCCTCCCGAAGACCCGGGCTGCGCGCGGCGCCCGGTCGGAATCACCCAGCCGGCGTCCGAGAGGAGGCTGCGCCGGAAATTCGCGCTGTCCAGCTCCACGCCCCAGACGGCTTCGTACACGGCGCGCAGCTCGGCAAGGGTGAACGTCGGGCCGACGAACGCCGTCGCGATGCCCCTGACCTCGAGGTCGATGCGGACGCGCTCGACCGCGTCGCGCACGATCCGCCCGTGGTCGAACGCGAGCTCGAGCTTGCCGTCGAGGATGTCGGACACCGGTAGCAGGGCGGCAGCTGCCGCATCCGTCCCCGCGACGACGCCGCCGACCGAGGGGAGGACGGCCAGATACGCGACCGTGACGACGTTCATCCGGGGGTCGCGGCCGGGATCGCCGTAGGCGCGGAACTGGGTGAGCAGGCTGGCGGCGTCGACTCCGGTCTCCTCGGCCAGCTCGCGCTGCGCCGCCTCGTCCAACGTCTCGTCGGGGCGCTTGAAGCCGCCCGGGATCGCCCACATTCCCTCGAACGGCGGCACTCCGCGGCGGACGAGCAGGACGTGCAGCCGGCCGCCGGACATCGTCAGGATGACCACGTCGACCGTGACGGCGAACGCCGGGAAGTGCGACGGGTCGTAGTCCGGCGGTACGCCCGGATCGGAGGTTTCGGTCGTCACGACTATTACCCTACCAGCGCGTAATGGTCTTGTCGACCGGAACTCCGGGCTAGGATCCGGAGGATGACCAGGTTCGTCGTCGACGCAGGCACCATGCTCGAGCTCGCGGGCACCGGGACCGAGGTGGCGAGCGAACACGAGCTCCTGGCGCCGACGCTGCTGCGCTCCCAGACGCTGTCGCTGCTTCACGAGGCCGTCCAGCGCGGCGAGCTTCCGGCAGACGTAGCGCGCGAGCGCCTCGCCCGGATCGGGCGGATGCCGATCAGGCTCCTCGGCGACGCGGTGCTCCGGCGTCGGGCCTGGGAGGTGGCCGATCAGCTGGGGTGGGCCTCGACCTACGACGCCGAGTACGTCGCGCTCACGCTGCTGCAGGCAGACGCGTTCGTGACCCTGGACGCACAGCTGGCGCGGAGCGTCGAGGGGATCGTCGCGACCGCGTCGATCGACGCCCTGCGCTAGCCGTCAGGTCTGCGCGATCACGAGCACGACCGTCATCACGGCGAGCGCGACACCGCCGACGGTGAACAGCCCGACGGTGCGGAACCGCAGCGGCACGTGGTCGCCGGTTCGCAGCGCCTGCTCCAACTCGCGCTGCCGTTGTGCGCCGACGAGCAAGAGCCCGACCGCGAGCGACGCGAAGCCGCAGCCGAGCAGGATGTACGGCCACGCGGCGACGTCGAGCAGTTCCGGGGCGAACCGGCCGACGGCGAGCGCCCCGGCGGTGGCGCCCAGCGAGGTCCGCCACCAGGCCAGCCAGGTGCGCTCCGCGGCCATCGACGTACGCCGCATCTGGTCGAGATCCGACGGCGAGGTCGAAACCGGGGCCGGTTCGTCTGCGGCGTCGGTGTGCTCTGAGCCCGGCGGCGGCTGCGCCTGTGCCATGACGGCATCTAACACAGTTCGTCCGGTGGACGGTGCGGGAGCCATCCGTCGCCGCTGGCACCGTTCACGAGGTGGCCAGGGTTCGCCAACCGCGTGTCCGGCTGCGCCCGCCCACCCCGGAGGACGCGGAGGAGTTCGTCGCTCGGATGCGCGCGAGCCGCAGGCTGCATCGGCCCTGGCTCTCGATGCCGCAGAGCGAAGAGGCGTACGACGCCTATGTCGAGCGCTCACGTCGGGAGACCAATGCGTACTTCCTCGCCTGCCGTCGGGAAGACGATGCGATCGTCGGCTTCCTGAACATCAGCGAGATCGTCCGGGGCAAGCTCCAGAGCGCCTTTCTCGGCTACGGAGCAGTCGCCCAGTTCGCGGGCCGTGGCTACCTCACCGAGGCGATGCGGCTTCTGCTGAGAGAGACGTTCACGAGGCTCCGCCTCCACCGGTTGGAAGCAAACATCCAGCCTGGCAATCTCGGTTCGATCGCGCTCGCTGAGCGCTGCGGTTTCCAATACGAAGGCTTGTCGCCGCGGTATCTCAAGGTCGGCGGCCGCTGGCGTGACCACGAACGCTGGGCGATCACGCGAGAGCAGTGGCGCTCACAGTCGTTGGCATAGGATGGACCGCAATCCCACACTCACCGAATTCTGCGGCGTGACGAGAGGAGAGGTCTCGTGGCAGAGGTCTTCGAGGGAAGAGTGGAGATCCAGGACGCCGGTGCGAACGTCGTCATCACGCTGAACGGGAATACCGGCGACGCACAGCTGGGCGGCAACGGCAAGGTGGGCGATCTGGTCATTTGCGACGCTGCCGGCGTCGAGCGCGTGCGCATCGCAGGCGCGTCCGGCGAGATCAGCGTCCTCGGCGATGCCGGGACCGAGATCGTCCGGCTCACCGGAGCCGGTGACGTCCGCGCCGGTGGCAACGGCGTCAACGGCGCGCTCACGCTCCAGGAGGAGCAGGGGAGCGACCGCATCCGTCTCCAGGGCGTCAACGCGAACGCGTGGGTCGGAGGCAACGGCGCGGACGGCGACGTCGTGCTGTTCGCGGAGGGCGGTGACAACGCGACTCTGGGCGAGAGCACGATCCACCTGGGCGGCGGTGCCGGCGACATCCGGGCTGGCGGTACAGGCGTCAGTGGCGCGCTCACGCTCCAGGAGGAGCAGGGGAACGATCGCATTCGTCTGCAGGGCGGCAGTGCGAACGCGTGGCTCGGGGGCAATGGCGCGGATGGCGACGTCGTGGTGTTCGCGGAGGGCGGTGACAACGCGACTCTGGGCGAGAGCACGATCCACCTGGGCGGCGGTGCCGGCGACATCCGGGCGGGCGGCAACGGCGTCAACGGCACGCTCACGCTTCAGGACACGCGAGGAATCGATCGCATTCGTCTCCAGGCCGGCGATGGGCACGTCTTGCTGGGAGGCAACGGGACTGATGGCGACCTGCTGTTGTTCGCGGAGGACGGCAGCCAGCGGTTCACGGACACGGCGAGCATCCACCTCGACGCAGCTGCGGGGAACCTGCGGCTGGGCGGCCAGGGCCAGGACGGCGATGTCATCCTCCGCGAGGCCTTCGGCGACGATCGGATCCGCATGGACGCCGGCGAGGGCAACATCTACGTCGGCGGCAACGGGGTCGACGGCGACCTGCTCCTCTTCGCCGAGTCCGGCGACAACGTGACGTTCGAGGAGGCGACGATCCACCTGAACGGGCAGGACGGGGACATCATCCTGCGCAACGCCGACTGCGCGGAGGAGTTCGACCTGGCAGCCGACGACGCGCTTCCGGGCACGGTGGTCGTGATCGGCGGCGACGGCAGGCTGCGCGCGAGCACGACCGCGTACGACCGCCGGGTCGCCGGCGTGATCTCGGGGGCGGGTGCGTACAAGCCCGGCATCGTCCTCGACAGGAATCCGTCGACGTCGCCGCGGGGAGCAGTCGCTCTGATCGGAAAGGTCTTCTGCCGGGTCGACGCCAGCTACGGAGCGATCGAGGTGGGCGACTTGCTGACCACCTCGCCGACCGCCGGGCACGCGATGAGAGCAGAGGACGCGGCGTGCGCGTTCGGAGCCGTGATCGGCAAGGCGCTCGGCGGCCACGAGTCAGGGCTGGGTCTCGTCCCGGTCCTCGTCGCGATGCAGTAGGAGGGGACGATGGCATCGCTCCGCGACACGGCTGGATGCATCGGCGTCACCGGAGATTTTTCGGTCGTCCGCGACTTCTACGGCTACCTGGCGAAGCCCGAGGACATCTCGCCAAACCCCGGCTTTCCGGACCACTCGGTGCTGAGGCAGGTCCGGCTCCTGCGAGGGCCGCACGTGCACCTGAATCTGATCCGGGTCGGCATCGAGTCCTTCACACCTGAAGATGAGGCGGAAATCGACAGCGGCGTGAAAGTGGCGCGCGATTTCTACGAGCAGGTCGGTCTCGGCATCGGCCGCGTACTCCGCTTCTTCGTCACAACCGCCGACGCCAACGGCCATGAGCACCTCACGAGCCACGCCGAGGCAGAGGCCCTGACGCACGACTGGACCGTCCCCAACGACGCTATCGACGTGTTCTTCGTCCGCACGTTCGTGATCGACGGCTACATCCAACCGGGTGGGCAGTCGCCCGTCGAGGGGCCCTGCGACAAGAGCGGCGTGCGCATGAACGGCAGCGTCCTCAGGATGAGCGGCTCGATCGTCGACTACAACCTTGCCCATGAGGTGGGTCACTACCTCGGTCTTCGTGACGTCGACGACCCGCACAACGTCATGTGGAACACGGTCCCGAACGACGGCGAGTTGACCGCGTCCCAGGGGTCGAACATGCGCGACCACTGCTTCGTGAACGGCGGGTGCTAGTGCGGATCGAGCTCCGGACGGCCGAATCTCTCCCGACCGCCGAACTCGCGCGGCTCCGCAGGGTCGTCCTCGGACAGGATGACGGCTTCCCGCGCGCCGAAGCGATGGCGATGCTGGCGGCGACGGACTACCCGAACGTGCATCGTGACCTCGCGACCGTGCTCTTGAACGAGGCGGAGGCATCGGAAACGCGCGTCCCCGCGGCCATGACGCTCTGGCGGCTCGGGTCGGTGCAGGCGGCGGAGGTCCTCGAGCGGGCTTTGGCGGTAAATGACCAGAGCACACTCGCGGCCGTCTTCACTGCCCTCGGGCGGATCGGCCCGCAGACCGCACTGGCGGCGATCGTGCAGGCCCGCCGGCGTGCGAGGGGCCTGGCCCGAGCGCGAGCCGACTTTGCCGCGACGCTCATCGCCCATCGGTACGGGCTCCCCGGACACGTCGTGACGCCACCGAGCTCGAAGGAGTTCCTGCCCGTTTCCTCGGGCGCGGTGCGCACGTTCCGCGTCACCCGAGCCGACGCGGCGGAGGCCGAGCTCGGGCTGCGCTCGCTCGCGCACGAGCCCGTCGGTGTCGACCTCTCCGAGCGCGACGCCTACCGTCTGCGCTGCGACGGCAACGCCTGGCTGTTGTTGCTGGGCGCGGATCTCTCCGAGGAGGGCGCGCCGGGGCTCTTGGGCCGCAAGGCCGTCGCGGCCGTGGTCGCGAGCAAGCAAGAAGCGACCGGCCTGTACTCCACGAGGTTCCTGGTGCTGACCTCACCGGTGCGTGGAAGTCGCTCGGCCGCCGTCACCGTCCATCGTGGGACGGGTGAGCTCGCGTTCGCCGGCGAGGCCAAGGTCGACGGCGGCGAGGTCGCGTTCGCCGTGCGTGCCGTCAAGGCGCAAGGAGCGTTCCCGGTTCGGTTCAGCGGAGCCTGGGCACGCGGCCGGTTGAGCGCTCGGGAAGCCGTGTACAGTCCGTTCGTGAGCGTCAGCCGCGCGCCGAGCCCCGGCCTCGGGCCAAGGTGAAGACACTTCGGTCTCGCTCGTTCGGTGCGGCTTGATCCAGAGAATGCGCCGCATCTGAACGGCACGGGAGCTTTTCTTGCACTGACCAGCAGGCGGTCTCGTAATGGGAGCGGCCGAGTGGGATGATCCGGCGTCGTGACCTTCACGTCGCTGATCACCGTCGGTGCGTGCGGCCTTCTGCTCACCGGCTGCGGCGGTGAGGCGACCACCGCCGACAGCTCGTCGAGCCGCTCATCGACTCGTTCTGCCCCCGACGACGATCTCGACCGCGTCGTCCGCATCGACGGGAAGCGCGGCCTCTACGTGAGGTGCACCGGCAGCGGCTCGCCCGACCGTCGTGATGGAGGGAGGCGACGAGGACACGAGCGATTCGTACGCGTTTGCGGAGCGCAGCATCTCCGAGGTCGCGCGGACCTGCGTCTACGACCGCGCAAACCTGGGCGGGAGTGACCCCGCCGCCGGTCCCCGCGAGCTTTCAGATCTTGTCGGCGACTTCGAGGCGCTTCTCCGCGCCGCGAAGATCCCCGGCCCGTACGTTCTCGTCGGCACCTCGGGCGGTGGCTACATCTCCGCCGGCTATGCGTACGAGCACCCCGACGAGGTCGCCGGCATGGTCTTCGTCGAGGTCGGCGCCCCGTTCCGCAATCCGCCTCGGGAGATCGTCGAGGAGACCGACCCGAACAACCCTGCGAACGTCGAACGCCGTGACTACCTCCAGGTCGAGAAGGACGCCTGGGCGGCCCGCAAGAGGATCGGCGACATCCCGGTCACGATCATCAGCAACGAGTACTCGACCGCGGAGATAGCCGGCTCGCCGTTCCCCTCGGAGGCGAAAGGGATGCGCCGCAACGTCTCGGATCAGAAGGGCTGGCTGGTCCTCAGCCCGCGCGCGAAGCAACTGGTCGTCCATACCGGTCACGCGGTCGAGGAGCAGGATCCGCAACTCGTGATCGACGCGATCCGCGAGGTCGCCAAGGCCGCCCAGCCTTAGCGGCTTCCGGAGTTCTAGGGATTCGAAGGCGATCGGAGTAGGGTCGCGGCACCCCGAGAGAGAGGACTGCGTTGCCATCCGACCGATTCGACCGCTTCCTGCCCCTGGCCGGAGTGCTCGCGGGGGCCTTGTTCTTCGTCGGTCTCGCCCTGCTGTGGAACGATCCGGCCAGCGAGACAGGGCCGGCCGAGACGTTCGCGTACTGGCAGGACGACCGGGGTCAGCACCAGATCGTCGCGCTCCTGGTCGCGCCGCTGATCGCGTTCCTTCTTCTCTTCTTCGGGGCTGGTCTGCGGCGACGACTCGCGCAGGGCAACGGCGACGCCGGCCACGGCTCTGTCGCGTTCGGCGGGGCGCTTCTCGCCGCTGCGACCTTCGTCCTCGTCGCGATGCTCGAAGGGGCGATGACGAACGCAGCCCACGAAGGAGAGCGGGAAACGGTCTACACCCTCAACCAGCTGCACTCCTACGACTGGCTGGGGTGGAACGCAGCGTTCGCGGCGATGCTCCTCGCGACAGGCATCGGTGCTCGCCGCAACCGGATGCTGCCGACGCCGCTTGCGTGGGCGACGATCGTCATCGGAGCGTCGCTCCTGACGCCGCTCGGGTTCTTCGGGTTCATCCTCGTCCCCGTGTGGCTGATCGTGGTCGGGGGCCTGCTCTCCCGGCGAACGACGGCCGCGCCGCGAGCTGGCTCGGGCGCGGCCGTGTCGAGAGACGGGCGCTAGCCGGAGAAGTCGACCGCGACGAGTCGCCTGGTCGAGACGCCGGCGAGCTTGTCCTCACCCGGCTTCGTCGCGCGGATGAAGAGCGTCAACTGCTGCTGCTTGCTGCTCGCGGGGAAGTTCGCGTCGCGGCGGAAGACCAGGGTCGCGGTGCCGTCGTCCCCGGTGAGCTCCTCCGCTGGGATGCTGAACTGGTTGTAGGGCACTGCGGTCACGTAGACGCTCGCGCCCTTGATGTTGACGCTGCAGGTGCTGCCGACGCGTACCTTCAGCGTGAAGGTGTCCGTCCCCGAGTTGATCGGCCCGGACAACACGTCGAACGCCTCGATCTGAGTCCGCGCGGGCGGTGCGAGGTCAGCGATCGGAGCGGTCTTCAGGCTCTTGTTGGTCGGGCAGCCGTTGGGGCCGGGCGCCAGCGTCGCGGCCACGCCCGCCACGGCAAGCACCGTCAACGCAAGCGCGGTGACGGTGGCGATCAGGAGACGTCTCGCGGTCGCGACGTGCCGGAACCGCACAGTCCAAGAAAGCCGTTCCATGGTGTACCCCCCTCTGTTCTTGACTTCCGTCGCCGGAACACTCGCTGTTCAGCGCCTGGGGCGCAAACGAGCCCGTTGGCGCCCGCTCGACCAGCGGACAGGCCAAGAAGCACGCCGCCGCCAGCGATGTATTCCAGTTGGCCGCCGCCACGTTGAGCATCGACCCGCTCGCCGGAACGACGTAGCCGGCGACACGCTCGTCGACTTCGGCGAGGGCCTGGAGATCCCAGCCGTCTGGCTGCGCGAAGGCGTGACGCGGGAACAGGTCGTCGAGGGTCTGCGGCCGCTGCTCGAGCTCCCGGTGGAGCTCGTGCTCCCGACCCACGGCGGGCCGACCGATCGCGCCGCGCTCGAGCGAGCGCTCGCGTGACGTCGGCGAGCGCCACTTCGGCGGGATGTCGCGCCGCCACGTCGCAGTGATCAGCTCGGGAGGCTGAGGCCGACCCTGGGGAACTCCTCGGCCATCCTTGCGCCGACGAGCTGCAGCGCCGAAGCCGGGCGAATCATGACCTTGAGCTCGGTGATCAGGCCATCCTCGTCGAAGGTCAGCTTATCGATCCCCTCGACCTGCTTTCCGCCGACCTCGGTTGCGAACTCCAGGATCGCGACGCGGTCGTCCGGGTTTTCGAGTTGGTGCAGATAGCGGAAGCTGCCGCCAATCCCGAGCACCTGCTCGGCGGCTCGCAGCACCTTCAAGACCTGATCCCGGCCCTCATACGGCTTGAACAAGACCGGACTGCGGAAGACCGCGTGCTCGTGGAACAGCTCGGGAACGTGATCGATGTTCCTTTGTTCGACAGCGGCGCGGAAGCGGTCCGAGAGCATCGGCGCCCGCAGCCTAACGTGCCTGACTGCCCAGGCCCTCGTGTCGGATCGATCTGATCCCCGTACATCCTCGTCTCTCAGAGCGTCGTCGCCGCGCCTCTAACGGCGGCGAGAACTTCCGCAACTGCATGTGGGCACCCGAGTCACGCACCGCCATTCGCAGGCCCATGCGCTCCGATCGGAAGCTGGTCGCGGATGCCCGCGGTGTAGAGGTCGGCGGTCGTTTGCGCCCAAGCCGACAACAGAAGATGCTAGTCGCACGACGCTCACAGCCGCTCTTCCGCTTCAGGTCTACGTAGTTCCTGGCAGGTGGACGAGGGTACTTCCCGATTCGGCGGGCGCGCCGGCCGGGGGAGAGTAGGAGTGGTTTCGAGAGGAGCGGTTTGGCGTGCGCGAATGGCCCCGCTGGGTCTGGAAGTACGCCGGGTGGCCGGCAGCTATCCGCCCGCACGCGTGCCGGCGTCGCGGTGACTGGACCAACGCTCTCGGCCGCGATCGAGCCGGTCGAGGGCGCAGGCCGTGACGAGCGGTCGATGCGGCGTGTGGCGAGTCGGCAGGGCTGATGTGGCCGGGGACTGGACTTCACGCTTACCGCGCGGACGGTTCACGCTTGCGGTCGGCGTGGCATTCACCTTTGTGCTGGCGACCTCGCTCGGTCCGGTTGACGCGACGCCCCGGGCGGTCGCGGCCAACCCGGCCGCACCGGTCATCGCGACATACCGCGCACGTATCCCGGGCTTGATGGCAGAGCAGGGTGTACCCGGCCTTGCCGTCGCACTCGTCGACGCGGATCGGACGTTGTGGGTCGAGGGTTTCGGCCATGTCGATGGAGGGGGCTCCGCGCCCGTGAACGCCGACACGATCTTCAGCGTCCAGTCGATGTCGAAGCTGTTCACGGCGACGGCGGTCATGCGGGCCGCAGCGGCCGGTCGCCTCGACCTCGACGCGCCGATCACGACCTACCTGCCCGAGTTCACCGTCCACAGCGCGTTCGAGGAGCACCCGGAACGGAAGATCACGCTGCGGATGCTCCTCAGCCACACCGCCGGCTTCACGCACGAGGCGCCGATTGGGAACAACAACGAGCTCGACCCCGGCAGCTTCGATGACCACGTTCGCAGCATCGCTGACACCTGGCTGCGCTTCCCGGTCGGCACCGGGTACGCCTACTCGAACCTCGGCATCGACCTTGCCGGATACATCCTCCAGCGCGTCGAAGGCAGGCCCTTCTCCGAGGTCATGCGCGAGTCCCTACTCGAGCCGCTCGGCATGGAGCGCAGCACCTTCGACCGGACGGCGATCCGGTCGGCCGACAATCGCGCCGTCGGGCACGTGCACCCGTACCCGAAGCCGCCGCTCTACGAGCCGATGACGGCGGCCGGCGGTCTCTACGCCAGCCCCGCCGATTTGGCCCGGTTCCTTCGCTTCGAGCTGAACGGAGGCACGATCGACGGACGAGTCGTCCTCGACTCGAAGCGGCTCGACGAGATGGAGACGGTCCCGCCGCCGCGCGCCGGCGCGCCGGCAGGCTACGCGCTCGGCGTTGTGCGCCACCGTTGGAACCGCTGGGAGCAACGACCGGACCTTCTCGAGCACGGCGGTGGCGGGTTCGGGTTCCTCTCCGACATGTGGTGGCTTCCCCAGCTGGGGATCGGGGTCGCGATCGTGACCAACTCCCAGGACCATCAGCTCCAGAACGAGCTCTCGCTGTCGATCCTGGCCGACCTTCTTAGCGAGCCTGGCGTGTATCGCGATCGGCTGCTCGCACTGCCGTGGCGGCCGCCGGTCGCCGACGCGAACACCTTCTTCGAGCCCCCGGCCGGGATGGCGAACCTCGTCGCCGACGCCGCCATAGTCGCGAAGGGAGCTGAGGCCTCCCGCTGGGCGGCCTACTCCGGCCTCTACCGAATGCCTGCGTGGGGTTACCTCGACCTGAGTGGTCCGCCGGACCGGTTCGTCGTCGACTCCGGCGTCCCCTACTTCGAGACCGACGACAACGCGGACGCGCCCGTTCGTCACCGCCTCACCGAAGTCGAGCCCGGCCTGTTTCTCGCCGACAACGGCGAGACGCTTGACTTCCGGGGCCGGGTCCCGACCTGGCGGAACTTCCGGCTCGTTCGTGTCTCGGGCGGCCCTTCGACCTGGCAGTGGGGGATCCTCGGGGCAGCCGCGCTCATCGCCGTCATCTGGCTGGTCGCCGCGCCGGTGCGGAGCTTCCGACGCTCCCGCCCCGCGGGTTCCTCGTCGAGGGATCAGAGAGCCGCGACGCGCCGCCGGCGCCGGGTTACGGCACTGGTGGCGAGTGCGACCGCACTGCTCACGCTCGGAACCGTGACCCTGCTCGCGTGGCTCCCCGGGTTCGTCGACACTGGATACGCGGGCCACCTCGACCTCTCCCCGGCCGAGCAGTTGGCGGTGCACCTGCCGCTGGCCGTAGTCGTCATGGGCGCCTCCCTGGTGGCTCTTGTTGCGTGGGGCTGGATCGGACACTGGTGGTCGAGCGCTGTGAGGCTGCAGTACGCCGCCCTTGCCGTCGCGGCGATCACGCTCGTCCCGCTACTCGCCGGATGGCACCTCATTGGGTGGGGCATGGGCTGAGGTTGGGCAGTTCGCAGCCGCGGCCGGCTGCCCGTGAGTCTGGACGAAGGGATAGTTGACTTCTGTGTCTTCTCATCGGGAGAATGCGGACAGCAACTCGACGGGAGGATCAGTTCGAGCCTTCCGAGAGTGCGGCGCTCGGAGTGTTTGCGCGTTCCTCCCCCTCAAGGAAGGGAGGGGCCGATGTCGGCAAAGCGCCTCCATGCGGATCGGTGCGTCATCGGCTTGTGGCGCGGGTATGTAAAGGCGCAGTTCTACGTCCCGCGACGTGAGAGCGGTGACGCGTTCTGCTACTCGCCGATGTTCGCGACCTGGCGCGCACCGTGGCGAGAGTCGATCGAGATACGCGATGACCCCGCCGCGCTGAAGGCCCTCGCCGCACTGGAGGAGGATCTCTGGGAGAAAGGCTGGGAGCGAACGCGGAGGGCGCCGGGCGCCGAGTGGTATGAGCTTCGGTTTCGGCCGGCTACCTCGGCTTCACGCCCGCCCGCGGCATCCCATCTACGACAGGTCACGTCGCGGCCCGACCATTCAAACGAAGTCGACGCGAGCTTTCGAGTGTCTTCCCGGTCACTGGTCCGGGCTGCGTCGTGGACGAAGCGCGGGATCGGCCGTGTCTGCCAGTCGATCCGATCCACCGCGCAGCACGACGGGTCGCTGTCGCAGGACGTCCAGCGTTAGGTCAGCAGGTACGTGCGGACTGAACCGAAGCCGCCCGAGCGCCTGGGCGGTGTCGAGCTCGCGGCCGGGTGCTGCTCGCCACGACCCGCGACGTGGACCTCGCGACGGCGGTCGAGATCCTCGACGCCACGGTGTTCATCCGGCGAGAGGACGCCGAGCGATTCATCGAGGAGGTGCGGGGCGACGAGCCCGAGCTTGCGGCGCAGCTCAGGATTGAGGAGCGGGAACTTGAGGCGGGCGGAACTAGCCGAGAAAGCACCTAGGGGTGGACCGCGACACGCACTCGTACGAGATCGCGGTCGGCGGTCATCTGACAGTTCATGTAGTGGAATTGCGTGAAGTACAGGTACGCGGTCTTGCCGCTCGTGTCGAAGTTGCGTGACGGGCTTGCCGGATCGATCAGCGATGGATACGCAAATGGGTCTGGCTTCCCGCACTCGTAGTCCCATGTTGTTTGCGCTTCGAAGAACCGTTGCGGGCGCGTCCAGGTGATGAGGTCGGGTGACAGCGAGAAGTACGCGCCGTCTCGCGCCTGGCCCACGAGCAGCCATTGCCTGGCCTCGGTGTTCCACGTGAGGCTGTTCGGCTGCAGGTCTTGCGGATCTGCTCTCGATACCGGCGCACACAGATGCGCGAAGGGGTTCGGGTTCGACCCATACGGATCGACGAAGCTCGTCGCGAACGAGTTGGGCCACCCACTCCAGGCGCGCCATGAGCTCGGATCCGCAAGGTCGCGCGTGCGAATGAGGCAGTTGCCGATGGTTTCGTACCGAATGTTCCGAAAGACGAGCGCGTAGAAGAACCCATCCCGCGGGTTCCGCACGATGTTGCTCGGCGTGAACATTCCCGCTAGCCCCGTATCCGGGACGCGTTGGTACGGAATACTTGCCACGAGCTTCGGCCGTGCGGCGTCGGCGTATGAACGCCCCCCGTCACTCGAGACGGCAAGTGTGACCGCGTTGTACCAACACTTGAAGTAGTCGCCGGACGGGCAACTTCCCGGATGCGTGTTGCCCTGAAACTCGTTGTGGACAAGCGCGTAGACGGTCCTACCGTCGGGTGTCCATGTCGAGGCGATCCACTCTTTGTCGTCGAACGCGGCGGGATCCGGGTTGTAGGAGGAGTTCATGATCACCTCGCAGCCGTGGCGGAGGCGGTCGAAGTCTGGGCCGATGAACCGACGATTGATGTAGTGCGCAGAGATCAGCTGGACGTTTCCGTCTGCATCGCGGAAAGCGCGGGCAGGAAGGTCAGGAATATCTTCGTCTTCACAATGGTCGGTCGTCCAATCGAAGACCACCTCGGGCTCACCGACGACCTCGACCGAGATTGGGCGGGGTCCGGGCGACGGCGGCTTCGCTCGAACCAAACGACCGGTATGGCAGTGGAAACCGAAGCGGTGGTACTGGCGGTCGAGGCTTGCCTTGCACCGCTGGCCCGCCTTCAGGCACGCCTGCTGGCCGGCGATGACGGCACGGACAGTCCCAGACGTGCAGCGGACAGACTCGGCAGGCTGCGCGGCGCCTGGGACGAGCACGCACACGGCGAACACAGCTGGTAGCGCGACGAGGAGTGTGAGCCGGGGCATCGCCACATCTTGCACCAAGATCGCTCAAGAATCGTAAAGGCGATTCGGGCTCGGCTAAGCGGATCGCGCGAGAACGACGGGTGATTGAACTAGCGCGACTGGCCCAACGGGGCTGCGGTTGCCTGCGCGGCTCTCAGGGACACGCTCAGAGCGTTCACGGTGTAGACATTTCGGTTTTCTCTCGTCCGGATGTCGCGTGCTCCGGAGAAACGAAAACCCCGCCTGAGCGGCGCTTCTTGAGACGGGAGCGACGGGACTCGAACCCGCGACGTCCGGCGTGACAGACCTGTTCCACCGACACGACGATTTACGACGATTGACGCGAAATCGCTCTATTCATGCGGGCTGAATGGCCTTGCGCGCTGATTTGCGCACGATCGCGCAGACTCGATTCAGATGTTTGCTGCCCTTCTGCTGTCCAAGAACTAACCAGGCTCGACATCCGAATCGCCGACGAGAGCAGGACTCGGGGCCCGCGCCTACGGGTCGGCAATCCTCGGCCTTCGACGGGATCGATTTCGTCGGGCCGACGTGATACAAACGGGTCTCCTGTCGTCGGCCGGACGGCCCTCCCCCAGGAGGGGAGATTCATGTCCAACTTTCCCGCGCTCGACGTCGCGATTGGCCTGATCTTCGTCTTCTTCATCCTCGCGATCGTCTGCTCGGGGATCAACGAGGCGTTCGCCTCCGCGTTTCGCTGGCGCGCGCAGGATCTCGAGCGCGGCCTGTGGGAGCTCCTGCGTGACCCCGACGCGTCGGAGAACGCGACCGAGGCGCTGGAGAAACTGAAGTCTCATCCACTCGTCAAGCCGATGCTCAACCCAACGAACAAGGCGAGTGCCCAGCTGTCGCCGCCGCTCGGCAAGAACGGACGGCCAAAAACCAGCCGCAAGACCGACCTCCCTAGTTACATCCCGTCGCGGACGTTCACGTCTGCCCTGCTCGGGATCGGCCAGACGACGGTGAAGTTGACCGAGGGGGCTGAGCTGAGACAGGAGATGCGGAAGATCGACCAGTCGATCGCCGCGATCCCGAGCGAGCCAGTACGGGAGGCGATGATCGCGCTCCTGCTCAACGCGCAGGGAGACGCGGTCGCGTTCAGGCGCAACGTCGAGCAGTGGTACGACGACCAGATGGAACGTGTGTCCGGCTGGTACCGGAAGCGTATCCAGAAGGTCCTCTGGATTCTCGCGTTCGCCGTCGCGTTCACACTCAACGCAGACGCCCTGCAGATGGCGAAGCGGCTCTGGGTCGAGCCGAGCGTGCGCGAGTCGCTCATCAGCCAGGTGGACACCGCCACCACTCAGCCGGCGGAGAACACGGACGCGTCGAAGGCGCTCGAGACGCTCACCGTCCCGCTTGGATGGCATTTCGAGAGCGCGCGCGACGACCCCCAAGGCTTTCCGATCTACCAGGACTGGGGGATGATTTGGGCGCTGCTCTCGAAGCTGATCGGCCTGACCTTGACCGCGGTCGCGATCTCGTTCGGCGCGCCGTTCTGGTTCGACACGCTGAGCAAGCTCGCCCGTCTGAGGAGTGGCGGCGCGCCGCCGCCGGCGAGTGATGCGATCCGAACCGGTGAGGGCGAGCAGACGCGAGCCGGTGAGAGCGCCGTTCTCGCCACAGCGCTCCTCGAGGCGAGAGGCCAGAACGTCGAAGGCCAGTCGGCGGCGCCGGCTGCCGCCGCACCCTCGGCCGGGTCTGAGACCCAGCCGTCCGTTGAAGCGGGTCCGCCCGCGGAGGAAAATGGCGACGCGAGTCCGCCAGCGGAGCCCGAGAGTCTGGACAGCGCTGAGACCACGGAGACACCGGTGGCGCCGGATACCTCGGAACCCCCAGATGCATCGAACGCCGGAGAGGGCCAATAGGTCGGCGCCTCCGGCTCGAGTGGCGCGCACGCTACGCGCCGCTCGCCCAGGGTTCAGCGTTCCTGTGGTCAGCCGAGTACACGGCGCCTTGGAAAGGGACGCGGCTACGAGAGTGTGATGAGGTCCGCCACCTCTCTTGTCAGAGCGCCCTTCGAGTGGAATGCTCGTATCGGTTGCCTGCGGCCAACCGGTTTTTCCTTCTCCGGGAGAGGTGTAGATGGCAGGCACGACCTTCAACCTGGACGCCGCTGGTATTGCGGACGCGACAGGTTGTCCACTTCCGAACGTCGCGCGATTCTGGCCGGCGATCCAGACCGCTTGCCTCGCGAGTGGGTTGACCGACCGGGCGAGCATTATCTCTGTGCTCGCCACCGTCGCGACCGAGGTGGGCTCGTTCGAGCCAATCCACGAGTTCGGCACGCCCGACCGCTTCACGAAGCTCTACGAAGGGCGTGACGACCTCGGCAATACCGAGCCCGGCGACGGCATCCGCTTTCACGGACGCGGCTTCATCCAACTCACGGGCCGAGCGAACTACCGGAGCTACGGCGAGAAGCTGGGCGTCGCACTCGAGGATGACCCCGATCTTGCTCTGAACGCCGATGTTGCTGCGCGCGTCCTCACCCGCTACTTCAAGGACCGGAAGATCGCAGGCGACGCGCGGAAGGGAGACTGGCAGCAGGTCCGAAGGAAGGTCAACGGGGGGCTGAACGGCTTCGACCGCTTCAGCTCGCTGGTGACCCGGCTCGAGCAGGCTTCGAACGCACGCGACTCGGCACTGTTGCCGGGGGCGATCGGCCCGGATGTGATCGAGCTCAAGCGGCTGTTGGTCGCGTGGGGGAAGAGTCATCCGCTCCCGCGGCCGTTGAAGCTGACGCCGCTCTTCGGCGAGGCGACGACCGAAGCGGTCAAGGCTTTCCAGCGTGCGAACGGCATTCAACCGACGGGTCGTGTTGGCAAGAAGACCTGGGCAGCTCTCGAGAACGCGTGAAGGCGATCCACTGGTCCAGCAGCTGACGTGAGGCAGCGGGAACGCAGCACGATTCGGCCCGTACGCCCCGTCCGCGACGTGGGGGACGGGGCCCCGCGGGCTGCGCTAGGCCTTGAAGGCCTTGAAGAGCTGCTCCGTATCATTGCCCCACTCACCGTCGGCGCCCGCGCCGATCTTCTTCTGAAGCCACTTGACGCCGGCCACGGTGTTCGGGCCCCATTCGCCGTCGACGTCGAGCTTCGGCGTGAAGCCGAGTGAGTTTACGGCCTCCTGCTGCGCGCGAATCGCGCGCACTGTCGTCATCGGTTTCACCAACGCGGGTGGCGCCGCCGCCGGTGCGGCCGCCTCGGCGCCGCCGGCGGCGGCCCCTCCGCCGGAGCTGTACGCAGGCCGGCCGTAGCCGAAGATCCGCGACGTCCGCTGGACGGTCTTCTCGTAGACGCCGTCGCCGTTGAAGAACCGTTGGCCGCCGACCGACCCGGACGTGTTACCGCCGATCGTCTTGATCGTGCCCGCCGCCACGCTGACCACGAGCTCGACGTGTGTGCCACCGCCTTGGCCGAAGTAGACGATGTCGCCAACCCGCGGCTCCGACACGAAGCGGTTCTGCTGCTTGAACCAGCCGACGCCGGCGAGGCAACCGGCCGTCTTGGGCCCCACACCCGCGTTGTCGGAATGCGCAAGACAGTAGGAGATGAAGGCGTGGCACCACGGGTAGCCGAAGCCGCCATGCGGGTAGCCCTGGATGGCGCCAAGCCAGCGGTTGAACTTCGTGTCGTTCGTGCCCGTTTCCCGGTAGCCGAGATGCTTCCGTGCCTCGGCGATCATCGTCTGGGGCGTGCCGAAGCCGCCGCGAGTGCCGTCGTCGGGCTCGCCGCCCTGAATGCCCTCGCGCTCGATGCGCTCGTCGAGCTCCTCCATCCGCGCGCGGTCCTCCTCGTTGTCCTCCAGGACGACCCCGTCCCCCTCCTGCGTTGCCGGGTCGAGTGTCTCGGACATCAGTGACCTCCTTGCGACGAGGCGCGCAACGTGCCGCAGTGCGCTCCTCGTGAACGTAGCTCCACCCCCGGGCGGCAGTCAAGACCCCTTGATCCGGCCGCGCCGGCGGTGGAGAATCGGCACTCGCCGAGACACAGGCCGTCGAAGTGCGTGCTGCGCGCACGCCCAGGAAGGGAGCCGCCGTGCCCTCCAGCTACCTCATGCGCGACGTGATCGTCTGCATCCCCGGCATCACAGGCAGCGTGCTCCGCAAGGACGGCAAGGACATCTGGAACGTCTCCGGCGGCGCGATCCTCAACGCGCTGCGCACGCTCGGGGGCAGCGCCAAGGAGCTGAAGCTCGAGGAGGACCCGGTTGACGCCGACGACGTGGACGGGATCACCGCCACCTCCGTGATCCGGGACGTCCACCTCATCCCTGGCCTCTGGAAGATCGATGGGTACACGAAGCTCGTCCGCCACATCGAGGAGCGCTTCGACGTGAAGCACGGGGAGAATCTGTTCGAGTTCCCCTACGACTGGCGGCGCGACAACCGCGTCGCCTCGCGCCAGCTGGCCACGAAGACCAAGCGCTGGCTCGACGCGTGGCGTGCGAAGTCCGGGAACAACGACGCGAAGCTCGTCCTCATCGGCCACTCGATGGGCGGACTCGTCGCGCGTCACTTCATCGAGTGCGGCGAGGGCTGGCGCGACACGCGCACCCTCGTCACGATCGGCACGCCGTACGCGGGCTCGCTCTATTCGCTCGGCACGCTCGTCAACGGCAAGAAGGTGAAGTTCTTCGACCTGACGGAGATCGCGCGCTCGTTGACCGCCGTCTATCAGCTGCTGCCGATCTACCCCTGCTACGACGGCGGCGACGGCAAGCTCGCGCGCGTCGCGGAGGCGCGGATCCCGAACCTCGATCCGGCCAAGACGAAGGCCGCGCTCGCATTCCACCACGAGATTCGCGACGCCGTCGCGGAGAACATGAAGCTCCCCGAGTACGCTGATGCGCGCTACGACATCCGCCCGATCGTCGGCATCGAGCAGCCGACCGCGCAGTCGGCGCAGCGTGACGGGAACAACGTCAAGTTGCTGCGTCGCATCGGGAAGGACGACCTGGCGGGCGACGGCACCGTACCGCGTCCGTCCGCGACGCCGAGCGAGTTCGACCGGCTCCAGAACGCGATCTACGCGTCGGAGCGCCACGCCTCACTGCAGAACGACGGCGACGTGCTCTTCCAGCTGAACGGGATCCTGACCCAGCCGTCCTTCAACCCGGGCGATTACCGCGACGCGACGGGCAAGATCGGGCAGTCGCTCGACGTCGAGGATTGGCTCACGCCTGACCAGCCGCTCGAGGTACGCGCGCGTCCGCACGCCGATACAAGTGGGCTGCTCGTCGCGGTCGCTGAGGACGCCGAGACGGGTGAGGAGAAGGCGCGCCAGCAGCTCAAGCCCGCCGACGAGGGTTGGTACGCGGCGACGCTCGGCCCGCTGCCGGAGGGCCTGTACCGGGTGACCTCGCTCGGAGGGAGCGTGGATCCGGTCACTGACCTCGTCACGATCGTCGGCGAGTAGCGCGTGGCGAACTGGGCAGTCGTCATCGGCATCGACCAATATTGGTCGGAAGGCGCCCACCTGCGCGGAGCCGTCCGCGACGCGCTCTCGGTGCGGGAGTGGCTCCTCGACCCGACCGGCGGCAACGTGCCTCCGGAGAACATCCAGCTCGTGCTCGCGCGCGCCGAGCACAGCCCGGAGGTCGACTCGTCGCTCGCGCCGACGCTTGCGACGAAGGCGAACATCACCGTCGCGATCAACAACCTGATCGATCTGAGTGGCGGGACGGGCGAGCGGCTCTACTTCTTCTTCGCCGGCCACGGGCTGACGACGCGCGTCTCGAACCGGGACGAGAGCGCGCTGCTCGCGACGGACTTCACGAGCGTGAACACCGACCACTCGATCGCGCTCCGCTCGCTCTGGGAGTTCTTCGAGACGACGCAGTTCCAGGACCAGTTCCTGTTCGTGGACGCCTGCCGGAACGTGCCGCCGTGGGGCGAAGGCGCCGAGTTTACGCTCGG
The DNA here is from genome assembly GCA_963705515.1 of uncultured Gaiellaceae bacterium. Taxonomy (GTDB): domain Bacteria; phylum Actinomycetota; class Thermoleophilia; order Gaiellales; family Gaiellaceae; genus Gaiellasilicea. The sequence goes on from CAVPJV010000001.1 coordinate 352,509, forward strand.
CTCGTGGACGCTCCCGCGCTCGCGCGACCCGGGCGTCCCGCCCGTGCAGCAGTTCATCCTCTACGCCACCTCGCCGAAGCTGAAGGCCGTCGAGGTGCGCGAGACGGCGGGCGAGGAGCACGGCGCGTTCACCGCGGCGCTGCTCGCCGGGCTGCGCGGCGCGGGTGCGGCGAAGGCCTGGTCGTGGGAGCGGAACTGCTACGAGGTGCGCTGGGAGCGGCTCGCCGACTACGTCAAGACGCGGATCCAGGACGAGGCGCGCAAGGTCGCCGACACGCCGGGCGGCGCGCTGCTCCAGATCCCGCAGGACACTGGCAGCCGCGGCGTGGCCGGGCGGCCCCGCGACGTCGTCGTGACCAGCTTCGCCGCCGACGTGTTCCCGAAGGAACGCCTCGAGGTGCTGCTCGATCCGGACACGGCCTACGCCACCGCGGATGTCCGCGTGCTCGACGCGCTCGGCGACGTCGTGGCCGGCCAGGTCGGCGGGACGGGCAGCTCCGTCGTCTTCTACCTGCCGCCGAAGACGTACGCGCTGCGCGCCGCAGAGCCGAAGCTCGGGCAGGGCCGGGTGGCGTCCCCCGTCGAGCTGTACGCGCCGCTGGCGGAGCTGCCTACGATCTCGCTGCAGCCGATCGAGGAGCCGGCGGCCGCAGCGCCCGCCGAGGCCGCTCCAGCTCCCCCGGCCGAGCCCGCCCCCGCCGAGCCGCCCGCGCCGGCCGAGGCGCCGGCGTCGACGCGCGGAGCCGAGTCGGTAGTCGCCCCCGGCCGGATCCCGCTCGAGGCGTCCGACCCGCTCAGCCTCGTCGAGGTGGCGGACGAGACCGGCCACGTGTTCGAGGTCGTGCGTGCAGGCGCCGGGCTCGAGCTGCCACCCGGCTTCTACCGCATCCGTCACGTCGGGCCGGAGCGGACGATCGATTACGAGCCCGTCGCGCTCGCGTCGGCAGAGACCGAAGTGCCGCTCCGGCTGGCGGGCACGGAGCCCTCACCCGCAACTGTCGTGCTCGCGAAGGCGATGGGCGGACGCGTCGGGAAGGCGCACACGGTCGAGCTGAAGGGGCGCGAGCCCGCCGCCTGGGCGCAGACGTCGACACTCGTGGCCATGGCCCTCGGCGCGGCGCTGCAGGGCGAGAAGGGGCGCGCCGTGCTCGACCTCCGCGCGCGGCGGGCCTTCAGTCGGCGCAGGACGCGCAGTGGGCTCGCCGTCTACGTCGTCTCGGAGGAGGGCGAGCTCGACCCGGGCGCGATCGAGCTCCGTGTCTGGCCCGCGGGCGAGGTGGTGCCGCGCAAGACCGAGAGCCTGCGCCGCGCCGACCCGCGGCTCGGTGAGCTGGTCCTGCCCTGCGAGCCTGGTAGCTACTGGGTCTCCATGCTGCGCAAGGGCGAAGGGCGGCCGATGGTCTTCGCCCGGCACGTGCTGCGCGACCGCCTCGCGACCCTCGTCGTGCAGCTCACGAAGGGGATCCGGCTCTTCCAGTACTTGCCGCTGCTCGGCGACGGAGACTCGACGACGCCCGAGACCCTGCGCCGCGTCGAGTACCTCGAGCGCATGCTCCTCGCCGGGCGGCTCGACGGCGCCTACGAACTCGTCCGCGAGCTCGAGCCGGTCGTCGAGGACGATCCGTTCGTCGGCTGCCTCTGCGGCTATGTCCTGCTCCGGCTCGGGCGGCTGGACGAGCTCGCGAAGATCGCGGAGACCGTCATCCGGACGGCGCCGCAGCTCTCCGACGGCTTCATCCTGCAGGGCGAGTGCGCCGCTGCGGCCGGGGCGAGCGCGGCGAAGCAGTCGTTCGCCGAGGCGGTGGCCGCCGGCGTCCCGCTCTTTGCCGAGGGGCTGACGCGGTTGCTCGAAGGCGCCCGCGTGCACGACATCCGGCACCCGCGCACAGCGATCGTCCGCTACCTCTTCCAGAACCACATGCGCGGCTCGATGTGGGCCGTCTGCACACCGCCGAAGCTCGAGCCCGGCCGGCTGCTCGTCACGGCCGCCAGTCTGGGCTACGAGGCGTGACGCGCCGAGGTCTGGCCGGGACGATCCCGCACTAGGCTATGCAGCTACCGGCCGGTCGCGCTTGTCGGAGAAGCACCAGGCCCTGCGACACACTAGGTTCCGACTGTTCGTCAGCTCGACGTTCCGAGACTTCGCCGCTGAGCGTTCCCAAGCCGCCGAGCCGGCTCGGCCCGACGCCGTTGCGCGAGTACCCGGGCGGCTCGCCGGCGCCCCCCGTCGCAACATGACGAGAGACGATCACGGTGCCCGGGGTGCACATGCTCCGGATGCGCCATGCAGCGCGGCGGGCCTTGTATCTCCACCGCTCGGGCGCTGTAATCGGTGGTGCCGCATCCCCTACGCCGCAGAAGGGTGTTGTGTCCACCACGTTCGACGCGCATTACGCGCGGGTCTCCGCCGCGTTTGCGGACGGCCAGGTCGTCCCCCTCCTCGGAGCGGGCGTCAATCTCTGTGACCGCCCGGCCGACGGGGAGTGGCAGGCGGAGAAGCTCCTCCCCAGCGGCCGCGAGCTGGCCCAGCACCTCGCGAAGGTCTTCTGGTATCCCGACGGCGAGGCACTCGACCTGCTGCGCGTCTCGCAGTGGGCGGTCGCGAAGGAGGGGCCGGGGCCGCTGTACGACGAGCTACGCAAGCTCTTCGCCGGCGACTACCCGCCCACGCGCGTCCACCGCTTCCTCGCCGCGCTGCCGGGCGTCCTGCGCGCGCGCGGCACGCCGCAGCACCAGGCCATCGTCACGACGAACTATGACGATGCGCTCGAGCGCGCCTTCGACGAGGCGGGCGAGTTGTACGACGTGGTCTGGTACATCGCGGACGGAGAGCACCGCGGCACGTTCTGGCATCGGCCGCCGGACGGCGAGCCGCGGTTGATCGAGCGGCCCAAGCTCTATGACGGGCTCGCGCTCGAAGAGCGGACGGCGATCGTCAAGATCCACGGCGCCGTCGATCGCGCGTATCCCGAGCGAGACAGTTACGTCATCACCGAGGACCACTACATCGACTACCTGACCAAGACGGAGGTGGCGCAGCTGCTGCCGGCCGAGCTCCTCGTCCGGCTGACGCGCAGCCGCTTCCTCTTCCTCGGCTACAGCATGCAGGACTGGAACCTGCGCGTGATCCTGCACCGCATCTGGGGCCAGCAGCCGCTCGCGTACAAGTCGTGGGCGATTCAGAAGGACCCGAGCGAGATGGAGCAGGAGCTCTGGCGCGTCCGCGGCGTCGACGTGCTCGACATCCCGCTCGAGGAGTATGTGACCGAGCTCGAGTCGCACCTGCAGCCGGCCGCGGTCTGACGTGACCCGCCTGCCGGAGACGCCGTACGTCGGACTGACGCCCTTTGGCGAGCGCGACGCGCCGTTCTACTTCGGGCGCGAGCGCGAGCGGCGCTTGCTCGGGGCAAGCATCCTCTCGTCCCGGCTGACGCTCCTCTACGGCGCGAGCGGAGTCGGCAAGAGCTCGCTCGTGCGTGCGGGGCTCGTCGCCGACTTCGCCGCCCGCTCACGCTCGGCGGTCGAGCAGGGCCGGGCGCCCGAGTCCGTGCTCGTCATCTGCTCCGGCTGGCGGGACGACCCGTTGCGGGCGCTCGCCGATGCGATCGAGGCGGCCGTGCGCGACCAGCTTGGCGACCTCGCGCCCGCGCCGCCGCCGTTCACGCCGCGCCTGGAGGTGCTGCTCGCTGAATGGCTCCGCCGCCTCGACGAGAGCGCCGCCGCGCTCGCGCACGACGATGACGAGCCGCCACGCAGCGAGCTGCTGCTCGTCCTCGACCAGTTCGAGGAGTACTTCCTCTACCACCCCGACGAGGACGGCGAGGGAACCCTCGCTTTCGAGCTCCCTCGCGCGGTCATGCGCGAGGACCTGCGGGTGGCCTTCCTCGTCTCGATCCGCGAGGACGCCTACACGCAGCTCGACCGCTTCGAGGGACGCATTCGCAACCTCTTCGGCTCGAACTTCCGCCTCGAGCATCTCGACGAGCCGGCCGCCCGCAGGGCGATCGAAGGGCCGGTCGAGCGCTACAACGAGCTCTCGCCGAACGGCAACGGCGGCTATACGGTCGAGCCCGAGCTCGTGGACGCCGTGCTCGAGCAGGTGCGGGCGGGGAGCATCGCGCTCGGGCAGACGGGCGCGGGAGCGGTCGAGACGAACGGCCAGGCCGACCTCCGCGTCGCCACGCCGTTCCTGCAGCTCGTGATGACGCGTCTGTGGGAGGAGGAGCGCGGCGCGGGCTCGACGACGATGCGCGCCGCCACGCTCGAGCGGCTCGGCGGGGCAGAGCGGCTCGTCCGCAGCCATCTCGACCACGCGCTGGCAGCGTTCGACGAGCGGGCGCGGGAGCTGACGGCCTCGGTCTTCCACCAGCTCGTGACGCCGTCGGGGAGCAAGATCGTGCACACGGTCCCGGATCTCGCGGAGTACGCGGAGGCGCCGGAGGCCGAGCTCGTTCAAGTGCTGGAGGCGCTCGCGGCCGCGCGGATCCTGCGCCCCGTCGATCCGGCGCCGGGTGACACGAGTCCGCGGTTCGAGATCTTCCACGACGTGCTCGCGCCGGCGATCCTCGACTGGCGGGCCGCGCACGTCGAGGCCCGTGCACGCGAGCAAGCCGAGGCTGAAGCGGAGGCGCAGACCGCGAAGGCGCGGCGTCGCGCGAGGATCTGGGCCGGCGTCGGCATCGCTTCGCTCGTGCTCACCGTGGGCGTCGGGATACTCGCGTACGACGCCGTGCAGCAGCGCCATGAGGCCGACCAGGCCCGGGACGCTGCTCAGGGAGCGCGCTCCCTCGCGCGCGCAGAGGCTCTGCTCCCGGTCGATCCCCACAACGCGATCAAGGCGGCACTCGCCGCACTCGATCCCGAGCCGACCAAGGAGGCGGCGTCGACGCTGCGCGAGTCACTGTTGCAGTCACGCCTGCGCTTCGTGCACACAGGCAAGCAGGCACTGTCCAAGGTCGCGGTCAGCCCCGTGGGCGACTGGGTGCTCAGCGCGGGCGCCGACGGCGCAGCAAGGCTGATCAATCCGAGCTCCGGCGCGGTCGTAGCGCTCGAGGGGCACAAGTCGGACGTTCTCACGGCCGCGTTCGACGCCAAGGGAGAGCGGGCAGTCACCGCGGATGAAGACGGCGTGGCCTTCGTCTGGGACGTTGCGACGGGCGAGCGCGTCGCCGCCCTCCGCGGCCACTCGGACCAGATCCTCGCGGCCGCATTCAGCTCGAGGGAGCCGGTGGTGGCGACCGCGAGCTACGACGGCACGGCGCGGATCTGGGATGCGACGACCGGCCGCGTGCGAGCCGTTCTCGTGGGACACGGTGAGGACTCCGCGCTCACCGCGCTCGCCTTCTCGTCACGCGGCGACTGGCTCGCGACTGCCGACTGGGACGGGGGCATCAGGCTCTGGCAGCGCCCGCGCGGCGGGTGGCGCAACGACAGGACACCGACGCGCAGTCTCGTAGGTGATGACCCGCACGTCGACTGGATCAACTCGCTCTCCTTCAGCGACGACGGGCGGCGCCTCGTCAGCGCGAGCGACGATCAGAGCGCAGGCGTCTGGAACGTGCGAACAGGCGAGTTGATCCACGACCTCGTAGACCACGAAGACTGGGTTCTCGACGCCGCCTTCGGCCGGGACGGAACGATGCTCGCAACCATCTCCGGGAAGACGCTACGACTGTTCGACGAGGGCGGGAACGAGTCGCACGAGATCTCCGCGAGCACGGACGTGCTCTACGACGTCGAGTTCCGTCGAGACGGGCGCCTCGTCCTCGCCGCCGGAGCCGACGGTATCGCGCGGGTCTGGGATGCGGCAACGGGCGGGCTTCTCTTCGAGCTTCGCGGGCACACGGCCGCCGTCAACAGCGCATCGTTCACGAGCGACGGTCGCTCCGTCGTCACGGCGAGCGCGGACGGCAGCACGCGTGTCTGGGACGTGACGAGCGGGGTCGAGCTTCGAGGCATCCGTGACCGGGCGCACGATGCTGTCTTCGCAGACGGAGACCACGTCATGTACAGCGTGTCCGGGAACAGCGTGTCCGGGAACGGCTACCTGGAGAAGTGGGACACGAGGACCGGAAAACGCCTGTGGACACCCAAGCGCGCTCCGGATGAGGAGGAGACGACGCTGAACGGCGCTGCAGTGACCGCAGGGGGCAAGTTCGTCGTCACCGTCGGCGACGCTGGGGACGTTGTCGTGTGGGACGCGCAGAGTGGCGAACCGATCATCACCTCGCTCATCGACGACGAGTCAAAGTTGTCTCAATACACCGACGCCGCAGTCGCCGCACATCCGACCGAGGAGCGGCGCGTGGCGGCGGCGGGTACGGATGGGGAGGCGCTCGTGTGGGAGTGGACGGGCGACACCGCCACCATTCGGCGTGCGCTCGCCCTCGATCCAGACTCCGACGAGCCTGTCGCTCACGAGAACGGGGTCTACGCGATCGCCTATTCACCCGACGGCAAGCGCCTGGCAACGGGTGGGGAGGACGACACGGCCCGCATTTGGGATGAGGAGACGGGCGAGCTGCTGACGACCCTGAAGGGCCATCGAGACGCGGTCCGCGCCGTGGCCTTCCACCCGACCGAAGACGTCGTCGCGACCGCTTCCGACGACTCGACGGTGCGAGTCTGGCGCCTAGGAGAGGAAAAAGAACAGACCAAGGCAATGCAGCTCCCCGGCGCGGAAGGAAGGTTGAATGCAGTTGCGTTCAACCGGGACGGAACCCTCGTCGCCGCAGCCGGCACGGCTGGCAGAACGTACGTGTGGGCATGGCCTAGCGGCGAGCTCGTCGCCACGCTGAAGACGCACGCGGACCAGATCAACTCGGTCGCCTTCGCGGCGGATGGTCGCATCCTCAGCGCCGGCGACGACTACGTGTCGAGGATCTACCGCTGCCCGTCGTGCGGCCCCTTGGCCGACGTCGTGCGGCTTGCGCGCGAGCGCGTCGCGGCCGTGGGTTAGGAGGTCTAGTCCGGCGCGACCTTGTCGGCCGCGGCCGCCGCTGCGCCGTTCGTCGCGGCGACGCTCGCCGCCGCGGGGCCGCCGTCGCCCACGGCCAGCGCGAGGCGAGCGAGGTCGGCGAAGTCGGCCGTGTCGAACTCCTGGATCGCCGCCACCTGCTGCTGCAGCACCCGCACCTGAGCTTCCGCCAGCTTGGCCTCGTCCTCGGTCTGCAGCTCACGCAGCGTCTGCGGTGTCGTCAGGTGGAAGCGGGCGAGCGCCGTCTTCAGCGAGTGGCTCTCCAGGATCATCTTGAAGACGGCCAGGTTGGTCAGGTTCTGCTGCAGGTCGCGGATCGGCTTGGACACGAACGCCGACACGAGCTGGACAAGGCCGATGCCGCCGGTGACGGCGGCGATCTGCCAACCGGTGACGCCGAACGCATTGAGCACGGCGAACACGAGCGTCAGCACCAGGAACGTGCAGCCGAAGAGGATCAGAAACGTGTTCGTGCGCTTGATCCGCTCGTAGACGTCGAGCGACCGGCGTTCGGTGAGGGCAAGGTACTGGCGCAGCTTCTCGTCCTGGAAGGCAAGCACGTTCTGCTTGTCCTGGAAGAACGAGTGATAGCGCGCGAAGCTCGAACGGGCCACAATGCTCTCCTCGTCCGCAACCGCCGCGGGCAGCCCGAGGTAGCCGACGAGATCGTTGATCCCGTGGACGACCTCGACGTCCAGAACCTTCGCGGCGTAGTCGAGGCCGGAGAGATGGCGTTCCAGCGTCTGAGAGGCCGTGAACGTGTCGGAGACCGCCAGGTTCGGGAGGTCGTACTGCGTGCGCAGGCTGACGAGCAGCGTCTGCACTTTGATGTCCGTGTAGACGCCGACGACGGCGACGTAGGTCGGGTGCGACGTCCGGGGCTTCTCACCCGAGTCGATGTCCCGCGCAAGCTTGTGGATTGCGCCGAACCCGCCCTCGCGCAGGAGCCCTCTCGACTCTTCGAGGTCCTCGTCGCTCCCCTGCACGACGATGTCGAGAACGTCCTCGAGCTCCGAGGCGCGAAACTTGCGGCGGCCGCCGCGCGTCTCGGCCCGCGGCTTGAAGTCGAAGACGGAGTCGGACCGCACGTGGTAGATCCGCGCGGCGGCGACCTCCGCGTAGTCGCACTCATCGGCGCAGCCTGTGGGATCGAGGAACTGCTCGAGGCCGTCCACGTAGCGGACGCCCCACGTGCCGGACTCACAGTGGCTGCCGTAGGCGCGGCGCTCGACGTCGTAGCCGTGGCCGGGCACGTGCCAGTCGCGGATGTTGATCACGTGAACGACCGGCAGGCTCTGGTCATCGATCCGGCGGCCGACGGCCGCGCGCAGGAAGATCCCGAACGGCCCGTTCGCGATCGCAGCGGCGCGCTTGGCGTCCGGCATGTTCCCACCGGCATGAACGTCGAAGTCGCGCTTGCCGAGCAGCATCCGCGGCACGATCGTGTCGGGCAGCCGCAGCCGGCAGTTCGTGTTCAGGAACAAGTCGTTCTGAATGCACTGCGTGATCAGAACGAAGCGCGGCTCTTCGTGGCTGTGGTCGACGGCAGTCGGCATGTGCTGCTCCGAGTCTCCGCCTGACCGGAATGACTGTCAAACCGGCACGCGTCCACCGAGGCCGATGAACGCGGCTGTCCTCCCGCGACCGGGCCCAATCGTCGTGAGCGGCCGAGGCGTCGGTGCGGTCTCGCGTGCGCGCGTGCGTGCGCGGGTCTCGACCGTGACGAGATCCGTCTCCTCATGAACCATGCGCGTGCGACGTACGGACCGATTCTGGCAACCGCACCATTCAGTGGGCTTCGAGCGATGGAACTGCTCGGGCTGTGCTGGGAGTGCATCGACTTCGGTGAAGGGGTGACCCGTCCGCTATCAGCTCACGCGGGGTTCAAAGCAGAACCCAGCACGGCTTGTCGAACTGAAGACGAAGCATGCGCGGCGGAACGACGGCTTGATCAACGGGCGAAAAGAGCGGGAGCGACGGGACTCGAACCCGCGACCTCCGGCGTGACAGGCCGGCGTTCTAA
>CAVPJV010000002.1:0-316459 GCA_963705515.1 uncultured Gaiellaceae bacterium
CCAACTGAACTACGCCCCCCGGGGCGACGGACAGTGTAGCCGGGAGCGTCAGTAGGGTGGCGGCGTGTTCACGGTTCGCCCCTACGAGCCGGCGGATGAGGTCGGATGGGTGCGTTGTCGCGTCCTCTCGTTCCTCGGTTCGGCATTCTGGGACGCCGTCGAGCGCGAGAAGGAGCGCTACCCGCAGCCAGCGATCGAGCTCGTCGCCGAGGCGGAAGGTGAGATCGTGGGGCTGCTCGATCTCGAGGTGGAATTGGAGCCCGGAGTGCTCGCGGACCGGCCGGGCCGCGGCGGAATGATCTGGCACCTTGCGGTGCACCCCGATCACCAGCGCCGGGGGATCGCGGCGGCGCTGCTCGACGAGGCCGAGGCGAGAGCCCGCGACCGCGGGCTCGAGCGGCTCGAGGCTTGGACGCGGGACGACGCACACGTCCAGCGCTGGTACGAGTCCCACGGCTTCGTGCTCATCGACGGGTACCTGCACGTGTATCTGGAGCGCGACGACCTGCGCCAGTTCGACGGCGAGCTGAGGCTGGTCAAGGCCTTCGCGCATTACACCGGTGACAATCCGGACGAGATCCGGCAGCGGTACGCGCGCGTTCACGACGACGTGCTCTTCGAGAAGCAACTGTGACGACCGTCGACTGGATTGCGGTTGCCGTGATCGCGATCGCAGCGCTCCTCGGCCTCCGGCGCGGGCTGATCGGCGGCCTCCTCGGGCTCGCCGGCATCGCGGTCGGCGCGTACATCGGCGCCAAGCTCGCACCCGAGCTCCTGTCCGGCAGCGAGTCGCCGTACACGCCGCTCGTCGCGCTCGGCGGGGCGGCGGTGCTCGTGATCCTGTTCCAGAGCGTCGCCGCGACGGCGGGCAGCGCGATCCGGACGAGCCTGTTCGTGCTGCCGCCACTGCGGTGGCTCGACTCGCTCGGCGGGCTCGTGCTCGGTGCCGTGGCGGGCGCGGCGATCGTCTGGGTCCTCGGGGCGGTCGCGCTCCACCTTCCGGGCCAGCGCGAGCTGCGCGAGCAGGTGCAGCGCTCGCGGATCCTCGGCGAGATCAACGCGCGCGTGCCGCCCTCGCGCCTGCTGGACGCGATCGAGCGTGTCGACCCGTTTCTCGCGATCCAGGGTCCCGAGGCGAACGTCGCGCCGCCCGATCCGGCCCTGCTCGCGAGTCCCGCCGTACGCGACGCTCGCAGCCGTGTCTTCCGCATCACGGGCAGCGCGTGCGGCCTCGGCATCTCCGGCTCTGGTTGGGTGGCGGCCCCCAACCTCGTCGTCACGAACGCCCACGTCGTCGCTGGGATGAAGGATCCGCGAATCGACCGCCGCGACGGCGACTACCGCGACGCCGTCGTCGTCGCTTTCAACGTCCACGACGACATCGCCGTGCTCCGCGTCCCAGGGCTCGGCGCCGACCCGCTCGAAACCGCCGCCCCGGCCGAGGGCCAGTCGGTCGCGATCCTCGGCTACCCCGAGAGCGGCCCTTTCACCGCCACCCCCGGACGGATCGGCGAGACGAGCGTCGTGCTCGCGGAGGACGCCCACCGGCGCGGCCCTGTCAGGCGCAAGATCACGACGCTGCGCGGGCGGGTCCGGCACGGCAACTCGGGCGGGCCGGCGGTCGACAACCGCGGACGCGTGCGGACGACGGTCTTCGCCTCCCGCGTCGGAGTCGACAACCAGGGGTACGGCGTGCCGACGGACATCGTCCAGTCGACGCTGGCCGACGCACGCGAGGTCGGTCCGGTCTCGACCGGCCCCTGCGTCGGCTAGAGCACGTCGAGAATGCCCAGCGGCCGCCGGAACGGCGCCACCAGGTAAACGCCGGCGGCCTTCTCGCGTGCCTCCTCGATCAGCTCGCGGGCGAGCGCCTTGCCCGTCTCCGCAGCATCGGGCCCCGCAGCGCGCAGGCGCTCCTGCACCGGCTCCGGCACCACGATTCCCGGCACCTCGTTGTGGATCCGCACCGCCAGCTGCAGGCTCGGCATCGGCCAGACGCCGACGAGCAGCGGGATCGGCGACCGGCCGCCGAAGTGGGCGAGGAACGCGTCGAGATAGCCGAGGTCGAACAGGATCTGGGTCATCGCGAACTGGGCTCCGGCCTCGAGCTTGCGCTCGAAGCGCTCCAGTTCGAGATCGAGGTCGTCGGCCGACGGGTTGACGGCGACGCCGACGAAGAAGGACGTGGGGGCGTCGATGCCGCGGCCGTGGTAGTCCTCGCCCCGGTTCAGGTTCGCGATCAGCCGCGTCAGCCCGATCGCGTCGACCTCGTAGACGCCACGCGCACCGGGGTAGTCGCCTTCCTCGGGCGGGTCGCCCGTGACCGCGAGGATGTTGTGGACGCCCTCGGCGTGCGCGCCGAGCAGGAGCGACTCGAGACCGGCGACCGACATGTCGCGCGTCGTCAGGTGCGGGATCGTCTCGATGCCACACGCCCGCTCGATCGCGACCGATGCCATTACGCCGCTCATGCGGGCGCGGGCCCGCGGGTTGTCGTTCACGTCCACGAAGTGAGCCTTGCCCGACGCGCGCAGGGCGCGGCCGGCCTCGACGAGGGCGGCGTTGTTCGCGCCGAGCGGCGGGTCGAGCTGGACCGAGACGACGAACTCCTGCTCCCGCAGCATTCGGGCGAGCCCCGTTTCCTCCGGCGCCGCTTCCGAGGCGTCGGCGAGCTCGCGCTCGCGGACGACGAGCGGCGCGGCCGGGGCGCGATCCTCCTCGATCGCGGCACGGATCGCCTCGATCTGCGCCGGCGTCGTACCGCAGCAGCCGCCGATGATCCCGGCGCCGAGCCGACGGGCCTGTGCCGCGAACTCGGCGAAGTAGTCGGGCGTCGCGTGCGGGAAGACGACGCGGTTGCCGGCCAGGCTGGCGAGGCCGACGTTCGGGAGCGCGGCGAGGACGAGGCCGTCGCGCTGCATCGAGGCGAGCGCGTTCAGGGCCGCCGCCGGGCCGGCGCTGTGGTTGGCGCCGGCGGCCGCCACGTCGAGCTCGTCGAGCCGCTCGGCCGCAGTCTCCGCCGAGACGCCGCCGAGAGTCTGGCCGTCGGCGTCGAACGTCATCAGCGCGACGACCGGGAGCGACGAGACGCTGCGGACCGCCTCGATCGCGGCGACGAGCTCGTCGAGGTCGAAGAACGTCTCGAGCATCAGCAGGTCGACGCCGCGGCCCTCGAGGATCTGCGCCTGCTCGCTGAAGAGCTGGCTCTGCTCGGCTGGGTGGAACCGCTCGACGTCGCCGATCGGGCCGATCGAGCCGGCGATGTAGACGTCCGCGCCCGACACCTCCCGGGCCTCGCGCGCGAGGCGCACCGCCAACGAATTGATTCGCTCGAACTCGTCCTCGAGGTAGTGCCCCGCCAGCTTGCGCCGGTTGGCGCCGAACGTGTTCGTCTCGATCAGCTCGGCTCCGGCGCGGATGAAGCTCGCGTGCAGGGCGACGACACTCTCGGGCGCGCGGAGGTTCGCCTCCTCGGGGCAGCGCAGCCGCGGCACGGCGCCGGAGATCAGCGCGCCCATGCCGCCGTCGGCCACGATCGGCGGCCCCGAGCGCAGGCGTTCCTCGAAGCGGCTCGACATCCGGCAAGCCTAGAGCGCAGCCGGGCCTAGCCGGGCCGCGAAGCGGCCCTTCAGGGGTCTCCGCGCGACGAGCGGGCGCCACTGCGCCTGCTCGTCTGGTTGCGCGGTGAAGTAGAACAGGTGAACCCCGTTCGAGGGACGAGTCAACTCCGGAAGGGTGATTCCCGGGCAGGGCCCCCCGGCACATACTCCGGACATCTTCTGAGCGCACTGATGTGGCGAGTGCAGATCAGAGGGCAGTCCGGCTTCCAAGCAAGACTGGAAGCCACCAGGAGGGACCTGGCGGCGGTTCCCTCCTTCACTCGAGAAGAGGCCCCTGGCGGCGGGGGCCTTTTCTTGTTCTCGGCTCTCAAGTCCCGGGCGGCAGTTGCCGATAGAGACGACGGCTCTCCGAGTCCGAGGGACTGACGGCAATCATCCTGCGGCGCGGTGAGTTTCGAAACGGCGGGCTCCGGCCCGCCGTTTCCGTGTCCTAGGCGTCGTCGTGGACGACGCGGCCCTCCATCCCGCCCGCGATCGTGACGACCTGGCCGGTGACGTGGCCCGAGAGCTCGTCCGAGGCGAGCACGACCACCTGGCGTGCGACGTCATCCGGCTGCGCGACCTTGCGCAGCGCCATCGTCCGCGAGACCCGCCGGATGGCGGCGGGATCGACGTGGCCGCGCGTCATCGGGCTCTCGGTCCAGCCCGGCGCGACCGCATTGACGCGGGCGGAGGGCGCGATCCGGACGATCTCGTTCTTGAGGCTGAGCAGCAGGCCGCCCAGCACGGCCGACTTCGCGGCGGCGTAGTCGGCGTGGCCCGCCTCCCCGACGATCCCGGCGGTCGAGCCGACGAGCACGAGCGACCCGTGGCCGTTCCGCTCGACCTCCCTCAGGAATGCGCGGGCAGTGAGGAAGGAGGAGGTCAGGTTCTGGCGCAGCGTGTGCTCCCAGCGCTCGAGCGGCAGCTGCCAGACGGGGACGTCCACCGAGGGCCAGACCCCGGCGACGGCGGCGCAGACGTCGATCCGGCCGAGCACGGTGCGGGACTCCTCGAAGAGGCGGTCGACCTCGTGCTCGTCGGTCAGGTCGGCCTGCAGAATCGCTGTCCCGCCGAGCGAGGCAGCGACCTCGCGCGCCCGCTCCTCGCCGCGGTGGTAGTGGACGACGACGCGCGCTCCCTCGGCGGCGAATGCGCGCGCGCAGGCCGCGCCGATGCCACCGGACGCACCCGTGACGAGCACGCCCTTTCCCGAGAGCCCGGTCTCCACGAGGGCAAGCGTATGCTCTTTGCATGGCCGAGTTGGCTGGGTTCCTGGTCGTCGCCGCGGTCGTCATCTGCACTCCCGGCCAGGACACCGCACTCACGATCCGGAACGCGCTCGCGGGCGGTCGCCGCAGCGGGCTGTCGACCGCGACCGGGGTCGCCCTCGGTCAAGCGGTCTGGACGATCGCGGCCGCGGCCGGGCTCGTCGCGCTGCTGCGGGCATCCCAGCCCGCCTTCACGGCGCTCCGATTCGCGGGAGCGGCATACCTCGTCTACCTCGGGCTGCAGTCGCTCCTCGCTGCCGCAAGGCGGCGGGCTCCGTCCCATGTGGCCCGAGCCGGGCGGGCGACGCCGCGCGGCTCACTTCGCCAGGGCCTGATCAGCAACCTCGCGAACCCGAAGATGGCCGTCTTCTTCACGAGCCTGCTGCCCCAGTTCGGAACGTCCTTGCCGGCGCTGCTCGGGTTCGGGCTGGCCTTCGCCCTCCTGACCGGCGTCTGGCTCGCCGGCTACGCCGTCGCGGCGGCGCGGGCGCGAGGGCTGCTCGAGCGGGACCGTGTCCGCAGGACGATCGACGCCGTCACCGGGACCGTGCTCGTGGCGCTCGGGCTGCGCGTCGCGGCCACGCGCGGTTAGCCTCCCGCCGTGCGCGTCCACATCATCAGCGACATGGAGGGCGTCTCCGGGATCGTCAAGCCGGAGCAGACGAGCGGCGGCGACCCGATGTACGAGGAGGGGCGCAAGCTCTACACCGAGGAGATCAACGCTGCCGTGCGCGGCGCGAAGGCGGGCGGCGCGACCGAGATCGTCGTCATGGACTGCCACGGCGCGGGCGGCGGCTGGACGTTCAACTCGCTCGTCCCGGAGCTGCTGCAAGAGGACTGTGAGTGGGTCGTGCAGGAGGAGTGGACGGGGTACACGGAGTTCCTCGAGCAGGGCTGCGACGCCGCGCTCTTCGTCGGCATGCACGCGATGGCCGGGACGCAGGACGGGAACATGAACCACACCATCTCCGGCCGCGACTACCAGCGGCTCTGGTTCAACGGCACGGAGGTGGGCGAGACCGGGATCAACGCGGCGCTCTGCGGCACGTGGGGCTGCCCGGTCCTGCTCGTCACCGGCGACGAGGCCTCCTGCCGCGAGGGGAAGGCGCTGCTCGGCGACGGGCTCACCACGGTGGCGGTGAAGCGTGCGCTCAGCTCGGGCTCGGCGCGCCAGATCCCCCCGGTGCGAGCGCGGAAGCTGATCGAGGACGGGGCGAAGAGGGCACTCGCCGACCTGAAGGCGGTGCCGCCGTACGACCCGGGCAGCCCGTGTGAGATCAAGGTCGAGTTCAAGCGCACCCAGCCGGCCGACCGGCTCCGCTTCCACCCCGGCGTCGAGCGGCTGGACGGCCGCACGATCCGCGTCGAGGCTCCCACCTGGTGGGACGCCTGGCAGCGCTTCTTCTTCCAGACCTGAGTCGTCAGGTGAGCTCGAGCGTCGCCCGGCGCCGGGCCACATGCTCGTAGTAGCGGAGCAGCGCGAGCCCGAGCACGAGGAACGCCGCACCGATCGCCAGCTCCGTCGCCAGCAGGCCCGCCACGTCCGCAAGACTCGCGCCGGCGACCGCCTCCCGGCCGGCCTCGACCGCGTGCGTCACCGGCAGCGCCTGCGCGACCGTGCTCATCCACCCGGGCAGGTCGTCGAGCGGGACGTTGACGCCGCAGAAGACGAGCAGCACCGCGAAGACGAGGTTGGAGAAGACGGCCAGCTCGCGCACGCGCAGCGCGATCGCGGCGTGTGCGATCCCGAGCGCGGCGCACGAGAACGCGGCCGTTGCCATCGCCAGCACGAGCAGCGGCAGCGAGCCGGCCTCGAGCTCGACGTCCAGCAGGAGCGCTCCGAACGCGAAGCTCGTCAGCGAGACGGCGATGCCGAGTGCCATCGCGGGCAGGCTGCGGCCGAGGAAGAGCGCCACCCGGCTCGCCGGCGACACGAGCAGGTGCGGCAGCGTCTGGGCGCGCCGCTCGCCGGCGATCGCCTGGCTCATCGCGAAGATCCCCGGCAGCGCCGCGAGCTGGATCGAGTTGCCGACGACGTAGAACGTGTCCGACTCGAGCTCCGCCGCCCGGCCGAGGTAGGCGAAGAAGAGCACCTGGAAGAGCGGCGGCACGATCAGCGTCGGGACGAAGAGGGCGGGGTGGAGCCAGTTGAAGAGCCCGCGGAAGCTGAGCAGCCCGCCGATCAGTGCGACCCGAAGCGCGCTCACGTCAGCGACAGGGTCGCGCGCCGGCGTGCCGACTCGAGGAACCGTCCGAGCAGCAGTGCGCCGAGCACGGTGTAGACGACGCTGAGCAGCAGGCACATCCCGATGTCGACGAACGGCGAGCCGCTTGCGAAGGCAGTGTCGCTGAGCGCCCGCATGCCCCAGGTCGGCGCGAGCACCCACGAGATCGGCTCGACCCAGCCCGGCAGCAGCGCGACCGGGATCAGCAGCCCGGTCACGAGCCAGACCGGGTACTCGAACATGTTCCCGACCGCCCAGCCGGCGCGGAAGCGGACGATCACCGACGCCATCACGAATCCGAGCAGGCCGATCGAGACGATCGTCGGCGGGATCGCGAGCGCGAAGAGGAGCGGCTGCTCCAGGTGGAGCGGAATCCCGAAGACGAGCCTGCCCCAGAGCAGCGTCGAGACGAGGGAGTAGATCCCGATCGCGGACGAGGCGATCGTGATCGGGAGCAGCACGGCCCAGAACGGTGTCGGCGCCGCGACGAGCAGCTCGAGCACGCCGAGCCAGCGCTGCCGCTGGATCGAGTCGGCCGCGTCGACCGTCGTGACCGACCAGATCCCCATCACCGTCGCGCCGAGCGAGGCGAGCAGCAGCGTCTCGGGCTCGGCGCCCGCCCGGAACATGAAGTACGCGAGCGACGCATAGACGATGGGCCAGATCGTCGTCGTCATCACCGCGAACCCGTTCCGCGAAAGATGCTTGAAGTGGAACACGACCCCCAGCCAGACGACCCGGCCGAGTCGCTTCCCCGCTCCGGCACCGGCAAAGCCGGTACCTCCGCTCCTGGAGGCTCCGTCGAGCCTACGCCTCTTCACGCAGTCACGAGCTGGACGTAGGCGTCCTCGAGCGTCGGCTCGCGCGAGGCGACACGCCCGACCGACACCGTCCGGAGCTCGGCGAGGATGACGTTCGTCAGCTCGGCGCCCGGTGTCGTCTGGACGATCAGCAGCTGCTTCTGCTCCTGCTCCTCGACGACGACGGTGAGCACGCCGGGGAGCGCCTCGACGCGGCGGAGCGACGCCTCGTCGATCCCGAAGACCTCGATCTCGACGACGCCACTCTGCTCGACGGCTGCCTTCAGCTGCTGCGGCGTTCCCTGCGCGACGATCTCGCCCTTCGCGATCACGGCGACCCGGTCGCAGAGCGAGTCGGCCTCGAACATGTAGTGCGTCGTCAGCAGCACCGTCTTGCCGGCCTGGGCCAGCGAGGCGATCAGGGCGCGGAGCTCCCGCGCACCCACCGGGTCGACGCCGATCGTCGGCTCGTCCAGGAAGAGGACGGGCGGATCGTGCAGGAGCCCGCGTGCGATGTGGAGCCGCTGGCGCATGCCGCGGCTGTAGCCCTCGACACGCTCGCTCTCGCGGCCCTCGAGCCCGACGAGCCCGAGCAGTTCCTCGATCCGCGCCCGCTGCCGCCGCGGCTCGACGCCGTAGAGCTCGGCGAAGTAGCGCAGGTTGTCGAGGGCGGAGAGCCGCTCGTAGAGGCCACGGTCGCCGCCGAAGACGTAGCCGATCTGCTCGCGCACGCGCCGGGCGTCGCGGACGACGTCGTAGCCGAGCACGTGCGCGCTCCCGGCCGTCGGGATCAGGAGCGTGTTCAGCATCTTGATCGTGGTCGTCTTGCCGGCGCCGTTCGGGCCGAGCAGCCCGAAGAGCTCGCCCTGGCGGATCGAGAAGCTGATGCCGCGGACGGCTTCGACGTCGCGCGACCGGCGCCGAACCGTCCCCGTCGTGATCCTGTAGGTGCGACGGAGGTCCACCGCCTCGACGACGTTCACATTTCCGAGTCTAGGCGACTCTCCAACTTTTGGCACTAGCGGTTCGCGTGGTTGACATGACACGGGGGAGCACGTCAGATTGCGGCAATGCGGCACACGTTCGTGGTCGCCGAGGAGGACGTCGCTGGGCGCCGGGTCGAGGGAGACACCGCCCTCGAGAAGGTCGTCCTGGGCGCCCACACCGGCTCGCAGCTGCTCGAGCAGCACGTCACCCGCTACGCGCCGGGGCGCTCGCTGCCGCGGCGTGAGGAGGGACGCGACGAGCTCCTCTTCGCCGTCTCCGGCCGGGGCACGCTCGAGCTGGAGGGCGAGCCGTACGAGCTCGAGCCTGACGTCGCCGCGTACGTGCGCTCAGGCGAGACGTATGTAATCGACAACGCCGGCCCCGACGAGCTGTTGATCGTCTCGACGACGGTGCCGGTCGAGCAGGTGAATCGCTCACCACGCGAGGTGATCGTCCGCTTCGAGGACCAGCCGGAGCTCCGTGCGGACGCGAAGCGCACCTTCCGCTACATGGTCAATCAGGATGCGGGCTGCATGGACGCGACCCAGTTCGTCGGGATCGTCGAGCCGTGCCGGGCGCCCGATCACAGTCACTCCTACGACGAGCTCGGCTACATCGTCGAGGGCGAGGGCTTCGCCCACATCGGCGACGACTCGGTGTCGCTCAAGGCGGGATCCTGCTTCCATCTCCCACCCGAGCAGGTCCATTGCATCGAGAACACGGGTCCGGGCGTGATGCGGATCCTCGGGGTCTTCCATCCATCAGGCGACCCGGCGTCACGGGCATACGAGGACAACTCGGAAGCAACTCGGATCTGATTCCGGCGTCTTAGAACTGTGCAATCAACAGGAGGGCATGGAATGCACGGAAGTACACGGAAGGGAGCGGCCGCGTTCGCGGTGCTCATCGTGGCGTCGCTGGCGATCGTCGCCTCGGCGTTCGCTCGTGCCGATGCGGGGCCGGCGGCGACCGCCGTCGCCAGCGCCGGCTGCGACAGCCCGAAGATCGGGTTCCAGGGGCCGATCACTGGTGACGCGGCGTTCATCGGCCAGGAGCAGCTCGGCTTCGCGCAGTACGCGATCAAGAAGCTGGGCGGCGGCAAGATCAAGCTGTCGCAGCAGGACACGCAGCTCGATGCGGCCCAGGCCTCGACGACCGGGACGAAGCTCCACGCGGACGCCAGCGTCCTCGCGGTCGTCGGCCCCGCCGGCAGCCAGGAGGTGCTCGCGGTCGCGCCGATCTACAAGAAGTCGGAGCGGCTGCCGTTCATCTCAGGCTCGGCCACCCGCACGTCACTGACGAACGGCTCGATCCCGAACTTCTTCCGGGTCGTCCCGAACGACAGCGTCCAGGCGCCGACGACGGCGAAGTTCATCCGCCAGGTGCTGAAGGCGAAGAGCGTCTTCATCGTCGACGACCAGACGTCCTACTCGAAGCCGCTCGCGAACGGCGTGCAGGCGAACCTGCGGGCCGGCGGCGTCAAGGTGACGCGGAACTCCGTCAACCAGAAGGTGGCGGACTTCTCGTCGCTCGTCTCCAAGATCGGCGACGACGTCGATGTCGTCTACCTGCCCTGGCAGATCGCGGCCAACGGCCAGATCTTCGGGCAGCAGATGAAGGAGCAGGGCAAGAAGGCCGTCGTCTTCGGCTCGGACGGCCTCGACTCGGGCGACTTCAAGATCCAGGGTGCGTATATCTCGGCGTTCGCGCCGGACATCCGCGGGATCAAGGGGAACGAGGCCTTCATCAAGGGCTACGGGAAGAAGTTCGTCTCGAACTTCGGCCCGCCGATCTACGTGGCCACGCAGGCGGCGATCCTCGCGATCCAGAAGGCCTGCGCGGACGGCAACGCGACCCGTGCCGAGGTGCTGAAGCACCTCAGGACGACGCTGATCCCGAAGACGCCGCTCGGCGGAAACCTGCAGTTCACCGCCCACGGCGATGTGAAGGGCTCGAAGTTCTACATCTTCAAGCTCGGCTCCGGCGGCAAGAAGACGCTGGTCGGCTAGTCATCGTTTCACCCGCCGTGCGGCCCGCTCCTCTGGGGGTGGGCCGCACGGCGTTTTCGTGAGAGGGTCACCGCCGTGGATTGGGACTTCTTCGTCCAGCAGCTCGTGAACGGCCTCACGCTCGGGAGCGTCTACGCGCTGATCGCGCTGGGCTACACGATGGTCTACGGGATCCTGAAGCTGCTCAACTTCGCCCACGGCGAGGTCTACATGATGGGTGCGTTCGCGGGCTTCGGCGTGCTCAGCCTCTTCGGCGGCGCGATCGGGCTGACGATCAACGTGGTCGTACTGATCGGGCTGATGCTCGCCGTGGCGATGCTCGGCGCGGGCCTGCTCGGGGTCGCGATCGAGCGCTTCGCCTACCGGCCGTTGCGGAACGCGCCGCGAATCGCGCCGCTGATCAGCGCCCTCGGCGTCTCCTTCTTCCTCCAGTCGAGCGCGCTGATCCTCTTCGGCGCCGACTTCCGCAGCTACGAGACGTACGAGTACATCGACCTCGCGACCGGGATCCACTGGGGCCCGCTGAACATCTCGGTCGTCCGGATCGCGGTCATCCTGACCGCGGTCGCGATGATGTTCGGACTGACGCTGCTCGTCGCGCGCACCCGTCTCGGCAAGGCGATGCGGGCGACCTCGTTCGATCGCGAGGCTGCCGCGATGCAGGGAATCGACGTCGACAGGGTGATCGTCGCGACCTTCTTCATCGGCTCCGCGCTCGCGGGCGCGGCCGGCGTGATGGTCGGGCTCGTCTTCTACAAGGTCTACCACCTGATGGGCTTTCTGGCCGGGCTCAAGGGCTTCACCGCTGCCGTCGTCGGCGGGATCGGCTCGATCCCCGGCGCGATGCTCGGCGGCCTGCTGATCGGGCTCTCGGAGGCGTTCATCACCGGCTACGTCTCCTCGACGTTCCAGGACGTCTTCGTCTTCTCGATCCTGATCGTCCTGCTGCTCGTGCGGCCGAGCGGCCTGCTGGGAACGGCGGAGATCCAGAAGGTATGAGCGCGTGAGCGAAGAGGGAACACCCGAGGGCCCGAAGATCGGTGCCGACGAGTGGGTCGCCCGCTCGGAGGAGCGCACCGGCGCACGCGGCGGCCGGCTCGCGCCGCTCTATGTGCGCGCCGAGCGGCTGCCCTGGTGGGTGCTGCTCGTGGCCGCCGTCGGCGTCTCGGCGCTTCTGCCCTTCGTCTCGAGCTCGGACTACGTGATCCGAGTCGCGGTCAACACCGTCCTCTTCGCGTTATTGGCGCTCGGACTGAACGTCGTCGTCGGCTGGGCAGGCCTGCTCGACCTCGGCTTCGTCGCGTTCTACGGCTTCGGCGCCTACCTCTACGCGCTGCTCTCGTCGCCGCAGTTCGACCTCCACTTCCCGGCCCTGCTCTCGGTCTCGATCGTGATCGTCTCCTCGGCGCTGCTCGGGCTGCTGTTGGGGCTGCCGTCGCGGCGGCTGGTCGGCGACTACCTCGCGATCGTGACGCTCTTCTTCGCGCAGATCTACGTCGTGCTGGCGACAAACGCCGACCGGATCACGTTCCCCTGGAACGACGGCCCCACTGACATCTCCGGCGGCCCGAACGGGATCACGGACATCGACCCGATCAGCATCCTCGGTTACGAGTTCGACTCGACTCGGAGCTATCTCTGGCTCTCGCTCGGCGTCTTCACCGTCGTCGTCGTGGCGCTGCAGTTCATCAACCACTCCCGCACCGGGCGGGCGTGGCGTGCGCTCCGCGAGGACTCGCTCGCCGCCGAGATGATGAGCATGCCGGTGAACCGGCTGAAGCTGCTGGCGTTCATGTTCGGCGCCGCGACGGCCGGCCTGACCGGGACGATCTTCGCCTCCGTCCAGCTCGGCGTCTTCCCGCAGAACTTCGACCTGCCGCTCCTGATCACGGTCTACGCGATGGTCATCCTCGGGGGCGCCGGCAGCATCCCCGGCGTCGTCATCGGCGCGATCACGATCAACGTCTCGCTCGAGCTGCTCCGCGAGCCGGCGAATGCGCGGCTTCTCTTCTACGTGGCGATCGGGCTCGGCCTCGTCACACTCGTGCGTCCGTGGCGGAGGCTCGCTGCGATCCTCGCCGGCATGGTCGTGTTCGGGATCGTCGCCTACCAGTTGGCCGAGTGGCTGCGGCCCGCCTGGGTGTCCGGCACGATCGAAGGAGGCCGCTTCTCCGGCCTGCTCGACGGCTGGGTGATCCACCCTGTCAACTCGGTCCACCTCGGCAACGCCGGCTTCGTGCTCCTGATCGTCGCGCTGCTCGCGCTGACCGAGGTGCGCGGGGTCTGGCGGTCGATCCTGCTCGTGCCGACGCTCTACCTCGCCGCCTTCGTCTGGGAGAACCGGCTCGTCGTCGAGCCGAACGTGACCCGGATCCTCCTCCTCGGCGCACTCCTCGTCGTGCTGATGAGCTGGCGGCCGCAGGGGCTGCTCGGGACGTCGAGGGTCGAGATCGTATGAGCCGGATCCTGGAGCTGAAGGGGATCTCGAAGGCGTTCGGCGGCCTGCAGGTGATCGACGGGCTCGACCTGCACGTGGACGAGGGCGAGATCGTCAGCGTGATCGGCCCCAACGGCGCCGGCAAGACGACGCTCTTCAACCTGATCACCGGTGTCTACCAGCCCGATCGCGGCGACATCCTGCTCGAGGGCGAGTCGCTCGTCGGCCTGCTCCCGCACAAGATCACGCAGCGCGGTGTCGCCCGCACGTTCCAGACGCTGCGGCTGTTCCTGAACATGACCGTGAAGGAGAATGTGATGGCGGCCGCCTACGGGCGGACGCGGGCCGGGGTCGTGCGCTCGATCCTGCGGACGCCCGGGATGCGGCGCGAGGAGCGTGAGATCTCGGCGCTCGCCGAGGAGAAGCTCGCGTTCTTCGGGCAGCGGCTGATGGGCTACCGCTGGAACCAGCCCGCCTACTCACTCTCGTACGCGAACCGCCGCCGGCTCGAGATTGCGCGGGCGACGGCGACCGGAGCGCGCATGCTTCTGCTCGACGAGCCCGCCGCCGGGATGAACCCGAAGGAGACGCACGAGATCACGGAGCTGATCGCGCAGCTGCGCACGGAGGGCGGCTACACGATCCTCGTGATCGAGCACGACATGCACGTCGTCGAGGGCATCTCGGACCGCGTCGTCGCGCTCGACCACGGGATCAAGATCGCCGAGGGGACGTTCGAGGCGGTCGCGACCGACCCGCGCGTCGTCGAGGCGTATCTCGGCACGAAGGCGGCGGCGACGAAGTGAACGCCGTCGCGCCGCTGCTCCAGCTCGAGGCCATCGACACCTACTACGGCCAGATCCACATTCTGCAGGGGGTGAACCTCGCCGTCGGCGAGGGCGAGCTCGTCTGTCTGCTGGGCGGCAACGCGTCCGGCAAGTCGACGACGCTGAAGACGATCCTCGGGATCGTCTCGCCGCGGAACGGGGTCGTGCGCTTCGGCGGCGAGGAGATCACGCGCCGCCCGACGGCGCACCGGATTGCCCGCGGGCTCGCGATCGTCCCCGAGAACCGTCGCGTGTTCGCGCCGATGTCGGTGCTCGAGAACCTCGAGATGGGCGCCTATCTGAGGCCGAAGGCGGACCTGAAGGAGGAGTTCGAGCGAGTCTACGGCCTCTTCCCGCTCCTCTACGAACGGCGGAAGCAGCTGGCCGGGACGCTCTCGGGCGGCGAGCAGCAGATGCTCGCGATGGGACGGGCGCTGATGTCGAAGCCGAGGCTGCTGCTGATGGACGAGCCGTCGATGGGGCTCGCGCCGATCCTCGTCGAGCGGAGCTTCGAGATCATCCAGCAGGTGCACCAGTCTGGCGTCGCGATGCTGATCGTCGAGCAGAATGCAAACGTGTCGCTCTCGATCGCCGACCGCGGCTACGTCCTCTCGACCGGCCGCGTCGTCCTCGAGGGGAAGGCGAAGGACCTGCTCGAGGACGAGGATCTCCGCAAGGCGTACCTTGGCCGCTAGCGATCCTGCCTGTGGAAAACGCGCCAGGCACGGTGCCAGGCGTAGTGCCAGGCACGGTGCCAGGCATGAGGTGGCTTCTTGGGACAGGTAGGCGCCGCCGTTCGTGATCGCTTCCCGGTCTTCCGCGACAAGATCTACGTCAACTCGTGCTCGCAGGGGGCGCTCTCCGACGCGGTGCGGGGCGCGTACGAGGAGTACCTCGACGGCTGGGACGAGAACGGCGCCGAGTGGGAGCATTGGGTCGAGCGCTCCGAGGCGGCGCGGACTGCGTTCGCAGGGCTGCTCGGCGCTGCGCCCGACGACGTCGCAATCCAGACGTCCGTCTCCGCCGCCGTCAGCGGCCTGATCTCGGCGCTGCAGTTCCGCGGCGAGCGCAGCCGGATCGTCATCTCCGAGAACGAGTTCCCGACGATCGGCCAGATCGCGCACGCGCAGGAGCTCCGCGGCGCGGAGGTCGTCCACGTGGAGCCGCGCCCGGAGGCGTACGCAGAGGCGATCGACGAGCGGACCGCGCTCGTCGCGTCGACCCTCGTCTCCTACCGGACCGGCGCGGTGCACGACGTCGAGGCGATCTACGGGCTCGCCCGCGAGCACGGGGCGCTGATGCTCGTCGACGGCTACCAGGGGATCGGCGCGATCCCGGTCGAGGCGTCGCGCGTCGGCGACGCCGTCGTCGGCGGAACGGTCAAGTACCTGCTCGCGTCCGCCGGGCTCGCCTTCATGGCGCTCCGGCCGGGGC
Source organism: uncultured Gaiellaceae bacterium (assembly GCA_963705515.1). Lineage (GTDB taxonomy): Bacteria > Actinomycetota > Thermoleophilia > Gaiellales > Gaiellaceae > Gaiellasilicea. The sequence continues at coordinate 15,590 of CAVPJV010000002.1, forward strand.
TCGTCGAGGAGCTCGTGCCCGTCCAGACGGGCTGGTTCGCCGACGAGAACGTCTTCGACATGCAGATCGAGCGCTATCGGCCGCACAGAAGCGCCCGCCGCTTCGACGCGGGCACGCCGCCGGTGCCGAACATCTACGCCGGCGTCGCCGGGGTCGGCCTGATCGCGGAGGCGGGCGTGCCCGCGATCCAGGAGCACGTTCGCGGCCTCGTGGAACGGCTCGTCGGCGGGCTGGACGAGCTCGGTGCGACGGTGGCCGCGCCACCCCGGGGCCCGCTCGTCGCCATCCGCTCGACGGATGCGCCCGCGCTCGTCGAGACGCTGGCCACCGAGAACATCGTCGCCTCGGAGCGGGACTCGAACCTGCGCATCTCGCTGCATCTCTACAACACCGACGACGACGTCGACGCGGTTCTCGCTGCGCTGAAGCGGTCTCCTCAGTTGCTGCTCTAGCCGTTTCCCGGAGGAGCGCCGCTCGGCGGCGCGAACAGGTACGGCTGGAGGCCGTCGAAAGGGGGGACCCACCATGTCGCGAGATCTGTCGCAGAACGAACGACGTCTGGCCGCGCTCGCCGCGATCGGCGTGCTGTGGGGAGCGCTCCTCCTCGCGATCGGCTTCGCTTTCTTCTTCGTGGTCGCCGTGATCGGCGGACTGCTCCTGGCCGCGACGGCCGCATTGCAGGGTCGCGCGCTCGTTTCGGCACTCGAGCCTCGCCTTCGCGGTGCAGGGGCGCAGCTCCGCGTTGCGACCGGCGCGGCGACGGCCCGCATCGGCCGGATCGACTGGAGCGGCAAGCGGGAGGCTCTGGGGAGCCGGACCTCGACCGCGCGGCAGCTGGCCGCGATCGGCTCGCGCCGGGCGATCGCCGCCGGAGGAGCGGCGGCGGCCGCCGTCGAGTCACGCGGGCGGGAGCTCGCGGCCAAGCGCACCGCCGCGCCGGCGCAGCCGGGTCGCAGCGACGCGATGCGGCTGAACGAACAGGCAGCGGTCCTGCGAGCGGAGGAGCGGTACGGCGAAGCGCTCGAGCTGAGCGAGCAGGCGCTCGCGGTCTACCGCCGGCTCGACGACACGCACGGGACGGCCCTGACTCTGAACGGACTCGGCCTCACCCAGGCGCGGGCCGGCGACGAGGCCGGCGCGCTCGACTCCTACGAGACGGCGGTTGCGCTCCTCACCCAGATTGGCGACAGCCATGGCGCCGGCCGGGTGCTGGCGAACCTCGGCGTGCTCCACCGCGGCCAAGGGCATGACGCCCAGGCGCGGGCCGCCTGGAGCGAGGCGCTCGAGCGCTTCGAGCCGGGCACGCCCGAGCACGACCGCATGGCCGAGCAGCTCAAGCTCGCGAGCTAGGAGCTAGGACTCGTTCGCGGGGTCGCCGGCGGCGAGCACGTCGCGGGCCCAGTCGCGCCGCTTCCAGTCGGGCACCGGAGGCTCGCAGTCCGCCCGCGGCGTGAAGCGCGAGCGCTCGACCAGCTGCAGCTTGTGGATGTAGCGAGGGCAATTCGGATAGACGCGAAGGGCCTCGACGCGCACGATCGCCTGCGCGCGCTCGTAGTCGCCGAGCAGCGGGTCGCCGTCCTCGACGCTCGCGAGACCGTCCAGCCGCAGCCGCTTCTGGCCTTCGAAGTCGATGAAGAGCAGGCCGACGCGCGGATTCAGCGTCAGGTTCCCGAGTGAGAGGAACATGCCGTTGCCGTCGTAGACCGGGAACGCGATCGTTCGCGAGTCGAGCACGCGGACGAAGCCCGGGTCGCCGCCCTTGTAGGAGCAGGTCGGGAAGCCGTCCTCGTCGGCCGTGGCCAGGAAGAACATGTCGCGTGCCTCGATGAACGCACGGTCGTCCTCGTCGATCGAGTCGTGGACGATCCGGTCCTCGATCCGGTCCGCGAGCCGGCGCGTGTCGAAGCGATCCTGCCACCGGCGGCTGGCGTCGTGGTAGATGCTCATCCCGTGATCATGCGCGCCGGCGAGGAGCAAATCCATGTCGCTGCGGTCGGTGACTCGATCACGGCCGGCTCACCCTGGGACTCAGACCCGGCCGTCGGCTGGCCCGCAGCGGCAGTTTCAGTGGATCCGCGCCTCCGTTTCACCGTCCGTGCCGTCTACGGCAAGCGCACGGACGAGATCGCGGACTGGGTCGACGAGGCAGCCGCCGGCGCCGAGGTTCTCGTCGTCCAGGGAGGCATCAACGACATCGCGCAGGGCCGGCCGGTCGCGGCCGCCGCCGAGAACCTCGGCGCGATGATCGACCGCGGGCTCGAGCTCGGGCTCCGCGTCGCCGTCGCCGACGTCCTCCCTTGGAACAACGGCTGGCCGGACGCGGAGCCGCGAATCAGGGAGCTAAATGCGCGGATCGACGGGCTCGGCGTGCCGGTGCTGCGGTTCCACGAGACGCTCGAGGACACGGATCGCCCGGGCCGGATGCGGGAGGAGTGGACGGTCGATGGCGACCACCCGTCCGTCGAGGGCTACCGGCGTCTCGGTGAGCTAGCGTTCCGGCTCCCATGACGAGACCTCCTCCGCCATGATGCCCGAGCCGCCGGAGCGCGCTGAGCGGCAGTCTGCGGCGTCCTCAGTCGCGCCCGTGCGACCAGCACGAGCGCTCCCTGCGTCCTTGCAGCCCGCTCGCCCAGCACACTCCGGCGGCGCGTCGACATGACGGAGGCAGGTCTCCCCTACGGCGCCCGCTCGATGACCGCACCGCTCAGGCGCGTCCTCGTGCGCCCGCCGCAGCCCGCCGACGGCGTCCGCTGGCGCGAGTACGGCTGGCACGCTGAGCCCGACGCCGGTGCGGCGGCAGCCGAGCACGAGGCGCTGCGCGAGATCCTCGCGGGCGCAGGCGCCGAGGTGATCGTCGCCGAGGGAGAGCGCGGCAACCCCGACGCGATCTACGCGTACGACCCGGTCCTCGTCGGCGAGAACGGGGCGGTGCTGCTCCGGCCGGGCAAGGACGGCCGGCTCGGTGAGCCGGACGCGCTGGAGGCGACGCTCGCGGAGGCCGGCGTCCCGGTCGCGGCGCGGATCGAGGCGCCGGGGACGATCGACGGCGGCGACACGCTCTGGCTGGACCGCGACACGCTCCTCGTCGGGCGCGGCTACCGCACGAACGCCTCGGGGGTCGAGCAGCTCCAGGCCGCGTTCCCCGACGCCGAGGTGCTCTCGTACGACCTCCCGCACTGGCACGGCCGCGCGGAGGTGATGCACCTGATGAGCCTGATCTCGCCCCTCGACGACGACCTCGCGCTCGTCTATCCGCGGCTGGCGCCCGTGCGGCTGCTGGAGCTGCTGGCGGAGCGCGGGATCGAGACGGTCGAGGTGCCGGACGACGAGTTCGAGTCGATGGGGCCGAACGTGCTCGCGCTCGGGCCGCGGCTCGTGCTCGCGCTCGAGGGAAACGACGAGACGCGGCGCCGTATGGAGGCCACGGGCGTCGAGGTGCTCGTCTACAAAGGCGACGAGATCTCCCGCAAAGGGGACGGTGGGCCGACCTGCCTGACGCGGCCGGTCCTGCGCGGCTGAGCCCTTCGAGCTACTCGCCGCCGGCTGCTAGCCCGGCTCGTCCAGCGTGAGCTGGCGGTAGTCCGAGAGCCCGGAGACGCCGACGCCGACGAGCCGGAGTGCGCCCGGCCGGTCGCGCAGGCCGCGATCGAGCAGTGAGCAGGCGAGATCGCCGATTCGGGCGGCGTCGTCGATCCCGACGTCGAGGCTGGTCGAGCGGCTCCGGATCGAGAAGTCGCCGTAGCGGAGCTTCGCCGTCACCGTCCGTGCCGAGAGCCCGTCGCGGCGGAGGTAGTCACCGACCTGCTCGGCCATCCGCCGCAGCTCCGCGTGGAGGGCGACGCGGTCGTGCAGGTCGCGTTCGAACGTCTCCTCGACCGAGATCGAGATCCGCTCGGCGCTGCCTTCGAGGCCGCGCGGATCGATCCCGTTCGCGCGGTCGCGGAGCATCCGTCCCACCTGGCCGGGGAGCAGCGCCCGCAGCTCGAGGTCGGCGAGCGCGGCGAGCCCGCCCACGGTCGTCACACCCGCGGCGGCGAGTCGCTCCTCCGCGCGCGGCCCGACACCCGGGAGTGCGCGAACGGGGAACGGGGCGAGGAAGCGCGCCTCGGTGCCCGCCGGAACGACCGTGATCCCGCCCGGCTTACGACGGTCGGACGCAACCTTCGCCACCACCTTCGTCGGTGCGACACCGAGCGAGCAGGACAGGCTCGTGGCCGCGCGCACCGAGGTCTGCACCGCCCCGGCGACGGCCCGTGCGCGCGAGTAATCGGTCGCGAGCCCGGTGAAGTCGAGGTACCCCTCGTCGAGCCCGGTGCGCTCGACGCGCGGGACGACCTCGCGCACGGCCGCCCACACCGCCTGCGAGTACTCCCGGTAGAGCGAGTGGCGCGGCCGGACGAAGACGGCGCTCGGGCAGCGCCGGAGCGCCTCCGCGCAGCTCATCGCGGAGTGGATGCCGAAACGGCGCGCGACGTAGTTCGCGGTCGAGACGACACCTCGCCCGTGCGGGTCGCCGCCGACGACGAGCGGCTTCCGCCGCAGTTCGGGCTGCTCCAGCTCCTCGACGGCTGCGAAGAACGCATCCAGGTCGAGGTGGGCGAGAATCGCCATGATTCCAATCATGCTGGACGCTCCGGCCCTTCCCCCTCCGGCGATCGTCGCGCCGGCGCCGCGCGAGGTCTCCTTCGGGCTCGTCTCCGGCCGCGCGCCGCTCGGGACACGCCGGATCATCGTCCAGGTCGGCCGGTACGTCGCCGCGGACGAGCAGTTCCGTGGCCGCTCGTTCTCGTTGCACGTGCGGCTGACGGGAGGTCCGACCACGGTCAAGGTCACGGCCGTCGACAGCCGCAACCGCCGCTCCGTCCGCGTCGTCGAGTCGGTCTACGGCCTGCCGAAGGACTCCGATCCGCGCGAGCGGGCGCCGCGGCTCGACGCGACCCTCTCCCACACGATCCGGTCGCTCGCGACGCGACACGGCGGCACGAGCGCCATCTACGTGCAGGATCTCCGGACGGGACGGGGGGCCGCCTGGAACGCCGGAGCGCGCTTCCCCGCCGCCTCGACGTTGAAGCTGGCGATCGCGGTCACAGTCCTCCGGACGCTTGGGCACAAGCCCGAGTCGTTCACGCAGGTGTCGCGACTGCTCGGGAAGATGCTCGTCAGCTCCGACAACGACGCCGCCAATGCGCTCGAGGTGTGGCTCGCCGGCTCGACGTCGGCCGGCTCCGATCGCGTCAACGAGACCATGCGGGCGCTCGGCCTGAACGACTCGCTCATGTACGGCGGCTACGAGACCTCCCGCCGCTCGGCGGCCGCGACGGCGCCGATCCCGGTCCGGATCGAGAGTCAGCCGGCATTCGGGGTCGGCAAGTACACGACCGCCGCCGACCTGTCGCGTCTCGCCCGTTCGGTGTACCTGGCCGCCTCGGGAAAGGGGCCGCTGCCCGGGCTCGGCGTTTCGGCCTCCGAGGCCAGGTATCTGCTCTGGCTGCTCGCGCAGGTGACCGATCGCGGCAAGCTCGACCGCTTCCTGGGCACGAGCCCGGTGGTGATGCACAAGGCCGGGTGGCTGACCGGCGCCCGGCACGACAACGGCATCGTGGCGTACGAGGGCGGCGTCTTCGTCGCGACCGTGATGACGTGGCAGACGGCCGCCGCCGACGAGCTGGCGGGCCAGGTCGCGCTGAGCGCCTTCGCCCGCTTCGCCGGCTAGTACGGGTTCGGGACAGAGACCCAGAGCACGCGGAGGGTGTCCGTGTCGGAGGCGTTCCGCCAGGTGTGCGGCTTCGAGAGAGGGTACGTGAGCGCGTCGCCCTGCTCGAGCACGTGTTTCTCGTCGGCCACCCGGATCTCGAGCGTCCCCTCCAGCACGTAGACGAACTCCATCTCGCCGGGCAGCGAGTAGAGCTCGTCGCCGGCGCCCGCGCCGGGGGCGACCTCGGACTCGATCGCCTGGAACCGCTCCTCGTCGCGCGAGGAGAGGAGGTGGTTCTCGGTCGGGAAGTAGGAGTCGACCTTCGGGCGCTCGTGGCGCCGGACGAGGGCCGGCGCGGGCTCGCGCTCGAAGATGTGGGAGAGCCGGACGCCGAGCGCGTCGCAGATCCGCGCGATCGAGGAGAGCGAGGGCGCCGTCCGGTCGCGCTCGAGCTGGCTGATGAAGCCCTTCGTCAGCCCGGTCGCCGTTGCGAGCTGCTCGATCGTGAGCCCGCGCTCGCGGCGGAGCGAGCGGACGCGCGCGCCGACTTTCGGCGTGTCGTTGCGGGCGGCCAGCGGCGTAGCTCTCGGCATGAGCCGATCATACGCAGGTTTAGTCCAGCGGCAACTGCTCCGAGGCGGGGAATTCCACTACACTTTTTGTAGTTGATACTGGTATGGAAGAGATCAATGCAAGGAGTGATGGCTTGAGCACGATGCTGCTCGTCCCCCTGGAAGACCTCGTCGTCTTCCCGAACATGAATGTGACCCTGACCGTGGACGTGGGCGCCGAGGAGCGCGTCCTGCTCGTTCCGCGCCATGAAAACGACTTTGCGAGGGTCGGCGTCGTCGCCGAGGTGACAGATCGCGTGCGGCTGCCGGGCGGCGCCCGCGCGGTCGCGCTCAACGGGCTCCATCGCGGCGTCGCCGGTGCGGCGACCACCGATTCGCAGGGGACCCTGCGCGTCGAGGTCGAAGAGCGCCCCGACCCGGAGGAGTCCGACGCGCGCCTGCGCGAGCTGGAGACCGAGTACCGCGCGGTCGTCGAGGAGATCCTCGAGCTGCGCGGCGACGACGGACGCATCTCCGCGTTCGTCCGCTCGATCACCGAGCCCGGCGCGCTCGCCGACACCGCGGGCTACTCGCCCGACCTCACCTTCGCGCAGAAGGTCGAGCTGCTCGAGACGCTGGACGTCCGAGAGCGGCTCGAGCTGTCGACCCGCTTCCAGCTGGAGCGCCTCGCCGAGATGCAGGTGCGCCGCCGGATCCGCGACGACGTCGAGGAGGGCGCTGCGAAGCAGCAGCGCGAGTACATCCTGCGGCGGCAGATGGAGTCGATCCGCAAGGAGCTCGGCGAGGACGACGCGTCGGTCGTCGACGAGTACCGGCGCAAGCTGGAGGAGAGGGAGCTGCCCGAGGCCGTGCGCGAGCAGGCCGACCGCGAGCTCTCCCGGCTCGAGCGCCAGGGCGACAGCTCGCCCGAGGCCTCGATGATCCGCAACTACCTCGACTGGATCCTGGCCGTGCCGTGGGGCAAGCGCTCCGAGGAGCGCCTCGACCCTGCGCACACGCGCGAGGTGCTCGACACGGATCACGCCGGTCTGGACGACGTCAAGGATCGGATCGTCGAGTACATCGCCGTCCGCAAGCTGCGCGAGGAGCGCGGGATCGAGCCCGACAAGCGGTCGGGCGCGATCCTGACCCTCGTCGGCCCGCCCGGGACCGGCAAGACCTCGATCGGCGAGTCGATTGCCCGTGCGCTCGGACGCGAGTTCGTCCGCATGTCGCTCGGCGGCGTCCGTGACGAGGCCGAGATCCGCGGCCACCGCCGCACGTACATCGGCGCCCTGCCGGGCCGGCTCGTCCGGGCCTTGCGCGACGCCGGGACGATGAACCCGGTGATCCTGCTCGACGAGGTCGACAAGGTCGGCGCCGACTGGCGCGGCGATCCGTCGTCGGCGCTACTCGAGGTGCTCGACCCGGCGCAGAACCACTCGTTCCGCGACCACTACCTCGATCTCGAGCTGGATCTCTCCGAGGTCGTCTTCATCGCGACGGCGAACGTGGCGGACTCGATTCCCGGTCCGTTGCTCGACCGGATGGAGGTGATCCGGTTCGACGGCTACACGACCGACGAGAAGGTCGCGATCGCCCGCGGCTACCTCTGGCCACGCCAGCGGGAGCGGAACGGTCTCCGCGAGGATGAGGTGTCGGTCTCGGACGTCGTGCTCGAGACTGTGATCTCGGACTACACGCGCGAGGCCGGCGTGCGGCAGCTCGAGCGCGAGCTCGGGAAGCTATTGCGCAAGACCGCGACGGGGATCGCGTCCGAGCAGGTCGAGCCGCCGGTCGAGCTCTCGATCGAGCACGTCCGTGAGGCGCTCGGCAGGCAGAAGTTCTTCCGCGAGGCCGCCGAGCGGACGGCCGTTCCGGGTGTTGCGACCGGGCTCGCCGTGACCGGCACCGGCGGGGACGTGCTCTTCGTCGAGGCGACGTCGGCCAAGGGCGACAAGCTCGTCCTCACCGGCCAGCTCGGCGACGTGATGAAGGAGTCGGCGCAGATCGCGCTCTCCGCACTGCGTCCCCGTGCTGCCGAGCTCGGCGTCGACGAGGACGCGTTCGAGCGGGCGTTCCACCTGCACGTGCCCGCGGGCGCGATCCCGAAGGACGGCCCGAGTGCAGGGATCACGATGGCGACCGCGCTCGCGTCGCTCCTCTCCGGCCGGCCGGTCAAGCACACGGTCGGGATGACCGGCGAGGTGACGCTGCAGGGCCGCGTGCTCCCGATCGGCGGGCTGAAGCAGAAGGTGCTGGCGGCGCACGCCGCAGGGCTCACCGACGTGATCCTGCCGGAGCGGAACCGCCAGGACCTCGAGGAGGTGCCGGAGCACGTCCGCGGGGAGATGACGTTCCATCCGGTCATGTCGCTCGACGAGGTGCTGGAGCTGGCGCTCGAGCCGGCGACCCAGCTCCATGCGGTGTAGATCCTGCCGGCCCGTCCCCGAGGAGGTCCGCCGCGCGGCGGACCTCCTCGAGCGGCGCTGGGTCGTCTCGGTGCTGTGGGCGTCCTACGAGGGCGCGACCCGCTTCAACGAGTTCAAGCAGGCGGTCGGGGCGATCCCGCCGGGCACGCTCGCCCAGCGGCTCGTCGAGCTCGAAGACGCCGGCGTGCTGGAGCGGCGCGTGATCGACGCGCGGCCGCCGCGGGTCGAGTACCGGCTGACGGCGGAAGGACGGCGGCTCAAGCTCGTGGTCGACGCCGTCGCCGCGTTTGCAGACCGCTGATGCCTTCGGCCGAAACGGACGTGTCCCAGGGACTGTCCCCGGGACACGTCCTTCGCGGACGTTCTAGAGGGCGAGCGCTGCCGGTGCGCGCTCCTCGGCGCCGTCGTACTCGGGCTTGAAGCCGAGTGCGCGGCCGAGCGGGGCGCCCATCGCCAGGCCGAGCTTCTGCATCCAGGCCGGCGGGAACGGGAGCCGCACGTCGTCGAAGTGCGCGTTCGCGATCACCGCGAGACGGAGCGGGTTCGGCATGCCCTTCTTGTTCGTCTTGCCGTCGTTGGCGAGCGCGAACATCGTCTCGAGCAGTCGCTCGAACTGGAGCGCGGGCCGAACCTCGGTTACGAAGACCGCCCGGGTCTCGCCGGCGTTCCAGAACTTGTGCGAGCTGCCGGCCGGCACGATCACGGTCTCGCCGGGGCCGGCGACGATCTCCTCGCCGTCGACCTTGAAGGCCACCGTGCCCGACTCGATCTCGAAGCGCTCGGTCTGGTACGGGTGCACGTGCGCCGCGGCGACGAAGCCGTTCGGCTGGACGGTGCACTCGACGAGAACGTACTCGCCCCCGGTCTCGCGCGACGTCTCCAGGAAGAGCAGGCGCTCGCCGGTGACGGGGTTCTCGATCACATCTCCCTTGCGGATCATCTGACTCCCTTTCAGTCGTTTTGCAGCGATTTCTCTTGAAGGGAGTCTCTGCGAGTGCGGCCTCCGCGTCGTCGGCCGTCGAAACGATTCCGCCTGCCCGCGGAGACGATCTCGCGGGCGGCGGTGTCGCCCTCGAGGATGACCTCATGTCATCCGGAACGAGAAGGGGCGGCCCGCACGCCGCCCCTTCCTACACGCCGCAGTGCCCCCGATCTATTCGTACTGGAGTGCGTTGAGCACGTTCAGCCGTGCCGCGCGCCGTGCCGGCGCGATCGCGGCGAGGATGCCGGCGAGGATCGCGACGACCGTGAAGACGGCCAGCGTCCCCAGCGGCAGCGAGAACGAGACGCCGTACTTCGACAGCGACTGCGTCACGAGCGCCGCCAGGGCGATCCCGAGGGGCAGCCCGAGCGCGGCGCCGATCAGGGCGGTGATCACGCTCTCCTGCCGGATCATCCGGCGCGCCTGCCGCCTCGTCATCCCGACCGCCCGCAGCATCCCGAGCTCGCGGGTGCGCTCGAAGACGGCGAGCACGAGCGTGTTCACCATCCCGAAGAGCGAGACGATCACCGAGAGCGCGAGCAGGACGTAGAAGAGGTTCATCACGTCGGTCAGCCAGGCCGTCCAGTTGGCGATGAACTCGTCGTCGGTCTGGAGCTTCGCGTCGGGATACGCCGCCAGCGCCCGCTCGAGACCGGCCGTCGAGTCGGCCTGGACGAGCGTGAGCATGTCGCCCGGCCGCGGGAAGTTGGCGTCGAAGGTCTGCTGCGAGAGGACGATGTTCCCGAGCAGCTGGTCGAGGTCGCCGTGCTTCTTGTAGACGCCGCGGACGGTCGTCGAGACGTCCTTGCCGGCGGGCGTGACGAAGACCAGCGTGTCGCCGACGTGGCCGTCGCCCTCGCGGACGATCGCATCGCCGTCGGCGAGCGTCGCGAGCGACGCGGGTGAGCCTTCGGCCCACTCGAACTTGTACGCCTTGGCGATCGTCGTCGGGTCGACTCCGCTGACGGCCTTCTCGCCGTCGCCCACGACCTGCACCTGGTCGCCGCGGATCGAGGAGCTGACGACGACGCCGTCCGCCTTCGCAGCTGCCTTGCCGGCGCCGATCGGGACCGCGTCCCAACCGCTCTGCGAGGTGATCACGTGGCTCGTGCCGAGCTGATTGCGCAGCGCATTCTCGTCGCTCGCCAGCAGGCCCTTGCCGAAGACGGCGACGAACGAGACGAGCGTCAGCCCGATCATCAGCGCAGCCGCGGTGGAGGCCGTGCGGCCCGGATTGCGGATCGCGTTCTCCTGCGCCAGCCGGCCCGCGGCGCCGCCGAGGCGCGCAGCCGGAAGCCCGACGAGATGCGCCAGCGGACGGACGAGCCGCGGCGCGATCGCCGCGAGGCCGATGAAGATGCCGAAGGCACCGCCGGCGATGCCGATGATGCGCACCGCGGTCGAGACGTCCGAGCCGAGCGTTCCGTAGACGAGCCCGAAGACCGACAGCGCCGTCACAACGAGGCCGAAGCCGAGCGTCTTGCGCGACTGCTTCTTCACGACCATGCCGCCCTCGCGCACAGCCGCGATCGGAGCGATCCGCGTCGCCCGCACGGCCGGCCACACCGAGGCGACCAGGGTGACGAGCGTGCCCGTCAGGATCGCGACGACGGCCGTCCGCGGACGGAAGACCGTGGCGGACTGCGGCAGCTCGAGCTCGACGGCCTTGAAGAGGGCGGTCAGCCCCTTCGCGAGCAGGACGCCGAGGCCGAGGCCGATCGCGGAGGCGACGAGGCCGAGCACCGTGCCCTCGAGCACGACCGAGCGGAGCACCTGCCGGCGCGAGGCGCCGAGCGTCCGCAGGGTCGCCAGCTCCTTCGTCCGCTGCGCGACCGTGATCGAGAGCGTGTTGAAGATGACGAACGCGCCGACGAAGAGCGCGATCCCGCCGAAGGCGAGCAGGAAGTAGCGGATGAAGGAGACGAACTCGTCGACGCCTTCGCCGTCCGCCTTCGCCTGCTCGGCGCCGGTCTTCACCTCGGCCGAGTCGGGCAGCGTCACCGCGATCGCGTCCAGCAGACGCTGCTCGCCGATGCCGTCCTTGGCTGCGACGGCGACCGCGTCGTACCCCGTCTTGCCGAGCACGCTGCGTGCCGTCTCGACGTCGAAGAGCGCGATCGTGGCGCCGCCGAGGCTGTTGACGTCGCCGAACTTGACGATCCCGGTCAGCTCATAGCTGCGCACGGGACCCTCACCCGCGACCTTGACCGTGTCGCCGACGTGGAAGTTCTCCTTGTCGGCGGTGCTCGCGTCGATCACGACCTCGCTGGGACCGGAGGCCCAGTCGCCCGCGACGAGCTTGAAGGGGTTGAAGCGCTCGTCCTTCGGCTCGACGCCGAGCCCGAAGGTCGGGTTGTTGCCCTGGATCGCCTTGCCCTTGCGGTCGAGGATCTTCGCCTGGTTCGTGTCGCCGGAGAGGTCGAGGATCGTGCCGGCGGCGGCCTCGACCTCGGGGAGCGCCCGCACCTTCGTGAGCACGTCCTCGGAGATCTGCGCCTTGCCGGTCTGCGACCACTCGACGAGCTTCTTGCCCGAGACGACCGCGTCGGTCTGCTCGTAGGAGCTCGAGAAGATCGAGTCGAACGCCTTGTCGATCGTGTCGGTCAGGACCAGCGTGCCGCTGACCATCGCGACGCCGAGGACGATCGCGATCGCCGTCAGCGTCGAGCGGAGCTTGCGTGCGAGCAGGCCGCGGAGGGCGACGCGCCTCATCGATCCGCCACCGCGCTGAGGGCATCGAGGATCTCGGCCTGCGACGAGCGGCCGAGCTCCTTGACGATCACGCCGTCGGCGAGGAAGAGGACACGATCGGCGATCGTGGCCGCACGCGGGTCGTGCGTGACCATCACCGTCGTCTGCCCGTATGTGTCGACGGCCCCGCGCAGGAGGCCGAGGATCTCGGCCGAGGTCTGCGAGTCGAGGTTGCCGGTCGGCTCGTCGGCGAAGAGCACCGTCGGCTTGGAGACGAGCGCGCGCGCCACGGCGACGCGCTGCTGCTGGCCGCCCGAAAGCTCGGAAGGCCGGTGCGAGCGCCGGTCGGAGAGGCCGGTCGCGTCGAGCAGCTCGGCGATCCACGCCGGCTCGGGCTTCTCACCCGCGATCGAGAGCGGCAGGAGGATGTTCTCCTCGGCGGAGAGCATCGGCAGGAGATTGAAGAACTGGAAGACGAAGCCGATGTGCCGACGCCGCAGCTTGGTCAGGTCGTTGTCCTTGAGCGTCGTCAGCTCGATCCCGTCGATCTGGACGCTGCCCGAGCTCGGCTTGTCGAGCCCGGCGAGGATGTGCATGAGCGTCGACTTGCCGGAGCCGGACGGCCCCATGACCGCGGTCAGATGGCCCCGCGGGATCGCCAGCGAGACGTCTCCGAGCGCGTCGACGGCGGTCTCGCCGGCGCCGTAGCGGCGGCTCAGTTCGCGGGCGACGACGACGCCCGCCGGCTGGGTCTCCTGCTCGTGAGCGAGCGCGAGTGCTGCTTCCATGACGTGTGACGTCTCCTTCGAGTCGGGTCGAGTCGGTACCTGACATCGAGTGTGCGGGCCGCACGTCGGGGTCGGCATCGGCCGGGCTGGCCATTCGGCATCCTCCGTGAGGATGATTCCGAGGTCGTCACACCGAACGATGGTGCAGACCCTTGACCTCAAGTACCGTTTCTTCGTGACTCACCGCGCCCTCGTCCTGGCCCGGGACTACGCCTTCGAGGTGCTCGCGCTCGCGGTCGTTGTCCTGACCCAGAGCGACATCTGGATGAACGTCGACGAGAACCGCATCCGGGTCTCGGCGATCGCACTCTTCACAGCCGGGGCGCTGCTCTTCCGGCGGGCGGCGCCGTTCGTCGTCCCGCTCGCGGTGGCATCGGGCGCCCTCGCGTTCACGCTGCTCGACCCGACGGCCGCGTACGAGACCGACACGATGTTCCTCGTCCTGCTTCTGGCCGCCTGGGCGGCCGGCTCGCTGCTCGACGCGCGGCAGGCGCTGATCGCACTCGGGGCGCTCCTGGTCGCCGGCTGGACCGTCTTCATCCGCGCTCCCGACGTCGCCGCGACCGAGCTGATCTGGCTGAGCATCCCCGTCGTCGGCACGTTCGTCCTCTCGGCCGCGACGGCACGCCATTCGGAGCGTGCCCGACTGGCCGAGCTGCGGATGCTGGAGGCGGAGGAGGTGGCGCGGCGGGCGGTCGAGGACGAGCGGAACCGGATCACACGAGAGCTCCACGACGTGCTCGCGCACTCGGTCAGCGTCATGACCGTCCAGGCGAGCGCGGTGCGGCGCCTGCTCAAGCCAGAGCAGGAGCGGGAGCGCGAGGCGCTGATGACCGTCGAGGAGACCGGACGCCAGGCGCTCGCCGAGATGCGCCGGCTGCTCGGGATCATGCGAACGGACGAGGAGCCGCCCGCGCTCGCGCCGCAGCCGGGGATCGGCACGCTCCCCGAGCTCGTCGAGCAGGTGCGCCAGTCGGGACTGCCTGTCGAGTTGACTGTCGAGGGCACACCCGTGAAGCTGCCCGCGGGTGTCGACCTCTCCGCATACCGGATCGTCCAGGAGGCGCTGACGAACACGCTCAAGCACGCCGGCCCTGCGCACGCCTGGGTCGCCGTCCGTTACGCCGGAGAGGATGTCGAGATCGAAGTGGCCAACGACGGCAACAGCGAGAATCCCGGCGACGGCAGCGGCCACGGGCTCGTCGGGATGCGCGAGCGGGTCGCGCTCTGCGGCGGGGAGCTCCGATCCGGTCCGCGGCCGGGCGGCGGCTACAAGATCTCGGCGCGGCTGCCGGTGGCCGGCGGCGCGGCGTGAGCATCCGGGTTCTGATCGTGGACGACCAGGCGCTCGTGCGCGCCGGGTTCAAGATGATCCTCGAGTCGGAGCCGGAGATCGAGATCGTCGGCGAGGCGGAGGACGGGCTCCAGGCGGTCGACGCCGCGCGCGAGCTGCGGCCCGACGTCCTCCTGATGGACATCCGCATGCCGAACCTCGACGGGCTCGAGGCGACACGGCGGATCCTCGACACCCCGGGTGAGGCGCCGCGGATCCTGATGCTGACGACGTTCGACCTGGACGAGTACGTCTACGAGGCGCTCCGTGCCGGCGCGAGCGGCTTCATGCTCAAGGACACGCCGCCCGAGCAGCTCGTCGCCGCGATCCACGTCGTCGCGTCGGGCGACGCGCTCCTCTCGCCGGCGATCACGAAGCGGGTGATCGAGGAGTTCATCCGGCGGCCGCCCAGCTCGATCGCGACGGCGCCGTCGCCGAAGGTCGCCGAGCTGACGGCGCGCGAGCTCGAGGTGCTCGGCTTCATGGCCCGCGGCCTCTCGAACGCCGAGATCGCCCGTGACCTCTTCGTCAGCGAGACGACCGTGAAGACACACGTGGCGCGGATCCTGATGAAGCTCGACCTGCGCGACCGCGTCCAGGCGGTCGTCTTCGCCTACGAGACCGGGATCGTCCAGCCGGGAGGCAGCGACTCCTAGGCCGGCGGGACGGCGAAGCGGGCGAACGCATCGGACTCGCCGGAGGGTGCTCACGCCGAGCCAGTCGACAGCGTCCACGGATTCAGCATTGCTCGCTCTTCCGATTTGAAACCCGGAAACGCCTGAAACCGCCTGTGGGCGACGTTTCGAAAAACCTGGCCGTCCCGGGCGCGGCAATCGCCGTCCTTCTTGCCCTACTCTGCCCGTGTGTCAATTCTGGTCGAGATCGCCGAGAAGGCAGACGTCCCTGTCGAGGGGGTCGTGCGCGTGCTCACGCGTGAGCCCGTCAGCGACGCGATCAAGGAGCGCGTGCTCGCGGTGCTGGACGACCTCACGCCCGAGCAAACCCGCGCCGTGCAGCGCTTCGCGCTCGCAGCACTCCACGACGTCGTCGAGCAGCAGGGGGACGCTGCGGCTGTGGTCGTCGACGAGAACCAGCTGGCGCTGCCGGTGGCGAGCTTGGGTGAGGAGCCGGAGCACATGCCGGCCGCGACCTCGGACGCCCCGCTCGTCCAGCTCAGCTCCGTCCTCGGCGAGCTGGCCGAGGCGGTTCGCGACCTGCGGCGAGAGACTGATGCCGAGCGGCGCGAGCGGGTCGACGACCTCGCCGTCGTCATCGACCTGATCACGACCGGCTGGCAGGGGCTGGATACCCGGCTCGGCCGGATCGAGCGCCAGGTCAGCCGCCTCGAGTCCGGTCGCCGCGAGCCGGTGGTCGGCCCTCCCACCCGCGTCGTCCCGACGGCGATCGAGCCCCCGCCGGCCGCGGCACCGCCGGTCGCGCCGAAGCCTTCGCCCACGTCGAGGTCCCGGGACAGGCTTCCGGTCGTTGCAGGGCTGACGCTCGTCGGCGCGGGCATCGTGACGCTGGCGGTGCTCCAGCTCGCCTCCGGCGGGCCCGACGTCTCGCGGCTCGTCTCGGCGCGCGAGACGACACCTACGGCGACGACGGGGCTGAGCGCGACGACGGGGGGACCGACGTCGGCGCCGACCGAGACACGCCCGGCCGCGACGACTACCAGAAGGCCGCCGGCGACGACGTCGGCTGTGCGGGGGACGACGTCGGCGGGGAGGACGCCGGCGAAGCCCCCGGCCGCCGCACCCACCACCTCGCCGAAGACGGTCTCCGCGCCTCCGGCGAGCACGCCCCGCACCGCCACGACGTCCGCGACGCCGCCGGGCTTCAAACCGACGCGTAACTGGGCGTGGGCGCCGGTCAAGGAGGCGGCCTACTACGACGTCGTCTTCACGCGGCAGGGCACCACGTTCTACCGCGGCTCGCCGACGGAGCCCCGGCTGACGCTTCCGGGGTCTGTCGTCTTCCGGCCCGGCGTCTACCGCTGGGTCGTGCGGCCCGGCTTCGGCGAGCGCGCTGCGAAGAATCTCGGCGCGCCGGTCGTCGACTCGCCGTTCACCGTCTCCTGATCGGCTAACCGACCGTCGCCGCAGGCGCTGCTGCGGCCCGCAGGCTCGATCCCGTCTCGGGGTCGAAGAAGTGCAGCCGCGCGGGATCGAGTGCGAGGCCGAGCCGGTCTCCCGGCCGCACGTGCGCCTCCTCCTCGACCTCGGCCGTGAAAAGCGCCCGGCGGTCGGTGGCGAGCAGCGTCGCCCGCTCGCCGTCGTCGGTCGCGGCCCGGACCGAGTCGACCTCCACCGGAGGCGCCTCGACCGTGAAGAGGACGTGCGTCGCCGACCCGAGCTCCTCGACCACCATCGCGTCGACCTCGATCCGCGGCAGCGCCGGATCGGCCGTGCGGGCGTCGGCGAAGTCCTGCGGCCGGATCCCCAGGATGACCGGCCCGGACTGGACGTCGCCGGGTCGCCGTCCGGCCGTGAGCGGGATCCGGAAGCCGGCGAACTCGACCGCGTCGCCCACGACCTGGGCCTCGACGAGGTTCATCGACGGCGAGCCGATGAAGGCGGCGACGAAGAGATTCATCGGCTCGCGATAGAGGGTCTGCGGCGTGTCGACCTGCTGGACGGTGCCGTCGCGCATCACCGCCACGCGGGAGCCGAGCGTCATCGCCTCGACCTGGTCGTGAGTGACGTAGACGGTCGTGATCCCGAGCCGGTCGTGGAGACGCGCCAGCTCGGCGCGCATGTCGACGCGAAGCTTCGCGTCCAGGTTCGAGAGCGGCTCGTCCATCAGGAACGCCTGCGGCTCGCGCACGATCGCGCGCCCCATCGCGACACGCTGGCGCTGGCCGCCCGAGAGCGCGCCGGGCCGGCGCTGGAGCAGCTCCTCGAGCCCGAGCAGCCGTGCGACCTCGACGACGCGGCGCTCGATCTCGGCCTTCGGCGTGTGCCGCACCTTCAGCCCGTAGCCGAGGTTCTTCGCCACCGTCATGTGCGGGTAGAGCGCGTAGTTCTGGAACACCATCGCGATGTCGCGGTCGCGGGGCGCGAGCCTGGCGACCTCGCGCTCGCCGATCCAGATGTCGCCCTCGGTCACCTCCTCGAGGCCGGCAATCATCCGCAGCAGCGTCGACTTCCCGCACCCGGAGGGGCCGACGAGGACCATGAACTCGCCGCTCCCGACTGTCAGATTGACGCCGTCGACGGCGCGGACGTCCCCGTCGTAGACCTTTCCCACCTGCTCGAGCCTGATCTCGGCCACCTGCGAGCTCCTGACGTCGACGCTTGACTCCGGCGACGATCCTATGACATCGTGACCGTGCTGTAAACGTTCTCAGAAAACCTTTTCAGGGAGAGGCAGCACCGGGGCCGAAAGTGCACGAGCCAGTCGCGTCATCCGAGGACGAGGTCATCCCGACGATCACCACCGTCGCACGCCTCGCGAACGTCTCCGTCGCCTCCGCGTCCCGCGTCCTGAACGGGATCCGGACGAGCCCCGCCACGCTCGAGCGCGTCACTGCCGCGGCCGAGTCGGTCGGCTATGTCCCGAACGCGGCCGCGCGGTCGCTCCGGTCGCGCCGGACGGGCCAGATCGCCTTCGCCATGCCCGACGTCGGCAACCCGGTCTACACGGCCATGGTCGCGTCGATCCAGGAGGTCGCGCGGATCGCGGGCGTCCGGCTCCTGCTCCACTCGACCGGTGCCGACTCCGAGGACGAGCTCGCGATGATCCGCGACCTCCGGCATCGCCACGTCGACGGGCTGATCCTGGCCTGCCTCCATCTGACCAAGGAGCACGCGGTCGAGCTGAGCACGTCGGCTGCGCCGGTGGTCGTGATCGGTCGGCCGACGACGGAGACCTCGGTGGACACGGTGCGGGCCTATTCGCGCCGCGGGGCCGCCGACGCCATTCGCCACCTCCACGCGGTCGGCCGCACCCGAATCGCGTTCGTCAACGGGCCGACGCACACTGTCTCCGGCTCGTCGCGCCGGCTCGGCTATCTCGACGGGCTCCGCTCCTGCGGGTTGCCCCGCGACGACGAGCTGATCGAGGTCGCGGGCGACTTCATGGTCGAGCCGGGCCGTCGCGCCGCCGAGCTCCTGCTCGAGCGGGCGCAGCCCGACGCGATCCTCTGCGCGAACGACCTGCTCGCAGTCGGTGTCCTCGCCGCCCTCCGCGCTGCCGGGCTCGACGTCCCGGACGACGTCGCGCTCGTCGGGATGGACAACACCGACCTCTCGGCTCTGACTTGGCCGGCGCTGACCACCGTCGACCTCGGCTCCTCCGAGCGCGCGCGGCTCGCGGCCATGCTCCTGCTCGCACGGATTGAGCAGCCGGGCCGCGACGTGCAGGTCGTCGGCGTACAGCCGCGCCTCGTCGTTCGCGCCTCCTCCGGAGCGCCGGCATGAGCACCGTCAACGAAGTCGGCCGCTACCAGGGCCGCCGCCCGCGCAGCCGGGCCGGCGCAGGGCTCTCCGGCCGCGAGGCGATGCTGCTGCTGATCCCGGCGTTGCTGCCGATCGTGATCCTGAGCGTGATCCCGCTCGGGCGCGGGATCTACCTCGGCTTCACCAACTCGCAGGCCGGCCTGAACTTCGACACGAGCTTCATCGGGCTCGACAACTTCCGGACGCTGATCCACGACGACCTCTTCATCAACTCGTTCAAGATCGGCCTGATCTGGTCGTTCTCGGTGACCGCGATCGGCTTCTGCTTCGCGCTCGGCCTCGCCCTCCTGCTGAGCCAGGATCTGAGAGGCCGTTGGCTCGCGCGCTCGCTCGCCCTCGTCCCGTGGGCGATGCCCTCGGTGATCGTCGGGATCATGTGGAAGCTCTTCTTCCAGCCGCAGGCTGGGATCCTGAACGAGATCCTCCGTCGCTTCCACCTTCCGGGCGAGACGACGGACTGGCTCTCGAGCTTCACGTGGGCGCTGCCGGCGGTGATCCTCGTCGGCGTCTGGGCGGGGATGCCGCAGACCACCATCGCGCTCCTCGCCGGGCTGCAGTCGATTCAGGACGAGCTGCACGAGGCGGCCGCGGTCGACGGCGCGACGGCCTGGCAGCGCTTCCGGACGATCACCCTGCCCCAGCTGAAGCCCGTGATCATCGCGATCACGACGCTGGACTTCATCTGGAACTTCAACTCGTTCGGCCTCGTCTACGTCCTCACCGACGGCGGACCGGCGGGGAAGACCCAGCTGCCGATGCTGTTCGGCTACAGCCAGGCGTTCGAGTACGGCCAATTCGGCTACGCGGCGGCGCTCGGCTGCGCGATGGTGGTCGTGATCTCCGGCGTGCTGATCTTCTACCTCTGGGGCCGGATGAAGGAGACGCGGTGATCGTCACTTCGAACCCACGGCGGACGCGCACGTTCCAGTACGTCGCCATGTTCGGTTACGTCCTCTTCCTGGGCTTCCCGCTCCTGTGGATGCTCTCGATGTCGTTCAAGGGACCGCGCGAGCTCGTCCAGCTCTACCCGTCCTTGATCCCGGAAGACTTCACGCTCGAGAACTACCGGCTCGCGCTGACCGAGGAGAACCACCAGTTCGTCAGGAGCGCGATCAACAGCCTCAAGGTCGCGATCGTGACCGCGCTGCTGACGACCGCGATCGGACTGCCGGCGGCCTATGTCTTCGCGCGGCGCAAGGGCATCATCACGCGCGTCGGGCTCGGCTGGATCCTGATCAGCCAGATGTTCCCGCTGATCCTGATCATCATCCCGCTCTTCCTGCTCCTGCGCGACCTGAAGCTGACGAACTCGCACATCGGCCTCGTCGTCGTCTACATGGTGTGGGCGCTGCCGTTCGTCCTCTGGATGCTCTACAGCTACGTGCGCGGGATCCCGCCCGACCTCGAAGAGGCGGCGACGGTCGACGGAGCGACGAGGCTGCAGATCCTGACCGGGATCATCGCGCCGCTGCTGCTCCCAGGGATCGTCGTCACGGCCATGTTCGCGTTCATCACCGCCTGGAACGAGTTCTTCCTCGCGCTCGTCATCCTCGAGAGCCCCGATCTGACGACGCTGCCGCTGCGGCTCGCGCAGTACGTGGGCATCGAGGGCGTCGTCAGATTCGGCCCTCTGGCCGCAGCCGCCCTGCTCGCGACCATCCCCAGCATCGTCCTCTTCATGTTCTTCCAGCGCTGGCTCACGCGCGGCCTCCTCTCGGGGGCGGTCAAGGGCTAGCCATGTCGACCTCAAGAAACCCCCGGCGTCGAATCGGACGGCGCCAAAGACCGCAGAAAGGCGGGTCAGCAATGAAGAAGGTCCTCGTGCTCGGCGCCTTGGCGCTGCTGTGCACCGTGCTCGTAGCCGGGGCTCAGGCAGGCAAGCAGGCCACGGTCGTCAAGCTCAAGTTCGCCACGTACGTGTGGCAGCCGACGACTGTCGCCGCGAACAAGTCGATCGTCGAGAGCTGGAACAAGGCCCATCCGGGCATCCAGGTCGAGATCGTCCCGGTCGACGTCAACTCGGTCCACGACAAGCTGCTGACGAGCTTTGTCGGCGGCACGGCGGCGGACATCATCCACGACGAGGCCGCCGACATCGCCGGCTTCACGCAGCAGGGCTATCTCGCGAACCTGACGCCACTGCTCCCGAAGTCGCTGAAGGCGTCGATCCCGAAGGACCTCTGGGCGACGACCAACTTCGGCGGCAAGATCACCGGCGTCCCCTCGCTGCTGCAGACGTACAACATCTTCGCGAACATGGACATCCTCAAGTCGGCCGGGATCAAGGCGCCGACGCTCTCGAATCCGTGGACCTGGTCGCAGTTCCGCACGAACGCGAAGAAGCTGACGAACTCCAGCCGCTACGGCGTCTGCTGGGGCCTGCGCTCGCCGACGGCCGTGACGCAGACGATGTCGCTCAACTACGGCGGCCAGTTCTTCTACCTCGAGAACGGCAAGTGGGTGTTCAAGTTCGGCCCGAACGACCAGAACGTCGTCAAGCAGATGCACGACATGATCCAGGTCGACAAGTCGGTCGATCCGGCTGCGACGGGGCTCTCCGGCAGCGCGGTGCTGCCCGCCTTCTTCGGCGGCAAGTGCGCGATGACGGTGGCCGGCAACTTCACCGCCCAGTCGATGATCCTGCAGGGGCCGAAGGGCTTCAACTGGGCCATGTTCCCGCTGCTGAAGGGCGACACGCAGCAGCAGGTGGCCAATCCGCAGACGTACTCGATCTCGGAGCAGAGCAAGAACAAGCAGTCGGCGATGTTCTTCCTCGCCTACCTCGTCAACAAGCAGAACCTGGCCAAGCTCGCGCTCGGCGACTGGTTGATCCCGTCGAACCCGGATGCCGGCAAGCTCGCGCGCAAGTCGACGAAGCGCACCGGCAGCTGGACGGTGGCGACCGC
The DNA here is from genome assembly GCA_963705515.1 of uncultured Gaiellaceae bacterium. Classification (GTDB taxonomy): domain Bacteria; phylum Actinomycetota; class Thermoleophilia; order Gaiellales; family Gaiellaceae; genus Gaiellasilicea. The sequence continues at coordinate 37,428 of CAVPJV010000002.1, forward strand.
GTCGGTCGTCCACTTCCGCAAGGGCAACTGGGTCTCGCTCGCGGCGTACCCCCGTTGGAAGGCGGAGGTCGCACAGCCCGCGTTCGTCCAGTACCTGCGCGGCTCGATCACGCTCCAGGAGCTCGGTAAGCAGCTGGGCGACGGATGGACGAGAGTGCGGGGATAGGAACAGCCAACCCAGCCGGCCGGTCACGCGGCCGGCCGGCTGGGGCCATGACGACCGCGAATCGAGGATGAGGACGTGAGTGGAGATCTGCTGACCGATCGGGCCGTCGGCTGCCTGGCGGGAGCCGCTGTCGGCGACGCGCTCGGCGGCGCCACCGAGGGATGGGAGTCGCACGAGATCGAGGCTCACTTCGGCGGCTGGGTGACCGGGATCGTCGAGTCGATCCGGCGGACGAAGAAGGTGGAGAAGGCGTTCTCCCCGTTCCACAAGGGCGACGGTCACGTCACCGACGACACGCTGATGACGCGCGTGCTCGTCCACGCCTACGACCTCAAGCGGGACCACCTGGATGCGTACGACGTCGAGGCGCTGATCGTGCCCGCGATCGTCGACGAGAAGATGTGGGTCCCCGAGCTCGACCGCGAGGACCTGCTCTACCACCGCCTCTTCCTCGCCGAGAAGTGGCTGGTGCTCAAGCTCCGCTACGGGCACGCCGACCCGCGCGACGCGGGCGTCGGCAACATCGTCAACTGCGGCGCGGCGATGTACATCGCGCCGGTCGGGATCGCGAACGCCGGCGCTCCGCGGCGCGCGTACGACGAGGCGCTGGATCTCACCGCCGCGCACCAGTCCAGCTATGGGCGGGAGGCCGCGGGCGTGCTGGCCGCCGCCGTCGCCGCGGCGATGCAGGTCGATGCAACCCCGGACACGGTGGTCGAGACGTGCCTCGCGCTTGCCAAGGACGGCACGCGGACGGCGATCGAGGCCGTGGCCGACACCGCTGCGAAGCTGGACGGCTGGCGCGACGGCGGCCTCGCCGAGCTGCGGCGGGCGTTCGCGCCCTTCGACTCGGTCGGGGAGCACTACGCCATCCCTGCGCTGAACGCGCGCATCCCGAGCCGGCTGCACGCGATCGAGGAGCTGCCGATCGCGCTCGGGCTGCTCGTGGCGACCGGCGGCGACTACGAGGAGACCGTCCTCGGCGGCGTCAACTACGGCCGCGACTCCGATTCGATCGCCTCGATGGGTGGCGCACTCGCCGGGGCGCTCGGCAATCCGCTTCGCCGCGACTGGGTCGACGACGTCTCCGCCGCGAGCAAGATCGACGTCGAGGACGGGGGCAGGCGCATGGCCGTCGTCGCCGCGGAGATCTTCGCCAAGGACCTCCAGCGCCACCAGGAGCGGGCGCAGGCGTTGGCCGCCCTCACCGCCGGAGAGGTGCCTGCTTGAGAGTGACCTGGGTGCAGCCGGAGGATCTCGTCGGGCACGAGCTCCGGCAGGCCCGGGAGGAGGGCAAGGACGTCGACGGTGTCGAGGAGCGCTGGTTCGCGGCGGGCGGGGCGCCCGCTCCCGGACGCGGCGCCTCCCAGGAGCCGGTTGCGCCGGAGCTGCGGTCGCTCGCGCTCGACCTGCTCGACGAGCTCGACGCGCTGCCTCGCCCGCTGGCGGCGGCGGAGCCGGCGGGGTTCGAGGAGATGCTCGCCGCGGCCGACCCCGTGAGCCGGCGGGAAGCGAGCGACCTTTCCGGCCGGATCGCCGGCGCGTGGCTGGGCCGCGCGGCCGGCTGTGTGCTCGGCAAGCCGGTCGAGAACATCCCGCGGGCCGGGATCCGCGCGATCGCGGAGGCGACGGACAACTGGCCTGTGCGAGGGTGGTTCACGGCCGCGGGTCTACCGGAGGAAGTCGCGGAGCGCTGGCCGTGGAACCGCGCCAGCCGCCCGACGAGCCTCGCCGAGAACATCGCCGGGATCCCCGAGGACGACGATCTCAACTTCACGATGCTCGGCGTTGCGCTGCTCGAGCGCTGCGGCACCGGCTTCGACGCGCTCGACGTCGCCAAGATCTGGCTCGACTACATGCCGCCGGGGCGGATCTTCACCGCCGAGCGGGTCGCCGTGCGCAACCTGCTCGAGGCGTACCTGCCGCCCGAGACGGCGACGCGGCGCAACCCCTTCCGCGAGTGGATCGGCGCGCGGTTGCGCGTCGACGCGTACGGCTGGGCCGCTCCCGGCGACCCGGTCGCAGCGGCGCGAATGGCGTGGGAGGACGCGCGCGTCAGTCACACGGCGAACGGCGTCTACGCGGCGATGTTCATGGCCGCGGCCCACGCAGCGTCGGTCGCGGGATCGTCGCCGGCGGCCTGTGCCGACGCCGGTCTCTCGGTCGTTCCGGCCGAGAGCAGGCTCGCCGAGGCACTGCGGACGGCGCGCGGGTTGGCCGGGATTGCCTGGGAGGAGGTCGTCGACGAGCTCTATGCCCGCTACGACCGCTACCACTGGGTGCACGCGATCAACAACACTGCGCTTGTGGCCGCCGCGCTCTACGCATTCGACGACGACTTCTCCGGGGCGATCTCGGCGGTCGTGCAGGGCGGCTGGGACACGGACACGAACGGCGCCGCAGTCGGTTCGATCGTCGGCGCGGTTGTCGGAGTCGACGGGATCGAGGAGCGCTGGTCGGCGCCGCTCGGCGGCCGCTTCACGAGCTCGCTGCCGGGCTTCGACGGGATCACGCTCGACGAGCTCGTTCGACGGACGCTCGCCGTCGCCGGCGCTCCCGCAGCAGCGTGAGCATCCCGCTGGAGAAGCCGCGGGACCCGCTCGTGCCGCGGCCGCTCGACCTGCACACGCCCGTGCCCCTCGAGCCGGACGCCGACCTGGCGCCACTCGACACCGCGAAGATCTTCGCGGCCCCGAATGATCCGGCCGACTGGCCGGCCTGGCGCGCCGCTCTCACCCGCTGGCGCGAGGAGGCGACGGCCCGGATCGGCTACGACGACGCGCCTACGCAGCGCCGGAGTACGCCTGGACGCAGCGCTGCCACGTCGTCGCGCTCGCCTGGCTCTGGGACGAGCTGCTCTTCGACCACGCCGCGGGCCGCTTCACGCCGGAGCGCTTCTGCGCCGAGTCCGAGCGCGAGTTCGGCGGCTTCGACGGGATCGTGCTCTGGCACGCGTATCCGGTGATCGGGATCGACGACCGCAACCAGTTCGACTACTACCGCGACGTCCCCGGGATCTGCGAGCTGGTGGTGGAGCTGCAGGGACGCGGCCTGCGCGTCTTCGTCAACTACAACCCGTGGGACGTCGGCACGCGGCGCGAGCCGGTCGCGGACGATCTCGCGATCGCGGAGCTCGTGCGCGAGCTCGGCGTCGACGGCGTCTTTCTCGACACGATGAAGGAGGCACAGCCCGGCCTGCGCGCAGCGCTCGACGGCGTCAAGGCCGGGATCGCGCTCGAGGGCGAGTCGACGCTGCCCCTCGCGCGCACGGTCGACCACCACCTCTCCTGGGCGCAGTGGTTCGCGGACAGCGACGTGCCGGGAGTGCTCCGCGCCCGCTGGTTCGAGCAGCGGCACATGCTCCATCACACGCGCCGCTGGAACCGCGACCACACCGAGGAGCTGCACAGCGCCTGGTTGAACGGCGTCGGCATCCTCGTCTGGGAGAACGTCTTCGGCGCCTGGGTCGGCTGGAGCGAGCGGGACAAGGGGCTGCTTGCGGGCGATGCGCCCGGTGCAGCGGGAGTACGCCGACCTGCTGGCGAACGGGCGAGTGGACGCCGCTCGCCGCGGCGAGCGCGGATACACGTGTCGTCGCCTCACGCTGGAGCGACGGCGAGACGACGCTCTGGACGCTTGCGAACCGCGGCGGGGACTATGAGGGGCCGGTCGGCGAGCTCGAGGTCGAGATCCCGGCGCTGGGGATCGCTGCGTTCCTCGGGGCCGACGAGCTGGTGGTCGCCGGCGGCGGCGACCCGACCTTCCCCGCGCGTGAGGCTGCGCGGATGCCCGCGCCTGTCGTTCGCGTCGAGTCCGTGCCGGACGGCTTCGCCGCCGTCGAGCCGCGGCCCGTGACGGCCGTCTTCCGGCGGCGCGAGACCGGGACCTACGGCGAGGCGCCGTACGTCGAGGAGTGGAAGCCGCTGCCGCCGCGCCTGCACGACTTCGTCGAGGTCGAGCGGCCGGCCCCCCGTGGGCGGTTTGCGATCGGGATCCGCGAGGTCTCGGACGAGTCCGGCGCGCCTCTGACCGGGATCGACCTCGCAGAGGCGCGCGTCGCCGCCGCCGCCGCCGGTGCGCGGCTGCCCACCGAGGACGAGTGGCAGCTCGCCGCCGAGGCCGGATTGCTGGAGCGGCTCGAGCCGCTCGTCTGGAACTGGACGGAGAGCGAGCACTCGGACGGGCGGACGCGCTTCGCGATCCTCAAGGGCGGCTCCGACTGGCTGCCCGAGGGCTCGGACTGGTACGTCGACGGCGGCCCTCAGGACGCAAACTACTCGCTGAAGCTGCTGCTGCTCGGCGCCGGGATGGCACGGTCGCCTCGGATCGGCTTCCGGCTGGCGGTCGACCTGCGGTGAGCGAGACGCTGCAGATGCCGCTCGAGGGGATCAAGGTCGTCGAGGCGGCGACGCTCTTCGCCGCCCCGCTCGCGGCGATGTTCCTCGGCGACTACGGCGCCGACGTGATCAAGATCGAGCACCCGACCCGCGTCGACCCTGCGCGCGGGCACGGGCCGAGCAAGGACGGGATCGGGCTCTGGTTCAAGGCGCTCGCGCGCAACAAGCGGCTCGTCACGCTCGACCTTTCCAAGCCGGCCGGAGCGGACATCTTCCTGCGCCTCGCCCAGCGCTCCGACGTCGTGCTCGAGAACTTCCGTCCCGGCACGCTGGAGCGCTGGGGCGTCGGCTGGGACGAGCTCTCCGCGGTGAACCCCCGGCTCGTGCTCGCGCGCGTCAGCGGCTTCGGCCAGACCGGCCCGTATGCCCAGCGCGCCGGCTTCGGCACGCTCGCCGAGGCGATGAGCGGCTTTGCCGTGCTCAACGGCGAGCCGGACGGGGCGCCGCTGCTCCCGCCGCTCGCGCTCGCGGACGGCGTCACGGCGCTCGCGACCGCGTTCGCGATCATGGTCGCGCTGCGGGCGCGCGAGCAGACCGGTCGCGGCCAGATCGTCGACACCTCGCTGATGGAGCCGCTGCTGACCCTGCTCGGCCCCCAGCTGACCGCCTTCGACCTGCTCGGCGAGCTGCAGCCGCGCACGGGCAACCGCTCCAGCCACAACGCGCCGCGGAACCTCTACCGGACGGCCGACAGCTCCTGGGTCGCCGTCTCGTCGAGCGCGACCTCGATCGCGTCCCGTGTGATGGAGCTCGTCGGGCGGCCGGATCTCGCGGCGGAGCCGTGGTTCGCGACCGGCTCCGGTCGCGCCGAGCACGTGGACGAGATCGACGACGCCGTCGCCGGCTGGATCGCCGAGCGCACTCGCGACCAGGTGCTCGAGGCGTTCGAGACGGCCGGGTGCGCGATCGCACCCGTCTACGACGCCCGCGACGTGCTCGCCGACCCTCAGCTCGAGGCGCTCGGCTCGATCAGCACCGTCGACGACCTGCAGCTCGGCCCACTGCGGATGCCGAACGTGATCAGCCGGCTCTCCGAGACACCTGGACGGATCCGCCACTCGGGCGGCCGCCACGGCGCCGACACCGAGGCCGTCTTCGCCGAGCTCGGCATCAAGGCGGATGAGCTCGCCATGCTCCGCGCCGACCGCGTCGTATGACCGTCCCGCCTCTGACCTGGCTCTACGTGCCGGCCGACCGGCCCGACCGGATCGAGAAGGCGATCGCCTCCCGTGCCCACGCCGTCATCGTCGATCTCGAGGACGCGGTCGCCCCAGGCGCAAAGGCGGAGGCGCGGGCCGGACTTGCGGCGCTCCTCACCGAGCCTCGGGGCAAGCCGGTCTACGTCCGTGTCAACGCCGGCTCGGCCGAGGATCTGGAGGCGGTCGCCGTGCTCGCGCTGAGCGGGATCCTGGTGCCGAAGGTCGCCAGTCCCGAGGACGTGCCCGCCACCGATCTGCCGGTGCACTGCCTGATCGAGTCGGCGGCCGGACTCGAGGCCGCCTACGCGATTGCGAGCACCGCGGGCGTCGCGGGGATCTCGCTCGGCGAGGCCGACCTGCGCTCAGAGACGGGTGCGCTCGAGGCCGGGCTCGACTGGGCCCGCGGCAGGATCGTCAACGCAGCCGTCGCCGCCGGGCTGCCGCGCCCGCCGCAGTCCGTCTACCCGCACGTCCGCGACGCGGAAGGTCTCGCGCGTTCCTGCGCCCGCGGCCGCGAGCTCGGCCATCTCGGCCGCACGGCGATCCATCCCGATCAGCTGCCGGTGATCGAGCAGGCGTACCTGCCGACGAGCGAGGAGGTCGAACGCGCCCGCGCAACGGTCGAGCGGCTGGAGGCGGCGGCAGTGGGGACGCTCGGCGACGGCGAGTTCGTCGATGCGGCCATGCTCGGAGCCGCCCGCCAGATCGTGGCCTTGGCCGAGTCGTACGGAACGGCCTAGCGGGTCGCGGCCGCCATCGCCTCGAGGTTCGCCCGCCCGGCGCCGAGGGTGGCGATGAACGCCCCCGCCTCGGGCCGGCTGCCCGGAATCCCGGTCTCGACGACGACGAGGTCGGGACGAAGGGCGGCGGCTGTGGCAATCGTCTGCTCCTGCCACGCGTGTCTCGCGGCATCGCGCGCGACGACCACGAGGCGGCGTCCGTCGTGCTCCTCCAGCAAGGCGGCCAGATCATCGGTTGGCCCGCGAAGCCGGACCGAGACAGCGTCGGGGAGGACGTCGGCCGGGCCGTGCAGGGCTTCGCCGGCGGCGATGTTCGCCTCGGGGAGGAGCTCGAGGACGAGGATCGGGCCGGCGATCGTGACGTCGCCCGACACCTGGAGCGCACGCCGCGCGGCCTCGGCGCCGACATCACGGCCGGCTGCGCCGGCGCTCGTGGGCGACGCCCACCGGCCTAGCGCGGCGACGCGAGCCGCTGCGTCTGCCAGCCGCTCCTCCGTGAGACGACCGTTGCGGACAGCGTCGACGATTGCGGCGTGCACGCGCTCGACCGCATCCTCGTGCAGGTCGTGGCCGAGCCCGAGCGAGTCCGCGCCGGCGATCAGCGCACGGACGGCCGCTTCCTCGACGCCGTAGGTCGAGCTGACGGCGGCCATCTCGAGCGCGTCGGTGACGATCAGGCCCTCGAAGCCGAGCTCGGCGCGCAGAAGGTCCATCAGAATCGCGCGGCTCAGCGTCGCCGGCGCGTCGTCCAGCGCGGGCACGAGCAGATGGCCGGCCATCACGGCCCGAGTCCCGGCGGCGATCGCAGCGCGGAACGGCAGCAGCGCGGTGTCGAGGTCGCCCTCGATCACCGGGAGCTCCCGGTGCGAGTCGGCAGCCGTGTCCCCGTGTCCGGGGAAGTGCTTCGCGCAGGCCGCCACTCCCTGGCGCTGCGTGCCGGTGACGAACGCAGCGACGTGGCGCGCGACGAGCTCGGGGTCGGCGCCGAAGCTGCGCACGCCGATGACGGGGTTCAGGGGATTGGTGTTGGCGTCCGCGACCGGGGCGAGGTTCAGGTTGACGCCCGCCGCGGCCAGCTCGCCTGCGATCGCGCCTGCCACCGCCTCGGTCAGCGCCACGTCGTCGACGGCGCCGAGCGCGAGGTTACCGGGGTACGAGCTGCCGTGCTCCGCCTCGAGCCGCGTCACGTCGCCTCCCTCCTCGTCGATCGAGATCAGGAGCTCGGGCCGCTCGGCGCGAAGGGCTGCCGTCAGCTCGGCGAGCTGGCCGGGAGCGCGGACGTTGTAAGCGAAGAGGGTGATTCCGCCGAGTCCCCGCTCGAGCCAGCGCGCCACCCAGTCCGGGACGACGTGGCCGGGGAAGCTGGGGTGCAGACAGGCCGCAGCGAGGCGGTCGAGCTCGCTCACTGCTTGACGGCGCCCGCGGTCAGGCCGAAGGCGATCCGTCTGTGGACGATCACGAAGAAGAGCACGACCGGCAGGGCGGTGAGCGTCGCAGCGGCCATCAGCGTCCCCCAGTCGACCCCGCGGGTCGTGCCAGTGATGAAGTTCCCGAGCCAGATCGTGATCGTCTGCTTGTCCGCGCTCGAGAGCATGACGTACGCGATGATGTACTCGTTCCAGGCCTGGATGAAGGCGAAGATCGACGTCGCGACGAGACCGGGGCCGACGAGCGGCAGCAGGATGCGCACGAAGGCGCCGAGCCGCGTCGAGCCGTCGACCATCGCGGCCTCCTCGAGCTCCTTCGGGATCCCGCCGATGAAGCCTCGCAGCGTCCAGACGCAGAAGGGCAGCACGAGCGCGACGTACGCGATCACGATCGCCGGAGAGCTTGTCGACCTGGTGGATGGCGCTGAAGGTGAGGTAGAGCGGGATCACGAGCGCCAGCGAGCGGCACCATCTGGACACCGAAGACGACCACGACGAAGGCGCTGCGGCCGTGGAAGCGGAACTTGGCCAGCGCCAGCGCGGCCAGGAACGCGAGCACGACTGAGACGATGACGACGGCGAGGACGACGATCAGGCTGTTGCGAACGCTCGACCAGAAGAGCTCGCGGTCGATCGCGTCGCGGAAGTTGTCCAGCGTGGGGTTGGTCGGGATGAACTGGGGCGTGAAGGAGAGGATCTCGCCGCCCTGCTTGAAGGCGGTTGAGACCATCCAGTAGACGGGAAAGGTCATCACGACAAAGACGAAGAGCCCGAGGGCGTTCAGGCCGATGCGCTGCAGCGTCCGCTTGCGCCTGCGGCGTCGGCGCGGGGGAGGAGCGGGCTCAGCGTGCGCGCTCAATCGATCTCCCCGATCCGGACCATCTGGCGGATGTAGACGAAGGTGACCACGAGCATCGCCAGCACCATCACGAGCGCGATCGCCGATCCGAGCCCGTACTGGCTCGTGTTGAACGACTCGACGAACGAGTAGATGCTGAGCAGGAAGTAGTCGTCCTCGGGCCGGGCGTTGCGGATGATCCAGATCTGGGTGAAGACCTGGAAGTTCCAGATCACCGACAGGCTGGCGAGGATGACGAAGATCGGCTTCAGGATCGGCAGCGTGATGTCGCGGAAGACCCGGAACGCGCCGGCGCCGTCGATCGACGCCGCCTCGACCATCTCCCCCGAGACCTGGGTCAGGCCGGCGAAGATCGTGATCGCGACGAAGGGGATCGCGCCCCAGACGATGATCGCGGTGATGATCGCCCAGCCCTGGATCGGGTTGACGAACCAGTCGTGGTGGGCGTAGGACTCGAAGCCCAGCTGCGCCAGCGTCCAGTTGAGGACGCCGAACTCGAAGTCGACCATCCAGCTCCAGATGGTCACCGCGACGACGGGCGGCATCGACCACACGAGCACGAGCCCCGTCGTGATCAGCAGGCGCATGAACGTCCCCAGGCGCTGGAGCAGGAGCGCGATCAGCGTCCCGAAGAGCATGGTCAGCCCAACGGTGACGGCGGTGAACGCAATCGTCCTCCCGAGCACGGTCCAGAACCAGCGGTCGCCGAGGATCTCCCGGTAGTTGTCGAGCCCGATCCACTTGCCCTTGTGAGCGATCAGCTCGGGTAGCCCGTACTCCTGGAATGAGAGCGTGACGAGCCGGTAGAGCGGATATCCGAGCACGCCGCCGATCACGACGAGTGCCGGGATCAGCAGCAGGTAGGGGGTGACGTGGCGACCCGCCTGGATACGCCGACGCCGTCGAGCCGGCACGAGGGCCGGCTCGACGGCGAGGGGAACGGCTGAGTGGTCTTTCACGAGCGGGGGGCTAGCGGGCGTTCAGGATCTCCGTGATCCGCTCGCTGGCTGCGGTCGCGAGCTCCTTCGTCTTCGAGGGGTTGCGGAGGATTCCGCTGAGCATGCTCTGCAGCACGTTCGCGCTCTCGACGTTGGCCCAGTTCGGGGTCGAGGGGACGAACCAGCTGTACTTCGCGGCCTCGGCGAACGGCGCCAGCGTCGGCTTCGCGGCGTTGATCTTCGCGAGGCTGGTCGTGTTCGGGATCACGCCGCCACCCGCCGCCATCCGGGTCATGTTCGCCGTGTTCGTGAACGCGGCGATCCAGTCCGAGGCGAGCGCCTTCTGCTTGCTCGTGACCGGCACGGCGAGGTTCGAGCCGCCGAGGAACGTCGGCATGTACTTGCCCGGCGTGTGGCTCGGCATCGGGTAGGCGCCGATCTTGTTCGAGAGCGACGGGTTGCCGAGCTTCGGGTCGAGGGCGTACGGCCACTCCCAGCCGTTGCCGACGAACGAGCCGACTGCGTTCTTCGCGAACACGAGCGCCTGCTGCGGATGCGCCTCGTCACCGGTCTTGTTCGCCCGCGAGAAGCTCCTGGCGACGCTGCGCCACGCGGTCAGGCCGGAGAGGGCCTTCGGCTCGTTCAGCGTGCCAACCCACTTGCCGTTCCGGGTCGTCGCGATCTGTCCGCCGTAGTCGTAGACGAAGGACATCGCTGCGTACCAGTACCTGCCCGGGAAGTAGACGGCCGAGTAGGTCGGGTTCTTGGAGCCGCCGAACTGCTTCATCAGCTTCGCCATGGCGGCGTTGAACTCGGCGAGGGTCTTGGGGGTCTTCGCGATCCCGGCCGCCTGGTACTGGTCGGTGCGATAGATCACGGCACGTGCGCCGGCGTAGTACGGGACGGCGTAGAGCTTGCCGTTGTAGCTGCCCGCCTTCGTCAACCCGGACAGCCAGGTGCCGGAGTTCGGGAAGTCGGCGCGGGTGAGTGGAGAAAGTGCGCCGCCCGCGCTGTACTTCGGCACGTCGGTGTTGCCGAACTCGATCACGTCGGGGCCGCTGCCCGCGGACAGCGTCGCCTCGAACTTCGTCTTGTAGTCGCCCCAGCTCTGGTACTGGACGTTCACGTCCGTGCCGGGATGCTGACTCTTGAACGTCTGGTTCGCGGCGGTGACCGCCTCGGGCCAGTTGGCCTGGGCGTCGCCCATCAGCCAGACCGTCAGTGCATCGGCCTGCGCTCTTGCCGGCGACGCCTGCGACGCGCCGGTCGCTGAGGCCGCTGCGATCGCGAGTGCGATCAGAAGCACGGCCGTTGCGAACAAACGTAGTCTCATCCGAGACCTCCTCTTCGCGTCGGCAGGAGCGCTGTGTGGGGAGCGCCGCCGCCGAATGGTATTGACCAATTCATGATCAGCCGGAGGCTCGCATATCGAATCGGTCCTGTCAAGGGATTACCTTCCTGTTGGTTGGCGGGTTGACAACGGCTTGAACAGCGCGTTTGCCGATGTCAGCCGCTCAAGCGGCCGCAAGGTTCCGGCAGACTGGTACTGACCATGGGCCTAGAGCGCGTGCGTGATCTTGCTGAGCCCGTTCGGCCGGTCGGGATCGAGCCCCTTCGCCTGGGCGAGCGCCCACGCGAGCAGCTGTCCCGGGACGACCGAGAGCAGCGGGGAGAGCAGCGTCACCGCCGGAGTCGGAACGGCTGCGTAGAAGTCGGCATCTGCGATCTCACGGGCTGCAGGTCCACTTGCGACGAGCGTCGCTCCGGCGGCGCGGGCGCGGGCGGCGGCCTCGCGGACGGCGGGCAGGCTCTCGTCGTCCGAGCCGATCGTCCAGACGGGAAACATTCCGTCGAGCGCGGCGAGCGGGCCGTGGATGAGATCCGTCGCCGTCAGCGGCTCGGCGGCGACCCGGCACGTCTCGAGCAGCTTCAGCGAGATCTCGCGGGCGGTTGCGAACTCGGGGCCTCGGCCGATCACGAACATGCGCCCGACGAACGCGAGCGCGAGCGCGATTTCCGCCAACCGCCGCTCGAGCGCAGGCAGGGCCTCGTCCATCTGGGCCGCGACGGCGCGGATCCCCTCGCCGATCGCCTGTCCCTGTCCGGCGGCATGGGCGGCCAGGAGCGCCAGTGCCGCAACCTGCGCCGTGTAGGTCTTCGTGGCCGCGATCGAGCGCTCCTCGCCGGCCGCGAGCGGCAGCACGAGCTCGGCGGCCTCGCCGAGAGCCGAATGCGGGTAGTTGGTGATCGCGATCGTGAGCGCGCCTCGCGCGCGTGCCCGCTCGACGTAGTCGAGGACGTCGGGCGTCTCGCCGGACTGGGAGAGCGCGACGATGCACGAGCCGCTGAGGTCGATCTCGGCGCCGTAGTAGACGGACAGGGAGATCGAGTCCCGCAACGCCGTCCAGCGCGGCAGCAGGCCGAAGGCATAGACGCCGTAGGAGGCCGCGTTGTCGGACGACCCGTGTCCCACCATGCGGACGAGGTTCAGCCCGCGTTCGCGGGCGACGGCGGCCACGGCCGCGTACTCGTCCGAGTGCTGGAGCAGCCGTTCGAGCGCGGCGGGCTGCTCCCGGATCTCGCCGAGCAGCAGCGATCCGGGGACGTGTTCCTCCGCCGGCAGGGCGCTCATCCGGCGGAGTCGCGGAGCACGAACACGGGCGTCGCGCCCGCGCGCTCGCGGCGGTTCAGCTCGGTGACGAGGCGATACCGGTCGCCGCGGTAGATCGAGCGGACGAACTCGACGATCTCGTCGTTCTCCGCACGGGTCGTCCGCTCGAAGAGGAACGCCGGCGAGTGCAGGGGCACGCCGAGGGCCGACGACTCCTCCTCGTTCGTCACCGTCGGTTCGATCGTCTGGATGCCGCCCACGGTCATCACGCCGTACCGGTCGGCGAGCAGCTCGTAGAACGAGTGCTCCTCGAGATCGGTGGGGGTGAGCCCGGGCACGAGCGACTCGCGCACGTGGAGCGTCTCGATCGCCATTGTCTGGCCGTCCGCCAGGCGGAGGCGCTTGACGATCACGATTCGTTCCGAGGGCGACACGTGCAGGCAGCGGCCGAGGTACGCGCCGGCAGTCGTCACGGCGAGGGAGAGGGTCTTGCTCCCGGGCCGCATCCCGCGCTGCACCATGTCCTCGCTGAACGACGTCATCGTCAGCTCCTGGGCAATCTTCGGCTCGCGGATGAAGGTGCCGCTACCGCGCCGTCGCACGAGGTAGCCCTCACGCACGAGCTCGTCGAGCGCGGCGCGCACCGTCAGCCTCGAGACCCCGAGGTCGGCGCTGAGCTGGCGCTCGGAGGGGATCGCGTTGCCGACGCCGAACCGTTCCATCAGGTCGATCACCCGCTCTCGCGTCTGGCTCTGCTTTGTGATCCGCTGCGGCGTCGTCATCGCGAAGCCGATCCTAGACCAGTGACCGTAAGTGGTCAATACCACTTTGTTGAAATGTGGAGAGGACCGGTACTACACTCCGGCACCATGCGAAACGGGCAGCCTGTCACCGAGGACCATGTCTCCGGCCGCTCCGACCTCGACCTGCGCTCGACGCTCGACCTCGTCGAGCTGATCAACGAGGAGGACGCAGGCGTCCCGGCGGCGGTGCGCAGCGCCGCCCGCCCGCTCGCCGCGGCGATCGATGGGATCGCCGAGCGGCTCGAGAGCGGCGGCCGGCTGATCTACGTCGGCGCCGGCTCCTCCGGACGGCTCGCGGCGGTCGACGCCGCCGAGTGCGGGCCGACGTTCGGCGTGCCACCGGAGCAGATGGTCGTCCTCGTGGCCGGCGGCGTCGCGGCGCTCGCGGTCGCGCAGGAGGCTGCGGAGGACGACGAGGTCGCCGGAGCGCGTGACGTCGAGGCCGCGAACGTGCAGGAGCGCGACGCCGTCGTCCTGCTCTCCGCGAGCGGCGGCACGCCCTACGTGGTCGGCGCCGCCCATGCCGCCCGGCGTACCGGTGCGCTGACGGTCGCGCTCGTCTGCGCCGGCGACTCCGAGCTCGGGCGCCTCGCCGAGCACGAGGTGGCCGTCGTCGTCGGCCCGGAGGTGATCGCGGGCTCGACGAGGATGAAGGCCGGCACGGCCCAGAAGCTGCTCCTGAACACGATCTCGACCGTGACCATGGTCCGCCTCGGCAAGACGTACGGCAACCTGATGGTCGACGTCGTCGCGAGCAATGCCAAGCTGCGCAATCGCGCCCGGAGCGCCGTCGTGATCGCGACGGGCGCCCCCGAGGCGGAGGTCGACGCCGCCCTCGAGTCCTCGGCGGGCGACGTCAAGGTCGCGATCGTCTCGCTGCTCACCGGCGTGGACGCCGCAGACGCTCGGTCGAGGCTCGACGCCGCAGGCGGGGTCGTGCGCCGTGCGCTCGTGCAGGACGTCGGGCAATGAGGCTGGGTGTCGAGGCCGCGATCGTCGACGGCGAGCTGCTGCGCGGCGACATCGAGGTCGCGGACGGACGGATCGCCGCGGTCGGCCTCGCCCCGAAGCGGGGCGGGGGTATCGCCGCACCCGGATTCGTCGATCTGCAGGTGAACGGCTACGCCGGCGTCGACTTCGCGGCCGCCGACGCGGCCGGTTACGCCGCCGCCGGCGAGGCGCTGCTCGAAGGTGGCGTCACGGCATACCAGCCGACCCTGATCACCGCGCCCGAGGACTCGCTGCTCGCCGCGTTGCGGGAGGTGCCCGTGGGAGAGCAGGCAGGCCCTCGCATCCTCGGCGTCCACCTCGAGGGCCCGTTCCTCTCGCCGGCCCGGCTGGGAGCGCATCCGCCGGCAGCGCGGCGCGATCCCGACCGGGAGCTCCTCGAACGGCTGCTCGCGGCGGGGCCGGTGTCCCACATGACGCTGGCGCCCGAGCTGCCCGGAGCGCTCGAGCTCGTCGACCTGCTTCAGGCGCGCGGCATCGTCGTCTCGTGCGGGCACACCGACGCCACCGCCGTCGAGGCCCACGCGGCCTTCGACCGCGGTGTCGGCACGGTCACGCACCTGTTCAACGCGATGCGGCCGCTCCGCCATCGCGACCCGGGCATCGTCGGCGCGGCACTTGTCCGCGACGACGTGATCGTCCAGGTGATCCTGGACGGGCACCACCTGGCCGGCGAGATCGCTCAGCTCGTCTGGCGGACGGCCGCAGGCCGCGTCGCGCTCGTCACGGATGCGATCGCGGCTGCCGGCACCGACGCCACGACGACGCGTCTGAGCGGCATCGATGTCGAAATCCGCGACGGCATCGCGCGGCGCGCCGACGGCGTCCTCGCCGGCAGCGTCGTGACCATGATCGAGTCCGTGCGGAACCTGCACGCACTCGGCGCGTCTCTGGTCGATGCGATCGCGGCCGCCACTTCTGCGCCTGCCCGCGTTGCCCGCAGACCGGGGCTCGGCGTGCTCGAGCCCGGCGGCGAGGCGGACATCGTTGTGCTCGACGACCGGCTGGAGATCCGGGCCGTGCTGCGGGCCGGTCTGGAGCGAGTGGCGGCGTGAGCAGGGAGCGCAGCGATGGCTGAGATCGTGCTCGACCGGGTCTCGAAGGTCTTCAGCGGCGGCGAGACGGGTCAGAGCTACGGCCGCGGCACCCGTTCCGAGCACGCCGCACCGGCTCCGGCGTAAGGATCGCACACAGTCCGACACACGGGGCAACAACCGATCCCAGGCTGCCCGGCCTGAGCCGGCGCATTCGCGTCCGCTAGCCCTCGGCGGCCCGGCGGCGCAGCTCCGCCTCGACGGCCTCGAGCCCAATCCCGCGTGCGGCGAGGAGGGCGTAGGCGTGGAAGACGACGTCTGCGACCTCCTCGACCACGCGCTCGTCGGATTCGCCGGCTCCCGCCAGCGCCGCTTCGAGCCCTTCCTCGCCGACCTTCCGTGCCGCCAGCGCCGGGTCGTCGAGCAGCGAGACGACGTACGACCCGGTCGGTCGCTCGCGCGCCCGCTCGTTGATGCGGCGCCAGAGCCAGGGAGCGAAGCACGACTCCGTTCCCGTGTGGCAGGCCGGGCCGGCCGGCCGCACGCGAAGCAGGATCGCGTCGCCGTCGCAGTCGTCGCGCAGTTCCTCCAGCGCCAGCGTGTTGCCCGAGGTGGCGCCCTTGTGCCAGAGCTCCTGGCGCGAACGGCTCCAGAACCAGGCCTCGCCGCTCTCGCGCGTCCGCCGCAGCGCCTCGTCGTCCATCCAGGCGAGCATGAGCACGCGCCCGCTCTCGGCGTCCTGGACGATCGCGGGCGTCAGCTCCGGACGTTCCATCCCGCCTCCCTCAGCTCGAGCTTCAGCTCCGGCAGCCGCTCCGGGCGCTCGTGCACGATCGAGGCGATCAACGCCGCCTCGGCGCCCGCCGAGAACGCGTCGGCGAGGTGTCGCGCCTCCCCGGCGCCGCCGGACGCGACCACGGGCACCTCGACCGCCTCCGCCACCGAGCGCGTCAGCTCGAGGTCGTAGCCGGCGCGCGTGCCGTCCGCATCGATCGAGGTCAGCAGGATCTCGCCGGCGCCGCTCCTCGCGGCAGTGCTCGCCCACTCGACCGCATCGAGTCCGCGCGGCCTGCGGCCGCCGTCGGTGACGACCTCGCCGGCGCGCGCGTCGATCGCGCAGACGACCGCCTGGGCGCCGAACTCGCCCGCGAGCGCACCGAGGATGCCGGGATCGTCGACCGCGGCGCGATTGACGGCGACCTTGTCCGCGCCGGCGCGCAGGAGCGCGCGGGCGTCCTCGAGCCCGGAGACGCCGCCGCCGACCGTGAACGGGATCGTCAGCTGCTCGGCAGCGCGCTCGACGAGCTCGAGCGTCGGCCGGCGCCCTTCGATCGTCGCAGTGATGTCGAGGAACACGAGCTCGTCGGCGCCGAGCTCGGAGTAGCGGGTCGCGAGCTCGACCGGGTCGCCGACGTCGCGCAGCGACTCGAAGCGGACTCCCTTGACGACCCGCCCGCCGGCGACGTCGAGGCAGGGGATCACGCGCTTCTTGACCATCGCAGCGCGTTCTCGAGCACGCGCGCGCCGGCGGCGCCGCTGCGCTCTGGATGGAACTGGACTCCCGCGAGCGGGCCGGACTCGACTGCGGCGACGACGGTCCCGTCGTGCTCGACCTCGGCGACTGCGACGCCGTTCGCCGGCTCGGCCGCGTAGCTGTGCGCGAAGTAGACGTCGCTGCCGTCCAGCCCGTCGAGGAGCGCCGACGGCCGCGTGAGCGCGAGTTCGTTCCAGCCCATGTGCGGCACGCGCCGCGCGCGGATGCGGTTGACGGGACCGGCGAGCAGCCCTAGGCCGCGGCCGCCCTCCTCGCTCTCCTCGAACAGGAGCTGCATGCCGACGCAGATCCCGAGCAGCGGCCGACCGGCGGCTGCGCGCTCCCGCAATGCTTCCGCGAGCGGCCCGAGCCCACGGGCGGCGCTCTCGACATGGCCGACGCCGGCGATGACGACGAGCGCCGCGTCGCGCACGGACGCTGGATCGGTGGAGACCTCGGTGGCCGCGCCTGCCCGCTCCAGCGCCGCGCAGACGCTGCGGAGGTTGCCTGCTCCGTAGTCGGCGAGCACGACCTTCACGCGAGCCCTTTCGTCGAGCGGACACCGGCTTCCCCCGGCGCGCACGCCTGCCGGAGCGCCTGTCCGAGGGCCTTGAAGGCCGCCTCGGCGACGTGGTGGTCGTCGACACCGGCGGAAGAGAGGTGCAGCGTGATCCCGCTTTGCATCGCGAAGCGCTCGAGCGCGTGCGGGAGGAGGGAGGGGGCGAGACCGCCGATCCGGTCGCCGGTGAAGGCGAGGTCGATCTCGGCGTGCGGCCTCCGGACCAGGTCGACGGTTGCGGTCGCGAGCGCCTCGTCCATCGGCACCGAGGCCGAGCCGTAGCGGGCGACACCGGCACGGTCGCCCAACGCGTCTCCGAGCGCGTCGCCGAGTGCGGCGAGGACGTCCTCGACGGTGTGGTGCTCGTCGACGTCGAGGTCGCCCGCTGCGAGCAACTCGAGGTCGAGACCACCGTGGAAGGCCCAGAGCGTCAGCAGGTGGTCGAGGAAGCCGATTCCGGTCGCGACGCGCGCGCGGCCGGCGCCGTCGAGGTCGAGCACGATCCGCAGCGCGGTCTCGGTGCTCGTGCGCGAGACGAGCGCAGTCCTGCCCGGCGGCGGGCCGGCCGTCGCGCCGAGCGCTTCGAGCACGAGGTCGTTCTCAGGCGGGCGGCGCAGCGAGATGCGGATCCCCTCGGAAAAGGCGCGGACGACGAGCCCGGCTGCCTCGAGCCGCTCCGCGAGCGGCTCGTCCGTGCGCACCCAGACGAAGTTGCCGTAACCCTCCGGGCAGTCGAGACCGGCATCGGCGAGGGCGGCCCGGACTCGCGCCCGCTCCGCGATCGTCGCCTCGACGTCGAGCCTCGGCTCGCGCAGTGCGGCGGCGGCGATCCGTGCAGCGGGTGCGGACACGCTCGCAGGCGGCCGGCGGCGCTCGAGCTCTGACGCCGTCTCGCGCGCAGCCACGGCGTAGCCGACCCGGAGCGCGGCGAGACCGAATGCCTTCGACAGCGTCCGCACCACGATCAGGTTCGGCAGCTCGGCGAGCAGCGGCACGCAGTTGACGCCGGCGAACTCCCAGTACGCCTCGTCGACGACGACGGCCGCGTCCGGATGAGCCCGCGCGAGCGCCGCGACCTCCTCCATGCTGCGCAGCTCGCCGGTCGGGTTGTTCGGGTTGCAGACCCAGATCAGGTCGGCCCCGTCCGGATCTTGGACGACGTCCGCGCCCTGCAGCTGCGTCACGATCCGGTACATGCCGTATGTCGGCGGGGAGATCGCCGCGGAGCGGCCGGGCGCGAGGAAGGTCTGGGCGCAGAGCGCGATCAGCTCGTCGGCGCCCGCGCCGGGGACGATCTGCTCCGGACCCACCCCGCAGTACGCCGCAGCCGCCGCACGGAGCTCGCCGAACGTGCCGTCCGGGTAGTCGCTCAGCCGCGCGAAGCTGGCGGCGAGCGGGAGCTGCGGCACTCCGGGAAACGCCGGCGTGTTCTGGTCGAAGCGCAGGATCTGCTCGCGCCGGAGGCCGTGACGCTCCGCGACCTCGGTGGACGAGAGCGCCCAGGCGTAGGGCCGATAGTCGGCCGGAAGCGGGTTCGGCCTCATCTCGCTGCCAGTGCCTCGGCATGGCGCGGCAGCCCTTCGACGCGCGCGAGCGGCAGCGCGATCTCGCGTGCGCGCTCGAGCGACTCGGCGCGCACGAACTGCACCGGCTTCAGGAAGCTCTCCAGCCCCAGCCCGCCTGCGCCCTTGGCGAGCCCGCTCGTCGGCAGCACGTGCGTCGCCCCGGCTGCGTAGTCGCCGACGACCGCCGACGTGCGCACGAAGACGGTGCCGGCGTTCCGCACTCGCGCGGCGGCCGCTTCGGCGTCCTCGAGCCAGAGCTCGAGGTGCTCGGGCGCGTAGTCCTCCGAGCGGGCGAGAGCCTCGTCGATGCTCGCGACGCGCTCGACGCGGATGTTCGGCTCGGCCGCGACCAGCGACCTGACATCGGCAGCCAGCGTGTCGTCGAGCGCGAGCAGGATCGCCTCGCTGTCGGGGCCGTGCTCGGCCTGGGCGAGCAGGTCCGCCGCGCACTGGCCGGCGTCCGCCGAGGCATCCGCGATCACGACCACCTCGCTCGGGCCGGCGGGCAGGTCGATCGCGCAGGCGCTCGACACGAGCAGCTTCGCGGCAGTGACCCAGCGATTACCGGGCCCGACGATCTTGTCGACGCGCTCGATCGTCTCCGTCCCGTATGCGAGCGCCGCGACCGCCTGGGCGCCGCCGACCGCGTACACCTCGTCGATCCCGAGCTCGTGCGCTGTCGCGAGTGTCGCCTCGGCCGGCCGCGGCGTGACGACGGCGATCCGCTCGACGCCGGCGATCCGCGCGGGCACGGCGGCCATCACGAGCGAGGACGGGTACGCCGTTCGGCCTCCCGGGACGTAGATTCCGACCGAGGAGAGCGGCAGCCAGCGCCGCTCGGAGTGCACCCCCGGCACCGCCTCGACGGAGGCGTCGGCGGGCCACTGTGCCTCGGCGAAGGCGGCGACAGCAGCCGCGAGCGCACGCACGGAGGCGAGGACGTCGTCGTCGAGCCTGGCGGCCTCGAGCGCCTCCCTCGGCACGCGCAGCGCGGGCCGCACGCCGTCGAGCTGCTCGGTCCAGTCGAGCAGGCCCTCGTCGCCGCGCGTGCGGACGTCGGCGACGATCTCGGCGACGCGGGGCAGCACGTCCTCGAGGCCGGCGCCTCTCACGCGACGAGCCGCTCGACGGGCAGGACGAGGATCGACGAGGCTCCCGCGGCCTTCAGCGGCGAGAGCAGCTCCCAGACATCGTCCGCGTCGACGACCGCGTGGACGGCGATCTGACCGGGGCTGGCGAGGTCGATCACCGACGGCGCCCCCATTCCCGGGAGCAGCGACCGGATCTCGTCGAGTGCGGTCTTCGGCGCGTTCATCATCAGGTAGCGCCGGCGGCGGGCGGCGACGACGCCTGAGATCATCAGCTCGAGTCGCCGGATGAGCTCCGTGCGCTTCTGGAGCGCCGCCTCGTTGGCAACGAGGACCGCCTGCGACTCGAGCAGGGCGCCGAGCAGCCGCAGGCCGTTCGCGCTTGCCGTCGACCCGGTCGAGACGAGGTCGACGATCGCGTCCGAGAGGCCGAGCCGAGGCGCGGCCTCGACGGAACCGGAGACGGGCACGAGCTCGACCTCGATCCCGAGCCGCTTCAGCGACGTCCGGGTCGAGACGGGGTAGGCCGTGGCCACGCGCAGCCGGTCGAGATCGCGCAGCTCGGTCTGGGGCGCGTCCGCCGGCACCGCCGCCTGCAGCGTGCAGCGGGCGAAGCCGAGCTCGGCGAGCTTGACGACGTCGGCGGCCGCCTCGACGACGAGGTTGGCGCCCGTGATCCCGAGGTCGACGACGCCGTCCTGGACGTACTCCGGCACGTCGCCGGCGCGCACGAGCAGCAAATCGACAGGGGCGTTCGCGCACGGCACCAGCAGCGAGCGGTCCGTCGTCTCGAAGCTGAGGCCTGCGTCGGCGCAGAGCCGGAGCGACGGCTCCGCCATGCGGCCCTTCGAGGGGACGGCGAGGGTGAGCCGGCCGTTCGAGCCGGCGCGGGTGAAGCCGTTCGGCTCCACTAGCGCTTCCGCTTCGCGTGCGTCCGGTCGAGCGCCGTCCGGTAGCCACCGGTCCCGTTGCGCAGCCACTGCGCGACCCGTGTCACCGTCGCAGTGCTCGTCGGTACGCGCTCCGCGATCTCGACGTACGGGACATGCTCTTCGAGCAGCCGGGCCGTCTGCCAACGGTGCGTGAGCGCCTCGAGCTCGGGGAGCGTGCAGAGGTCGCGCAAGAAGCGGCGGGCCTCGTCGCGGGTCTGCAGCGTCAGGACGGCGTCTGCCAGGTCGTCGAGGCCGGGGATCTGCTCGACCTCGCGTGTGAGCGTCTCCGCCATACGTGCATGCTAGCATGCTAATGTGTTAGCACGCAAACAGGGCTTCGTCGTCTACCCGGCGATCGACGTGCTCGACGGGCGCGTCGTCCGCCTCTCCGAGGGCCGTCGTGAGCGGATCACGGTCGACGGCGGCGACCCGGTCGCGGCCGCGCAGCGATTCGCCGCCGCGGGCGCGACGTGGCTCCACCTCGTCGATCTCGACGGTGCCTTCTCCGGGACGCCGGACCTGAACCTGGTCGAGCGTGTCTCAGCGGCCGGGATCCCAGTCCAGGTCGGTGGCGGCTACCGCAGCCTCGAGCTGATCGATGCGGCACTCGCGGCCGGCGCCACACGCGTGCTGCTCGGCACGGCCGCGCTCGACGACGCCTTCCTCACTGTGGCACTGGCTCGCTTCGGTCCGGCGGCGCTCGTCGTCGCCGTCGACGCGCGCGATGGGCGCGTAACGGTGAAGGGATGGACGGAGGGATCGGCGGTCGGCGCCGCAGAGCTGGCCCGGCGCTGTGCGGCGGTCGGGATCGAGCGTCTGCTCGTGACGAGCACCGGTCGCGACGGGACGCTCGCCGGGCCGGATCTCGGCCTGCTCGAGGATGTGCTCGCGGTGGGGCTGCCGGTGATTGCCGCCGGCGGGATCGCTGACCTCGACGACCTGCGCGCGTTACACCGGCTCGGCTGCGAGGGCGCGGTGACGGGCAGCGCGCTCTGGCTCGGACGCTTCAGCCCCGCCGAGGCCTTCGCCCTGCAGGCGTGAAGTTGCGCCGTCCTGCCAATGCTTTACACTGGAAAGTGAGTGGCGCCTGCGACCGTACTTGCCGATTCGATTCCGGCCTTCAAGGCCATTCTTCTCTCGCGCGCCCGAGACTGCGCTAGCCGGCCACCCGTCCTCTCGCCTCCCCGGTCAAGCGCACACAACACAGGCGAGAGGGACAGCGAGGGAGCGCAGGCTGTGAGACCCGTCGGCCTCTACGACCCGGCGTACGAGCACGACGCGTGCGGCGTCGCCTTCGTCGCACGGCTCGACGGCGTCGCGAGCCACGAGACGCTCGTGCGCGCGGCGACGGCGCTCGCGAACCTCGAGCATCGCGGCGCCGAGGGCGCCGACGCGGGCACCGGCGACGGCGCGGGCATGACGCTGCAGCTGCCGGATGCGCTTTTCCGCGACGAGGTCGGCCCGGAGCTGCCGCCGCTCGGGTCGTACGGCGTCGCCGTGTGCTTCCTCCCGCGCGACGCCGGCCGCGCCGCGGCGCTCGAGCAGCTCCTGAACGAGACGGTCGAGGCCGAGGGGCAGCGGGTGGTGGCGTGGCGCGACGTCCCCGTCGACGAGAGCCAGGCCGGGCCGGCTGCGGCCGCGACGGCTCCGCTCGTCCGGCAGCTCTTCGTCGCAGCCGCGCCGGCACTCGATCTCGACGCGTTCGAGCGCAAGCTGTACGTGATCCGCCGCGTCGCGGAGCTCGCGGCCGGCCCGGATCTCGTGATCCCGAGCTGCTCGGCCCGCACGGTGGTCTACAAGGGCATGCTGACAGCGCCGCAGCTGACCGCCTATTACCCGGACCTCCGCGACGAGCGCACCGCCTCCGCGCTCGCGCTCGTGCACTCGCGCTACTCGACGAACACGTTCCCGAGCTGGGAGCTCGCCCACCCGTATCGGATGATCGCCCACAACGGCGAGATCAACACGCTGCGGGGCAACGTCAACTGGATGCGGGCGCGCGAGTCGCAGCTGGCGTCGGAGCTGTTCGGCGACGACCTCGCGAAGGTCCTGCCGGTCGTGCGTCCGGGCGGCTCGGACTCGGCGACCTTCGACAACGTGCTCGAGCTGCTCGTGCTCGCGGGCCGGTCGCTGCCACACGCGATCATGATGATGATCCCCGAGGCCTACCGGGGCCGCGACGACGTCTCGCCAGAGCTCGACGGGTTCTACGCGTACCACCAGTGCCTGCTCGAGGCCTGGGACGGCCCGGCGGCGATCGCCTTCACGGACGGGCGGCTGATCGGCGCGACGCTCGACCGCAACGGCCTTCGTCCGGGCCGCTGGCTCGAGACCGCCGACGGCTGGGTCGTGCTCGCCTCGGAGACCGGTGTGCTCGAGGAGGCGCCGGAGAACGTCGTCCGGAAGGGACGGCTGCAGCCCGGGAAGCTCTTCCTCGTCGACCTCGAGCAGGGTCGGATCGTCCCGGACGCGGAGGTCAAGCGCGAGACTGCCTCACGGCGGCCCTATGCCGAGTGGTACCGCGACAACGTCGTGCGGCTGGACGATCTGCCGGCGCGCCCGTGCCTGCCGCCTCCCACCGAGCCGCTCCGCAAGCGCCAGCTCGCGTTCGGCTACACGCAGGACGACATGAAGGTGATCCTCGCGCCGCTCGCGCGGAATGCGGAGGAGGCGATCGGGTCGATGGGCAACGATCTGCCGCTCGCGGTGCTCTCCGACCGGCGGCCGGTCCTCTACTCGTACTTCAAGCAGCTCTTCGCCCAGGTGACGAACCCGCCGATCGACTCGATCCGCGAGGCGGTCGTGATGAGCGTCGAGGCCAGCGTCGGCTCGGAGCGGAACCTGTTGGACGAGACGCCGGAGCACGCTCGCCAGCTCGTGATCGCCAACCCGATCCTGCGCGACGAGGAGCTCGAGCGGCTCCGACAGATCGATTCCGATGTCTTCCGCGCGCACACGATCGACACGACCTGGCCGGTAGAGGACGGGCCAGGCGGCCTCGAGCTCGCCGTCGGGCGGATCTGCGCCGAGGCGGACGAGGCCCTGGCGAACGGCGCGAACATCGTCGTCCTCTCCGATCGCAGCGTCGGGCCGGAGCGCGCGCCGATGCCGTCGCTGCTGGCGGTCTCCGCGTTGCACCACCATCTCGTCAGAGCGGGGACGCGGCTGCAGGCTGGGCTCGTCGTCGAGTCCGGCGAGCCGCGCAGCGTCCAGAGTGTCGCCGTGCTCGTCGGCTACGGCGCCGCGGCCGTCAACCCCTATCTCATGCTCGAGACGCTGGCCGAGCTCGTCGACCTCGAGCTGCTGCCGCAGGCGATGACGAAGGAGGAGGCGCAGCGCCGCGCCACCAAGGGCATCGCCAAGGGCCTCCTGAAGACGATCTCGAAGATGGGAATCTCGACGATCCCGTCGTACTGCGGCGCGCAGGTCTTCGAGGCAATCGGGCTCTCGCGGGAGCTCGTCGACAGGCACTTCACCGGTACTGCCTCCCGCATCGGCGGGATCGGGATGGAGGAGCTGGCCCACGACACGCTCGACCGCCACGCGCGCGCCTGGCCGGGCACACAGGACGGGCTGCTGCCGGTGACCGGCCTGTACGCCTGGCGGCGGGAGGGCGAGCACCACCAGTGGAACCCGGACACGATCGCGGCGCTCCAGCACGCCGTGCGGAACGGCGGCTACGCCTCCTACGAGGAGTACGCCGAGCTCGTCAACTCGGACTCGACGCGGCGCTCGACGCTCCGCGGGCTGATGCGCTTCCGCGAGGATCCCGGTGGCGGCGTTCCGCTCGACGAGGTGGAGCCTGCGCAGGAGATCGTCAAGCGCTTCGCGACGGGCGCGATGTCCCTGGGCTCCCTGTCGCGCGAGGCGCACGAGACCCTCGCGATCGCGATGAACCGGATCGGCGGCCGCTCGAACACGGGGGAGGGCGGCGAGGATCCGGAGCGGTTCACGCCGGAGCCGAACGGCGACTGGCGCCGCTCCGCGATCAAGCAGGTCGCCTCCGGCCGCTTCGGCGTCAATGCGCACTACCTGGCGAATGCGGACGAGCTGCAGATCAAGATGGCGCAGGGCGCGAAGCCGGGCGAGGGCGGCCAGCTGCCCGGGCACAAGGTCGACCGCTACATCGCCAGCGTGCGGCTGACGACGCCCGGCGTCGGGCTGATCTCGCCGCCGCCGCACCACGACATCTACTCGATCGAGGACCTGAAGCAGCTGATCTACGACCTCCGCTGCGCGAATCCCGACGCGCGCGTCTCGGTGAAGCTCGTCTCGGAGGTCGGCGTCGGCACGGTCGCCGCCGGCGTCGCGAAGGCGAACGCCGACCATGTGCTCATCTCCGGCCACGACGGTGGCACGGGCGCCTCGCCGCTGTCGTCGATCCTCTTCGCCGGTGCGCCCTGGGAGATCGGGCTTGCGGAGACGCAGCAAACGCTCGTGCTCAACGACCTGCGCTCGCGGATCTGGGTGCAGACGGATGGTCAGCTCAAGACCGGGCGCGATGTCGTCGTCGCCGCGCTGCTCGGCGCCGACGAGATGGGCTTTGCGACCGCGCCGCTGATCGCCTCGGGCTGCGTCATGATGCGCGCCTGCCATCTCAACACGTGCCCGGTGGGGATCGCAACGCAGGATCCCGAGCTGCGGAAGCGCTTCGCCGGGCAGCCCGAGCACGTCGTCAACTTCATGTTCTTCGTCGCGGAGGAGGCGCGCCGGATCATGGCGCGGCTGGGCGTCCGCCGGTTCGAGGAACTGGTCGGCCGCGTCGACTTGCTCGAGGCGGACGACGCGATCGAGCGCTGGAAGACGCGCGGGATCGACCTCTCGGCGCTGCTGCACGCGCCGGATGTGCCGGCCGGCGTGGCGGTTCGACGCGTGCGCCCGCAGGTCTCGCCGCTCGACGATGCGCTCGACTGGCAGCTGCTCGAGCAGGCGCGCCCGGCGCTCGAGGACGGGACGCCGGTCGAGCTCGACGTCGCGGTCCGGAACGTCAACCGCACCGTCGGCGGCCTGCTCTCCCACGCCGTGACCAAGACGTACGGCGCGGCCGGGCTTCCGGAGCGGACGATCCGCGTGACGCTGAACGGCTCCGCCGGTCAGTCCTTCGGCGCCTGGGTCGCCCCCGGCGTCGAGCTGACGCTCGTCGGCGATGCGAACGACTACGTCGGCAAGGGGCTCTCCGGCGGCGTCCTGGCGGTGCGGCCGCCGGACGGCGCGGCGTTCGCCGCCGAAGAGAATGTGATCGTCGGGAACACGGTCCTCTACGGGGCGACCGCAGGCCGCGCCTTCTTCCGCGGCCTCGCCGGCGAGCGCTTCGCCGTCCGCAACTCCGGCGTCAGCGCCGTCGTCGAGGGCGTCGGCGATCACGGCTGCGAGTACATGACGGGCGGCCGCGTCGTCGTGCTCGGCCGGACCGGCCGGAATTTCGCCGCCGGCATGAGCGGCGGCGTCGCGTACGTGCTGGACGAGGACGGCGGCTTCCGCGGACGTTGCAACGACGAGCTCGTCGGTCTCGAGCAGCTCGCCGAGGCGGACGCGGAGGAGCTGCGCGCTCTCGTCCAGGAGCACCTCGAGCGCACGGGCTCCGACGTCGCGGCGCGGCTTCTCGCCGGCTGGGACGACGCCGTGCAGCGCTTCGTCAAGGTGATGCCGCACGACTACAAGCGCGCGCTCGCCGACGGCGTCGTCGAGCCGAAGGGCGACAACCCGACCTCGACCGGCAGCGGTTTCCTCACGACGGAGTCGGAGGAGGCAGCCTGATGGGCAAGCTCGGCGGCTTCCTCAAGTACCGGCGGATCGAGCAGCCCGAGCGCGATCCGCGCGAGCGGATCGGCGACTTCCGCGAGTTCATGGGCACGCTCGACCTCCCGGTGCTCCAGGAGCAGGGCGCGCGCTGCATGGAGTGCGGCGTCCCCTTCTGCCATCACGGCTGCCCGCTCGGCAACCTGATTCCGGAGTGGAACGACCTCGTCTACCGCGATCGCTGGCGCGAGGCGATCGAGCAGCTGCACCGGACGAACAACTTCCCCGAGTTCACCGGGCGTCTCTGTCCGGCCCCGTGCGAGGCAGCCTGCGTCCTCGAGATCGAGGAGGGCAACGCGGTCACGATCAAGCAGATCGAGGTCGCGATCGTGAACCGGGCCTGGGAGGAGGGCTGGGTCGTCCCGCGCCCCGCGGCTGCCGCCTCTGGTCGCAGCGTCGCCGTCGTCGGCGCCGGCCCTGCCGGCCTCGCGTGCGCGCAGCAGCTGGCTCGCGCCGGCCATGCGGTCACCGTCTACGAGCGCGACGAGGCGGCAGGCGGGCTCGTGCGTTTCGGCGTTCCCGACTTCAAGATCGAGAAGTGGCTCGTCGAGCGGCGCGTGCAGCAGCTCGAGGCCGAGGGCGTCGCCTTTCGCTACGGCGTCGACGTCGGCATCGACGTCGACGCTCGGGAACTGCGGAGCACGCACGACGCGGTCGTCCTGGCCGTCGGCTCGCGCGTCCCGCGCGACCTCGCGGTGCCCGGCCGCGAGCTCGACGGCGTCCACTTTGCGATGGAGTACCTCTACCAGCGGAACCGCTGGGTGGCCCGCGAGCTCGGCCCGCAGGTGGCGGGTGCGCCGCCGGCGCCCGTGAACGTGCTCACGGCGGCGGGCAAGCACGTGATCGTGATCGGCGGCGGCGACACCGGCGCCGACTGCGTCGCGAACGCGCACCGCGAACGCGCCGCCTCGGTAACGCAGATCGAGCTCGTCGGCGAGCCCCCCGTCCGCCGGCCCGACGACCTGACGCCGTGGCCCACCTGGCCGATGCGGCTCCGCACCTCTTACGCGCTCAAAGAGGGAGGCGAGCGCGACTTCGCCATCTCGACGACGGCGCTCACGGGGAGCGATGGACGCGTCGAGCGCATCCACTGGACGCAGAACGCGGGCGCGCCGCCGTTCGACCCCGTTCCGGGAACCGAGGAGGATCGCCCGGCCGACCTCGTCCTCCTCGCGATGGGCTTCGTCGGGCCCGACCCGCGCATCCTCGAGGAGTTCGGCGTCGACGCGGACGCACGGGGAAACGCCTTCGCGCCGACATACGCGACCAGCGCGGAAGGCGTCTTCGCGGCCGGAGACGCGCGCCGCGGGCAGTCGTTGATCGTCTGGGCGATCTCGGAGGGTCGGCGCTGCGCAACCGCCGTCGATCGCTGGCTCGGCGTGCACGACGGTGCCGCACGACGGACGGCGTCCGCCGCATGAGCCACCTGTCCGCGTCGTTCAGCGCCACGCTCCGGGTCCGTCTGGACGACCGGCCGGGGGCGTTCGCGGAGCTCGCGCGCGTGATCGCGGACACGGGAGCCTCGCTGGAGGCGATCGACCTCGTGCGCTCGGAGCCGGGCGTGAAGGTTCGCGACGTGACGGTGCTGGCGCGCGATGCGGAGCACATCGCCGCGGTGGCGGCCGCCGCCGAGGAGCTCGCGAGCGTCGAGGTGGAGCACGTCTCCGACCGCACCTTCCTCATGCATCTCGGGGGCAAGATCGAGATGGCGCTGAAAGCGCCGCTCGCCACCCGCGACGACCTCTCGATGGCGTACACGCCGGGCGTCGCCCGCGTCTCCGAGGCGATCGCGGAGGACCCGGAGAAGGCGTGGAGCCTGACGATCAAGCGCAACACCGTCGCCGTCGTCTCGGACGGGACGGCCGTCCTCGGGCTCGGCGACATCGGCCCGGAGGCGGCCATGCCGGTGATGGAGGGCAAGGCGATGCTGCTGAAGGAGTTCGGCGGTGTCGACGGCTGGCCGGTGTGTCTTGCAACGACCGACGTTGACGAGATCGTTGCGGCCGTCACGGCGATCGCGCCGGGCTTCGGTGCGATCAACCTGGAGGACATCTCGGCGCCGCGGTGCTTCGAGATCGAAGAACGCCTCCGCGCATCGCTGGACATCCCCGTCTTCCACGACGACCAGCACGGCACTGCGATCGTGGTCTACGCCGCGCTCGTCAACGCGCTGCGCGTTGTCGGCAAGCGGCCCGAGAACGTCAAGGTCGTCATCACCGGGGTCGGCGCCGCGGGTATCGCGACGACGCGGATCCTGCAACACGCCGGTGTCGGGAACATCGTCGGCTGCGATCGAGCCGGCGCGGTCTACGCGGGCCGGCCGGGTCTCGCCGGGATCAAGGCGGAGTACGCGCAGGCGACCAACCCGCACGGTGAGCGCGGGTCGGCTGACGAGGTCCTCAGTGGCGCGGACGTGTATATCGGGCTGTCGCAGCCGGGAGCGGTCTCGTTCGACGGGATCCGCGCGATGGCCGACGACGCGATCGTCTTCGCGATGGCGAATCCGACGCCGGAGGTCGCGCCCGACGAGCTCGACGGGCTCGCGGCGGTCGTCGCGACCGGCCGCTCCGACTATCCGAACCAGATCAACAACGTGCTCGCGTTCCCGGGTGTCTTCCGGGGCGCGCTCGACGTGCGTGCGCGCGACATCACCGAGGGCATGAAGTTCGCCGCCGGCGAGGCGATCGCGGGAGCGGTCGCGCCCGACGAGCTGGGTCCGGAGTACATCGTCCCGAGCGTCTTCAACCGTGAAGTCGCCCGCATGGTCGCCGCGGGGGTCGCCGAGGCTGCGGAGCGCGACGGGGTCGCACGCCGCCTTCGAGAACCAGCTACCGCCCAGCGGTAGCGGGCGCGAGCTCCGGAAGCGCCCGCCGAATCCCGCGCACGGCCTGAGCGATCCGTTGCTCGTTCTCGACGAGCGCGAACCGGACGCAGCCCTCGCCGCCGGGCCCGAACCCGACTCCCGGGCTCACCGATACATTCGCCTCGCGCAACAGCTTCACGGCGAAAGCGAGTGAGTCGAGCTGCCGGTACGGCTCTGGGATCGGCGCCCAGACGAACATTGTTCCGCGTGGGCGCTCGACGTGCCACCCGACGCGCTCGAGCCCGTCACACAGCACGTCGCGGCGACTGCGGTAGATCTCGCAGGCCTCGGCCGGGTAGCCGCGTTCCTGATTCATCGCCACGATCGAAGCGATCTGGATCGGCTGGAACGTCCCGTAGTCGAGGTAGGACTTGAGCCGCGCCAGCGCCGCGAGTGCGGCTGCGTTCCCGAGCGCAAACCCGACGCGCCAGCCGGCCATCGAGAACGACTTCGTCAGAGAGTAGGTTTCGACGGCGACCTCGGCGGCGCCGGGAACCTGGAGGATCGACGGCGGGCTGTAGCCGTCGAACGAGATGTCCGCGTAGGCGAAGTCGTGCACGACCACCGCGTCGTTCTCGCGTGCCAGCGCCACGAGCCGCGCCATGAAGCCGAGGTCGACGACACGCGTCGTCGGGTTGTGAGGGAACGAGACGATCAGCGCACGCGGCCGAGGCTGCGACCGCTCGAACGCGTCGACGAGCCGGTCGTAGAGGTCGTCGTCACTGCCGCCGAGCTCGACCTGGATCACGCCTGCACCGGCGAGGACAGGCGCGAAGAGGTGGATCGGATAGGCGGGCGTCGGAACGACGGCGGTGTCGCTCGGCTCCACGAGCACCCACATCAGGTGCGCGAGCCCTTCCTTGGCGCCGATCGTCGCGACGGCCTGTGTCTCCGGATCGAGCTCGACACCGAACCGCTCGCGGTACAGATCGCAGATCGCGCTGCGCAGCTTGGGGATCCCGCGACTCGCCGAGTAACGGTGGTTGCGCGGCTTCGCGGCGGCGTCTGTCAGCTTCTCGACCACTGCGGGCGGCGACGCGAGGTCCGGGTTGCCGAAACCGAGGTCGATCACGTCGCTCCCTTGTCGACGCAGCTCGAGCTTTAGTTGCTCGGTGACGGCGAAGACGTAGGGCGGGAGCGACGAGACGCGGCGGAACTCCATCGAAGGGCAGCGCCGATCCAGTCAGGCTGCGAGCTCGAGCGCCACGTGCTCGAGCCACTCGGGCGAGTACGTCGACACGCCGCGAACGCAGCGCAGGTACTCGTCGCGGATCGCCTCCGTCACGGGACCGACCCCGAGCTCGACGCCGTCGACGGACCGCAGCGGCGTCACCTCGGCCGCCGTGCCGCACATGAACACCTCGTCGGCGAGGTAGAGGTCGGAGCGGATCAGGCTCTTCTCGACCACCTCGTAGCCCAGGCTCTGGGCGATCTCGCCGACGGTGTCCCGCGTGATGCCTGGCAGGATCGAGGTCGACAGGTCAGGCGTGGCGATGACGCCGTCCCGGACGACGAAGATGTTCTCGCCCGAGCCGTCGGCGACGAAGCCGTCGCTCGTGAGCAGGATCGCCTCGTCGTAGCCGGCGTCGAGGGCCTCGTTCACCGCGAGCATCGAGTTGAGGTAGATCCCGGTCGCCTTCGCCGTGTGCGGGATCACGTTCGGGCCGACTCGCTGCCAGGACGAGATCTTCGCCCGGATCCCGTTTCGCTGCCCGTCCTCGCCGAGATAGGCGCCCCAGGGCCAGCTGATGATGGAGACGTCGACGGGATTGCCGCGCGGCGAGACGCCGAGCTCGCCGAAGCCGTAGAACGCGATCGGCCGCAGGTAGCACTCGGCGAGACCGTTGGCGGCGACGAGCTCCATCGCCGCCAGCCGCAGCTGGTCGACCGAATACGGGAGCTCCATCCCGAGCAGCCGCGCCGAGTCGTGCAGCCGGCGCAGGTGGTCGGTGAGCCGGAAGATGGAGGAACCACCAGGAGTCTCGTAGGCGCGGATCCCCTCGAAGACGCCGGAGCCGTAGTGGAGCCCGTGCGAGGCGACGTGCACGGTGGCGTCAGCCCACTTCACGAGCCTGCCGTTCATCCAGATCGTCTCCGTCGCCTGCATGACTGTAGAAAGTACAGCAATGCAGCGGTAGCCGCTTTATTTTCTACACCGTCGTGACTAGCATTCGTCCATGCCGAAAACGCTGCTGGACCGGATCTGGGAACGCCATGTCGTCGCCGCGCCCGAGGGCGAGCCCACGCTCCTGTTCGTCGACCTGCACCTGATCCACGAGGTCACCTCGGCGCAGGCCTTCGACGGCCTCCGGCTCGCCGGGAGAGCCGTCAGACGGCCGGACCTGTCGCTCGCGACGATGGACCACAACGTGCCGACGGAGGACGGCCCGGTGACGGATCCGCTCGCGAAGGCGCAGCTGGATGCCCTTCGTCGCAACTGCGCGGAGTTCGGCGTCCCGCTCTTCGCGACCGGGCACGGCCGTGAGGGAATCGTGCACGTCATCGGCCCGGAGCTCGGCGTGACGCAGCCGGGAATGACGATCGTCTGCGGGGACAGCCACACGTCGACGCACGGCGCCTTCGGCGCGCTCGCATTCGGCGTCGGCACGTCCGAGGTGGAGCACGTGCTGGCGACGCAGTGCCTGCCGCAGGTCCGCCCGCGGTCGATGCGCGTCCGCTTCGACGGCGACGCCCCACCAGGCGTGACGGCGAAGGACATGATCCTCGGCGCGATCGGCCGGATCGGCGTGGCGGGCGGGGCGGGACACGTGCTCGAGTACACCGGCGACGCGATCCGGAGCCTGTCGATGGAGAACCGGATGACGATCTGCAACATGTCGATCGAGGCCGGCGCGCGGGCCGGGATGATCGCACCCGACGACACGACCTTCGCGTATCTCGAGGGCCGACCGGCGGCCCCCACCGGCCGATCCTGGGAGCAGGCGCTCGACGACTGGCGCGGCCTCGTGTCCGACGCCGACGCTGCGTACGACCGGGAGTTCGTCGTCGACGTGGCGGCACTCGCGCCGCAGGTCACCTGGGGGACGAATCCGGAGATGGTCGTCTCGGTCACGGACCGCGTCCCGGATCCCGCCGCCTTCGCCGACCCCGACAAGCGGCTCGCGGCCGAGCGGGCGCTCACCTACATGGGCCTCGAGCCCGGGACGGCGATGCAGGACATCCAGGTCGATCGCGTCTTCATCGGCTCGTGCACGAACGCGCGGATCGAGGATCTGCGCGCCGCGGCCACCGTCGTCGCGGGCAAGCAGGTGCATCCGAGCGTGCGCGCTCTCGTCGTCCCCGGGTCGGCGACCGTGAAGCGGCTCGCGGAGGAGGAGGGACTCGACCGGATCTTCCGCGACGCCGGGTTCGAGTGGCGCCGCGCAGGCTGCTCGATGTGCCTGGGCATGAACCCCGACGTGCTCGCCGCCGGCGAGCGCTGTGCGTCGACCTCGAATCGCAACTTCGAGGGCCGGCAGGGGCGCGGCGGCCGCACGCACCTGGTCAGCCCGCAGCTCGCCGCAGCAACGGCGATCGCCGGCCACTTCGTCGACCCGCGCGAGCTGGCGGCGACCGCGTGAAGCCGTTTCAGCGGGTCTCCGGGCCTGTCGCCGTCCTCGACCGCGCGGACGTCGACACGGACCAGATCATCCCAAAGCAGTTCCTGAAGCGAATCGAGCGCACCGGCTTCGGCGAGTTCCTGTTCTACGACTGGCGTTTCGACGGGAACGGCATGCTCCGCCACGACTTCGAGCTGAACCACCCGGACTGCGCCGGCGCCAAGATCCTGATCGCCGGCGCGAACTTCGGCTGCGGGTCCTCTCGCGAGCACGCGGCGTGGGCACTCCAGGACTACGGCTTCGAGGTCGTGATCGCCCCGTCGTTCGGCGACATCTTCGCGATGAACTGCTTCAAGACCGGCCTCGTCACGATCGTCCTCTCGCCCGAGGAGCTCCGCCCGTTGATCGACGCGCTCGGCGGCGGTGCCTTCGCGGAAGTCGATCTCGAGCGGCAAGTCATCGCCGACCCGAGCGGCCGCGAGATCGCGTTCGAGTTCGATTCGTTCCAGCGCCACTGCCTGCTGAACGGGCTCGACGACATCGCCCGCTCGCTGACGCACGAGGACGGGATCGCGGCCTACGAGGCGTCGCACCCGGCACGGGTGCGCACGACCGCGCTCAACGCCGGCTAGTCGCCGCCTGCAGCTGTTCGAGCACGGACTCGGCGAACTCGGCCGTCGTTGCGTCGCCGCCGAGGTCGACAGTGGGCGTCTCGGCGAGCGCGCGGTCGACGGCGCGCTCGAGCGCGGTCGCGAGCTCCGGCTCGTCTGCGGTGTGTCGGAGCAGCAGCGCAACCGAGCGCAGCATCGCCGCGGGGTTCGCGATCCCGCGGCCGGCGATGTCGGGGGCGGAGCCGTGGACGGGCTCGAAGATGCCCGGCCGGTCGTCGCCGAGGCTCGCCGACGCCGCGAGCCCGAGGCCGCCGCACGTGCCCGCTGCGACGTCGGAGAGGATGTCGCCGAACGTGTTCTCGGTCAGGATCACGTCGAACCGCGCCGGGTCCAGGACGAGCTGCATCCCCGCCGTGTCGACGAGCATGTGCGCAAGCTCGACGTCGGGGTAGTCGGCTGCGACGCGTACGACGGTCTCGCGCCAGAGCCGGGAGGTCTCGAGCACGTTCACCTTGTCCACGGAGGTCACGTGTCCTCGCCTCGCACCCGCAAGCTCGAACGCGCGCCGCGAGACTCGCTCGATCGCTTCGGGTGTGTACTCGCAGGTGTCGAATGCCGTGCCGTCCGGGCGCCTGCCACTGGCGCCGTAGTAGAGCCCGCCGACGAGCTCGCGGACGATCAGGAGGTCAATCCCTGGCCCGGTCGCGGGACGCAGGTTCGCGTAGACATCGAGCTCCCGGCGCAGCGCGATCAGACCTTGCTCCGGACGTACAGCCGCGCCTTCGAGCTCCGGCAGGCCGACGGCGCCGAGGATGACCGCGTCGGCCACCTTGCACGCTGCCAGTGTCTCGTCGGGGAGCGGTGTGCCGTCCGCGAGGATCGCGCCGCCGCCGAAGGCGTACTCCTCGACCTCGACCTCGAGCGGGAGCGCGCGCAGCACCTCGATCGCGACCGCCGTCACCTCGGGCCCGATGCCGTCTCCGGGCAGGCAGGCGACGCGCAGCATCAGCGACCGAGCTCCTGTTTCGTCAGCGAGAGCAGGACGCCGTGGAAGAGCTCGAGCCCGGCCCGCGAAAGCGGTCCCCCGTTCGCCTCCTCCAGCTGCCGCAAGAGCAGGCGCTCACGCTCGGGGTCGGCGTGCGGCACCCCACGCGCGTCCTTCTCGCGCCAGATCTCGGCGACCAGCTCGAGCCGGCGGTTCAGCAGCTGCACGGAGGCGCGGTCGTTCTCTGCGATCAGCTCGCGCAGCTGCTCGATTCGCTCAGGGGCGCCCGGGGCGACCGCAGCCTCGGGTGATGCTGCAGCCGCTCCGAGCTCGGTGCTCTCGCTCAGGGGATACGGGGTGGGCACCTGGGGCGAGGGTAGCGCCGACGGTGTAGAAAGTAAAGTCAGACCGCGACCCCGAGCTGATCCAGCAGCGCGTCGGCGTCCGCCTCGATCTCGATCGAGGCGAACCGGTCGGCCAGGTGGCCGGGTGTCTTCAGGCCGTCGCCGGTGACGAGGAGCACGACGCGGTCGTTCGCCCCGACCGTTCCCTCGTCGATCGCCTCGCGGAGTGCGCCGAGGCAGATGCCCGCGGCCGCCTCGCCAAAGACGCCCGTGCTCTCGGCGAGCAGCGCCATGTTCGGAGCGATCTCGTCCTCGGCGACTGCGTGGATCGAGCCGCCCGATGCGCGCGCCGTCGCCAGCGCGTGGTCACCGTCCGCGGGGTTCCCGATCGCCAGTGAGCTGGCGGACGTCTGCGGCCGGATCGGCTTCACCGGCAGCTCGTCGCGGAAGGCGGCGGCGACCGGGTCGCACCCTGCCGCCTGGGCGCCGACGAGCTTCGGCGGTGCTCCGTCGACCAGGCCCAACTCGAGGAACTCGCCGAACCCCCGTCCCAGCTTCGAGAACAGCGCCCCGGAGGCGACCGGGCAGACGACGGCGTCCGGAAGCTCCCACCCGAGCTGCTCGGCGATCTCGAACGCGAGCGTCTTCGATCCCTCCGCGTAGTAGGCGCGCAGGCCGACGTTCACGAACGCCCAGGGCAGCTCGAACGAGAGCTCGACGGTGAGCCGGCTGCAGTCGTCGTAGCTGCCCGCGACCTCGTAGATCGTCGCGCCGTACGCAGCCGTGGGAAGGAGCTTCTCGCGCTCGAGGCCGGCGGGGCAGAAGACGGCCGCGTCGAGGCCCTCGACGGCTGCGCGCGCCGCGACCGCGCCTGCGAGGTTCCCGGTGGAGGAGCACGCCAGCGTCCGCAGCCCGAGCTCCTGCGCCTTGGCGCACGCGACCGCGACGACGCGGTCCTTGAAGGAGTGGGTCGGGTTCGCGGTGTCCAGCTTGAGGTAGAGCTCGCGGAGGCCGAGCGTCTCCGCGAGCCGGGGCGCCTCCACGAGCGGCGTGAATCCGGGCGCGAGCCTCGGCTCGCTCGGGGTCTCGACCGGCAGCAGGGCGCCGTAGCGCCACAGCGACGGCGGGCCGGCGGCGATCGTCTCGCGGGTGAGGGTCGGGCGGAGCTCGTCGAGGTCGTACACGGGCTCGAGCGGGCCCCAGCACGAGGCGCAGGCGCCGACGGCGTCGAGGCCGCGTTCGGTGCCGCAGTGGCGGCAGCGGAGGCTGATGGCGGGCATTGGACTCTCCTTCGTCTCGTCGCTCTACATCGATCCGAGCGTGCAGCTCGGCCGGTTTGGCACCTTGCGCTGGCGCAGGTTGCCGAGGCGTCGTCGGGCCGGATCCCTCGACCTCTCTTGATGCGGAGCGGGAATCCCGCTCTGTTGGCTAAGAGTGTACAAAGGAAAGCTCAGGCTCGCGTCACCGCGCCGTCCGAGGCGGAGGAGACGAGCCGCGCGTACTTGGCGAGGACACCGGACTCGTAGCGTGGCGCCGGCGGCGACCATGCCTCCAGCCGGGCCGCGAGCTCGTCGTCGGACAGCTCCACGCGCAGCTCGCGCGTCTCGACGTCGAGCACGACCGTGTCCCCCTCCTCGAGGGCGGCGAGCGGGCCGCCGTGAAACGCCTCGGGCGTGACGTGGCCGACCATGAAGCCGTGGGTCGCGCCCGAAAAGCGGCCGTCCGTGACCAGGGCGACCGAGTCCGACAGCCCTTCGCCGACGATCGCCGCGGTCACGTGCAGCATCTCGCGCATCCCGGGGCCGCCGGCCGGGCCCTCGTAGCGGATCACGACGACGTCTCCGGGCCGGATCGTCCGCGCTTTGACCGCCGCGAAGCAGGCTTCCTCGGAGTCGAAGACGCGCGCCGGGCCGCGGTGGACGAGCCGGTCGTGCCCCGCGAGCTTCACGATCGCGCCGTCCGGCGCGAGGTTGCCGTAGAGCACGCGTAGACCGCCGGTCGCCTTCAGTGGCGCCTCGAGCGGGACGACGACCTCCTGCTCGGGGGTCTCCTCGACCTCCTCTGCGATCTGGGCGAGTGAGCGTCCGTCCACGTTCAGGGCCGAGCCGGTGAGCAGGCCGTCCCGCTTCAGCAGCTCGCGTGCGACGAGCGCAACGCCACCGGCGGCGTGCATGTCCGTCGCGACGAAGCGTCCGCCGGGCTTGAGGCTCGCGACCACGGGCGTGCGCGCCGCAACCGCGTCGAAGTCCTCGAGCGTGTACGGGATCCCCAGCTCGCGCGCGATCGCGAGCACGTGCAGCACCCCGTTCGTCGAGCCGCCGCTGGCGGCGATCGAGGCGGCGGCGTTGTCGAGCGCCTCGCGCGTGATGATCTGCGACGGCCGGACGTCGTCGCGTACGAGCCGCATCGCGAGCCTACCGGCCAGGTACGCCGCCTCCTCCTTGCTCGGGTCCAGCGCCGGGATCCCGTTGAGCCCGGCCGGCGAGATGCCGAGGAAGTCGAGCGCCGTCGACATCGTGTTCGCCGTGAACTGGCCACCGCAGGCGCCGGCCCCCGGGCACGCGACGCTCTCGAGCGCGTGCACCTCGGCGCCGCTCATCGTGCCCGCGGCGTGCGCGCCGACGGCCTCGAAGACGTCCTGGATCGTGACGTCGGCGCCGTTGTACGTGCCGGGCGCGATCGAGCCGTTGTAGAGCGCCAGCCCGGGGAGGTCGAGCCGCGCCAGTGCCATCACGGCCGCCGGGATCGTCTTGTCGCAGCCGACGAGGCAGACGAGCCCGTCGAAGAGGTGCCCTCGCGCGACCAGCTCGATCGAGTCGGCGATCACCTCGCGCGAGACGAGCGACGCCCGCATCCCTTCCGTCCCCATCGAGACGCCGTCGGAGACGGCGATCGTGTTGAACTCCATCGGGGTCCCGCCGGCGTCGCGGATGCCGCGCTTCACGTGCTGAGCCAGCGCCCGCTGGTTCAGGTTGCAGGGCATCGTCTCGATCCAGTTCGTCGCCACACCGACCAGCGGCCGAGCGAGGTCCTCGTCGGTGAAGCCCGTGCCCTTCAGCATCGCCCGGGCCGGAGCGCGGTCGGCTCCGTTCGTCAGGGCGGCGCTGTGCCGCTTGGCGGGGTCGCTGGGGCGGTCGTACGGATCAGCCGACGCCTTGTCAGCCGACACTGGGCTCCCCGGCAGGCTGCTCGCGCGTCATCAGCGACCGGAGCTCGAGGCCCACCTGCTCGATCTGCCGCTCGCGCGCGGCCGCCCGCAGCTCGTCCAGGTTGCGCTCGCCCGAGTCCATCTCCGCGATCCATTCTCGCGCGAACGTGCCGTCCTGGATCTCGCCGAGCACCTCGCGCATCTTCCCGCGCACATGCTCGTCGATCACACGGTTGCCGCGAGTGAAGTCGCCGTACTCGGCCGTGTCGGAGATCGACCAGCGCATGTGCGAGAGCCCGCCCTCCCAGATCAGGTCGACGATCAGCTTCAGCTCGTGCAGGCACTCGTAGTAGGCGACCTCGGGCTGGTAGCCGGCGTCGACGAGTGTCTCGAAGCCGGCGCGGACGAGCTCGGCTGTGCCGCCGCAGAGGACGGCCTGCTCGCCGAAGAGGTCGGTCTCGGTCTCCTCCTGGAAGGTCGTCTCGATCATCCCTGCGCGCCCGGCGCCGAGCGCCGTCCCGTAGGCGAGTGCGAGCTCGAGCGCCTGGCCGCTCGCGTCCTGCGCAACTGCGACGACGGCCGGCGTGCCGAGGCCCTCGGTGAAGAGCCGTCGCACAACGTGGCCCGGGCCCTTCGGCGCGACCATGAAGACGTCGTGGCCCGCGGGCGGCGCGATCCGCGCGTAGTGGACGTTGAACCCGTGCGCGAACACCAGTGCGGTGCCGTCGGGCAGGTTCGGCGACACGTCCTGCTCGTAGACGCTCGGCTGTACCTGGTCGGGGAGGAGGAACGAGACGAGCTGCGCGTCCTCGACCGCCTCGGCGACCGTGCCGACTGCGAGCCCCGCAGCCTCCGCCGAGTCCCGCGAGGCGCTGCCGGGCCGGAGGCCGACCATGACGTCGACGCCGGAGTCGTGCAGGTTGAGCGCGTGGGCGTGCCCCTGGCTGCCGAAGCCGAGCACGGCGACCTTGCCGGAGAGCAGGTCGACGTTGCCGCCGTTGTGGATCGTTGCCATGTCGTTTCCTCCCGCTAGCTGTGGACGAGTTGCCTGTTGCTATCAGAGCGCGTGGCCGAGGCTCGTGCCAGCCCGATCCGGCCGGTGCGAGCGAGCTCCTTGATCCCGTGGGGGCGCAGGAGCTCCTCGAACGTGTCGATCTGCTCGGACGCGCCGACGACCTCGAAGACGATCGCGTTCGGGCCGACGTCGGCCACCCTGACGCCGAGCACCTCCGCGAGCGAGAGAAGCTCCGCGCGCTTCGCCGGCGGAGCCGTGACCGTGATCAGGGCGAGCTCCCGCTCGACCGACTGGCCGTGCTGTAGCTCGCTGACGCGCAGGACGTTGACGAGCTTGTGCATCTGCTTCTCGATCTGCTCCAGCGAGTGCTGCGAGCAGTCGACCCGCATGACGATCCGCGAGACGTCGGGGCGCTCGGTGGGGCCGACCGCGAGGCTCTCGATGTTGTAGCCGCGGCGCGCGAACATGCTGGAGATCCGCATCAGTGCGCCCGGCTTGTCCTCGACCAGGACGGAGAGCGTATGGATCACGGGACCGGCACCGCCTGCTGGTCGCCGTACTCGACGAGGTCGAGCGCGGCCGCCCCGGCTGGGATCATCGGGAAGCAGTGCTCGGCCGGCTCGACGCGGCAGTCGACCACGGCAGTGCGGCCGCAGGCGAGCGCCTCCGCGAGCGCGGAGTCGAGCTCGTCCTCGTCGTCGACGCGCAGGCCGATGGCGCCATAGGCCTCGGCGAGCTTGACGTAGTCGGGCGACCCGGCGTCGAGACGCACCTGTGAGAAGCGCTCCTCGAAGAACATGTCCTGCCACTGCCGGACCATCCCGAGGTAGCCGTTGTTGATGATCACGACG
The DNA here is from genome assembly GCA_963705515.1 of uncultured Gaiellaceae bacterium. Classification (GTDB taxonomy): domain Bacteria; phylum Actinomycetota; class Thermoleophilia; order Gaiellales; family Gaiellaceae; genus Gaiellasilicea. Next base: position 77,464 of record CAVPJV010000002.1, read on the forward strand.
ACGATCGGCAGGTTCTCGGTGACGGACGTCGCGAGCTCTTGCGACGTCATCTGGAAGCAGCCGTCGCCGTCGACGCAGACCACCGTCGCATCGGGGCGGGCTGCCTTCGCGCCGACCGCGGCGGGGAGCCCGTAGCCCATCGTGCCCAGGCCGCCCGAGGTGATGAAGCTGCGCGGCCGGTCGCAGAGCAGGTACTGCATTGCCCACATCTGATGCTGGCCGACGCCGGTCGTCCAGATCACGTCGTCGCGACCGCTCGTCTGCGCCTGGAGCGCCTCGAGGACGCTCTGCGGCTTGAGCAGGTCGCCGTCGTCGCCGTACCGAAGTGGGAATTCGTCGCGCCAGTCGGCGAGCTGCGCCAGCCACGGCCCCGTCTGAGAGGCGACCCCGTCGGCGCGGAGCTCCTCGAAGGCGTTCGCCAGCTCGGTGAGGATCTGCTTCAGCGGCCCGACGACGGGGACGTCCGCGTGGCGGAGCTTCCCGATCTCGGCTGCGTCGACGTCGAGGTGGACCACGGAGGCGCCGGGCGCGAACGCGGCCAGCTTGCCGGTGACGCGGTCGTCGAAGCGCGCGCCGACCGACACGAGCACGTCGCACTTGTTCATCGCCCAGTTCGACCACTTGGCGCCGTGCATGCCGGGCCAGCCGAAGTGGAGGTCGTGCGTCTCCGGGAAGGCGCTCTTCGCCATCAGCGTCGTCACGACGGGGAGCTGCCAGAGCTCGGCGAGCCGGCGCAGCTCGGCGCAGGCATCCGCGTTGATCGTCCCGCCGCCGACGTAGAGCACGGGCCGCTGCGCCTCCGCGATCGCGTGCGCGGCTGCGCGCACCTGCTTCACGTTCACGCTCGCGGCGGGACGCCAGCCGGGGAGGTCGATCTCGTCCGGGTACTCGAAGTCGATCGCGGCTTCCTGGACGTCGCGTGGGATGTCGACGAGAACGGGGCCGCAGCGGCCCGTCTGCGCGATGTGGAACGCCGCCTTGATTGCGTGTGGCAGCTCGTCGACGTCCTGGACGAGCCACGAGTGCTTGACGATCGGGATCGTGATCCCGGTGATGTCGCACTCCTGAAACGCGTCGGTGCCGATCAGGTTCGACCGCACCTGCCCGGTGACGCACACGAGCGGGGTCGAGTCCATCCAGGCGTCCGCGATCGGGGTGACGAGGTTCGTGGCGCCCGGCCCGGAGGTGGCGAAGGCGACACCGACACGGCCCGACGCGCGAGCGTAGCCCTCGGCCATGTGGCCCGCTCCTTGCTCGTGGCGCGCGAGCACGTGGCGGATCGTGGTGCCGCGGGCAAGCGCGTCGTACGTCGGCAGGATCGCGCCGCCTGGAATGCCGAATACCGTGTCGACGCCTTCGGCCTCGAGCGAACGAAGGAGCGCGTCGGCGCCGTTCATCCGCATCACACGGCCTTCAGGAACTCGGCATTCGAATGCGACTGCGGCAACTGCGCGAGCACGGCGTCCGTCAACTCGCTGGTCATCGAGACGGTGCCGACCGCGCGCGCTGCGCCGTTGCCGAGCACGTGCGAGACGGCCGCTGAGAGCGTGGCCCCTGCGCCCCGCTCGCCGAGGCCCTCGAGCATCAGCGCCGCCGCGAGCAGCATCGAGCTCGGGTCGGCGACGCCTTGGCCGGCGATGTCCGTCGCGGTGCCGTGGCTCGGGCCGTAGATGCCCGGTCCAGCTGCGGCCGCCCGGCCCCAGGCGAGCACGCGGTGCGAGTCGAGGCACCAGGGAAGCTCGGCCAGGGCGACGAGCAGCGGCCGGTCGCAGACGACGACGTCGAAGGTCCCCGGCTGCGAGACCAGAGCCTGGATCGCCCGTCGCGTCGAGAGGCGTGCGACGTCGAGGCCGTCGTCCCGATCGGCGGCGGCGTCCGCCTCGTGCTCCCAGCCGTCCTCGCTGCCGACGAGCGTGAGGTGGCCGCGGCTGAACTGGGCCGCGGTGGCGGCACGGTCGAGCGTCCACTCCCACGCGTCGGCGCGGAGCGGCGCGACGAACGTGATCGCAGCGGCCCGGCGCCGAACGCGCGTCACCGCGGCACGGAGGTCGAGCTCGCTCTCGAGCGCCAGGAGCAGCGACTGGTCGACGGTGGCGGCGAGGATCGCGTCGGAGTCAAGCGCTGCGTCCCGCGACGCGGGCGGGAACGGGTTCCCGAACCGCATCGTCGCGTCCGCGCCGAAGGGAACGTGGCGCTCGTCCAGCGCGAAGCCGTGGAGCCGTGACGCCTCCCGCATGCCGCGGCTGGCCTGGGCCATCACCTCCGGCCCGATTCCGTCGCCTGCGAGACATGCGATCGAGTAGGTCGTCACGACACGGTCACCTCCTGGACGAGCTCGTGGATGGACACTGCGCGGCCTTCGTCGGCGCGCGCCTTGAAGCGTGCGAACGCCTGGACGAGCGCCTCGTCGTCGAGGGTCAGGCCGGCCGCCTCGCAAGCGCGGGAGAAGGCATGGCGGCCCGAGTGCTTGCCGAGCGGCAGCGTCATCTCGAGACCGAGCTCGGCCGGGTCGATGATCTGGTACGTCGCGACGTCCTTGAGCAGGCCGTCCTGGTGGATGCCCGCCTCATGGGCGAACGCGTTCGCCCCGACGATCGCCTTGTTCGGCGGTACGGGGTAGCTCGTCAGCCGCTCGATGAGTCGCGAGGCGGGGCCGATCTGCGAGAGATCGACGTCCGTGTGCGCCTCGAGCGCGTCCCCGCGCACCCGCATCGCCATCACGATCTCCTCGAGCGAGGCATTCCCGGCGCGCTCGCCGATGCCGTTGATCGTGCACTCGAGTTGCTGCACGCCTGCGTCCAGGGCCGCGAGCGAGTTGGCCACGGCGAGACCCAGGTCGTTGTGGCAGTGAGCCGACAGCACGACGTCATCGAGCTCGGGGCACTGCGTGCGTACCTCGCGGAAAAAGGCGGTGTACTCGGCCGGGAGCATGTAGCCGACCGTGTCCGGCAGGTTGATCGTCGTCGCTCCGGCCTCGACGGCGGCTCGGCAGACCGTGGCGACGAACGCCGGGTCGGACCTGGTCGCGTCCTCGCACGAGAACTCGACCTCGTCGACGCTCGTGCATGCCTGCCTGACCGAGAACCCCGCCGCAGCCACGACCTCGTCGGGCCGCATGCGGAGCTTCTTCTCCATGTGCAGTGCGCTGGTCGCGAGGAAGATGTGGATCCGCGAGCGCGGCGCGTCCTCGAGCGCGGCCGCGGCGGCGTCGATGTCGGCTGTGCTCGCGCGGCAGAGCGAAGCGATCGTTGCGCGTTGTGCCGCGCGCGCGACCTCCTGGACTCCCTCGAAGTCGCCGGGCGAGGAGGCGGCGAAGCCGGCCTCGATCACGTCGACACCGAGCCGCTCGAGCTGCTCGCCGACCTCGACCTTCTCGTCCGGCCGCAGCGCGATGCCCGGCGCCTGCTCGCCGTCTCGTAGCGTCGTGTCGAAGATGGTGATCCTGCGAGAGCTCAACTGTTCCTCCTTGACCGGCCCGCCCGCGGGCGGACCTGTGGCGTCCGATGGTGGGCGTCTGCGCCTGCGCGGCGCGTGGTCGCTACTCCCCCTAGAGGGGGAGAATCAGGAGGACGAGACCGATCGACCCGGACGGGGCTGCTACGTGGGCCCGAGCAGGGCCTGCGATCCGGGGTACGGTCGTCATCACCGGCTCAGTCTGGTGGTGGCGCTTTACTTTGTCAAGTGGCTGTAGCTCCTACACCAATCGGTCTAGGTTTTCAGACCCAGCCTTGCGGTAACCTTTGCACGGAGTAAAGTCGCTGTTGTAGATGCATTGCGGTTCTCGGCGAGCGATTCCCGCCCGCCCCGCTCACATGGAGGCAACAAACGGGATGAAGACACAGCTCGAGGACGTGGATCTTGCGCGCAACGCGGTAGCGTCCACCGGTGAGATCGTCGCATCGAAGTGGACACCTCTGCTCATCCACGAGCTCGGCGGCGGCACTCGCCGGTTCCGGGAGCTCGAACGCGTCTGCAAGGGCATGAGCACGCGAACCCTCGCCGACCGCCTGCGCTCGCTCGAACAGGTCGGCGTCGTCGCCAGGCACAGCTATCCCGAGTCTCCGCCGCGGGTCGAGTACCAGCTGACCGAGAAGGGTCGGGCGCTGCTGCCGATCATCCGGGAGATGCGGAAGTTCGGGACGAACTGGCTCGTGCCGGGCGCCGCGCGCAGCTCGACGCGCAGCTCCGGCGCGCGCTAGCCTCGGCCGACGCCGAGCGCGGCCAGGAAGTGGTCGGTGTCGGCCTCGATCTCGTGCGCCCGATAGGGGATCCCCGCGCGCGGCGGCTCTGTGCCCGTACCCGTGACGACCAGCACGACCCGCTCGCCCGCCGCGATCGCCCCTGACCTGACCAGCTCGACGAGCGCGCCGAAAGCGACGCCGCCTGCGGGATCAGCCACGACGCCGGAGTCCTCGGCGAGCAGTTCCGTGCTCGGTTCGATCAGCTCCTCGGCGACCGTGGTGATGGCGCCGCCGGACATGCGAGCGGCACCGATCGCGAGCTCGCCGTAGCTCGGGTCACCGACCGCGAGCGAGCGGGCAACCGTGTTCGGCGTCACGCGCGACGGTGGACGCTCGTCGGCCCAGGCGGCTGCGACGGGCGGGCAGCCACCGGGCTGCGCCCCGTACATCCGCGGCCGCCGGTCCGGGACGAGACCCAGCTCGACGAGCTCGACGAATCCCTGGGTCAGCTTTGCGAAGAGAGCGCCTGAGGCCACGGGGCTGACGATCGCGTCCGGCAGCTCCCAGTCGAGCTGCTCCGCGATCTCGTAGGCGATCGTCTTGATCCCCTCGACCGCGAACGGTTGCAGGTTCCCGTCCAGGAACCCCCACGGAAAGAGCGTCTCGAGGTCATGTTCCAGGCGGCAGCAGTCCTCGAGCGTCCCGTGCACCCGGAAGACGCTCGTGCCCTCGGCCCCGGGCGGAAGCACGAGCTGCTCCGCGCCGACCGGTGTGAGGATGACTCCTTCGAGGCCGACGCCGGCGCAATGAGCCGCGACGGCTGCTCCGAGGTTTCCGGTCGACGCGCAGAGCACGGTGCCGAACCCGAACTCCTGGGCAGCCTTCACGGCGCTCGCCGCCATCCGATCCTTGAAGGAGCTGGTCGGGTTCGCCGTCTCCAGCTTCAGCTGGACCTCGATGCCGAGTGCGGCGGAGACGCGGGGCGCAGGGACGAGCGGCGTACGGTTCGGGATCGCCGTCTCGCGGTGCGGTAGCAGCGCTCGGTCGCTCGAGAGCTCCTGCGGATCGGCGAGCAGGCTGCCGTTGCCGTTGGAGACGTAGCGGACGTCGAGCGGGCCAGAACAGGCGGCGCAGTGCGAGACCGGCGCGAGCGGATGCGTCTCCTCGCAGATCCGGCAGCTGAGGACGGCGTTGTTCACGACCCCGCCTCTGTGAATCGTGCTAGGCGGCGGAGCGGGGAGGGAAGGCCGTCTAGCGCGGACGCGCGCGCACGATAAGAAGCCCCTCGATAATCGCTACAGGCATGCGCGCGGTCACGATCTACCGAGAGTAGACGCCAGGCAGGGGTTCCGCAAGCTCCCCGCCCGCCATGGCGGGCAACAGGATCACCGCGCTGCCGCCGACGGGCGTGTCCAGCCCTTCGCGCGTCCGGACGTCGTCGCGGCCGACATAGACGTTGACGAACGGCGTCAGCTCGCCCTGCTCGAACAACTGCGCCTCGAGGGACGGATACCGCGCGGTCATGTCCGCGAGCACTTCGCGCACGGTGTCGCCGCTCGCAAGCACCTGGCGCTGCCCGTCAACCTGGTCGCGCAGCATCGGCGGGATGCGCACCGGTGTCAGCGTGGAAGTCACTTTACTTGGGACAGTACACTCGTTCAGGCGATGCACGTGACCGATCCCGCTTGGGCTCCGTCGGACTGGCGCGCGTACCCCGTTCGGCAACAGCCCGCCTGGCCGAGCCCTGCCGCCGCCGCCGCCGTCCTCGAGGAGCTGAGGGCGATGCCGCCGCTGGTCTTTGCGGGCGAGGCGCGCGATCTGGAAGCCGCGCTCGGCGAGGTCGCCCAGCAGCGGGCGTTCCTGCTCCAGGCGGGCGACTGCGCCGAGTCCTTTCGCGACTTCAGCGCCGTCTCGATTCGCGAGAAGCTGAAGATCTTCCTGCAGATGTCGGTCGTGATGATCTACGGCTCCGGTCTGCCGCTCGTGAAGGTCGGCCGCATCGCCGGGCAGTTCGCGAAGCCGAGATCGGAGCCGACCGAGCGGGTGGGGGAGCTCGAGCTGCCGTCCTTCTTCGGCCACATCGTCAACGACGACGCGCCGACGGCTGCGGCGCGGACGCCCGATCCAGCCCGGCTCCTGCGGGCCTACCACCAGTCGGCGGCCACGCTCAACCTCGTGCGGGCGTTCACGAACGGGGGCTTCGCCGACCTCACCCAGGTGCACAGCTGGAATCAGGAATTCGTCGCCGACGCGCCCGAGGGCAAGCGCTACGAGGTGCTTGCTGCCGAGATCGAGCGTGCGCTCGACTTCGTCCGCGCCTGTGGGATCGACCTCGCGCAGGCGCAGCGCCTGCACCGCGTCGACCTCTGGACGAGCCACGAGGGGCTCGTGCTCGACTACGAGGAGGCCCTGACACGGCGGGACTCCCTGACCGGCGACTGGTACGACTGCTCCGCGCACATGCTCTGGATCGGCGAGCGGACGCGGCAGCTGGGCGGCGCGCACGTGGAGTTCTTCGCCCGCGTGCACAACCCGCTCGGGGTCAAGCTCGGGTCCTCGGCGACGGCAGACGAGGTCCTCGAGCTCTGCGAGGCGCTCAATCCGACGAGGCGGCCGGGACGGCTGACGCTGATCGTGCGGATGGGCGCGGAGCGCCTCGTCGACGCGCTGCCGCCGATCGTGCGAGCGGTCAGGGACTCGGGCCACCCGGTTGTCTGGGCGACGGACCCGATGCACGCGAACGTGTTCCGGACGCCGTCGGGCGTCAAGACCCGGAGCTTCGAGGCGATCATGGACGAGGTCGCCGCGTTCTTCTCCGTCTGCCGGAACGAGGGCGTCTGGCCGGGCGGAATTCACATCGAGTTCACGGGCGAGGACGTCACCGAGTGCCTGGGCGGCTCGGCGGAGGTGCTGGAGGAGGAGCTGACGATGCGCTACGAGAGCCTGTGCGATCCCCGGCTGAACGCGCGGCAGTCGCTCGACCTGGCCTTCCGCGCCGGCGAGCTGATGCGCGGCGACTGATCAGCCGGTGTTGCGGAGCGCGGCGGCGATGCCGGCGATCGACCGCAGCAGCGGCCGCGTGGCGCGCTCGTCACCGGCGCGGTGGGCTCGGAGCAGCTCGACCTGGATCGCGTTCATCGGGTCGACGTAGGGGTTCCGCAGCCGCACCGAGCGCTGGAGCACGGGATGGCGGTCCAGCAGCGCGTCGGCGTCGACGATCTCGAGCACCGCATCGACGGTGCGCCTGTGCTCGGCGGAGAGCTCGTCCCAGATGCGCTCCCGGTCGGCGCTCTGCGGCACGAGCTCGAGGTAGCCGGCGGCGATCTCGAAGCTCGACTTCGCGAGCGTCATCTCGAGGTTCTCCACCAGTGCCCGGAAGAACGGCCACTCCCGGTAGAGACGGCGCAGCCAGTGGAGCCGCTCGCCCTCGACGCCGTACTCCGCGAAGGCGGTGCCGCAGCCGTACCAGGACGGGAGCAGGCAGCGGTTCTGCGTCCACGCGAACACCCACGGGATCGCACGGAGCGCCTCGAGCTCGCCGTGGCCGGCAGCTTCGGGCCGCGACGCCGGGCGGGAGCCGATCTCGAGCAGCGCGAGCTCGTCCAGCGGGGTGAAGCTGCGGAAGAAGGGCGGAAAGGCGGGGTCGTCCCAGACCAGCCTGCGATAGGCGGCGAGCGAGGATGCGGCGAGCGTCGTCATCGTGTCGCGCGCACCCTCGTTCGGCGGTGCGAGCCCCGCGGCCTCGGGAAACACGGTGAGGAGCGTCGCCGCGACGGCCGCCTCGAGGTTCCGCTCTGCAAGCCCGGGGAGGCCGTACTTGAAGGCGATCGTCTCTCCCTGCTCGGTCAGCTGGAGCCTGCCCGCGACGGCGCCCGGTGGCTGCGCGAGCACGGCGGCGTACGTCGGCCCGCCGCCGCGGCCGGCCGAGCCGCCGCGGCCGTGGAAGATCGTCAGCTCGACGCCTCGCTCGTCCGCAAGCCCGACGAGCTCCTCCTGCGCGCGGTAGATCTCCCAGTTGGCGGCGAGATAGCCCCCGTCCTTGGCGGAGTCGGAGTAGCCGACCATCACCTCGAGCCGGGGTCTCGCGCCGGCATCGAGCAGCTCGCCCGCGAGCTCACGCGCGCCGCGCAGGTCGGCGATCGTCTCGAGCAAGGGCACGGCGGGGACGTGCAGTCCTGCCTCGCGCGCGAGCAGCTCTGCGTCGAGAACGTCGCCGGCGCTCGCCGTCATCGAGACAATGACGCGGTCGATCGACCTCGGCCCGTGGCGCTCGCGCGCCGCGGCAGCTGCCGTGAGCGCATCGAGCACCGGTTTCGCCCGCTCCCGCACCTGCTCCGAGTGCACGCGCAGGTCGAGCGTCGCCACGTGCAGGCCGAAGACCTCGACGCGGCCCCTGAGGTCGGCCAGGGTGCCGTCGGCGACACGCGCCGCGCCGTGGTTGCGAAGAGCGGTGTCGATCCGCTCGAGATCGCGGGCAAGCTCGTCGGCGTCGCCGTACTCGTCCGCGGCCAGCCGCTCCCAGATCTGCACGAGGGCGCTTCGGTACGGCTCGTCGCTCGACGGGTCGAGCTCCGGGACCGGCCCGACGAGCTCGGTGGACATGCCCCAGGCGGAGCCGAGCGCGCGCACATCGCGGCGCAGGAGCTCGCGCGCGAGCGTGCGGGCTCGCTCGAGCGCCTCGACGATCGTCTCCGCCCCTGCGTTCGGGTTGCCGTCCATGTCGCCGCCGATCCAGCTGCCAAGCCGGAGCGGGGGCGGCGCGCCGGGAATCGCGTCGTCCAGCTCGCGGAGGAGCCGCGGCAGCGCCTGCCACAGGCTGGCCTCGACGAACCAGAGGCCGTTGCGGACCTCGTCGACGACGCGCGGCCGCCGCGACCGCACCTCGTCCGTCTGCCAGAGGAGGGTCACCTCCTCGGCGATCTGCTCCTGGACTCGCCGCCGAGTCGAGTGCGGCAGCTCGGGGTCGTCGAGGCGGCGCAGCCCCGTCGCCAGCCGCTGGTGCGCCTGGAGGATCGTCCTGCGGGTCGCCTCCGTCGGGTGGGCGGTCAGCACCGGGCGGACCTCGAGCCGCGCGGCCGCCGCGCGCAACTCGTCGTCGCCGATCCCGGCCTCCCGTAGCTGCGTGACGGCGGCGGCGAGCGACTCCCGCGGCACCCGGCCTTCGTGCTCGTACTGCCGCCGGCGTCGCAGCCGGTGGTGCTGCTCCGCGATGTTCGCCAGCTGGAAGAAGAGCGAGAACGCCCGCAGCACCGCGGACTGCCGCGCCAGGTCGAGCCCGCGAATCGTCTGCTCGAGCGCGGCGCGATCACCTGTCTCACGCGCCTCGCGGGCGAGCCGGCGGATCCGCTCCTCGAGCTCGAGCAGTTCCTCGCCCTCCTGCTCGACGATCACCTGCCCGAGCACGTCGCCGAGCAGGCGGACGTTTGCCCGAAGCTGCGCCTCGGCCGCCACGGTCAGCGCGCGGTCCAGCCGCCGTCGATCACGAGCGTCTCGCCGGTGATCAGGGAGGCGGCGGGCGAGCAGAGGAAGACGACGGCGCCGGCGACGTCGTCGGGCTCCCCGATGCGGTGCAGCGCGGCGATGCGCTCCTCCACGTCGGCGCGGAACCCGGGATCCGAGAGCGCCTGCTCCGTGCCCGGCGTGCGGACGAACGTCGGCGCGACCGCATTGACGTTGATCCCGTGCCCGCCCCATTCCACCGCGAGGCAGCGCGTCAGGTGCGAGACGGCCGCCTTGGTCATGCAGTAGACCGATTCGCCGGGCAAGGCGACCAGCGCCGCCTGCGAGGACACGTTGACGATCCGACCGAAGCCGCGCTCCTGCATCGGCGTGAAGGCGGCGCGGCAGGCGAAGAACGTGCCCTTCAGGTTCACGTCGACCGTCTGCGCGAAGTCGGGGACGGAGACGAGCTCGGCGGGGACGAGGCCCGCGCCTCCGCCGGCGTTGTTCACGAGCACGTCGAGCGAGCCGAGCTCGTCGACCGTGGCCGTGACGGCTGCCTCGATCTCGTCGAGCCGCGTGACGTCCATCTGCAGCGGCAGCGCTCGCCGCCCGAGCGCGCGGATCTCGTCCGCGAGCCCCCCGTCGCGCGACACGTCCCGGAGGCCGAGCACGACGTCGGCGCCGGCCTCCGCGAGTGCCAGCGCAATCGCACGGCCGAGGCCGCGCGCCGCTCCCGTGACGAGAGCAGTGCGCCCGCCGAGGTCGAACCGGCCCGAGGGGTCGTGCGCCACCGGCGTCATCTAACCATCGAAGGCCTGGACGAGCGCCTCGGCGATGAACTTCATCGTCCGGCCCGACGTCTGGCTCGCAGTGCGCAGGCGGACGAACGCCTCGGCCTCGGTCAGACCCTCCTTCTCCATCAGGATCCCCTTCGCGCGTTCGATCGCCTTCCGCGCCTCGAGCGCTTCGGCGAGCGAGTCGGCCTCTCCGCGAACTGCCTGAAGCTCGGAGAAGCGCGCCCGCGCCGCATGGATCGCAGGGACGAGGTCCTGCTCGCGGAACGGCTTGACGAGGTAGGCGAAGACACCGACCTCGATCGCACGCGCCACGAGGTCCTCCTCGTCGTACGCGGTCAGCATCACGATCGGGATCGGGCGCTCGTGGAGGATCTTGCGTGCAGCGTCGATGCCGTCGAGCCGCGGCATCTTGACGTCGAGGATGGCGAGGTCGGGACACTCGCTCCGCGCCAGCTCGACCGCTTCCTCACCGTCGCGGGCGGCGGCGACCACGTCGAAGCCGGCGTCCTGGAGCAACCCCTGCAGGTCGAGCCTGATCACCGTCTCGTCTTCCGCAACCAGCACTCGCATCTCGGCACCTCCGTTCGTCGGTCCAACAAAAAAGCCCCCGCGGGCCCGGTGGGCTGCGGAGGCGACGTTGCCTCACCGGTCGCGGTCGTTCGCGCCCGGCGTGCTGCGATGCTACCTTCGGAGCGGGTGGTCTTCGCTGACGAGCCACCCGAGAGGCGACGCGGCCTTCCCCTGTAACCCGAGGAAAGGTGCGTCATGCAAGCTCTGCAGGTGCCCGAGTATCTCGGCGTGCGTCACATCCTGACCGCGCCGCAGCTCGTGCCGAGAACGGCGCCGTACATCGGCGAGCGTGACTTCGACTTCGGCGGGCTGTACGAGCAGGCCGCGACGATGTCGGGCGGCGAGAAGCTCCTCGTCCGGATCGCGGCCGATCTCTGGAACGCCGGCGGCGACGTCAAGCTCTCCGACGTCGTGCGCCGCCTCGACTGGACGAACTTCGAGCGTGTCGTCCAGGGCTTCCAGCTCGCTCGCGGTTCGTTTCCATGGGGCCTCGTCGACGGGTTGGCCCGCGACGAGGAGGAGTTCGCGGCCTAGGTGCTGCCTCGCGGGTGGCGGTGCTCGAGGGCGCCGCCACCCGCGGTGGATGGGTCATGCTGCGCGGCCGGCCGTGGTTGCTCCTGCGACTTCGTTCAGGCGGCCGGTCTCGACGTCGTAGAGGTAGCCGTAGACCGGGATCCGGGCCGGGACGAGCGGGTGTGTGCGGATCCTCGTGACGTCGTCGACGACGCTCTGCTCGGCGTCGGCAATGGTGAGCCAGTCGATGTCGCGGCCCTCCTCGGAGCCGGGTCCGGCGCCGACATCCCGGAATCCGTCCGAGCCGAGCTCGGCGGTCTCGAGGCTCTGCGCGAGCAGCGTTCCCATCTGCGGGCTGTCGAAGAACTCCATCCCGCAGTTGGTGTGGTGGATGACGAACCACTCCTGGGTGCCGAGGAGCTTGTAGGAGATCACGAGCGACCTGATCGCGTCGTCGCTCGCTCGGCCGCCTGCGTTCCGGATCACATGCGCGTCGCCCTCGCTCAGGCCTGCGTACTTGGCTGGGTCGAGGCGGGCGTCCATGCAGGTGAGGATCGCGAAGCGGCGCGCAGGCGGCAGGGCAAGCTCGCTCTTGGCGCCGAACGAGGATGCGTACTGCTCGTTCGCGGACAGGACCTCATCGACAACGGCCATGGTGCTCCTCCTTGCGTCGGGGGTACCTGCCTCAACGCGCCCCGAGCCCGAATCCATTCCCCTGTCGGGATCGAACCGCTAGGTGACGGCGTTCGGCGGCCGCCGCTTCGAGATCAGCACGCTTCGGAGCGCCTCCACCGCCAGCATTCCCATCGCCTCTCTCGTCGCGCGCGTCCCACTGCCGATGTGCGGTGTGAGGACGACCTGGTCGAGCGACAGCAACCCTTCGCTGACGGTCGGCTCGAACTCGAAGACGTCCAGCGCGGCTCCTGCGATGACCCCGGTGGTCAGGGCTTCGACGAGAGCCCGCTCGTCCACGATCGGCCCCCGAGCGGTGTTGACCAACACCGCCGAGCTCTTCATGGCCGCCAGGGCACTCTCGCCGATGAGGTGGTGAGTCTCCGGGGTCAACGGACAGTGGAGGCTCACGACGTCGGCGCTCGCCAGCAGCTCCGCCAGCGAGTCGTTTCGGCCGGCGAAGACTGCGTGCGCTCCGAACGCCTCCGCCAGGCGTGCCGTCTCCCGGCCGATCCGGCCGGGGCCGACGATGCCGATCGTCTTGCCGTCGAGTCCCTCGCCGAGCATGAACTCGAGTGAGAACGACCACGGCGACCGCGAGCGGACGAACCGGTCGCCCTCGACGACCCGGCGGAGGAGAGCGAGCGTGGCGGTGATTGCGAGCTCGGCGGTCGTCTTCGTCAGCACGTCGGGTGTGTTGGCGACCACGATGCCCCGGCGCCGTGCCGCGTCCAGGTCGATGTTGTTGACGCCGACGCCGTAGTTCGCCACCACCTCCAGCTGTGGGCCGGCTCGCTCCAGGTACGTGGCGTCGACGACGGTCGTGATCAGCGCCAGCACTCCCTCCGCGCCTTCCGGATCCGAGACGAGGTCGAAGTCCCGCTCGAGCGCGTCTTCGATGCGCCTCGGCACCGGGCCGGTCACGTGCACGCGCCGCCGACTCACGGTGATGCGGCGTCGTGGTGCCTGAAGCGGGCGACCGTCTCGGCAACGCCCTCGGCCAGCGACGGCTGCTGCACCGGTCCGATCGCGGCTGCCAGTGCCTCGGCTTCGAGCTCCGCCGGGAACGGCAGTGCCGTCTCGTCCCAGGTGATCCTGCCTGCGGCCTCCGGGGCGGCGGCTTCGATCGCCGCGACGACCTCGGCCATCGTGGCCCGCACGCCGGGAAAGTTGGCCACGACCGCGCCCGCCGACGCAGAGCCGGCGGCGACGAACGCTCGGCCGACGGCGGGGGCGTAGTCGTACTGGGCGCGGCCGCCGTAGGCGATCGACGAAGCTCTCGCCCTCGGCGGCGGCCGCCATCGCCTGCGTCGGCCCCGCGGTCATCCCCTGGTCGCGGCCGGGGCCGTAGACCACGTAGGGCCTGATCCCGACCGACGGGACGCCCGACTCGGCGTGGTAGAGCCGGGCCGTGCCCTCGTTCGCAAGCTTGTAGACGCCGTAGATCGTTCCGGGTGCGGTGCCGCCGCTCTCGGGCGCCGGTGAGGGATCATCAGGCCCGTAGACGGCCGCGGAGCTCGCGTAGGCCACGCCTGGAATCCGATCGAGCCGCTCTTTGACGGCCTCGAAGACGTTGACCGTCCCGACGACGTTGACGCGCGCCCCGAGCGCCGGGTCGGCGCGGCAGAACGGGACCTGGAGCGCTGCGAGGTGCACGACCCGCGTGATCTCGTGCTCGTCCAGCGTGCGGCCGAGTGCGGCGAGGTCGGTGATGTCGCCCCGCACCAGGGTCAGCCGAGCGCGCTCGTCCGCGGTGAGGATCAGCTCGAGGCGGTGGGTCGCGTCCCCGAGGTCGTACCCAACCGGCTCGTCGCCGTCGTCGAGCACCGCTTTCACCGCCCAGGCGCCGACGCACCCGAGCGCTCCCGTGACCAGCACACGCTCGCTCAGTAGACGGCCCGCCCGCCCGAGATGTCGTACGTGGCGCCGGTGGAGAAGGAGCACTCCTCGCTCGCGAGCCAGCAGACGAGCGCAGCGACTTCGTCGACGCCGCCGAGGCGCCCCATCGGGATCTTCTCGACCATGTAGCGGATGTGCTCCTCCGACATGCCGGCGAGGAGCGGTGTCTCGATCACCGCCGGCGCGATGCAGTTGACGAGCACGTTCGTCCCGGCGAGGTCCTTGCCGATTGCCTTCGTCATCGCGATCACCGCGGCCTTCGAGGACGAGTAGGCCGCCGCCATCGGGTTGCCCTCCTTGCCCGCGATCGAGGCGATGTTGACGATGCGGCCGTAGTTCCGCTCGGTCATCCCCGGGATCACGGCGCGGTTGGCGAAGAACGTCCCGTCGGCGTTGATCGCGAGGACGCGGCGCCACTCGTCGTCGCTCACCTCCACGGTCCGGAGCGAGTCGCCGGTGACCCCGGCCGAGCAAACGAGGATCGAGAGCGGGCCGAGCTCGGCCTCCGCCCGCTCGACCGCGCCGACGATGTCCTGTGAGCTGCGGACGTCTCCGGTGAGCGAGAGCACTCCCGGCGGACCGCCCTCGGCGAGGTCGAGCGTCGCCACCTTCCCGCCCTCCCGGAGCAGTCGCTCGGCGACGGCTGCGCCGATCCCGCTCGAGCCCCCGGTGACGAGGGCCACTCTGCCGCCGAACCGGCTCACCAGTCGCCCACGCTGCCGTCGGCGTAGAAGACCCGCTGGGGAAGCTCGGGCTCGAACGGATGCTCGCGCACGACGTCGAGGTCGATCTCGACGCCGAGGCCCGGCAGATCGCTCGGCTGCGCCCGCATCCCGTCGGACTCGATCCGGTGCGAGTCCGTCACCACCTCGGTGCGCCACGGCACGTCGGCCGTGACCGCCTCGCAGATGACGTAGGACGGCGTTGCGAAGCCGAGCTCGATCGACGCCGCCGTCGACACCGGCCCCTGCGGGTTGTGCGGCGCGAGGGCAACGCGATACGTCTCGGCGAGCGCGGCGATCCGACGTGCCTCCGTGAAGCCGCCGCAGTGGGTGATGTCGGGCTGAAGCACGCTGCAGGCACCCTTCTCGAGCAGCTCGCGGAACCCGTGCACGCCGACGAGCCGCTCACCGGTCGCGATCGGGGTCGTCACCGAGCGCTGGATCGCGGCGATGTCGTCGGCCCGCTCCGGCCAGCACGGCTCCTCGAGCCAGTAGAGGCCGAACGGCTCGAGCGCCGCCGCGAACAGGTGCCCCATGCGCGGACTCGGCCGGGCGTGGCAGTCGACCATGATGTCGATCTCGTCCCCGACCGCCTCCCGCATCGCGGCCACGCAGCGTTCGGCATGGCGCACGGGCGCGAGGCCCTCGAGCGGCATCGTCGGCGGCACCGCCATCGTCTTGAACGCGGTGAAGCCGCTCTCGACCATCGCGGCGGCGAGTTCCGCGAAGCGCTGCGGCTCGTCGCTCTCGTAGAAGTCCTCCATCTTCCCACCGCCGAGATGTCCGTAGAGCCGCACCTCGTTTCGGACTCGTCCACCCCACAGCCGGTGACAGGGGACGCCGTGTACCTTGCCGAGGAGGTCCCAGAGCGCGATGTCAATGCCGCTCATCGCCGTCCCGCGGACGATCCCGCTCGCATGCCAGAAGTGCTGGCGGAACATCATCTGCCAGAGGTGCTCGATCCGGGTCGGGTCCTCGCCGACGATCAGCTCCGCGATGTCCTCGACGGCGCCGACGACCGCGCGCGTGTGCCACTCGAGCGTCGCTTCGCCCCAGCCGTACAGCCCCGGCTCGTCGGTGACGACGCGGACGAAGACCCAGTTGCGCATCCGGGCATGGCAGACGTGCGTCTCGACGGCTGTGATCTTCACGAGACCCCGCGCAGGAGCGCGACGCTCTCGTCGATGACGCGGTCGACCTCGCCCCGATCGACGTTCGAGCTCGTGATCCCGTAGGCCCAGCGGTAGCGGTCCTGGTCGAGAACGTCGTCGAGCGGAACCCCGGCGACCAGGTCGAGATCCTCGCTGGCGGGGAGGTAGCCCGCGTAGTCGTTCGTGTAGCCGAGCATGAACGTCGTCTCGAACGGGCTGCCCTCGCGGATGCGGGTCCCGCACTCGTTGAAGAGCTCGAACGGGTTCGCCGCGATCGCCGCGCCGCCGATCCTGAGCACCTGCAGCTCGGCGCGGACCGGCTCGTCGGTCCGGCGCGCCATGTCCGCGTACATCTTGAGCGCGGAGCGCTGGTACAGGACCGGGAAGTCCTGCGCGGACGTGGCGGTGTGGACGCTCTCCGGCCACGCCGCCGGGAACTCGGGATCCGGCTCCTTCGAGAGCTCTGCGATCCGGCCCTCCAGCTCCTCGACGCCCCACGGGATCCGACGGCGCCGGAGCTCGACCCAGGTCGAGGCGGCTCCGAGCTCTGCGTCGGCTGTCGTCTCGATTCCTTCCAGCGTGTCGAGCACCGCCGTGCCGACGGCCTGCCCGAACTCGTCGCGGCGCTCGAAGCTGTGCCTGCTCGCCTCGCGATTGCCGAACCAGTAGTCCCAGGCGGCGATGTCGCCGGCGCAGCCCTGGAGGAAGATGCACTCGACGCCCGGCACGCCGGCCTCGACCGTCTCGCGCAGCGGGCCGGGGAAGTCCGGGTTCCAGAGCAGCGCCTCGCCGCCGATCAGCGTCGGATGGCAGGCGAAGCTCACGACGACGGCGATCGGTTCCCCGTTCTCGTCGTCCACGCGAAGCACCGGCACGCTGTCGTCCACCGGTCGCTGCCGCTGCACCCTGTTGACGCTGATCCCGGGTGCGCGACCGGTTCCCCAGCCGACGCGCACGGGCTTCCGGCCGCGCCAGGCGGCGTACACGGCTCCCGCGAGCAGGTCGGGGAGAGACTCGACCCAGGGCGCGAACGAGCCGGTGTCTGCGAGCCCGGCGACCGTCGAGCCACGGGAGACGCTCGGCGCGCTGTGGTTGTGGGCGGCGTTCACGAGTACCGCCTCCGGCGCGATCCCGGTCAGTCTCTGCACGCGCTCGCGCACGGCGGCGGTCATGTCCGCGCCGGCGAAGACGAGGTCGATCGCGACGATCGCGACCTGCGTGCTCCCGTCGTCGAGGACGAGCGCCTGCCCGATCATCGGCTCGCGGATCCCCTCCGCGAGGCCGGTACGGGCCGACCAGCACCCGTGGGGGAGGCCGGACGGAGGCGTGACGTCGACTCGCGCGACGCCGGCGGTCAAGCTCATGGACGATCCTTTCTCACTGTTGGACGACCAGCTCGTGGTAGGCCTCGGGGCGGCGCTTCTTGAGCGCGAACCACGGGTTCTCCCGGGCGCGCTCGATCGGCTCGGGGTCGAGCTCGACGGCGATCCACTGATTCCCGGTACCGGGCTCGGACTGCGCGAGCATCGAGCCGTCGGGCGCGAGGACGTAGGCGCCGCCGACGTGGGTGCTGTGCCCGTCGAACCCGACCATGTCCGAGAAGACGGCATAGACGCCGTTGTCCCGGGCGAGGAAGTCGTGGAGCCGTGGCGGGCTCGGCCGCTCCTCGAGCAGCTCCTCCTGCGCGCGCACGATCGCCTCGTCGTCCAGCTCGCGCCCGCGCCCGTCGAAAGTGAGAACGCCGCCGCCTGCGGGCATCGTCCGGTTCGCGTGCGGGAGCAGGATCACCTCGGCGCCCTTCAGCGCCAGGATGCGCCAGCTCTCGAAGAAGTCGCTGTCGTGGCAGATCGCTGTTCCGACCGTGCAGAAGCCGAGGTCGTAGACACCCCATTCGTATGCCTGCCGGAAGCGGAAGAACTCGTCGAAGGAGGCGTGCACCTTGCGCTGGAGGCCGATCAGGCCGTCCGGCCCGACGAGCGCGCAGGTGTTGTAGTGCGTGCCGCGGTGTAGCTCGCAGAAGCCGTACGACACGACGATCCCGGACTTCTTCGCCTGCTCGTGGATGGTGCGAAAGATGCGCCCGTCGTGAGGCTCGGCGAACCGCGTCACCTCCGGGCTGCCGTTGTTTCCCGTGACCGACGTCTCCGGGAAGACGACGAGGTCGCACCCAGCCTCGGCCGTCTCCGCGATCAGCCGCACGTGCGTCTCGAGGTTGTGCTCGACGTCCAGGTGACGGACGTCGACCTGGGTCGCGGCGACCGTGCAGCGCCGCATCAGTCGAGCTCCGCGAGGTCTGCCTCGCGGGCGACCACGATGACGTTGTCTCCCTGCTCGGTCGTGGCAACCGCCCGGACGACGCAGACGATCCCGTCGGTCTTCGCGTGGATGGTCTCCGGCTCCCGGTCGAGCCGCTCGAGGAACTGCATCCGGCCGACTGGCTCACCCGCCTCGACGTGCTGGCCGAGGTCGACGAGCGTCTCGAAGAGACCGGACTCGGGCGCGAGCAGGTAATTGTCGAGCTCGGTCGCCATCAGGAGCGTCGGCGGCGACTCGCGGACGACGACCTCGCCCTGGAGCGCGCCGACGTGCCGGAGTACGTTCGCGAGGCCGGAGGACGCGAGCCGGTGGATCTCGGCCGTGACGTGCCCGCCGCCGCCGAGCTCCGTGCTGACGACGATCTTCCCCTGGCGCTCCGCCTCGGTGACGAGCAGGCCGGTGCCGCCGATGTCGATGTAGACGCAGCACCAGTCGGTGTTCCAGGCGAGCATTCCCTCGACCATCTGCCGCCGTTGGATCGCGTCGTCGACCCAGTGCATCTCGGACCACGGAAGGTGGAGCGCGTTGCGCCCGCCGCTGTGGATGTCGACGATCACGTCCGAGATCGGGAAGAGCTCGGTCGAGAGGAAGTGGGCGAGCTGCTCGTCGGCCGGGCCGGTCGGGGAGCCCGGGAACGAACGGTTCAGGTTCGCGCCCGAGGGCCAGAGGCGCGTGTACGCGCGCGAGGCCTCCGGCGAGGCGCACGGGATCACGATCACGCGGCCGGTGACCTGCTCCGGCTGCAGCGTCCTGGCGAGGCTGAGCGCCGCGATCTGGCCCTCCGGCTCGTCGCCGTGCACCCCGCCGATCACGAGCACCGTCGGCCCGGCGCCGTTCCCGACGGAGACGATCGGGATCCAGAGACTCGACCAGCCGGCGGTGTTCGACGAGCGCGGCACCTTCAGCATCCCGATCTGCTTCCCGTCAGCCGTCGGGTCGATGGTGCAGGAAACCGGAGAGTCGCTCATGCCCGCAGGCGACTCTAGTGGATTGTTGACAATTTCGCTATGATCGACAATCTGGCCCGGCCAACCGGCATCGTTCCAAGGAGCCCTGCTTGAAAATCACCGATGTCGAGGCCGTTGTCCTGCGCCAGACCGCGGTCAACGAGGGAATCGCGGACGGCAGCCAGGACGACCTCGTCATCCTGGTGCACACAGACGAGGGGATCACCGGCATCGGCGAGGTCGATTCCGCGCCCGAAGCCGTCGCGGCGCTCGTGACCGCGCCGGGCTCGCATGCGATTGCGAACAGCCTGCGCCAGCTGCTGATCGGCGAGGACCCGCTCGACGTGGAGCGGCTCTGGGACAAGATGTACCGCGGCGTCATCTTCATCGGCCGGCGCGGGATCGCGATCCACGCGATCAGCGGGATCGACATCGCGCTCTGGGACATCAAGGGGAAGGCGCTCGGCAAGCCGGTGTGCGAGCTGCTCGGCCGGCCGGTCCGGCACGAGCGGATCCGCGCCTATGCGTCGCGGCTGATGCCGGACACGACCGACGAGGTCACCGAGGCCGTCTCCGCGCTCCGCGAGCAGGGCTTCACGGCCGTCAAGCTCGGCTGGGGGCCGCTGGGACGAGATCCCGACCACGACGTGCGCCTCGCCGCCGCGGCCCGGGAGGCCGGCGGCGACGGCGTCGAGATCATGATCGACGCCGGGCTCGGCTATGTCGCCGACGCGGCCACCGCGATCCGCGTCGCGCGCGAGCTCGAGCAACTCGGCGTCTACTGGCTCGAGGAGCCCTTCGAGCCGGACGAGTACGAGGCCTACGCCGAGCTCGCCGATGCGGTCGACCTGACGATCGCGGCCGGCGAGCAGGACGCGACCCGCTGGGGCTTCCGCGAGCTGATCGAGCGCGGGCACGTCGACCTGATCCAGCCCGACGTCACCAGGTGCGGCGGGATCACCGAGCTGATGCGGATCGCCGCGCTCGCGGAGGAGCACGGCGTCTCGCTGGTCCCGCACGCGTGGAAGAGTGGGATCATCAAGGCCGCCTCGCTGCACTGCAACGCCGTGCTCGACGAGGCGCTGTTCCAGGAGTACTGCGTCGCGGAGACCGAGATCAACACGAAGCTGACCAGGCAGCTGCTGCCGATCGAGTCGGACGGCTACGTCCCGGTCCCGACGGAGCCAGGACTTGGTATCGACCTGGACGAGGACGTCTTCTCGTCCCTACGCGTGGAGGCACGATGACCCAGATCTCGTCCGACGCCGGTGCGGCGCTCGCCGCCCGCGCGGCCGCCGTCATCCCTGGAGGCGTCAACAGCGGCCAGCGCCGCGTCCCCGGCCTCGAGGAGCTCGTCGTCACGGCGACGAGCGGCTCCACCTTCACCGACGCAGACGGACGTGTCTTCACCGACTACCACGCCGCCTTCGGCCCGCCGCTCCTCGGGCACAACGACCCGGACGTGGACGGAGCCGTAGCGGGCGCCGCGGGGTTGATGGGCGTCGGTGTCACGCCCGTCGAGATCGAGCTGGCGGAGCGGCTCGTCGACGTCGTGCCCTCGCTCGAGAAGGTGCTGTTGACCGCGACGGGAAGTGAGGCGACCTTCCACGCGCTCCGGCTCGCGCGCACGGTGACCGGCCGCCGCCACGTGATCAAGTTCCAGGGCTGCTACCACGGCTGGCACGACTCGGTCGCGATGAACGTGATCTCCCCCGCGGACCGCGTCGGCGGCAAGGACCCGCTCTCGCAGGGGATCCTCCCCGAGGTTCTCGATGCGACGATCGTCTGCCGGTTCAACGACGCCGCAGCGGTCGAGCAGGCTCTCACCGACCACGACGTCGCCGCGATCATTCTCGAGCCGATCCCGCACAACATCGGCACCGTCCTGCCGAAGCCGGGCTTCCTCGAGCGGCTGCGCGAGCTCGCGACAAAGCACGGGACCGTGCTCGTCTTCGACGAGGTGATCACGGGCTTCCGGCACGGGCTCGGCGGCTACCAGGCGATCGCCGGCGTGACGCCCGACCTGACCACGCTCGGCAAGGCGATGGCCAACGGCTGGCCCGTCTCGGCGCTCGGGGGCAAGGCGGAGCTGATGGAGCTGTTCTCGACGACACCCGGGCAGCCGGCCTTCTTCGCAGGCACGTTCAACGGGCACCCGGCCACGACAGCGGCGGCGCTCGCGACGCTGGACAAGCTCCAGCGCGAGCCCGTGCACGAGCACGTCTTCCGGCTCGGGGAGCGCGCGCGCGAAGGACTGCGCGCCCTCTACGCGCGCCTCGGCGTCCCGGTGGCCGTCGCCGGCTTCGGCTCGATCTTCGTCACGTACTTCCTCGAGGGGCCGGTCGAGAGCTACGACGACCTGCTCCGGAACGACGTTGACCTCTTCATCGGTTACCGGCGCGAGCTGATGCGCCACGGGATCTTCGAGCTGCCGCTGAACCTGAAGCGGAGCCACTTCTCGTACGCCCACACCGACGAGGACGTCGACCGCCTGCTCGAGGCGACCGAGACCGCGGTCGCCGCGGCGCTGGCCGCACGCGCGTGACGGCCTCACCCGTCTTCTCCACGATCGACCTCTCGGCCTCCGGAAAGCAGATCGGACGGCTGCAGCTGCCGAAGATCACGAACACCGGCGGCTGGGCGAGCACCTTCATCCCGATCGCGTCGGTCGCGAACGGCGACGGGCCGAACGTGCTCGTCCTGGCCGGGAACCACGGGGACGAGTACGAGGGGCAGGTCGCCGCCCTCCGCCTGATCCAGGAGCTGGAGCCCGGGCAGGTCTCCGGACGCGTGACGATCATCCCGGTGCTCTCGACCGCGGCCTCGAAGGCGAACACGCGGCTGTGGCCGTCGGGCGTCAACTTCAACCGCTCGTTTCCCGGCTCGCCGGACGGCCCGCCCAACGAGCAGCTGGCCGACTACCTGACGCGGTTCCTGTTTCCCGCGGCCGACGTCGTGATCGACATGCACTCGGGCGGGCGCACCGCCTGGTTCGTCCCGTGCTCGCACATGCACGTCGTCGACAATGCCGCCCAGCGCCGCGACATGCTCGCGGGCATGCAGGCCTGGAACTCCGACTACCACTTCCTCTACATCGACGTGAACGGCTCCGGGCTCCTGCCGGTGGAGGCCGAGGACCAGGGCAAGCTCGTGATCACGACGGAGCTCGGCGGCGGCGGCCGCGTGCCCGCCGCCGTCCACGAGCTCGCCTGGAGCGGCCTCACGAACGTGCTCCGGCACGTGGGCGTGCTCGAGGGCGAGGTGCAGACGCGCGCCTCTCTCGGCAAGCCGGATGCGGTGATCCTCGATGGGCGCGACCCCGCGAACTACGTGATCGCGCCCGAGGACTGCATCTTCGAGGGACTGCTCGAGCCGCCCGCGGAGGTCAAGACTGGAGACCCGGTCGCGCGGCTGTGGTTCCCGGACACGCCGGGACGGCCGCCGGAGGTGCTCCGGGCGCCGCTCGACGGCGTGCTGGCCGTGATCCGCTCGATCCCGGCGACGGAGGCCGGCGACGGGCTCTTCACGACCGGCCAGCCGATCGATCCGCGAGAGCTCCTCTGAGGTGAGCCTCATCGCGTGGGTCGGCGGACGGACCTTCGCGAGCTTGCGCAACCACCGCAACTACCGGCTCTACTTCGTCAGCCACGGTGTCTCGTTCATCGGCACGTGGATGCAGCAGATCGCCGCGTACTGGCTCGTGCTCGACCTGACCGGATCGCCGCTCGCCGTCGGAACGCTCGCCCTTGCCCAGCTCCTGCCGGTGACGCTCTTCGGCCTTCCGGTCGGCTCGGTGATCGACCGCTTCGACGTCCGCCGCCTCCTGCTCGTGACGGAGTCGCTCTCGATCGTCGCGGCCGGCACGCTCGCAGTCCTGACGCTGACGGGCACGGTCGAGCTCTGGCAGGTGTACGTGATCGCGATCTTCCAGGGGCTCGTGCTCGTGTTCGGCAACCCGGCGCGGCACACGCTCGTGTTCCGGATCGTCGGGAAGGACGACCTGCCGAACGCGGTCGCGCTCGGCTCGGCGCTGGGCACGACGGCGCGCATCGTCGGGCCGGCGCTCGGCGGTCTCGTCGTCGCCCTGGCCGGGGTAGGCGTCGCCTTCGCCGTCAACTCGGCCAGCTACGGGGCCGTCGTGATCGCTCTGCTCGCGATGCGGGTCAGCGAGCTGCGCCCGTACGTGCCGCCCGAGGTGCAGACGGGGCTCCGCCGCAGCCTCCGGGTGATGGCCTCGTTCGTCCGCCGCTCGCGCAGGGTGGCCGTCGCGTTCTTCGCGGTGCTCGCGCTGAGCACGATCTCGTTCAACTTCGACGTGCTGCTCCCGCTCCTCGCCGGCGAGACGCTCGACGCGGACGCGGACGTCTTCGGCCTGATCGCATCCGTCTTCGGTGCCGGCGCACTCTGCGGCGCGCTCTTCCTCGCCACCCTCGGCAAGGCGCGCATTCGCCTGCTCCTCGGCGGGGCGCTCGGCTTCGGCATGCTCGAGCTGGCGCTCGCCCCGCAGACGAGCCTGCCGGTGATCTGCGTCCTGCTCTTCCTCACCGGCGGCTGCTACCTGCTCTGGGGAGCGAGCGCGCTCGCGGCACTCCAGCTCGCCGCGCCGGAGCACCTGCGGGGGCAGGCGGCGAGCCTGTACATGTTCGCGTTCCTGGGCGGCGCGCCGCTCGGCGGCCTGCTCGCAGGCTGGCTCACGGCGCGGGGCGGCACGCAGCTCGCATTCGCGGTCGCCGGCACCAGCGCGATCCTCGTCGCCGTGGTCGGCTCCGTGGTCATGCTCGCGGGCCAGCCGGCGGCGACACGCCATGCACATCCACCATCGTTGAGCGAGGGAGAGGGCTGACCATGAACACGACCTTCAGCTACACGCATTGCAACTTTGGCGTCGCCACGCGGGACGTCACGCCGCCGGTCGGGATCTACGCACGCAGCTGGGGTGCTGCGACACACGACACCGCGGAGGGCGTCCACCGTCCCTTCGCCGCGACCGCAGCCGTGTTCGCGCCGGTTCACGGCGACGGTCCGACGCTGGCGCTCGTCGCAGTCGACCTCGGCTGGTTCCAGCACGTGCCGGATGAGCAGAAGGCGCGCGCCGCAATTCTGGAGCGCACCGGGCTGGACGAGGCTTCGCTCCTGATCAACATGTCGCACACGCACTCGGGCGCCAACGTCAACTCGCAGCTGACCGACAAGCCCGGCGCCGAGCTGATCGAGCCCTACATCGAGCACCTGACCGAGCAGATCGGCGCAGCGATCCTCGAGGCACGTGAGCAGGCGGCGCCCGCGTGGGTGACGTACGGAACCGGCCGCTGCGCGCTGGCCACCAACCGCGACCTCTGGGACGCGTCGGCGGGGCGGTGGGCCTGCGGCTACAACCCCGACGAGCCCGCCGACGACACGCTCCTGGTCGCGAGGGTCACGGGCGAGAAGGGCGAGGTGCGCGCGACGCTCTTCAACTACGCCTGCCATCCGACGACCCTGGCCTGGGAGAACCGGTTGCTCTCGCCCGACTACATCGGTGCGGCGCGTGAGGTCCTGGAGCAGGCGTTCGGCGCTCCCGCCCTGTTCTTCCACGGCGCGTCGGGGGATCTCGCCCCGCGCGACGACTACGTCGGCGATGCGTCCGTCGCCGACCGCAACGGCCGCCAGCTCGGGTACGCCGCAGCGGCTGCGATCGAGAGCCTGCCCCCGGCCGGGACCCAGTTCGTCTACACGGGGATCGTCGCGTCGGGCGCCAACCTCGGCGCCTGGGAGTACCAGCCGTGCGACGACGCGCAACGGGAGGCGAGCGAGCAGCTGGCGGCCCGCGTGAGCCCCGTCGAGCTGCGGCGGAAGGAGGACATCGGAGTCGTCGAAAGCGCTTCGGACGCGACTCCCGACTCGGTCCAGGAGCGGGAGAAGGCGTTGCGCCGCCGGTTCCTCGCTCAGGCGCTCGGAGACGGTCCCGTCTACACGATGCCGCTCTGGATCTGGCGACTCGGCGGCGCGCTGCTGGTCGCCGTTCCGAACGAGCCCTACTCGGTCTTCCAGGTCGAGCTGCGGCGGCGTCTCGCAGGGACGCCCCTGCTGGTGCTCGGCACCACGAACAGGACGATGGGGTACCTGTCGCCCGAGGAGACCTACGGCACCGGGCTCTACCAGGAGCAGCAGTCGCCGTTCGCGCCCGGTTGCCTCGAGCAGACGATGGAGGTCGCCGCAGCGGCCCTCGAGGAAGTGCGTCGCTAGAGCGCCCCGAGCACGCGCTCGGTGTCCCAGACCTGGCCGAACACGCGCGCGAAGCCGCTCAGAGCCGCGCGATGGTGGTGCTCGAAGAACGTCGCGGTCGCGTCCTCGACGACGATCACGTTGAACCCGCGATCGGCGGCGTCGCGCGCCGTCGTCTCGACGCACATGTCGGTCGCCATCCCGACGAGGACGAGCGTCTCGACGTCCATGTTCCGCAGCAGCCACTCGATCCCGGTCGAGCTGAACGCGCTCGACGTGTTCTTGTCGATCACGAGCTCGCCGGCCGCAGGCGCGAGGGCGGCGACCACCTCATGCTCGAAGGTGCCGCGATGCCAGAGCGCAGGCGTGCCTGTGCTCGCCAGCGAATCGCGGTCGCGGCGCCGGCGGCGCGCGACCATGTCGCTGCCGTCGGCGAGAAGCGGGCCGTGACGCGTGAACACGACACGGCGGTCGGCGGCGCGGAAGCCCTCGAGCAGGCGTCGCGCGTTCGGGACCACGGTGTCCGTGACGCGCCGCAGGTAGTAGCCCGCGATCTCGGGATACCGCTCCGAGAGCATCGGCCCCAGACCCGCCTCGGTGCTGCACCCGTAGTTCTGCATGTCGATGACGAGGAGAGCGGCGCGCGTCCAGTCGACCTCGAACTGGGGCCAGGGCATGTGCCAGCCGGCGAAGGTCTCCGGCGAGTCGACGGGCGGAAGCTCGCTCATCTAGTAATCGCCGACACTGCCGTCCGGCCAGTAGCGCTGTGGCAGGCGGGCGTCCCTCGAGGGTCGCTTGCGTGCCTCTGCCTCGTCGAGCTCCAGGCCGAGGCCGGGGCCGGCGGGCGCGGTCACGTAGCCGGCGTGCGCGCGGGGCGCATTCGGGAAGAGCTCGTACAGCGGCTCAAGCTCCATCCATTCCTGGATGCCGAAGTTGGGCACGGCCATGTCCACGTGCAGGCAGGCAGTGCCGTTGACCGGAGAGCTGGCGTGGTGGAGGGCGGAACGCTGCCCGTGCGCTTCTCCCGCGGCGAGGATCTTCTTCGCCTCCGTGATCCCGCCGGCGTGCACCATGTCGATCCGCAGGTAGTCCACGAGCTCGCTCTCGATCAGCGGCTGGAACTCCCATTTGTGCGCGAGCTGCTCGCCGGTCGCGATCGGCAGGTTCACCTTGTCCCGTACGAGCCGCAACGACGTTGGGTTGAGCAGACGGATCGGGTCTTCGTAGAAGTAGAGGCGGTACGGCTCGAGCGCATGTCCGAGGTATGCGGACTCCGCAGGGCTGAACATCGTGTGCGCGTCGAGGATCAGGTCGACGCCGTCGCCGAGGGTGCCGCGCAGCGACTCCGTCGCCTCGATCGTCCGGACGATCGACGCTTGCGGATCCCAGTGCGCGAGCGAGTGATCGTCGAACGCGGCGAGCGGGCCGAAGCGGAGCGCGGTGAAGCCCTGCTCCAGCCAGCGGAGCGCATCCTCCGTCAGCTCCTCCGCGGTGTTCCCGGCCAGGTGGCGGTAGACGCGCACCCGCTCGCGCGTCGGGCCGCCGAGCAGGTCGTAGACGGGAACGCCGAGACGCTTTCCCTTCAGGTCCCAGAGCGCGATGTCGATCCCGGCGACCGCGCTCATGATCACCTGCCCGTTCGACCAGAAGGTGCCGCGGACCAGCTCGCTCCACCAGTGCTCGATCCGGGACGGGTCCTGGCCGACCAGCAGCTCGCTGAAGTGGTCGAGGATGCCGATCACGCCGCGTCCCTGTCCGGCGAGGCTCGCTTCGCCGATGCCCGTCAGCCCCTCGTCCGTGCGGACGAGCACGAGGATCACGGCGTAGTCGTACCCCCCGCCGACACTCACGGGTAGGGTCTCGATCTGGCTGATCTTCATCACGGCGAGCCTAGTCGTTGACGTGATCACAGACGTCCACACCCACGTCGGCGAGTACCCGCTCCACATCAGCGAGAAGTTCGCGTCGGAGGCGCGCGCGGCCTGGCCCGACGTGCCGCTGGGCGGCAGCCTGGACGACCACTACGCGGATGCTCTCGCCGATGTCGATCGAGCGGTCGTCCTCGCGTTCAACGCACCGGCTGCCGGCTTCGTCGTCCCCAACGACTACGTCGCCTCCTACGTGGCACGCGATCCTGCGCGGCTGCTCGGCTTCGGGGCCGTCGACCCGTCCGACCCCACGGCGATCGACGAGCTGGAGCGGATGAAGAGCGACCTCGGTCTCGTCGGCTGCAAGCTCGGCCCGATCTACCAGGACGTCGACCCGCTCGGCCCCGACTTCCTCCGCGTCTGCGAGGCGCTCGAGCGGCTCGAGCTGCCGATGCTGATCCACCAGGGAACGACGTTCGCCCGCGCAGGCTCGCTGCTGCAGGCGCGGCCGATCCTGCTCGACGAGATCGCGCTGCGATACCCGAAGCTGAAGATCGTGATCGCCCATCTCGGCCATCCGTGGTTCGACGAGGCGATCGCGGTCGTCCGGCGCCATCCGCACGTCTATGCCGACATCTCGGGTCTCGTGACCCGGCGTTGGCTGCTCTACCAGGCGCTCGTGAGCGCGATCGAGTACCGCGTCGAGCACAAGCTGCTGTTCGGCACCGACTATCCGTTCTTCTCGGCGACGCAGACGATCGAGGGGCTGCGCTCCGTCACCGGCAACGCCTTCGGGCCGCAGCTGCCGGTCGTCGACCCGCAGGTCGTGGAGGACATCATCCACCGTCCGACGCTCGAGCTCCTGGAGATCAGCGAGCCGTCTTGACCGCGAGCGCGACGCGCTCGGCCGCCTGCGCGACCTCGTCGTCGCCGATCAGGCGGTGCGTGACGAAGCGGACGCGGCTGGTGTCGCGCTCCAGCCCGAGAACGCCGTGCTCGGCCAGCAGCGCGAGGAACTCTTCCGGCGGCAGCTCCGTGCCGCTCACGTCGGCGAGCACGATGTTCGTCTCGATCTCGGCCGGCGCGATCTCGATGCCCGGTATCTCTCGGAGCAGCGCCCCCAGCTCGCGGGCCCGCCGATGGTCGTCGGCGAGCCGATCGACGAGCGTGTCGAGCGCAACGAGCGCCGCGGCGGCGGCGATCCCCGCCTTGTGCACGCTGGCGCCGCCGAGCCGGCGCAGTGTGCGATGCGCGAGCTCGATCACCTGCGCGCGGCCGGCGAGGATCGTCCCCATCGGCGCGCACAGACCCTTGTTCATGCTGACCGCCACCGTGTTCGCCGGCGCCGCGAGCTCCCGCAGCGGGACGCCGAGGGCCGCCGCGGCGTTGAAGAGACGCGCCCCGTCGAGATGGACGTAGGCGCCGTGGCGCTGCGCCGCGGCGGCCAGCTCGGCCGTCAGCTCCGGTGTCAGCACGGTGCCGCCCGCCCTCGTGTGCGTGTTCTCGAGCAGCAGCATCGTCGCGCGCGTCTCGATGATCGCCTCCTCCACCGCGACCGGGTCGAGCCGTCCGTCCGCCGCCCAGAGCGACCACGGCTCCAGGCCCGCGATCTCCTCGATCCCCATCTCCTCGGAGGTGAGGATGTGCGAGGAGGCTTCCAGGACGACGGTGCTGCCGCGCGGCGCGATCGTCAGCAGGGCGACCAGGTTGGCCATCCCGCAGGTGGGCACCCAGATCGCCGCCTCCTTGCCGAGCAGGGCGGCCATCCGCTCCTGCAGCTCGTTGACGGAGGGATCCTCGCCGACCGTCGCCCAGCCGAGCGGGGCGGCGCGCATCGCCTCCCACATCTCGTCCGTGGGCCGTCCGTGGAGGTCCGACCGGAGGTCGATCGGCGCCGTGGTCACCGCCGCAGCAGGTGGCGGCCCGGCCGCGCGCCCGTGTGCTCGGCGTCGTCGACGACGAGGACGCCGTTGACGAGGACGTGCTCGATCCCGTGTGCGTACACGGTGGGATTCTCGCGCGTCGACACGTCGTCGAGCTCGTCCCAGTCGAAGACGACCACGTCGGCGCTGTAGCCCGACCGCAGTAGGCCGCGATCCCAGAGGCCGAAGTGGGCGGCCGGCATGCTCGTCATCTTCCTGATCGCCTCCTCCAGGCGCAGCGTGCCCTGCTCGCGCACGTGGTGGGTGAGGTAGTGGACGTGGCCGGCGAAGCCGAGCGGGTGCTTCATGATCTCGCTCAGCGGCCCGCTGTCCTGGACCGTGAAGGTGTCGACGCCGAGGCAGAAGAGCGGGTGGGAGATCATCTCCGCCAGATGCTCGTCGGTGAAGAGCGTCCCGACGGTGAGGATCGCCTCGTAGTCGGCGCCGGCGTCGGCGAGGATGTCGAGGTAGCAGTCCCAGGGGTCCTTGCCCAGACGATCGGAGATCTGGCGGAAGTTCAGCCCGCCGAGCTCGGGGTGCTGGGGCGTCGCCTGGAAGTAGACGCGCTCCCACTCGCCCTTGTGGATGAAGCGCCAGTAGCGGTCGCTCTCGTTGCGCATCCGCTCGCGGAGCGCCGGATCGCGCAGCTTCCTCGCCGCTTCCTCCGGCCCGTCCTCGGCGACCCAGGGCGGCAGGATCCCGGCCATCTGGCCGAGGCCCTCCCGGAACGGCGTCGTGTCGGCGAGGACGTCGAGCCCGGTCTCGCGGCTCGCCGCCATCTTCTCGACCGCGCGCTCCCAGCCGCGCTCGGGCGCGTTCGTGTTGTGACGGACGTTCAGGTGCGAGATCTCCGCCCGCGCGCCCCCGGCGCGCGCCACCGCGAGGAACTCGTCGATCGCCTCGAGCAGGCCCGAGTCGCGGTTGCGGACGTGGCTCGTGTAGATGCCGTCGTACTCGCCGGCAATGGCGTTCAGCCGCATCAGCTCCTCGGTGGTCGCCTCCCGGCCGGGGTTGAACTCGAGCCCGGTCGACATCCCGAGCGCGCCGGACTGCATCGCCTCCTCGACGAAGCCCTCCATCGCGGCCAGCTGCTCGGGGGTCGGAGCGGATCCGGAGACACCGGCCGCGAGCCGGACCGCGTTGTGGCCGACGAACCAGGCGAAGTTCGGCGTGTGGCCGACCTCCGAGAGGAACTCCAGGTGCTCGCCGAAGGTCGACCACGGGATCGCCGGCTTGTCGAAGCCGAACGAGTGCAGACGGCTGCGGATCACCGGCTCGGATGCCGGTGTGACAGGTGCGTAGCTCCAGCCGCAGTTGCCGACGATCTCGGTGGTGACCCCCTGGCGGATCGTGCTCTCCGCAGTCGGGTTCGCGAGGATCGAGAAGTCGCTGTGGCTGTGCGGGTCGACGAATCCCGGGCAGACCACCTTGCCGGTGGCGTCGATGACGCGGTCAGCGGTCGCAGCCGCGCCGAGCCGGCCCACCTCGGCGATCTTCCCGCCCTCGATCGCGACGTCGCCAAGGTAGGGCGGGCTGCCCGTGCCGTCGGCGACCCACCCACCACGGATCAGGACGTCGAGCACCTACTTCTTCGTCGGAGTGTCGCCGACGTGTGGGCCGAGCCGGGGGTCGAGGATGTCGCGCAGGCCGTCGCCGAGGAGGTTGAAGCCCAGCACCACGATCATGATCGCCGCGCCCGGGAAGATCGACAGCCACGGCTGGACGTCGATGTAGGTTCGCGCCGTGCTCAGCATGCTGCCCCATGCCGCCTCCGGCGGCTGCGTACCGAGCCCGAGGAAGCTCAGCGCCGCCTCGGCCAGGATCGCGACCGACAGGTAGACCGTGACGAGCACGAGCAGCGGCGCAGAGATGTTGGGGAGCACATGACGCCCCATGATCCGCAGGCCGCTCGCTCCGAGAGCGCGGGAGGACTCCGTGTACGGATAGCCCATCACCTCGAGCACGGAGCCCCGGATGACCCGCGCGAACGCCGGCAGGATGACGATCCCGATCGCGATCATCGCGTTGCGGCGATTCGGGCCGAGGAGGCCGGCGATGACGATCGCGAGGATGATCCCGGGCAGCGAGAACATGATGTCGACGAGACGCATCAGCACCGTGTCGAGGATTCCCCTGTAGTAGCCGGCCAGCATGCCGAACACCATCCCGCCCACGAAGGCGATCGACACCGAGATCAGACCGACCTGGAGCGACACCCGCGCCCCGTGGATGATGCGCGCCAACGTGTCGCGCCCGAGCTCGTCCGTGCCCATCGGGTGCGCCCAGCTCGGGTCCTCGAAGCGAAGGTAGGCGATGGCGTTCGGGTCGAGAGTCCAGAGGTAGGGCCCCAGCAGCGCGACGAGGACGTTGAAGATCACGATGAAGGCGCCTGCGAGCCCGATCGGGTTGCGCCACTTGCCGAGGAAGGAGAGGCGCCGACTCGGCATCGCCTCCCAGTCGGACGGGGCGTGGGCGCCGTCGCCTGTGGCGATCGGCGGCTCCGGAACCTCGGGAAGATCCCTGGTTGTGCTCATTCCTGGGAGATCCTCGGATCGAGGACGCCGTAGAGGATGTCCACGAGGAGATTGGCGAAGATGAAGGTGAAGGCGATCAGCAGCGTCATCGCCTGGATCACGGGGTAGTCGCGGCCGAAGATCGCCTGTAGGAGGACGTAGCCGACGCCGGGCAGCCCGAAGATGGTCTCGATGATCGCGGCTCCGCCGATCAGCACGCCGATCTCGAAGCCGATGATCGTGACGACGGGGATCAAGGCGTTCCGCAGCGCGTGTTTCGAGATCACCGTCGCCCTGCCGACGCCCTTCGCACGGGCCGTGCGGACGTAGTCCTGCCCGAGCACCTCGAGCATCGTCGCCCGCACCATGCGCATCACGATCGCCATCGTGAAGACCGAGATCGAGATCGCCGGGAGGATGAACTGGCTGAGATTCCCGATCGGGTCGTCGAACGGGGAGATGTACACGAGGGGCGGCACCCAACCGAACACGCGCGAGGTGACGAGCAGCAGCAGCGTCGCGAGCCAGAAGCTCGGGACGCTCAGCCCGACGAGGCCGCCGACCCGCGCTCCGAGGTCCCAGCCCGTGTCGCGCTTGACGGCGGACAGCACGCCGAGCGGGACGCCGATGAACGTGGCGATGAGCAGGGCGAGGACGACCAGCTCGAGCGTGACCGTCAGCGCGTCGAAGACGATGTTCGAGACCGGCTCGGCGTTGCGGAGCGAGAAGCCGAAGTCGCCCTGCACGACGCCGCTGATCCAGCGCCAGTACTGCTCCAGGTAGGAGCCGTTGAGGCCGAGCTGCTCCCGCGCCTGCTGCTTGACCTCCTCGCTCGCCGTCTGGTCGCCGCCGAACAGGATGTCGATGATGTCGCCGGGCAGCAGCCGGACCATGAGGAAGATCCCGACCGAGACGATGAAGAGCGTCGGGATCGCGAACGCAACTCGTCTGAGGATGTAGCCGGTCACGTTCGGACGGTTCGTGCGGGCCTAAAAGTAGGAGGGACGCCGCCGAAGCGGCGCCCCTCCAGGTCGACCGTGATGCCGTCGGTCACTTGTCCAGCCACACGTTGCGGAGCCCCGTGTTGAAGTCGCTGAACGCGACGTACATGTTCTTCACGCGCTTCCGCACCACCTGGTACTTCTTGATCGCCACGAGCGGGATCTGCACCGGGTTGAGCAGGAGCTCGCGCTGCGCGGCCTGGTAGATCGGCAGGCGCTTGTCGGGCTCGAGCTGGATCCGGCCGTTGCCGATTCCCCGCCAGGCCTTGGGGTTCCGGTACTCCGGGTACCAGATGTTGAAGACGGGCGCGGCCGGGTGGAACTCGGCCACGTAGCCGTCGACGTCACCGCGCATGCCGCGACCCGTGAGATCCCAGTCGAAGCTTCCCCGCCCGTTGTTGGCGGCGAAGGTACCGGCCTCCTGGGCCACGATCTCCACGTCGATCTTGATCGCCTTCAGCTGCGACTGGACGACCGCCGAGATCAGCGGGTAGTCCTGCAGGGCGAACGTCGTCATCGTGACCTTGAACCCGTTTGCGTATCCCGCATCTGCCATCAGCTTCTTCGCCATCGGCAGGTCGAACTTCTCGTACTTCTCGCGGAGATCCTTGTCCGTCAGCGGCCAGGGGCCGTAGCCGGGCGGAACGTGCCCCGAGTACTCGGCCTCGCCGCTGTAGACGCGCTTGATGATGTCCGCGCGGTTGATCGCGTGGTTGACGGCGAGGCGCACGCCCTGCTTGTGCCACGGCTTGTCCTCGCCCCTCTTGATCGTCATCTGGAGCTCGCGGAAGGCAGCGTTCGGCCCCTTCAGCACGGTCACGTCGCGGTTGTTGGCCAGCGACCGGGCGACTTCCACCGAGAGGGTCGCTCCGTCGATCGCCCCGGCCCGGAGAGCCGCGACGCGGGCCTGCTCGTCGCCGAGGATCTTCAGCTGCATCGAGTCCATGTACGGGAAGCCCGTCTTCCAGTGCCTCGCGAACTTGACGTACTCGATCCGGTCGTTGGGCTCGTAGCCGAGCATGCGGTACGGGCCGGTGCCGATCGCGTTCCGGGAGACGTTGATCTGGTCGTAGAGCCCCTCCGGGACGATCGGCGCGTAGCGCTGCCAGGCGAAGAAGCCGATGATGCGGGCATCGGGCTGCTTCAGGTGCAGGATGAACACGTACTTCGAGACGATCTGCACCCTGTCGATCGCCGGCACCTGGGCGACGGTGGAGATGCTGCCCGGCAGCGGCGGGTTGAGCATCTTCTCGACCGAGTACTTGACGTCGGCCGACGTGACCTCCTTGCCGTTGTGGAACCTGACCCCCTTCTTCAGCGTCCAGCGAATCTGCGTCTTGTTGAGGACCTCGAACTTCTCGGCCAGAGCCGGCCTGACGTTCAGGTTCCGGTCCCACTCCACGAGCGAGTCGTACGCGAACTCCTTCGCCCAGTGGTTCGCGGTCAGGATCCCGCCGAACGGCGCCACGTGCGCGGGGTCCGACTCCAGGCCCCAGACGATCCGCCCACCCTTCTTGATCGGTGTGGCCCGCGGCCGCTTGGTCGCCGCCTTCGCCGTCCCGGCGAGCGCGCTCGCTGCAACGGCGCCCGCACCGACTGCGCCGGCTCTCTTCAGCAGTTCTCGACGGTCCAGCTCTCCCCCGGCTGGGCTATCGGACGTAGGTTCTGACATCGTGCATGCCCCTCCCTGTCCCTGAGGTGGTCAGAGGATCTGACCGACCCTTGGTGCCTCTCCGTGTATGTCGTCGTAAAAGACGGACTCACGGACCTGAAAGTTGGAGAGCCGCTGGACGGCTTCCGGGTCGAGCTCGACGCCGAGCCCCGGAGTACGGGGCACCTCGACGAGCCCGTCTGTCATCTCGAACGGCTGCTGGAGCACGTCGAACTCCTGCAGCGGGTAGTGCGTGTCGCTCGCAAACGGGTAGTTGGCAGACGAGGCGGCGACGTGGACGTTGCCGGCGGTCGCGACGCCGAGCTCGGCCCAGCTACCGATCGCGCACCACTTGCCCGCTGCCTCGGCGACGGCGCCGATCTGATGCGCCCGCCGGAGCCCACCGGCCTCGGACGGGTAGACCACGAACACGTCGCACGCGTCCGCCTTGATCAGCTCGAGCACCGAGCGCAGGTCGGTGCAGGCCTCGTCCGCGGCGATCGGAACGGCGACGGAGCGACGCACCTGCGCCAGCCCCTGCACGTCGAAGTCCGGCACCGGCTGCTCGACGTACTGGAGGTCGAAGTGCTCGAGGCCCCTGATCCACTTGATCGCCGCCGGCACGCTCCAGATCATGTTTGCGTCGATCCGGATCTTCACATCGCCGCCGACGCGGTCGCGGATCGCGGCGATCGTGTCGTGGTCCTGCTCGAAGTCTCGGCCCACCTTCAGCTTCAGCTCCGTGTAGCCGCCCGCGACGAACGCGGCCGCCTTGGCCGCATTGGCCTCGGGCGAGTCGATGAAGAGGTAGCCGACGACCGGAACCCGGTCGCGGCAGAAGCCGCCCAGCAGCTCGGCGACGGGGACGCCGAGCGCCTTTCCCTTCAGGTCCAGCAAGGCGATCTCGATCCCCGCGATCGCGTACGCGGCGATCCCACTCCAGTTCCGCGTGAACTCCTCCATGCGGTGCACGAGCCACTCGACCCGCAGCGGATCCTGACCGACGAGGAACTGCGTCAGCTCCGCGTCGATGATCGTCTGGATCGTCGGCAGCGTCGGCCCGGGCGCCTCGCCGACCCCCACCAGGCCTTCGTCGGTGTGGATCTGGACGAGCAGGCCCGAGGCCGAATGTCTGGTACCGCCCGGCCAAACCAGCGGCTCCCGCATCGGGGTCCGGACTGTGATCGTTTCGACCTTGGTGATCCTCACCGAGATCGTTACACTACGGCGCGCAGGCCGAGATTGTCAACCATTTTGAGATTGTCGACATGACCACTCCGACGCCGTCCGACCTGGATCCGCCGGCTCCGACCGCGCTGGTCGCCGACGCGGGCGCGAAGGCGGGCCCGCGGGGCCAGCAGGTGATCGAAATCCTCCGGACCGCGATCATCTCCGGCCGCTTCGATCCCGGCGACCGCCTGATCGAGTCGGCGCTCTCGGCGGAGCTCGGCACGAGCCGCGGCCCGGTCCGCGAGGCGCTTCGGCAACTCGAGAACGAAGGCCTCGTGATGTCCTTCCCCTACCGGGGGGCGGTCGTCCTCGGGGTGTCGGACGAGGAAGTCCACGAGGTGCTGATCCCGATCCGCCTGACGCTCGAGCGCTACAGCTGGACCCGGGCGCTGGAGAAGCTGACCGACGACGACTTCGCGGAGCTCGGCAAGCAGATCTGGCTGATGGAGCAGGCGGGAAAGGCGAACGATCTGATCAAGCTCGTCGACGCCGACCTCGGCTTCCACGAGCTCGTGATCTCGGCGTCGGGGCAGCTGCACACCGTTCAGATCTGGCGCACGATCTGGCCGCGGATCCGCGCGTACTTCTTCCGCTACGAGCGCTTTCGCAGCTTCGAGGAGACGGTGGAGGAGCACCGCGAGCTGCTTGCCGCCCTCCAGACGCGGGATCCCGAGATCGTGCTGGCGCAGCTCGAGAGCCATATCGACGTCCCCTCCCCGGCTCAAGCGCCAAGGGCCGAGCGCGCATGACACCGCTGCTCGCCGTCGAGAACCTCCGCACCGGGTTCGACACGCGCGACGGCTTCCTGCGCGCGGTCGACGGGATCGACTTCGAGATCGCGCAGGGCGGGACACTCGGCGTCGTCGGCGAATCGGGCAGCGGCAAGTCGGTGACCGCCCTCTCGGTGATGCGCCTGATCGACCGGCCCGGCCGGATCGCGGAGGACTCGCGCGTCTTTTTCCAGGGCCGCGACCTCGCCACGCTCGAGGAGAAGGAGCTCGAGAAGATCCGAGGCAACGACATCTCGATGATCTTCCAGGAGCCGATGACGTCGTTGAACCCGGTCTTCACCGTCGGCGATCAGATCTCCGAGGCGGTACAGCTACACGAGAAGCTCCGCCCGAAGGAGGCCATGGAACGGGCGGTCGAGATGATGCAGCTCGTCGGCATCCCCTCACCGGCGCAACGCGTCCTGGACTATCCGCACCAGCTCTCCGGCGGCATGCGCCAGCGCGTGATGATCGCGATGGCGCTCAGCTGCAACCCGAAGCTCCTGATCGCGGACGAGCCGACGACGGCCCTCGACGTGACCGTGCAGGCGCAGATCCTCGAGCTGATGAAGGAGCTGCGCGAGCGGCTGGGGATGGCGATCCTGCTGATCACGCACGACCTCGGCGTGGTCGCGGAGATGGTGGACGAGGTGGCGGTCATGTACGCCGGCCGGATCGTCGAGCGAGGCCCGGTCGCCGACATCTTCTCCAGCCCGCAGCACCCGTACACGGAGGCGCTGCTCGACTCGATCCCGCTGCTCGGGATGCGCTATTCGCGCCCGCTGAAGGCAATCCGCGGCGTCGTGCCAAGCCCGCTCGAGTGGCCGGCAGCCTGCCGCTTCGCGCCCCGTTGCGACTACGTCTTCGCCAAGTGCCTGGAGCAGGACCCGCCGCTCATGCCCGTGCCGCCTCAGGAGTCTGCATGCTGGCTGTGCGAGAACGGCCGCCGCGCTCCCAGGCCCGAGGTAGCGATCGCGTGAGCGTCGACCTGGGCACGGCGCGGCTCGACCTCGGCACGGGCGCCGACCCGGCGGACGTCCTGCTGAGGGTGCGGGGGCTGAAGAAGCACTTCGCGGTGCGCTCGGGATTCCTGCAGCGAACGGTCGCGCACCTCCAGGCGGTGGACGGCGTCGACCTCGACGTCTTCCGAGGCGAGACGGTCGGCCTCGTCGGGGAGTCCGGCTGCGGCAAGTCGACCCTCGGTCGCACGCTGCTGCGGCTGCTCGAGCCGACGGCGGGTGAGATCGAGTTCGACGGCGTCGACGTGCGGCGGCTCGGCGGCTCCGACCTGAAGACGATGCGCCGGCACATGCAGATCGTCTTCCAGGACTCCGTCGGCTCGCTCGATCCCCGTATGAAGGTGAGGGACATCGTCGGCGAGGGCCTCTTGGTCCACGGGCTCGAGCGCAAGCGACGGGACGAGGCGGTGATCGAGGTGCTCGAGCGCGTCGGCCTCAGTGCCGAGGCTGCCGGGCGGTACCCGCATCAGTTCAGCGGCGGTCAGCGCCAGCGGATCGGGCTGGCCCGCGCCCTCGTGCTCCGCCCCAAGTTCATCGTTGCGGACGAACCGGTGTCCGCTCTCGACGTCTCGATCCAGTCGCAGGTGCTCAACCTCCTCGTCGAGCTGAAGCAGGAGTTCAACCTGACCTACCTCTTCGTCGCGCACGATCTCGCCGTCGTCGGCTACATCTCCGACCGCGTCGCGGTCATGTACCTGGGCAAGGTCGTCGAGCTGGCGACCTCCGACGAGCTCTTCCGCCGGCCGCTGCACCCCTACACGATGGCTCTGCTCTCGGCGAACCCGGAGCCGGTTCCGGGCCGGAAGCGTCAGCGCGTCGTGCTCCAAGGCGACGTGCCGAGCCCGATCAACCCGCCCTCCGGCTGCCGCTTCCGGACCCGCTGCCCGATCGCGCAGGACATCTGCGCGGAGGTGGAGCCGCTGCTCGAGGATCACGGCTCGAACCACAGCGCCGCGTGCCATTTCGCGGGGACGCCCATTCAGGAAACAGCCGCGCCGGCACGGTGAGCCTCCTCGACGTCCGGCTGCTGCACGACCAGCGGGTGCCGATGCGGGACGGGATCTCGCTCTCGGCGGACGTCTACCTGCCGCTCTCGGGCGGGCCGCACCCGACGATCTACCAGTGGACGCCGTACGAGTCGACGCGCGAGCGCTTCGTCGGCTGGGGGGCCTGGTTCGCCCAACGCGGCTACGCCGCCGTCGTCTCGGACGTGCGCGGCCGCTACGAATCGGAGGGTGAGTTCACGGCGTGGAGCAAGGACGGGGTGGACGCCCAGGACTCGCTGACCTGGGCTGCGGGCGAAGAGTGGTGCAACGGCCGGATCGGCACCTGGGGGCGCAGCTACGGCGCGCTCGTGCAATGGCAGCTGCT
Organism: uncultured Gaiellaceae bacterium; assembly: GCA_963705515.1. GTDB lineage: Bacteria > Actinomycetota > Thermoleophilia > Gaiellales > Gaiellaceae > Gaiellasilicea. The sequence continues at coordinate 116,223 of CAVPJV010000002.1, forward strand.
GCACGAGGGTCATCCGAACCTCGAGTGCGTCGCGCCGCAGGTGATCCACGACGACTACTTCTGGGACGGCTACTGGACGGGCGGCGCGTTCCAGCTCGCGCTGACACTGGGCGCAGCCGCGATCTGGACGAGCGCGATCGGCCTGATCACGAGCCCGAGCGCCGCCGACCTGATGCTGAACGACCGCGTCTGGCGCCACCTGCCGCTGATCGAGCTCGACGAGGTCACGATCGGCCGCAAGGTCGGCTTCTGGCGCGAGTGGTGGGAGCACCAGGAGAACGACGACTACTGGCACCGGTTTCGTCACCGGCCCGAGGCCGTGACCGTGCCGATCTTCCAGCAGGGCGGCTGGTTCGATCCCTACTCCGGCTCGCACCTGCGCTCGTTCGCCGCGATCGGCGACCGCGTGCCGAACCGCGTGCTGATGGGTCCCTGGTCGCACGAGGAAGAGGTCGAGACGTTCCGCGGCGACGTCGACCTGTCCGCCGCCGTGACCGTGATCCGCGACCACGAGCTCGTCTTCTACGACCGCTACCTGCGCGACGCGGGCAATGACTGGGAGGACAGGCCGCCGCTGGAGCTGTTCGTCCTGGGCCGGAACGAGTGGCGCGGCGAGACCGAGTGGCCGCTCGCCGGCACCGAGCCCACGTCCTACTTCCTGCGCAGCGGCGCGCGGCTCGACCGGGACGTGCCACGGTCGGACGAGGCGGCGGACCGGTATGCATACGACCCCGACGACCCCGTGCCGACGATCGGCGGCGTCAACTCGGTGCTGACGATGACCCTGGGAGCCGCCAAGCCGATCCGGCCCGGCCCCTGGGACCAGCGCGAGCTCGAGGCGCGGGCCGACGTGCTGTCGTACACGAGCGACGAGCTCGACGCCGACCTCGAGGTGATCGGGCCGGTCGAGCTGGTGCTGTTCGCGGCGTCGAGCGCGAAGGACACCGACTTCATCGTGCGCGTCTGCGACGTCTATCCGGACGGCCGCTCGATCTTCCTGACGGAGGGAATCCTCCGTGCGCGCTATCGGAACTCGAACGAGGGCGACGGCACGGAGCTGCTCGAGCCGGACGAGGTCGCCGAGTATCGGATCCGCTGCTATCCGCTGGCGAACGTCTTCCAACGAGGCCACCGGATCCGCCTCGACGTGACGAGCTCGAGCTTCCCCCGCTTCAGCCGCAACCTGAACAACGGCGAGGACGTGGGCACGAGTACGCGGATCGAGGTGGCGCACCAGACCGTCCTGCATACGGACGTCTATCCCTCGCACGTCGTGCTGCCGGTCGTGGGATGACCTTCGACCTCTCGGGGAGGACGGCGCTCGTGACGGGCTCCACCCGGGGGATCGGGCTCGCGCTGGCTCGGGCGCTCGCGGGTGCCGGCGCGCGCGTCGCGATCAACGGTCGCACGGCCGAGACCGTCGCGGCGGTGGCGGCCGGGCTCGAAGGCGCCGTCGCGGCGCCGTTCGACGTCACCGACGAGGAGGAGATCGGCCGCGCGCTGGACGCGCACGGCCCGGTCGACATCCTCGTCAACAACACCGGCATGACGCTCCGCACGGCGCTCGTCGATCTCGAGCCCGCGCAGTGGCGGCGCCTGCTGGACGTCAACCTCACCAGCGCGTTCCTCGTCTCGCGGGCGGTCGCGCCGGGGATGATCGAGCGAGGGAGCGGGAAGATCGTCAACGTCTGCTCGGTGATGAGCGAGCTCGCGCGGCCGACGACCGCCGCCTACGCGGCGACGAAGGGCGCGCTGAAGATGCTCACCCGCTCGATGTGCGCCGAGTGGGCGCGGCACGGGATCCAGGCGAACGGGATCGCCCCGGGGTACATCCGCACCGACCTCACCGAGGCGCTGCAGGCGGACGCCGAGTTCGACGCCTGGCTGCGGACGCGGGTTCCGGCCGGGCGCTGGGGCGAGCCCGATGAGCTCGGCGGCGCCGTCGTCTTCCTCGCGTCGCCGGCCTCGGACTTCGTCAACGGCCAGCTGCTGTTCGTCGACGGCGGGCTCACGGCGGTGGTCTAGTGGCCGGCGGCCACCGGATCGGCGTCGACATCGGCGGGACGTTCACGGACGTCGTGCTCGTCGGCCCGGATGGGACGCTGCGCGCGAAGAAAGTGCTCTCGACGCCGGACGACTATGCCCGCGGCGTCGTCGACGGCATCCTCGAGCTCCTGCACGACAACGCGGTGGCGCCCGACGGCGTCACCAAGGTCGTGCACGCGTCGACCGTGGCCTCGAACGCCGTGCTCGAGGGCAAGGGCTCGAGCTGCTGCCTGCTGACGACGGCCGGCTTCCGCGACGTCCTGGAGATGCGCCGGCTGCGGATCCCGGTCATGTACGAGCTCCAGTACGAGAAGCCGCGGCCGCTCGTCCCGCGCCGGCTGCGCTTCGAGATCCCGGAGCGGACCGGCCCGCGGGGCGAGGAGTGGGCGGCGCTGGACGAGAATGCGGTGCGAGAGGCGGCGGAGCGTGCGCGCACCGAAGGCGTGGCGGCGGTCGCGATCAGCTTCCTGCACGCGTACGCGAACCCTGCCCACGAGCGCCGCGCGGCCGAGATCGTCCGGGAGGTCGTCGGCGATGGGATCTACATCACCTGCTCCTCCGACATCCTCGCCGAGATCCGCGAGTACGAGCGCACGAGCACCGCGGTCGTCAACGCGTACGTCGGCCCCGTGGTCGAGCGCTACCTCCGCTCACTCGAGTCGAGCCTGGCCGCCGTCGGGATCTCGGCTCCGCTTCAGATCATGCAGTCCAGCGGCGGCCTGATGAGCGCCACGGCCGCAATCCGCAAGCCGGCGCACCTGGTCGAATCCGGCCCGGCCGCCGGTGTCGTCGCCTGCGCCTACCTCGCGCGCGCGACCGGCAGCCCCAACGTGATCTCGCTCGACATGGGCGGCACGACGGCCAAGGCCGCAATCCTCGAGGACGGACTGCCGGTCAAGACGTCGGAGTACGAGGTCGGCGCCGGCATCAACCTGAGCAGCCGCCTCGTCAAGGGCGGCGGCCACGCGATCCGGCTCCCGTTCATCGACCTCTCCGAGATCGGGGCCGGTGGCGGCAGCCTGGTCTCCGCGGACGAGTTCGGGATGCTCCACGTCGGCCCCGAGAGCGCCGGGTCGGATCCGGGGCCGGCCTGCTACGGCCTGGGTGGGGAGGCGCCGACGCTGACCGATGCCCTGGTCGTCCTCGGCTATCTGAGCCCCGAGCACCTGGCCGGCGGCGCCGTGGAGCTGAACGCCGGCGCGGCCCGGCGTGCGCTCGAACCCGTGGCCGCTCGACTCGGCATGACCCCGACCGAGGCCGCGTATGGGGTCTTCCAGCTGGCGGTCGCGACGATGACGCGGGCGGTCAAGGCGGTCTCGACCTACCGCGGGCGGGATCCCCGCGACTTCGTGCTCTGCGGCTTCGGCGGCAACGGCCCCGTCGTCGCCGCTGCGATCGCGCGCGAGCTGCAGATGCGCCGCGTGCTCGTGCCGCCCGCACCGGGCGTCTTCAGCGCGGCCGGGTTGCTCCTGTCGGAGGTCGAGCACGAGTTCGTGCGGACGCTGCCGGCCCGCGGCGGCAGCGCCACGCCGGAGCTGCTGCTGGCGGGCTTTCGCGAGCTCGAGGAGCAGGCCCACGGTGCGCTGGCGGCCGAAGGCGTCGCGCCCGACGCGATCGCCGTCTCGCGCTCCGCCGACATCCGTTACGTCGGGCAGGCCTACGAGCTGACGCTGCCCGTCGGAGCCGGCCCTCCGGACCTCGGCCGGATCGCGGCCGACTTCGGCGCCGAGCATCACCGCACGTACGGTCACGCGTCCGACGCGTCGATCGACATCGTCAACGTGAAACTGACGGCCAGGGCGGCCGGAGACGGCGAGGCCGGGTACGACCCGCTGGCCGGGCTTGTGATCGGCGGTACCGACGAGCGGACGCGCAGCGCCTACTTCGGATCCGCGCACGGCTCGCTCGACGTGCCGGTGATCTCCCGCGCCGCGCTTCTCGACTCGCCGCCGCGGCAGGGGCCGCTGATCGTCGAGGAGTACGACGCGACCTGCGTCGTGCCGCCGGGCTGCGGGGTGACGCTCGACTCGCTCGGGAACATCGACATCGTCCTCGACCTGGAGCAGGGATGACCGCCGTCGCGCTCGACCCGGTCACGCTCGAGGTGGTCAAGAACGCGCTTGCGTCGGTGGCCGACGAGATGGCGCTGGTGGTGATGCGGAGCGCCTACTCACCCGTCGTCCGCGACACGATGGACTACTCGACCGCGCTGTGCGACCGCGACGGGGAACTGCTCGCCCAGGGCCTGACGCTCGCGGTCCAGCTGGGGACGTTCCCGACGGTCATGCGCCACGTCCGCGAGCACTTCGGCGACGACATCCAGCCGGGCGACGTCTTCCTCGCCAACGATCCGTACGGCTTCGGTGGCCAGCACCTGCCGGACCTCTACGTGATCCAGCCGATCTTCCACGAAGGCGCGCTCGAGGGGTACGCCGCGACGATGGCCCATCACGTCGACGTCGGCGGGCTCACACCGGGCTCGATCGCGGTGCACGCGACGGAGATCTTCCAGGAAGGGCTGAGGCTCCCTCTGCTCAAGCTCTACGAGGCCGGTCGTGAGAACACGACCGTGATCCGGATCATCGAGAAGAACACGCGCCAGCCGGTCGAGGTGATCGGCGACCTGCGGGCGCAGGTCGCCGCCTGTCGCGCCGGCGAGCGCGGGCTGGTCGAGATCTTGAAGCGGTACGGCGTCGCCGAGAGCCGGCGCTACATGGACGAGCTGCAGGTGCTGAGCGAGCGGCTGATGCGCGCCGAGCTCGCCGCCCTGCCGGACGGGGTGTATGTCTTCAACGACTTCATCGACGGGTTCGGCGACTCGCCGGAACCGCTGCGGATCGCGGTCGAGCTGACCGTGCAGGGCGACGAGGTCTGGGTCGACCTGGAGGGGACCGCGCCGCAGGTCGCGGCGGGGCTCAACTGTCCCGTCGGCATGGTCTACGCCGGCGTCTACGGCGCCCTCCGCGGCATCGCCACCCGTGAGATCCCCAACGCCGGCGGCTACATACGGCCGATCCACGTCAACGCGCCCGTGGGGACGATCGTCAACCCGGTGCTCCCGGCGGCCTGCGGCGCGCGGGGGGTGGTCGGCTACCGGGTCTACGACGCCGTGATGGGGGCACTCGCCCAGGTCGTGCCGGACAAGGTGGTCGCACCGGGCGAGGGTGGCCCGACCCTGATCGCGATCGGCGGCTACCAGGACGGACGGCCGTTCGTGCTCGCCGAAGTGCTGGTGGGCTGCTGGGGCGCCCGCGCAGCGCGCGACGGACTCGAAGGGGTCTCCAACCCGCTCGCCAACCTGTCCAACCAGCCCGTCGAGCTGCTCGAGAGCGAGCTGCCGCTGCGCGTGCACCGGTACGGGCTCGTCCCCGACTCGGGCGGCCCCGGCCGCTTCCGCGGCGGCCTGGCCTACGAGCGGTCGTACGAGCTGCTGGCCGACGAAGCGGTGCTGACCGTGCGCTCCGACCGGCGCGCGCATCCTGCGTACGGAATCGAGGGCGGGGAGGCCGGCGCGCCCTCGTCGAACACGATCCGGTCGTCCGACGGCGAGCGCTCCGTCGCGACGATGCCGATGGAGGCGCTGCAGCTGCGCCGCGGCGACGTCTTCCACCACGTCTCCGCAGGAGGAGGCGGCAGCGGCGTACCGTTCGAGCGCGACCCGGCGCTCGTGCTCGAGGACGTCCTCGACGAGAAGGTCAGTGTCGAGGCCGCGCGGGAGCGGTACGGAGTCGTCGTCGCTGCCGGGAAGGTCGACGAGCAGGCGACCGCCGAGGTGCGGGCGTGAGCTTCGACCTCGTCATCCGCAGCGGCACCGTCTACGACGGCACCGGCGCCGAGGCGCGCGTCGCGGACGTGGGCGTCAAGGACGGACGGGTCGCCGCGATCGGCTTCCTCGAGCCGAACGGGCGGGAGGTCGACGCCGCCGGCCTCGCGGTCGCGCCCGGCTTCATCGACATCCACAGCCACTCCGATTACACGCTGCTGGTGGACCCGCGCGCGGTCAGCGCGATCCACCAGGGCGTCACGACCGAGGTCGTCGGCAACTGCGGCTTCGGCTGCTTCCCGATCCGCGACCCGCAGCAGGCCCGCCGCGCGATCTACGGCTACTCCGACGACCTCCCGATCACGTGGAGCTCGGCCGGGGAGTACTTTGAGCAGCTCGAGGCGGCTGGGCCCGCGGTGAACGTGCTCAGCCTCGTTCCCAACGGGCAGTTACGGCTGGCGACGCTCGGCCTCGCAGACCGGCCGGCGGCCGCGGCCGAGCTGGAAGAGATGCAGGTGCTGCTACGAGAGTCGCTCGATCACGGCGCCTGGGGCTACTCGACCGGGCTCGAGTACGCGCAGGAGCAGGCCGCGGGCGAGGAGGAGCTGACAGCGCTCGCGCGCGCGGCGCCCTTCTACGCCACGCACACGCGCCGGCGCGACGAGGGCGCCGCCGACGCGGTGGCGGAGGCGATCCGCACCGGCGCGCGGGCAGAGGTGCGGCTGCAGGTCTCGCATCTCGTGCCCCGCAACGGGATCGAGGAGAGCCATCGGTGCATCGAGCTGGTCGAGTCGGCGCGGGCCACCGGCCAGGACGTCGCCTTCGACATGCACACGCGCACCTTCGGGCTGACGAACCTCTACGCCGCCCTGCCGGCCTGGGCGCTCGGCGCCGACCCCGGCGAGCTCGCGGCGATCCTGCGCGATGCGGCGAAGCGCGACGAGATGCGCCCGCACCGCTCGATCCTGAGCGCCGGCAACGACTGGTCGCGCGTCGTCCTCCTCGACAACGAGATCTGGCCGGAGCAGAGCCGCCGCGACTTCGCCTCGATCGCCGCCGACCGGAAGCAGGAGCCGCTCGACGCCGTCTACGACCTGCTGCTCGACGGCATCGACGAGCTGCACAAGCTGATGGTGATCATCCACGCCTACTCCGAGGACCAGCAGCGCGAGGCGTTCGCGCATGAGCTCTGCGTGCCCGGCTCCGACGCGACCACGCTCGCTCCGGACGGCGCGCTCGCCGACTCGTTCTTCCACGGCGCGTACACGTGGGCGTCGTGGTTCTGGCGCTTCATGGTCCGCGACGAGCGTCTGCTCACGCCCGAGGAAGCGGTCCACCGCCTGACGGGTCAGCCCGCCGAGCGGATCGGACTCTCCGACCGCGGCGTCCTCCGCGAGGGCGCGCGGGCCGACATCGCCGTCTTCGACCCGCAAGGATTCGCCGAGCGGGGAACCGTCTTCGAGCCGAACGTGCTCCCCGCCGGCATGAGGCACGTGCTCGTGAACGGCGTGACGACGCTCGCGAACGGGGAGCTGACCGGCGAGCGGGCCGGCATGGTGCTCCGGCGTTGAGCGGCGAACATCCGTCCTTCCTCTGGCGCAGTCCGACCCCGAAGTCGTCCTACGAGGTCGTGATCGTCGGCGCTGGGGGGCACGGCCTCGCCACGGCCTACTACCTGGCCAGAAACCACGGGATCACCGACGTCGCCGTGCTGGAGAAGGGCTGGCTGGCGGGCGGAAACATCACGCGGAACACGACCATCATCCGGTCGAACTACCTGTGGGACGAGAGCGCCGCGATCTACGAGCACTCGCTGAAGTTGTGGGAAGGGCTCGAGGAGGAGCTCGACTACGACCTTCTCTTCTCCCAGCGCGGTGTCCTCAACCTCGCGCACACGCTGCAGGACGTGCGCGCCTCCGTGCGGCGTGTGGGCGCCAACCGGCTGAACGGCATCGACGCCGAGTGGCTCGACCCGGCGCAGGTCGCCGAGGCCTGTCCGATCCTGAACGTGTCGGCGGAGGCGCGCTACCCGGTGCTCGGGGCGACCTACCAGCCCCGCGGCGGGATCGCGCGGCACGAGAACGTCGCGTGGGGGTACGCGCGCGCCGCGGACGCTCTCGGCGTCGACCTGATTCAGGGCTGCGAGGTGACCGGCATCGACGGCCTGACTCTGGAGACGACACTGGGGCCGATCGCGGCGGGCAAGATCGGGTTGTGCGCGGCGGGACACTCGACCGTGCTCGCGCAGATGGTCGGGCTCGACCTGCCGATCCAGTCGCACCCGTTGCAGGCACTCGTGTCGGAGCTGTACGAGCAGGTGCTGGACACCGTCGTCATGTCGAACGCGGTGCACGTCTACGTCAGCCAGGCTCACAAGGGCGAGCTCGTGATGGGCGCCGGGGTCGACCCGTTCACCTCGTACGCCCAGCGCGGCTCGTTCCACGTGATCGAGCACCAGCTCGCGGCCGCGGTCGAGCTGTTCCCGATCTTCGCCGAGGCCCGCGTGCTGCGCACCTGGGCCGGGATCGTGGACGTGTGCCCCGACGCGTCGCCGATCGTCGGACCGACTCCGGTCGAGGGGCTGTACGTGAACTGCGGCTGGGGGACGGGCGGCTTCAAGGCGACGCCCGGCTCCGGCTGGGCCTTCGCGTGGACGCTGGCGCACGGGGAGCCGCACGAGCTCAACGCGCCCTTCTCGCTCGACCGCTTCACGACGGGAGCGCTGATCGACGAGCACGGCGCCGCGGGGGTGGCGCATTGATCCTGATCCCGTGCCCGTGGTGCGGCGACCGCGACGAGACCGAGTTCTCGTACGGCGGCCAGGCGGGCGTGCCGTACCCGGCCGACCCGGCAGCGCTCTCCGACGAGGAGTGGGCGAGATTCCTGTTCTTCCGCGACAACCCGAGGGGCGCATCGCGCGAGCGCTGGGTGCACACCCACGGCTGCCGCCGCTGGTTCGAGCTGACCCGCGACACGGTCACGCACCGGATCGTGGACGCATGAGGTTCACGTTCGCCGGCACGGAGTACGAGGGCCGCGCAGGCGACACGCTCGCCGCCGCGTTGGTGCGGAACGGCGTCCTCGGCGGCTTCCGCTCGCTCTATCGCGACCGCCCGCGGGGTGTCTACACGGCGGGCGAGGAGGAGCCGAACGCGCTGGTGCAGGTCGGGGCCAGGCCGATGCTGCGCGCGACGCTCGTCGAGCTCGAGGACGGTCTCGTCGCCGAGCCGCTGGCCGGGAAGGGTCGTCTGGTCGCGGCGCCGACGACACCCCTACGACACCGTGCACGCCCACTGCGACGTGCTCGTCGTCGGCGCGCGGCCGTTCCGGGGTCGCAGCCGCCGAGGCGGCGTCGGGCCGGGTTCACCACGTCGACGGCCGTCGGGGGACCTGGGTCGTCGGGCTCTACGACGACAACTACGCGATCGCCGTCGAGGACGGCAGGCGGGTCTGGCGGATCCGCGCGAAGCGGATCGTGCTCGCGACCGGCGCGATCGAGCGGCCGGCGATCTTCCCCGACAACGACGCGCCCGGGCTGATGCTCGCGAACGCCTTCGAGCGGTACGGGCGTCCGGCGGGGGCGACGCCGGTGTCCGGAGGATGGAGCCCGCGGGTCCACCTCTGGAGCCAGGCGCGCGGCCGCCTCCGCTGGGACGACCGGATCGGCGCGCCCGTGCCGGACGGTGAGCTGCCCGGGATCGAGTGCGTCGGCAGCCTCACCGGAGAGGGGTTGCCTGACGCGCCGGCCTTCTCCCTGCCCGACGGCGACGAGAACGCGATGTTCGTCGATCTCGAGCGGGACTCGACCGTCGCGGATGTGCGCCGGGCAATCGGCGCCGGACTTCGCTCCGTCGAGCACGTCAAGCGCTACACGACGATCGGCACCGGTTCGGATCAGGGCAAGCTCGCGAACGTGAACGCGATCCGCGTCGCCGCAGAGCTGCTGCAGGTGCACCCGGGCGAGCTCGGGACGACGACGTTCAGGTCGCCGTACCTGCCGGTCTCGTTCGCGCTGCTCGCCGGTCGCGACCGCGGCGAGCTCTTCGATCCGGTACGCGTGACGCCGCTCCACCCGGCGCACATCGAGGCCGGTGCGGTCTTCGAGGACGTCGGCCAGTGGAAACGGCCCCGCTTCTTCCCTCGCGAGGGGGAGGACATGGACGCAGCCGTCCGGCGGGAGTGCGCCGCCGCGCGCGAGTCGGTCGCGAAGATGGACGCCTCGACGCTGGGCAAGATCGACGTCCAGGGGGCCGACGCCGTCGAGTTCCTCAACCGCATGTACACGAACGCGTTCAACTCGCTCGCGGCCGGCCGGTGCCGGTACGCCGTCATGTGCACGCCCGACGGAATGGTCTTCGACGACGGCGTCGTCATGCGTGTCGGCGAGCAGCGGTTCGTGTGCACGACGACGACCGGCAACGCCGCGGCCGTGCTCGCGTGGATGGAGGAGTGGCTGCAGACCGAATGGCCCGAGCTCCGCGTCTGGCTGACCTCGGTGACCGAGCAGTGGGTGACGGTTGCCGTCGTCGGCCCCGACTCGCGCGAGCTCCTCTCCGGGCTGACCGAGATCCCGCTCGACCGCGAGAGCTTCCCGTTCATGGCGATCCGCGAAGGCCTGGTCGCAGGCATCCCGGCGCGCGTCTGTCGCGTCAGCTTTTCGGGCGAGCTCGCCTTCGAGGTGAACGTCGACGGTCGCCGCGGCCTCGAGCTCTGGCAGGCGGTCGAGGCGACGCCGTACGGAACGGAAGCGATGCACGTGCTGCGCGCCGAGAAGGGGTATCCGATCGTCGGCCAGGACACCGACGGCACGGTGACGCCGCAGGATCTCGGGATGGGCTGGATCGTCTCGACGACGAAGGGCGACTTCCTCGGCAGGCGCTCGTTCGCCCGGTCCGACACCGCTCGCCCCGACCGCAAGCAGCTCGTGGGGCTGCTGCCGGTCGAGCGGATCGCGGAGGGCGCGCAGCTCGTCGCCGCGCCGACGAGCACGGCGATGCTGGGGCACGTCACTTCGAGCTACGACAGCGTCGCCCTCGGCCGGCCGTTCGCGCTCGCGCTCGTCGCGAGCGGCCGGGAGCGAATCGGCGAGACCGTGTACGCCGACGGCGTCGCCGCCGAGATCGTCGATTCCGTCCTCTACGACCCGGAAGGAGCACGCCGTGACGGCCGTCCTGCGTGAGGTCGAGCTCGACGCGCAGGTCAGCGTGCGCGGCGAGCCGCCGGTGGGGCCGAACACCGTGGGCGGCGACGCGCTCTGGCTGGGGCCGGACGAGTGGCTCGTGCTCGGCGGGCGCGAGGCGGACTACGCGGACCAGCCGGCGGCGGTGGACGTCTCCGCCAACCGCATCTGCCTCGAGCTCTCGGGCGAGGGTGCCGCCGACGTGCTCGCCCGCGGCTGCGCGCTCGACCTGCACCCGTCGGTCTTCCCGCCCGGCCGCTGCGCGCAGACGCTGGTCGCGCGGGCACAGGTGATTCTCTATCGACCCGAGGAGCACACCTTCAGGCTGCTCGTGCGCCCGTCGTTCGCCGACTACCTCCGCGCCTGGCTGCGCGACGCAGGAGCGCGCTGATGCTCGTGATCCGCGGCGCGACGGTCTATCCCGGCGAGGGGGAGCCGGCCGCGGTCGACGTCGGCATCGCGGACGGGAGGATCGCCGCGGTCGGGGCCGAGCTGTCCGGTGAGATCGTCGAGGCCGACGGCCTCTGGCTCTGCCCCGGCTTCATCGACGTGCACGCGCACACCGCGCTCCGGTCGTACGAGGACCCGCTGCTGCTCGAAGTGCTCTCCCAGGGCGTCACGACCCAGGTCATCTGCCCGGACGGGCTCGCGCCGGCGCCCGTCGCGCCTGGTCGCTGGGAGGAGCGGCGCGACTACCTGCGCGCGCTCGAAGGCGCCGGTCCGCCGGAGTGGCCCTGGACGAGCCTCGCGGAGTATCTCGACGCACTCGACGAGACGCGACCGGCGATCTCGCTCGTCCCCTCGATCGGCCACGGCGCAGCACGCGACACCGTGATCGGCGGCGAGCGGCGCCCGGCAACGCGCGTGGAGCTGGAGGAGATGCAGCGCGAGGTGCGGGCCGGCTTCGAGGCCGGCGCGACGAATCTCTCGTTCGGGCTCGTCTACCTGCCCGGCGCCCACGCGGACACCGATGAGCTCGTCGCCGTCGCCGAGGTGGCGGCGGAGTTCGGCAAGCCGATCGTCCCGCACGTCCGCAACGAGGGCGAGGGCCTGCTCGAGGCGATCGACGAGATGCTCGAGGTCTCGCACCGCTCCGGCGCCTCGCTGCATCTCTCGCACCTGAAGTCGTTCGCCGACGAGGCGCTGATCGAGCCGCTGCTCGAGAAGGTCGAGCGTGCCGGTCTCAGCTTCGATCAATACCCGTACGGCGCCGGCTGCACCCTGCTCGCGAGCCTGCTGCCCGCGTGGGCGCAGGAGGGCGGAGCGGCGGCCACGCTTGCGCGGATGCGCGATCCGCAAGCAGTCGCGCAGATCGCGCACGACGTCGAGCACGGTCTCGAGGGCTGGGAGAACCTGCTCGCGACGGCCGGGCCGGACAGGATTCTCGTCGAGGGAGTCAGCATCGCCGACCGCGGCGGCGACGCGGTGGAGACGGTCGCGGAGCTGCTGCTCGAGTCCGAGCTCGGCGCGCAGATGGTCATGCACTACGCCTCCGACGAGGCGGTCAGGAAGATCGCCAGGCACCCGCTGATGCTGCTGGGCTCGGACGGCATCTTCGGTCGCCACCCGCATCCGCGGGTGGCGGGCAGCGCGGCGCGCTTCCTGGGCCGGCTCTGCCTGCAGGACGGAATGCTGGCGCCGGAGGAGGCGATCGCCCGCCTCACCGCGCGCGCCGCCGACCGGTTCGGGCTCGCCGATCGCGGCCGGATCGAGGTCGGGAAGCGCGCCGACCTCGTTCTGCTGGATCCTGCGGCCTACATGGACACCGCGACGTACGAACAGCCGTTGCTCCTCGCCGAGGGCGTGGCGGGAGTCTGGGTCGCGGGCGAGCGCGCCTGGGCCGACGGGGCTCCGACAGGCGTCCGCGCCGGAGGCGTCCTCCGGTGAGGCGCGACGAGATGCCGTCGATCGCAGTCGAGCGAGCGCTCACCGGCCGGGACGTGCTCCCGCTGAAGGGAAGCGTCGCCGCGCCGCTGCCGCCGCACGTGCGCGACGCGGTCGCGGCCGCGCTCGACGAGCACGCGGTGACGCCGCCGAGCCGCGGTCAGCTCGAGTTGCGCGACGCGATCGCACGCTCGCTGCCGGCGCCGGCCGATCCGGAGCGGGAGCTCCTGGTCACGAACGGCGCGATGCATGCGCTCAGCCTGGTGTTCCGCGCCCTGCTCGACGCCGGCGACGAGGTGATCGTGCCGACGCCGTGCTACTTCTTCGCCGGCCTGGTCGAGCGCGCGGGCGGCACCCTCGCCCCGGTTCCGAGCTGGGATCCGGACGCGATCGAGCGCGCGGTGACACCGCGGTCGAGGGTGTTCGTCCTGACGAACCCGAACAACCCCGACGGCCGGCTGCCGACGCGAGCGGAGGTCGACGAACTGCTCGTGCTCGCGGCGCGCCACAGCCTGACCGTGGTGACCGATGAGGCGTACGAGCGCTGCATCCACGACGGCGAGCTCGCGAGCGCCTGGGGCGCACCGAACGTGATTCTCGTCCGGAGCCTCGGCAAGAGTCTCGCCATGCCCGCCTGGCGGATCGGCTTCGTCGCTGCGGAGCCTGCCGTGATCGAGCGGTGCCTCCGGGAGCTGGAGTGGGACGTGATCCGGGTCAGCCAGGTCGCCCAGCGTGCGGCGGCGGCTGCGCTCGACGGCCCGCAGGCCTGGCTGGACGAGGTCGCCGAGGGCTACCGCCGCGACCGGGACATCGCCCACGCCGCCGTCGTCGACCATCCGATCCTCGGTGTCGCGCTGCCGCCCGCGACGCCGTTCCTCTGGCTCGACCTCGGCGGGCTCTCGTCGGAGCAGCTCGTCGACGCGGGGATCGCGGTCGTCGACGGCGCGGCCTTCGGCGCGCCCGGGTACGCGCGTCTTCCCTTCGCCGGCGCTGCGGCGGTGACCGACGAGCTCCGGCTGCGCCTGTCCGCGGTGGGCGGCTGAGCATGCGGATCGGCGTCCTCAGCGATCTCCACTGCGAGCTCGAGCCGACGGGCTCGCGCTGGATCAACCCCTTCGAGCCCGAGCAGCTCGACCGGCGCATCGACGCGGCGCTCGCGTGGTTCGGCGAGGCAGAGGTCGACCTGATCCTCGTGCTCGGCGACCTCGTGCAGTTCGCCAACCCGGGCGACCTGGAGCACGCCTTCGGCCGCCTCGCGGCGGCGGACGTCGCTCCGCTCGCGACGGTGAACGGCAACCACGACCTTCGCCTCGGCGAGGGGTTCGCCGCGTCGGCTCGGAGGCACGGGCTCCGGCTCCTGTACGAGGAGCCGCTCGCCCTCGCCGGCGTCGCCCTCACCGGTGTGGAGGCCGCCGCAGGGCCGGCGCGGCCCCAGTACGTCGGGCAGCCCGCCGCGTGGTCGGAAGGCGCACCGCTCGTGGTCGTCGCCTCGCACTTCCCGATCCTGTCCGAGGCCTACAAGGTCGCCGCGGCCGGGCTTCCTTACGCCGGCGACCTCGTGAACCGCTCCGACGTCGAGGCCCGGCTGGTCGGCGACCCGCGGCCGAAGGTCATCCTGAGCGGGCACATCCACGCCCGCTGCTCGACCCACGCCGGGCCGCTGCTGCAGCTCACGGTGGGCGCATTGATCGAGCCGCCGTTCGACGCCACGATCGTCGAGATCGATCCGGCCGGGCTCGGGGTTCACCGGACGGCACGGCGGCTCGGCGAGATCGCGGAGACCGATCCCGTGTTCGCCGCGGACGAAGAGCGCTGGCGCTGGGCCCGTGAGGGCTGGGAAGCGGACTAGAGCGCCTCTCGCCGCCGCAGCTCGTTCCGCCGGATCTTGCCGGAGGTCGTCAGCGGCAGCTCGTCGACGAACTCGATCTCGCGCGGAACCTCGTAGCCGGCCAGGCGCTCGCGCACGTGAGCTCTCAGCTCGGCGGCGAGCTCGTCCGAGGGCGATGCCGCGACCACGAACGCCTTGATCGCCTCGCCGCGGACCTCGTCCGGGATCCCGATCACCGCCGCCAGCGACACGGCCGGGTGGCGGACCAGGCAGTCCTCGATCTCACCGGGGCCGATCCGGTGTCCGGCGCTCGAGATCAGGTCGTCCGTGCGTCCGACGAAGCGGTAGTAGCCCTCGTCGTCGACCTCGGCCAGGTCGCCCGTGTGCAGCCTGCCGCCCCGCACCTTCTCCGCCGTCGCCTGCTCGTTCCGCCAGTAGCCGAGGAAGACGACCGGGTCTCCCTCGACGCCGACCGTCACCTCGCCCTCGACGAGCCGGACGTCGTGGCCGGGATACGCCCTGCCCATCGAGCCGGCCTTCGCGGGCCAGGCGGTGCAGTTGCCGATCAGCAGGTTGGCCTCGGTCTGGCCGTAGAACTCGTTCAGCCGCGCGCCCAGCCGTTCGGAGCACCACGCCGCGGTCTCCTCGCCGACCATCTCGCCGCCGCTCGCGAGCGTGCGCAGCGCCAGCCGGGGGCCGCCGTGTGCCGCCATCATCCGGAGCGCGGTCGCGGGCATGAAGACGTTGCGAACGCCGAGCCGGGGGATCAGGTCGAACGCCAGCTCGGGGTCGAACCTCGTCGTCTGGAAGGCGAGCACGGGCCGGCCGTGGTAGAGGCCGGGCATGAGCACGTCGAAGAGGCCGCCCATCCAGGCCCAGTCGGCGGGCGACCAGATCAGGTCGTCCGGCTGCGGGAAGAAGTCGTGCGAGAGCTCGAACCCGGGCAGGTGGCCGTGCAGGACGCGGTGCGCGAGGAGCGCGCCCTTCGGCGGGCCGGTCGTGCCCGAGGTGTAGACGATCAGCGCCGGGTTGTCCGCCGTGGTCGCGACGGGCTGGAAGCGGTCCGACGCGGCGGCGAGCAGCTCCGGCAGCTCGCGTTCCACGTCGATCGTCTCGACGTCGTCGAGCTCTCGGTCGGCGAGCACGACGGCGGGATCAGCATCCCCGAGCCGGACGGCCATCGCGTCGGGGCCGAAGCGGGTCGAGAGCGGCACCGCGATCGCGCCGAGCTTGTAGACCGCGATGTGCGCGACCGCGGTCTCCGGGCGCTGCGGCAGCGCGATTCCGACCCGGTCGCCCACGCCGATCCCGCGCGCCCGCAGCGCGTTGGCGAGGCGGTTCGAGTCGCCCGAGAGCTCGCCGAAGGTGACGCGCCGCGTGATCTCGCGTCCGTCGGTGACCAGGATCGCGGGCGCGTCGCGCGGATGGCGCTCGCAGACGTCGACGCCGATGTTGGCCTGCGCCGGCACCCGCCAGCGGAAACCGCCGTAGAGCTCGTCGTAGGTCAGGCCCAGAGACGCTCCAGCAGCGCGAGATAGACCCTTGTCGCCCGCACGAGCTCCGCCACTCCGATCGACTCGACGTCGCCGTGCGCGCCGGTTCCCATCGGGCCGTGGTAGACGGTCGGGATCCCGGCCGCGTAGAACATGGCGCCGTCGGCAACGAGCCTGACCCCTCCCAGGGGGAGCTCCTGGGTCGTGACCTCCCGGTAGGCCTCGCGGAGCGCGACCGCGAGCGGGTGGTCCGGGTCGATCTCGTAGGCACCGCGCACGAGGCGTAGGTCGAGGTCGATCGCGCAGCCGGACTCGGATGCGATCGGCTCGAGCAGGGCGAGGAACTCCGCCTCCACCTGCGCAAGCGTGTTCCCGGGCAGCCAGCGGCGCGTGCCGACGAGCCGGCACTCGACCGGGTGGCGGTTGTAGAAGTCGCCCCCGTGTACTTCGCCGAGGAAGTACGTCTCCGGGCCGACCCACTCGTGCTCGGCCGCGGCCAGCTCCTCGGTGCGCGCGCGGATCGCCTCGATCACCTTGGCGGCGACGAGGATCGGGTTGGGCGTGCCGGCGGCCGTCTGCAGCTCGTGCGTGACCATGCCGTCGCGGCGAATCGTGACTTCGAAGGTCGCGCAGCCCGGGTGCGCGACCGGGAGCGTCGGCCCGCCGAGCTCGCAGACGACGCCGAAGTCGGCGGTGAAGCCGCGCTCCTCGAACAGGTGCGAGAGGTCCTCGCCGCGGCCGCCCGGCGCCTCGTGCAGCCCGATCGCGACGATCACGAGCTCGCCGGGGAACGACGACCCGCGCTCGGCGACGACCCGCACCGCCCCGGCGGCGCAGGCGAGTGCGCCCTTCATGTCCGCAGACCCGCGCCCGACGATCGTCTCGCCGTCGAGCCGCGGCGGCTCGTGGGGGATCGGGACGGTGTCCAGGTGGCCGTTGAGAACAATCGTCGGGCCGGGCCGGTCGCCTCGCAGCCGCCCGACGACGATCGGCGTCCGCGGGAACCGGTCGTCGAGCAGCTCGACGTCCATCCCGAGCTCCTCGAGCTGCTTCGCATACAGGCGCGCGACCTCCGCGGTGTCGCCGGTCGGGCTCTCGACCCGGACGAGCTCGAGGGTCTGATCCCGCAGTCGGTTCCCGTCGACGCTCATGCAGCTCCTCTCGCGACCCGAAAGCCGATGTGGGATTGGCGCCGGCCCGGGCGGCTGTGGCTGCGCATCGTGCAGCGCGCCCAGGCAAGGGCGGGGCTGGCGAACGAGCCGCCTCGGAGCACGCGCTCGCCCGGCGGGTACTCCGTCGACGTCCACTCCCAGACGTTCCCGGCCATGTCCTGCAGACCGTACGGACTGGCACCGTCGGGGTGCGAGCCGACCGGCGAGGTGGAGCCGTGCTTGATCCCGTCGCCGACCGCGGCGAGGCGCGGGTCTTCCGCGTCGCCCCACGGGTACGTACGCCCGTCGGTGCCGCGGGCGGCCTTCTCCCACTCGGCCTCCGTCGGCAGCCGGCCCCCGGCCCACGCGCAGAAGGCGGCCGCCTCGTGCCAGTCGACGAAGGTGACGGGATGGTCGGCCGGCGCCGGCCAGTGCGGAGGAGCGTCGGCACCGCTCTCGGCGACGAAGACCGCGTACTCCGCGTTCGTGACGGGAGTCCCCGCGAGCTCGAAGGCGTCCACGTCGACGACGCGTTGACGTGACTCGTCCGGGTCGCGGCCGATCACGTAGTCGCCGGCCGGCACCTCGACCCAGTCGAAGTCCGAGCGCGGCTTGACAGCCACGACGCGGAAGCCGACGTAGGTGTCCCGCGCCGACTGGTGCACCGGCTGCCGGGCCGAGCAGAGCAGCTCTCCCGGCCCGCTCAGGTACGAGCCGCCGCGCGCAGCGCCGTCGGCGGTCCACTCCCAGACGTTGCCGGCCAGGTCGAGCGCGCCGCAGGGAGCGGCCCCCGCGGGGTACAACCCGGCCGGCGACGGCCCGCCGATGCCCCGGCCGAAGGTCGCGCGCGTCGCGTCGGGAAGCTCGTCGCCCCAGGGCCAGAGCCTGTCGTCGCCGCCTCGTGCGGCTGCCTCCCATTCGACCTCGGTCGGCAGCCGGACGCCGTTCGCGGCGCAGAACGCCTCGGCGTCGGCTCGCGAGACATACGTCACCGGCACGCCGTCCTCCCCGGTGACGGGGACGCGGCCGATCCGGAAAGCTGCGACCGTGGCGATCCGCTTCGGCGTCTCGTCCTCGTCCGGCGGATATGCGCGGGCGGGATCGATCCCCATCGGAAACTGCCCGCCAGGGATCGCCACCCAGTCGATCACGCCGGGATGACGAGCAGCGTCACCGAGCCGCCGTGCACCGTCTGCTCGGCGACGACGTGATGTGTGTGCCGGCCGATCGGCTCGCCGGTGTTCGGGTTGCGCTCGAGCCGCGGAAAGTTCGACGAGGAGACGTCGACGCGAATCCGATGGCCGCGCGCGAAGAGGTTAGAGGTCGGCGGCAGCAGCATCCTCACCGTGTAGGTCGTGCCCGGCTCCATCAGCACCTCGCGGTCGAAGCCCTCGCGGTAGCGCGTGCGGATGATCGTGTCGTTCAGGAGCATGTCGTAGCCCTCCGGATAGTCCTCATTCGGCGGGTAGACGTCGATCAGCTTCGCGGTGAAGTCCGTGTCGACCGCGCTCGAGGAGATCGAGAGCTCGACCGCGACCCTGCCCGTGACCTCGAGGGGCGCCTCGAGCGGCTCGGTCTGGTAGACGAGCACGTCGGCCCGCTCCGACAGCCGCTGGTAGGGCTCGCGCGCGGTGAAGAACTCGGCCGACTCCTTCTGGTCGGCTGCGCCCGGGATCATGATGTTCCGGAGCATGAGCGCCGGGTTGAGCAGCCGCGCCCACGCCGGCTCGAGCTCCGCGTCGCCGGACGGCATCTCGCCGACGGCGCAGTAGAGGCCGCCGATCGTCGGGACGGGGTCGTCCGGGTCGTACGTGAACTGCCGCGGCTCGGCGCCCGCCGCACGCTCCTCCGCGCGGAGCGAGCCGTCGGGGTGGAGGTGGAGCGTCTGCTCGGTCGCGCGCGCGAGCGGCCACTCCTGCTCGTCGCGCCAGCGGCCGCCGTGGTCGAGCTTGCCGAGCTCGGTCTTGCGGCCGCTGCCGCCGCCCATCACGAAGATCTTCACGGGCGCCTCGTCCGCCGGCTGCCCGGTCGCGTCGTCGGGCAGCCAGCGGTTGAAGAAGTCGAGCTGCTCCTCGAAGTAGCGCTGCACGCCCCAGACCGACGTCGGCCCGTAGTCGACGTCGAGCGTCCACGTTCCGTCGCCCCGCATGCCGACGTGGCTCCACGGCCCGATGATCAGCCGCTGCGGTGCCTCGTTCTTCGCCGTCATCGCCGCGAAGTACTCGCTGTCGGCGTGGGGGAAGGGGTCGTACCAGCCGGTCGTCATCGTCGCGGGGATGTCGGCGTGCTCGTGCCAGAAGCGCGTGAAGTCGTTCTCCTTCGCGGCCCAGAACTCGTCGTAGGCGCCGCGGGTGCAGTAGTCCTCGAGCGTCTGGGCGAGCTCCGGCACGTGGCGGAGCGCGAGGTCGTCGCGCAGCAGGGGCGAGTTCCAGAGGAGCTCGCGCAGCCGCTGCAGGTCGCCGAAGACCTCGCGCTGCTTCTCCCAGTCCTCCTTCACGCCCTGGTGGTCGGCGGCATGGATGTAGAGCGCCCAGAACATGTGCAGCTGCATCGCGCCGCCCTCGCGCGTCTGGTTCTGGAAGGTGTTGGTCGGGGTGACGTCCGGCCAGATCGCGGTGAGATGCGGCGGGCTCTCGAGTGCGGTGCGGACCTGCGTGATGCCCGCGTAGGAGCTGCCGACCGTCCCCGTGCGGCCGTTGCTCCAGGGCTGCGCGGCGATCCATTCGATCGTGTCGTAGCCGTCCTCGCCGGTGTGCGGCGTCGCACTGTGGAAGTACTGCTTCGTGCCCTCCGAGCGGTGCCGGTCGCGCAGATCCTGGAGCACGACCGCGTAGCCGTGCGGGACGAAGAAGTCGGCGATCTCGACGTAGCGGCGCTCCGTCTTGTCGTACGGCGTCATGCAGACGATCGTCGGGTAGCGGCCGGGGACGAGCTCGCCATCCCGCGCGGGGCGGTAGACGTCCGTGGCGAGCTGGATGCCGTCCCGCATCTCGACCATCACGTCCTTCGACAGCACGATCCCGTAGCTCACGCTCTCTCCCTTTCGATGACGAGGTTGCCGAGGTCGTCGACCCGGACGCCGAAGCCGGGATGGACGACGGTGGTCGAATCGAACTCCTCCACGATCGCGGGCCCCTCGAAGGTCGCACCGGCCGGGAGGGCATAGCGGTCGTAGATGGGGCAGTCGACGAAGCCCGACGTCTCGGCGAAGTACACCGGCCGCGTCTCCTTCGGCTCGGCCGCGCCGCCTTGCGCCAGGGGGCGCGCCGGCGGCTTCGTGATCGCGCCCACGCTCGTCAGGCGCAGGCTGACGACCTCGACCGGCTCCTCGGGTGCGCTGAACCCGTACGTGCGGTCGTGCTCCTGGTGGAACCGCTCCCGCAGGCCGTCGCCGGCCGGGATCGTCAGCTCGTAGCTCTGGCCGACGTAGCGGAGGTCGAGCTTGCGGACGAAGCTCATCGCCTCGGCGGCCAGGCCCTCCAGCGCCAGCGCGCTCCGACCCGCCCCCTCGAGCTCGGCGAAGCTCGCGTCGACCTCGGCGGCGTCCAGGTCGTCGAGGCGGCGCATCACCGTCACGGCCGTGTCGAGCTTCAGGTCGGTGGCCAGCAGTCCGGTGGCGGAGAAGATGCCGGGGCTGGGCGGGATCAGAAGCGTCGGCATCTCGGCGTCCCGGGCAAGCGCGTTCGCGTGCACGGGCCCCGCCCCGCCGAAGCCGACGAGCACGAAGTCGCGCGGGTCGTAGCCGCGCTGGACCGAGATCAGATGCAGGGCGTTGACCATGGCCGCGTTCGCGATCTCGACGATCCCGTTCGCGGCCTCGACGACGTCGAGCCCGAGCGGCTTCGCGCACCGCTCCTCGATCGCCCGCCGCGCCCCCTCGACGTCGAGGCCGATCTCCCCGCCGAGGAAATAGCTCGGGTTCAGCCGCCCGAGCACGACGTTGGCGTCGGTCACGGTCGGCTCGGTGCCGCCGCGCCGGTAGCAGACCGGGCCGGGATCGGCGCCTGCGCTCTGAGGGCCGACGCGCATCAGCCCACCCGAGTCGACCCAGGCGATCGAGCCTCCGCCGGCGCCGATCTCGACGAGGTCGACGACCGGCGTGCGCACGGGATAGCCGGAGAGGGACATGCCGCCGATCCCTGCGCCCGCGTGCCCGCCGACGTTGTAGTTCTTCGTCACCGACGGCTGGCCGTCCTGGATCAGCCCGACCTTGGCGGTCGTGCCGCCCATGTCGAAGGAGAGGATGTCCGGCCGCTCGAGCGTCTCGCCGAGGTGCGCGGAGGCGATCACGCCCGCGGCGGGGCCCGACTCGACCATGAACACCGGCCGTCCGCGCGCGGCCTCCGAGCTGAAGACGCCGCCGCTCGACTGCATCACGAGCAGCTTCGCCCGCACGCCCGCGTCGGCGAGGCGGCCTTCGATCCGCTCGAGGTAGCGCTCGACGACCGGGCGGATGACGGCGTTGATCACGGTGGTCGAGGCGCGCAGGTACTCGCGGAACTCCGGCGCCACCTCGGCGGACAGCGAGATCGGAACGCCGGGCAGCTCCTCGGCGAGGATGGCGCCGACCCGCTGCTCGTGCTCCTCGTTGACGTACGCGTGGAGCAGGCAGACGGCGACGGACTCGACGGCCTCGCGCCGGAGGATCGCCGCCGCCGCGCGCACCGAGTCGTCCTCGAGCGGCCGCAGCACCTCGCCCGCGGGGCCGAGCCGCTCGGCGACCGTCACCGCCCGGTCGCGCGGGACCAGCGGCTTCGCCTTCTCGAACTGCGTGTCGTAGAGGGACGGCCGGACCTGGCGCGCGATCTCGAGCAGGTCGCGGAACCCCTCCGTGGTGACGAAGCCGCCGCGCGCGATCTTTCCCTCGATGATCGCGTTCGTCGCCACCGTCGTCGCGTGGACGACGAAGCCGACCTGCCCGGCTGTCACGCCGCCCTCGGCGAGCGCGCGCTCGACGGCGCGCATGAAGCCCTCGGAGGGATCGTCCGGCGTCGTCAGCACCTTCGCGATCGAGACCGCGCCCGTCTCCTCGTCGATCAGGGTCGCGTCGGTGAAGGTGCCGCCGATGTCGACGGCCACGCGCACGGTCATGCGCGGAGCACCTCGGTCGCGGCCTGGTCGAGCCGCCGGTCGGAGATCGCGACGCGGTAGATGTCGCGCGCCCGCTCGGCGCTCACCTTACCCTCGAGCACGTCGCGCAGCACCCGCTCGGGCTCTCGTTCCTCGGGCGGCCCGTAGCCGCCGCCGCCGCAGGTGCGGACGCTGATCACGTCCCCCGGGACGAGATCGAGCGTCGTCTTGGACGACAGCCTCGTCTCGACGCCGTCGCGGACGTGCACGTACTCGGCGGTCCGCCCGGTGTGGCCGCCGAACGCCCCCCACGGCCCGGCCCTGTCGCGGTCGGCGAGCACGGTGAAGGTCGTGTGCAGGTCGAAGCGGTAGTCCTTGCGGAGCCCGAGGCCGCCGCGGAAGCGTCCCGGCCCTTCCGAGTCCTCGACGAGCGAGAGCCGGTTGATGTGCACCGGGTAGTTGAGCTCGGTCTCCTCGATCGGGGCGTTCTCCGTGTTCTGGCTGTGCGACTGGACCGCGTCGGGCCCGTCGCTCGCGTAGCGGCCGCCGTAGCCGCCCGCGAACGTGTCGTAGAAGCACGTGTACCTGCCGGCCGCGACGTCCAGCGAGCCGAAGCCCGCCTGGCACATCATCCCCTTCGTCCCCGCGGGGAGCCGCTCGGGGAACGCCGGCAGCAGCGCCCGCACGATCACCTCGATCAGGCGCGCGTGCGTCTCCCAGCCGCCGACGACCGGCGCAGGCCAGGTGCAGTTCGTGACCGTCCCCGGCGGGGCGTCCAGGTGGACGAGCCGGTAGAAGCCGTCGTTGACGGGCAGGTCGGGGTCGATCAGGCACTTGAGCGCGTAGGCGCAGGCCGAGAACGACATCGCGTAGGTCGAGTTGACGGGTGCGCGCCGTTGGGCGTCCGAGCCGGTCGTGTCGAAGTGAACGCCGTCGGCCCCGATCTCGACGCGCACGTGCAGGCGAACCGGGTCGTCCGTGTAGCCGTCGTTGTCGACGAAGCCCTCCGCCTCGTAGACGCCCGCGGGCAGCCGAGCGATCTCCGCCCGCGTCCGCCGCTCGGTGTACTCGAGCAGCTCCGCCATCGTCGCGAGGATCGTCTCTCGTCCGTGGCGGTCGACGAGCGCGGTCACGCGGCGCACGCCCGTCGCATTCGCGGCGATCTGCGCCCGGAAGTCGCCGGCCGTCTCGTGCTTCGACCGGATCTGGGCCAGGATCAGCTTGAAGACGTCCTTGACGATGACGCCGTTCGCGACGAGCTTGACCGGCGGCACGATCACGCCTTCCTGGAAGACCTCCTGGAACGCCCCGATCGACGCGGGCGCGCCGCCGCCGACGTCGACGTGGTGCGCCAGGTTCGCGACGTAGCCGATCAGCTCGCCCTCATGGTGAACGGGCGAGATCAGGCTGACGTCGTTCAGGTGGACGCCGCTCGGATGCGGGTCGTTCGTGACGAGGACGTCGCCGGGGCCGAGGTTCTCGGCGCCGTACGTGCGCACGGCCTTCGGCACCTGCTCGGCCATCGAGCCGAGGTGCACCGGCTGCGAGAAGCCCTGCGCGACCGAGCGCAGCTGCGCGTCGAAGAACGCGCAGGAGAAGTCGGAGCGCGTCTTGATGTTCGTCGAGTACGCGCTCCGCTTCAGGGCGAGCGCCATCTCGTCGGTCGCCGCGACGAGCGCGTTCCGGATCACCTCGAAGGAGATTGGGTCTACAGCTGCCATCCGTACTCCACACGCGCGCGCTCGGCACTGACTTTCCCCTCGCGGACGTCCCGGGCGACGAGCTCGCGGTCGCGTTCCAGCGGCGGCCCGTAGCCGCCGCCGCCGCAGGTGCGAAAGCTGACCGTGTCGCCCGGCTGGACCTCGATCGTCGTCTTCGCGCCGAGCTGCGTCTCGGCGCCGCCGCGGATCAGCACGTACTCCGCCGGCTTCCCGGCACGACCGCCGAACGCGCCCGCCGGGCCGGCGAGGGTGCGGTCGGCGAGCACCGTGAACGTCGTCGCACGGTCGAAGACGAAGTCCTTGCGCAGGCCGAGGCCGCCGCGGAAGCGCCCGGGCCCGTCCGAGTCCTCGACCAGCGACAGGCGCGCGATCCGCACCGGATAGTTCAGCTCGGTCTCCTCGATTGGCGCGTTCTCGGTGTTCTGACCGTGCGTCTGCACGGCGTCCGGCCCGTCGCTGGCGAAGCGGCCGCCGTACCCGCCTCCGAACGTCTCGAGGAAGCAGTAGTACTCGTTCGTCTGCGCGTCGACACCGCCGAAGCCCGCGTGGCACATCATCGCCTTCGTGCCTGCGGGGAGCCGCTCAGGCAGCGACGGCAGCAGCGCCCGGAAGATCACGTCGACGAGCCGCGTCTGTGTCTCCCAGCCGCCGACGACCGGGCTCGGCCAGGTGCAGTTCGTCACCGTCCCCTCGGGTGCGTGGAGGCTGACGACGCGGTAGAAGCCGTCGTTCACGGGAGGTCGGGGTCGATCAGGCACTTGACGGCGTACGCGCAGGCCGAGAATGTCTGCGCGTAGGTGGAGTTGACCGGCGCGCGCCGCTGCGGGTCGGAGCCGCTCAGGTCGAAGGCGACGCCTTCGGCGGTGATCTCGATCCGCGCCTTCAGCAGCACCGGCTCGTCCGTGTACCCGTCCACGTCGACCGTGCCCTCCGCCTCGTAGACGCCGTGCGGGAGGGCGCCGATCTCGGCACGCGTGCGCCGCTCGGTGTAGTCGAGCAGCTCGCGCATCGTGCCCACGACCGTCTCCAGCCCGTGGCGGCCGGCGAGTGCCTGGAGCCTGCGGACCCCCGTCGCGTTGGCGGCGATCTGGGCGCGGAAGTCGCCGGCGGTCTCGTGCTTGGAGCGGATCTGCGCGAGGATCAGGTCGAAGACGTCGCGGACGATCCGGCCGTCTTCGACGACCTTGACGGGCGGGATGATCACGCCCTCCTGGAAGACCTCCCGGAACGCTCCGATCGACGCGGGCGCGCCGCCGCCGACGTCGACATGGTGTGCGAGGTTCGCGACGTACCCCAGCAGCCGCCCGTCGTGGTGGACCGGGGAGATGAGGCTGATGTCGTTCAGGTGGACGCCGCTCGGGAAGGGCTCGTTCGTGATGATCACGTCGCCCGGCCCGAGGTTCTCGGGGCCGTAGTCGAGAATCGCGCGCGGCACCTGCTCGACCATCGAGCCGAGGTGGACGGGCTGGGTGAAGCCCTGCGCGACCGCGCGGAGCTCCGCGTCGAAGAACGCGCACGAGAAGTCCGAGCGCGTCTTGATGTTCGTCGAGTAGGCGCTGCGCCGGAGCGTCAGCACCATCTCGTCGGTCGCCGCCACGAGCGCGTTTCGGATCACTTCGAAGCTGATCGGGTCCATCAATACGGCCCCTGCTGCTCGTAGCGCTCCCGCGCCCGCTCGACCGCGTCCAGGTCGATCTCGAAGCCGAGACCCGGCGCGGTCGGCACGGTCACGCGCCCGCCTCTGTTCTCAATCGGGGTCGTCACGAGCTGCTCGGTGACGAGGTGGTGCATGACCTGGCTCCCGAGCGTCTGGTTCGGGAGGCAGCCCATCACCTGCAGGGCCGCGAAGGTCGAGATCGCGCTCTCGGGGCACGCGTGCCGGTTCATCGGGATCCCGTACGACTCGGCGAGGTACGCCATCTGCCGCCACCGCCAGAGACCGCCCGACTCGTGGCTGCCGAGCACGATCGCGTCCGCCGCCTCGTGCTCGAGGACGGTGCGGAGCTCGGCGGTCGTGTGCACGGCCTGGTCGGCGGCGATCTTCGTCTCGACGGAGCGGCGCACCCAGGCGAGCCCGGCGACGTTGCCGGCGGGCACCGGCTGCTCGACCCAGTCCAGGTCGAACTCCTCGAGGCGCCGGATCGCGTCGACCGCCCCGGGCACGTCCCAGGCCTCGTTCGGGTCGACGCGCAGGAGCGGCTCCGGCCCGATCGCGTCGCGCACCGCGCCCACGACGTCCGCGTCGTCGCGCTGCGCCCGACCCACCTTGATGTAGACGACGCGGTGACCCTCGGCCGCGAGCGCGGCCGCGTCGTGCGCGAGCTCCTCCGCCGTGTCGCCCTGCGGGAAGGCCATGAAGTCGACGTCGTCGTTGACGCGCCCGCCGAGGAACGTCGACGCCGGCACACCGAGCCCCTTGCCGAGCGCGTCCCAGCACGCCGACTCGAGCCCGCTCAGGATCTGGAGCGAGAAGCGGGGGATGACGCGCCAGCGGCCGTCGCGCCAGAGCCCGCCGAGGATCGACTCGATCTCGCCGGGCGAGCGGCCGACGAAGGAACGCGCCATCAGGCGGCCGTATGACTCGACCGCAGCTGGGTCCTCGCAGATCGACTCGCCGTAGCCGGTGACCCCCTCGTCCGTCGCGACTGCGAAGAGGACGAGGTTGACGCCGGCCTGGACGCCTGAGCGCCAGTGGAACGGCCGCTCGAGCGGGAGCGCGATCGGCGTCGCGGTGACGCTGGTGATCTTCACGGGAGCTCGACCCCGTAGAGCTCCCGTGCCGCCTCGCGGCTGACCTTCTCGTTCAGCACGTCCTCTGCGACCGCGGCCGGATCGCGTTGCCGCGGGTCGCCCCAGCCGCCACCGCCCGCCGTCCGGTGCTCGTAGACGTCGTCCGCGCCGATCTCGATCGAGAACATCGGCGGCAGGATTTCCTCCCCGCCGTCCGGATGCACGAGCACGTTGGCCGCGAGCGCGCCCGGCCCGCCGCCCGCGAGCCCGTAGGGCGCGTGCTTGGCCCGGTCGGAGCGGACGATCAGCGAGGTGCGCGGAGTGAGACAGCGCCAGACCCGCTCGACCGCGAGCCCGCCTCGGTGGCGGCCGGCACCGCCGGAGTCCGGGACGAGCCCGTACCGCTCGACGACGATCGGGTATTCCGACTCGGCGACCTCGATCGGGATGTTTGCGGCGAGGCTCGCGGGGTTCGTGAGGCCGTCGTTGCCGTCGGCCTCCGGCGTCCCGCCCCACGTACCGACGATCAGCTCGTAGAAGATGAAGCGCTCGCCGTCCGGGCGTTCGGCGCCGAAGATCGCAAGCGTGTTGCCGCCCTCGCCGGCGGCGGCGACGCGGTCGGGGAGCAGCTGCGCGAGCGCACCATTGACGGCGTCGAGCACGCGGAAACCGGTCACGCCCCGCATCGAGGAAGCGCCGGGCATGACGACGTCGGCGATCGTGCCCGGCTTCGTGACGACGTGGACCGGCCGGAACGCGCCGGCCGTGTTCGGCACCTCGACGGTCAGCGCCGAGCGCACCGCCTGGTAGACGCAGGCCTGGACGAACGAGCGCGTGCTGTTCAGCGAGCCGCGGACCATCGGCGCCGAGTCGGACAGGTCGGCGGTGATCTCGTCGCCGGCGATCGTCACGTGAGCCGTGATCGGCACGTCGCAGACGTCGACGCCGTCCGAGCCGAGGTAGTCGGTGAACGAGGCGGTCCCGTCGGGCCAGGACGCGATCTCCTGGCGGACGAGCCGCTCGGTGTAGTCGATCAGCGCGTCCATCAGCTCCGCGAGCGGCTCCGTGCCGTGCCGCTCGGCGAGCGCGACCAGCGCGCGCTCCGCGACCGAGCAGGCGGCGACCTGCGCGCCCAGGTCGCCGAAGGTCATCCGCGGGATCCGCACGTTTGCCTCGATCAGCTTGAAGACGTCCTCGACCGGCTCGCCTTCGGCGTAGAGGCGCAGCCAGGGCATCCGGATCCCCTCCTGGAAGATCTCGGTGTTGTCGCAGGCGCTCGAGCCCGGCAGCCTGCCGCCGACGTCGCCGTGATGCGCCGTCGTGCACGTGAAGCCGATCAGCTCGTCGCCGAGGTGCACGGGCTTGAAGACGAAGATGTCCTGCAGGTGCATGCCGCCGTCGAACGGGTCGTTCAGCACGTACACGTCCCCGGGGAGGATCCGGTCGCCGTAGTGGCCGAGCAGCGTCTCCATCGCCGCCGGGATCGAGCCGAGGTGGAAGGGCACGCTGACGGCCTGCGCGACCGTTCGGCCCTTGCCGTCGCAGACGACGGCCGAGAAGTCCATCCCGTCGCGGACGACGGTCGAGTGGGCGGTCCGGCAGATCGTCGTCGCCATCTCGTCCGCCATCGACGCGAGCGCGTTGCCGACGATCTGGAGCGTGACCGGGTCGACGCGGACCTTAGTCGCCATCGCGCTCCAGGACGAGCGTCCCGGTCGCGGCGTCGCGCCGGGCGGACCACCCGGGCGGGACGACGACGGTCGTGTCGTACTCGTCCACGAGCAGGGGGCCGGGCTCGAGCACCTCGCCGACGGAGGACCGCGTCCGCACCGGCACGGCGGTGCCGTCGATCTGGCGAGTGGCGCCGTTCGAGCCGGCCGTGCCGACGCCGTCGACCCGGAACGAGCGCGTCTCCGCGGCCTCGCCGAGCGCCGCGAGCCGCACGGCGCGGATCTCGACCGGCGAGCCCGCGCGATCCTTGACGCCGTAGAGGCGCTCGTGTTCGTCCTCGAAGCGCGCGCGCAGCGCGGCGAGCGCCCCGGTGTCGATCGGCCCCGCCGGGACGCCGACCTCGACCTCCCAGCTCTGGCCGCCGTAGCGGAGGTCGGCCGTGCGCGCCCACTCGACCTGCGACCTCCCGGCGAGCGCGCCGGCGAGGCTGTCCTCCAGCTCGGCGTAGAGCCCGACGAGGGCGGCGGGATCGACCGCGTCGACGTCGAGGGTGCACGTCCGCACCTCGTGGAACTCGGGCCGCGCGAAGAGGAGGCCGACGGCGCTGAACAGGCCGGCGACCGCCGGCACGAGCACCGTCCGCATCCCGAGATCCTCCGCCAGCCCGACGGCGTGGATCGGCCCGGCGCCGCCGTAGGCGATCAGGGCGAAGTCGCGCGGGTCGCGCCCCTTCTCGGACGAGACGCTCCTGAGCGCGCGCGTCATCCGCGCGTTCGCGATCCGGTGGATCCCGCTCGCCGCCTCGAGCAACGTGAGGCCGAGCGGCTCGGCGACGCGCAGCACCGCCTGCTCCGCGAGCTCGGCCGAGATCGACACCTGGCCGTCGGCGACGGTCACCGCGGGCATGTAGCCGAGCACGACGTTCGCGTCGGTGACGGTCGGCTCGACGCCGCCGCGCCCGTAGCAGGCGGGGCCCGGGTCGGCGCCCGCGCTCCGCGGGCCGACCTGGAGGCCGCCGGCCGGGTCGATCCAGGCGATGCTGCCGCCGCCGGCCCCGACCTCGGCGATGTCGATCGTCGGGATCCGCAGCAGCTCGCCGGCGCCGCGGATCAACCGGCTGCCGGCCGACATCGCGCCGCCGACCTCGTATTCGCGGCCGCGCGAGATCGCGCCGTCCTCGATCAGCGACGCCTTTGCGGTCGTGCCGCCCATGTCGAACGCGAGCAGGTTGCCGATCCCGAGCCGCTCGCCCATCCCCCGAGCCGCGACGACGCCGGCCGCGGGACCCGACTCGAGCGCGAAGACCGGTCGCTCTTTCGCGTCCTCCGCCGTCATGACGCCCCCGGACGACTGCATGATCTGCAGCGGCCCGTCGAGGCCGATGTCGTCGAGGCCCGTCCGGATCCGGTCGAGATACGACGCCATCAGCGGTCGCACGTACGCGTTCACGACCGTCGTCGCCGAGCGCTCGTACTCCCGCTGCTCGCGCAGGATCTCGCTCGAGAGGGAGACGTTCGCCTCGGGCAGCTCCTCGGCCAGGATCGCACCGAAGCGCTGCTCGTGCTCGGGGTAGAGGTAGGAGTGGAGGAAGCAGACCGCCACCGACTCGACGCCCTTCTCGCGCAGCCGAGCGGCGAGCGTGCGGCACTCCTCCGCGTCCAGTCGGCGCACGATCGTCCCGTCGGCCGCGACGCGCTCGTTCAGCTCGAAGCGAAGGTGACGCTCGACGAGCGGCGGCGGCTTGCGCCAGAAGGGGTCGTACATGTGCGGGATTCGCAGCCGGCGCAGCTCGAGCACGTCCCGGAAGCCGGCGGTCGTGACGAGGGCGGTCAGGCTGCCGCGCCGCTCGAGCACGGCGTTCGTCGCGACCGTCGTTCCGTGGACGACTTCGGCGACTACTCCTGCGTCTGCGGTGGAGAGCCCGCCGACGGCTTCTACGACCGCGCGGTCGTAGCTCGGCGGCGTCGAGAGCAGCTTCCGCAGCACGACCCGGCCGTCGGCGCCGTGCAGGATCACGTCGGTGAACGTGCCGCCGACGTCGACGCCGACCCGGGTTTCAGGCGCTCTCACGATGAAATTTGCGATTTCATGTTGCGTCGAGGGCGAGCGTAAACGAGACTGACGGCGAATGGAAGGTCCCGGCACAACCGCGATCGCGCCGCTCGAGGAGCGGGAGTCGATCGAGCAGCGCGTCGCGCAGTCGTTGCGCGCGCTGATCGTGTCCGGCCAGCTCCCGGAGGGCACGCAGCTCGTCCAGCGCGATCTCGCCCTGCAGCTCGGCGTCTCGCAGACACCGGTCCGGGCGAGCCTCGGGACGCTGCAGCGCGAGGGCTTCGTCGCCGTCGGCCCGACGGGGCGCGCCTTCGTCAGCCGGCTGACGCGGGAGGACTTCGAGGAGATCTACGCGGCGCGCCTCGGACTGGAGGGGCTGGCGGCACGGCTGGGGGCGGAGGCCGTGGGAGAGTCCGAGCGCGCGGCGATGCGCTCGACGCTGACGCGGCTCGAGCGCGCGGCAGCCGCACAGGACGTCGACAGCTACCTCGCGCTGCGCTGGGAGTTCTACGGCACGTGCTACCGCGCGAGCGGGCGCAACCGGCTCGTCGAGGAGGTCGAGCGCCTCTACCGGCGCTCGGAGCGGTACAACCGCCTCGTGCTCTCGACGGCGCAACGGTTCCAGGACTCGCTCGACCGCTACTCCGCCTTCTTCGCGGACTGCGAGGCGAACGACGGCGCCGCCGCCGAGCGCGGCGTCCACGACAGCCTGCGCTGGGCGGTCGAGAGCGTCGCTCCCGGGCTCCCTTCCGAGGTCGAGTTCGCGTGACGGTCGCGGCCCAGGAGCTCCGGGACGCCCTTGCGGAGGTGCTCGGCGGGGAGGCGCGTGTCTCCGACGGCGATTCCGAGCGCGACCTCCACGGAGCCGACATCACCTTTCACACGCCTCGGCGCCCGGACCTGGTGGTCTACCCGGCCTCGACCGACGACGTCTCGCGGGTGCTCGCGCTGGCGAACGAGCGTCAGGTGGCCGTGACGCCGTTCGGCGCCGGATCGAGCCTCGAAGGCCACGTGATTCCGACGCGCGGCGGCATCAGCCTCGACCTCTCGCGCCTGAACCGGATCCTCGAGATCGCGCCTGGGGACCTGACCGCCACCGTCCAGGCGGGAGTGACGCGGACACAGCTCGAACGGGCGGCGGGGGAGCACGGGCTTTTCTTCCCGGTCGATCCAGGCGCCGACGCGACACTCGGTGGCATGGCCGCGACGAACGCGGCCGGGACGACGACGATCCGCTACGGGAAGATGCGCGCCAACGTGCTCGCGCTCGAGGCGGTGCTCGCCGACGGGACGATCGTCCGGACGGGGAGCCGCGCGCCGAAGACCTCGGCGGGCTACGACCTGACGAGCCTGCTGGTCGGCTCCGAGGGGACGCTGGCGGTGATCACCGAGGTGCGCCTCCGGCTGTACGGCATCCCGGAGCACGTCGTCGCGCAGCGCATCTCCTTCCCGACGATCGACGCGGCGTGTCGGACCGCGGCGGCCGCAGTCGCAGCAGGCTCGGCCGTCACCCGGCTCGAGCTGCTCGATGCCTGGACGCTCGCGGCGATCAACGCCTACCGGGGCTCGAACTATCCGGAAGGCCCCTGCCTGCTCGTCGAGGCGGCAGGCTCGGAGGCCACCGTCGAGGCCGACCTCTTGCTCGTGCGCGAGCTGGCAGAGGCGGAGGGCGCCACGGAGATCGTCGACGAGCGCGACGCCGACGGCAGAGCGCGGCTGTGGGCGGCGCGGCACGACGCTGCCTACGCGGCGGCCGCGGCCTCGCCGGGCAGGCACGAACGTGCCACGGACACGTGCGTCCCGGTCTCCGAGCTGGCGGGCGCGGTCACATTCGCGCGGGCGGAGGTGGAGCGGCTCGGCCTCGATGCGGCAATCCTCGGCCACGCCGGCGACGGCAACGTCCACGTCAGCCTCCAGCTCGATCCCAACGACCCGGCCGAGCTGGCGCTCGCGGACGAGCTCGTCGAGCGGCTGGTCGTCGACGCGCTCGCGCGCGGTGGCACCTGCACGGGCGAGCACGGGATCGGCCAGGGCAAGATCGCGGCGCTGGAGCTCGAGCACGGCGATCTGCTGCCGCTGATGCGCCAGATCAAGCGAGTCTTCGACCCGAACGGGATCCTCAATCCCGGCAAGATCTTCACCGACGAGAGGAGTGTTGATGCCGGATAACGGCCTGCCGTTCGCCCGCCCGGGCAAGATCGTGTGCGTCGGACTCAACTACCGCGACCATGCGGAGGAGTCCGGGATGGAGCTGCCCGAGCGGCCACTCCTCTTCGCCAAGTGGCCGAACTCGCTGATCGGCCCGGGCGAGCCGATCGTGCTCCCGGCGCAGGCGCAGGACGTCGACTACGAGGCTGAGCTTGGCGTTGTGATCGGGACCCGCGCGTCGCGCGTCGCCGTGGCCGACGCGCTCGACCACGTCGCCGGCTACCTCTGCGCCAACGAGGTGAGCGCGCGGGACATCCAGTTCGCCGACGGCCAGTGGACGCGCGGGAAGTCCTTCGACACGTTCGGGCCGGTCGGGCCGATCGTTCCTGCGGCCGAGGTGCCGGATCCGCAAAGCCTCCGCATCCGCTGCCTGCTCAACGGCGACGTCGTCCAGGACTCCTCGACCGCACAGATGGTCTTCACGGTCGCCGAGGTGATCGCGTTCATCAGCGACGGGATCACGCTCGACCCGGGCGATCTGATCCTGACGGGGACGCCGGCGGGCGTGGGGCTCGGGCGCAAGCCGCCCGTCTACCTCGCCGACGGCGACGAGGTGACGGTCGAGATCGAAGGGATCGGCTCGCTGACGAATCCCGTCCGCCGCGGGTGAGCGTGCCGGCCGCGTCGCCGGCGAAGGACCTGCGCGCCCGGTTCGGGGACGCCCTCGTGCTCGACGACGTCCCCGCGGCCTATCTCTCCGACGCGACGGAGGCGCGCGGGCTGCGAGGGCACGCGGACGCGGTCGTGCTGCCGAGGACCGCCGCCGAGGTCGCGGAGGTCGTCGCGTGGTGCTACGACCACGACGTCCCGATCACGCCCCGAGGTGGCGGCACCGGCTTCGCGGGCGGTGCGGTCCCGTTCGGCGGCATCGTGCTCGGGCTCGAGCGGCTGCGCAGTGTGCGCTCGCTCGACCCGCTCCTCTGGCGGATGGAGGTCGAGGCCGGGGTGACGACCGCAGACGTGCGCAGGCGCGCCCGCGAGAACGGCCTGCTCTTCCCGCCCGATCCCGGCGCGGCCGAGCAGTCGCAGATCGGCGGCAACGTCGCGACGAACGCGGGTGGCCCGCACGCCTTCAAGTACGGCGTCACCGGCGACTGGGTCACCGGTGTCGAGGCGGTCGTCGCTCCGGGCGAGCTGATCGCGGTGGGCGGCGCGATTCGCAAGGACGTCGCCGGCTACGACCTCAAGAGCCTGCTCGTCGGCTCCGAGGGGACGCTCGGCGTCGTCACCTCGGTCTGGTTGAACCTGATGCCCGCTCCGGAGGCGGTCGCGCCGATCGTCTCGCTGCACGCGGACACGGCCACCGGAGGAGAGGCTCTCGCGCGCGTGCTCGGCAGCGGCCTGTCGGTGGCCGCGCTCGAGTACCTCGACGCGGAGACGCTGCGCCGGTCGGTCGACTCCTTCCCCGTGCCGCTTGGACAGGGGTTCCTCGTGCTGGCCGAGGTCGACGGCTCGCCCGAGGAGGTGGCCCGGCTGCGCGCGTCGGCGCTGGAGGTCCTCGGCGAGGACGCGCTCTCGGTGTGGGCGCCGGAGACCGCCGCCGAGATCGCAGCGCTCTGGCGCTGGCGCGACGGCGTCTCGCTCGCCGTTCAGGTCGAGCGCGGCGGGAAGGTGAGCGAGGACATCGTCGTCCCGTTCGACCGCCTTCCCGAGGCGATCGCGGAGACGCTGGCGATCGGCGAGCGGCACGGGCTCGCAGCGTGCAGCTGGGGGCATGCGGGCGACGGCAACCTCCACTCCACGTTCCTGATCGATCCCGGCGACGAGGCCGAGCGCGGCCGGGCGGAGGAGGCGGCCGAGGAGCTGTTCGACCTCGCCGTGCGGCTCGGCGGCAGCATCTCGGGCGAGCACGGGCTCGGAATCGTGAAGGGCGGCCGGCTCGAGCGCCAGTGGAGCCCGGCGGCGGTCGCGCTGCACCGGTCGATCAAGTCCGCGTTCGACCCCAAGGGGCTGCTGAACCCCGGCAAGAAGGACTGATTCCGACCGAGGCCGCACGACGCGCCCGGCGCCGCGGGCAGCTCTACATCGCCGCCGCGGCGATCGCGTGGTCGACCGCAGGAGGCCTGCAGCGCGAGCTCTCGGTCGACACGCCGACGCAGCTCGCGGGGCGCGCGTTCTTCGCCTTCGTCGCGATTGCGCTCTTCGTCGCGTTCCGGAACCGCGGTCGGACGATCGCCGCCTTCCGCACGATGGGCGTGGCCGGTCTCGGCGTCGCCGTCACCACGGCGTTCGCGTCGGGCTCGTTCATCGTCGCCCTCAACCACTCGACCGTCGCCAACGTGCTCTTCCTGCAGGCGGTCTCCCCGATCGCCGCGGCGCTCCTCGCCTGGATCGTCCTGCGCGAGCGGATCACGCGTAGAGCAGCGGCCGCGATGGCGATCGCGGTTCTCGGCGTGGCTCTCATGATCGGCGGCCCGGGCACCGGTGGGACGCTCGGCATCGGCTTCTCGCTCCTGATGACGCTCGCCTTCGCCGGCAGCATCGTGATCACGCGGCACCGGCGCGACATCTCGATGGCGCCGGCGATCTGCCTCTCCCAGCTGCTGGTGGTCCTCGTCGTCGCCCCCTTCTCCCATCCGGCGACCGTGGGCGAGCGCGACCTGCTCCTGCTCATCCTGCTCGGGGTCGGCCAGATGGGCCTCGGACTCGTCCTCTTCACGATGGGCGCTCGGCTGATCGTCGCGTCCGAAGTGGCGCTGATCACGCTGCTGGAGGTCGTGTTGGGCCCGTTCTGGGCGTGGGTGGCGGTCGGGGAGACGCCCGCCGCGATGACGATCGTCGGGGGAGCGGTCGTGACCGCCGCCGTCATCCTCCAGACAACCGAGAAGAGCGCGCCGCCGGAGGTCAGCCCGAGGCCAGCGCGCGAACCGCCGCGACGATCTCAACGTGCCCCGGCAGCG
This sequence comes from uncultured Gaiellaceae bacterium, assembly GCA_963705515.1. GTDB lineage: Bacteria > Actinomycetota > Thermoleophilia > Gaiellales > Gaiellaceae > Gaiellasilicea. The sequence goes on from CAVPJV010000002.1 coordinate 151,919, forward strand.
TCGCCGCCTCGAGATCCTTCTGGTACGGGATCGGGTGGGAGGCGGCGCCGACGCGCCTGACGGGCGCGTCGAGATCCCAGAAGCAGTGCTCGGCCACGTGCGCCGCGATCTCGGAGCCGAAGCCGCCGAACCGGACCGCCTCGTGGGCGACCACGAGCCGGTGCGTCTTCGCCACCGACGCGACGATCAGCTCAGTGTCGAGCGGGACGAGCGTGCGCGGGTCGACGACCTCGACGCTCACGCCTTCCTGCTCGAGCTGGTGCGCCGCCCGCAGCGCCTGCGGCACGAGCGCGCCGAGGGCGACGACCGTCACGTCCGTCCCCTCGCGCGCCACCCGGCCGACGCCGAGCTCGATCGCATAGCGCTCCGCCGGCACGGGCACTTCGTCGCCGAAGAAGAGGAGCTTCTGTTCGAGGAAGATGACCGGGTCGTCCCCGCGGATCGCGGCCGAGAGCAAGCCCTTGGCGTCGTGGGGCGTGGAGGGCATGGCGACGACGAGCCCCGGGATGTGGGCGAAGAGCGCCTCCAGGCTCTGCGAGTGCTGCGCTCCGAGCCGGACGCCTCCGCCCGAGACCATCCGGATCACGAGCGGGATGCTCGGCGCGCCGCCCATCATGAACCGGAGCTTCGCGGCCTGGTTCATGATCTGGTCGAAGGCGACGCCGGAGAAGTCCGAGAACTGCAGCTCGACGACCGGCCGCAGCCCGGTGAGCGCCGCGCCGATCCCGCAGCCGACGAAGCCGCTCTCGGTCAGCGGCGTGTCGCGAATGCGCTCGGAGCCGTAGCGCTCGTAGAGCCCCTCCGTCGCGCGGAACAGCCCGCCGACCTTGCCGATGTCCTCACCGATCACGATCACGTTCGGGTCGGCCTCGAGCTCGAGGTCGAGCGCCTCGCGGATCGCCGCGACGAAGCCGAGCGTCCGCTCCGTCTCGGGGGCCGGCGGCGGGTAGCTCCGCCTGGGGCCGAACACGGCGGGCAGCAGGTCGTCGGGCGTCGCGTCTTCGTCCGCGAGGGCGGTTCGTACCGCCAGCTCGACGTCGTGCTCGACGCCGCGAAGGACGGCGTCGACGCTGTCATCGTCCAGCTCGCCGAGCTCGCGGAGCAGCCGCTCGAGGCGTGGGAGCGGGTCACGAGCCTCCCACTCCTCGACGAGCGCCGGGTCGCGGACGTCGGGGAGGTTGGCGCGCATCGAGTGCTGCATTCGCCGGAACGTCTTCATCTCGAGGAACGTCGGGCCGGCTCCCTCGCGCGCCCGCTCGAGCGCTCGTGCGACCGCGGCCTCGACCGCGAGCAGGTCGTTCCCGTCGACGATCTCGCCGGGCATCCCGTAGCCGGCCGCGCGGTCGGCGAGGTCCTCGACCGCGCGCTGCGCCCGCCAGTCCGGCCGAGAGCGCGAACTGGTTGTTCTCGCAGACGAAGACGACCGGCAGCGCCCAGGTCGCGGCGAGGTTCATCCCCTCGTGGGCCGCGCCCTGACCGGCAGCCCCGTCGCCGAAGAACGCGACCGCCGCCTGCTCCGTCCCGCGCAGCTTTGCGGTCAGAGCCGCCCCGCACGCATGCGGGAGCCCGGCTCCGACGATCCCGTTGCAGCCGAGGATGTTCAGGGACAGGTCGGCGATGTGCATCGAGCCGCCGAGCCCCTTGCAGTAGCCCGTCCGCTTCCCGAACATCTCGGCCATCATCCGGCGCAGATCGGCGCCGGCCGCGATCAGGTGGCCGTGCGAGCGGTGATGGCCGACGAGGAAGTCGGTGCGGCGCATGACGCCGGCAGCGCCGACGGCGATCGCCTCCTGGCCGACGCAGCTGTGCGCGGTGCCGACGATGACGCCCTCGTGGAAGAGCTCGGCGGCGCGGTCCTCGAAGCGCCGGATCAACGCCATCAGCCGGTACTGCTCGACGAGCGGCGGCCAGTCGGCGGGCCGCTCCGCGGCGTCGGTGGCCTCCAGCTTCATCGGGGCGGCCGCTGGTGGAACTCGAAGATGTAGCCGTCGGGATCGAGGGCGTAGAGGCTCTTGCCGCCGGCGTTCGCCCCCGCGCTCATCTCGACGGGGCCGTCGGAGCGGAACTCGACGCCGCACGCTCGCAGCTCCTCGTAGAGCGCGTCGATGCCGCTGACGAAGACGCAGAAGTGACCGGTGCCGTGGTGAGAGGGCGGCGAGCGGCCCGACGGGCTGTCGCAGCCGTGGTACTGGAGCAGCTCGACGTCGACCTCGCCTCCCGGCACCCGCAGCATCGCCATCTCGATCCCGGTCGCGTCCGGCACGCCGACGATCCGCGTGATCTCCCGTTCCTCGTAGAGCCGCCGCCAGAGCAGCTCCAGCCCGAGCAATCCGCAGTAGAAGTCGAGCGAGCGGTCGAGGTCTGAGACGGTGATCCCCCCGTGACGGGGTCCGTCGATCGTCCACGCACTCATGGGGTTAACGTACTTCGGAGGAGGGCTGGATGCTGGAGAACCGGGTGGTGCTGGTCACTGGGGCCGCGAGCGGGATCGGCCGCGAGATCGCCGACCGCTTCGCGCGCGAGGGGGCGCGCTCGGTCGGCTTCGACCTGGCGGGCGACGCGGACGTCCACGGCGACGTGCGCTCTCCGGCAGACGTGGAGCGGGCGGTCGCCGAGGTCGTGACGGCGGAGGGGCGCATCGACGTGCTCGTGAACAGCGCCGGCGTGCGCGAGATCGGCGACGTCTACACGATGGCCACCGAAGAGTGGGACAACGTGATCGCCGTCAACCTGAGCGGCACGTTCTACTGCTGCCAGGCCGCTGCGCGTCCCATGCGCGAGGCCGGCCGCGGTGTGATCGTCAACATCTCGTCGGTCGGCGGGCTGATCGGGCTCGCGCGGCGTCCGGCCTACACGGCGGCGAAGCACGGGGTGATCGGCCTGACGAAGAGCCTCGCCCGCGATCTCGGCCCGGCCGGGATCCGTGTGAACGCGATCTGCCCGGGCCTGATCAGGACGCCGCTGACCGAGCAGTACTTCGTCGACGACGCGTTCGAGGAGGGGCTGCGGACCGTGATCCCGCAGGGGAGGCCTGGGGTCGCCGCCGACGTCGCCGACGCCGCCCTCTATCTCGCCGAGCGACCAGTCCTCGTACGTGAACGGAATCGCGCTCACCGTGGACGGTGGGTGGCTCGCCGAGAAGAGCTTCGCTGCCGGAGAGGACGCCGCCGCCACCTTCCTCGCCTCGAGCTCCACGGCCGACGGCGACTAACGCGTTTTCAGGACAGCTATGCCACCATGGAGGCAACAGCAGCGCGGTCATCGAGCGCCTGCAAGCCGACGGGTACCACGTCACGGCGCCGCAGCTCGCGATCACGAAGCTGGCGGACGACGTCGCTCGCGTCAGGCACGTACTGGCCCGCCTCCGACCCCTGCGATCGCACACCTCGACATCGACGAACAAGGCTTTGCGTGGCTGCCCGAGGACGACTTCCTGAACCATTTCGCCGCCGACGTCGATCCGACCAAGGCCCGCGTCATGCACGCGGTTCAGCAACCGCTCCACGCGTCCGCGTTGGAGGAGGTCATGGGGACGCCGGCCTGGAAGTCGCTCCCGACCTGGTTCCTCGTTGCGGAAGGCGATCAGACGATCCCACCCGTCGCGCAGCGGCAATTCTCCGCCCGGATGGGGGCGACGACCACGGAGATCGCGACGAATCACGTCGCCATGGTGTCCCACCCGGACGACGTCGTCACGATGATCGAGACCGCGGCGAAGGCTGCGCCGGTCCCAGCCTAGGAGAGCTGGCAACGAGATTCGCGGGAGGGAAATTGGCGGTCGTTTAGAGCAGGATCTCGTCCGCGTAGATCAGTCGCTGCTCCCAGACGGGCGGCGAGTGCGGATCCGCAAGGTCCTCGGGATCGCCCCTCAGGCGCTCCCACTCTTCGACCGTCACTCTCCACTCGGCGTTCTCGCCGGGCGTGCGCAGCGGCAGCTCCTCAGGCGCCTCGAGCTCACCGACCCACGCTGCTTCGAAGACGTTGCGGCCGAAGCCGCGGACTGAGAGCTCCTCGGTCGCGACGGTCTGCCAGCCGAGGTCGGTCGGGATTGCCGGATCGTGCCTCTGGAGCCGGGCGACAACGACGCGGTGCATGCGAACCCACGCGGCGTAGTCGTCGATCCCGGGGGGCGGGGCCGCGATCGACGCGCCGCGCCCCGGTGGTGGCTCTCGGACTCCGATCGGGCCGCTGACCACGACCCGCACGTGGCGGACATCGGTGCGGCTCACGCTCGTCGTCCGCTCCGGCGTGAGCTGGACGAAGTCGCACTGCACGGGCGCCGAGAGGTGACACCCCGGAATGCTGTCCGGTTGGTAGCGGGCAACGGCCAGCCGCACGAACGGCCAGAACGTGCTCCCGGGGTCGATCGCCACGTCGACGTACCACAGCTGCCGGTCCAGGCTGTATTGCGGGCGGTAGCCGAGCACGACCACAGCGGGCGCTCCCGGAACGGCCGCCAACGGCAGGGTCGCCGGCGCGACGACCGGGAGCGCGTCGCCAGGACGATCCTCGAGCCCGAAGACGCGGAGCAGGTTGTCGAGCTGGAGGAAGATCGCGCGCGGTGTGACCGGCGCGCTCAGCCACACGGGATCGGCGCCCCACTGGCTGACGGGGTGCCGAAGCACCTGGCTGTCGTTGCCGCCTGGGGCGAGCACCACGCCGAGAAGCTCGTTTTCCCCGGACGAGTACCAGGGTCGCTCGAGGTAGATCCGCACTCCGGCTCGGCGCTTGCGCCGGGTCGCGACCGGTTGCTCGGGCTCGGTGCCCGCCTCCCAGCGGAAGAGAGGCAGCACGGAGTGGACGACGGGCGCTGCCGGCCGCGCCGAGCTCGGCACCGAGAGCGTGAGCTCGGGCCCGACGACACTCTGTCCGTCGTCGACCGGCATCCCAGGGAGGGCCGGCGGCGGCGCCAGGGTCTCCGGGTCGAAGTACTCGCGGAACCGAGTAGAGGCGCGGAAGCGGTAGTTGATCGTGTGGTGCCTCGTGTCGCCGAGACGCTGGATCGCCGAGTGCAGCCAGACAGGCCCGGCTCCGGGCACTGTGATCTGGAGATCCGAAGCGCCGCCGTAGAGGACAGCCAGGTCCTCGCTCTCGCGGATCGGTGTCGTCAGCGCGATCGCCTGGGTGGCGCGCTCGTCGGGAACCGGGAGACTCAGGTCGTCGATCGGGTCGACCCAGTTGGCCTCCGCGGCGAGCTGCTCCGTGCTCGGCCCGTGGACGTCGACGGCACCGGCCAGGATGACATCGGTTGCTCCCTGGTTCGGGCGGAGCGCGACCATCGCGGTCGGACGCGGCGCCTCGAGCGGTCGTGGAACGGCGTGGACGAGCGTGACCTCCTCGAACGGGGTGAGCGCCCAGAGCCAGCCGTCGGCCGCCGCCTCCGCGACGTCGTCGTTCGAGCGGATGACGGCTGGCAGGCTGCGCCACGGCCCGAACAGGTCGAGGTCGGCGCGGTCGAGGGACGAGGCAAGGCGGAAGCGCTGGACATCACCGGCGGGAAGAGCGATGTGCAGCACGTGCCCGTCGAGCTCGCCCGCAAGCACCTCGGATCCCTCGAGCACGAGACGGAAGGGTTGGCGCTCGGGCCAGTCTCCGGGGTAGTGCGCCGTGAAACCCTCGGTTCCGAACGGGAAGGCGATGATCCGGTCGCGGCCGGCTTCCTGGAAGACGAGCGAGATGCCGCGGCCCAGGAAGTCCGGCAGGTAGGGAAGGACGAGCGCGTCCGTGTCGTGGGCGACGTACTGCCCCGGGGCGGGAGCCTCGCCGGTCGGCAGCGGGAGCGTCTTGAGGGTCGACGCCGGCACGGTCGGATCGTTGACGAGGGCTATGCCCTGCTGCGGATCGCGAACGCTCGGGTTGTCGAGCCGGGGAACGTCCAGGTCGAACAGGGTCCCGGCCTCGCGCACGGCGACCGCCAGCAGCTTCTTGTGGTCAGCGGGGCTGTTCGACCCGATCGCCTCGTCGAACGCGCCGTGGAGCTCCGACTCGCTCTGGCTGGTCTTGGGCGGCGCGAGGTGTCGCTCGCTGGCGCCGCGATAGCCGAGAGACGCATGCGCGGTCGCATAGGACGTCGGAGGCTCGACCGTGATCTCGAGCGTGTCGAGATCCTGCGTCACGCCCGAGCGGACGACGAGCTGGCGCAGGGACTCGCCCGCGCTGAAGCGGTGTCTCGTGACGATCGCCGGCGGCTGCACCGGGTCCCACCGCAGGAAGGGCCGCAGCGGAGTGACCACGTCGAGCAGCTGCGGCGGCCCGATCCCCACGAGCTCGGGCAGGAAGATCGCACGGGCGAGCAGTTCGGGATCGCGGACGGTGGTATCGGCGATGAACGGCTGCGCCTCGTCGACGACGGCGTCGCCGAACGCGCGCGCCACGAGCGATGCCCGATCGACGGCGGCCTCCGGACGCGCGCGTGTCCGCGTGAGCGTCTCGGCACGGCGCGCGCGGAGCCGGCTGAGGACGATCCGCTCGATTCCGGCATCCGAGAGCAGCGGCAGCTCGGCTGCAGCCATCTCTTCGGGCTCCTCCACGACGGAGAACCGTCTGCGGAGGATCCCGGCCGCAGTCTCCGAGCGGAGCGTGGGGATCAGGATCTCCGCGGGGAGCGTGGCTGGAACGTTCGCCAACGCTGCCGAGACCGCGGCGACCGCGGGTGCAGCCGGAGACGGCGCCGGCCCGATGCCGTGGCTGCGGCTCGAGCCCGCCAGGTTGACCGCCCATGCACGGAAGGCGTATGAGCGCCCGTAGCGCAGGCGGGGCAGCGTGCCCTTCTCCACCTCGGAGGTGACGACGAGCGGCGTCACGGGGTCGGGGTTTGCGTCCTGGTCCTCGACGATCTCGTCGCCGTCCTCGTGCCTGATCCGCTTCCCGGGTCTCGCCGCGCTGAGGCTCCAGCCCTCCCAGCCGAAGACCGACTCGTGGACGTGCACCGGGCTCTTGTCGACGCCTGGCGTCTCAGTCGCGGTCGTGCCCTGGATGAAGCCCTCTTCGGGCAGATTGTCGACGACCTGACCCTTGCCGACCACCTTGGCGTCGATGCGCCGTGCGTGCAGCGTGAACCACGCCTTGGCAATGTCGTCCCAGACTTCGATCCGCAGGCCGTGAGTGACATCCTCCGTGTCGAGGAGCGGCGGGTCACCGTCCGTGATGGCAGTCACGAGCGAGCCCTGGCGCTCGATGCGGTCCTGGGTCTCCACCGCCTTCTTGTGGCGGACGACGGTGAAGCCGAGCGAGCGGAGGGCCGTGGGCGCGGCGTGAATCGGGTCGCCGTTCTGCTCGATCGCCAGCAGCCGCGGGATCGTCCAGATGTAGCGGTCGAGCTTCAGCGCCGAGCCGTCGGGGTCCATGTCCAGCAAGGCATAGCGATCGGCGTCGCCCACCCGAAGCCGCTCAGCGGCCCAGTCGTCCGTCCGCGCGACGGTCACGAGGTCGGTACCCGAGGTCTCACACCGGGTCCGGGTCGTGCGGCACGCTCCGTCATCCCCGTTCGGCACGATCCGGGCCGAGAGCCAGTGGCTGTCCTCGAGGCGCGACGGGTCGTCCGCCACCAGGTCGACAACGAGCCCGAGCTGACGCTGGAGAGCCGGGTGGTCGCCGACGAGCGTGCAGCGCTCGTGGAAGTCGGGCTCCGGCCGCGGCAGCGCTGCGGCGGTCGCGCCCGGGACCGGACGCTCGTGGTATTGGACGCTTCGACTCGGGGCGCTCGTAGAAGCGCCGCGCGCGGTGCACCTGCATGGCGAGGCGCATGAGCGGGTTGTCCTGGTTGTCGACGATGCTCTCGAGCCGGCGTAGCGGGATGGCCACCTGCCCCGGCTCGCCGGTCTCCCCGATCAGCCGGTCGAGCATCTCCGTGACTCGCGACTCGTCGTATTCGCCGTGCCCAGTACTTCCGACTCCCATCTGGCCCATGAGCCGCGTGAGCGGATGGACGCTCGGAGCAGGCGGCGACGTCGGGTCGGAGAAGATCGCGGCCAGGTGGAGCACCTTGGCTGCGTCGTGCACCTCGCCCGCCCGGAAGGTCCGCCAGTGCCGGTCGGAGAAGTCGACGTTCTGAGGCCCGCGAACGGGTGTGTTCGCCGGGAAGATCGCGTCCCAGAGCTTGGGGTCGAGGTCGTCGAGGCGCGGCTTGACGACGATCGGCCCCAACTGGTCGAAGAGCTCGATCGTCGCGTGGCTCCCGAGGATCTGCGCCCAGTGCGGGAAGTGCTTGAACGTCTTCAGCTTGCCCTCGGCGCCGTTCGGCGTCAGCCGCGGGGAGACGAAGAGGGAGACGTGGTACTCCGCCCCGGCGGCGACGGAGTGCGGAAGGGCGACGACGCTGAAGAGTTCGGTGGCCATGCTCACGCTCCCGCGAAGGCGACGCAGTACTTGGACCAGGCCGGCGAGGTGCCGTTCGGAAGCACCATCACGTCGGCGAAGCTCGGGTCTCCGACGGAGCCCGCGAATCGACGCTCGGCGGAGATGGTCACCGAGGTCGAGAAGCAGAACACTTCGACCTTGATCGTGAGCTTCGCCCTCCCGACCATCTTTCCGGTGTCGAACTCGTAGTTGAGCTCGAGGTAGAGCTCGATCGAGGCGGAGATGAGGCCGAGGACGTCCACCTCGCCGCGCAGTCGGAAGTACCCGCTGAGGGATCCCTCGTCGCCCTCGAGCCGGATGTAGATGCCGAGCATCGCGGAGATCGACCCGGAGGCGACCCCGAAGTCGACCGCGAGGATCGCGCCGGCCTCGAGACCCAGCTCGAGGACGTCCAGACCGTCGGGCGAGAGGCGGATGAGGAACCAGCCGCCTCCGCCGATGAAGGCGACGGCGAGGGTGAACGGCCGGTCGCGGGTGCAGAAGTTGAAGCCGACCGTGACCGACTTGCCCAGGAACGGCACCTGGACGTCGGCGCCCATCGACATGTTCGAGAGGTTGAAAACACCGACCGAGACGTTCGGGAGCGCGAGCGTGAAGCCGGCGGAGAGGCCTTCCGGCGTGACGTCGAGGAACGGCGGGTCGGAGAACCCGTCGAACGGGATCAGCTCGCGCAGGGTGTCGACGAAGCCGAGGAACCCGAGGAACTCGATGTCCTGCAGGACGACGTCGACCTCGGGCTTCCCCGAGGATCCGCCATGGAACGACAGGTGGTCGAACCTGAACCGGACGAGCTCGGCGCCCGGCAACAGGTTGAGGGTGAAGTCCTTGAGCTCGGCCAGGACGTCGACCCGCATCTCGTCCTTCGCGGCACGCCCCTCGACGGCCAGCACGAGGCTGTCCTGCTTGAGCTCGAGCACTGCCTTCTCCGGCGGTACCTCGCCGAGCGGGCTCCAGGACTTGAGAACGGGCACCCATTCGAGGCGGAACTTCGCCTGGACACTGCCGGTCGCCAGGCCGTTGAGGAAGCGGAAGACGTCCTCGATCAGGTCTGCGGCATCCGCAAGCTGGCGCAGGATCCCGGCCAGGGCAAGAAGCTGCTCGCGGATCAGGGGCGGGAGCTGCGGAGCGACCTGCTCCATGTCGGTGGTCGCGTTCCGCAGCGCCTGCAGCGGGTTGGCGAGAGCGGCCGTGATCTCCGCCTCGGTCTTCCCGGGCAGGCCGGCGAGCGCCGTCAGGACGTCGTCGACCGCGTCGGTGACGGTGGTCTCGAGCTGCTGCGCGGCCTGGACGGCTTGCTGGGCCTGTTGCTGGAGCTCGGCCGCCTTCGACTGCGCTCGGGTCACGAGCAGGTTGGCCTCGTCGACCGCGTCCTGCGCCGCCTTCTTCGCCCGTTCGAGATCGGCGACGAAGCCTTCGATCCGGTCCAGCGCCTCCGACACGACGTCCGGCGCATCGTCCAGGTCGACGCCGACTGTCTCGAGCACGTCGACGAGCGAGACCAGGCCGAACAGCTTCGGAAATGCGTTGCCGAGAAATTGCTCCGGCCTGAACTTCCCCTTCGCCGTCTCGGCAACGTCGCCGATCGTCCCCTTGATGCGCGAGAGCCCGGCGACCTCGAGGTTCGGCTGCAGGAAGCCTCCGGCCTTGTCGCTCCCGGCCGCGGAGCCCTGGCCGAACGAGAGCTTCGGCGGCGTCGGCAACTCGGCCCAGACCTCCGCGACGTTCTTGGCGCTCTGGAACCCGTTCGCGAGATAGATGTCGCTGTACTCGATCGTGACGGGGCCGATCGGCGACAGCCGCTGAATCGCCGGGAGCTCGACCGAGGCGTCCGTCAGCATCGGCTCGGACTTCACCTTCTCGGGGACCCCGTCGAAATGCAGCTGCACGGTCGCGACGACGGTGTCACCGCCTTTCGAGACCTCGGCGTACGCGATGTCCTGCCCGTCGGCGGCCACCTTGTCGATGCCGCTCGAGTGGTAGAGGGCGACGACGGCGGGAAGATTCGGGTACCCGGCGGGAACCCAGATCAGAGGCGTGACGAGTCGGACGGGCCGCTGCTCCTTGTCGACGCAGTGCAAGACCCAGTTGAACGGCGCGTTGCTGACGCGAGGGATGAAGGGATTGCTGGGATCCGGGTCGTTGTCGAGCGTCGGCGTGACGAGGGGTGTTACTCCCAGCTCGTCAAACGGGAAATTGCGTCGCGCGTACGACCGGCGCGGCTGTCCGACGAGGAGGAACTTCTGCTGATACAGGCCTGCGACCGACGGCGCGGCGTCCTTCATCTTCCGCTCGGTCAGCTTGACCAGGCTCGTCTTGTGCCCGAACGGGAAGAGGTAGCCGGGGTACACGACCCGCACGAACTGATCCCGACCGAGAGGCGCGACGTGGTCCCAGAGCAGGATCGAGCGGATCTCGTTCTCCGAGTACGGATCCGTGTTCCATTCGCCGTGCAGGTCGAGCCAGGCGCCGAGCGCGGAGAGCCACAGACCCTCGACGTCGACCGGTTCGGGCGGGATCGGCTTCTTGTGGGCGTCGAGCCAGCTCTCGGCGCTCTGGCGCACGAGCATGTGGCGGTCGCCCGGGTCGAGCGAGCTGCGGAACGGCTTGTCCACCCGTCCCGGCCACTTCAGGCTCTGCCAGTTCGGGAAGGTGATGCCGCCGAGCGCGCCTTCGAAGAGCTCAGGCCCTTCCCGATCGCGCGCCCAGAGCGCGCGCACGACGCGTTGCGTGTTCCTGCGCTCGTCGACCGAAACGCGTTCGTCGTCCTCGACGCGAACGCCGAGCCGCGTGTGCCAGAGCTCGATGCGGTGTGGCGCGCCCTCCGCCCCCACCGGCTCCGTCGAGTGGGTCCAGCCGGCTCGGGCGCTCGGCGAGATGACGAGCCGGTACGGCGCCTCTATTGCCGTCTCGAACTGTCGCGGCGGCCTGCTGAGCGTCGCGCGCGGGCGGGGACGGACGACGATGTCCGGGCGGATGAGGCCTGCGCGACCGATGAGGCTGGACACGCTGAACTCCTGGGCGCCGATGGTGACGTGGCCCGGCCCCGCGGCCTGCTTCACGTCGAGCCCGGCGATCGAGGTCCCGGCGCGCGTCGCGAGGACGGAGCGGATGCGTCGTGCGTCTCGGGCGAGCGTAGACAGGCCCGACGCAGTCTTCGGGTCGGGGACATCCATCGTGGCCGGCGCACGCGAGACGACAAGCCCGGCCGCGTCTGCGGTGGCGATCAGGCCTCCCGGGAGGTGGAGGACCGTGCCGTCACCCGGGATCCGCGTGCGCCCCTGGCGGGGTTTCGCGAGCGGATGGACGAGGAGTTCGAGTCGGCCGAGCGCTTCCAGCACCCCAGCCGTCGTGAACGGGATCGAGTCTCCGGCCGGGAGCTCCAAGACGAGGCGGCTCGTCCGGGCAGGACGTGCGGGGATGGGTGGGACGGGGCGGGCAGCCGGACCGTCGAGCGGGGTCGCTGGGACATCGGTCACTGGCGGGTCGGTCGGATCCTTGGCCGGAACGGGGGCCGGAACCACTCCCTCGTAGATCGCCCGTTCGGCGACGTGCTGATACGCCAGACGCACGACGAGCCGGCCGGTTCCTCCGCGCTTGGGCCTGATCACCGGGTGCTTGCCACCCGTGAGCTCGACGTCGTAGCCCTCGACGGTCAGCGCAACGAGGTCGGCCGGCCGGACGAGGTCGACGACGAGGTCTGGGGCCTGCCCGGCCGGGACGAGCTCGAGCGCGTCGGGCAGAAGGCGCCAACCGGACGCGAATCGATTCCGGTCGACGGCGAGGACGCGGGCTCGAGGTGCACGACGGCGACGAGCCATCACGCCACCCTGTTGCCCGTCGCGAGAACAGCCGCCTCCGAGGAGCGGAACGAGTGCGCCGCAGCAACGATGGGTGCGTGCAATTGCAAGACGCGTCACCTCGTTGTGGCCGCGGGCAGCTTCGCACGAACGGAGGCTCGGTTTCAAGCGCCGCCCTCTGCGAGCGAAATCTGCAGCTATCTCTGATGGGCCGTGCTGGGATCGAACCAGCGACCTTGGGATTAAAAGTCCCCTGCTCTACCAACTGAGCTAACGGCCCCGGGGCTCCGAGTGTAGTGGCACACTTCCGGAGTGGACGTTCTCCCGAAGCCGCGTCTGCGGGGTGTGTTCCACCAGTACGCGTTCTACGTGGCCCTCGTCGCCGGCATCGTGCTGGTCGCGGTCTCGGATTCGGGCCGGGAGCTGGTCGCCACGTGGATCTACGCCGTTGCGCTCGCGGCGATGTTCGGCGTCAGCGCGCTCTATCACCGGGTCGACTGGAAGTCGACGCGCGTGCGGACGTGGATGCGCCGGCTCGACCACTCGACGATCCTGCTCCTGATCGCGGGTACCTACACGCCGTTTGCGCTGCTCGCCTTCGACGGCGCGCTTGCCGACGCGATCCTGATCGTCGTCTGGGTCGGCGCCGCCGCCGGCGTCGTGCTCAACCTCGCGTGGGTGGACGCACCCAAGTGGCTGACCGCGCTCGTCTTCCTGGCGCTCGGCTGGGTCGGCATCGTCGCGGTGCCTGAGATGTTCGACCTCGGGATCGCGCCGGCGGTGCTCGTCTTCGTCGGCGGCGGCCTCTACACGCTCGGCGCGCTCGCCTATGCGCTGCGCCGCCCGAACCCCGCGCCCGCGACCTTCGGCTACCACGAGATCTTCCACCTGCTGGTGATCGGTGCCGCCGCAGCCCACTTCGTCGCAATCGCCGGATTCGTGGTGCCCCAGGCTTAATCGTGGTGCAACGGGCGGATCGCTACGGTATTCGCATGAGCACGAAGACACAGAAGTCCGACGCCGAGTGGCGCGCCGAGCTCTCTCCGGAGCAGTACGAAGTGCTCCGGCGCAAGGGCACCGAGCGCGCTTTCACCGGCAAGTACAACGACACCAAGGAGCCCGGCATCTACCGTTGCGCCGGCTGCGGTGCCGAGCTCTTCCGCTCCGAGGCGAAGTTCGACTCTGGCTCCGGCTGGCCGAGCTTCGTCGAGCCGGCGAACCTGGAGAGCGTCGTCACCGAGACGGACACGAGCTACGGGATGATTCGCACCGAGGTCAACTGCGCCTCGTGCGGCGGCCACCTCGGCCACGTCTTCCCGGACGGCCCCGGGCCGACCGGGCAGCGCTACTGCATCAACTCCTGCGCGCTCGACCTGGAGAAGTCATGAACGCGCAGAGCGAGACCGCCACGTTCGCCGCAGGCTGCTTCTGGGGCGTCGAGGTCGACTTCCGCAACACGCCCGGCGTCACCGACGTCCAGGTCGGGTACACGGGCGGTCACGCCGACAGCCCGAGCTACGAGCAGGTCTGCAGCGGCACGACGGGCCACGCGGAGGCGGTCGAGGTCACGTTCGATCCCTCCGAGGTCTCGTACGGCGAGCTCGTCGACCGCTTCTGGAGCCTGCACGACCCGACCCAGGTCAACCGTCAGGGCTGGGATGTCGGCACCCAGTACCGCTCCGCGATCTTCACCCACTCCCCGGAGCAGGCGGAGGTCGCGGCCGAGTCGAAGGCGCGGGCGCAGCTCCAGTTCGGAAAGCCGATCGCGACCGAGATCGTGCCTGCGTCGACCTTCTGGCCGGCGGAGGAGTACCACCAGCAGTACCTGGTCAAGAACGGCCGCGCGACCTGCCGGATTTAGCGGACGCCGATCGGCATCCGCAGGAGCCGCGGGATCGCTGCGGCGGCGCGGGCGGCGGCTGAGGGCCGCCGCCCCGCGCCGATCGCATCCTCCGAGGCGAGCGTCCCCCAGCGGACGAGCCTGCCGCCGGCATAGCGGAAGGGCTCGGGCGGCAGCCGCCGCGCACGCCGGTCGACGAGCGGCAGCGCGGTCCATTCGTCCCGCGCACCGAAGGCGAGTGCAGCGAGGATCTGGCCGCCGAGCCAGCTCGGACCGACGCCGTTGCCCGAGTAGCCGGCGCCGTAGTGGATCCGCGTGCCGGGGATCGTCCCGAAGCGCGGCAGCTTGTCGGCCGAGACGTCGATCGGCCCGCTCCAGCGCGCCTCGATGCGTGCGTCTGCGAGCGCGGGGAGAAGCGACCGGAGCCCGTCATGCGCGCGCGACTGCGCGGTCACGTCGTCGAGCACGCCGGGGCCGACGCGGCCGCCCGGCTCGAGGCGTCCGGAGCCGCTGCCCATCAGCACGCGGCCGTCGGGCGTCGGGCGGAAGTAGTGGAGGAACATGCGGCCGTCGGTGACGGCCTCGTTGCCGCTCCAGCCGATATCGGCGAGTAGGTCGGGCACCGGCTCGGTCAGCACGACCGCGCTCGCGAACGTCGTCTGCCGTCCTCCGAGCGGCCAACCCGTCGCCCACGCGTTCAGCGCGAGCACGATCTCGCGCGCGTGAACGCTTCCGTCCGCCGTCTCGATCCGACCGGGCTGAACCTCCGTCACCGGCGTGTGCTCGAACACCTGGATCCCGGCTGCGCGGACGGCGCGCTTCAGCGCCAGCGCCAGGCGGGCCGGCTGCACGATCCCACCGTCGCGGAAGAAGACGCCGCCGCGGAAGCGAGGGGAGTCGAGCCGTTGTCGGACCGCCTCGCGGTTGAGCGGGACCGCCTCCTCCTCGACACCCAGCTCACGCGCCGCCCGCAGCGACCCGGCGACTATCGCGTCCTCCGCCTCGGTCGCCGCGACCTTCAACAGCCCGCCCTCGCGCAGCCAGACGTCCTCGCCTCGCTGCTCGAGGAACTCGCGCACGGCGGGGACGATCCGGCTCGAAGCGTGTGCGAGCTGGAGCGCGGCGCCGTCGCCGAGCACCGCGCGGAGGGTCGCGATCGACGACCAGTAGCCGTGGAGGAAGCCGCCGTTGCGGCCGCTCGGCCCGTCTCCGATCTCGCGTGCCTCGAGCAGGGCGACGCTCAGCGAGGGGTCGCGCTCGCGCAGCGCGAGGGCCGTCCAGAGTCCGGTGTAGCCGCCGCCGACGACCGCCACGTCGACGTCGAGCGTCCCCGCGAGCGGGGGCGCGACCGCCTCGGGCCGGAACGCGCGCGCCTCCTCGAGCCACCACGACGGCCGCGACGGCAGCGGCGGCTTCAGGCTCCGCGGTCGCATCGACGCGACTCTATCCCGGCGGTTCGTCTTCCCGTGCCTCCGGACGAGGGCGGCGATGTCTTAGCGAATTCTCAGCTTCGTCTGGTTCGATAGGTGATGGTCGCCCCCATCTGCAGGGGCGCTCAGAATGGGAGGAAGCCAATGGGAAGCCTCACCATCAAGAACGTGGGCTCGCCCGACGAAGTTCGGCAGTTTGCAGCACATGGTCACGCTGACGTCGTCGACCTCGCGGGCCAGCCTGTCCTCCTTGGGACGTTCGAGCCCGGCTGGACGTGGTCCGGCGACATCAAGCCGATCGCGCAGACCGACAGCTGCCAGGCCCCTCACCTCTTGTACTGCGTCTCCGGTCGCATGGGGGTCCGCATGAGCGACGGGACCGAGGGCGAGATCGGGCCGGGCGACGTCGCTTCGATCGCTCCTGGGCACGATGCGTGGGTCGTCGGCGACGAGCCCTGCATCGCGGTCGACTTCGGTGGTTACGGCCAGTACGCGAAGGGCTAGCCATCGACGGGAGGGCCGCGCTTGCGGCCCTCCCGAAGCACGAGAGCGGTTCCGCTGTCGATCTGTCATCGTTCGAGCGTGCCGACCGACCAGTACCACGAGCCGCCCGACGAGCTCAGCGCCGAGACCCGCACCTTCGCCCGCGTGATCGCGTCGCTGCAGGAAGAGGCCGAGGCGATCGGCTGGTACGAGCAGCGGATGTCGACTGAGCCGAACGAGGAAGCGCGCAAGATCATGGAGCACGCACAGCGCGAGGAGTTCCTCCACTTCTCGATGGACCTCGCGTTCCTGGCCCGGCGCAAGGAGAAGTGGTCGTTGGCGCTGCAGAAGATCCTCTTCAAGGACGGCGACATCGTCGAGCTCGCCGAACAGGCCGAGGACGCGGTCGAGGACTAGAGTCCCGGGTCAGGCCTTGCCGGTCGCCCCGCCCGACGGCTTCGAGTTGGCAGGCTCCCAGTCTCTGAACGCATTGCGGTTGACGGGTAGGGTCGGCTTATCCAGCCACTGAGAGGGGCGCAGTGCATCGCCCGACCAGTCCGCCTAGTCGAAGGGAGTCTCATGCCGAGAGTTGTCATCACCCACGCCGTTGAAGACGTCGACCGTTGGTTGCAGGGCAAGGAAGGACGAAAAGCTGCCATCGAATCGGGTTCCGGTAGCAACGTGACCGACTACGTCGCCGCAGACGGAAGCAACAACATCGCGGTCACCGCCGACGTTGCGGACCTCGCGAGCCTGCAGGAGATGATGACCTCACCGACGCCTGAAGCCTTGGCCGCGATGCAAGAGCACGGCGTCGTCCAACCGATCACGGCGTACGTCCAGAGGTAGGCGGGCTAGAACCGCCGAAGGGCTACATATACCCCGCAACCAGGCAGGCCCACCTTCCAAGAGCTTCCTGAGGGAGAGGGTGTGCCCGACCCCTAGCGCCGCTACCCGCTTAGAGCACATGACTGCTTCCAAGCGTCACGTCGTCGGGTAGTCGCCTACGGGTGGGTTCCCCAATCGATGAAGCGCGGTCTCCCTTTGCCCGTCGTGATGCGGCGGAGGTTGCCGCCATCGCGGTCGATGACCGCGATGCTGTAGGTATCGCCCGACTCGATGCGGAACACGACTTGCGCGCCGTCCGGTGAGAAGGAGCCGGCGAACGCGTTCTCCGTTCCGCCCGTGAATCCGGTCAGGTTCTTCATTCCCGATCCGTCGGGACGGATCGTTACGAGATTGGCGGACTGAGTGGGTCGTACGAGGTCAGCGTTCGTCGTCAGGACGATCAGCTTCCCGTCTGGCGACCAGTCGTGCTTGATCGCTACCTCCCACGAATAAGGCGTCAACTGGCGGAGACCGGTGCCGTCCGGGCGCACCGCGAACAGTGCTTGCTGTTGTTCATCTTTCTTCTTCCGCACGAACGTGATCAGCTTCCCGTTCGGAGAGAAGTTCGGGTCGGTATCGCAGCCGCACTCATCTCCCCGGAAGGGATTCGTCGTGACTCGGCGCTGAGCGGTGCCGTTGGAGCGCATCAACCAGATGCCGTTGGCGCTGATGTCGGACTCGTATGCGATCCACTTGCCGTCGGGCGAAAATGAGGGCTGTCCTCGCTCCCCCGTCGGCGTCAGGTTGCGAATGACGCTTCCCGTAGGGGACAAGAGAGTGATGCCACTGCCACTCTTGCTCTCGACCTCGGCAACGAGCGTCTTGCCATTGGGAGACCAGTCGGGATTCGCTGCGTTGACGACGTGGGTAATCCGATGCGCTCCCGATCCGTCGGGACGGATCGTGAAGAGTTGGTAGTGCTCAGGACGAAGCTCTTGCGCGTAGACGATCAGACCATTCCGACCGGGCGGTGTCGCTGTCGCTCCGAGCGCAGCAATGAGGGCTGCAACCACCGCCGTCCCAAGAGCCAGGATGAGCGCCCTCGTCATCACGTCCCTCTCTGTGTCCGCACGGCGCAGCTTGTGTGAGTTGCGACGGCAGTCTCCGCCCCTGTTGATGGGAAGTCAACGGACGCCCTGCTCGACCAACCCGAATGGGCGGTGCAGGACTCGAACCTGCGGCCACCTGCGTGTAAAGCAGGTGCTCTACCAGCTGAGCTAACCGCCCTCGTCGTGCGATGCCCCCAACGGGGGCCGAACCTACCCTGCAAACCGTGGGTTTTCAGTCTCCGAGGTAGGCACCGGGGTAGGCACCGTCCGTGCGCACCCGGTCACATCTGGATCGAAGAGTAGTCCAGCTCGCGCTCGTCGGTGAGCACGTGGCTGTAGGTGTTCGCGGTCGTGGCGAGGTTGCGCTGCCCGACGTGCTCGCCGATCCGTGCCCACGGTGTCCCGCCAAGGTGAAGCAGGCTGATTCGGCGGTGCCGAAGGTCGTGCGGGCTGAACGCGGGCACACCGGCCGCGGTGCAGGCGCGAGCGATCGCGGTGCGGAACCGGTCGCCGCCGAACCCCTGGAACACACGCCGGTCAGGGGTGCGGTCGTCCCGCGCCACGAGCGCCGTGACGGCCTCGAACACCACCGGAGGCACGTTCACCCACCGGGCACGGCTCGTCTTCGAGACGGCCTGCGAGACGCGCCAGCGGCCCCGCTGCTCGTCGACGTCGCCCCAGGTGAGCCCTTCGAGCTCGCCGAGTCGCATCCCGGTCGCGTCGAGCACGAGTAGCGGCAGCCGGTATCGGGACGGCAGCAGCCGGTGGACGGCCTCGATGTGGTCGGCGGTTGGCGGCTGCAGCTCGCGTTTCTGCTCGAACGGCAGCCGGGCGCCACGCGCGGGGTTTGGCTGCACGCTCTCGTGGTCGAAGATCATCGCCAGGTGGACGATCATCTTGCGGACCGTCTCCTTCTTGCGTGTCTTGGCCAGTTCGGCGATGAGGTCGGCGACGTCGGCGGCCGTGAAGTCATCGACGCGACGAGAGCCGACGAGCGGGAGCAGCGCCCGCAGCGACGAGCGGTGCTGTATCCGCGTGGATTCGGCAACGTCGACACGGCTTGACTGCCACCGCGCGGCAGCTTCCGCAAGGGTCGGGGCAGGCGCCGGCGCCGCGAGTAGCCCGAGGTCGGGCACGCGGCGTGCGGCGAGTTCGCCGATGATCCAGCGTTTCCGCTCGTCGGCGTCGGCTTTCCGTTTGAAGCTGCCGCCGTAGCGGGTGGGCGCTTCGCGGCCCCCGGCACGCCATTCGACTCGGTAGCGGCGTTCGCCGTTCTTCGTGGTGCGCGTTGTGAGCCAAGCGCTCGGCATCAGACGGTCACCTTCCCGCGCTGCGGCGGCGGCAGGAACTTCTTCTGCCGCGCCAGGGCGATCCAGCGGGACGCGGTGCTGTGCGGAACTCCGGCGTCTGCCGCGATGGTCTGGCCGGGGTTGAGTCCGCGGATGACCGCCTCGCGGTATGTGAAGG
This sequence comes from uncultured Gaiellaceae bacterium, assembly GCA_963705515.1. GTDB lineage: Bacteria > Actinomycetota > Thermoleophilia > Gaiellales > Gaiellaceae > Gaiellasilicea. Next base: position 171,231 of record CAVPJV010000002.1, read on the forward strand.
CAACTTGCCGGAAGAAGTCGTCGTCGAGCTTCCGCTGAGCGGGACGCTTGAGATTCTTGCGCGGCTCGGGTCGATAGCGCTCGCGAAACGCCTTGTCGAGGTCCGACGGCACTTCGTCGTCAATCCACTCCCGCAGTTCACTCTTCATCTCGAGCGCGTTGAACGCGACCGCGATTCGATGCAGTGGGATCTCCCGCAGACTCTCGGCCGTGGGCATGTCGACCTGCAGCTTGTCGATGATCCACCAGTCGGTCTTGCGTGGCTTGAAGCGGACGTAAGCGCACTTCTCCGGGCCACCTCGGCGCCACCACGCCTTCACCCAGCCGCCCGGGCCGAACGCGAAGTCGATGTGCGTGAGCTGCTCCACGGGTCGAGCGTATTACAAACGGACAAGTTTTGCAATGGATATCCGTTAGATAACCTTGACGCCCACGGGCGGCATAGCCAAGATGCGGGCATGTTCTGGACAACCTACTCACTCAACGAGTGATCACGGGGTCAGCGACCGCCATCGACGAGCTGCTCGAGCGCGTCCGAGCCCGCCGCAAGCTTCCCCCAGCGGTAGAGCGGCGACATATCCGAGAGCAGGCCGGCGTGTCGCTCCGAGACGTCGGCAATGCTCTGGGCGTCTCGCACTCGCTCGTCCGCTACTGGGAGCAGGGCGGCATGCCTCGCGAACACCGCGGCGCGTACGCGCAACTGCTCGCCGAACTCCGTGCGATCGCGTCGCCATGAGCCAGAACGAGCAACGCCGGCTCGTTACCGGCGCCGCCACCATTACCCCCGCTGGCGATAATGCCTCCGGCTCCGGTGGGCGGCCGAGCGCGGCCCAGCGTCTCGCCACCCCCGGCGCGGTCCTGAGCCGAACCGACTTCCGCACGCTCGGCTTCGAGCGCCGCGCCGTCGATGCGATCTTCCGCGCCCTGCCGGTTGTCGTGCTCCCCGGCTACTCGCGGCCGCTCGTCAGGGCGGAGGATTACCTCGACCTGATCGCCGAGAACACCTACCGAGGCGATCGGGTGCGGGCGTCGTGACCGAGTTCAGCTACTGGACTGCGGCCGACGCCGCCGAACTTGACGTCCTCTGCTTCGAGCTCGCGCGCCACTCGGCCGAGCACCGCGACCACTGCGAAGCCTGCCAGCCGTGCCACGAGTATGAGGACTGGCGCCCCCAACGGGATTCGAACCCGTGCAGCCACCTTGAAAGGGTGGTGACCTAGGCCGCTAGTCGATGGGGGCCCGGCGTCAGGGAGGATAGCGGCGGGGCTGGCCGCTACTCAGAGCGGGGCCACCGCGATCCAGACGCGGTCGTCTGCGAAGACGACTCCGTCGGGGCGAAGGCCGAGTTCGATCGACGCAACGATCTCGTGCGTCTTCGGGTCGATCTTCGAGAGGGCGCCGCGTCTTCGCACGCCCTCGTCGTCGCCCCGGCCGCTCGTCACCCAGACGTAGCCGCCCCCGGTGGTAAGTCGTCGCGCCTTGGGTGGCACCGGGATCACCGCGATCGTCTCGTTCGTGCGGGGATCGATCCTCCAGACGGCACTGTGGCCACCGGTCGTCGCGACCCACACAGCCCCTTCGCCGACCGCGACTTCCGTCGGCCTGCCCGACACGGGAATGCGGGTCTCGATTCGTCCCGTGACGGGATCGAGGCGCGCCACCGTGTCCCGATCAGGCTCGGGAATCCAGACGGCGCCGTATCCGAGCGCGATGCCGCTGCCGGCGACGCCGCTCGTGCGGACGAGAACCCTGCCTGTTCTACGGTCGAGGCGCACCACGGCGCGCGCCGTCGAGTTGCCGGCCCAAACGGCGGCCCCGTCCGTCGCGACGAACGTGTGGTTCTCGTCAGGTATCCGCGGCGGTCCGACCTGTATTACCTCGAGCTTTCCGTCGCGCAGCGCCCGGCGCGAGACCGTCCCACCGCCGGTCGGAGGCTCGGTCTCGAAGTCCGACGCATTCGCGATCCAGAGCGCGTCGTCGGTCACCGCGAGATCGACCGGGCGCGACGCGCTCGAGGGGAACTCGGGCATCCGAGTCGCGGTGTCGATCTCGGTGACGGTGCTCGCGCCGATGTTCCCGACCCACACCGATCCATTCCGCTCGGCGATCGGGCCGGGGTAGTCGCCGACCACGACATCGTCGACGATGGCGTCCGTCCGCGCATCGACGACGGCGACCGAGTTGGGCACGACCTGGACAACCGAGGGCTCGCCGGATGTGCGAAGAACTGCGCCGACCAACACTGCGATTCCGACGAGGGCTGCAGCGATGCCGCCGACCCACGCCCGCTCGCGTCGGCCGACCCGGGAGGGGAATGTGCGTGGCCGCCGCGGGGCGGCGAGGCTCGGGTCGTGGCGAAGAATCGCCAACTGGAGGTCGTGCAGCGCGGGCGTTGGTTCCACGCCGATGTCGGCGACGAGTACCGCGCGTGCGTCCCGGTAGACGCTCAACGCATCGCCCTGGCGTCCGCTCCGGTACAGCGCCAGCATCAGCTGGCCCCGAAAGCCCTCTCTGTGCGGGTTCTCCGCGACCAGCGCCTCGAGCTCTGGGATCAGGGCGGCATCTCGTCCACGGGCCAGGTCGGCGTCGATTCGAGCCTCGACCGCCCGCAGTCGCAGCTCGTTCAGGCGGGCGATCTCCGTCTGAGCGAAGGGCTCGTCTGCGAACTCTGACAACGCCGGCCCACGCCAGAGCTCGAGCGCATCGGTCAACACGCGCGTCGCCCTTTCGGCATCGCCCGACCGGGCACATCGGTCGGCGTCTTCGACGAGCCGTTCGAAACGATACGAGTCGACGTCATCCGCCGACAGATCGAGCCGGTAGCCGCCGTGATCGAAGACGATCACGCCGCCTTCGCCGTTGACGAGCTCACCCCGCAGCGCCTTCCGCAAGCGTGAGACGTACGCCTGGAGTGTGTTGAGCGCCGATTCGGGCGGATCCTCGGGCCAGAGATCGTCGATCAGGCGGCTGACCGGTACGACCTCCCTGGGGTGGAGCGCAAGGATTGCGAGCAGCGCTCGCTGCCTTCCTCCGCCGATCGAGATCGACCGGCCCTCCTGGACGACATCAAAGGGGCCGAGAAAGCGAACTTCCACTCAGGTCTCCTGAGAGACGAAGGGACGACGCGCTGCAAGTGATTGTCAAGCGCCTGCCAGGCTCCCGCAAGCGCACCGTGCGATAACCACAGACGTGAATCGACCACGACGCGCACTCATCCTGGGAACGGTGATCGCCGTGGCTGCGATCGCAGCCTTGTCGGCCCAGAGCACGGCTCCCGGCGCGAACGGGGAACTCGTCTTCCGGCGGTACTTCGACGACGGCCACCGGTGGGGAGCGATCTTCACGGTCGCCCCGAGCGGCGCACGTGTGCGACAGGTCACCCATCCCGGACGGGGGGTGCTCGACAACGTTCCCGATTGGTCGCCCGACGGGAGGCGCATCGCGTTCCAGCGTGTCGATCCCAACGGCTGTGGCCCAGGGTGCGAGACCGACGAGATCCTCGTCGTCGCGCGCGGCGGCAAGAGCGTCGTTCGCGTCGCCTACGACGCCGCCGGGAAGGGGTGCTTCGAGAAAGGCCGAAGCGCCGGCGGAAGCTGCCGGAACGCGCCCGGCTGGTCGCCCGACGGGAAGAAAATCGTGTTCACCTGTGAGTCGTGGCCGAAGGGACAGCGCATCTGTGTCGTCAACGCGGACGGGTCGGGACTACGCCAGCTCGCGCAGACACCCGGTAACGGAGAGTCCGACGACTGGGCGCAGTGGTCGCCCGACGCCACGAGGCTGGCCGTTCAGCGGCGGATGGGCAATCGGCGCGCCGTCTTCGTGATCGATGCCGACGGCACTCATCCACGCCGGCTGACCGCGTGGGCGCTTCGTGGTGGTGAGCCGGACTGGTCGCCCAGCGGTGACCGGATCCTGCTCACCTCGAATCAAGACGGGCCTGCGAAGGTCTCCGCCAATCTGTACACGGTCAGGCCGGACGGATCCAGCCAGATGCAGTTGACGCACGCGCGGGGCGGAAGCGTGCAGTACCTGTCCGCGTCCTTCTCCCCCGACGGCAAGTGGATCACGGCCTCCCGCACGCCGGGCTCGGGGAAGCGTGGAAATGCGGACGTCTTCGTCATGCGTGCTGACGGCACGGATCTCCGCCGGGTGATGCGCTCGGAGGCATGGGACAGCTCAACGGACTGGGGGCAGCAATGAAAGCACGAACGACATCCGTGATCGGGGCCGTTGCGCTGGCCTGTGTCGGCTCGGCCGCGGCCACGCAGGCTCGCACCGATGCGTTGCCCGGGCTGATCGCGTTCTCCAGCGACCGCGACGGGAACGCCGAGATCTACGTCATGGCCGAGACGGGGCGCGCGGTCCGCCGATTGACGAGGAGTCACACGTTCGACGGGTTCCCCCACTGGTCGCCTGACGGCCGCCGCATCCTCTTCTACAGCCAGCGAACGCCCAACGGTGACCTCTTCGTCATGAACGCAAACGGCAGCTCGCCGAGAAATCTCACCCGAAACGCCGCTCATGACGGCGGGGGGTCCTGGTCGCCGGACGGACGGAAGGTCGCATTCGACAGCAATCGCACGGGCAGCGGCGACATCTTCGTCGTGAGCTCGAATGGTGGCGGCGTCCGCCAGCTCACGTCCGGTCCGGCCAACGATTCGAACCCTTCCTGGGCATCCGATGGACGCAGGATCGCGTACACGAGCGATCGCGACGGCAACGGCGATATCTACGTTATGGATGCTGACGGCGGCGCGCAGGTCAATGTCTCGAACAGCCCCGCGTCCGAAGATCACGCAACGTGGTCGCCGGACGGCGCCTTGATTGCATTTACGCGCCGTGCCAAGGGGAACGATGCCGTCTACGTCATGACGGCCGATGGCAGTGACGCGCGCCGGCTTGCCGCAGGGACAGCGCCAAGTTGGACGCCCGATGGCCGGAGGCTCGTCTTCACGAGCGACCCGGCGCGTCGCTCGGCGATCTACGTCATCAGCACCAACGGACAGGGACTGAGGCGGCTCACGCGCTCGCGCTTCAGCGAGTACGACCCCTCGTGGTCGCCGGACCGGCGCGGCCCCTAAAGTTACTCGCGGCCGCAGGCCTGGAGGATCGTCGCGACGAGCTCGTCGAACGCCTCCGACTTCGTCACGAACGCGGTCGCGCCGGCCTCGAGCGCCGCCGCCCGCGAGAGGCCGTCGGTGTGACCGCTGAGCGCGATCACACACGGAGCGTGGTCGAGCGCGAGCAGGCGCCGCGTCGCCGCCGGGCCGTCGAGCACCGGCATCGACATGTCCATCAGGACGACGTCGGCCTCGGTGCTCTTCGCCGCCTTGACGGCTTCCCGGCCCGTCGCCGCCGTCCCGACGACCTCGAAGCGACCGTCCTGCCCGAGCACCGTCGTCAGCGCGTGCGTGAAGATCTGATGGTCGTCCACCACGAGCACGCGGATCGGGTGTCCCCCCTCCATAGGAAGGGGGGACTATGTCAAGCCTCAGTGGTCGACCGCGCCGTTGCCGTTGTGGAACTGCTCCTCCTCGGTCGAGCCCTTGAGCGCGAGCGTCGAGCTGGCGCCGCCGGAGACGGCCTGCGCGATCTCGTCGAACCAGCCGGCGCCGACCTCTCGCTGGTGCTTCGTCGCCGTGTAGCCGACCTCCTCGAGCGCGAACTCCCGCTCCTGCAGCCGAACGTACGCGGGCATCCCCTCGGCGGCGTAGCCGCGGGCGAGCTCGAACATCGACTCGTTGAGCGCGTGGAAGCCCGCGAGCGTGATGAACTGGAACTTGTAGCCCATCGCGCCGAGCTCGCGCTGGAAGCGCTCGATCGTCTCGTCGTCGAGGTGCCGGCGCCAGTTGAACGACGGCGAGCAGTTGTAGGCGAGCAGCTTGCCCGGGAACTCGGCGTGGATCGCCTCCGCGAACTCGCGCGCCACGCCGAGGTCCGGGGTGGACGTCTCCATCCAGACCAGGTCGGCGTACGGCGCATACGCAAGGCCGCGTGCGATGGCTGCCTCGATCCCTGAGCGGACGCGGAAGAACCCTTCGGGCGTGCGCTCGCCGGTGATGAACTCGGCATCGCGCTCGTCCGCGTCACTCGTGATCAGCGTCGCCGCGTCGGCGTCGGTGCGGGCGACGAGCAGCGTCGGCACGCCGAGCATGTCGGCCGCGAGGCGCGCTGCCAGGAGGGTGCGGATGAACTGGCCGGTCGGCACGAGCACCTTGCCGCCGAGATGGCCGCACTTCTTCTCCGACGAGAGCTGATCCTCGAAGTGGACGGCCGCCGCGCCCGACTCGATCATCCCCTTCATCAGCTCGAACGCGTTCAGCGGGCCGCCGAAGCCGGCCTCGGCGTCGGCGACGATCGGGAGCAGGTAGTCGACCGGGTCGGCCTTGCCCTCGGCCCACTCGATCCGGTCCGCGCGCATGAGCGCGTTGTTCAGCCGCTTCACCATCGCCGGGACGCTGTTCGCGGGGTAGAGGCTCTGGTCGGGGTAGACGTCCGCGGCGAGGTTGCCGTCCGCCGCGACCTGCCAGCCGGAGAGGTAGATCGCCTGCAGCCCGGCCTTCGCCATCTGCACCGCCTGGCCGCCGGTGAGGGCGCCGAGCGCAGCGACGTAGTCCTCCTCGGCGAGCAGCCGCCAGAGCTTCTCGGCGCCGTGCCGTGCGAGCGTGTGCTCGATCCGGAGCGACCCGCGCAGCCGGATCACGTCCTCGGACGTGTAGTCGCGGTCGATCCCGTTCCAGCGGTCGGCCTCGGCCCAGTCGCGGCCGAGCTCGATGGCGTCCTTCGCAGCAGTGGCGTTCATGGCGCGTCCCCTCGCGTCGTGGAGCAGATTTCGTCTCACCGTGCCCGCTCCGGCGCTATACGACAAATCGAACCTCTGGATCCATCCGATAAACCGCGTTAATATCTGACGATGCTGCTCTCCCAGATCGAGGCGTTCCTCACCGTCGCGGAGCGCAGGTCGGTCTCGTCCGCGGCGGCCGTCCTCTACGTGACGCAGCCGGCGCTGACGACGCGGATCAAGAAGCTCGAGCGTGAGCTCGGGGTCGAGCTCTTCGTCCGTACGGCCCGTGGAATGCGCCTGACGGCGGAGGGCCGCGCGTTCCGGCCACACGCCCAGCGCGCGCTGCAGTCGCTCGCCAGCGGCCGGGAGCTCCTGCGCGAGCTGCGCGAGGGCAGGGTGGGGGAGCTGCTCGTCGGAGCGGCGCCGGCGATCTCGACCTACGTGCTCCCGCTCGTGCTTCGCCGCTTCCAGGCGAACTTCCCCAACGTGCACCTGATCGTCCGGACCGGCCACTCGGAGGAGGTGCTCGAGCTCGTCCTGCGCGAGCAGGTGCAGATCGGGCTCGTGCGCGAGCTGCCCCATCCGGCCGTTGTCAGCTCGCCGCTCTACGAGGACGAGATCGTGCTCGTCGTCAACCCGGAGCACCGCTTCGCCGACGAGACGACGATCGTCGTGCACGAGCTCGGAGACGAGCGGCTGATCCTCTTCGACCGCACCTCGAGCTACTTCGTCCTCACGAGCGCCTTCTTCCGCGAGGCCGGCGTCGTGCCACGTGGCGTGATGGAGCTCGACAACGTCGACGCGACGAAGAAGATGGTCGAGCATGGGCTCGGGATCGCGTTCCTTCCCTACACCGCCGTCCGCGAGGAGCTCGCGTCCGGCGCGCTCCGAGAGGTCGCGATCAAGGGCTATGAGCCGGTGCGGCGGCCGATCGTGGCACTGCGCCGGCGCGACGCGGTCGTCCCCGAGGATCTCGTCGAGGGGCTGCTCGCGTCGGTGTTGCGGGACGAGCTCGAGCGCTAGCGTTAGCGCGCCGTCCAGCCGAGGTCCATCACGACCGGGGCGCCGGTGAAGGAGCGGCCGCCGGGGCCGAGCAGGAACGCCGCCGTCTCGGCGACCTCTTCGGGCTCGAGCATCCGCTTCACAGCCTGCGGAGCGAGCAGGACATCCTCGACGACCCGCTCAGGCGCGACGCCGGTCGCCAGCGACTGCGCCTCGATCTGCGACTCGACGATCGGCGTCCGGACGTAGCCGGGACAGATCGCGGACGCCGAGATCCCGTGCTCCGCGCCTTCGAGCGCGAGCACCTTCACGAGCCCGAGCAGGCCGTGCTTGGCGGCGACGTAGCCCGCCTTGTACGGCGATGCGACCAGGCCGTGCACGGATGCGACCGCGAGGAAGCGGCCGTCGCCGGACTCGCGGAGCGCAGCCCAGGCGTAGCGGGCGAGCAGGAACGGGCTCGTCAGCAGGACCGCGAGCAGCGCGTCCCAGCGCTCCTCGGGGAACTCTTCGATCGGCGCGACGTGCTGGAAGCCGGCACATGCGACGACGACGTCGAGCCCGCCGAGGCGCTCGACCGCGGCGTCGACGGCGGCGCGGTTGCCCGCCTGCGTCGAAAGGTCGGCCTCGAACGGCTCGCCTGGGCCGTCCGGATCCGGGTGCAGGTCGACCGCCAGCACCGCGGCGCCGTCCGCGTTCAACCGTGCCGCGATCGCGCGGCCGATGCCGCTGCCCGCACCCGTGACGAGAGCCCTGCGCTGCACGTGGGGGACGTTAACGCGTGCGCGTCAGGCGTCTTGGCCCGGCGGCGTCAGGATCAGGACGGGGCTGCCGTCCGGCGACGCCTGCACCTCAGCCGAGTACGTCCGCGTCCGGGTCAGGCGCAGGATCTGGCCCTCCTCGAGCGAGCTCAGGCCGCCGACCTTCGGCTTCGCGGTCGGGAGCAGCGAGCCGAGCGGCCGGGCGAGCTCGTCGGTCACGTCGCCTCGGCGCAGGAAGACTGTGCTCTGGCTCTTCGCCTCCGGAGGCATGAAGACGACCACCGAGTCGATGCTGTCGACGTACTTGAGCGTGTAGAGAGAGAGCTCGAGGGCCTGGCGCCGCAGCAGCGTCTGCTGCTCGGCCGAGACCTTCGACCCGACCTCGCACTGCTCCTTCGAGCGCGTCCCGCAGAGCCCGAACGAGACGACGGCGTTGCCGGGGTAGACGGCGATGTCGTCCTCCTCCGCGAGCCCCTTCGACGTGTCGGGGCGGACGAACACCGCGCGCACCGGCACCTCACCCTGCGGCGTCGGCACCGAGAGCGGGCCGGCAAGGCTGACCGTCAGCTGCGCCCCCTGCGCGGTGCGGTACGCCTTCGGGATCCGGTCGGCGATCTGGCGCACCTTTGCCATCGTGCTGCCCTTCGGCTGCCAGGCCGACCAGGCCGGGTCGGCCGGCTGGTCGCCCTCGCTCGCGAGCACGATGAACGAGCCGACGCCGGCGCCGACGACGACGGCGAGGGAGATGTAGATGAGGCCGAAGCGGAGGCGGTAGGAGCTTTGGCGTGCGCGCTCTTGGCGGTTCGGGACGAGCACGAGCTCCAGCTCGGGCTTCGGAGCGTCGGGGGTCACATCGTCGGCCATGCGTCCTCGTTCGCGTAGTCGATCTCGGGCATCTTCAGCTTGGCGCCGTCGAGGATCTCGAGCAGCTCGTCGCCGAACACTTCCCGTCGCACGACCAGCTCGTCGGCGATCTTCTCGACCGCGTCCTTGTTGTGGACGACGAGGTTGTACGCCGACACGTACGCCTGGCCGAGGATCTGGGCGGCGAGCGCGCGCTTGTCGCCGTCCGAGAGCACGCCGGCGATCGGGTTCTCGGTGAACGGGCCGCCGCCGCTCGTCCGGTTCATGATCTGGAGCCCGATCGACTCGAAGCGCTTGAGGACGCGGGTGCGCGCCTCGTCGTCGCTCTCGTCGTCGCGCGGCGTCACGGTGAAGGGCTCCGGGCCCATCGCCGACGCCCCGACCATCCAGGCGGCCTGCGCCGTCGCCGACTGGACGTCGCCGCCGACGCCGTTCGAGTTCTCGCCGTAGAAGACGCGCTCCGCCGCCATCGCGCCGAGCGCCCAGACGAGCCGCGCCATCTCGTCGCTGCGGAAGCGGCTGAACCGCTCCTCCTTCTCGAGCGCCTGATGGTGGCCGAGCGAGCCGCCCCGCATCTTGATCGAGAGACGCGTCGACTCGGCGCCCTGCATGAAGACGTGACCGGCGGCGGCGTGGCCCGCCTCGTGGATCGCCACCGCCTTCGTCTCCGAGGCGATGTACTCGATCCCGACGGCGGTGCCCGACTCGACCGTCGTCATCGCCTCGACGAGGTCAGCCCAGGCGAAGCGGGCGCGGCCGTCGTGATGCGCGAGCGTCAGCGCCATCGAGCAGACCTGGTCGATCATCGCCGGCGAGTAGCCGTTCGTGATCCGGGCGATCTCGTCGCGCCGCTTCGGCGTGTCGAGGTCGGGCTCGTGTGCCACGCGCGTGATGTAGAGGTCGAACACGTCGAGCCGGTCCTGCTTCGTCGGCGTCCGGAACCAGACGTGGCGGCCCATCCGGCCCGGCCGGATCAGCGCCGGATCGAGGCGGTCGATCGGCACGTTCGTGGCGCCGATGAAGTAGATCTGGTCGCCGCGCGGGCCGGGCGGCGGCAGCCGCAGCGGGATCTTGCCGAGCCGCCGCGGGACGATGTACGTCGCGTCGAGGAACGTGTTCAGGCGGTTCGTCGTCACCCGCTTCGTGAACGGCGGGTTGTCGATCCCGTCCATGACGACGAGCAGCTGGTTCAACGCGAGCTGGCCCATCCCGCCCATGCCGGGGAAGGTGAAGTTGAGCAGGCTCGAGAGTCGGGTGTGCAGCCCGGACGGGGCGGGCCGGTCGGGGGCGCGGTGCTCGAACAGCCGCTCGCGCCAGCGGCGCGTCTCGAGGATCAGGTCGCCGCTCTGGTTGAGCGCTCCGTGCGGGCCGAAGAAGAGGTGATCGCTGATGTCGGCCGGCGCGAATCCTCCGGCCGGGGCGCCGCCGCCGAGCGCCTGCCGGCGCATCCCGACCGCGTCGATCTCGTCGATGAAGACGATGCACTGGCCGCCCCACTTGCGCGCGAGCCGCTTCGCCTTCCAGGCGAGGAAGCGGACGATGATCGCGTCGATTCCGATGAAGGTCTGGGCGAAGCCGGAGCCCGGGATCGAGACGAACGGTGAGTTGAAGCCCGTCGCGATCGCCTTCGCGAGCATCGTCTTGCCCGTGCCGGGCGCGCCGACGAAGAGCAGGCCGCGCTCGCGCTTGCCGCCGGCGCGCTCGAAGGCCTCGCCCGACTGCCAGAGCGTGACGACGCGCCGCACCTCCTCCTTCGCCTCTTCCTGGCCGCGGACGTCGGCGAGCTTGACGCCCCACTGCGCGTCGCCCGGCTCGAAGCCGCGGATCTGCGAGATGCCCATGATCAGCATCGGGCCCATGAAGATCGCGAAGTTGGCGATGAAGAGGAAGAAGACGAAGACGACCTGCACCCAGAGCGCCGGCGTCGTGATGACCTCGCCGATCTTCTCGAAGATGAAGCCGACCGTGCCCCACCACGTACCGCCGTGGAAGAGCCAGACGATCGTGTTGATCGTGATCAGGACGAGCGCGAGCCGCCACTTCTTGCGCCAGTACCAGGCGCGGCGGCGGCCCATGATGTCCTCCTCGCGCAGCTGCTGGCTGTCGGCTCCGAAGAGGCTCGGCCAGGGGATCATGCGGCGGAAGAGGAGGTCGGCGAAGCCGCGGAAGACGATCACGACGCCGAGCGGTTGCGAGCAGCGACCAGTACCACGCCCAGCCGTTGTGCTGGTTGAACCAGATGTAGAGCGCGGGGCTCGTCAGGAGGGCGACGATCGTGGCGGCGCGGGTGAGCGTGCGCCACTGGTCGGCGAGCTCGGTCGACGGGGCCTGGTCGCGCGCGAGCGGCGAGGGGCCGATCGTCGGTTCCGCGGTCGCCATTGCCTGATTAGACCCGATCGAGTTGGGATCGGTTGTTAGCGGCGTATTAAGCGATCGTTGCTACAAACCCGTGCTGTGATCGACCCGGACGCCGCACGCCGGTACCACGATCCGCGCTACCGCGCGATCCTCGCCGACGTCGCGCTCGGGCTCGCGTTCCTCGCGCTCGTCGCGTTCACGGCGCCGGGACATGCGCTCGCCGGGGTCGTCGACCCCCTGCCCGAGGCGCTCGGCGCGTTCGTCCTCGGCGCGCTCCTCGTCGTCCTCTCGGCGCTCGTGCGGCTGCCGCTCTCGATCTGGCTCGGGCTCACGCACGAGCGCGCGTTCGGCTTCTCGCGCCAGTCGGGCCGGGAGTACGCGCTCGACCGCGTCAAGGGGATCGGGATCGGCGCGCTACTGACCGGACTGGGCATGGCCGGGCTCGTGGGGGCGGCGGTGGTCTTCCCGGCGTCGTGGCCGGTCGTCGCGGCGATCGGAGCCGCGCTGCTCGTGCTGCTGCTCAGCTTCGTCGCGCCGGTCGTGCTCGAGCCCGTCTTCAACAAGTTCCGCCCGCTCGAGGACGCGGAGCTGCGGTCGGCGGTGCTGCAGCTTGCGGACGACGCGGGCGTGCCCGTGCGCGAGGTGCTCGTCGCGGACGCGAGCAAGCGGACGACGAAGCTGAACGCGTATGTCTCGGGGCTCGGAGCGACTCGGCGCGTCGTTCTCTACGACACGCTCGTCGAGTCCGCGACGACGCCCGAGGTGCTGACCGTCGTCGCGCACGAGCTCGGCCACCGCCGCTACCGCCACGTCGCGCTCGGGACTGCGCTCGCGATGCTCGGCACCGCCGCGTTCGTCGTCGTCCTCTGGGCGCTGCTCCAGGACGACGGCGTTCTGGACGCGATCGACGCGACCGGCGCGGGCGACGCGCGCGTCGTGCCCTTCGTCCTTCTCCTCGGCTCGGTGCTCGGGCTCCTGCTCGCGCCGCTGCAGGCGGCGCTGTCGCGCAGCTGGGAGTACGCGTGCGACCGCTTCGCCGTCGAGCAGACCGGCGACCTGACCGCGTTCGAGTCGGCGTTCAGCCGCCTCTCCGATGCGAACCTGCCCGACCCCTCGCCGCCGCGGCTCGCCTATCTCTGGCTCTTCTCGCACCCGACCGTGCCGGAGCGGCTGGAGGCGGCGCGACGTGCCGCACGGTCGATTACGGTGCCCGCATGACCAAAGCCACACTGCATACCAGCGAAGGACCGATCGAGATCGAGCTCTACCCGAACGAGGCGCCGAAGACGGTCGAGAACTTCACCAAGCTCGCCGGCGAGGGCTACTACGACGGGCTGATCTTCCACCGGGTCATTCCCGACTTCATGATCCAGGGCGGCTGCCCGGAGGGCACCGGCACGGGCGGTCCCGGCTACCAGTTCGAGGACGAGTTCAACGAGCACAAGGTCGCGCGTGGCGCGCTCGCGATGGCGAACGCGGGGCCGAACACGAACGGGAGCCAGTTCTTCATCGTCACGACCGACGCGGCGCCGTGGCTCGACGGCAAGCACACCGTCTTCGGCAAGGTGACGAGCGGCCAGGACGTCGCCGAGGCGATCTCGGCGGTGGAGCGGGATGGCCGCGACAAGCCGGTCACCCCGGTCACGATCGACCGGGTAGAGCTGACTTAGTGTCTATCAGACACTAAGTCGCCGTCCCTCGCACGCCACGGCGGCCGCGAGGAGCTTGTGTCTATCAGACACTAAGTTTCGTCGTTCTCTGCCACGGCGCCCGGCTCGAGCACGGCCCGCTCGTCGGGCGCATGGCGGAGGACGTCGGCGACGTAGGCGGCGACGGCGGGCATCAGGCCGACGTCCTCGTCCGCCTCCTGGGAGAGGAACCAGCGGTGCTCGAGCGCCTCGTGGAAGACCTCGGCCGCATCGCGCTTGCCCCAGAGCTCTGACGGGATCGCGGCGACCGCGGGCTCGAACACCTCCGAGAGCCAGCGATGCACCGCCACCGTCTCGGGGACGGGACGGCCCTCCTTGCGGTCGAGCTCGGCCCGGTAGCGGGCGAGGTCGTTCAGGAGGCGGCGCGCCTGGTTCTCCTGCGCGTTCAGCCCGGTCAGGGCGTGCAGCCGCCGCCGGTGGTGCCCCGGCTCGACGACGCGTGGGTTCAGTCGCAGCCGGTAGCCGTCGTCACCGGCGACGAGCTCGAGCTCCTCGACGTCGAAGCCGAGCTCGTTCAGCCGGTGCAGCCGGTCGTCGATCTTGTAGCGCGTGTCGTCGGCGAAGAGCTCGTCGCGCAGCAGTTCGTCCCAGAGCGACTCGTAGCGTGCGACGAGGTCGGCGGCCGTCTCCTCCGGTAGCAGCTCGCCTTCACGGCCGAGCTCGGCTTCCACGTCCGCGAGCTCGCCCGCGACGTTCTCCTCCGCGATCACGAGGTCGTGGCGGCGCTGCCCGTCGGAGAGGTGCGGATGCAGCTCGCCTGTCTCGGCGTCGACGAGGTACGCGGCGAGCGCGCCGGCATCGCGGCGGAAGAGCGTGTTCGAGAGCGAGCAGTCGCCCCAGAAGAACCCGCCGAGGTGCAGGCGGACGAGGAGCTCTGCGCCCGCGTCGAGCAGCCGCCGGCGCAGGTCGGGGACGCTGCCGCGCGCGAAGAGGGTCCGGAACGGGAGTGAGTAGTCGAGGTGGCGGGTGATCAGGATCGCGTCGAGGTCGCCGCCGCGGTCCGACACGACACCGACCGCATCGACCACCGGCATCTCGTCGGCGGCGAGGGCGCGCAGCAGCCGGTACTCGCGACGGGCCAGCTCGAGCGGCAGCTCCTTGAGGGCGTACAGCTTCGGCCCCTGCGCGCCCTCGTACTCGACGAAGCGAACGACGTGGCGGTGGATCCCGCGGACGACCTCGACGAGCCGTGCGTGCTTCCACTCCTCGAGCGGCTCGTCCCAGGGCAGGTCGAGGAAGTCCGGGTGCCCCGTGCGCGCGATCAGCTGCAGGCGAGCGGGCATTCAGCGGCTGTGGAGCTCGTGGTCGAGCGTCAGGAACATCGCGTGCGACCAGAGCAGGGGCGACGGCGGCGGCCCCCACTTCGCGACCCAGTCGTCGTACGCCTCGGGGTGGAGGAGGTGGTGGTGCGACTGCTCGGGCAGGCCGCCGTCGGCTGCGGCGTGCGCCGCGATCCACTCCAGCCGCTCTTCGCCGTGCTCCGGCTCGGCGAGCCCGAGCAGCGCGGTCAGCAGCAGCCACTCACCGCCGCCGTAGTAGGTGTCGTCGAGGTGGCGGCGGACGCCGCCGCGGGGCCTGACGAGCGGCGTCACGTCGACGGGGCCGAAGCCGAGGAAGGGGAGGACGAGCAGGCTCCCGTCCAGCCGCTCCTCCGCGCGCGAGAGATCGAGGTCGTCGCCGAGCCCCGCCGCGATGCAGGCGAGTGTGGCGGCGTGCATGCCCTCGCGCTCCTCCCACCAGTCGAAGCACGGCTCCTCGCGCACGCGCTCGAGATGGGCCGCGGTCACCGCAGCCGCATCCCGCCAGCGATCGCCGCCGCCGTGCCGGGCGGCGTGCTGCCGCAGCACCCAGAGCCAGAGGCCCCAGCCGTCGTGCTGGCGGAGCGGCCACTCGCTCGGATCGCGCTCGCCCGCCAGCGTGTAGCGGGCCTCGAAGCCGAGACCGCCCTCGACGATCCGCGCCGCCCAATCGAAGAACGCCTCCGCGCTCTCGACCTCGCCGACCCGGCTCATCGCGTCCGCGATGAAGGAGCCGTCGCGGAGCCAGGAGTAGCGGTAGGACGGGAAGTTCGGGCAGGCCACGTAGCCGCCGCTCGGCGACTGGCCGGCTCGGATCGTCTCGACACTGGCGCGCCGGAGGTCAGCGAGACTCGATACGGGCACCGATGAAGGATGCCGGTGGGCGCTCGAGCGTGTTGCCCCCCACCGTCGCGACGGCCCAGTAGTGGGCGACGAGCCCGAGCCCCGCCCGAGTCGGGTTGCCGGAGGGATCGGCCCGCATGCCGGTGACGTGGTTGTCCTCGATCGAGCAGTGGGAGTAGTCGCCACAGAAGATGCCGATGCCGAGCGCGTTCTCGACCAGGTTGTCTTCGACGTCGCCCATCGACATCTCGGTCACCGCGATCCCGCGCAGCTCCGTCGACTGGACGCGGTTGTCGCGGACCATCACGTTCGCCATGTGCGAGACGATCCCCTCGCTGCCGCCGACGATGACGCAGTCCTCGACGACGCTGGCGGGCAGCTGCGACGCGAACGAGATGTCGATCCCCTGCGACGCCCTACCGGGGAGGGAGCGGATCTCGCAGTCGCTGATCGCGACCTCGCTCTGGCGTGCGTTGATCCCGTCGAGCTCCGCCGACTCGACGACGACATCGTCGATCTCGACGCTCTCGGCGTCGCGGACCTCGATCCCGTACTCGCCGCCGCGGACGGTCAGGTTGCGCAGGGTGACGTCGTCCGCCGTGACGACGATGCCGCCGCGGACGATCGCGCCGGCTTCGCCGACGACCGTCTGGGCGTGGTCGAGGACGAGCGGGCCCTGGTGGACGCCGGCCGCGAGGCGGACTGTCGGCGGCTCGACCGCCCAGGCGATCCCGAGCACCGCGAGCAGCGCCACCGGCGCGGCCGCCGAGAGGCCGAGACCGGCGCGGCCGAGCTCGCCGCCGTCCTCCGGCCACGTCAGGCGGAGAAGGGGGAGCCCCGCGTGCGCGAGCAGTTGGGTGAGCAGCCACGTCGCCGCGAAGAGGAGCAGCGCCGGCCGCAGCGGCGCGCCGAGCTCGAGGAGCCGCGCCCCCGCGATGGTGAGCCCGAGCTCGAGCAGTCCGAGCGGCACGGCCGCCCAGCCGGGCTGGTAGGGGAGCAGTGGGTGGTAGACGGCCACGTCGAGCACGAGCCCGATCAGCAGCATCAGCCCGACGAGCTCGAGCGGCCACCACTTGTGCAGGATCGGCGAGAGCACGGCCGCGACCAGCACGGTCAGGAGCGCGCCCGCCAGCCTCGTCTCGATCCGGCCTCTCAGGGTGTAGGACACGACAGCACCCGGTTGCGGAAACGGCGCGCGGCGACCTTCATCCCGACCAGCGTGTCGGCGGCCGGGAAGGCCCACTGCCCCGGCACGCCCGCCAGCGCGAGCGTGCGCGTGGCGTCGGTCAGGCCCGGCACGGTCGAGTCGTCCGCGAGCACGATCCAGCGGTCCTCGCTCTCGAGCCCGTGCTCGTCGACGAGGCGTGCCAGCAGCGGATCGTTGCGGAAGCCCGCCTCGAAGCCCGTGGCGCAGATCACCTGCTCGGCGCCGTCGGCCGCCGGGGAGATGCGGAAGCGGCCCTCGCGCTCGGCCGCTTCGATCGGCGCATCCCAGGCGCGGCCGGGCGGGTACGAGGGCTCCCCGAAGCCGTGCAGGAGCGCCGCGCGCCGGGCTCGAGGAGCGGCGTAGAAGCCCGCGAGGCCGCGCTTCGTGAAGAACGGCCGGGCGACGTTGAGCGGCCGCCTGGCCGGCTCGCGCCGCCGTACCGAGACGACCTCGGAGCCGGCGTCGAGCGCGTTCAGCCATTCGGTCGCCGCCGCCATGCCGGCGCCGACGACCGCCACCCGCGAGGCGTACTCGTGCGGCTCGTAGGCGTGGACGACCCGCTGGTCGCCCGCGAGCTCGGCGGGAACGGCCAGGCCGGGGTGGCCCGTGGCGACGAGCACGTGCCGGAAGACGCCGTGCCTGCCGACGGCGAAGCCGCCGTCCACGGCCGTGATCCAGTCGATCCGGCTGAGCACGACGCTCTCGTCCCAGCGGCTGCGCTCGCGCAGCTCCGCGACGTGGCGGAGGAACTCCTCGACGGTCGGCCGGTAGCGGTCGAAGACGCTCCGCACGAGCGGCACGGGGTCGCGCCGCCGCGCTGCCTCGCGGACGGCGAGCCCTGGGAACGACGTGGGGGCGCAGTGGCCGTCGCTCTCGGAGCGCATCAGCCGCTGCCGGATCGCCGCGGCACGGGGCCGCCAGGCGCCGGCCGGGTCGGCCTGGCCGCCGAAGACCGCGATCTCGTCCGGACTGGAGGCCCGCGTGGCGCAGGGTCGCGTAGGCGACGAAGCCCCCGAGCCCGGAGCCGACGATCGCGACCCGCGCCGACATCGCCGCCTACTTGACGGAGCCGGCGAGCAGGCCCTGGACGAAGTAGCGCTGGAAGAGCGCGAAGATCGTGAGCGGGATGAGCGCCGAGAAGAAGGAGGCGGGCGCGAGCACGTCGAGGTTGGAGCCGAACTGGCGCAGCTGCGACGCGATCTTCGGGCGCAATCGGCTGGTTCTCTTGGGCGAGGACGAGCCCGACGAGGAGGTCGTTCCAGACGAAGAGCACCTGGAAGATCGCCAGCGACGCGATTGCGGGCAGCCCGAGCGGGAGCACGACCTTGAAGAACAGTCCCCACTCCGAGGCGCCGTCGATCCGCGCCGCCTCCATCAGATCCCTGGGGATGCCGACGAAGAAGTTGCGGAGAAGGAAGATCGCGAACGGCAGTGCGAACGCGGAATGGAAGAGGATCAGCCCCGGGATCGTGTCGAAGAGGTTCAGGTTGTTGTAGAGGCGGAAGATCGGGATCAGCGCCATCTGGATCGGCACGAGCAGGAGGCCGACGACCAGCAGGAAGAGCCAGTCGCGGCCGGGGAACTCGATCCAGGCAAGCGCATAGGCGGCCAGCGCGGCGACGAGGATCGGCACGATCGTCGCCCCGATCGTGACGAGCACGGTCACCCAGAGCGCGTGCGTGATCCCCTCGTTGTCGAACATGTTGGCGTAGTTCTCGAGCGTCCAGGTGCTCGGCTTCGTGACGAAGGTCCACCAGTGCCCTTCCGCCGCGTCGGACGGCGTCAGCAGTGAGGTGATGAAGAGCCCGGTGGTCGGGACCAGCCAGAAGATCGCCGATCAGCGCGAGCACGATGTGGAGCGGCGTCTTCGCCAGGAAGCGGACGATCCGGGCTGAGAGGCGCGTGTCGGGATCGACGGGGGTCTCGACCGTGGTGTCGACGGTGGCCATCAGCTCGCGTCCGCCCGGAAGCGCCGGATGTTGACGATCAGGAAGGGGATGAAGAGGATCAGGATGAAGGTCGCGATCGCGGCGCCGAGCCCGAAGCGGTTCTGGCCGCTGAACGCGACCTGCCACTGGACGAAGGCGAGGGTGGCCGCCTCGTCCTGGGTCGAGCCGGGTGCGATCGAGAGGATCAGGTCGAAGAGCTTGAGCACGCCGATGATCTGCGTCACGAAGACGACGGTCAGCACGGGCGCGAGCAGCGGGATCGTGATCCGGCGGAAGACCTGCCACTCGCTCGCCCCGTCGGTGCGCGCCGCCTCGAGGGTGTCGCGGGGGATCGAGGCGAGGCCGGCGGCGGTGATCACCATCGCGAATCCAGCCTGGAACCAGATGAACGCGATCATGATCGCCGGCGTGATCAGCTTGTCGCCGAGCCAGTTGACCCCCCCGAACGGCTCTGCGAACGTCGTGCTGGCGACTCTGACGTGGTACTGGCCGTCCTCGACGTCGTCGAAGGCGAAGGTGCCGTTCGTCTCCGTCTTGGTGTCGTCGATCGTGTCGTCCTCGCTGTCGCGGAGCTCGACGGTGACGCCGGGGATGCCGAGCTCCCCGGAATCCACCTCGCCTTCCGTGCCTCCGCCGCCGGGCTTGAAGTCCCGCCAGACGACGCCGTTGATCCCGCCCTGCAGCGGCTCGGGCTTCACCGCCGGCTCGGCGTCCTCGGGGATCTCCGGCGCGCGGATCGCGGTCAGACCGAGCAACGCCACGTCACCCGGTTCGAGCGGCTGTTGCAGCTCGAAGCCCTGCGCCGTCGAGCCGGAGAGATCGTCCGTCGAGGGCGACGCCTGCGTCAGCACCCCCTCGGAGCCGAATTCACCCTTGATCGTCGCGATGCCGGCGTTGATCGCGCCGATGTCCGGGTCCTGCTGGTACATGATTCGCCAGATCACGCCGACCGCGAACGCCGAGATCGCGAGCGGCATGAAGACGGAGATCTTGAACGCCGTCGACCAGACGATGCGCTCGGTCATGACGGCGAAGACCAGGCCGACAGCGGTCACGGCCGCGGGGACGATCAGGACCCAGAGAGCGTTGTTCTTGAGCGCCGTCTGAAGTCGTTCCTCGGTGAAGATCAGCTGGTAGTTGTCGAACCAGACGAACTCGGTGCCGCGGTCGTTGAACAGGCTCCGGTACATCGTCGCCACCATCGGGTAGACGACCCAGACGAAGAGGAGCAGCAGCGCGGGGCCGAGGAAGCTGAGCGGCAACAGCGCGCGCCGCCAGGCGCTCTCGCGAGGCGGCGGGGGTGGAGCCTCCGCTGCGGGAAGCTCCACCACTCCGCCGGTGCTGCTCACGTCGCTCGCTTCCGTCCGGCCTAGGACGACTTGAACGCCGACGCTGCCGCCGCTTCGAGCTTCTTCTGGATGCCCTGCACGTCGTCCGGGTTCTTGAGGAAGTCCTGCAGCAGCGTGAAGAGCGCGTCGCTGCCGAAGGCGCCCGGCATCAGGTCGGACATGTCGAAGCGGAAGACCTCTGCGTTCGCGAGGTCGGTGGCCGTCTTCTTCGAGGAACTCGTCCGGATAGACGACTGGTGTCGACGTTCTTGTTCGGCGACGAGAAGCCGCCCTTCTCGACCCAGATCTCCGCCGCCTCGGGAGTCGCCAGATACTCGATCAGGGCGCGTGCGGCCGGATTGTCCTTGAACATGACCATCACGTCGCCGCCGCCCATCACCATCGGGCCCCGAGTCGTTGATCTCGGGGAAGGCGTAGACGTTGTAGTCGGTCTGCGGCTGCGCCTTGGTCTCGGTGGCGATGTTGGTGCCGACGAAGTCGCCCTCGAGCACCTGCGCCGCCTTCGGCGGCGTCGGCGAAGACCTGCGTCACCGAGGTCGGGAAGTCGGTCTGGAGCGCGTTCGAGGTGCCGCCGGCGATCTTGTCGGACTGGAGCAGCTTGCCCATCTCCGTCAGCGCATCGGTCACCGACGGATCGGTCCAGGGAATCTCATGCTTGGTCAGCTGGTCGTACTTCTCCGGGACCTGCTTGGCGGAGGTAGATGTTCTCGAACAGGTCGGTGAGGGTCCAGCCGTCGGCGCCGCCGATCGAGTAGGGCGGGACGCCGGACGCCGCGATCGTGTCGCCGGCCGCGAGGAAGTCGTCCCAGTTCGCCGCCGGCTCGACGCCTGCGTCCGTGAAAACGGCGACGTTGTACCAGATGGTCGACTTGTTGGCGCCCTTGAAAAAGAGGCCGTAGAGCGTCCCGTCGACCGTGCCGAGGTCGAGCCACGACTGCGAGAAACCCTCCTTGATCGCGTCCTCCGCGAAGTCGATCGGCTTCAGCGCGCCGCGCTGGGCGAAGTCCGTCATGAAGCCCGGCTGCGGCAGGGCGGCGATGTCGGGCGGGTTGCCCCCCTCGACCGACGTCGAGAGCACGGTCGCCGGCTCCGCCGCCGACTTGTAGCTGACCTTGACGTCCGGGTTCTCCGCGGTGAAGCCGTCGAGGACGGCCTGGAAGGACTTGCCCTCAGCGCCGGTCCACACCGCCAGGACGCTGATGTTGCCGGAGACGTTGCCGCCCCCTTCCGCGGTGGTGCCGCCGCCGGTTCCGCCGGCCTCGTCGTCGCCTCCGCCGCAGCCGGCGGCGAGAAACGCGAATACGCCGATGAGCAGCGCGAGCAGAATGAAGCGTCGCTTCGTCATCCTCTTGCTCCCTCTCTTTCGGTTCCGTCATAGATGCCGAGACCCGTCTCCGGGTCGAAGAAGTGCAATGCGCGCGTGTCGACGGCGACCCGCACCCGCTCGCCCTTGGCGGCCTTCGAGCGGGCGCCGAAGCGGCCGACCATGATCGTGCGGCCGCCGTCCTCCTCCTGGGCCGGCGAGCCGACCCTTCGGTGGTGCCGGCGTCCTCCTGCAGCTCGCGCACCTCGTCGGTGATCGCCGGCGGCGCGTCGATCGAGAAGTGGGCCATGATCTCGGAGCCGAGCGCCTCCGTCAGCTCGACCGTGCCCTCGATCGTCTGGCCGCGGTCCGGCTCGAGCTCCGCGTCCTCGAGATCCTCCGGGCGGATGCCGAGGATGACGTCGCGTCCCTCGTAGTTCTTCAGGCCGGGGCGGGCAGAGAGCGTCTCCTCGCCGAGGGCGATCCTCTGGCTGCCTGCGACCGCCGCGAGCACGCCGTCCGCGCGCTCGAGCTTCGCCTCGACGAGGTTCATCGCCGGGCTGCCGATGAAGCCGCCGACGAAGAGGTTCACCGGCCGGTCGTAGAGCTTCTGCGGCTCGTCGACCTGCTGCAGCTCGCCCTTGCGCATCACGGCGACGCGGTCGCCCATCGTCATCGCCTCGACCTGGTCGTGCGTGACGTAGATCGTCGTCGTCCCGAGGTCGTCCTGGAGCTTCTTGATCTCGGCGCGCGTCTGCACGCGCAGCTTCGCGTCGAGGTTGGAGAGCGGCTCGTCCATCAGGAACGCGGCCGGCTCGCGCACGATCGCGCGGCCCATCGCCACGCGCTGGCGCTGGCCGCCCGAGAGCGCCCGCGGCTTGCGCTCGAGGTAGGGCTCGAGGCCGAGCAGGCGCGCCGCGTTCTTGACGCGGCGGTCGATCTCCTTCTTGTCCATCTTCTTCAGCTTCAGGCTGAAGCCGATGTTGTCGTAGACGCTGAGATGCGGGTAGAGCGCGTAGCTCTGGAAGACCATCGCGATGTCGCGGTCGCGTGACGGCACGTGGTTGACGATCCGGTCGCCGATCTTCAGCTGACCCTCCGAGATCTCCTCGAGCCCGGCCACCATCCGCAGCGCCGTCGTCTTGCCGCACCCGGACGGGCCGACCAGAACGAGGAACTCGCCGTCCTCGATTCCCAGGTTGAGATCGTTGACCGCCCTCGTTCCGTCGGGGTAGATCTTCGACACTCCCTGGAATGTGACCTCCGCCACGGCGCGGACTATAAACAGGTTGTAAATGCGGCGCGTTACCGTGCCGGGGTGCACGCGCATCGTGGAGAGAGACGCGCGCTGGCGATCGCCCTGGCCCTCGTGGCGGGGTTCGCCGGCGTCGAGGCGCTCGCGGGAGTGGCCGCCGACTCGCTGGCGCTCCTCGCCGACGCGGCACACATGCTCTCCGACGCGCTCGCGCTCGGGCTGGCGCTCTTCGCCGCCTGGCTCGCGCTGCGGCCCGCCACTCCCGAGCGGAGCTTCGGCTGGCGACGCGCCGAGGTGCTCGCGGCGCTCGCGAACGCGGTCGTGCTGGTCGTCCTCGGCGGCTGGATCGTCTGGGAGGCGATCGGGAGGTTCTCCGACCCGCCCGCCGTGACCGGCGGCTGGGTGCTCGCCGCCGGCGTCGCCGGCCTGCTCGTCAATCTCGCCGCGGCTCGCGTGCTCCACGGCGCCGGCTCGGGCCTGAACGTCCGCGCCGCGATGCTGCACGTGCTCGCCGACCTTGCCTCGTCGGCCGGGGTCGTCCTCGCCGGCCTTGTCGTGATCATCACCGGCTGGCCCTACGCCGATCCGATCGCGGGCCTCGTCATCGGCATCCTCGTCATGGTCAGCACCTTCGGCGTCCTCCGCGAGACGGTCGGCGTGCTGCTCGAGGGCGCGCCTGCCGGAATGGACGCGCGTGAGGTCGGCGCCGCGATCGCGTCGACCCCGGGCGTCGTCGGCGTCCACGACCTCCACCTCTGGACGATCACGTCCGGCTTCCCGGCCCTCTCCGCGCACGTGCTCGTCTCGGCCGGCGCCGACTGTCACGCGATCCGGCGCGAGGTCGATGAGCTCCTGCGGGAGCGCTTTCAGCTGACGCACACCACCTTGCAGGTCGAGCACGCTCCCGGACTGATTAAGCTCGCGAGGTGAAGCTCGAGGGCAAGACGGCGATCGTGACGGGGGCGTCGAGTGGGATCGGCGCCGCAGTCGTGCGCGACCTGCGGGCGCAGGGCGCCCGGGTCGCAGGCGGCGCCCGCCGCGTCGACCGCATCGACGCCGACGTCGCGCTCGAGCTCGACGTGACCGAGGTTGAGAGCTGCGAGCGTTTCGTCCAGGCGGCGGTCGAGGCGCTGGGCGGGATCGACATCCTCTTCAACAATGCGGGCCTGGCACTCGGCCGCTACCCGGTCGACGACTCCAACGAGGAGGACGAGGCGATTGTGCTCGCCACCAACGTGGCCGGGCTTGATGCGCATGACCCGCCTGTGCCTGCCTCACATCCGGGACGGCGGCCACATCGTCAACATGGGCTCGATCGCCGGACGGCAGGCCTACCCGAACGGCTCCTCCTACATCGCGTCGAAGTTCGCCGTCCGCGGCTACACGTACGCGCTCCGCGAGGACCTGCTCGGCCGGCCGATCCGGATCACGACCGTGGACGCCGGGCTCGTCGAGACCGAGTTCTCGGTCGTGCGCTTTCGGGGCGACGAGGAAACAGCGCGATCCGTCTACTCCGGCCTGGATCCGGTGACGCCCGATGAGGTTGCCGACTGCGTGCTCTTTGCCCTCACGCGCCCGCCGCACGTGAACATCGACGAGATCGTCGTGAAGGCGCTGGCCCAGTCGAGCGGCGCCCGAATCGTCCGCGAAGGCTGACCCCGTAGTGGGGATGACGATCCTCGAGGGCTCGACCTTCTGCATCTGCGACGAGATCGGCGACCTCGACGGCCGCACCAGCGGGTTCTTCACCGAGGACACCCGTTTCCTCTCCCGGCTCGAGCTCCGCGTCAACGGAGCCCGGCCGCTGCTGCTCTCGTCGGGAACGATCGAGTACTTCTCGGCGGCCTTCTACCTTCGTAATCCCGTCACGGACGGACTCGTCCAGAACTCGCTCTCGATCGCGCGCGAGCGCTTCGTAGGCGACGGCATGCAGGACCACCTCGTGGTCCGGAACGAGACCGCGGCGCCGCTTCGCTTCGAGCTCGCGCTCGACGTCGGCACGGACTTCGCAGACATCATCTCGGTCAAGGAGCACGACTTCGCCCTCGGCGATCCGCTGCACGCACGGCCGCTTCCCCCGCCGGCAGCAATCCGCGACGACGGCGCCAACCAGCTCGTCCTCGAGGAGCAGGCCGGCCGCGCCAAGACACAGGTGCTGCTCTCGCGGGCCGGCGAGATCGAGGGCTCGCGGGTCCGCTTCGCGCTCGAGCTCGGGCCGCGCGAGCGGTGGGACCTCCGCGTCGATGTCGTCGCCTCGCTCGACGGCGAGGAATCGCTGCCGCTCGTGGTCGAGCGCCGCTTCGGCGAGGGGCGCGCGCATGTGCAGGCATCGCTCGACGCCTGGCACCTCCAGGTACCGCGGCTGCGCACCTCTCACGACGGGCTCGCACGCTCGTTCTCGCAGTCGGTCGCCGATCTCGCCGCGCTGCGGATGCGGACAGACGGCGGCATCGGGATGCTCCCGGCGGCCGGGATGCCGTGGTTCATGACCGTCTTCGGTCGTGACACGCTGATCACGAGCCTGCAGACGATGCTGCTCGGCCCGGAGCTCGCGACGGCCTCCCTCGACGCGCTCGCGGCACTGCAAGCTCGCGAGGACGACCCCTCGATCGACGCCGAGCCGGGCAAGATCCTGCACGAGCTGCGCCGCGGCCGGGCCGCTGAGACCTGGTTCGGCACCTACTACGGAACCGTTGATGCAACGCCGCTCTTCCTGATCCTGCTCTCCGAGGTCTGGCGCTGGAGCGCCGACCCTGCAATTGTCGAGCGGCTGCGCGAGCCGGCGCTGGCCGCGCTGCGCTGGATCGACGAGTGCGGCGACCGCGACGGCGACGGGTTCGTCGAGTACGAGCGGCGGACGCCGCGGGGGCTCGAGAACCAGTCCTGGAAGGACTCCGGCGACTCGCAGCGCTTCCACGACGGCCGGTTCGCGAAGGCCCCGATCGCACCGGTCGAGGTGCAGGGCTACGTCTACGACGCGAAGCTGCGGACCGCCGAGCTCGCCCGCGCAGTCTGGCGTGACGACGCGCTCGCAACCCGCCTCGAGGCGGAGGCTGCAGTGCTGCGGCGCCGCTTCGACGAGCAGTTCTGGGTCGAGGAGTGGGGCGGCTACTACGCGCTTGCACTCGACGGGGACAAGCAGCGGGTCGACTCGCTCTGCTCGAACATCGGCCACCTGCTCTGGAGCGGGATCGTTCCCCCGGAGCGTGTCGACACGATTGCGGGCCGCCTGATGAGCGGCGAGCTGTGGTCGGGCTGGGGGATCCGCACGATGTCGACGGGGGACGCGGCCTACAACCCGCTCACGTACCACAACGGGACCGTCTGGCCCCACGACACGTCCCTCGGCGCCTGGGGCCTGGCGCGGAGCGGCCATGCCGGCGACGTCGACCGGATCGCACGGACGCTGTTCCAGGCCGCCCGCTACTTCGGGTGGTCGCTGCCTGAGGTCTTCGCGGGCTTCCGTCGCGACGAGACGCCGTTCCCGATCGCGTATCCGACCGCTGCCCGACCGCAGGCGTGGGCCGCCGGCACACCCGTGCTGATGCTGCGTTTGGTGCTCGGCCTCGAGCCCGATCCTCACTCGGGTGTGCTCGGCACCGCCGCCACGGCGCTCGAGTGGCTGGACGGGCTCGAGCTCAACGGCGTCCGTGCGCTCGGGCGCTCGTGGCGCATCGTCGTTGCGGGTGGTCGCGTCAGCGCGGAGACTGCCTGACATGCGCGTCGCCGTCCTCAGCCCGGTCTGGTTCCCCGTGCCTCCCTCGGGCTACGGCGGGATCGAGTGGATCGTTTCGCTGCTCGCAGACGGACTCGCCGACGCGGGCCACGACGTCACCCTCTTCGCATCGGGCGACTCGCGCACGCGCGCGAAGCTGGCGGCGGTCTTCGAGGAGGCGCCGAGCGAGCGGATCGGCCAGACCTTCTGGGAGCTCCAGCATGCGCTGAACTGCTTCGCCCGGCACGGCGACTTCGACGTGATCCACGACCACACCGGCCTCATGGGACTCGCGCTCGGATCGCTGCTGTCGACACCGCTCGTGCACACGGTGCACGGACCGGTCGACGGCCACCCGGGCGACCTCTACGAGCAGGTGGTACGGATGGCGCCACACACGAAATTGGTCTCGCTCTCGCACAGCCAGCGCGAGCCCCGGCCCCAGTTGCCCTGGATCGCGAACGTGCCGAACGCGCTCGACCTCTCCTTCTATCCGTACCACCCGGAGCGGGGCGACTACCTGCTCTTCCTCGGACGGATGAGCCCCGACAAGGGCGCACACCGGGCGGTGACGATCGCACTCGAGGCAGGTCTGCCGTTGAAGATCGCCGGCAAGTGCGCGGAGCCCGCGGAGCAGGAGTACTTCGACGCCCACGTGCGGCCCCACCTGGGAGGAGACCGCGAGTACGTCGGCGAGGTGACCCACGGGGAGAAGGTCGAGCTGCTGCAGCACGCGCGCGCGACCGTCTTCCCGATCTCCTGGCAGGAGCCGTTCGGGCTCGTGATGATCGAGTCGATGGCCTGCGGGACGCCCGTGATCGCGACTCGCCGTGGCGCGGTGCCGGAGGTGCTCGAGCACGGCCGCACGGGGATCATCGTCGACGACTGGCGCGAGACCAAGGACGTGCTCGACGCCGCGGATGCGATCGATCCGGCCGTGATGCGACGTGAGGTCGAAGAGCGGTTCACGCCGGAGCGGATGGTGGCGGACTACGTCGCAGCGTACGAGGCCGCCGCCCCCGCCTGAATGCGGCTTCGCTCCCAGTACGACGGCGAGATCCTCAGGCTCGCCATCCCGGCACTGGGCGCGCTCGCGGCCGAGCCGCTCTACCTCCTCGTCGACACGGCGATCGTCGGCCATCTCGGCCGGCCGCAGCTGGCGGCGCTCGCAGTCGCGGCGACGGCGCTCAGCGGGCTCTTCGGCATCTTCAACTTCCTCCAGTACGGCACGACAGCGCAGGTGGGACGCGCCTCCGGCGCCGGCGAACAGCGGATCGCGAACCGGCTCGGCGCGCAGGCGCTCTGGCTCTCGCTGGGCTTCGGATTCGCCGTTGCGATCCTCGTGCTCGCGCTCGCACCACAGATCGCCCGGCTGCTGGGGGTCGAAGGTGACACCGCCGACTACGCGGTCACCTACATGCGGATCGCATCGCTCGGGCTCCCCTTCGCGTTCCTCGCGCTCGGCGGCCAGGGCTACCTGCGCGGCGTCGCCGACCTGCGGACGCCGCTCGTGATCGTGATCGCCGCGAACGCCCTCAACGTCGTGCTCGAGGTGCTCTTCGTCTACGGGTTCGACTGGGGGATCGAGGGCTCGGCGTGGGGCACCGTGATCGCGCAGGTCGGGATGGGGGTCGCCTTCATCGTCGTCATCCTCCGCGCCGCTCACGGCGACGCGCGGCCGGTTCTGGAGCTGATGCGGCGCTTGCTCCTGATCGGGCGCTACCTCTTCGTGCGCACCGCGTCCCTGCTCGCCGCCTTCACGCTCGCCGGCGCCGTGGTCGCCCGCTTCGGCGACGCCTCCCTCGCGGCGCACCAGATCGCGTTCCAGCTCTGGATTTTCCTCGCCTTCGTCCTCGACGCGATCGCGATCGCCGGCCAGGTGATCGTCGGCCGCGGCCTCGGAGCCGGGGACACCGAGCGAGCGTGGGAGGCGAGCGTCCGGATGATCTGGCTCTCGGTCTCTGCCGGCGTCCTCTTCGGCGCCGTCATGCTCGCCCTGCAGGGCGTCCTGCCATACGCGTTCACGAGCGACGAGCTCGTGATCGAGCGGACGCAGGAGATCTGGATCCTCTTCGCGCTGATGCAGCCGCTGAACGGCGCCGTCTTCGCGCTCGACGGGATCCTGATCGGAGCGAGCGACGGCCGCTTCCTGATGTGGTCGATGGTGGCGGCGTTCGCAGTGTGCGCCGTCGGGTGCCTCGCCGCCCTTGCATTCGACTGGGGGATCGTCGGTGTCTGGGCCTCGCTCTTCCTCCTGATCTGCGTGCGGCTCGGCCTGATGCTGTGGCGCTTCTCGGGCCGCCGCTGGCTCGTCACGGGCTGGGCGTGAGCGGGCTCAGTCCCAGCGGTACCAGCGCTCGCAGCGCATCCAGGCACTGACCCGCGCCGCTTCACGGTTCCGGAAGCGGTGGCCCTGATAGCGGAGCGCGAGCCGGTCGATGTCGGCGAGCTCCGGGTCGTCCTCGAGCCGCTCGACCACGCCGGTGAGGGTGACGTGTGTGTACCAGTCGTCCACGTCGAGGACGCTCAGCGACACACGTGGATCGCGCCGGATGTGGCCGAGCCGCGCACGTGTCGCGGCCATGTTCAGCAGGATCAGCCCGTCGACGAGGTCGTACCAGGTCGCGACGGAGTGCGGTGAGCCGTCGGGACGGACCGTCGCCACGACGGCCGGGTTCGGCTTCCGGAGGAACTCCTCGATCTCGGGCGGGATCGGCGCCGGGGGCATCGCTACTTGCCCTCACGCAGGTCCCAGTAACGGCGAAGCCCCGCGTACGACTGCCAGAACGGCATCGCGCGGTCGTACCGGTCCGCCTCTTCCGGTGGCAGGTCGGCCCTCGCGGCGGCGACGAACTCCGTTTCGGACGCGCCCTCCTCGACGCGCGTCGCCCACGCGTCGAGCCGCTCGCGCAACTCGCCGAGGTGGCGGCTGACGTCCTCCGCGAGCCCGAAGTGGATCAGCGCCAGGCGCTCGGGCACGCGCCGCTCGATCTGTTCCAGCGTCCGGTACCAGGCCTCGACGTCGACATCCGGCGGCGGCGTCGGCGGCAGCACGGAGCGGCTCGGCAGGATCCGGACGCCGGCGGCGTCGCCCGCGTAAAGCGTCGTGCCGTCGAAGTAGCAGACGTGGTGCGAGGCGTGACCGGGCGAAACGAAGACCTCGAGGCCGGCGGCACGCTCGTCGGCGACATGCAGGTTCCCCGCCGGGACGGGCGCAAGCTCGCCCCAGAGCTCGTCGAAGGCGTCGCCGTAGAGCCGTCGCGCGCTCCGCTCGAGCCGCGAGGGGTCGAGCAGGTGCGGCGCGCCGACCTCGGAGACCCAGACCCTCAGCCCGGGGTGCTCGCGGACGAGCGTGCCGGCCGCGCCGGCGTGGTCGAGGTGGATGTGCGAGAGGAGCAGGTTCTGGATGTCGCCGAAGCGCGACGCCGCGCTCCGCGAGCCCGTCCTTCAGCGCCGGGATGCAGCTCGAGGGCCCGCAATCGAAGAGGGACAGTCCCTCGGGCGTGTCCAGCAGGTACACCCCGACCGTCCGGGCCGCGCCGCCGTGGAGCAGGTCGATCGGCTCGCCTTGCAACAGACTGTTACTTGGCGTGGGCGGCGGCGGGGACGAGCGCGGCGCTGAGATCGGCGATCAGGTCGTCGACCGACTCGATTCCGACCGAGAGCCGGATCAGGTTCCGCGGTGCGGCGAACGGCGCGTCGGCGGTCGAGGCGTGCGTCATCCGCGCGGGATGCTCGATCATGCTCTCGACGCCGCCGAGCGACTCGGCGAGCTGGAAGAGCTTCGTTCTCGCGACCAGCTCGACGGCGGTCTCCTCGGTGTCGACGAGGAAGGAGATCATCCCGCCGAAGTCCCGCATCTGCCGCTTCGCGATCTCGTGGCCGGGGTGCGAGGGGAGCCCCGGGTAGAGCACCTGCTCGACGCCCGGCTGCTGCTCGAGCCAGCCGGCGATCGCGCGGGCGTTCTCGCAGTGCTGGCGCATCCGGACGGCGAGCGTCTTGATCCCGCGCAGGACGAGCCAGGAGTCGAACGGCCCCGGCACGGCGCCGAGCGACTTCTGCAGGAAGGTGAGGCGCTCGGCGATCGTCGGGTCGTTGGTGCCGACGAAGCCGCCGACGACGTCGGAGTGGCCGCCGAGGTACTTCGTCGTCGAGTGGACGACGGCGTCGGCGCCGAGGTCGAGCGGGTTCTGCAGGTACGGGGTCGCGAATGTGTTGTCGACGACGAGGATCGCGCCGACCGCATGGGCCGCCTCGGCGGCGGCGCGGATGTCGACGACGTTCAGCAGCGGGTTCGACGGGCTCTCGATCCAGACCATGCGCGTGTTCCCGTCCAGGTGGCCCGCGAGGTTCGAGAACTCGGGCGCCGGCAGGTAGTCGAAGACGTAGCCCTTCGGCTCGTAGACCTGCGAGGTCATCCGGTAGACGCCGCCGTAGACATCGGCGATCAGGACGACGCGCTCACCCGGGTTGACGAGGTGCATCAGCGTCGTCGTCGCGCCGAGCCCGGACGAGAACGCGATTCCGTGCTCGGCGTTCTCGAGCGACGCGAGCGCGGTCTGCAGCGCCGAGCGGGTCGGGTTCGCCACGCGTGCGTAGTCGTAGCCCTTGTGGACGCCGACGGCCTCCTGCACGTACGTCGACGTCTGGTAGATCGGCGTCACGATCGCGCCGGTCGCCGGATCGGGCTCCTGGCCCTCGTGGATGGCTCGCGTCTCGAAGTCCATCTACCGGCTGATGCTAGCGCCGAGCCAGCCCGCGAGGTCGTCGAGGGCCTCGTCGACGCGGGACGTGTCGCCCCAGGCGCCGAGCAGCTCGAGCGTCCCGGTCTTGCGGTCGAAGAACGGCTCGGCGCGGCCGACGAGCTCGTCGCCGACGAGGAGGGGGAGCACGTAGTAGCCGTACTCGCGCTTCGCCTTGGGCACGAACATCTCCAGCCGGTAGCGGAAGCCCCAGAGCGCCTCGGCGCGGGCGCGGTCGTAGACGAGGCGGTCGAAGGGGGAGAGGAGGACGGCGCGGTCGGGGACGGGGCCGTCGACCGCGTCCGGGTGGACCATCCACTCGCCCCGCACGAGCTGCACGCCCTGCGTGCGGAGACGCCGTTCCTCCCGGAGCCGCTGGCCCTTGGCGACCGAGACCGTCTCGGTCTCCGGCCACCAGCGCGACGTCAGGTCCCAGAGCCGCTGGCCGCCCTGGCGGCCGACGACGGTGACCTCGCCGTAGAGGTGGAGCGAGAGGAGCATCAAGCCGACCATGCGCGGGCCCCACCAGCGGTGGTCGCGCCGCTCCCCCTTCGAGCGGTCCTCGAGGTCGCGGGAGAGGACCGGGCCGTTCTGCTCGATCTCGCGCAGCACGTAACGGCGGAACGCCCGGTTCGTGGTCAGGAACTCGTGCACCCAGCGGTGGCTCTTCGTGCGCCGTGAGCGGCGGAAGTCCCGGATCCGTGCGCGTACGAGCGGCAGGTCCTCGATCGGGTAGATGAACGCGTCCCATTCGAAGAGCGCCTTCTCCTCCCAGAGCAGGCGGTCGAGCTCGGCACGGTCGTAGCGCGGACCGAGCCGGCTGTAGAGGACGAGGTGCTGCGGGCGCTCCACCGGCTGGACGACGTCGATCTGGAGAAAGCCGAGCCGGCGGACGGTCTCGAGCACGCCCGACGCCGAGCCGTCGAGCGCCTGCGCGCGCACCGCGATCCGCCGCGCCTCCTCCGTGCTGACCGTACGCTGCCGCATCGTGCCGCAATCTACGTTCCTCGAGTTCCTTCGTGAGCAGCTGCCGCCGGCCCCGGCGCGCGTGCTCGAGGTCGGCTGCGGCCAGGGCGAGCTGACGACGGCGCTGGCGGTCGAGGGCTACGACGTGCTCGGGATCGACCCGGTCGCGCCCGAGGGCGAGCGCTTCCGCCGGATCCGGCTCGAGGACCTGGAGCCCGCCGAAGGTCTCTACGACGCCGTCGTCGCCTCGCACTCGCTGCACCACGTCCGAGACCTCGACCACGCGCTCGACCGCATCGTCTCGCTGCTCGGCCCCGGCGGTCTGCTCGTGCTGGACGAGCACGGCTGGGACCTCGCCGACGAGGCGACGCTCGATTGGCTCTGGAACCAGAAGCGCGCGCTCGCGTCCGCGGGCCACGGTGAGCCGCCGGCTTCGCTCGAGGCATTCCGGGAGGAGTGGCAGGCCGAGCATCTCGGCGTGCACGGGTTCGAAACGATGCGGGACGAGGTCTCGAAGCGCTTCGAGGAGCGGGCCTTCGTGCGCACGTCGTTCCTCCACCGGTCGCTCGGGGGCGTCGCGACGGAGGTGCTCGAGCAGGCGCTGATCGACGCGGGGGCGATCCAGGCGCTCGGGTTCCGCTACGCCGGCGGCGCGCCGCGCACCGGAAAAGTGCTGAGCGTCACCCGAATCGGGGATCGGAGATGACCTGAACGAGTCTCCAGCAGCGCCGAAAGCCGATCCGATAGGGAGGAAGCGGCACCTTTGCTCACTCTCTGCGGAAGGACTCACCCCCGATGGCGGCGACTCTCACCAGCACGGCTCCGACCGGCATGTCCGAGCGGCTCACCACCTCGGAGGCGGAAGCGCTCTGGCGCACCTGGAAGACCCGCCGGGACACGCGCTCGCGCGACCGGCTCGTGCTCGCCTACGCGCCGATGGTGCGCTACATCGCCTCGCGCAAGCTGCGGGAGCTGCCGGCCCACTGCGACGTCGACGATCTCGCGTCGGCCGGCCTCGTCGCGCTGCTGGAGACGATCGACCGTTTCGACCCCGCCAAGGGCGCCAGCTTCGAGCAGTACGCCT
The DNA here is from genome assembly GCA_963705515.1 of uncultured Gaiellaceae bacterium. Taxonomy (GTDB): domain Bacteria; phylum Actinomycetota; class Thermoleophilia; order Gaiellales; family Gaiellaceae; genus Gaiellasilicea. Next base: position 204,416 of record CAVPJV010000002.1, read on the forward strand.
GGACACGGGTCGCGGGCGCCCTCATCGACGAGCTGCGCAAGCAGGACTGGGCGTCGCGCTCGGTCCGCCGTGAGGGCCGGCGGATCGAACGGGCGCGCGACTTCTTCGTCGCCCGGCACGGGATCCTCCCCACCGACGTCGAGCTCGCAACCGAGCTCGGCACCACCGTCGAAGAGCTGCGGGCGACGCTCGCGGACATCGACCGTTCCGACGTCGGCTCGCTGAATGCGCCCGCCCGGGTCGCCGACGACGCCGCTCTGGTCGAGGTCGGCGAGACGATCCAGGCCCCGGCGGGCGACCACGAGCCCGAGGCGGCGCTCCTCGGGGCCGACCGCAGCGCTGCCGTGCGCGCGGCGATCGAGCGGCTCTCCGAGCGCGAGCGCGAGGTCCTGGCCCTCGTCCACGTCCAGGAGCTTCCTGGTGTGGAGATCGGCCGCATGCTCGGCGTCAGCGAGTCGCGCGTCTCGCAGATCCTCTCCGGTATCCGCGGCAAGCTGAAGCACCGGCTCGACACGTACGACGCGGCCGTCGCGGCCTAGCTGGTCTACGCTCCGCCCGTGGCGGAGGAGACGCATGAGGAGCGGGTCAACCGCGAGCTGATCGAGCTGCTGAACGAGCTGCGCGTCGCGCTCCCGGGCGTGCAGGTGCTCTTCGCGTTCCTGCTCGCCGTCCCGTTCTCGCAGCGCTTCGCCAAGACGACGGAGCTGCAGCGCGTCGCCTACATGGCTGCACTGCTGAGTACGCTCGCGGGCTCGGTGTTCCTGATCGCGCCGACCGCGTACCACCGGCTCCGCTTCCGCGACCGCGACAAGGAAGCGCTGCTCCAGATCTCCAACGCCTTCGCGATCATCGGCGTCGTCTTCCTCGCGATCGGGATGACCGCCGCGGTCTTCCTCGTCACCGACATGATCTTCAAGGGGATCGCGACGACGGTCGTCACCGTCGCGACGGCGGCGCTGTTCGCGACGGTCTGGTTCGTGCTGCCGCTGGCCCGAAAGGCGCGCTAGTCCGGCGTCTCGCCGCGGAGGATCGCCGCCAGCCGGCCGGCGTCGATGTTCCCGCCCGAGACGATGCAGACGAGCTTGCGTCCGGGCACGCGGCCGGACAGGGCAGCCGCGACGGCGAGCGCGCCGGCGCCCTCCGCGATCACCCGCGCCCGCTCGGCGAGGAGGCGCACGGCCGCGGCGGTGTCGTCGAGCGAGACCACCTCGGCGCCGGCGAGGAGCGGGCGTGCGCGCTCCCACATCGCCGGCAGGACGACCTTGGCGCCGGCACCGTCGACGAACGAGGGGGCGAAGCCGGGCGCCTGGCTCGGCTCGCCGGCGGCGAGCGCAGCGCTGACCGCGGCGCCCGTCTCCGGCTGGACGGCATAGACGCGGGTCTCGGGGCGCAGCGCCGCCAGCGCGCTCGCGATCCCGGTGAACAGGCCTCCGCCGCCCCACGGCACGAGCACCGCATCGGCGTCCGGGAGATCCTCTGCGAGCTCGAGCCCGATCGTGCCGTTGCCCGCGATCACGCGCTCGTCCTGAACGGGATGGACGAAGAGCCCGTCGGCGTCGTCGTAGCGGGAGGTGGTCATGATCTCCCACCAGCGCTCGTACGGCACCTTCACGACCCGGCCGCCGAGCCGCTCGATTGCGTCGAGCTTCGTCTGGGGCGCCTGCTCGGGGACGACGATCGTCGCCGGGACGCCGAGCTCGCGGGCGGCCCAGGCGACGCCTTGCGCCATGTTGCCGGCGCTGACCGTGACGACGCCCTGCGCCGTCGCGGCCGCCGGGGCACTGCGGATCGCATTGGCGGCGCCCCGGATCTTGAAGGAGCCGATCGGCTGCAGGTTCTCGAGCTTGAGCCAGATCTCGGCCGGCGCGTCCACCTGCAGCCGGACGAGGGGCGTGCGGATCGCGGCGCCGGCGATCGTCTCCCGCGCGCGCTCGATCTCGGGGAGGCCGATCAGAACTCGACCTCGGTGCCGACGCCCTGCTCCTTCGCCTTGCGGACGACCAGCTCGGCCGTCGCGAGGTCCTCGACACCGAGCCCGAGCGACTTGAACACGGTCAGCTCCTCGGGGGTTGTCCGGCCCGGGTGCGTCCCCGCGAGGACCTCCCCGAGCTCGGCCGCGATCCGCTCGTCGCCGAACCCGGCCAGCAGCAGGTCGCCCGCTTCGTTCAGCGCCGACTCGCGCCGGTCGACGAAGAGCGTCGCGTCTGCCACCGTCGCCGCGTCCAGCTCACGGGCGCTCGGGACGCTCGAGCCGACCGCGTTCACGTGCGCTCCGGGCTTGAGCCAGCCGCGCTCGAGGATCGGCTCGCGTGCGCTCGTGCAGGTGCAGACGACGTCGGCCTCGCGGAGCACCTCTTCGGGCGTGCCGTCGTCGCGGCGTGCCCACGCGCGGACTTCGGCCTCCGGGAGCACGGACCGCATCGCCTCGTCGTGCGAGCGCGCCTGGACGCCGCCGCCGAGAATCGCGACGACGCTCGCTTCGGGCCGCGCCAGCGCGCGGGTCGCGACGGCCGACACCGCGGCCGTGCGGATCTCGGTGATCGCGGACGCGTTCAGGAGCGCCCGCAGCTGGCCGGTCTCGCCGTCGTGGAGCAGGACGGCACCCTGGTGCGCGTCCAGGCCGCGTGCCGGGTTCCCGGGGGCGATCACGATCTCCTTCAGCGACCACGCCGGCCGCCGGCCGCCGCGGTAGGCGGGCATCAGGCCCATCAGGGTGTCCGAGCCGTCGGGACGCGTCACGGGCCGGAGCGGCTGGTGCAGCTCGCCGCGCGCCAGCGAGCGCAGCACCTCCTCCATCGCCTCGATGCACTCGCCCATCGTCAGCAGCAAGCGGACCTGATGCTCGTCGAGGATCAGGACGCTCATGCGAAGAGCTCCGCGAGCTGCTCGTGCTCGGGTGGGGAGAGGTCGAGCTGGAGCGCTTCGAGCGCCGGGCGAAGCTGGTCGGGGCCGCGTGGGCCGATGACGACGGCGGTGACGTGGGGATGACCGAGCAGCCAGGCGATTGCGAGCGCGGCAGGGGTCGTGCCCCGTTCGCGCGCGATCGCCTCGAAGGACTCGAGCGCGTCGTAGACGCGACCGTCCTCCAGGTGGCGGTAAGGCTCGGGCCGCAGCGTCATCCGCGACCCCGCCGGCGGCTCCTCGCCGCGGCGGTACTTCCCCGTCAGCCAGCCCCCGGCCAGCGGGCTGAAGGGCGTGTAGCCGAGGCCTTCCCGGACGACGACGGGGAGGACGCCGGTCTCGTCGTCCCGCTCGAGCAGCGAGTGCGAGTTCTGCACCCAGGCGGGGCGGCCGTGGTGGAGCGCCTCCTCGAGCCAGTCGCCGTCGACGTTGCTGCCGCCGTAGGCGCGGATCTTCCCGTCGGCGACGAGCGCTTCGAAGCCGCCGATCGTGTCGACGACCGGTGTGTCCGGGTCCATCTCATGCGCGAGGTAGAGGTCGACCGAGTCGACGCCGAGTCGGTCGAGGCTCGACGCGAGCTGGCGCTCGATCCGCTCGGGCGCGAGGCCGGAATCTGCACCCTCGCTCATCGGGTTGAAGGTCTTCGTCGTCAGGACGATCCGGTCGCGCACCTCAGGCCCCTGCGAGCGGAGCCAGTTGCCGAGGTAGGTCTCGCTGCGCCCCCCGCCGTACGCGTCGGCGGTGTCGTACGTCGTGATCCCGGCCTCCCAGGCGGCATCGAGCAGCCCGTGCGCCTCGCCCTCCGTCTCACCTGCGCCGAAGAACGCCGGCGACGAGCCGATGCCGCCGAAGTTGCCGCAGCCGAGGATGATGCGGGACACGTCGACGCCGCTGCGGCCGAGCGCTCGGTGCTCCATTGGCGCGATGCTACGCGCTGGCGCTGAGATCGTCGGCGTAGTCGAGCAGCGCGAGCGCGTCGCGGGCCAGCTCGGCCGCGCGGCTGCGCTCACCGCGCTCGGCCAGCAGGCGCGAGTGGTCCCAGAGCGCGCGAGCCCGCGACGCCGGATCCTCGAGCCCGTTGCTCGGTCGCTGCTCGGCCGGGCTCGGCTCCGGGCGCCCGCCGGCGAGCCTGCGCTCGACCTCGGCTTCGATCAGCTCGGGCGGCGGTTGCTTGATCTGCTCGACGCCCGTGGCGAGGTACTGCTCGTCGGCGTTCAGCTTCGCCGCCAGCTTGCGCAGCAACTGCAGCGACGGGACGCGATCCCCGGCTTCGAGCCGGGAGATGTACGCCGCCGAACACCCCGGGAACGAGAGTTGTCGCTGGGAGAGGCCTGCCGCGAGCCGAGCTTCCTTGATTCGCCGGCCGACCGCCGCAGGGTCGTCGACGTGTGAGTGGTAGTGCGGTGCAGTCATCGCGAGCCGCAATCGCGAGGCAGGACAGCCGCAGACGCCTGCCCGCGGGCGAAGCGGGACCGGCGCTGGTTCGTCTCAATGCTCTACGCGCTTAAGGCATTCACCTCCTCGGAGACCCCGCGGGCCGGACCGGTCCGCTGGCGTCCGAGTGTAAACCGATGCCTTCCGTCAAACAACGGCCCATCCGTCTAGGTGCCGACGATCGTCAACACCCTCCGCTTGGCCGGCGTCGAGGCCGTGTTCGCATCGATCTCGGCCCGGTAGGTGCCGCCCTTCACGACCACGAGGCCCGTCAGCCGGACCGTGATCGTGCAGTCGAATGCGAGCGCGGTCGAGGCCTGGCCTGCGGCGATGCTGTGCAGACCGGAGAAGGCGCGCCACGCAACGCCGACCGGTGTGCCGGGCACGTTGTTCGTGCACATGTCCCGGTAGTTGACGTTGACGAGCGGGTTGGCGGTGCCGCCCTTGACGCTCACCTTGCCGTTGAGCTTGTCGACGGGCTTTGCCGCCGCCGCCCACTTCGACGCCGCGGGCTTGGCCGCGCCCGACGTTCGATAGACACCGCTCTGCCACGGGCTGCCGGCGGAGTCGCGGAAGACGAACCAGATGAACATCGGGATCCGCGCGTCCTTCTTCGCGAACGAGATCGCCTGCGGCACGTAGGCGGCCTGCTGCGCCTCGGTGACGCCCTTCGGCTCGCCCGGCTTCGTCTCGTTGCCGTACTCGGTGACCCAGACCGGGATGTTCTTGCGGCCGAACCACTTGTCGAGATCGCTCTCGAACTGCTTCATCGTGCTGAAGGCGACGTTCGGATAGCGCACCTTCTGCGCCGGCCCCTGGTTCACCGGCACCGGATACGGGTGCTGCGCCCAGGCGTCGAACTTGAGCTTCTTGTTCGCCTGCGCGACCATCTTCGCGAACGTGCCGGGCGTGGTCGAGTCGGTCGAGCCCTGCTTCGGCTTGTCCTTGCCGTTGGACGAGGTCTCGCCGATCGCGACCAGTGCCTTCGGGCTACCCGCTTTGATCCCGGCGTAGCCGGCCGCAGCCAGCTTCGCGTAGGCGGCCGGGCTGACGATCTTGCCCTTCTTGTCGAACTGGGGGGCGAGGAAGTTGCCGAGGTTCGACTCGTTCCAGATCCCGTAGAAGCGCACGAACGGATATCCGGCCCGCCGGCCGTTGTAGCGGGTCGCGAGCGCGCGCGCGAAGTTCTGGAAGTCCGCCATCTTCGTCGGCAGGTACGCCGGGCCCTTGTTGCCGTTCGCCCACTTCGGCGTGCCCCAGATCGTCATCAGCACTTCCATCCCGCGCTGCTGGGTGTTACGGACGAACTCGTCCAGGTCGGCGAAGCGGTACGCGGGATCGTTGGGGTTCGTGGCGCTCCCCGGCCGCTTCGGCGCGACGCTTCGCCACTCGACGAGCGTGCGCACGATCGTCGCGTTCGCGGCGCGCACCTTGTCGAGCTCGGCCTGGCGGTTGTTGCCATAGCGCAGCACGGGGTCGTCGTGAAAGCCGATCCACATCCGCTCCTCCGCGGAGGCGGAGCCGGCGGCGAGGGCGAGGACTGCAGTAGCAGCGACGAGCAGACGGGCAAGAACGGGCACGAGCGCGGGGACCTCCTGGGACGAGTGCGGACGACGGGACGCTAGCGAGAACGCAAGACGTGAGCGCGGCTTGGCCTACTCGCAGCCGAAGCCGTCGCCGTCCCCGTCGAGGCGGTATGCGTCGGTGCCGACGACGCGGACGGGAGCGGCTCCAAGTGCACGGACGTCGGCGCAGTCGAGGTCGCCGACGATCGGCAGGCAGGGTGTGTAGCTCGGGTGGCAGCCTCGGGCCGGCGACGGTACGACCGGTCGGACCGTCGTGCCGCACGCTTTCCATGCTCCGGCCGGCGCGGACTTCGCGCGGCTCTCGGCGGTGCGATACGCAGACAGGCGCTCGAACGGGGCCTGGTAGACGTAGACCTTCGCGAAGCCGCCGGCGACGAGCTGGTAGCCGAGATCGCGGCCGCCCGGGAGCCAGACGTACGCGAGCAGCCGCCCGTAGCGGTCGCGCGTGTCCTGCGTCCGGTCACCGCGGAGGACAACGGGCTTCGAGAGTGCAAGCTGCCTTGCGCGCGCGGTTGCCGCTGAGGCAAAGCAGTCGCCGCGCTCGGCGGCGTCGATCCCGATCAACCGCACCCGCTCGCTCCTGCCGCCCGCGAGCCGCACCCGGACCGTGTCGCCGTCCACCACCTCGGTGACGACGCCCTTCCACGTGAAGCCTCCGGTCGCTGCCGCCGCTGCGTGGCCGGCCAGGACCAGGCCGGTGCACGCCAGCAAGCAGAAGGATGTGGTGATCGCGGCGCGTTTCAAGCGGCGGCCAGGATGCCCGTTACGGCCATGACCGTCAATGGGCCGATCGGCCCTTCTTGCCGCGAGGAACGCCTAGCGGCCGATCCGCGTCCGGCGCCGGATGCCGAGGCGCCGCTGGAGCGCCCGGTCCTCCTCTCCGTCCTTGCGGGCCGCCCAGACGAAGGCGGCGAAGACGACGACCACGCTGAGGAGCGAGATGGCGAGGAGCAAGATTCCGGCGGCTGTAGTCACGGTCTCAGCTACCGAGCATGGCAGATGCAACGGCGTTGACCCGACAGCCGTTGTAGGATCGTCCGGTGATCCGCTTCATCGTCAGGACGGGAATCCTTCTGGTCGCCAACGCCGTCGGCCTGCTGGTCGCGGCTGCGCTCCTCGAAGGGGTGCAGCTCGATGCAGGCGGCTTCATCGTCGCCGTCATCGTCTTCACGGTCGTCTTCGCGCTGATGCAGCCGTTCCTGGCGAGCCAGCTTCGCAGGCGCAACTCGTCGGCGATCGGGGGGGTTGCCCTGATCGCCTCTCTGATCGGGCTGATCGTGACGGACATCGTCTCTGACGGCCTCTCGATCGACGGTTTGGGAGCGTGGATCGGAGCGGCGGTGCTCGTGTGGGCCGGCGGGCTCCTCGCCGCCTTCATCCTCCCCTACCTCGGCCTGAAGAAGTATCTGGAGGAGAACCGGGCCTGACGGACCAAACGGGCCGCGGCGAGGTTCTAGAACTTCAGCGCGGCGCGCATGCGCGCGATGAGAGCGTTCAACTTGCTCATGTTCTCTCCTCTCGAGTGCGCTCCAGATACTTCCGATACTCCACGTACGCGGCGAGTGGCACGTAATCGTGCTTCTGGGCATCGGGATAGAAGCGCGCGAGGAAGCCCGCCCACTCGAGACGTTCACCCGTCGGCGCCGTGGGCAGTGGAGGCCCGCCCTCGTTCTCCCACGCTGCCAACGGGATGACAGCCTGTGCTGGAAGTGGCATGGCGCCACCAGCGTGTGTGCTCATGTTCGGCCTTCAGTCTGCGGAAGATCCGCTGTACCGACGAAGGCGGCCATAGAAAGACACGAGCATCCCGGTGGAACGCTCGCTGCGTCTGGGTCGGGCGCTTGTGGCGCAAGTCACATGCTAGCACTCGTCCCTTCGAAACAGTGAACACGAATCGCTGCTACGTTGAACCCAGCGCGTTTGGCTCTTGCATCGAAGCCGCCGAGGCTCTGCACGTTCCTCTTCGTCTGTCACACCTGGCCTGAGCGCCGCCGCGGGAGTCCGTTCGGACCTTCCTGCCCTGAGAGATGAACAGAAGGAGCATCACATGCATGCGACCATTCGTCGTTACGAGGGTGTGGACCAGAATCGCACCGTCGAGCTGACCCGCAAGGTCAACGAGACCCTCGTCCCGCAGCTGCGCAAGCTGCAGGGCTTCAAGGGCTACTACATGATCGAGTCCGGCAACGGTGTTCTCAGCTCGCTCGGGCTCTTCGAGAACCCCGAGCAGATCGAGGAGTCGACCAAGCTCGCCTCGAGCTGGGTTCGCGACGAGAAGCTCGAGACCGCGTTCCCGAACCCGCCGAAGATCACGAGCGGGAAGATCGTCGCCCAGAGCAACGGCGTCGCCGTCGCCTAAGGGCCGACCAAGACTGGCTCGCCAGCGAGCCTGTCGGAGCTGCGAGAGCGCCGGGCCCTTCGGGGCTCGGCGCCTCCCTCTCACCGCCGGCCAGGCACGCGACGCCGCTACCGCCGCAGCCCAGGCGGTCGAGGTCTCTCGTCGGTTCGGCAGCCCAGCTAGGAAGCGTCGTCCGGGGCGCTCTCGCCCGGTTGTTCGTGGCGCCGCATTGCCTCGTAGACGGCATCCCAATGCTGTGAGATCTCCTGCATCGAGCGGGCTGTCGTCAAGGCCGCGCCTTCGAGTCTGGCTATCACAGGATCCACCTCCGCCAGTCGTGCCTCGAGCCGCGTGATCCTGGCGCCGAGGGCGCTCAGCTGCTGAGCGATGACCTCCGATTCGCTGCTTGTGGCCATTTCATGCGGGATTGTCCCATGTCGCCGACCAAAAATCGATCGGTTCGGCGGCGCTTGAAGGACGTACCGTTCGCGGCTGCGCCGTGCTCGCGTGCGGCTCGAGCGGCCCGCTGTGACCCGTCGGATCAGATAACGACTCGGGCTGCCCTTGCGGACGGCGGTGAACGGTTAAGGTCGAGCAGCGGATGAGGACGACCACCGGCCGGATGACGCTGTTCGTGCTGCTCCTCGCGCTTGCGGCCTGCGTCGCCGCGAGCTCGGGTCAGGCTTCGACGAGGGTCCAGTACGGAATCCAGGACGACGCATGGTTGGAGTGGGGCTCGGGGACCCTGAACCAGCGGCTGACGACGCTCAAGCGGCTCGGCGTGCCGCTCGTGCGCTTCACGCTGCGCTGGAACGAGATCGCCCCGCGACGGCCCAAGGATCCGACCTCGCCTCGCGATCGCGCCTATGACTGGCGCAGGCCCGACAGGGTCCTGCGGGGGCTTCGCCGCTACGATCTGACGCCCGTGCTCACCCTCGTCGGCACGCCGGCGTGGGCGAACGGGGGACGCGCGCCGCGGTTCGCCCCGCCGCGGCCCCGAGACTTCCGCCGCTTCGCTACCGCCGCCGCCCGTCGCTATCCGTGGGTTCGCTACTGGGTGATCTGGAACGAGCCGAACAAGCGTCTCTGGCTCCGGCCGACGAAGGCCGCCATCTACGTCCGGCATCTGCTCAACCCCGGGTACGAGGGGATCCACGCCGTCTTGCCGCACGCCCGCGTCGGCGGTGGCGCGACCGGCCCGAAGGCCGCGGCGGGCGGCGTCTCACCCGTCACCTGGGTGCGCGGCATGGCAGCCGCCCGCGCGAAGCTCGACGCCTACGCCCACCACCCGTACCCCTCGACGCCGTCCGAGACGCCGTCCAGCGGCGGCTGCAAGAACTGCCCCTGGATCACGATGGCGACGATCAGGAAGCTCCTGATCCTCGTCAAGCGCCACTTCGGGTCGAAGCCGATCTGGCTGACGGAGTACGGCTACCAGACGAACCCGCCCGACACGTTCCTGGGCGTCACCCTCAAGCGGCAGGCGACGAACCTCAGCCTCGCCGCGATGCGCGCCTGGCGGCTGCCGCGGGTGACGATGCTGATCCAGTACCTCTACCGCGACGAGCCCCAGCTCAGCCGCTTCCAGACCGGCCTCGTGTTCGTCGACGACCGCTGGAAGCCCTCGCTGCAGGCGTTCAGGCTGCCCTTCGCGCAGATGGGGCGACGCGGGCTGCAGGCGATCGTCTGGGGCCAGATCCGCGACGGACGACCCGGGCGGAAGTCGTATCGGCTGGAGGTGCTCCGCAGGAACGTGTGGAAGCCCGTCGGGCGCGCCCGCCTGACGAACGACGACGGCGTCTTCATCCGGACGATTCGGGTCAAGCCCGGCGCGCTCTTCCGGATCTGGTCGCCGAACCAGCGCCGCTTCAGCCAGCAGCTGCGGATCAGGTGAGTCGGGACGCGGAGGGTTCTCGGTCGCGTCCGTCGACGCGGCTCGGGTCGAAGCCGGCCGGCAACTCGAGGTCGTGGCGAGCGAGCAGGTGCTCGTCGGCGAGGATGGTTGTGCAGGGGCCGTCGGCGGCGATGCGGCCTCGGGAGAGGATGACTGCTCGTTCGCAGAGCGCGGCGGCGAAGGGCAGGTCGTGGGTGACGACGAGCATCGTGCGCTCGATCTGGTCGAGCACGGTGAGGAGCTCGCGGCGTGCGCGTGGGTCGAGGTTGGCGGTTGGCTCGTCGAGAACGAGCAGCTGGGGCCGCATGGCGAGGACGGTTGCAATCGCGACACGGCGGCGTTCGCCCATCGAGAGCTGATGTGGGGCGCGGTCGGCGGCGTGGCTCATGCGAACGGCGTCGAGCGCTTCGTCGACGCGTCGCAGTGCCTCGGCAGGCGTGAGTCCCTGGTTGAGGGGGCCGAACGCGACGTCCTCGCGGACGGTCGGCATGAAGAGCTGATCGTCGGGGTCCTGGAAGACGAGACCGACGCGCGTGCGCAGTTCGCGGACGGTCTTGCCGTCGACGGTGATGCCCGCGACCTCGAGCTGGCCGCTGCCCTGGAGGAGCGCGTTGAGATGGAAGACGAAGGTCGTCTTGCCGGCGCCGTTGGGGCCGAGGACGGCGACGCGCTCGCCGTGGCCGACCCTGAGATCGATGCCCCGCAGTGCTTCGCGTCCGTCCGGGTAGCGGTAGTGCAGGTCCCGGGCGTTGAGCGCGCAGGTCATGCGAGTGCCTCGAACAGGCGTGTCGGCAGCAGGAGCGCTGCGACCGCGGTGACGAAGAGGATGTCGGCGGTGCGGAAGCGGAGGGTGTCGAGGGCGGGTACGGAGCCGTCGTAGCCGCGCGAGAGCATCGCCAGGTAGACGCGTTCGCCGCGGGCGTGCGTGCGCAGGAAGAGCGCAGTTGCGACGCGGCCGACTGCCGCTGCGTGCAGCGCGCTCCGTGGTCGGTAGCCGCGGGCGGCGAGCGCAGCGCGCATCCGCTGCACCTCGTCGACGACGACGAAGAGGTAGCGATAGACGAAGCCGGCGATCAGGACGAACAGGCGCGGCACTCGCAGCGATTCGAGCGCTCGTAGCGTGGACGGGAAGGCGGTCGTCGCGCCGAGCAGGATTGCGCTCACGGTCCCGAGTGCGGCCTTGATCGAGACGGCGGCAAAGGCGGCGAGCCCTTCGCGTGAGAGTGAGAGCGGGCCGAGCTCGACCTGCTCGCCGCCGCGGACAAACGGGAGGAAGACGGCGACGAAGAGGACGAGCGGGATCAGGAACTTGGCCCGCCTCCACAGCGTCCGCGGCCCGACACCGGCGACTGCGGCGATCGCCACGAGCACGACGGTGCACGCGAGGTAAACCGGCCAGGCGCTGAGCGGAGTCGTGACGGCGACGACGGTGAGTCCGAGCAGGCCGATGACTTTGGCGCGCGGGTCGAGCCGGTGAACCGGGCTCGCCGTGTTGCCGGCGAGCCCGGTCCCGTGCAGTGCGTGGTTGCAGAGACCGCTCACGACGTCGCAGTCGACCGGCGCCGTGCGAGCCCGACGACCGCCATCGTCACGAAGGCGACGAGCAGCGTGCCGACGAGCCCGGCGAGCGCGGTCGCGAGTCGCGGGTCGTCGATGCCGGGAAAGGCGTAGTCGGGGACGGGCGAGCTGTCCTGGAGCGAGTGCAGCCGGCCGTCGGCGAGGAAGCCCTTCGTCTCTGCCACCTTCTCGAGACCATCAGGCGAGGAGGAGGCGTAGGGCGAGGCAAAGACCGCGAGGCCGACCGCGACGGCAAGTGAGGCAACACACAAACAGGCGCATCGAGAGTCGCCGCATCTCAGACTCCTTCCAGGGCAGGCGCCGGCATCGTCAGCTCGGCGTCGGTGAGATCGCTGATGGCGATCAGATCGGGCCGGGCCGCGAGCACGGCCGCGACGGCTCCGACGGTGACGACCGCCTCGCCGATCGCGATCAGGGAATGGACTCCGAGCATCGCCGGCAGCACTGTCCCCAGCGGCACCGTGCCGGAGATGGCGAGCTCGAGCGAGGTCGCGGTCGCACCCGCCATCACCGCCAACCAGGCGCCGACGGCGGTGATCGTGAGCAGGATCGACCGGCTCTTCGGAAGCAGACGACGGCTCGCGAGCATCAGACCGCCGACAAGGAGCGCGCCGATCACGCCCATGTTGAGGATGTTGGCGCCGAGCGCGGTGATGCCGCCGTCGGCGAAAACGAACGCCTGCAGGCTCAGGACGACCGCCATCGTCAGGCAAGCGAGCCAGGGGCCGAGCAGGATCGCAGCCAGCGCCGCACCAAGGAAGTGGCCGCTGGTGCCGCCCGCGACGGGGAAGTTGAGCATCTGGGCGGCGAAGATGAAGGCGCCGGTGACGCCCAGCAGCGGTACCCGCCGCTCGTCGAGCGTCGCGCGCGCGCTCCTCAGTCCGTAGCCGACGGCGGCGACGGTTGCGACCGCGGTCGCGCCCGCGACCTCGGGGCTGAGGAAGCCGTCAGGAATGTGCATGTGTCCTCCTTTCGTTGGCCCGCTCGCCGGCGCGGTCACTGCGGCACGTGCGGCAGACGCCGACGATCGGGAAGTGAGTGAAGCGGGGCTCGATGCCAAGCACGCGCTCGATCAGCGCTCGCGCCTCGTCGAGCTCGGTGGCAGAAACTGCGCTGGCCCTCTGGCAGCGCTCGCAGAGCGCGTACTCGTGCCGCTGCCCGCGCGTGAGCTCATAGAGCCCGGCTGCATGGCCGAAGTGCACGTGGCGGACGAGCCCGACGTGCTCGAGCGTCTCGAGGTTGCGATAGACGGAGGCAAGATCGGAGAGAGGCAGCACACCCTCGAGCCCAGCGGCGATCTCGTCCGCGGCGACCGGCCGCTCGACCGCGAAGAGAGCCTCCAGGACGAGCCGCCGGGCACCGGTCACGCGGAGCCCGGACGCCCGCAGGAGCGCGACCGCATCCACGACATCACGGGCGACTACGGGACGGCCCTGTGCAGCAACGGTCATCTCCAGTCTCCTTCCGGTCGAGTGCGAGAAGCGACAACGCCCCTGGTTCGTCGCTCTCGCAATTGCGGTTCATTCGCAGTTGCGACGCGGTCACGAAGGCGCTGCGATCCGAATCGAGCCGGCGCGCGAACCGGCGTCGCCGCTCAGATCGGCGCCAACGAGTCGCGCCAACTCACGTCGTACTGCCACTGCGTACCGAGCGCTTGACTCCTCCGGGAGCGAGGTGTTAGATCGGACGGAGCTGCGGCCGACGTCGACCCGTTGACGGGAGTTCGATGGCCAGGGGCACCGCAGCAGTCTCGACACAAGCACGAACGGCCCACGCCGCTCTCCGGCGCGGTAATCGCCGCCGTTGTGCCCGCGCCACGCTGTCGACCTCGAGCGCCACCGCGTCGTCCGTCCGACCGAAGGAGAGTCGCCGTGCAGACGATCTACCGCGCTGACCTGAAGGCGCACGTTTCCGTTGACGAGCGGGAGCTGGTCCGGCACATCCGGCACAGCGACGAGTACTGGGCGAGCGAGCACACCAGTCCACTGGCGACCGCGGGCGCCTACCTCGACGCCATGGCCGACACGCTTGGCATTGACAAGGCCGAACTGGGCAGCCTCGACAAGCGCGTGTCCTTCCTTGATCCCCTTGATCAGGGCACCGAGTACCAGCTGAGCGAGGAGAAGCCGCTCTTCGAGTCGACCCTGATCGGCTACGTCCAAACGCATCTGAACGTGCCTGTGTGGCGGCGCGGGCTCACAGTGCGGGTCAAGCTGAATCCGACCCGTGTCGTCGGGATGACGAACAACAGCGAGGGTGATCTCCGTGCCAAGCTGCCGCCGGCGCAGACGATCGAGCGCTACCGGGCGATCTTTCGCCAGACGCTCGCCCGCCGGGCGGCGGTCGCGGCCGGGCTCGACGAGGACGAGGCGGGCGGTGTCGACGAGGCCGTGTCGTTCCTCCGCGCAGCGGTCAAGGCCGACCCACCCGGTCCCTCGTCCAGACGGACCCGGGCCGCGAAGACAGGCGAGACGCGCCTCCTCAGCGGCAAGTTCGTCGTCTACCGCTACGTCGAGAGCAGGCGATATGGCGGCAAGCGCTCGCCGACGACCGACCAGACGGTCGAGGAGACGGCAGAGGAGGCCCATGACACCCCGTACCCGACGCTGCCCGCCGTCCCGGCCGCCGTCAAGGACGGGCAGGCGTATCTCGCCGCCGAGCTGATCTTCACGAGCGACGACCCAGGCTTCGGCGGCCTCGCGTGGCTGGCCCTTGTCGAACTCCGGAGCGGCGCCGTGCTCTACCTCGAGTGCATGACGTGCGGGCTGAACGGGCAGGTCTTCCGCCGCGACCCGATCGTCAAGACAGGCGACCTCACGATCACCGCCGACGACGCGGCCGCGACGCTGAACATGCAGCGGGACGACGAGCCGCTCACCAACCTCGACGCGGCCGTGGCGGGCACCCAGAGCCTGAGCGGCACCTACGTCAAGATCGCGGCGCTCACGCCGATGCACGCCGACCCGGACACGGTCCCGCCGACGAAGCCGAGCAGCACCGACTTCAACTTCGACTCGCGGACAAACGACTTCGGCGCCGTCAGCGCGTACTACCACCTGACCGAGCTGTTCAAGACGATCGCAGACCTCGGCTTCCCAATCTCGACCTACTTCGACGGGACGACGTTCCCGATCCCCATCGACCATCGAGCCCTCGGCGACGCGATCAACGCGCACTGGTTCCCGAACGGGTCGGACGGCACGGCACACATGTGCTTCGCGCTCTGCGACCTGACGAACACGGCGCAGCCGCTGCTGCGGGCCGTCGACCCGTGGGTGCACTGGCACGAGATGGGTGGACACGGCACGCTCGGCGACCATGTCGGCAGCGGCAACCTCGGCTTCTCGCACAGCGCCGGCGACGGACTCGCCGCGATCCAGCAGGACCCGGAGTCGAAGCTGCGGGAGCTCGCCAAGCCCGAGCGGTTCCGGTATGCCCCCTTCCGCCCCTTCGTCCTGGCCCCCGTCGTGGGCGACCCGACCCCGCCCGAGCGCCGGTTCGACCGCGGCGTGGCAGCGTGGGCATGGGGCGGTCCCGTCGTCACGGACGCGTCGGGCAACGTCCTGAGCGGCGACGACGGCGGCTACGGGAGCGAGCAGATCCTCGCCACATGCCACTTCCGGATCTACCGCTCGATCGGAGGCGACCACGCCGAGCTCGCAAGGCGCCGGTTCGCGTCGCGGATGACGACCTGGCTGATCCTGGAGACGATCCGGACCCTGACTTCGGGCACCAACCCGAGCAACTTCAATCCTGTGACGATGACGACCGTGCCGGGCCGGGGCGCGCAGCTCTGGTGCGAGGCGCTGCAGGCAACCGACGGCACGAACTGGACGAGCGAAGGGGTGACCGGCGGTGCCTACAACAAGGTGATCCGCTGGGCGTTCGAGAAGCAGGGCAGCTACCAGCCTGCTGGGGCGCCCACACCCGTGACGACCGAAGGCGCACCGCCGACCGTCGACGTCTACATCGACGACGGCCGCGGCGGCGAGTACCCGTTCCAGGCCGTCCACTGGCAGAACATGTCGATCTGGAACCGGAACGCGCCCGACGGCGGGCTCGGGCACCAGAACGCTAACGACGGCGTGACGAACTACATGTACGGCAAGGTCAAGAACCGCGGCACGTCAGCCGCGGCAAACGTCACGGTCCGCGCCTACCACTCGCTGCCCGGAGCCGGGCTGACCTGGCCGACCGACTTCGTCGAGATGAACCCGGTCGGCGGCCTGCCCATCGCGAGCATCCCCGCCAACAACGCGCTCGAGTTCATGGTCGGACCGTTCGAGTGGGAACCGAACCTGAACGTCTACGGGCACGACTGCGTACTGATGATCGCTTCGGTCGCGGGCGACACCAGCAACGTCGACAGCTTCACGGCGAGCGAGACCATCCAGGAGTGGCGACTCGTCCCGAACGACAACAACATCGCCCAGCGGAACGTAACGGTCCTCCCCGGAGGCGGCGGCATGGAGGCACTGATCGCCGCGCTCGACCGAGCGCCGTTCTTCGCCGGCAACAACCTGAACGTCGCCGCGGCGATGGAGCTTCGCTTCGAACTGCCACCCGTGCTCGCGAAAGCGGGCTGGGCGCTCCGCGCCGACGGCATCCCCGACGGCAGGTTCCGGCTCGAGGCAGGCGAGAAGCGGCACATCCGGCTCAGCGTCAAACCGGGGAAGCAGTTCAGCAAGGCGGAGATCGAAGGGGCGACCGATCGGATGCTGACCGTCAGCCTGCTCGGGAACGGGATCGTGCTCGGCGGGATGTCATACGCCATCGATCCAGAGCTGAAGGAGCCGTCCGGCGGCGCGCGCAGGCCCGGAAAGGACTGCGACGACGCGGCGCAGCAGCTCCTCGACTGCCTCGAGCTCGGCGGCGGCCGAAGGGTGAAGAAGACGCGCGTGAAGAAGGTCTCCGTCGACATCGTGCTCGACGACGACTGCGGCTGCGACTGACGCCACGACGCGAGTGCCAGGCACCGACACAGCCGACCGGATGCGGCCCAGTGCCTGGCGCTGGGCCGCAGACTCCGCCGCCGTCGCAGGGACGATCGCCGTTCGTGCCGCGGGCGGCGAGGCAGCCTCCGTCCGGTTCAGCGCGCGCGTCCACCAGTAGCCCGAAGGCTTACATCTACATCAGGCAGTACTACTAGCTGCTGAGAGAGACCGTTCGGCTTCTCGCGGCATACGCATTGGGCCGCCCTCTCGGACGGCCCAGTGCGATTCTCGCGGACATCTCAACGCTCAGGAAAGGGACACCTGAGCGATTGCAACCACTCAGCTGCAGCCGGTGTTCGTGCCGCAGTCGCGGCAGGTGTAGCACGAGCCCGTGCGCACCATGCTCCCCCCGCACTTCGCGCACTCGACCGCGTCCTCCCAGGTGTTGAAGAGGGCGGTCTGCCCCTTCGGCGGCGCCTCGGCGGCAGGCGCTGCGGCCTCGCCGGTGGCGTACGCCTGTGCGAGACGCGCCTTCACCTCGGCGGTCAGGATCCCCGCCTCCTCCTGCTGCTCGGAGGTGAGGAACTTCTTCCCCATCCAGCGGAAGATGTAGTCGACGATCGACTTCGCGACCCGGATGTCGGCGTCGTTCGTGAGCCCGCTCGGCTCGAAGCGCATGTGGCTGAACTTCGAGACGTAGACCTCGAGCGGCACGCCGTACTGGAGCCCGAGGCTGACCGAGATCATGAACGAGTTCATCAGGCCGGCGAGCGTCGTGCCCTCCTTGGCAATGTCGACGAAGATGTCGCCGGGCGTGCCGTCCTCGAACAGGCCGACGTGGATGTACCCCTCGTAGTCGCCGACCTTGAACTTGCGGCCGACCTCGACGCGATCCTCCGGCACCCGCCGCCGCTTCGGCTGCGTGACCGGAGCCACCGGGGCCAGCATCGGCAGCGGCGCGGCGCTCTTGTCGGCCGAGCCGGAGAGCGGCTGCGCGACCTTGCAGTTGTCGCGGTAGATCGCGATCGCCTTGACGCCGAGCTGCCACGACTCGATCAGGAGCTGCGACACGTCCTCGACCGTCGCCTCCTCGGGCAGGTTCACCGTCTTCGAGATCGCGCCCGAGATGAACGGCTGCACCGCGCCCATCATCTTCACGTGACCCATGTAGTGGATCGCGCGATCGCCGATCGCGCAGTCGAAGACGGGGTAGTGCTCGCTCTTCACGTACGGCGCGCCGACGATCGTGTTCCGCTCGTCGATGAACGCCACGACCTCCTCGGCCTCGCTCGGCGCGTAGCCGAGCTTGTCGAGGGCCATCGGCACGGTCTTGTTCACGATCGTGATCTCGCCGCCGCCGACGAGCTTCTTCGACTTCACCAGCGAGAAGTCCGGCTCGACGCCCGTCGTGTCGCAATCCATCATGAAGCTGATCGTCCCGGTCGGCGCGAGCACGGTCGCCTGCGCGTTCCGGTAGCCGCTCACCTCGCCCTTGTCGAGCGCGTCGTCCCACGCCTGGCGCGCGGCCGTGAGCAGGTCGTCCGGCACCGAGTCGGAGTGCTGGATGTTCCCGACGGCGGCGCGGTGCTTCGCGATCACGCCGATCATCGCGGCCGCGTTCGGCTGGTAGCCGGCGAACGGGCCCATCCGACGGGCGATCTCGGCCGACTTGCGGTAGGCGCGGCCGGTCATCAGCGCCGTGATCGCCGCCGCGTAGGCGCGGCCGTCGTCGGAGTCGTACGGGAAGCCCCGCGCCATCAGGAGCGCGCCGAGGTTCGCGTAGCCGAGCCCGAGCTGGCGGTACGCCTTCGCGTTCCCGTCGATCTCCGGCGTCGGGTACGACGAGTAGCCGACGCAGATCTCCTGCGCCAGGAACATCACGTCGACGGCGTGCTCGAAGGCGGTGACGTCGAACTCGCCGTCCTCGCGCCGGAACTTCATCAGGTTGAGCGAGGAGAGGTTGCACGCCGAGTCGTCGATCGACATGTACTCCGAGCACGGGTTGGACGCGTTGATCCGGCCGGTGTTCGGGAGCGTGTGCCACGAGTTGATCGTCGTGTCGTACTGGACGCCCGGGTCGGCGCACTGCCAGGCCGCCTCGGCGATCTGCCGCAGCAGCTCGCGCGCGTCGGTCGACTCGACCACGGTGCCGTCGGTGCGGGCGGTCAGGTTCCACTCCTTGCTCTCCAGCACCGCCTCCATGAAGGCGTCGCTGACGCGGACCGAGTTGTTCGCGTTCTGGTACTGGATCGAGCCCCAGTCCGGCGAGTCGAGCGACATGTCGTAGCCGGCCTGCTCGAGGACGCGCGCCTTCCGCTCCTCCTTGGCCTTGCACCAGATGAACTCCTCGATGTCGGGGTGGTCGACGTCGAGCACGACCATCTTGGCCGCGCGCCGCGTCTTCCCGCCCGACTTGATCGTCCCCGCCGACGCGTCGGCGCCGCGCATGAAGCTGACCGGGCCGGACGCGTAACCGCCCTTCGACAGCTGCTCCTTCGAGCTGCGCAGCTTCGAGAGGTTGAGGCCCGAGCCGGAGCCGCCGCGGAAGATGACGCCCTCGCGCCGGATCCAGTCGAGGATCGACTCCATCGAGTCGTCGATCGAGAGGATGAAGCAGGCGGAGCACTGCGGCTTCTCCTCGAAGCCGACGTTGAACCAGACCGGCGAGTTGAAGGAGGCGTACTGGTTGACCAGGATCGCCTTCAGCTCCGCCTCGAACGTGTCGGCCTCGTCCGTGGTCGCGAAGTAGCCCCCTGCCCGGCCCCAGCCGCCGATCGTGTCGACGACGCGGCCGATCATCTGCTTGACGCTGCGCTCACGCTCGGGGGAGCTGAGCCGCCCGCGGAAGTACTTCTGCGCGACGATGTTCGTCGCCGTCTGCGACCAGAAGCGCGGGAACTCGACGTTCCGCTGCTCGAAGGCCGGGCCGTCCTTGCCCGGGATGATCGCGTCGCGGAGCTCCCATTCGATCTCGTCGAACGGGTCGCGTCCGGGGATCGTGAAGAAGCGTCCCGGCGTGACCGACGCCGTCTCCTCGACGACGACGTTCACGACCTCGTCCTGTGCGGCTGCTGCGTCCTGCAGTCGTTCCTTGGTCTGCTTTGCGGTCGCCATTCTCGTCCTCTCACCTTCGGCTTGTACGGCGCACGCAGGTCGGCTTTCTGCGGGCCACTGAGCGGATCGGGGACGTTAGACCCAGCACCGGACGGAGGCTGAAAACCGCATGTTGAAGCGGCAAACCGTGTCTGTCAGTGTAGCCGCCCGGGATGGCCCGGCGTCGGGCCTCAGGACGTCTGCGGCGGCAGGCGGCGAGCCTGGACGCGGCGGATGATGTAGCCCGCGGAGCCGCCGATGATGAGCAGCAGCGCCAGGCCGGCGAGGATCAGGAGCGGGATCGGAACGGAGCTTGCGCTCTCCGGGTCCACAGGCGCGCCCGCGGTCGTCGCGGTCGGCGGATCGTCCGAGCCGTCCGAGGGGAGCGCGCCCGTTGTCTCGGTCGTCTCCGTGGTGTCCGTCCCCGTCGTGTCCGTCGGCACCTCGCCCGGCGTCGGATCGGTGGTGGCGGGCGGTGCGGGCTCGCCGCGCTTGCGGTTCTGGAGCGCGCGCTGGATGTCGTCCTTCGCGCTCGAGTAGTCGCGCACGTCGCGCGGCAGGATCTCGATCGCGTCGTCGTAGCAATGCAGGGCGTACGTCCCGTCGA
This sequence comes from uncultured Gaiellaceae bacterium, assembly GCA_963705515.1. Taxonomy (GTDB): domain Bacteria; phylum Actinomycetota; class Thermoleophilia; order Gaiellales; family Gaiellaceae; genus Gaiellasilicea. Next base: position 224,781 of record CAVPJV010000002.1, read on the forward strand.
CCCGGCCGTTGTCGTACCAGTCGTCGATCACCGCGCGGCCGCACGACTGGGCCGCGCCGGCGGGCGACGCGACCGCGAGCATCGCGAGAAACGCAGCCAGGACGACGAGCACGCGGAGTGCTCCTCGGACCGGCTCGTGGTTGGCGGCGGGAATCAAGATCGTTGTTCCGGGGCGTTCTCCCCGCGAACTGCGGGGAATGGTGCAGAGTCTCTCGGACGGCATTGAGGTCGGGGTGAGCGGCTGGTAAACGGTTTGTTAGGCCACATGGATACGGCGCTCGTGCCTTTCCGGTCACCATGCTAGCTTGGCCGCGATGCGGAGGCCCGGTGTGGCGGTGTCGGTCGCGGCCGCGTTGCTGCTCGGCGCCGTGTTCGCGGGCGACTCGGTGTGGACAGCGCTCGCCGCTCTGCTCGTGGCAGGCGGCTGGGGAGCGCTCGCGCTGGCCGGTCGGGCGCCGTTGCCCGCGGGCGGAGGCGTGCTCGTCGGGCTGCTGCTCGCGACCGCGGCGTGGAGCGGACTCTCGATCGCCTGGTCGGTCGCACCCGATCTCTCGTGGGTGGAGCTGAACGGGACGCTCGTGTACGTCGCGTTCCTCGCCGTCGGCCTCCTCCTCGGCGCCGGGCCGCGGGAGCCTGCGAAGCTCGCCGCCGCGGCGCTGACCGTGGCGTTCGGCGCCGGCGTCGTCTGGGCGCTCGCGGGCAAGGCGATCCCGGCCGTCTTCCCCGACGGCGGCCGAGCCGCCAGGCTGCGCGACCCGATCGGCTACTGGAACGCGCTCGCGCTCGCCGCCGACGCGCTGCTGGTGCTGGCGCTCTCGTTCGCCGCCTCGGCACGAGCCGTCTCGGTGCGGATGGGCTGCGCTGTGCTTGCCTACGCGGCCGTCGCCGCAGTCTTTCTGGCCGCCTCGCGCGCCGGCGTCGCCGCCGCCGTGCTCGGCATCGTGCTCTGGCTCTGGCTCCGCCGCGACCGCGTCGAGGCGGCCTTGCTCGCGCTCGTCGCGATCGTGCCCGCAGCCGTGGTCGCGGGCTGGGCGTTCACCCGGCCGGCGCTCGTCGAGGACGGCGCCTCGCACGCCGACCGCGTCGCCGACGGGGCGTGGTTCGGGCTGCTCCTGGTCGCTCGGCGGCGCGCTCGTCGCGGCCGGCGCCCGTGAGCTCGCACGGCGTCCGCTGTCTCCTGCACGGCGCCGCCGCGTGGCGCGGCTGCTGCGCGGCTTCGCGTTCGCCGTCGCGTTCGTGACGGTCGTCGGCCTCGTCGCCAACGCCGGCCGGATCGCGGACGAGTTCCGCGGCGAGGAGGTCCAGAACGATCCCGGCCGGTTCGCGAGCCTGAGCTCGAACAACCGGCTGGCCTGGTGGGGCGAGGCGCGCGACATCTTCGAGGCCGACCCGCTCGTCGGTGCCGGTGCGAACACGTTCGAGGTGGCGAGGAAGCGCTACCGCGAGATCGCCTCCTCGGTGACACAGCCGCACAGCGTCCCGCTCCAGTTCCTGGCCGGGACCGGGGTGATCGGGCTCGGCCTCCTGCTCGGGCTCGTCGCCGCAGCAGCGGCGGCGGCCGTCGGCGCCATGCGTCGACTCGAGGGCTCGGAACGCGACGCGGCGGCGGCGCTCGCAGTTGCGCTCGCGCTCTGGCTCGTGCACGCGCTCGTCGACTACGACTGGGACTTCGTCGCGGTCACGGGCCCAGCCTTCTTCGCAGCCGGCGTTCTCGCAGCGGCCGGACGACCTGCGCGCCGCGGCGCGTTCCCGTTTGCCGCGGCCGCTGCCGGTGCGCTCGCCGTGGCCGCCGCGATCTCGGTCGTCACCCCCTGGCTCGCGGAACGGAGCGTGCGCCAGGTCAACCCGGCGCTCGAGCGCGGCGACGTCGACGCGGCGCGCGACGCGGCCGAGCGTGCCCGTTCACTGAATCCGCTCTCGCTCGAGCCGCTGTTCGCGCGCGCTCGCGTCGAGGAGGTCGCGGACGACGAGGACGCCGCGCTCGCCGCCTACCGGCGCGCGGCGGCGCTCCAGCCCGACAACCCGGTCGCCTGGTTCGAGCTGGGTCTCTACGAGTTCCACCTCGGCGACCGCTGCTCGGCCTACGTGCACCTGAACCGCGCCTACACGCTCGACCCGGCCGGCACGCAGTGGACACCGGACAGCGAGCTCGTGCAGTCGCTCGCCTGGGTGAACGCCGGGAACTGCTGAGCTAGGCGCCGACGACGAGCGCGACGTGGGCGCCGAGCATGTCGGCGGGGCGGAGGCCGTCGAGCGGCCCGACGATCTTGACGTGGAGGTCCTTCGCCAGCCTGGCGCCTTCCGCGTGGTAGCCCTTGCGGTACATCACGAGCGTCCGCGTGAAGTCGCTGCGCGGCGCGTTGCCGACGGTGCCGATCGTGTAGCCGAAGCGGCGCACGGCCTCGGCGCTCGAGGCGGCGGCGCCGGCGCGTCCGTTTCCGTTGAGGACGATCACGGACGTCTCGCCGCGGGTCAGCTTCGGCGCTCCGACCGGCGGCGCGCGATGCGGTTTCACTTTCGCCGGCGCCATCACCTTCGCCTGCGCAGCCTGGCGGACGTGGTCGGAGACCGGCTTCGCGAGCAGGACGACGCCGAGCACCACGAGAACAACGAGCTCGAGCGCGGCGACGCCGGAGGCGACCAGCGTCGCCGTGCGCCACGGGCTCCTGACCTCGATGAGGGAGTGCTCCACGGCCGCCTTGATTCTGCTTCGCCGGGGCCGCTCCTTCCTACGCGATCCAGATTCCGCGCGCGAACGCGGCCGCGGCGACCGCGCCGACTGCGGCGAACGAGACCAGGACCGCGTCACGGGCCCGCGGCCGCTCGAGCGTCAGCGACGCGAGTGCGAGGTAGAGCGGGAAGTCCACGAGCAGGAACCGGGGGAGGCTGACGAGCGGAAACCCCTGCGCCGGCGCGGAGAGCGCGATCGCGAGCGTCGTCGCCGAGTAGGCGCCGAAGGCGGCGCCGAGCCGTCTCCACGCGATCCACGTCAGCCAGAGAGCGGCGACGAGCAGCGCCAGGTGCGAGAGGTTCCAGAGGCCGACCCGCTGCTCGTTGCCCGGCCCGCCGGCGGGCATGTCGAGCAGGTGCCGCGTGCCTCGGCCCGCGGCGAGGACGGCGTCCCGAAGCCCGTCGAGCGGCCCCAGCCACGAGGCGTTCCGGTTCCAGTCGGCCTGCGCGCTCGTGAACGCCCACGGGTCGCCGATCGCCCAGTCCAGATAGAAGGCGTAGAGCCCGACGGCGGCCGGCAGGAGCAGCAGCGGCCAGAGCCGTGCGAGCGAGCGCGGATCGCGGCCGCGCCAGAGCAGGATCAGGAGCGCGGGCAAGAGCGCCAGCCCCATCAGCCGCGTCCCGGTCGCGAACCCGCCCAGGACGCCGGCGAGCACCGGCCGGCCCCGCGTCGCCGCCAGGAACGAGCCGGCGGCGAGGGCGAGGAAGAGGCCCTCCGAGTAGAGCGACGTGAAGACGAAGCCGACGGGATAGAGCGCGAGGTAGAGGACGACGTCATGGGCGCCGCGCTGGCCGAGCAGCGGCCGTGCGAGCTGGGCCAGCACCCAGGCCGCGACCGCGCCGGCGGCGAGCGAGATCAGCACGCCTGCGACGAGCGGCGAGCCCGTCACCCACGCGAGCGCGTGCACGAGCGCGGGGTAGACGGGGAAGAACGCCGCCGCCTGCGGCACCTCGTCGTAGCCGTGCAGCGAGATCTGGAGGAACCAGCGCGCGTCCCACTGCGAGAGCGACTGGAAGAGGAAGTCGCTCGCCGGCCCGTACGCGTCGCCGATCAGCCGACGCTCGGGCGCGGGCGCCCAGATCAGCGTTGCCGCGGCGCCCAGCCAGAAGGCGACGCGGATCGCGACGAACGTCGCGGCCGGTCTCAGCCCCACGTGAGCCGGAGGCCGTCGGCGAGTGGCGTCTGCGACCGCCAGCCGAGCTCGCGCTCGGAGCGGGAGACGTCGAGGAAGCTGCGGCGGACGTCACCTGCCCGTGCAGGCGCGTGCGTCGCCTCGGTCTCGACGCCGGCAACGCGCCGGCAGCCTTCGAAGAGCTCGTTCACGGACGTCTCCGTCCCGGTGCCGACGTTGAAGACGCCGCCGTCGCGGCCGACCGCGGCGAGCACGGCGGCGACGACGTCGCCCACATAGACGTAGTCCCGTGTCTGCTCGCCGTCGCCGAAGATCGTCACGCCTTCGCCGTCGCGAAGCCGGTCGATGAAGATCGCGACCACGCCGCCCTCGAGCTTCGCCAGCTGGCGCGGCCCGTAGACGTTCGCGAAGCGGAGCGCGACGTGACGCGTCCCGTGCAGCCGGTTCCAGGTCGCGAGGTACTCCTCGGCGGCGAGCTTGGCGGTGCCGTAGGGCGAGAGCGGCCGCCGCTCGTCCTCCTCCCGCGCGGGGCGCTCGCACTCGCCGTAGATGGCGCCGCCGGTGGAGCTGAAGACGAGCTGCGCGCCGTGCGGGCGCGCCGCCTCGAGCACGTTCAGCGTGCCGACCACGTTCACCTCGGCGTCGAAGAGCGGCCGCTCGACCGAGGTGCCGACGTCGGCCTGCGCGGCGAGATGGACGACGAGCTCGGGTTGGATCTCCTCGAAGAGGCCCGCGAGCGGCTCGCGGATGTCGAGCTCGTACAGCGTCGCCGCGTCGTTCAGGTTCTCGCGGCGCCCGGTGGCGAAGTTGTCGACGACGTGCACCTCGTCGCCGCGCGCGACGAGCGCGTCGACGACATGCGAGCCGATGAAGCCGGCTCCCCCGGTGACCGCCGCGCGCACCGCCGTATCCTAGTGCGGAATGTTCGTCACCTTCGAGGGAATGGACGGCTCCGGCAAGACGACGCAGGTGGAGCGGCTGCGGGCGGCCCTCGAGGCGGAGGGGCGCGAGGTCGTGACCGCCCGCGAGCCGGGGCAGACGGAGCTCGGCGAGGCGATTCGGAACCTCGTCCTCCACGGCGGGCCGATGACCCCCTGGGCGGAGGCGCTGCTCTACGCCGCCTCGCGCGCCGAGGTCGTCGCCGAGGTCGTCCGGCCGGCGCTCGAGCGCGGCGCCGACGTCCTGCTCGACCGCTACCTCGACAGCTCGATCGTCTACCAGGGGATCGGACGCGGGCTCGGCGTCGACGAGGTGCTCGAGATCAACCTGCTCGCCACCGGCGGCCTCCTGCCCGGACCGGACGTTCGTGCTCGCGATCGAGCCGGGAACGTCCTCGTCACGCGTCGGCTCCAAGCCGGACCGGATCGAACGGGAGGACGCGGCGTTCCACCGGCGAGTCGCCGAGGGCTACGAGGAGCTGGCGGCCCTCTTCCCCGAGCGCGTGGTCGTCCTCGACGGCTCGCTCGACCCGGACGCACTGGCGGAGAGGATCTACGGTGAGCTTCAGCGCGTTGGCTGACCAGCCGGAGGCGCGGCTCCTGCTCGCGGCGGCGGTGAAGGAGGGGCCGGCGCACGCGTACCTCTTCCACGGGCCGGCCGGGGTCGGCAAGCGCGGCGCCGCGAGAGCCTTCGCCGCGGAGCTGCTGGGCGACGAGCGGCGTGTCGAGGCGGGCATGCATCCGGATCTCTTCTCGCTCGAAGCGCTCGGCGACATGATCCGGATCGACGAGATCCGCGCGCTCCACCGCGACCTGCACATGCGCCCCTTCGAGGCGGAGCGGCGCGTCTACGTGATTGCGGACGCACACCTGCTGAACGACGACGCCGCCGACGCGCTTCTGAAGGATCTCGAGGAGCCGCCGCCCTACGCGGTGATCGTCCTCGTCGCCGACGAGCTCGGGCCGATCCCGCCGACGATCCGCTCCCGCTGCCAGCTCGTCAACTTCCGGCGGCTGCCGGACCGTGTCATCCGCGAGCTGCTCGCGGAGCGGGCGCCCGGGCTCTCCGAGAACGAAGCGCGCGCGCTCGCGCGGGTCTCGGGCGGCCGGCTCGACCGGGTCGAGCGGCTGCTCGATCCCGAGGCGAAGGCACGCCGCGAGGAGCTCCTGCGCGTGGCGCGCTCGCCCTACGCGGAGCCGGACCTCGATCCCGCCGACGCCGCGGCGATCCTGCTCGACGGCGCGCGGGCGGCGGGCGAGGCGGCGAAGGAGCGTGCCGAGCAGGAGCTCGAGGGCGTCGAGCTGACCTCCCGCGAGCTCGACCAGCGGCTGCGCAGGGTTCAGCGTGGGGCGGAGCGCGAGGAGCTGCTGGCGGCGCTCGAGGAGCTGGCGTCCTGGTACCGCGATCTCGTCGTCGTCGCGGCCGGCGCCGAGGCTGCGGTCGTCCATGCCGACCGGCTCGAGCTGCTGCGCGCAGAGGGGACGCGGGAGCGATCGCCCGAGGCTGAGCGGGGCGCCGAGCTCGTCCGCGAGGCCTGGCGGGCGCTCGAGGAGTTCAACCTGAACCCGAATCTCGCGCTGGAGGCGCTGTTCGTGCAGCTCAGGCGCGCCTTCGGCAGCGCTTTATTGGTTTGAACTAAGAATACTCGCGTTCCGTAAAGATCCCTCAAAAGGGGTTGCGAGACGGGATGGGGCGGCAAAGGATGAGCCAGGCGTTCGGGCGGGACGCCGGTAGTGCCGTCTCTCCACTCCCGGAAGGTTTTTCGCTTGGCAGCTGTCCCGTCCGCCGTTGGTCGCCCGTCGTACGCCGGAGGTCCGGCCCGTGCCCCACAGGCTGCGGCGACCGAGGGCCTGTACGAGCGCCACGCCGGCAAGATCCTCAGCTACTGCCTGCACCACCTCGGCTCGCGCGAGGAGGCGGAGGACGCCGTCCAGACGACGTTCATGAACGCGTTCCGCGCGCTCGGCCGGGGTGTCGTGCCGGAGGCCGAGTCCGCCTGGCTGTTCAAGATCGCCGAGAACGTCTGCCTCTCCCGCCGCCGCTCCTCGTGGCGCCGCGGCCGGATCGAGAGCCCGAGCGACTTCGACGTGATCGAGGAGGTCGTCCCCGGTCCGAGCCGGCAGCGCGACGAGCTGATCGGGATCGAGGATGCGCTCGCCTCGATGCCGGAGCAGCAGCGCCGCGCGATCCTCCTGCGCGAGTGGCAGGGTCTCTCCTACCGGGAGATCTCGGAGGAGCTGGAGCTCTCGCAGTCCGCCGTCGAGACGTTGATCTTCCGCGCCCGGCGCTCGCTCGCCCAGGGGCTCGAGCAGCCCGACCTGATCAAGAAGCCGAAGCGCAAGGGCTTCCGCCGTGCCCTGCACATGATCGACCTCGGCACGCTTGCCGCCGCCGCGAAGACGCTGCTGACCGGGAGCGTCGCGGTCAAGGCGACCTCCGTCGCCGTCGCTGTCACGGCCGCCGCCACGGCGTCGAGTGTGACGCCGAAGCTCGAAGGACACTCGCCGAAGCAGGCCCAGGCGCCCGCTCTCGTCGCGCCGAGCGGCATGGCGCCTGACGCTCCCGCGGCTGCCCGCACGCCATCAGCCGCCGCTCTCCACAACGATCTTGTGGCGCGCCCGGTCCACGCGACCCGCGCGACCGCCACCGAGCGGGCATCGGTCGTCCAGCGGCAGGCGCGCCCCTCCGCCGCCCCTCGGATGGCTCCGGTCGCGGTCTCTCCGGTCGCACCGACGAAGGCCCCAGCAGCGACACCGCCCGCCGCGCCCGCCGCGGCTGAGCCGGCCGCCCAGCCGACGTCGGCCGAGCAGCCGATCACGACTCCGGCGCCGGCCACGCAGTCGAGCCACGTGGAGCCAGCGCAGGTCGAGCCGGCGATCGTCGATCCGGGCACGCCAAAGCAACGCAGCCCGTATACCGCGCCTCTCGTCCCGGTCCCGGAGCCGATCTCCCCGATCATCGCCGTGGCGCCGAGCGCCGTGAAGTCGACGCTCGCCGTCCCGGCGCCCGAACCCGCCGTCGCCGCGGTCGTCGTCGTCACGACGCCGGTTGCGCCGGACCCGGCAGCGCAGCCGGCCGCCCCATCGTTGTGGCAGCCCCGCCCGTAAAGGGCGGCTGGCGGCCCCGGAAGGAGCGCTGGGCCCGCGCTACACTAGGCGCGCCCCGCCGACGTAGCTCAGCTGGTAGAGCACTTCACTCGTAATGAAGGGGTCCGCGGTTCGAATCCGCGCGTCGGCTTTCTCGAAAGGCCCGCTCAGGCGGGCTTTCTCTTTCAAGGGCGAGTGCACAAGTCGCCGCTGATCCGGCGACTTGCAAACGAACCGCGAACATGCCCGGGTGGCGTACAGCGCTGAGTGCCGACCCCTGTGGCGCCGACTACCGCGGTTGGACGAGGTTTCTCTTCTCGACGTCCTTACGCCCGGACTGGGTGATGACGTATCTGTCGCCCGACCGGTGGGCGAACGCCTTGTCCTGCACGATGCGTGCGAGCGTTCGCCGAAGGTTCGGGCGCGACTTGGGGTGGACCCATTGCTGCGAGTTCGCTGAACTCAGCTCCAGTCGACCCACGCTGATAGAGCAGGACCAAGCATTGGTCAGTCGCCGCGAGCGCTGGGTTCAGGAGCTTCAGGAACCCGTCGAAGTCCTCGATGACAGGCGCGCTCCTAGTCACGAGTTCCGCGACGATTCTCTGAGCCTCGTCGGGGGTCACAGAGTGGTGCAAGCGCACGAACTCCGCCAGCACCCAGTCGATGACCGAGACCACGAGAGTTGCGTCCTGAAGGTTCGGATCGATGCCGTCCGCGAGGTGAGCGGCATCACGGTTGTTCCGGATGTCGTAGATCACGCGAAGGGCACGCGGAATGTGAAGGCGGACGGAGTCCGGATAGGAGCCTTGGGGCAAGTTCGCCAGGTTCTTGATGATCTGCTCGGTGTTAAGAGGCGTCCCGAGCGGATCGAAGGAACCACTCGTTTCCTCCTGCAAGAGGCGGAATGCGGCCTCTGCGAAACGTCCGCCCTCGACAGCGCTGAGACGAAGGCCTCCTAGATAGAAGTTGGACTTCGCCTCAGCGTGTGCATCTAGAAGTTCGTCAACGAGTTGAGGGTCGTACGCCGCGGCGAGACTTGCCCGAATCGTCGGACGACTAGCCATGAGGTCTTACGACTTCGCGGTCTTGGTAGCTGCCTTCTTGCGACGTGCGCGCTTCGGGTGCTCGGCTAGTGCAGCGATGACGGCCTCGCGGTCGGGCAAGGCTTCGACGAGGGCCTCGCCGCGAGGCGTTATCTGGCGATTCCCCTTTCCGGCCTGTGCGATGTAACCGTTCTGGTTCATCGCGTTACTAGCAGCTTGTGAGGCATTGCCAAAGCGAAGACCCGCGGCTTCTGTGTTGAGAGAGGTTAGGTCGGTCGTCTTGAAGTGGAGCACTTCCCGCGCATAAGTGAGGTAATACGCGAGACAGGCGATGCGCTCGACATCCGTCGTGGGTCGCTTGAGAGCCATGAACTGCTTTGGTGTCATCGACGAGATGTCGGCATCTTCGCTATCAATATCGCGACGGACGTTCGAGACGAACGCCACGGATGACTTCGCAGCTCCAACCAAGGGGCCTACGCCTAAGGCCTCACTGAGCCAGTTAAGCGCTCTAGCACGCGCTTCGTCACTTAGAGGCTCCAATGCTGTTAGTGCTGTGGTCATTGCCTTGAGCTCAGCTGCACCATCAACGCTCATCGCTGGTCCTCCGCGTCGTGAGGTGATTCACGTGGGTGAGACTTCACCTCGTAGTTCGGAGAGCTGTACCGGACCACACGAAAGCCGATGTGGCGCGGTGCAAGGAGCGCGGACGGCGCATGGTCGCGCTCGACCCAGCGACGATCGAGGCACTTCGCGAGCAGAGGGAGAGGCAGATGCTCGAGCGGGCGCTGATGGCGGACGCCTACGAGGACCACGACCTCGTGTTCTGTCGTGAGGACGGGATGCCTGCTGCATCCGGATGCCTTCTCAGACGCATTCTGGCGGCATGACCAAGGCGGCGGGCCTTCCGCGCATCCGCTTCCACGACCTCAGGTACACGCACGCGACACTCGCGCTCGCCGCCGGAGTTCATCCGAAGGTTGTCTCAGAGCGCCTCGGGCACGCGAGCATCACGATCACGCTCGACACGTACTCACATGCAATCCCTGCCATGCAGGAGACGGCGGCTTCGCTTGTGGCGGCGCTTGTCTTCCCTGAGCGCTAGCTCCCGACTTCAGGTTCGACGGACACCTGGACCGAAGAAACCTGTGCGGCGGTCAGACCTTCGAGCGATCCCTCGAAGCCGATTCGGCCACCGGGTAGAACGCTTGCAAAGGGATAGGTACGCCCACCACCGATGACGTTGCCGGAGGCGCCGAAACAGACGATCGTGATTCGAGCAGAGCTCGACATGGGCTGCGTGTAGGGGTTCGAGAACTCGCCTCTGTAGCGGGCGCTGCTGAAGCTGTCTTCCACGCGGGCATTCGAGACCGGTGGAAGGGAGCCAATACGTTTGCTCTGCACCGAGCCGATTCGAACCGACACTTCCAGTCGCACGGGCCTGCCTGACGAAATGGTCTCCCCAGCTGCGAAGTACGTCGCGCCGGCAGGAATGCCCTTATATGTGTTGCTGTCCGAGACAACGATGGCGCCAGCAGCGTCAACGAGGTTCACGACGACTTGGACATCCAGTGCGTCTTGATCTGGAGAGGCGTTTTGCAGCACGACGCCGTAGCCTGAGAAGTATGAGCCGATGCTGGAAAGCCGCGACGCGACTCCGGATTTCTCGACAACGATTCGCGCGGGGATCTGTGCCGGTGGCTGTGGGCGCGGCGGAGTTTGGCCTCGGGCAGTGAAGGCGATTGTCTTCACGCCGGCGCGGCCACACGCCACGCGCGCAATCCAACGGGCCGTCTTCGTGCTCCTCGGGACAACAAAGCGCCACTCGGCTGAACCCTGTGAAGTCACGCGCGCTCCAAGGGATTTCGTTGTACCGCCCGCCTTGCCGACTCTCGCCGTGCATGTCACACCTGCAGGGCGGACCACCGCGAAGAGGAAGTTCGCAGTCCCAGAGTTCATTGGAGACCGAAGAACGCGGAGGCTGACTGAATCCGTGGCAGGGGTCGCCGGTGGGGAAAGAGACAGGAACGCGATCGCTCCGATCGCGAACACCGGGAGTAGCCTCAGCCGCCGCATGTTTCGACCGTAACTAGGTTTCAGCAGATTCACAACTAGAAGTTGTGTCGCGCCTGCTTTTAAGCACGGAAGAGCAACGAGGTAGGCGCACGACCTGCAAACGAATCTCGGCCGTCTCGTCCTGAGCTGGCCGCACGTGCGCAAGGAGTCGATCCACCTTATTTCTTCTAAGTTTCGAAGATGCTAAGGTAGCGTCTCGCATGTCGCCCAGCGCTCGGCCCGTCCACGAGGTGAAGGCAAACCTCTTTCGTGTGCTCGGCCATCCCGCGCGCGTGCGCATTCTCGAACTGTTGCGCGATGGGGAACGGTCGGTCGGCGCGCTCCAGAAGGAGCTGGGACTCGATTCGGGCGGCACGTCGCAGCATCTGGCGGCTTTGCGCCGGATCGGTCTGGTCGAGTCGCGGCGTGAGGGGACGAGCGTCTACTACCGCGTTGACGACGATCGGGTCTTCGATCTGCTCGAAGCCGGCCGTGGGATCATCACCCGGCAGCTTTCCGAGCAGCAGTCGATCCTGAGCGAGCTCGAGAGCTCGTGATCGGAGGACTCCTGGTTGCCGCGCTGAGCGCGGTTGCGATCGGGGCGGTGCTGGTGCTCGGCCGGCGCACGTTCGAGGGTGGACTCATCGTGCAGGCGGCGGGAGCGGCGGGAGTGGGGGTCGCGGGCTTCTGGGCGCTCGCGTCCGGCGACACTCTCGGGGCGGGTTTCACGAGCTCGTTCGATCCGCGCGTCGGCGTCGATGGCTTGAGCGGGTTCTTCCTCGGCACGCTCGGGCTGATCGCGGCTCCGGCGCTCGTGTTCTCGCTCCGGTATCTGGAGCCCATCCCGACGGGGGCGTCTGACCGCTGCGCTCACGGCATGCTTCTTCCTCGCGCTGGCGCTCGTCGTCTGCGCCCGAGATCCACTGACGTTCCTCACGGGCTGGGAGTTGATGACGCTGCTCTCGGCCACGGTGATCCTCGTTGCTCGGCGCGCCGACAGGCTGTCGCGGCAGACGGTGTTCAACTACCTCGCGGTCACCCACCTCGGCGGGGTCGGGACCTGGATCGCAGTGCTGCTCCTGGCGAATGCGGACGCGTTCGGCGGTGCCGCCGCGATCAGCTCAGGTTCGGGACTGCAGATCGCGATCGCCCTTGCGGCTCTGGTGGGGATGGGGACGAAGGCAGGCGTGATGCCGCTGCACGTCTGGCTCCCGCGCGCACATCCGATCGCGCCGGCGCCGGTTTCGGCGCTCATGAGCGGCGTGATGATCAAGGTTGCGCTGTACGGGCTCGTGCGCGTGCTCGTCGAGTGGGTCGGCGTTCTTCCGGTCTGGTTCGGCGTGCTGGTGCTCACCGTCGGCGCCCTTTCTGCGGTGGGCGGCGTCGTCTACGCGCTGTTTCAGCACGATCTCAAGCGGCTGCTGGCCCTGCACTCGATCGAGAACGTCGGGATCATCGTGCTCGGGCTCGGCGCCTGCCTGATCCTGCGGGCTCGCGGCGCCGACTCCTGGGCCGCCTTCGCACTCGGTGCCGCGCTCCTGCACACCGTCAACCACGCCGTCTTCAAGTCGCTGCTCTTCCTCGGCGCAGGTGCGTTCGAGCGGGCGGTCGGCTCGCTCGAGCTCGACCGGATCGGAGGCCTTCTACGTCGGATGCCGTGGACCGCCGGGGCCTTCCTGGTCGGTGCGATGGCGATCGCCGGCCTCCCGCCGCTGAACGGCTTTGCCTCGGAATGGTTGACGCTGCAGGCGCTGCTGCACGTTGCCTTCTACGGGCACGTCGGGGACGGGATCGCCGGGGCGGTCGCCCTCGCCGCCCTGGCCGCGACCGCCGCCCTCGCGCTCTTCTGCTTCGTCAAGGTCGTGGGGCTTGTGCTGCTTGGGCCGCCGCGGAGCGACGCGGCTGCGGTGGCCGGAGAGGCGCCGCTGCCGATGCGGGCTGCGCTTGTCCTCCTCGGGGGTGTCTGCATCGTGCTCGGGCTGGCGCCTGGACTCCTCTTCGGACCTCTCGTTGGGCTCGCGCCCTGGTCGGCTGGCGTGCCGACCCAGACCGGCCTCGAGCTTCCGGGGACAGGTTCTCTGCCGACGGTGTGGATCGCGGTCGTGCTCGTCGGGCTAACCGGCGGCTTGACGCTTCTGCGCGGGACCCGCGCGGCCGCTCCGGCCCCGGCCTGGGCGTCCGGTCAGCGCCTCGAGCCCGCGCTTCTCTGGACGAGCGCCGGCTTCACCAAGCCGCTGCGTCTGGTGCTCGAGCTCGTGCTCCGCCCGCAGCGGGAGATCACCGTGCGGAGCCAGGACGGCGTCATGCAGGAGGTCGCGTATTCCGGCCATGTGCCCCAGCTGATCGACGATCACTTCTACGCGCCACTCGAGCGTGTGTCGCTCGCCGCCGCCGCCCAAGCTCGACGCCTGCAGAGCGGAAGCCTCGGCACCTACGTCGTCTACCTCGCCGGGCTCGTCCTTGTGCTCCTCGCCGCCGCGCGTCTGGGGTGGCTCGGATGAGTGGCGCGACAGCCGTTGCCGGGACGGCTCAGATCGTCGGCGGCATCGCACTCGCACCGCTCCTGCCAGGCCTCGTCCAGCACTGGAAAGCGCGTCTCCAGGGAAGGCGGGGGCCGACTCCGTTGCAGCCCTATCGTGAGCTGCGGCGGCTGTGGGGGAAGAGCGCAGTTGCCCCGGAAGGGGCGACCGTCGTCTACCGCCTCGCGCCCGCGGTCACTGCAGCGGCGATCACCGCAGCCGTTCTCGTCGTGCCCGTGGCGGCGACCGCTCCGAGCTGGGGCATCGGCCACGACGCGCTCCTGCTCGTGGGGCTGCTCGCTCTGGCGCGCTTCGCCGTTGTTGCCGGCGCCTGGGACGTGGGTAGCGGCTTCTCGCTGATCGGTGCGAGCCGCGATCTGACCCTGTCGGTGTTCGTCGAGGCGACGCTCGTGCTCTCGCTCGCGGTCGCCGCGCTCGTCGCCGCGACGACCGATCTACGAGGAGTCGTCGCGGCGACGGCCGGCACGCAGGTCTGGACGAGCCCGGCACTGGCGCTCGGCGCGCTCGCCTTCGCGCTCGTCGCCGTCGCCGAGACGGGTCGGCAGCCGGTCGACAGCCCCGACACGCACCTCGAGCTGACGATGATCCACGAAGGCCCGCTGCTCGAGTACGCCGGGCGCGACCTCGCCTATCTGCAGTGGGCCGCCGCGGCCCGCCACTGGCTCGTGCTCGTGCTCGCCGCGCAGGTCTTCCTACCCCATCCGCGCGATGTGTGGCTCCAGCTCGCACTCCTGCCCGTCGTGCTGATCGTGCTCTGTGCCGCGTTCGCGCTCGTCGAGACGCTCGTCGCGAAGATGCGCGTCCTGCTCGTGCCGCGGCTCCTCGCTGCAGGCGGCATCGCGGCACTGCTCGGAATCGCCTCCTGGCTCGTGAGCTCGTCGTGAGCGGGGCGGTCATCTGGACGCTCGTCGCGCTCGGGCTCGCCGTCCTCGTCGTCCGCCGGCGCTCACTCGCAGTCGCGCTCGTGACCGCGCAAGCGCTCGTCCTGGTCGGCGTTGCGCTCGACGAGGCGGAGAGCAGCAGCGACGTCCTCGCGGCCGGCGCGCTCGCGGTTCGCGCCGTTGCCCTGGCCGGGCTCTTCCTGCTGCTCGTCTCACGCACCCGAGCAGTGCGACCCGTACGGGCGCGTGTGGCTCCGCTGGCGCGCGCCGGAATCGCCGTCGCCTTTGCCCTGGCGTTGACCTGGCTCGTGCCTACGATCGGGCTCGACTCGCGAGATGCCGAGCGCGGCGTGCTTGCGCTCGTCGCGTTCGGCATTGCCACAGCGGCGCTTCGGCGCGCGACGCTGTTCCAGATCATCGGCATCGTCCTGGTCGAGAATGCGCTCGCGCTCGCCGCGCTGCAGCTGCCCGGCGGTGCGTCGGTCGCGATCGAGCTCGGGGTCGCCCTCGACCTGATGCTCGTCGCCGTGGTCGCCGTCGTTTTCTACGAGCGGATCTTCGCGGAGTTCGGCACGGCCGACAGCGCGGCCCTGAGGGCGCTGCGTGACTAACCGCGAGCTCCCTGGCGCTGGCCGTCATCGCCGTCCCGGCGCTCGCCGCGGTGCTCTTCCTGCTCGCTCCGACGGGCCTCGTGTCGGGGCTCGCGCGCTTGGCGTCCGTACCGACGGCGGCACTTGCGCTTGCGCTGACCGTGGTCGCCCTGCGCGCCTCCGGCGAGCCGGTCATCGGCGATTGGCTCGTCGTCGACGTCGCCGGAGGGCTCCTCGTCGGCGTGATCGGCCTCGTCGGGCTCGCGAGCGTCCTCGTCTCACCGGCCTACCTCGACGGCAGCAGCGACTCGCTCGTCTCGCCCAAGCGCCGACAGAGGACCTACTACGCCGCCCTCTACGTCTTCTGGGCGATCCTGCTGGCAGCGCCGCTCGTCGGCAACCTGGGCGCAGCCTGGCTTCTCGTCGAGGCGACGACCGCCGCGTCAGCACTGCTCGTCGGCTTCAGCGGCCACGCCCGCGCACTCGAGGCGGGCTGGAAGTACCTCGTCCTGACCTCGCTCGGGCTCGGCGTCGCGCTGCTCGGGATCGTGATGCTCGCCGCCGGCATCCCCACAGGAGGGCTCGACGGGCTCTCTTGGCAGGCTCTTTCGACCTACTCCGGCGGCAGCGAGACGGCCCTGATCGCCTACCTGCTCCTGCTTGCAGGGCTCGCGGCGAAGATCGGCTGGGCGCCCGTGCACAACTGGCTGCCGGATGCCCACTCGGAGGCACCGCCGCCAGTCTCTGCGCTCCTCTCCGCCGCGCTCCTGCCCACCGTGCTTCTCATCGCGTGGCGCTCCCAGCAGGCACTCGCGCCGGTCGTCGGCGAGCACACGACGCAGACCGTCCTGATCGCCTTCGGCCTCGCCTCGCTCGCTGTCGCGGTGCCGTTCCTCTGGCGCTCCCTGCCCTGGAAGCGGCTGCTCGCCTACTCCAGCCTCGAGCACATGGGCGTGATCGCGCTCGGGATCGGGTTCGGCACATCGCTCGCCCTCGCCGGCGTCGCCATCCACATCGTCGCTCATGCCGTCGCCAAGGCGCTCGGTTTCTACGCGGCGACGCCGCTCCTGAGCCACGATCCGCGTGCAGGCGAGCGCGCAGTCACCGGTATCGGTCGCAGCAAGCCCGCGCTAGGGGTGTCGATGGGGATCTCCGTTGCCGCGCTCTCCGGTCTGCCGCCCTCGCCGCTCTTCATCAGCGAGGTGCTGATCGTCGCCGGTGGCTTCCAGGCAGGGCACCCCTGGGCGGCCAGTGCAACCGCGCTCCTGCTCGCGCTCGGCTTCCTCGGCCTCGCCCACGCCCTGATCGAGACCACCGCCGGCGACAGCCCTCCGCGCGGACGAGGGCCGGTCGCCGGCCTGCGCGGCGTCACGGCGCTGACATGGGTCTCAGTCGTCCTGTTGCTGGGGCTCGCGGCGGCCGCGGTCGCGCTTCCCGGCTCGGATCTCGCGGACGCCCTCGTCCGAGGTCTTTCGTGACGACCTCGGGCGCATTCACCTCGTACCGGGAACGGGTCGGCGCGGCAGTCGCGGACGGTGCGCGCTTCGCCGGCCTGCACGCCACCTCGGGCGGGACGCTTGTCCGCACGCTGCTCGCCGACCAAGACGGGACCACGCGCCTGGAGACCGTTGCCGCCGAGGAGGGAGTCGTCCCCTCGATCATCGATCTCGCGCCCGCGGCCGGCTGGGACGAGCGCGAAGCGCATGACCTGCAGGGAATCCGCTTCGCCGGGCACGAGCCGCTGCGGCCGCTCGTCAACCACGACCCAGCGCTCGAGCGCTGGGTGCCGGTCCGCGGCGAGGACGTCTACCAGCTCGCCGTCGGACCGATCCACGCCGGCATCATCGAGTCGGGACACTTTCGCTTCCATCTCGTCGGCGATCGAATCCTCCACCTCGACGCACAGCTCTTCTACAAGCACCGCGGGCTCGAGCGCGCCGCGGAAGGGAAGACGCTGGACGAAGGGCTTGCCTACGTCTCGCGTGCCTGCGCCGCCTGCAACGTGGCGAACGGCGTCGCCTACGCGAGCGCCTGCGAGCAAGCGCTCGGACTGGTGCCAACCGCAGAGCTCGGCCGCGTCCGCACGATCCTGCTCGAGCTCGAGCGGACGTGGAGCCACTTGAACGACATCGCCGCGATCTGCGCCGGCGTCAGCCTCGCCGCCGGCAACAACAGCTTCGCAGCGCTCACAGAGCGCGCGCGTCGGCTGAACGCCGTCCTGAGCGGACACCGCTTCCTCTTCAACACCGTCCGCGTTGGCGGTAGCGAGCTCGCGCTCGACCCGGAGCAGATCCGGGTTGCACGTGAAGAGCTCGCCTCCATCAACGCGGCCGCGCTCCGCGGCTGGCGCGAGCTCCTCTTCAACACCTCCTTCCAGGATCGCCTCCCCGACATCGGCGTCGTCACCGCCACCCACGCCGAGCGGCTGGGCGCTGTCGGACCCGGCGCGCGGGCGGCCGGGCTCGCCCACGACCTGCGCGCGAACAGCCCGCACCTCGCCTACGAGGGCTTCTCCGCCGTCGTCCCGGAGCGGACCGCCGGCGACGTGCAGGCCCGGTTCGAGCAGCGTGCGCTCGAGCTCTGGCAGACGTTCGGGATTCTCGACGAGCTGCTCGACCACCCGATCCGGCCCGCCTCGGCCGAGCCGCGTGGGGAAGAGCAACCGATCGGCGTCGGCCGGGTCGAGAGCCCGCGCGGCGCGACCAGCTGCATCGTCGAGCGGCGCGGCGACCGGATCGAACGCCTGCGCCTTCGCACCGGCTCCTACGCGAACTGGCCGGTTGTCGCCTATGCCGCAACCGACAACCTGCTCCCGGACTTCCCGTTGATCAACAAGAGCTTCGAGCTCTGCTACGCCTGCGTGGACCGCTGATGCTCACCCTGCTCCGCGACCTCCGTCGCCTCCGCCGGACGATCGACCTGCCCCAGCCGGGCCGCGGTCGCAGCCTCGCAATCCGCCACGTCGACGCCGGCTCCTGCAACGGCTGCGAGCACGAGCTGACCCAGCTCGCGAGCCCCTACTACGACCTGCAGCGCTTCGGCCTTGGCATCGTCGCCTCCCCTCGCCACGCCGACGTGCTCCTCGTGGCAGGCGCGGTGACAAGCCGCATGCGCGAGCCGCTCCTGATCGCGTACGCCGCGATGCCTGAACCGCGCCGGGTCGTGGCCCTCGGCGACTGCGCGCTCGGCTGCAACCTGCTGGGCGGCACCGATGACCTCGTCGGGCCCGTCGAAGCGATCCTCCCGGTCGACCTCCGGATCCCCGGCTGCCCACCCACGCCAGCAACGATCGCCGAGGCGCTCCTCGAGCTGATCGATTCACCGAGCTCTCATGCGGGTTCACGGCGGGTTCAAGCCCGCACGCGTCGATCCTAAGCCGCGCGTCGGCTCCTCTCTCCAAGCCGTTTCCAACCGGCGGAGTCCGGGCGCGAGGTCGGGAGCCTCACCACGGCGCCGTTTGGAGCGCTCTTCGAAGTCGGTGGAGAGCGTCCCGTTTGATCGTCTGCGTGCGTCTGGGCGAGAGGTTGAGAAGTCGGGCCGCGGCTTGGTTCGACCGTGACTCTGCGCCAACTCCGAACCGGAGTGCCAGCACCTGGCGCTCCCGCGCGGTGAGGTGTTGAAGAGCGTCGTTGAGCATGGTCGCTTGTTCGTCTTCCAGGAGCGGACGCTCCGGATCGGCGGCCTCGGGATCGGCGATCAGGGTCGCGAGTGAGCCGCCGTCGGCGAGCACCGGCTCGTCAAGAGAGATCGGTGCGACTGCGGCCGCGCGCACGGCTGCGACTGCGGCGAGCGGAAGGCCGGTTGCTGCGGCGAGCTCCGCCAGCGTCGGGGTTTGGCCGGCGGCAGCGGCGCTCAGCTCCGCCTCCGCTTGGTCGAGCGCTCGGCGCCGATCGACAATCTGCTTGGGCAACCGGATCAAGCGGCCCTTGTCGGTGAGTGCGTTACGAATGGCGCGTCGGATGCGGAATCTCGCGTAGGTCTCGAACGAGGCGCCCCTCCGTGGGTCGTACTGATCGATCGACTCCAGGAGCCCGAGAGCTCCTTCCTGCAGAAGGTCCTCGAGCGGGAGACCCATGCCCTGGTAGCGGGATGCGATTTGACGGACTGTGGTCATGTGGGTGCGGACGAGGCGATCGCGGGCGGTCGGGTCTCCACGCTGTGCCGCCCGGAGCAACGTGTCCTGCCTGCTGCGGTCGCGCGCGGCGCGGGCGGTGTCCGTCCGCGCGGGACCTCGGTGGCCCGTCAGTCCAGCCGAGCTTCTCATTGCTTCCGACGCTAGTCCCGGCATCCCCGCACGCCATCCGCAGACGACCGCACCGCTCGCGGGGAACTACGGAAGCACGGCGGCAAGCGGGGCGGTGATGTGGGTTCCGGCGCGACCGGCGGCAGCTGCTTCGAGATCCGGAAGCGCGGCAATGACGGCTTCGCCGGCGGTGCGCTCGACGAAACGGCAGGCAGCCTCGACCTTCGGGGCCATCGATCCCGGCGCGAACGACAGCTGGCGCAGCTCGGCGGGGGTCGCGGAGACGATCGGCGTAGCGGCGGGAGTGCGCCAGTCGCGCTCGAGATGGGGGACATCGGTGAGGATGATCAGTCGGTCGGCATCGAGCTCTTCGGCGAGCAGTGCGGCTGTGAGGTCCTTGTCGATGACCGCGTCGACTCCGTGCAGACCGTCGCGGTCGGCAACGACGGGGATGCCGCCCCCGCCGGCGCAGATGACGATGCTTCTGGCGGCGAGGAGCCGCTTGATCGCGTGCAGCTCGACGATCGCCTGCGGCTCCGGCGAGGCGACGACACGTCGGAAGTCGCTCCCGTCGCGTGCGATCGACCAGCCGCGGCTTTCCGCGAGCTGCCGTGCTTCACGCTCGGAGTAGACAGGGCCGATCGGTTTTGTCGGAAGCAGGAAGGCGGGATCGTCGGGATCGACGCGTACCTGCGTCAACAGCGTGACGACGTCGTGGCGCGCCAGCTGATTGCGGATCGCTTGGGCCAGGAGATAGCCGATCAGCCCCTGCGTCTCAGCGCCGAGCACGTCGAGCGGGTACGGCGTCACGTCTTTGTAGGCCTCTCCCTCGAGTGCGAGGAGCCCGACCTGGGGCCCGTTGCCGTGCGTGATGACGAGCTCGTCGTGGAGGGCCAGCGCGGCGAGGGCGGGGGCGGCCTCGAGGACGTGTGCCCTCTGGATTGCCGCCTCCGCCGGCTCGCCGCGGCGCAGCAGCGCGTTCCCGCCGAGAGCAACGACGGTTCTCATCGTCGCCGCTCCTGGCGTGCGACGCTGGATGTGAGCGCGAACAGAAGCGCCTCTTCGGTTGGGAGCCGGTTGGCCGACTGCTCCCAGACGAGCGACTGCGGCCCGTCGATGACGGCGGCCGCGACCTCCTCGCCTCTCTTCGCGGGGAGGCAATGGAGGAAGATCGCGTCGGGGTTGGCCCGTGACATGAGCTTCTCGGTCACCTGGAAGGGGCGCAGGGAGGCGGCGCGTTGCTCGCGTTCGCTCTCCTCCCCCATGGAAGCCCAGACGTCCGCGTAGACGGCGTCGGCACGGGTCACTGCGGCGGCTGGATCGTGAACGACCTTGAGCGCGGCGCCCGTCATTCGGGCGAGCCGTTCCGCATCGGCCAGGACGCTCTTGTCCGGTGCGTAGCTCGGGTGGACAGCCGATCGTCATGTCGAGCCCGGTGAGGGCTGCGATCTCGAGCAGCGAGTGGGCGACGTTGTCGCCGCCGTCTCCGACGAACGCGAGCCGACGACCGGATGTGCTGCCGAACCGCTCCTCGATCGTGAGCACATCCGCCAGTGCCTGGCACGGGTGGTGCTTGTCGGAGAGCGCGTTGACGACCGGGACCGTTGCCCAGCGCGCCAGCTCGTCGACGGTCTCCTGCGCGAACGTCCTGATCACGATTGCCGAGACGTAGCCCGACAGCGACCGTGCGGTGTCTGCAATCGACTCGCCGCGGCCGAGCTGCAGCTCCTGC
Organism: uncultured Gaiellaceae bacterium; assembly: GCA_963705515.1. Classification (GTDB taxonomy): domain Bacteria; phylum Actinomycetota; class Thermoleophilia; order Gaiellales; family Gaiellaceae; genus Gaiellasilicea. The sequence goes on from CAVPJV010000002.1 coordinate 245,753, forward strand.
GGTGACAGTGCGATGGGCGTTGCTCCGAGGCGCGCGATCGCCGCTGCGAACGAGACTCGCGTGCGCGTGGACGGCTTCTCGAAGATGCATGCGACCGAGTGCCCCCGCAGTGCTCCTTCCCATTGGCTCGGCGCCGCTCTTCATCGCCTTGGCGAGCCCGAGCAGGTCGTGCAGCTCTTGGCGAGACAGGTCGGAGATACGGGTGAAGTGGTGCGGGGAGGTGCGGGCGCTCGGGGCGCCCGCACCGTTCCTCTGCTCAAGCGGGGTCATGAGGGTTGCGCTCATCGTCGTCACCCCGTCATGACCGTCTCGGGATGAGCGGTCGTCGCCTCGGTCACGATCGGCTGGAGCACGTCGGCGAGCGTCGGCGTGCCGACCTCCTCGAGCTCGTACCGCACGTGGCGGATCGGATGCGTCGAGTGGATCAGCCGCGCCAGGTCGATCGGCGTGCCCGTGACGACGACGTCGCAGTCCGCGGCGTTGACCGTCAGCTCGAGCTCGTGCAGCTGCTCGTCCGAGTAGCCCATCGCCGGCAGCACGTTCGTCAGCTGCGGCCATTTGGCGAAGACGTCCTTCAGCGAGCCGACCGCGTACGGGCGCGGGTCGACGATCCTGGCCGCGCCTGCGTTGCGGGTCGCGACGAGTCCCGCACCGAACGGCATCTCGCCGTGAGTGAGGGTCGGCCCGTCTTCGACGACGAGGACGCGCCGGCCGAGGATCTCGGCGCCGTATTCGAGGCGCGGTGGCGACTTTGCGAAGATGATCGTCGCCATCGGGTTGACGGCGGTCACGTTCTCGACTAGCCGCTCGACGTTGTGCGCCTCGGCGGAGTCGACCTTGTTGATCACGACGACGTCCGCCATGCGCAGGTTCGTCTCACCGGGGTGGTAGAGGAGCTCGTGTCCGGGTCGGAGCGGATCCGCGACGACGATGAGGAGATCGGGCGCGAAGAAGGGGAAGTCGTTGTTGCCGCCGTCCCAGATGACGACGTCAGCCTCTTCCTCGGCGGCGCGGAGGATCGCCTCGTAGTCGACGCCCGCGTACATGATCATCCCCATCCGCACCGGCTCCTCGTACTCCTCGCGCTCCTCGACGGTCGGATCGGAGGCGTCGATGTCCGCCAGCGTTGCGAAGCGCTGGACGCGCATCGCCTCGAGGTCGCCGTACGGCATCGGATGCCGGACGAGCGCGACCGTGAGGCCCGCGTCGAGCAGCGTCTGCCCGACCTTGCGGCTGGTCTGGCTCTTGCCGCACCCGGTGCGCGTGGCGCAGACGGCGACGACCGGCTTCGAGGAGCGGAGCATGGTCGCGTCCGGCCCCAGTAGCCGGAAGTCGGCGCCGGCGGCGAGGACGATCGACGCCTTGTGCATCACCGTCTCGTGCTTGAGATCGGAGTAGGCGAGGACGACCTCGTCGACCTCGAACTCGCGGATCAGTTCCGTCAACACCTCCTCCGGCCTGATCGGGATCCCGTCGGGGTAGCGCGGCCCGGCGAGCGACGCTGGGTAGGCCCGCTCGTCGATACCGGGGATCTGGGTCGCCGTGAAGGCGACCACCTCGACCTCCGGGTCGTCGCGGAAGGCGACGTTGAAGTTGTGGAAGTCGCGTCCGCCGGCTCCCATGATGATGACTTTGCGCATCATGTTCTCCTTTCGTTCGGTCGTCACTCGACGCCGGCCGACACGCGGTTGTTCCCGAGCGCTTTCTCGGGCGGGACGAGCTCGTGGCGGAAGAGCCGCCGGTCGAAGTCCTCGGGAGGAATGACCGGCGTCGGCTGCTGCCGCCACTTCAGCCAGACGTAGACCGGGATCCCGAAGAGCAGCAGCATGAAGCCCTTGGCCAGCCACTCCTCACCCGAGCCCCAGATCGCCCACACCGAGTAGGCGAAGGCAAGTCCGGCGATCACCGAGTCGCGGGCCAGCTTGGCCCACGTGAACAGCTCGCGCTCGCGGCTGAACAAGACGAGCTCTGCCGCCGCCGCGTACGCGTAGGCGACCAGCGTCATCCAGGTCGCGAGCAGGACGATGTCGGTGAAGCGGTCCGCGAAGCTGGCGTTCCAGTTGTAGAGCACCAGCCCGCTCACGAGCACCGACGAGACGACGAGCCCGAAGATCGGCGTTCGCCGCTCGCCGTGGACGCGGGCGAACGGCCGCGGGAAGAGGCCGTCGTCCGCCGCCGCCATCGAGACGCGGGCGGTCAGCATGATCCAGCCGTTGAGCGCACCGAGCGTCGCGGCCATGGCGACGAGGGCGATCCACTTGCCCCAGCTGAGACCCAGGAACGTCCCGCCCCAGATCGCGTTCGCCGCGTCGGCGAAGGGCGCCGACGAGCCGGCCAGTGCGGCCTGCGAAAGAACACCGATGATCGCGACCAGCGCGACCAGGTAGAGCAGCGTCGTCGCGAGTGTGCCGAGGATCGTGGCGCGCGGAATCGTCTTCTCGGGGTCCTTGACCTCCTCTGCCGGGACGGTCGCCGACTCGAGGCCGATGAATGCCCAGAGGGCGAGTGTCGCCGCGGCGTTGATGTGCCAGTCGAAGCCACCCTCGGCGGGCGTGAACGGCGTGAAGTTGCCGCCCTCGAAGTAGAAGAGCCCGATCACGCCGATGACTGCGAGCGGCACGAACTTCAGCACCGTCGTCACCACCTGCGCGACACCGGTCTCCCTGACGCCGAGAATGTTCACCAGCGTGAACAGCCAGACCGCGCCGATCGCGACAGCTGCGGCCAGCCAGTTCGCCGTGTTGACGTCGCCCCAGAAGACGCCGAGGTAGCCGGCGAAGGCGACGGCGATGGCGGCGTTGCCGACCCAGGCGGCGATCCAGTACGCCCAGGCGGTCTGGAAGCCGACGAAGTCGCCGAACGCGCGCCGCGCAAAGTAGTAGGGCCCGCCCGTGCGCGGATGCGCGCGGCCGAGGTTCGCGAACACGAGCGCGAGCAGCATCGCCCCGATGCCGGTGAAGACGAGCGCCAGGACCGACGCGGGGCCGGCCTCGCCTGCGAGGACCGCGGGCAGCGTAAAGATCCCGGAGCCGACCATGTTGCCGACCACGAGCGCGGTCGCCATCCACAGGCCCATCGAGCGCTTCAGCCGGGGCGTGCCCACCCCCTTGTGCCCATTCGTGGTTGTCGTTGCGACTGCCATCGCTCCTCCTCTCAGCAGGGCTCTGCGCCCGGGTTGCTGGCGTAGGGCGACCTGTGCCCGATCGGCACGGGGCGAGGCTCGAGCGCCGTCCGGGGGACATGCAGCTCGAGTGTCCCGTGGGTGTAGAACGCCGTGATCAGGTCGCGGTCGGCGTCGTCGGGCAGTCGGAACGACTCCTCGAGCCGTTCGCGGAGCCTGAAGGCGACCGCCTCGTCGTCGGGGTCCTCCACCTGCTCTCCGCGCACGATCAGGCGCGGGCCGACGACGTCGATCGCCAGCTCGCTCTCCAGGAAGTCGGAGACGTCGAGCTCGATCACGTACTCGCCGCCGTCCTCGCGGACGTTCGCGTGTGCGGGCAGCCGGTGGCCGTAGCCGACAGTTCGCATTGCGGCCATGTGCCCTCCTTTCGTCGAACCTCAGATCTCCCGGCTGCACCGGCGGAGGGCTCCGTGAAAGGCCTCAGATCGCCGGTGGGGATCTACGGAGCCGAGTCAGCCGCGCGGCGCGCGCCGACTCCGCTTCGCGGGCTCGACGGTCGCGTCGGATCCCGGCCAGTAGAGCGACTCGTGCTCCTCGTCCCAGCGGACGCGGTAGTGCTCATGGTCGGACGCGGCGTCGAGCACCTCGACGATCACGCCGGTGCGCCGGTGATCGGTGGTCGAGCGGCCGTGGACGACGACGACGTCGCCCGGCTTCGCCTGCACATCGCTCTTCATCATTAGCTCCTCCAGCTCGCTTGCTGACACATCGACGGTCGCTCTCGGCGCGGCGGGCCGCATCGGCGAAAGCGCTGAACGGCCTTCGGCCAACTACGCGGATCCGGTCGAACGCTGACCTCCATGTGCGTGAGTTCCCCGATGCTGCGGCCGCCGTACGGAGCGACGCTGTACAACGACGGAAGGAGAAGCCATGGTCGCGTTCCGCCCGGGTGGCAGAACACGCAGGACGACGCTCCTGCTCGCGGTGGCCGTCGCGATGACTGCGGCGGCCGCGCTCGCGATCGGGATCCTCCTCTTCGGCGACTTCGGCGGCACCGAAGGCCGCATCCTGCTCACGACGGTGCTGCTCGCCGTGCACGGCGCGCTCGCGGTCCCGGCGGCCGTCCTGTGGGACCAGCGGCGGCTGCCGGGCCTGGCCGTCGCTTGCGTGGTCACGGTGGCGGTCGCTGCGGCCCTCAACATCGGCGGCGTCTGGTTGAACGGCGACAGCGACACCTACGGGAAGCTGGTCGGCACCGCCATGCTCCTCGCCCTCCCGACCGTCGCGACGACCGCGCTCGCGACGCGGCCGCGCCACCGGCTCTTCCTTCCTTCCGTCGGGCTCATGTATCTGAGCGCCGCGCTCGCGATCGGCGCCGTCTGGTCGCAGACGCAGCGCGAGGGCTATTTTCGCGTGCTCGGCGTCGTCGTCGTCCTCGCGGTGCTGCTCGTCGCGCTGCAGCCGTTGCTGCTCCGCGTTCGTCGCGACGAGGTCGATCGCCCGCTCCGGGTCGTCGATGACACCGGCCGCGCGGTCGAGGTCGTCGTGCGCGCGGACTCGCTCGCCGAAGCGGCCGCGCGGGCGATCAGGGCGGCAGAGCGCGAGGGCAGGCACGTGCGCTCGGTCGAGCTGATCGGCGATCGGTGAACGCCGTCGCCTCGGTGCAGGGGCGAGTTCTTCGCCCTCGCCCCGCCGGGCTATCCGTAGCTCTCACCGACGGTGGCGCGAGGTTTCCCCGATGCGCGAAGAGGCCGCCGGAGCAAGCGTCGGGTCGGACGGAGATTCTCGCCATGCTCGCCGCTCTCTTCAACCGGTAGCCGCCCGCGGCGGCGCGACACGTGACCCCGGCCTCGACGGAGTCTCGCCCTTTGACGCTGGAAGGGTCCGGGTCGGACCCGCGAGAGCCGGCCAGACGGCTGTTGCGCGATCTCCGCTCTCGACCGGAAGGTCTCTCTAGCCGCGAGGCGGAGCGCCGGTTCCTCGTGCACGGGCCGAACGAGTTGCGCCGGCGAGGAGGCAGGCAGTGGCCGCGGCAGCTCGTCAGGCAGTTCGTCCACCCGCTCGCCCTGCTCCTCTGGTTCGCCGGCGCCCTCGCATTCGTTGCCGGGATGGCAGCGCTCGGGATCGCGATCGTCGCCGTGATCGTGCTGAACGCGGCCTTCGCCTTCGCGCAGGAGCGGCAGGCCGAGCGGGCTGTCGAGGCGCTCACGCGCTACCTGCCGCAGCGGGCCAACGTCCGTCGCGACGGCAGGCGCCAGGAGGTCGTGGCGTCCGCTCTCGTCCCCGGTGACGTGCTCCTGCTGGCGGAAGGCGACCGTATCTCGGCCGACGCCCGCCTGCTCTCCGGGGCGGTCGAGGTCGACCTGTCGACGCTCACCGGCGAGTCGCAGCCCGTCCTTCGCTCCGCGGACTTCGCCGACGCGACGGGGCCGCTGCTCGAGGCGCGCGAACTCGTCTTCAGCGGCACGTCGTGCGTCGGCGGCGAGGCAGAGGCGCTCGTGTTCGCCACGGGTATGCAGACGGAGCTCGGCCGGATCGCGGCGCTGTCGGAGCGGGTCGGGGTCGAGGAGAGCCCGCTCGAGGCCCAGGTGCGCCGCGTTGCGTGGTTGATCGCCCTCGTCGCGGTCGGCGCCGGACTTGCGTTCCTCCCGATCGGCTGGCTCGCCGCCGGGCTGCCACTCGAGGATGCTCTCCTCTTCACCGTCGGGTTGATCGTTGCGAACGTTCCCGAGGGCCTGCTGCCGACGCTGACGCTCGCGCTGGCGGTCGGTGTCGCCGGGCTCGCCCGCCAGGGTGCGCTCGTCAAGAGGCTGAGCGCGGTCGAGACGCTCGGGTCGACCTCGGTCATCTGCACGGACAAGACCGGGACGCTGACCGAGAACCGGATGCGGGCAGCTCGCGTCTGGACACCTGCGACCGAGGTGGATCTCGAAGCGGCTGCGAACGTGGGCGAGTCAGCGCTCCCCGAGACGGGCCTCGGCCTGCTCGGCCGTGCGATCGCGGCTTGCTCGACAGCGGAGCTGGCGCCGGAACGCAGCGGGAAGTCGCGGGGCGAAGCGACCGAGGTTGGGCTGCTCGAGGCGGCGAGGGCGCTCGGCGTCGACGTCGCCGTCGCCCGTCGCGAGCACGACCGACGCCGGCTCTACCGCTTCGACCCGAAGCTGCGCCTGATGTCGAGCGTCGACGATCGGCGTGACGGCGGGCTGACGCTGCACGTGAAGGGTGCGCCGGAGGAGGTGCTCGCGCGTGCGACCGCGCTCGCTGCGCCCGGCGGAGATGTGCCTCTCAGCCAGAGCGACCGCGTCCGGTTGCTCGCGGTGGTCGAGCGCTACGCGGCGCAGGGTCTCCGCGTGCTCGCGGTGGCCCGTCGGCGGCTGCCGGAGGGAATGCTGCCGCCGGAGCGGCGGGAGGACGTCGAGCGCGACCTCGTCCTGCTCGGGCTCGTTGCGCTGCTCGATCCGCCCCGGCCGGAGGTCGCCGAGGCCGTTCGACGCTGCCGCGGCGCCGGCATCCGCCTCATCGTCGTCACAGGCGACCACGGGCTCACGGCGGCTGAGACCGCGCGCAGGGTGGGAATTGTCACCGGCGCAGCGCGCGTCGTCACCGGCGCCGAGCTCGAGCAGCTGGCCGACCCCGAGGTCGACGACCTCCTGCTCGAAGGCGATGGCCTGATCGTGGCGCGCGCGTCCCCCGAGGTGAAGCTCCGGATCGCGGACGCGCTGCGCCTGCACGGGGAGGTCGTCGCCATGACCGGCGACGGCGTCAACGACGCGCCGGCGCTGCGGCGGGCGGACATCGGCGTGGCGATGGGGCTGACCGGCACCGACGTCGCCCGCGAGGCGGCGACGATGCTGCTCACCGACGACAACTTCGCGACCATCGTGGCCGCGGTCGCGGCAGGGCGGCGCGTCTTCGCGAACGTGCGGAAGTTCGTCCTCTACATCCTCGCCCACACGACGCCGGAAGTCGTGCCGTTCCTCGTCTTCGCGCTCTCCGGCGGGGCGATCCCGTTGCCGCTGACGGTGCTCCAGATCCTGGCCATCGACCTGGGGACCGAGATCCTGCCTGCGCTGGCCCTCGGACGTGAGCCTGCCGAGCCGGGGCTGATGGATCGTCCGCCGCGACCGCGCTCGGAGGGCGTCATCGGGCGCTCGCTCATCTACCGCGCGTGGATCTTCCTCGGCCTGATCGAGGCCGCGCTCGTCCTCTCCGGGTTCTTCTACGTCCTTCTCGACGCCGGCTGGCGGCCCGGCGACGACACCGGTGCCGGCGCGCCTCTGCACGACGCCTACCTGGCGGCGACGACGATGACGTTCGCGGGCATCGTCGCGTGCCAGGTCGGGACGGCGCTCGCAGCGCGCACGGAGCGTGCGTCGCTGCGATCGGTCGGGTTCGGGACGAACCCCCTGCTGCTCTGGGGGATCGTGGCCGAGCTGCTCTTCGCCGCGGCGCTCGTCTACGTGCCCTTCCTCCAGGACATCTTCGGAACGGCGGCCCTCGGGGCGTCGGAGCTGCTGATCCTTGGGACGTTCCCACTCCTCGTCTGGGGCGCAGACGAGCTCCGTCGCGCGCACCTTCGGCGTCGAAGCTCTGCTCCGTAGATCCCCGCAACGCGATCCGAGGCCGACCTGATCCAGGCTGCTTCGCGGTGGAGGAGGAGTCGCTTGCAGGAGTTGCGACGACAGAAGGGAGGTCGTGATGCAGCTCGTTCGCTGGGGCCCGTTCCCAGAGCTCGATTCGATGGAGCGACGGATGCGCCGCTTCCTCGAGGACGTGGGAGCCGCGCCGTTGGCTCCCCCGGCCGCCGACGTCTACGAGACGGACGGTGACTACGTCTTCGAGCTCGAGGTTCCGGGCTTCGAAGAGAAGCAGCTGACCGTCCAGGTCAGCGACCACAAGCTCACCGTTCGAGGAGAGCTCGCGGAGACGAAGGAGGAGAAGGGCAAGACCTTCCTCCTCCGTGAGCGGCTCTCGAAGCAGTTCGAGCGCAGGTTCGAACTGCCTCCGGAGGCTCTCGCCGACAAGGTGTTCGCCGACTTCAAGGCGGGCGTCCTGACGGTGCACGCGCCGAAGGAGAAGAAGGCGAAGCCACACGACGTGGCGATCACCGCCAAGTGAGCCGAGAGCGGCGGGACCGCGCGGCGCGCGGTCCCGCCGGTCGGCGGCGGCTGCGCTGCGCCAGGCGCGTTCGCGCGTGGCTGCCGGGTTCTCTGCTCAGCGACGTCGACGCACGGCTGCGTAGACCAGTCCGGGCCGAACGGTGCGGAAGAAGACGCTCAGCGCCACGAGGCCGAGCACGGTGTTCGTGATCGTGACGCCGATCTGCATGCCGATCGAGAAGTTGAGCGGCGTCCCCGCCGAGGCGCTGAGGGTCGTCCCGGGATCACGGACATGGCGTCCTCCTCCCCGGAGAGTCGCTGCCGGAGCGGAGGAGCGTCATCGGTCTCGAACGGCCCCATGCGCGGCGCCTAGAACAGCTCCAGCCCCTTGAAGACCTCGGAGACGGAGCGGTCCGTGAAGATGCGCTCGATCGTCTCGGCGAGCAGCCCGGCCGCCGAGAGGACGGTCAGCTTCTCCGGCGCGCCGCTATCAACGGCGACAGTGTCAGTCACCGCGAGCTCCGTCAGCTGCGATGTTCCGAGATGATCGAGGGCGTCGTCGACGAAGAGGCCGTGCGTCGCGAAGGCGCGCACCTCGAGCGCACCTGCACGCAGCAGCGCGTCGGCCGCGCTGAGAAGCGTTCCGCCGGTGACGATCATGTCGTCGCCGATCACGGCGATCTTGCCCCGGACGTCTCCGATCACCTCGGCGGCCTCGGCGACGTCGCGCGTCGGCCTCGTCTTCGTCACCACCGCGAGGTCGGCGTCGAGCATGTGGCTCAGTCGGCGTGCGAGCTTGACACGGCCGACGTCGGGGGAGACCGCGACGAGCGGCAGGCCCCCATCGGCCAGCGTGCGGTAGCGGTCGGCGAACAGGGGCAGCGCCGTCATGTGGTCGACGGGAATGCCGAAGAACCCCTGGATCTGGCCGGCATGGAGGTCCATCGTCACGACCCGGTCAACTCCGGCTGCCTCGAGCAGCTGTGCCACGAGCCTCGCCGAGATCGGCTCGCGCGCGGCCGACTTCCGGTCCTGCCGCGAGTACGGATACCACGGCACGACGGCGGTGATCCGGTGCGCGGAGGCAAGCCGGGCGCTGTGGGCCAGGAGCAAGAGCTGGACGAGGTGGTCGTTGACCGGGCGCGAGCACGACTGGACGATGAACACGTCGGCGCCGCGAATGGACTCGGCGTACCGGCAGTACGTCTCTCCGTTCGCGAACGTCTCGAGCTCGACCGGCTCGAGCTCGGCGCCGAGCTCGGCCGCGATGGCGTGCGCGAGCTTCGGGTTCGAGCTGCCGGCGACGAGCGCGAGGCTTCGCCGGGCGACGATGCGGCGGGTCCGGCGCATGGCCGCAGCGTCAACCAGGCCCGGCGCCCCGGCATCGGGGTTTCCACCGACCGGAGATCCGAGGCGCCGCTGATGCGGAAGTGCGCCTTCGATCTCGACACTGGTTGCGTCAGGAGTGAGAGGAGTTCCGATGGGGGCGATGACGACTCCCCATCCGCGTGACAAGGCTCGCACGGCCCGAGACCGGGAGTTCCACTGCGATCGCTGCGGCTACGGCGCGATCGCCGCAGCGCCGCCCGCGCGCTGCCCGATGTGCGGCGGCGCCGGCTGGACCGAGCAGCATAACCGCCGCCCCGTGAGGAACAGGCGGGAGCAACCGTGACGACGCTCGAGTCGAGGCATGTCGAGCGTGCGGTCGTGCTCCCGCTGGACGGCGTCCGCCTGCCTGGGGTGCTTGCCGTGCCGGAGCACGTGGAGGGCGTTGTCGCCTTCGCGCACGGCAGCGGCTCGAGTCGCCTCAGCCCGCGCAACCGGTTTGTCTCGGCTCAGCTCAACGATCACGGCATCGCGACGCTCCTGTTCGATCTCCTGACACCGGGCGAGGCCGCGGAGCGGGCGAACGTCTTCGACGTGGGCCTGCTCGCGTCCCGTCTCGTCGCCGCGACCGGCTGGCTCGACGACCACGGCGACCTCGAGGACCTTCCGCTCGGCTATTTCGGCGCCAGCACAGGAACGGCGGCCGCGCTCACTGCCGCGGGTGTGCTCCCCGAGCGGATTGGCGCGATCGTCTCGCGCGGCGGCCGACCCGATCTGGCCGCTGGGCTGGCCACGGTTCACGCGCCCACGCTGCTCGTCGTCGGGGGGGACGACGAGATGGTGCTGCAGCTGAACCGCCGTGCGCTCGCGGCGATGACGTGCCCGGCCGAGCTCCGCGTCGTGACGGGGGCGAGCCATCTGTTCGAGGAGCTGGGCGCGCTCGAGGTCGTCGCTCGCCTGGCGCGCGACTGGTTCGTCCGGCACCTCGTGCAGCTGCCGTGAACCAGGGCGCCGTTGCGGGTCTCGCCAGGCGGGTCGTTCGGCTGCGGCCGCTCGGCGTCGTCAAAGGCTAGGCGGTCGCCGAACCGAGTCGGCGAGCAGCTGCTCGACCTCCGTGTCCTCGACCGGCTCGAAGCGGTCGTACCAGAGGCCGACTGCACCGAACTCGTGGAGCGCGTTCGGACAGACCACGGCGTCGGCCTCGTCCTCGAGCAGCGACACGCTCGAGCTCGCACCGACGGGGACGGCCGCGACGATCCGCGCCGCGCCGCGCGTGCGGGCCCACCGGACGGCTGCGATCATCGTCGCCCCGGTCGCGAGACCGTCGTCGACGAGGATGCACGTCTTGTCTCGGAGCCCGATCGGGTTGAAGTCACGGTGGAGGCGCGCGTCGAGCTCTGCGGCCCTCACCCTCGCGGCGTCGACGGCGTGCTGCAGCTCAGCGGGTGTGAGCCCGTCGGACGCCCGGACGTAGACTCCGTCGCCGGGCGTGACCGCCCCGATCGCGTACTCCGGCTGCCAGGGATGCCGGATCTTCCGCACTGCGACCACGTCGAGCGGGAGCCCGAGCTCGGCCGCGACCTGGGCGGCGACGACGACGCCGCCGCGCGCGAGACCGACGACGACCGCGTCCAAGCCGTGCTCCAAGCCGAGTGCGCCGGCGAGCGCCCGGCCCGCGTGCTGCCGGTCCGAGAAGAGCGCTCTCGTGACCACGCCCGCCATCGCTACGCCGCATCCTGCCGGGGCAGCTGGTGTGCGACGGCGTCGCCCTCGTCATGGTGGTCGAGGGACTCGAGATCACGCGGGTAGGAATCGATCCGTCTCATCATCATCCTCCAGTGTCTCGCCGCCCGCTCCCTGGGGCATCGGGCCGGCCGCTGATCAGTGTCCGGGGTTTACCGCATCCGTACGCGCTGCGCCGCGGGGCGCTGCGCACGCTCGCCGAGACCGCGCTTGGCGACTGCCGCGCTCATGCAGCCAGCCTCAGCTGCAAGGCGAGCATCAGGACGAAGGCGATCGCTGTGTGCGCGACGACGGCTCGGCGCGGCCCCTGATTCCACGCGTCCGGCAGCAGCTCGCGGCCGACCATCCAGACCATGGCACCGGCGGCAAAGCCGAGTGCGGCGGGGAGGATCGCGCTGAACTGCTCGACGAACAGGAACGCCGGGACGGCGAGGAGCGGCTGCGGCAGGCTCGAGAAGACGCTCCAGCCGGCGGCGCCCGAGACCGACGATCCGCGCGGGACGAGCACGAGGCTGATCGCCAGGCCCTCGGGGATGTTCTGGATGGCGATGGCGAGCGCGATCAGGAGCCCGAAGGCAGCCGTGTCGCCGAAGGCGGCGCCGATGCCGATTCCCTCCGCCGCCGAGTGCGCGGTCATCACGCCGACGACCATCAGCGCCTTGCGGCCGTCGGCCCCGCGCAACGTGCCGAGGTGGAGGTCCTTCCGGTCGCCGACCAGGCGGTAGGCGAGCGCGACGAACGCGGCGCCGGCGACCGCACCCATGGCCGTCCGACCCCCGTTCCGGTCGATCCCTTCCAGGACCAGGCTGGCGCTGGCGCCGAGCATCACACCGGAAGCAACCGCGTTTGCGGATCCGAGCCAGCGGGCGGCGTCGCCGCGCCTGAACGCGAACGGCAAGGCGCCGAGACCGGTCGCGAGCGCGGTCGCAAGCGCGGTGAAGAAGACGGCGGTCGTCGTCATGCCGTGAACAATCGTCTGCCGGGGCGGCAGCGGCGTCGGCGAAAGCGCTGAATGCCGTTCGGCGAACTACGGGCGCAGTACTTTCCCGCGCTCTGATCGGGGCGCAACCGGATGCCGTCGCGGCACGTCGGGGCGACGCTGGCGTCAGGAAACCGCGCTTGGCACGACCAAAAGGAGGAGCCATGAGCGCCACCATCGACGCGGACGCCCATGTCGTCGAGGCAAACAAGATCTTCAGCCGCGTGCTCGTCGGCGTGGACACCACGCCGGAGTCGCGCGACGCACTCAGGCAGGCGGCGCTGTTGAAGGCGCCGGGCGGAACGATCACCTGCCTTGCGGCCTGGAATCTGCCGCCGCCGCTGATCACCCCCACGACGGTGGTGCCGTCGCGGGAAGCCGACGAGCGCGAGGCCTGCAGCGTCGCCGAAGACACCGTCCGGAGCGCGCAGGCGTTCATCCCGTCCGCCGAGTCCATGGTCGTTCGCGGCTCTGCCGGCCACGCCTTGATCGACGTCGCCGCGCACGAGCGAACGACGCTGATCGCAGTCGGCTCTCACGGTCAGCGGCGCACCGAGGGGATTCTCCTCGGATCGACGGCGACTCTCCTGCTGCACGATGCACCCTGCTCGGTGCTCCTGGCGCGCGAGACCGCGCACCTGACCCCGCGGCGGGTCGTGGTCGGGGTCGACGGCTCGCCCGAGTCGGCCGCGGCGTACAGTATCGCCCGCTATCTCGCAGGGCGTTTCGACGCCGACGTGACTGTGGTCGTCGCCGAGGGCAAGAAGTTGATCGACCCCGCGGCGATCTCGCAGATCGTCGGCGACGGGTTCCACGTCGTTCCCGACGAGCCGGTGCACGCGCTCACGGCCGCCGCAGCTGGCGCCGACCTACTCGTGCTCGGCAGCAGAGGGCTCCACGGCTTCAAGTCGCTCGGCTCGGTCTCCGAGCGCGTCGCGCACCGGGCGCCCTGCTCGACGCTGATCGTCCGCGCACTGGAGAACTGACACCGAGAGGAGCTTGGCCATGACGACCGCACCGCAGCAGCAGACGGGCACGAGGTTCGTCTACTCGTTCGACGAGGCCATCCACGGGGGCCGCGAGCTCCTCGGCGGGAAGGGCGTCGGGCTCGCCGAGATGGCGCACCTGGACGTGCCGGTTCCCGCCGGCTTCACGATCACGACCGACGCCTGCCGCGCCTACATGGCGGCCGGCGGCGACCTGCCACCGGGTCTCGAGGACGAGATCGCGGAGCACATCGCCGGTCTCGAGCATGCGACCGGCGCGAGCTTCGGCGATCCGTTCAACCCGCTGCTCGTGTCCGTGCGCTCCGGTGCTGCGATCTCGATGCCCGGGATGATGGACACGATCCTCGACCTCGGGCTCAACGATGAGACCGCGCTCGGCGTGGCCGCCGCCACGGGGAACGGCCGCTTCGCCTACGACTCGTATCGACGGCTGATTCAGATGTACGGCGAGGTCGTCGAAGGGATCGACTCCCACGCGTTCGAGCAGGCGCTGGACGAGCTCAAGGGGCGCCGCGGCTTCAGCTCGGACGTCGAGCTGGCCGCCGCCGACCTGCTGGAGCTGATCGACTGCTACCACGAGATCTACGAGCACGAGGCGGGGCACGGGTTCCCACTCGACGCCCACGACCAGCTGCTCGGCGCGATCCGCGCGGTCTTCGAGTCCTGGAACTCGCCGCGCGCTCGCGTCTACCGGCAGACCTATGAGATCCCGGACGACCTCGGCACCGCCGTCAACGTGATGCAGATGGTGTTCGGGAACAAGGGTGACGACTGCGCCACCGGCGTCGGCTTCAGCCGCGACCCCTCCACGGGCGAGCGCGGACTCTGCGGCGAGTTTCTCGTGAACGCCCAGGGCGAGGACGTCGTCGCGGGCATCCGGATGCCGCTCCCGCTCGGCGAGATGCGCGCGCTCTTCCCCGCGGCCTTCGGCGAGCTCGAGCGGACGGTGGCGGCGCTCGAGGCCCACTACCGGGATGTGCAGGACATCGAGTTCACGATCGAGGAGGGGCGGCTGTACCTCCTGCAGACCCGTTCCGCCAAGCGCACCGCGGCTGCCGCCGTGCGCGCCGCGGTCGAGATGGTGGAGGAGGGGCTGCTGACCCGCGAGGAGGCGATCGCCCGGATCGACCCGGCGCAGATCGACCACCTGCTGCACCCCACGATCGACCCGACTGCGCGCTACGACGTCGCCGCCTGCGGCCTCGCGGCCTCGCCCGGGGCCGCGTCCGGTGCCGTCGTGTTCGACGCGGACACGGCCGACGAGTGCGGCCGGAACGGCGAGGACGTGATCCTCGTCCGCTGGGAGACGAGCCCGGACGACATCCACGGCTTGATCGCCGCCAGGGGCGTCCTCACCGCCCACGGCGGCATCGCCTCGCACGCGGCGCTCGTCGCACGCGGCATGGGTAAGCCCTGCGTCGCCGGCTGCGGCGCGCTCACGATCGACCTCGAGAACCGCGTCGCGATGCTCGGGGGCCACGCGGTCGCCGAGGGCGACCTGATCACCCTGGACGGCGGCAAGGGCGAGGTCATTCTCGGCGCCGTCGCGCTCGTGCCGGCCGGCCTGCACGACGACCTCGAGACGATCCTCGGCTGGGCCGACGACGTCCGCCGCCTGGAGGTGCATGCGAATGCCGACACCCCGGCCGACGCGACCAAGGCGCGGGAGTTCGGCGCCGAGGGGATCGGCCTCTGCCGCACCGAGCACATGTTCTTCGGCGAGGAGCGCCTGCCCGTCGTGCAGGAGATGATCCTCGCCGACGACGAGGCGTCCCGACGCGCCGCGCTCGACCGGCTCCTGCCCTTCCAGCAGAGCGACTTCGAGGGAATCTTCGAGGCGATGGCGGGGCTGCCGGTGACGATCCGGCTGCTCGACCCGCCGCTGCACGAGTTCCTCCCCTCGCTCGAGGAGGCGACCGACCAGCGTCTGCGCGACCGGATCCTGGCGCTGCACGAGGCGAACCCGATGCTCGGCACGCGCGGCTGCCGCCTCGGCCTGCAGTGGCCGGAGATCTACGAGATGCAAGTGCGCGCGATCGTACGAGCCGCGAGGGCCGTGCGCGAGCGCACCGGGGAAACGCCGCGGGTGGAGATCATGCATCCACTGGTCGCCTTCGCCGAGGAGCTCCGCCGCCTGCGCGAGCTGACGCTGCGGGTCGCGGCGGAGGAAGGCTACGAGCTTCCGTACCTCGTCGGGACGATGATCGAGCTCCCGCGCGCCTGCATCCGCGCCGACGAGATCGCCCGCCACGCGGACTTCTTCTCGTTCGGCACGAACGATCTCACGCAGACGGCACTCGGGCTCTCGCGCGACGACGCGGAGGGCAAGTTCCTGACGCGCTACCTCGAGGACGGTGTGCTCGCCCACGATCCGTTCGCGACACTCGACCAGGAAGGCGTCGGCGAGCTGATGCGTCTCGGCGTCGAGCGCGGCCGGGCCGGGAATGCCGAACTGACGATCGGGATCTGCGGCGAGCACGGCGGCGACCCGGCCTCGGTCCGGTTCTGCCACGGGCTCGGGCTCGACTACGTCTCGTGCTCGCCCTACCGGGTCCCCGTCGCGAGGCTTGCGGCGGCGCAGGCGGTGCTCGCCGAGAGCGGCGCCGGCAGGTACGTGGCGTCCGGCGGCTAGCGATGCTCGCCACCGCGCTTGCGATCCTGCTCGCGGCGGCGCCGGTCCACGCGGCCAAGCTGCCTCTGCGCGCGTGCACGGTGCAGGGCGTGGCCGCGAAGTGCGGCACGCTCCTCGTCGCCGAGAACCGCGACACCGGCATCGGCGCGCGGATCGGACTGCGCGTTGTCGTCGTCCCCGCGCGCCGTAAGCCGGCGCGGCCGGACGCATTCACGTACCTCGCCGGCGGGCCGGGTGGCGCAGCGACCCAGCAGACGGCCGCCGTGAACTCGATCTGGAGCGGGGTGCACGAGCGGCACGACATCCTGCTGGTCGACCAGCGCGGCACCGGCGGCTCGCATCCGCTGGCCTGCCCGCCGCCCGACCAGAACGAGGACGTCGCCGTGATGATCAGGGCCTGCCTCGCCTCGCTGAACGGCGATCCGACCCAGTACGGGACGGCAGCGGCCGCGGACGACCTCGACGCCGTGCGCACAGCACTTGGCTACCGCAGCCTCGACATCTACGGGATCTCGTACGGCGCCACGCTCGCGCAGGTCTACCTGGCGCGCCACTCCCGCTCGGTGCGGACGGTGGCTCTGGACGGGGCGACGCTGCTCGACGTCCCCTTCTGGAGCCGGTTCGCCGCCAACGGGCAGCGCGCGCTCGACCTCACCGCGAGGCGCTGCGCCCGCGAGCCTGGGTGCGCGCGTGCATTCCCGAGCTGGCCGGCGCAGCTCCGCTCGCTGATCGAGGCCTGGAACGCGCGTCCGGTCGCGGTGACGCGCGAGGTGACGCTCACCGGGGACGATCTCGCCGGGTTGATCCAGTACATGACGCTGAGCGCAGCGTCGGCGGCCTCGATCCCGCTCGTCGTCAACCGCGCCGCGCGCGGCGACTACGCGCCGCTGGCGGGGCAGATCCCGAGCAGCGGTGCCGAGAACCCGCTGATGTTCTGGTCGATCTGGTGCAACGAGCGCTGGGTCGGCCTCGACGCGAAAGGGCCCTGGGACACCTACCTCGACGGCTATGTCGCCACTCAGCTCGAGCGCGACCGGTCCGTGTGCGCGTACGTGCCCGACCACGCCGAGCCGCCGTCGAACCACGCGCGCGTCCGCTCGAGCGTGCCGGTGCTCGCGCTCGTCGGCGGCGCCGACCCTCAGGATCCCGCCGCCAACATCGCCGGGCTCGGGGCGGCGATGCCGAAGGCGCGCATCGTCGTCGTCCCCGAGCACGGCCACGGCGTCGGTCAGTACGGCTGCCTGCCGAAGCTTGTCGCGCTCTTCGTCGACCGAGCCAGCGCGGCCACGCTCGACACGCGGTGTGTCCGCACAATCACGCCGCCCCCGTTCGCCCTCCAGTAGCCCGAGGCGATCGATCTTGGCTATGTCCTGGCGAGCACCTCGCACTCTTCGTCTCGTAGGCACTCGCGGACGCGGGTGTTGGCGAGGGTGAGCACGAACGAACGCACGGGTGCGTCGTCGTACTGGCTGAGGATCGCGTCTGCGCAGGCGCGGATCTCCTCCGCACTCTTCGTCGCTTGGAACTCGGCGACGAGCGAGGGCAGGAGCTGGGCGAGCCGGCGATCGTGGCCGCTGCGGTCGGCGCGGATTTCCTCAGCGCGGTCGACGAGATCTTGGACTCGGCGGTCGATCTCGTCGCGGATCTCCCGCACCTTCTCGAGCGGCTGCCCGGCTGGGTCGTCGAGTTCCCAGTCTTCGACGCCGCCGATCACGTAGGGACAGGTGCCCTGGCAGTTGAGGGTGATCGCTTTGTCGGCGTGGAGCTGCATCTCGAGGTCGATCTTCTTTGGCTTGCGATGCGCGATGTCGATCCCGACCTCGCGCATCACCTCGATGACGTTCGGCCAGATTGCTTCTGCTGGTTCCTGTCCGGCGGACTCAGCGCGCAGGTCGTCCGGTGCGTAGCGCTCGAACAGCGCTTGCGCCATTTGGCTGCGGCCGGCGTTGTGGGTGCAGACGAAGAGCACGTACTTCATCTCTCCTCCTTCTCGGACTCGCGGTCGAGCTCTGCGACGAGCTCGACCACCTGTTCCTTGATCTGATCCCGGATCTCCCGTACTTGCTCGAGCGGCAGGTGCTTCGGATCGGTGAACTCCCAGCTGATCCGCCGCACGCCCGGCGTGACCGGGCAGACCTCCTCGCTGCAGGTCGAGACGGCGACGTCGGCCCAGGCGAGCAGCTCCGGATCGAGCTTGCGCGGGACGTGGTCGCTGGCGTCGATCCCGACCTCACGGAGCGCCTCGACGACCTGCGGATGCGGTGCAGCGCCTGGCTCGCTGCCGGCGGAGCGCGCTTGGTGGCGGTCGCCGGCGAGCTCGCGCAGGTAGCGCTCGGCGATCAGCGAGCGGCCGGAGTTGGCGACGCAGACGAAGAGGACGTTCACGCCGCCCTGGCCGGCTCCTCGGCCGGGCTGGTCTGCTCGCCGCGGACGAACTGGTAGGCGACCGCGCCCAAGGCGGCGCCGAGCAGGGGCGCGAGGAGGTAGAGCCACAGGGCGTGCAGGTCGCCGGAGACGAGCGCCGGCCCGAGTGAGCGAGCTGGGTTCATCGAAGCGCCGCTGATCGGGCCGCCAAACATGGCGTCGAGTCCGACGGTGGCGCCGACTGCGATCGCCGCCGCCTCACCGACGGCGCGCGTGTCGGTTGCGACGGCCATGATCACGAACATCAGAAAGAAGGTCAGCACCACTTCCCAGAAGAACGACTGGCGCTGGGAGCCGGAGGGGAGCGTCGCGCCGACATGGGCGATGTTCCCGAGCGAGCCGCGCAGCAGGAGCGCTGCGAGCAGCGCTCCGGCGATCTGCGCCAGCCAGTAGGCGGCGACGCGCGGCCAGGGGAAGTGGCGGCTGAGCGCGAACGCGAACGAGACAGCTGGGTTGAAATGGGCGCCGCTGACGTGCCCGACCGCGTAGATCATCGCCATGATCACGAGCCCGAACGTGATCGCGACACCGACATGGCCGAGTGCGCCCGTCTTCGCGTCGACCATGATCGCGCCGGCGCCGGCGAAGACAAGCGCGAACGTCCCGATCAGCTCGGCGGCAAGCGCGCGGCCGAGGTCAGGCTGCATGGCGCGGAGGGACAGCCACTAGCAGCAGCCGGCTTTCGCGGCCGGCTGGATCACCGGCAACCCCTTCTCCTCCGGCGTGGTCGTCTTGACCGCCTTGACGATCGCGCCGTGCATCCCGTCTGCGACCTGATGGGTGAACTCGACCGTGACCCGCTCGAACCCGGCCGCCTCGAGCCCCGCCTCGTACTCGCCCTTGGAGAGAGCGCCGGCGATGCAGCCGACGTACGAGCCACGCGCTGCGCGCTCCTCGACAGACAGCCGGTCTTCGGCGACGACGTCGCTGATCCCGATCCGGCCTCCCGGACGGAGCACGCGCGCCATCTCGGTCAGCACCGTCGGCTTGTCGGTCGAGAGGTTGACGACGCAGTTGCTGATGATCACGTCGACGCTCGCCGCCGGCAGCGGTACGGCCTCGATCTCGCCCTTGAGAAAATGGACATTGCGGACGCCGGCGTCGCGCGCGTTCTGCTGCGCGAGCGCGAGCATCTCGTCGGTCATGTCGACCCCGTACGCAGTACCCGTCGGGCCGACCCGCTTCGCGGACAGGATCACGTCGATTCCACCGCCCGAGCCGAGGTCGAGCACAACCTCGCCTTTCCGCAGGTCGGCGACTGCGGTCGGATTGCCACAACCGAGCGAGGCCAGCGTCGCCGCCTCCGGCAAAGCACCGCGCTGCTCAGCGTCGTAGAGCGCCTCACCGAACGTGGCCGCGTCGCTCTCCCCGTCCGCACAACAGGAGCCGCTCCCGCAGCCGCACTCTTCCGAGCGCTCAACGACCCGGCGGGCGGACTCCGCATAGCGGCGCCGCACCTGCTCACGCAGTTCGTCCGCAGTGGTCGTCATCAGCAGCACACTCCCTTCGGTAGCTCGGCGAGAGCGGCCACCCGCGCGAACGCACTGGGATCAAGCGAGAAGTACGACCACTTGCCGCGCTCCTCGCGACGGACGAGCCCGGCCTCGACGAGACGACTCAGATGCTGCGAGACCGTCGCCTGCGCCAGACCAAGAGGCTCGATCAGATTGCAGAGACAAACCGGCTCCTCGCTCGACGCGAGCAGGTTCACGATCCGCACGCGCGCCGGGTTCCCCAGCGCCGCGAACAAGGCTGCGGTCGCCGTCGCCTCCTCGGCGCTCAGCACCTCCGCTGCAAGCGGCGCGCAACAGTCGATCGGAGCCAAAGTGACGCTCATTTCAAATCGGAAAATACCGATTTGGTGCGGGCCGGTCAACCCTAGCCAGCCAGACCCTCCTAGCGTGGCTCGGCGATTGCGGCGCGCGCGTGCTGATCATCGCGGCTTCTGCTTCGGGTTCTGGGAGTCGTCCGATGCCAAGGGCGGCATGGCTATCCGGCGCAGCAACCCTGCCTGTCGGAGCGTCCCAGCTCTCGGACGGCGGTAGTTAGCCGCAAGCCGCTCAGGGGGCGTACCGATCCCCGAGCCGGCCCGGTGGGAGAGCCTCGTCCCAGAAGAGTCCAACGAACGAGGAGGTAGCCGTGCCTGCTGCGACAGACGTAGGAGTTCGCGCTGCTCCCGAGGCGACGACCAAGGAGGCGATGGACATGACCACTGTCACCGAGCCGGAGCGAGTCTCCACCACGGTGCCGTTGAGCTGGGAGGAGGTGTGGTTCACGAACTGCCCGATGGTGTCGGCGAACAACGTCGACCAGGAGCTCGGGTGGTGCCGTGAGGAGTTCAAGAAGATCGGCGTCGAGTACGCCTACTTCCGCCACGCACCCGAGAACAACTGGTACCCGCACTACATCCACAACCTGGACAACCTGATCCGTTTTGGCGGGCTCTATCCACCGATCCATGTCCACGCCGACATTCGCCGCACGGTGCTGCTGGGAGCGACCTGGGTGTACGAAGGCGGCTGCATGGCGGTGCGCGGCCGGGACCCGATCTTCCGGATGGAGGACCTGAAGGGCAAGAAGATCGGGATCTCGAAGAGCCTGAACACGATCAAGTGCGACTGGTGGCGAATCCAGGAGCACATGGGCATCGAGAACATGCTGATGCTGCACGACATGACTCTGGACGACGTCGAGCTCGTCGAGTTCCCGTATCCGGACGATTGGTACGACAAGCCCGAGATGCTCGTCCCGCCGATGAACAACCCGTCCGAGCTCTGGATGCGGCGTGACCACAAGCACGACCTGGCGTTCCGCCCGCTCGAGACCGCGCTGCTCGGCGGCGTCGTCGATGCGATCTACACCCAGAGCAAGGTCTTCCAGCACCTCCAGGAGGCCACCGGCCAGCTGAAGATGATCGAGGACCTCTCCAGGTATCCGGACTGGACGATTCAGGTAGCGAACACGCCGGCCGTCATCACCTGCACCGACGTGATGGCCGAGGAGCACCCGGAGCTCGTCGTCGCCTACATGAAGGCGATGATCAAGGTCGGGCGCTGGGCGAACGAGCACAAGCGTGCGGCGGGCGCGATCCTCAACAGGCAGACGTTCTATCTGGATGCCGAGGACACCTACCAGGGCATCAAGGACGTCGACATGGTGCCGAGCCTGAGTGCGCAGAACCTGCAGTGCGTCGAGATCGGCAAGGACTTCATGGTCAGCCACGGCTACATCGAGAACGACTTCGATGTGAACGAGTGGGCTCGCCCGGACTTCCTCGAGCAGGCCGCAACTGAGGTGCTCAAGGAGGAGTGGGAGAGAAGGAGCTGGAGCAAGCTCCCCGCGGGTGGCGGCCTCGAGGTCGAAGGTACGAGGCTCGGTTAACGAGGAGGATGCGATGACCACCAGCACCACACACGCCGAGCGGCCGGTCGCCGAGGCGCGGCAGACAAAGCTCGGGCTCTACGTCACCGCCAAGGAGGCGTACGACCTGTGGCAGGCGGATCCCGAGGGCGTGAAGATCCTCGACGTGCGCACGCCCGAGGAGTGGGTCTTCACGGGTCACGCTCCGATGGCGACCAACATCCCGTTCGCCTTCCTGGCCTACCAGTGGGACGACGAGAAGAAGGCGTTCCCCTGGGAACTCAACCCGGACTTCGTCGACCTCGTGAAGGCGCGGTTCGCACACGATGACACGCTGCTCGTGTCCTGCCGCTCCGGCGGCCGCGCGGCGATCGCGATCAACATCCTGGCGGCTGCCGGGTTCACGAACACCTACAACATCCTCGACGGGATGGAGGGCAGCCGGGTCGACGATCCCGACAGCGTCTTCCACGGGATGCGTCTCAAGAACGGCTGGAAGGCCTCGGGCCTGCCGTGGACGTACGACCTCGACCCCGGGCGCATGGCGCTGCCCGAGCGCGAGACCGGCACGCTTCACCCCGGCAACACCGAGGACTGACCGTCAACAGGGGCGGTGGGCTCTCCCACCGCCCCTCCCGATGAAGGAGGAGCTGTTGCGGCGCTCCGCTAGACCGTGAGGACTGCGGCGCCGCGGATCGCGCCGCCGCGCAGGCGGTCGAGCGCCTCCTCCGCGGCGGCGAGCGGGAACGTCTCCACCGCCGTCCGCACCGGGTGCTCGCCGATCGCGCGGAACAGGTCGCGGCCGTCCTCCCGGGTCAGGTTCGCGACCGACCGCAGCACCCGCTCGCCCCAGAGCAGCTCGTACGGAAACGAGGGGATCGCGCTCATGTGGATGCCCGCGCAGACGACCGTGCCGCCCCTGCCGACCGCCGCAAGCGCCTCGGGGACGAGCTCGCCGGCGGGCGCGAAGATGATCGCGGCGTCGAGCTCCTCGGGCCGCTCGCCGGCGGCGCCGGCCCACGCCGCGCCGAGCTCGCGCGCCAGCGACTGTGCCTCCTCGTCGCCCGGCCGCGTGAACGCGAGCACCCGCCGTCCCTCGTGGCGCGCGAGCTGCGCGACGATGTGCGCCGCCGCGCCGAAGCCGTAGAGCCCGAGCCGCTCCCCCGCACCGGCCGCCCGCAGGGCTCGGTAGCCGATCAGCCCGGCACAGAGGAGCGGCGCGAGCTCGGCGTCGCCCGCCCCGTCGGGCAGCGGCAGGCAGTAGCGGGCGTCGGCCACCACCTCCTCGGCGTACCCGCCGTCGAGCGTGTACCCGGTGAACAGGGCGCGGTCGCAGAGGTTCTCCTGCCCCGACCGGCAATAGCGGCACTCGCCGCACGTCCAGCCGAGCCAGGGGACGCCGACACGGCCACCGCCGGCCGGATCGTCGCCTTCGACGACCGTGCCCACGACCTGGTGGCCGAGGACGAGCGGCAGCTTCGCGCCGGTGAGCTCGCCGTCGCGAATGTGGAGGTCGGTCCGGCAGACGCCGCAGGCATGAACGCGGATCCGGACCTCGCCGGGGCGAAGCCCCGGGGGCCGGATCTCGGCCTCCCGGAGCTTCGTGCCCGGTGCCTCGAGGAGCATCGCCCGCACGGGCGGATGCTCACACGTGGGCGGGTACCGGCGCCAGCACGCGCTGGGCGAGCTCGACGAGCCGGTTCGAGTAACCCCACTCGTTGTCGTACCAGGCGACCACCTTGACCAGCCTGCCGTCGGTCACGGTCGTCAGCGGCGCGTCGAAGATCGACGAGTACGTCGACTTAACGATGTCGGACGAGACGAGCGGCTCCTCGCTGTAGCGCAGGATCCCGGCGAGCTCGCCGCGGTCGGCGCGCCGCGCGATCACCGTGTTGACCTCGTTGACGGACGTCCGCCGCTCCATCTCGAGGGTCAGGTCGACGAGCGAGCCCGTCGCCAGCGGCACGCGGACGGCGAAGCCCTGCAGCTTCCCGGCGAGCGCGGGCACGACCAGGCCGATCGCCTTCGCGGCGCCGGTCGAGGTGGGGACGAGGTTCGCGGCCGCGGCGCGGGCGCGCCGGTAGTCCTTGTGCGGGCCGTCGAGCAGCTGCTGGTCGCTCGTGTACGCATGCACGGTCGTCATCACGCCGTGCAGAATGCCCAGCTCCTCGTGCAGGACCTTTGCGACCGGGGCGAGGCAGTTCGTCGTGCACGACGCATTGGAGATGATCCGGTCCAGCTCGGGATCGTAGGTCTCGAAGTTGACGCCCAGCACGACCGTGACATCCGGCTCCTTGGCGGGCGCGGAGATGATCACCTTCTTCGCTCCGGCCTCGAGGTGCTTCGCGGCGTCGGCGCGGGCGCGGAAGCGGCCGCTCGACTCGATCACGACCTCGACGCCGAGCTCGTCCCACGGCAGCTCGGCGGGATCGCTCACGGTCGGCGTCTCGATCCGGGTCCCGTCGACGACGAGCGCGCCCTCGACCAGCTCGACGGTGCCGGCGAACGGGCCGTAGACGGTGTCGTACTTGAGCAGGTGCGCGAGCATCGCCGGGTCTGCGACGTCGTTGATCGCGACCCATTCGATGTCGGCGCCCGACTCGATCGCGGCTCGGAACGCGGCGCGGCCGGTTCGCCCGAAGCCGTTGATGGCGGCACGGACAGCCATGACTCCTCCTTTGTCGATTGCTTCCGACGCTAGAGCCACGGCGGCGCCCGAACATCGGCGGTTCTCGCCGACGAAGGTGCGGCTTTCCCACACGTCCGCCTCCGTGCCGACGCCGATGCCGGCCGTCCGGCCGGCGCTGACACTCACTGCATGAGTGTGCGCTCCGAAGAGCTGTACCGGGAGCTCCGCCCGCCGCTTTCCGCGGAGGCGGCTGTGGTCGAGGCGGACCGCTGCCTCGAGTGCGGCGGCCCCTACGCCGAGGCGCCGTGCGTGACGGCCTGCCCTGCGGACGTCGACGTGCCGGGCTTTGTCGCGGCGATCGCCGCCTCCGACCCCGCGACGGCGGCGTTGACGATCTTCGCCGAGAACATCCTCGGCGGGACGTGCGCGCGTGTCTGCCCGGTCGAGATCCTCTGCCAGCGCGACTGCGTCCTCGTCCACGAGGGCAGGCGGCCGATCGAGATCGGCGCGCTCCAGCGCTACGCGACCGAGTGGGCCTACGCGCACGACGTCCCGCTGCGCCTCCCGGCGCAGCCGAACGGGAAGCGGGTGGCGGTGATCGGTGCCGGCCCGGCGGGCCTGGCCGCAGCCGGTGAGCTCGCCGCCGACGGCTACACGGTCACCGTTTACGACGAGCGCGAGGAGGTGGGTGGCCTCGTCCGCTATGCGATCGCTCCCTACCGCCAGTCGAACGAGCCGCTGCCGGACGAGGCGCGGCTGCTCGAGGACATGGGCGTCGAGCTCCGGCTCGGCGAGCGCGTCGACAAGGCGCGGCTGCAGGAGCTGGAAGCGGAGGTCGACGCGATCGTGCTCGCCGTGGGTCTGGGTGCCGACGTCGACGTCGCCTACGAGGGCGAGGACCTCGAGGGCGTCTGGGAGTCGCTGCCGTTCATCGAGCGGCTGAAGACAGGCGAGCCGCCCTCCGTGGGCAGCCGCGTCGCCGTCGTCGGCGGCGGCAACACCGCGATCGACGTCGCGGTCGAGGCGAAGCGGCTCGGCGCCGAGGTGTCGCTCCTGCTCTACCGGCGCACAGAAAACGAGATGCCCGCGTATGAGCACGAGGTCGAGCTCGCGCGCCATGAGGGAGTCGAGCTCCATTTCCTCACGAACCCCGTCGGCTTCGTCGGCGACGGGCGCGTCGAAGGGGTCCGCTGCGTCGAGATGCGCCTGGGCGCTCCGGACGAGAGCGGCAGGCGCCGTCCGGAGCCGGTCCCGGGAACCGAGTTCGTCGTGCCCGTCGACACCGTCGTCAAGGCGATCGGTCAGCGGCCGCGCGACGAATTCCGAGAGCTTTTGGAGTCGGTCGACGGGGAGGGGAGGACGCCGGACGCGAGGATCTTCGCCGCCGGCGACGCCGTCAACGGCGGTGCCAGCGTCGTCCAGGCGGTGGCGGACGCGAAGCGCGCCGTCCGCGCGCTCGAGGAGGCGCTGCGATGAGCGGGCTGACCGAGATCCGCTGGCATGCGCGCGCCGGTCAGGGCGCCAAGACGGCCGCCCAGATCCTGGCGCTGGCACTGCTGCGCGACGGGAAGGGCGTGCAGGCGTTCCCGGAGTACGGTCCGGAGCGCCGCGGCGCGCCGCTACGCGCATTCACGCGCGTCGACGACCGGCCGATCCGGCGCCACGACACGATCACGGACCCGGACGTGGTCGTCGTGCTCGAGCCGTCGCTCGTGCACGAGGACGGCATCGCCGACGGCCTCGACCCGGACGGCTTCGTTCTCTTCAACGGGGAGGAGACTCCTCCCGAACTGGACGGGGTCGAGGTGCGCTGCGTGCCGGCCACGCGGCTCGCCGCGACACGCGGAGCCGGGTTCGTGAACATGGTCATGCTCGGAGCGGTCGCGGCCGCGCTCGGCGAGCCCGCGCTGCCGAAGCTGCAGGAGGCTGCGGTCGAGACGCTCGGCAGGAAGGTCCCGGACGCCGAGGTGCGCTGGGCGCTCGCGGAGGGATACGCATGGCTGAGCTGACGGACTGGCAGCACCTGCCCGTCGCCGGCGTCGTCCGGCCGGACACGGCCGTTCGGCCCGTGACCGGCGGCTGGCGCACCGGCGAGCGGCCTGAGGCCGACCTCCCCGCCTGTGTCAACTGCCTCCTCTGCTGGCTCTACTGCCCCGACTCGGCGATCCTCATCGAGGGCGAGACCTTCACCGGGATTGACCTCGACGCCTGCAAGGGCTGCGCGATCTGTGCGGAGATCTGCCCGGTCGGCGCGATCGCGATGGTGGCGGAATGAGCGACGTGCGTCTTCTCACCGGCGGCGAGGCGGTTGCGCACGCGATGCGCCAGATCGACCCCGACGTCGTTCCCGTCTACCCGATCACGCCGCAGACGCCGATCATCCAGACGTTCGCCAAGCTCGTCGCCGACGGCGCGGCCGGGACGGAGATCGTCAACGTCGAGTCCGAACACTCGGCGATGAGCGCTGCGATCGGTGCCGCTCTCGCCGGCGCGCGGACGATGACGGCGACCTCCTCGCAGGGACTCGCTCTGATGGCCGAGGTCGTCTACATCGCCGCCTCGATGCGCGCGCCGATCGTGATGGCGCTCGGCAACCGCGCCCTCTCCGGTCCGATCAACATCCACTGCGACCACTCCGACTCGATGCTGATCCGCGACTCCGGTGTGATCCAGCTCTTCGCCGAGAACGCGCAGGAGGCATACGACCTGACCCTGATCGCGCCGCGGCTCGCCGAGCATCCCGCCGTGCTGCTGCCGGTACTTGTCTGCCAGGACGGCTTCACGATCACGCACTCCGCCGAGCCAGTCGAGCTTCTTGCCGACGACATCGTCCGCGGCTTCATCGGCGACTACCGGATTCCGCACTCGGTCCTCGACGTCGCACACCCGACGACGCAGGGGCCGTTCGCGATGCCGGACTACTACTACGAGTTCCGCCGCCAGCAGGCCGCCGCGATCGAGGCCTCGGAGACCGCATTCGGCGACCTGGCGTCCGAGTTCGAACGGCTCGCCGGCCGCACCTACGGCGCGGTCGAGGAGTACCGGCTCGACGGCGCTGCGACCGCGATCGTCGCGCTCGGCTCGACGGCCGGCACCGTGAAGGACGTCGTCGACGAGCTGCGCGACGAGGGCGAGGCCGTCGGCCTGCTCAGGATCACCTCGTTCCGACCCTTCCCCGCTGCGGCGGTGGTCGCTGCGCTGGGCGGGGTCGAGTCCGTCGTCGTGCTCGACCGCGCCGACTCGCCGGGCGGGACGCCACCGCTCCATGCGGAGGTGGCGGCCGCGCTCTACGGCAGCGGCTGCGAGCTCCACGGTGCCGTCTACGGCCTGGGCGGGCGCGACCTCCATCCAGCCGACATTCGCGCCGTCTTCGCCGGCGCGACTCCCGCCCACATCGGCCTGCGAGGTGACGCATGTCCCGCCTGAAGACACTCGTACGCAACCAGGACGGGGTGCAGCCGTTGCGCGGCGGGCACTCTCTCTGCCAGGGGTGCGGTGTCCCGATGGTCGTCCGGACCGTGCTCAGCACGATCAAGCAGCCCACGGTCGTCGTCAACGCGACCGGCTGCCTCGAGGTTGCGACGACGCGATACCCGACCACCGCCTGGAACGTGCCCTGGCTCCACGTCGCCTTCGAGAACGCGGCCGCCGTCGCGAGCGGTGTCGAGAGCGCGCAGCGCGCGCTGCGCCGCCGGCACGCGCTCCCGGCGGGCGAGGACGTCGCGGTCGTCGTCTTCGCGGGCGACGGCGGCACCTACGACATCGGGCTGCAGGCGCTCTCCGGCGCTCTCGAGCGTGGGCACAAGTTCCTCTTCGTCTGCTACGACAACGAGGCCTACATGAACACGGGCGTGCAGCGCTCGAGCGCGACGCCGTTCGGCGCGAGCACGACGACGAGCCCGGCCGGCCGCGAGAGCTGGGGCAAGGCACAGCAGCGCAAGGACATGACCGCGATCGCAGTCGCGCATCATGTGCCGTACGTCGCGCAGGCCGCGGCGACGCACTGGCACGACTTGAGCGTCAAGGTGGAGCGGGCGGTTGCCGCGGACGGGCCGGCGTTCCTGAACGTGCTCACCGACTGCCCGGTCGGCTGGGGCCACGAGCCGCGGCTGTTCGCGAAGGTCGTCGGCGGTGCGGTGGACTGCCTCTTCTGGCCGCTGTACGAGGTGGTCGACGGAAGCTACCGGCTGACGTATCTGCCGCCGGCGGTGTTGCCGGTCGCGGAGTGGCTGGCGCTCCAGGGGCGGTTCGCCCACCTGCTGCGCCCGGAGAACGCGAGTGTGGTCGCCGACATCCAGGCGCAGGTCGAAGAAGACTGGCTGGCGTTGCTCGACCGGTGCGGCGGCCGCACGCTGGTCGGCTCCGGCAGGAGCTGATCCTCGGCAGGCGCGGCTCGGTCCGGGCGGCCGAGCAGGCTGCGTAACTCGGCATCGCCCTCCGGGCAGTCTGGAGCCCGGGTGTCAGAGGTCGATGCCGAGCTTGCGCAGTTCGACGATCGCGGTTCTGCGCCAGCGGATCGTGTCGGGCGAGAAGGGGAGCATGAAGGGCATCCCGTTCTGTTTGCGGAGTGGCTTGCCGTCTCGCAGGACGCGGTAATGGCCCGGCGTCGGCTCGACAGTGAGCCCGACGGACTCTAGCCGGCGGATGAACTCACGGACGTCCTTTCTCATGTCGCCTGGGCGTGCCGATTCACGAATGAGATCTAGGCAGTCCACGGGCCGACGCCGCCGATTCGCTCCACCGTGATGTGGAGCACGCGGCCGGGGGGAGGATCGGCCATGGGCGGGAAGGTGACGTCGGGCCCGAGGTAGACGTGGGCGAGACGCTGCAGCAGTTCCGCGGCTCCGCCCTCGACGACTCGTGCCCGCCCGTGGACGACGAGGTACTGCTTGAGACCGGGCGGCTGGATCTCGGTGCCCTCGATCGAGAGGGCGACGCGTGGGTCGCGGGCGATGTTCCGGAGCTTCGCCTGATCGACGTTGAGGTGTCCCGAGACGATCTCGTCTTGGTCGAGTCCGACCCAGATGCAGGTCACCTGCGGTGAGCCGTCGGCGTTGAGCGTGACGAGGTGGGCCACCGAGCCGGATTCGATCAGCGCGCGGGCACTCTGTGGCAGTTTCATCTGCTCAAGGGTGCCTTAGGCGTCCGAGCCGGGCAAGCCATCGGCTCGCTCTTTGCCGGGACATTGCGGGGATTCATCTGCACGCCGTGTGCTCACTTGGGTGTGAGGCCCGCGAGGACAAGTGCTCGGACGTTTTGGTAGCTCGTGTCGATATCGGGGTCGGACCACGCAGTGGCATTGATCGGGTTGTGGAAGCGAGCGGTGGCGTCGAAGACGGCGCGGGCCGAGGCGACCGGGCCCGGGCTGTCGAATTCGCCGCGCGCGTCCCCGTCGGCGATGATCCGGGTGAGTTGCCCGAGCAGGCTGTCGACGTGTGCTTTGACGACCTCGCGCGCGTCGGCCGTGAGCTCGATGTAGGTGGCGAAGAGCTCGGGCTCCTCGAGCGCCTTGCGGCGCTTGCTGCTGACGAGGAGGTCGAGCCAGCGTTGCAGCCGCTCGGTGGCGGCGCCCTCCTCATCGGCCACGGTTGCAAGGGGGGCGGAGATGCTCGTGAGCCAGCGTTCGGTGACGGCGTCGCGTAGCGCGGCCTTGCTGGGGAAGTGGCGGTAGACGCTGCCGTGGCTGACGCCGAGGCCGCGGGCGACATCGACGACGTTCGCTTTCGCGGGGCCGTAGCGGCGGAGGACGTCTTCCGCTGCTTCCAGGATCCGCTCGGCGGTCAGTGTTTCGGTCGTCATGGGAGCGGGAGCCTAGCCCCGCTCGCTGTCCAGGATCGCCATCTGCTCGGCCTGGTAGCGCTCGCCGGCGGCTGCGTCGGCCGGGATCGCCTGCTCGATCTGCGCCAGGTCGTCGACGCCGAGCTCGACGTCGAGCGCGCCGAGCGCCTCGGTGAGCCGCTCGCGGCGGCGGGCGCCGACGAGCGGGACGACGTCGTACCCGCGCGAGAGCGCCCAGGCGATCGCGAGCTGCGCGACGGTCGCTCCCTTGGCCTCGGCGATTCCCCGCAGCGTCTCGACGAGGGTGAGGTTGCGCTCGAGGTTCTCGCCCGTGAACCGGGGCGCCGAGGCGCGGAAGTCGTGGGGCGTGAGCGACTGCTCCCGCTCCCTCGACCAATGGCCGGAGAGCAGACCGCGGGAGAGGACGCCGTAGGCGGTGAGGCTGATCCCGAGCTCGCGGCAGGTCGGCAGGATCATGTCCTCGATCCCGCGCGAGATCAGCGAGTACTCGATCTGCAGGTCGGAGATCGGATGGACCGCGTGCGCGCGCCGCACGGTCTCCGCACCCGCCTCGGAGAGACCGATGTGGCGGACGTAGCCGGCCTGCACGAGCTCCGCGATCGCGCCGACCGTCTCCTCGATCGGGACGTCCGCGAAGACGCGTCCCGGCCGGTAGACATCGACGTAGTCGGTGCCGAGACGGCGGAGCGTGTAGGCGAGGAAGTTCTTGACCGCGGGCGGACGCAGGTCGTTCCCGACGATCGCGCCGTCCGGGCCGCGCATGAGCCCGAACTTGACGCTGATCACCGCGTCCTCGCGGTTGCGGCCTGAGAGCGCCTTTCCGATCAGGAGCTCGTTGTGCCCGGCCGCGTAATAGTCGCCGGTGTCGAGCAGGCTGATGCCGGCTTCGAGCGCCGCCTGGATCGTGGCGATCGACTCCGCCTCGTCGGCTGGGCCGTAGAAGTCGGACATGCCCATGCAGCCGAGACCGAGCGCGGAGACGGTCGGGCCGGTCGTGCCGAGCGTGCGTGTTTCCATGGAGCAGTCCCTCCGGTCGTTGCGTGGCGCCAGAGATCGGATCTGAAAATGACAGATTTCAATCTATGTCATTGCATGGCAACCAAGAACGCGACCTACGTCTCGTCGAGGAGGTCAGTGAGCAACTCGGCGTACTGGAGCAGGTGACGGTCGGGGAGAAACCGATGCTCGATGTGCCGACGGCCGTTCCGTCCAATCCGCTCCGCGTCCGCGGGATCGCGAAGCAGCCGATCGACCGCCGCTCCGAAGGACTCGAGGTCATACGGGTCCGCGAGGAGGAGACCTGTCTCGTCGTGGATCACCTGATCCACGATGCCGCCGACGGCGCTGGCAACCACCGGACGGGTCTTCCACATCGCCTCCGCCACGGTCAGCCCGAAGCCTTCTGCGAGGCTCTTCTGCACGACGACGGCGGCGTGGCTCTGGAGGGCGTTGATGACCATGGCGTTCTCGACCGGATCGTCCATCGGGACGCAGGCGAGGTGCACACGCGCCCGATCCGATCGCGACAGAGATCGCCAGGCCGCTACCGTCTCCTCCCAGACAGCCTCGCTTTCGGGGTCGTCGCTCACTCCCTGCACGGCCGGCCCGGCGAGGACGAGGTGCGCGTCCGCCGAGTGCACGTGGTGAGCGAAGCCCTCGAGCACGCCGGGCATGTCCTTCATCCGGTCCCACCGGGAGACTTGAACGACGAGCGGAACGAGCCGATCGGGCGGCGGCCCGTCGCCAACGACGTCTGCTCGGTGTGGCACACGGATGTCCGATTCCCCACCGTTGGCCGTGATGAGTCCGGCCGTGCCGAGCAGCGCCTGCACTTCGTGACGCTCGAGCATGCGGTTCTTCGGAGTGAAGGGATCGATCGAAGGCGGGATCGTTCGGAGCCTCGCGCGATCGATCCAGTCCGGGGCAAACAGCTCACGCGAGAAGACATGCGCCTTCGCCGGCTCGACGTACGGTCGCAGGAAGGCCCAGGCGCGCTGCGTCCACTCGTTCTCGTCGTCGTAGCCAACGTGGCACCGCCAGACGACGTGGGCGCCTCGCGCGACGAGGGGAGCGATCAGACCAGCCGGCTGCGGGTCGTGTACGACCACGATGTCTCCCTTTTCGACTTCGTCGAGGACGGCGTCGAGGTCGGCCGCCAGCGTTCGCTCGTAGATCGTCCGCTCGCGTTCCCCGAGGTCACCGCCATCGCCGGGACCGCCGTAGAGGCCGTTGTGGAGTCGCTTCGTCACGGTGAAGAACTCGGGGTCGCCTCCGATCACCAGCCAGTCCAGCTGGAGCCCCATCCCACGGCCGTAGCCGAGCAGCGTCGCAAGCATCTCCGCCACGCCGCCGCCGTTCGCCGTCGAGTTGACGTTGAGGATGCGCCGACTGCCGATCAACGTGCGTAGAGACGAGGCGGCCTCCAACAGCGCCTCGACCCGCTCGACTCCGATCAGCGGCTCCAGACGGCGCGGATCGATCGGGTGCGGCTCGACGTGCGCAGTCAAGGACACTGGAGAGAGTCTCACGCATCTGGCGGCTCGGTAAAGAGCGCCCGCTCAGCCGAGCGTACGGGCGTTACAGTCGGAGCGCCCGCTTCGTGCTCGTCGTGACCACGATGGTCGCTTCTCGACGGACGAGCTAGCCCGCCGTCGGAGCCGGCAGAGTCTCCGAAATCCTAGCCAGGTCTACTGGAATGCGGGGGTGCTGCTTGCATGCCCGGAGCACGAGCCGCTCGTCGCGCGCATCCAGGCGCAGGTCGAGCAGGACTGGCGAACGCTGCTCGAGCGATGCGGCGACCGGGTGCCGGCCGGCCTCGGCTACTCACCCCAGCCCGCGTCCGGCGTCCGTGCCGGACTGACCCAGCTGTAGGCCTGCTGCGCGATCAGCGGCGTACCTTCGAGCAGCGGCTCCCATGCTCCGAGCGCGGCCTGCTCGTCCGCGCCTCCGAGCACCGCCAGGAAGCTGTTCGCCCGGCCGCCTTCGAAGACGAAGACGACGGTGTCCTGTGCGAGGAAGACGGTGTGGCGTTCGATCTCGTGCTCGGCCGGGTCGAAAGGCGGGCCGCGCTCGATCAGCCTCGCGGCCTCCTCCGCCGCGCCGGGGCGCAGCTTGGCGATCACGGCGATGTGCTGCATGGCTCCTCCTTCGATCGGTCTATCGGACTGCCGGGTGCTGCTCGGGGAAGCCGGCCAGCGCCCGCGCGACGTCGAGCGTGGAGAGCACGCCGATCGGCCGGCGCGACCTTGACTCGAGCACGATCAGGTGCGAGACGTCGCGTTCGACCATCAAGGCGGCCGCCCGGCCGAGCGCCTCGCTGCTCGCGATCGTCACGACCGGCTGCGCTGCAAGCGAGCGTGCCTCCTGCTCGTCGATGTTCCCCGCCTCGCTCGCGCGCAGCAGATCGGTGTCGGAGACGATGCCCCAGCTTTCGTCCGACTCGTGCGTGTTCACGAGGATCGCGTGGACGCGGTAGGTCGACATCATCCTCGCGATCGTGCGCAGCGAACTCTCGGGCGAGCAGGTGATCAGCGCAGGGTGCATCGCGTCGATGACGCGGAGGTCTCGGAGGGCTGGATGCTCGTTCATCTCGATGCTCCTTCCCGTCCCTCGGTCGAGCTTAGTGGTATCACCGAAGTGTTCATCCGCCGGGGGGTCGGCGCGATCAGGTCTGGCGCGGAACGTGAATGGCGCACTTACCGCGCACGTGCTGCGGGATTTCCCGCAGCGTCGGCGACGGCGCGATCCAGCAGCGCCGACAGCGATGGGACGACGAGCTCCGCGCCGAAGCCGCGCAGAAGCTCATCGTCAGGTCCTGCGCCGATGCCGATCACGCGCATCCCGGCGGCTCGGCCGGCGGCGACTCCTGCAGGCCTGTGGGTGAACGTCACGGCGAGGTGAGGGGGGACGTCGAGGCGTCGGCACGCCGCCAGGAGCAGGTCCGGCGCCGGCGGCGTCCGGGCTCCTTCGGCGCGGATCACGTCGGCGTCCACCCAGGTCTCGATCAGCGGAGCAAGTCCTGCCACATGGAGCATCGGAAGCGTGTTCGCGCTCGCCGAGATGACACCGGTCCGCACCCCGGTGCGGCTCGCCGTCTCCAGATAACGCCGGACTCCTGAGAGAGCGGTGACACCCTCGTCGAGAGCCCGCGCAACCGCCTCGCCTTTCCGCTTCCCGAGACTGAGCGCCGTGTCGGCGTCGGCTGGATCGTCACTGCGTCCCTCGGGGATGCGGATTCCCCGACTCGAGAGGAAGCTGTGGACGCCCTCCGATCTGGAGCGACCGTCGAAGTAGGTCCGATAGTCCACGTCGCGGTCGAACGGGACGAACGTCCAGCCGAGCTCCCCGCTCAGCCTGAGCAGGAGATCGTCGATCACCGTTCCCCAGGCCGCGGCGTGGAGGAGGCCGCTGTCGGTCAGCACGCCGTCGAGGTCGAACAGACAAGCCTCGACCGAGTTGTCCAGTCCGAGCAGCCGTTTGCTCATCGGCACGGCAGAGAGCCACGGAACGCGACGAATGCCCGTTGCACGCGCGACCGTGACCAGCAGCTTCGCCGTCTGCCGACGCTCCTCGGCGAGCGCGCTACGGTGGCTCCGTAGGTACGGGGCGGGCAACGTGTCAGCCGCTGCCAGCAGCGCTCTGTCGGCGGCGTCCAAAGCACGCTGCCATCGCGCGGCGAGCGGCTCCAGGTCGTCGAGCGGCGCCACGAGCGGCGATTGTGGCACGCGCTCGTGTCCTGCGTCCCCAGCCTGTGCTCGGACGCGCGCCCGGCGGCTCAGGCGGGGTACCTCCGGAGCAAGAACGGCGTGTGCGCTCATCGAGAGAGATGGTGTGGCGCTGGAGCCGCGGTGGCATCGGTGCCGTTCCCGATCTCACGCACGGCCTTCTACCGATGTCGCGTGCGTGTGCGCGGCCCCGGCCAGCGCGGTGCTGCCGGCATTCGCAGGTGACGTAGAAACTACTGAGCCGCGTGAGTGTCCCGCCCGATTCCTCAGCTGCCGGACCGGGATGACAGTGCAGGTATGGAACCGCACCTGTGCCGCATCGACGACGCCCTCGGCCGCACGAGGGAGTGCCAGAAGGACTGCCCCTTCTGGTCCGTCGACACGTGCGTCCTGGCCGGGCTGCGTGCCGATCTGACGACGGCGCCGGGCCTGCCGCAGCTCCTGCACGGCCTTCGCGAGGAGCTGAACGGCCCGCGCATGATCGGGATCGACAGCGCGCTGCTCCCGCCAGGGCTCAGATAGCTCCGGCGCAGGCACCGTGGACTGACCGCGAGCGCGGTCTGCGCACTTCTACGCACGCGTTTCGGTGATTCCAGCCGATGCCCAGCCGGCGCCGTGGGGGGACGCTGGACTCGACCGAGAGTGAAAGGAGGCAACCATGTGGCCAGGAGGTGTCGCCGACTGGATCGTCCTGGGCTCCGGCTACGTGCTCGCGCTCGGGCTCTTCTACTGGCTCGGCGGATTTCACCGCGCCGGGGAAGCGATCAGCAGCTGGGGCCGCCGGTCGAGCTCTCGCGGCGCAGTGCGCCGCACCTCGAGGTCGGCCTGAACTGAAAGGAGGAGCGATGAAGAGGATCCTCGTTGCAACGGACGGCTCGGTCTCCTCGACCGAAGCCGTGCAGTTCGGCGTCGAGCTCGCGGCCGAGCACGGCGCGGAGCTGATCTTCGTCCACGTCGTCCCGGCGCTGGACGTCGTCCCGTCGGGCGGGTTCGGGCTCAGCGGCGCATTCCCACACGAGCCCACGAAGGAGGACCGGGCGCTGCTGGACGACGCCGCGTCGGTCGCGGTGGAGCACGGGGTCGTCTCGACCACTGCGCTCCTGCGCGGCGACACGGTCGACGAGATCGTGGCGTACGCCGACACGCACGACGTCGACGTGATCGTCGTCGGCTCGCGCGGCCACGGTGCAGTCGCTGCAACGCTGCTTGGCAGCGTGTCCCGCGGCGTGCTCCGTGAGGCGCGCCGGCCGGTCGTCATCGTTCGAGCGGGCGCACTCGTCCACGAGGCAAAGCGCGCCTCCTGACGCTGCTTTAGCTCCGGCTGAAGCTGACCCGAAGCTCAGAGCGGCCCGAGCGGGCCGCTCTGTCTCCGTCGCCGCACGTCAGTGGACGACGAGCACGTCGCAGTGCGCCTTGCGCTTCACCGCGCCGCTGACACTCATGCCGAGCAGGCGCTCGAGCAGGCCCAGCTCGCGGGCGCCGACGACGATGAGGTCGACGTTCCGGCTCTCCGCCAGGTCGAGGATCTCGCCGGCGGGGTCGCCGAGCGCAAGCGAGTACTCGGCCCGAATCCCACGCTTGCCGAGGACCCCGGCAGCGTGCTCGAGCTCTTCGCGATGCAGCTCCGGCGGGTCGGCCGGGTCGATCGGGCCGATCCCGCGCGCGGCCGACGCTCCGACCAATGCGGGCGCGACGCTCGTGACGATCACCTCGGCGTCGAGAGCCACCGCCAGCTCGGCCGCGCGATCGAGCGCCCGCTTCGCGGGCTCGGACTCGTCGTAGCCGACAAGGATGGTCTTCACGGTGACCTCCTCCTTCGGACCCCGTGGTTGTACTCCAATCGTCCCGAGGCCGCTCGGGCGGCGCAACCGCAGAAAGCGCGCTCGGCCCAGTGGTCTTCTACGGATGCCACTCCGGGCGATCTCACGCACGGTTGACGTGCCAGCGCTCGGAGGAGTCAGGTGATCGACCAGCACACCGAGCGGACCGGGCGAGCCGAGCTCCGCTCCCATTCGACCGACGTCGGCGACGTCGCCGACGAGCTGGGCACGGACGTCGAGAGCGGCCTGGCTGAGCCGGTCGCGCAGCGCCGGCTCATGGAGGTCGGCGCGAACCGGCTCCCCGCGCCGAGCCGGCCGCCGTACCTCGCGATCGCCGCTCGCCAGGCCGCCGATCCGCTGGTCGCCCTGCTGCTCGCGGCCACGGCGATCTCCTTCCTGGTCGGCGAGCGGCTCGAGGCCTTCGTGATCGCGTGCATCGTCGCCCTGAACGGCGTGCTCGGGTTCGTGCAGGAGGTTGGGGCCGAGCGCGCGGTGCTGGCGCTCCGAGCCGCGATCCAGCCGACGGCGTCGGTGATCCGGGACGGACGTGAGCGCGAGATCCCCGCCGACGAGGTCGTTCCGGGCGACCTGCTCGTCCTGCGCGAGGGCGATCGGGTCCCGGCGGACGCGCGCGTGGCCGCAGACGAGCGCCTCGAGCTGGACGAGTCGGCACTGACCGGCGAGTCGCTTCCGGTGCCGAAGACTGCTGCCACGGTCGCGCACGAGACGGCGATGGCGGACCGATCCTCGTTGGTCTTCGCCGGCACGGGCGTGACCTGCGGCCGGGGACGCGCGATCGTCGTCGCCACCGGCCGGGAGACCGAGATCGGCCGGATCGCGGCTCTCACGGTCGCCGCGAAGCCTCCGTCGACGCCGCTGCAGCGGAGTCTCGGACGCTTGTCGAGCGCGATGGCCGCGCTCGGCGTCGCGGTCACGATCGCGCTCACGCTCGGCATGCTGGCGCAGGGCGCATCGCTCGAGGAGGCGTTTCTCGTCGGTGTCGCGGTCGCCGTCGCCGCCGTTCCGGAGGGCCTGTCGGCGACCGTCACGATCGCGCTCGCCCAGGGCGCACGGGCGATGGCGGGCCGGGGCGCGATCGTCCGCCGCCTCGCTGCGGTCGAGACGCTCGGCGCGGCGACGGTGATTGCCGCGGACAAGACCGGCACGCTCACCGTCAACCAGCTTCGGGTCGCGGCGGTGCGACCAGAGCCGGGTCGGACCGAGGCGGCCGTCCTCGAGGTCGCGGCGCTCGCGTCGACCGCGGACCTCCTGGAGGCCGACGGCGTCACGCGTGTGGCCGGCGACCCGGTCGACGGCGCCTTCCTGCTCGCGCTCGCGCTCGCAGGCGGCGTCGATCCGCGCGCCGCCGAGGGCCGCACGCTCCTGCAGCTGCTCCCCTTCGACCCGCTGCGGAAGCGGCTGACGGCCGTCTACGCGGAGGACGGCGGGCAGCGCGTGGTCGTGAAGGGCGCGCCGGAGACGCTGATCGGCCGTTCGGGTCTGTCGGACGACGAGCGCCGCCGCCTGCTGGACGAGGCAACCGCGTGGGCGGCGGAGGGGCTGCGCGTGCTCGCGGTCGGCGAGCGCCCGCACGACCGCCTCGCCGACGACGACGACCTCGACGCCGAGCTCGACATTGTCGGGCTCGTCGGGCTGCACGACCCACTGCGGCCGACCGCCGCGGACTCGATCCGTCGCGCCCGCGACGCCGGTGCGGACGTGGCGATCCTGACCGGCGACCATCCGGTCACGGCGGCGGCGATCGCGCGGGCGCTCGAGCTCCCCGATTCCGTCCCGCTGACGGGAGCGGAGCTCGGAGAGCTCGACGAGCACGCGCTCGGCAGGGCCGTGTCGACGCGCGCCGTGTTCGCGCGCGTGACCCCCGCGGACAAGCTCCGCATCGTCGAGGCGCTGCAGCAAGCGGGGCACGTGGTCGCGGTGACCGGCGACGGCGTCAACGACACGCCGGCCCTGCGCCGGGCGGACGTCGGTGTGGCGATGGGTGGCAGCGGGACGGAGGCCGCCCGGGAGGCCGCCGACGTCGTGCTCACCGATGACGACTTCGCAACGATCGTGTCGGCGATCCGGGAGGGACGGCGGATCGCGGACAACATCCGCAACTTCGTCTCGTTTCTGCTTTCGGCGAACCTCGGCGAGGTGGTGCTCTTCGCGGTCGCGGTGCTGGCCGGGCTCGGCGCGCCGATGACGGTCGTGCAGGTGCTGACCGTGAACCTCCTCACGGACGGCCTCCCGGCAGTGGCGCTGACGCGCGATCCGGCCGCCGGACGGCGTACGGGGCCGCGCGGGCGCGGCAGCCTCTTCTCGCGCCGGCTGCAGCTCGGGCTCGTGCTGATGGGCGTGGCGGTCGGGGCTGCCGCGACGGCCGCGTACGTCCTCGGTCGGGAGACCGATCCGGAGGCGGCGCAGACGATGGCGTTCGCGACGCTCGCGCTCGCCGAGCTCGTGCTCGTCTTCTCGATCCGCTCGGGCACCGCTCCGGCCTGGCGCACGGCCCGCAACCCGTTCCTGCTCGCGAGCGTCGCTGCATCTGTTGCGCTGCTGCTGGTGACGATCTTCTTCGAGCCGGTGCGCGACGCCTTCGGCACGCAGCCGCTGGACGCCGCCCAAGTGGCCGTCGTGACTGCGCTCGCCTTCGCCCCGGCCGCCGTGACGGAGACGGTCAAGGCCGTGCTGCGCGCCCGCCGCCGTGGGCTCGAATCGGCGCCGGGACGGGCGTAGCCCTGCGCCCCGACCGCAGGACGCATCCGCAATCTCCCGCAGCGGAGTTCAGCGCAGGCGCTGATGGCGGCGGCGCCGGCGTCGACGAACGTCCGCCCAGGTAACGGCCGACGAAAAGGAGAAAGTGATGAGAAAGTGGTTCGCATACGGAGGGATCGCGGCAAGCGTGATCCTGATCGCGTTCGGCATCGGCGCGATCGTGATCGGCGTCAGCGGCTACAACACCGTCCGCGACGAGATCGCGGCGCAGAACATCGTCGCCGGCGACGACGCCGCAGAGCTGACGAACGGCGAGCTCCAGCCCGGCCAGGCGATCACGACGGGCGCCGAGGCGCGCGCGTTCGCCGACATCATGGAGCACCACACGCTCGAGGCCACACAGGGCAAGCGGTACAGCGAGATGGGCCGCTACCTGACCCCGGACGGCACGGACACGAGCGACGAGGCGCTGGCCGCGAAGACGGCTGCAGGGCAGCCGGTCGAGAACGGCCTCCGCAACATGTGGGTGACCGAGACCGCGCTCACGACGGCGCTGAACACCTCGTTCTTCGCCGAGCGGGTCGCAGTCTTCTCGATGGTGATGGGCGTCGCCCTCCTGCTGACCGGGATCGGCTTCTTCATCCTCACTCTCGGCGGCGCACTCGGATACGTCGCACTGCCGAAGCTCAGCAAGAAGGTTTCCACCGCGTCGGCCGCGACCTAGATGCACACGCGGCAGCTGGACAGCGAGCGGGCCACGTCGGCCCGCTCGCTGTTCATTCAGCGAGGCAGTGGTCTTTAATGGACATCGTGGTGACGGCTGCCGCCAGCTCGGTCGACGTGATCCTCCGCGACGGCGGCACGCTCCGCCTCCGGCCACCGACGACCGCCGACAGTGAGGCGCTGCTGGACTTCTACCGCGCCCTGTCGTCTCAGAGCCTCCACCGCCGCTTTCACGGCTTTCCGAATCTGCGGCCGCAGCTTGTCGAGTCTCTGCTCGAGCCGGACTGGACCGAGCGAGGTGCGCTCCTCGGTGCGCTCACCGACGAACACGGCGAGCGGGTCGTCGCGATCGGGAACTACGTTCGCCTGCGCGATCCCGCCCAGGCGGAGTCCGCCTTTGCCGTCGCCGACTCGGAGCAGGGCAGGGGAATCGGAACGCGGCTGCTCGAGCGCCTTGCAGCACGCGCCGCAGCCGTTGGGATCGAGCGGTTCGTCGCCGAGGTGCTGCCCGAGAACCGCTCGATGCTGGGCGTCTTCGAGCGGGCCGGCTACGAGTTGACGCGAGAGCTCGCTGGTGGTGTGGTCGAAGTGCAGTTCCCGATCGCGTCCACCGAGAAGTTCGAGCTCAGCGTGGAGGAGCGCGATCACACAGCAGTGGTGGCGTCGCTCCGCTCGTTCTTCGAGCCCACGAGCGTGGCCGTCGTCGGAGCGTCTCCGAGGCGCGGCACGATCGGCGGTGAGCTCTTCCGGAACGTGCTCGCGGGCGATTTCACCGGAGCTGCGTATCCGGTCAATCCGAAGGGCGCAGCAGTGGCCGGCGTCCGTGGTTACGAGTCGATCGGGGAGATCCCGGATCCCGTCGATCTGGCGGTGATCGCGGTGCCGGGCCAGCACGTGCTCGACGCGGCCGCCGACGCGCTCCGCCACGGCGTGCGCGCACTCGTCGTGATCTCGGCCGGCTTCGCCGAGGTCGGAAGCGAGGGAGTCGAGCGGCAGGAACAGTTGCTCGCACTCGTGCGCGCCCACGGGGCCCGGCTGATCGGCCCCAACTGCCTTGGCATCGCCGTCGCCGGACCGCGGCTGAATGCCACCTTTGCCGCCCGCTCGGCGCCGAGCGGCAACATCGGCTTCTCCTCCCAGTCGGGCGCCCTCGGGCTCGCGCTGCTCGAAGCGGCAGATGCGCGCGGACTCGGTCTCTCGGCGTTCGTCTCGATCGGAAACAAGGCGGACGTCTCCTCGAACGACCTGCTCGAGTGGTGGGAGGAGGACGAGACGACTGAGGTCGTGCTGCTCTACGTCGAGTCCTTCGGAAACCCGCGCCGCTTTGGCCGGCTCGCCCGCCGCGTCGCCCGGCGCAAGCCGATCCTCGCCCTCAAGGCCGGCACCTCGGCGACGGGCCAACGCGCCGCGAGCTCGCATACCGCGGCGCTCGCGGGCTCCGAAGCGGGCGTCGATGCGCTCTTCCACCAGGCCGGGGTCACTCGCGCCACGTCCTTGGAAGAGCTGATCGACGTCGCGACCCTGCTCTCGTCGCAGCCGGAGCCGAAGGGTCGACGCGTCGCCGTGCTGACGAACGCCGGCGGGCTCGGCATCCTGGCCGCGGACGCGTGTGATGCTGCAGGGCTCGAGCTCCCCAGCCTCGGCGACGAGACGGCCGCACGCCTGCGCGAGCTGCTCCCTGCAGAGGCAAGCGTGGCGAACCCGGTCGACATGCTCGGATCGGCGACCGCGTCGAGCTATGGCGAGGCGCTGCCGATCGTGCTCGACGACCCGCACGTCGACGCGGTGCTGGTGCTCTTCGTCCCCGCCGTCTCGGCCACTGCCGACGAGGTCGCGGCCGCCGTCGATGCCGCCGCGCGCGGAGCCGGCTCGGAGAAGCCCGTGCTGGCGGTCGTCATGAGCTCGGGCGGTGTTCCCGAGGCTCTTCGGTCGGGCTCGGCCGTCGCGGCGTTCGCCTACCCGGAGTCGGCGGCGCGCGCACTCGGGCGCGTCGCGGAGCGCAGCGAATGGCTCCGCCGGCCGCTCGGTTC
This sequence comes from uncultured Gaiellaceae bacterium, assembly GCA_963705515.1. GTDB lineage: Bacteria > Actinomycetota > Thermoleophilia > Gaiellales > Gaiellaceae > Gaiellasilicea. The sequence continues at coordinate 287,887 of CAVPJV010000002.1, forward strand.
GGTACCAGCGCTGGACGGGATCGACCGCAGCGCCGCCGCGCGCGTGGTCGAGCGTGCGCTCGCGCGGGCGGAGGACTCCTGGCTGGATCCTGCCGAGACGCGCGAGCTGCTCGGCGCCTACGGGCTGCCGCTCGTCCCCGAACGGCTCGCCGAGAACGTCGAAGCCGCGGTCGAGGCGGCCGCGCAGCTGGGTTTCCCGATCGTGGTCAAGTCCGCCGTCGCCGGCGCGCACAAGACCGAGACAGGCGGCGTCGCGCTCGACCTCGAGGACGAGGCTGCCGTACGTGCGGCCGCGGAGCGGATCGGCTTCCCGGTCGTCGTGCAGCCGATGCTGCGCGGCGGGACCGAACTGCTCGCGGGGCTCCTGCAGGATCCCGTCTTCGGCCCGCTCGTGGCCTTCGGCCCCGGCGGCGTCTTCGCCGAGCTGATCGGCGAGGCCAGCCTGCGGATCGCGCCGCTGACCGACCTCGACGCCGAGGAGCTCGTCACGTCCGGCAAGGCTGGCCGTCTCGTCCGCGGCTTCCGCGGTGCCGAGCCCGCCGACGCAACGGCGCTCGTCGACCTCGTGCACCGCCTGGCGGCGCTGGGGGACGATCTCCCCGCCGTCGCGGAGCTCGACCTCAACCCCGTGCTCGCGTTCCCGGATCGGGCGCTCGCAGTCGACGCACGCGTCCGGATCCGCCGGCCGCAGGAGCAGCGGCGCGAGAAGAGCTGGTAGCGCCCGTAGTTCCCCGCAGCCCAATCGGGCGCAACGCCGATGGCCCGCCGCTGATTCCAGGGGATCCTGAGTCCACACCGCTCGTACACGCCAAAGGAGGAGCAATGAACACCGTCACGCGTCAGCCCCGACTCAGCACGCTCCTCGTCGCCGACGCGATGCACCAGGGCGTGTTCGCCTGCGAACGGGAGGCACCGCTGTCCGAGATCGCGGCCACGATGGCGCGTGAGCTCGTCCATTGCGTCGTCGTCGACAATGGCAGCGGCGACGCCGGCCCACCCTGGGGCATCGTCTCCGATCTCGACCTCGTGGCAGCTGCGCTCGTGCGCGATCTCGGCGACCAGAGCGCCGGCGGGTCCGCCGGCGCGCCGGTCCTCATGGTGCCGCCCGACGAGACGCTCGAGCGGGCGGCTCAGCTCATGACCGAGCACGGCACCACGCATCTGATCGTCGTGGATCGGGAGCGGCAGCGCCCCATCGGCGTGCTGTCGACTCTCGACATCGCCGCGAGCCTCACCGAGGTGAGCGACGAGTGACGACCCACACGCAGACGACCGTGTTCGACCGCGTCGTCTGCGGCGTCGACGCGTCCGTCGCCGGCGCCACGGCGGCGAGAGCCGCCGCCCGCATCACCGACCCCGACGGCTCGCTCGCGCTCGTCACGGCGAACGACACCTCGATCGCCGTCCACGCCGGCTGGGACATGGCGCGCGTGCTGGCCGAGCTCGCGACCGAGGCGCAGGCGGCGCTCGAGCAAGGTCGAACCGAGGCGGGATCGCTGCACTCGTTCGAGGCGAGGCTCGTGCGCGGAGATCCGCTGCAGTCGCTCCTGGCCGAGATCGCACGGAGAGAAGCGACGCTGGCCGTCGTCGGGAGCCACGACATCTCCCTCGCGACCGGAATCGCCCTCGGCGCGGTCTCCACGAACCTGCTGCACGAAGCGCCCTGCTCGATCCTGATCGCACGCGGCCCGGTCGACCCCGAGCGCTGGCCGCGGCGGATCGTGGTCGGTGTCGACGGCTCTGCCGACTCGGCCCTGGCCCTCGACGTGGGCGCCGCGCTTGCCGAGCGCTTCGACGCTCATCTGCGAGCGGTCGTCGCAACTCGAGATGCCCGTGTCGAGCTCGAGGCCGTGCGCAGGATTGCGCCCGCATGCGAAGCGCACGACGCACAGGCGCTCGAGCTCCTGGACGCCGCTTCCGAGTCCGCCGACCTGATCGTCGTCGGAAGCTGTGGGCTCCGGGGCGTGCGCGCGCTCGGCAGCCTGAGTGAGCGGATCGCGCACGAGGCAGCCTGCTCCGTGCTCGTCGTCAGGCCTCCTCAGTGACCTGACGCCGCCCGGCACGTGCCCGTACTTTCCCGCACTGTTCTCGGCGCTGGCGCGGATGCCGCGGCCGGCGACGACGACGAGCATTCTTTTGACAGCCAACTTCAGGAGGCGATCATGAGAGTTCGAGAGCTGATGACTGAGCAGGTCCTGACCATCGGGCCGGAAGCGCCGATCAAGGACGTCGCCAAGGTCCTCGTCGACAACGGCATCTCGGGCCTGCCCGTCTGCGACATCGAGTGCCGTGTCCTGGGGGTGATCTCGGAGGGCGACATCCTCTACAAGGAGCACGACCCGAGGGAAGGACACATCGGCGGCCCGCTCCGCTGGCTCATCGACGGCCCGCCCGACAACTCCGGCTACGCCAAGGCAGATGCCCTCACCGCCGGGAAGGCGATGAGCGCTCCGGCGATCACGATCCCGCCCTACGAGTCCGTCGCCGAGGCCGCTCGAATCATGTGCGAGCAGGGCGTCAACCGACTCCCGGTCGTCAAGGACGAGCGGCTCGTCGGGATCATCACCCGCGCCGACCTCGTCCGCGCTTTCACGCGCACCGACGAGGAGATCGCACGGGAGATCAGAGAGGATGTCTTCCATCGGATCATGTGGATCGACACGGGCAAGGTCGAGGTAGTCGTGCAGCGCGGTCGCGCCGTGCTGACCGGCCGGCTCAACACGAGGAGCGACGTCGAGCACCTCGCCAGACTGGTGCGCCGCGTTCCAGGCGTGACCGCGGTCGAATCCCAGGTCACCTGGAACGTCGATGACAGCACGCGCAAGGGCCGGCGATCCCTGGAGCAGCCCGTCCGATGAACCTGCCGGCTCACGCCTTCGCGATCGAGCAGGTCAGGCAGCGCCTCGAGGCCGGGAACGGCGGGTACGAGGTCGTCCACGCCTCTCCCGGCCTCGAGGTGGGCGTCTACGTCCTCGTCGCCCCCGAGCCGGATACGCAGCAGCCGCATGCGGACAACGAGGTGTACGTCGTGCTTGAAGGCCGCGGCGTGCTGAACGTCGAGGGCGAAGCGATCCCGGTCTCGGAGGGCCAGGCGATCTTCGTTCCCGCCGGCGCCGATCACCAGTTCACCGCCTACGAGGGCCTCAGCGTGCTCGTCATCTTCGCCCGCGCCGCTGGGAGCGGGGGAACCGCACGCCGCGAAGCCCCCTGACGCCCGTCACATCCGTAGAAACCCGCAGGCGCGGTGTGGATTCGGGCGGACGTCACGGGCGCGCGTTTCTCCGAGACTTCTCGTGAAAACGAGACGAGGAGAGAAGCCTGATGGCCACCCAGAAAACGTCATCGCGGCCGGTCGAGACCGAATCGGGCGCGTTCTTCAAGGTCGCGGCACTGCTGCTCGGGCTCGCGCTCGCCACGGTGATGGTCTTCGCCCTGATGCTGTGGGCGGACGCTCGCCGGAGTAGCGACGCAACCGCGGCGACCGCTGCGGAGACGAGCGCCGGAGCAGCCGAGAGTCACGCCGCCGATCACAACACGGCGCTGCCGTTGGCGAGCTTCGCCGGAGTCGTCCCCGAGAACGCCGCCGAGCTGGCCGAGGCGCACAAGGCCCACGACGCTGCGATGCCGCCGATCCCGGCCGGCGACCTGGTCAAGGTGCACATGACCCTGAAGGACATGACGGTCGAGATCGCCCCGGGCGTCAAGTACAACACCTGGGCGTTCGACGGCCACGGCGCTCCCGGCCCGGTGGTGCATGTCCGCGAGGGCCAGACGGTCGAGATGACGTTGACGAACGGCGGCTCGATTCCGCATTCGATCGACTTCCACGCTGCCCGGATCGCGCCGAACGTCGCTTTCAAGGATGTGACGCCCGGCGAGTCGATCAAGTTCCGCTTCATCGCGAGCGATCCCGGCGTCTTCATGTACCACTGCGGCACCAAGCCGGTGCTGGCGCACATCGCGAACGGGATGTACGGCGCGATCGTCGTGCAGCCGAAGGAGGCGCTGCCGCCGGTCGACAACGAGTACGTGCTCGTCGGCAGCGAGTGGTACCTGAACGGGGACGGGATCGACGAGCCCGCCTCGCTCGACATGGCGAAGGCCCGGGCGCGGACGGCCGACTGGGTCACCTTCAACGGCTACGCGAACCAGTACGTCACCCATCCGCTCACCGCCGACCCGGGTGAGACCACGCGCTTCTGGGTGGTCGCCGCCGGGCCGACGAACAACGTCAACTTCCACGTCGTCGGCACGATGCTCGATCGAGCCTGGGTGAACAGCGATCTGACGCAGTTCCAGCGCAACGTGCAGACGGTGATCGTGCCCGCGGGCGGCGGCGCAGTCTTCGACGTCAAGGTCGACGAGGAAGGCCTCTACCCATTCGTCTCGCACGCGTTCGCGGACGTCGACCTCGGCCAGGTCGGCCTGCTCAAGGTCGGCAACCCGAAGGGGACGATGTCGCACTGAGCGCTCGGCCGGACTCCGACACCAGGCGCCACCGGGCGCTCGCCGACGAGCGGCGTGCCCGGATCGTGGCCGAGCTCGAAGACGCGCCCGACGGGCTCGACGTCTCGGAGCTCGGCCGGCGGCTGGGGTTGCATCCAAACACCCTCCGTTGGCACCTCGGCATCCTCGGTGACGCGGGGCTCGTCACCGCGGACGCGGAGCCGCGTTCCGTCCCTGGCCGGCCGCGGCTGCTCTACCGCCTCGGCGCGCCGGCGTCGCCGGGCCGCGGCGACGAGTACCGGCTGCTCGCCTCGGTGTTGGCCGGCACGCTCTCCAGAGACGCGTCGGGACCGGACGCGTGCGAGAGAGCGGGACGCGCCTGGGGCGCCGGCCTCGTTGCCGGGCGGCGCGGACGGGCCGTCGCCGTCGACGCAGTCGTCGAGATCCTCGACGCGCAGGGGTTCGAGCCGCAGGCGCGCGAGCTGGCGATCGAGATGCACCGCTGCCCGTTCCACGACCTCGCCGAGGCGAACCCGCATATCGTCTGCGCCGTGCACCGTGGCCTGATCGAAGGTGCGCTCGCCGAGCTCGGCTCCGGCCTGTCGGTCGAGGCGCTGGAGATCTTCCCGCGACCGAACGTCTGCGTGGCGCGCCTCGCCGCGCGATCCGACCCGAAGGAGGCCGTACCGTGAGCGCGACCACGCAGCAGCTCGCCCCGGAGGGGCTGCGGCTCCTCGACGCGTACTGGCGCGCTGCGAACTACCTCTCCGTCGGGCAGATCTACTTGCTCGACAACCCGCTCCTGCGCGAGCCGCTGCAACCGGAGCACGTGAAGCCGCGACTCCTCGGCCACTTCGGCACCGTGCCGGGGCTCAACCTCGTCTATGCGCACCTGAACCGGGCGATCAAGGCGCGCGACCTCGACGCGATCTTCGTCACCGGCCCCGGCCACGGCGGGCCGGCCAACGTGGCGAACGCCTATCTCGAGGGGACGTACAGCGAGCTGTACCCGCAAGTGGCCGAGGGGGAGGAGGGGTTACGTGAGCTCTTCCGCCAGTTCTCCTTCCCCGGTGGGATCCCGAGCCACGCTGCTCCGGAGACGCCCGGCTCGATCCACGAGGGCGGCGAGCTCGGCTACGCGCTCGTGCACGCCTTCGGCGCTGCCTTCGACAACCCCGACCTGCTCGTCGCATGCGTCGTCGGCGACGGCGAGGCGGAGACCGGGCCGCTCGCGGCCAGCTGGCACTCGAACAAGTTCCTCAACCCGCGCCGCGACGGCGCCGTCCTGCCGATCCTGCACCTGAACGGCTGGAAGATCGCCAACCCGACCGTGCTCGACCGGATCCCGGAGCGCGAGCTGATGGCGCTCTTCGAGGGCTACGGCTGGGACCCGATCGTCGTCTCAGGCGGCTTCGACGGCGAGGAGCCGGCACCCGTGCATGAGCGCTTCGCCGCCGCACTCGACCGCGCGCTCGACACGATCGCCGAGATCCAGAGGGCGGCGCGGGAGCAGGGCGAGGTCGAGCGGCCGCGTTGGCCGATGCTCGTCCTCCGGACGCCGAAGGGCTGGACCGGCCCGCGCGACGTCGGCGGCGTCCCGGTCGAAGGGACGTGGCGCTCGCACCAGGTGCCGCTCGCCGGCGTCCGCGACAGCGCCGAGCAACGGCACCGGCTCGAGGACTGGATGCGCAGCTATCGGCCGAACGAGCTCTTCGACGACGAAGGCCGCCTGCTCCCGGAGCTGGCGGCGCAGGCCCCGGCGGGCGACCGGCGCATGAGCGCCAACCCGCATGCGAACGGCGGCGTCCTGCTGCGCGATCTCGTTCTCCCCGACTTCCGCGATTACGCCGTCGACGTCCCGACGCCGGGCCGGACGTTCAGCGAGGCGACCCGCGTCCTCGGCGGCTTCCTCCGCGACGTGATCGGGCGCAACGGCGAGAACTTCCGCCTGTTCGGCCCTGACGAGACGGCGTCGAATCGGCTCGGCGACGTGTTCGCGGCCACCGGCAAGGCCTGGATGGCGGAGACGAAGCCGGTCGACGAGCACCTCTCACCGGACGGGCGGGTGATGGAGATCCTCTCCGAGCACCTCTGCCAGGGCTGGCTCGAGGGGTACCTGCTCACCGGTCGCCACGGCCTCTTCAACTGCTACGAGGCGTTCATCCACATCGTCGACTCGATGTTCAACCAGCACGCGAAGTGGCTGAAGGTGACGCGGGACATTCCCTGGCGCCGCCCGATCGCGTCGCTCAACTACCTGCTCAGCTCGCACGTCTGGCGGCAGGATCACAACGGCTTCTCCCACCAGGATCCCGGCTTCATCGACCACGTCGTGAACAAGAAAGCGGAGGTGATCCGCGTCTACCTCCCGCCCGACGCGAACACGCTGCTGTCCGTCGCCGATCACTGCCTGCGGAGCCGGAACTACGTCAACGTGATCGTCGCCGGCAAGCAGCCCGCCCTCGACTACCTGACGATGGAGGAGGCGATCCTCCACTGCACCCGCGGCCTTGGTATCTGGGAGTGGGCCTCGACCGACGAGATCGGAGAGCCTGATGTCGTGCTCGCCTGTGCGGGCGACATTCCCACGCTCGAGACCGTTGCAGCGGCCTCGATCCTCCGTCAACGCCTGCCGGAGCTGAAGGTGCGGGTGGTCAACGTCGTCGACCTGATGCGCCTCCAGCCGGACACCGAGCACCCGCACGGGCTCTCCGACGGGCTCTTCGACTCGCTCTTCACGGCCGACAAGCCGATCATCTTCGCCTACCACGGCTACCCCTGGCTGATCCACCGCCTCACCTACCGGCGGACGAATCACGCCAACCTGCACGTGCGCGGCTTCAAGGAAGAGGGCACGACGACGACGCCGTTCGACATGGTCATGCTCAACGACCTCGATCGCTTCCACCTGGTGATCGACGTGATCGACCGCGTCCCCGGCCTGGCCGCGCGGGCCGCTCACCTGCGCCAGGAGATGGTCGACCGGCGGCTGGCCGCACGGGCATGGACGCGCACGCACGGCGACGACGATCCCGAGATCCGCGACTGGACCTGGCCGCACTGAGCCGCATCCTCGTCGTCAACGCCGGCTCGACCAGCCTCAAGCTCTCGGTCGTCGACGAGGAGGAGCGCTCCGAGCCGTTGCCCTCGCTCGACGCAGTGTCGGAGGGGGTCGAGGCGGTCGGGCACCGCGTCGTGCACGGCGGCCGCAGCTTCGGCGAGAGCGCCGTGATCGGCCCCGGTGTGCTCGAGCGGATCGAGGAGCTCGCCGCGCTCGCGCCGCTCCACACCGAGCCGGCGCTGCGCGGGATCAGGACGGCGCAGGCGGCGCTCCCCGACCTTCCGCACGTCGCCGTGTTCGACTCCGCCTTCCATCGCACCGTGCCGGACGAGGCGTCGACGTACGCGATCCCGCGGCGCTGGCGCGAGGAGTGGGGGATCCGGCGCTACGGGTTCCACGGCCTCGCGGTGGCGTCCGTTGCCGACCGCGTTCTGGCGCGTCGGCTTGTCGTCTGCCACCTCGGCGGCGGCTGCTCGGTGACGGCTGTCCTCGACGGCCGCTCCGTCGACACGACGATGGGCTTCAGCCCGCTCGAGGGCGTGCCGATGGCCACCCGCTCCGGCTCGGTCGACCCCGGCGCGGTCCTCTACCTCCTCCGCGAGCACGGTCTGAGCGCGGCCGAGATCGACGAGGCGCTCGAGCACGAGTCCGGCCTCGCCGCGCTCGGCGGGCTCGACGAGCCGCTCGGCTTCGCCGTCTACACCTACCGCGTCGCCCAGGCGGTCGCCGCGATGGCGACGGCGCTCGGCGGAATCGACGTCCTGGCCTTCTCCGGAGGCGTCGGCGAGAACCGCGGCGACGTCCACGAGGCCGTCGCCGCGCGGCTGCGCTTCCTCGGCGAGTTCGCCGTCGAGGTCGTGCCGGCGCGCGAGGACGTGATCGTCGCACGGCTCGTGCGCGCCATCGTCGATCGGTAGTTTTCCGCAGCGCGACGCGTGCTCCTTCCGGACGCCGCTCCGGCCGGCTGCCGCGATCCTCCGAGCATGGCAACACGCGCCCGCAAGATCATGGTCGGCTACGACGGCTCGGAGGCGTCAACCCGCGCCCTCGACGTCGCCGCCGACCTCGTCGGGTACGGCTCGACGCTCGCCGTCGTGACGGTTCGCACGAGTGAGTCCGACCACTCAGTGTCGGCGGACGCACGCAAGCTGCTGCAGCGACGGCTTGTCCAGGCCGGCTACCACGAGACGACGGGAGAGCCGGCGGACCAACTGGTGGAGAAAGCGCTCGAGCTCGACGCCGACCTGGTCGTGATCGGGCGCGGGAACGGTCGGCCCTTGCTCGGATCAGTGAGCGCGAACGTTGTGTCCCGCGCGGAGTGTGACGTGTTGGTGGTGCGCTAGGTGCCTCCCGCTCGACGGCGGGAGCGCCGGCGTTTCTCCGTCAGGCCCGTGCTCGCCGCTCTCGTCGGCGCAGTCGCGGTCGCGGCCGCCCTCGTCGCGGCCAGCCTGCTCGGCGGCAGCACCGACCCGGCCGAGCCGACGGTCCCTGCCGCAGTCGCCGCACCGGTCGAGCGCGATCCGCTCTTCCGCGGCATCCCGCAGGATGGCATCGTGCTCGGCAGCCCGACGGCGCCGGTCACGCTCGTCGAGTACGCCGATCTGCAGTGCCCCTATTGCGCGCTGTGGTCGCGCGACACGTTCCCGACGATCGTCGACGAGTATGTGCGCGCCGGCCGAGTGCGCGTCGTCCTCCGCGGCCTCTCGTTTCTCGGCCCGGACTCGGAGACCGCGCTGAGGGCCGCCCTCGCTGCCGGCGAGCAGGACAGGCTTTGGGACGTCGTGCACGGGCTCTTCCTCCGTCAGGGCGCGGAAAACTCTGGCTGGGTCACGGACGACGTCCTGCACAGCTTCGCGCGCACCGGCCTCGACACGGACCAGATGCTCGGCCGGACGCACTCTGCTTGGGTCGAGCGCCAGTTGGAGGCAGCGAGATCGGCCGCCACCGTCGCGCGAGTTGCCGGGACGCCCTCCTTCCAGGCGGGGCGAACCGGCGCCACCCTGGAGCGTCTCGACGTCGATGGACTGGACCCGGAGAGCTTCCGGCTCGTGCTGGACCGTCTCCTCGCGGCATGAGCGACCGGGTGCTTCGCGCGGCTTTGGTCGGGCTCGCCGCCGTAGGAGCCGCCGTCGCGGGCTACGTGCTGACGTCGCGCTGGACCGACTCCGGCCTCATCTGCTCGACCGGAGGCTGCGAGACGGTGCAGAGCTCCAGCTACGCAGAGCTCGTCGGTCTGCCGGTGGCTGCCTTCGGCGTCGCCGGATACGTGCTCATCGGCGCCATGGCGGTGGTCGGCTCGTCGAGCGCGCGCGTCGCAGCGGCAGCGCTGGCGCTCGGAGCAGCCGCGTTCAGCGGCTACCTGCTCGTCGTGCAGCTGACCGTCATCGACGCCGTGTGCGACTGGTGCATCGCCAACGACATCGTCTCGAGCCTCGTCGCCGTCGTCGCGCTGGCGTGGCTGCTCCGCGCCGACGATTTGCGGTTAACCGCGTAGTGCGATCGCGGGATCCACTGATGGCGCGGGCTGTGGCAAGTGCGAACCTGCACTAACGAACGAAAGGAAGGTTCGTGATGAACATCGGACTCATCGTCGCTTTCGCCATCGTGCTCGCAGGGCTGTTCTTCGTGCTCTACGGCCTGATCCGGCCGTTTACGCACATCCACCACGACCACAAGGACGTCTTCCACCCGCCGCACCTCGACTGAGGCGTCGCCGAGTTAGTCCTGCTGCGGGTCGAGCAGGCCTTCGGCAAGCGCGTAGCGCACCAGTTCGGCTCGGCTCCCGAGCTGGAGCTTCTGCATGATGTGCGCGCGGTGGGTCTCCGCCGTCCGGACGGAGATGAAGAGTTGCTTCGCGATCTCCTGGTTCGTGTGGCCCAGCGCGAGCAAGTGCAGCACCTCGCGCTCGCGCTCCGACAGAGGGTCCTGCTCGGCTCGGCGTCGCTGTTCGGAATCGGCGGCGAAGAGCTTCGCGCCGAGGCTGGGGTGGACATAGCGCTCGCCCGCGGCCACGGCTCTGATTGCCCCGACGACTTCGGTGTCGGCCGCCTCCTTCAGCACGTAGCCGGCCGCACCGGCCTCGAACGCCTCGCGGACGTACCGCGGGTCGTCCTGCATCGAGAGCACGAGCACCTTCGCGGTCGGCACGGCCTGGAGCAGCGCCGGCATGCCCTCGATCCCGGTCGTGCCCGGCATCATCACGTCGAGGAGCACGACGTCCGGCTTGTTCTCGATCGCCTCGAAGACGGCGCGCTCGGCGGTTGCCGCCTCGCCGACGGTCTCGATGTCGGGCTCTGCCTCCAGAACACGGCGAAGGCCGGAGCGGACGACGGCGTGGTCGTCGACGATGAGGACGCGAATGCTCAGGACGAAGGCACCTCAGCGACGACTGTAGTGCCTGAGCCGGGACTCGACTCCACCTGCAGCCGGCCGCCGGCCAGCGAGACACGCTCGCTCATGCCTGCGAGCCCGATTGCGTCGGCGCGTGTGTCGCTGGGGTCGAAGCCGGCTCCGTCGTCCTCGACCACCGCAACGACGGCGCCATTCTTCCGCCGCAGAAGGATGCTCACCCTTGAAGCAGCCGAGTGTTTGACCACGTTGGTCAACGCCTCTTGGATCACGCGGTAGAGCGTCGTCTCCGCTTCTGTCGGGAGCCGCTCCTCGCCGAGCTGTGTCTCCAGGTCGACGTGGAGGCCGCTCTGCTCGCGGAAGGTGTCCGTCAGTCGTTCGACTGCGGGGACGAGGCCGAAGTCGTCGAGCGCGGATGGCCGGAGCTCGACCGCGAGGCGCCGGACGTCCTGCAACGTCGCGATCACCAACTCGCGCACGGACTCGAGCGCTGCCCGCGCTTCGGCGGACTCGGCCGTCTGCTCCAGAGGCTTCAGGCCCAGCAGGATCGACGTCAGCGCCTGACCCGTCTCGTCGTGCAGCTCGCGCGCCAGGCGGGCTCGTTCGAGCTCCTGCGCCTCGACGACACGCCGGATGGAGTCGCGGCTGACGCGCTCGGAGAGGTCGACGGCGATCGCAGCACGAGAGCCGAGCGCCTCAGCCAGTCGAAGATCGTCCTCGGCGAATGCTGGCGTCGGCCCCTGCTTGTCGTGGGCGATCACGATCCCGATCGGCCGCCCCCGCACGAGCAGCGGCACGTAAAGCCCGGAGCGGACGCCCATACGCCGGGTCGCCTGCTGGTCGACCTCCGGATCGTCGAGCAACGAGTCGACCCGCTCACTTCGACCGCGCTCGAGAACGCGGCCGGCCTTCGAGGCGCCGAGCGCCAGCTCCATCCCGGGCACGCCGTACGCGCTTTCGCCCTCGGCAGCGGCCACGCGCAGCACGCCACCCTCCGGCAACGCGATCAGGACGAGCTTCGCGTCGACGACCTCCTGCAGCCGCCGCGCCACCAGACTCAGGAGCGGCTCGAGCTCGAGTTCCGACACGAGCGCGTTTCCCACCTCGTTGAGGGACTCGAACTGGCGCAACCAGCGCGTCGAGTTCTCGTACAGCCGGGTGTTCTCGATCGCTACCGCGGCTTGCGCCGCGAGCAGCTGCGCAAGCTCGGAATCCTCGTCGCTGAAGTCCTCTCCGCCCGCCTTCTCGGTCAGGTACAGGTTCCCGTACGCGACCCCGCGAAGGACAATCGGCACCCCAAGGAACGATTGCATCGGGGGATGGTTCGGTGGGAAGCCGACCGAGCGCGGGTCGTCGGCGATGTCGTGCAGCCGCAGCGGCTGCGCGTCCCGAATCAAGACGCCGAGGATGCCGCGCCCGTGTGGCGGGTCACCAATCGCGGCATGCGTGTCGGCATCGATCCCGGTCGTCAGGAACCGCTCCAGCGCCTGGCCCGTTCGGTCGATCACGCCGAGAGCTGCGTAGCGGGCGTCGGTGATCTCCGCGGCGGTCTCGACGAGCCGCTGCAGCAGCGCATCGAGCGAAAGCTCGGAGCTGAGCGAGATGCCGGCGTTGACGAGAACGCGCAGGCGGCTCAGCTGATCTGCTTCGCTGCTCATCGCAGCATTCTCTCCCAACGGCCGGTCCGCGTCATCGAGCGGACCAGCCGCGTTCGTGGAACGAGACCAAGAGGCGGTGGCGCAGCGTGGTGCGGCTACACCGGCTTCGTTTCCGGACTCGTTCCCCTGAAGACGGAGTATGCGAGGAGCATGAATCCGACGCCCGCCAGGATCAGCGCGACTCCGACGACGATGCTGAAGATCGCGACCCCGGTCGCCATGTAGGACATGTTGAGCGCGGTCGAGAGAGCGGTCTCGGTCACCCAGGTATTGCGGGCAGCGTTCGAGACCGGTTGTCCGCTCTCGTCCTTCGCCGCGGCCGCCGCGTCACTCGTGCCGGCAGGGTCGTCCGGATTCGAGGCGGAGACGAACCGTCCCATCTCGGCGTAGGTGAGCCCGCCGGAGGACTCGAGTGCGTGGATCCGCATGTACTGCGCGAAGCAGCGAGCCTCGGATCCCGTCGTGATCGGCTCCTCCGCGACGTCGCAGTCGGGCGCGTCCACCGACAGGTTCGCCTCTTCGATTCCGCTCGCGATTCCTTCCGGGCTCATGTCCGGCGAGCCGACGATCTTCTCCTGTGAGAGCTCGTCCTCCACCGTGCTCCTCCCGGCGATCCCGATTGCGATCGTCCCGATCCCGAAGACGATCAGGACCACCCCTGCGGCGTAGCCGCCGAGCCGGAGCAATTTCGCGCGTTCCATGTCGCACTCCCTTCGTTCTCAGATGTCCCGATGATGTCGGACCGAACTGCTCCCCGCACGCGGAACGCAATCGGGACGGCTCCGTAAGGACGACAGCACTTCCGGGTTGTGTGGGCAGCGGACGCATTCCGCGCCCGCACAAGTGAAGGGAGATCACGATGTCGTTCTCGAAAGCCGTCACACGACGTGGTCGGCGTCCGTTCCTCGCGCTCGCCGCGATGGCGGCCGGCTGCCTCCTCGCCACGCCGAGCGCCCAGACCGCCGGGCCGATGCCGCTCTTCCAGGTGCCGGTGCCCTGCGGGCAGACCTGGGACATCTCGACGTACGCGGGGCACTGGGGGCCGGACGACCCGGACGCGCTGGACATGGCTCAGCGTGACCTCGCGGGGACCAACATCAGTGAGGGGGAGCCCGCGCTCGCCGCCGCGGCCGGAACCGTGAAGGAGCTGACGACGACGGGCAACGGCGAGCACCGCGTCTTCCTCGACCACGGCGGCGGCTGGGAGACCGCCTACATCCACCTCGAGTCGCTCCCGCCGCTGACCGTCGGCCAACACGTCGCACAGGGCGAGATGGTCGGCCGGATCTCGAACAGTGGCGCCGACGGCATGCATCTTCACTACAACCAGGAGCGAGACGGAGAGCTCACCCGGGTCAGCTTCAACGGCCATCTCGTCGACACCCACCAGGGAGACGAGGACTCGTGGGGCACGTGGGGCTCCGACGACGCCGAGGAGGTCACGAGCGTCAACTGCCCGGGCAACTCGTTCGTCCCGTTCACGCAGAACGGCGAGCGCTACCAGCTGATCTACAAGCCGGGCTACGCCGATCCTTCGGGTTCAGGCCTGGCGAAGATCGTCCGCCTGGACGACGACGGCAAGGGTGTGACGACGACCTGGGCCGACTACCTCGGCCAGCGGTACACGAACCTTGTCCCGTTCACGCTCGGAGCGAATACCTACCTGTTCGCGTACCAGGCGTCGACGGGCAAGATCAGCTACCACCGCATGAACCTGCACGGGGAGGGCCTGACCGCCCTGTCGTCGGGGACCTGGTGGAAGGGCTGGACGCACGTGACGCCGTTCTCGCTCGGTGCCAACGCGTACCTGCTCACGTACGACTCGCTGCACGGGTACGCGAACATCGACCGCATCGCAGCCGACGGCAGCGGCTCCACCAAGATCCACGGCGACACGTGGACGAAGGGCTGGACGCACTTCACGCCCTACGTGCTCGGCGGCAAGCAGTACGTCCTGCTCTACAAGGGCGGCACCGGCCAGGCCAAGGTGATCACGCTGACCGGCAGCGGGAGCAACGTGTCGGTCTCGACCGTGTGGTCGGGCGCCTGGTCGGAAGGCTGGACTCACCTGGTGCCGATCAAGCACAAGGGCACCGTGCGCCTGCTCGCCTATCGCGCGACGACCGGTGAGGTCTCCTACGGCCAGTTCAAGGCGAACGGCCAGGGGTCACAGCACCTCGGCAGCGCGACGTGGAACGGGCTGTGGACGGCGATCACGCCGTTCCTGCAGTCGAGCGACGGCGCAGTGCTCATCTACAGCGCCGCGACCGGCACGGTCGAGACGCGCAAGCTCAACGCCGCCGGCACGGGATCGTCGAGCATGTGGATCGACGGCTGGACCAAGGGCTGGACGTAGAAGCTCCTTCGGCTCTGCGAGGAGCCCTGTTCTGCAGGGCTCCTCGCCCCGCGCATGGTCACGTCGAGAGGCGCCGTGCCGTCCACGTCGCCCGCAGGCTCGAGGCGTCCACCGGTTCGTGCGTGTACTCCTCGCCGACCGCGGTGACCTCGAAGCCCGCGTCCTGGAGCGCGGCACGGACATCCGTATCCGCATGGAAGTACTGCCGGTGCTGCTCGCTGAAGGGCTCACCGTCACGGGGCGGTGTGAGCTCGATCGTGGTGTCGCAGGTGCGGGTGCCCGAATCCACGACACTGCTGATCACGAAGTCGTTCCCCGCCGACCGACCCGCGACGGTCGGGTTGGCGATGGTGAAGTTCATCATCGCGTCGGTGTGGAGGTCGAAGACGAGCCAACCTCCGGACCGGAGGCAACCGGCGACCGCGTCCATCGTCAGCCGCAAGTCGTCCAGGGTGAGGTAGTTGAGGCCGTCCAACGTGCTGACCGCCGCATCGAAGCCCGCGTCGACCGTCAGCTCGGGAAGAGTCGTCCGGCTCAACACAACCTCGGCGCCGAGGCGGTCGCGAGCAAGGGCCAGCATGGCGTCGGACGCGTCGACGCCGACGACCCGGTAGCCGCGAGCGATCAGCTCAGCCGCGAGCAGGCCGGTGCCGCAGCAGAGATCGAGGACGGCGCGTACGCCCTCCGGGTCGGCACTCCAGAGCTCATCCAGGAACGAGGCCCACTGGCCATGGCAGGGGTCGACGACGATCTCGTCGTAGACCCCTGCCAGCCGCGAGTACGCCTCGACGTGCCTCACAGGCCCGCCGCGTGTCCGGTCAGATTCCGAGGATCTTGGCCTTGCTGGCCGCGAACTCCTCGTCGGTGAGCACGCCCTGAGCGTGAAGGTTCGCCAGGTTCTGGAGCTGCGCGGTCGCGTCGTCCTGCGCCGGGGGCGGCGGCGGCGCGGCCTCCTGGTACTGCTGCGCGTCCTGCTGGTCGTACCTGGCGGCCTGACGACGCTGCACACGCCCGGACACGGCCGTGGCGGTTCCGGCGACGACGGCGGTGCGAGCTGCCATACGTACAAGTCCCATGTCGTTACCTTTCTCTCTCGAAGGGGGTGGGCTAGCCTGCCTCGAACGCTTCCACGACATCGACCGGGATCCGGATCGAGTCGATCAGCACGGCGTCCGCAGCCTGCAGGGCGTCGACCACTTTCCCGGCCCAGAGGTTCTCGAACGCGATCAGGAGGGCCGAGCTGTTCGCCGGGAGGTCGTCGCTGACCTCCTCGGCATCCTCGTGCCCCAATGCACCCGGCTGCGTGACGTCGATGGAGAGGAAGGCCGCGCCCTCCTCGTCGATGTCCGCTGCCTGGAGTGACGTCACGGCGCCATCTGCATCCTTCATCACGAAGAGCAGATCGAGCACTCGAATCGTGCCGTTCTCCACGAGCTCCAAGATCGCCGGGGCGATCTGCCCCGTGAACTTATTGCCCGGAAAACCAATGATGTATACGTCGACTGGGCCGACTGCCATGACCTCTCCTTGTTAAGACTGCGCTGCGGCTGGAGACATGTTCGAACGGATCACCGAGGCCGTGAGCACGCCTCCTCGTTCCGCTGGGTCAGTATACGCCGGGCTCTTGCTTGTGCTTGGTCGGCCGTACGGCAATCGGCTCTGATCCTCATTTGACCTCCATGGAGGTGATCTGAGAGATTGTCGGAGCGAGCCCGCCGTCAGTCCCGTATCCCCGACGCAGGAGAGACCGATGCTCATCGCCGACTACACCTTCTTCGACTTCTTCTGGTCGCTGCTCGTGTTCTTCATCTGGGTGATGTGGTTCTGGCTCCTCTTCACGATCTGGTTCGACATCTTCCGCCGCCACGACATCTCGGGCTGGAGCAAGACCCTCTGGCTCCTGTTCACGATCCTTGTCCCCTTCCTCGGCGTGTTCGTCTACCTGATCACGCAGAACGACGGGATGATGGAACGGGCTCGTGAGCGGTCACAACGCGATCGGCAGCAGTTCGACGAGTACGTGCGCCAGACGGCCTCGAGTGGGGCCGGCAGCGCGGCGGAGGAGATCGCGCGCGGGAAGGAACTGCTCGACCGCGGTGTGATCACGCAGGACGAGTTCGACGTCCTGAAGGCCAACGCGCTCAGCACCTAGGGCAGGGACATGGCCGCTGAGACATCCGTGCTGAGCGGGCTCGAGCCGCGATCGTTCTGGGGACACTTCGAGGCGCTGACGAAGATCCCACGGCCGTCTCGGCACGAGGAGCCCGTGATCGAGCACGTGCGTGCCTGGGCCGAGCAGCACGGCTTCGAGCTCCAGCAGGATGCGGGGAGGAACCTCGTCATCCGGGTGCCGGCCACGCCGGGCCGGGAGGGAGCCCCCCTCGTGACGCTGCAGGGGCATCTCGACATGGTCTGCGAGCGCGATCCGTCGAGCCCCAACGACGCGGCCGAGGGGCGGATCGCACTCGTCCGGGACGGCGAGTGGCTGACCGCGGACGGCACGACGCTCGGGGCCGACGACGGCGTCGCGATCGCGGCGATGATGGCGCTGGTCGAGGACGAGTCGCTGCCGCATGGGCCACTCGAGCTGCTGATGACGGTGGCGGAGGAGGTCGGGCTCGAGGGCGCGAACGCGCTCGATCCGGCGCTCGTGACGGGCTCGATCCTCGTCAACCTCGACAGCGAGGAGGACGGGCGGCTGACGGTCGGATGCGCTGGGAGCACCGACACCTGGATCCGCATCAAGGCGCCGCGCGAGGAGCCGGAAGGCGACCACGTCACGCTCGGCGTCACCGTCAGCGGCGGCAGCGGCGGCCACTCCGGCACCGGGATCGCGCTGGGCCGGTCGAACGCCGTCAAGGTGCTCGGACGGGCGCTGCGCGAGGCGCGCGAGACCGTGCCGTTCCGGCTCGTCTCGCTCTCGGGCGGGAAGAGCCGCAATGCGATCCCGCGCGACGCGGTCGCGATCTGCTCAGTCCCTGCCGACCAGGAACCTGCCTTCCGGGACGCGGTGGCCGCGGCGGCCGCGACGATCCGCGATGCGTACGTCAAGACCGACGCGGGCGTCACCGTCGACATCCAGCCCGCTGAAGCAGCGGAGCTCCCCTGGACGGACGCAGGGACGAAGACGCTGCTCGACGCGATCGCGCTCGTGCCCACGGGCCCGCTCGCGCTCAGCCCCGACTTCGACGACCTCGTCGAGACCTCGACCTCGCTCGGCGAGGCGATCACCGAGGGCGACGAGCTGACGCTGCACAGCCTCACGCGCTCGTCGAACGACTCCGCGCTCCCCGAGGTGATCGCGACGCTCGACGCCGCGGCGCGCCTCGGCGGTGGCGCGCTCGAGGTCAAGCGCAACTACGGCGGCTGGCGCCCCGATCTCGACTCGAAGGCTCTCGCCGCCGCGCGCGGTGCGTACGAGCGCGAGTTCGGCGAGCCGCCGATCATCACCGCGGTGCACGCTGGACTCGAGACGGCGGTGATCGGGACGAAGGTTCCCGGCCTGGACATGCTCTCGTTCGGGCCGCAGATCGAGTTCCCGCACTCGCCGGACGAGCGCGTGAGCATCCCCACCGTCGAGCGCTTCTGGAAGCTGCTCGTCGTCTTCCTCGACGAGATGTCCGAGCCCGGGAAGTAGGGTCGACTCGTGCGCGGCCCTCTCGCCTGGATCCTCGCCGGTGTCGGCATTCTTGCCGTGATCGTCGTCGCCGCCGCGATCGGCGGCCGCGACGAGAGCGGCGAGACGGTTCCCGCCGGCGAGTGGGCGCAGAACGTCTGCGGTGCGGTCGGCGTCTGGCGCGGGACGATCGAGGTGATCGTCGACGACCTGCGGGACCCGAGCGCCCAATCCACGACGGGAGAAGAGCCGCAGTCGGCGACGCCGCAGGGGCGGACGGGCTCCGTCCGCAAGAGCCTCGAGCGGGCCGTCGAGGCGACGGACACGCTCGTCGAGGGGATCGACAACGCCGGCGTCCCCGACTCGCCGCAAGGCGACGAGGCGGCCGAGCGCGTCTCGGACTGGGCCAACTCGGCTCAGGACGAGCTCGAGGAGACCGAGGACGGCCTCGACGACGAAGCAGAGACGCTCGACGAGGCGCTCGAGCAGCTCACGGACGCAGCGCGGACGATCGCCGCCGTCCTCGTCAGCGGGACGCAGACGATCGCCGAGATCACGCAGCTCGATCCCGAGCTCGGGGTCGCCCTGCACAACTCGAGCACCTGCACGCAACTGCGCGAGGAGACCGAGCGATGAGTACGTCCGACTGGATCCTGATCGCGATCGAGGGGCTGCTCGTGATCGGCTTCATCGCCCTCGGTGTGCGGTCCGGCGGGGTCGGCCTCGGGCTCTGGGGCGGCGTCGGCACGCTCATCCTGGTCTTCGGCTTCGGCCTGGCCCCTGGCGAGCCGCCCGTGAGCGCGATGCTGATCATCGTCGCGGTGATCTCCGCGTCCGCGGCCATGCAAGCCGCCGGCGGCATCGACTACATGGTCCTGATCGCCAGCAAGGCCCTGCGCGCGCGCCCGAGAGCGCTCAACTTCGCCGCACCGTACGTCTCCTGGCTGCTCACCATCCTGACCGGGACGGGCAACACCTTCTTCTCCCTGATCCCGGTGATCAACGAGCTCGCGTACGCGAACAAGATCAGGCCGGAGCGGGCACTGGCGGGCTCCGCCGTCGCGTCGACGTTCGGGATCACCGCGAGCCCGGTCGCCGCCGCGATGGCGACGATGCTCCCGCTCGTCGAGGTCTACGGCTACGACATCGTCGACGTGCTGCTGATCACGGTCCCGGCGAGCATCGTCGGCATCTTCGCGATGGCGCTGGTGATGAACACGCACGGCAAGGATCTGGACGACGATGCCGAGTTCCAGCGCCGGCTCGCTGCGGGCGAGATCCAGCCGCCGGCGCCGGCCGGCGAGATCGAGCTGCTGCCCTTCGCGAAACGCAGCGTTGCCATCTTCCTGACCGCCGTCGCCGCGATCTGCGTCTTCGGCGTCTTCGAGGGCCTCCGGCCGACGATCCCGGCCGAGGGCGGCGGCGTCGAGCCGCTGTCGGTGACGCCGATCATCATGATGTTCATGCTCACGGCCGCGGCGCTCATCCTGATCTTCTGCCACGTGGAGGCGAGCGACGTCGCGAGCGCGCCGATCTTCAAGTCCGGCATGATCGCGATGATCGCGCTGTTCGGGATCGCGTGGATGGCCGACACGTTCATCGCCAACAACGAGGACGCGATCGTGATGGCTCTCGGTAGCCTCGCCGAGAACTGGCCATTCATGATCGCCGTCGCGATCTTCCTCGTCGCCGCCATGACGACGAGCCAATCGGCGGCGACCCGGACGATGGTCCCGCTGGGGCTCGCGCTCGGCATCGGCGCCGGCTACATGATCGCGTTCTGGACCGCCGTCGCAGGCGTCCTCTTCTTCCCCGCCAACGGGACGCAGATCGCCGCCGCCGAGGCCGACCAGACCGGCTCGACGACGCTCGGCAAGCGCGTGGTCGACCACTCGTTCCAGCTGCCGCTGCAGATCGCGTGGGTCGTCACCGCGCTCGTCGGCTGCCTGATCGTCTATCTCTTCTTCGGCGATCAGACACCGGCACCGCCGGTGCCGACCACGACAACCGCCCCGTAGCGTGAGCGTCCGCGGCGCCGCCTTCCTCGGCATCGGCGCCATGGTCGGCGCCGGCATCTTCGCGCTGCTCGGCGAGGCCGGGTCGGTCGCCGGGTCCGCCGTCTGGCTCTCGTTCCTGCTCGCCGGGATCGTCTCCGCGCTGCTCGGCTACACCGTCGTCAAGATGGGCGTTCGCTTCCCCTCGTCGGGCGGAATCATCGCGTACCTGATCGAGGGGTTCGGCAACGGACGGATGGTCGGGATCGCCTCCTGGCTGGGTTACTTCGCCGCGATCGTGATCGTCTGCTCGATGGTCGCCGTCTCGTTCGGGAGCTACGCGACGTCCCTCTTCATCGGGGAGGACGCGGCGGCGGGCTGGGACAATCTGTTCACCACGCTGATCGTGCTCGCGATGGCAGGTATCAACATCGTCGGCTCCAGGATCGTCGACCGCGCCCAGTCGCTGATCGTCGTCGTTCTGCTCGCGGTCTTCGCAGTCTTCATCGTCGTCACGCTGGCTGACATCGACCTCGACCTGCTCGCGTTCAGCGGCTATCCGCCGTTCAACGACATCATCGCGAGCGTCGCCCTCACCTTCTTTGCCTACCTCGGCTTCAGTGTCATCACCTTCACGGCGGGCGACCTGCGCGATCCCGCGCGTGAGCTGCCCAAGGCCATGTACGCGGCGCTCGGCGTCACGACGGTGCTGTACGTCCTGATCGCTCTCGGCGTCTTCGGGACGCTCACCGTCCCGGAGGTGATCGGCTACGGCGAGACGGCGATCGCCGAGGCCGCGCGGCCGACGCTCGGGGACGCCGGCTTCACGATGATGGCGATCGCGGCGCTGCTCGCGACCTCGTCGTCCGTGAATGCGACTCTGTACGCCTCGGGCGGTCTGACGAAGATGCTCGCGGGCGTTGGTCAGTTCCCGCCGTTCTTCGGGCCGGGCTCGCGGCTCGGCGCGCACGCGGGCATGCTGATCACGGCCGGAATCGTGCTCGTCGTCAGCAACCTCGTCGATCTCTCTGCGATCGCGTCGGTGGGGAGCGCATGCTCGCTCGTGATCTTCCTCCTCGTCGGCGTCGCCGCCTACCGGCGGCGTGCGGACACGGGGGCGAACGCCCTGATCGTGCTCGCAGGGATCGCGGCGACAGCTGTCGTCCTCGCCTTCTTCGCGGTCGACACGCTGCGCAACGCTCCCGAGACATTCATCGCGATCGTGGCCATCTCCGCGCTGGCCGTGATGCTCGACTTCGTCTGGAAGCGCAGCCGCGGCACGCCCGCGGCCGATCCCGATGCCACGGCGGCCTAGGTGGCCGAAGACCCGCGTGCGGCCCAGGCACCCGGAAACGAGCTCCTGCTCTTCCTCGCCGATCTCGGCGCGGCGCTCAGCGCGATCGGCGAAACTGTCGACGCGATCGAGTTGCGCCTCGCCCTGATCGCCCGCGCCTACGGGCTCGAAGAGGCGCGCTTCAGCGTCTTCCCGACCTCGCTCTTCCTGACACTCGGCCGCGGCGAGGCCGCGACGATCGAGCCGACGAAGCGGCTGTCGGCGACGCCGCGGCTCGACCAGATCGCGGCGGTCCATCGGCTCGCCGAGGAGGCGGAGCGGGGGGCGATCGCTCCCGAGGCCGGGATCGCCCGGCTGGAGGAGATCCGGGCGACGGGCAGCCGCTACGGGCCGCTGGCGAGCGTGCTCGGCTACACGACACTGACGATCGGGATCGCGCTGATCCTGCGGCCGGCGCCGCGCGACGTCGCGGCCGCCGCCGTGCTCGGCACCGTCGTCGGCGTGCTACGCCTGCTCGCGCGCGGGCGGCGCTCGCTCGAGGTGCTGATGCCCTTCCTCGCCGCGTTCGCGGTTGCGCTGCTGACCGCCCTGGCCGTCAAGTACGAGGTCACCGATCCCGGCCTGCGGGCGATGATCGCCGCCCTCGTCGTGTTCATCCCCGGCGTCGCGCTGACCACGGCCGTGCTCGAGCTGACCGAGGGCCAGATGATCTCCGGCTCCAGCCGGCTTGTCTGGGCCACCACCCAGCTCGGCCTGATCGCGTTCGGGATCGTCGCGGGCGTCAGCGCCGCCGGAGTGCCGCCGGAGCGCGCGTTCTCCAGTTCCGACGCGCTGCTCGGCGACTGGGCGCCCTGGCTCGGCGTGCTCGTCTTCGCCGTCGGCGTCACGGTCGCCCACTCGACGCCGCCCGGCTCACTACTGTCGCTGCTCGTCGTCCTCTACGCCGCGTGGACTGGCCAGGTCCTCGGCGACGCATTGTTCGGCGCCTACTCGAGCGGCTTCGTCGGGGCCGTCGTGATGACGGCCGTCGCGTACCAGCTCGCCCGGCTCCAGTCGACGATGCCCGTGTATGCGATGTTCCTCCCGGGGTTCTGGCTGCTCGTGCCCGGCTCACTCGGGCTGATCGGACTGACGACCTTCCTCGCCTTTCCGGACACCGCCTCCGGGGCCGACGTCTTCGCCGTGATCGGCGCGATCGCGGCGGTCGCGCTCGGAGTCCTTTGCGGCGTCGAGTTCCACCGCTGGATGGTCGGCGCGGAGCGGCGGGCTCAGGCCGTCAGGCGGCGCGTTCGGCCGCCCGGTGCCTGAGCTCCCGCGCCAATTCGACGGCCTGGACGATTGCGACCACCGTCAGGGCGACGCTCCCCGCGATCACGAGAACGAGTCCGAGACGGGGAGACGCGCCGATCACCGCGCGTGTGTCCAGCCAGTCTTCGAGCGCCGTCCAGCCGATCACGAGCCCGCTGCCGAGCACGCCGATCACGCCCGGCCAGGATTCGAGCATCCGGATCCACAGCAGCGCGAGGCCCGCCACGATCGCCGCCAGCCAGCCGTCGTTCGGCCCCTGCGTCCCGTCGAGCCTCACCGGACCGTCGGCGACCCACGTCACGAAGACGCCGACGAGGACGGCGGCGACAGCGATCCGGCACACGAGCCGCCGCTGCAGCTCGCGGCCGCTGGGCGGGTTAGGGTCGGGCATGGCTGACGACGCTACCACTCCCGCTCAGCGCCCCCGGCGGCGCCGCTGGCCGGCGATCACAGGGCTCGCGTTCGCGGCGCTGTTCGTCGTCGTCTACCGGCAGGTGCTCGGGATCACCCAGCGGCCGAGCTGGCCGCCGCCGGCCGACGCGGTCACGTCTGCCGGTGCTCAGGCGGCGACCGAGGCGTTCGTGGCCCGCGACGGCACCCGCCCGCACGATGCGGCGCTGCCGTTCGCGTGGTCTACCGCCGCGACGATCGAGCCGCTGGTCGAGGGTGCGAGCTTCTTCCCGCGGATCTTTGCGGACGTGGAAGCGGCGCAGTCGTCGGTGCACATCCTCATGTTCGGCTGGCGCGAGGGCGAGGTCGGGATGGAGATGGCCGCGCTCCTCCGCCGCAAGCTGGCCGAGGGCGTCGAGGTGCGGGTGATCGTGGACAGCTTCGGCTCGCGGCCGTACGAGGAGGCACGCGAGATGTTCACCGGCCTGGCCGGGGCGGGCGCGCAGATCGT
Organism: uncultured Gaiellaceae bacterium; assembly: GCA_963705515.1. Taxonomy (GTDB): domain Bacteria; phylum Actinomycetota; class Thermoleophilia; order Gaiellales; family Gaiellaceae; genus Gaiellasilicea. Next base: position 311,869 of record CAVPJV010000002.1, read on the forward strand.
CGTCAACGACGTCTTCCCGCTCGACCGCGACGGTCTCTACCCCGACGGCCAGCACATCGACTGGCGCCAGGACGAGGTGGGCCGCGCCGACCACCGCAAGCTGTACGTGATCGACGGCGCCGTCGCCTGGACGGGCGGAGCCGGGATCGAGGACCACTTCCAGAACGGCGGCTTCCACGACGTGATGGTTCGCGTCACCGGCGCCGTCGTGCGACAGGCGCAGGCCGCCTTCCTGACGAGCTTTCGCGGTCACGGCGGCCCGCTGGGAGCCGACCTCTCCGCCTACTTCCCCGCACCCGACGACGAGGGCTCGACGCCGATCGCGCTCGCGCAGGTGATCCCCGGCGGCCACGTCGCAGCGTCGCAGGCGATCCGCGAGCAGATCGACGGCGCCCGCAGGCGGCTCGATGTGATGAACCCGTACATCACCGACGCCGACATGATCGGCCGGATCCTCGCCGCGGCGAAGCGCGGCGTCGCCGTGCGTCTCGTCGTGTCGGCGACGTCGAACAACGCACAGGCGACGGCAGCCCTGAAGCACTACTACGGTGAGCTGGCCGCCGCCGGCGTCGAACTCTGGGAGCTTCCGGGCACGGTCGTCCACGCCAAGGTCGTGGTCGCGGACGACGTCGTCAGCTTCGGCACCGTCAACCTCGACGCCTGGGCCCTCTACCGCAACAACGAGATCACGATGCTCGCGCAGAGCGCCGAGACGGCCGAGCTGATCGAGGAGCGGCTGTTCGAGCCGGACATCGCACGCTCCCAGCGCGGCGTGCCGCCGGAAGGCCGGCGCGAGCGGCTCGAGAGCAAGCTCTGGAGCACCCTGGGCTCGTTCCTGTGAGCGCTTCGCCGGGCCCTCGGTCGGCGCGTCTAGCCCTTAGAGTCGCGTGATGCGCAAGTGGCTCCCGCTGGTCATCCTCGCGTCGGCCCAGTTCATCATGGTGCTGGACTCGAGCGTGATGAACGTCTCGATCTCGCAGATCGTGGCCGACTTGAACACGACGGTCACCGGCGTGCAGAGCGCGATCACGATGTACACGCTCGTGATGGCGGCGTTCATGCTCGTCGGCGCGAAGCTCGGCGACATCCTCGGTCGCGACCGGGCATTCGGACTCGGCCTGGCCGTGTACGGGCTGGGCTCGCTGATCACGTCGCTCAGCCCGAACCTCACGGTGCTGCTGATCGGCTGGTCGGGGATCGAGGGGCTCGGCGCGGTGCTGGTGATCCCGGCGATCGCCGCGCTGACCGCCGCGAACTACGAGGGCAAGGAGCGCGCGTTCGCCTACGGGATGATCGGCGGCGCCGCGGGTGCGGCGATCGCCGCCGGGCCGCTGATCGGCGGCTACGTGACGACGACCTGGAGTTGGCGGTACGTCTTCGTCGGCGAGGTCGTGGTCGTGATCGCGGTGCTCATCGTCCACCGGCGCATGAAGCGCGCGCCCAAGCCGGAGCAGGCGCCGAAGCTGGATTACGGCGGCGCCGCGCTCTCGGCGGTCGCGCTCGGACTGATCGTGTTCGGGATCCTGAAGAGCAGCACCTGGGGCTGGATCAGGCCGATCGACGCGCCGACGATCGACGGGCACGAGATCACGCCGTTCGGATTCTCGCTGGTGCCGTTCCTGATCATGGGCGGCTTCGTCGTCCTCGGCTGCTTCCTTGCCTGGGAGGAGCGCCGCGAGCGGCTCGGCCGGAGCACGCTCCTCAACCGCGCGCTGCTGAAGATCGAGACGCTGCGCGGCGGGCTCTCTTCGCTTTCCGCGCAGCAGCTGATCGTGATGGGCACGTTCTTCGTCCTGCCGGTGTACCTCCAGGTCGTGCTCGGCTTCGACGCGTTCGAGACGGGCAAGCGGCTCTTCCCGATGTCGATCTCGATGCTGGCCGCTGCGCTCATCGGGCCGAAGGTGGCAGTGCGGTTCGGGCCGCGGGCCGTCGTCCAGGTCGGCCTCGGCGCAATGGCGATCGCTTCGCTCGTGCTCGTCGGGACGATCGACGTGACCCTGAACGGGACGGCCTTCGCCGTGTCGCTCGTCTTCTTCGGGATCGGCGCCGGGCTCCTCATGTCGCAGCTCGGCAACGTGATCATGTCCTCCGTCCCTCCGGAGGAGACGAACGAGGCGGGTGGCCTGCAGGGGACTGCGCAGAACCTCGGCGCGTCCCTCGGCACGGCGTTGATCGGCTCGGTGCTGCTGCTCGGGCTGCTGAACGGGTTCAACTCGCGGATCCAGGAGAACCCGGCGTTGCCGTGCCGACGTGAAGACGCAGGTCGCGGCCGCCACCGAGGAAGGCATCGCCATCGTCACGACCGAGCAGGCGCACCAGGCGCTGCTCGACGCCGGGCTGGCCCCGGCCGAGGCAGACGCTGTCACAGCCGACTACGGCAACGCCCAGCTCGACGCGCTGAAGACGTCGATGCTCGCAGTCGCGTTCCTCGCGGTGCTCTCGTTCTGGTTCACGCGGCGGTTACCCGGAAGGACTCCGAGACCGGCAGGCGGTGAGCAGAGGGCGTAGCGGCTCTAGCCGAGCTCGTCGATCAGGTCGGCGATCGAGTCGACGATGCGCGAGGGCCGGTACGGGAACCGCTCGGCCTCCGGTCTGGAGGTGATCCCGGTCAGGACGAGGACGGTGTGCATGCCCGCCTCGAGGCCGGAGACGACGTCGGTGTCCATCCGGTCGCCGACCATCGCGGCCGTCTCCGAGTGGGCGTCGATCGCGTTCAGCGCCGAGCGCATCATCAGCGGGTTCGGCTTGCCGACGAAGTAGGGATCGACGCCGGTCGCGCGGCTGATCAGCGCCGCGACCGAGCCGGTGGCCGGCAGCGGCCCGTCGGGCGTCGGTCCCGTCGGGTCGGGGTTGGTGGCGATGAAGCGGGCGCCCAGGGCGATGAGGCGGATCGCCTGAGAGATCCGCTCGAAGCTGTACGTCCGCGTCTCGCCGAGGACCACGTAGTCGGGATCGCGCTCCGTCAGCGTGTAGCCGGCGTCGTGGAGCGCGGTCGTCAGGCCCGCTTCGCCGATCGCGAACGCCGTGCCGCCGGGCCGCTGACCGGCCAGGAAGTTCGCCGTGGCCAGCGCCGACGTCCAGATCGCCTCCTCGGGCACGTCGAGCCCGATCGCGCGCAGCCGCGCGGCCAGGTCGCGCCGCGTGTACATCGAGTTGTTCGTCAGGACGAGGAACGGCAGGCCCTTCTCCCGCAACCGCTCGAGGAAGCGGTCGGCGCCCGGAATCGCGCTCTGCTCGTGCACCAGCACGCCGTCCATGTCCATGAGCCATGAACGAATCTCGCGCCGCTTCACCGTGTCCTGTCAGGCACCCTCAGTGAGGCTACGCGATCCGGCCGCGCAGCTCCCCGACGAGCGCGCGATGCCGCGCAGTCCGCGGCAGGACGATCTTCGTCGCGCCGAGGAACGCCGCGTGCGCGCGCAGGGCGGCCGCGAGCTCGTCGACGAAGCCGGGCTCGCCGAGCGGGTCGAAGCCGTCCTCCCACCAGAGGCCGAGGACGCGGAGCGTGCCCGTCTTGCGCTCGATCCGAGGCTCGATCCGCCCGACGAAGCGGTCGCCCCAGAGCAGCGGCAGCACGTAGTAGCCCCAGCGCCGCTTCGCCGCCGGGACGTAGACCTCCCAGACGTAGTCGAAGTCCCACAGGCTGCGCAGGAGCTCGCGGTCCCAGACGAGCGGGTCGAGCGGCGCGAGGAACGCGACGCCGGGCTCGGCGAGCTCGGCGGCCTCCGCCAGCATCGGCGCCTCCTCGGCCAGGATCAGCCGATCGCCCTTGACGCCCTCGACGGACACCGGCAGCAGGACGCCCTCGGCGATCAGCTCGTCGCGGAAGCGGTACCGCTCGGCCGCCGTCGGCGCGGTGCCGATCCAGACCTCCTGGTTCCCGCCGCGCGTCCCGAGCAGGCCGTGGGCGCGGTAGCGCGACAGGAGCTTGTGCCGGCGCTGCTCGTCCTCCGTCCGCCGCTCGCGCGAGCAGCTCGGCCGGGAAGAGCCGCTCCGAGAGGTCGTACAGCCGCCGGTTGCCGTCGCGGCGGGAGATCGCCAGGACACCGGCCAGGGAGAGCGCCTCGAGGATCGCGCGCACCTGGTTCGTCGGGCGCCAGTACCAGTCGATCGACGCGCGCGGCTCGACGTCGGTCGAGGACAGCGTCCCCTCCTGCCGGATCCGGTCGAGCAGCTCCTCCACCAGCTCGGCGTGGTCGTCCATCTTCCCGAAGCCGTTCGACGCCTGATACCGGTCCCAGCCGATCCGGTAGTAGGGAAGCTCCGCGGTCGGGAGCAGCGAGAGGCCCTTGTTGTAGGCCTCGTACAGCCAGCGCTCGCGATAGAGGAGGTCGTCGGTCCAGGCGCGGGCGTAGCCCTCGATGCGCGCGGCGAGCACGAGGTCGTGGTTGCGCCCGGTGACGTCGAGCGGGTCGAACTGGAGCGAGCCGAGCCGCTCGACGACGACCTTGACCGACGCCGGGTCGGCGGGCAGCGACCGGGGCGGCGCCAGCAGGTGGCGGCGGACGAGGAAGCGGCGGGCGGCGGCGCGGTCGACGGTCGTTTCGGCGCCATCGCCGGATCGTACGCGGCTTCATCCGCATCGCATGAT
>CAVPJV010000003.1:0-107414 GCA_963705515.1 uncultured Gaiellaceae bacterium
GTCCGGCGGCGGCCAAGAGGCGTAGCTTCTTGCTGTGATCGCGGGCACCCTCCAGTGCGGCTCTTGAGGACGGTTCTGCGATGAGCTCCAATCCCACACCACCGCCTGGAACTTCTCCCGATCCGGCGGAGCTCCTCAGGAGCCGCAGCTACCTCGCGCTCCTGGTCTTCGGCGCTGCGATCGGCGTGCCGGTAGCGACGGCTGCGTACTTCTTCCTCAAGGGGGTGGACGCGGCTCAGCACTACCTCTACGCAACGCTCCCGGGGGAGCTGGGGTTCGACGGGGAGCCGATGTGGTGGCCGCTGCCACTGCTCACTCTGAGCGGATTGATCGTGGCGCTCGCGATCCGCTACCTGCCGGGAACGGGCGGTCACTCGCCGGCGGACGGATTCAAGTCATCAGGGCCGGTTCCTCCGATCGAGCTCCCGGGCATCGTCGTTGCGGCCTTCGCCACGCTCAGCCTCGGGGCTGTACTCGGGCCCGAGGCGCCGCTGATCGCCATCGGCAGCGGCCTCGGCGTGCTGGCGGTGCACCTGATCAAGCGTGATGCCCCGGCTCGGGCGAGCATGGTGATCGGGGCCGCGGGGAGTTTCGCCGCAATCAGCACGCTGCTCGGGTCGCCCATCGTCGGAGCGTTTCTGATGATGGAAGTGTCCGGGCTCGGCGGTCCCCTGCTGGGAGTCGTGCTGGTCCCGGGTCTGCTCGCCGCCGGCGTCGGCTCGCTCATCTTCGTCGGGCTGGACGCCTGGACCGGCTTCGGGACGTTCTCGCTCGCCGTCCCCAACATTCCGCCGGTCGGCTCGCCCGACGGCGCCGAGTTCCTCTGGGCGCTCGGGATCGGAGTCGCTGCCGCCGGACTGGGCACGGCGATCCGCATCCTGGCCCTCCTGCTCAGGCCCATCGTCGAACGCCGGATGCTGCTCCTGACACCGGTCGTCGGTCTCGCCGTCGGCGGGCTGGCGATCGTGTTTGCCGAGGGATCGGACCGGAGTTCCTCGGAGGTGCTCTTCTCCGGCCAGGACGCGCTGCCGGGGCTCATCGAGAACGCCGAGAGCTGGACAGTCGGGGCACTCCTGCTGGTGATCGTCTGCAAGGGCCTTGCCTACAGCGCCTGCTTGAGCAGCTTCCGAGGTGGTCCCATCTTCCCCGCCCTGTACCTCGGCGCAGCGGTCGGCATCACCCTGTCGCACCTTCCCGGGCTACCGGCGATTGCGGGCGCCGCGATGGGTATCGGGGCGATGACCGTGGCCATGCTCGGTCTGCCGCTGACCTCGGCCCTGCTCGTCACCGTGCTTCTTCCGGCCGACGGCCTCGCCCTGACGCCGCTCGTGATCGTCGCCGTCGCGGTTTCCTACGTCACGTCGGCACGGTTCGCGCCTGTCCTCGAGTGGGCCGGGACCAGGACGCTCCGATCGGCGTCCACGGTCTCGTAGAACCGGCAGAACGCGCGTTTAGGTGAGCAGAACACTCACTGCGTCGAGGACGAGGAGTGCGGCGAGGATCAGGAGTGCGTAGAAGGTGACCTGCGGCTGTCGGCGACCGACTTCGCCCTGCGCACCCTCCATCAGCTCGATGACGCGTTCGCCGAGAAGCAGGAAGATGACCAGAGGACCCCAGACGAGCGCGGTCGCGAGCGTGACGTACACAGCGACAAGCGCCGTCTGGTCAGCGTCACCGAGGCCCGCAGTGACGATTGTCGCTGCGGCCAGGCAGGTCACTACAAGCCGCTTCGGGCCACCGATCCCGAGCAGGAACCCGGCGACAGCAGTCGTGAGGACGCGCAACCGGCTGAGTCGTTCGACCAGCGCCTGCGTCCGCGCCTTCGAGCGTTCGTGCGCGGTTGCGCTGTCGGTCTTCGGTGGTCTCCGGTGGACAACGAGGGCCAGGGCGATCAGCACGACCGCGAGCGCGACCTCCAGCGCGGCCCGGAGATTGGGATGGCTCGCGCTCGAACCCGTAACGGCGATGCCGAAGATCACAAGCACGGAGCAGGTCAGGATCTGCGCTCCGACGAAACCGGCCCCGAAGCCAAGCGCCTTCAGTCGTCCGGATGGCATCACGGCCAGCGTCGCGGCGAACCCGACCGCGGTGAGACCCGCCACGAGGCCATAGAGGACTACTTGAATCGAGGCGTGGAGCATGCGGAGGGCCGCACGTTACGCCAGCGGGTACGGTGGCTCAATGGCCGAAGTGGTCGAGACCCACGACCTGACGACGCCTTCACAGGACGGCTGGGCGGTGGACTACCGAATCCGCCGCGACGACGGCGAGGAGCTTCACGCCGAGGTCCGTTGTTGGGAGAAGGCGCACGCCGCCGCCGAACGAGCAGCGAATGCCGACGCTCTCGCCGCGATCGCGGACCGCGGCAGCGCCGCTGCGCTCGAGTACGCGGAGCTGGTCGAGTCTCCGGCGAAACGCGGCGCGGTGCTGATCTCGATCTGGTTCGACCCGGCCGACGACGGCAAACTGCGCCGTCGCGTGAGCTACGAGCGCACGCCCGCGTAGGTCACCTGGCCCGCCTCACTGCCGGGCCATCGCGACGCGGAGCAGCTCCTCCGGCCCGATCAGGTGGTCCGTGTCCTCTGCGGCCTCGTCGATGTCGATCTGCACCCACTGGACGTTGCCGGTGAACTCGCTGTCCCGAGGCCCGTAGTCGTCGCTCACCGGCGTCGCGGTGTCGCTGCCGACATCCGTCGTCTCGTCGGCCGAGAAGAGCATCGGCACGGTGCCGTCGACCCGCCCCTCGCCGACCTGCTCGCCGTCGACGTAGAGCGTGACGTCGCCGCCCTTGCCGAGCCCGCCGCCGTCGTAGGCGAACTCCATCCGCACCTGGTGCTCGCCCGCAGGGACGGTGTCTTCGCCGTAGACCTTGAATCGCTGCAGGCCGAAGAGGTTGTAGCAGTACGCCGGCTTGCCGTCCTTCGCGTAGAGCGCGAAGCCGCCGAACGCGCCGCCCTGGGCGAGGATGACGCCGTCGGCGCCCGCCGTCGGGGACGTCGATCTGCGGCTGTGACCGCGTGCGACTTGTTCTTGATCGACGAGGACCGAGTTCTCGGACAGCCGTCCCATGCCGCCCGAAGAGGATCTGCGACGTGCCGTGGATGAGCTGCGGCCGGCCGGCGAGATCCGGGTTGAAGCGCTCGAAGCGCCGGTCGTCGAGCGGCAGCACGTTGTACTTCGCCGGCCTCGATCAGGAACAGGCGCTGCAGGTCGCGCAGCCTGCCGGGCTGCTCGGCCGCGAGGTCGTGGGCCTGCGTCCAGTCGTCGGGCGCGTACAGCTCCCAGACGTCGTCGTCGAAGGCGGGCGACTCGGTGGCACACCCACGGGATGCTGTGCCGCGTCACCGCGGTCCAGCCCTCGTGGTAGATGCCGCGGTTGCAGAACATCTCGAAGTACTGCGTCGTGTGCCGGTCGTCGGCGCCCGCGTCGTCGAAGGTGTACGCCATCGAGACGCCGTGCAGCGGCATCTGCTGGACGCCGTTGACACTCAGCGGCTCGGGAAGCTGCGCGACGTCGAGCACGGTGGCGGCGACGTCGATCACGTGGTGGAACTGGGAGCGGATCTCGCCCTTCGCCTCGAATCCCGGCGGGCCAGTGCACGATCGTCCCGTTGCGCGTGCCGCCCCAGTGCGACGCGATCTGCTTCGTCCACTGGTACGGCGTGTCCATCGCGTGCGCCCAGCCGACGGCGTAGTGGTTGTACGCCGTCGGGGTGCCGAACTCGTCGATCTTGCGAGACCATGAACTCGGTCGTCTCGAGCCCGACGGCGCCGTTCAGGACGACGAGCTCGTTGAAGCAACCGGTTGGCGTACCCTCGGCCGAGGCGCCGTTGTCGCCGATGATGTAGTAGACGAGCGTGTTCTCGAGGATCTCGAGCTCGTCCAGCGCGTCGATCAGCCGGCCGACGTGGTGGTCGGTGTGCTCGAGGAAGCCCGGCGTAGACCTCCATCTGGCGCGCGAGCACCGGCTTCAGGTCGTCGGGCATGTCGTCCCAGGCGGGAATCTCGGCCGGGCGCGCGCGTCAGCTCCGCGTCGGCCGGGATCACGCCGAGCTCCTTCTGCCGCGCGAGCGTCCGCTCGCGCAGCGCGTCCCAGCCGTCGTCGAACTGGCCCTTGTACTTGTCCGACCACTCCGTCGGCACGTGGTGGGGCGCGTGCGTCGCGCCGGGCGCGAAGTAGACGAAGAACGGCTTGTCCGGCATCAGCGCCTTCTGCTGCTGGACCCAGTCGATCGCCTGGTCGGTCATGTCCTCGGTGAAGTGGTAGCCCTCCTCCGGCGTCTTCGGTCTGGCTCGATCGGGACGGTGTCGCGGTAGATCGCGGGCGCGTACTGGTTCGTCTCGCCGCCGATGAAGCCGTAGAAGTGCTCGAAGCCCGACCGCCGGTCGGCCACGCGTCGAACGGCCCCATCGGGCTCGTCTCCCAGACCGGGCACCTCGTGGCACTTGCCGAACTGCGCGGTCGAGTAGCCGTTCAGCTTCAGCGTCTCGGCGAGCGGCGCGCACGTGTTCGGGCGGATCGAGTTGTAGCCGGGCGCCGAGGTCGCGATCTCGGTGATCCCGCCCATGCCGACCGCGTGGTGGTTGCGGCCGGTCAGCAGCGCCTGGCGCGTCGGCGAGCAGAGCGCCGTCGTGTGGAAGCGGTTGTACTTGAGGCCGTTCGCGGCGAGCCGCTCGGCGGTCGGCGTGTCGCACGGGCCGCCGAAGGCGCTCGACGCGGCGAAGCCGACGTCGTCGAGCAGCACGATCGAGCACGTTCGGCGCGCCCTCCGGCGGGCGCAGCGGCTCGATCGGCGGGAAGGACGTCGCCGGATCCTTCGCGTCGTACGTGGTCAACCCGACCGGCGTCCTGTCCGGGATCGGCAGGACGTCTCGTCGCAGCTGCGGCCCTTCGCTCATTCGGTGCCTCCTGGTCGTGGCGCGTGTCAGGAGATCGTCCCGACTCGCGGCCCGCACCTCATCGCCCAGAGGGGATGATGTGCCGGCGACAGCGGCGGCGGATGATCGAGACGATGTTCCTCGCGCTCGCCCTGCTGCTCTTCCTCATCCTCCCCGACCCGTGGAACGTGGTCGGCGGGGTCGTCAGCCTCGCGTGCGGTGTCGTCGAGATCACGTACTGGCAGCGCCGGATGCGGCGCGTCAAGGTGGCGACGGGGGTCGACAACCTGATCGGAGCCACGGGTGAGGTGACGACGCCGCTCGCGCCGGTGGGGCAGATCCGCGTCCTCGGCGAGCTGTGGGAGGCGCGCTCGAGCTCGGAGCTTCCCGAGCGGACGATCGTGCGCGTCGTGGCCATCGACGGGCTGACGCTCGACGTCGAGCCGGTCGACCCGTCACCGAACGGAGCCGGAGCCTAGAGCGGCGGCGCGCCCCCGAGTCCCTGCCGGTCGGCCTTGCGGGCGCGGTCGAAATCGGGTGACGACGAGAGCGCGAGAGCAACGGCCGCGTCGAGGCGGGCAAGCTCGTCCTCGACCGAAGCGCGGTACTCGGGCAGCACCGCGCCGTGGAGCTCCTCCAGCATCGCGCGCAGCCGCCGCGCCACCTGCACCGACGAGGCCCCGTACGCGCGGATCTCGGTCACGCCGAGGGCGAGATACTCGCTCCCAGCCGCGCACGGCGACGAGGACGCGTCCCGTCCCCGCTCTCCGCGCGGGCTCCGCTTGGAAGTCGGTTGCGCCGATCCGGTGCAGCAGGTCGCCGAGATGGTTGATCACCTGCACGGCGGTCGTCGGGTCGTTGACCGCCGGCGAGAGCGCCTTGATCGCGATGTCGACCATGATCCGCACGGCGAAGGCGGGATCCTGCTCGATCGTCCGCTCGACGCCGAGGACGACCATCCCTCGAAGCCTGTTCTCGTCCCGCTCGCCGTCGGGCTCACCGCCGTAGACGCGGATCACAGGCACACCGGCGGGAACGAAGTCTCCTGCGGCGTGGTTGAGCACGAGCGTGCAGCGACGCTGTTGGGCGAAACGGACGAGCCGCGTGGCGTCGATCGCCTGGATCGAGCCGGCGCCGCGGGTGCGCACGACCATCGTCGGCTCGTCGGGGAACTCCAGCGGCCCGCGCACGATCTCGGGCGCGTCGGGTCCGCGCGTCGCGCGGACGGCGGCGTCGAACGCGCTCCTGCCGGCGGCGGCGGCGATGGCCGCGACGGCCACCGGTCGCAGCCGGTGGACGAAGCGGTCGAGGAAGAAGAGGAAGAGGAACATGTCGGCGGCCATCAGGACGCCGGTCGCGGTGACGCCGACGTTCGGGACGGAGTTCTCCTCGACCCCCGCCAGCAGCGTGAAGGAAAAGGTGAACGTCCCGACCAGCATCGCCAGCAGGACCTGCAGGACCTTGTCGCGGTACCAGAGGCGCATGTAGCGGGCCGAGAAGGTGTTCGTCGCCATCTGGACGACGAGGACGCTGACGGTGACGACGAAGCCGGTCAGCGCCGCCGTTGCCCCGACGATTGCCGACAGGAGCGAGCTCGCCGTCGACGCCGAGTACTCGAGCGCCTCCGGGACCGTGATCCCGCGCGTCAGGACCGGCTCGAGCAGCCCGAGCACGGCGCCTGCGATACCGCCCAGCAGCGGGAGGAACCAGAGGCTCCCCTTCAGGTACTGGCGCGTCTTGAAGTCGAGCGCCCTCACGGCGATGGGTGTGATCACAACGCTCCGGCGGCTCGCGCACATCATCCCGCTTGGATGACATGACAGCGCAGCCACGGTTCTAGTCGTTGGGCCACCGATCTCGGAGGTGGGAGACATGGCACAAGCATCCGGAACCGCCGCGCCGGAACGGGCAGCGTCCGCCGCGCGCGGCGAGAAGCCCCAGCCGGCCGACGTTCTCGTCGTCTTCGGCATCACCGGAGACCTGGCGAGGGTGATGACCTTTCACTCGCTCTACCGGCTCGAGGCCCGCGGCCTCCTCGACTGCCCGATCGTCGGCATCGCCGTCGACGACTGGACCGACGACCAGCTCAAAGAACGCGCGCGCGCGTCGATCGAGGGAACCGGCCAGAAGGTGGACCAGAAGGTGTTCGATCGCTTCGCGGAGCGCCTGTCCTATGTGAGCGGCGACTTCGCGGACGCCGCAACGTACGAGCGGGTCGGGGAAGCGATCGGCGGAGCTTCGACCCCGGTCTTCTACCTGGAGATCCCGCCGTTCCTCTTCGGCGCCGTCGTGAAGGGGCTGGCCGAGGCCGGCCTGACCAAAACGGGGCGCGTCGTCGTCGAGAAGCCGTTCGGCCACGACCTCGAGTCCGCGGGCGAGCTCGCCGACGAGCTGCACCAGTACATCGACGAGTCGCAGCTGTACCGGATCGACCACTACCTGGGGAAGATGGGCCTCGAGGAGATCCTGCACCTGCGGTTCCGGAACTCGATGCTCGAGCCGGTCTGGAGCCGCAACTTCGTCGAATGCGTGCAGATCACGATGGCGGAGGACTTCGGCGTCGACGACCGCGGCCACTTCTACGACCCGGTCGGTGCGCTGCGCGACGTCGTCGTCAACCACCTGATGCAGGTCGTGGCTGCGGCTGCGATGGATCCACCTTCGCGGCGCGACGCGATGACCATCAAGAACGCGCAGGCCGCACTCTTCAACGCCGTCGCCGCCGCCGACCCGGCCCATTACGTGCGCGGTCAGTACGACGGCTACCTCGACATCGACGGTGTCGCTCCGGACTCGACAACCGAGACATTCGCCGCTCTGCGGCTCGACATCGACAACTGGCGCTGGTCCGGCGTTCCGTTCTTCATCCGGACGGGCAAGCGGCTCGCCGCAACCCAGACCGAGCTCCGGCTCGTCTTCAAGCAGCCCCCGAAACTCGACTTCATCAACGTCGGGGGCCTGCCCGAGCCGAACCAACTCGTGGTCAAGCTCGACCCGACCACGGGGATCAAGCTGATCATGCAGGCCCACCGGGCCGATCGACCGGGAGGGGGCACGATCGAGCTCGACATGGAGTTCGGCGAGGAGGGCGGTGAGGGCCCGACACCCTACGAGGTGCTGCTCCACGCCGCGATGGTGGGTGACAGCACCCGCTTCACACGCCAGGACGGTGTCGACGAGTGCTGGCGGATCATGCAGCCGCTGCTCGACGCACCGCCGCCCGTGCATGCGTACGCGCCGGGGTCGTGGGGCCCGGAGGCGGCGAACAAGCTGGTGGCCGGGCACGGCCGCTGGCACGGCCCGTGGGTGACGGAGTAATGGCCGTCAAGGAGAAGACGCGAGCCCCGCGCCGCAGAGCGCGGCCGCACCGTCACCGTTTCCGCCGATCGCCGACTACGCGTTCCTCTCGAACTGCCACACGGGCGCGCTCGTCGCCGCGGACGGGGCGGTCGAATGGCTGTGCGTCCCGAGCTTCGACTCCCCGAGCGTCTTCGGGAGCCTGCTCGACCGCGAGGCCGGCTTCTTCCGCTTCGCTCCGTTCGGGATCGACCACCCGACCGCACGCACCTACGTGCCGGGGACGAACGTCCTCGAGACGACCTGGAAGACGCCGAACGGCTGGATCGTCGTTCGCGACGCGATGACGATGGGGCCGCGCGAGCACGAGGACAAGATCACGCCGCACACGCGGCCTCCGGCCGACGACGACGCCGAACACGTGCTCGTGCGCACGGTCGAGTGCCTCGAGGGCAGCGTCGAGGTCGAGCTCGTCTGCGAGCCCGTCTTCGACTACGGGCGGACGCCCGCCGCGTGGGCGCTCGTCGGTGACGACCGTCATGCCGCCGACGCGCAGGGAGCCGGCCAGACGATCCGGCTGCAGTCCGACCTCGCGCTGGGGATCGAGGGCGACCGGATCCGGGCGAGGCACGTGCTCGAGCCCGGCGACCGCGCCTACTGCGCCCTCTCGTGGGCCGAAGAGCTGGCCGTGCCGAAGGACGTCGACGAGGCCGTGGCACGGATCGAGACGACGACACGCTTCTGGCGCGCGTGGCTGCAGCGGGCCCGGATTCCGGACCACCGGTGGCGGGACCCGATTCAGCGCTCCGCGCTCGCGATCAAGGGCCTCTCGTACATGCCGACCGGCGCGACCGTTGCCGCGCTGACGACCTCGCTCCCCGAGACCCCCGGCGGCGAACGCAACTGGGACTACCGCTACACCTGGATCCGCGACAGCACCTTCACGCTCCAGGCGCTGCACTGGCTGAACCTCGACTGGGAGGCCGACGAGTACATGCAGTTCGTCGCCGACGTGGAGGCCACCGAGGACGGCTCGCTCCAGATCATGTACGGGATCGACGGCAGGCGCGACCTGACCGAGTCGACACGCGACGAGCTCACCGGTTACGCCGGTGCGCGTCCGGTCCGGATCGGCAACGGGGCCTTCGACCAGCGCCAGAACGACGTCTTCGGCGCCGCGCTCGACTCGATCCTGCTCCACAGCCGGCACAGCCAGCGCCTGCCGCGGCGGCTCTGGCCGATCGTGCAGACCCAGGCGGAGTGCGCGACCAAGGTCTGGCGCGATCCCGACCAGGGGATCTGGGAGGCCCGCGGCAAGCCGCAGCACTACGTCTCCTCGAAGCTGATGTGCTGGGTCGCGCTGGACCGCGCGGCACAGCTGGCGGAGATCCGGGGCGATCCCGACCTGGAGAAGCAGTGGCGCGCGACGGCCGACGAGATCAAGGAGGACATCCTCGCCCACGGCCTCACCGACAAGGGCGTCCTGCGCCAGCACTACGAGACGGACTCGCTCGACGCTTCGACGCTGCTCGCGGCAATTCTGGGGTTCCTGCCGGGCGACGACGAGCGTCTGCAGGCCAGCGTCAACGCGATCGCCTCGGACCTGACCGAGGACGGCTTCGTCCTTCGCTACCGGACCGAGGAGACCGACGACGGCCTGTCCGGCAAGGAAGGCACGTTCCTGATCTGCTCGTTCTGGCTCGTCTCGGCGCTCGCGATCATCGGCGAGCTACAGCGGGCACGCGACCTGATGGACCGGCTGCTGCGGATCGGATCACCGCTGGGCCTCTTCGCCGAGGAGTTCGACGCGGAGACGGGACATCACCTCGGCAACTTCCCGCAGGCGTTCTCGCACCTGGCGCTGATCGAAGCGGCGGCGCGGATCATCATCCCCGAGCAGCTGAAGGAGCACTGAGATGGACTCCTACGACGTCATCATCATCGGCAGCGGAGCCGGAGGAGGGACGCTCGCGCGGCACCTGGCGCCCTCCGGCAAGCGGATCCTTCTTCTCGAGCGCGGCGACTGGCTCCCGCGCGAGCCGTCGAACTGGTCCGCCCACGACGTCTTCGTCGACAACCGCTACGTGTCCGAGGACACCTGGTACGACGAGAAGGGCACCGCGTTCCAGCCGCAGATCCACTACTTCGTCGGCGGGGCGACCAAGCTCTACGGGGCTGCCCTCTACCGGCTTCGCAAGGAGGACTTCGGCGAGCTCAAGCATGCCGGCGGCGTCTCGCCGGCCTGGCCGATCGAGTACGAGGAGATCGAGCCGTACTACACCCGCGCAGAGCAGCTCTACGAGGTCCGCGGCGCGCGCGGCGAGGACCCGACCGAGCCGCCCGCGAGCGCGCCGTACCCATTCCCGGCGCTCTCGCACGAGCCGCGGATCCAGCAGCTCTCGGACGACCTCACGGCGGCCGGCTTCCATCCATTCCACACCCCGAACGGGGTCCGGCTAGTGGAGACGAACCTGCCGTACAGCAAGTGCATCCGCTGCACGACGTGCGACGGCTTCCCGTGCCTGGTCCACGCCAAGTCCGATGCCGAGGTCCTCGGCGTGCGACCCGCGCTCGAGCACGCCAACGTGAAGCTGCTGACGAACGCGCGCGTGGTCAAGCTCGAGACGAATGGCTCGGGGAACGAGGTTTCGGCGGTCGTCGTCGAGGTTGACGGTGGGACCGAGCGCTTCGCGGCGGACATCGTCGTCGCGGCGTGCGGCGCGGCCAACACGGCCAAGCTGCTGCTCGCGTCGGCCAACGACCAGCATCCGAACGGGCTCGCCAACGGCTCCGACCAGGTCGGCCGGAACTACATGTTCCACGACTCGCTCGCGGTGCTCGCGCTCTCGGAGGAAGAGAACCCGACCGTGTTCCAGAAGACGCTCGGGCTGAACGACTTCTACTTCGGCGCCGACGACTTCGAGTTCCCGCTCGGGAACATCCAGATGGTCGGGAAGTCGTCGTCGCAGATGTACCGCGGCGAGAAGCCCGGTCAGACGAAGCTCGCGCCGGAATGGACGCTCGAGAAGGTGGCGAAGCACGCGATCGACTTCTGGCTCTCGACCGAGGATTTGCCGAGCCCAGACAACCGCGTCACGCTGGCGCCCGACGGCAACGTCCGCCTCGCCTACTCGGAGACGAACGCGGAGGCGCGGAAGCGGCTCTACGAGAAGCTGAGGTCGCTGCTGCCGAAGCTGAACATGAACGAGGGCCACCTCTTCCAGCGCTTCGCGTACATGAAGAACGAGATCCCGGTGGCCGGCGTCGCACACCAGGCGGGCACGTGCCGCTTCGGGTCCGACCCCGCGTCGTCGGTGCTCAACACCGACTGCCGCGCCCACGAGGTGGACAACCTCTACGTCGTCGACACGAGCATCTTCCCGAGCATCGGCGCCGTCAATCCGGCGCTGACGGCGATGGCGAACTCGCTCCGAGTGGGTGACCATTTGCTGGAGCGGCTCGGCGCCGATGCGCCGGTCACGGCGGCCGTCCAGGGAGGCGACGCGGCATGAGCACGCGCCGCTCCAGGTCCGTGGGCTGACGCGAGGCCCAGCGCACGTGGCGAGCAGGGCCGAGAGCGCGGTGCCGGGATAGGCGTGTTCTCTCCCTCCGGCGAGCAGATCGAGATCGCCCACGGCGACCAGCGCGCCGTCGTCGTCGGGGTCGGCGGCGGCCTGCGGGCGTACTCCGCGGGCGGTCGTGAGCTGCTCGACGCCTACCCCGCCGGCGGTGAGATCACGTCGGGCCGTGGGCAAGTGCTGATCCCGTGGCCGAACAGGATCGAGGACGGCGCCTACGAGTTCGACGGTCGGCGACACCAGCTCCCGCTCGACGAGCTCGCGGCGCGGAACGCGATCCACGGGCTCGTCCGGTGGGCCGGCTGGAGGGTCGGCGAGCGTGAGCAGAGCCGCGTCGTGCTCGAGCACGTGCTCCAGCCGCGGCCCGGCTACCCGTTCCGCCTGGATCTGACGATCGAGTACGCCCTCACGGATGAGGGCCTCTCGGCCTCGACGACCGCCACCAACGCCGGCCCGGACCCGTGCCCGTACGGCTGCGGCTTCCATCCCTACCTGACTCTCGGGACACCGAACGTCGATTCCATCGTCCTGACGGCTCCGGCCCGGACAGTCTTGAGCGCGAACGAGCGCGGCCTCCCCACCGGGCGGGCGGCGGTGGCGGGGACGGAGTACGACTTCACCCAGCCGAGGGCGATCGGAGCGACGCGGCTCGACAACTGCTTCACCGACCTCGAGCGCGACGGCGGCGTCGCCCGTGTCGAGCTCCGCTCCCCCGGCGGCGACGGGCTGAGGCTCTGGCTCGACGAGACCTACGGCTACGTGATGCTGTTCACCGGCGATCCGCTCCCCGACGTCGACAGGCGCTGCCTCGCGGTCGAGCCCATGACCTGCCCGCCGAACGCCTTCCGGAGCGGCGAGGCGCTGATCCGGCTCGAGCCGGGCCACCCGTTCACCAGCAGGTGGGGGATCACACCTACGCTCCCGGCGTGACCGAGCTGACTCCGCTGGCCGCGACGGCGGACAACCTGGACGCCGGCTCGCTCGTGCTCGTTCTCGCGGCCGCGAGCGGCGGTGCGATCCTCTCGCGGCTGCACAGCAGGGTCATTCTCCCCACAGTTGTGCTCGAGATCCTGCTCGGGATCCTGATCGGCCCGGAGGGGCTCGGATGGGCGGAAATCGACACCTACGTCGACTTTCTCGCCAATTTCGGTCTCGTCTTTCTCTTCTTCTTCGCGGGGATCGAGCTCGTCGAGCACCGCGTGGCCCGTCGGTCCCTCGTGCGCGGGACCGCCGGCTGGGCGATGTCGATCACGATCGGTGTCGCCGTCGGCTACGTGCTGCACGGCGCCGGCCTCGACGCGGAGGGCTGGCTGCTCGGCGTCGCGCTGAGCACGACGGCGCTCGGCACCCTCGTCCCGATCCTCGCGGACGCGAATCTGCTCCCGACGACGCTCGGCTCCGCGGTCCTGGGCGCCGGCGTCGCGGGCGAGTTCTGGCCGATCCTCGTCGTCTCGATCTTCCTTACCGGCGCCTACGGCGCGCTCACCGAGACGGTGCTCCTCCTCGTCTTCGGAGTGATCGTGCTGCTCGCCGCCGCCGGAGCGCTCCGCGCGCGGCCGCCGCGCCTCGTGCGCGTGCTCCAGCAGACCGTGCACACCACCGGGCAGGCCGCCGTGCGTCTCGCCGTGTTCACGCTCGCCGGGCTCGTCTTCATCTCGGTCGAAGCGGGCTTCGACTTCGTGCTCGGCGCGTTCGCGGGCGGCCTCGTGGTCGGCCTGGCGCTGAGCACGGCCGACGCGGCTCCGGTGCGGATGCGCCTCGAGGGCGTCGGCTACGGTTTCCTCATCCCGATCTACTTCGTGGTCACGGGGATGAACTTCGACCTCGACAGCCTGTTGACGCCCTCCGGTCTCGGGCTCGCGGCGCTCTTCCTCGGGTTGTTCATCGTGGTCCGCGGGGCGCCGTCACTGCTCTGGCTGCGCGATCTGGGGCTGCGCCGGACGCTCAGCCTCGCCGTGTTCAGCGCCACCGGCCTGCCGCTGATCGCCGCGATCGTTGGGATCGGGATCGAACGGGGCGCGATCGGCCGCGATGTCGGCACGTCGCTGATCGGCGCCGGGATGCTCTCGGTGCTCGTCCTGCCGCTGATCGCCTCGTCAGTCGCGAGCCGAGCATCATCCCGCCTGGATGATGCTCGGCCGACCTCCCCCGCCTAGGTTGAGTGACCGGAGGTGGCGAAAATGGCAGGTGACGAGCGGCAGCGACCACGCGTCCTGGTCCTCGGCGGCGGCTTCGCCGGCGTCGGTGCGGCGCGTGCGCTGAAGAAGGCGGATGTGGACGTCGTGGTCGTGGACAAGCACGACTACCACACGTTCCAGCCGCTCCTCTACCAGGTCGCGACGGCCCTGCTGGAGCCGGCGGAGGTCGGGCACCCGCTGCGCGACCTCTTCGACGACCAGAAGAACGCACGCGTTCACGTCGACTCCGTGACCGGGATCGACCTCGACCGCCGTGAGGTCCAGTTCGCGGAAATGAAGCCCATGTCCTACGACTACCTCGTGCTCGGGCTCGGCGCCGAGGTCAACTTCTTCGGCGCGTCCGGCGCTCCGGAGCACGCGTTCCCGATGTACACGCTTGCCGACGCCGTCCGTCTGAAGACCCACGTGCTGGAGAAGTGGGAGGCTGCGGACAAGGACGACTCGCTCGCCGAGGACGGCGGACTGCACATCGTCGTCGTCGGCGGCGGCCCCACCGGGGTGGAGAGCGCCGGCGCGCTGGCGGAGCTGTACAACAACACTTTCGCCGAGGACTACCCGGATGTGTCGAAGGAGCACGCGAGGATCACGCTCGTCGAGGCCTCGCCGCAGCTCTTCGGGATGTTCAAGGAGAACCTCCGCGAGTACACGAAGAAGGAGCTCGAGAAGTTCGGCGTCGAGGTCCTCCTCGGCGAGATCGTCGAGTCCGTCGAGCCGACACGCGTAAGGCTCAAGTCCGGGAAGGTGCTGGAGGCGCACACGCTCGTCTGGGGCGCGGGTCTGACGGCGAGTCCGATCGGGCGTGACCTCGGGGTCGAGCTCGAGCGGGGCAACCGTGTCGCCGCCGAGCCGGACCTCAGCCTGGCGGGCCATCCGGAGGTGTTCCCGGTCGGCGATATCGCCTGGATCACGGACACGAAGACCGACGAGGTGCTCCCGCAGCTCGGCTCGGTCGCGCTCCAGGCAGGAGAGCTGGCGGGGGAGAACATCGCTCGCCTCGTCGCCGGCAAGGAGACGAAGCCTTTCGAGTACCACGACAAGGGGACGATGGCGACGATCGGCCGCGGCGCGGCCGTGGTGCAACTCGCGGGCGGTCGGACGATGAAGGGCGAGACGGCCTTTCTCGCGTGGGGCGCGGTCCATCTGGCGCTGCTCTCGACCGGGGAGGACCGGGCAAAGGCGCTCGTCAACTGGACCTGGTCCGGGTTCACGCACGAGCGGGCGGCCCGGATCAGCGTCGAAGCGTGAACGGCGCACTCGCGATAACGACGGTCGATCTCGCTCGGATTCAGTTCGCGACGACGTCGATCTACCACTTCTTCTTCGTGCCGCTGACGCTGGGGCTGGGACCGCTCGTCGCGGTCATGCAGACCATGTGGCACCGGACGCAGGACGAGCGCTGGCTGCGGCTGACGCACTTCTTCGGCACGCTCTTCCTGATCAACTTCGCGATCGGCGTCGCGACCGGGCTCGTGCAGGAGTTCCAGTTCGGAATGAACTGGTCGGTCTACTCGAAGTTCGTCGGCGACGTCTTCGGCGCGCCGCTGGCGATCGAGGGGCTCGCCGCGTTCTTCCTCGAGGCGACGTTCCTCGGTGTCTGGATCTTCGGCTGGAACCGCCTGTCGCCGCGCCTGCACCTGGCGACGCTGTGGATCGCTGTGGCCGGATCGTGGATGTCGGCCTTCTTCATCCTGGTCGCGAACTCCTGGATGCAGGACCCTGTCGGGTACGAGATCGTGAACGGCGAGGCGCAGCTGACGAGCGTGTGGGACCTGCTGACGAGTCGCTGGGCGCTCTGGGCCTGGGGGCATACGATCATGGCCGGGCTGACTGCGGGCGCGGCCGTCGTCTTCGGCGTCTGCTGCTGGCACTTTGCCCGGGGCCGCAACCAGGAGCTGTTCCGGCCGGCGGCGAAGCTGGCGCTGATCGTGCTCGTGCCGGTGGCGGGCTTCAACCTGTGGTTCGGCAGCCACTTCGGCATCCTCGTCACCGAGCTCCAGCCGATGAAGATCTCGGCGGCGGAGGCCCAGTGGGACGACTGCTCCGGGTGTGCGTTTTCCCTCTTCCAGATCGGCGGGTTCACCGAGGATGACCAGACGCCGACCTTCTCGATCCAGATACCCGACCTGCTCTCGTACCTCTCGACCGACTCGTTCGACGGCAAGGTCACCGGACTGAACGAGCTCAACCAGCAGTACGAAGCGACGTTCGGGCCCGGCAACTACATCCCGCCGGTGCGCACGATCTACTGGAGCATGCGGGTGATGGCGTACGCCGGCAGCTTCGTCGCCCTCGTCGCCCTGGTCGGCGCGTTCCTGCTCTGGAGGCGCCGGCTCGAGCGCGTGCGCTGGTTCCTCTGGGTCGCCGTCTTCTCGATGTTCCTGCCGTTCGTCGCGAACACCGCGGGGTGGATGCTGACCGAGGTCGGCCGGCAGCCGTGGATCGTCCAGGGCCTGCTGAAGACGGGCGATGCGAACTCGCCTGCAGTGTCTACGGCCATGATCGCGTTCAGCCTCGCCGTGTTCGTCTGCCTCTACGCGCTGCTGCTCGTGCTCGACATCTGGCTGATGCGCCGCTACGCGAAGCTCGATCCGCCCGAGCTCGACCGCGACGAGACCGGAGCCCCGATGCCTGCGATCGGATACTGAGATGGACCTCCAAGTCCTCTGGTTCTGCCTGATCGGTTTCTTCTTCGGCGGCTACTTCGTGCTGGAGGGCTTCGACTTCGGCGTCGGGCTGCTGCTCCCGTTCCTGCCACGCAACGAGGAGGAGCGCAGCACGATGTTCCGCACGATCGGCCCCGTGTGGGACGGCAACGAGGTGTGGCTCGTGGTCGCCGGCGGCGCGATGTTCGCGGCCTTCCCGGCCTGGTACGCGACGATGTTCTCCGGGTTCTACATCGCGCTGCTGCTGCTGCTGGCGTTCCTGATCGTGCGCGTGGTCTCGTTCGAGTGGCGTGAGCAGCACGAGGACTCGCGCTGGCTCGGCCTCTGGGCCTGGGCGAACACGATCGGCAGCCTCGGCGCCGCCCTGATCTGGGGTGTCGCGTTCTCGAACCTGCTCTACGGCGTGCCGATCAACTCCAGCGGCGACTTCGACGGCAGCTTCTGGGACCTCTTCAACCTGTACACGCTGCTCGGCGGGGTCGCGGTCGTGCTGCTGTTCGCGTTCCACGGTGCGACTTACCTCACGTTGCGCACGACCGGGGAGTTGTGCCGGCGAGCCGCGGCGGCCGCAGGTCGGCTCTCGATCGCGACGGCCGTCGTCGGCGCGGGGTACCTGATCTGGACGGTCGCGGTCGCGGTCGACCGCAACGACAAGGACGTCTTCCCGCCGCTCCTGCCTGCGCTGCTCGCGATCGCCGCACTGCTCGGCGCCGTCGTCTGTGTCCGGCTCGCCCGCAGCGGTTGGGCGTTCGTGCTCACGGCGGCCGGCGCCTTCCTCGTCGTGGCCACGATCTTCACGAGCCTCTACCCGCGCGTCATGGTCGCCAGCAACGACTTCGCCAACAGCCTCACCGTCGACGACGCCTCCTCGGCGCACTACACGCTCAAGGTGATGACCGTCGTGGCGCTGATCGTCGCGCCGATCGTCCTGCTCTACCAAGGCTGGACGTACCACGTCTTCCGGGAGCGCCTGGGCGGCCACGACGAGGCCTCCCCGCCCGACCTCGTCCCGCGCGAGACCGGCGCCTAGGAGCGGCTTGGGCCCGCTCGACCCGCGCCTCGTTCGCCGCGCGGGCGCCGTGCGGGCGCTGCTCGCGCTCGATGCCGCGCTCGGCGTCGTCGCCGCGCTCCTCGTCCTCGCCCAGGCGGTTCTGATCGCCGCGGTCGCAGCCCGCGTCTTCGGCGGAGCGGATCTGGACGAGGTGGCGGTGCTGCTGGCGCTGCTCGTGATCGTCTCGGTCGGACGGGCCGCCGCAGCGTCGGGTTTCGACGTGCTCGGCAGACGGGTGGCGACCGGCGTGCTGGCATCGCTGCGGCTCGAGCTGGTCGAGCGGCGGCTGCGCGATCGCCCGGCCGCGCTCGACGGCGTCGAGAGCGCCGAGGTGGCGACGGCCGCGGTCTCCGGCCTCGACGCGCTCGAGACGACGTTCGCCCGCTATCTGCCGCAGGTCGTCCTCGCCGTCACGATCCCGCTCGCTGTGCTCGTGTTCGTCGCGGTGATCGACCCCCTCTCCGCAGGCGTGATGCTGCTGACGCTGCCGCTCGTGCCGGTGTTCATGTGGCTGATCGGCCGCTATACGCAGCAGCGTGCCCGGGAGCGCTGGCAGACGATGGCGCTCCTGGCGACACACTTCCTCGACGTCGTCCGTGGGCTGCCGACGCTGCGCGCGTTCAACCGCGGCGAGGCACAGGTCGAGCGGATTCGCGCGGTCAGCGAGGAGTACCGCCGGACGACGATGGCGACGCTGCGGATCGCCTTCCTCTCAGGCACGGTGCTCGAGCTTGCGGCCACGCTCGGGATCGCGCTCGTCGCCGTCACGGTCGGAGTGCGCCTTGTCAACGGCGGGATCGGCTTCGAGGCGGGCCTCGCCGTCCTCGTGCTCACACCCGAGCTCTACCTCCCTTTGCGGAACCTCGCCGCGCAGTTCCATGCGAGCGCCGACGGGCTCGTCGTCGCACAGCGGCTGCTCGACCTTGTCGACGGTGATGTCGCCGCCCGGACGGGCACCCGCATCGCGCCGAGCCCGCGCCACGCGTGCGTCCGGCTCGAGGGCGTGTCGTTCGCGTACCCGACGCGGCAGGCTCCGGTGCTCGACCGCGTCGACCTCGAGCTCCGCCCAGGGGAGACTCTCGCGCTCGTCGGCCCGAGCGGGGGCGGCAAGAGCACGATCGCCTCATTGCTCCTGCTGCTCGCGGAGCCCGACGACGGGCGGGTGACTGCGGGCGACGTCGATCTGGCCGACTGTTCGGCGGCGTCGTGGCGCTCGACGATCGCGTGGGTGCCGCAGGAGCCGACGCTCTTCCGCGGCACGGTCGCCGACAACATCCGGCTCGGCCTGCCCGCCGCGAGCGACGTCGAGGTGCGTGCCGCCGCCGCTGACGCGGGAGCGCATGACTTCGTGGTCGCGCTGCCGGAGGGCTACGACACGGTCGTCGGCGAGGGCGGGCGGCCGCTCTCTGCCGGCGAGCGCCAGCGGATTGCGATCGCGCGAGCCTTCCTTCGCGACGCGGAGCTCGTGATCCTGGACGAGCCGACCGCCAACCTCGACCCGGTCAGCGCCGAGCTCGTCGGCGAGGCGATCGAGCGGCTTCGGCCCGGACGGACGGTCCTGCTGATCGTCCATCGGCCCGAGCTCGCCACCCGCGCCGACAGGGTCGTACGCCTCGAGGACGGCCGCATCGTCGGGTCCGAGGCGGCCGCGGCATGACCGCGATGCTCGGACGCCTGATCGCCTTCGCAAGCGTGCCCACGCGCCGGGTCGCCGCGTCCGCGGTGCTGGCGATGCTCGCGGTCGGATTCGGCATCGCGCTGATCACGACAGCCGGGTATCTGATCTCCCGCGCGGCGGAGCAGCCACCGATCCTCTCGCTGACGGTGACGATCGTCGTCGTCCGCTTCTTCGGCCTGGCGCGGCCGCTCGCGCGTTACGTCGACCGCCTCGTCTCGCACGACGTCGCGCTGTCGGCGCTGGGCCGGATTCGGGCGCGCTTCTACGAGCGGATCGAGCCGCTCGCGCCCGGGCAGCTCGCGGGCTACCGGCGGGGCGAGCTCCTCGGCCGGATGGTCGGTGACGTCGACGCGCTGCAGGGGCTCTACGTCCGAGGCCTGTCGCCGCTGCTCGTTGCGGTCGTGATCGGAGCTGCGTGCGTCGCGGTGACCGCGACGGTCCTGCCGGCCGCCGGCGCGATCCTCGCACTCGGGCTCCTGCTCGCCGGTGTGCTTCTGCCGGTGCTGGCGGCGCGGCTGACGCGAGCCGCCGGCCGTCGTCAGGGAGCCGCTCGCGCGGAGCTGACCGCCGAGCTGGTCGAGCTGCTGCGCGGTGCGCCGGAGCTCGTCGTCTACGGGCGCGAGGAGGACACGCTGGCCGGGATCCGGGCGCGAAGCGACGAGCTCGTACGTCTCGGCCGCCGCGACGGGCTCGCCGCGGGCCTCGCGGAGGGAGTCTCGATCCTGATCGCGGGCCTCACCGTCGCCGGGGTGCTGGCGGTCCTGGCAAGCGCCTCCGTCGACAGGGTGCTCGTGGCGACCGTGGCGCTGCTTGCGCTCGCCTCGTTCGACTGCGTCCTGCCGCTGCGCGCGGCTGCGGTCGAGCTCGCCGCCACGGTCACGGCCGGCCGGCGCGTGCTCGAGCTGGTCGACCAGGAGCCGGCGATCCGGGATCCGGCGGGGCCGCGACCCGTGCCCGAGCTACCGGCCGCCGTCGCGCTCGAGGGCGTGACCGCGCGCTATGCGCCGGGAGAGCCGCCCGCGTTGCGCGGCTTCGACCTCAGGCTCGAGCCGGGGCGGCGGATCGCGCTCGTCGGGCCGAGCGGCGCCGGCAAGACGACGGTCACGAACCTGCTGCTGCGCTTTCTCGATCCCGAGCGAGGCCGGGTGACGGTCGGCGGCCGGGACGTGCGCGAGCTGCGGCAGCACGACGTGCGGCGCACGTTCGCGATCGCGGGCCAGAGCGCGCACATCTTCAACTCGACCATCCGCGCGAACCTCGCGCTCGCGCGCCCCGAGGCCACCGACGCCGAGCTTGAGGACGCTCTCGACCGCGGTCGCCTCGGCGAGTGGGTCGCATCGCTGCCCGACGGGCTCGACACGCTCGTCGGCGAGGAGGGCGCGCAGCTCTCCGGAGGGCAGCGTCAGCGCCTGACGGTCGCTCGGGCGCTGCTCTCGGATGCACCCGTGCTCGTGCTCGACGAGCCGACCGCGCACCTCGACGCCGAGACGGCCGAGCTGCTCGTGCGCGACATCCTGGCGGCGGCTGACGACCGCAGCGTGCTGCTGATCACGCACCGGCCGGAAGGCCTCGACCTCGTCGACGAGGTGGTGGAGCTCAGCCCGGCTTCGGTGAGCGGCCGCGACCAGTCGGCGGGCACGTCGCCGCCGCCCTCCTGGGCGAGCCGCGTCCCGAAGCGCAGGAAAGGCCGGGTGCGGCGCGATCAGGCCGGCGGCGAGCGACTCGCCCTGCCGGAACGTCGTCGCCCGCTCGAGCAGGCTCTGCGGCACGAACGAGAAGACGTCGCCGACGTAGCCGAGGTCGGCGAGCGAGTTCATCCGCATCAGCAGCAGGTTGTCGCACTGCGAGAGCACGTTCTCGTGCACCTTCTGCGGCCGCTGGGTGGAGACGAGCAGGTAGAGCCCGAACTTGCGGCCCTCGCCCGCGATCCGGACGGCGTGCTCGGTCGCGATCGCGGTCAGCGGATCCTCCGGCCGCGCCGGGCAGACGTTGTGCGCCTCGTCGACGACGATCAGGACCGGCTTGCGCTCCTCGCGCCGCCGCCAGAGCTCCCCGAGCACGGCCGCCGACGCGAGCGCCTGCTCCTCCCGGTCGCGAGCGAGCCGAGGTCGATCACGAGGCAGCGCACGTCGTCGTCGCGCCAGCTCCGGCCAGCAGCGACGCGCGCTCGGCACCCGCCCAGATGCCCCAGCGGTGCAGCGCCGAGGTTGCGCGCGCGACCGATCAGCTGCCCGCCGGCGCCCCGCCGAGCGTGCTCGAGCTGCTCGAACTGCTCGAGCGACAGCGCCTCGCCGCTCGTCCGTGAGCGCCGCCAGCTCGGCGTACTCCTCGCGGTCGGCGATGGGGTCGAGGCGGAGCGCCGCCGCCTGGGTCGCCGGGTCGAGCTCGGCGAGCCGCAGCGCGAGGCCGTCACCGGCCGGCGCACCGCCAGCGAGCGGGTCGCCTCGGCGTAGCGGGCGGTGTCAGCGTCGTCTGCGTCCGGCCGCAGCTGTCCGAGCCGTGGCGAAGTCCGAGTTCGGGTCGAGGACGACGATCCGCAGGTCGGTCTCGAGCAGCAGCTGTTCGAGCACGACGCCGAGCGAGTAGGTCTTGCCCGAGCCCGACTGGCCGCAGAGGAAGGTGTGCCGCCCGAATCCGCCGGCATCGAGCGAGAACGGCACGCCGGGCGCAAGCAGCAGCTCCCCGATCTCGAGGCGGGCTCGCTTCGGCGCGGTCGCCTCGAGGTGCTCGCGGACCTCGTCAGGAGTCGCCGGGCGCACCGCCGCGTCGTGGAACGACGAGCCGTCGCCGCTGAGGACACGGCCCTCGCCCTCGGCGAACCGCGAATCACGACCTGCGCCCGGTGCGCGACGTCGTCGCCCTCGCTGGCACCGAGCTCGAGACCCTGCTCCGGGCGACCTCGAGGGTCACGATCTGGCCGAGGCGGCGCTCGGAGCCCTGCTCGAGCGTCGACGTACGAGCCGGCCTGCAGGGCGAGTCCGTGGAGTGACACCTGGTAGGTGAAGCGGCGCCCGTCGACCGAGGTCGCGAGCGGCAGGATCTCCTCCTCGAGCCGTTGCCGGACGGCGCGATACCGGTCGAGGCTTCTCTGCACGTCGGGCGCCTCGCTCATGTCCGGACACTACTCCCGCGTCAACGGCGCGGTGTGAACGGCCGGAGCTCGTCTTCGCCCGGCTGGATGATCCCGACGTGGGACTCGGGCACCTCGTTCCAGGCGCCTGCGAGATCGCCGAGCGGCTCGGAGACCACGACCCGCGTCTCGTCCGAGAGACCGGCGAGCTCGACCATCTCCGGGTAGTTGGCCTGGAGCGCGTCCATCCGCGTGCTGAAGTAGAGCGACCTCGACTCGCCCTCGCTCGAGTACCGGAACGCATAGACGCTCCGCCCGTCGCTGGTCGCGATCGTCATCTGGATCGGCAGCTCGATCCCGTGCCGGCGCCCGGTCTCCTCGACGAAGCCGACCATCCGCTCGACCGCGCCGATCGGGTCGTCCTCGAGCCCGAAGGTCAGAGCGAGGTAGAACATCGCCTCCGAGTCGGTGGTGCCCTCGATCGAGGCGAAGAGCGAGTCGTCGACCGCGAACAGCAGCTCGCGCCGGACACGCGGGAACTCGCGAATCAGGCCGTTGTGCATCCAGAGCCAGCGCCCGTAGCGAAACGGGTGCGCGTTCGTCTCCTGGATCGCCGATCCCGTCGAGGCGCGGATGTGGGCGAGGAAGAGGCGGGACGAGATCCCCGCGGCGAGCTCGCGGAGGTTCCGGTCGTTCCAGGCCGGGTGGACACTGCGGTAGAGCCTCGGCGTCTCGCCCTCGTCGTACCAGCCGACCCCGAAACCGTCGCCGTTCGTCGGCGTTGCGCCCTGGCGAGAGTGCAGGCTCTGGTCGATCAGCGACCGGTCACGCTTGACCAGCAGCTCCTCGAGCCGGATCGGGGTCCCGGAATAGGCGAGCCAGCGGCACATCCGGTGCCATCATCGACCTACAGAGATCGGCGGGCATCGTCCGGAGGGGATGAAGCTCAGCCGATTGCGATCGTGCCGTCGATGACGTCGAAGATGCTGACGTCGAAGTCGTCGATCGACTCCCTGCGCGCGCCGGTCGCGTCGGCGGCCAGGGAGCTGAGGCGGTCCGCGGCTTCGGCGCTGGCCGTCCGCGCCTCCTCGTCCGACCAGAGCGTGAGCAGCAGCGCCTTGCCGCTGTCGCGGTCGATGAGACCGATTGCGCCGCAGTAGCCGCTGCTCTCGCGCGCCCACGGCAGCAGGTCGTCCTTGACGATCCGGAGTCCGGCTTCGTACTGCTCAGGCGTGGCGTCGATCGTGTGCAGGCGGGCGAGCATCCCTCTTCACCTCCGTCGTCGGCTCAGCTCTTCTCGGAAACGTACGACACCGGACCTCATCACGTCCGGTCGCGGACGATGAGCCCCTTCGCGGCTCGCGCCAGCCGCGCGGTCAGGGGACCCTCCGCCTCGACCAGGACCGGCTGCGCGGCCTGAGGCCAGGCAGCGGCGACGCACGCGCCAACGAGCAGGATCGCGGCCGTGACCCAGACGAGCAGCAAGAACGCGAGCACCGCCCCGAGCGGCCCGTAGATGTCGTCGAAGTTGGCGAAGTTGTCGAGATAGACGGAGAAGCCGGCGACCGCGAGATGGACGCCGATCGTCGCGAAAGCAGCGCCGGGCAGGACGTCCAGAAGCCGGATCGGGACGGGAGGGACGACCCTGTAGAGCAGTGCGAAGGCGGCGAAGCCGAGCGCCAGCGAGGCGCCGAGCTGCGCCAGCGCTCCGATCCCGCCGGTTGCGCGCTCGCCGAGACCGAGCTCGCCGGCGATCTTCGTGCTCGTCTCGGTCGCGACCTGGACGACGATCGTCAGCCCGAAGGCGGTGAGGATCAGCAGTCCGGCGCCGAGCACGAGCGCGCCGTCGAGCAGCTTGCCCCGCAGGTATGGCCGACGGACCTCGCCGCCCCAGACCGCCATGAATGCCAGGCGCATCGCACCCATCATCCCGCTGGCAGCCCAGATGAAGCCGACGAGCGCGATCGCTCCCGCCACGGAGGCAGGAGTCCCGGCCTCCTGGATCGCGCCCTCGACGCTCGTGGAGACGTCGATTGGCAGGGGAGCGACGCCGACGAGCCAGTCGACGACGCGGTCGTGTGCGGAATCGGGCAGAACGAGCTCGAGGACGGTCAGGAGCAGGGCGAGAAAGGGGACGAGCGAGAAGAGCACGTGGTAGGAGATCGCCGCCGCACGCTGGCCGCATCCGCTCTCCACGTACGTGGTTCCGGCAGCGTGCGCCGTCCGCAGCAAGCGGCCGGCGATCACGGTCCGCCGGTCACGCGACTCCGGCGGCCGGGTCGACGTAGACCACGACGGTGCGGGCGAGGTAGTCCGGGAGCCCGCGCCGCCGGGCGTCGAAGAGGATCGGCAGGAAGCCGGCGAACAGGGGCACGATCGCGAGCAGGAGCCCGATCAGGCGAACGAATGCGCGCCCGACCGACGGGAGGCTCCCGTCCTCCCGGACGACCCGAACCCGCATCGCGCGCATGCCCGGCGTCTGGCCGGTGACGGACCAGAAGAGGACGAAGTAGATCGCCACGGTGAGTCCCCAGGCGACCCCGACGAGAGTGGCGACGAGCCACTGCGGCCTGAGCTCGCCGACGAGTGTGGCGACGAGGGCGAGCAACCCCCCGCCGACGAGGACGATCGCATGGACGAGCAGGATGTCGAGCGCGAGCGCGACCGCCCGGGTCGCCACGCCCGCATACGGCACCCGCGCCGTTGTCAGGCCGGGTTGGATCGAAGCGGTCGCCGCAACCACCGGCGCGCCGTCCTCTCTGCCGCATCGTCGAGGCGCTCGGCTCGCCGGCGCACGCCTTCCGCGAGCTCCCCGACGAACGAGGTCGTCTGGTTCGCGAGCGCGGCGCGCACCGCGGCGCTGGACGCGATCTGCTCGACGGCGCGCTCGAGCTCGGGGCTCTTGAGCAGATGGTCGGTCACGTCGGCCGCGAGCTTGCTGTCCAGTGCCTGCTCGATCAGCCGCCGCGTCCGTTCTTCCTCGAGCATCGAGGCGAGCGTGGTCTCGACCTGCGGCGCGGCGAGCGTGGGCCTGGCGACACGCTCGAGCACGCGGTGCTCGGCGAGCGAGCGCGCGAGCGTGTCGATCTGGGGCGAGGCGAGCAGCTCGTCCCCAGTCACTGTGAGCTGCGAGCGCACCCGCATCCTGCTCGCTCTCCCTTCCGAGGCGAGCCGGCGCGCGGTTCGGTCCGGGAGCAGTGTCCGCGTCGCGATCCGGGCGGGCAGCGTCAGCAGGCGCACGCCGGCGACGGCTCCACGAACGCCGACCACAGCCAGCCCGAGCGCGACATCGCGCGCCTGCGCAGCAGGGAGGGGTGCAGGCCTCGCTGGGGTCACGCGCTTTCGGGACACTCGTAGACCGTAACGCTCTCCGGTCCCGGGGTGACGGCGCGTCACCCCGACGGGGTGAGGGGATGCCACACCGGGATCCGTCATGATCGTCCGATGAGCGCCACGCCAGCCGCCAAGCAGGGCCGGTCGGCGATGGTCCCGATCGGGGGCGGGACGCTCGCGATGGGCTCGGAGGACTTCTACCCCGAGGAGCGCCCCGTCCGGCAGGTCACGGTGGAAGGCTTCTGGATCGACGAGAAGCCCGTGACCGCCGCCGAATTTCGGCGCTTCGTCCGCGAGACCGGATACGTGACGCTGGCGGAGCGGCCGCTCGACGCAGCGGACTACCCCGACGCCGACCCGGAGCTGCTCGTGCCCGGATCGCTCGTCTTCCGCAAGACGGCGGGGCCGGTGCCGCTGGACGACGTTCGGAGCTGGTGGGAATACGTTCCGGGCGCCTCCTGGAAGCGGCCCGCCGGCCCGGGCAGCACGATCAACGGCCGCGACCGGCACCCGGTCGTCCAGGTCGCGTACGAGGACGCGGAAGCGTATGCCACCTGGGTCGGGAAGCAGCTCCCGACTGAGGCCGAGTGGGAGTTCGCGGCGCGCGGCGGCCTCGAGGGCGCCACGTTCGCCTGGGGTGACGAGCACATGCCCGACGGGAAGCCGATGGCGAATACCTGGCAGGGCGCCTTCCCGTGGCAGAACCTGAAGGAGGACGGCTACGAGGGCACGTCTCCCGTCGGCAGCTTCCCGCCGAACGGTTACGGCCTCTACGACATGTGCGGGAACGTCTGGGAATGGACGAGCGACTGGTTCACGACGAGCGGCGACGCAGCGGAGAGCACGCCGTGCTGTGCCCCGCCCGCCGTGCCCGGTGAGCGCTTCCCGCGCAAGGTGATCAAGGGCGGTTCGCACCTGTGCGCGCCCAACTACTGCCTCCGCTACCGGCCCGCGGCACGGCAGGGCGAGACGGTGGACACGTCGACGGCTCACATCGGCTTCCGCTGTGTCGTTCGCGAACCGGCATGACCTGCCGCGCTCATCCGAAGGGAGTCTCCCCATGAACCTTCCGCCTTGGGTCGTCGGCATCGGCGTCCTGATCGCCTGCGTCGTCGCCGGCGCCATCCTGATCACGCTCGACTTCGCGCTGATCGGGATCGTCGTCGCACTCGCTGCCATCCCGGTCGCGCTCGTCGCCTGGGTCGTGGCGAACGACCGAGCCTGATCATTCAGAACTCCGTTCGCTCTCCGGGCCGGAGGATGCGCACCTCCACCTCGGGGGCGACGACGGCGGCTGCGGCCGCGAACTCCGCCGCGGGATCCTCGTGCGGCGGCCGCCGGCCCGAGACGCGCCAGTGCAACGGCGCGTACGTCCCCCAGTGGATCGGAATCGCCAGGCGCGGCCGGAGCAGGCCGAGCGCAGCGGCCGCCCGCGCCGGGTCGAGGTGGCCGGGGCCGACCTTCGCGCCCCAGCCGGAGATCGGGATTAGAGCGACGTCCGCTCCCGCAAGCTCGCTCATCCCGTCGAAGACGTCGGTGTCGCCGGCGAAGTACACCGACCGCGAGCCTGTGACGGCGTAGCCGAGCGCAGCCACCTTCTTCCCGTAGGGATAGCGCCTGCCGTCGTGCACCGCCGGCACCGCCGCGATCGCGAGCTCGCCGACGCTGGTCGACTCGCCCGGTGACAGCTCGACGACGCGGCGAAACCCCTGGCGCCGGAGCGTCCAGCCGGCGCCTCGGGGCACAAGCAGGAGCATCGACTGCCCGAGCCGGCGGAGCGAAGGCAGGTCGAGGTGGTCGCCATGCTGATGCGACAGCAGCACGGCATCAGGGGGCGGCAGGTCCTCCCCGAGGGGCACGAGCCGCTGGAGATGGCCGACGTGTCGGCGCAGGAGCGGGTCGGTCAGGAGACGCACCCCGTCGATCTCGATCAGCGTCGTCGCGTGCCCGACGTAGAGGACCGACGCCACGGCTCAGGGTCGTTGGCGCACTACTGCTCGTTCGTGCGCGGGCCGCGAGAGGGACGCAGCCGGCTGACGATGACGGCGACGACGGTGACGAGATAGACCTGGCCGAGCAACCCCTCGCTCCCGGCGACCGTCCGGCCGAGGTCGGTGGCCGCGGTGTAGTCGCCGTAGCCGACGGTCGCCAGCGAGACGACGCTGAAGTACAGCCGGATCGAGGCCGTCCCGTCGGTGCCCTGGGCGAAGAACGGTCCCGACTGGAACGCCGCGATCGCTCCGTAGGTGAACGCGTAGAGCAGGCCGATCAAGAGGTAGATGCAGAGGGCGCCGAGCACCGACTGGAAGTTGACGCCGTGCTGGTCGGCGATCCCGAACACGATCACGCCGCAGGTGGTGGCGATCAGCAGCACGTCCAGCAGCCCAAGCAGCCCCGTTGCGTTCGAGTTCGCGGTCAGGAGCTCCAGGATGGCGCCGGCCGCACCCACGACGGCCAGGCACGTGGCAACGAGGTCGAGCCGGCCCGTCGCTGAGGTCCAGAGCGCGACTCCGAGCGTCAGCACCAGGAGCAGCACGACGACGGCGCGCGCCCACTGCTCGTCCGGCGCCGCCGCGACGAACGCGAACGTCGCGAGGACGAGCAGGAGGACGAAGCCGTAGCTGCGGCTCGCCTGCAAGCGTCGCAGGAATGGCCCGACGTGCATGCGGGCTCCATCCTCTCGCCCGCAGCGGACGGCGGCATCATCCGCATGGGGCGACTGCCCGCGTTCACCCCAACCGGACGATGAGCCGACGCAGTCCGGCAGAGAAGCTTCACGGCGAGGGATCCGTCCCAGGCAAGAAGGAGGGAACGAGAGATGGTGAGGCGGCGCGGGCGTCCTCTCATGCGGGCCGCGATGGTCGGCGGTGTCGCCTACCACGCAGGGAAGACCCGGCAGGGCGCCGCACCCTCTGCCCCCGCAGGTGGTCTCTCCGACGCGGCGATCGCTCAGCTAAAGGAGCTCGCGCAGTTGAGGGATGAGGGCGTCCTCACCCAGGAGGAGTTCGACGCACAGAAGGCTCAGCTGCTCCGCTCGTAGATCAACATTGATCGCGGCGCTCAGACCGAGATGCTCACCGGCGACGTCGCGATCCAGATCAGCGTGCCGAGAAAGACAAGGCAGCCGAGCGTGAGCGTGATCGTCCGGAGCCGCACGTCGGTGAGCCTGGGGCTCAGCCCGGCGAAGAAGAGCGAGACCGAGAAGAGCACGACGCCGAGGACGTAGTTCGACCCACGCTGGATGTCGCGCCGCACGTCCGCCGCGGACACCTCGGCCGCGGCGTCCAGCCGCCTCGCCTCGGCGGCCGCAGCGAGCTTGTACTGCGGCATCGCGAACGGGGTCAGCGGCGCATCCGGGTTCACGAGCGGCCTGGTCTCGAGCCAGGCCTGGACGGCGGGCCGGAACTCCTTGCGGAAGCGCTTGAAGTAGAAGTCCGAGAGCTCCGTCCGCTTGAGCGCGTAGGCGTCGACCCACTGGATGAACGTCGCCACGTCGACCTGTGTCTGGGATTCGGAGAGTCCCTGGGCACGCGCGGCCTCGACCCTGATCGCGTTCGTTCGGCTTGCCGCCTTCGCCTGCTCGCCGTTCCAGCGCGTCGCCTGGTAGCCGCTCCAGGCCGTTGCGACGGCGGCAAGCGACAGCAGGACGGTCGCGACGATCTCGGCGTAGCTGTGGTGATGGCCGTCGGTCAGCGCGGGTCGCCTGACGCGTTGCACGGGAGCGGGGTGGTGGTGCCGACGAGGGCGCGCTCCTTCGCGAGGATGCCCTCGGTCCGCTTCATCGCGACCGGTTCGAGCGCGCCGACGCCGCCGTAGTACGGGTTGTCGAGGAACGACAGCAGGAGGAGGGTCGCAGCGACCACGGAGACGACCGAGCCGATCAGGAGCGCCTGCGTCTTCGCCCGTTCGCCGCTGTCCGCGAAGAAGAGCATGAACAGGCCGATGACGCCCGCGGTCAGGAAGAGCACGATCCAGAGCGGGGTCGGGACCACGCCCTGCGCCGCGTGGATCCGGTCCTGGCGTGCTGCGGTGCGCTCGGAGTTCTGGTCGAGCCACTTCGAGAACGCGGCTTCCTCGGTGGGGCCGTTCGGCTTCACCTGCTGAAGCGTGCGGAACATCGACACGCCCCAGGGGTTGAACCTGTCGCCCTCGGTGCCTGCCTCGAGTCGCGGCCACGCCCGGTGGACGACGTAACGGGCGTAGCAGACCAGGCCATCCGACAGTTCCTGCCGCTGCGCGGCCGGCATGAACTGCGCCGTCTCGAACTGCTGCGAGACGACGAGCGCCTCCGTCTCGGCGCCCTGCTTCGTGTCGTCGTAGCTCGTGAAGGCGAGGAAGATGATGAAGCCCAGCAGGACGGAAAACCCGGTCGTGATCACGCCGAAGACTCCGGCCGCCCTGTCGCCGTCGGCGAAGTAGCTGCCTTCCGGCGCCCGGCGGCGGACGAGCAGCATCGCGCCGATGGCGATGACGGTGGCGGCGACGACTACGAGAATCGGCCAGACAAGACTCATCCGCCGGAGCGGAGACTCGAGCACTCATCGGCGTTGTTGAACGCATCGTTCAACTCACCCGCCGGGTCGAGCTGCTCCAGCTGGTCGACAGCGGCGCCGACCTGATCGCCCATGGTGGCGAGCGTGCCCGTGATCGTCGAAATCACCGCGAGGAGGCCGGCCGCGCCGGAGACGTCGTCGACGGCGTCGCCGATCGTCTGCACGCCGTCCTCGATCTGGCCGGCGAGCTGATCGACCACGTCCTTGGCCTTCTGGCCGTCGGCCGTCTCGGGCCGGCCTGCGTCCTTCAGGTCGTCCGAGAGGGTCTTCGTTGCGTCGCTGACGTCGTCGACCGCGCTCTTGAGGCTGTTCTCGGAGAGGTTGCCGCCCTGGATCGACGTTGCCGCCGACGACACCGATGTCTTCCAGGTCGCCACTGCCGAGCACACCGAGTTCGCCCAGTCACTCGCCCCGGACGTCTCGTCGTCGCTGCCGCCGCAGCCTGCAGCCAGCAGCGCGGCCGCCAGAACGGGGAGCAGGAGCGCCTTCGAGCTCATCTCACCCGACGCTAGCTGCGTCCACGCCATCGGGCATCGTCCATCTGGGATGACCGCGACATGACCTCAGGCGGTCGCATAGCGGCTGCGCGCGGACCTGGCCCCGTACGTCGCCACGTCGAGCGCGACTCCGAGGCCGACGATGATCCACTCGCCGCCGGAGACACCGCCGATGGGAGACCACACGAGCAGATACATCAGCGTCGTCCACGGGAAGAAGAGGAGTCCCAGCAGCGGCCACACCCACGAGCCGAAGGCCAGGTCGACGCGGTCTCCGAAAAGCCACATCGCGATGATCGCGAACCGCGGGCCGAAGACGGCGAAGAGAATCAGGAAACAACACATCGGGCACGCACCATCTCACAGATTGCGGCAGGGAGTGCGGCGATCGTGGCGAATCACGGCCGCGTAACGAACGCGCAGACTCCGTCGGTTGCCAGCGACGCCGTTCTGACGTTCCCAAAGGGAGGTAGGGATGAACTCCAGGAGCATGGCCGGTTGGATCGGCTTCGCCGGCATCCTGCTGCTCGTCGTCGGCGCGATCGACTTCATGCAAGGCCTGATCGCCCTGTTCGAGGACGAGTACTACGTAGTGACCCAATCCGGGTTCCTCGTCGTCGACCTGACGGCGTGGGGGTGGATCATGATGATCTGGGGCGTGCTGCTCGTCCTCGGCGGCCTCGGCCTGCTGAGCGCGCAGGGGTGGGCCCGCTGGTTCACCATCGTCATCGTGTGCTTGAACTTCATCGCCCAGCTCGGCTTCCTCGGCAACAGCCAGTACCCGCTCTGGTCGCTGACGGTGATGGCGCTGAACGTGATCATTCTCTTCGCGCTGACGGCGCGCTGGAGTGAGAGCACGTCAGACCTCCAGGCTGCCCGCTGACGATCACCTCGGATCGAGGCCGTCGCGCGATGTGGTGCGCGGCGGCCTCGATCGAGCCTGCCCGACCGACGAGGGTGGGTAACGTGAGGGTCATGGCGCAGTCACGCCTGTTGCGGTGAGCCGGCCCGGCCGAAGCACGCTTCAGCGGCTGGGGCTCGGCGCGCTCAGCCTCGGCATCGTCATCGCCACCTTCGCGTTCGTCCTGCCGACGATCGCGGACTACCGCGACGTCTGGGCGCTGGTGCAGGGCCTTTCGTGGGAGTGGATCGCGTTGCTCTGCGCAGCCACGCTCGTCAACCTGCTCACCTTCGCGCCGCCGTGGATGATCGCTCTTCCCGGCCTGTCATTTGGGCAGGCGATCACGGTCACGCAGGTCTCGACGGCGCTGTCGATCGTCGTACCCGGGGGGCTCGCAGCCGGTGTCGCCACCTCGTACGCGATGCTGCGGCGATGGGCGTTCGCGTCGCGCGACGTCGCCCGTGCGGTGACTCTGACGGGTCTCTGGAACCAGTTCCTCAACCTCTCGTTCCCGATCGTGGCCCTCTTCCTGCTCAACAGCGAGGGGGGCGACACGAAGTTGCTCGGCGTCGTCGCCTTCGTCGGTGTCGCCGTGCTCGGTGTCGCCGTGGCCGGGCTCGCGGTCGTGCTCGTCAGCAAGCGGCTCGCCCGCGACATCGGCGACCTGGCGGCGAGGGTCAGCGACTGGCTGCTCGGCAAGGTCCGGCGCGGCCCGGTGTCGTGGGGCGGCCCAAGCTTCGAGCGCTTCCGGCTCAGCGCCGGCGATCTGCTCAAGCGCCGCTGGCACGTGCTCACGCTGGCGTCGCTGGCGGGCAGCCTCAGCGTCTTCGCGGTGCTCGTCATCGCGCTCAGGGCCTTCGACGTCACTGCTGCGCAGGTGTCGCTGGCGGAGGCGTTCGCGGCCTGGTCGTTCGTCCGCATCATCGGGACGATTCCGATCACGCCGGGCGGGATCGGAATCATCGAGGTCGGCCTCACGAGCGCGCTGATCGGGTTCGGCGGGAGCAATGCCGGCGTGGTCGCGGCGGTGCTCGTCTTCCGCTTCTTGACCATCGTTCCGACCCTCGTCGTCGGCCTCGTCTCGGCCGCGACCTGGCGGCGCTTTCGTGGTCCCGCCGACCTCGAGCCGGTGCCGGCCGACGGTCCGCTGCCGCCGATCACCCCCTCGGGATGATGTAGCTGCGGCCACGCGCGCCAGAATCGGCTGATGGGACAAGCGATCGGCGATGTGCTGCCGCTGGCGATCGGAGTCGCGATCAGCCCGGTTCCGATCATCGCCATCATCCTCATGCTCGGGATCGCGAGCGGCGACGCTGCCTCGAGCAGCGGCGAGCCGCGGATCCTGGACGGGATGAAGACGTGGATGTCGGACCACAACGCAGCGATCATGACCGTGCTCCTGCTCGTCCTCGGCGGCAAGCTGGCGGGCGAGGGGATCGGCGGCCTGAGCTCGTGACGGGCCGCGAGGAGCTCGCAGTGGCGACGGGTCGGACCCAAACAGAAGAGCGGCTTTGCGCCGTAGCGGGCGGCGACCTGCGCCCGCTCGAGCTGCCCGCCGAACTGGACGGCGAGACGCACCGCCTCGTTCAGATCGCCGCCCTCGTCGCCCTCGACGGGCCGCTGATCTCGTGGGTCGCCCAACTCGACGCGGCCGACGAGGAGCAGCTCGATCTCGACCAGGTGCTCGGCGCGCTCGTGGCGATCGCTCCGATCGTCGGCACGCTCCGCGTGGTCTCCGCAGCGAGGAAGATCGTCCGCGCAGCGGGACTCGCCGAAGCCGTCGACGAGACGTGAGGCCGTAGGGCCGCTGTCCGACGTTCTACCCGCGCGTCGTCGTGCGGCTCGTCTATCGTCGCCCGTCGAGATGCTCGTGGGCTTGCTGATCAGCTGGGCCGTGCTCGCGGATTGCGTTCGCCGTGACGAGCTCGCTCCTCGACGGGATGGAGGTCTCGGGCGGCTTCTGGGGCTACGTCTGGGTGTCGCTGCTGTTCGGGGTCGTGAACGCGTTCGTCGGCACGATCCTGCGCATCCTCACCTTCCCACTGACGCTGCTGACGCTCGGTCTCTTCTCGATCCTCGTCAACGCATTTCTGCTCCAGATCACAGACGCTCTCTCGGATCACTTCACGATCGACGAGTTCTGGTGGACGGCGATCTGGGGCGCGATCATCATGGCGATCGTGGTCGTCTTGCTCAACATGATCCTCGTCGCGCTCGCGCCGCGGCGCGAGCCGACGCTGTCCTAGCCGAGCTACACGCGCGCCGGGCGGAGCATCGTGTAGATCGCGAGCCCGATGAAGGGGAGCAGGAGCAGCACGAGCACCCAGCCCGCCTTGCTCGATGCGGGCAGATCGCGTCTCCGCGCGACGTCGATGAAGGCGCGAACCAAGAAGACGAGAAAGATCGCCACCGCTGCCAGGATCAGGATCCGCATGCCCACATGCTCTCACGATTCGGGCTCAAGAGTGACGCCACCTGCTCAAAGGATCGCCGTCTCCGACGGCACCGCGACGAGCCCGAGCCGGACGGCCTGCTCGATCGCGTCGCTCCGGCTGGAGACGCCGAGCTTCCGGTAGACGGAGATCGCCTGCGTCTTGACCGTGTTGCGGGAGACGTACAGGCGCGCGCCGATCTCGCGGAAGGAGAGGTGGGTGGCGAGCAGCGGCAGCAGCCTGAGCTCCGCGCGCGTCAGGCCGGCGCCGTTGCGCTCGCTCGCCGCCCGCATCACGTCGATCTCGCTCTGGAGCTCCAGCGCCTGCTCCGGGAGGACGCCGAGGCCCGGCCGGCGGCGCAGGATGTCCAGCACCTCTTCCAGCAGCCCCCGGGCGGCCTCCGCATCGCGCAGCGTCACGTAGGCGCGGGCCAGCTCGAGGCGCGTCTGCACGGCCAGCCAGGGCAGCGCCTCGGTCAGCTGCGGCGTCAGGCTGAGCGCGGAGGCGAGGTTGGAGCGAGCGTGGTCCCAGTCGCTGCTGCGCAGGGAGGTGCGTGCGGACGCGGCGAGCTCGAGCGCGCTCGTCGTGTAGCCGTCGAGCCCCGCGGCCTCGGCAAGCTCCCGCGCGCGCAGCGAGTGCAGCTCTGCTGCGGCGTGCTCGCCGCGCGCGGCTGCGAGCAGCGAGCGCTCGCTGCTCGCGACGATGCGCGTGTCCGTCGCATCGAGCCGCTCTGCCGACTCCTCGGCCCGGGCGAGAATCGCGTCGGCGAGGGCGTCCTGTCCGCGGAGCACGAGCGTGCAGCCGAGCAGGAGCAGCGCCGTGGGGCGCCACTGGCTGGACGCCGGCAGGCCGGCCAGTGCGCGCTCGATGTCCACGCACATCTGGTCGACGCCGTCGCGGCACAAGGCGGCGTGCAGGAGCGAGATCGCCGGCTCGACGGACGCTTCGCCGTCGGCTCCGCGCTCGGCGGCGGCGAGCCAGCGCTCGGCCGCTGCCGGGCGCCCGCGAAGCGCGTGCAGCCAGCCTCCGGTGACGGCCACCTCCGGATAGCACTCGAGCTCCGTCTCGTCGAACTTCTCGAGCCAGCCTTCGACGTCGTCGATCCGGCCGCGGTAGTACGCCGGGAGCGCGATCGCGGCGACGATCCGCGCCATCCGGTCGGTGTCGGCGGATCCTTCGGCGTGGAGGAGCGCGGCTTCGAGGTTGCCTTGTGCCTCGAACCAGTCCGCCGCCCTGCGGTGGAGCTCGGCGCCGAGCTCGGGCTCGTTCTCGCTCAGCTCGCGTGCGAGCAGGTCGCGGAAGAGCGGATGGCACCGATAGGCCACGCCGTGCCGGTCGAGCGGAGCGAGCAGCAAGGGCATGCGGTCCAGCGCAGCCAGCACGCGTCCGGAGCCGGTGCGCTCGAGCACGGCGTCACAGGCCGGAGCCGTCAGGTGCTCGAGCACCGACGTCCGCCGGAGGAAGGTCAGCAGGTCGGGCGTCAGCTGCGAGAGGAACTCGGAGCGGAAGTACTCGGCCAGGAAGCGGTCGTCGCCGCCGGGGATCGCCTGGTCATCGTCGCTGGATGCGAGCGCGCCGAGGCGGATTCCCGCGGCCCAGCCCTCGCACCGCTCGAGCAGATCGCCGGCGTCGTCGGCCGCGAGCCCCGCGTCGAGCCCGCGCAGGAGCGCCTCGGCTTCGCGCGGGGTCAGTGCCAGCTCGCCGGCCTGCAGCTCCAGCAGCCTTCCGTCCGCCCGCAGACGCGCGATCGGCAACCCGGGGGTGAGGCGCCCGACGAGCGCCAGCGTCGATCCGGCGGGGACGTGCTCTGCCAGCGTCGACAGCGCTTTCGTCGCATTGCGGGAGCGGAGGAGATGGGCGTTGTCGACCACGAGCACGAAGTCCTCGCTCGAGCTCAGCCGGGAGGCGAGCCGCGCAAGCTCGGCCGTCCACTCCTTCCGTCGGCGAACGGCGGGTCTGTCGGCTCTGGCCCTCGAGCCGGTCGAGCGCCGCGGTGAGCTGTGCGAGCAGGCGCGCCGCATCGTCCTCGGCCTCGTCGACCGACAGCCAGGCGACCGGCCGGCGTTCGCGCTCGGCCCACTGCGCGGCGAGCGTCGTCTTCCCGTATCCGGCCGGGGCGGTCAGGGTGACGAGCGCCGCGGCGGCGGTTCGCAGGCGATTCACGAGCGGCGTCGCGACACCGCCCAGGGCGGCGGGGACGGTACGCGAACCTTTGCTTCGACGACGTTCGACGGCACGGCTCGCGTTCGGCCGGAGCTCGAGCGCGGCATGCCAGGGAGTATGCGAGGTCGGCCGAGCCCGCACCAGAGCGGGCGCACCACTCTTTGCCGTCGGGCTCACACCAGTGCCCGCCGTGCCAAGCTGTCAGGGAGCGGACGCGGCGGGAGGCAGGTTCATCGACGCGCGGAGATCGGTCAGCGGCGTCGCCGGAACGGTGATCAGCCCGCGCCTCGGCCGGTCGAGGTCGAAGGTGACGAGCAGGAGGAAGCTGATCAGGGCAGCGGCGACCAGCACGGTCCAGAGGCCGCGGCCGAGCAGCGCCAGATAGAACGCAAGCAACGCGAGCGCCAGCATGGCGCTCGCCAGCTCGAACCAGAGCACCGCCGGCGGCACCCGGTTGTTCAAGGCCGCCTTGCGCACGGTCTGCTGATCGATCATGTCGTTCAGGGTCTCGACGTAGAGTCGCGGCGCGCTGGCGGTCGGGGCGGCGGCGAGCGACCGGCCCGCGAGGGCCCAGAGCTCGCGCTGCAGCCTCTGGCCGTCCGCAAGGGCTTCCTTCGCGGCAGAGCTCGACGGAACGGCACTCGCCAGCCGAATGCTCGCGTCCGTGTAGTCGGTCAGCAGCTCGAGCGAACGGCTCCGCATCGGCTCGGCCAGGGTCTGCGCCCGCAGGTAGGTCGTCCCGATCGCGTTCGCCTCTTCGACGACGGATGCCCGACGGGTCTCGTAACGACCGACCGCGAGCGCAAGTCCGAAGGCGAGGATGAGGCCGACGAAGCCGAGCAACGCTGTCTGGACGACCCCGACCGGCTCGTGGAGGTCGGCGGTCCGGCGTCGCAGCGAACGGCCGGCGAGATGGCCGATCCCGGTCGCCGCGAGGGTGGCCCCGATGACGAGCGCTGCGAGCTCGAGGCTACTGAGCCGGAAGAACACACCGATCTCCGAGGCGGGACGGCGCGCTCACCCGACGCTGCGCATCTCGTAGCGGCTCACCTTGCCGTCGCGGACCGTCAGCTCGACCCGCCGCAGCCGCCTGTACGCGAACTCGCCGGTCGCCTTCAGCGTGTAGACCTGGCGCACGTCCATGGCGACACGGCCCTCGCCGAGCTCGACCAGCTCGCCACGCTCGAACACGAGATCGAGCTTGTCCGGGGGATTGACCCAGGTCAGCTCGCGCCGGATCTCGTCCACCCCGACGAGACTGCGCTGCGGCGTCACCCACTCGGCGTCGGAGGCCAGGAACGGGTAGACCGGATCGCGGTCGCCGGTCTTCGCCGCCACTTCGAGTGCGGCCAGGAAGCCCGTCGCTACGTCCGCGATGTCCGTGCTCATGCGCGGCCTACGCGCGGTCGTCGTTCCAGGCACGCCGATGCTCGAACGCGCCGCCGGTCTCCATGATCTGAATGGGAGTCACCCATTCGTTGAGCAGCTCGAAGCCGTTCGCACGCGAGACCGCTCCGAGAAACGGCTCGGCCCAGACGTGCTCCATCAGCGCGACGGCGGTTGTCATCCCGGCGGGCACGAGCTGTTCCAGCCGGAAGACGTCGTCGTCGTTGAACAGGTGGCCGTCCATCATCTCCGCCAGCCCTTTCATGCCGCCGCGCTCGACCCCCGGCAGCCCCTCACGCGCGAAGCCGGCGAGCGCACCCATCGCTTCGCCGAACTGAGCGGCCTCCTCCCAGTTGAGGTCGCTGGCGCGGATGTGCGTGACCGCTCCCGCCTCGTCCTTCCGGACGAGCATCAGGTCGATGATCCGAACGATCCTTTCCCGCTTCAGACGCTCCAGCTCCGGCCAGATCTCGCCCCGGAACCGGTTGCCGTCGAAGCCGACGACGAGCATCTGGATCGGCCCATAGCCCATTCCCGTTTATCGTAGGGCCTGTGCACAGGCGCCGTCGTCATCCGACTCGGATGAAACGAAGAATCATGCGATTTGGATGACCTCGCCCGCTGCGCAGGCGCGAGAGGCTGTTGCCGTGCAGCGCAACACGACATGGCGAGTGGGGTCCCGGGGACGCCCGGTTCCCTAGCCGTCGAAGTAGGGAACTGGGCGCCCCGAGCGCGGGAAGACCTCGGAGTGCAGGCGGCCCCACCTCCGGGTTCCGGAGCGAGCCTGAACGTTCGGCGCGCCGCTGTCATGACGCGCATGCGTCAATTCTGGGAGTCGGGCCGTGCTGAACGAGGCCGGCACGGTCGAGGAGCTGCGGCGGATCGCACCCGACATCTCGCCGTCGGTGGCCAGGCTGCCGATGCCGGCCTACATCCTCGACCGCAACGGCGTCGTCCGCTGGCTCAACATGGCCGCGGTCAAGGAGTTCGGCGACATGCGCGGCAAGCGGATCACCCAGATCGTCGAACCGGAGTACGCCGCCAAGGCGCGGCAGGAGTTCGCCGCGAAGCTGCTCGGGACGCAGGTGTCGACGGAGGAGACAGTTGCGGTTCGCACGGCGGCCGGCCGGCGCGTCCAGGTGGACATCAGCTCGACGCAGCTCCTCCAGCAGGGATCGATCGTCGGCGTCTTCGGGCTCGCCGATCCGACGGGCGAGCCGCCCCGGCCGACGACAACGAGCTCCGTGCAGCTGACTCCGCGCCAACTCGACGTTCTCCGTTATGTCGCGGCCGGTTACTCGACGGAGCACATCGCGAAGACGCTCGGGATCTCGATCGAGACGGTACGGAATCACGTCCGCGGCCTGATGGGGCGCCTGGGCGTGCACTCGCGCCTCGAAGCCGTGATCCGAGGGCACGAGCTCGGGATCGTCTAGGAGCTACGCGACGGGACGCGTGTGCGGCTCCATCTCCTTGGCGTAGTCGTCCAACGCCGCATCCATCGACGGCCTCGACAGCAGGTAGATGAACGTGCCGAGCCAGGGCAGGAAGACGACGCAGGCCACCCAGAGGGCCT
This sequence comes from uncultured Gaiellaceae bacterium, assembly GCA_963705515.1. Lineage (GTDB taxonomy): Bacteria > Actinomycetota > Thermoleophilia > Gaiellales > Gaiellaceae > Gaiellasilicea. Next base: position 39,256 of record CAVPJV010000003.1, read on the forward strand.
TCGAGCCGCCATGCATGTCGCGGCGGCGGAAGATGTCCGCCAGGGCGAAGATCCAGAGCGTGAGCAGGGGAATCCAGATCAGCAACAGGAAGAACACGTCCCAGAACGTCGAGCCGACGATCACGGTGCCTCCCTCCTTTCGATGACGGAGCTGCGTGTTTCGGGTCAGGTGGTGCTCAGCTGCCGCTCTGCCTCCTCGGCGGCGACGATCCCGATCCCGACGAGATCGGCGGGGTGGATCCAGGCATCGGCGAGATGGAAGCCGCCTGCGCGGCGGATGCCGTCTCGCAGCGGAATCGCCCAGCGGTGCTCGAGCAGCACGATCGCGGCAGCGGTGCCGTTCGGGATCGCGTCGTCGACGTACCAGACGTCGTCGTCGAACACGTGACCGTCCTCGAGTGCGGCCGCGCCTTCGATAGCGCCGAGCTCGGCTCCCTCGTCGCCTGCCGCCCCGAAGCCGATCAGCGCGCCGACCGTGGCGCCGAACGCCTCGGCCTCCTCCGGCGAGAGGTCGCTCCGGAGGATCTTCTCCACGTTGCCGTTGTCATCCTTGCGGACGAATGCGAGGTCGATCAGCCGCACGACGTCGTCCTCGCGCAGGCGGTCGAGCTCGGCGAGGATCTCGCCGTTGAACTCCCCGCCCTCGAAGCCGACCACGAGCAGCTGCACCGGTCCCATCGTCATCCCGCTCTCCTCTCTAGCCCGCGAGCAGGTGACGCTTCACAGACTCGAACTCGTCCTCGGTCAGGGCCTTTCGCAGACCTTCCAGCTCTGCGATCAACCCCAGCTGCGACCCCGACCGGGTGAGCCCGCGTCGCGCGCGCCCGCCATCCGGGTGCAGCGCGGCGCCGACCATTCCTGCTCGTCGAACCGGTCTTCGCCCTCGATTCACCACGCGCGTATCTCCTCTCGGCGTCCCAGCCGATGCTCCTGAAGGGCGGGGTGGCGCTGCGTCACCCGCTCGGGGTGATCGGCGAGCCAACTCTCAGAGCAGCTCGAGCTCACGCGCCCGTTCGACCGCATCGCGCCGCCGCGAGACTGCGAGCTTCCGGTAGATGCTCTTGAGATGGGTCTTGACCGTGTTCGACGTGACGAAGAGCTCGCCGGCGATCTCCGCGTTGGACATCATCGTCGGGAGGAACCGGAGCACCGACTGCTCGCGCCCGCTCAGAGGCTCCAGCAGCTCGGCTTTCGTCACGGCGACGCTCGGTGCGCGCTTGCGGAACGCCGCCAGGAGCTCGCCCGCGAACGAGCGGTGGGCGGTGCCCCACCTGATCCGCTGCTCGAGCAGCACCTGAACAGCCGACCCGCAGTCCAGGAACGGCCGCCGGTGGCTGTTCGGCCCTGCGAGCTGCAGCGCGCGCTCGATCACCTCGCCCGCGCGGTCGTCGTCGTGCAGCGCGTGTAGCGCAACCGCCGTCAGGACGCACGCTTCGATCCGGAGGCCGAAGGAGTCCAGCTCGTCGTCCGGTCGGCGCTCCAGGATCGCGAGCGCGGCCTCGGGCTCACCCTCGGCGAGCGAGAGCCTGGCCCGGAGCAGCGCGATCGCCGGCGTCTCTCCGATCCGGGCCGTCTTCCGGTCGAGCGCGGCCCGCGCCGCCTCGAGGTCGCCGCGCGCGGCCAGCAGCCGAGCCTCCGCCGTCTCCAGGATCGGGGCGAGCGCCTGCGGCGGCTGCCACCCGTCGAGGTCGATCGACCTGCCGCGCAGCTCGGCCAGGGCGGCACCCGCCTCACGCGGGCCCCGAGCGCCGCGGACGAGCGACCAGAGTGCGGCGGCCGCGAGCCGTCCCCGGCGATCACCGGCGACGTCGGCGGCCGCCGCGGCGCGATCGAGATGGCGCTCGGCTGCCGTGAGGTCGTCCCAGAGGAGATGCGTCCAGCCGAGCGCGAGCTCCGCGCCGACAAGCGGCGTCCCGGCCGAAAGGCCGCCGAGCTCTGCGTCCTCGACCGCATCGGTCGCCAGCTCTGCCGACCGCCGGAGGCGGCCGCGGCCGGCCTCGAGCAGCGCCAGCTCGCCGAGCACGCTTGCCGCCATCGTCCGAAGACCGGCGCGCCGGGAGAGCTCGAGCGCAGCTCCGAGCAGCGCGTCCGCCTCGTCCAGCTCTCCGCGTGCCGATTTGGCCGCGCCGAGATGCGCGAGCGCGAATGCGCCCTGGGCTGCGGTGCGGGTCGTCGCGTCGAAGCCGGTGGCTGCCGGTGCCTCGACGAGGCCGGACGCGATCGCCTCGAGGAGCTCGTAGTCGCCGTCGAGCTGCGCGAGCGCTGCGCCCGCCTGGAGCCGGAGAACGCGCACGCCGCTGAAGGCCCCCACTACGTCGAGGGACTCGTCCGCCGCGGCCAGCCGCCGTTCGGCCTCCTGCCGTTCCCCGCTCGCGAGGCTCGCGAAAGCACTCAGGAGGCAGAGGCTCGGGACGACCCTCGGTCGCCTCCGTCGGCAGCTGGAGCAGCGCGTCGTGCTCCTCTCCGGTCGCCTCGTAGCCGACGACGTGCCACGCCTCGGCGGCGATCTCGTCGGCGAGATCCCAGTCGCCGCCTGCGAGCGCGTCCCGGAACGCCGGAACGGGCTCGTGCGCCGTCCAGTGCCAGCGCGCGCTGAGGCGCTGCAGCAGGCCGAGGTCGTGCGGGCGCGTGCGGCGCAGCTGCGCGCGGAGGAACTCCAGCAGCAGCCCGTGATAGCGGTACCGGACCTCGGACCCGGCGTAGCCGGAGACGAGGAAGTTCGCTGCCGCGAGCTCGGCCAACACCCTGCCGCCGTCGCGCCGGCCGGTCAACGCGTCGGCGAGCTCCGCGCTGATCGTGTCCGGAACGGACGTACGGAGCAGGAACTCGCGCAGGCGGTCGGGCTGCCGGTCGAGGATCTCGTTCAGCAGGTAGTCCGCGACGGCCCGATCGTCGCCCGCGAAACGGCGCAGGAAGCCGGCGCGATCCGACTCCGAGGCGAGCGAGAGCGCGGCGAGGCGGATCCCGGCGGCCCAGCCCTCGGTGCGATCGCGCAGCGCCTCGACATCGCCCTCGGCCAGATCGGTCGCGAACGGCTCGAGCGCCTCGCCGCACTCGTCCACGGTGAACGCGAGCTCGGCGGCCCGGATCTCGGTGAGGTCGTCCGTCAGGCGCAGGCGCTGCAGGCGCAGGCTCGGGTCCGCCCGTGTCGAGAGCACCAGCCTGAGCCCGCTCGGCGAGCGGTCGATGAGTGTCTGCAGCTCCCGCTGGACGATCGGGCTCTCGATCTCGTGGAAGTCGTCGAGCACGAGCACCACGGGCTCGTCGCGACCTTCGAGGCGGTCGGCGATCTGCATCGCCAGGCGCACTTCGCCGGTGTTGGCCGACGTGCCGTCGAGCGCGCCGGCGCCGGCGAGCGCGCGCTCGACGCCGAGCCAGAAGCGAGGGCTCCAGTTGTCGTCGCGGTCGAGCCCGAGCCAGGCGACGCGCCGAGGCTCGGCCTCCGCGGCCCACGACGACAGCAGCACCGTCTTCCCCGAGCCTGCGTGCGCCGAGATGAGCGTCACCAACCCTGTCGTTCCACGCTCGATCAGCTCGTGCAGCCTCGGGCGGTCGACCAGGCGCGCCGGGGGCGCGGGCGGAACGAGCTTCGCAGCCGGGAACGGCACGGCCGGGCGTCGGCGAGCCGTTGGAGTACGGGTGTTTTCGACGGCAACCGTCTGCATCGTTCCCTGGGGTCTCGGGGTTGGACGGCCGGTTTCCCCGGCTGGCTACGAGTTTTCCAGCATTCTCCGAAACTCCCAAGGGGGCACGCAGGCATCCCGACCGCGTGCTGGCACGACGGTCGGTCGGGCGCGCACCACTGCTCTACCTGACCGCGCTGTCCGGCGGAACCTCGGCGAGATAGAGGAGAACGGCAGAAACGCGCCTGCTCACGACCGATTCGTCCGCCAGACCCAGCTTGAGGAAGATCGAGCCGACGTGCTTCTCGACGGCCCGCGTCGTCACGACGAGGCTCTGCGCGATCGCCGCGTTGCTCTTTCCCTGGGCCATGCCCGCGAGCACGTCGCGTTCCCGCGGCGTCAGCTCGTTCAGGGGTGAGTCATGGCGACGGCCCTGGGCGCTCAGCAGCAGCTCCATCATGCGCGGATCGATCATCGAGCCGCCGCGGGCGACGATCTCGATCGCCGTGCGGAGCTCCTCGCTGTCGTGGACTCGGTCCTTCAGCAGGTAGGCGCGACCCTCGGCGCCGTTCGCCATCAGCGCCGCGCCGTGATGCGGCTCGGCGAACTGGCTGAGCACGATGACGCCGATCTCCGCATGCGTCTCCCGGAGCCGGTGTGCGACCCGGATGCCCTCACCGTCACCAGCAGGAGGCATCCGCAGGTCGGTGATGACGACGTCGGGCTGTTCGCGGTCGACCGCCTCGAGCAGTGAGTCGCCGTCGCTGCAGACGGCCGCGACCTCGATCCCTTCCAGCCCGCTCAGCACCTGTCCGATCGCTTCGCGCATCAGGTAGGAGTCGTCGGCGAGAGCGATTCGGAACTCTGCGTCCATGCTCGGCGAAATCTACCCGCCTGCAGACGGCCGCCTCGTGTTTACCGGATCGACACAGCCGGACGCCGCCTCCGTTTGCGGATTTTCCCTGCAACAGCGAGACTCAAGCCGTGGTGACGAGTCCGGAGGCCGTCGCCCCTTCCGGTGCCGCCGAAGTCGAAGGGGCGCCTGCGCGCTCCGTGCGCGCGCTGTTCCCCGCGAGCGCGCGTGGAGCGGCCACCGTTGCCATCCTGCCGGTCGCGCTCTCGGCGCTCTTGCTCGGCGTCACGAGCGACCACCTCTCCCACCCGAGTGCGGCGGGGGCCTACTGGACGTATCTGGTCGTGGCCCCGGTGCTCGTCGGGCTCGTCTGGTGGCGGCGCCGCCCGGCCAGCCGGCTCGGGCCGCTGCTCGTCGCGCTCGGCTACATGTCGTGGCCGATTTCATGGCAGGGATCGGACGTGCCGGCCGTCCACAGCCTCGGCACCCTCGGGACGGCGCCCCTGATCGCCATGAGCCTGTACCTCTGCCTCGCCTTCTCGACCGGCCGGCTGCGGCACACCGCCGACCGCCGACTGCTCGCCGCGCTGGTCTTCATCCTGGCCCTTTTCTTCGGCGCTTCGCTGCTCCTCTCGCCCGTGCTCGTCGGCGAGGGGCCGCTCTCCGCCTGCGCCGCCGCCTGTCCTGAGAATCCCTTCCTGATCTCGTCGGAACCGCAGCTGCTGGACACGGTGGCGACGTTCGTCACGTACGTCGGGCTCGCCGTGGTCGCCGGGATCGTCGCCGTCTGGATCCGGCGGTTCCGCACGGCCACGCGACCGCAGCGCCGGACGCTCGCCCAGGTCGCCGCGTCCTCGCTGCTGCTCGTGCCGTCGCTGTTCGTCTTCTACTTCGCGGTGCTCGTGATCGGGGTGGGCGAGAGCACGGCCGACGCGCTTTCCTGGCTGCTCGTCGGCATGTGGATCCTGTTCCCGCTCGGATTCGCGATCGCGCTCGTGCAGGCCGACCTCTTCGCCGGCCAAGCGTTCCGCCAGCTGCTGAGCGAGCTCGCGAACCGGCCCACGCCCGAAGGCTGGCATGCGATCGTGGCGGAGGCTCTCGACGACCCGTCGCTGCGACTCGGCTACTGGGACCCGGACGCGGGGCACTTCCGCGACGCTGCGGGCGGCGAGCTCGTGCGCACGCCCGAGCGCTTCGGCCGGCAGTGGCTGGAGGTCACGCGCGACGGCATACCCGTGGCAGCGCTCGACACAGACGACGCGCTCGCCGAGAATCCCGAGCTCGTCGACGCGGCCGCGTCGGCGACCCTGCTCGCGGTCGAGACCGGCCGGCTCGAGGGCCAGCTGCGCGCCTCCCAGGCCCGCGCCCTCGCCGCGGCGGATGCGGAACGGCGCCGGATCGGGCGCGACCTGCACGACACCGCCCAGCAGCGGCTCGTCGCGTTGCGTGTCCATCTCAGCCTCGCCGGCGAGCAGCTCCCGCCGGAGGAGCAGCCGATCGTCGAGCAGCTCGAGCGGGAGCTCGACGAGGCGCTCGACGAGCTCCAGAGCGTCGCGCGCGGCATCTACCCGCAGGTGCTCGCCCAGCACGGCCTCGCCGCCGCGTTGCGCTCGGCGGTGCAGACCGCAGCGATCCCGGTGAGCATCACGGACGATGGCCTGCGCCGCCATTCGAGCGCCGTCGAGCTCGCCGTCTACTACTGCTGCCTCGAAGCGCTCCAGAATGCCGCGAAACACGCCGGGCCCGGAGCGTCGGCGAGCATCTGGCTCTCGGACGCCGACGGCGAGCTTCGCTTCCGCGTCGAGGACGACGGGCTGGGCTTCGAGCCGGCACGGGTCGAACGCGGCACGGGCCTCACGAACCTGGCCGACCGGCTCTCGGCCGTCGGCGGCGGTATCCGGATCGACTCCACCGCCGGTCACGGCACCTGCGTCGCGGGCCAGATCCCCGTCTGACCCGACGCTCAGACCGTCGTTGGAGTCTCGGGCTCGGGAGCGGGAACCGGCAGCGCTTCGTCTGCCCGCGCCGCCCTCGTCAGGGCTGCTACACCGAAGCCCAGCATGACTGCGAACGCGAGGATGAGCTGCCACCGACGCACCTGCGCCGTCGGGCCCCACCAGACGAGCAGCGCCAACAGGAGGGCCGCGGCGCCGTAAGCGATCTCCGGCCGCTCGAGCCACGGCGCCAGCCGCCGCCGGACCGCGACCGCCCTCGTCGAGGGCCCCACGAGCCACACGCCGAGGAGAAGTACGAGCCCGAGCCCGACGAGCGTCCGGCCGCCGTCACGCAGGAGTTCGGTGAGGATCTCCCAGGTCGCGCTTGCCGCGGGTCTCACGGACTCGGCCTGGACGAGGTTGTCGACGATGTAGTTGCCGGCGACGCTGCGCAGGACGAGGACGAGTGTTCCCGCGACGATCGCTCCGATCGCGAGCTCGCGTACGATCGACCGTCGTCGGCCCTCGGCAAGCCAGATCGCGAGCGCCGCGAGCAGCAGCGGCACGATCCAGAGGAATTGCCCCAGGATCTTCAGGAACTGGGTCACGTCCTGCGCCTTCGAGAGCTGATCGGCCTCCATGATCTCGATCCGGCCCGCGTCGGCCGGTAGTTTCGGGCGACGCGGCCGAAGATCGCGACGCGGTCGCCGAGCTGGATCACGAGCGGCCTCAGGTTCAGGACGACGACGCCGTCCTCGGTGCTGACCGCAGTCAGGTCGTCGTCGAGCACGCGCAGCAGCTGCTCATGGGTCGTCGACAGGGATTGCACCCAGAGATCCTGGGCCCGGGGGCGCTCGAGCACCCGGATCGCGGCCCGGTCGGCGAGCTCCCTCGCGACGGCGGAGATCGGGCCGGCGAGCCCCTGCTGGTCAGGAGGAAGGCGCTCCTCGAGCGCGGCCGAGACGTCCACGTTCGCGTAGAGCGCCTCGACGAGCGACACAGCGATCTGTTCGCGGACGGTGTCGTTCGCAATCAGCTCCGCAGCCGAGTTGCTGAAGGTCTCGTTGTCGAGCGCCTGGTAGCGGATGAAGCCGGCGAGCAGTGCCAGCACGGCGAAGAGCGCAGCCAGGACGACCAGAATCCTGGCGAGGAGCATCCGACTCATCGCGGGGCGCCGGATGCCGCCGGCGAGTCGGTCGGTGCGTCAGGGAGGCGACGCACTTCGATCAGCTCCAGGCCGAGGTCGGCGACGCGGTCGAGCAGCCCGTGGAGCGCCGCCTGGTCGGTGATTGCTCCGTGCAGCACCGTCTCCACTGGGCGCACGTCGACGCTCAGGCCGTCGAAAGCGAAGGCTGTCTCTTCGCTCACTCGACCTTTGATCCGGATCTCGTAGCGTTCCGTCGTCAGCTCGTTCCCTTGCAGCGGTGGACTGAACACTTCCCGGCGGTGGAGTGAGAAGGCGTCACCCCGCCTGGGTGAACGGTGCGTGGTCAGGACGTCCCGGCCTCCTGCCGGCCGTACACGGCGAGCGCCCAGATGACGGCGACGTCGAGTGCGATCACGAGGATCGACCAGAGCGGGTAGTACGGGATGAAGAAGAAGTTGGCGACCGCGCTCAGCGACGCGAGCGTGATCCCGACGACGCGGGCCCACGTCGCTCCGGCCAGGACGCCAATCCCGGCGAGGACCAGCACCACGCCGAGGATGAGGTGGATCCACCCCCATGCGGTCACGTCGAGGTCGTAGATGTAGTTCGGCCCGACCACGAAGAACTCGTCCTCGAAGATCGCGGCAATGCCGGCGATCACCTGGAAGCAGCCGACGATCATCATCATCACCGCAGCGAAGACGACGAAGCCGACGGTCAAGCCGCTCGTCCGCTCCACGTTCCCCTCGTAACGCGCCTCGCTGGTAGCCATACGTTCCCCTTCTGCTCGTGGTCGACGGCCGCGACGCTACGCGGACAGCGGGTGACCTCTGCTCACCCGGCGGGGGTGAAGCCTGCGGGCCGCGTCAGTCGAACGTGCCGGCGCGGAAGCGGCCGCCGTAGAAGACGAGCGGCTGGACGGCCGGGTCCGATCCGGCCTCGAGGGGCCGGCCGAGCAGGATCGTGTGGTCGCCGCCTGCGAGCTCCCCCTCGAGCTCGCAGGCGAGCCAGGCGACCGCGCCTCCGAGCACAGGGACGCCGTCCACGAGCTCGTGCGGGACGCCCGCGAGCTTCTCCTCGCCGCTCGCCTTCGTCGCGAAGCGGCGGGCGATCTCCTCCTGGTCGGAGGCGAGGACGTTGATGCAGAAGCGACCCGAGTTGCGCACCGCCTGCAGCGTGTTCGAGCTGTGGTCGAGCGCCACGAGCACGAGCGGCGGGTCGAGCGAGAGGGACGTGAGGGCGTTCGTCGTCGCTCCGCGGTGGCCCGAGTCGTCGCGGCTCGTGACGACCGCGACGCCGGTCGCCCAGCTCGCCATCAGGCGGCGCAGCTCCTGTGCGTCGAGCGTCGTGCTCACGCCAGGATCGTCGCATACGCCCATGTGTCAGACTCGGCTGTGGCCGAACGGATCTTCGACGTCGTGGTGGTCGGCGCTGGACCGGCCGGCGAGGTCGCCGCCGGTCGGCTGGCTGAGGCCGGCATCGAGGTCGCAGTCGTCGAGCAGCGCCTCGTCGGCGGCGAGTGCTCCTTCTACGCGTGCATGCCGTCGAAGTCTCTGCTGCGCCCGGGCGAGCTGCTCGCCGAAGCGAGACGGGTGCCGGGGCTCCGGGTGGAGGGGCTGGATGCGGCGGCGGTGCTCGCGCGACGCAACGAGGTGATCAACGATCTCGACGACTCGTTGCAAGTGCCATGGCTCGAGGAGCGGGGCGTGACGCTCGTCCGCGGGCATGGGCGGCTCGATGGCGAGAAGCGGGTTCAGGTGGACGACGACGTGCTGGTGGCGCGGCAGGCGGTCGTGATTGCGACCGGCAGCGGCCCTGCGATGCCGCCGATCCCCGGCCTGGCAGAGGCGCGCCCCTGGGGCAACCGGGAGGCGACGACGGCGAAAGAGGCGCCCGAGAGCCTCGTCATCCTCGGCGGCGGGGTCGTCGGCGTCGAGCTGGCGCAGGCGTGGTCCTCGCTCGGCACGAAGGTCGTCATGCTGGAGGGCGCGCCGCGCGTGATCGTGCGGGAGGAGCCGTTCGCCTCGGCCGAGGTGGCTGCGGCGCTCGGCGAGGCAGGCGTCGAAATACGGACGGAGAGCCGCGCGGTCGCTGTGTCGCGCGAGGACGATGAGGTCGTCATCGAGCTCGCGGACGGACCGAGCGCGCGCGGGGCCGAGCTGCTCGTCGCGGTCGGGCGTCAGGAGAACACGTCGGAGATCGGGCTCGAGACGGTCGGCCTCGAGCCCGGCAAGCCGGTCGAGGTCGGCTCGAACCTCCGCTCGCCGCGGCACGACTGGCTCTACGCGATCGGCGACGCAAACGGGCGTGCGCTGCTGACGCACATGGGCAAGTACCAGGGGCGCCTCGCCGCCGACGCGATCCTCGGCAAGAGCGTCGCGGTGCTCTCGGACGGCCCGCTCTCGCCGCGCGTGATCTTCACCGACCCGCAGGTCGCAGCCGTCGGCCACACGCTCGGCTCTGCAGAGGCGGCCGGAATGGTCGTCCGGGCCGTCGACGTGCCCACGAGCGGCACCGCGGGCGCCAGCTTCGTCGGCCGTGGCACGGCCGGGACATCGCGGCTCGTGCTCGACGACGTCAAGGGGGTGATCGCCGGTGCCACCTTCGTCGGCTTCGAAGTCGCCGAAATGCTCCATGCGGCGACGATCGCCGTCATCGGCGAGGTCCCGCTCGACCGGCTCGGCCATGCGGTTCCGTGCTTCCCGACGCGGAATGAGGTCTGGTTGAACCTGCTCGAGGCGGCCGGGCTGTAAGCGCCATGCCCCAGGGACAGTCCCTGGGACCGGTCCTGAGCAGACAAGATGGGTTTCGATGGCTCCGCTCGACGACCTGCTGAACGCCGTCTTTCAGGACGATGCGCTGCTCCGCGCGGTGCTCTCGAAGCCGCGTTCGGCCGGCCTGCCCCGGAAGGTGACCGTCGAGCCCGTCGACCTGCGGAACGAGAAGGCATTCCAGTTCACGTCTCGGCTCGCCGACCGCGTCATACACGACAACCTCGGCGCCGACGAGGCGCGCGAGCGCGTGGGGCTCCTGCTCGCGAACTATGGCCAGGGGCTGCTGCAAACGGCCGACGCCGACTGGCAGGTGCTCGGCGAGACCGTGCTGCGGCGGCCGCCGACCCGGACGGCCGCATCGGGCGCCCACGACCGGCGCAAGCAGTACCTGCTCGAGGAAGGCACACCCGTGCCCTTCCTCGTCGAGCTCGGCGTGATGACGCCGGACGGCAAGGTGCGGAGCAGCCGCTACGACAAGTTCCGCCAGGTCAACCGCTTCCTCGAGCTGGTCGACGACGTCGTCCCCTCACTCCGGACCGATGGGACGCTCCGCGTGGTCGACTTCGGCTGCGGCAAGTCGTATCTCACCTTCGCGATTCACCATCTGCTGACCGAGCTGCGCGGCCGTGAGGTGGAGATCGTGGGGCTCGACCTCAAGGACGACGTGATCGACGCGTGCTCGGCGCTCGCAGCCCGCTCCGAGTCGGAGGGTCTCCGCTTCGAGCAGGGGGACATCGCCGGCTTCGACGCGCGTGAGAAGGTCGACCTCGTCGTCAGCCTCCACGCCTGCGACACCGCCACCGACGAGGCGCTTGCACAGGCTATTCGCTGGCAGGCGGACGTGATCCTGGCCGTTCCCTGCTGCCAGAAGGAGGCCTACAGGCAGATCCAGAGCTCGCTGCTCGGTCCGGTTCTCCGGCACGGCCTCGCGAAGGAGCGTCTTGCGGCGCTCGTCACGGACACGCTCCGCGCCCAGCTGCTCGAGCTCAAGGGGTACCGGACGCAGCTGGTCGAGTTCGTTCCGCTCGAGCACACCGCGAAGAACGTCCTCATCCGCGCCGTGAAGGGCGCGCCCGCGGATGCCGAGACACGCCGTGCCTACGAGGAGCTCCGCGATGCCCTCGGGCTCGACCCGGCGCTCGAGCGGCTGCTCTCTTCTGCCTGAGCTGCGCAGTTAGCTCAGCTGCGCGGCGAGTGCGGCCTCGACGGTCTCGTGCACGGCGAGGTGTTGGTCGAGTCCGGAGATCGAGAGCGCCCGGTGGGTCTCGAGCCCGGGAGCGGCGAGCAGGAACCTCTGGCGGTCGTCGAGCTTCGTGCGCGCCTCGATCAGGACGCCGAGGGCCGTCGAGTCGACGAAGTCCACCTCGCCCAGGTCGACGACGAGCCGCTCCGGCTGCTCCGAGCAGAGCTCGAGGAGAGCCGAGCGGACCTCGGATGCGTTGTAGAGGTCGAGCTCGCCGACGAGGTGGATCACCACGGCTCCGTTCTGACGATCGATGCCCCCAACGGGGTGCTCGTTCAGTCTCAACTCGTCCGTCATGCCGTGGGCAAGCATAGTTACGCGGCGTCAGGGCGAGTGTGTGCCCGGTGCCGCCCGGATGGCCGCCGAGGGTATCGCCGTGGTTCTCGAGTCGCTCAGCGAGCCGGCGTGAGCATGATCCAGCCCCTCACACCGCGCGGCGGCATGTCAAGAACGGCGGGTTGACTTGGATAGAGCTTGAGCAGATACTTGCCCGCGCACGGGATGGGTCACCATCTCGCCGAGACTGGGCTGGAGCACAGCCCCGGCCCGACGTTCCCCCCAGCCTGACGATGACGGAAAGGGGTTGCGAATGTCCCGACCAGGTCCCACATCCCGGTCCCGTGCCATCGGCACGTACGCGGCCGTCGCCTGTCTGCTCCTTGCGACGGGGGTCGCCTCGGCAGCCGGGCCCGCGAAGCCGATCACGTTCAACCCCGGCGCCGCCGGAGCGGGCGATCCGTACTTCCCGCTCGACGGCAACGGCGGCTACGACACGGAGCACTACCTGCTCGACCTGCGGTACGACCCGGCGACGGACGTCATCGCCGGCTCCGCCACGATCCGGGCTCGCGCGACCCAGAATCTGTCGCGCTTCAACCTCGACCTCGAAGGCCTGACCGTTCACTCGGTAGAGGTGAACGACCGCCAAGCGACGTGGAGCCGCGACGGCGGCGAGCTTGTGATCACGCCGCGCAACGGCGGCATCCGCGACCGCGAGCGGTTCACGACGAAGATCGTCTACAGCGGCGTGCCCGCTCCGATCGTGGACGCATTCGGCGTCAGCGGCTTCCTCCATACGGACGACGGCGCCATGATCATCGGCGAGCCTCACGTCGCCGACACCTGGTATCCCGTCAACGACCATCCGAGTGACAAGGCGTCGTACACGTTCCACATCACGGTGCCCGAGGGCCGCGAGGCGGTCGCCAACGGCGTCCTCGAGGACAAGCACACGAGCGGCGGGTGGACGACGTGGACCTGGGATGCTCGCGAGCCGATGGCGTCCTATCTGACGACCGCGTCGGTCGGCGAGTTCGAGCTGCGGGAGTACCGGCACCACGGCACCTACTTCCTGGACGCGGTCGACCCCGACCTCTACGGGCCGACGGGGAAGCCGCGCACGGGATCGCAGTTCGCGATCTCGCAGGTCGGCGAACCTGCCTTCAAGCGGCTGACCCGCACGATCGCGGTTCCGGCCGGAGGCGCGTCGATCTCGTTCTGGATCGCGCGCGACACGGAGGCGGCGTGGGACCACGTCTTCGTCGAGGCGCACACCGTCGGCCTGGACAACTGGACGACGCTGCGCGACCTGAACGGGCACACGAGCACCGACACGGGAGCTTCGTGTCCGTCGTGGCACGCGCTGCATCCGTTCCTCGAGCACTACCAGACCGACAACGGCGACGGCACCTGCTCTCCGACCGGAAGCAGCGGTCAGTGGTGGGCGGCGAGCGGCGCGAGCCAGGGCTACGAGCAGTGGAGGGTCGACCTCGGCGCCTATGCGGCCAAGAGCGTCGAGGTGTCGATCAGCTACGCGAGCGACGAAGCCGTCCAGTTCTCCGGCGCGTTCGTCGACGACATCGTCGTCTCGACAGGGGCGGGGACCACATCGTTCGAGGCGGACGGCAACACGTTCGACGGCTGGACCGTCCCCGGAGCCCCGCCCGGCAGCCCACCCAATCCGAACGACTGGATCGCCGGGACGACCGCGGACACGCCGCCCCCACTCGGTCCGACGATCGACGCCTCGCTCGCGCGGCAGGATGAGATCCTCGACTTCGAGGAGGACGTCTTCGGGACCTACCCGTTCCGAGCCGCCGGCGGCATCGTCGACGACGCGGCGGCGATCAACTTCGCGCTCGAGAATCAGACGCGGCCCATCTACGCGAAGGCGTTCTTCACCGATCCGGTGCAGGGGGACAGCGTGATCGTGCACGAGCTCGCCCATCAGTGGTACGGCGACAGCCTCGCCGTCGCGCGCTGGCAGCACATCTGGCTCAACGAGGGGTTCGCGACGTACGCGGAGTGGCTCTGGAGCGAGCGTGAAGGGCTCGGTACGGCCCAGGAGGCCTTCGACTTCTTCTACGGCGTGATCCCACCCGACGACGAGTTCTGGTCGCTGGTCATCGGCGATCCGGGGCCGGAGCATCTGTTCGACTTCCCGGTCTACGCCCGCGGGGCGATGACTCTGCACCAGCTGCGGCTCGCGGTCGGCGACAGGGACTTCTTCCAGATCCTCCGCCGCTGGGCCCAGAGCCGCCGCGGCGAGAACGTCACGACCGACGAGTTCATCGAGCTGGCCGAGAAGATCTCGCGCCAGCATCTCGACGACCTCTTCGAGACGTGGCTCTTCACCCCGGGCAAGCCCGAGGTGGCGACCGCAACCGCGACCGCGAGCCCAACCGCGACTGCGACAACCGCCGCAGCGGCGGCCGGGGGACCGGCGGACAGGACGGCGTGGCTGGAGGCCGTCCTGCGTCGCGCCGACGCGCGACGCTAGGCAGCCGTGAGAGCCGATCCCACGCCACGGCCAGCCATGGAGCCCGACCCTCGTCGTGTTCTCGACGATGTACTCGACGACGATCTCGAGCTGCGCGTCGCCCTCGACCACGCGGGAGTCCTGCTCGACGCCGCGGCAGACGACGTGGTACCAGGCGGGGCTCGGCAGCTGGCTGCGCGGGATCCTCGGCACGGAGTCCGACGCTACCGCGCAGTCTGCTCCCGCGAAACCGCCGTGAAGGGACAACTTCCAGGGACAGTCCCTGGGACACGTCCTTCGCAGACGCCGGTCGTGCAGACTGGCGCTGATGCGCGCGCTCCTCGACTACCGCTCCGAGTTCCCGATCCTCGAGGAGACGACGTATCTGATCAGCCACTCGCTCGGAGCGATGCCGCGACGGGCCGAGGACGGGCTGGCGGAATACGCACGCACCTGGCGCGAGCGCGGGATCCGAGCATGGGGCGAGGGCTGGTGGGAGCTGCCGCTGACGGTCGGCGACCAGATCGGCCGGATCGTCGGTGCGCCTGCAGGCACGACCGTGATGCATCAGAACGTGGCGATCTCCGAGGCCGTCGTCCTCTCCTGCTTCCGGCCGACGCCTGAGCGGAACCGAGTCGTCTACGAGCGCGGCAACTTCCCGTCGGTGCGCTACCTCTACCAGGCGCAGCCGGAGCTGGAGGTCGTGGTCTGTGAGGACGACGGAGAGATCGTCGATGCGATCGACGAGCGAACGCTGCTCGTCCCGATCAGCCACGTCATCTTCAAGTCGGGGGAGATCCAGGACGTCGCACGGATCGTCGAGCGTGCCCACGAGGCGGGCGCGCAGGTCATCCTCGACGCCTACCAGTCCGCCGGCATCGTCCCGCTCGACCTGACGGCCCTGAACGTCGACTTCGCCGTCGGCGGCTCGGTCAAGTGGCTCTGCGGCGGGCCCGGCAATGGCTGGCTCTACGTTCGCCCCGATCTCGCCGAGCTGCTCGAGCCGAGCTACACGGGCTGGCAGGCCCACGTGTCGCCATTCGCGTTCGAGGAGGAGATGCGCTACGCGGCCGGCGCGGCGCGCTTTCTCACCGGCACCCCGAACGTCCCCGCGCTCTACGCGGCCACCGCCGGCTACGACCTGATCGAGGAGATCGGCGTCGAGCGGATCCGCGCGAATTCGCTCCGGCAGACCGACCTGCTGATCGCCCTCGCCGACGCGGCCGGCTTCGGTGTCGCGAGCCCCCGCGAACCCGAGCGGCGCGGCGGCACCGTCACCGTCCACGTCGACGAGTTCCCGGCCGTGCACAAGGAGCTCTCCGAGCGTCAGATCCTCTGCGACTTCCGCCCAGCTGCCGGCATCCGGATCGGGCCGCACTACTACACCTCGGACGACGAGCTCCGCCACGTGATCGCGCAGATCGGCGAGATCGTCGAGACGGGTGCGTTCGAGCGTCATCTCGGCGCCGTCGCACGGCATTAAGGTCCGCCTATGACGACAGCGCTGCCGTCGAGCCTCGAGATCGCGCAAGCCGCGACCCTCCGGCCGATCGAGGAGATCGCCGCGGGCGCCGGCCTGCTCCCCGATGAGGTCGAGCCGTACGGGCGCACGAAGGCGAAGGTCGACCTCGGGGTCCTGGAGCGCCTGAAGGACGTCGACGATGGGAAGCTGATCTGCGTCACCGCGATCACGCCGACGAAGGCCGGCGAGGGGAAGACGGTGACGGCAGTGTCGCTCGCCCAGGGGTTCGGGCACGTCGGCCGCCGGGCGGTGCTCTGCCTGCGGGAGGCGTCGCTCGGGCCGGTCTTCGGCATCAAGGGTGGCGCCGCCGGCGGCGGGTACGCCCAGGTCGTGCCGATGGAGGATCTCAACCTCCACTTCACCGGCGACATCCATGCGATCGGCGCCGCCAACAACCTGCTGGCCGCGATGATCGAGGCGCAGCTGCTGCACGGTAACCCGCTGGGTATCGATCCCCTCACGGTCGGCTGGCGCCGCTGCGTCGACGTCAATGACCGCGCCCTGCGCACGACTGTGGTGGGGCTCGGCGGACGCGCCAACGGCTACCCGCGCGAGACGGGCTTCGACATCACGGCCGCCTCCGAGGTGATGGCGATCGTCGCCGTCGCCCGCGACCTCCACGATCTGCGGGCACGGCTCGGAGCGATCACGGTGGGGTATACCTACGAGGGCGAACCCGTCCTCGCCGAGCAGCTGCGGGCGGCCGGCGCGATGTGCGTCTTGCTCAAGGACGCGATCAAGCCGAACCTCGTCCAGACGCTCGAAGGCCAGCCGGCGCTCGTCCACTGCGGCCCCTTTGCGAACATCGCGCACGGCAACAACTCGCTCGTCGCCGACCGGGTGGCCCTCAAGCTCGGCGACTACGTCGTCACGGAGTCGGGGTTCGGCTCGGACATGGGGATGGAGAAGTTCCTCAACATCGTCTGCCGTGTCGGCGACGTGCGGCCGAACGCTGTGGTGCTCGTCGCGACCGCCAAGGCGCTCAAGCACCACGGCGGGGATCCCGAGGGCGGGCTCGACGCGATCGAGCGCGGCTCGGCGAACCTCGAGCGCCACCTGAGGAACATCGAGGGCTTCGGCCTCAAGGCCGTCGTTGCCCTCAACCGCTTCCCCGGCGACACGGCCGAGGAGCTCGCACTCGTCCGTCGGCTGGCGCTCGAGTACGGCGCCCACGCCGCGGAGCCGAACGAGGCGTTCGAGCGCGGGGGTGAAGGTGCCGCGGCGCTGGCGGAGGCGGTGGCCGACGCCGCCGAGCAGCCGAACGCGTTCCGCTTCACGTACGCGCTGGACGAGCCGATCGATGCCAAGATCGAGGCCCTCGTTCGTCAGGTCTACCGCGCCGACGGAGCCGTCTTCCTGCAGACGGCCAAGGACAAGCTGGCCCGCTACACGCGCGACGGGCTCGGCCGGCTCCCGATCTGCATGGCGAAGACACACCTCTCGATCTCGCACGACCCCGAGCTCAGAAACGCCCCGACCGGATTCGAGGTGACCGTGCGCGACATCCGCGCGTACACGGGGGCGGGCTGGCTCGTCGCGCTCTGCGGGACGATGCAGACGATGCCCGGGCTCGGCGCCTCGCCCGCCGCCTTCAACGTCGACATCGACGACGACGGGCGCACCGTTGGGCTCTTCTAGCTTCCTCGACGCGAGCGTCAAGGAGTTTCTCGACGCCGTCCCGGCGCGGACGCCCGCACCTGGGGGCGGTGCTGTTGCGGCCGTCGCGCTCTCGCTGGCGGCGGGGCTGACCGCAATGGCTGCGCGGTTCGCCGCCGACGACTGGGAGCCGCGCACCGAGATCGTCGGCCGGGCCGAGGAGCTGCGCGCCCGCGTCGAGCCTCTCGCCGACGCCGACGCCGATGCATACGGCGCGTTCATGGCCGAGCGGACGGACGAGAACATCGAGCGCATCGTCGCGATCCCGTTCGAGCTGGCCGAGATCGCCGCCGAGGTCGCAGAGCTGGCCGCGGCCGTCGCAGACGGCGGCAATCCCAACGTGAGCGGCGACGCGGCCGCTGGTGCGGACCTGGCCGCGGCGGTCGCATCGATTGCCGCCCGACTCGTCGAGATCAACGCGCGACCGGGCGACGATCGGATCGCCGACGCCAGTCGCCATGCCGCACGGGCCGCCACCGTGGCAGGCCGGGCGGCCGTTTCGGACGTGTCCTAGGGACTGTCCGGGACACGTCCCAGAACGGCAAAGATCCCCGCGGCGGTGCGCTCGCAAGCGCTCCGCCACGGGGATCTCTGAGCTCGCGACGACGCCTAGACGGCGACGACGTTGAAGGCCTCGGGGCCCTTCTGGCCCTCGCGTGCCTCGAACTCCACCTTCGCGCCCTCGGAGAGGGACTTGAAGCCCTCGCCGCCGATGCCGCTGTGGTGGACGAAGAGGTCCTTGCCTCCGTCCTCCGGCGCGATGAAGCCGTAGCCCTTCGCGTCGTCGAACCACTTCACGGTTCCTGTTGCCATATCTCTACACCTCCTTACCAATGACTCACGAACGGTAAGAGAGGTGCCGGGGCACCGCAGGTTACGCGCTCTAAAAGAATTGAACGCCGCCAGCGTAGCGGCAATCTCGCCTAGCCGGTGGGACCGGTGCTCTTCGCCATCCAGAGGAGCGGCCCGATCAGGCCGGCAAAGGGAACGAGGATGGCGACTGTTGCGAGCATGGGAGTCACGAGTTCACGCTACGACGCCGTGTTCCTGCGTGCGTCGGCCGCAGGAGCGATCAGACGTCGTCCGCGCGGACGAGCTCGAGCAGGCGCGCGGCGTACGCCGGGGCGGTCGGCGCGTCTTCGTGACGGAAGTAGGCGTGGACGTCGACGCCGGCCGCGAGCAACGGCTTGATCCCCGCTGCGATCTCCGCCAGCTCCAGCTCCGAGTGCGGCGGCTCGCGGAAGCGGAGATAGCGAAACGGCGCGTCGGCCTCCCAGTCGTTCACGCGCACCGCCGGCGCGACGTCGACGCCGTCCCAGCTCTCATCCCGAAGGTCGAGCGCGATCCGGAGGTCGGTCGAGCCGAGCAGGAGCGGGAGCAAGCCGTCGTCGCGCGGGGACTCGACGACCACCCGCACCGGCCCAAGCCGATCGCCGAGGCGCCGCACACGCTCGTCGAAGGTCGCGACGTCACGCAGCGCCCGCGGCGGCGCCTTGACCGCGAACGTGAATCCGTCCGGGACCGCCGCTGCCCAGCGCGCGAACTGCTCCTCGGACGGCAACCGGTAGCCGGTCGAGTTGAGCTCGACCGATGGAAGCCGGGCCGCATACGAGGCGAGGAAGTCCTCGTTCGCCGTCCCGGCCGGGTAGAAGCCGGGCCGCCAGCTCGGGTAGGACCAGCCCGACGTTCCGACCGACAGACGCTCTACATTGGAGGGCATGACGGAAGTGTTGCCCGAGACAGTGATCTCGGTCCTGGACAAGGGCTTTCTCGCGCTCGACGCGGCGCTCGCCTCCGACCTCGCGGTCGTCAACGGCGCCCGGGTCTCCTTCAACCAGGAGTCGGACGAGATGTCCGACCGGGACGCCGGCCTGATCCGCTTCCTCGTCCGCGAGCGCCACGGCAGCCCCTTCGAGCACGGCTACTTCCGCTTCCTGGTCAAGGCCCCGATCTTCGTCGTACGCGAGCACCACCGCCATCGCGCCGGCCACAGCTACAACGAGTGGAGCGGCCGCTACTCGAAGATGGACGCCGAGTTCTACGTGCCGGAGAACGTCCGCACGCAGGTCGGCAAGCCGGGCAACTACGCCTTCGAGCCCGTCGAGGAGCACGTGCGGGACGAGGCGCGGCGCGAGATCGAGGAGAACGCGAAGCGCGCCTTCGAGGCCTACGAGCGGATGCTCGAGCAGGGCGTCGCCAAGGAAGTCGCGCGGGCGGTGCTGCCGCTCTCGACCTACACCAAGTACTACTGGAGCTGCAATCCGCGCTCGCTGATGCACTTCTGCGGCCTGCGCAACCACGAGAACGCCCAGTACGAGATCCAGCAGTACGCGGCCGCGGCGGAGACCTTCCTCGAGCGGCTGATGCCGATCACGCACGCGGCGTTCATCGCGAACGACCGCACCGCCCCCTGACCCGCATGGAGCGCGTGGTCGGGATCGGCGGCGTCTTCCTCCGCTCGCCCGACCCCGTGGCGCTGCAGGCCTGGTACGAGACCCAACTCGGGATCCCGATCTCGGAGTGGGGTGGGAACGTCTTCGTCGCCGAAGCCGGCGACGCCACCGTCTGGTCGATCTTCCCGGGCGAGACCGAGTACTGGCCTGCCGAGCAGCAGACGATGGTCAACTACCGCGTCCGCGACCTCGACGCGATGCTGGCGCAGCTCCGCGACGCCGGCGTCGAGGTGGACGAACGCGTCGAGGAGCAGGAGTTCGGCCGCTTCGGCTGGGCGGTCGACCCCGACGGCAACCGCTTCGAGCTCTGGGAGCCGCTTACGCCGTCGTGAGCAGAACCTCGTCCGAGCCCGCGCGCGTGACCACCCAGCCGTCGTAGTTGCGCAGGCCGTACGGCACGCTCAGGCTCACTGTCGTCACGCCGGGATGGACCGTGAACCGGCCGCAGGAGTCGACCGGCTTCCCGTCCTTCGTCAGCCAGAGCTCGTAGTAGTCGGAGCGGTCGCGGCTCGGCTCGAGCCCGCGGACGAGCACGTTCATCGGCCAGTTGCCGGATGCGTCCTGCGGCAGCAGCTCGATCGACCCCGTCGCGCCAGGCCCGCTCATCGCGATCTCCTGCACGGGGTCGGCGTCTCCGCTGCGGGCGCCGGCCAGCCAGCCGGCACCGAACGAGGCGGCTGCGAGCGCAGCCGCGAGCAGGACGAGCGCCCGGCCGCGCCGGCGCGGCAGCAGCGACGCCGGCGACGGAGGGGCGGCGTCACCGGGCGTGGGGGACCGCTCCGGCGGCGCATCCACGGAGAGGAGCAGGTCGTGCACCCGCCGCAGGCGCTGGCGCTCGCTCGGGTCGTCGATTTCGCCGACGAGCTCCTCGAAGCGGTCGCTCACGACAGCTCCTCTTCCAGCATGTCGGCAAGGCGCGCAAGCGCGCTTCGCGTGCGCGTCTTGACCGTGCCGAGGGGGACGTGCAGGAACTCCGAGATCTCGCTCTGGGAGAGCCCGCCCCAGTACGCGAGCTCGATCACCGGCCGCTCGTGCTCGGGCAGGAGCTCGATCGCGCTGTGCACGCGCCAGGCGAGCCACGCCGCCTCGGCCTGCTCGGGCGGGCCGTTTTCGCCTGACGCCTCGTCGGGGGCCTCCATCGGCGGCTCCGGCCGCCTGCGCGCGCCGTCGACGATCGCGTTCCGCGCGACGGTGTAGAGCCAGGCACCGCCCTGCCCGCGTGCCGGGTCGTAGCTCGCAGCGGAGCGCCAGATCGCGGCGAACGCGTCCTGAAGCGCATCCTCGGCACGGCCGCGGTCGCCGAGCCGCCGCAAGGCGAGACCGAGCACGGGACGCGTGTAACGGCGGTAGAGCTCATCGAACGCATCGCGGTCGCCGTTGCCGACTCGCTCGATCAGCTCCCCGTCCGTCAGCTCCCCCTCATGCACCATCCGGATGCTTGCGGCTCCGCGCGCGCGTGGCAAGGTGGGACCGGTGAGTCTCAATGCCGCATCCATGCATTCGGTCTACGCATGGCCGGTCGACCCGGTTTGCAGCAGCCGGCCTCCGTCGACGGCGATCGTCGCGCCGGTGACGAAGTCGGCGCCCGCGAGATAGAGGATCGCACCGGCGATGTCGTCGGGGGAGCCGACCCGCCGCAGCGCTGTCTCGGCGGCACGCCGCTCCCGGTCGTCGCCCGGCTCGAGCGCCACCGGCCCCGGCGCGATCCCGCAGACCCGTACGTCGGGGGCGAGCGCCTTCGCCAGCGTCCGCGTCAGCATCGCCTGCGCTGCCTTGGCCGCGCCGTGCGCCGCGAACGCCGGCCACGGCTGGTAGGCGGCGACGTCCTCGACCATGATCACGAGCCCGCGCGACGCGCGGAGGTGCGGCACCGCCGCTTGCGTGACGAAGAAGCTCCCCTTGACGGTCGCGCCCAGCGCCTTGTCGACATCGGCCTCGGAGACCTGCTCGAACGGCTTCGCCTCGAATCCGGCGGACGCGCCGTTGATCACGACGTCAAGGCCGCCGAGCTCGTCCACCGCCCGCGCGACGAGCGCACGCGCCTCCTCGGCGCGCGAGAGGTCGCCGTCGCGGCTGCCGGCGGCGAATACCTGCCAGCCCTCGCCGCGCAGGCGCTCCGCGACCGCGACGCCGAGCTTGCCGGTGCCGCCGGTGAGGAGCGTGCGCAACCGGCGCGCCTACCCGGGCCGCTTGTCGGCCGTCTCGAAGCGCCGGGCGACCTCGGCCCAGTTGACCACGTTCCACCACGCGGCCAGGTAGTCGGGGCGGCGGTTCTGGTAGTTGAGGTAGTAGGCGTGCTCCCAGACGTCGATGCCGAGCAGCGGCACGTCGCTGTCGATCAGGGGGCTGTCCTGGTTCGGCGTCGACCTGACCGCCAGGCCGGTGCCGTCGTAGACCAGCCAGGTCCAGCCGCTGCCGAAGCGCTTGACGCCGGCATCGTTGATCGCGTTCTTCAGCTCGTCTGTCGAGCGCCAGAGGCCGTCGATCGCGGCTTTCAGCTCACCCTCCGGCTCGCCGCCGCCGTCCGGGCTCATGAGCTCCCAGAAGAGGCTGTGGTTGGCGTGGCCGCCGGCGTTGTTGCGCACGGCCATGCGGATGTCGTCGGGCATCGCCGCGAGCGCGGCCAGAACCGACTCGACGCTCGAGTCCTCCCATTCCGTCCCCGCGAGAGCCTTGTTCGCGTTGTCGACGTAGGCCTGGTGGTGCTTGCTGTGGTGGATCTCCATCGTGCGCGCGTCGATCGTCGGCTCGAGCGCGTCGTACGCGTAGGGCAGGTCCGGAAGGGTGAAAGGCATCACGGCTCCTTCGTCTCGGCAGGTGAGGTCAAGGATATGCTCCGCGCCGTTCCCGACGAGTCGCCGAAGAAACCGTGGAGGTATGAATGTCGAGTTACGAGGAGATCAGGCCGCGCGAGCTGAAGCCGGCCGTGCTGGAGCTCGACGGGATCTCGCGCGCCTCCGTCGAGGCTCACTACAAGCTCTACCAGGGCTACGTGAACAAGCGGAACGAGATCCTCGGCAAGCTCGGCTCAGCCGATCTCGGCAGCGCGAACCAGATCTACTCGGAGGTGCGCGCGCTCAAGGTCGAGCTCTCCTTTGCCGTCGGCGGGATCAAGAACCACGAGGTGTACTTCGAGCACCTCGGTGGCAGCGGCGGCGACCCCAAGGGCGCGATCGCCGATCTGATCAAGCGCGACTTCGGCTCGGCGCAGGCCTGGCGCGACGACCTGAAGGCGACGGGGATGGGCGGGCGCGGCTGGGCTTGGACCGCATACGACTGGGACGAGGGGCGGCTCTTCAACTACATCGGCGACGCCCAGAACACCTATCCGATCTGGAACGCGACCCCGCTCGTGGCGCTCGACGTCTACGAGCACGCCTACTTCCTCGACTACCAGACCGACCGGGGCGCCTATATCGACGCCTTCTTCTCGAACTTGGACTGGGCCGTCGTGAACGACTGGGTCTCCAAGTACCGGATCCCGCTCAGATAGCCGAGCTCAGGGCTCGATGATGACCGCCGTTCTCGTCGTCCTCGGCGGTTACCTGCTGGGGTCGATGCCGTTCGGCTACTGGCTCGTGCTGCTGCTCAAGCACGAGGACGTCCGTACGGTCGGCAGCGGCAACATCGGCGCCACCAACGTCTGGCGCACCTACGGCAAGGCCTACGGGATTCCTGTCGTCGTGCTCGACGTCGCGAAGGGTTTCGTGCCCGCGCTCGTCGGCACGATCCTCGTCGGCGATCTCGTCGGCGTCCTGGCGGGCGGCGCGGCAATGCTCGGCCACTGGCGACCGCTCTTCCTCCGGTTCCAGAAGGGCGGCAAGACGGTCGCGACGGCCGGTGGGACGTTCTTCGGTGTCGTACCGTTGGTCGGGCTCGTCGGGCTCGCGATCTGGGTCGTGGTGTTCCTCGTCTCGCGCTATGCCTCGCTGGCGTCCATGGTCACCGGCGTGGCGCTCCCCTTCGTTGCGCTCGCGCTCGGGGAGCCGTGGCCGGTGATCGTCTTCGCTGCGATCGCTGCCGTTGCCGTGCTCGTCCTGCACAAGGCCAACATCGCGCGCCTGCGCGCGGGGACGGAGAGCCGCTTCCACTTCCGGCGCGGGCCGAAGCCGGCCTAGCCGGCGAGCCAGTCGGCGAGGCTCGTGTGCCTCCCGGCCGGAGCGCCGCCGTCGAGCTCGGCGCGGAGCTCGCCGACCGTGCCCTCGCGCTCGGCGAGGACGTCGTGCGCATGGATCGTCTCGAAGTTGATCTGGCGTGCGAAGACGAAATCGCCGTCGGCGAGGTCGGGGATCGCCTCGAGCGCGCCCTTGATCGAGAGTCGGACGGAGTCCTCGACGAAGCGGGGCTGCAGGTGCGCGTGCTCGACGACGAAGAGCTCGTCGGGCCGCTTCAGCAGCTCGTAGATCGGCGCGCTCATCGACCCCTGCACGACCGCGACCAGGTCGTTCGCGTCGAGCTGCCTATCGGTGCCGACGTAGAGCGAGCCGCGCCCGCGCTGGTTGTGCGTCGCGAGCGGCACGAGGTCGAGGATCCGCTCGACGTCCTCGTAGCCGGCCTCGGCCAGCCGCTCGGCCGCCCGGCCGCGGACGAGGCCCTGCGCACACGGGCAGGCGTTGATCCCGGTCGCCTCGACGCCGACGACCCGGCGCACGCGGTCGGCCGTCGCGGCTGCGATCCCGACGAGCGAGACCAGCTCCTGCGTCGAGAGCTTGCTCACGGGGGTCGTCCGCCGTACGGGCCACTGCGCGGTGATCCGCGCCTCGGCGCGCAACGCACTCTGGCGGCCGACGATGTGGCGGGCGATGTCCTCTGCGAGCGCCTCGACGTGCAGCGCCTCGGTCCCGACGACCGCCTCGATCGCCTCCTCGAACAACTCGGGGAAGCGTGACATGTGCACGCCTTTCTGCTCGCGTGAGAGATCGACCGTGCACTCGATCTGCGCCGCCATCACCGTCTGATGCCCCTCGTGGCTGACGCGGATCGCCTTCTGGACGCCGGTCACGCCGGCGCGCGTCAGCGACAGCCGCACCTCGGGCGAGGACGCCTGGAGATCGGACGTCGCGCTTGAGATCTCCGTCACGCGGTTACGCTAGCAGCGCCGTGGCCGACGACTTCTCCCGCCTCGTCTCGCTCGCCTGCCACGACCTGCGGACGCCGTTGGCGACCGTTCAGGGCTTTGCGAAGACGATGCTGCGGATGGACGAGCTCGACGACGAGAAGCGCGACCGCTACCTCGGCCTGATCGACACCTCGGCCGACGAGCTCGCCCAGCTGCTCGACCTGCTCTCGCTCGTCGCGCGCATCGAGGGCGGCCGCTACGACCCCGTCGTGCGCGAGGCGGACTCGCTCTCGCTCGCTCCCGAGGGCGCCACCGGCACGGGGACGATCGTTCAGGTGGATCCCGAGCCGGTCGAGCGCGCCCTCGCCGCACTCGACCGAGCAGCCGCCCGCCACGGGGGTGTCGCCACGACCGTCGCGGTCGACGGCCCCAGGGTCACGATCGAGCCGGTGACGGCCGATGCGGCCCCGATCGTCCTCGGTGAGACGGCCAAGGACCTCGGCGCCGCGGTCGCCGTCCGGCTCGTGCACGCGCTCGGCGGCGAGGTTGCGCTCGACGGCGAGCGCCTCATCGTCACGCTGCCGAGCTGAGCACGACCGCCTTCCGGGCGGGCCTGAGCGCCGTTCAGGACATGTCCCAGGGACTGTCCCTGGGACATGTCCTTTCGCGGCGACTGACTACATCGAGGCCGACGGGTCGGTCTGCCAGAGGCCGAACGAATTGCCCTGGCTGTCCGAGCACGTCGCGAACCAGCCCATGCTGGGGACGGGCATCGGGTCGCTCGATTCGCCGCCGAGCTCCTTCACGCGCGCCGCGCCGGCGTTGATGTCGTCGACGTCGAAGTAGACGCGCGGGCCCTTGGTGCTCCCGTCGTCCGCCATGATCGCGCCGCCCTGGGTCTCCGAGAAGCGAGCCATCAAGTACTCGGACGGGCTGCCCTCGTACGCCTGGAACTCCCAGCCGAAGAGCCCGCCCCAGAACTCGCGCGCCTTGCCGGTGTCCCCTGCTGGGATCTCGACGTGGACCATCTGTCCGGCCATGAACTCCTCCTTTGGTCGCCGTAGTCATTGCATAGACGAACGAGCCGCGCCGAAGTCGACAACGAGGTGCACTAGGCTCCGCGCATGCCACTCCCGGCCGGCACGCACAGGCTCGGCCCCGAGAACGGCACGCTGTCCGTCCGCACCGGGCGGATCGGCGCCGCGGCGATGGCGGGGCACGACCTCCTTCTCGACGTCACCGCCTGGCAGGCGACGCTCGACGTCGGCGAGGACGCGGCCGAGACCAGCCTCGTGCTCGAGGTCGACGGAGCGTCGCTGAGCGTGCTGGAGGGAACGGGAGGCATGCAGGAGCTCGGGCCGGACGACAGGGCGGGCATCGAGCAGACGATCGACGACGAGATCCTGAAGCGAGGCATGATCACGTTCCGCTCGACCGAGGTCGAGCCGGCCGCCGACGGGAGCCGGCTGCGGGTACGTGGAGAGCTGACGCTCGCCGGTACGACCGCTCCGCTCTCGTTTGTGCTCGCCGTCGCCGCCGACGGCTCGCTGTCCGGCAGCGCTGTCGTCACGCAGTCGACGTGGGGGATGACGCCCTACTCGACGCTGTTCGGCGCGCTCAAGGTCGCTGACGAGGTCGAGGTGGCGGTCGACGCCGGACTCCAGCCGCGGGATCGCGCGACCGCGCTGCCCTACGAGCGGATCGCCCCCCGCGAGCTGAGACCGGGGCTGCTCGAGCTCGACGGGATCTCACACGTGTCGGTGCGCGCCCACCATCGGATCTACGAGGGTTACGTCTCGCAGCGGAACGAGCTGCTCGCCCGGCTCGCGAGGCTCGATCGGTCCGAGCAGGCACTCGCAGAGCTGCGTACGTTGAAGCTCGACCTCTCACTCGCCGTCGGGGGGATCAAGAATCACGAGGCCTACTTCGAGCATCTGGGCGGCGGCGGCGGCGAGCCGCACGGGGCGGTTGCGGAGCTGATCACACGCGACTTCGGCTCGAGCGAGGGGTGGCGGAGCGATCTACGGGCAACCGGGATGGCGGCGCGCGGGTGGGCCTGGACGGCGTACGACTGGGACGAGCGGCGGCTCGTGAACTACGGCGGCGACTCCCAGAGCGCCGCGCCCGCCTGGAACGCGACGCCGGTCGTTGCGCTCGACGTCGACGAGCACGCCTACTTCCTCGACTACCAGACCGACAGGGCTGCGTACATCGACGCGTTCTTCTCGAACCTGGACTGGGGGGTCGTGAACGGTTGGCTCGCTGCGTACGAGATCCCGCCCGCGTAGGACAGCTAGTCGCGGTACACGGTCTGAGCGTCGAGGCCGCCCTCGACGCCCGGCGGCAGCGGCCCGGTTCCGTGGGCGTAGAGCGCGATCTGTTCGAGCGTCTTGACCTGAGCCGGGTCGTCGGCGCTGCCGTTGATCCAGGCGCCGTTCTCCCACGTCAGCGTCTCCGGCGACGTCTCGAGCGCCATGCCCGCGAGCAGACGACCCTTGTCCCGGATCTTTCCCGCGGCGCCCACGACGGCTGCGGCCGTTCCCGCCGAAGGGCTGGTGTTGTAGCCGTGGCCGTTCCCGAATCGGTCGGTGTCCGTGGTCACGACCTTGACGTCGAGCGCGGGCACGCCGAGCTCGTCCGCCACCAGCTGCGCGTACTCGCCCTCTTTCCCGTCGGACTCGGTCGTCAGGCTGAGCACCATCTTTCCGGTGGGGTGCACGCGGAGAAAGACCGCTCGATACGCCTCGTCAGCCATTGCCCTCTTGCCTCCTCGTCTCGGGGTCGGTGCCCGCCTCGCGTCGCCGGCGCTCCTGGTGCGCCGTCAGCGCGTTGTGCTCCTCCAGGTCGCAGAACGCCGGCTGCGGCCCGCCGAGCGGGTTCGGCGGTACCGCGGGCCGCTCGCAGCCCGGGTAGATGCAGATCTTCGTCTCACTCATCGGTCGCCCAGCCCGGCGTGGTCTTGCCTCTGCTGGGACCGTAGCCGCTCGGCATCGCCACGGAGCTGCCTGGGACAGGCGTGGCGCTCGCCCATGGCTCCGGCTCCTCCGCCTCTGGAGCCGGCCAGCGCGCCGACGCCCCGACCGGGTCGCCCGCGATTGCCGCGACGACCTCGTCGAGCGCCGCGAAGCTGTGGCCGCTCACGAGCGCGTCGCAGTGCGGCAGCGCCGCCACCATGCCACCCGACCGGACGGAGAAGGCCCTGGCGCTCACTCTGGGATTCACCCAGACGATCCGATGGGCCAGCCGCGCGAGGCGGGCCATCTCGCGGCCCACGAGCTTCGGGTCGCCGCGCTCCCAGCCGTCGGAGAGGATCACCACGACGGCGCCGCGCGCCATCCCCCGCCGCCCGTGCCGGTCGTTGAACTCGCGCAGCGCGTCGCCGATCCGCGTCCCGCTCGACCAGTCGGGTGCTGCCGTGGCGGCGCGCTGGATCGCGCGCTCCGGGTTGCGGGAGGAGAGCGCACGCGTCAGGCGGGTGAGCCGCGTCGCGAACACGAACGCCTCTGCGCTCGGGCCGCTCCCAGCGGCGCACGTGAGGAACTGGAGGTACGCGCGCGCGTAGGGCTCCATCGAGCCGGAGATGTCACAGAGCAGCACGAGCCGCCGGCGGGCGACGCGGCGGCGCCGCCGTGCGAGCCGGATCGGATCGCCGCCGGTGCGGAGGCTGGCGCGGAGCGTCCGGCGCATGTCCATGTGCTCGCCGTGGCGCCCCCGCTCGTAGCGGCGAGTCTGCCGTACAGGCGTTGCCAGCCGCAGCTGCGACATCAGCCGGTAGAGCTGCGCCAGCTCATTCGGCTCGAGCCGGTCGAAGCTCTTGCGTCCGAGGAGCTCGTCGTCGCTCGCCAGCAGGAGGGGGACGTCGGCCTCCGCCGCGCCCTCTTCATCATCTTCCCGACCGGCCGACGGCGACACGCCCGGGCCGAGCTCCCTCCCCCGGGCGGTCTCGCGCTCGCGGGAAGCCGGAGGGCCGCCGTCCCGAGGCGAGGGGGCGACCTGCGATTCAGCGGGATCGAGCTCGTGACGCTCGGCGCGGCCGCCGAAGACGGATGCGAACACCTGTCGAACGTCTCGACCTGGGCGGGATCGGAGACGAACACCGCCCGGGCAGTCCAGTAGAGCCGGCGGCGCGCGACCGGCCTGACGAGCGTCAGCGCGCGGGCGAAGGCGGCCGTTCGGGCGGGGGTGGTCGGCACGCCCTGGTCATGCAGGCGCCGGCTCAGCGCCGCCGTCAGCCGCGGCAGGTCGAGCTCGATCGTCTCGACACCGAAGTCAGTCACCGCCGGCCACGAGCTGCTCGAGGCCAGCTGCGCGAATCACCTCCTGATCCTCGCTGTACTTCAGCACCGACCCGAGGGTCCGGTCCACGGCCGCCGCGTCCAGCTGCTCGATCCCGAGCAGGCTCAGCGCCGCGAGCCAGTCGATCGCCTCCGCGACTCCGGGCGGCTTCTGGACGTCGCTGTCGCGCATGCGCGAGATGGCGTTCGCGACCTGCACCGCCAGCGTCTCCGACGAGCCCTTGACACGGCGGCGCACGATCTCCACCTCGCGCTGCGGGGAGGGGTAGGCGATCCAGTGGTAGAGGCACCGTCGCTTGACCGCGTCGTGCAGGTCGCGCGTGCGGTTGGAGGTCAACACGATCACCGGCGGATGCGTGGCGCGGATCGTGCCGAGCTCGGGGATCGTCACGCTGGCGTCCGCAAGCAGCTCGAGCAGGAACGCCTCGAAGTCGTCGTCGGCGCGGTCGATCTCGTCGATCAGCAGCACAGCCGGCCTCGGGCCGGGATGCTCGAGGGCGCGCAGGAGCGGCCGGCGGATCAGATAGTCGGGCCCGAACAGCTCCTCCTCACCGAGCTCGGAGCCGCGCGAGTCGGCGAGGCGGATGCTCAGCAGCTGGCGCGGGTAGTTCCACTCGTAGAGCGCCTCAGCGACGTCGATCCCCTCGTAGCACTGCAGGCGGATCAACGGCGTGTCCAGCACGACCGCGAGCGATTTGGCCGCTTCCGTCTTGCCGACGCCCGCCTCGCCTTCGAGGAGCAGCGGCTGCGGCAGACGCAGGCTGAGGAACATCGAGGTCGCCAGCCCCTCGTCGACGAGGTAGTCGATCTCGCCCAGGCGCCGCGCGAGGGTCTCGATGTCGGGTACGAGCCGCCGGATCTCGCCGGCCGCGTCGCCCGTGACCTCGTTCATGGCGACGGCGTCACTGCGGCGGCTCCGCACGCCCCTGCATCGCCGCCCAGACCCGGGCCGGCGTGCAGGGCATGTCGATGTGGTCGACGCCGTGCGTCGCGTGCAGCGCGTCGATGACGGCGTTGACGATCGCGGGCGGCGAGCCGACGTTCGGCGACTCGCCGACGCCCTTCGCGCCGAGCGGATGGTGCGGGCACGGTGTCACCGTCTCACCGAGCTCGAAGTCGGGGCACTCGAGCGCGGTCGGGATCAGGTAGTCCATGAACGACGAGTTGAGGCAGTTGCCCTCCTCGTCGAACGAGATCAGCTCCATCAGCGCGATGCCCACGCCCTCGGCGAGGCCGCCGTGGATCTGGCCGTCGACGACCATCGGGTTGATGCGGACGCCGCAGTCGTCGACGGCGATGAAGCGCCGGACGGTGACGTGGGCGGTATCCGGGTCGATGTCGACCACGGCGATGTAGGCGCCGTACGGATAGGTGAGGTTCGGCGGGTCGTAGATCACCTGCGCGTCGAGTCCGCCCTCCATCCCGGCGGGAAGCTCGTCGCCGCTGTACGCCCGGGCGGCGATCTCCTCGATCATCGCGCCCTTCTCGGGGTCACCCTTGACGTACCAGCGGCCCTTCTCCCAGGCGAGATCCTCGGGCCGGGTCTCGAGCATCGTCGCCGCGATCTCCCGCGCCTTGTCACGGACCTTGCGCGAGACGACTGCGACGGCGCCACCGGACACCGGCGTCGAGCGGCTGCCGTAGGTGCCGAGCCCGTACGGCGACCGGTCCGTGTCGCCGGCCCGCACCTCGACGTCCTCCGGAGGGATCCCGAGCTCCTCGGCGACGATCTGGGCGAACGTCGTCTCGTGGCCCTGCCCCTGGGGCTGGCAGCTGATGCTGACGACCGCCTTGCCGGACGGGTGCACGCGTAGGTCGGCCCCGTCGTTCATCGCCAGGCCGAGGATGTCCATGTGCTTGCGCGGCCCGGCGCCCACGCCTTCGGTGAAGAAGGAGACGCCGATGCCCATCAGCTCGCCGCGCTTGCGCTTCTCGGCCTGCTCGGCGCGCAGCTCGTCGTAGCCGGCGATGTCCATCGCCACGCGCATCGTCTCGGCGTAGTTGCCGGAGTCGTACGTCCAGCCCGTGGTCGTCTCGTACGGGAACTGCTCCGGCGCGATGAAGCTGCGCATCCGCAGCTCGATCGGGTCGGCCTTCATTTCGAGCGCGAGCGCGTCCACCATCCGCTCGACGAGGTAGACGGCCTCCGTGATCCGGAACGAGCAGCGGTACGCGACCCCGCCCGGCGCCTTGTTCGTGTAGACGGCCTTCACCTTGACGTGCGACGCCTCGAGGTCGTACGAGCCGCAGACGATGTGGAAGAAGCCGGCCGGGAACTTCGTCGGCTGGGCCGTGCTGTCGAAGGCGCCGTGGTCGGCGAGCACGTCGACCCGTAGGCCGGTGATCTTGCCGTCCTTGGCGCAGATCTCGCCGCGCATGATGTAGTCGCGGGCGAACCCCGTCGAGACGAGGTTCTCGGTCCGGTTCTCGACCCACTTGACGGGGACGCCGGCCACGATCGAGCCGGCGATCGCGCACACGTAGCCGGGGTAGACCGGGACCTTGTTGCCGAAGCCGCCGCCGATGTCCTGGCAGCGGATCCGGATCATGTGCTCCGCGAGCCCCGCGACGTGCGCGTAGACGGTGCGATGGGCGTGCGGCGCCTGGTTGCCGTTGTAGATGTCGAGCTGGCCCGTCTCCGGGTTGAAGTCGGCGATGATCCCGCACGTCTCCAGCGGGGCGGGGTGGCAGCGCGGGTAGATGATGTCCCGCGTGACGACCGTGTCGGCCTCGGCGAAGACGCGGTCCGTCGCCGCCGCGTCGCCGGCCTCCCAGGTCGGGCTCGCGAGGTTGTCGCGCTGGCCGGTCTTGTCGTCGCGGATCAGCGGCGCGTCCGGGTCGAGCGCCTTGCGGGCGTTGACCACGGCCGGCAACGGCTCGTACTCGACGTCGATCAGCGCGAGCGCGTCGTTCGCCGAGTACTCGTCGGTCGCGATCACGAAGGCGATCTCCTGGCCCTGGAAGCGGACCTTGTCGCCCGCCAGCACTGCCTGGGTGTCGTAGGAGATCGTCGGCATCCACGCCAGCCCGAGCGTCTCGAGGTCCTTCGCCGTGACCACCGCGGCCACGTTCGGGTGCGCGAGCGCGCGCGAGGTGTCGATCGAGACGATCCGTGCGTGCGCGTAGGGGCTGCGCAGGATCGCCCCGTGGACCATCCCCGGCAGCCGGATGTCGTCGAGGTACGTGCCCTTGCCGCGGATGAAGCGCTCGTCCTCCTTGCGCTTCAGGCGACCGAACCCGATCGGGCGCTCCGTCTGCGCGCTGGGCAGGTTTTCGACCGTGGCCATGCTCAGACCCCCTGTCTCGCGGCTTCGTGCTCTGCCGCCCACCGTACGGCGGCGACGATGTTCTTGTAGCCCGTGCACCGGCAGATGCTCCCCGAGATCGCGGTGCGGATCTCCTGCTCGGTCGGATCCGGGTTCTCGTCCAGGAGCGCGCGGGCGGTCATCAGCATCCCCGGCGTGCAGAAGCCGCACTGCAGCGCATGCGTCTCGTGGAAGCCCAGCTGGATCGGGTCGAGCACACCCTCTACTTCGAGCGACTCGACGGTGCGGATCTCGTGGCCCTCGCACATCGCCGCCAGGATCGTGCAGGACTTGACCGGCTCGCCGTCCATCTGCACGACGCAGGCGCCGCAGTTCGACGTGTCGCACCCCCAGTGCGTCCCGGTCAGCCCGGGTGTCTCGCGGATGAAGTGGACGAGCAGCTGGCGCGGCTCGATCTCGCGCGTGACCCGCTCGCCGTTCACCGTGATCGAGACGTTCATCTAGGCCTCCTGACCTTGGGCGCGCGCGGTCGCGCGGAGCAGGGCGCGTTTCGTGAGGACGCCGGCGAGGTGGCGCTTGTAGTCGACCGGGCCACGGCCGTCGGCCGCCGGGGAGCAGTGCGCGGAGGCGATCTCGCCCGCCTGCGCAAAGAGCGCGTCCGATGGAGTCTGGCCGCGCAGCAGCTCCTCGGCCTCCGAGACATGGACGGTCGTGAGCCCGACGGCGCTGAGCGCGATCCCCGCGTCGGCGATCGTGCCGCCGTCGAGCCAGACCGCGGCCGACGCGGCCGCGATCGCCCAGTCGCCGGCACGGCGCTCCACCTTCTCGTGCGCGCTGCCGCCGCCCGCGCGCAGCGGAATCCGGATCTCCGTCAGCAGCTCGCCGTCGCCGCACGCGGTCATGTACGGGCCGACGTGGAAGTCCTCCATCGCCACCACGCGCTCGCCGGCGGCCCCGCGGATGACGACGCTGGCCTTCACCGCCGAGCAGACGGCCGAGAGATCTTCAGCTGCGTCGGCCTGGCAGAGCGAGCCGCCGATCGTGCCGCGGTTGCGCACGACCGGGTCGGCGATCACGTTCTCGGCGTCGCGGAAGAGCGGCAGGCGCTCTGCGAGCAGCTCCGACTTGAGCAGCTCGACGTGGCGGGTCAACGCCCCGATCCGCACCTCGCCGGCCTCTTCCCGGATGTAGGAGAGCTCCTTCAGGTCGTTGATGTCGATCAGGTGCGCAGGGCTCGCCAGCCGGAGCTTCATCATCGGCAGCAGGCTGTGCCCGCCGGCGATGACACGCGCCTCCGGGCCGAGCCGCTGCAGCGACGCGAGCGCCCCGTCGATGCTGGTGGCGCGCTCGTACTCGAATGGCGCGGGCGTCTGCACGGGGCTCTCTCCTCTCTCAGCCGGTTCGGCTCGGGAGCCGCTTGCGGGGTTTGCCGATGTCGTCCCGCTGCTCGTACTGCTCGGGCGCGTCGGTTCCGATCACCGGCGATCGGGGCAGCGATTCGGGACGCGTCTGGCGGTTCTCGGGGTAGAGCAGGCGGGCGGCGAGGCTGCCCCGCTCGACATCGCGGAGCGCCGGACCGGCCGGGTTGCCCGCCGCGATCGGAGCCTCGCGGCCGAGCCGGGCGAGCGTGAGCGTGCCCTTCGTGTAGACCTCGCCGATCCGCGGCGCCTCGATCGTCGTGCTCTCGGGGAAGTTCCTGAACCCTGCCGCGCCGGCGCCGGCGTAGAGGCCCTCGACGAGACCGACGGCGTCACGCAGGCCCGCCTTCTTCACGAGCAGCCCCTCGAGCAGGTCGACGCCCGCGTCGAGCTGCTCGTTGATGCTCGTGACGACGTCGTTCACCGGTGCGCTCTTCTCGACGATCTCGCCGACGGAGGCGATCGTCTCGTCGAGGCCGGTCGTGATCCGCCGCAGCTGCACGATCACCGAGACGAGGTAGAAGACGAGCGCGAGCACGATCAGGACGACCGCGAGGATCGTCACCACTCCGACGGCCATGACGGCGACGATGCTCAACTCGCGTCGTCGAGGATCACGTCGAGGGAGCCGCCGTAGTTCGCCACGCCGGCGACGGTCTTGGTCACCTGATCCTGCGTCGTCAGGAGCAGCGCGGTGGCGTCGAGGTCCTTCGACCCCGCTGCCGCCACCGTCGCGATCTGCCGGACGCTCGGGACGATCGACGTCGCCGCGGTCAGCACGCCGCGGAGCAGGTAGACAACGATGGGAAGGACGACCACGAGCAGGACGACGTTTCCGATCCACCAGAGGGTCATCGAGGCCTCCGCTCGGCGACGACGGCCGCCTTGGCGGCGATTCCCGGCAGCGCGCCGAGGATGACGTCGAACTGGCCGTTGATCGCCTTGACCGCGCCCTCCAGTGGGCGCAGGTGCTCCGACTCGACTCCCTGCAGGGCGGCACCGAGCGTCGCGAGCCCCTGGGAGATCCGGGCAAGGCTTCCGCGCACGACGATCAGCGCGGTCGCGAGCACGAGCACGACGACGGCCACGAGCACGACGGTCAGAAGTGCGAGCAGGTGCGTGTCGCTCATGCCGCCCCGTACCCGTCCGTGAGCGCGTTCATGTAGCCGTCCTGGATCACCGCTTCGTCGACGATCAGCGCCAGCACGGGCGCGGTCGCCTCGAGCTGTGGGATGTTCGCCGTGTTGGCCGCGACGTTGCCGGCGATCCCCAGCAGGCCGTCGACGGACTGCTCGATGCTCCGGACGCTCAGCACGAGCGCGAGCAGCAGGATCGCGACGACCACAGCCGCGGCCGCTCCGATCCCGAGCGAGAGCGCCCAGTAGCCGTTGGAGGTGAGGGCGACGATCACTTGCCGACCGCCACCTTCCGCAGCGAGCGCGCCGCGTGCAGGATCCGCACCCCCGAGTCGTTGATCCGGGCGATTCCGCCGAGCTCGGCGGTCTGCGCGCGCACGACCTCGACCGCCTGCTCCGCCGTCTTCGCCTGCTTCGCGATCCTGCGCGCGAGCAGCACGATCGTGATCACGATCACCGCCGCCACCGCGATCACCACGATGCCGAGAGCGATCCCGACCTGCCACTGTGCCGACGCCGCAATCTGCCCAGCCACTGGGGCCACCTTAGAGCGTGGATCGAAAAGGCGTCAAGCGGTCAGCTCAGAGTGCCGTCATATCCGTCGATCACCGAGACGTTGACGGTCGAGCACCGCCCGCAGCGGACGCGGACCTTCTTCGTCATCTGCTCGGGCTGCATCGCCGTCGCGAGGAGGTTGCCGCACGAGACGCAGACGTAGTCGTCGGGGCCGTTGCCGTGGAAGACGGGCCGGTCGGCGTCCTCCTGGATCGCGGTGCCGCCGTCGCGGGGCACCTCGCCCTCGCGGATCTGCCGCATCCTGATCGTCCCCACGAGAATCAGAGCTGCGCGAGCTTGCCGCTGAAGTCTGTGATCAGGGCGTCGAGCACGCCGCTGACGACGCCTTCGCCCATCGAGGCAGCCTTGCCGGTGATCTGCGCGTTCGTGTGGATCGTGCCGCCGCCGTCCGCGAGCTGGAACGCGACCTCTGCGTTCGCGTGACCCTGGCCGCCTGCCTCCTTGGACTTGACGCTCATCACGACTCGGTGGGCGTCGGCGTCCTGCTCGACGATCTCCACCGTGCCGGTGAACGTCAGCGACATTGCGCCCATCTTGACGTAGATCTGCGCCTTGACGGCGCCCGGCCCGGTCGTCTCGAGCACGCTGCCGCCCTCGACGCACGGAACGACCCGCTCGAGGTCGAGGATCGTCGTGTAACTCTCGTCCGCCGGCTTGCCGGTGGTGAACGGATGCTCCAGGATCACGGCCACAGGGACTCCTCGCGTTTGCTGACAGGACAGTAGCGAAGCTCTATTCTCGGAGAATGAGCCGCGACGACGTGTTGATCCGCGCCGGCAGGCTGGCGGAGGAGGGCAAGCCCTACGTCCTCGCGACGGTCGTCCGTGTCGAGCGTCCCGCGTCGACTCGTCCCGGCGACCGGGCTCTCGTCTTCCCGCAGGGCGACCTCGACGGCTGGGTCGGCGGCGCCTGCTCGGAGCCGATCGTGATTCGCGAGGCGCTGCGCGCCCTCGCCGAGGGCGAGCCCCGGCTCGTGCGGATCGGCCCGCCCGATTCCGGCGGCGAGGTGGCCGCGGACATCGTCATCGCGGAGAGCTCGTGTGCGTCGGAAGGGGTCGTCGAGGTGCTCATCGAGCCGCAGCTGCCGAAGCCGCTGCTCGCGATCCTCGGCGACGGTCAGGCGGCGCTGAGCCTCGGGGAGCTCGCGCGGACGATCGACTGGCGGGTGACGACCGAGTTGACGCCGGACGCGGACGCAGTCGTCGTCGCGACCATGGGCCACGCCGACGAGGAGGCGCTCGAGTCCGCTCTGGCGAACCGGGCAGGGTATGTCGGTCTTGTCGCCAGCGCACGCCGGGCGGCGGTCGTGCTCGGCCGCCTGCGGGAACGCGGAGTGAGCGAGGACGCGCTCGCGCGTGTCCACAGCCCCGCTGGGCTCGATCTCGGCCCGGCGACGCAGCCCGAGATCGCCGTGGCGATCCTCGCCGAGCTCGTCGCCTGGCGCCACACGCGCGGGACCACCGAGTCCGTCCTCGCGGAGGCGGTCGATCCCGTCTGCGGCATGACCGTCGCGGTCGGCTCGGGCGAGGCTCCCGTCGTCCACGAGGGCGTCAGCTACCACTTCTGTTCCGCCGGCTGCCGCAGCCGTTTCGAGGCCGAGCCGTCGCGCTACGTGACGGCGCGGGCCGACGCCGGCCGCTGAGCTACCTCAGCAGCCGCGACATGCGGCGGTCCTTCAGCACCCGGCCGCCCGTCTGGCAG
Organism: uncultured Gaiellaceae bacterium; assembly: GCA_963705515.1. Classification (GTDB taxonomy): domain Bacteria; phylum Actinomycetota; class Thermoleophilia; order Gaiellales; family Gaiellaceae; genus Gaiellasilicea. Next base: position 76,670 of record CAVPJV010000003.1, read on the forward strand.
GGCGCGCAGTAGAAGACGGTGTGCTCCTCGTAGTCGACCTGCCGCAGCGGGTCGCCGCACCGCGGGCATGGCTCGCCGAGGCGCCGGTGGACGAGATAGACGTCCTTGTCGCCCTTGCCGGCGAGCCGCAGCTCGAGCGCACGCGTCAGGTCGTTCTCGATCGCCGCCGCGAGCCGCTCGATCTCGGCGTCGTCGAGGTTGCCGGAGAGCGCGAACGGCGACAGCTCCGCGCGATGGAGGATCTCGTTCGCGTGCGCCCGCCCGATCCCGGCGATCGCCCGCTGGTCGCGCAGGAGCGAGTGCAGCCGCCGGTTGTCGCCCGCGAGGATCTCGCGCAGCTGCTCGACGCCGAGCCCGAGCGCCTCCGGACCGAGATGCGCGAGCTCGGCCTCCGTCTGCTCGGGCGACTCGAGCCAGACCCCCGCGCGCTTCTTCGACCCGGCCTCGGTCAGCACGAGCTCGCCGCCGTTCTCGAAGCGGAGCCTGAACGCGGGCGTCTTCGGCCCCTTCGCGCCGGCGGCGAGGTGCCGGATCCGCCCGGCGCTCATCAGGTGAATGCGAAGCTGGAGCGCCTTGTCGGCGGTCGGGAAGAGGAGCCACTTGCCGCGCCTGCCGGCCCCTGCGAAGCGCCGGCCTTCGAGCTCGCGCAGCGGCGGGTCGAACGTCTTCAGCGTCGCGATGTGAGCCGGCCCCGCCTGCAGCACCGGCGCGGCCGACACGAGCGGGTCGAGCTCGCGCACCCACGCCTCGACCTCGGGTAGCTCGGGCATGCGGCGAACGGTACAGCGCGGCCGAGGTCAGTCGGGAGGTGCCGCGGGCAACGTTCCCGCGGCGACCGCGACGAGCCCGCCGGATGCATCGGCCTCCGACGGCAGCGGCTCCTCCTCAACCGGCTCGGGCATCTCGCGCAGCGTCCGCACGGGCGAGAGGAGCACGGGGAGGACCGCCAGCGACATCCCGATTGCGCCGACCCAGATCGTGAAGCGGATGCCGAACCAGGACGCGAGTGCGCCGCCGAGCAGCGCTCCGAGCGGCATCACGCCCCAGACGATGAAGCGCATCACCGAATTCATCCGTCCCTGCAGCCGCTCGGGCGTGATCGCCTGGCGGAAGCTGACCTGGGTGATGTTGTAGATCGGTATGCCCATGCCGGAGATCGCCTGGGCGGCGATCAGGAACGGGATCGGATTCGATGTCGGCGCAACCGCAAGGAAGAAGAGCGAAACCGAGCCGGCGGCGCCGAGCACGATTGTCGGCCCGACCCCGAAGCGGCGCGAGAGGCGGTTCGCGAGGAGCGCGCCGACGAGGTAGCCGATGCTCGAGACGGCGAAGACGAGCCCGATCACGCCCGGACGGAGGTCGAGCACGCGGACGGCGAAGACGAGAAAGACCGCGCCGATGATGTTCCCGAAGAAATTGAACGTCGCGGTGCTCGCGGCGATCCAGCGCAGGTAGCGGTTGCCGAAGACCCAGCGCAGTCCTTCCTTCACCTCCTCCTTCATGCCGGGGCCGGCCTGGCGCTCCGCTCGCGTCGGTGCACGCTCCTCGGCCTTGATCCGGAAGAGGTAGACCGCCGAGAGGAAGAAGCTGATCGCGTCGATCAGCACCGCGCCGGGGGCTTTGACGGCCTCGACGAGCAACCCGGCGAGACCGGGCCCGGCGAGCTGGGCGGCGGAGCGGCTGATCTCGAGCTTCGAGTTGCCCTCGACAAGTTGCTCGCGCGCGACGAGCGAGGGCAGGTAGGACTGGTAGGAGACGTCGAAGAAGACGGTCAGGACGCCGACCGCGAAGCCGACGACGTACATCTGCCAGATCGTCAGCGCGTCGAGCCAGTAGGCGACCGGGATCGAGGCCAGCAGCAGCGCGCGTCCGACGTCGGCGGTGACGAGGATCGGCTTGCGGCGCATCCGGTCGACCCAGACGCCGGCGGGCAGGCTGATCAGGATGAAGGGCGCGAACTCGATCACGCCGAGGAGGGCGACCTCGAAGACGCTCGCCTCGAGCGTGATCACCGCGACCAGGGGCAGCGCCAGCTGCGAGATCTGCGTTCCGAAGACGCTGATCGTCTCCGCCGCCCAGAGGCTGCGGAAGTCGCGGTGGAGCCAGAGTCCGCCGGGTCGTCTCAGCTTCACGCGAAATCTCCGCTTCGGTAGATGGTTGCGACCAGCTCGTACTCCTCGCCCTCCGCCGACTCCGAGCCGCGGAAGTCGCGCAGGAGCCGCTCGACGCGGCGCCGGAACGACTCCGCGTCCGCCGGCGAGAGCCGCACGCGCTCCTGCGGCTTCTCGTCGGTGCTCTTGATCACGTAGAGCCGCGCAACGCGTCCGTAGAAGCTCTCGGTCAGGGCGCGGACGCGGCGCGTGCGGACGACCTTCACGAGCCCGGCGCTCTCGAGCACCTTCAGGTGGTGCGCGATCGTGCCCTTCGCGAGCCCGACGTTCTCGGCGAGCTCGGTCGTCGTCGCCGCCCGCTCACGCAGGATGGCGACGATCCGGAGCCGGACGTCGTCGGCGAGCGCGCGCAACTGCTCGGTCTCGGCGACGACGAGGATGTCGTCCGCCTCGTAGTCGGGGTGGGGAAGATCGAAACGGTCGATGGCTGCCGGAAGATACGACAGCCATCGACCGTTCGCAAGGTGGTCGGCTCACACCGTTTGCAGCCCACGTAGTCTCCGGCGCGTGCAGCCGCTGCGGATAGCCGTCCACCGGGGCGATGTCGACGAGGCCACGCACCTCGTGCACGCCGTTGCCGTCCGCGACGGGGCTGTGGTCGAGCAGGCGGGAGATGCCGAGCGCGTGGCGTACCTGCGCTCCTCGGCGAAGCCGTTCCAGGCGCTTCCGCTCGTGCGCGCACGCGACGACCTGACCAGCGAGGAGATCGCGATCGCGTCTGCCTCGCACCTCGCTTCCCCCGAGCAGCTCGCGGCCGTGCGCAGCCTGCTCGCGAAGGCGCCGGCCGGCGAGGACGAGCTCGAGTGCGGGCCCGAGCCGACCGCGCTCCAGCACAACTGCTCGGGCAAGCACGCCGGCATGCTCGCGCTCTGCCGTGCTCAGGGCTGGGGCAGCGGCGGCTACCGGCTCGCGACGCATCCGGTCCAGCACGGCTGCCTCGCGGAGATCGCGTCCGCCTCGGACGTCCCCGCCGACGAGATCCCGACGGCGGTCGACGGGTGCGGCGTCGTCACGTTCGCGCTCCCGCTCGAGCGGATGGCCCTCCTCTTCTCGCGGCTGGAGGACGTCGACGGCGGTGCGCGGGTGGCTGGCGCGATGCGCGCGCATCCGGAGCTGATCCGCGGGCCGATGGCCGCCGACACGCTGCTGATGCGCGAGCTCGAGGGCTGGACGGCGAAGGGCGGGGCGGAGGGCCTGATGTGCGCGGTCGGCCCGGACGGGCTTGGGATCGCGCTCAAGGTCGAGGACGGCAGCATGCGCGCGATCCGTCCTGCACTCGCCGAGTTCCTGCGCCGGCTCGGCTTCGAGACCGGCGAGCTGGGGGTCGAGCCGCTCGTGAACTCACGCGGCGAGCTCGTCGGCGAGGTGGTGCTCGAGCGGTGAACGAATGGTCCAAATTTGGCTACCACGAAAGCCGCGGTCCGTTGTAGGATCCAGCCCTCGATGGTCAGAGCCGGCTCCCCCGATCCGGCTCTTTTGTTTGTACGGCAGATCCGTGTTCCCGTCAGCCGCGAGGAAAGCGAGGTCCATGCTCACCGTCGATATCGCCCTGCCAGAGGTCGAGGAGCTCCAGAAGCTCGTCCAGCACGGTCAGGAAAAGGGCTTCCTCACCTACGACGAAATCGTTGCCGGCCTCGAAGAGGTCGACCTGACGAAAGAGCAGATTGAGGACTTCTACACCTATCTGATCGACCACTCGATCGAGCTGGTCGAGGGTGAGCAGTACAAGTCGCCGCCGCACGAGCAGCCCGCGCTCGCCGAGGACGAGAAGTCCGCGCCGAAGCTCGATCTCACCGTCGAGCCGTCGCTCGACTCCCTGCGGCTCTACCTCCGTGAGATCGGCAAGGTGCCGCTCCTGACCGCCGACCAGGAGATCTACCTGGCGAAGCGGATCGAACGCGGCGACATGGCCGCGAAGACGCAGATGACCGAGGCGAACCTACGGCTCGTGGTCTCGATCGCGAAGGGCTACCTCGGCCGCGGTCTCTCGTTCCTCGACCTGATCCAGGAAGGATCGCTGGGGCTGATCCGCGCGGTCGAGAAGTTCGACTACCGCAAGGGCTTCAAGTTCTCGACCTACGCCACCTGGTGGATCCGCCAGGCGGTCACCCGGGCGATCGCGGACAAGGCGCGCACGATCCGGATCCCGGTGCACATGGTCGAGAAGCTGAACAAGGTCGTACACATCGAGCGTCAGCTCGTGCAGCGGCTCGGCCGCGAGCCGAGGCCGGAGGAGATCGCCGAGGAGCTGGAGATCACGACGGACGAGGTCCGCGAGATCCTCCGGATGGCGCAGCTCCCCGTTTCACTGGAAAAGCCGATCGGCGAGGAGGAGGAGAGCTCGCTCGGCGACTTCGTGCCGGACGACTCGGCCGAGTCGCCTTTCGACACGGCCTCGCTCTCCCTGCGCCGCGAGGACGTCGAGCACGCCTTGATGGCACTGCCGGAGCGCGAGCGCAAGGTGATCGAGCTCCGCTTCGGCCTCTCCGGCGCGCAGCCGTACACGCTCGAGGAGGTCGGCCGCGCTTTCGGGGTCACCCGCGAGCGGATCCGTCAGATCGAGAACAACACGCTGAAGAAGCTCGAGGGCCTGCCCGAAGCGCAGGCGCTCAAGAACTGCATGTAGCTAGTCGTCTCGCGAGAGCAGGGTTTCCTCGGCCCTGCTCTCCGGGACGAACAGCCTGCAGTGCGGACACTTGAAACCCCGGTGGCGCTCGGGGCCGCCGGCGATCAGCTCGGCCGAGAAGGGCTTGTGGCAGTGCGGGCAGCTGGCGGTCTGCGCGTTGTCCGATGCGGCATCCGCGGCCATCGGGTCACCGTAGCGAACCCCGCCCGCAGATGTCGTCCACGCGGCCGCACCTAGCCGTCGCCTCGCCACTTTGCTAGACCATCGGCGTGAGGCTGCTCGCGTGCGCCGCCGCTCTCGCTCTTGCCGCTCTCGCTGCCGGCGGCGTCGCTTCCGCGCCCGCGGCGTCCGGCTGTCCGCCGACGATCGACGACGGCGCGGGACCGTTTGGCCGTGGTGCACCGCCGCGCCGCGCCAAGATCGGCACCGGCCACGTCCTGACGGGTGTCGTGCTCTCCTCCACCGACTGCAGCCCGCTCGCGGGCGCCCGGGTTCACCTGTGGCAGTCGAATCGGCGTGGCCAGTACCTGCGCTCGGGCAGTGCGACCGTGGTCACCGACCGGGCCGGCCGCTTCCGCTTCGAGGGCCCGCCGCCGGTTTCCTACGAAGGCCGCCCGCCGCACATCCACCTACGGGTGATCGCGGCCGAGCACGAGCTGCTCCTCTCGCGTTACGTGCGGCGAGCCGGAGCGACGCGTGGCTTCGTCCGGCTCGTGCTCGTCCCGCAGCGGGTTTAGGCCCTACGCATCGAGCATCGCCGCGGCGATCGCGCCGAAGGCGGCGTGATCGGCCAGTTGCGGCACGACCGGCAGCGCCCGGATCCGCGGGAAGTGCCGCCCGACGAGCCCGAGGTCGAGCGCGGCGATCGCGACGCCCGCGACGGCCCCGCGCGCCGCCCCGCGGACGCCGGCCCGGTCGAGCGCGACCGTCCACGCGATCGAGATGCCGAGGTGAACGGGCACGGCGGCGGCGAGCAACCGCTGCGGGCGCGTCTCGCCCGGCAACAGGATCGTCCCCGCTGCGTAGGCGGCCTCGAGCGGGTCACGGCCGGTCGCGAGCGCGTGTGCCGTCGACGGGATCCCGCTCAGCGCTGCAGTCCAGACGGCGGCTCGAAGGACGCGCATGCCGAAGGATAGGCTTGCCCGGTGACGGTCCAGGCTCGACGGCAGGAGAGCGCCGAGGAGCGGGTCACGCCGCTCGAGCTCTTCTTCGACCTCATCTTCGTCTTCGCGATCACGCAGGTCACCGGCCTCGTCGTCGCGGACCCGACCTGGGCCGGCATCGTCAAGGGACTGCTCGTGCTGGGCGTGCTCTGGTGGGCGTGGGCCGCGTACGCCTGGCTGACGAACACGATCGACCCCGAGGAAGGTGTGGTGCGGATCGCGATGTTCGCCGCGATGGGCGCGATGCTGGTCGCCTCGCTCGCGGTGCCGGACGTCTTCGGCGACGACGCGCTCCTCTTCGCCTGCGCCTACGCCTTCGTCCGGATCTCGCACCTTGCGCTCTATGCGATCGCGGGCCGCGGCGACCGCGACCTGCTCGCCGCGATCGCCCGGCTGGGAGTCGGGACGGCGGTCGGCGTCGGGCTCTTGTTCGTCGCCGCCGGGCTCGACGGCCGTCTCCAGGTCGCGGTCTGGGCGCTCGCGCTCGTCTTCGACCTGCTCGGCGCCTACGTCGGCGGCGGCAAGGGCTGGCGCCTCTCGGCCGGGCACTTCGCCGAGCGACACGCGCTGATCGTGATCATCGCGCTCGGCGAGACGATCGTCGCGCTCGGCGTGGGGGCGAGCCACACCCTCGAGCCCGGTGTGGTGGTGGCCGGGCTGCTCGGCTTCACTATCGCCGCCGCGATGTGGTGGCTCTACTTCGACGTCGTCGCGATCGTCGCCGAGCGGAAGCTGCGCGAGCTGACCGGCAACGCCCAGCTCGCGATGGCGCGCGACTCCTACAGCTATCTCCACCTGCCGATGGTCGCCGGGATCATCCTGTTCGCGGTCGGCGTCAAGAAGACGCTCGGCGACGTCGGCGAGCCGCTCAAGCTGGTGCCCGCCGTCGCCCTGTGCGGCGGGATCGCGCTCTACCTGCTCGCGCACATCCTCTTCCGGCTTCGCAATGTCGGCTCGCTGAACAGACAGCGCCTCGTCGTCTGCGCGGCACTCCTGGCCCTGATCCCGCTCGGAGTCGAGCTCGACGCCCTCCTCACGCTCACGCTTGTGGCCGCCCTCTGCGTCGGGCTGATCGCATACGAGGCGATCCGCTTCGCCGACGCGCGCGACCGCGTGCGGCATGCGGCCGCCGAGCCGGCTGCGTAGATCGCGATGGAAAACCTCTTCGGGGCGCGTCTATCGTGGACTCATGCAGCTCCTCGAGCGGGAAGGGGCACTGGCTGCGCTCTCGGAGGCGCGGGCCGCGGCAGCGCGGGGAGACGGTCGCGTCGTCGTCGTGACCGGCGAGCCCGGAATCGGCAAGACCTCGCTCGTCACCCGCTTCGTCGCCGATCTCGACGACGGTGCGCGCGTGCTGCTCGGCACGTGCGACGACCTCTCGATCCCGCGCCCGCTCGGCGCGATCCACGACCTGGCCGGCTCGCTGTCGCCGGCGCTGGAGGAGGCGTTGGCCGCCGGGGCGTCGCCGCACGAGATCCACCGCCTGCTGCTCGCCGAGCTCGCGCTGCCGCCGCAGCCGACCGTGCTCGTGCTCGAGGACGTGCACTGGGCGGACGAGGCGACGCTCGACGTGATCATCTTGCTCGCACGGCGTATCGGGTCGCTGCCCGTGCTGCTCCTGCTCACGTGCCGGGACGGCGAGGTCCCGCCCGGCCATCCGGCCGTCGCCGCCGCGTCCGAGCTGCTGGAGCTCGGGCCGCTGTCGGCGAGTGCCGTCGCGTCGCTCTCGGGCGACGGTGCCGACGACTTCTACGCCGTCACGGGAGGCAACCCGTTCTACGTCACCGAGCTGCTCGCCTCGCGGACGGCCGAGGAGCTCCCGCGCTCGATCACGAACGCCGTGCGGGGTCGCGTCGCTCGGCTGTCCGAGAACGAGCGGCGGCTGGTTGAACTGGTCTCGGTCGTCCCGAATCGCGTCGCCACCTCCGTGCTCGACGTCGTGCTCCCCGACTGGCCCGCGGCGGCGGAAGAGCCCGAGCGCCGGGCGCTGCTCGAGGTTCACCCGCGCTCTGTGCGCTTCCGGCACGAGCTCGCTCGCAACGCGATCCGGTCGAGCATCCCGATCGCGGCGCGGCGGCGGCTCCATGCCGAGATCCTCGCGGCGCTGCTCGCAGCCGACGCCGATCCCGCCGACATCGTCCACCACGCCGAGGCCGCGGGCGCGGAGGACGTCGTCGCCGAGTACGCGCTCCTCGCGGCCCGGAGGGCGGCTGCGCTCGACTCGAACCGTGAGGCGTATTCCCACTATCGCCGCGCCTCGGCATTCCTCGACCGGCTTCCGGCGGCTGAGCGGGCGGCTGCCCTCGAGGAGCTGGCGGGCGCGGCGTATGCGGTCTACCGGCTCGAGGACGCCTTCAAGGCGATCGCGCGGTCGATCGCGGAGTGGACGGCACTACGCGACGGGGCGGCCGTCGGCCGCTGCACGCAGATCCTGTCCCGGTTCTACTGGCACGCAGGAGACGGCGACGCCGCGCGCGCGACGGCGCTCGAGGCGATCGAGATCCTCGAGCCGCTCGGCGAGTCTGTCGAGCTCGCGCGCGCCTACAGCGGCCTCGCCCAGCTCAAGAACCTCGCCGAGTACAACGACCAGGCGCTTCTCTGGGGTGAGCGCGCCCTCGAGCTGGCGACCAAGCTCGGCGACGAGCGCACGCGCGCGCACGTCCTCGTCAACATCGCCAGCGTCAAGCTGGACGTCGACCATCGCCAGGTCTCGCCTCTGCTCGAGGCTCACGCTTTCGCGGACGAGGTCGGCGAGAAGCACGAGGCGACGCGGGCGCTCGGCAACCTCGGCTACGCCCTGATGTCCTGGGCACAGCCGGAGCCGGCGATGCGGTATGCGCGTCAGGCGCTCGCCTACGCCGAGCAGAACGAGGTGCACAACCTCGCCTCGTACATCGCGGTCACGCTTGCGTGGCTGCAGCTGCGGGCGGGGGAGTGGGACGAGGCCGAGCGGGTGACGCAGGCCGAGCTAGAGAAGAGCGTGAGCGTCGCCCAGCTCGTCGCCAAGACCGTCCTCGCCGAGCTTGCCGTGCGCCGCGGCGACGACGATGCGTCCGAGCGGCTCGCCGACCTGTCGGCGCAGGCGGTTCGTGCAAGCGAGCCCCAGCGGCTGGCGCCGCTCGTCGAGCTGGAGACCGAGTGGGCGCTGACGACCGGCGCACCGATGCCGATCGAGCGGCTCGAGGCGCTGCTGGACGCGACCCGGCCGCGGGACTCGCTGGTCGGCTGGGGCGCGGTCCGCGTGGCCGCATGGGCGACCGTCGCCGGGCTCCCCGTCGAGCTCGATCCGCCGAACTCGGCTCTGCACGCCGCGATGCTGCGGCGGGACTGGCTCGGCGCGGCGGCGGCATTCGGCGAAGCCGGCTGGACGTACGACCGCGCCCTGATGCTCTCGCTCCTCGACGACGAGGACTCGCTCCACGAGGCGATCGAGATCGCCCGCAGCCTCGGAGCGGATCCGCTGACGCACCGCGTGGCCGAGCGCATGCGCGAGCGTGGGCTGCGCGTGCCTCAGGGGCCGCGCGGGTCGACCCGGGAGAATCCCGCCGGCCTGACCGCTCGCCAGCTCGAGGTGCTCGCGCTCCTGGCCGAGGGCCTGACGAACGCGGAGATCGCAGACCGGCTGGTCGTCTCGCCGCGGACGGCGGAGCACCACGTCGCGGCGGTGCTGTCGAAGCTGGGTGCCGCGACGCGCCGGGATGCTGCCCGGCGCGCCGCGGAGCTGGGACTCGCCGCGCGAGTCTGAGCGGCCTCTATTCGCCCGGCCCCAGGTTGATGACGGGCGTGAGCAGCAGCTCGACGTTCGGGTCGACGAAGACGTCGTCGTTGCCGTCGAGCGTCTGGATCCGCAGCGTGTCGTTGAGGCCCTCGCTGCCGGCGATCCGCACCTCGGCCGCGAGCCCCGTCACGGACACCTCGTCGCCCACGCGCGTCGCCCGGACGACGTCGCGCCCTGCGGTGCCGTTGACGACGACGCTGTCGGGCGTGCCGTCGCCGCCGCCGATGCTGGCGCTGAGGTCGACGTCGACGTTGTTGACGCCGGTGCCGGCAAGGTCGTCGACGGTGACCGTGTCGGTGCTGCCGAGAGCTCGGATGCGAACGCGCTCGATCCCGTCGAAGTCCATCGTGATCGAGGCGACGTCGCGGGTCAGCCGGGTGCGGCCGCCGTTCGCCCCGAGCGTGATCTGCTCGGGCGCGTTGGAGCCGTTGAAGTCGAGCTGGTCGTTGCCGCTCTGGCCGTCGACGGTGTCGCTGCCGTCGCCGGGGTCCCATTGGAAGCGGTCGTCGCCGGCTCCGAGTGTGGCCTGGTCGGCGCCGATGTTGCCGTCGACGCTGTCGTTGCCCTTGCCGCCGTTGAGGGCGTCGGCGCCGTCGCCGCCGCGGAGATCGTCGTTGCCGTCGCCTCCCTCGAGCGTGAGGGTCGTGAGCGCACCGATGCCGTTGCCGGCGGCGATCAGGTCGTCGCCGTCCTCGCCCGAGACGATCAGGCTCTCGACAGCCGCGACGTCGAAGAGGCCGCTGGCGGTGTTGTCGACCGCGACCTCGGCGCCGTTGCGGACGATCGCGATCACATCGGCGTCCGGGGTGCCTTCGTAGCGGGCGGTGTCATCGCCGTCGCCGCCGTCCATGTGCAGCGGTATCGCGCTGGTGACACCGACGGTCATCGTGACGACGTCGGCGCCGCCGAGGGTCGCGGCGACGAAGTTGTCCAGCGTCGGCTCGCCGCCGGTGACGCGGGTCTGGGCGCCGAGGCCGTTGACGACCGGGCGTCCGTCCGGGCTCGCGAACGAGACCTTGTCCGCCTCGTCCGTACCGCGGGCGATGACCGTGTCGGCCGCGCCGTCGCCGCCGCCGATGATCGCGTCGAGGTCGACGTCGACGTTCTTGAGGTTCGTGCCGTCGAGGTTGTTGACGGTGATGGTGTCCGTGCTTCCAAGTGCGCGGATGGTGGTGGCTTCGATCCCGTCGAAGTCCATCGTGATCAAGGCGACGTTGCGGGTCAGCCGCACCCGATCGGCGCTCGCGGAGAGCTCGATCTGCTCGGGCGCGTTGGAGCCGTTGAAGTCGAGCTGGTCGTTGCCGCTCTGGCCGTCGACGGTGTCGCTGCCGTCGCCGGGGTCCCACTGGAAGCGGTCGTCGCCGGCTCCGAGCGTGGCCTGGTCGGCGCCGATGTTGCCGTCGACGCTGTCGTCGCCCTTGCCGCCGTTGAGGGTGTCGGCGCCGTCGCCGCCGCGGAGATCGTCGTTGCCGTCGCCTCCCTCGAGCGTGAGGGTCGTGAGCGCACCGATGCCGTTGCCGGCGGCGATCAGGTCCTCGCCGTCGAGGCCGGAGACGATCAGGCTCTCGACCCGAGCGGTGTCGAAGATCGCGCTGGCCGTGTTCACGACCGCGACCTCGGTCCCGTTCCGGAGCAGCGAGATCTCATCCGGGCCGGCAGTGCCGTTGTAGCGGGCGGTGTCGTCGCCGTCGCCGCCGTCGAAGTGGAGCGGGATCGAGCTGCTGACGCCGACCGTCATCGTGGCGATGTCTGCGCCGCCGATGGTCTGGGCGACGACGTTGTCGAGGGTCGCCTCGCCGCCGGTGACGCGGGTCTGGGCGCCGAGGCCGTTGACGACCGGGCGTCCGTCCGGGCTCGCGAAGGAGACCTTGTCCGCCTCGTCGCTGCCGCGGGCGATGACCGTGTCGGCCGCGCCGTCGCCGCCGCCTGCGATCGAGTCGAGGTCGACATCGACGAGCTCGAGGTCGGTTCCGCCGAGATCGCCGACCGTCGTGACGTCGCTGCCGCCCAGCGAGCGCAGGTTGACGTGCTCCAGTCCGTCCAGGTCCATCGTGATCGAGCCGATGTTCCGGAAGAGCACGGCGCGGCCTGCACTGGCGGAGAACGTGATCTCTTCGGATGCGTTCGAGCCGTTGAAGTCGAGCCGGTCGTTGCCGCCCTGACCGTCGACGATGTCGCTGCCGTCACCGGGGTCCCACTGGAAGCGGTCGTCGCCGGATCCCATCGAGGCCCGGTCGGCGCCGATGTTGCCGTCGGCGAAGTCCTCGCCGGCGCCGCCGACGAAGCTCTCGGCTCCCGCGCCGCCGATCAGTGTGTCGTCGCCGGAGCCGCCGTTCATCGTCACCTGCTCGTCGGTGAACGTCCCGCCGCTCTGGTCGATGCGGACGTCGTCGTCGCCGGCACCGGCCTCGACGTCGATCGCGGTGAAGGTGCTCCGGTCGAAGCTGAAGTCGGCGGTCCCGTCCGCACCGACGTCGGCCTGGAGCGTGCCGGGTGCGCCCGGTGCGAGGCGGAGCACGAGCTTGTCGCTCGCCGCGTTGCCCTTGAGCGTCAATGCGCCCGCCTCGACCCGTGCCGAGTAGGCGGCGTGCGCCTGCTCGGGAACGAGGCCGAGTGCGGCGGCGGCGAGGCCGCCGGCCACGAGCATTCGGGCAGCAGCAGTCATTCCGGTCATCGGAGTGGTTCCTTTCGTGGGAAGGGTCTTGGAGCTAGCTGCGCTGTGTGAGCGCCCTGCCGACCGGCCCGGACGCGGCGGGTGCCGCGTCCTGCCGGTCGGTTGCGCGCCGCAGGAGCCGCGCGATCCGGGTGCGTGCCGGGACACGGTCGGCGAGCCTGTGGGCGGCCGCCTCGGCCCGCAGCCGTTGCTGTCGGTCGAGGGCGTATTGGTGATGCAGATCGGGGTTCAGGTTCACGCTGTGTCTCCTCAGCTGGTCGGGACGGGGGCGTCGATCTTGTGGCGGGCCTGGTTCGCGAGCGCGAGGCGCTCGAGCCCGGGGGCGATGAGCCACACGAAGAAGCGGCTCAGGTTCACGTCGCACCTCCTCTCGTGGCGGCGATGCTCACGCTCTCGACGCCGTACGTCTGGCACGCGTCGAGCGCGCGCTCGGTGATGAAGCGGTAGTCGTTGCGCCGCGTCTCCGTGATCGCGAACCCGGCCGCCGTGAGCGCGTTCAGGTACGCGGTCGAGGGGATCGCGCCGGCGATGCAGGCGGCCCAGAGCTCAGTGTTGCGGCGTGTCGCCTCCTTCAGCGGCTCGTCGCTGACCATGTCCGCGATTGCGAGACGTCCACCCGGCCGCAGCACGCGGGCCGCCTCGGCGAACACGCGATGCTTGACCGGCGAGAGGTTGATCACGCCGTTCGAGATCACGACGTCGAAGCTGCCGTCGTCGAACGGGAGCCGGTCGATGCTCGCCTCGACGAAGCGGACGTTGTCGATGCCGTTGCGCTCGGCCAGGCTCTGGGCGTTCGCGAGCTGCGCGTCCGTGAAGTCGACGCCGACGACGCGGCCGGTCTCGCCGACACTCGTCGCGGCGCAGAAGACGTCCATGCCCGAGCCCGAGCCGAGGTCGAGCACGCGGTCGCCGGGCCTCAGGTCGGCGAGGTCGAGGTGGTAGCCGACGCCTGCGAACGACGCGAGCGCGGCGTACGGGACGGAAGCGAGCAGCGACTCGGGGTACCCGAGGCGCAGCGCGAGGTTGCGTCCGGTCTCGAAGTGCCGCGGTGCGAACGGATCACGTGCGACGCCGCGGTACACCTCCTGGACCCGCTGTTCGAGCTCGGTGCGGTCGACGAGCGTCGACGCGTCAGCCTGTGGCAGCCGCGCGGCGTGGACATGCTCAGGGCGCATCAGCGGGTCACCGCCACGGCCTCGATGTAGGTCGCCGGCAGTGCGGTCGCGGCCGACCCGCCGAGGCGATTCCAGCGGCGCGCCAGGTCGATCAGATCCGCCTCGAGCTCCTTGCGTGCAGCTCCCTCGAGCGCCGCGAAGGCCTTCAGCGTCGGCCCGTACCAAGTGCGGAAGAAGTCGACGAACTCGCGCGCCGAGGTGAACCTGAACGTGAACGTCCGCTCCTCGACCTCCAGCGAGCAGATCCCGTCGCCGAAGAGCGAGCGCAGGTGAGCCTCGGTGCCCCAGAGCATCGGCGACTGCACGCCGGCCGGCGGCGGCACGTAGGCGGCGACGGTGCGGAAGAGCTCGCCGATGAAGCCGTCGGGCGTCCAGCTGGCGAGGGCGATCGTGCCGCCCGGCCTCGTGACGCGGAGGAGCTCGGCGGCCGCCTGCGCGTGGTCGGGCGCGAACATCGAGCCGAACACGGACGTGACCGCGTCGAAGGAGCCATCCGGGAAGGGCAGCGACTCTGCGTCGCCCTCCACGAACGCGACCGCGAGGCCCTCCGCCTCGGCGCGACGCCGGCCGCTGTCGAGGAGCGCAGGGACGTAGTCGACGCCGACCACCTCGCAGCCGTGCCGTGCCGCCGCGATCGCGGCGTTGCCGCTGCCGGTGGCGACGTCGAGCACGCGCCAGCCGGCCTGGAGGTCGGCGGTGTCGCAGAGGTGCTCGGCCACGAGCACGATGCGCGCGGCCACGACGGCGAAGTCGCCGCTCGCCCAGGCTGCCTGCTGGCGCTGCTTGACCGCTGCCAGGTCGGGAGCGGCGATGTCGATGCTGGTCATGTTCAAGCCTCCGTGTGAGTTGATCGATCCGGCTGTTGTTGCCGGGTCAATCGACCGTACGGAGGCGCGCTCACGGCGTCATCGGGGGCGCCTACCCATCTTCGGCGGCGTCGCTACCTATCTGGGCCGCGTTGCCGAAGCAGTGGACGGCAGCCCGGGCAGCACCGTAGACTCGCGGCATGAGCTATGCGCTGAAACTCGCCGGGGTCGGAGTCCTCTTCCTGATCGTCGGCTTCATCGGGATCGCCCTCTTCGGCGCGCTCTGGGCCAGGATCGGCATCGGCGCGGCGCTGGTGATCGTCGTCGGCGGCCTCCTGTTCTTCGCGTGGCGCCAGGATCAGAAAGCCCGCGAGGCGCGCGCGGGCCTCGACCGCATCTAGACAGCAACTGAGCGCCGCGCGCCGACGTCCTTCGAGCCGAAGGACCTGCGCCTGCTCTTGCGAGACGCAGATCCTTCGGCTCGGCGTGCGCTACGCGAGCGCCTTCTGCTTGATCGCGTCGAACTCGGCCTGCGAGATCGCGCCGCTGTCGAGCAGCTGCTTGGCCTTGTCGATCTCCGCGGCGGCACCGCCGCCGCTGGTCGCGGTCGAGCGGATGTAGTCGTCCATCTGTGCCCGTTGGGCTTGGGCTTTGTCCATCGCCCTCTGCGTCATCCCCTCGTTGTTCGCGATCAGGTACACGAACACACCGAGGAACGGCAGCAGGATCACGAAGAGGATCCAGAGCGTCTTGCCACCGCCGCCGATGTCGTGCCGGGTGAAGATGTCCGCGATGATCCTGAACAGCAGGACGAACCAGATCACCCAGGCGAAGAAGACGAGCATCGACCAGAAGACGCCGAGGAATGGATAGTCGTAGGCGAGTAGTGCCACGTTCGGTTGCACCTCCGTATGGAGCGAGTGGGGTCGCCAGAACCTACCCGAGGGAGTCGGACGGCGCTTGCCGGTTCGTGTACAAGACGCAAATGGGCGATGTGGACAGGCTGACCAACGGATTCGCGGGCGAGATCGTCCGCCCCGGCGATCCAGGCTACGACGCGGCGCGGGCGGTCTGGAACAGCATGATCGACCGTCGGCCGGCGCTGATCGTGCGGCCGACCGGCACCGACGACGTCGTCGCGGCTCTCCGTTTCGCCCGTGAGCAGGAGCTCGTCGTCGCCGTGCGGTGCGGCGGCCACAGCATCCCCGGCTTCTCGACCTGCGACGACGGCATCGTGATCGACCTCTCGCGGATGCGCGGCGCCGCCGTCGATCCGGAGCGGCGCACCGCCCGCGTGCGCGGCGGCACGCTGCTTGCCGAGCTCGACGACGCGGCGCAGGCGCACGGGCTCGTCTGCCCGGTGGGCGTCGTCTCCCACACGGGGGTGGCCGGTCTGACGCTCGGCGGCGGGATGGGCCGGCTGCAGCGCAAGCTCGGCCTGACGATCGACAGCCTGTTGGCGGTCGAGCTCGTGACCGCCGACGGTCCGGTCGTGCGGGCGAGCGAGGACGAGAATCCCGAGCTCTTCTGGGGCATGCGAGGAGCCGGCGCGAACTTCGGGATCGTGACGTCGTTCGAGTTCCTCCTGCATCCCTTCGACGGGCAGGTGACGCACGGCACGGTCACGCATCCGATCGAGCGGGCCGAGGAGCTGGCGGCGTGCTACCACGAGCTCGTGGAGGAAGGCCCCGACGAGCTGTGGACGTCGTTCGGCATGGGCGTCGGACGGGATGCTCGCGGGCCGGTCGCATCGGTGTCCGTGCTCCACAGCGGGTCGCCGGCGGACGCGGAGCGCGACCTCGCTGTACTCCGGGCGCTCGACCATCCGCTCGAGGACTCGGTCGAGACGAAGCCGTACCTGGCGTCACAGCATCTGTTCGACGCGCCGATGGAGTGGGGGCAGCGCTTCTCGATGAAGAGCTCGTTCCTCGCCTCGCTCCCGGATGAGCTCGTCCGCGACTGGGCCGAACAGGTCTCCCGGGTGCCCGACGGAGCCGAGGGTGGCTTTTCCGTCTGGGCCTGGGGTCGCGCGATCGCGGCCGTGTCCGACGAAGACACGGCGTTCACGGGTCGCGATGCTGCTTTCTGGGCGGGCGCCGAGATCGCATGGGACGACGGCGCGCTCGACGATGCCTGCCGTTCCTGGGCGCGGGCCGCGGTCGACTCGGCGGCGCCGCACGCCTCTGTCGGGCGCTACGTCAACGACGTCACCGAGGTCGGAGGCGACGTCGCGCGCATGATCTACGGGGATGCGAAGTACGAGCGGCTGGTGGCCCTCAAGCGCGAGTGGGACCCCGACAACGTCTTCCGGCTCAACCAGAACATCACGCCCTAGCGGCCTCGAGAAAGCGAGACGGAGTCCGCATCGAACGCACGCCCGTGATCTCGTCCAGGAGCACGGCCGAGGATTCGAACCGTCGATCTATGTCTCGGCGCGCGGCGGCACGTCGACGTCGACGAGGTGGGCGACGACGGGCTCGCCTTCGGAGAGCGCGGTCGCGCGTTGCTGGTAGGTGCGGTCTGTTCCGGTGAGTCGTTCGTGGTGTTGGCGGAGGTGCTCTTCCCAGGAGGGGACGACGAAGAGCTCGACGAAGGTGTCGTCGTGCTCCCCGTCGCGGTACAGGCCCCAGCTGACGGCGCCGGTTCGGAGCCGTGAGCCGCGCACGCGTGCCATCGCTCCGGCCTCGGCGGCCGCCCACGACGACTCCTCGGCACGCGTCCTCTCGGTGTGGGGCGTGACCGCCGCGCTCCTCGCCGTCGCTCTCGTCGCGGGCAGGATCGCCGCGGACATTGCATCCGAGGAGTCGCTGGGCATGCTGACGGCGTTCGCGGCCGGCGCCGTGCTCGCGGCACTCGCCGACACGATGATGCCCGAGGCGTACGCCGAGGGCGGGCCGCTCGTCGCCTTCGCTACGAGCGGGGGCTTCCTCCTCGCCTACGCCCTCACGACGCTCGACTGACGCGCGAAGGCAAGCGCCCTCCAGGCCGCGCGCGGCTGAGAGCGGTGACGCCGAGCGCTTCGGCGAGTCGTGCGGCTGCTGTCGTTGCGCGAACACCGCGAGGTGTGGGTGGTGCGCTCATGCGCCCGTGCGGAAAGACGAATCCCGCTCCGTGGGCTGGCTGACGACAAGTGTTTCCGGCTGGAGAACAAGTGGTGACCTGAACCGCGTTCGCAGCGGGAAAACCGAAGGGGCTCGTGCCGGACTACGGATGCGGGAGGGCTCGGACGGACCTAGGCTCGTCTGGATGCCCCCTCAGAACCTGACCGCGCGGGCGGCGCGCTGGAGCGCCGAGCACCGGTGGTTGGTACTCGGCGGGTGGCTTGCGTTCGTGATCGCGGCCTTCCTGATCGGGTCCTCGGCCGGGGTTGTGACGATGAAGGACGAGGACTACGCGATCGGCGACTCGCGCGCGGCCGAGAAGGTATTGGCGGAGGAGTTCACGGGCGAGCGCGCGAGGGAGATGGTGCTGATCCAGAGCCGCGACGGCCCGCTCGCGCGCGCCGAGCTCGAGCGTGCGGTGGACGATCTCGCCGCGCGTCTCTCCCGCGCGCCGGCGGTCGCGGGAATCGAGTCTCCGCTCGACCCGGCCAACGCCGGCCAGCTCTCGGCCGACGGGCGCTCGGCGCTTCTCACCTTCCAGGTCACCGGCGATCCAGACACGGCCGGGGACCGCGTCGGACCGTCGCTTGCGGCCACGGCTGCGGTGCAGCGCGCGCACCCGGACCTGTTCGTCGGTCAGGTCGGCGACGGGAGCGCGAACGACGCAGTCAGCGAGCGCATCGCCAACGACTTCCGGCGGGCCGAGTTCACCTCGCTACCGGTGACGCTGTTCATCCTCGTGCTCGCCTTCGGGGCACTCGTGGCTGCCGGCATCCCGCTCCTGCTCGGGTTCACCGCGGTGCTGGCGGCGCTCGGGCTGACCGCGCTCGTCAGTCATCTCCTCCGCGTCGACGAGTCGATCAACTCGGTGATCCTGCTGATCGGCCTCGCCGTCGGGGTCGACTACTCGCTCTTCTATCTGCGCCGCGTGCGAGAGGAACGGGCGCGCGGACGCTCGCCCGCCGATGCACTGCAGGTCGCGGCGGCAACCTCGGGGCGCGCGGTGCTCGTCTCCGGCCTGACGGTCATGACCGCGATGGCCGGGATGTTCCTGATGGGCACGCGCGTCTTCGAGTCCTTCGGCGTAGGGACGATGGTCGTCGTCGCGATCGCGATCGTCGGCTCGCTCACGGTGCTGCCGGCGGTTCTTTCGCTGCTCGGCGACCGCGTCGACCGAGGCCGCATCCCGTTCCTGTCGCGCTTGCGCCGGCCCGACGGCGAGTCGCGTCTCTGGACGACGATCGTCGACGAGGTGCTCCGCCGGCCACTCCTCTGGGGAGGCCTCGCGGCCGGGCTCCTGATCATCCTGACGATCCCCGCCTTCCGCCTGCACACCGCGTCCTCCGGCGTGCAAGGGCTGCCCCATGACCTGCCCGTGATGCGGGTATACGACCGCATGGAGAAGGCGTTTCCGGGCGGGCCGCTCCCCGCGATCGTCGTCGTCAGCGCCCCGGATGTGACCGCTCCGCAAGTGACGGCGGGCATCGAGGAACTCAAGCGGGCAGCGCTGGCGACGGGTGAGATGCGGGAGCCGATCGGCGTTGACATGAGTGCGTCGCGGAGGGCCGCTCGCGTACGGATCGCGCTCGCCGGCAAGGGCACGGACGCCGAGTCCAACCATGCGCTCGATCTGCTCCGCGACACGGTGATCCCCTCGACGATAGGCCGAGTTCCCGGGGTGAAGGCCCACACGACGGGGCTCACCGCCGACTCCCGCGACTTCAACGACTCGATGAAGGCTCACGCGCCGTACGTGTTCGCCTTCGTCCTCGGGATGACGTTCGTCCTGCTGCTGCTCACCTTCCGCTCGCTCGTCATCCCGCTCAAGGCGATCGCCCTCAACCTGCTCTCCGTCGGCGCGGCCTACGGCGTGCTCGTGCTCGTGTTCCAGGACGGCCGCCTCGAATCCCTGCTCGGCTTCCAGTCGATCGGCGGGGTGACGGCCTGGCTCCCTCTCTTCCTCTTCGTCGTCCTCTTCGGGCTCTCGATGGACTACCACGTCTTCATCCTCAGCCGTGTGCGCGAGGCCTACGAGAGCGGCATGCCGACCGACCAAGCCGTTGCGCACGGCATCCGGGCAACGGCGAGCGTCGTCACGAGCGCGGCGATCGTGATGGTCGCCGTGTTCGCGATCTTCGCCACGCTCGGGATGATCGACTTCAAGATGATGGGCGTCGGCCTCGCCGTCGCCATCTTCCTCGACGCGACGATCGTGCGCGCCGTGCTCCTGCCCTCCACGATGAAGCTGCTCGGCGACTGGAACTGGTACCTGCCCCGCTGGCTCGAATGGCTGCCGCGCACCGGACTCGAGCCGCGCGCGGCCGAACCGGTCTCGGCGACCCCGGAGGTCGCCGCCGGCGCGGAGGCGGCGCCCGAGCCGCGAAAGCCGGTCGGAGTCTGACCTGTCATGACGGTCGTCCAGCAGGTCGCGCCCAGAGCTTCGAGCGCACGAGCCGCACGAACACTCGACGGCGACGGAAGACGACGGCGATGCGCGCCGTCTTCGGGCTCGTCGAGCTCGACGCCGGCGAGCTCCTCTGGGATGGCTGCCCGCTCGGGCTGAAGAGCGCCTCCGCTTCGGGTACATGCCGGAGGAGTGCGGTCTACCCGCGCATGCAGGAGAGCGCGCAGCTCGAGTACTTCGCGCGCCTTCACGGGCTGATCGCGGTCCCCCTTCTCTAGCGAGGAGGTGGTCATGACTGCGCCAGAGCTGCCAACATCGACCCGCCGTTTGCAGGCGTTTTCTGACTTCGGTTCTGGGATCGCCGGTTTCGACCACGCCCGGAGGAGGTCGCACGTGTCCACGAGTGCCCGCGCGTCCGAAAATGCACCCGTCTCGTACCCGCGCGACGTTGGTGCTGCGTCTGGACAGACAACAAAAACTCCCATTTGGAGGGATTTCTTGAAGCCCTCTTCCGGACTCGAACCGGAGACCCCCTCCTACCATCGAGGTTCAGGGACGGGAAGCACGGGCACGGCAGGGTCACCGAGGCCACGGAAACCAAGCAAACCAGAGCCGATCTGACGACGAGAAGTAACCCGCGAGTGGACGCGCGTGGTCCGGCTGATGTTCGCGCCACGTTCGCACGGCATGTTGCACTCCAAGGCAACCGTCGATCTATGTCTCGTCGCGCGGCGGCACGTCGACGTCGACGAGGTGGGCGACGACGGGCTCGCCTTCGGAGAGCGCGGTCGCGCGTTGCTGGTAGGTGCGGTCTGTTCCGGTGAGTCGTTCGTGGTGTTGGCGGAGGTGCTCTTCCCAGGAGGGGACGACGAAGAGCTCGACGAAGGTGTCGTTGTGCTCCCCGTCGCGGTACAGGCCCCAGCTGACGGCGCCGGTTCGGAGCCGTGAGCCGCGCACGCGTGCCATCGCTTCGACGAATGGCCGCTGGTTGGCCGTGGGGACTCGGTAGCTGACGGTGACCGTGATGGTTCTGCCGTCGGGGTCGAGGTCCGAGGCGAGTTGGGGCTCGGGCCAGTAGACGACGGTGCTTCGGTTCATGCCGCTCGTCTCGAGGAACGGCCAGATGCGGATGCTCGCGGCTGCGACGGCGGCCGAGCCGGCGGCGATCAGCAGCGCCTGGACGAGCCCGAGGAGGCCGGCGAGGGCGCCGAAGATGAGCGCGCCGAGCGCCTGGCTGCCGAAGAGGACGATCGTGTAGACGGCGAGGCTGCGGCCGCGGACCCAGGCGGGTAGGAAGAGCTGCAGCGACGCGTTGAGGGTCGAGAGCACGACCACCCAGGCGACGCCGGCCGGGATCAGCAGCAGCAGCACGGGGACGGCGTCGTGGAGCAACGCGACCGCGGCCAGCACGAGCGCGTAGGAGCCGCTCGCCAGCGTGACCAGAGTGTTGATCGAGAGGCGGGTGCGGACGCGGGGGAGCACGAGTGCGCCTGCGATCGCGCCGAGCCCGAGCGCGGCGAGCAGGAGCCCGTACCCGCCCGAGCCGAGCCCGAGCCGGTGCGACGCGATCAGGGGCAGGAGCGCGAAGAGCGAGCTTGCCGGGACGAGGAAGAGGGCGGCACGCAGCAGGAGCCGTCTTACGACCGGGGCGTTGTGGACGTAACGCGAGCCGGCCCTGAGAGCGGGGACGAAGTGCTCAGGGCGCGGCCGCTCGGTGCTCGGCGGGCGCCAGAGCGCGACCACGACCGCGTAGCAGAGGGCGGTCGCCGCGGCGACCGTGAAGGTCGTTCCGACGCCGGCGGTGGCGACGAGCACGCCGGCGATCGCCGGGCCGAGAGCGCGCGCGACGTTGATGCTGATCGAGTTGAGCGCCGAGGCTGCGGGTATCTCGTCGCGCGGGACGAGCTCGGGAACGAGCGACTGGTATGCGGGCGTTCCGAGCGCTGCGCCTGTGCCGAGCAGGAAGACGAGCAGCAGCCTCGGCGTCGTCTCGACACCGTGAGCAAGCTTGGCGCTCACGGCTTCCGCGGATCTCGCGCCGGCTCAGTCCGCGCCGAGCACCTCGAAGTCCTTGTTGACGAAGATGTGGTGCGGCCAGCTGACGCCGCCGTATCTCGTAGCCGGTCGCGTGCGGGTGCACATTTCGTGGGGGAGCAACTCTGTCCAAAGAAGGGGTCATGAGAGGTTCGAATCGGCTTGTTCAAGCCGAAATCAGCATGCCCTTGCGAACGTCGTGCGAACAGTAGGAAGACCCCGCGAGTGCCCGCACGTGACAGCCGTTTACGGCTCAGGCAAGAGAAGTCGCTATTTGCAGGGACTTTCCAGAAGCCCTCTGACGGACTCGAACCGTCGACCCCCTCCTTACCGCCGGCTGGTTTGCAATTGCATCATCCAGCTCATAGTGTCCCGCACCTCACAAAACCTGGAGGCCAGATGCAGTCGGAGTCGGGTGTGCAGAGCGCGGCGTTGGACGACGATGCCCGTCTCGAAGCCCTGGGCTACGAGCCGCAGCTGAACCGCGCGCTGGGCTTCTTCTCCAACTTCGCCGTCGCGTTCACCTACCTCTCCCCGATGGTAGGCATCTACTCCCTCTTCGTCCTGGGCGTCGCGGCCGCCGGTCCGGCGTACGTCTGGCTCACCTGGATCCCCGTTATCGGGATGCTCTTTGTCGCCCTCGTCTTCGGTGAACTCGCGAGCCACTATCCGGTCGCAGGGGCGCTCTACCAGTACAGCAAGTTCTCTGTCGGTGCGGCCTACGGCTGGTTCGTCGGCTGGTTCTACGGGCTGGCGCTCCTGATCACCGTGGCTGCGGTCGACACCGGTGTGGTCTCGTACGTGACTGCTCTGAGTCACAACTGGTTCGACACGAATTGGGACCCGGCGGATCACGGGACCGTTCTCATCATCACCGTCGTTCTGCTGGCCATCCAGACGACGCTGAACATCACCGGCGTCAAGGTCATGGGGCTGGTGGCGCGGTTCGGCGTCTTCGTCGAGATCGTGGGCACGTTGGGCATCGCCATCATCCTCGCGCTCCACGGGTTCAACCACGGGCTCGGATTCCTGTTCTCGACCGAGAACGTTCAGAACGCCGCGAGCAACCCGCTGGGTCTCGACTTCGGGGGCAACTGGCTGACCGGTGCGTGTCTGATCGCAGTCCTCGCTCCGGTCTACATCTTCTACGGGTTCGAGTCGGCCGGCGACATCTCCGAGGAGACCGCTGACGCGGGGAGGAAGGTTCCACGGTCGATGCGCCACGCGCTGATCTGGGGCGGCATCGCCTCGTTCATCCTGATCGCGGCGCTGCTGCTCGCCATGCCCGAGACCGACCCGGTGAAGTCCACCGTCGAGGGCGGCGGTGTCCCGTTCATCCTTTCGGAGCTCTCGAGCTGGCTGCAGGACTTCCTGCTCCTGATCATCATCTTCGCGTTCTTCTCCTGCGGTACGTCCGTCCAGGGAGCGGGGAGCCGGCTCGCATTCTCCTTCTCCCGTGACGGGGCGCTCCCTGCGTCAGGCTGGATCGCGAAGGTCCACCCGCGCTTCAGGACGCCGGTCAACGCGCTTCTCGTCGGGGCCGTGATCTCGGCGCTGTTCGCGCTGCTCGTCTTCTACTCGCCGAGCAAGGACCTCGATCTCGGGTTCATCACGTACCCGGCGAACGTCAACGGCCTCGTGGCGCTGGTGTCGTTCGGCGTCAGCGGCATCTACCTCGCTTTCCTGCTCACGGTCCTCGGGGCGATCGTTGCCCGTGCGCGTGGGTGGGTTCCGGAGGGATCCTTCCGCCTCGGCAAGTGGGGATGGACGGTGTACATCATCGCTGCCGCGTATCTGGGTCTCATGCTGATCAACGTCGTCGCGCCCACAGGGCTGACCAGCCCCCGCGCCTACTTCAACATCGACTGGATCACGCTACTCGTCATCTTCATCATCGCCATCGTCGGAGCCGTCTACTTCCTCATCGCGCGACCCGACCGCAAAGTCGGACGCCATCTGCACGACGAGCTCGAGCCGACCGGCGCCGAGCGCCACAGCTGACGTTCTTGCGACGCGCGGCGCGTGGCGTCCCCCGTTACGGCGTGTGTTCGGCCGTGCATCTCGTACGATGGCGGAGGAGGATGCCACGTGGCGACCTCTGATCCGATCGCCGAGATCATCGGGGACTATCGAGCCTTCGCGGCGATGCAGCGCGACCGTCTTTCTGCCCGCGGCATCGACATCGCACGCTACCCGCTCAGCCACCTCGCCGTCCGTGTCGCGGATTGGGACCTGTACGTCCACCAGCGCACGCTTCTCGAGCGCCATGCGAGGGCGAACAGCGAGAACGTCTGGAACGGGCGTCCGATCTCCTTGATCGTGCTCGCCGAGCCGCTCGATGTCCTCGACGGGACTCCGGTCTCGAACATCGAGCTCATCCCGCCCGTTCACCAGCGCGTCTACCGGATGGGCCTCGAGCACCTCGGCGTCGTCGTCGGTGAGGAGATCGACGACTTCTCGCGAGTGCATCGGGCCGCGCTGACCGGGCAGCAGTTCCAGAGTCCTGACGTCGAGCCGGTCTACATCCTGTTCGAGGACTTCACCCACGTGAAGTTCTACCGCCGCTCCTTGTACGACGGCATCACCTCCCAGGGAGGGCGCTTCGACGGCTTCGTCCACGTCGACGACTGGGTGCCGCAGCGGCTGGTCACCGCCACCGGCCCGAACCCGCTGCCTCGGTGACCCGGGCTGCTGCCGGGCTAATCCAGCAGCGTGCAGGCGGCCGCGGTCGTCACGACCTCCGCGAACTCGTCCTGGAGGTTGATGCCGGTCATGCGCGCGATCTCGGCAGCCGGCACCACCTCGCCATCCGGCGCGGCGATGTCGAACGTGTGGGTCGCGTCGAGGACGAACCACACGTCGTACCCGAGGTCGGAGCCGATGCGAGCGGTTGTCTCACAGCAATAGTTCGTCTGAATCCCGCACACCGCGATCGCGCCGATCCCGCGCTCGCGCAGCCATGCGTCGAGATCGACATCTCCGTGAAACGACGAGTGCACCGTCTTAACGATGCGCAGATCGGGCTCGCCGGCGACGGCCTCTTTCAGCTCGAACCCGGGCGTACCGCGCTCGAGCGGTCCACCCCGCCAATCGTGCTGAACGAACACGATCGGGTCGCCGCGCCGGCGCCACGCGGCAATCAGCTTGGCGACGTTCTCCTCGGCATGGGAATTGTCGCGGGGTCCGAGCGCTGGATCCTCGAAGCCGCGCTGAACGTCGACCACCAGCAGCGCACGCTGCCCGACCATGCGTCCGACTCTACCAAGGCGCGGTTCTTGGCTGCATTAGCGGAGGGATGGCGTGGCCCGCCCGCGCTCTCGCTCCAGTCGAGTAAGACGATCCTTGTGCTCAACCGATGCGGATCAGCTTCTTGTTGACGAACTCGTCGGCGCCGTAGCGGCCGAGCTCGCGCCCGAAGCCGGAGCGCTTCGTGCCGCCGAACGGCAGCTCGGCACCCTCCGCGCCGACGATGTTCACGTAGACCATGCCGGCGTCGATCCGGTCCGCAACGCGCTCGGCCTGCTCTGGGTCGTTCGTCATCACGTACGAGCCGAGTCCGAACGGCGTGTCGTTTGCGAGCGCGACCGCCTCCTCCTCCGACCGCACGCGATAGACCTGTGCGACGGGGCCGAACAGCTCCTCACGGTAGATGTCGTTCTCCGGCGTGACGTCCGTCAGCACCGTCGGCTCGAAGTAGTTGCCGTTGCGCTTGCCGCCGGCGACGACCGTTGCGCCCTGCTCGACCGCGCGCCGGACTTGCTCCTCGAGGCGGTCGGCCGCCACCTGGGAGGAGAGCGGCCCGACCTCCGTCCCGCGCTCGCGCGGATCGCCTTGCTTCACGGCGGTGAGCGCGGCCGTGAACTTCTCGAGGAAGGGTTGGTAGAGCTCGTCGATGACGATCATCCGTTTCGCCGCGTTGCACGACTGGCCGGCGTTGTCGATCCGCGCGGCGACGGCGTCCTCGACCGCCTTGTCGAGGTTGTCGGTGCCGAGGACGATGAAGGGGTCGGAGCCGCCGAGCTCCAGCACGACCTTCTTCAGATTCCGGCCGGCGATCTCCGCGACGGCGGCGCCGGCGCGCTCGGAGCCGGTGACCGAGACGCCGCGGACGCGCGGGTCGGCGATCACCCACTCGATCTGCTCGTTCGTGGCGTAGATGTTCACGTAGGCGCCGTCGGGGAAGCCAGCGTCGACGAACATCTGCGCCATCGCCTCGGCCGACTGCGGGCACTGGGGCGCGTGCTTCAACAGGACCGTATTGCCGATGATCAGGTTCGGCGCCGCGAAGCGTGCGACCTGGTAGTAGGGGAAGTTCCACGGCATGATCCCCACCAGCACGCCCAGCGAGCTGCGGCGGACGACGGCCGACCCCTGACCCTCGAGGAGCTCGATCGGCTCGTCCGCCATCAGGGCGTCCGCATTGTCGGCGTAGAACTCGTAGATCGACGTGCAGAAGTCGACCTCGCCCCGCGCCTGACCGACCGGCTTGCCCATCTCGGCGACGATGATCTCCGCGAGTTCCTTTCGTCGTTCCGAGTGCAGCTCGCCGACGCGCCGCACCAGCGAAGCGCGATCGGCGACAGTCGCAGCGTTCGACCATTCCCGGTGCGCCCCGTCGGCGCGGGCGACCGCGTCCCGCAGCTCGTCGTCGGTGATCGTCGGGTACTCCTTGACCGTTTCGCCGGTAGCGGGGTCGACAACTGCGTACATGGCCGTCATTTCGCTCCTCCGTCGGTCGGACTAAGGCGACTCTAACGCGTTCGAATCGGCACGATGATGTCGAGCGACCGCCGGCTTCACGAGCGGCGCCTGATCGAAGAGCTCCTCGGCGAGCGGTACGAGCCGGCGCGGAAGCGGGCCGACGCGCTCGGTCGCAGTCGTCATCACTGGTCTGAGCACTAGGGTTTGGGTCAAGGCGCCACGTCCCTAGGCTGGACGACCTGCCTCTCATCCGCGCCCGCCGCTGCGCCATAGCCGGTGCCCCGATACGTGCGCGGGCGGGGCGACGGTCGCGCGGGTCGCGCTGGTGTCCTAAATGTGTCCGCCTGCGACACGCCAGCGTCGTCGCTGACAACAAAGACCCGCGATGTGCGGGTCTCTTTCTGAAGCCCTCTGACGGACTCGAACCGTCGACCCCCGACCATCCGACCCTACCGGGCAGCGGCGACTAAGGACGTCGCCTGGTAACGAGTCGCGTGCGGCAGGCGTGTAGCCGGCAAGCGGGCGCCCCCGGCGGTCGGTCGCTCTGGCTGGCTTCGGGAGATGCGATCGGAACGACCCGCGGCTCGCGCGCCGGCCGAGTCCCGGTACCCCACCGGGGTGCGCTCGGTCAGCGCGGCGGCGGCGTGACCGTGCAGGGGCTCCCGAGCTTGTAGACGAAGCGGCGTCGGGCCTCGTGGTAGCTGGGGTCGGCGCCGAAGAAGCACTCTCGCGATTGCGCGAGCTCTTCGGCACGGTAGGCGGCGAGCGGTCTGCGTTGCTCGTCGCGTTCGCGCGAGCGGCGCTTCTCCGCCAGCTCGGTGACCCTGGCCGGACTCGACGCCAGCTGCTCGGCGTAGCGGCGAACGCCGACGTGGAACTGCTCAACGGTGCCGCCGAAGGCGTCGTCGATCAGCCCGATGTCCACCGCTCGGCGCGCCCCGAGAGGCTCGAACGGCGCAGACGTGAGCGCGGTCGTCATCTCCTCGCCCACACGCCTCGGCAGCAGGTAGGTCCAATACTCGGAGCCGTAGAGGCCACCCATGTGCCTGTAGTAGGGGTTGAGGACGACATCTTCACGCGCGACGACGTGGTCAGCTGCGAGCGCGAACGGCACACCCCCCGCGGCCGCGTCGCCTGTGAGCGCGGAGACCACGAGCTGCGAGTCCGTCTCGATCACGTCGTGAACGACGTCGTCGATCGCCTGGAGATTCGACCAGGACTCCACCGCCGGGTCCTCGGCTGCCTCGATCACGTTCAGGTGGATTCCGTTCGAGAAGAAGTCGGCGCCGCCCATGAGCACGATCACTCTCGTCCCGCGCGAGCGCGCGAAGCGGTACGCATCGAGCAGCCTTCGGCATTGGTCTGTGCTCATCGCGCCGTTGTAAAAGTCGAAGTGCAGGTAGCCGACACCACGGTGCTCCTTGTAGGCGATCTCGCGGAGCGTCTGTGGGGCGAACGGCGGCGCGTGCAGCGGCGTGGGCAGCTCCGCGACGTCGAGGCGGTATCCCGCGATCGCGAGCGCGCGCGTCGCGGGAAGCTTGAAGTGGCCGGGCCGCTTCAGGTGGCTGATCCAGACGGCTCCGTCGACCGTCGCGCGGCAGATCGCGCCGTGGCGCTGCGCGACGATCTCGCCAGGCGCGCCGCGCAGCGTGTCCTCGCGGTGGACGCCGAAGAGATGGAACTCGATCTCCCCGATCCGGTCGAGCACACCCGGATGCCCCTCTGCCGCACGGATGCGGCGGATCACGGTCGCCGTCGAGTCGGAGCTCCAGTCGATCGCGCGGTCGGGTTGCCGGATCATCGGACGCGGGCGGCCGGTCACGCTCGGATCGCCGTAGTCGACCGGCTCGGCCATCCGTCCGCCGGCGGCGACCATCGTCACCGCGTCGACGACGGCCCCGATCGCGGCGCGCCGGGCCTCATGGCGGTACAGGCTGCTCTTTCCCGCCTGGCGCATGCGGAACGTCCGCGACGCCCAGACGCCGCCGCCGTCGAGCTCGCCGCTCGCCTCCAGGACCGTCACACCCCACTCCGCCATCTCGAGCTCGATCGCCCAGTCGAGCGAGGACGGCCCCCGATCACCTCTGGGCCCCGGGTGCACGATCAGGCAGCGATGGTGGCTCCAGACGGACTCTGGGATGATCGACTTGAGCATCGGGCAGACGATCAGCTCGGGCGTGTGGCGCGCCACGGCCGCCTCGATAGCCGCACTGCAGTCCACGACCTCGACCGAGACATCGTGGCCGAGGTCGGTGAGGGCGACGAAGACCCGCTGGCTGAGGCTGTTGTGGGCAGAGACGACGAACAGGATCCGCAGCGGACGCTCGGCCCGCAGAGCGGGCGCGGCCAGCGGGGTGCTGGCAGATGTGGCGAGGCTGGCCATTCGGAAGTCTCCAGTGGTCGCGGTCGTCAATCTCAAGACGACGACGCGCCGCCGCGTCTTCCATCGGACGCGGTGACGATCGATTCACGGGGGTGGGTCTGTTGCCGGATCGTTCGGCCCACTCGTGCTTCGCCTCTTCTTCCATCCGTTCCAGGCGTGGCCGCGTCGCGCTCGCTTCGGCAACGCTCGCGCGGTCATCACACGTCTCCTTCAAGATTCGGCATGGCACCTCCTTGGCGGTTCTGGCCAGGGACCCTGATGCTCTGGTGCTTAAGCGCGCAACCCAACGCTCATGTGGGTTCCCCGCAAGCCGAATCGGTGGAGCCCCGATGCGCGCGTGGCGGTCGCTCGGCATACTGGTGCGGGTCATGCGCAGGGGTTCCCTCTGCCCAAGACGAATCCACAGGGCAGGAAGGGAGAACAAGATGGATGAAATCGGACCCGTCGACTACGCAGTGATCGCGTTTCCGGGCAACCAGTTCAAAGGCGAGATCGTGCCGGCGCTCGCCGACCTCGTTGATGCGGGCACGATCCGCATCATCGACGCGGTGTTCGTCAGCAAGGATGAGAACGGCGAGGTGCTCACGTTCGAGTTCGCGGACCTCGCTCCAGACATGCAGGAGGCACTCGATGTGCTGAACATCGAAGTGCAGGGGCTCTTCAGCGACGAGGAGCTCCAGGCCGCTGGCCAGGATCTCGAGCTGAACTCTTCGGCTGCTCTCCTGGTCTGGGAGAACGTCTGGGCTCGTAACGTCGCCCAGGCCGTGCGCGACGCGGGCGGAGCGCTGCTCGCGTTCGAGCGTGTCCCACACGACATCGTTCAGTCAGCGCGCGAGTGGGCGTTCGAAGAAGCAGCCAAGGTCTCAACCTAGATGGGAGGTTTCAGATGAGAGGACGCAGAGGTCCCGGACTGATCGGGACAGCAGTCGTCGTCGGCGGAGCGGCTCACATGGGTGCGAAGAGCGCACAGAAGAGCCAGGCCGCCGCACAGCAGGAAGCCGCGCAGAACGCACAGATCGCTGAGCTTCAAGCGCAGCAGGCGCCGCCGCAGGTAGTCGCCGCAGCTCCGGCAGCACCGGCCGAGATCGACGAGGCCGCCGAGATCCAGAAGTACGCAGCGTTGAAAGAGCAGGGCATGCTCAGCGAAGAAGAGTTCGCCGCGAAGAAGAAGCAGATCCTCGGCATCTAGCGACTCAGACCTTCCAGTGCCGACACACGCTGGTCGCCCGCGGCAGGGCGGCCAGCCAGTCCCTTCCGAGCTTCGAAAGGACAGCCGTGCTCGCACCATCACGGGCCGGGTGAGGTCGGCTAGTGACCACGAGCCTCCATACGCCGAAGCGGGGATGTCGGCCCCGTCGTTGCCCTCAGGATCGGCCGTCTCCTACACGTCCGGAACGGCCCCCACCCTCGCCGCCGGAGGGAGTTCTGAACCTGAAAGCTCCATAAACGGCTCCATACCTACCGCATACTGGAGCGCGTGCAAGTCAATCCGAAAGTCAAAGCACCGGTTTGCGGGGTTTTTGCAGAGCCCTCTGACGGACTCGAACCGTCGACCCCCTCCTTACCATGCAGGTTCAGGGGCGGTACTGTCGGACACGCGTGTGCACTCGCGACCACGTCTTCCCTGCAAATCGGGCCTTCACGCTGTGCCGTGAGTGCCCGCGCATGTCCGCGTGTGCCCGATCTGATGTACCCGTCTCGTACCCGCGGTGCGTTTGCAATTAGGTAA
>CAVPJV010000004.1:0-154084 GCA_963705515.1 uncultured Gaiellaceae bacterium
GCGGGCCGCTCGGCACGGCCCGCCCCTTCGTTCCTCGGCTTCCCCTGACTTGGCCGCTAGCCGTCGCCGACGATGCCGCCGCCGCCGTCGTGGCCGTCGAGGAAGTGGTGCTTGCCGACGTCCTTGGCGATCCGCGGGAAGTCTTTGGCGGTCTGCGTCATCGTCGAGCGGTAGTGGAGGCCGCCCCAGACGCGGGCGTTCTCGACGTCCTTGACGAGCTCGTCCAGGGTGTTGAACGTCCGCGGCGGGCCGGCGCCGGGAGCCAGGCTCGTGATCACGAGCTTGACCTTCTTCGTCCCGAAGTACTGCCGCAGCGACTCGGTCACCGCGCCTGTGAAGCAGGCGTGACCGGAGGGGTACTCGGGGTGGTTGCCGACGACGAACGGCAGCCAGGTCGTGTCCTGCACCGTGGCCGGGTTTCCGTCCGTGTCGGCCCGCTGGATCGCGTGGTTGGGACGCCAGAAGCTGTAGTGGTACTTGGCCTCCCAGCAGGCGAGCATCGTGTCCGCCGTCGCGACGTTCACATACCCGAGCAGCCGGGCCGACTCGCGCAGGTCGAGGCCGCGGGCGAGCGCCAGCTCACGCAGCGTGCGGTTGAACTGCTGGTAGGTCTGCTCGGTGTGGAAGAGGACAGTCTCGGTCTGCTTCGCCGTTCGGACCGCACTGTTGTTGCGGCCGATCGCCTGCACCTCCGCCACGTCCTCCGCGTAGCGCTTGCTCGTCAGCTCGACCGGCGGGCCGGGTCGGTAGTCGGACGGTGAAGCGTGGGTGAACGGCCGCACGAACGCCAGCTTCGGATCCACCGGCGGGGTCGGCGCGATCGGCTCGAACACGCCGGGTCCCGGCGTCTTCTGGATGTAGACGTTCGGGTCGTCGTAGCGATCGCCGATCCGCATCGCCAACATCCCGGCTGCGGCGGCGGTGCCGACGGCCTTGCCGCCGTCCTTGGCGAGCCCGTTCGGGATCGCCGCCATGAACGCGTCGTAGGCGGCCTGCACCGTTCCTGCCTGTGCGGGCAGCTTGGTGACGAGGACGTCGCGTGCCGCCTGCGCAACAGCGGCATCCGCCGAAGCACCCGGTGGCGCGGTGATCCCGGTCGCGAACGGCTTCAGCCCGCCTTCGATAGCGGCGACGGCGTCGTACATCGCGCCGTGCACCATCCCGCCGAGCACACTCGAGCTCGCGGGCGCCCGGCCGATCACGATCACGCTCGAGGCGACGCCGCTCCAGTAGATGACGGCGTTCTCGGCCGGCGCTGCAGCGGCTGCTGCCGGCGCCGCGGACGATGAAGCGGCCGGCCCCAGCGCCAGCACGGCAGCGAGTGCGAGCAGCGCGACGATGACCGTGCCGGCTCTCACCTTCCTTGATCCTGTGATGCCCATCCCGGTTCTCCTCTCGATCCTGGTTGCCTCGACGGCGCGCTCTCAAATTGAGCGCAACTCGGCCTGTGGCCCCAACCACGTCGTCAAAACAGACGCGGCCTCTTCAGAGGTGAAAGCACGCATGACGCCGAGCGACGGCGCATCGAAGTCCCCTCGCGGCAAAAGCTCGAGCCGCGGCGTGCTGTCGGAATAGCTGTTGCTATGTCACCGCGGCGACGCTACGCCGATGCCGCCGCCAAGTCAATGGGATGCCGCGGTCTTAGCAACGAAGACGTGGACCGCGGGCCAGGACTGCGCGAGCGTTGTAAGGTGATCCTTACATCTCGGCTTCGGAGCGACGTACATGTCTCAGGCGCAGATCCTCGTACTCGGCGCGATCGCTGGTCTCACGATCTTCCTCGGTCTGCCGGCGGGACGCGCGCGCAGTATGTCGACCCGCGCCAGCGCGCTGCTGAGCGCGATCGCAACGGGGATCCTGCTCTTTCTCCTCTGGGACGTGCTTGCAGCCGGGATCGAGCCCGTCGAGACAGCGCTGACTGCGGCCGCATTGGAAGACAGTGGGACTTGGGCGCGGTTCGCGGCTCTGGCCGCGATCTTCGTCGTCTCGTTCACGGTCGGCCTGATGAGCCTCGTCTACTTCAACGAGGTGGTCGCCAAGCGCCGGCGCCGGGACGGCATTCACAGCGTCGGCGCTGCAGCGATCGCCGAGTACGAGGCGCGGCCGTGGGGGCTCTCGCCGGCGCAGTCGCTCTCATTGATGATCGCGGCCGGGATCGGGCTGCACAACTTCTCCGAGGGACTCGCGATCGGGCAGTCCGCCGCCTCGGGTGCGATCGACCTCGCGCTCGTTCTCGTCATCGGCTTCGGTCTTCACAACGCGACTGAGGGTTTCGGCATTGTCGGCCCGTTCTCGGGCACGAGCGAGCGACCGAGCTGGGGCTTCCTCGCGCTTGTCGGCCTGATCGGCGGCGGCCCGACCTTCTTCGGGACCCTGCTCGGCCAGACGTGGGTGAGCGAGGCCGTCTCGATTGCCTTCCTCGCCCTGGCTGCCGGCTCGATCCTCTACGTCGTCGTCGAGCTCCTGGGCGTCTGCCGCAAGCTCGGCCACAAGCCTGTCGTCGCCTGGGGACTCACACTCGGTCTGATGCTCGGCTTCGCCACCGACTTCGTACTCGTCGCCGCCGGCGCCTAGGTCGAGCTCTCGATCAATCCGAACCCGAGAACAACCGCGAGCGCAGCTCTCGGCGTCCAGCGCATCTGACACGCCCTTTCCATCGCGCTAGATCGCTTCGCCGAGGCGACGACGCTGCCGAGCCCGGTGTCCGCAAGCTTCGACGGCCGCTGCGGGCTGGCGGCGACCAGCCGCAACCAGAGGCTGTCGCCAGCGCGCGCTACCGGCTGAACACCGCGGTGACCGTCACCGGGCGCGTGACCGCGATGCGGCAGGTCTGCCGCTTGCCGGCGCAGGGGCCTAGCCAGGAAGCGAAGTGCCAGCCGGGACGCGGCTTCGCCTGGAGCGTCACGACCGTCCCGTCCTCGTGCCAGCCGCCGGTCGGCGTCCTGCTCACGGTGCCGCCGCCGCGGACGAGCACCGTCAGCTTGGGACAGCCGCTGGAGAGAACGGCTCGGTAGGCGTCCACCTCTCCGCCGGAGGCGACCTCGACGCCGTACGGCGTCGACGTCCGCACGAGGATGTCCTTGATGTGCGTCGGGGTGAGTGCGGGGTTGCAGGAGAGGAGCAGGCCGCTGATCGCCGACACGGCTGCGGCGGCAGCCGAGGTGCCGCCGGTCGGTGCAGAGCCGAGGCCACGCGACGACAGCTCCGCGGACGCTGCGACGTCGACCCAGGCGCCTCGGTTCGAGTTCCCGTCCAGTTTGTGGCTCTCGGCACCGATCGCCGCGACGCGAATCGTCTGTGGGTTCGAGGCGGCGAGCGCGTTCGCGGCGGGATCGGCGCTGCCGCTGTTGCCCGCTCCGGCGACGACCGTGATGCCGCGGCTGACGGCGTCCGCGAGCGCGTCGTTCAGCGACGCCGACGGAGCTGACCCCCGCACGAGCGCAAAGGACAGGTTGATCACGCGGGCGCCGTGCTCCGAGGCCCAGCGGATCCCACGGGCGATCGTCGCGACGTCCGCGCGCCCGTCCGCTCCGAACACCTTCACCGGCAGGATGCGGCACCTGCCGCAGATGCCGGCTGTCCCCAGACCGTTGTTGAGGACCGAGCCGATCAGCGCTGCCTGCTCGCTGCCGTGGCCGTTCTCGTCCGTCGTGTCGGCGCCGCCGTCGATCGCGTTGAAGCCGGGCAGCAGGTTCGGCATCAGATCTGGAGCGCGGCCGACCCCGGAGTCGACGACCGCAATCACGACGCGCGGATCGCCCTGAGTCACCCGCCATGCCTGCGGGACCGCCATCGACTCGAGCCCGGCTCGGCTCAGGTGGTAGAAGCTGTCGTTCGGGACGAAGGGCGCCGGCTCTCGGGCGGCTGCCGGAAGCACCCAGGAGAAGACAAGCGCCGCAGAGGCAACGAACACGCCTGCCCGTCCTCTCTGACGTGCGCGACAACCGTGTCCAGCCGGACCCCGCGCCCCGGAGAGGCCAGGATCGGTCTGCACTCGACGTCCCTCTGCGTCGGAGGACTCGGCGAGCGTAACATACTATTGTCAGCGAGCCGTCCAGCCTGGCGTCAGGTCGGTCGCGTGTAGGTTCTGGCTCGATGGCACCGGAGCGCCCGCAGCTCGACAAGCCCGAGGGAGACATCCCCTTCGAGCTCGGAATCGAGGACGTCACCGTCGGCGACGGCGCCGAGGCGACCGCCGGGACGAACGTCTCCGTGCACTACGTCGGCGTCGCCTTCCGCACCGGCGAGGAGTTCGACGCCTCCTGGGACCGCGGTCGCCCGTTCGAGTTCAAGCTCGGCAAGGGCCAGGTCATCCCAGGCTGGGACGCGGGCGTCCAGGGGATGAAGGTCGGCGGCCGCCGCAAGCTGACCATCCCCTCCGCGATGGCCTACGGCGCCCGCGGGGCGGGCGGCGTGATCGCCCCGCACGAGCCGCTCGTGTTCGTGGTCGACCTGCTCTCGGTCGACTGAGCTAGGGCGCCGAGGCCGCCGCCGGCTCGGTCGGCTCGGCCAGGCTGACCGCGCGGTCGGCCGTCGCTCCCTCGTGCCGGCTGCGGAACAGGAACGGCACCGCGAGCAGCTGGAAGAAGCGCGCCGAAGGCGAACGAGGTCCCGTAGCTCGTCGCGTCGGCCGCCTTGCCGAGCACCGGCTGGATCACGACGCCGCCGCTCGAGCCCATCAGCGAGTCGAACGACAGCACCGTGGCCCGCTGCTGCGAGGGGATCATGTCGTTCAGGTACGCCTGGCGGATCGGCATGTTCGCTGCGAAGACGAGGCCCCAGACGACGAGCAGCGCGAGCGCGACCCAGAACGAGCCGACGAGGGCCAGCAAGCCGAGGATCGCCGCGCTCGTGATCGCACCGAGGATGAGCGAGGTCGTGCGCTTCTCGAAGAGGGCGCGGATCCTCGGCGCCGCGTAGCCGCCGAGGATCTGCGAGCCGGCGACGATCGCGGCCGCGAGCCCGGCGACGGAGTACGCGTTCGGGTCGCCGTAGAGGTCGAGCAGGTACGGCTGCAGCGCATAGAAGGTGTAGATGCCGACGCCCGCCGTGAAGGGCGCAGCCAGCATCATCCAGCGCACCGGCGGGTTCTTGAGCCCGTACTCGATCGACGCGTCGAACACCGCCTTCGTCGCCTTCACGGGGCTCTCCGCCGGCTCGGGCGTGAAGCCGAGGTCGTGCATCAGCCGCCACGCGACGCCGAACATGACGAGCAGGACGCCGACCCGGAGCAGGAACGGAACGCCGAGCGAGGTCGCCTGCGCGATCACACCGCCGGCGACCGAGCCGCCGAGCATCGCGATCCCGCCGATCATCTGGCCGCGGCCGAGCACGGTCTCGAGGCCGCCGTCGTACTCGGCGTAGTGCAGCGCGTCGACGAGCCACGCCTCGACCGCCCCGGAGAAGAACGTGAAGCCGAGGCCGAGCAGCATCGAGACGACCGCCCACTCCCAGAACGGCGCCTCCATGACCCAGAGCAGGTAGTAGAGAAACGTCGCGGCGGCGAGGGTGATCGTGCCGAGGAGATACGAGATGCGCCGGCCCCACGTGTCGGCGACGACTCCGGTCGGGATCTCGAAGACCATCATCCCGGCGGTGAAGAACGCATTGGCCGCGAACGCCTCCAGGTTCGAGAGCCCGGCGTCGAGCAGGAAGAGCGTGTTGATCCCCCAGATGAACGACGCCGCCAGGGTGTTGCCGAGAATCAGTGTCAGGTACGTGCGCTGGATCCGTCGGGCGACGTCGTTCATCGGAGTCTTCTAACGCCCGGCCGCCCCGATTCCTGCCCGCCTACGCGGAGAGTGCCGACCGCTCGGCGGCCGTCAGGGGCCGCGGCGCCCCGCCCTTGCCGTCGATTGCAACGACCACCAGCTCGAGCTCGGTGGCGACGCGGCCGTCCGGCGCGGCGAGCGTCACCCTGGCCGTGAGGCTGGTCGTGCCGAGCTGCGCCAGCTCGGCCGACCCGACGGCGACGCGATCCGTGAGCCGAAGCTCGCCGCGATAGTCGATCGTCGTCCGGCGGGCGACATAGTCCCAGCCGACTCCCGGGTCGCGGCCGAGCTTCGTGCGGAACCAGTCGTCGAGCACTTCCTCGGCGTACGTGAGATAGACCGCCTGGTTGACGTGGCCGTAGGAGTCGAGGTCGCGCCAGCGGATCTCGATGCGCTTCTGATGGGACACGGCCGCGATCCTCCCAGACGGTCGGCTCGAGCGGCCGCGAGTACGATCAGCGGAGCGGGGCGTGGCGCAGCCTGGTAGCGCGCTCGCTTTGGGAGCGAGAAGTCGCCGGTTCGAATCCGGCCGCCCCGACCTACTGGCGCAGGAAAGGGCATCCGCGGGAGCGGATGCCCTTTCGCGCGAAGATCCCTGAAGGAGGCCTGCTTCGCGGGCCTCAACATCCTCTTGCGGCGGACGGGCCTTCTCAGTTGCTGTTGCGGCGGTCGGTGCCGGAGCGGCGCTCGGCGCCGTCGCGGCGCTCGTCCGAGGCCGCGCGCGGCTCGCCGAAGCTGGTGCGTCGGTCGTCGCCCGAGCGGCGGTCGCTGACCGCGCGGCGGTCGGGGTCCGGGCTCGACCCGGGCTCGGAGCCGGTGCGGAAGAGCGAGCCGAACCACTTGCGGAGCGAGTTCATGCTCGTGACGTTCGGCATCAGGTCATGGCGTCCTGCTCGTCGAAGAACCGAGAGAGGTAGAACGCGAAGAACGCGAAGAAGACAACCGCCTCCGCCGCGGCCATCGAGACACCGGCGATCTGCTGGTCGAGGATCGGCGAGAGGCCCCACAGCCGCGGCGCGTCGACGTAGAAGTCGTAGATCGGGTCGGGGACGAGCGCCATCATCAGGCCGATCGGGCTCGCGAGCACGAAGGCGGCGAAGAGGTAGAGCGCCTTGGCGCCTGAGGACAGGTCGCCGTGGAAGACGGGCCACCAGAGGAGGACGCCGGTGGCGAAGTAGAGGACGTGCTCGAGATGGAGCAGCGAGTGCTGATGGCGGAGCGCCGCGTCGTAGACCCAGGGCAAGTGCCAGACGCCGTAGTTGACGAGCCAGAGCGCGAGCGCGAGGAGCGGCGGCACCCGCGGCGCACGCGCGGCGAGCGCGGGCGGGATCGCGAGCACCGCCAGCAGCGGGGCCCACTCAGCGAGCACGACGTTCTGGATCAGGTGCACCGAGAGGAGGAAGTGGAGCGAGATCGTCTCGATCGGCGTCACCGAGACGGCGAGCAGCAGCACCATCGACGCGATCCAGCACGCGATCCGCCAGCGCGGCGCCGGCTCACGCCGCAATGCCCAGAAGTAGCCGATCGTGAGGGCCGGAACGAGGACGAGCGCGTGCGAGCTCCACGACCACGCATACGGATCCACCCGGCTACGCTACGTGACCCGCGCGGGTGTAGCTCAATGGTAGAGCCCTAGCCTTCCAAGCTAGTTACGAGGGTTCGATTCCCTCCACCCGCTCCTGATGCACGCATCGATGACAACGACGAAGGGGACGGCCGAGGACATGGCCGGGCTCGCCGCGATGGCCGGTGAGACGATGGTCGAGTGGCTTCGCGACCTCGAGGGGTTCGAGGGGCTGGTCATGCTCAGCAACGACGAGACGGGCACCACGCACGTGATCTCGTTCTGGGAGAGCAAGGAGGTTGCCGATCGAAGCCGGGTGGCGCGGCTGAAGCTGCGCGATCGGATCACGTCCACGGTGAGCGTCGAGGTGCAGGAGACGGAGGCGTACGACGTCGCCTTCGCCGACCTGAGCTCGTTCCGGGACGCAGCGCGGCCGGACTGAGAGGCGCCGCGGGCTGCTCGCCGAGCGCCGTCCGCGGCGCTCCGTAGGCTCAGCCGGATGGAGGAGCGTCTCGTCCGCTTCCGTCCGCGCGCGATCCTGGTCGTGCTCGGGATCATCCTTGCCGGCATCATCCTGATCGAGGTCGTCCGGGCGGCGCAGGGGATCCTGATCTGGATCTTCGTTGCGATCTTCCTGGCCCTTGCGTTGAACCCGGCGGTCGAGGCGCTCCAGCGGCGCGGCGTCGCACGGCGCGGGCTGGCCGTCGGGATCGTGTTCATCTCCGCGATCCTCATCATCGTCGCGATCGCGGCGACGATCATCCCGACGCTCGTCTCCCAGGTGAACGACTTCGTCGACGCAGTTCCCGGCTACGTCGAGGACCTGACTGCGGGGCGGGGCAAGCTCGGCTTCCTCGAGCGCGACTACCAGATCACCGAGCGAGTG
The DNA here is from genome assembly GCA_963705515.1 of uncultured Gaiellaceae bacterium. Taxonomy (GTDB): domain Bacteria; phylum Actinomycetota; class Thermoleophilia; order Gaiellales; family Gaiellaceae; genus Gaiellasilicea. Next base: position 8,222 of record CAVPJV010000004.1, read on the forward strand.
CGGGAGGCGCTCGGAGAGGGCGGCGCGTCCAAATTGCTCGGGTTCTCCGGGACGGCCCTCGCGGTGACGAAGGGCGTCGTCACGGCGGTGATCGCGACGGTGACGATCGCTTTCCTGACCTTCTTCATGCTGCTCGAGGGCCCTGCCTGGGTCGAGCGGTTCTACAGCCTGCTGCCCGCCGAGCAGCAGCCGCGCTGGCGCAAGATCGGGTACGACATCTACGGCACGATCGGCGGCTACGTGACCGGCAACCTCGCGATCAGCTTGATCGCGGGCGTCGTCTCGACGGCCGTCCTGCTCGCGCTGGGCGTGCCCTTCGCGGTCGCGCTCGGTCTCCTCGTCGCCATCCTCGACCTGATCCCGCTCGCCGGCGCGACGATCGCCGCCATCCTCGTCACGACCGTCGCCTTCCTCGATGCGACGACCTCCGGTGTGATCGTGCTGATCTTCTTCATCCTCTACCAGCAGCTCGAGAATCACGTCCTGCAGCCGATCGTCTACGGGCGTACCGTCAAGCTCTCGCCGCTGGCGGTCCTGATCGCCGTCCTGATCGGCGCGGAGCTGGCAGGCGTCGTCGGCGCGCTCGCCGCGATTCCGGTCGCCGGGACGATCCAGGTGATCCTCGTCGACTGGCTCGACCGCCGGCGCGCGAAGACCGGGCCTGCAGCCGAGCCGACCACCGTCTAGCTCGCGATTACCTCGATCGGATGATCAAGTCCGGCCGCGAGTGTCCGATTGTCAGGGCGTGGGAGGGCACCGGACCCGGGTCTCGATCCTTGCGCTCGCGATCGGGCTGACGTTTCTGAGCGTCTTCGCCGCCGGCGCCGGGGCGACGGCGAAGCCGGTCCGCACGCTCGCGGCCGCCGACCGGCTCGAAGGCCAGGTGCTCGTCGAGCTGAACAAGATCCGGCAGCAGCACGGTTTGGCGCCGGTGCGGCTGTCACGGCCGCTCTCGACGGCCGCCAACACCCACTCGCGCGCGATGGGCACCTACGGCTTCTTCGATCACGACTCGCGCGACGGCTCCGAGTTCTGGAAGCGCGTGCAGCGCTTCTACAGCCCCGGCGGCTACCGGAGCTGGTCGGTGGGCGAGAACCTGCTCTGGTCGTCCGGCCACCTCAGCGCCGCCGCCGCGCTCAAGCTCTGGATGGGGAGCCCGGGTCACCGGAAGAACATCCTCACCGCCCGCTGGCGTGAGATCGGCCTCTCCGCCCTCCAGGTGCGGTCCGCGCCGGGCGTGTACGGCGGCCGCGACGTCGTCATCATCACGACCGATTTCGGCGTCCGCTCCTAGCCTGCGACCGGGCTAGGCTGTCCCCGAGCGCCCGTAGCTCAGTGGACAGAGCGACGGACTTCTAATCCGTTGGCCGGAGGTTCGAATCCTCCCGGGCGCATCGTGTCGACCTCCGACCACCACTCCGCGTATCTGGCAAGAGCGATCGCCGCCCTCACGCCCGAGGGCCATCGACGCGTCGATGAGCTCCTGGAACAGCTCGCCGAGGCCGCCGGGAGCCACGAGGCTGTCGCGCTCTTCGCCACGGCCCGAAAGGCCGAAGCCGAGCTCGGGCCGACGGGTGTCGCCGAACCGGGACGCACGCTCACGCGGGAGGAAGCGGACGTCCTGCTCGCCGGGTTCCGGACGATTCGCGACCAGGAGACCCTCGACGACGTCGCCGACTGGGCGAACGCCGTCGTCGCGCTCCTGGAAGACGAGGCCGGCGGCGCGGCCTCGGACTGACGGCTTACGCGACCGCGGTCTCCGGCGGCGAGGGGGCGGCGGGGTGCTCCGGCCCTCCGGCCGCCGCCTCGCGTGCGACGGAGATCACGACCGCGCCTGCCAGAGCAAGGCCGAGGCCGATGCAGGCGACGACCACGTGCCAGGCAGGCCTGCTCAGCCGCTCCTCGAGCAGGACGATGCCGAGGAGGATGCCGACTACGGGGTTGGCGACCGAGACGGTTGCGACCGACGGCGCCAGCTTGCCCGTCCCGAGCGAGATCTGCTGGAGCACGAACCCGATGATCCCGGCGATCGCGAGCGCATAGGGCTCCCAGTGGGAGAGCAGCTCGTCGATCCCGGCGTGGAGGTAGTCGAGCGTCGGCTTCGTCAGAGCCGCCGAGAGGCCGAACAGGATCCCGGCCACCGTCCCGTAGACGGCGGCCTTCATCGTCAGCCCTCCCCGGCCGCCGAACGCGAGCAGCACCGCGCAGACAACGACGATGATTGCGATCGCGATCGCCCACTCGCTGCCCGGCGCGTTTTCGCGACCGCCCGCCGGGTCGCCGTAGAGCGCGAAGAGCGCCAGTCCGACGACGATCACCGCGGCCCCGATCACCTCTTTCCGACCCACGTGCTGGCTCGTCAGGAAGTAGCCGAGCGGGAGCGCGAACACGATCGTCATGACGAGCAGCGGCTGGATGATCGACAACCGTCCGCGATCGAGGGCTGCCGCCTGGAACACGTAGCCGACGAGCAGCGCCCCTGTCCCCAGGAGCCACGTCGTCTGACCGACGAGCCGCGCCAGCGAGGCCGGGCTCCGAAGCGACAGCTCCGAGAGGTTGAGCGCGCCCTTCTGTTGCAGGGTCGCCGCGAGGGCGAAGAGAAAGGCCGCGACGAGAGCGAGGATCGAGGCCATCGACGCGGAGCCTACGGGACCGAGATCCCGGACGTGCAGACCAATCGAATCGGCGTAAGGTTCGGCGATGCGGACGGTCGGCATCGTCAGCGCCGGAGCGATGGGGAGCGCGGTCGGCGCCGCCTACCGGGCGGGCGGCTCGCGGGTCGTCAGCACGCTTGCCGGACGGAGTGAGCGGACGCGAGGACTCGCCGACCGAGCGAGGCTCGAGCTCCTGGACGACATCGACGCCGTCGTCGCGGACGCCGACCTCGTGCTCTCGATCGCGCCACCCGATCAGGCCCGGTCGATCGCCTCCGACCTCGCCGCGGCGGCCGAGCGGACGGGCGCCCGCCCGCTCGTCTCGGATTGGAACGCGGTCTCGCCTGCGACTGCACGCGAGGTCGAGAGCATCGTCGGCGCCGCCGGGCTCCAGTTCGTCGACGGGTCGATCTCAGGCGGACCGCCGCGCGCGGACTACCGCACGCGTGTCTACCTGTCCGGCCCGCGGGCTTCGGAGCTCGCGGAGGCGGCGCCGGCATGGCTCGACGTGCGTGCCGTCGGCGCCGAGGCGGGGCTCGCGTCGGCGGTGAAGATGTGCACCGCCTCGGTCTACAAGGGGCACACAGCGCTGCTCACGCACGCGCTCGTGACGGCCCACGCCAACGGCGTCCTTGCCGAGGTGCTCGATGATCTCCACGACTCCTTTCCGGCGCAGATCGACAGGGCGGCGCGCCTGCTCGCCGTCTCGGCGACGAAGGCCGGCCGGTTCGTCGGCGAGATGCGGGAGATCGCGGACACGCAGGCGGCCGCGGCACTGACGCCGGCGTTGTTCGAGGCGATGGCGGAGGTCTACGCGCGCCTCGCCGAGACGGATCTCGGGGCCGCCGCGCCCGAGTCGATCCCGCTCGAGCCGCCGCTCGAAGAGGTGCTCGACCGGGTTGCGAATGCGGGCGAGAGGACTTGAACCTCCAAGAGCCGAAGCCCACCGGGACCTAAACCCGGCGCGTCTGCCAGTTCCGCCACGCCCGCCTGAAGGGACAGCATAGACGGGCGGTGGTCCAGGTTTTACCCACGTTCCCCCGGGACCGCTTATAACGAGGAGAGGGGGGATGAGTCGAGTGGGGGAAACGTCGAATATGGTCGTCGGAGCGGGGCAGATGGCCCCGGGAGGAATCGAACCTCCGCACGCAGGTTCGAAGCCTGCCGCTCTATCCACTGAGCTACGGGGCCGCTCACGGTCAGTATGCCCCACGTTCCGCCGCTATCCTGTGCGCGTCGAGGTGGCGGTAGCTCAGTTGGTAGAGCCCCGGGTTGTGGTCCCGGTGGTCGCGGGTTCGAGTCCCGTTCGCCACCCCTCTATCGGTCCCGCGGTGGGGCATCCGCCGAACAGGGAATACTCGGTGCCGCAGTGAGATCCCCGTGGACAGTCCTTCGCGTGTCGAGCCTGGTGGCCGTCGCCGTGACCGCCGGCTACCTGTGGCGCGGGGCGCTCGACGATCCCGCTCGGATCAGTCGGATCCTGCCGCCGGGAGCATTCGCGGACAGCGGCCAGCCGCCGGTGATCTTTGTGCCGGAGGCAGAGACACCCCGTCCCGCCGCGAAGCCTCCTGCCGGAAGCGCAGCCGATCGTCGTCCGCCTGCGGTGGCCCGCCGGCCCGGCGCGCGCATCGCTGCGGTGACGCCGAGGCCTGCGACGGCCGCGCCGGCGACGCCCAGCTCGCCCAGCTCGACGCCCTCGACGCCGACCCCCAAGCCGACGCCGACCCCCAAGCCCACGCCGAAGCCGACCCCCAAGCCGGCTCCCAAGCCCACGCCGAAGCCGACACCGACGCCCACCCCGACCCCGACCCCGACCCCGACGCCGACGCCCACCCCGATTCCGACGCCCGGGCCGACCGGCGGCCCGCAGTCGCCTGCCCCGACACCGGCCCCGACTCCGACTCCGACCCCGACCCCGACGCCAACTCCGACCCCGACGCCGACTCCGGCGCCGTCTCCAAATCCCGCTCCGAAGCCCTCGAAGCCGAAGCCCAGGCCCCAACACCCGCGGAAGCCGACCTCCGTGCAGCCGCCGCTCGTCGCGCCGACCCCGACCACCCCGACCACGCCGCCGACGCCGCCGACGCCGACCACGCCGACGACACCGACCACCCCGAACGAGCCGCTGCGGCCCGGCTGGGGTCACGGCGATGACAACCACGAGCACTCAGGCCCTCCCGGGCGGGACGGAGACGACGACCACAACGGCAGGGGCGGTGACCGCGACCGGAACCGAGACAACAACCGGGGCGACGACAACGGCCGGCGCGACGACCGGAACGAGTGCAAGGACGAAGGGAAGGAGAAGGGCAGAAGGAAGTAGGCGCGGGGGTCAGTCTCGAGAAAGGACGCGACCGTGGCGCAGGAGATCCAGATCGGAAGGCGCGGGCACGACGGCGAAGGCTCGGAACCCGATCGCGGTCGCGGTGCTCGCGGTGATCACGCTCGCGATCTACCTCATCTTCTGGTGGTACTTCATCAACCGCGAGCTCGCGGACCTGGGCAGGGCGAAGGGTACGACCGAGCTCGGTGACAGCCCGGCCAAGTCGACGCTCGCGCTCTTCCCGGGCGCGCTCCTGATCGTCCCGGCGCTCTGGACGACCGTGACCACGTTCAAGCGTGTGCAGGCCGCTCAGCGCCTGACGGGCCAGACGCCGATCAACGGGTGGCTCGGCCTCGTGCTCTACCTCGTGATCTCACCCGTTCTCTACGCCTATATGCAGAGCGGGCTCAACGGCGTCTGGAAGGCGCAGGCGGCGGAGAGTCAGCCGGCAGCGGTCTGAGCACCTCAGCCGGTGAGCGAGCGGACGCGGGTGGCCGCGCGCGCGAGCCCGTCCTCGTCGAACAGGTGCGGGACGCAGTTGTGGATCTCGTGGGCGGGCCCGTCGAGCTCTCCCGAGCCTGCGGCGGCGTTGAGGGCGTAGCGCACGGGGATCTCGTGGCAGACGACGAGGATCCGCTGCTCCGGCCGCGCGAGCAGCCGCTCGTACGCCTCGGCGTAGCGGAGCGCGGCCGCGTCCAGGCTCTCGCCGCCCGGGAACGCGTCCCCGCGGCCGTGCCCGCGCTTCCAGGCTCGGTAGGCGTCGATCGACTCGCCCTCGAGCTCACCGACGTCGATGTCGTCGAGCAGCGGCTCGACCTCGAACGGCACCGCACGCCCGGCGAGCGCGATCTCCGCCGTCTGCCGCGTCCGCCCGAAGCGGGTGTGAACGCAGAGGTCGAGCGCGAAACCGGCGAGCTGCACGGCGAGCGCCTTCGCCTCGGCCTCACCCTGCTCCGTCAGGACGACGCGGACGGCCGGGTCGCCGTTGACGCGCTGGGTCGCGTTCAGCTCGGACTGGCCGTGGCGGAGGAGGACGAAGACGCACATGGCCGTCTAGCCTACGGCCGTGGCGAACGTCCTCTTCATCTGTATCGGTAACGCCGGCCGCTCTCAGATGGCGCACGCGTTCCTCGAGCGGCTCGGCGGCCACGAGGTCCGCTCGGCCGGCAGCCGCGCCGAGGCCCACCTGCACCCGGAGGTGGTCGAGGTGATGAGCGAGATCGGCTACGACCTCTCGGGCCGGACGCCGCGGCAGCTCGAGCCCGAGGCGGACGCGGCCTGGGCGGACGTGGTCGTGACGATGGGCTGCGGCGACGTCTGTCCGGTGCTGCCCGGCAGGAGGTATGTCGACTGGGGGCTCGAGGATCCGGCCGGCCAGTCGCTCGAACGGGTCCGCGAGCTGCGGGACGAGATCGAGCGGCGCGTCGCTGCACTGGCTGGAGAGCTCGACTCGGCCCGCGCGGCCTCTGCTTGAATAGTCCAATGACGGCGCAGGTCGAGGAGCTCGGCGGCGACACGGTCCGCTTGAAGGTCGACGTGCCGGCGCACGACGTCCACCACGCGGTCGAGCACGCCACCACCGACCTGGCGCAGTCGGTGAAGATCCCCGGCTTCCGGCCGGGCAAGGTGCCGGTGCCGATTCTCACCCAGCGGCTCGGCAAGGAGCGGATCATGGCTGAGGCGGTCGACAGCCACATCGGCGGCTGGTTCTGGAACGCGGCTGCTCGTGCGCGCATCCGGCCGGTCGCGCAGCCGGAGTACGACTATGAGCTCCCGGCCGATGACGAGGCCGACTGGCAGTTCACCGCGACCGTGCCCGTGCAGCCGAAGGTCGACGTGGTCGACTGGACGGAGCTCGAGGTCGGCAAGCCCGAGGCCGAGGTGCCGGAGGAGCTCGTCACCCAGGAGCTCGAGGCGCTGCGTGAGTCCGTCGCCGAGCTCGTGCCCGCGGGCGACCGGCCGGCGAGGGAGGGGGACACCCTCGTCGTCGACATCGTCTCGCCCGAGGGCGAGGCCCAGCGCGACACGGTCGTCGAGCTCGGCTCGGGCCGGCTCGTCGAGGAGGTCGAGGCGGCCCTCGTCGGCGCCTCTGCCGGGGACACCAAGAGCGTCGCCTACGAGCTCGCGGACGAGTCGACCTCGAACGTCGACATCACGGTCAAGGAGATCAGCGAGAAGGTGCTGCCTGAGCTCGACGACGAGCTCGCGCGCTCGGCGAGCGAGTTCGACACGCTCGGCGAGCTGCGCGCCGAGATCGAGCAGCGCCTGCGCGAGGCCGTCGACGCGGAGATCGAGAACGCCTTCCGCGCCAACGCCGTCGACGCGCTCGTCGCCGCCTCGAAGGTCGCGCCGGCCCGGCCGCTCGTCGAGTCGCGCACGCGCGAGCTGCTCACCGGCTTCATCCGCTCGCTCGAACGCCGCGGGATCGCACCCGAGACGTACCTGCAGCTGACGGGCCGCTCCGCCGAGGAGCTGACGAGCTCGATGCAGATGGAGGCCGCGCTCTCGGTGGCGCGCGAGTTGGCGCTCGAGGCCGTCGCCGACAAGCTCGGCATCGAGGTCTCCGACGACGAGGTCAAGGCGCTGATCCGCGAGCAGGCTGAAGCGGCGGGCGAGGATCCCGACCAGGTGATCGAGGATCTGTGGCAGCACGGACGCCAGGAGGACCTGCGCGAGGACCTGCGCCTGCGCGCGGCGCTCGACCGGGTCGCGGCCGAGGTGAAGCCGATCCCGCTCGAGCAGGCCCAGGCGCGGGACGCGATCTGGACACCGGACAAGGAATCACCCGAGCAAGAGACAACACTGTGGACCCCAGGCAACTGAACGTGACCGGAAGCAAGGAGACTGCATGAGCCCGTTGATCCCGATGGTGATCGAGCAGACGTCGCGCGGCGAGCGCTCGTTCGACATCTACTCCCGCCTGCTGAACGAGCGGATCGTCTTCCTCGGCACCCCGGTCGACGACCAGATCGCGAACCTGATCGTGGCGCAGCTGCTGCACCTCGAGTCGGAGGACCCGGACAAGGACATCTCGATCTACATCAACTCCCCGGGCGGCTCGGTCTATGCCGGTCTCGCCATCTACGACACGATGCAGTTCGTCAAGCCGGACATCCAGACGATCTGCGTCGGGATCGCGATGAGCATGGGTGCGCTCCTGCTCGCGGGGGGCGCGGCAGGGAAGCGAATGGCGCTGCCGAACGCAAAGATTCTGATCCACCAGGTGTCGGGCGGCTTCCAGGGACAGGCGACCGACATCGAGATTGCCGCGCGAGAGACGATCGCGCTGAAGCGACGGCTCGAGGAGATCTTCAGTCAGCACTCAGGTCAGGACATCGAGAAGGTCTCCAAGGACATGGAGCGCGATTACTTCCTGACCGCGCAAGAAGCGAACGAGTACGGAATCATTGACAGAGTGATCGAGCATCGCTGAGAAACCTGGCCCCTGACCTGACCTAGCGGTTCCCCCGAAACTGGAGTACAAGAGAGACATGGCCCGCGCATCCGAAGGCAACGAGCAGCTCCTCTGTAGCTTCTGCGGCAAGAGCCAACGTCAGGTCAAGAAGCTGATCGCAGGCCCCGGGGTCTACATCTGCGACGAGTGCATCGATCTCTGCAACGAGATCATCGACGAGGAGCTGACGACACCGACGCAGCTCGATCTCGACAACCTGCCTCGCCCGCTCGACATCTACTCCGTGCTGAACGACTACGTCGTCAGCCAGGAGGAAGCGAAACGGACGCTCGCGGTCGCGGTCTACAACCACTACAAGCGCGTCCGGATGGGCCAGGAGGACGGGGACGTCGAGCTGCAGAAGTCGAACATCCTCCTGCTCGGCCCGACGGGCTGCGGGAAGACGCTGCTGGCGCAGACGCTGGCGCGGATCCTGAACGTCCCGTTCGCGATCGCCGACGCCACGGCGCTGACCGAGGCCGGCTACGTCGGCGAGGACGTGGAGAACATCCTCCTGAAGCTGATCCAGGCGGCCGACTTCGACATCAAGAAAGCCGAGACCGGGATCATCTACATCGACGAGGTCGACAAGATCGCGCGCAAGGCGGACAACCCGTCGATCACCCGCGACGTCTCGGGCGAGGGCGTCCAGCAGGCGCTGCTGAAGATCCTCGAGGGCACGGTCGCCTCGGTGCCGCCGCAGGGCGGCCGGAAGCACCCGCACCAGGAGTTCCTCTCGATCGACACGACGAACATCCTCTTCATCTGCGGCGGCGCGTTCGCCGGCCTCGACAAGATCATCGGCCGGCGGATCGGCAAGAACTCGGTCGGCTTCGGAGCCGACATCCGCTCGAGTCACGCCGAGGAGAGCGCCGAGTTGCTCGCCGACGTGATGCCCGAGGACCTGCTCAGCTTCGGCCTCATCCCCGAGTTCATCGGCCGCCTGCCCGTGATCTCGGCCGTGCACCAGCTGCGGCGCGAGGACCTCGTCCAGATCCTGACCGAGCCCAAGAACGCGCTCACGCGCCAGTACCAGCGCTTCTTCGGCTACGACTCGATCGAGCTCGAGTTCCGCGAGGACGCACTCTGGGAGATCGCAGACAAGGCGCTCGCCCGCGAGACCGGCGCCCGCGGCCTGCGCTCGATCATCGAGAACGCGCTCCTCGATGTCATGTTCGAGCTGCCGTCGCGCAAGGACGTCTCCAAGTGCGTGATCACGAAGGAGACGATCTCGAAGGGCCTGAAGCCGACGCTCGTCACGAGCGCCGACGGCATCTCCGACGAGCCGGACACGCTCGCCGAAGAGTCGGCCTAGCCGCTCGCGCCGCGCCAGTCGATCGCGACGACGTCGATCGGCTCCGCGATGCCCTTCAGCCGCTCGCTCCGCGCCTCGCTCGTGCGCACGCCCGTGAGCGCGGCGACGGTCTCGCGGCTCGCGACGATCTCCTCGCCACGGCCGAGCGCCGCGACTCGTGCGGCGACGTGCACACCCTTGCCGCGGTAGTTCTCGGCGAGGCTCGTCGCCTCTGCGGTATGGACGCCGATGCGGAGCTCGAACGGCAGGTCGCCGGCCGCCTCCCGCTGGATCGCGACGGCTGCGGCGACGGCACGGTCCGCCGTGGGGAAGGCGAGGAAGAAGCCGTCCCCGGTGTGGTCGACGACCGTGCCGCCCTCGCCGGTGGCGATGCGGCGGACGAGCTCGTCGTGGCGGCGGAGCAGCTTCTGCCAGTTGGCGTCGCCGTGGTGCTCGAGGTGGCGAGTCGAGTCGACGATGTCGGTGAAGACGAACGTCATCGTCACGCGTGTGCCGACGTCGCGGCCCAGCAGCGCATCCACCTTCGCCGCGTCGATGCGTGCACCGAGCTGGTCGAAGACTGAGCCCGCCTGCGCCAGCTCGTGCATCGCTCCCTCCGCGTCGCCGCTGGCGGAGTACGCGCGCGCGAGCAGGACACGCGTGCGCGCCGCCTCGTAGCGCGCGTTCGTGTCCTGCCAGAGCCGCAGCGCGCGACGCAGGGGGCGCACCGCGCCCTGCGCGTCGCCGCGGGCGAGCGCGACTGATCCCGCGGCGACCCCGGCGGCGGCGTGCAGCGACGGCGAGTCGTAGCGCTCTGCTGTCGCCGCGAGCTCGTCGGCCGCCGACGCTGCGTCGTCGACCGCGTCGGCCGCGGCCGCGATCTCGACGAAGGCCGGAAGCAGCCGCGCGCGGGCCAGCGGCGGCAGGTCGTCTCCGAGTGCGCGCCGGATCGAGGCGAGTGCGGCGGCGGGCTTCTCGCGCGCGAGCAGGAGCAGCGAGCGGCCGGGCTCGGGGTCGTGGCCAAGCTCGTCGGCCTGGTCGAACGCCTCCTCGGCCTTTGCGAGATCGCCCAGGCGCAGCCGCACCTCCCCGACCTCCGCATAGCCGGCGGCGGCGATGCGCGGTGCCCACGTGGCGAGCAGCTGGGACGCTTCGGACGCGGTCCTCTCGGCGTCCTCCAGCTTCCCTTCGTAGCGCATCACCTCGGCCCGGTTGATCCGGCAGTAGCCCGGGAACGCCGAGATCGCGTGCTCGTCGCAGAAGAGCTCCGCGCGCTCGGTCCACTGCGACGCCTCGCCGAACGCTGCCACCTCGCGGCACGTGCCGATCGCGTTGCAGTAGAGGACGACGGTGTCGTAGGGCCGGAGCGTTCCGCCGTACGCGGTCGCGTTGACCTCGTTCAGGAGGAGGCGCCCCTCGTCGATCTCGCCGAGGTGGATGAGGGAGACCGCGCGCCGCTGCCTGCCGCGCAGCTCGAGCCCCATGTCGCCGTGCTCGTGGCCGATCCGCTCTGCCGTCCCGCCGAGCTCCCGCGCAGTCTCGTAGTCGTTGGCCTTCATCGCATCGAGGCCCCGCTCGAGCGCCAGATAGCCGTGCGCGATCCCCTCGGGCTCGTCCGCCAGGAGGCGCTCGGCCCGTGCGAGCCAGCCGCTGCCCACCGCCTTCTGCAGCCGGATGCTGCCGTACTCGTGCGCGAGCTGCACGGCGACGGCCGCGGCGCGCTCGTTGTTGCCGGCGGCGACGTACCCCGCGTACGCGCGTTCGAGGATCGGGACGACCTGGACGACCTCGTCCGTGAGGTACGCGCTCCAGGCGAGCAGCTCGAGATCCTCGGGCGGGAGCTCGCCGCTTGCAGCGGCGGCTGCGAGGAGGTCGTAACCCTCGCGCCAGCGCCGGGCGTGGATGGCCGATCGCCCTGCGGCGACGCGATCGAGGACGTCGGACACGTGCCGATTCTCGCACACCCCTACCCGCCGTCTACTCCCGCTAGAGTCGGCCCCGTGAGCGTCGGCCCGATGGATCCCCGCGAGGTCGCACAGGAGGGCCGTCGTCTCTCAGGGATGGAGTATGTCCAGGCGATCGTCACGGGCGAGCTGCCGGCGCCGCCGATCTCGGAGCTGATGGGCTTTCGCCTCGTCCTCGCCGAGCCCGGGCGCGCCGTCTTCGAGATGGAGCCCGGCCCGCAGCACTACAACCCGATCGGCTCGGTGCACGGCGGCATCGCGCTGACGCTGCTCGACTCGGCCATGGGCTGCGCCGTGCACACGCAGCTCGAGCGAGGCGTCGGCTACACGACGCTCGAGGTGAAGACGAACTTCGTCCGCCCGATTACCGCCGACACCGGCGTGATCCGCTGCGAGGGACTCGTCATCCACCAGGGCTCGCGGATCGCGACGGCGGAGGGGAAGCTCACTGACGCCGCCGGGAAGTTGCTCGCGCACGGGACGACGACCTGCCTGATCATCCAGTGAGCTTTACGACGCGGCCCGAGCTGCGGGGCACGTTCGGGATGGTCGCATCGACGCACTGGCTCGCCTCCGCGACCGGGATGTCGGTGCTCGAGCGCGGCGGCAATGCCTTCGACGCCGCCGTCGCAGCCGGGCTGACGCTTCAGGTCGTCGAGCCGCACCTGAACGGGCCTGGAGGGGAGGTGCCCGCACTCCTCTTCCCGGTCGAGAAGGGTGAGCCGATCGCGCTCTGCGGCCAGGGCGTCGCGCCCGGCGCCGCCACCATCGAGCGGTTCCACGAGCTCGGCCACGAGCTCGTGCCCGGGACAGGCGTGCTCGCCGCCTGCGTCCCCGGCGCCTTCGGCGGCTGGCTGCTGCTGCTGGAGCAGTTCGGGACGTGGCGGCTCGCAGACGTGCTCGAGTTCGCGATCGGCTACGCGGAGCACGGCTTCCCGCTCGTCGGCGGGATCCGCGCGACGATCGACCGCACCGAGGAGCTGCTCCGCGAGTGGCCCGGCTCGGCCGACCTGTACCTGCCGGCGCCGGAGGTCGGCACGCTCTTCCGCAACCCGGCCCTCGCGGCGACGTACCGGCGCATCGTCGAGGAGTCGCGCGGCGGCTCGCGCGAGCAGGAGATCGAGCAGGCCCGCCGTGCGTACTACGAGGGCTTCGTCGCCGAGGAGATCGACAGGTTCTCAGCGGCCGAGGGCGGGCTCCTCACCGGCGAGGACATGGCGCGCTGGCGGGCGACGCTGGAGCCGGTCGCCAAGCTCGAGTACGGCGGGCTGACGGTCTGCAAGACGCTGCCGTGGGCGGCCGGGCCGGTAGGGCTGCAGCAGCTCGCGCTCCTCGACGGCTTCGATCTCGCCGAGCTCTCGCCGGCAGAGTTCGTCCACGTCGTCACCGAGTGCGCCAAGCTCGCGTTCGCCGACCGGGATGCGCTCTACGGCGACGGCGAGGTGCCGCTCGAGACGCTGCTCTCGAAGGCCTACAACGACGAGCGGCGCGCGCTCGTCGGCGAGGACGCGTCCGAGGAGTACCGGCCGGGCATCGGCCGCCTGCCCCACCTCGTCGAGGCCGCCGTGACGCCTGGGGCGGGGGAGCCGACACGCGGCGACACCGTCCACCTCGACGTCGCCGACCGCCACGGGAACATGTTCTCGGCGACCCCGAGCGGCGGCTGGCTGCAGAGCTCGCCCGTGATCCCCTCGCTCGGCTGGCCGCTCGGGACGCGCGCGCAGATGTTCTGGCTCGAGGACGGCCTCGCCTCCTCGCTCCGGCCGGGCGCCCGCCCGCGCACCACGCTCTGCCCGGGGCTCGCCCTCCGGGACGGCAAGCCCTATCTCGCCTGGGGCACCCCCGGCGGCGACCAGCAGGAGCAGTGGGCGCTGCACGTCTTCCTCCGCCACGTCGATCTCGGCCTGAACCTGCAGGAGGCGATCGACGCCCCCGAGTTCCACATGGACCACCTGATCTCGTCCTTCTATCCCCGCGGCTTCGCGCGCCGCTCGGTCACGGTCGAGGAGCGCTTCGGCGACGACGTGGTCGCCGACCTGCGCAGGCGCGGGCACGACGTCGAGGTCTCCGGCCCGTGGACGCTCGGCCGCGTGACGGCGGTCGCGCGGGAGGACGACGGCCTGCTCAAGGCCGGCGCGAACCCACGCGGCATGCAGGGCTACGCCGCCGGCCGCTGATCGCTGCCGTCCGGCGCCGCCGCGATCCTCGGCGGATGGACTCGGTGCGCCACGTGCGGCTGCTGCTGCGCCGAACGCCCCCACGCGCGCATCACGTGCTGCGCCGCCGCATCGTCGGGGCGCTCGCCCTCGTCGCGATCGTCGACGCCGTCGGCACCGTCCTGATGTGGCTCTTCGAGCGCGACGCCGGCCGCGGCGAGATCCAGAACATCTGGGACGCGTTCTTCTTCACGACCGTGCAGCTCTTGACGGTCTCTTCCCAGATGCCCAATCCGGTCACGACCGGCGGCCGGATCGTCGACATCGTGCTCGAGCTCAACGCGCTCTTCCTCGTCTCGGGGATCGCCGGCGTCTTCGCCTCGTTCTTCCTCAACCTCGGAAAAGAGGCGCCGCCGGCCGACTAGGCGGATCGGCGCAGGGCCGCGTCGTCGCGAACCGCGTGCATGTCGCGCGCCTCGACATGCTCGCCGCACTCGGGGCAGGCGAGGTGGGGCATCACGGTCGCGCCGCAGTTCTTGTGCGTCAGCGTCATCGCCTGGCCGTCGAGATGGCGGGCGCCCCAGTCCATCAGCGAGAGCAGCACCGGATAGAAATCGAGGCCGCGCTCGGTCAGGCGGTACTCATAGCGCTGAGGCCGCTCCTGGTAGAGCTCTCGCCGCAGGATCCCGTGCGCGACGAGCGTGTGCAGCCGGTCGCTGAGGATGTTGCGGGCCATGCCCGTGTGCCGCTGCAGCTGCTCGAAGCGGCGGACGCCGAGGAACGCCTCGCGCAGGACGAGCAGTGTCCACCGCTCGCCGATGATCGACAGCGTCTCGCCCACGGCGCAGTTCGCGCGGCTCCATTCCTCGCGTGTCACGTGCATATAGTTGCATTTCGAAACGCACTCGTCTAGAGTCGGTAGCGAAAAGCAACCGACTGGGGAGACACCCATGTCCCGCACACGCACGATCAGCTGGCACGACCCCGTCGACGCCGCCCGCCAGGCGGACGGCCTCACGGGGCTCGAGGCCCTCCACCGGATCGGCAACGGCCTGCTGCCCCCGCCGCCGGTCGCCGACCTCGTCGGCTTCCACCCGATCTTCGTCACTCCGGGCTACGTCGTCTTCGCCTACGAGCCGCGCGAGGAGCACTACAACACGCTCGGCGGCGTGCACGGCGGCATCGTCACAACCGTGCTCGACACCGTGATGGGTTGCGCCGTCCACTCAACGCTCGAGGCCGGCTCCGCTCTGGTGACGATCGAGCTGAAGACGAGCTTCGTCCGGCCGGTGACGCTGGCATCGGGCGTGCTGCGGGCGGAGGGCAGCATCGTCCATCCGGGCTCGCGCGTCGCAACCGCCGAGGCGAAGCTGCTCGACGGAGACGGGACGCTCTTCGCGCACGCGTCCTCGAGCTGGCTGATCCACGACGCCGCACGGAAGGAGAAGAAGGAGCCGATCGCCGCCTGACGGCTCCTACAATGGCTCGATGGAGCCGTTGTACAGGCCGGGAGGCGTCGAGGAACGCTGGCAGCAGATCTGGGAGGCCGAAGGCCACTACCAGGCCGGCGCTGGTGCGAGCAGCGACGAGACGTTCGTCATCTGCGTGCCGCCGCCGAACGTCACCGGTGCGCTGCACATGGGCCACGCCCTCAACGGCTCGCTGCAGGACGTCCTGATCCGCTGGCACCGGATGCAGGGCTTCGACACGCTCTGGCAGCCCGGCTACGACCACGCCGGGATTGCGACCCAGAACGTCGTCGAGAAGCAGCTCGCGAACGAGGGGACGTCGCGCAAGGAGCTCGGCCGCGAGGCGTTCGTCGAGCGTGTCTGGCGACATCTCGAGGAGACCGGCCGCACGATCACGGGCCAGTTCCGCCGGCTCGGCGCCTCGCTCGACTACAGCCGCGAGCGCTTCACGATGGACGACGCCTACGTCGAGGCCGTGATGCGCTTCTTCGTCCACCTCTGGGACCGCGGCTGGATCTACCGAGCCGAGCGGATCGTCAACTGGTGCCCCTTCCACGAGACGGCGATCTCGGACCTCGAGGTCGAGCACGTCGACATGGACGACACGCTCACGCATGCGCGCTATCCGTTCGCCGACGGCTCGGGCCATATCACGATCGCGACCGTGCGGCCTGCGACGATCCTCGCCGACGTTGCCGTTGCCGTGCACCCCGACGACGAGCGCTACCGCGACGCGGTCGGCAAGGAGGTGCTCGTCCCGTACGTCGAGCGCGCCGTGCCGGTGATCACGGACGCCCGCGTCGAGCCCGAGTTCGGCACCGGCGCGCTCAAGATCACGCCCGGCCACGATCCGACTGACTTCGAGATCGGCCGCGACCACGGCCTCCCGATCCTCACCGTGATCGGCCCCGACGGGCGGATGAATGAGAACGCCGGCGACCTCGCCGGGACGACGCAGCAGGAGGCCGACGAGGCGATTCTCGCCTGGCTGAAGGAGCACGACCGGCTCGAGCAGCGCGAGCACTACCGGCACGCGGTCGGCACCTGCGAGCGCTGCCATACGCGGATCGAGCCCCTGGTCTCGCTGCAGTGGTGGGTCGCGATGGAGGAGCCGCGGAAGCCGGCACTCGCGGCGCTTCAGGAGCGCCGCGTCCGTTTCCATCCGGAGTCGCAGCACCAGTTCGCGATCCGCTCGCTCGAGGAGATCCCGGACTGGAACATCTCGCGGCAGCTCTGGTGGGGCCACCAGCAGCCGCTCTGGTACTGCCCGGACGGCCATGTCACGTGCGCATGGCCGCCGCCTGACGCGTGTGCGACGTGCGGCTCGACCGAGCTCGAGCGCGACCCCGACGTGCTCGACACGTGGTTCTCGTCCGCGCTCTGGCCGTACGCGACGCTCGGCTGGCCGGAGCGGACGCCCGAGCTCGAGCGCTACTACCCGGGCGACGTCAACTCGACCGCGCGCGAGATCATCCGCCTCTGGGAGAACCGGATGATCTGGACCGGGCTCGAGGTGATGGGCGACATCCCCTTCCACGACGTGATCGTCCACTCGACGATCCTGGCCGCCGACGGCCGGCGGATGTCGAAGAGCCTCGGCACCGGCATCGATCCGCTCGACCTGATCGCGAAGCACGGCGCCGACGCGACCCGCTACGGCCTCTTGAAGATGTCGTCGACGCAGGACGTCCGCTTCACCGAGGGCCCGCTCGAAGAGGGCCGGAAGCTTGCGAACAAGCTCTGGAACGTCTCGCGCCTGCTGCTCCAGAACCGGGTCGAGCCGGACACGCGGCCGCGCGAGGTCGAGGAGCGCTGGATTCTGGCCCGGCTCGACGCGACGCGGGCCGAGCTCGAGCAGGCGTGGGCGGCGTTCGACTTCTCGCACTCGGTGCAGTCGCTCTACCGGCTCACCTTCGACGACTTCTGCGACTGGTACGCGGAGGCGATCAAGCCGCGCCTGCGCGACGGCGACGAGGACGCGGCGGCGACCGCGCTCGCTGCGCTCGAGCGCCTGCTCTCGCTCCTGCACCCGGTGATGCCGCACGTGACCGAGGAGATCTGGTCGCAGTTCCACGAGACGCGGCTGATCGTCTCGACCTGGCCCGAGCCGGACGAGGCCTACGTGGCCGACGCCGACGCGCTCCAGCCCGTCCAGGAGGCGGCCGCGATGTTCCGCCGCAGCGGCGTCGTCGTCGAGCTCGCCGGGGACGAGAAGCGGATCTTCGACGCGGTCGTCCGGCCGGAGCGGGCGAAGGTGAACGGGAACGCCGACGCCGAGATCGAGCGACTCCGCGGCGAGGTCGAGCGAGGCGAGCGGATGCTCGCGAACGAGAAGTTCGTCACGAACGCGAAGCCCGAGGTGGTCGAGGCCGAGCGCGAGAAGCTCGCCCGCTACCGGCGCGAGCTCGATGCCCTCTCAGGCTGAGCACACCGCCTGGCTCGCATCCCTCAGCCCGTGGCCGCAGGAATTCGGCCTCGGGCGGATGCGGACGCTGCTGGCCGCGCTCGGCGACCCGCAGCTCGCGTACCCGGCGATCCACGTCGTCGGCACGAACGGCAAGTCGACGGCGACCCGGACGATCGAGGCGCTCCTGCTCGCCGAGGGGCTGTCGGTCGGGGCAACCGTCTCGCCGCACATCCGCTCGTGGGCGGAGCGGATCACGGTCGACGGCGGGGAGGCCGACCTCGAGGCGGCGATCGAGCGCGTCCGGCCCGAGGCCGAGGCGCAGGAGGCGACGCAGTTCGAGACGCTCTGCGCGGCCGCCTTCGTGGAGTTCGCGCAGCGCGACGTCGACGTCGCCGTCGTCGAGGCCGGGCTCGGTGGGCGCCTCGACGCCACGAACGTGCTCCGCTCGCACGTCGTCCTGCTCACCAACGTCGGGCTCGAGCACACCGACGTGCTCGGCGAGACACGGGAGGAGATCGCGGCCGAGAAGCTCGCCGTCGTCCAGGAGGGGACGATCGCGGTGCTGCCCGACGAGGAGTTCGCGCACCTCGCCGGGCCGAACGTCGTCGTCGGCGGCGCCCGTGAGGCGGCCGCCGCCTTCCTCGGCCGCAGCGTCGAGCACGAGGTCGAGGTCGCGCTTCCCGGCCGGCTCGAGCGGCGCGGCGACGAGGTCTGGGACGGCGCCCACAACGCCGACGGCGTCCGCTGGCTCGTCGCCCGGCTCGACCGGGACGACTACACCGTCGTCGCGTCGATCCTCCGCGACAAGGACACGCTCGCGATGCTCTCGGCGCTTGCGACCAAGGGACGCCGCTTCGTCGCGACGCAGTCACCGAACGCCCGCGCGCTCTCGGCGGCCGAGCTCGCGCACCTCGCCTCGCACCACTTTCCCGAGGTGGAGATCGAGCCCGATCCCGCCGCTGCGCTCGCCCGGGGGCGCGAGCACCCGCCCGTCCTCGTCACCGGCTCGCTGTACCTTCTTGCGGCTTTGGCGAGGAACGAGGCGTGATATGACGAAGATGCGCGAACGAATCACCGTGTTGGCGTTCGCGCTCGCGGTGCTCGTCTTCATCATCGGCTCCGCGTTCGGAATCGGCTATCTCGTGGGAAGACTGTTGCTGTGATCCTCGCCGCCACCACCACCAACGACGATCTGCTCGGAGGAGTCAACGACTTCTTCGACTCGGGCGCGTGGATGGTGATCCGCAACCTGACCATCTTCTTCGTCGCCGTCTTCTGGCTCGCGACGGCGTACTGGGTCTACAAGGACGCGCGCCGGCGGATCGAGGATCCGTGGCTCGTGGCGATGGCGACGGTGCTCGGCCTCGTGCCGCCGTTCGTCGGCCCGATCATCTACCTCTTCTTCCGGCCGCCCGAGTACATCGAGGACGTGCGCGAGCGCGAGCTCGAGATCCGGGCGATGGAAGACCGGCTCGCGAAGCGCGACCTGCACTGCCCGGTCTGCCGCGCGGCCGTCGAGTCGACCTTCCTCGTCTGCCCGGTCTGCACGACCCGGTTGAAGCAGGCGTGCGTGAAGTGCAACGCGCCGCTCGAGGCGCTCTGGCAGATCTGCCCCCACTGCGCGACGCCGGTCGTGACGCCGAGCCTGCCCGGGATCGACGACACGATCGCCGACTCCTGGACAGCTCCCAGGAAGCGCGCCGCCGGCGACGAGTAACATCCCGGCCCGATGGCCGTCGAGCGCACCCTGATCCTGATCAAGCCGGACGCGACCGAGCGCGCGCTCTCGGGCGAGATCCTCGCCCGCATCGAGCGGCGCGGCTTCACCGTCATCGGCGGCAAGCTCCTCCGCGTCAGCGAGGAGCTCGGCAAGGAGCACTACGCCGAGCACAGCGAGAAGCCGTTCTTCGGCGAGCTCGTCACCTTCATCACCTCTGCGCCGACCTGGGCGCTCGTCGTCGAGGGCGAGGGCGCGATCGCGACGATGCGGAAGACGATCGGCGCGACGAACCCGGCCGACGCCGACCCCGGCACGATCCGCGGCGACTACGCGACGTCGATGCCGAACAACCTCATCCACGGCTCCGACTCGCCCGAGTCGGCCGAGCGCGAGATCTCGCTCTGGTTCGCCGCTGATGAGCTCGTCTGACTATCCCGAGTACGTTCCCCGGAACGTCGAGATCTGGACGAAGGCGAACGCCGAGCACACCGGCGAGACCGCGCGGCGGGCGTGGGGGAAGGACGAGATCGATTGGGGGGTCTTCGAGATCCCGGAATCGCAGGTCGACGTCCTCGGTGACGTCGCCGGCCTCGACGTCGTCGAGCTCGGCTGCGGCACCGCCTACTTCTCGGCGTGGCTCGCCAAGCGGGGCGCGCGGCCCGTCGGCGTCGATCCGACGCCGGCGCAGCTGGCGACGGCGCGCGAGCTGCAACGGGAGTTCGGGCTCGAGTTCCCGCTCATCGAGGGCGTCGGCGAGAGCGTCCCGCTCCCCGACGGGTCCTTCGACCTCGCCCTCTCCGAGTACGGCGCCTCGATCTGGGCCGACCCGTACCGCTGGATCCCGGAGGCGGCGCGGCTGCTGCGACCGGGCGGCCGGCTGATCTTCCTGCGCAACTCGACGCTCGTCGTCCTCTGCCAGCGGCTCGAGGCCGGGGCAGGCGAGCAGCTGCAGCGGCCCCAGCGCGGGCTCAACCGGATCGAGTGGCCCGACACCGGCGGGGTCGAGTTCCAGCTCCCGCACGGCGAGCTGATCGATCTCCTGAACGACTCCGGCTTCCAGCTCGAGCGGCTGGTCGAGCTGTACGCGCCCGAGAAGACGGAGACGCACGCGTACTACGACTTCGTCACCGCCGAGTGGGCGCGGAAGTGGCCCGCCGAGGAGCTCTGGGTGGCGCGGAAGCGGTGAGCTCGCACGTCGTCGACCCGATCCTGCTGGCGTCGACGAGCCCGCAGCGGCGCGTGATCCTCGAGCAGCTCGGGATCCCGTTCGACGCCGTCGCGCCCGACTACGAGGAGCACGACCCGCCGGACGCCGATCCGGTCCAGCTCGTGCGCGAGCACGCCGTTGGGAAAGCGCGGTCGGTCGCACCCCGCGCGGGGGAGCGGCCCGTGCTCGGCGTCGACACGTCGGTGTGGCTCGACGGCTCGCTCTACGGCAAGCCGGCGAACGCCGCCGACGCCGAGCGGATGCTCGGGGAGCTGTCGGGGAAGACACACACCGTCGTCTCCGGCCTCTGCCTGCTCACGCCGGCGTGGGAGGTCGTCGAGCACGAGGCGACGAGCGTCAGCTTCCGCGAGTTGACCCCGCGCGAGCTCGCGCACCATCTCGCGCACGGCGAGTGGGAGGGACGCGCGGGCGGCTACGCGATCCAGGGCCGCGGCGCGGCGCTCGTCGAGCGGATCGAGGGCGACTACCTGAACGTCGTCGGCCTGCCGGCGGCGCTGCTCGTGAAGCTCCTCGCCGAGCGCTTCCCGGGCGCCTACGGCCTCGGGTAGCTGCGCCCGACGAGCGCGTCCCAGCCGCGGTCGCCGAGGACGCGGCGCAGCGTGATGAAGAGGCGCGCCGAGGGCGTCACCCGGTAGCGCGTCCGTGGCCGCTTCGCCGTCACCGCCCGCTCGATCGCCTTCGCGACCGTCTCCGGCCCGCCGCCGAGCCGATGTGCGAACGCGCCGTCGTAGGCACGCGCAGTCGCCGCGCCGACGGCCGCGTCGAAGCGGCCGTACGGGCCGTCGCCGACCTCGATCGAGCCGACGGCCGCCTCGGCGAAGCCGGTGCGGATCAGCCCCGGCTGGATCACGACGACGTCGATCCCGAAGCCGGCGAGCTCGAAGCGGAGTACGTCGCTGAGCGCCTCGACGGCGTGCTTGGAGGCGTGATACCAGCCTCCGCCCGGGAAGGTCAGCTCGCCGCCCATCGAGCTGACGTTGACGATCCGCCCCCAGCGCTGCTCGCGCATCCCGGGCAGGACGAGCTGCGTCAGGCGCATCAGCCCGAAGACGTTCGTCTCGAACTGCCGCCGCGCCTCGTCGAGCGACACCGCCTCGACGGCGCCGCTCTGGCTGTAGCCGGCGTTGTTGACGAGCACGCCGACCGCGCCCTCCTCCCGCTCGATCCGCTCGACCGCGGCTCGCATCGACTCGTCGTCGGTGACGTCGAGCTGAAGCGGCCGGCAGCCGGCGAGATCCTCGACCGCCTCCAGCCGGCGCGCGCTCGCGTACACCGCCCAGCCCGCAGCGGCCAGCCGTTCCGCGGTGGCGCGGCCGATCCCGGAGGAGCAGCCGGTGACGAGCACGGCGCGCGAGACGGCCACCTTGCGAGTGTTGCAGGCTAGAGTGGGGCGCGGGTATGGGCATCTTTCGCTCGATGAGCGGCTTCGGCGGCCGAGACATGGCCGTGGACCTCGGAACCGCCAACACACTGGTCTACGTCCGCGGCCGCGGGATCGTCCTCAGCGAGCCGTCGGTCGTCGCGATCGACCAGCGCACCGGCGAGGTGCACGCGGTCGGCGCCGAGGCGAAGCGGATGCTCGGACGGACACCGGGGACGATCGCGGCGATCAGGCCGCTCAAGGACGGCGTCATCGCCGACTTCGACGTCACCGAGCAGATGCTCCGCCACTTCATCCAGAAGGTGCACCAGTACCGCTTTGCGCACCCGCGCGTCGTCGTCTGCGTGCCTTCGGGCGTCACCGGCGTCGAGAAGCGCGCGGTCGAGGAGGCGACGCTCTCGGCCGGCGCACGCCAGGCCTACCTGATCGAGGAGCCGATGGCGGCCGCGATCGGCGCCGGGCTCCCCGTCGCTGAGCCGACCGGGAACATGATCGTCGACATCGGCGGCGGCACGACCG
The DNA here is from genome assembly GCA_963705515.1 of uncultured Gaiellaceae bacterium. Classification (GTDB taxonomy): domain Bacteria; phylum Actinomycetota; class Thermoleophilia; order Gaiellales; family Gaiellaceae; genus Gaiellasilicea. The sequence goes on from CAVPJV010000004.1 coordinate 30,791, forward strand.
AGGTCGCCGTGATCTCGCTCGGCGGCATCGTCGTCTCGCAGAGCCTTCGCGTCGGCGGCGACGAGATGGACGACGCGATCGTCAACCACATCAAGAAGGAGTACAAGCTCCTGATCGGCCAGCAGACCGCCGAGGAGATCAAGCTCGAGGTCGGCTCGGCCTACCGGATGCGCGAGGAGGTGCAGGCCGAGGTGCGCGGCCGCGACATGCTCACGGGCCTGCCGAAGACCGTCATCCTCTCGTCGGAGGAGGTGCGGCACGCGCTCGAGGAGCCGGTCCTCCAGATCATCGACGCGATCCGCTCCACGCTCGACAAGACGCCGCCCGAGCTGGCCGCCGACATCATGGACCGGGGGATCGTGCTCGCCGGCGGCGGTGCGCTCCTGAGCGGCCTCGACGAGCGGCTTCGGCACGAGACGCAGATGCCGGTCCACCTCGCCGAGAGCCCGCTGACGTGCGTCGCGGTCGGATCGGGTCGCAGCCTCGAGGAGTTCGAGGCGATCCACCGCTCTGCCCGCGCCCGCAATCGCCGCAACGGCCGAGGCCGTTACTAGAGGCAACCCGGCCTGAGCGCCTCCGAGGAGGCCGCTACCATGAGCCGTTCCGTGCCACGCAACCGCACCGCAAGATCGGCGGTGCTGGGCCTTCCCGTCCGGCGTCCCGCCCCGCGTTCGCATTCCTCACGCAGCACCAGCGCCCTCAGGCGCCGGATCGTGCTGGGGGCTCTCGTGCTGCTCGCGCTCGCGCTGATCACCGCCTCCTTCCGCGAGAGCTCGGACGGGCCGCTGCACGACGCCCAGGGCGCCGTCGCCGGCGCGCTGCAACCGCTCGAGGTCGGCGTCGAGCGGGTCGCGCGCCCGTTCCGCGACGCGTACGGCTGGACGAAGGACCTCTTCAACGCGCGCTCCGAAAACGAGGATCTGAAGGCCGAGAACGAGCTGCTGAAGCAGCAGGTGATCCAGAACGAGTCGGCGCTCCAGCAGAACGTCCAGCTCAAGCGTCTGCTCGGCTTCCTGGAGGGGCCGTCCTTCCCGACCGACTACGACGGCGTCTCGGCCGAGGTGATCGCGCGGCCGTCGTCGGCGTTCGAGCAGGAGATCGTGGTCACCGCAGGCTCGGACGACGGGGTTCGCGTCAACGCGGCGGTCGTGACCGCGGACGGGTTCGTCGGCACGGTGACGAAGGTGACAGGCGGCGCGGCGCGCGTTCGCCTGCTCACCGACGAGCAGAGCGCCGTCTCCTCCGTCGACCTGCGCACGCGGGCGGCCGGCGTCGTCGTTCACGGCGAGTCCGGCAACTCGCTCGCGCTCGACCGGGTCTCGAAGCGCGAGGTCGTCCACGTCGGCGACGAGATCGTCACCGCCGGCTGGCGCTCCGGCTCGCTGGCGTCGCTCTATCCGAAGGGGATCCCGATCGGACGCGTCTCCTTCGTCGGCGGGCTCAGCACCGACCTCTGGCAGCAGGTGCTGGTTGAGTCGGACGTCGACTTCTCGTCCCTGGACTCGGTGCTCGTGCTCGTGCCGCGGCGCCCGACCCCGGAGCTCCCGTGACCTCGTCGCTCGCCTGTCGGCTCGCTCCCGTGGGGGAAACCATGTTTCCCCCACGAGCCCCCTTCTTCCCGCCTTGTGTGGGGGAACCTCCCGGTTCCCCCACACCCCCTCCCCAAGCTCATGAGCCGGGGAGCGGCTCATGACCTTCAGCGAGAGCGCAGTCGTCGGTGCCATCGTCTTCGTCGCCGCCCTGCTGCAGGTGACGCTCTTCGCGTCGCTCGACGTTGCCGGCGGCGTCGCCGACGTCCTGCTGCTCTCGCTGCTCTCGATCGCGCTGCTGCGCGGGGCGGTCGTCGGCACGGTGGCAGGGTTCTTCGGGGGCCTGCTCGTCGACGTGCTCACGCTCGACACGCTCGGCGTCTCGGCACTGCTCTACTCCCTTGCCGGCTACTGGGCCGGGCGCTACGGCGAGACGACCGGCCGCGACCGCGGCTACGCGCCGCTCTTGACCGTGCTCGTGGCCACGATCGCGATCGCCTACGTCGGCTACGGGCTCCATTTCCTGCTCGGCGAGGAGCTCTCGGGGCGGCGCGCGCTCTTCGAGACGCTCCTGCCGACGCTCGTGCTCAACCTCGCGGTCGCGCGTCCGGTCTTCGCTCTCTGCCGGTCGGCGCTCGGCCGCGCGTCCGTGTCCGACCGCGCGACCGAGGTGAAGCTCCTTGGCTAGCTCGTATCCGGAGCGGCGCTCGCCCTCGGGCCGGTTCCTGCCGCCCGATCCGAAGGCCGCCGAGCCGTACCGCTTCACGCCGCAGCTGGCGCTGCGTGTCGGCGTGCTCGCCGGGCTCGCGCTGCTGATCTTCGCGATCCTCTTCCTCCGGCTCTGGGCGCTGCAGGTGCTCTCGGGCGACCGGTACGTGAACGCGGCCCAGAACAACCAGCTGCGGACGATCCGGGTCGAGGCGCAGCGCGGCTCCATCATCGACCGGTCGGGCCGCACGATCGTCTCGAACGTCCCGGGCACGGCGGTGCGGATCTGGACGGCCGACCTGCCCGAGGAGGGGCGCTATGCGATGTTCAAGCGGCTCTCGAAGATCCTCCGCGTGCCGCTGCCGAGGCTGACGAAGGCGCTCGAGGAGAACAAGGGCGATCCGCTGACGCCGATCCTGGTCAAGACGGCGGTGCACGAGGACCAGGTCGCGACGCTGCTCGAGCACCGGGCGGACTTCCCGGGCGTCGAGGTGACGAGCACCTACCTGCGCGACTACGAGCACAAGGCAATGGCGGCGCAGCTCCTCGGCTACGTCGGCGAGGTCTCGCCCGAGGAGCTGAAGCAGCTCGAGAAGTCGAAGGACCGCGACATCCGCGGCGGCGAGAAGATCGGCAAGACAGGGGTCGAGGCGGCCTACGACCGCTGGCTGCGCGGGACGCCCGGGATGGACCAGCTCCGCGTCGACTCGCTCGGCCAGCCGCTCGGGCGCTTCGAGCCGCGCCGGCCGGCGCAGTCGGGCTACGACGTCCGCCTGACGCTCGACGTCGGCCTGCAGCGTGCCGCCGAGCGCGCGCTCCGCGACGGGATCGAGCTCGCCTACCAGGACGACCACTTCAACGCGAACGGCGGCGCGATCGTGGCGCTCGACCCGCGCGACGGCGCCGTGCTGGCGATGGCGTCGAACCCGACCTACAAGCCGTCCGTCTACGTCGGCCGCGCAGACCCGAAGAAGCTCGAGCCGCTCGTCGTCGAGAAGGTGGCGAAGGAGTGGAACTACCCCGGCATCAACCGCGCGATCGCCGGCGTCTACCCGCCCGGATCGACCTTCAAGCCGCTGACGGCGCTCGCCGCGATCTCGGACGGCCTGCTCTCGCCGTACGAGTACATCCAGTGCACGCCGTCGGCGAAGTTCGGGCTCGACGAATTCCAGTTCAGGAACTGGAACCCGTACACGAACATGCCGATGACGCTCGCGACGGCGCTCTCGCAGTCCTGCGACACCTACTTCTACGACGTCGGCAACCGCTACTTCGAGCGCGGCGAGCGGGAGCGGCCGTACTGGACGAAGATGCAGGCCTGGGCGAAGAAGTTCGGCTTCGGCCAGGCGGCGGGGCTCGACATCGGCGGCGAGGCGTCCGGGCTCCTGCCCACGCCGGCGTGGCGCAAGGCCGTCGGGCGGACCGCCTGGGACAAGGCCTGGAACCCGGGCGACCTGATCCAGATGGCGATCGGACAGAAGGACATCAACGTGACGCCGCTGCAGATGGCGCGCTTCTATGCCGCGCTCGCCAACGGCGGCAAGCTCGTCACGCCGCACCTCGTGCAGGCGGCCGAGCGGCCGGCGGCGGAGGGCGAGCCGACGGTGCCGGTGCTGACCTTCCCGGCGGCGCCGCCGAAGGAGATCGGTGTCGACCCGACCGCGCTCGCGGTCGTGCGAGACGGCCTCTACGAGGCGACGCACGACGCGAACGGGACCTCCTCGGGCGTCTTCGGCAGCTTCCCGGTCCCGATCGCCGGCAAGACAGGCACGGCGGAGAAGGTCGTCAACCTGCCCGGCTACCCCATCGGCCACCTCGAGGACCAGGCCTGGTGGTGCGGCTGGGGCCCGTTCGACGGCAACGACTACACCACCTCCAGCGGTGCGAAGCGGACGCCGATCGTCGTCTGCGCGGTGATCGAGAACGGCGGCCACGGCGGCACGGTGGCGGCACCGGCGGCGCTGAAGGTCTTCGAGTACTGGTTCCGCGAGCACGCCGGCGTCCAGGGGGTCGTGGCGAGTGATTGAGTACGCCTCCCGCTCCCGTCCGGCGGCGCGCGAGCACGTCGACGTCGTCGGCTTCCTCCGCCGGCTCGACTGGATCCTCCTGTTCGCGGTCGGCGCGGTCGTCGCCTACGGGCTCTGGGCCGTGGCCGGGATCACCCGCTTCGACGTCGAGGGCGACCAGAACTACTACGTCGTCCGGCAGGCGATCGCGGCCGGCCTCGGCTTCGCCGGCTTCCTCGTCGTGCTGCTGATCGACCCCGACCGCTACCGCCGCGCGCAGAAGACGATCTACGCGGTCACGCTCGCCGGGATGCTGCTCGTCTTCCCGCTCGCCGATGCGACGCGCGGCTCGAAGCGGTGGATCGAGATCGGCCCCTTCCAGTTCCAGCCGTCCGAGTTCGGGAAGCTCCTCTTCGTGCTCGCGCTGGCCGGCTTCCTCGCCGACCGCGCACGGCGCCTGCACGACCCGCGGGTGGTGCTGCAGGCGATCGGGCTGGCGGCGATCCCGATCGCGCTCGTCTTCAAGCAGCCCGACCTCGGCACGGCGCTCGTCTTCGGGGCGGCGCTCATCGCCTGCCTGTTCATCGCCGGGATCCGCTGGAGCCACCTCGCGCTGCTCGTCGGCATCGTCGCTCTGCTCGCATCGAGCGTCGTCTGGTTCCTGCCCGCGGCCGGCGTCGAGGTGCTCGAGCCGTACCAGGCCGCCCGGCTCAACTTCACCAACCTCGAGGAGGACCCCGGCGGCGCCGCCTACAACCAGACGCAGTCGATCACGGCGGTCGGGTCGGGCGGGCTCGACGGGCGCGGCGTCCAGGGAGCGACGCAGACGCGGCTCGACTATCTCCCCGAGCACCACACCGACTTCGTCTTCGCCGCGCTCGCCGAGCAGCGCGGCTTCTTCGGCGCGGCGCTCCTGCTCGGCCTCTACCTGCTGATCGTCTGGCGCGGCCTCCGGGTGATCACGGTCGCACGCGACGCGTTCTGCGCGATCGTCGCCGGCGGGATCGTGATCGCCTTCCTCTTCCAGGTCTTCGTCAACGTCGGGATGACGATGGGGATCGCGCCCGTGACGGGAATCCCGCTGCCCTTCGTCACCGTCGGCGGCTCGTCGATGGTGGTGAACATTGTCGCGATCGGCATCCTGCAGGCGATTTACGCGCGCGGCCACCTGGGCCGCAGGCGGGCGCGCTGATGGCGAAGAGCCTGAGCCCGATGGCGGTCTGGGGGCTCGCCCGCGAGCTCAGGTTCGCGGCGCAGGAGACGCGGCCGCTGCTGGTGAGCGGCCCGCTCGCGGAGCAGCTCGCAAAGGAGCTCTCGCGCGGCGCGGAGCCCGGCGCCGTCCGCGTCGGCGGCCGCGTCGAGGGCGCTGCCGGCCTGATCCGCCTCCTCGCCGGCGCGCCCACGGAGGAGGACGAGCGGGAGCTCCGGGCCGCAAAGCGCGCCAAGGTGCCCGCCGTCGTCGTCCAGACCGGCACGGAGGACTTCGAGACCCCGTACGTGCCCGCGACTGACGTTGTCAAGTGCCGCCCCGGCGAGGGCTTCCCGGTCGACGAGATCGCCGCCGCCCTAACGGCGCGGCTCGGCGAGGCGGGAACCGGCCTGACGGCGCGCGTGCCGGTGCTCCGCGAGCCGCTCTGCCGGGACCTGATCGAGTCGTTCTCGCGCCGGAACGGGATCCTGGGGGTTGCGATCTTCGTCCCCGGCGCCGACTTCCCCGTCCTGACCCTGAACCAGATCAGGCTCGTGCTGCGGCTCGCCGCCGCGCACGGCGTCGAGATCGACCAGAAGCGGGTGCCGGAGGTGCTTGCGACCGTCGCGGCAGGATTCGGCTTTCGCGCGTTCGCGCGCCAGCTGCTCGGGGCGATCCCGTTCGGCGGCTGGGTGGTCAAGGGCGGTGTCGCCTATGCGGGCACGCGTGCGCTCGGCGAGGCCTCCTGGCGCTACTTCCAGTCGGTCTCAGAGCCGACATCCGTCTGACGGTGCGGCCGCGAAGCGGCCGCCTTCAGGGGGTTTGCGCGACGCGGAATCCGCTCTCGCGGATTCCGCGTCCTGCGCCGGCTAGGTCAGCTCCTCCGTCCGGTCCGGGTCCTATGGTTCCGGAAACGACGGGAGGGAGGCGAGATGGTCGGTTCCGAGCACGCGGAAGAGCTGCTTCAGATCGAAGAAGCAGACGCTTGGTTCGAGTACCTGGAGGCCACGCGAGCGCAGAACGAGACGCGCTACGCCGAGCTCGAGCCCTGGGCCTGGGCCCGCCTCTCCCAGCGGCTGCGTGCCGTCCGCGCGCGCCGGGCGCGGCTTCGCCCGGCCGCGGCCTAGGCGCCGGGCAGCACCCCGCATGAGCCTGCTGATACCCTCTCAGCAGGCCATGCCTACCGCTTTCACACCCAATCGCAGCGCGCGACCGGCCGCTTCCGCGGCCGTGTCTTTGCGCGCGCTCACTCTAGGAGAAGCATTTGTCCCCGTGGTTTCGCAGGAAGAAGAAGCAAGAATCGACCGAGCAGCCGGCGACCGTCGTCGCCCCGCCCGCTCCACAGCCGACACAGGCTGAGCAGACCTCCGCAACGGCTCCGGCCGATGCGACAACCGATCCGAGGAAGCGCCGTCGCGGCAATCGCGGTGGACGCGGGCGCAAGAAGCCAGGCGCCGCCGCCACCGCCGAGACGTCGGCGGAGATGTCCGAAAAGCCCGAGCAGAAGCCCGCGCAGCAGCGTCGCGAGCGCAAGCCCGCCGCCGAGCGGAGCCAGCGCCAGGAGCGCCGCGCCAACCAGCAGGGCAACCGCCGCCGCGTCCCCCAGAAGCGTGCGCCGCTGCCGAAGGCCAAACGCGAGCTTCTGATCTCCGTCGACGTCGGCGAGCAGCGCGTCGCCATCGTCGAGGACGACCGCGTCGCCGAGGTCTACCTCGAGCGACCCGAGCGCCGCTCGATCGCCGGCAACATCTACCTCGGCACCGTCGACAACGTCCTGCCCGGGATGGAGGCGGCGTTCGTCGAGATCGGCCTCGAGAAGAACGGCTTCCTCTACGTCGACGAGATCGTCGTGCCCGAGCTCGAGGGCAAGCGGCACGGCAAGAAGATCACCGACCTGATCGCCCGCGGCCAGCAGATCCTCGTCCAGGCGGTCAAGGACCCGATGAAGACCAAGGGCGCGCGGCTGACGACCGAGATCTCGCTCCCCGGGCGGTTCCTCGTCTTCGTCCCGCAGGGCGAGGGCCTCGGCGTCTCGCGCCGCCTCGACGACACCGAGCGCACGCGCCTGAAGGACATCATCAAGAAGCTCGACGTCAAGGAGGGCGGCGTCATCGTCCGCACCGCCGCCGAGGGCGCGTCGGCCGAGGACATCGAGCGCGACCTCGTCTTCCTGCAGCGGCTCTGGAAGACGGTGCAGGCGCGCGCGAAGACCGCGAAGGCGCCGTCGCTCGTCTACCAGGAGGCCGAGCTGCCGCTGCGGATCGTCCGCGACCTCTTCGCCGGCGACTTCGAGAGCGCCCAGATCGACCACGAGCGCACGTACAAGCGGATCGTCGGCTACCTGAAGAAGACCTCACCGCACATGCTCGAGCGCGTGCACCGCTACAAGGAGAAGACGCCGCTCTTCGAGGGCACGGGAGTCGACGCCGAGATCCGCTCGACCCTGAACCGGCGCGTCGACCTCCCATCCGGCGGCTACCTGATCTTCGACTACGCCGAGGCGTTCACCGTCGTCGACGTCAACACGGGCCGCTTCGTCGGCTCCCGCTCGAAGAACTCGACCGGCCGGCTCGAGGACACGATCACGAAGAACAACCTCGAGGCGGTCAAGGAGGTCGTGCGCCAGCTGCGGCTGCGCGACATCGGCGGGATCATCGTCATCGACTTCATCGACATGGCGAACCCGAAGAACCGGGCCACCGTCGAGGAGGCGCTCCGCACCGAGCTCGAGCGCGACCGGACGAAGACCTACGTCGTCGAGATCTCCCCGCTCGGCCTGGTCGAGATGACGCGCCAGAACGTCACCGACGGACCGCGCGAGATCCTGACCAAGAAGTGCCCGACCTGCGCCGGAGACGGCATCGTCGTCTCGGAGGCGTCGGCTGCGCTCGAGGTGGAGCGGCGCCTGCGCACGCTCGCCTCCGGCTCTCGCGCCCAGGCGTTCCAGATCGAGGTCAACCCGAAGACGATGTCGCTCCTGCTCGGCAAGGGCGGCTCGCGGCTGGCCGAGATCGAGGAGGCCTCGAAGAAGCGCTTCTTCCTCGCACCGAAGGAAGGCGTCCACGCCGACCACGCGGCCGTGCTGGCGGAGGGCAAGCTCGTCGACCTGCAGCCGCCGGCGCCGATCGCCGAGGGCACCGAGGTCGACCTGAAGCTCGTCGAGCTCGACAAGCACGACGCCGGCTCCGCGGTGGGCAAGCTCGACGGCATCGACGTCGTCGTCGGCGGCGCTGCAAAGCTCGTCGGCAAGAAGGCGAAGGTGCGCGTCGAGCGCGTGCTCGACGGCGTCGCCTACGCGACCGCGCTGAACGGCGTCGAGGCGCCGGCCGAGCCGATCACGTTCGAGAGCGAGGCCGAGAAGCCGACGCGTGCGCCGAGCCGCGCCAAGAAGACGTCGGAGACGGAGGAGGCCGAGGCCGAAGCCGACGCCGCGTCCGAGGCGACGGATGCGGAGGCCGAGGAGGAGCCGGAGACCGGCGCAGCCGAGCCCGGGCCCGAGGACGAGGCGGAGGAGGCGACCGAGGCCGTGGCCGGGGGCGCCGAAGCCGCTCCGGCGAAGAAGAAGACGCGCCGCGGCTCCCGCGGCGGCCGCAACCGGAAGAAGAAGCCCGCCGTGGCGACCGACGGCTCCGAGCCTGCAGAGGCGCCCGAGAAGGAGGCCGCCGCCGAGGAGGCTTCCGCCGCTGCGACGCCGCGCATCCACGTGCCCGACTCCGAGCTCGGTGACGAGCCGAAGCCGAAGCCGGCCCGGAAGCGGACGCCGAAGGCGAAGCCGAGCGCCGAGGAGGGCGACGACGAGCCCGCCGAGGCGGTCGCCGAGGAGACGGACGGCGCCGAGGCGACGCCGGCGAAGAAGAAGACGCGCCGCGGCTCGCGGGGCGGCCGCAACCGGAAGAAGCCGGCCGCCGCGGCAACGGCGGCCGAGAACGGCGCCGCGCCGGCTGCCCAGACGCCGGAGCAGCAGGCCGAGGCCTCGACGAACGGCGGCGATCCGGCGGCGGACGACTACGTGCCGATGTCGGAATGGCTCGACGACCTGGACGCCTAGTCGCTACACTTCTCGGGCTCGCGGGTCCTGCCCGCGTTTTTCTGCGCTTATGAGTACCTACGCGATCATCTCAGTCGGCGGCAAGCAGTACCGCGTCCGTGAGGGCGAGACGCTCCTCGTCGACCGGCTCAAGCACGGCGCCGGCAACTCCTTCCAGCCGAAGGTGCTGCTGATCGGCGGCGACGGCAACACCGATCTCTCGCCGAGCGCGACGGTGACTGCGAGCGTGGTCGCCGACGTCAAGGGCGACAAGATCCGGATCGGCAAGTACCGGCCGAAGAACGGCTACAAGAAGCACACCGGCTTCCGCGCCAGCCTCTCGGAGATCAAGATCGAGTCGATCGGCGGCGCCAAGAAGGCTGCCGCGAAGAAGACCGAGGCGGCACCTGCGGCGAAGGCCGAGAAGGCTCCGAAGGCCGAGGCTGCGGCACCCGCTGCGGACGACCACGTCAAGGGGATGCCGTCCGGTTACGAGAGCCTGACCGTGGCGCAGATCAAGGAGCAGTCCGCCGGCTGGAACCGCCCGATGCTCGAGGCCGCGCTCGAGTACGAGCAGGCCCATGGCAAGCGCAAGGGCGCGATCGCCGCGATCGAGCACGCCCTCGCCGAGAAGGAGAGCGACTAATGGCTCACAAGAAAGGCCTCGGCTCCTCCCGGAACGGCCGCGACTCGAACGCGAAGCGCCTCGGCGTCAAGATCTTCGCCGGGCAGAAGGTGAAGGCCGGCATGATCATCGTCCGCCAGCGCGGGACGCGGTTCCGCCCCGGCGCGGGCACCGGCATCGGCCGCGACGACACGATCTTCGCCAAGCGCGAGGGCACGGTCGAGTTCCGCACCTCCGGCGAGAAGCGCTTCATCTCGGTCGCCGAGACGGCCGAGACGACCGACGCCAAGTAACAGACTGTTGCAAGGTCGAAGGCCGCCGCTTCGGCGCGCGCGCCCGCACCTTCCAAGTAACAGACTGTTACTAAGCTAGCTCGGTGTTCCACGACCGCGCTCGCATCGAAGTCCTTGCCGGCCGCGGCGGCGACGGAGGCCTGAGCTTCCGGCGCGAGAAGCACGTGCCCAAGGGTGGTCCCGACGGCGGTGACGGCGGCCGCGGCGGCGACGTCGTCCTGGTCGCCGACGACAGCCTGCGCGACCTCTCCTCGTTCCGGGCGAAGATCAAGTTCAAGGCGGGCCGCGGCGAGCCGGGCCGCGGCGCCCGCAAGCACGGCGCCGACGGCGCCACGATCGAGCTCGCCGTCCCGGTCGGGACGCAGGCGTACGGACCCGAGGGCGAGCTGATCGCGGACCTGGCGCGTCCGGAGGCGCGCGTCGTCCTCGCCCGCGGCGGCCAGGGCGGGCGCGGCAATGCACGCTTCGCGACTCCGGTCCGCCAGGCGCCGCGGTTCGCCGAGGTGGGGGAGCCGGCCGAGGAGGCAGAGCTGGAGCTGCGGCTGAAGCTCCTCGCCGACGCGGCGATGGCCGGCCTGCCGAACGCGGGCAAGTCGTCGCTTCTGCGCCGGCTCTCGAACGCAAAGCCGAAGGTCGCCGACTACCCGTTCACGACGCTGGCGCCGGTGCTCGGGACGGTCGAGTCCCCGGACGGCGCCCAGCTCACGGTCGCGGACATCCCGGGCCTGATCGAGGGGGCGAGCGAGGGGGTCGGCCTCGGCCACGAGTTCCTCGCGCACCTGGAGCGTGCCCGCCTGCTGCTGCACGTGATCGACGCGTCCGAGGAGGACGTCGAGGAGCGCTTCCGCACGATCGACACGGAGCTCTCGCTCTACGGCGCCGGCCTCGACGAGCGTCCGCAGGCGATCGTGCTGAACAAGATCGACCTGCTCCCGGAGCCGCCTCCGTTCCCGCTCGAGGACGAGCGGGTCGTCGGCGTCTTTCCGGTCTCCTGCGCCACCGGCGCCGGCATCGACGACCTGAAGCTCGCGCTCTTCCGGCTCTGTCCGGCCGCACCCGAGCCCATCTTCGAGGAGGCGCCGGAGCTGCCGGAGTTCCTCGAATACCGGCCGCAGCCGCCGGCCCGCAGGACGTACAGGATCTACCGCACCGACCGTGGCTTTCGGATCATCGGCGAGGCGCCGCAGGGCGACGAGCTCGAGGCGGTGCTCAAGGCCGCCGGCGCCCGCAAGGGCCAGGAGGTCGAGATCGGCGACGAGACGCTGGAATGGCAGTGATGCCGATAGTGGGCATCCTCGGCGGCCGCTTCGACCCGCCGCACCTCGGTCACTTGGCGCTTGCGGAGGCGGCCGTGGCGCGCTTCGGCATCGACGACCTTCACGTCACGGTCGTCGCCGACGCCGCGCACAAGCCCTCCGAAGCCCCCGTCGGGGACAGGCTCGCCATGGCCGAGCTTGCCTTCTCCGAGCTCGATGCAACCGTCGAGCTGGAACCGCGCCGCTACACCGTCGACGCGCTCGAGGCTGCCGGCTACGACGACCCGATCTTCCTGGTCGGCGCCGACCAGCTGGCCGCCTTTCCGACCTGGAAGAACCCGGACCGGGTGCTGGAGCTGGCGCGGCTCGGGGTCGCCACGCGCCCGGGTTACGCGCCGGCGACCGCCTCGCCACGCATTCAGATCTTCGAGCTGGAGCCGCATCCGGTTTCCTCGTCCGAGATCCGCCGCCGCGCGCTGGCGGGCGAGACGCTCGACGGCCTCGTCGCTCCCGCCGTCGCCCGGTACATCGAGGAGCACGGGCTTTACAGGCGCGCTTGACGTCCGGGTTTCGCGGCTACACTGAGAGCTCTGACTTCGCTCGAACAAGCACGCCGGATCGCCGCTCTCGCGAGCGAGAAGCTGGCAGAAGACGTCGTCATTCTCGACATGAGGCCCGTGTGCGTCTACACGGACTTCTTCGTGCTCGCGACCGGCCGAAACGCCCGCCAGACGAAGGCGATCTTCGACGAGGTGCACGGACAGCTGAAGGCGGATGGCAAGATTCTCCCGCGCGCGGTCGACGGCGCGACCGAGGCGGAGTGGATCATCGCCGACTACCTCGACGTCGTCCTGCACATCTTCACCCCCGAGACGCGCGCCTTCTATCGGCTCGAGGACCTCTGGGGCGACGTCCCTGCGGTCGACGTCGAAGCCGCGACGGCCTAGCTACAATCTCCGAGACCCAGGGGCCATAGCTCAGCTGGGAGAGCGTCTGGCTGGCAGCCAGAAGGTCGCCGGTTCGAGCCCGGCTGGCTCCATCGGTTCAAACGTGCGCCGCTTTGTACGAGGCAAAGGGTCACGTATGAACCGCACACCTCAGAGACGGTTCCTGGCCGTCGGCGTCCGGCCGGCCCGTCCCGGGAACGCGTCTGGACCGTGAGAATCCGGCGGCTGCCGAGCATGCCCACGCTGCCCGGCTCTCCGGGTCTGTGCGTTCAGCGCTCACTCCAGATCGCGCCGGCCGGCACCGGACGCGGTTCCAGGGTTGCCGCGTCGAGAACCGAAGCCGTCGCGCTCAACAGACGTAGGCGCGACATCCTCGACGTGCAACGGAGTCGGACACCGCTTCTGTGTCTCTAGCCGGAACTCTTGGGCGTGCATATCCGCGGGCGCGAACGGTAAAAGGCGACGGTTCCGTTGCTGCCGATCGCCTTGACGTTGAGGAGATCACACGGGTTGACGCTTGCATCACGGAACGTGATGACGAAGGCAGCGACCGCATTCGCCCGGACATGCTCGGTGTGCTGCCCATTCAGCGTCAGCGTGACGCGCTCGCGCGGAACGAAGTTGATCCCCCAGATGGTCAGCGGCTTCAGCGACCGAAGCTGGAGAGTGGGTGGTCTGCACAACTTGTGGACGTAGTTGTTGAGGCAGCCGTCCACGAGCTCGCGGAGCGCCTCCGGGTCCCAGGCGTTGATGAAGTCGGCGTGCCCGCTGTACAGGCCGCCGGACGAGAGCCATAGGCCCTTGCCGCCGCGGATGGGGTAGCTGAACAGCGTCGCGAGCGCCGGTACCGGGACGGGATGGCTGGCTGGACACCTCCCCTTCCACATGTAGGCCATGTGGCTCTTGTGGTTAGGGCTATCGAGATGTCGGCCATCCCAGCACTGAGGGAAGACAATGTTGAGATGGAGGGATTCACCGCGGGGGCAGGTGAGTATGTGCGCCGAGTGCGGGACGGGCGAAAGGAAGCCGCAATCCCAGAACGTCACGCGCATGCGCTGCGGACTTGTCGCTCCCGAGTCTCCGGCGATCATGCGCAGACCGTTTGGGAAGGGGTGGACCGGTGCGAGGGTGAAGCGTCGGTAGTAGACCGTCGCCAGGGTCGGCAGGATCAGCTTCGATCCCTGGTACAGAGCGGGAGCCCAGTACGCGGACCGGTCGGCAGTACGCGCGCACGTTGTTCCGCCCAAGCGCAACGATGCGTAGGTCGAGAAAGCATTCGTCGTCCGGTTTCCGACGAACGTGTGGAAATGGGAGGCGTCCGGCTTGCCGGGGAAAACGATGGGGTCGGCCGGAGCCGCGTGGGTGAAGCGGCAGTTGTCGATGAACTCCACACCGAGGAGGTCTTTGAGCGACGCAGGAGGACGTCTCTCTGGATTCAGCGACTTTCCGCCCGCGGACGCTCCAGCACTCGCAAGGGCGGCGAGGGCAAATCCGAGGATGCCAATGCCGATAAGTGTGTGTCTTCTCACGGCGTGGTTCTCCCTTCGTGGTGCCAAGAACACTCATCATGGGTGGATTCAGCTGGTCGTCGCAACCTCGAGGTGTGAGTTGGGGACGATGCGGGAGCGGCAGTGGGAGGTTCAGCTGTATCGGGGCCAGGTGCCTTCGCCGGCGCGGCCTGGCCACATCGTCAGTGGCGCGCGGCGATCTGCGCGCGCCCGATCGAGTCGTTGCCGTTGTTGGTGAACCAGAGCGCGCCGTCCCGCCCGAGCGCGATCCCCCTCGGGTCGCTGATGCTCGCGTTTCGGTAGGCGCTGATCTTGCCCGTGGTCGTGATCCGCCCGATCGAGTCGTTGTCACGGTCGGTGAACCAGAGAGCTCCATCCGGCCCGGGCACGATCCCGTACGGGAAGCTGACGCTCGCGTTCCGGTAGCTGCTGATCTTGCCGCCGGTCGTGATCCGCCCGATCGAATCGTTGCCGTTGTTGGTGAACCAGAGGGCGCCGTCTGGTCCCAGCACAATCCCCCAGGGGTCGCGGATGCTCGCGTTCCGGTAGGTGCTGATCTTGCCCGTGGTGGTAATCCGCCCGATCGAGTCCTTGAAGCTGTTGGTGAACCAGAGGGCGCCGTCCGGCCCCAGCACGATCCCCCTCGGGTCGAAGATGCTCGCGTCCCGGTAGGTGCTGATCTTGCCGGCGGTCGTGATCCGCCCGATCGAGTCGTTGTCGCGGTTGGTGAACCAAAGGGCGCCATCCGGCCCCAGCACAATCCCCCTCGGGAAGCTGATGCCCGCGTCCCGGTAGCTGCTGATCTTGCCGCCGGTCGTGATCCGCCCGATCGAGTCGTTGCCGCTGTTGGTGAACCAGAGGGCGCCGTCTGGCCCCAGCACAATCCCCCAGGGGTCGCGGATGCTCGCGCCCCGGTAGCTGCTGATCTTGCCGCCGGTCGTGATCCGCCCGATCGAGTCGTTGCCGCTGTTGGTGAACCAGAGGGCGCCATCCGGCCCGCGCGCGATCCCCTCCGGGTTGCTGATGCCCGCGTCCCGGTGCGTGCTGATCTTGCCGCCAGTTGTGATCCGCCCGATCGAGTCGTTGCCGCTGTTGGTGAACCAGAGGGCGCCATCGGGCCCGCGCGCGATCCCCCAGGGGTTGCTGATGCTCGCGCCCCGGTAGGTGCTGATCTTGCCGCCAGCCGTGATCCGCCCGATCGAGTCGGGCCTACCACCGCCGACAAGCTCGTTGCCGCTGTTGGTGAACCAGAGGGCGCCGTCCGGCCCCAGCACGATCCCCCAGGGGTCGCTGATGCTCGCGCCCCGGTAGGTGCTGATCTTGCCCGTGGTGGTGATCCGCCCGATCGAGTCGTTGCCGCGGTTGGTGAACCAGAGCGCGCCGTCTGGCCCCAGCACGATCCCCCAGGGGTTGTTGATGCTCGCGCCCCGGTGGGTGCTGATCTTGCCGCGAGTCGTGATCCGCCCGATCGAGTCGTTGCCGCGGTTGGTGAACCAGAGCGCGCCGTCCGGCCCCAGCACGATCCCCCATGGGGAGTTGATGCCCGCGCCCCGGCGGGTGCTGATCTTGCCGCCGGTCGTGATCCGCCCGATCGAGTCGTTGCCGCTGTTGGTGAACCAAAGGGCGCCGTCCGGCCCCAGCACGATTCCCCAGGGGTCGCGGATGCTCGCGTTCCGGTAGCTGCTGATCTTGCCGCCGGTCGTGATCCGCCCGATCGAGTCGTTGCCGCTGTTGGTGAACCAAAGGGCGCCATCCGGCCCGCGCGCGATCCCCTCCGGGAAGCTGATGCTCCTGTCCCGGTAGGTGCTGATCTTGCCGCCAGATGTGATCCGCCCGATCGAGTCGTTGCCGCTGTTGGTGAACCAAAGGGCGCCGTCCGGCCCCAGCACGATCCCGAGCGCCCCTGACACGGGCGCACTGAAGTGCGTGATCGACACCGACGGCCTAGCCGCCCCACTCGACCCCGAACCAGCCAAAGCCCACGGCCCCGCTACCACACCCACACCGACCAGGATCAACGCAGTCAGAAGCACGATTCGGCGCACCACGGCTCCTCCCTTTGCCCGCCACCGACCGAGCACTCTCTTCCGCAGGTCGTCGACGAGATCCGCGTCTACGCCGGGTGACCGTCTGCGCCTGCGACATCGCCGGGAACATCGGTTCCCGGAGCGCAGTCGTCGCGGCCAAGAACTGAGCCGATGAACCGGACCGACGTTCACGGGCACGCCGCTCCTTGCGGGATCGAGCCGCGCGGGCGGAAGATCACCTGCCGTCCCGGGACACGCCCCTCCAAGATCGCGGCTCCGTGTTCCCAGAGGGCGTGCCCGTGTCTCTCGCGCGTTACCCAGCCGATGACAGGCTGCTTGAGGACGCCAGCGAGACCGAGGAGTACTTCGGCGCTGGCGTCGCGATTGCACGTCGCTCCGTTGAACTCCCTGTCTTCACCCGGGGAGACGCTCCAGACGACGGTCAGACGGGTCCCCGCCTCGACCAGGCGGGCGAGATGCTCGACAGTGACGCTCCGGGCCCGTAGTTCACCAACCGAGCCGCCGGTCTCAGCATCGATCTCGCGGGCAGTCTCGTGGTCGGGAGGAAGGGCGGCGCGACGCGCGACGAGATTCAGGTACGAGTCGATCACGATGAGCCGGTCCGGGTGGATCTCCGGATGGTGGGATGCGAGCGTGGCGATCCCGAAGCCCGAGTAGGAAACTCCGATCAGAACGAGTTCGCCACCGACGCGCCGGTGGACCGCTTGGATCTTGGCGGCGAGACTCGCGAGGTAGCCCGGATCTCCCCAATCGAGATGGCGCTGCGAGCGCAGCCCGTACCCGACATAACCGTCCTTCACGTACCTGCTGCAGAGGAGCGTGTAGTGCGTGCGGCGCGCGAGCGCGCGAACCTGCTCGCAGTACGCCCAGCCTCCCGTCGTGACCATCAGCCCCCGCGGCTGCCGAACCTGATCGACCGTAAACGTCGCGGGAGCGACGCTCCGCGCCGGCATGTGTGTGGGAATCGTCCGAGCGGCGGCGTCGCCGTGCCCGGCGACCATGCCGGTCACGACCGTCGCCGCCAACGCGAGGAGGGTCTTCAACTCTTCTCGGTCAGGGGTTTGGCGGCGTTGCGAGCATCTTGCGACGACTGTAGCCGAGTGCCGCCGCCCGCCACAGTGCGCCAAGCTCGTTAGACGCCTAGGCTTACCCGTCGGAACCGAGGGGCATCGCCGCGCGAGCACGCAGAGAGTGTCCCCTTCGCCGACGACCACAGCGGCACACCGACGAGCCGCTCGGCGGCCACGTGAATCTCAACCGCTCGCATCGGCCGACCGGCCTGCCCGACCACTCAGCCTGACCGTCCCGAGCACCGGGCTCGCCTTCGGTGGTGCAGGCAAGCTTGTCTTGGATTCATCGACGCCTTCGCCACCAGTCGGCCGTGCAACTCCGCGAGCCGGGCGAGCTCAACCTTGGCTCGAGGGTTCGAACGTGCCCCGTTGTCCTCCACTGCTCCGTCGCGCAAACCCCTGAAGGTCGCGGCTTCGCCGCTCCGACCTGCTGTGAGAGGGTCATGGAGATGGTGAACAGGCAGATCACGCTTGCCGCTCGCCCGGAAGGCTTTCCCAAGGAGTCGGATTTCGCGCTCGTCGAGGGTTACGTGCCGTCGCCGGGGGCGGGCGAGGTGCTCGTGCGCTCGCAGTGGCTCTCGCTCGACCCGTACATGCGCGGGCGGATGAGCACCGCGCGCTCGTACGCGAAGCCGACCGAGGTGGGGGAGCCGATGACCGGGCAGGCCGTGGGCGAGGTCGTCGAGAGCCAGGATCCGCGGTTCGCGCTGGGCGACCTCGTCGTCGGGCAGCTCGGCTGGCAGGACTACGCCGTCGTCCGCGGCGGCGCGCTCCGCAAGCTCGATCCGGACGTCGCGCCGCCGCAGACCGCCCTGCACGTCCTCGGCGCGACCGGCCTCACCGCCTACTTCGGCCTCTTCGACGTCGGTCAGGCCAAGCCGGGCGACACGGTCGTCGTCTCGGCGGCCTCCGGCGCCGTCGGCCAGATCGTCGGCCAGCTCGCGAAGATCGCCGGGTGCGGCCCGGTCGTCGGGCTCGCCGGGTCGGCCGAGAAGGTCGCCGACCTCACCGGCCTCTACGGCTACGACGTCGGCATCGACTACAAGCGCGACGACGTCAACGCCCGGCTGAAGGAGGCGTGCCCGAACGGCGTCGACGTCTACTTCGACAACGTCGGCGGCGCCCTCTCCGAGACGGTCTTCCGGCGGCTCGCTCTCGGCGCCCGCGTCCCGGTCTGCGGGCAGGTCTCGCAGTACAACCTCGCCGAGCCGGAGCTCGCGCCGCGCAACCTCGGCTTCCTGATCGTCTTCCGCGCCCGGCTCGAAGGGTTCCTGATCTACGACTACGTCCACCGCTTCCCCGAGGGCCTCGCGCGTCTCGGCCGCTGGCTCGCGGAGGGAAAGCTGACCTACCGCGAGGACGTGACCGAGGGGCTCGAGAACGCTCCCGCCGCGTTCATGGGGATGCTCCGCGGCGAGAACCGCGGCAAGACGCTCGTCCGGATCAGCTGACCGGGACGCCCGCCGCCTGGAGCGCCCGGCGGAGCATCAGCGCGTTCGCCGGCGCCTGCGCCACCTCGCCCTTGGCGGGGTCGCCGGAGACCTCCTCCGGCTCGAGGCCCTCGAGGCCGGTGGCGGGCATCGCCGAGCGGCCGTTGTTGTTGAACATCGCGTAGACGGACTCGGTCTCGCCGGCCAGTTCCTGCAGCGGCTCGACCCACTCCTCCAGCTCCTCCTCCGAGTAGAGATAGTCGAAGCGGTCGGCCGCGCTGCCCGTGCGCTTGTTCCAGGTCGAGGCGTTCCGGCCGTGAAAGCGCACGTAGGCGGTGTCGCTCGTCCTCCCGATCACGGTCGGGACGAGGTTCTTCGCCTCCGTCCGCGGCGCATCGACCATCACGTAGGTCGCGCCGATCGACTCGAGGAACGCGAGCGTCTGCTCGCGGTTCTCCTCGTCGAGCCAGCTTCGATGCCGGAACTCGACGAGCGGCAGGTCGCCGTCGAGCTGCTCGACCGCCCACGCGAGATAGTCGAGCGAGACCGGCTTGTAGACGACGTAGGACGGGAACTGGAGCAGGACGCCGCCGAGCTTGCCCCGCTCGCGCAGCGGCTCCAGCGCACGGTGGAAGCGGCGGAACACCTCGGCGCGCAGCTCCCGTGGCGGCCGGTCGACCCGACCGCGGTCGTCGACGGGCATGACGTCGCGCAAGTCCTCGGGCAGCGACTCGAGCTTGACCGGATGGCGCGTCATCAACCCGAACGCCTTGACGTGCATCGTGAAGTCCGCGGGTGTCCGCTCGGCCCAGTTCGCCACGAGCTCCGCGTCCGGGAGGCGGTAGTAGGTCGAGTTCGCCTCGACGGTGTCGAAACGCTCGGCGTAGTGCCGGATCCGCGCCTCGCCCGAGCGGACGTTCTTCGGATACCAGACCTTCGTCAGCGTCTCGTCGGCCCACGAGCACGTGCCGACGCGAACGGTGGCGCTCATCCCGCGATCGTAGACCGCGGGATGAGCGCTCGTCTCGAGCTAGCTCGCGACGACCGTCAGCTCGCGCGAGGCGGCGCCGCCGTTCGCCGTGTTGGCGTCGAGGCGCACGACGTAGGTCGAGCGCTTCGCGGGCTTGAAGCCCGTCAACCGGAAGCGGGCGACCGCGTCCGGGCCGAGCGTCGTCGCGGGCTGGCCGGTCGCGACCTGCCTGCCGCGCAGGAAGACGCGGAAGTTGATCCCGACCGTGTCGCCGGACCGGAGGTTCGCCGCCAGCTCGCGCAGCGGCACGGCGACGGCAGGCGCCGCGATCCCGCCGCGGACCTTGACGAGCGGGTTCCTCGCGTCGACGGACTTCGCCGCGGCGCGGAAGCGGGCGAGGGCGGGCTTCGCAGCGCCGCTCTTCGTCAGCAGGCCGCTCTGCCAGACGCTCGTCTCGTCGTCGCGGAAGATGAACCAGATGAACATGTCGACGCGCGGGTCCTGCTTCGCGAGGCCGATCGCCTGCGTCGTGTACGAGGCCTGCTGAGCGCGCGAGACGCCGTTCGGCTCGCCGTCCGGCTTCGTCTCATGGCCGTACTCGGTGATCCAGATCCTGACGCCCTTGCGCTTGAACCACTTGTCGAGCGACTGCTCGAAGCGCGGCAGCGACGTCAGCGTCACGTTCGGCCACTTCACCTTCTGGGTCGGCTTCAGATACAGCGGCGTCGGATACGGGTGGTGCGCCCACGCGTCGAACTTGAGCCGCGGGTTGGCGGCGGCGACGAGCTGGGCGAAACGCCCGGGCGAGTGCGTGTCCGAGTTGCCGTTCAGCTTCTTGTCCCGGCCGTGCGACGAGGTCGAGCCGATCGCGACCTTCGCGCGCGAGTTGCCGGCCTTGATCCCGGCGTACGCGGCGGCGTACATCTTCGCGTAGAGGCGCGGCCCCACCGAGCGGCCCTTGGCGTCGAACTGCGGCGAGAGGAACAGCTGCAGATTCGACTCGTTCCAGACCGAGTAGCGCCCGACCCACGGGTACTGGGCGTAGCGGCCGGAGTAGCGGGCCGCGACGGCCCGGGAGAAATTCTTCAGGTCGTTGACGTTCCGGGGGACGTTGTTCGGCGTCTTGCCGCCGTTCGCCCACGTGGGCGTGCCCCAGATCGTGATGATCACCTCGAGACCCCGCTGCTGCGCGTTGCGGACGAGCTCGTCGATGTCCGAGAACCGGTACGCAGGGTCGAGGGGATTGGCCGCGTTCGCGGGTCGGGTCGGCGCCGTCTTCGACCAGTCGACCAGCGTGCGCACGATCGTTGCGTTCGCGCTCCGAGCCTGGCCGAGCACCTCGGCTCGATTCGGGTTCCAACGGAAGGCGACGTCATCGTGGAAGCCGACGTACATCCGCGGCGCCGAGCTTGCGACCGCCGGTGAAAGCAGTGCTGCAAGGGCCGCGACGAGGAAGAGCTGCGTCACTCGTTTCACGGGCATCTCCTTTGCAAGTGATATGGAATGCAAAGGGTAGCCGCCCCGTGTGAGGACGGTGTTAGCTCCGTTTTTGGCTTGTTTATGCGGCTCAGGCGGCCGTGCGGAGCGCTTCGATCTCGCGCGAGACGGCGAGCCGCTCGAGCGCCGTCGCCTCGATCTGGCGCACGCGCTCGCGCGTGATCCCGAGCCTGCGCCCGATCTCCTCCAGCGACTGGGGCTCCTCGACGCCGAGGCCGTAGCGGAGACCGAGCACCGTCTGCTCCCGCTCCGACAGGCTTTTGAGCGCCTTGTGCAGCGTCGACTCCGTCAGGCTGACCTCGACCTCCTCCTCGACGCCGCCGTCGGCGACGCCGACGAGATCGCCGATCGACGCGTCGTTGTCCTCGCCGAGCGGTTTGTCCAGGCTCGTGACCGCGCGCGCTGCCTCCCGGACCTCCTTCAGGTGCTTGAGCGAGATCTTCGAGGCGGCCGAGATCTCCTCGTCCGTCGGCGGCCTGCCGAGCTTGGCCATCAGCTCACGCTCCGCCCGCCCAATCTTCTGCTCGCGGTCGGCGATGTGCACGGGGATGCGAATCGTCCGCGACTTGTTCGCGACGCCGCGCTGCACCGCCTGCCGGATCCACCAGGTCGCGTAGGTCGAGAACTTGAAGCCGCGCCGCCAGTCGAACTTCTCGACGGCGCGGATCAGCCCGATCACGCCCTCCTGGATCAGGTCGAGAAGGGAGAGCCCGTGGCCCTGGTAGCGCTTCGCGATCGAGACGACGAGGCGAAGGTTCGAGTTGATCATCCGGTTCTTCGCCTCGACGTCGCCGCGCTCGATCAGCTTCGCCAGCTCGACCTCCTCGGCGGCGGTCAAGAGCGGGTAGCGCCCCGCCTCGTTGAGGAAGAGCTGCAGCGAGTCGGTGGTCGCCGCTCGCGAGGTCGCCGTTGACGTAGGTCGCGTCCACGGCGGTCGCGCGGCCGCAGTCGTCCGAGAGGCTGATCCCGCGCTCCTCGAGCTCCTGATAGAGCGTCTCGAGCTCCTCGTCCTCGAGCTCCAGGTCCTGGATCGCGGCACCGAACTCGGAGAGGTTGAGGCAGCCTGCCTCCTCGCCGGCGTCGAGCATCGGTGCGAGTGTCTCGCGGCTCATGCTTGTGGTCTTCCCCTCGTCTCCGCCAAGCGTAACCCTGTCCGAAACAGACATCTAGCCCCGAAGGCCGTCTCTTGCCATCGTGACGAAGATGGCACGATCCCGTTTCCCACCTGTTCGAGGCCCGTCCGTAGCGTGGACGGTGTCGTCGAAGAGGAGGTTGGGGGATGCGAAAACGCTCAGTACGAGCCGCGCTGGCTCTGCTGCCGGCGCTCGCCTCGCTCGCGGGTGCCGGCGGGGTCTGGGCACACAGCCTGATCAGCTCGGGGAACGTCTACGACAACGGGAGTCAGTGCGTCTACAACTGGACGGCGCAGGCCCACTCGTACAACTCGATGCTCGTCCGCTCGCTGACGAACTCGCCCCCGTTCCACTTCCCGCTCTCGAATTGCACGTACAGCAACTCGAAGCCGAGCGGCTACCTGGCCGGGCGGTGGGAGTCGTGGAAGTGGGGGCCGAACGTCGGGGCGTGGCTGGTCTGCGGGACACAGGGATGGAACTACGGCGGTGGCATCGAGCTGCAGGTCGGCCGGTCGACCACCGGCTGCGGCGGCGGCTACTACCTGCTCCAGGGTGGCGCCTTCGTCTACAACGGCGGCTGGGTCGGCGGCTGGCTGACAACCGACTACGAGTGGCTCTGGTCGTGAAGGGGGTGACGGTATGAAACGTCGATTGTTGCTGCTCGGGCTCGCGGCGCTCGTGGCGGCCGTGCTGGGCGTCGGCTTTGCCGCCTCGCGCGGCCAGGAAGAGCCCACGCACGCGCCCGACCCCGGCGCCGCCGAGGTCTACGTCGCGGGACCGGACGGTGAGGCGTTGAAGTGCAATGGGAAGCTCGTCAAGGTGAAGCGATCGGCGCTCGGCGGCCGGACGCCGCCGTTGACGCCGGCTCAGGCCGCGCAGCGGAGCGTCCTGCTCGAGCCGCGGGCGAGAGTCGCACGCTGCGAGAAGGGTGCGACGGGCAAGGAGACGGGCCGCGCCGTCTTCGTCGACGAGGGCGCCGCGGAGAGTCCGTAGCCGTTTTCGATCGAGACGTGGGCGCCGGTTTTGGCGTCCACCTCTCGTTACACTCTCAGGGTGATCTGGGAGCTCGTGTTCATGCTCGTGATCCTGAAGATCCCGGTCGTGTACCTCTGCTGGGTCGTCTGGTGGGCGGTCCGGGCCGAGCCGGAGCCGCTCGAGGGAGCGGGGAGGCTGGTGTCGCCCGTCCCGCGCGAGCCCGACTGCGGCTGGCGTCGCCAACGGCTCGAGCGCAGTCGCCGCGGCCGTCCCAATCCGCGCGGCGGCGGACGCGTCGGCAGGCCCGGCCGCGTCGCCTACGCGCGCGGTAGGCTGGCACCGTGAGCTCGTACGAGACCGCCGACGCCCACCGCTGGTCGACCGCTGACACCGTCGCGGGCTTCCTCGCGACGCTGTCGATCTTCGCGAGTGCGATCGGGCTGGTCTGGCGCCCGGCCCGGATCGTGCCGGTCGCGGTCTTGATCGCGCTGATCGCGGCCCGGATGTCGGGCCGAAACCAGCGAATCGCGTTCTACGCCGTGATCGCGGGCATGATCTGCTGGACGGTCGGAATGTCGATCGCGGTCATCACCGAGAATCCCCTCTACTAGACGTGAGCGGGCACGACGTCGACGGGCTGAACGCCGGCTACGCTCGACTGCTGCTCGAGGACTACCTCGAGAACCCGGATGCAGTGCCGCCCGAGTGGCGCGAGCTGTTCGAAAGCGGCGACAGCGAGCTCGTCGCGTCGCATCCGGGGCTGCTGCGCCTGCTCGAGACGCTCGAACGGGACAACGGCGCCAATGGCCTGCCCGCCGAGGTCGCCGTACCGTCCGCGCCGGTACCCCTGCCGGCGGCGCCGGAGCCGCCCGCAACGGAGGTCGACGAGACGCTGCTCGGCGCCGTCGCCGCAGCGATGGCGCTCGTCGAGGCGCACCGCATGCATGGCCACCTCGCGGCCCGGCTCGATCCGCTCGGCTCCGAGCCGCTCGGCGACCCGGCGCTCGACGAGACACGGCTGATCCCGGCGCTGACGCCGGAACTGCAGGAGCGCATCCCGGCCACGCTCCTGAGCGTCCACGTCCCGGGCGAGACGCTGAAAGAGGCGCTCCCGAACCTGCGCGAGGTCTACAGCGGCACGATGGCCTACGAGATCGAGCATCTCTCCGACCACGCGGAGCGCGTCTGGTTGCGGCACGCGATCGAGTCGAGCCGCTACCGGCAGCCGCTCTCCCGCGAGGAGCGGATCCGCCTGCTGGAGTCGCTTGCGCGCGCCGAGGGGTTCGAGCAGTACCTGCGCCGCGCATTCCTCGGCCAGAAGCAGTTCTCGCTCGAGGGCCTCGACGCGATGATGCCGATGCTCGACGAGTCGATCGAGCTCGCGACGGACGCCGGCGCCCACGAGGTCGTGATCGGGATGGCGCACCGCGGGCGCCTGAACGTGCTCGTGCACACGGTCGGCCGCTCCTACGAGTCGATCCTGCGCGAGTTCGAGGGCGAACGGACGATCGACGCGGTCGTCGTCAACGACGAGGGCGGCACGGGCGACGTCAAGTACCACCTCGCCGCGACCGGCACCCGCAAGACCGAATCCGGCGAGGTCACGATCACGCTCGCGCCGAACCCGAGCCACCTCGAGGCAGTCGACCCGGTCGTCGAGGGCTGGACGCGCGCCGAGCAGACCGACCGCTCGGGCGGGGCCGGCCTCCACGACCCCTCCGTCGCGCTGCCGATCCTGATCCACGGCGACGCCTCCTTCGCGGGTCAGGGGATCGTCGCCGAGACGCTCAATCTCTCCAGCCTCGACGGCTACACGACCGGCGGCACGCTCCACCTGATCGCGAACAACCAGGTCGGCTTCACCACGAACCCGAACGAGGGCCGCTCGACGCGCTACTCCAGCGATCTGGCGAAAGGCTTCGACATCCCGATCATCCACGTGAACGCAAACGATCCAGAGGCCGCAGTCGCGTCGGTGCGGCTCGCGCTTGCCTACCGGCAGGAGTTCGGCCACGACATCGTCGTCGACCTCGTCGGCTACCGCCGCTTCGGCCACAACGAGCAGGACGAGGCCGCGTACACGCAGCCGTTGATGGTCGCGCAGATCGCTCAGCAGCAGACCGTCGGCCAGCTCTACGCCGCCCAGCTCGTCGACGAGGGTGTGCTCTCCGAGGAAGACACGAAAGCGCTCTTCGAGGAGACGCAGCAGGAGCTTCGCGCAGCTCACGACCAGCTGCAGGCGTCGTTCGCGGAACCGCGCCCGACGAAGGAGGGACGGATCCCGGCCGACACCGGCGGCGCCGTGGTCACGGCCGTTCCGGCCGAGCGGCTCCACGCGCTGAACGACCAACTGCTCCAGGTGCCGGAAGGCTTCGAAGGCAACGAGAAGCTGCTGAAGCAGCTCGAGCGCCGCCGCGAGCGGATGCGCGAGGGCGGGATCGACTGGGGCCAGGCAGAGGCTCTCGCCTTCGCGAGCCTGCTCGTCGAGGGGATTCCGATCCGCATCTCGGGCCAGGACACCGAGCGCGGCACGTTCTCGCACCGTCACGCCGTCCTGCACGACCAGCGCACGGGCGAGACGCACGCGCCGATCCAGGCCCTTCCCGACGCGGGTGCCTCGTTCGAGATCTACAACTCGCCCCTGTCGGAGTACGCCTGCCTCGGCTTCGAGTACGGCTACGCCGTGGCGGCGCCGGACGCGCTCGTGCTCTGGGAGGCGCAGTACGGCGACTTCGTCAACGGCGCCCAGATCGTGATCGACCAGTTCCTCGTCGCCGGGCTCTCGAAGTGGGGCCAGACCTCACGGCTGACGCTGCTCCTGCCGCACGGCTACGAGGGCAACGGGCCCGAGCACTCGAGCGCGAAGCTGGAGCGGTTCCTGCAGCTCGCTGCGCAGGAGAACGTCCGCGTCGCGAACGTCACGACTGCGGCCCAGTACTTCCATCTCCTCCGCCGCCAGGCGCTCGACGCGACGGCGCGGCCGCTGGTCGTGATGACGCCCAAGGGGCTGCTGCGGCTGAAGCAGGCGGCATCGACGCTTGCCGATCTCTCGGAGGGCCGGTTCGAGCCAGTGCTGGACGATCCCGGCGCCGACCGCAATGCGGTGACGAGGCTCGTGCTCACCTCCGGCAAGCTCTACTACGACATCCAGGGCCACGAGGAGCGCGCCAACGCGTCCGCGGTCGCCGTCGCCCGGATCGAGCAGCTCTATCCCTTCCCGGTCGAGCCGGCGGCGGCGCTGACCTCCTCGTACCCGCATCTCCGCGAGCTCGTCTGGGCGCAGGAGGAGCCGCAGAACATGGGTGCTTGGCGGACGATCCGCCACCGGCTCGAGGCTGCCGCACCGGACGGTGTGGCGGTCGCCTATGCCGGCAGGCCGTGGCGCGCCAGCCCGAGCGAGGGGTACCCGACCGCGCACAGGGTCGAGCAGGACCGCATCGTCCGCGAGGCGCTGGGCCGAACCGAATAGCCGCTAGGGCTTTGGCTTGCGCCGGGTCGCCAGGATGGCCGCCGCGATCTTCGGGCCGTGCGTGCGGGCGGCCAACGCCACTTGCCGGCGCTGAGCCGGCGGTAGCCGACGCCAGAGATGGAACGCGCCGAACGCGAGCGCGACTGGGCTCGTTGGGCGAAGCCGGGGCACGGCCGTATGTTCGCACATGCAGCCGGGCGGCCGTCCGCTACGAGCTCGGATCGCCGTCCTGGCTCTCGCTGCCGTCCTCGGCCGGCTGGGGTTCCTGGGCGCCTGCGGCTGCCGCGAAGTCGGCAGGGACAATCGGCCCCGACCCGTCGTCGGACGGGGACGGGCGCGACTTGTCGCGCTTCGTCCGTTCCTTCCTCTCCTCCTTCGGCGGCTCGACGACAGGCTGTTCCACAACGGTGGCGAGCGAACGCACCGGCTCGGAGGCGACCGGCTCCTCGGCAGGGGCAGGGGTGGGCGCGGGAGCGGGCGTGGGAGTCGGCGTCGGCGTGGGGGTGGGCGTCGGGGTCGGGGAGGGCCGACGTGGGGCGGGCGTAGGCGTCGGCGTCGGCGGAGCAGGGCGAGGCTTCATCGGCAGCGGCGAGGTCGCCGGGGGAGTCGGCCGGGAGGGTGCCGTCGGCACGGGCAGGGGCGCCGAGGCGATGACCGAGCTGGAGGTAGGTGTGGAGGCGGCTGGACGGGGCTTCGCCACGGTGCGGCGAGGTGCCGGCGGGCGCGGGCGGGACAGTGTCTCGGTCGGCGCAACGCGGATGACGGTCACGGCCCTCGGGGCGCGATCGGCGATTGCGGGAGGGCTGGCCTCGGGCACGGCCTCGTCGATGACGAGCTTCGGAAAGGCCATTGCAGCGGCCCCTACGACTACCGCGAGCGCTACCGTGAGCGCGCGCGCAAACATCAGTCTCATGGAACTCCCCCTCCCTGCCGAAAACACCTACAGGGGACTTATCGGCAGCAAGTCGGGGAACTGAAGGGCAAACATGCTGGGGAGCTTCAAGATCAAGCTGGTCGGGACCTTCCTGGCGCTGTCCGTCGTGCCTCTTGCTGCTGCATTCTGGGGATTCAGCGCCGTCGCTGAGCGTAGCGTTACCAGCAGCGTAGACGGCCGCCTCGAAGCCGGCCTCAACGCGGCGCTGGCGGCCTTCGAAGACGAGCGGCAGAGCGCTGCAGCGGCCGCGGAGCGGCTCGGTCGCGACCCGGAGTTCCAGGCAGCGCTCGCGAGGCGCGATCGGGCGGCGCTCAGGCGGCTGCTGCCGGAGTCGCCGCCGCTGCGCGTCGAGACCCCCGACGGCTTCGCCGTGGGGCGGGTGCCGGCGAGCGCGGCCGAGACGACCGTGGCTCTCGTCGGCCCGGGCAACCGATCGGCCCTGATCATCGCCTCGGTCCCGCTGACGCCGCAACTCGCCAAGCGGCTGTACGCGCGCTCAGGGCTCACCAAGCCGGACGGGCTCGCGTTCGTCGACGAGAAGCGACACGTCGGCGCCGCGTCCGGGCCTGGAGTGACAGGCACCACCCAGTTGAGCCCGGGGCGGGTCGAGAACACATCGATCGGCGAGCACGAGTTCCGGGCGATCGGATCGCGGCTCGTGCCGGAGAGCACCCTGATGCTGGCAGCCGTCACGCCGAGCTCGGTGATCGCGTCGGAGAAGCAGAACGTGCTCGGCCGCCTGCTCGTCGGGCTGATCGGCTCCCTGCTCCTGATCGCCTGCGTCGCCTACCTCGCGGGACGCTCGATCGTCGGCGCGCTCGGACGCCTGGCCGACGCCGCGCATTCGATTGCCGCGGGACGGCTGGAGGAGCGCGTCACCGTCCGTGGGCGCGACGAGTTCGCGCAGCTCGGGCGCGCGTTCAATCAGATGGCGAGCCAGCTCGAGGGCCGCCTGGAAGACCTGGAGGACGAGCGCCGACGGCTGCGCGAGGCAAACGCACGCTTCGGTGACGCGCTGGCGTCTGCGCTCGACCCGGAGCAGCTTCGACGCGTCATCGTCGAGTCCGCGGTCGAGGCGACCAAGGCGGACGGCGGCGTCGTCATCGCCGAGGACGGCTCGTACGTCGAGACGGGCAACGTCGGCTCGGGCGGCGAGCGGCTCGATTTCGAGCTTACCAGCGGCCGCCGCAGCTTCGGCCGGCTCGTGCTCGTCGGCGACGACTTCGACGAAGAGGAGCGGATGACGGCGGCGTCGCTGGCCGGGCAGGCTGTCGTCGCGCTCGAGAACGCACGCCTGCACCGCATGGTCGAGCGACAGGCCCTGGTCGACGGACTCACCGGTCTCGCCAACCGGCGCCAGGCCGACGAGGCGCTCGCGAGCGAGATCCTGCGCACCGAGAGGCTCGGCGGGCCGGTCGGGCTGATCCTCGCCGACGTCGACGACTTCAAGGCCGTGAACGACCGCTTCGGGCACCCGACTGGCGACGTCGTGCTGCGCGACCTCGCCGAGACCCTGCTCGAAAACGTCCGCGAGATCGACACCGCGGCACGGTGGGGCGGCGAGGAGTTCGCGATCATCCTCCCCGGCACGGACCTCGAGGGAGCCGCACAGGTCGCCGAGCGAATCCGGTTCGCGCTCGCCGAGCGGGAGATCCTCTCCGTCGACGGCGCGCCGCTGCACGTCACGGCAAGCTTCGGTGTCGCGACGTCGAACGCCACCACGACGGTGCACCAGCTCGTCGAAGCGGCGGACGAGGCGCTCTACCGAGCGAAGCGCGCCGGCAAGGATCGTGTGTACGCCGGGACGGATCCGGTCACTCGCTTGTAGCAATAGCGGCGAGAGCAGGTGAATTTTCCGGGTCCTGCGCTAGACTGCGACGCTTGTACGGCCGTTCCTGACCCCCACGATGGAGATCCCCTATGCCGGTTGAGACACCTTCGTTGTTCGCCCGTGTGATCCAGGATCACCTCGAGCTGAAGCGCCGCAACGCCGAGCTCGAGCCCGCGATGCCCCTCGAGGGCTATCGCATCGACGATCCCTTCAACAACCACCCGCTGTTCAAGACCGAGGAGCAGGCCCGCCTCGAGGAGACGATGGACGGCGACGAGCCGGCCGTGTCGCTCGACTCGTTCCCGCTCACATGGCCCGGTGAGGAGTCGGTCGAGCACGTCACGCCCAACGGCGAGACGTCCGAGGACTCGGGCCTGTGGTCGAAGTCCCGCGACTTCGACTGGGGCGACTAGCCTCTAACGCCGAGAGCAGCGACGGCCGCCGGCTCCGTTCGAGCGGCCGCCCGGTTTCCAACCGCATTCCGGCCCTTCACTCGCGCGGGGGATCGCCCGCACGGCTCGTGACGGCGATGACTAGACGTCACGTGTTGTCAAGGAAGGAAGCAGACATGCGGAAGATTCTGTTGACGTGCGCCGTGGCGCTCGTTGCGGCAGCGCCGGCGCAGGCCAACGACGGCGGCGGCGGCAAAGGACGGGCGCTGAGGATCACCGGCCCGATCGTGAAGGTCTCCGACCGTGGGGTCTCGGTCGAGAACACCGTCGGCGACGTGATCCTGACGTGCGCGGTGCCGGAGCGCCTTGCCGAGAAGGCGGAAGCGTTCAAGGTGGGCGAGCGGGTTCGGATGCTCTGCGTCCGCTTCCGCGGCCGCCGGGCGCAGCTCCTCCGGCTCGAGCGTGCCGGCGAGCGGGCCAAGCAGCCCGAGAAGCCCGCCGAGAGGCCGAACGAGAAGCCCGCCGAGAAGCCCGCGGTCGAGAAGCAGGAGGGAGCGGGTCCGATCGTCGAGCTCGGCCCCGCGTCGATCGTCGTTCAGTCCGGGGAGCGGCGGCTCGCCTGCCGCGTTCCCGAGGAGAAGCAGGCCAAGCTGGCCGACCTCAAGCTGGGCGACAAGGTCAAGATCTGGTGTGCCGGCGGCATGCTCGCCGGGATCGAGCGCTCCCAGCCGGCCGAGAAGCCCGCCGGCGAAGAGGTGCGGATCTACGGCCTCATCGCCGCGCTGTCGCGAACGTCGGTAACGGTGCAGGGCGAGGCAGGCTCGATGACCTGCTCGGTGCCCGCCGGCCTGGCCGGGAAAGTGGCCGAGCGCTTCGTCCTCGGCGACCGCGTCAAGATGATGTGCCGCGGCTCCGAGCTGACGTACCTCGAGAAGGTGGCCTAAGCCGCCGGAAGCGAGTCCTCGACGAGCTGGTGGGCCAGGCGCCGAAAGGGGCCGTCCTGGCCCATCAGCTCGCGTTCCGTTCCGCGCTGGATGATCCGGCCGTGCTCGAGCACGAGGATCTCGTCGGCACGGCGCACGGTCGCGAGCCGGTGGGCGATGATGATCGACGTCCTGCCGGCCAGGAGCCGGTCGAACGCCTTCTCGATCACGATCTCGGTTGGCCGGTCGATGTTGGAGGTCGCCTCGTCGAGGATCAGGATCCGCGGGTCGGCGAGCAGCGCCCGGGCGATCGAGATCAGCTGCCGCTCGCCAGCCGACAGGCCGGCGCCGCCCTCGCGGACGACGTGGTCGAGCCCGTGGTCGAGACGAGCCGCGACGCGGTCGACTCCGACCGCCGCCGCCGTCGCCTGCACTTCCTCGTCCGAGGCGTCCGGCTTGGCGAAGCGGATGTTGTCGGCGATCGTGCCGCTGAAGAGGAACGGGTCCTGCAGGACGACGCCGAGCTGGCGCCGGTAGCCGACGAGCTCGACATCGCGGAGATCCGTTCCGTCGACCCGCACGGCGCCCTCGTCGGGGTCGTAGAAGCGGGCGATCAGCTTCGCGGTGGTCGACTTGCCGCCGCCGGACTCGCCGACGAGCGCGATGCAGCCGCCGGGCGGGACGGAGATCGCGATCTCGTGCAGCACCGGCTCCTTCCCGTACGCGAAGGTGACGTCGTCGAGCTCGAGCCGGCCGTCGATCCTGCCCAGCGGCCGGGCGCCGCGCTTGTCGGCGACGTCGATCTCCGCGTCGAGGACCGAGCTGATCTTGTCCATTGCCGCGCTCGCTGCCTGCACCTGGCCGTAGAGCTCCGAGAGCTCCTGGAGCGGCTGGAAGACGAGTGCCAGTAGGCCGACGGCCGCGATCAGCGTTCCGATCTCCATCGAGTCGCCGCCGATGAACTGGGCGCCAGCGAAGAGCACTGCGCCGGTGGCGATCGCGCCGAGCAGCTCGATCGCCGGGAAGAAGACGGAGTAGATCTTCTGCACGTGCACGTTCGCGACGCGGTTCTCCTCGTTGAGGCCGTCGAACTCGGCCTGGAACGCGCGCTCGCGGTTGAACGCCTGGATCACGGCCATCCCGGCGACGGACTCCGCCAGCTGCGCCGTCACGATCGCAATCCTCGTTCGGACGTCGGCGGCGGCGACGTGGGAGACACGCTGGAACCAGCGTGTGACGACGATGCCCGGCGGGAGGATGCAGAGGGCGACCAGCCCGAGCCGCCAGTCGAGCAGGAAGAGGCCGCCCACCGCTGCCACGAGCGTGAGCGTGTTGACGACGAGTGTCGTCAGCCCCTGGTTGAGCACGTCGGAGAGCGCGTCGACATCGCTGTTCAGCCGCGAGATGATCCAGCCGGCCTTCTGCTGCGAGAAGTAGCGCAGCGACAGGGAGGTGAGGTGCGTGAAGAGGTCGCGCCGAAGCTCGAGCACGATCCGCTGGCCGGCGCTCGCGAGCCCGAGCCACGTCCCCGTCCCGAGCACCCACGCCGCGGCGTTGACGGCGACATAGGCCGCCACCGCGAGCATGAGCCGTTCGTCGTCACCGGCGCGGATGCCGTTGTCGATCGCGTCCTCCACCAGGAGCCAGCCGGCCACGGGCGCGGCGGCGGACAGGGCGGCGAGGATGCCGATCAGGGTCATCTGCCCCTTGCGCTCGGCGGCGTAGGGGAGGAGCCGCGAGAGGCCGGTGCGATGCCTACGCGGCAACGGACTCGTCTCCGAAGAGGGCGGTGAAGAGGCCGCCCGCCGCGAGCAGCGCTGCCGGCCGGCCCTGCTCGACGATCCGGCCCTCGTCCAGGACGACGGCGCGATCGGCGACGCCGATCGTCGAGAGCCGCTGAGTGGCGACGAGCACGGTGCGGCCGGCGACCGCCGGGCGCAGGTTCTCGACCAGCAGGCGCTCGGTCTCCGTGTCGACGGCCGACATCGGGTCGTCGAGGACGAGGACGCGGGCGCCGGCGAGCAGCGCCCGCGCGAGCGCGACCCGCTGTCGCTGGCCCCCGGAGAGGTTGACGCCACGTTCGCCGATCAGGGTGTCGTAGCCCTCGGGCAGGTCGTCGACGAACGCCGAGACGCCGGCGGCGTCGCACGCGGCGAGCAC
Source organism: uncultured Gaiellaceae bacterium (assembly GCA_963705515.1). GTDB lineage: Bacteria > Actinomycetota > Thermoleophilia > Gaiellales > Gaiellaceae > Gaiellasilicea. Next base: position 63,711 of record CAVPJV010000004.1, read on the forward strand.
GTCGTCCCAGTCCGCGTCGGGGCGTGCGGAGAGCAGGTTCTCGCGCAGGAGCACGGAGAAGAGGACGGGCCTCTGCGTCACGATCGCGACCGCGTTGCGCAGCTCGGTCACCGGGACGTCGCGCGTGTCGACGCCACCGACGAGGACGCGGCCGCCTGTCGGATCGTAGAAGCGCGGCAACAGGTTGAGCAGCGTCGTCTTGCCGGCGCCCGTCGGGCCGCAGACGGCGACGATCTCGCCCGGCTCGACGGCGAGGCCGACCCCACGCAGCACCTCGGCCTCGGTGCCGTAGGCGAAGTGGACGTCCTCAAAGTCGATGCGGAGCGGTCCCGTCGGAAGCGGCTTCGGATCGGCGGACTCGGGCAGCGGCTCGATCCCGTCCAGCCAGGCGAAGCTCCGCCCGGCCGATGCGACCGCGCGCTGGCCGAGGTTGATGATCCAACCGAGCGCCTCGAGCGGCCAGACGAGCATGAGCAGGAGCGAGATGAAGAGCATGAACTCGCCGATCGTCAGCTCGCCTGCGATCACGTCGCGGCCGCCGAAGAGGAGCACTGCGGCGATCCCGAGCGACGGCAGGAAGAGGAGGCCGGGGAGGAAGTACGCCTCGACCGAGGCCGCCCGCATCGTCTCGTGCCGGACTGCCTCGGCACGCCCGAGGAAGCGTGTTCGCACATCGTCCTCGCGCCCGAATGCCTGCACCATCTCGATCCCGACGACCGCCTCGTCGGTCGCCTCGGCGAGGTTGCCTTTGCGCGCCTGCACCAGCCGCGAGATCGGGAAGAGCCTGTGCGCGAAGATGAAGGTCAGGATCGCGATCGGGGGCATCGCGAGCGCCGCGTACAGCGCGAGCCGCGCGTTCACGGTGGTGAGGACGATCGCCGCGCCGACGATCATCATTGCGCTCTGGACGCCCTGGACGACGCCCCAGCCGATGAAGTAGCGAACGGGATAGATGTCGTTCGTCGCGCGCGAGATCACCTCGCCCGTCGCGTGCCGGTCGAAGAAGGCGCGCGGATACGTGAGGTAGGCGTGGTAGAGCATCCCGCGCAGCCGCGCCTCGACGGCGATCCCGACTCGGGCGGTCGCGAAGCGGCGGGAGAAGTTGACGACGAAGCGCAGCGACGCCAGCAGGATGATGGCGCCGAGGTAGGGCAGCAGCAGCTCGTCGTTTTCGCCGACGATCGCGTCGTCGACGACGCGCTGGATCAGGAGCGGGATCGAGATCGACAGCGCCGTGAAGGCGAGCGCGAACGTCAGGCCGAGCCCGACCAGGCGGCGCTGCTCCCACCAGAGCGGGAATAGCCGGCGCAAGGTCGGCCGGAGTTGGAGATCGGGGGGATCGACGTGGTCCATGAGCGATTCGCGTCCGTGCGCGCGGCCACACCGGGCCGTCGCCTGCGCGCCTCGGGCGACGCGGGACAGGCTTTGACGATAGCAGCGGCCCTGGCCGGAATTCGTTCCACCGAGCCTGGAGACGTTGCCTCCATGGCTTTGCAGTGCGGTTTCGAGGCCGACATCGTCGCGACAGACGTCTGACAGCGAATGTGACTTGACACGACATTAAAATGATGTCATAGTTACGTCATGCAGATGGCACCGTATGTCCAGGCGCTTCAGGAAGACCTCGCCAACGCCGCCGCCCTGGCGGGGAGCGAGGCCGCTCAGGAAGCCGGGCAGCGGCTCGCGCAGGCGCTCGAGTCGTCGCTCCAGCTGCGGCTGCTCGACCTCCTCAGCGAGGTCGCGCTGTCGCTCAACTCCCAGGTCCCCGGTCGCGTCGAGGTTCGCCTCGCCGGCCGCGAGCCCGAGCTCGTCTACGTCGAGGACGAGGAGGCCGAGCCGGCCGCCGCGTCCGACGACGCCCTGACCGCCCGCATCACGCTCCGCATCTCCGACTCGCTCAAGGCGCAGGTCGAGCTTGCCGCCGCACGCGAGAGCCTTTCCGTCAACTCGTGGATCGTGCGCGCACTTGCGCGCGGTCTCGAGACCCGTTCCGTCCGCGCGGGCCGGCGCCTGACCGGCTTCGCAGAGAGCTGAAAGGAGCTCACATGTCACGCCTCTACCCGATCCCGTACGGCGCAGGCGTCCTGCTCGTCCCCGACTACTGCGCTCCGCAGGTCCCGGTGCACGACGACCGGATCGTGAGGCCCACCCGCCGCCGCCGGAGCAAGCGCAATGCCTAGCTTCCCCACCGAACGCGCGCGGCTGAAGGTTCGCAATCCCGCCGGCGACGTCCAGGTCGAGACCGCGGACGTCGCCGAGACCACCGTCGAGCTGGTGCCGCTGAACGACTCCGACGCGACGCGGCAGGCGATCGAGAAGGCGAACGTCGGCGCCCGCGGCGACGAGGTCTTCGTCGAGCTCGAGGGCCGCAGCTGGTCGATCTCGATCGGCAGCTGGGGCATGGGCTCGGCCAAGGTCAGCGTCAGGATCACCTGCCCTGAGGGCTCGGATCTGGATTGCGACACCGCCTCGGCCGACGTCCGCACGCACGGCACGCTCGGGGAGGCGCGCATCCGTACGGCGTCCGGCGACCTCCGCCTCGAGCGGATCCGGGGCGCACTTGAGGCGAAGAGCGCTAGCGGCGACCTCAGGGTCGAGCACGTCGAGGGCCGCGTCAGCCTGAACACCGTCTCCGGCGACGTCGACCTGCGCACCGCGATGAACGGGCTCGGCGTCAACTCCGTCTCCGGCGACGTCGTCCTGGGCGAGGTCTTCGGCGACGTCACGGCCGGCACCGTCTCCGGCGACCTGCTCGTCAGGGCCGCCGGGCCGGGCGAGGTCGGCTTGAAGGCCGTGTCGGGCGACGTCGTCGTCGCGATGCGCCGCGGCCTTCGCGTCAAGCTCGACGTCAGCTCGGTGAGTGGCTCGGTCGGCTCGGAGCTCGACGTCAGCGACACGCCGGCGCGTGCCGACGGGCCGGAGGCGAATCTTCGCGTCCGTACCGTCAGCGGCGACGTGCGGATCACCCGCGCGGCCGAGGCCGTCGCGTAGTGCGCAAGCCGGGCGGTCTCTGGCGGCATCGCGACTTCCTCTCCCTGTGGGGGGCGGAGACCATCAGCCAGTTCGGGACGCAGGTCTCGCTGCTGGCGCTGCCGCTCGTCGCGATCATCGTGCTCGAGGAGAGCGCCTTCAAGGTCGCGGCGCTGACGAGCGTCGAGTTCCTGCCCTTCCTGCTCTTCACACTTCCGGCAGGCGTCTGGGTCGATCGTCTGCGGCGGAAGCCGATCCTCGTGCTCGGCAACGTCGGCCGGGCGGTCGCGCTCCTGTCGGTGCCGATCGTCTACTGGGTCGGCGGCCTGACGATCTGGCAGCTCTATGTCGTCGGCTTCGCCGTCGGCACCTGCACCGTCTTCTTCGACGTCGCGTACCAGTCCTACATCCCCGCGCTCGTCGGCAGAGACGACGTCGTCGAGGCGAACTCCAAGCTCGAGATCAGCCGTGCGGCCGCGAACATCGCCGGCCCGGGCATGGCCGGCGGTCTCATCGCACTGCTCACCGCCCCGGTCGCCGTGCTCGTCGACTCCGTCAGCTACGCGGTCTCCGCGCTGCTGCTCGTCGGGATCCGCAAGCAGGAGGAGGCGCCGCCGCGCGCCGAGCGCCGGTCGCTTCGGGCCGAGCTCGGTGAGGGCCTCCGCTACGTCTTCGGGCATCCCTACCAGCGCACGATGGTGGCGATGACGGCGCATCTCGAACTTCTTCGGCCAGGTCGTGTTCTCGATCCTGCTCGTCTACGCCGTCCGCGAGCTCGACCTGTCCGCGGGCACGATCGGGATCGCGCTCGCGATCGGCAACCTCGGCACGCTCGCGTCGGCGCTCACCGCCAAGCGGATCGGCGACCGGCTCGGCGTCGGGCGGACGATCCTGCTCGCCTCGTGCCTGTTCGGGCCGGGCACGATGCTGATCGCATTCGCGCCCCAGGCGTACGCCCTGCCGCTCATCGTCCTCGCCATGATCGTGATCGGGTTCGGCGGGATCCTCTACAACGTCACCGCGATCAGCCTGATCCAGGCGATCACGCCGGACCGGATTCTCGGCCGCGCCAATGCGTCCCGCCGGTTCGTCGTCTGGGGAGTCGTGCCGCTCGGCGGGATCACCGGCGGCGCGCTCGCCTCGACGATCGGGCTGCGCGAGACGATGGTCGTCGGCGCCCTCGGCGGCCTGCTCACGATCGTCCCGATCCTGATCTCGCCGCTCCGCTCGGTCGGAAAGATGTCGGAGCTCGAGCCGCTCGAGCCTCAGTCCTCCCCGATCGCCTCGGCAAGCAGCGCGCCAGCGTAGCTCCGCCAGGCGAGGTCAGGCTGCGCCCGCAGCCGCGCCAGCCCGTCGCTCACCGCCGCCAACCCCTCCGAGTCGGCGGTGAGCCGGGCCAGCGCATCCTCGAAGCGGTCACGCGCGTCGGGGTCGTCCAGGTCCTCGGCCATCGACGCGACCGCGCGCCCGTCGAGGTCGAGCTCCCGGCGCGGATCGCCGCCGGTCGCGAGCAGCAGCTCGGCCCGGCGAGTCGCCGCCTTCACCTGCTCGGGGTCGAGCTCGACTTCCTGTCCCGCGAGCCACGCGAGGCCAAGTAACAAACTGTTACTTGGCCCCGCTTCGAGCAGTTCCAGCAGCTCGCGCACGCTGGAACCTTATGGCTACGGGATGTAGGCCAGGTCCTCCCAGGGCGGCACGCTCAGCGGCGTCTCGAACAACGGCCCGGCGCCGTCCGGATCGATCACCGTCGCTCCGCCGGAGGCGAAGAACAGCGCGATCTGCTCCTGGCCCGCGAGCGCGACAGCCGCCGCGCCGGCGGGTGCGAGACCCGGGACCCGGGTCAGGAACGTGTGCGGGTTCTTCGGGAAGGTCGGATCGGCGGCCCACGCGAGGTCGTTCCGGAAGGCCGTGGTCCGATCCTGGAGCGAGCCGGCGCGGATGATTGCCGACGTCGTCGGGTTCGGCACCGTCTGGTCGCCGCGTGCGTACTGGAGGATCACCTGCTTCGCCGGCATGCCGGCCAGTGGCCGCGCGCGCAGATGCACGGCGTAGGCCGCCGGATTGCCCGACTCGGTCGCCCACTCCGACCATTCGATCTGCTCCTGGATCGCGCTGGCGCCGGGGACGGTGTCGATCAGCGGCGGCAGGTTCCGCAGCGGCATGTTCTCGTTGAAGGCGAACCCAGGCAGGTTGAGCAGCGGCGGCGTCCGCACGAGCAGGCTCAACGTCACGAGCCCGCGGAAGGAGGGGCTGAGCCGCGCGATCTCGCTGATCGAGCCGCCGGCGACGTTCGGCACGCCGAGCTTGACGTTCGGCTCGACGGCGAGGAACTTGACGCCGTAGATGCCGCCGAACGACTGGCCGAAGTACGAGATCCGCGCCGGGTCGAGGTCGCGGGCGCCGTCGCCGTCGGCGTCCATCCCGACCTCGATCTCGCGGACGAGCTGCATCAGGTCGACCACGGTCTGGCGGAGGCCGTCGCGGTTGGAGATCAGCGTGTAGGGAGCGACCGCGTTGACGCCCTCGGTCGAGTCGATGGTCGTGTTCCCGTCCTGGTCGATCCCTCGGCCGCCGGCGGGGAGCACGACCGGCCCGCCGGCGGTGCGATTGACGATCAGCGTGCCGAGCGCGCCGCCGCCGTGACCGACGACGTTGATCGCGATCGTCGCGATCCCGCGCCGTGCCATGGACGAGGCGACGATGAACGGGCTCGAGTTCTTGTTGTCGCCGAACCCATGCCCGAAGATCGCGACCGGCCAGCCGCCCGCGGGCGCCGTCCCGACGGGGAGGAAGAGGTTGAAGTAGAGCCGGTTCGTACCCTGAGGGGTCGTGCCGATCAGCGATCCGGACGGAGGGATCACCTTCGAAGGCGTCTCGTAGTTCGGCGAGTCGAAGGAGCCGAAGGCGACGGTGCCGACACTTCCCGGGTAGAGGGAGAGGAACGGCGTCCCGGTCGGGGAGACCTGGAATGCCGGCGCCGTGCTCGTCTGCCGCGTGAAGAGGATCGAGCTGATGCTCGACAGCGGAAACACCGCGCGCACGCCGCCAGCTCCGATCCGGAAGTCCGCAGCCGTCGGTGACGAAGCCTTGATCTGATTCCGGATCTGCTCGAGCTGGCCGGTGATGCTCTGGGTCGTGAACGCGGTGGCGACGGCCACGTCGGAGAGGCGCAACCCGTCGGGGAGGCCCCGTACCAGGTGGGACATGTTCTGGTGCAGGTCGCTCCGGAACGAGGCCGGCTCGATCGGCTGACCGGATGCGTCGCGCACGCCGGTCGTGACGACGAGGAGGTACGACGTGCGCTGCCGCAGCAGCTGATCCGACTCGACGTGGAGCGCGTCGGCCGCCGGCTCCCACGCGATCTGGTTGATCCCCGTGATCGCATGGTCGGGAATCCGGATCAGGAAGACCGAGGAGCTCGAGACGCTGTTCGGGTCGATCGCGCCCGTGAAGGGGATCGAGATCCGCGGCTGGACGTTGAAGCCGTCGAGCGTGTTCAGCACGTCGATGTCGGCGCAGTCGGACGGCCGCACCGCGCAGTCGGGCTTCGGGAGGTTGACGCGAACGCCGGTCGGCTGCGACCAGTCGGGCGCGGTCCAGCGATCGCTCGGGAACGGGCTGCCGGCGGGAGTCGACAGGTCGTAGCTCGGCTGAACGGCCGCCTGCGCGAGCGCGGGCAGGGCGAGCGAGAAGAGCAACACGAGGAAGAGCACACGGCGCGGCGACAACATGGGATGACCCTCTCTCTAGTCGAAGGTGCGCGGCGGCGACGCTAGCAGGCTCAGCCGACCGGCGCGACGCTGCCCGAGCGCTCGTACCAGTCCGACCAGCTGCCCTCGTACGAGCGCGCCTCGCCGTTGCCGACCTCGACGATCCGGTCGACGATGCGATCGAGGAAGTAGCGGTCGTGCGAGATCACGCAGACCGTACCCTCGAACTCCTCCAGGGCCGCCTCGAGCGCCTCGACCGAGTCGATGTCGAGATGGTTCGTCGGCTCGTCGAGCACGAGCAGGTTCGGCCGCTGCAGCATCAGCAGGAGGAGCTGCAGCCGCGTTCGCTCGCCGCCCGAGAGGAGCTTGTTGGCGCGGCGCACCTGCTCGTACGGGAAGAGGAACTTCATCAGCAGCGACACCGCCTCGCCCTCGGCGCAGCGGTGTGCGAGCCGGACGGTCTCGAGCGGGCTCGACTCGGGATCGAGCGTCTCCTGATCCTGGGCGAGGTAGCCGATCCGGATCGACGGGCCGACCCACACCTCGCCCTCGGTCGGCTCCAGCTCGCCGACGACGGTCTTCAGCAGCACGCTCTTGCCGGCGCCGTTCGCGCCGACGAACCCCACCCGCTCGCCATGGACAACGGTCAGCTCGACGTCGGCGAGCACGACGTCGCCGCCGAACTGCATCCCGACGTGGCGCAGCTCGAAGACGCGCTGGCCGCCGCGCTCGTGCGGGTGCAGCTGCAGACCGATCTTGCGCCGCTCCAGCACGGGGCGCTCGACCTTGTCCATCCGGTCGATCTGGCGCTGCTTGTTGCGGGCCTGCTTGATGTGGCGCTCGTCGACGACGCGGTGCGCCCAGTCCTTGAAGCGCCGGATCGCCGCCTCGAGCCGCTCGATCTCCTTTTGCTGGGTGACGAACTGCTGCTGCTGGCGCTGCAGCTCGAGCTCGCGCGCGAGCGTGTAGGCGGAGTAGTTGCCGGGCCACATCCGGATCCGCCCACGGTTGAGCTCTGCGATCTGGCTGACGGTCTCGTCGAGCAGGTAGCGGTCGTGCGAGACCGCGACGGCGGCGCCGTCGAAGGTGGCGAGCAGGTGCTCGAGCCGCGAGCGCCCGACCGCGTCGAGGTGCGCCTCGGGCTCGTCGAGGAGCAGGACGTCCGGGTTCTGCGCGAGGCAGGCGGCGAGCGCGATCAGCTTCCGCTGCCCGCCCGAGAGCGCACTCGTCGGCAGGAGCAGGTCGGCCTCGTCGATCCCGAGGTCGAGCAGCATCGCGCGCGCCCGGCCGTCGATGCTCGGCCCGCCGGCGGCCTCCCAGCGCTCGACCAGCTCCTCCTGGCGGCGCAGCACGCGCGACATCCGGTCGAGGTCGGAGGCGAGCTCGGGCGACGCCAGCTGCTCGGCGACGCGATGAAGGTCGCGGTCGAGCTCATCGAGGTCGGGACGGGCGGCGCGCACGGTCTCGAGCGCGTTCCGCTCGTCGCCGAGGGGGTGCTGCGGGAGGAAGGAGACGACGATCCCGCGCCGGCGCACCGACGTGCCCGCGTCCGGCTCCTCCAGACCGGCGATCAGGCGCAGCATGGTCGACTTGCCCGACCCGTTCGCGCCGACGACGCCCACGCGGGCGCGGGGCTCGATCGCGAAGTCGAGCCCGTCGAGCACGGTTCTGCTGCCGAACGACTTGCGGACGGCGTTGAGCGAGACGAGGGCCATCGCCCTAGCTGGACGAACGAATAACCGAGAGCACGTAGTCGTCCCGGCCCTCGCGCAACGCGTCGGCGAGGCGCGTGTCGCCGGAGATCCCGGTTCGCGACGCGAGCACCTCGTACAGGCGCTCGTCGCTCATCCCGGCGCCGCGCGCCGTCTTGACGAGCTGCTGGATCACGGGCCGCGGCTTCCCGTCCGGGGCGAACTGCCAGCCGGGGTAGAGGAAGTCGTAACCGCCGGGCCGGGGGACGCCGAGCAGCTCGCCGGCGCGGCGCATCGCGTCGAGCCGGTGGGTGCCGACACCGAGGCGGGTCGACAGCCAGGAGCCCGACAGCGACTCGTCGGCGAGGGTCACGTCCATGACTCGCATCATGCCGTCGCGACACGGGCGCGTCGACCCGTGAGCGCCCAGCGAGCGCCCTCGACTGCCCAGCCGCCGATGGCGAGCACGAGCAGTACCAGGGCCAGCAGGAAGAAGCTCAGGCGTCGGCGTCTCATGGAACGAGAGTACGGTGACGACCGGTCGGGGGCATCGGCCGCGACGACGATTCGGCGTCATCCTTTCGGCCGATCTGCAGCGTCTATATTGGGCGGCATGCCGGGTCATTGGGAGCTGATCGTGCTCGGCCTCGTCCTGTTGCTGCTGTTCGGCGCGAAGCGGGTGCCGCTGATCGGCCGCCAGCTCGGGCGCGGTGTCCGCGAGCTGAAGGACACGGTTCGCGACGTCGATCCGCGCGATGACGTGCGGCGCGCCATGGAAGCACCCGAGGACGAAGCACGGTCCGCCGGGACCGACCGGCGCGACGAGCCGCCGGCGACCTAGAGCCCGTCCCGTTCAGTCGGCCTCGGTCACCTGCATCCCGATCGGAAAGTGGTCCGAGAAGCCGTTCTCGTCGACAGGTTTCCCCATGCCGCCGAACGGCTTCGGGCGCGGGTACTTGCCCGTGCTGAACGTGCCCGGGAAGCGCAGGATCTCGATCGTCTCCGCTCTCGCGCGGATCGGCGAGTTCTGCGTCGCCATGTTCCTGTTGACGAGGAACTGGTCGAGCAGGTTCGGCTCGTTGTTGAAGTAGAAGGTCCCGTCGGGCGGGTCGCCGATCAGCAGCCAGGCCAGGTTCCAGAACCGCGGCGTGTCGCCTTCCACCACCCGCCGGCGCTGGCGGGTGCTCAGCGCATGGGTCACGAGCGACGTGTCGAACGGCTCGTCGTTGAAGTCGCCCATCGCGAGCGCAGGTGTGGCCGGGCCGTGCACCTCGAGCGCGCGCTGGTGGAAGTAGCCGAGCGTCTCGCCGGCGATGTGGCGGTAGCCGGCCGACTCGAACTGGCCGCCGCTGCGTGACGGCCAGTGGTTCCCGAACACCGACCAAATCCGGTTCTTCTTCGTCTTGAAGTTGACCTGGACGAGCTCGCGGGTCGCGTTGCGGCGCATCACGACGTGGAAGAACACCTCGCCGACCGGCACGTCGAAGAGGTCGGCGTCGTAGAGGAAGGCCACGTCGATGCCGCGGGCGTCGTCCGTGTCGGCATGGACGACCTCGTAATTACGGCCCGGCAGCGGCGTGTTCAGCACGGCCACGAGCAGGTCGAGCACGAAGCGGTTCTCGACCTCGCAGACGCCGAGCAGGTCGGGCCCGGAGCCGCTGTTCATCTGCGCGATCACCGAAGCGAGCTGCGCGATCTTGCGGTCGCGGCGTGCCGGAGTCCAACCGGCCAGGTCGCCGCCGATCGTCCGTTGCAGCTTCTCGGTCCGGCGAGGCGAGTTCTCCTCGTCGAAGAGGTTCTCGACGTTCCACCAAGCGATGTAGTAGGTCGACGGCACACCGACCTCCCGACTGACACCCCGCACGAGCACCTTACTCGTGGTGTGGAGAACCGCAAAACGAGGAGCGACTTTCGTTGCGGCCGCGGGCTAGCGAAGGCGACTAGGTAGTGCCACTCGGCCTCCCGTAGCGGCGACCATTGGCCAGGCCCGCGACGAATGCAGGTGGCGGCCACATCCGTAGTTGGCCGAAGGCGGATGAGCGCCTTCCCTGACCGCTTATGCAGTGGCTCGGGGGATGTTCGAGACGGCTCTGGAGGGAGGTGGTTTGTGTCCACCGAGACTGTCACTGGAGCGAGGACGCGTAGCGAGCCGTCGCTCAGCAGCTCGCTGATCGAGCTCACGAGCGTCGAGAAGGTGTACCGGATGGGCAAGGTCGACTACTGCGCTCTGCGCGGCGTTGACCTGTCGATCCGTATGGGCGAGATGGTGGCGGTCGTAGGCCCTTCGGGGAGCGGCAAGACGACGATCCTGAACCTGATCACCGGGATCGACCGGCCCACGGCAGGGGCCGTCACCGTCGACGGCCAGCGCCTGGACGAGATGAGCGAGGAGCAGCTCGCCGTCTGGCGCGGCGCCAATGTTGGGATCATCTTTCAGTTCTTCCAGCTGCTGCCGACGTTGTCGGCGCTCGAGAACGCCGTGCTGCCGCTCGACTTCGCGCGACGCGGCTCGAAGCGCGAGCGCTTCGCACGCGCCCGGCATAACCTCGAGCTGGTCGGGCTCGGCGAGAAGCTCGACCACCTGCCCGCCGAGCTCTCGGGTGGCGAGCAGCAGCGGGTCGCGATCGCGCGCTCGCTCGCCGCCGACCCGAATCTGATCGTCGGCGACGAGCCGACAGGCAACCTCGACAGCGTCACCGCCGAGGAGATGTTCGAGCTGCTCGCGCGGCTGAATCGCGAAGGAAAGACCGTTCTCTACGTGACCCACGACCGCGAGCTCGCGCGGCGCGCGAGCCGCGTCGTCACCATCCGCGACGGCGTCGTCGTCGCCGGCTGAGGTGGCACGACGGTGTCGGCGCTGCTGCGCAAATCGGTCACCGACCTGACCCGACGGAAGGCGCGAGCGCTCTTCTCGATCCTGACGCTCGCGCTCGCGGTCGCGAGCATCTCGATCTTCGCCGTGCCCGAACTGATCGACCGCTCGATGCAGTCGGAGGTACGCGCCGAGCGGCTGGCGCACCTGACCATGTCGACGAGGCCGCTGCCCCTCTCCGCTGCGCAGCTCGCCACGCTCGCGGCGCTCCCCAACGTCGAGACGCTCGAGGTCCGAAGCCACGTTCAGACGCGCGTGTACGTGGGCGAACGCCGAGCGCCGGCCGTGCTGATCGGCGTCCGCGACTTCGGCCGCCAGAAGGTGGACGTCGTTCGCGTCACCTCCGGCGCGGCGCCGGCCCTCGGTGAAGTTCTCGTCGACGTGCAGAACGCGAACCAGGGCATGTACGACGGTCGCACCGGCGGGGTCGTTCGCGTCGTTGGTTCGAGCGGTGCGGAGGGGAAGCTGCGGATCAGCGGCGAGGCGACGAACCTGGGCGGCGGCCGGCAGGTCGCGGACGACGACGTCGTCGTCCTCTATGCGACTGCCGAGACCGTCGCGGCGCTGAGCGGTGAGTCGGGGTACGGCGAACTCGCCTTCCGGCTCCGGGATACGAGCCCAGCGGGCATCGCGAGCACGCTCGCGGTGGTGCGTGAGTCGCTCGCGGCCATGCCCGGCTTCACGGGCCTTTCGGGCCTGCCCGACGTCCGCGCGCCCGGTGACTGGCCGGGCAAGGAGGACTCCGACCTATTCGTCGACTTCTTCGGCGTGATCACCCTCCTCGCGCTTCTCTCCGCGCTCGTCTTGATCTCGAACACGATGACGACGCTCGTCTCCGAGCAGACGGGCGAGATCGGGATCATGCGTGCGGTCGGCGCACGCCGCCGGCAGGTCGCTCTCGTCTACCTGAAGACGGCGCTGCTTCTCGGTGCGATGGGCACCCTCGTGGGGATCGCCCTCGGCATCTTGCTCTCGAACCTGCTCGCGTCGTTCTTCGGCTCGGCCTTCTTCGCGATCGACGTCGGCTTCCGCGTCGACCTGACCGTGGTCGCCGTCGCGACCCTCATCGGCGTGCTCGGCCCGGCGCTCGCCGCGCTGCCCGCAATCCGGCGCGGCACCCGCGTCGATCTGCGGGAGGCGCTCGAGTCGAGCGGCTCCGCAGTCGGCGGCCAGGACGCGGGCGACCGGCTCCTGCGGCGCATCGGCTTCCTGCCGCGGACGATGCAGATCGGCCTGCGCGGGGTCGGCCGGCGGAAGCGGCGGACACTCGCGACGGCTCTCGTCGTTGCGCTCGCCGTCGGCAACCTGCTCGCGATCATGGGGCTGGCCGCAGCCGCGACCAAGACCACCCGTGCAGCCTGGGGCGAGCACGTCGAGGATGTCCGCATCTGGCCGGGGGGCGGCAGGCCCTTCGACGAAGCAGCCGCAGAGGCGATCAGGTCGACGCCGGGAGTTGCCGAGGCGCAGCCGGCGCTCGTCAACGACGTCGAGCTCGCCGGCGAAGAGGCGTTCGTCTGGGGGGTGCCGCGCGAGCCGCTCATCCGCCTCGACGTGACCGACGGGCGCTGGTTCAGCGCCGACGAGGAGCAGGCACGCGACCGGGTCGCCGTGATCGAGCGCAATCTGGCCGAGCGCAGCGGCACGAAGGTCGGCGAGCGGGTCACGCTCGAGACTGCAGGCGGCGCCGCCCCGTTCCGCATTGTCGGCATCGCCGACAACCGGCAGGAGGACGGCACAGTCCTCTTCGTCCCGCTCACGACGCTTCGCTCGCTGCTGCACGAGCCCGCGGGGGTGAGCACCTACTGGATCAAGACGACCTCGCCCGAACAGGCAGTCGTCGACCGGACGTTCACCCGCCTCGAGGACCGGCTCAATGCGCTCGGGTACGAGATGGGCGGCGAGATCACGTACGTCGAGGAAGGTAACGACGTCACCGCGAACCGCACGATCACGACCACCATCGCCGTCTTCGGCTTGCTGATCGTCGCGATCAGCATGGTCGCGCTCGCGAACGCGATCACGATGAGCATCATCGAGCGCACGCGCGAGATCGGCATCCTCCGCTGCATCGGCGCGCGCGCACGTGACGTCCGGCGGATCTTCGCGACCGAGGGCGTCGTGCTCGCGCTCGCCGGCTGGCTGCTCGGCATCCCTCTCGGCTACGCACTCGACCGCTTCCTCGTCTGGATGGTCTGGGAGGTCGTCGGCGTGCACATCGAGGTCGTGTTCCCGCCCTGGAACATCGCGCTCGCCCTCGTCGGAACCGTCGTCCTCGCGCTCCTGATCATGCTGCTGCCGATCCGACGCGCCGTCCGCTACCGGCCCGGTGACGCGCTCCGCTACGCCTGACCGACCGGGGGCACTGCGGGTCAGCGAGGGATCCTTTCGCCCGCCGCCCGGCGACGCCGGCCGACCGTGAAGAACCGCGTCTCCGCCGCCGTTCCCGAAAGTCAGAAACGGGATTGAAAACGTCCTGATGATGGAGCGTGCCGGGATCGAACCGGCGACCTCCGCCTTGCAAAGGCGGCGCTCTCCCAGCTGAGCTAACGCCCCGGGGCGGATCTCAGTGTAGAGGCTCGTCCGGCCCGCGGTTGCCGCGGAGCCCGCGTTCCTGGAGGGCGCGCAGCCCGGCGCCGAACGTCTGCGCCTCCTGGGTCCGGACGCGCCCGCCCTGCTCGAGCCGGCGGATCCTGGCCTCGAGGACCTCGAGGTCGGGCGACGTCGGGGGTGTCTCCTTCGCGCTGAGCGCGTGGGCGCGCTCGGCGAGCGCCGCCTCCTGCTCGGTCAGCGCATCGCTGCGCGCGGCCAGCTCATGCCGGGTGCGGACGAACGCCTGCTCTGCCTCCCGCAGCTCAGCCAGCCTCGCCTCGATCCGCTCGAGCTCGTCGGACTGCGGCTCCGGCTCGGGCTCGGCCCGCTCGCCAGCGCTCTCGCTCCTGCTCCTCGAGCTCGGCAACCCTCGCGCCTCGAGCGCGGCTTCGCGGTCGGCAAGCGCGTGCTCGCCCTCCGCGAGCGCCGCCTCGCGAGCCTCGAGCTCCTTCGTGATCACGGGTGGTGCTTCGCCGGCTGCGAGCGCCGCCTCGCGGGCGGCCAGCTGCTGCTCCCGCGCGTCGAGCTCGGCGCGGCGCTCGTCGAGCGCCGCGCGGCCCTCCTTGGCCTCGGCGAGGCGGAGGCGGACCGAGTCGAGCCGCGAGCCGCGCCCGTCGGACGCTTCGAGCTTTTGCTCGCGCTTCTCGGCGCGGGCGAGCGCGTCGGCGAGCTCCCGCTCGCGCTGCTGCACCTGACCGACCCGCTCGGAGAGCGCCCGCTTCAGCGAGGCGAGCTCGTTCTCCGCCTCGACCCGCTGTCGGCGCAGGGCCTCACGCTCCGACTCGGCGTCGGAGGGCTGGTCTCGACCGCGCCCTTTCAGCCCCATCTAGGGGCCGATGGTACTTCAGCTAGGCGGCGCGCTCCAGGCGCTCTTCCTGCCGAGCGCGGCGCACGATGTCGTCGCGCTCGCCGAAGCGAATGCGCGCACGCTCGGCCCGGTGCTCGTCCCAGAGCGTCACCAGCTGTTCGTCGATGTGCTTGATCTCGTCCACGAGCGCCTGGGTACGGCCCTGCGACAGCTGCTGCCACAGCTCGCCGCGCACCTCGCTCAGCCGCTCGATCTCCGCATGAATCTCAGGAATCGTTCTCATGTCTCCTAAAACGACTCCCTGGCCTGTTTTAGTCCAACCGCGCCCGCCTCAACGGAATCGCAACATTGCGCTGGTCACTCGTAGCCGAGATCCGAGATCCGGCCCTCGTCCATGCCGAAATAGTGCGCCAGCTCGTGCAGGACGGTGATGCGGATCTGCTCCTCGAGCTCGGCCGGATCCTTGAAGTCCTCCTCGAGCGGCCGCCGGTAGATCGAGATCTTCGCGGGCATGTACTCGGGCCAGTCGAAGAGGCCGTAGAGGTCGGGCTCCTCCCGATTCGCGTCCTCGACCACGACCGCGACGTTGTCGAGGGCGCCGGCGAGGTGGGGCGGCAGCGAGTCCAGCGCGGCGGCGACGTGCTCCTCGAACGTCATCAGTACGTGGGGGCGAGCGGTTGTCGTTGCTGCAGCGGCTTTGCCGTGACTGCCCCGAAGACGAAGCCGCCGACGTGGGCGAAGAACGCGACGCCGCCACGCTGCTCGGGATGCGCCAGCGCCGCGCCGCCGTCCAGAAGCTGGAAGCCGAACCAGACGACCAGGAAGAAGCCGGCAGGGAGCTCGCGCAGGAAGACGAGGATCAGCGTCAGCACCTTCGCGTGCGGAAGCAGCACGAGGTACGCACCGAGGACGGCCGAGACCGCGCCGCTGGCGCCGACAGTCGGGATCGTGGCGTCGAGCTCGTTCGCGAAGGAGAGCGTGATGTAGGTCTGGAGGGCCGTCGCCGCCAGACCGCCGACGAGGTAGAGGAAGAGGAAGCGGGCCTTGCCAAGCAAGTCCTCGACGTTGTTGCCGAAGATCCAGAGGAAGAGCATGTTGCCGAGCAGGTGCGCCCAGCTGCCGTGCAGGAACATCGACGTCACGGCTGTGACGGGCCAGTCCTGCCCGATCGTCCGGCAGGACCCCTCGACTTCGCAGGGGTGGTAGCCGAGCTCGCCGATCGAACCCTGCTGATCGGGGAGTTGGTAGAGAACCCAGACGAGCACGTTGGCAAGGATCAGCGCGTACGTGACGACCGGCCGCGACCGGGTCGGAACGTTGTCGCGGAGCGGCAGCACGGCGCGATGCTATCCCGTTAGAGTCGGCGCATGGCCGCATTTCCGGAGGGGTTGAACGAGCAGGTCGGGTACGAGTTCGCCGCCTCGCAGCAGTACATCGCGATCGCGGTCCACTACGACGCGCAGACGCTGCCGCGCCTTGCCGCGCACTTCTATCGCCAGGCGGTCGAGGAGCGAAATCACGCGATGATGATCGTCCAGTACCTGCTCGACGCGGACGAGCGCGTCGCGATCCCGGGGATCGCCGAGCCGCAGGTCGAGTTCCCGGACGTCGTCGAGCCGGTGCGGCTGGCGCTCGAGCAGGAGAAGCGCGTCACCGAGCAGATCTCCGACCTCGCCAAGCTCGCCCGCTCCGAGGGCGATCTCGTCGGCGAGCAGTTCCTGCACTGGTTCCTGCAGGAGCAGCGCGAGGAGGTCTCGTCGATGGCCGCGCTCCTGACTGTCGTCGAGCGGTCGAAGGACAACGTGATGCTGATCGAGGACTTTCTCGCCCGCGAGGTCGTGGGCGACACGGGTGTGGAGAGCGGTGCGCCTCCCGCGGCGGGCGGCGCGCTCTAGGAGGGTTTGGCGAAACCCTCCTAGGCGGGAGTCGGGATCGCCGCGCGGGCGTGCTCCGCGACGGCTTCCATCTCGACCGCGGCGCCGGTGACGTCCTTCAGCAGCTCGTCCGCGTTCGGCTTCTGGCCGAGCGCCCAGAGCTCGACGAGCAGCGAGCCGGCTTCACGGCGCTTGAACCAGTCGGTGCCGAACTTCTCGCGCATGAAGTTGGTCATCTGGGCCGAGAACGCCCAGGCGCGCAGGTACGACGTGACG
This sequence comes from uncultured Gaiellaceae bacterium, assembly GCA_963705515.1. Classification (GTDB taxonomy): domain Bacteria; phylum Actinomycetota; class Thermoleophilia; order Gaiellales; family Gaiellaceae; genus Gaiellasilicea. The sequence continues at coordinate 80,501 of CAVPJV010000004.1, forward strand.
TAGTAGCCGGTGTCGATGTCGGCGAGGTAGTCCGTCGGGCTCGGCTCGACCTTGAGCGCGTCGCCGAGGAGCTCGACGTAGCGGCTGCGCATCTGGGTCACGTCCGGTGCGGCGTGGAACTCGATCTCGTAGAGCAGCTTCGCGCAGTAGCGGCGGACGTAGTAGAGGAGCTGCACAGCTCCCTCCGCGGCGAAGACGTCGGGCCGCGGGAAGCTGAGCATGCTCGAGAGCCAGGTGCGGTCGTCGATCAGGTGGTCGAAGAGCATCGCCCAGCCCTCGGTGACGGCGTTGTCGCCGAGCCGCTTCTCCTCCATCCTCAGGTTCGGGTCGGTGAAGGCGAAGTGCTCGGTGTGGCCCGCCTCGTGGAAGAGCGCGTACCAGTCGTCAGGGCCACCCTGCGGCTGGATCACGAGCATCACCTTGTCCGGGATCTCGATCGGGGCGCAGAAGGCGCGCGGGCTCTTGGTCGGCCGCTCCTCGACGTCGAGATGGACATTGCCCTGCGCATCGAGGTCGATCCCGAGGCCGGAGAGCGTGCCCCTCAGCGCGGGGAGCATGCGGTCGGCGGGGAACGCCTCGTCCCAGCCGGAGCCTCGGAAGAAGCGGCGCACGTCCCAGCGCTCAGCCTCGGCGAGCCCGATCCCGACCCGCTCGCGCAGGACACGGTCCATCGAGTCCTCGTACAGCCGCTCGGTCGAGTCGAGGAGGGCACGGCACTGCGCGGCGAGGCCCTCGAGGTCGTACCCGAAGCGGTCACGGTAGAGCTCGAAGTACGTCGGCGCGCCCAGGTCGGGCATCGCGCGCTGCGTCGTGTGGACGGCGTCGAGGTAGAGCGGGTTCAGGTGCTCCTCGGTGAGGTCGTTCCGCGCGGCCTCGAGCCGTGCGCGCGTGTCGCGATCGGCGGTGTTGGCGATCGTCGGGGGCAGCATCCGGTACCCGACCGGCTCGCCCTCGTGCTGGATCTCGAGCTTCGTCTCGCTCTCGGCGATCTTCTCCGCGTGCTCGCGCGTGAGCTCGCCGAGGAAGCCCTCGCAGCCGAACCGGAAGAGCTCGAGGTTCTGCTTCCCGCTGACGGACGCGCCGACGCGGCGGATCGTCTCGAGGTCGGTCAGGTCGGCATGGCGCTCGTAGATCGGGCGCAGCTCGAACTCCGGCTTCAGGCCGGCGTAGTGGAGGTAGTACTCCTCGTCGAGCTCTGCGATGAAGCGGTCGGCGCCCGTGCGGTAGCCGTCGAGCTCGCGGTCACTGGGAGTGCCGTCGGTCACGGCTGCCTAGGATACGCGCCGTGCACGAGTTCAGTGTCACGACGCAGAAGCGGAGCCAGCTCGTCGACATCACCGAGCTCGTCCGCTCGGCGCTCGGCGAGCTGGACGGCGCCGGTGCGGCGCTCGTCTACGTGCCGCACACGACGGCAGGCGTGACGATCAACGAGCACGCCGACCCCGCCGTGGCCCGCGACTTCGAGGTGGCGCTCGAGCGGATCGTGTCCGAGGACTGGCCGTGGGAGCACATCGAGGAGGGCGAGGAAAATGCGCCGACGCACATCCGGGCCGCCTTCATGGGGCCGAGTGTGGTCGTGCCGATACGGGACGGGAAGCTCGCGCTCGGCACCTGGCAGGGAATCTTCTTCTGCGAGTTCGACGGCCCCCGTGAGCGCCGGGTCTACGTGACGACGCTGTCGTGATCGAGGTCGACGGCCTCAGCAAGCGGTTCGGCAAGACCCAGGCGGTCGCCGGCCTCAGCTTCCGCGTCGAGCCCGGCACGGTCACCGGCTTCCTGGGGCCGAACGGGGCCGGTAAGTCGACGACGCTGCGCTCGGTGCTCGGGCTCGTGCATCCGGACGTGGGGAGGGCGACCGTCCTCGGCGTTTCCTACCGCGAGCTCGATCGGCCGCTGAACCGGGTCGGCGCCGTGCTCGAGGCGAGCGAGGTGCATCCGGGCCGCTCCGGGCGAAACCACCTCCGCGTGCAGGCGGCCGCCGCGGGGCTGCCCGCGTCGCGGGTCGAGGAAGTGCTCGCGCTCGTGGAGCTGAGCGCCGCCGCGAAGCGGCGCGTGAAGGGCTACTCGCTCGGGATGCGCCAGCGCCTCGGGCTCGCGACGGCGCTGCTCGGCGATCCGGAGGTGCTCGTGCTGGACGAGCCGGCGAACGGGCTCGATCCCGCCGGGATCAGGTGGCTCCGGGATCTCCTCCGTTCGCTGGCCGCCGAGGGCAGGACGATCCTCGTCTCGAGCCACGTGCTCTCCGAGGTCGCGCAGACCGCCGACCACGTCGTGATCATCCACCGTGGCCGGCTGATCCAGCAGGCGGCGATCGCCGATGTGCTCGCAGGCGCTCAGGGAGCGACGAGGGTACGGACCCCGGACGCGCAGCGGTTGCGCGAGCTGCTCATCGCCCAGGGCGTCACCGTCTCCGACGCCGAGGACGGCGCGTTGCTCGTGAGCGTGGCGCCGGAGCGCGTCGGCGAGCTCACGGCCGCGAACGGGATCGTCCTGCACGAGCTCGCCGTCGAGCGCGCGACGCTCGAGGAGGTCTTCCTCGAGCTGACCGGTGGGGAGACGACCGAGTGACCGCCGTCGTCCGCTCCGAGCTGCTCAAGATCCGGACGACGCGCGGCTGGTGGGCCTACCTGGTGGTGCTCGTCGCCCTGGTGGGGATCGGCGCGGCTGCGGAGGTCGGCTCCCGCTCGCTGGACGAGCGCAGCGGGCTCGACTTCCAGTACGCGCTCGTCGACCTTGTCGGGATCTCCTCGCTGCTCGCGATCATCCTCGGGATCACGATCGTCACCACCGAGTTCCGGCACGGCACGATCACGCCGACGCTGCTTGCGACTCCCGGACGCGAACGAGTGCTCGCGGGCAAGGCGATCGCGGGCGTGCTGATCGCGATCCTCTTCGCCGCACTGGCGATCCTCGTCGTGCTCGTCGTCGCCTCGATCTACACCTCGATCGACGGCGGCCAGCTCGAGCTCGCCGACGGCGACGTCGTCGAGCGTGCAGGCACGAATGTGCTCGGGGTCGTGCTCTGGCTGCTGATGGGGGTCGCGATCGGCTCGGTCGTGCACAGCCAGGTCGCGGCGCTCGTGGGGACACTCGTCTGGCTCTTCCTCGTCGAGACGCTCCTGGTCGGCCTCTTCTCGCTCCTCGACGTCGATGCCCTCGAGGAGTACCTCCCCTTCCATGCGCTCGACGGCGCCGACGGGACGGGCGGCGACAACCTGCTCGCCTACGGGCCCGCGCTCGCCGTCACCTGCGGCTGGATCGCCGTGCTCGGGGCCGCCGGCCTCGTCCGAACCAGCCGACGCGACATCACCTGACGTACCCTGCGGCGCATGGCCGCGCCCGTACGCAAGGACGAGGAGGTCGAGCTCCACGTCGACTCGCTCGCCTACGGCGGCAACGGCGTCGCGCGCCTGAACGGGTTCGTCGTCTTCGTCCGCCGGGGGCTTCCGGGCGACCGCGTCCGCGCCCGGGTGACGAAGGTGAAGCGCGGCTTCGCCGAGGCGCTCGCGGTCGACGTGCTCGAGCCGTCGCCGCACCGCATCGAGGCACCGTGTGCCCACTACCCCGCCTGCGGCGGCTGCCGTTTCCAGGATCTCGCCTACGAGGTGCAGGCGGCCTCGAAGGAGGAGCAGGTGCGCGACGCGCTCAAGCGCATCGGCGGCATCGCCGACGCGCCGGTCGAGCCGATCCTCCCGGCCGAGTCGCAGTTCTTCTACCGCAACAAGCTCGAGTACTCGTTCGCGCAGACGCCGTCGGGGCCGGCGCTCGGCTTCCACAAGGCGGGCCGCTGGGACGAGGTGCTCGAGATCGAGAAGTGCTGGCTGACGACCGACCTCGGCAACGCGATCCGGAACACCGTCCGCGACTGGGCGCGCGAGGAGAACCTGGAGGCCTACGACCAGGCCGAGCACACGGGCTACCTGCGCCACCTCGTCTATCGCGAGGGGCGGAACACGGGCCAGGTGCTGATCGTGCTCGTGACCGCACCGGGCGAGAAGTTCGAGCGCGACTACTTCGTCGAGGTGCTGCGCCGCTTCCCCGAGGTGAAGTCGATTCACTGGGTGATCAACGACCAGCCCTCGGAAGTGACGAACCTGCCGTCGACGCTGCTCTGGGGCGACGACGCGATCGAGGAGGAGCTGCTCGGCCGCCGCTTCCGCGTCCGCCCGAACGCCTTCCTCCAGACGAACACGGGGATGGCCGAGAAGCTGTACGCGCTGGCGATCGAGTACGCGGGGCTGACCGGCACCGAGACGGTCTACGACCTCTACTGCGGCACGGGCACGATCGGGCTCTCGATGGCGAGCCACGCGCTCAGCGTCTGGGGCGTCGACATCTCGGAGGAGTCGATCGCCTGCGCGCTCGAGAACCTCGACCTGAACCAGATCGGCAACGCCGCCTTCTTCGCGGGGAACGTCGGCCAGGTGCTGGAGGAGCTCGCCGAGCGCGCCGGCCCTCCCGACGTCGTCGTCGTCGACCCGCCGCGGGCCGGTCTCGCCGGCAAGGCGCTGCGGCGCACGGGCGAGCTCGGCGCGCCGAAGCTCGTCTACATCTCCTGCAATCCAACGACGCTCGCCTCCGACGTGAAGGTGCTCCGCGAGGAGTACGGCTACGAGCTCGTGCGCACGAAGCCGGTCGACATGTTCCCCCACACACCGCACGTCGAGACGGTCTCGCTGCTGATGCGCGACCGGACTTAGCGCCGCTCGCGCTTGAGGCGCTCGACCTTGTCCTCGTCGGCGGCGAGTTGCTCCGGGTGCGTGGCGTCGAGGTACGCCGAGATCTCGTCCTGAGGCTCGACGACGAGCCCGTGGTCGAGGTCGTGGACGAGGACGGGGATCGGCTCTGCGTCCCCGATCGTGACGCGGCCCGGAATCGGGTCGTCTCCGGAGGGCTCGGCTGCGAACGTGCCCTCGACGACGGCCGTCACCGGGGGGTTGTCGCGCGTGAGCAGCACGATCTTGCCGGGTGTCCGTTCGATCACGTCCGCATCGAGGTCGTAGAGCTGCGTGTCGGTGCGGCCGTAGATCCGGCCGGGCGCGCGCCCGCGGCGCCGGAAGGCGGTCCAGAGGAGGTCGGCGTTCGGGAGCAGGAAGCCGATGCAGATCGCGGGCAGCGCGGGCAGGCCGCTGACGTCGGTGGTCGCGGTCAGGATCAGCGTTCCACCGAGCAGGGCCGTCATCCCGATCCACGTCCACGCGACCCGGAGCCCGAACCGGTCGGCTGCGGCCAGGAAGAGCGAGAAGAAGAGGATGTCCGGCGGTCCGAGGTTGGCCGTCGTGTTCTCGCCCGGCAGCCTGAACGCGATCGAGACGTTGTCGAAGAGCTGCGGCTGCTCCTCGACGACGTAGTCCGTCGGCCCGCGCCACACCGAGATCGCGTCGACCCAGGGGATGATCACCGCGATCAGCGCCGCCCACATCACGTTCTCGAACCACGACAGGAACCAGAAGCCGAGGCAGATGAGCGCGAACAGCTTCGCGAGGTTGTTGAGCACGTCCAGCTCGGCGAAGTGCAGCACCACTGCGAGCGCGACGATGGCGAGGCCGGCCGGGAGCATCGCCCGGTGGTCGCGCAGCGGCAGCAGCAGCCAGACGATCCCCAGCGTCGCCGGGAAGAGGACGAGCGTCAGGAAGAGCAGGTCGGGCCAGAGCGTCCCGTTCCAGAGCCGGTCGGCGCCGGTGGTGTAGAGCGCGAGCGCGGCGGTCAGTCCCGCCAGCCCCGCCCAGCGGCGCGGGCTCAATACGGCGGCAGCTCGGAGTACCAGGCGCCGACGGCCTTGAAGGCATTCCAGAAGGCCGTCTTCGCAGGCGCCTCGTCGAGCGCGGTGTCGATGTCCGGGACGACGAGCGCCTCGACCGTCGCCGTGAAGCGCTGCAGCCCGTCGGCTGCCGGGTCGAGCTCGTCGGAGAGCGGGAAGCCGAGCGCGTTGACGAACTCGACCGTCTGCTCGCCCATCAGCACGAGCAGCTTCGGCTGGACGATGTGCAGCTCGCGGGTCAGCCACGGCGCCGCCTCCTCGAAGCTCTCGCCGCCGAACTTGAGGCAGTTCGTGCCGTAGACGACCATCGGGTCGACGTGCAGGCGCTGCAGCGACTTCTTCAGCGCCTCGCCGGCGCGGCCGAAGAACGCGACGCCTTCCTGGATCTCCGACGGCTTCGGCGCGTGCTTGAGCAGGAAGACGTCCGCCAGCGGGTGCCCGGAGCCGAGCACGGGGACGTGCGTCTCGTCACCTGCGCGGCCGATCTCGTGCCCGAGCTCGTTGATCTCGGAGATGGCCTTCTGCAGGTAACGCTCGTAGATCTCGTCGGTCGATGCGGCAGCCACAGGCGTCGTCTTCCGGTTCGCTCCTAGCGCACCTTCTCCTTGACTTGGGCGACCCACTTGAGGCTCTGCAGGTAGGCGAGCGACTTCGGCCGGCGCAGCACCTCGGCGCTCCGGAGCGAGAGCATGAACTCCTCCGGGCCGTTGAACGCGCGCATCCGGAGCGCACCGGTGCCGACGCCCTGGAGCACGTGCGCGTCCGAGCCGGCGCCCGCGGGCAGGCCGTACTTGCGCGCGAAGCGGACGGCCTCGTCGTTGTAGCCCTCGAACAGGAGCCGCGCGTTGTAGACCTCGAGCACGTCGATCTCGTGCAGGTGCCGGTGCAGCGTCGCCGGGAACGGGATCGCGTGCATGCGGTCGAAGGGGTGGGGGAGATAGACGATCCCCTCCTGCTCGCGGATCGCGGCGACCGTCTCGGCGAACGACATCCCGCGCGGGATCTCCTCCTTCAGGAAGAGCCCGATCACCTCGCCCTGGTCGTCGGTCTTGACCTCCTCACCGGGGATCACGATCAGCTCGCGCCCGCGCGCCTTCCCGGCCGCCTCCCGCGCGCCGCCGAAGACGTTGTGGTCGGTGACCGCGATCGCGCCGAGCCCCTCCGACTCGGCGTGGTCGAGCAGCTCGTCGACCTCGATCGAGCAGTCGTGCGACCAGGACGTGTGCATGTGCAGGTCGGCGACGATCCACGACCGGTCGGCGAGCGGCTCGCCGTCGCGGCGGCGGACACGCTTCCGGCCGCCGAGGCCGCCGTAGATCTGCTCCAGCTCACGGGCGACGGCGGCGAAGCTCTGCGCCTCGGCCGACGCGCGCCCTTCGCGGCTCTTGCGCTCGCGCACCTCGGCGTTCTCGGCCAGCCGCTGCAAAGCGGCGGCTGCGAGCTCGGGCTGGTCGAGCACGCCCGGCGGATCGGCCAGCACCGCGCCGGCGGCCGCGGCCTCGAGCCGCAGCCGGGCGGAGCCGGTGGGGGCGGGGACGACGACCGCCGCCTCGGCCAGCACGGCCGCGCGGGCCTCGGGCGTCTTGCCGGAGCGGACGCGCACCCGGTCGCGGAGCGCGAGCGGGATGGCGGGACGGGTCGAGAGCGGCTTCGTCCGCAGGAGCACGGCCTCCCAGCCGGGCAGTTCCTTCAGCGAGCGCAGCGCCGCCCGCGCGACAGGCAGCGAACCGGAATGGAGCTCGATCGCGACGAGGCTCCGCTTCGTCCCCGGCCGGAAGAGCCCGGTGTCGACTCCGGGCGAGAGGATCCGGTAGTCGCCGGGGAAGCGCTCGCCGGCCGCAGCGGCGGTCGTCTCGGACGAGGCGATCAGCGAGTCGATCCGCGCCAGCAGCTTCTCGCGCAGCGCCCGCCGTGGCGGGTACCCGAGCCGCTCGGGCGAGAAGAAGCTGGCGACGCCGAGCGCCTCCGAGTCGCGCAGCGCGAGGTACGAGATGCTCGGGAGCCCGGGCTCGAACCCGTGGACGATGTCGAAGCGGCCCTGCTCGAGCGCGAGCCGGAGGTTCGCGCGGACGCCGACGGGGACGCCGAGGCTCGAGCGCCGCGAGACCGGCACGGCGGTCCCGATCGCGATCGTGTCGGCGCCGCCGCCGCGGGCGAGCGCGCGGCGCCCGGCCGCAAGGTCGGCAGGCCGCCCCGACGGGGCGATCACGGTGACCGTGTGGCCCAGCGCCCGCAGCTCCTTCGCGATGCCGGCGACATGCTCGTTGACGTCGTGTGGCAGTGACCACGCGAACGGGGTCACCAAGCAGATCTTCACTCGACCGAGTGTAGAGTCGAACTCGTGGCCGCGGTCACGATCAAGGTCCGGGAGAACGGCCCCTACCGCATCACCGGGCCGTTTCACCTGGTCGACACGGACGGGAACGCCTACGAGCTTCCCGCCGGCGAGACCGTCGCGCTCTGCCGCTGCGGCCGCTCCGCGACGAAGCCGTTCTGCGACAAGACGCACCGCGTGATCGGCTTCGAGGCGACGGAGCGCGCGTCCGGATGAAGATGCGCGCTGCGGTGCTGGAGCAGTTCGGCGCCCCGCTCGAGGTGCAGGAGGTCGACCTCGCCGAGCCGAAGGCTGGGGAGGTCCTCGTCCGCCTCGTCGCCTGCGGCGTCTGCCACACCGACCTCTACACGGCGTCCGGAGCCGACCCTTCCGGCTACGCACCGGCGGTGCTCGGCCACGAGGGCGCGGGCCTGGTCGAGCGCGTCGGCGACGGCGTCGCGTCGGTCGCGCCGGGCGACCACGTCGTCACGCTCTTCTCGCCCCAGTGCCGCGAGTGCGTCCATTGCCGCTCGACCCGGACGAACCTGTGCCTGGCGATCCGTGAGGAGCAGGGGAAGGGACATCTTCCCGACGGCACCGTCCGCCTCTCCCGCGGCGGCGAGCCGATCCGCCACTTCATGGGCACGTCCACTTTCGCCGAGTACACGGTCATGCCCGAGATCGCGCTCGCGAAGGTGAATCCGGAGGCGCCGCTCGAGGGCGCCGCGCTCTTCGCCTGCGGGCTCTCGACGGGCCTCGGCGCCGCGCTCAAGACCGCGGCGGTCGAGCCTGGCACGACGTGCGCCGTCTTCGGCGGGGGCCTCGTCGGTCTCGGCGCGGTTGCAGGTTGCAGGCTGCAGGGCGCCGAGCGGATCATCTGCGTCGACCTCTCCGAGGAGCGGCTCGAGCTCGCCAAGGGGCAGGGGGCCACCGAGACGATGCTCGGCGGCCCCGACACCGTCGAGCGGATCGTCGAGACGACCGGCGGCTTCGGCGCCGACTACACCTTCGAGGCGACCGGCAACGTCGCTGTCATGCGGCAGGCGGTCGAGTCGGCGCGGATGGGCTGGGGGCTCTGCACAGTGGCCGGCGTGGCCGGGAAGGGCGAGACGCTCGACATCGTCCCGCGCTACCTGATCACCGGTCGCCGCGTCGCCGGATCATCGTTCGGCGGGATCAAGGGCCGCGACGAGGTGCCGCAGCTCGTGGATCGCTGGCTCGCGGGCGAGATCGACATCGCACCGTTCCTGTCGCACACGCTCACGCTCGACGAAGTCAACCGGGGCTTCGAGCTGATGGAAGCCCAGGACGGCATCCGCAGCGTCATCCGCTTCGACTAGCCGAGCTCGAGCAGCATCTCGTGCTGGCGGGCGACGCAGGTGCCGCCGAGCGCCTCGAGCGCTGCGTTGACCGGATCGCCCTCCGGCCCGTTCAGATAGCGGACGCCGGTCGTGCCGTCGGGAAGCGACTCGATCAGCGCCCGGATCGCGTCGGCGTCGCCGGCCGCCTGCAGGATCGACGCGACGCCGTTGCCCGGAGCGGTAGACGAGCGAGCTGTCGCCACCGACGAGAGCGCGCGCGTCGTCCTGCCGCTTCACGGCGGCATCCGCGCGCTGCCAGGGCGGCCGCTGCGGCGACCGGCCGACGACGTCGGCGACCGGCGCCGAGGCGACGTCGTGCTCCTGCAGGACGAGGTCGTCGAGCGACCAGACCTCGAGCTCGCGCACGACCCGGTAGCCGAGCTTCTCGTAGAGCCGGATCGCGGGCTCGTTCTGGACGAGCACCTCGAGCCAGAGCTGCTCGATCCCACGCGACAGCGCGCGGTCCTCGATCGCCCGCATCAGCTGCTTGCCGATCCCCTCGCCGCGTCGGCCGGTGACGATGCCGACGCCGCCGATCCAGCCGGAGGTACCGCGGACGCCGAGCATGCAGAGGCCGACGTCGTCGTTGCCGTCGACGCCGACGAGCGAGGCGTCGAGGTCGTAATCCCACGTCTCGGCCATGAACGAGAACGCGCCCTCGTCGACCGCGACCGGCATGAAGTAGCCCTCGTAGCCGGCCGTGAAGAGCGCCGCGAGCTCGGCGTGGGAGCGGGCTGAAGCCTGCGTGAGCGCGACCGATCCCATCGTTCGAGCCTACCGCTATCCGGAATGGCCCTCGCAGGTCTGGCGACCGCGCGTGCGACGCTGAGCTACCAGTTTCCAGGCCGTCCCGAAGGCGTCGTCTGCCGGTCATTGAGCCAGTCGTCGGGAACGTCTTCTCCTCGCAACGGCGCCTCCGGATCGGGCACGATGGATGGGATGTCGTCGGTCGGCCCGCGATTGTCCTCGCTCTTGCTCTCGTTCGTCCGGCGATCGTCCTCGCTCTCGCCCTCGTTCGTCCGGCGATCGTCCTCGCTCTCGCCCTCGTTCGTCCGGCGATCGTCCTCGCTCTTGTTCATCTGGCGATCACGGCTCCTCTTGTTGGGTGAGCCAATCGTCGGGAACGTCTTCTCCTCGTAAAGGCGCCTCCGGATCGGCCGACTGGACGCTGGACGGCAAGTCGATCCTGATCACGTCGGCCGCGCCGATCTCGTCCGGGTCGACTCGCGGACCGGGAGCGATCCAGCCAGTACTTACGGCTGACCGCTCGACCTGCAGACGATCGCAGACCGCCGACGGTCTCGCCCGAACGACCGGACGATCGCGTACGTCGGGCCGCGCGTGAGCACCGGCCCGGACGACTGCGGCGAGGGCCCGTGCCCGCAGTACGGGCTCTACCTGGCGCAACGTCCCGAAGCCGCACAGGCCGCGGCGGATCGTCAACGACACGGGCCCGGCGGGCTGGTCGCCCGACGGGAAGACGCTCGTCTTCGTCTCGCCGCGGGCGCGCTGACGCTCTACGACGTGGCCACCGGCGCGACGGACGACGATCTCGACCGGGCGCACGTCGCCGCCGGCGACTCGCCGCCCGCGTGGCAGCCGCGCTGAGCTACGCCCGCGCGGCCGGCCTCAGATGATCGTGAAGATGCCCCTTCATGCCGGCTTCGACGGTCGGCCGGGCAGCGTGCAGAGGTACGGGATAGCGCCGCGGTAGTCGAGGACGTAGATCGTGAGCTCTGCTCGCTCGGCTTGAGCGCCTTCGAGAACCCGGTCTGCGTCGCCGGTGCCGCGCCGCTCATGACCGAGCGTGAAGGTGTGAGGCTTCTTGCCCGGTTGACAAGGACGAAACGGGCCATGACGCCCCGCTGCGCGCGCTTCGGGCTCATGCGATCGTCGTGTCGGTGATGTGACCTTGATGGTCACGATCGGCGGCGGCGCCGTCGTCTGCGGCCGAGCGGCGCCTGCGCCGCCGGCACGAGCGCCACCGCGGACGACGCTGCGAGCGCGAAGAGCCGCAACTTCACGCGCGCTAGCGTAGCAACGCCCGTGGTTCGCCAACGCGCACGACGGCTCTGCGGCGCCGCGTGCTCGCGAGCCTGTCCTCGCGGCTGCGGAGCGGCGCGAGTGCGACGTCGTGGAAGCTGCCGAACGCCGATCTCGCGGGCACGCGCGCCGCAGCCGGACCGCCATCGACGCCGGCAACGCTGCGGAGCTCGAGGAACGATGGCGGTTCCGCGCTGACGGCGCGCCGAGCACTCGGGCGTCTTCGCGTCGACGCCGGTCGCCGACGGCGACACGGTCTACGTCAGGACCTCCGCAGCAACGTCTACGCGCTCGACCGCGCGACGGGAGCGCTGCGCTGGGCGCACCGCTACCGCGCGCCGAACGAGGGGCCGAACGGGCTCGCCGTCGACGACGGCGCGTCTACGGCGCGACAGACTCGGACGCGTTCGCGCTCGCAGCCGCGACGGGCCACGAGCTCTGGCGCCGCATCTGGCGAGCGTGACGCGAGCAGTTCGTCGACATCGCGCCGGTCGCCTGGAAGGGCTCGTCTTCCTGAGCACCGTCGGCTACGCGCCCGTTCGGCCGCGGCGCGATCTACGCGCTCGACGCCGCGACGGGCGTCGTGCGCTGGAAGTTCGACACGATCGAGAAGCCGTGGCGCTACCCGCTCGAGGCGGGCGGCGGCGGGCTCTGGTACCCGGTCTCGGTCGACGACGACGGCCGGCTGTACGCCGGCAACTCGAACCCGACGCCCTGGGGCGGCTCGCCGGAGCGCCCGAACGGCGCCGCCTTCCCGGGCCCGGCGCGCTACACCGACTCGCTGCATCGTGCTCGACGCGCGCACCGGCCGCCTGCTCTGGGACGACCAGGTGACGCCGCACGACGTGCGCGACTACGACTTCGAGGCGACGCCGATCCTCGCGACGGTCGGCGGCGACGAGCTCGTCTTCGGCGCCGGCAAGGCCGGCCGGGTGATCGCCTGGGACCGCGACACGCGCAGCGACGCTGGGCGCGGCCGGTCGGGCTGCACCGGAACGACGGCGGCCCGCTGCCGCCGCAGCGCGTGACCGTCTGCCCCGGCCTGCTCGGCGGCGTCGAGACGCCGATGGCCTACGCGGACGGCCGGCTGTTCGTCCCGGTCGTCGACCTCTGCGGCTGGGGCAGCGCGACGACCGGCAGGAGTTCACGAGCGTCGACCCGTCGCAGGGCACGGGCCGGCTCGTCGCGCTCGACGCGGCGACGCGGGCGCGTCCTCTGGGAGCGCCGCCTGCCGTCGCCGAACTTCGGCTGCGCCACCGTCGCGAACGACGTCGTCTTCACGTCGACGTACGACGGGACCGCGTACGGCGTTCACCGCCGAGACGGGAAGCAGCGTCTGGCGCGCGCGGATGCGGGCCGGGACAACGCGTGCCCGGCGTGCTCGGCGACCTCGTGCTCTTCGGCGCGGGAGTCCGGCGCCGGCGGGCCGACGCGGAGCTCGTCGCGTTCGGCCTGCCCAGGGCCAGAGGACCTGTGACCGGGTTCGACGTCGCGCAGGATGCGAGCCCGCGCCCGCGCGTCGCGCAGCGTCACGCGGTAGGTGACCGTGCCGACGCTGGTTGCCGGCGACGTCGTTGCTCAGCGCGGACGTCGAGCTCGGCGGCAGTCGGAGGTCCCGACGCGTCGACCAGCCGGGCTGTCCGGGCTCGCGACCGCGGCGCCGGCGGCGCTGCTCGAGGCGCAGCAGCGTGCCGGCCGGCAGCTCGGCGCCGGCCGCGGCGTCGCACGCCGGCGGGACTGTCTTCGGTCCCACGGCGCGCAGACGGAGAAGCTGGATCGGCACGCCGTCCGCGACGAGCTTCAGCGACAGGTAGCTGCGCCACGGGCCTGTGTCGGTCGCGGCCCGCGCAGCGTGATCGTCGCCGACGGTCGGCGCGGTCGCGATGCCGGAGCGGCGTGGTCGTCCCCGCAGTGCGTGACCGCCCGAGCACGCCGCCGCGAGGACGGTGGCGAGTAGGAGCGCGATGGGTCCGATGCGTGACACGGCCGAGAGATCCCGCGCACGGGCGCGCAGATCGTGCGACAAGCCACTTGCGCCAGGGGTGCGCGGCTGTAGGTTCTGGTCGACATGTTTGTCGCTCCAGCCGGTGATCGAGTCAGGTCTTGTGGCGACGAACCCACCGGCGACGCCGTCTGCCACGTCCTAGAGGAGGATATTGGATGCGCAGGGCACTTTCGCTTTCCATTAGCGGCCTGTCTCGCCCTGCTCGTAGCCGCGGGGCTCGCGGCTCGTCGGCTCAGTCGAAGCCGGCCGCGAGGACGGCGATCACGCCGTCGCCGGTCTACACGGCCGCCGAGCTGAACGCGCCGGCCGGGAACGACTGGCTGATGCACATGGGCAACCTCAAGGGCCACCGGTACTCGTCGCTGACGCAGATCAACAAGTCGAACGTCGGCACGCTCAAGCAGGCCTGGCACATCAACCTCGGCGACTGCGCGACGAAGAACGCGGCGTGCGGCTCGCTCGAGGCGAACGCGGTCGTCGCCGGCGGCACGTAGTACATCCAGGACGCCGATCGGCGACATCTACGCGCTCGACGGCACGACGGGCGCCAGCTCTGGAAGTGGACGCCGACCTACGACGCCGGCTTCAACGTCGGCACCGGCGACTCGCAAGCCCGGCGTCGCGATCGGCGAGGGCAAGGTCTTCGCCGGGCACGCGCGACGGCAGCTCGTCGCGCTGACCAGACGGACCGGCGACGGTCCTCTGGTCGACCGAGGTGACCCGTGGAGAAAGGGCGGCAAGATCTCGTCGTGCTCCGATCTACGTCAACGGCATCGTCTCGGCGGCGACTCGGCAGGCGACAACGGCGGCATCAGCGCGTCGATGCACGCGTTCGACGGCGACCAACGGCCGCGCGCTCTGGACGTGGAGCGTGATCCCGAGCGACGGCCAGCCCGGCGGCAACACGTGGTCCGCGAACTCCGCCGCACGCCAACAACGCCACTACGGCGGCGGCTCGATGTGGGAGTCGCCGCTCGTCGACACGAAGCGCGACCTCGCGATCTTCGGTACCGGCAACCCGGAGCCGTGGAACTCGCGCGGCCCGGGCAAGAACCTCTACACCGACTCGATCGTGGCGCTGAACCTCTACACCGGTCAGCTCGTGTGGTACTACCAGACACCCACCACGACCTCTGGGACTCCGACCTGCCGAACAACGGCGTCATGTTCACCGGCCAAGTATCAACGGATCAAGGGCAAGACGGTCGTCAGCGCTCCGGGCGTCGCGTACGTGAACAAGCACGGGATGACGTTCATCCTCGACCGGGAGACCGGCAAGCCGCTGCTGCCGATCCCCGAGGTCAAGGTGCCGCGTGAGCACCGCGCTGGACGTGAACAGCTGGCCGACGCAGCCGATCCCGAGGCCGACAACGTGCTCTTCAACAAGCTGGACGCCAACAGGCGGCCCTGCACGGACGGCAACCGTCACGCGGACGAACGCGTACGTCCGTCGCGAGGCGACCGCGCCGACGGCAAGCCGTACAAGATCGGCTGCGTCTACGACCCGTACGACACGACGCAGTACGTCGTGCATGCCGTTCGAGATGATGGACTGGCCGGCGAGCTCGTACAGCCCGGAGAACCACACGTTCATCACCTGCGGCGTGACGGATCGGGCGACGCGCGTTCGAGCAGATCCCGGCGGCGTCGCAGGTCGTGGGCGCCTTCGGCGGCTACGGCGTCGGCCGGCTCGGCGTCGGCGACACGTCGACCGCCAACACGGGGCAACTTCTCCGCGCTGAACGTGAAGACGGGCAAGCTGACGTGGCACCAGCACTGGCCGGCGCCGTGCTACAGCGGCTCGATGAACACCGCAGCGGGCATCACGTTCGTCGGCCGGCTCGGCAAGGGCAACGCCCAGGACGGCAAGGGCTACCTCGAGGCGCTCGACACGAAGACGGGCGCCTCGCTCTGGAAGTCGCCGCTGATGGACGCCGGCGTCGGCGCGGCGCCGGTCACCTACACGGCGGGCGGCAAGCAGTACGTGTCCGTCGCGGTCGGCGGCCAGACCCACAACGACGTCTCGCGGCCGCTGGGCCTACGAACCCGGCCCGAGGCGACGACAACATCTACACGTTCGTGCTGCCTAAGCAGATGTCATCAGCATCGAGGTGGGGGCGCGGACGGCGCCACTCAACGTACCGAGGAGACGATCACGATGAAAAACGTCGTAGGCGGGTTGGCAGTAGCGATCCTCGCGCTCGGCGCGCTCGTCGCATGCGCGCCGCACCGCGAGGGCACGCGTCGTCGGAGGCGACGACCACGATCAAGGTCACGGCCTCGGAGTTCAAGTTCGTGCTCTCGAGAAGCGGCCAAGGGAAAGATCGTCTTCACCACAGGCCACTCGCAGGGGCGCGTGTCGGGAGCCCTCTACCGGAAAGGCAGACTCGAGTATTTCCAGCCGGCAAAGGCCGTGCTGCTTGCGGCTTACAACTATGAGAACACGCGAATCCTGCTCCTCTCCACGTCGAAGGCCTTTCCCAACGGTCTTTCGAACAACCACGGGCAGGTCGGCAAGCACTGGATCGGCCATGGGACGGGTGCCGCGGGTGCGACAGGCTGGTTCCCGGGCAAACGCCTGAACCGCTACAGCGGAACGCTGGGGCAGTTCTCGGCGTTCGACGAGCTCGACGCCGACAACTTCGACCACACCGGCCTCGGCTTCATCGGCGGCGGAATGTGCTCCGCGACCATGGAGGCCAAGCCGATCGCCCGAGCAGGACGGCACGTTCCCGCTGCCGGAGGCGCAGCTCGATCGCTTCTTCCTCCGCACCTCGCTCGGCTACCCGACGCTCGAGCAGGAGCTCGAGATCCTCGGCGAGCCAGCTGCACGGCACCGCTCGGGCGGCTGCGGCCGGTCGTCGCTGATCGACGAGCTCGCGCGAGCTCGTCGCCGCGGTCGAGGACGTCTACGTCGACCCGCTCCTGAAGCGCTGGGCCGGTCGAGCTCGTCCGGGCGACGCGCGAGCTCGAGCAGGTCGAGGTCGGCGCGTCGGTGCGCGCCAGCCTCGCGCTCGAGCGAGCGGTGCGCGCCTGGGCGCTGTTCGCACGGGCGCGAGCTACGTCGTGCCGGCCGACGTCGAGCGGCTCTTCGAGCCCGTCGTCGGCGCACCGGCTCGTGCTCGGGGTCGACTTCGCGGTCGATGCCGAGTCGCTCGACCGCGAGGCGAGCTCGGTCGCGTCATCTGGGACGCCTGCCTCGCCCGCGCTCCGCGGCCGCAGCCGGACTGGGACGAGGATCGCTTCGCGGCAGGGATGAGTGCACGGCCAGCGAGGACCTTTCCGCTCGTGCCGCGCCGGCGCTTCGTCGGCGTGTCGTTCGGCCGGACGCCGGAGCGTACGCCGCGGCCAGGGCGACGAGGTCGTCGGCTCGCGGCCGTACCGGCCGGGTGACCACGTCGGCGTGGATCGACTGGGCGGCCTCGGCGCGGCTCTCGGCCGCGCGCGGGACGGACGAGTTCGTCGTCCGCGAGTACCTCGCGCAGGAAGCGCCGCGGCCGCGATCTCGTCGACCGCCGCCCGTCGCTCGGCCTCTTCGGGCCGGAGACGCCGTGGCTCGACAAGCCGGCGGCCGTGGCTCGGCGGCCGAGGCGATCGCAGCGAGCGCCGTCGACGCGCTCGGTGAGGTGGCCTATCTCGACCACGCGACGCCGGACGGGCGTGGCTTCTGGCTCCCGCCGGCGGGCCGGCGCCGCATCGCGGACATCCGCGCGCGCCTCGGGACGGCGCCGTTCACGGCGCCTCCCGCGCGCGCTCGAGCTCGGGCTCCAGGCGCTGCTCCGCCACGGCCACGTCCTGCCGCCGGGCAGCTTCGTCTTCGTCCTCTCCGACTACCTCGACGCCGGTCCGCGCGGCGGAGTGGGCGCGGCTGCGCGCGCTGCGCTGGGACGTCGTGCCGGTCGATCGTCCAGGATCCGACCTGGGAGCAGAGCTTCCCCGACGTGCACGGCGTCGTCGTGGCGTTCGCCGACCCGGCGACAGGAGCGGTCGCGCCGACGCGGTTCACGCGGCCGGGAGGTGCAGCGACCTCGCGCGCGAGCACGAGCAGCGGCTCGACCGCGACGCTGCGGACGTTCCGCCACCTCGGCTTCGACCCGGTCGTCGTCGGCAGCGAGGACGCGTTCGCTCCGCTCGCGGCCTGGGCGGCGCGCCGGCAGGCGCTCGCGGCGGCGGGCCGCATGAAGCTGCTCGTCGCTCGCGGCGGCGGCGCTCGTGCTCGCAGCGCCCGCGGCGGCTGCCGACCGCGAGGTCTTCTTCGGCGATGCGTTCCGGCTCGAGGCGGCCGATCCGGGCCCGTTCGACCGTCTCGCCGGACGGCCGCCTCGCGTGCCTCTCGGACGCGTGCGCGGGCCGGACCGTCACCGTCGGCGGCGTCTCGGTCCGGGTGCTGCCGCGCGTGACGGCGAAGCAGGTCGCGGCGCGGAAGCCGTCCTACCGCGCCGACACGCACGGCGCCGGCGCGCCGCGCGGCGACGGGCTCGCGGACGAGCCTGCTCTTCGCGGCGGCGGCCGCTGCTCGCGCTCCTGCGCGGCCGCTCTGGCCGCGTCGGCGCTTCGGCGGACGGCGACGCGCCGACGCTCCGGTCGACCGGCTCCTGCGCGCGCTGCGCCTCGTGCGCGGAGTCCGCCGAGCGCGCCGCCGCCCGACCGGCAGGCGCGCGCTCGACCATCTCGCGGCGACGCTCGGCGACGCGCCGCCCGCCGAGCGGGCGACCCGGCTCGCGTGGGCGCGGCCGGAGCCGGAGCCGGAGGCGACGCTCGCGATCGCCGACGGAGGTCGTCGCGGTGACGCCGATCCCGTACGGCGAGCTCGACGCGGTCGCCCGGCCAGACGAGGCGGACGCTCGCGCTGCGCGTTCTGCTCGGCGTCGCCGCCGTCGGCGCAGCCGCGGCGCGTCGTCCTGCTCGGCCGCGGCGAAGCGCGCCGCCGAGCCCGCTGCCGTCCGGGACGACGGCCTCGTCGTGCTCGACCTCTCGGCGAGCATCTCGACGGACACCTACGCCGGATCGGCGCCACGCTCGATCGAGCTCGCCGACACCGACGGCCGCTACGGGCTGATCGTCTTCTCGGACACCGCCTACCTCGCGCTGCCGCCCGGGACGCCGGCCGCCGAGCTGCGGCCTTCGCGCGCGGCTTCGACCTTCCGAGCAGACCGGCGGCGCGCTCGCCGTGCCGACGAGCCCGTGGACCGACTCGTTCAGCGCCGGGACGAAGATCTCGACCGGGCGGCAGCTGGCGCTGACACGATCCAGGCGAACGGCCGGGCGGACGGCCGAGCACCTCGTCAGCGACCTGGACGACGACGTCGGCGACCTCGAGCGCCTGACCAGCACGGCGCTCGCGTTCCGGCGCCTCGAGATCCCGGTCCGCGTGGTCGGGCTCAACGCGGCGCCCGAGGACCAGCGCTACATCGAAGCGCCTGCTCCGCCGCTCGTCCGATCTCTCGCCGCGCTGCGCTGCCGGGCGAGGACGCGGCACGGAGCGCGCAGGACGTGCGGCTCGCGCTGTTCCTGGCGGCGCTGGCCGCCGCCGTTGCGCTCGGCGCTGCGGGAGCTGCTGCGTGACGCGGGTGGAGCGCGCATGAGCCGGTCGCGGCTCGGCCTCGCCGCCGCTCGCGCTCGCCGGCGGCCGTTCGTGCTCGCTGGCGCTCGCGCTGATCGTGCGCGCGCGGGCGGGGACGACGACGCTCGGCTGCGGGCGGCCGTCGCCGCCTACGAGGCTGCAGCCGGCGCGGCCGTGGCTTCGACAGCGGCCTGACGAGGACGAACCTCCGCTCGCGGGCGCAGGCGCTCCTCACCGACGATCGCGATCGCCGAGGACCGCAAGGCGGCCGCGCAGGCGGACGTCCTCCTCGGCGTGCTCGCGGCGGGCGGCGGCAGGTCGGCGGACGGCGCAGACGCCCGACGAGCTCAGCCGCGATCTCTTCGAGACCGCGGTCCGGCTCGACAACGCCAACGTCGCGGCGAAGTTCGACCTCGAGCTCGCCGTGCGGCGGCTGCGCGCGATCGGGACCCGCACCGGAGCCGGGCAGGGCTCGGGCCCGCGCGGCGGCGGGCGGCGCGGCGCCGGAGCCGGCCTTCCCGGGCGGGGCTACTGACGTGCTCGCCGTCGAGCTGACCTTCCTCAGCCCGCTCGGCGCGCTGGCGTGCCTCGCCGCGGTGCTGCCCGCTCGCCGCCGCTCGCGCTGGCCCGGAGGCGCGCTGGTCGGGCGGCGGCCGCGATCGGGCTGCCGGCGCGCCGGGCCGTGGCGCGGCCGTCCTGCTGCTCCTCGCCGCCGCCTGCTGCGCCTTCGGGCTCGCGGCTGCGCAGCCCGCGGTCAGTCGCGACGGCGGGCGGGAGGCGCGCTCCGACGTCGAGGCGCTCTTCGTCGTCGACGTCTCGCGCTCGATGCTCGCCGCGTCCGGCCCTGCCGACGCGACGAGGCTCGAACGCGCACGGGCCGCCGCGCTGAAGCTGCGAGCGGCGATCCCCGAGGTGCGGTCAGGCCTCGCCGGGCTGACCGACCGAGCACTGCCGTACCTGTTCCCGACGCTCGATCAGCGCGTGTTCGCGTCGACGCTGCAGCAGGCCGTCGACGATCGAGTCGCCGCCGCCGCAGCAGGTCGCCCGGGTCGCCACGAGCTTCGACGCCCTCGCCGGGCTCGGCTCGCAGGGGCTTCTTCACGCCGAAGGTCGAGCGGCGCGTGTGCGTGGTCCTCACCGACGGCGAGAGCGCGCCGTTCGCGGCGCCGGCTGCGGGCTGCAAGCTCGTCGTCGTCCAGTTCTGGAACGCCGCGGAGCGCGTGTATCGCGACGGCGAGGCCGAGCCCCAGTACCGCCCGGACGATGCGGCGCCGGCGAACGCGGCCAGCTCGGGCCCGTCGCGCGCGAGGGAGACCTGGGGCGAGCCCGCGAGCTGCTCGCGTCTGCCGTGGGCGACGGCCCGGTCTCGACGCCGCCCGGCAGCGGGCGGACGACGATCCTGCTCGCGCCGTACATCGCGTTCGCCGGGCTCGTGCTCGTGCTCGTCCTCGTGTTCGGCCTCGCCGCGCTTGCCGGGCCGCCGGGCCACCCGTACCATGGTCGAGGCATGAGGTACGCAGCCGGAGCGGCGCTCTTCGTCGCCCTCGCGCTTTGCGCCGGCGGTGGCACCGTCGCGGCGGCGGACGCCACAGGGGACTGGACCGGCTTCGGCCGGACGCCCGACAACAACCGGCACTCGCCGCTGACGCAGATCGACCGGGACAACGTCGACCGCATGGGCCGCGTCTTCACCGTCGACCTCCGCCGCGTCGATCCGGACGTGCGGCGGGGCCAGCAGTCGTATCCGCTCGCGATCGACGGCACGCTCTACGTGACGACGAACAACAACTTCGTCTTCGCGCTCGACGGCGTCACCGGCAAGGTCAAGTGGGAGTACAAGCCGCGGAACAGCGGCCTCTTCGTCAACTTCGGCGTCGCCGCCAACCGCGGGCTCGCGTACTGCGGCGGCAAGCTCTTCATGACCACGCTCGACATGCAGCTCGTCGCGCTGCGCCCGAGCGACGGCGAGGTGGTCGGGAAGATCGCGATCAGCCAGTTCGTCCCGAACGCCGCGGCGAACTACGGCTACTCGCAGACGAGCGCGCCGATCTGCGCCGGCGGGAAGGTCGTGATAGGGGCGCCGTCCGGAGTACGGCGTGCACGGCAACGATGGCGGTCAACACCGACATGACGCCCGCCTGGCCGAACCCGTACTGGAGATCCCGCCCGAGCGCAGCAGTGGCGGCGGCGTCGCGGATCATCGGCGGCGGCGTCGTCTGGACGCCGGTCACGATCGACACCCGCACGAGCACCGTCTACTTCGGCACCGGCTCCGGGACGCCGAACTTCTACCACGACCTCCATCCAGGCCCGAACCCGCGCGCGAACTCGCTGATCGCGGTCGACCTCAACACCGGCAAGCAGCGCTGGTGGCAGCAGCTCGTCGCGAACGATCAGTGGAACTACGACGTCGCTCAGCCGCCGCTCGTCTACGACGCGAAGGTCGGCGGCAAGACGCGGCGCATCGTCTCGGTGGCGTCGAAGGAAGGCGTCTGGTTCGCCCTCGACGCGCGCACCGGGGAGATGCTGCACGAGCGGGTGAAGGTGATCGACCGGGTCGAGCACCCGCCGCTTCGGCCCGGGCAGCCGGTGACGATCTTCCCCTCCGCGCTGGGCGGCGTGAACTACTCGCCCGCCTCCTACGACCCCGCGACCAACTACGTCTTCAACGCCGCGGCGAGACGGCCGCCGTCCTGATCCAGGACAAGCTGACGCCGACGCAGAAGAAGCGCAAGCTGATCCAGGGCGACGTCTTCCTCGGGCTCCAGAACGGGAACTTCGTCAGCGGGCTCGAGACTGGAACGACACGGCCGATCAGCGCCATCAACGTGCCACCGGATACGCGTGTCGAAGTCCGACCCCGGAACCGGAGCGCGGCGGCGTCACGACGACCGCGAGCGGGCTGGGTTCGAGGGCGACGGCGACGCGTCCCCCGCGCCTTCGACACGCGGATCGAAGGTGCTCTGGCTTTTCCAGACCGGCGCGCTGATCGCGGCCGGGCCGACGCTCTACCTGAGCGGCGGCAAGGAGTACCTCGCGATCACGGTCGGCGGCACGCCGACGTCGTCGAACGGCGGCGTCGCGTCCGAGCTGCACGTCTTCGCGATCGGCGGCAGCCAGCAGCAGTCGTCACCGCCGTCTGCGCTGACGCGGGCCGCTGTTCGCTGCGGCCGATCCGCCCACCGTCGTCTCGACGCCGACCGCCAGGCCGGCGCGTGCGCGCGCGCCCGTCGCGGCCGCCGGCGGGGCGCGGCTCTCGACGGGCGGGCCGATCGCGGTGCGCGCCTGGCTTCCCTCCGGCGACAACACCGAGATCGCGAGTGGCCGGCTGCTCGTCGGTGGCAGGCCCGTCTCCGGCGCGCGGATCTCGGTCGACCGCTACGTGCTGAAGCAGGCGACAGGCCCCGACGGCCGCTTCAGCGCCGCCGTCGACGTCAACGGCGCGCGACGCCATGTCGTCACGGTCGCCGACCCTCGCGCGCCCGGGTCGGCGGCAGGGCGCTGACGGCGTCCGAGCGCGCGGCGGCCCGCGCCGCGACCGGCGGCTTCTCCGTCGCCTACCGCGTCAACGACCTGAAGGCGAGCTCCGGCAAGAACGGCAACGTCGTCATCACCGGCCGCATCTCCACGCGGGGCGGCTTCGCCCCCGCCGGAGTGAGCCTGTTCACGTACCGGCTCTCCGGCCGGATCACCGGCGCGGACGGGCGTCCGGTCGCGGGCGCGACCGTCGTCACGCGCACGGTCGACCGCGAGGACTTCTGGACGTTCTCGGAGCCCTCGGACGCGAACGGGAACTACACTCTGCCCCCGTCGACGCGCGGCAAGACGGTGCGGCTCTGGCAGAGCAGCTTCCAGGCCTTCGCGACGTTCCCGGCCAGGCCGGGCGGTGCGGTCGACCTGCGCACGTGGCCGACGGGGCTCTCGCCGCGCGTCTCGACCGGCACCGCGAACGTGCGCCTGCCCGACTAGCGACAGAAGCTCGGCCAGGCGTCAACTGCGCCGGGTTATAGTCGGCCATGGCTGACATGCCAGACGACGGCGCGACGGTGGCGAACTCGTCATTGATCGAGCGCGTGACCGCGCTGATGCCGCAGCTCGAGGAGGAGCTCGCCCGCCTCGTCGCGATCCCCTCCGTGTCGGCCGCCGGCTTCCCCGAGCCTCGCCAGCCTCTGCTCGACGCCTACGAGATGGTCGTCGGGCTGCTGCGCGACGCCGGGGTCGAGAAGCTCGAGCCGCTCGAGCTGCCGGACACGGCGCCGGTGATCACGGGCGAGATCCCCGCTCCCGACGGCGCTCCGACGGTGCTGCTGTACGGCCACTACGACGTCGTCCCTGCCGGCGACGAGTCGAAGTGGCACTCGCCGCCGTTCGAGGCGACCGAGCGCGACGGCGCGATCTACGGCCGCGGCGCCGCCGACTCGAAGTCGAACATTCTCGTCCACGTCGGCGCCTTGCGCGCCTGGGGTGGTAAGCCCCCGGTCGGGATCAAGCTCGTGATCGAGGGCCAGGAGGAGATCGGCAGCGCACTCACGACGTTCCCACCGAGCCAGCCGGAGCTATTCGCCGCCGACGCGATGGTGATCGCGGACATGGGCAGCCTTCGTCCCGGCGTTCCGACTCTGACCGTCGGGCTCCGCGGAATGGCGGGCGTGATCGTCCAGGTGAGAACGCTTGCCGGCCCGAAGCACAGCGGGCAGTTCGGCGGCGCCGCTCCCGATGCGCTGCTCGTGCTGCTGCACGCGCTCGCGACGCTGCACGACAAGAACGGCGACGTCGCCGTGCCCGGCCTGCGGCGCGAGGAGTGGACCGGCGCCTCGTACAGCGACGACGAGTTCCGCGACCTGGCCGAGATCGTGCCGGGAATGCCGTTCTTCGGGACCGGTGGCCTCGGCGAGCGGATCTGGTCCGGGCCGGCGATCACCGTCACCGGCATCGACGCTCAGCCCGTCGACGAGGCGCTCAATGCCGTCGTGCCGCACGCGCGCGCCAAGCTCGGCCTTCGGATCCATCCGGAGGAGGACCCCGCAGAGGCGCAGGCGGCGCTGATCCGGCACCTCGAGGGGCTGCGGCCGTTCGGGATCGCGCTCGAGGTCGAGGCGGCCGAGACCGGCAAGGGCTACTTCGCGAAGACGACCGGCCCCGCGTACGAGGCCGCGCGCGCCGCCTTCGAGACGGTCTGGGGCAGCGAGCCGTCGTTCGTCGCGACCGGTGGCTCCATTCCGCTCGTCAGCGCGCTCCAAGAAGCGGCGCCCGATGCGGAGATCCTGCTCCTCGGCACGACCGACGGCTTCGCGAACATCCACGCTCCGAACGAGCGCGTGCTGGTGGACGAGTTCGAGAAGGCGGTGGCCGTCGAGACGGAGTTCTTCGGCCGGCTCGCAGAGACCTACGCGAGGAAGGTGAGACCGTGACGAGCGCACCGGAAGCGGCCCCCTCCGGGACGCCGATGATGCAGCGCATCCTGGGCGCGATCGAGCGCGGCGGGAACAAGATGCCGAACCCCGCCATCCTGTTCGTCTGGCTGTGCGTGATCGTGATCGTCCTCTCCGCCCTGCTCGCCTGGGCAGACATCAAGGTCACCTACCAGGTCGTCGAGCCTCCGCCGATCGCCGTCGTGGAGACGGTACCAGGTGGTTCCACGCAGCCTTCCGGCGGCCTGCCGGACGCGTCCGTCCAAGAAGGCGAGTACACGGTCCGGGAGAAAACGGCGGCAATCCAGAGCCTGCTGTCCGCAGACGGAATTCGCTTCCTCTTCACGTCTTTCGTCGCCAGCTTCCGCAACTTCGCCGCCGTCGCGATCATCCTCGTCGTGATGATCGGCGTCGGCCTCGCCGAGGCCGCCGGACTGATCGGGGCGCTGATCCGGAAGCTCGTCAAGGTCTCGTCGGAAGCGATGCTGACACCGATCCTCGTCTTCATCGGCGTCCTCTCGAGCATTGCCTCGGATGCGGGGTACCTCGTGCTGATACCCCTGGGTGCGGCTGCGTTCAAGAGCGTGGGACGGAACCCGTTAGCCGGGATGGCGGCTGCGTTCGCCGGTGTGGCGGCCGGCTTCGGCGTCAACTTCCTGATCACGCCGCTGGACGGCGTCCTGACCGAGATCACGAACGACGCCAGTGCGCTCGTCGACCCGGACCAGTCGATCGACCTCGCGGCGAACCTCTACTTCGGGATCGCCTCGACGATCCTGGTCACGATCGTCCTGACGCTCGTCTCCGTGTACATCGTCGAGCGAAGCCTCGGCACGCATGACCCCGCGCTCGAAAGCGACGACGAGTCGCTCGACGCCGACAAGGGGCCGGAGGTCTCACCCGAGGCGGAGGCGAAAGGTCTCCGCTACGCGCTGATCGCGACCGCCGCCGTGCTCGTCGCGATCGGCCTGCTCACCGTGCTCCCCGACGCACCGCTGCGCGACCCGATCACCGGCGACATCATCGGCGACTCGCCGTTCATGGACAGCCTGATCCTGATCATCACGATCATCTTCTTCGCGGCCGGGCTGGCCTACGGGCGCGGAGCGGGAACGATCCGGACGAGCGACGACGTGCTCGCCTCGATCACGAAGTCGTGGGCGGGCCTGGCGAGCCTGCTGTTTCTGTTCTTGCTGATCGCGCAGTTCATCGCGTACTTCAACTTCTCGAACATGGCGCAGGTCGCGGCCGTCAAGCTCGGTGACTGGCTCGAGGAGGCCAACATCGGGGTGGTCTGGCTGCTGATCGGCTTCGTGCTGGTGACGATGCTCGTCGATCTGATCATGCCGGCGGCGATCGCCAAGTGGGCCATCCTCGCCCCGATCTTCATTCCGCTCTTCCTGCGGCTCGACGTCGCTCCGCAGACAGTGCTGGCCGCGTACCGCGTCGGCGATTCGCCGTTCAATGTGGTGACGCCGCTGATGGCCTACTTCCCGCTGATCATCATCTTCGCGCAGCGCTACCGGCGGGACGCGGGCATCGGCACGGTCGTCGCGATGATGCTCCCGTACGTCCTCGTGCTGTCGATCATCTGGACTCTGTTCTTCGTCGCCTGGTACCTGCTCGGCATCCCCCTCGGCCCTGGTGCGCCCGTGCACAACGACTGATGGGCATCCTCGCCGTCGCGTCGGTGGTGATGCTCGTGATCGCGGCAGCTCTGGAGTGACGATGCAGGACGTCGCAGCCCCGGCCGCAAGCAGCGGTCGATGAGCCAGTCGACCATCACCTTCCTGATCCTCGCCGTCACGGTGGCGGTCTTCGTCTGGGACCGGATCCCCGTCGCAGTCGTCGCGATCGGGACCGCGCTCTCGCTGTGGGCGACGGGCGTGCTCGACCTGGAGCAGGCGCTGGCGGGCTTCGGCGACCCGACCGTCCTCTTCATCGCCTCGCTCTTCGTGGTCAGCGAGGCGCTCGAAGCGACCGGCGTGACGGCGCTCGTCGGCCAGGCGCTGATCGCGCGCGTCGGGAACGACCGCACCCGGGTCGTCGTGCTGACGATGGCGGTCGTCGCCCTCGTCACGGCGTTCATCACCGTCAACGCCTCGGTCGCGGCCCTGACTCCCGTGGTCGTCCTGATGGCCGTTCGCCTCCGGCGCTCGCCGTCGCAGCTGCTGATGCCGGTCGCCTTCGCCGCGCACGCAGGCTCGCTGCTCGCGCTCACCGGCACGCCGGTCAACGTGATCATCTCGGACTACGCCGCCGACGCCGGGGTCGGACGCTTCGGCTTCTTCGAGTTCGCTCTCGTCGGAATCCCCCTCGTGGTCGGGACGATCCTGATCGTCGTGCTGCTCGGGCACCGGCTGCTGCCGGAGCGCACTCCGCGGGCGATCACGCGCGACTTCAGCGGCCACGCCCGGACGCTCGTCGAGCACTACGAGTTGGAGGACGCTCCGGACCCACTGCTCACCCGCGGATCCGGCGTGGCCGAGGTCGTGATCCCGCCGCGCTCGGGGCTGATCGGCGAGGCCGTGTTCCCGGGCATGGTCACGGACAGCGGCGACCTCGTCGTCCTCGCCCTCCACCGGAAGGGCGAGGAGCTCGCCGGCGAGTCGACCCTGGCCGCCGGAGATGCACTCCTGCTTCGGGGAGCGTGGGGCGCGCTCGAGGAGCACCTCGCCGATCCGGACGTGCTCGTCGTCGACGAGCCCGAGCTCGTGCGGCGCCAGGCCGTGCCGCTCGGAACAGGCGCCAAGCGGGCGCTCGCGATCCTCCTCGGCATGGTCGTCCTGCTCACCACGG
This sequence comes from uncultured Gaiellaceae bacterium, assembly GCA_963705515.1. Lineage (GTDB taxonomy): Bacteria > Actinomycetota > Thermoleophilia > Gaiellales > Gaiellaceae > Gaiellasilicea. The sequence goes on from CAVPJV010000004.1 coordinate 107,758, forward strand.
GTCTTGTGCCGGCGGCCGTCGCCGGGCTCCTCGCCGCCGGCGCGATCGTGCTCTCGGGCGTGCTCTCGATGGAGGAGACCTACCGGGCAATCGCCTGGACGACCGTGATCCTCGTCGGCGGCATGATCTCGCTCTCGACCGCGATGGTCGAGACCGGCGCGGCCGGGCAGCTTGCCGACCGGCTCGTGGACGTCGTCGGCGACGCCGGGCCGCACGCTCTGCTCCTCGGCCTGTTCCTGCTCACGGCGGTGCTCGGCCAGCTGATCAGCAACATGGCGACAGCGCTGATCGTGATCCCGATCGCGCTCTCCGCTGCAGCAGACATGGATGTCTCCGCGAAGCCCGTGCTGATGGCCGTCGCCGTCTCGGCCGCGGCCGCGTTCCTGACCCCGGTCGCGACGCCGGCCAACCTGATGGTGCTCGGGCCCGGTGGCTATCGCTTCGGCGACTACTGGAAGCTCGGCCTGCCGCTGCTCGTGCTGTTCGGCGATCGTCGCGGTGTTGCTCGTCCCGGTGATCTGGTCGCCGTGAGGGGCGATAGGTTTTGCCTGACATGCATGCCGCCGCCGCTTCGCTTGCGCTCCTGCTCGCGCTCGGGTTGGCCGCAGGCTGCGGCGGCGGCGACGACGGAGCTGCCGCAGACTCGTTCGTCGGCGTGCCGTGGGTTCTCAGCGCGGGCGTGGACGTCGGTGCCGCTGGGGCAGCGCCGAGCGCGACCTTCGCGGCCAAGACGGTCGGCGGCTCGACAGGCTGCAACCAGTTCACCGCTCCGTACTCCGTCAACGGCGACGCGATGGAGATCGGGACGGTCGCGTCGACCCGGATGGCCTGTCCGCCGCCGGCCGACGCGGTCGAGCGCGCGTACCTCGCCGCACTCGGGCGGGTGGCAGGCTGGCACCTCGACGGCTCGGAGCTCGTCCTGGTCGACGACGACCACAACGAGCTGCTCCGGTACGAGGAGGCGTCACTGCTGGGAGACTGGGAGGTGACGGCGTTCCATCGCGGCGACGCCGTCTCGAGCCCGCTGCCGGGGACGACGATCACTGCCAGCTTCGCGGACGACGGCTCGCTCACCGGCTCGTCCGGCTGCAACACCTACCGGACGTCGTTCACGCTCGACCGGGCCAGCATCCAGATCGAGCCGCCGGCAGCAACCCAGAAGGCCTGCGCCGAGCCGGAGGGCGTCTTGGATCAGGAGGCTGCCTATCTCGCCGCGCTTCCGACGGCTGTTCGCTTCCGGCTCGACGGCGGGTCGCTCTCTCTTCTCGGCGCTGACGGCGCGATCGTCGCCTCCTACACGCGCGCGACGCAGCCGTAGTGGACGGCGACTCGCCGTTCGTTTCCACGGGCGAGCTCCCACCGCCTGATCTCGCGAGCAGGCTCGTCGCCGAGGCGCACGAGCGCTATCGGTCGACCACTGACGGCGCCGTCTCGGAGGTCTACCCGGCGCTCGCGCGCGTGCCTCCGGACCTGTTCGGGATCTGTGTCGTAGCGACGCACGGCGCCGTCTTCTCGGTCGGGGACGCCGAGTTCGAATTCGCGATCATGAGCGTCGCCAAGCCGTTCGTCTTCGCACTGGTCTGCCAGGCCCTGGGGCCTGAGGAGTCCCGACGCCTACTCGGCGTCAACAGCACGGGCCTGGCGTTCAACTCGCTGTCGGCGATCGAGCGGAGCGCCGACGGCCGCACGAACCCGATGGTGAATCCCGGCGCGATCGCGGCCACGAGCCTCGTGCCCGGCGCGGACGCCGACGCGAAGTGGCAGGTCGTGCGGGAAGGCCTCTCCCGGTTCGCGGGCCGTGAGCTCTCGCTCGACGACGAGACGTACCGGTCTGCATCCGAGACCAACGCCCGCAACCAGAGCATCGCCCGCCTGCTCGAGAGCTACGGCCGGATCCAGGGCGACCCGGCTGAGGCGACGGATGTGTACACGCGGCAGTCGTGCCTGAACGTCACGGCGAGGGACCTCGCCGTGATGGGCGCCACGCTCGCGGACGGCGGGGTCAACCCGGTCACGGGCGACCGCGTGGTCGACGCGATCACCTGCCGGTACACGCTCGCGGTGATGGCGACTGCCGGGCTCTACGAGACCTCGGGCGACTGGCTGTACGACGTCGGGCTCCCCGGGAAGAGCGGCATCGGGGGCGGAATCGTCACCGTCGCTCCGGGCAAGGGCGGGCTGGGGACGTTCTCGCCGCGTCTCGACCAGGCCGGGAACAGCGTCCGGGGGCAGCTCGCAGCGAGATTCGTGTCGAGGCGGCTCGGACTGGACATCTTCCTCTCGAGCCCGGCGGCGTGAGCAGGCGGCTCATCGGCGTGGCGACGGTGCTCGCGCTCGCCTGCTGCCCTGTCGCCGCCGCAGACCTCGCCGACGAGACGGCGCTCGCGCAGCGCCACGCCCCCGTCGTCCGGATCGTCGAGCAGCTGGAGGAGTGCGGTCACGGCGAGCCGTACCGGCCGACCGACGTCGATCTGCTCTTCGACGAGCCGACGGTCGCGCTGCGCGGGCCGTGGAATCCCGTGGATCTCGTGAAGGTGGGGCCGAAGGCCGACGACCTGGCCGGCCTCTTCGAGTACCACCTCGACTTCCCCGGGAACGCGCTCAACCCGGGTTGCGGCTACGAGACGCTGGGACCGGCGCCTGCGCGAGGGCCACGAGCCGGCCGTCTACTCCCATGTCGCGACCGACCCGGCGCACCCCGGGAAGCTGGCGCTGCAGTACTGGCTCTTCTACACCTTCAACGACTGGAACAACCTGCACGAGGGCGACTGGGAGATGATCCAGCTCCTGTTCGACGCCGACGATGCCGAGGAGGCACTCACCGAGGATCCCGTCTCCGTCGGCTACAGCCAGCACGAGGGCGCCGAGGCGGCGGACTGGGGCGACGAGAAGCTCGAGCTCGTCGACGGGCGCCGGCCGGTCGTCTACCCGGCCGCAGGCTCGCACGCGAACTTCTTCGACCCTGCCCTCTACGTCGGCAGCTCCGGCGAGCAGGGCGTCGGCTGCGACGACACGCGCGGCCCGCACCTCGAGCTCGAGCCGAAGGTGATCACGATTCCGAGCGAGGCGTCGGCCGGCGCCGCCCTGCCGTGGATCACGCTACGAGGGCCGCTGGGGAGAGCTCCAGGACGCGTTCTTCAACGGGCCCACCGGCCCGAACATGAAGAGCAATGGACCGAGCCGGTCACCTGGTCCGAGGGCTGGCGGCCCCGGGCGTACGCCGTGCCGACCAGCGGCCTGTTCGGCACCGGCGCGACCGACTTCTTCTGCCAGGCGGTCGAGACGGGCTCTCGCGGCCTGGTCAAGTTCCTGCGCGACCCCGGTCTGACGCTGCTCGTCCTTTCTGTGATCGTCGGGCTCGCATGGTTCGGCATCGCCCGGACGACCTGGCACCCGATCGCGCCGCTCCGCCTCGCGCGGCGCCGGAGCTGGGGACAGGTGCTCTCGGCCTCCGGCCGGATGTACGTCAAGCGCGCACGACTCTTCCTCGGGATCGGGCTCCTGCTGATCCCGCTCGGCGTCGTCATCTCGATCCTCCAGGCGCTCGTGCTGGGCGGCTTCGGGCTGCTCGGCGTCGACACCACGGGTGAGGGGGCCGGCGCCCTCGTCCTGCTCCTGGTCGCGATCGGCCTCACGCTGACCCTGCTCGGGCTTGCGCTCGTCCAGGCGGCAACCGCCTGCGCGCTGATCCGGATCGACGCAGGCGAGGAGATCGGTCCGGTCGACGCCTATCGCCGCGCGCTGCGCGCGTTCCGGCCGCTGTTGCGCGCCCTCGGCATCGCGGTCGGCGTCTGGGTCGTGCTGACTGCGACCGCGATCCTGATCCCGGTCGCGATCTGGCTGGCGGTGCGGTGGTCGCTGCTCGCACCGGTCGTCGAGATCGAGGGTCGAGCCGCGGTCGACACGCTTCGCCGCAGCAATGCGCTCGTCCGCGGCCACTGGCTGCGCGTCGCCTCGCTCGTCGGAGTCGGCACCGTCGCTCGCGCTGGTCGGCAGGCCCGCTTCTCGGCGCCCTGCTGATCCTCCTCACGGACGCGCCGCCGGCGCTGCTGAACGTCGTCGCCGGCGTCGTCTATGCGCTCGCGATGCCCTTCGTCGCGCTGACGACCGCCTACGTCTACTTCGACCGGCGCACGCGACTCGAGCTCGAGCCTGAGCGCGAGAGCCACCCGAGCGAGCTTCCGGCCGAGATCCAGCTCACGAGCTGATCCCGGCCGGGCGTCGGACTGCGACGCCCGGCCGGAGTGCCGTGCTTACGCGGTCGCCTTCGCCTGCTTGCGCGCGTTCTGGGCGATGAACTTCTCGGTCGCCTCGTACGCCTCGTCGTCGACGATCTGCACCGGCGGCGACTTCATCAGCCAGCTCGACGGGCCCTCGAGCGCGCCGGCGACGCCGTTGTTCAGCGCCAGCTTCGCCATCCGGACGGCGTCGATCACGATCCCGGCCGAGTTCGGCGAGTCCCAGACCTCGAGCTTGAGCTCGATGTTCAGCGGCACGTCGCCGAAGGAGGAGCCCTCCATCCGGATGTACGCCCACTTGCGGTCGGTCAGCCACGGCACGTAGTCGGACGGGCCGACGTGCACGTTGCCCTCGCCGAGGTCGTAGTCGAGCATCGAGGTGACCGCGTTCGTCTTCGAGATCTTCTTCGACTCGAGGCGGTCGCGCTCGAGCATGTTGAGGAAGTCGGAGTTGCCGCCGACGTTCAGCTGCATCGTCTTGTCGAGATGCACGCCACGCTCGCGGAAGAGGCTCGTGAGGACGCGGTGGGTGATCGTGGCGCCGACCTGCGACTTGATGTCGTCGCCGATGATCGGCAGCCCCTTCTCCTCGAACCGCTTCTGCCAGTACGCCTCGCGGGCGATGAACACCGGCATGCAGTTGACGAGCGCGACGCCGGCGTCGAGGCACTGCTCGGCGTACCACTTCGCCGCCGCCTCCGAGCCGACCGGCAGGTAGCTGACGACGACGTCGGTCTTCGTCTCGCGGAGGATGCCGACGATGTCGTCGGTCTCGCCCGGCGCCTTGGTCACGACCTCGGAGAGGTACTTGCCGATCCCGTCGTGGGTCATGCCGCGGTTGACGGTGATGCCCGTCTTCGGCACGTCCGCGAACTTGATCGTGTCGTTCGGGTGCGCCCACATCGCGTCGGCGAGGTCCTTGCCGACCTTGTCCGCGGTGACGTCGAACGCCGCCGTGAACTCGATGTCGGAGATGTGGTAGCCGCCGAGGTTCACGTGCATCAGGCCGGGGACGAACTGGTCGTCCGGCGCGTCCTTGTAGTACTGCACGCCCTGGATCAGCGAGTTGGCGCAGTTGCCGACGCCGACGATGGCGACGCGCACCTTGTCCTTGCTGCGGCCCTTGCCGTTGGCCGAGCCGTTGCTCGATCCGTTGGTCGATGCCATGGTGTCCTTTCGATTGGAAGCGAACGGGATCTCGAGGGCCTCCGAAAGCGTCAGGAGGACGAGGTCGTTGACGTTGAGCTTGCGGCGCCGCGCCCCGGCCTTGAGCTCGCGGCGGAGCTCCGGCGGCATGCGCAGAACGACGGCGCCGGCCCCGCCCGGGATCGCCTTGCGCCGGCGGCCGCTGGGAGCGAACGGAATCCCGAAGCGCTCGGCCAAGAGCGCGACGGCGACGTCGTTCAGGTTCGACTCGCGGCGGGCGACCTCGCGGACGAGGGCACGCTTCACCGAGCCGGGCATGCGGACGAGTACGCTCGTCCGCTCTGATGAAGAAGTGCTAGCAGCCAAACTGCTAGCACTCTAGCTCAGATCGCTAGCCGCTGCTGCGGGAGGCGAGCTCGCGGCGGACGTGCAGGATCCGCTGCAGCACGGTGAACCAGGCGGTCGCGGCCAGCAGGCCGATCGCCCAGGGGAGCACGCCCCACGGCGCCAGCGCGAGCCCGATCGCGATCACGGCCACCCGCTCGGCGCGGGAGCCGATACCGACGTCGCCCTTGATCCCCAGGCCCTCGGCCTTCGCCCGCGCGTAGGGGACGAGGAACGACCCACCCAGCGCGGCGAGGGCGAACGCGAGCGCGAGCTCGTGGCCGTCGCGCATGAACACGAGCCCGATCGCGCCGATCACGAGCCCCTCGCCGACGCGGTCGAGCGTCGAGTCGAGGAAGCCGCCGAACGGTGTCTGCTTGCCGCCGGCACGGGCGAGCGCGCCGTCGAGGATGTCGAGGATCGAGCCGACGACGAAGGCGAGCCCGCCGAAGAAGAAGAACCAGTCGCTCCGGTACTCGAAGTAGACGAGCACCGCACCGACGGCGCAGAGCGTGACGCCGCCGGCAGTGAGCATGTTCGGCGTCACCCGCGTGCGGGCGAGGCCCGTCATCGAGCGGGACGCGATCGCCCTCGCGCCGCCGGTGTACGCCTCCTTCAGGCTCATGCCGGGCGGGCTCGCAGCTGCCGCCAGGGGCGGTACACGATCGCCGCGGCGATGCCGGCCACGAGGACGCCTGCGGCGACGTCGAGCCAGAAGTGGTTGCCGGTAGCCATCACCGCGAACCAGACCCACGGCGCCCAGGCGAGCCAGAGCACCTTCGCCCACCGGCGGCGGACGACGGTCGCCATGACGACGCTGACGATCGTCGCGTCGAGCGCGTGCAGGCTCGGCATCGCCGCGTACGGGTTGGAGGCGAAGGCGACGAAGGTCGAGGAGTGGTTGACGGTGGAGTGCGCGGCGAGCGTGTCCGTGAACCCGGCCTCCGGGAACATCCGCGGCGGCGCCGTCGGCAGCAGCACGTAGCCGACGAGGCCGATCAGGTTGCCGACGATCAGCATGTTGCGGAAGCCGTAGAAGCGGTCGTGCGCCTTGAAGTAGACCCACGTCAATGCGATCCCGACGACGGCGAACTGGGAGAGCCAGTAGGTGAGCGACGTCGCCTGGATCAGGAGGCTCGACTGCTCGACGACGTGCTGGAAGCTGAGCTCGATCATCGAGCCGAGGCTGCGCTGGAAGTCGATGATCCAGGCGCCGTTCGCGAACGCTTCCGCGACCCCCTCGCGGTCGGCGACGCCGCGGGCGAGCTGGTACGCGAAGTAGAACGCGATCCAGAAGGCGAACTGGAGCGCGAGGTGCGCCCAGCCGCGCGGGAGGCGCCGGGCGGCGACGGTTGCGGTGCTGGCGGCCACGAAGGTCGGATTGTACCCCGGCGCCGGTTGGAATCCTCCCTCGGAGGGGGAGCGCGCCTCAGCCGCCGATGTAGCTCATCTCGACCTTCGGCAAGTTCACCGTCGCCTCCGAGCGCAGCTCGGAGTAGCGGTCGGTGCGCTTGCCCCAGATCGCGCTGAGCGCCTGTTGCAGCTCCTCGTCGGAGGCGCCGCCTCGGATCCTCGCGCGGAGGTCATGGCCGCGAAGCCCGAAGAGACAGGTGTAGAGCCGGCCCTCGGCCGAGATGCGCGCGCGCGTGCAGTCGCCGCAGAAGGGCTGCGTCACGGACGCGATCACGCCGATCTCGCCGCTGCCGTCGGCGTAGCGCCAGCGGTTCGCGACCTCGCCGCGGTAGTTCGCCTCGGCCGGCTCGAGCGGCAGCTCCGACGAGATCCGCTCGACCATCTCGGCCGCCGGGACGACGTCGTCGAGCCGCCAGCCGTTCGTCGCGCCGACGTCCATGTACTCGATGAAGCGGAGCGTGTGGCCCCGCTCGCGGAAGTAACGGGCCATCTCGACGATCCCGTCGTCGTTGAGGCCGCGCTTGACGACCGCGTTCACCTTCACCGGCAGCCCGGCGTCGGCGGCCGCCTCGATCCCGTCCAGCACCTTGGACACCGGGAAGTCGACGTCGTTCATCTCGCGGAAGGTCGCGTCGTCGAGCGAGTCGAGGCTGACGGTGACCCGATTCAGGCCGGCGTCGGCCAGCGCCTGCGCCTTCGCGGCGAGCAGCGAGGCGTTCGTCGTCAGCGTCAGCTCGGCGCCGAGCGGGGCGAGCATCGCGATCAGCCGCTCGACGTCCTTGCGCACGAGCGGCTCGCCGCCCGTGAGGCGCAATTTCTCGACTCCGAGCGCAACCGCGGCGCGCGCGACCCGCTCGAGCTCCTCGAAGGTGAGCAGCTCCTTGCGGTCGAGGAAGCGGTAGTCGGCGCCGAAGACGGACTTCGGCATGCAGTAGACGCAGCGGAAGTTGCAACGGTCGGTGACCGAGATGCGAAGGTCGCGCAGCGGGCGCCCGAGCCGGTCCAGGGTCATGGAGGCAGCCTAGCCGCCCTGGACTGGGGAGCTCTAGCCTGCGGACCGCGGCCGTCGGATCACGATCAGCATCCGCGTGACGTCGTCGACGAGGTTCGTGTGGCGGTGGCCGCCGTTGCCGGAGACGTACGTGGCGCTGTCGCCGGCGGCGAGCCGCCGCAATCGACCGGAATTTGTCCAGGATGCTGGAGCTTCGTCTAAGCTGCAGCCCGGTAGTTCACGGGGTTTCCGCACACAGGAGGGTTCTTGAGCATGTTTCGGAAGGGGTCTGCGCTCGTCGTCCTGATCGCGATCGTCTCGCTCGTCGCGGCGATGTCTGCGTTCGGCGGGTCGAGCTCGACGGATGTGACCACGGTCACAGTCACGCTCGCCAAGCCGAGCGAATTCAAGATCACGGTCTCGAAGAAGACGATCGGCAAGGGCGTGACGACGTTCAAGGTCACGAACAAGGGCGCGCTCAGCCACGACTTCAAGATCGCCGGCAGGACGACGCGCATGTTGAGCAACGGCAAGAGCGCGACGCTGAGGACGGTCCTGAAGAAGGGCAAGTATCCGTTCCTCTGCACCGTCCCCGGCCACGCCGCGGCGGGCATGAAGGGCACGCTCACCGTCAAGTAGCGCGACGGAGTGAACGTTCGAGACTAGGGCGCCGGCGACGGCGCCCTCGGCCGTTCTAGGCCGACAGGAGCGAGACCGCGCCGGTGGCGGTCGCCGCACGCCGGCGCGCGACCGCGGTCGCCTCGACGATCTCGGCGCCGATCGCGACCGCGACCTCCTCCGGCGAGCGGGCGCCGATCGCGAGGCCGATCGGGGCGTGGATCCGGGCGAGCCCGGCGTCGTCGACGCCCTCGGCGCGCAGGCGCTCCTCGCGATCTGCCGTCGTCACCTTGCTGCCCATCGCGCCGATGTAGACGGCGGGGGTCTCCAGCGCGGCCATCAGCGCGGGAACGTCGAACTTCTCGTCGTGCGTGAGCACGCAAATGACGGTGCCGGCGTCGACGGGGGCCTCGCGCAGGAACCGGTCGGGCCAGGCGACGACGAGCTCGTCGGCCTCCGGGAACCGCTCGGGGGTGACGAAGGCGGCGCGCGCGTCGCAGACGGTGACGCGGTAGCCGAGCAGCTTCCCGACGCGGGCGAGCGCGGCGGCGTGATCGATCGCGCCGAAGACGTACATCGCCGGGCGGGGTCTCAGCGCGTGCACGAAGACGGCCTCGCCCGCGACGTCCACGAGCGCGCTCTCGCCTGCCTCCACCAGGCGGGCGACCGCTCCCCCTGGCTGCTCGTGGAGCTCCTGGGCGCCGATCCGCTTGCCGCTCGCGACGATCGTCAGCGCCGACGGCCGGTCCCGCTCGACCGCACGCGCGAGCGCCGGCACAACCGTGGTGTCGAGCGGCGCGATCAGGATCCCGACGGTGCCGCCGCACGCGAGGCCGACCTCGAACGCCGTGTCGTCGGCGATCCCGTACTCGCGCAGCCGGGCGCCGCCGCCGTCGAGCACCTCCTGCGCCTCGCGGATGACGGACGGCTCGACGCAGCCGCCGGTGACCGAGCCGGCGATCTCGCCGACGTCGTTCAGCGCCAGCGACGCCCCCGGGTCGCGCGGCGCTGAGCCGCGGCGCTCGACGACGGTCGCGATCGCCACCCGGCGGCCGTCGGCGTGCCAGCGGGCCAGGGTGGGGAGAATGTCGCGCATGGCGTCACGCTAGCCGTTCCCGGGGTGGTTCGGAGCCCCGTGGGAAGGGCGGATCCAGCCGGCCTAGTAGCCTCGCGCGATGCCTGCGCTGCTCGCCCTGATCGCCGTCACGGCTGTCTGGGGCTACACGTTCGTCCCGATGAAGGACGCCGTGGCGATCTATCCGCTCTTCGCGTTCCTCGCAGTGCGGTTCCTGATCGCGTCCGTCGTGCTTGCCGTCCCGGCCGCGGGCAGGATGCGCTCACTCGGCCGGCGCGGCTGGGTCGCGGGCGCCTCGCTCGGCCTCCTGCTCGCGCTCGGCTATGCGCTGCAGACGGCCGGTCTCGCGCGAACGACCGTCTCGAGCGCAGGCTTCATCACCGGCCTCTACGTCGTCTTCACGCCGTTGCTCGGCCTGCTCCTCTTCCGCACGCAGGTTGGCCGCGCGGTCTGGTTCGGAGTCGCGCTCGCGGTCGCCGGGCTGGCAATGCTCTCCGGCGTCGGCTCCGGCAGTCCGCGCGGTGACGCGCTCGTGCTCGCCGGGGCGGCCGCCTACTCGCTCCAGATCGCGCTGATGGAGCGCTACGCGCCGCGCTACGACCCGGTCGCGTTCACGCAGGCCGAGATGCTCGCCGCGTTCGCCGGCTTCGCCGTCGTCGCCGTCGCGCTCGGTCAGGTGGAGGTGCCGCGCGGCTGGACGGTGTGGAGCGCACTCCTCGTCACCGGGATCTTCGCGAGCGCGCTCGGCTTTCTCGTCCAGACCTGGGCGCAGCGCCGGATCAGCGCGTCGCGGACGGCGATCGCGTTCGCGATGGAGCCGGTCTTCGCGGGCATCTTCGGCTTCTGGCTCGCGGGCGACCGCCTCGGCGTCGTCGGCTGGGGCGGCTGCGCCCTGATCATGGCCGGCATCCTCGTCGCCGAGCCGGAGGCGGGCCGCACGCTGCGTCGTCTCGTCGGCCGGCGCCCTGCGGAAGCCAAGTAACAGATTGTTACTTGGCGCTCAGATCAGCCAGGCGCCGTCGCGCTGGACGAGCTCGCCGTCGACCGAGATCTCGCCGCCGGGACGCAGGTCCTTGACCATGTCCCAGTGGACGGCGCTCTCGTTCGTGCCGCCCGTGTACGTGTAGCTCGCGCCGACGGCGAGGTGAACGGTGCCGGCGATCTTCTCGTCGAAGAGGACGTTGCGCGTGAACGTCGTGATCCGCGCGTTGCAGCCGAGCCCGAGCTCGCCCAGCCGGCTCGCGCCCTCGTCGGTGGCGAGGATCTGCTTCAGGAACTCCTCGCCCTCGTCGGCGGAGGCCTCGACCACCTTGCCCTCGCGGAAGACGAGCCGCGCGCCGACGACGTCGTGGCCGAGGTAGACGGCCGGGAACTCGGCGTAGGTGATCACACCCTCGGCCGAGTCCTCGACCGGGCTGTAGAAGACCTCGCCGTCGGGCATGTTGCGGAAGCCGGCCGAGACGACGCCCTCGCGCCCCTCGATCCCGAGCGTCAGGTCGGTGTCCGCGCCGACGATGTGGACGGAGCGGCCGCGGTCGAAGCGCTCCTTGATCTGGCCCATCCGCTCCTCCTCGGCATCCCAGTCGAGCAGGCAGGCGTCGTAGACGAACTCCTCGTACTCCGGCAGCGTCATCCCCGCCTCCGCGGCGGCGGCGTCGGTCGGGTACTCGACCAGCGCCCAGCGCACGTCGAGCGCGCGGGCGCGGCGGCTGGCCGGCTCGCCGGCCTGCTGCAGCAGCTTCCGCCGCTCTGGGTCGAGCTGGGAGGCGGCGTAGACGTCCTCCGGCGCGCGGATCGTCAAGCGGGCGTCCTCGTTGGCGACCTGGTAGGCCTCGATCGCCGGCAGCTCGCCGAGCAGCTCCAGCGGCGCCTCGAGCGCCCAGTCGAGGTCGGCGCGGAAGCGCTCGGGGCCCCAGTTGATCCGCGGGAGGTAGTAGGCGCCGCGGCGGGCGATCGCACCGGCCACCTCGCGGATGAGCGGGCGCGCCAGCGGCGTCGCGCGGACCGAGACCTGCCAGCCGGGCTGCACGTCGAGGCAGCGGTTGACCATCAACTCGGCCAGCTCGCGTACGCGCGGATCGTCCACGGCGGCGGATCGTAGTCGTTGTAGCGTTGAATCGTGGACGCGGTCGTGCTTGCGCTCGTATCGGCCGCGCTCTTCGGCTCGATGACGGTCGCGCTCAGGTTCGCGCTGGCGCGGGAGCCGGACGCGGAGGCCGGCGCGGTCCTCACGATCGTGGCCGCTTTGCTCGTGACGCTGCCGTTCGTCGCGGCGGGCGAGATCGACCTCGCCGGGACCTGGCCCTTCCTCCTCGCCGGCGTGCTCGGGCCGGGCTGCTCGCAGCTCCTCTTCACCCTGGCCGTGCGCGACGCCGGCCCGTCGCGGACGTCGGTCACCGTCGGCACGGCGCCGCTCTTCTCGATCGCGATCGCGCTGGTGCTGCTGGACGAGCCCGCGAAGGCCGGGGTGATCGCCGGGGCGATCCTGATCGTCACGGGTGGGATCCTGCTCGTGCGCGAGCCCGGCAGACCCGAGCACGTGAAGTGGATCGGCCTCGGCTACGCGCTCCTTGCGGCGATCGTCTTCGCGGTGCGCGACAACCTCGTCCGGCACCTGTCGCTCGACACGGGCGTCGAGCCGGCCCTCGCGGCCGCGTCGACGCTCTTCGCCGGCGGCGTCACCGTCGCCGTGTGGCTGCTCGTCTCCCGGCGGCGGCTCCCGACGAGGGGCTTCCGCGCCTTCGTCCCGGCAGGAGCCCTCTTCGGCCTCTCCTATCTCTGCCTCTTCGAGGCCTACTACCGCGGCCCTGTCACAGTCGTCTCGCCACTCGTCGCGACCGAGTCGCTCTGGGGCGTTGCGCTCTCCGCGCTGCTCCTGCGCCGACACGAGCTCGTCGGTCCCCGGCTCGTCGGCGGGGCCGCCCTCGTGGTCGTGGGTGGCGCGCTGATCGCCGTCTTCCGCTGATCCTCGATCTGATACGCTTACGCTCAGATTTTATGACGTAAGCACACTCAGCACGAAGGAGAAGCAGATGGCAAAGACAATCGGAATCGACCTCGGCACCACGAACAGCTGCATGGCCGTGCTCGAGGGCGGCGAGCCGACCGTGATCCCGAACGCCGAGGGCGGCCGCACGACGCCGTCCGTCGTCGCGTTCACGAAGGACGGCCAGCGGCTCGTCGGGGCGCCGGCACGGCGCCAGCAGGTGACCAACCCGCAGAACACGATCTTCTCGATCAAGCGCTTCATGGGCCGCAAGTCGGACGAGGTCTCGGAAGAGATGACGATGATCCCGTACGAGGTCACGAAGGGCGACAACGGCGACGCGCGCGTCACGGTCGAGGGCAAGGAGTTCGCGCCGCCGGAGATCAGCGCGATGATCCTGCAGAAGCTGAAGGCCGACGCCGAGGCCTATCTCGGCCAGCCGGTCACCGACGCGGTGATCACGGTCCCGGCCTACTTCAACAACGCCCAGCGCGAGGCGACCAAGGACGCCGGCAAGATCGCCGGCCTGAACGTCCTCCGGATCGTCAACGAGCCGACCGCGGCCGCGCTCGCGTACGGGCTCGACAAGGAGGGCGGCGACCAGACGATCCTCGTCTTCGACCTCGGCGGCGGCACGTTCGACGTGTCGGTGCTCGAGCTCGGCGAGGGCGTCTTCGAGGTCAAGTCGACCAACGGCGACAACCACCTCGGCGGCGACAACTTCGACAAGGCGATCGTCGACTGGATGGTGGCCGAGTTCAAGAAGCGACCAGGGGATCGACCTCTCCGCCGACAAGATGGCGCTGCAGCGGCTCTACGAGGCGGCCGAGAAGGCGAAGATCGAGCTCTCTTCGACGATGACGACGCAGATCAACCTGCCGTTCGTCACCGCCACCCCGGAGGGCCCGAAGCACCTCGACCTGCAGCTGACCCGCGCGAAGCTGGGCGAGATCACCGCCGACCTCGTCGCGCGCACCGTCGGCCCGACGAAGCAGGCGCTCGCGGACGCGGGCCTCGACGCCTCGGGGATCGACCACGTCGTCCTCGTCGGCGGCATGACCCGGATGCCGGCCGTGCAGGAGCAGGTCAAGGAGCTGCTCGCCAAGGAGCCGCACAAGGGCGTCAACCCGGACGAGGTCGTCGCCGTCGGCGCGGCCATCCAGGGCGGCGTGCTCAAGGGCGAGGTCAAGGATGTGCTCCTACTCGACGTCACCCCGCTCTCCCTCGGGATCGAGACCAAGGGCGGCGTCTTCACGAAGCTGATCGACCGGAACACGACGATCCCGACCCGCAAGGCGGAGACGTTCTCGACCGCCGAGGACAACCAGCCCTCGGTCGAGATCCACGTGCTCCAGGGCGAGTCGGAGATGGCGACCTACAACAAGACGCTCGGCAAGTTCCAGCTCGTCGGCATCCCGCCGGCGCCGCGCGGCATGCCGCAGATCGAGGTCGGCTTCGACATCGACGCGAACGGGATCATCCACGTCACCGCGAAGGACCTCGGCACCGGCAACGAGCAGCAGATTCGGATCGAGGGCGGCTCGGGCCTGTCCGAGGACGAGGTGCAGCGGATGGTCTCCGAGGCCGAGGCGCACGCGGACGAGGCCCACAAGCTGCGCGAGCTCGCCGACGCCCGCAACACGGCGGAGCAGCTCGCGTACCAGACCGAGAACACGCTCAAGGAGCATCGCGACAAGCTCGAGGAGTCCGAGGCCTCGACGATCGAGGGCCGGATCATGGAGCTGCGCAGCTCGCTCGAGTCGACCGACGTCGGCGAGATCCGTCAGAAGACGGACGCGCTCAACGAGGCGTCGCGGAAGCTGGCGGACGTGCTCTACGCCCAGGCCAGCGCGCAGGCGCAGTCGCAGGCGACCGGCAACGGCGACGCGTCCGTCGAGGACGAGGTCGTCGAGGACGCCGACTACGAGGTGATCGACGAGGAAGAGGCGAAGACGCCGTGACCGAGGATCCTCGGCTCGAGCAGGAAGAGGAGTTGGAGGCGGTCGAGGAGCCGGTGGCGGAGGAACCCGCCCCGGCTCCGGACGACTCCTACCTCCGCCTCGCCGCCGACTTCGACAACTACCGCAAGCGCGTCGCGCGCGAGCAGGTCGAGCTGACCCGCCGCGCGAACGAGCGGCTCCTGAACGAGCTGCTGCCGGTGCTCGACGACCTCGAGCGCGCCCTCGAGGCCGCGGCCGAGCACGAGGAGGCGAAGCTCGAGGAAGGCGTCAGGCTCGTCCACCGCTCGCTGCTCGGCCTCGTCGAGCGGCACGGGCTCTCGGAGATCGAGACCGAGGGCGCCTTCGACCCGCACGTCCACGAGGCGCTGCTCGCGCAGCCGGGCGAGGGGGCAGAGCAGGGCGCCGTGCTGCAGGTGCTGCAGAAGGGCTACCGGCTCGGCGACAAGGTGCTGCGGCCCGCCCGCGTGATCGTGGCGGAGTAGATGACGAACCCGTACGACACGCTCGGCGTCGCCAAGAACGCCTCGGCCGACGAGATCAAGAAGGCCTACCGCAAGCTCGCGCGCGAGCACCATCCCGACGCGAGCGGCGGCGACGAGGCGCGCTTCAAGGAGATCCAGGGCGCCTACGACGTGCTCTCCGACCCCGAGAAGCGGCAGCAGTACGACACCTTCGGCTCCGCGAACGGGCGGATGGGCGGTGCCGGCTTCGGGGGCGGCGGCGCGGGCGGCGGCCCGCAGTTCGCCGACTTCGACCTCTCCGACCTCTTCGGCGGCATCTTCGGCGGCGGCGCGCGCCAGCGCGGGCCTGTGCCGGAGCGCGGCCCCGACGTCGAGGCGCACACGACCCTCTCGTTCGACGACGCCCTCCGCGGCGCCGAGGTGCGGGTTCCGGTCGAGGTCGAGACCGCCTGCCGCACGTGCGGCGGCACCGGCGCCGAGCCCGGGACGGCCCCGACCGTCTGCCCCCAGTGCGGTGGCCGCGGCGTCGTCTCCGACTCGCAGGGGCTGTTCTCGCTCTCGCACCCGTGCCCGCGGTGCCGCGGCAACGGCACGATCATCGAGCATCCCTGCGCGACCTGCCGCGGCTCCGGCCGCGAGCGGACGACGAAGAACTTCAACGTCAAGATCCGGCCCGGGATCAAGGATCGCGCTCGCATCCGCGTCGCCGGCAAGGGCGAGGCGGGCCGCAACGGCGGTCCTGCGGGCGACCTGTTCGTCGTCGTCCACGTCGAGCCGTCCGCCGTCTACACCCGCCGCGGCGACGACCTGATCGTCGACGTCCCGGTCGGCTACGCCGATGCTGCGCTCGGCGCGTCGGTCGACGTCCAGACTCCCGACGGCCCGATCTCGCTGAAGGTTCCCGCCGGCTCGCAGCCCGGCAAGCTGCTCAAGGTCAAGGGCCGGGGAGCCCCCAAGTCGGGGGGTCGCGGCAAGGGTGATCTGCTCGCCCGCGTGAAGCTGACGGTGCCGGAGAAGGTGTCCAAGGAGGAGCGCACGCTGCTCGAGGAGCTGCGGAAGGTGAGCCGCTGATGGACGCACATCCGCGCTACTCGATCTCCGTCGCGGCCGAGCTCGTCGGCATGCACCAGCAGACGCTGCGCATGTACGAGAGCAAGGGCCTCGTCCGCCCGCAGCGGACGCCCGGCGGCACCCGGCGCTACTCCGAGGCCGATCTCGAGCGCTTGCGCGTGATCCAACGCCTGACGACGGAGCTCGGGCTCAACCACGCGGGCGTCGAGCACGTGCTCCGGCTCGAGGACGAGCTGCGGCGTCAGCGCGCGCGGGCCGAGCGGCTCGAGCGCGAGCTGCGCGAGGAGATCCGGACCGTCCACCGCTCCTACAAGCGGGAGATCGTCCTCTACCAGTCCACCACCCAACACCCCGCAACGAGGAACTGAATGGATTTCAACAAGCTGACCATCAAGAGCCAGGAGGCGGTCGCCGCAGCGCAGGAGCTCGCGCGCCGCACCGGCAACCCGGAGCTCTACCCCGAGCATCTGCTGCTGGCGCTGCTCGACCAGCAGCTCGTCCAGCAGCTCGTGCCCGACCCGGCCGCGCTCCGCGCCGAGACGGCGGCGAAGCTGCGCGCGAAGCCTGCGATCGAAGGCGCCTCGCAGCAGCCCGCGGCCGGCGCCGCGTTCTCCCGCGTTCTCGACGCCGCCTTCGAGGAGGCGCGCAAGCTCGAGGACGACTACGTCTCGACCGAGCACCTGCTGCTCGCGCTCGACGCGGTCCCGCGCGAGGGGCTGCTCGCGCGGATCAAGGATGTCCGCGGCGGCCAGCGCGTCACCAGTCAGGATCCCGAAGGCACCTACCAGGCGCTCTCCAAGTTCGGCCGCGACCTGACCGAAGCGGCCGAGCAGGGCAAGCTCGACCCCGTCGTCGGGCGCGACGAGGAGATCCGCCGCGTGATCCAGGTGCTGTCGCGCCGGACGAAGAACAACCCGGTGCTGATCGGCGAGCCCGGAGTCGGCAAGACCGCGATTGCCGAAGGGCTCGCGCAACGGATCGTCGCCGGCGACGTGCCCGAGGGCTTGAAGGGCAAGCGTGTGTGGGCGCTCGACGTCGGCGCGCTGCTCGCCGGCGCGAAGTACCGCGGCGAGTTCGAAGAGCGGCTGAAGGCTGTCCTCGCAGAGATCAAGAGCGCCGAGGGCCAGATCGTCCTCTTCATCGACGAGCTGCACACGATCGTCGGCGCCGGCGCGGCGGAGGGCGCAGTCGATGCAGCCCAGATGCTGAAGCCGATGCTCGCCCGCGGCGAGCTGCACACCGTCGGCGCGACCACGCTCGACGAGTACCGAAAGCACATCGAGAAGGACGCCGCGCTCGAGCGCCGCTTCCAGCCCGTCTTCGTCGGCGAGCCGTCCGTCGCGGACACGATCGCGATCCTGCGCGGACTGAAGGAGAAGTACGAGTCGCACCACCGCGTCCGCATCCGCGACGCCGCGCTCGTCGCCGCCGCGGTGCTCTCCGACCGCTACATCGCCGACCGGCAGCTCCCCGACAAGGCGATCGACCTCGTCGACGAGGCGGCCTCGCGCCTGAAGATGGAGATCGACTCGAGCCCGCTCGAGCTCGACCAGGCCGACCGGGCGGTGCGCCAGCTCGAGATCGAGCTCGCGGCGATGGGCAAGGAGTCGAAGGACGTGCGCGAGCCGGTCGAGCGCCAGCTCGCCGACGCGAAGGAGCGCCACGCCGGCCTCGCCGCCCGCTGGGCCGAGGAGAAGGCCGCGCTCGACCGGATCGGCGAGATCACGTCGAGGATCGACGAGCTGAAGATGGAGGCCGAGCGCGCCGAGCGCGCCGGCGACCTGCAGCGCGTGGCCGAGATCCGCTACGGCGAGCTGCCCGCGCTCGAGCAGGAGCTCGCCCAGCGCGAGGCGCCGGCCGAGCCGATGGTGAAGGAGGAGGTCGACGAGGACGACATCGCCGCCGTCGTCGGCTCGTGGACCGGGATCCCGGTCTCGCGCCTGCTCGAGGGCGAGACCGAGAAGCTGATCCACATGGAGGAGCGCCTGCATCGGCGCGTCGTCGGCCAGCACGCGGCCGTCGAGGCGGTCTCGAACGCGCTACGCCGCGCCCGCTCAGGCCTGCAGGACCCCGACCGCCCGATCGGCTCGTTCGTCTTCCTCGGCCCCACCGGCGTCGGCAAGACCGAGCTCGCCCGTGCGCTCGCCGAGTTCATGTTCGACGACGAGCGGGCGATGATCCGGATCGACATGTCCGAGTACCAGGAGCGGCACAACGTGAGCCGCCTGGTCGGGGCGCCGCCCGGCTACGTCGGCTACGACGAGGGCGGCCAGCTGACGGAGGCGGTGCGCCGCCGCCCGTACTCGGTCGTCCTCCTCGACGAGATCGAGAAGGCGCACGCAGAGGTCTTCGACGTGCTTCTGCAGGTGCTCGACGACGGCCGCCTCACCGACGGCCAGGGCCGCACGGTCGACTTCCGCAACACGGTGCTGATCATGACCTCGAACATCCGCTCGGCCGAGCAGCTGCGCGACCACTTCCGGCCCGAGTTCCTGAACCGGATCGACGAGATCGTCGTCTTCGACGCGCTCGACAAGGAGCAGCTGGCCAGCATCGCCGAGCTGCAGCTCGAGCGGCTGCGCGCCCGGCTTACGGAGCGGAAGCTCTCGCTCGAGCTGACGGACGCGGCCAAGGAGGTGCTCGCGGAGGCCGGCTGGGACCCGACGTACGGGGCGCGGCCGCTCAAGCGCGCGCTCCAGCGCCTGGTCGAGAACCCGCTCGCGCAGCGGCTGCTCGAGGGCGAGTTCGCCGAGGGCGACACGATCCGGGTCGACGCCCAGAACGGCCAGCTCGTCTTCGAGCACGCGGCTGAGCCGGCGCCCGTCGGCTGAGCCAAACCACCCGGCCGCCGCCGTCGAAGAACCGGGTGTGAAGTCGCCGCCGCGGCTTCGAACTCAGGAGGTGGTCAAACCATGGGCAAGCTGCTCACGATTCTGCTCGCGACGACGGCCGCACTCGTCGTCACCGCGGTCGCGCTGGCCGCCGCGGACGCGGGGAAGTACTCGTACAAGGCGACGATGTCGGCCGCCCAGGAGGTCCCGAAGCCCACCGGTGCGAAAGCCGGAGCCGGCGGTGTCTTCACCGCCACTGCGACCGAGCACGCCAAGAATTCCACGCTGGCCTGGAAGCTGACGTTCAGCAAGCTGAGCGGCCCGGCGAGTGCCGCGCACATCCACCTGGGCGCAAAGGGCAAGGCCGGGAACGTCCTCGTGCCGCTCTGCGCCGCCCCCGCGAAGCCGTGCAAGTCCGGCATGACGGGGAAGGTGACCGTGAAGAAGGACATCGCGGACGCGCTCGAACGAGGCAAGACGTACGTGAATGTGCACACGGCGAAGAACCCCGCCGGAGAGATCCGCGGCCAGGTCAAGCTGGTCGGCGAGTCCTGAGCGACTGTTTTGACTGCGAGTGCGGGCGCCTTGACCGGGCGCCCGCACTCGAGCACGCTGCCGAGCCGGTCGCCTCCTAGGAACGGGCAATGGCGAGCGCTGCGACTGCCAGCTCTGCGGCCGGATCGGCGTCGAGCTCCCGCCGGCGGCTTCGAGTGCGGCTGCGCGATCGTGACGCTAGCGCGAGTCGACTCGTCTTCGAGCGCGCGACACAGCCTGTCACCGTCTGAGACAACGACGGCGCTTGACCGGCGCCAGCGATCCTGTTAGACCCGAGTGCAACGCGTCGACCTCCGGTTGGGCCCCGGAAGAAGGAGGGCCGAGCATGAGCTGAACCGTCGATCTCCGGAGCAGCGACCTGCGGCCTCTCCTGCTTCCCGACTCTTTCTGGGGAGGACCAATGCTGGACACTGATCCCACCGCGACGGTGGACGATCTCGAGCACGACCTCGCGGATCTCGACGCGGTCGAGCTCCCCGTCGAGCCGCAGCAGAACGGCGGCTCGGCTTCGATCACGGAGGACGAGGCGACCGCGGCCGTTGCGGCCGTACTCGCGCCTCCAGTCGAGGAGCCAACGCAGCTCGGGGACCTCGAAGCAGCTGCGATCGACGGCCTCGGCGCGCGACAGCTGCCGATCTCGCCGATACCGATCCTCAAGCGCAAGGTCTACGGGCGCTACCGCTCGACCGGCACGCCGTACCAGGTCGAGCTGCGCGTCGACGTCGACGGCCCCTCGCCGACGATGCGGATCAGCGCCGACTACTACGCGATCTCCGGCGCGACCGTCTCGTACTTCGGCTCGATGCGTGTGGACGCACCGGTCGTTGCGATCACCCCGACCCACGTCGTCATCAAGGGAACCGGCCGGTACACGTGGGCCGCGGGCGCACCGCGCGTGAAAGTGACGATCCCGCGCGTGCCGATCACGGCGTCGCCCGCCGCGGCGACGCTGCAGCACATCCAGCCGAGCGGGAGCCCTGGGGCGACCTACATCTGCCGCTACGTCGGTCCCGGCTTCAGGGCGGTGCTCTTCGAGCAGGACTGCCAGGACACGGTCCCGGACCCGTTCACGTCCTACAACACGGGCTCACTCCCGTCCGGTGGGCCGGCGCGGACGCTCTCCGTGCTGGCTGCGTACGCCGAGGCCGGGGTGCAGCTGCTCTCGACCGGCGCCAACAACGTGATCTCGACCGCGGAGGCGGGCGCGAACAGCGCCTGGAGCGATGCGGAGCTGCACGCCGCGATGGTGCGCCACTTCTCCCGCTGGCGCGACGTGCCCCAGTGGGCGGTGTGGCTCTTCCACGCCCGGCTGCACGACCTCGGCACAGGCCTCTACGGGATCATGTTCGACCAGCAGGGCAAGCAGCGGCAGGGCTGCGCCGTCTTCTACGCCGGTATCGGCGGGACGACGGCGGACGCCCGGCGGCTGCAGGCCTATACGTGCGTCCACGAGCTCGGGCACTGCTTCAACCTGCTCCACTCGTGGCAGAAGTCGCTGGCATCGCCGCCGCAGCCGAACCGGCCCGCGTCGCCGTCGTGGATGAACTATCCCTGGCGCTTCCCGGGCGGGGCGGGCGCGTTCTGGAGCGCATTCCCGTTCCGGTTCGACGCGCCCGAGCTCGTGCACATCCGCCACGGGTTCCAGAAGGACGTGATCATGGGCGGCAATCCGTTCGGCACGGGGTCGGCTCTGGAGGACCTCGAAAGCTGGCGCGAGCCGATCGAGGACCGCTCGGGTCTCCGGCTGGAGCTCGAGGCGCCGGCCAGCTTCGCCTACGGCGCACCCGTGACCGTGCAGGTGAGGCTGACCTGTGCCGATCCCCGCGGGATCGTCGTGACGAAGCACCTTCGCCCGCGGAACGGAAACGTCGAGATCGCGATCGCCCAGCCGGGCGGCCGCGTCGTCGAGTACGAGCCGCTGCTCCATCACTGCATGAGCGACGAGGACACGGTCGCGATCGGCGGCGAGGAGCAGTCCTACGCCGACATGGCCTTCATCCACTATGGCAAGGAGGGCTTCTACTTCGAGCGGCCCGGGACGTACCGGCTGCGGGCGCGCTACACGGCGCCCGACGGCTCGGTCGTGATCTCCGGCACGACCACGATCCGCGTCCGTCCGCCCGCGACCGCCGAGGACGTCGAGGTGGCGGATCTGCTCTTCGGGGACGAGCAGGGCACGCTGATGTACCTCGTCGGCTCCGACTTCGACGGGCTTCAGCGCGGCAACGAGGCGCTGACGCAGATCTGGTCGGAGCACCCGGACCATCCGCTCGCGGACGTGGCCCGGCTGATCCAGGGCGTCAACGCAGCGCGGGAGTTCAAGCAGATCGAGGCCGACGACACCGTCACCGTCCGCAAGCCGGACGTCGATGCGGCGGTCGGTCTGCTCGCGCCCGTGCTGGACGTGGGCGCCGTGCGCAAGACGGCGGGCAAGAAGAAGCAAGAGCCGGACAAGATGACCGCAGTCGCAAAGCAGCTCCGGACGGAGATCGCCCCGGAAGCGGGGGACACGATCCAGGGCTACATCATCGCGCGGCGGCGGGAGATCGCAGCCGAGGTGGGGACGGCGCTGAACTGAACGATCGGACCACGGGGGGCGGCTTCGGCCGCTCCCCACATCTCGAACCGGGAGGCTGGCACGGTGGGGACGCTGAGGATCGATCTGCAGGGTGGGTTCGACAGGGACGCGGTCGAGATCTGGGTCGACGAGGAGCGCCGCTGGCGCGGCGACGAGGTGACGACCAAGTTCACGCTCGACCTGGCAGCCTCGGTCCCGCTCGAGGTCCCGGATGGCCCGGCCGACGTTCGGATCGTGCTCCCGGAGCGGGAGATCGAGCAGCCCGTCGAGGCGCTCGTCGCCGGCGAGACGTACATCGTCGCGCGGATCGAGAACGACCGGCTCGTGCTCGAGCAGCTCGCGGAGGCGCCCTATTACCTCTAGGTAGCCCGTCCCGTCAGACCGGATCGAGGAAGACCGCCTCGCCGCGCTCGGGCGGGGCTCCGACGATGAACAGGCGGAGCTCGTCCTCGTGCCGGTTCGAGAGCTGCAGCGCCGTCCCCGGCTGGACGATCAGCACACTGCCTTTCGCGAGCTCGTGCTGCTCGGGCTCGTCGCCCTCGCCCATGTGGATCGTCAGCGTCCCGTCCAGGACGACGAACACCTCTTCCTGAATCGGGTCGATGTGGCGCCGGCCGACGGCGCCGGGCGGGTAGCGGAAGAGGTTCGCGCGCGAGCTCGTCATCGCGTCCGAGAGCGAGGCGGCGAGGCGCGGGTCGCCCACGCGGCGCGGCTTCCAGTCGAGCTCGTCGGCGTGGAAGATCGTGTAGCCCACGCGGTGATTCTCACACAGGGCGCCTGTTCAGGACGTGTCTCAGGGACAGACCCTGGGACACGTCCGTTCAGGCAGGGAGAGGGGGCGACGAGGGGATGGGGAGGCGCTGGGTGCCCGTCACACCGGCTCCGGAGGGGAGGGAGCCGACGGTGGCGTAGGTGGGGCCTCGGTGGTCGCCTTTGTGCATGGCCCCACTCTTGCGTACCGGTCCGCGCTGGACGATTCGGCTCGCTGGTGTCTGGAGGTGCGGTCTACCGCACTACTTGAGGAAGCGGTCGAACCACTCGAGCACGAGCTCGAAGCGCTGGACGCGATGGATCGGGTTTCCCGACCGCGTCAGCTCGTGGCTCTCGCCGGGGAAGCGCACCATCTCGACGTCCTTCCCCATCAGCCGCAGAGTCGTGAAGAGCACCTCGGCCTGCTCGATGTTGCAGCGCAGGTCGTTCTCGGAGTGGAGGATCAAGAGCGGCGTTTCGATGTCCTTCGCGTACGTCCACGGCGAGATCTGGAGGTACTTGTCGACCGCTTCGTGGACGAAGTCGCCGTGGTAGCCCTTGAAGACCCAGCCGACGTCGCTGGAGCCGTACATCGAGACGAGGTTGTTGACCGCGCGCTCCGAGATCGCCGCCTTGAAGCGGTTCGAGTGCGAGACGATCCACGAGGTCATGAAGCCGCCGTAGGAGCCGCCGAGCACGCCCAGTCGTTCCGGATCGATGAAGTCGTAGCGCTCGAGCGCCGTGTCGACGACCGCCATCAGGTCGTCGTAGTCGACCGAGCCCCAGCCCGGCCCGAGCTCGCCCGGGCCCATGATCGCGCGGCCCCAGTCCTCGGCGTAACCCGACGAGCCACGCGGGTTCGCGTAGATGACCGCGTAGCCGCCGCCCGCGTACACCTGCGTCTCGTCGAAGAAACCGTTGCCGTACTGCGTGAACGGCCCGCCGTGGATGTTCAGGAGCGCCGGGTACTTCGTGCCCTCCTCGAAGCCGGCGGGGCGTGCGATCCAGGCCTCCACCTCGGAGCCGTCCTTCGAGATCGCCGTGAAGCGCTCAGGCGGGATCAACTCGCGTCCGGAGCCGAACTCCTTGCCGATCTCCGTCAGCTGCTTGTCGTCGACGAAGAGCTCGCCGAGGTTGGGCGCGGTCGAGCCCGTGCGCGCAACGCGGCCGGCGGCGACGTCGTAGCCGGAGAGGACGATGTCGCCACCCGCGACCAGCTCCGGCTCGCCGCCGTCGGGGGAAACGCGGTAGACGTGGATGTTGCCGCGGTCCTCGATCGCGAACACGATCGAGCCGCCGTCCCAGATCGGCTCCCGGATCTCCGGATACGGGTCGCAGGTGCGGTCGAGTGAGCCGGTCAGGACCCGGAAGTTCTCGCCCGACGCGTCCATCACCCCGATCTGGGTGTGGCGCGGGAAGTCGAATCCGCCTGGATCCCACTTGACGGCGAGCTGCTTCCCGTCAGGTGAGTAGCTCGGCGCGTAGTAGTTGGCGTCGTTCGGCGTCAGCCGCTTCGGCTCGCCGCCCTCGGCCGGCACGACGTAGATGTCGCCCTTGAGCTCGACGTCCCAGTTCTCGTTCCGCGCCGACGAGAACGCGATGCTCTTGCCATCGGGCGTCCACGTCGGGCGCGAGTCCTCGAAGTCGCCGTCGGTGATCTGCTTCGCCTCGGCCGAGCCGTCGGCGGGGACGACGTAGAGGTGCCGCCTCCGGTCGCCCGTCCAGCCGACCGAGTCGAGTTTGTAGAGCAGCCGCGTGAACCGGCGCGGGGCGCGCTTCTTGTCGTCCTCCTCTTCGTACGCCTCGTGGGGCACGCGCGCCGAGAAGGCGATCTGCGTCCCGTCCGGCGACCAGACTGGCTCGCCGACGTCGTCCTTGATCTCGGTCAGGCACTGGGCCTCGCCGCCGCCCATCGGCATCACGTACAGCTGCCGGCGGGCCTTCTCGTCGCCGCGCTTGGCGACGAAGGCGAGCCGCTCGCCGTCGGGTGACCAGCGCGGCTGCGCGTCGTTGTCGCCGCTCGTCAGCCGGCGCGGCGGCGCCGAGCCGTCCGTCGGCGCGAGCCAGATCGACTGGCGGTACTCGTTCTCGTCGCCGTCGATCGACCAGACGACGTACGCGACCTCGTCATGGTTCGGGCGCAGCCGGGGGTCACTGACCCCCGTGAGCTGGTAGACGTCCTCGGGCCGCATCCCTGCCACGGCGCGAAACCTATCGCAGGTAGGTTCGCGCACGTGCGTGTTCTCGTGATCGGAGCGGGTGGTGTCGGCGCCGCTGTGGCCGCCGTCGCGAAGCGGCGCGACTTCTTCGAGCGGATGATCCTGGTCGACGTCGACCCGGCGCGCGCCCAGGCCGCCGCCGACCGCACGGGCGACCCACGTATCGCCGCCACGGCCGTCGACGCAGCCGATCCCGCCGCGATCGCGGCGCTCGCCCGAGCCGAGCACGCCGACGCGATCCTGAACGCGGTCGACCCACGCTTCAACCCCGCGATCTTCGAGGCGGCGTTCGACGCCGGCTGCACCTACCTCGACATGGCGATGACGCTCTCCGAGCCCCATCCGGAGCGTCCTTTCGAGGAGGCGGGCGTGAAGCTCGGCGACGCCCAGTTCGACGCGGCCGAGCGCTGGAGCGAGGCCGGCAGGCTGGCGCTCGTCGGAATCGGCGTCGAGCCGGGGCTCTCGGACGTCTTCGCCCGCTACGCCCGCGACGAGCTCTTCTCCGAGCTCGACGAGATCGGCGTGCGCGACGGCGCGAACCTCGTCGTCGACGGCTACGACTTCGCGCCGACGTTCTCGATCTGGACGACGATCGAGGAGTGCCTCAACCCGCCGGTGATCTGGGAGCGCGATCGGGGCTGGTACACGACCGAGCCGTTCTCCGAGCCCGAGGTGTTCGACTTCCCGGAGGGGATCGGCCCGGTCGAGTGCGTCAACGTCGAGCACGAGGAGGTGCTGCTGATCCCGCGCTGGATCGAGTGCAACCGCGTCACCTTCAAGTACGGCCTCGGCGAGGAGTTCATCGACGTCCTCCGCACCCTGCACAAGCTCGGGCTCGACTCGAAGGAGCCGGTGCGCGTACGGGGCGTGGAAGTCGCGCCGCGCGACGTCGTCGCCGCCGCGCTGCCGGATCCGGCGACACTCGGCGACCGGATGCGCGGCAAGACGTGCGCCGGCACCTACGTCACCGGTACCGGCAAGGACGGGCGGCCGCGTTCGACCTACCTCTACCACGTGCTCGACAACGAGCACTCGATGCGGGAGTGGGGCCACCAGGCGGTCGTGCTGCAGACGGCGCTCAATCCGGTCGTCGCGCTCGAGCTGCTCGCGAACGGCAGCTGGGAGGGAACGGGCGTGCTCGGCCCGGAGGCGTTCCCGCCCGGGCCGTTCCTCGAGCTGCTCGCCGAATACGGCGCTCCGCACGGGATCGAGGATCGGTAGGTTCTCGGCATGAGCACGATCACCACCGGCGCCGAGGCGGTCGAATGGAATCTCGCCGATCTCTACGCCGGCCCGGACGATCCCCGGATCGAGTCCGAGCTGGAGGAGACGTCCGCCGCCGCGCAGGCGTTTCGCGAGCGGTACCGCGGCAAGCTGGGTGAGCTCTCGGCGGCGGAGCTGAACGACGCCGTCGTGGAGGTGGAGCGAATCGAGTCGACGTCGACGCGCGTCGAGACGTACGCGCGGCTGCGCCAGGCCGCCGACAGCACCGATCAGGCCCGAGGTGCGCTCGTGCAGCGGGTACGCGAGCGGAACACGCAGATCGAGACCGAGCTCCTCTTCTTCGACCTCGAGTGGAGCGCGCTCGACGACGACGTCGCCGAGCGGCTGCTCGCCGACCCGGCGATCGAGCACTACGCCCAGGTCCTCCGCTCGCAGCGCCGCTACAAGCCGCATCAGCTCTCCGAGCCGGAGGAGAAGATCTCGGCCGAGAAGAGCCTCACCGGCGTCAGCGCCTGGGGCCGGCTCTTCAACGAGCTCGTCTCCGACCTCAGCGTCTCGCTCGACGGCGACGACTTCTCGCTCGACGAGGCGCTCGCGAAGCTCGCGCGCGAGACGTCGCAGGAGGAGCGCGGCCGGGTCGCCGAGGCTGTCACCGAGGCCCTGCGCCCCGGCGTGCGCACGCGCGGCTACGTGCTCAACACGATCCTGAACGAGCGGGCGATCGAGGACCGGCTGCGCGATTACGACACCTGGATCTCGGCGCGGAACCTCGCCAACGAGATCCCGGACGAGGCGGCGCAGAGCCTCGTCGAGGCGATTCAGGCGCGCTACGACATCCCGCAGCGCTTCTACGCGTTGAAGGCGCGGCTGCTCGGCCTCGACCGTCTGAAGGACTACGACCGCTTCGCGCCGCTGACCGAGGTCGGGGGCACGATCGCGTGGGACGAGGCGCAGGAGATCGTCCTCGGCGCCTTCAACGACTTCTCCCCGCAGGCGGGCGGGATCATCGGCGACTTCTTCGAGAAGGACTGGATCGACGCGGCCCTCCGACCCGGGAAGATGCTCGGCGCCTTCTGCGCGACGACCGTCCCGGGTGTGCATCCCTACGTGCTGATGAACTACGCCGGCGACCGGCGCAGCGTTCTCACGCTCGCGCACGAGCTCGGGCACGGCCTGCACGGGTCGCTCGCGCAGGATCTCGGGCTGCTGAACGCGCGCACGCCGCTGACGCTCGCCGAGACCGCGTCCGTCTTCGCCGAGGCGCTCACGTTCGAGACGCTGAAGGAGCGCGAGGACGATCCGCGCGCGCTGCTCGACCTGCTCGTCGGCCGGATCGACGACACCGTCGCGACCGTCTTCCGCCAGATCGCGATGAACCGCTTCGAGCACGCGATCCACACCGGCCGCCGCGAGGAGGGCGAGCTGACGGTCGAGCGCATCTCCGAGCTCTGGAGCGCCGAGCAGCGCCGGATGCTCGGCGACGCGGTCGAGGTGACGGACAACTACGGGATCTGGTGGAGCTACGTGCCGCACTTCATCCAGGTGCCGGGCTACGTCTACGCGTACTCCTTCGGCTACCTCTTCTCCCTCGCGATCTACCGGCGCTACCTCGAGGAGGGCGACTCGCTCGTCGAGCCGTACCTCGACCTCCTGCGTGCCGGTGGCTCGGCGCCGCCGGCCGAGCTTGCGTCGCGGCTCGGGTTCGACATCGGCGACCCAGCGTTCTGGTCGGCCGGCCTCGACGCGATCGGCGCGCTCGTTGACGAGGCTGAACAGCTCGCCGCCCAACTCGACTGACGCATGCTGCTCGTCGTCGCCGCGACGGAGCGGGAGCTCGCTCCGGTCGCAGGCGCGAGGACGGCGATCTGCGGCATCGGGCCGGTCGACGCGGCCGCGGCGACGGCCCGAGCGCTCGCGGAGGAGCGGCCGACCGCCGTCCTCCACGTCGGGATCGCCGGCGCGCGTGGACTCGAGCCACTGAGCCTCGTGATCGGCTCCGAGGCCGTCTACTGCGACGCCGCGGGGCCGTTCGTGCCGGCGCTCGCGCGCCCGGATGCCGGGCTCCTTGCACGACTGCACGCCGCCTTCCCCGAAGCAGTGGTGCAGCCGATCGGGACGAGCGCACGCGTCGGCGGCTCGCACGGCGTGGACGTCGAGGCGATGGAGGGGTTCGCGGTCCTGCGCGTCTGTGAGCTCGCCGGCGTGCCCGCCGTCGAGGTCCGCGTCGTCTCGAACGAGATCGACGAGCCGGACCGGGCGCGCTGGCGCTTCGACGATGCGTTCGCGACCCTCGCCGACGTGCTGCCGCGGCTCGTCGCGGTAGCTTCCGGCGCGTGAGCTCGAAGGCGCTCCCGCCGCCGCTGCCGCCCGAGACCCGCACGGTCGGGCAGGTCGTCGCGGAGGCGATCCGGCTCTACGGCCGCCGCTACCGGCTCGCGCTGCCGCTGGGGCTGCCGCTCGCTGCCGCAGACACGATCGCAGTCGGGTCGACCACGGTCGAGAGGATCGTCGTCCTTCTCGTCGCGGCGCCGGCATTCACGCTCGCGTTCGCCTGGGCCTCGGCAATCGCGGGCGACGTCAGGCCGGGGCGCGCGACCTGGATCCGCGCACTCGTGCTCGGCACGGTCGCGTTCCTGCCGGCCGCGGTCTTCTTCCCGTGGTTCGCGATCCTCTCGGTGGCGTGGCTCGCGCTCGTGGGCCTGGTCGTGCCGGTCGTGATGATCGAGGACGCGCCGGCGCGGAAGGCATTGCGCCGCGCAGTCGAGCTGTGCCGTGCCGATTACATCCACGCGCTCGGCTCGCTGGCGACGCTCGTGATCGTCTTCGTCCTCTCCCGCGTCATGCTCGCATTCCTCCTCCGCGAGCAGGCTGACAACACGGTCCGGGCGGCGGTCTTCGTCGCCGACCTCGTCATCTCGCCGTTGCTCTTCCTCGGCGCGGCGCTGCTCTACTTCGACCAGGCGGCCCGCGTCTCGCGCACGAGCGAGAGAAACCGCTCGGCCGGCGGCGTCAACGGCACGTCGCGCGCATA
Source organism: uncultured Gaiellaceae bacterium (assembly GCA_963705515.1). Lineage (GTDB taxonomy): Bacteria > Actinomycetota > Thermoleophilia > Gaiellales > Gaiellaceae > Gaiellasilicea. The sequence continues at coordinate 137,290 of CAVPJV010000004.1, forward strand.
GACGATCGCCATCTGGCGCGACGCGCGCCACCACGGGGCGTCGAGGATCGCGAGCGTGCCGGCACGAAGCTCGACGTCGATCGCGACCCTGCTGATCGCGGCCACGCCCGCGCCCCCGGCGACGGCGAGCTTCACCGACTCCCACGACACGACCTCGAGCCGGCGTCGCACCGCCAGCCCCAGTTGCAGCGCGGCCGCCTCGCTGGCCGCTCGGGTCGCGGAGCCACGCTCGCGCATCACCCAGGTCAGCTCCTGCACGTCCTTCAGACGCCAGCGCCGGTCTGCCAGCTCCGGCGGGCCGACGAGGACGATCTCGTCCTCGCGCAGAAGCTCCCCGTCGAGCTCGGGCGGGAGGACGTAGGTGCCGACGATGCCGAGCTCGGCCCGGTGCGCCCGGACGAGCTCGAGTGCGTGCTCCGACTCGGACATGTCGTACTCGATCTCGACGTCTGGGTGGAGCTCGTGGAAGCGCGCAAGCAGCTTCGGCAGCAGATAGAGACCGGGGGTCCCGGAGGCGGCCAGGGAGAGCGTGCCCGCACCGTCGTCGCCGGCGCTCGCAAGCGCCCGGCGGGCGTTCGACAGCAGCGCCTCCGCTCGGAGCACGTAGTCGGCGAGCAGCCGGCCGTGCTCGGTCAGCACGGCGCCCCGTGCGGTGCGGGTGAGCAACGAATGGCCTAACTCCGCCTCGAGTTGGGCGATCTGCTTCGAGACAGCCGGCTGGCTGACGTAGAGCTCCTCGGCAGCGCGGGAGAACGACTCTCGCCGCGCGACCGCTGAGAATGCTCGCAGGCGAGCGTTCAGCTCCATGTCCAGAAGTTATAACACTGGTTCCCGATATGTATTGGACTCACGCCCGCCAGATTCGTAGCGTCGGCGAGTGACGAGCGCGGAGAGCTAGCGAAAGGCCGCGCCGCGACCTGCAGAGGAGGTAGGTATGGGCATGCTCGCCTTGCATCGCCGCGCCCTGACGGCGTTCGTCGCCGGGCTGTTCGGGATCCTCGCGATCGGGCTCGCAGCGTCGACGGCCGGCGCAGGCAAGGAGGATCGGCTGACGAAGGTCGACGGGACGATCTGGGCTGCGAACCGCGGTACCCACACGATTCGCGGCTTCGACGCCGCCACCGGGAGCATTGTGAGCACGGTCGCGATGCGGGACGGCTCCCAACCGGGAGACCTCGCCTACGCGCGCGGCAGGCTCTACGTCGCCGAGGAGTTCGGCACGCCACCGGCGATCGCGATCGTCGATCCCGACACGGGCGTCGTCGAGAAGCGGATCGAGCTGGCGCCTGGGTCGCGGCCACACCACGTCCACCGGACCGCCCGCGGCGACCTGGTCGCCTTCGGGCTCTACGGGACGGACAACGTGGCGGTGGTCGACACCGGAACGGAGTCGCTGCTCGGCCCGTGGGACACCGATCCGGGCAGCACGAGCGGCCGGGACCACGCCGGAGTCTTCTCGAGAGACGGGAAGACCCTGTATGTGGCGAGCGACGCGTCGAACCAGGTGATCGCGCTCGAGCCACGGACGGGTGAGGTGCTGTGGCGGATGGACGTGCCCGGCGCCCACGAGCTCGCCGTGTCCCGCGACGGCAAGACGGCCTTCGTCACCCGCCGCACCTTGAACCGGGTCAGCGTGATCGACCTGAAGCAGCGCACGTACACAGACGTGCTCACGCTCGGCCTGCCGGACACGATGCAGCTGGCGGCCGGCGGGAAGCTGCTGACGATCGGCCTGCGCACAACGCCGGCACAGGTGGCCGTGGTCGACACGCGGACGTTCGAGTACGAGCTGGTACGGATCGGCCCGCTGCTCGACATGACCACAGTTGCCGGCCACCAGTGGACGTCGCCGAACGGGCGCTTCACGTTCGCGGCCTATGAAGGCGGGTCGAACCCGGGCGTCGCGGTCATCGACCACAGGGCTGGGAACGCGGTCGTTGGCACGCTCGCCTATCCCGGTCGCCCGCATGGGGTCGACCTCTCCCCGGTCGTCGACGACGAGGGACTCCTGCCCCCGGACGACGACTGATCGGGCACGCCGGCGCGGCAGGCGGCCTCGGGGCGCGGGCGATAAGCTCGCGCCCCGGACCGCGAAGGAGGCCCCGCATGCCGACCTATCTGATGCTGTCGACGCTGACGCCGCAGGGTGTGCAGACGCTGAAGGCGAACCCGACCCGCCTGCGCGAGGTCAACCAGGACGTCGAGGAGCTGGGGGCGAAGGTCCTGCACCAGTGGGCGACGCTCGGCGAGTACGACTTCGTCAACATCGTCGAGGCGCCCGACGCGGCGACGGTCGCCAAGATCTCGCTCGCCCTCGGCGCACGCGGCAGCGCCAAGCTGCAGTCGCTCGAGCTCGTCGACATCGACACGCTCCTCGCGGTGCTCGACTCGTAGATTCCCGCAACCCATTCGCGCCGTTCTGCCGACGGCGCGGGCGGGGCGGTCGGGCATGCTCGGGATGAACGAGAGGAGCGCCATGACGGGCGCGGCGCCCGAGTTCGACCTCGCCGGCATGCACGTCGAGGACGCCATGCACAGGGGCCTCGTCACCTGCCAGCCGAAGACGTCGCTGCGCGTCGTCGCACGGATCCTCGCCGCGCACCGGATCCACGCCGTCGTCGTCGCGGACGACCACGCGCACGAGCAGGCCGGTGTCTGGGGCGTTGTTTCCGACGTCGATGTCGTCAGCCGGTTGGCCACGGCAGGCGCCGACGAGACCGCCGGGAGCGCGGCCGAGCTGCCGCCATGCTTCGTCGCTCCGAGCGACACACTCGCGCACGCGGTGGCGCTGATGGCCGAGCACGGCGTCGCTCATGTGCTCGTCGCTGATCCGGTGAGCGGCCGGCCGCTCGGCGTCCTCTCGACGCTCGACGTCGCCGAGGCACTGTCGGGCTAGCGGAAGCCCGGATCGCGCGAGGCGGGCGGCAGCGGGCTCTGCGGCAGGCCCGGCCTCGGGCCGCCCTCGTTGTACTCCTTCGGCGCCACGTCGTTCGGCATGTCCGGATGGAAGAGCGAGGCGAGGTGCTGGATCTGGCCGCGGCCGGGGCCGAGCTCGAACTGGCCGCCGCCGTAGACCTCGATCCCGTTCGCCGCGCAGTGCTCGTAGAAGTCGAAGAGCCGCCGCACGCTGCCGAAGCGCGACGGCTTCGAGTTGAGGCAGCGCGGCGGCCACTCGAGCGCCGCGACGTCGTCCACCGAGTGGATCGGGAAGTCCCAGGTCAGCCGGTCGCGGTGCGGCTCGAGCGGGGGTCGCGTCTCGTCGTTGATGCGCGCGTCCTCGAGCCACGCCTGCGGGAACGCCTCGGCGACGCGACCGTAGAGCTCTGCCGACGGTGTCGCGTCGACCCAATCGCCGTCGTACAGGCCCTTGAAGTCGACGACGTCGACGGCGCCCGTCGCAGCGAGCTCGGCGACGACCTCGTCCGTCCAGGAGTCGCTTGCGTCGAGCTTGAAGCGGATCCCGGGGTAGAGCGCAAGCAGCTCCTTGACCGCGCTCTGCGAGACGACGAACGTGAGCGGACGCGGCTCCCGTCCGACCGCGGCCGCGAGCGAACGGCTCGCCTGGCGCAGCGCCAGGTCGAGCGCCGCGGACTCCAGGCCCCAGATGCGGTAGCCCGGCTCGGCGGCCACGAGCTGCGAGAACGAGTCGACCGTGTGCTCGCCCGTGAGGTCGGGAAGCTGGACGTCCTGGTGGTGCGCCACCTCGTAGGTGACGTCCTCGCCGACGCCCTCCTCGCCCGACCCGTGCAGGTGGAAGACGGTCGTCCTGCGGGTGAGGTGCTTCAGCGGCAGGACGTGCGGCTCGAGCTCGACCCGGTCGATCGTGAGTGTCAGGTCCTTGACGGCGTCATAGAGCGGCATAGGCGACTGCAACCTCCCCGGCGAGACGTGCGTTGGCGGCGATCAGCTCGCGGTTGGCGGCGAGCGTGCGCCCGCCGGACTCGCGATGAAGATAGGCGAGGACGAACGGCGTCACCTGCTGGCCGGCGACGCCCTGCTCGTGCGCGTCGGCGAGCGCGCGCTCGATCAGCGGCTCGACGTCGTCGAGGCTGTCCTCGGCGGGACGGCCGAGCAGGATCGAGGAGTGACGGCCGAGCCGCCAGTGCGCGTGCGCGATCTGCGCCGCCTCGGCGGCCGACTCGACGCGGGCCGAAACGGGCGGGCCGCCGTGCGCTGCGTAGAAGAGCGGCAGGTCGTCGGTGCGGTAGCCGAGCACCGGCACCCCCAGCGTCTCGAGCAGCTCCGCCGTCGCGGGCACGTCGAGGATCGACTTCACGCCCGAGGAGACGATCAGGGCCTCGGTCCGGAGCAGCTCGCCGAGATCGGCCGACACGTCGGGCGGATCCGGGAAGCCGCGGTGGACGCCGCCGAGACCGCCCGTGCCCATGAAACCGATCCCGACGGCGCGGCACGCGGCCAGCGTCCCGCCCACGGTCGTCGCGCCGACAGCTCCCTGCACGATCGCGGCTGCGAGGTCGCGCGGGCCGACCTTGCGTGCGTCGGGCGTGAAGCGGCCGAGTTCCTCCTCCGAGAGCCCGACGCGGAGCTGCCCGTCGAGGACGCCGATCGTCGCCGGCACGGCGCCGGCGTCGCGGACGCGCCGCTCGCTCTCGAGCCCCACCTCGACGCCCTCCCCGGGCGGGAAGCCGTGCGCGACGAGAGTCGTCTCGAGTGCCACCACCGGCCGCCGCTCGGCCAGCGCCTGGTCGACCTCTGCCGAGACCCTGATCGGATCCTTCACGGCATCGAGCCTAGTTGCGCGACGCAGCGTGCGGCCGCCGCCATCGCCAGCTCGGGGCCGCCGACGAGGTAGCCCGCCGCGAGCGCGTCCCCCGCGCCGGTCGTGTCGAGCGCCTCGGCCGGAACGGCGGCGTGCTCGACGCCGCCGAAGGACGCGCCGAGCGGGCCGCGCTTGAGGATCCAGGTGCAGCCCTCGAGCGGCCCACCGATGATCTGCTCCTCGTCCTCGTTCGCGAACACGATCGCGGGCCGGAGCGCCTCGAGGCGCTCACGGAACCGCTCCGGGCCGAAGTCCCTGATCGCGCTCCAGGAGGAGAGGTCGACGCTGACCCGCGGCGCGAGCCCGGCCGCCTGCAGGGCGGCGGCGTCGATCGGGGACCGGAGCAGCGAGTAGCCGGGGAGGTGCAGGTGCGTGCAGCCCTCGAGCCAGACGGGATCGAGCTCCTCGGCGCGCAGGTCGGGCGAGACGCCGCGGTCGGAGGCCATCGTGCGGGCGCCGTCGATGCCGACGAGCGAGACGACCGTTCCGGTTCGGCCTGAGACGACCGGGCCGCGGACGTCGACCCCGTAGCGGGCGAGCCCCGCTGGCGGCGGCCCGGCCGGCCTCGTCGTCAGCGCGCTTGCCGACGAACCGAGCCTCGCCGCCCAGCTCGCCGACCCACGCGGCCACGTTCGCGGCCTGGCCGCCCGGCCCGAGCTGCGTCACCGCGTCCGCGTCGGCACCCTCGGCGAGGGGTTGCGAGAGCCGGACGATCACGTCGAGCAGCAGGTCGCCGAGGGTGACGATCACGCATAGCATCGTCCCATGGACGGAGAGTCACGCCGCTCGCGAACGCGCTCCTTCCTCGTCGGCGCCGCAGTCGGCGCCTCCGCGGCGATCGCCGCCGCCCGCCGGTTGCGGCCGAAGGACCGCAAGCGCGAGACGCCGGCGGGGCTCGCCGCCTTCGAGGAGGCGCCCTGCTACCGCGAGCTGGTCGAGAGCGAGCGGCTCGCCCCGTAGCCGCGCAGCGCCCGTGCCGCGCGCTCGATCGTGGGAAGGTTGATGTCGGCGTCGCCCAGGTAGAGCCGCTTGCCGACGAGCATCGCCTGGCCCGCCCGCTCGAGGTAGCGCTTCGGCGTCACCACCGGCTCGCGCGTGCGGATGACGAGGAACGGCCCGAAGTTGCGCACCTCGAACGCCGGCTCCGGGCGCGGTGACACGCGGGGGATCTGGAGCGAGCGGTCGATGTTCGTGGTCTTGCTCGAGTCGAGCACCCAGACGCCGTGCCCGAGCGGCCGCTCCAGCGCCAGGAGGCTGTGCAGCGCGAGGTCGGCATCGGCGCGCGGGAGCACGACGGGCGGCACGTCGGAGTTCAGCTCCCAGGCCTGCAGGTAGAGCGGGTCGTAGCCGAGCAGGACGTCGTCGCTGCGGATCGTGGCCGCGATGTACGCGGCTGCGTCCGCGCGCGCCTCGCGGCGGACGTCTGGCTCCCATTCGAACAGCTCAGGCGTCCGGTCCCACGTCCATGCGAGCTGCGCGACGACGAGCGCGGCAAGCGCGGCGCTGCCCCAGACGCGGCCGAGCCGCGCGAGCCCGGCCCCGACCGTGAGCGCGAGGAACGGGAGCAGGAAGATCAGGTGCCGTGTCTCGGGCGAGCCCGTGCTGCGTGCGAGCACGAGCGCCGCGAGCGGGACGACCGAGGCGCAGGCAGCGAGGATCTGCGTCTCGCGCGGGAGCACGGCCAAACCGGCAGCCGCCGCGACGAGGACAGCCGGCAGCACCGGGAACCCTGCCGTGAAGTCCCCGGCCGCCTGCCAGACGTATTCGACCACGTCGGACCGGCTGCCCGCCGCGACGCCCGCGTCGAACCGTCCCGCGAGCACGAGATCGGTGAGCCAGAACGGGATCCCGAGCAGCGCGACGGCGCCGAACGCCCAGACCGCCTGGCGCAGCCGGTCGCGGCGCGCCGCCATGACGAACGCCACCTGTGAGGCCAGGACGAGCGCCCCGTAGGGATGCGTCGCGACGGTGGCGAGGATGGCCAGCACCCAGAGCGCCCAGGAGCGCCGACCGCCGCGTTCCAGCGCGCCTAGCAGCGCCAGGTACGAGAGGGCGGCCATGAAGAGGAAGAGGCTGTACATCCGACCGTAGACGCCGTGGAAGAGGAACGTCCAGCTGGTCGCAACGAGGAGCGTCCCGATCAGCGCGGAGGCACGGCCGCCGAGCCGAGCCAGCAGCAGCGCGACGACCGGCAGGCTCGCGACGGCGAAGAAAGCCGACACCGCCCGCAGCCCCTCGAGCCCGAGCCCGAGGTGCGCGACCGTCCAGGCGAGCAGGAAGTGCAGCGGCGCCCCGCCGCGCTCCTCGAGCACGACCTGGAACATCTGATCGAGGGGGTGGCGGCCGATGAAGAGCGGCAGCGTCTCGTCCTCGTGCGGCGGCCAGGCGAGTAGCTGGTGGAAGAGGAACGCGGCGGCCGCGACGGTGATCGCGGCGACGCCGAGCGGGAACCAGCGGGCCGCCAGCCACGGCCTCGCGATCGCCCATTCGCGGGCGCCAAAACGGGTTGCCTGTGCGGTCTCGCTCATCGTCGTCGTCAGTCTGCCTGGCTACACTCCCACGCCATGCCGATCTACGAGTACCGGTGCCCCGACGGGCACACCTTCGAGGTCTTCCAGCGGATGTCGGATCTCCCGGTGGAGACGTGTGAGGTGTGCGGCAAGCGCCCCGTCGAGAAGGTGCTCTACCCGGTTTCGGTGCACTTCAAGGGCTCGGGCTTCTACTCGACCGACTACGGCCGCGGCTCCGGGAAGAAACGGGACGCGTCGAAGGACGGCGGCGGGGACTCGGGCTCGTCCGACAAGAAGTCGGACTCGGGCGAGAAGAAGCCCGCCCCCGCCGCGGACTGAGCCGCTGACGGAAAACCCTTGCTCTTGGCCGCGAATGCGGCCCTTTAGGGATCTTCGCGCGGGTGGATCCGCTTTCGCGGATCCGGCCGCTTGCGCAGAAATTCAGCGGCGCGAGAGCGCGTTCAGCCCCAGCAGCAGCACGATCGCGCCGGCCACCGCGAACAGGAACGGCTTCACGTCCCAGGCAAAGCGGACGTCGGTGTCGAGGACGGCCTCGCCGAGGAAGCCGCCGAGCAGCGCGCCGACGACGCCGACCGCGAGCGTGCCGAAGCAGCCGAGCTCCTGACGGCCCGGCGTCAGCGCGCGCGCGACGGCGCCCGCCAGCAACCCGAAGAAGATCCAGCCGATGATCCCCACGCGCCGACCCTAGCGCGCGGGCGGCTAGACGCCGCGGCCGATCCGGCAGCCGGCGCCGAACGTCGTCCCAGGCGGCGGCGGCTGAGCTGCCGAGCGCCCCGTGAACATCGCCAGGGTGGCGCTGTTCTCCTCGCCGCCGACGAGCACGGACTGGCCGCCGACCGACTGCGGCTCGCCGCCGAGGCGGCAATGCAGCGAGCGGCTCTCGTTCGAGCGGAAGCGCACCCAGCCGAGCTGCAGGAGCTGACCCGCCGAGAGGTCGGTCGCAAGCGGCTTGACGAGGTCGTCGCCGATGAACGGCAGCTTCACGAAGGTGCCCGGGGAGACGAGCTTGTTCGTCATCGCCTCGACGACCGCCTGCTGCCGCTCGCCGCGCGTGAGGTCGTTCTCGGCCGGGTCGAGCCGGTTCTCGCGGACGCGGGAGTAGATCAGCGCCCGCTGGCCGCTCATCGTCTGCGTGCCCTTGCCGAATCGCCAGCCCGGCCACTCCTGGCAGCGCGCGTCGGTCGCGTAGGGGCAGTCGAAGCGGTTGGAGAGGATCGGCTTCGGCACGTCGATCTCGACTCCGCCGAGCGCGTCGATCACCTCCCTGAAGTTGTCGAAGTCGACGAGAACGACGTGGTTCGGCTGCAGGCCGGTGAGCGCCTGGACGGTCTTCATCGTCAGCGCCGGCCCGCCGAGCTGGAAGGCGGCGTTGATCTTGTTCGGCCCCTGGCCGGGGATGTCGACCCGGAGGTCGCGCGGGATCGTCAGATACGCCAGCCGGTGCCGCTTCGGGTCGGTGCGGACGAGCAGGATCGAGTCGGAGCGGCGGAAATCCTGGCGCGCTGCGGTCTTGTCGCCGTCGGTGCCGAGCAGCATGATCAGCGACGGCTTCGTCAGCAGCAGGCCGTCCTGAGGCGCGAGGCTCGCCTCCACCGCCTTCGGCAGCCGCGCGTTCGCCTCCTTGACGCCGCTGCGGAAGGCGAGGTAGCTCGCGATCAGCCAGACGAGCAGCAGAGCGCCCAGCACGAGCACGGCAAGGCCGACCCGCCGCCCCCACCGCGGCTTGCCGGGCTGCTTTGTGCGGCTCGACTCCGCGCGGCCCGGCCGCTCCGGACGCGGCGCCGTCGGCACCTTCCCTCTCGTGCGGCCGCCCTTGTAGAGCCGGTAGGGCTTCTCTGCGTCCGCCATCCGGGGCGGTATGGTAGCCGCGTCCCGTGGGCGCCCAACGAGTCATCGGTGTCGATCTCGGCGGCACGAAGATCGCGACCGGGTCGATCGACGCCGACGGGACGCTGCACGAGCAGCACGAGGTGCCGACGCCCACGGACTCCCAGGAGGCGCTGCTCGAGGCGATCGTCGCGGCGATCGAGCCGCTCGCCGACGAGCGCGTCGCGGCGATCGGGTTCGGGATCCCGTCCGTGATCGACCGCAGCACCGGCAGGTCGCTCGGCTCGGTCAACATCCCGCTGCAGAACGTGGCGCTGGACGACCTGACGCAGGAGCGGTTCGGCCTCCCCGCGGTGGTCGAGAACGACGCGAACTCGGCTGCATTGGCCGAGTGGAAGCTGGGCGCAGGCCGTGGGGTCGACGACCTTGTCATGCTCACCCTGGGCACGGGCGTCGGCGGCGGGGTCGTCCTCGGCGGTGCGCTGTTTCGTGAGATCGCCGAGCTCGGGCACGTGGTCGTCGTCGCCGACGGCCCACCCTGTCAGGGACGGTGTGGTGGCCGCGGCCACCTCGAGGCCGTCGCATCGGGCAATGCCGCGGACCGCGCGGCGGAGAAGCTGTGGGGGGAAGGCGCGAACGCGGAGTTGCTCGTCGGCCGGGCAGACGAGGGCGATCCTGCCGCGGCCGAGGCGCTCGCGGGGATCGGTCACCTGCTCGGCGCCGCGATCGGCTCCTTCGTCAACATCTTCGGCAACGAGCTCGTCGTCGTCGGCGGCGGCTTCGGCGTCGCGGCGTTCGAGTTCCTGGCTCCCTCGGCGCTCGAGACCGCGCGCCGCGAGACGGTCGAGCCGGACGCGCTGCCGGTCAAGATCGTCAAAGCGGAGCTCGGCTCTGCGGCCGGCCTGATCGGGGCGGGGCTGAACGCGTTCGAGGCGCTCGAGGCGCGGTAACCGATGCCGCTCGCGGTCTGTGCGACGCCGATCGGGAACCTCGAGGACGTGACCCTGCGGGTCCTGCGCGAGCTGGCCGAGGCGGACGTCGTGCTCTGCGAGGACACGCGGCACTCGAAGGGGCTGCTCGACCGGCACGGGATCCAGGCAAAGCTGCTCAGCTACCACCGCCACAACGAGGCGGCGCGGACGGCGGAGCTGCTGCCGCGGCTACAGGCCGGCGAGCGGGTCGCGCTCGTCTCCGACGCCGGCCTGCCCGGCGTCAACGATCCGGGTGCCCGGCTGATCCGGGCAGCGCTCGAGGCGGGCGTGCCGGTGACCGTGCTGCCGGGGCCGTCGGCCGTCGAGACGGCGCTCGTCGCGAGCGGGCTGGCGGGGGAACGCTTCCAGTTCCTCGGCTACTTGCCCAGAGGGCGCGAAGGCGCTCGGGGCGGTCTGGGAGGAGCTCGCATCGTCGCCACATCCCGCGGTCGCGTTCGAGTCGCCGCAGCGTTTGCCCGCGACGCTCCGCTCTCTCGCCGAGGCGCTGCCGGACCGGCCGGTCGCCGTCTGCCGCGAGCTCACGAAGCGGTTCGAAGAGGTCGTGCGCGGCCCGGTGCGGGACGTCGCGGCGCGATTCGCGGACGCGCCGAAGGGCGAGATCACGCTCGTGCTCGGCGGCACGGAGCAGCCGGTCGAAGGCGCCACCGAGAGCGAGGCGGTTGCAGCCGTGGGTGAGCTCGTAGCCGCGGGCGTGCCCCGGCGCCAGGCGGCCGACGTGGTCGCCCGTCTCTCGCGCGTTTCCCGTAACACTCTCTATGCGGAATCGTTGAAAAGCCGCTGAAACGCCCCGCTAGCGTGGACGCAGTTGCCCTCCACGTCACGAAGGCGGTACCTGATGCGGCGCATGCTCTCCGTCGCGGTCGCTGCTGCGATCGCGTCTCTGATCGTCATCCCGGTCGCGGCCGGCTGGGCCTGGCCGGCCGACGGGCCCGTCCTGCGGGCGTTCTCCCTTGCCGAGGACCGCTACGCGGCCGGCCAGCACCGCGGCATCGACATCGGTGAGGCTGTCGGCGCGCCGGTGCGCGCCCCGGCCGCGGGAACCGTCTCCTTCGCAGGCCCGGTGCCGGGCGGCGGCCGCGCGGTCACGATCCTGACTGCCGACGGCTACGCGATCACCCTGCTCCAGCTCGGCTCGACCGTCGTCGCGCCCGGCGGCACCGTCGCGGAGGGCATGGTCGTCGGCCGCGTCGGCGAGAGCGAGGACGCCGCCACCCGCGTGTCCCATGTCCATCTCGGCATCCGCGTCGCCGCGGATCCGAACGGTTACGTCGATCCGACCTCGCTGCTGCCGGCGCGCCCTCCCGTGACCGCGCTCGAGCCCGCAGCGGTGGCGGCGCCGGAACCTGCAGGCAGCGCTGCCCGCCGTGGCCGAGCCCGTGCCGCCGGCCCTCGCCGAGCCGGTCGCCGCTACGGTGCCGACCGAGGTCACTGCGGTCGACCCGGAGCCGTCGAGCCCGGTCGCGGCGGCCAAGCCGCGCGCCGCCGAGCCGTCGCCGCGGAGCGAGAGGTCCCGTGTGTCCGTCACTACCGAGCGTGCACCGGAAGCCCGAGCGGGAGCCGCGCGGCAGGCGCCTGCCCGCAGCGGCGCTTCGGCGACTCGTCCGGCGGCTGTTCGGCCGACCGCGCCCCGCACTGCCGTCTCGAAGGCGTCGCGAGCCCATGCCTCGACCCGACCGCGCCTCGCGACCGCGTCCGCGGCTCCGCCCGAGCCGGCCACCGATCGGCCGCCACGCCCATTCGACGGAGTGGTCGCGCCCGCCGAGCCGCACGATGCGATCAGGCCCGGCGGCTGGTCGAGCGAGGGTGCTGCGGAGAGTGACAGGCGCTCCGAGCTGCCGTGGCTCCTGCTCGCCGCGGCGGCTGCGGCGGCCGGGCTCGCCGCCGGGGTCGCCCGGAGGGCTGCACCTATCATTGAACGCGATGAGCTTCTACCTGACGACACCCATCTACTACGTCAACTCGACGCCGCACATCGGTCACGCCTACACGACCATCATCGGCGACATCCTCGTGCGCCATCACCGGCAGCGGGGCGAGCGCACCTACTTCCTGACCGGGGTCGACGAGCACGCCGACAAGGTTGCGCGCGTGGCCAAGGAGCAGGGGCTCACGCCGAAGGAGTACGTCGACCAGATCGTCGTCGCCTGGCAGGAGCTGCCTGAGCGGGTCAATGCGTCGATCGACTACTTCATCAGGACGACGGACGCGGGGCACAAGGCCTTCGTCCAGGAGTTCCTCCAGAAGATCTACGACAACGGCGACGTCTACCAGGACGTCTACGCCGGCCTCTACTGCGTCGGCTGCGAGGCGTTCAAGAGCGAGGACGAGCTCGTCGACGGCAAGTGTCCCGATCACGGCGTCGAGCCCGAGTGGCTGGAGGAGAAGAACTGGTTCTTCCGCCTCTCCGCCTACCAGGACCGGCTCCTGCAGCTGTACGACGAGCGGCCGGACTTCGTCCTGCCCGGCTTCCGTTCGAACGAAGCCAGGAGCTTCATCGCGGGCGGCCTGCGCGACTTCTCGATCAGCCGCGCGACGCAGACGTGGGGGATCGCGATCCCGTGGGACCCGGATCAGGTCGCCTACGTCTGGGCCGATGCGCTGATCAACTACCTCAGCGCGCTGTCGTACGCACCCGGTGCCGATCTCGGCATCTGGCCGGCGCGCCATCTGCTCGCGAAGGACATCCTCCGCTTCCACTGCGTCTACTGGCCCGCGATGCTGCTCTCGGCCGGGTACGCGCCGCCGCGGCAGCTCTTCGTCCACGGCTACCTCAACCTCGACAACCAGAAGATCTCGAAGTCGCTCGGCAACGTGCTCGACCCGCTCGATCTGGTCGACGAGTACGGCGTCGACCCGGTCCGGTTCTGGGTTGCGCGCGTCGTCCCCTTCGGCCAGGACGGGGACGTGACGCTCGACAGCTTCCGCGAGCGCTACGAGCGCGAGCTCGCGAACGACCTCGGCAACCTGCTCTCGCGGACGACGGCGATGATCGCCCGCTACCGCGACGGCGAGCTTGCGCCGGCGCCGAACGAGAGCGGTGAGCTGGCGACTGCCGCGCGGGCTCTCCACGACGAAATCCCGGCAGCTTTCGACCGCTGGGACGTCACGGGCGCGCTCGACACGATCTGGGACTACGTCCGCCGCCTCAACCGTCACGTCGAGCAGACGAAGCCGTGGGAGCTGGCGAAGGATCCCGAGCGTGCCGCCGAGCTCGACTGTGCGCTCTACGAGCTTGCCGACGGCCTCCGGATCACAGCGATCGCGCTCTCGGCGTACCTGCCCGAGACCTCGGAGCGGATTCTCGAGTCGCTCGGCCAGCCGCTCGACGTCGCGTGGGACAACGTCGCGTACGGCCGCACGAGCGCGATCGCCGGCATCGAGCCGGCGCAGCCGCTCTTCCCGCGGATCGACGAGCCCGCCACGGCGGCGTAGCGTGATCGACACCCACGCGCACCTCGACGCGCTCGAGGCGCCGGAGAGCGCGCTCGACCGCGCGCGGGCGGCGGGCGTCGGCCGGGTGATCACGATCGGCACCGGGATCGACTCGTGCCGGCGCGCGCTCGAGCTGGCCGCTCACGACGGCGTCTACGCGTCGCTCGGGATCGATCCGCATCAGGCCGCCACCGACGAGGCGGCGCGCGTCCCCGAGCTCCGCGGCCTGCTCGAGCACCCGAAGGCGGTCGCCGTCGGCGAGGCCGGGCTCGACTACCACTACGGCGCCGACGCGAAGGACGAGCAACGACGCCTCTTCTCGGCACAGCTTGCGCTGGCCACTGAGCTCGGCCTGCCGATCGTCGTCCACACCCGCTCCGCAAACGACGACACCGAGTCGATGCTCCGCGACCACGACGGCACCGTCGTCATGCATTGCTTCTCGGAGCCGGAGCTGCTCGCGGCCGGTCTCGAGCGAGGCTGGTACTTCTCCTTCGCCGGCAACGCGACCTATCCGAAGGCCGAGGCGCTCCGCGACGCCGCCGCGGCCGTCCCCGCCGACCGGATCCTTGCCGAGACGGACAGCCCCTACCTCGCGCCGCAGCCCGTTCGCGGCCGGCCGAACGAGCCGGCGCACGTCGTCCACACGGTCGCGGCGCTCGCCGAGGTGCGCGGTGAGGACGCAAGCGCGCTCGCCGCCCGCATCGACGCCAACGCAGCGGCTGCCTTCCAACTGCCGTGAGCGTCCGCCCGAAGAAGCAGCTCGGCCAGCACTTCCTCGTCGACGAGAACATCCTCGGCGTGATCGAGCGTCTCGCCGAGCTCCGCCCCGAGGACGTCGTGCTCGAGATCGGTCCCGGCCTGGGCGTGCTCACGACGCGCCTCGCCGACCGCGCCGGGCATGTTCACGCGGTCGAGCTCGACCGCTCGCTCGCGCCGCACCTGGCCGTGCTCGCCGAGCGGCCGAACGTCGACCTCCACTGGGGGGACGCCCTCCAGCTCGACCTCGCCGCGCTCGATCCGGCTCCGACCAAACTGGTCGCGAACCTGCCCTACAACGTCGCCACCCCGATCGTGGCCGAGAGCCTCGACGGGCTGCCCAGCCTCGAGCTCTGGACGGTGATGGTGCAGCGGGAAGTCGCCGACCGCTTCTTCGCCTCCCCGTCGACCAAGGCATACGGTGGCGTGTCGGTGCTCGTCCAGCTCGCGTCCGAGCGAACCGGCTTCCATCCCGTCTCGCGGACGGTGTTCCGGCCGCCGCCGAACGTCGACTCGGCGCTCGTCGCCTTCCGTCGTGTTCCGCTGCCGGACGACTTCGCTCGGATCAAGCAGGTTGTCGACGCCTCGTTCGCCCACCGTCGGAAGACGCTGCCGAACTCGATCGCGCTCGCCGGTCTCGGCTCGCGCGACGCGGCCGCTCGCGCGCTCGCAGCGATCGGGCGCCCGCCGGAGACGCGTGCGGAAGCGCTTGCCCCTCGCGAGTTCGTGGCGCTCACCGAGGCCCTGTGAGAGCGCCCGCGCCGGCGAAGATCAACCTGGCACTGGTGGTCGGCCCGCAGCGGATCGACGGCAAGCACGAGGTCGTGACCGTGCTCCAGCGCATCGACCTCGCCGATCGTGTTGCGATCGCCCCGGCCGCGCGGCTGTCTGTGACCGGCTTCGCCGATGACACGATCGTTCGCGACGCGCTGCTCGCGCTCGCGGCAGCTGCCGGCGTCGAGCCACTGTGGGCGGCGACGATCACGAAGCGAATTCCGGTGGCGGCCGGGCTCGGCGGCGGTAGCTCCGACGCGGCGACCGCGCTCCGGCTCGCGAACGAGACGCTGGCAGCACCCCTCGAGGCGGACGACCTGAGCTCGCTCGCTGCGAGGCTCGGCGCCGACGTCCCCTTCTTCCTCGGTGACGGGCCGCAGCTCGGGCACGGCGACGGCTCCACGTTGGAGTCGCTGGATCTGCCGCAGGACTACTGGATCGTGCTCGTGCTCCCGCACGGCGCCGCCAAGGCGTCGACTGCGGCCGTCTACGCCTCCTTCGACGAGCGTGACGGCGAAGCGGGCTGGGAGGAGCGCCGTGCCCGCCTCGACACGGCGCTGGCCGAAGTGCGGCGCCCGCGCGATCTCGCAGCGCTACCGCCGAACGACCTCTCCTCTTCGCCGCTCGCGGACGAGTTGCTTCGGCACGGCGCGTTCCGCGCCGACGTCAGCGGCGCCGGACCCACGGTCTACGGCCTCTTCCACCACCGCCGGCAGGCAGAGGCGGCCAGGCGTGCGCTCCGCGGCGCGGGCACGACTTGGCTGACCGTCCCGGTCTGGTACGGCTGAGGCGGTACCGTTTCCGGCATGGATCGCCCCGCGACGATCGAGCACCGCAGCACCCGCTTCGGCCGGAGGGTGCGCGACAACAGGCTCCGGATCGCGCTCCTCGTCGCGCTCGTCGAGGGCATCCTCGTTCTCGTCGGCTCGATCGACTGGTGGGTCGTCGTCCTTCTCGCGATCGCCGCCGTCGCGTTGTACGTCGTGTGGGGCCGCAGCGCGCGGCGCGAGGAGGTTCGTGAGATCTCGTGGATCTTCGCCGTCTCGCAGGTGGCAGTCGTGCTCGTGCCCGTGCTCGCGCTCGTCCTGACCGCGTTCGCAGTCGTCGCGCTCGTGCTGATCGCCGTCGTGGCGCTCGTCGTGCTCCTGCAGGACCGGCGTTAGAATCGCCACAGCCACCGAGCCGTGGGGTGTAGCCAAGCGGTAAGGCAGCGGGTTTTGGTCCCGCGATCCCAGGTTCGAATCCTGGCACCCCAGCCTCCGCGCCGGACCCCTACTCGCGCACGAGCCTGATCCAGGTGAGGTAGCCGAAGTAGTCGGCCGACGCCGGATTCTTCGCAGCCGTCTTGATCCTCAGCGTGTGGATACCCGTCGTCGCGACGCTGACGCTCGAGAACGTGGCGACCTGGTTGTAGTCGATGCCGTCCTCGATCGGGCTGTACGCGTCGATCTCAGGGCCGAGCTCGTCGCCGCCCAGCGACAGTGAGAGGATGCCCGCGTCGTGGGCTTTGACGTAGACGACGTCGATCGTCCACGTGCCGGCCTGGAGTGGAATGTCCCACTCGAGATAGCTCTCATCGGTGCCGTTCGGGAAGGACGAGCGGTAGCCGTTGAACCAGGAGTTGCCGTTGATCTGGGCGCGGTCCCACTGGTGCGACCGGCTCGGGCGCAGGATCGGGTTGATGTCGACGATCGGGGAGT
>CAVPJV010000005.1:0-5287 GCA_963705515.1 uncultured Gaiellaceae bacterium
CCACGGGCGGATCGTAGATCCTCGTGCCCGCTAGGTGCGGCCGGCCGCCTCCGGCAGCGCGAGTCGCAGTTGCGAGCGGGAGCTGACGCCGAGCTTCGGGAAGATCCGGTAGAGGTGCGACTCGACCGTCCGGTGGGAGAGGTAGAGCTTCTGGCCGATCTCGCGGTTGCTCAGCCCGGTTGCCGCCAGCTCCGCGATCTGGAGCTCCTGCGCGGTCAGCTGGTCGCGTGCGTCGGGCGTTCGGCGGATGCTCGTCTCGCCCGAGGCACGGAGCTCCTGGCGCGCCGTCTCGGCCAGCGTGTCGAAGCCGAGCGCGTCGAAGCTCTGGCGTGCGGCGCGGAGTGGCGCACGTGACTCGGCGATGCGGCGGTTCCGTCGGAGCCAGCGGCCGTAGTTCAGGAGCAGGCGCCCGTGGAAGCAGGGCCAGTTGCGCAGGTCACTGGCGAACGCGGCGTCGAACGACCGCTCGTCGTCGACGATGATCGCCCGTGCATAGCTCTCTCCGGCGCGAAGGTAGGACGCGCCGATCGCGGCCGAGAGCGAGGCGAGCTGGTCGAAGTAGCGCTGAGCCGCTGCTCGCTCGCCGGTGTGGACAGCGGCTTCGATCAGATCCGGCAGCGCCCAGGCGCCGACGAACGGGTGGTAGGCGACGTCCTGCGGATCGAGCACCCGCCGGAGGTACCCGTAGCCCTCGTCGTAGAGATGGTGCGCCACCGCCCCGCGGCCGCGGGCGAACTGCACCAGCGCCAGCATCGGCTGCGTGCCCATCGGGAGGAGGACGGCCTCTGCACGCGCAGCAAGCTCTTCGGATCGCTCGAGATCGCCGCGCTCGCCGGCGATCGTGCTGAGCGCAAGCTCGGCGGCGAGGCCCCAGCGCTGCTGACCGGTCTCGGGAGCGAGCCGCGCGGCCTCCTCGGCTGCAGACACGGCGAGCGTGGGCCTGGCGAGATGAACCGCGGCCCACGACTGGGAGACAAGCGCCTGCGCGAGCAACCCGAGCCGTCCCTGCCGGCGGAGGCCGTCGACGGAAGTGTCCAGGAAGGGTGCGGAGCGGTCGAAGGCCAACACGGCTGTCGCTGCCGTGCCGAGCAGGTGCATCGCCTCGGGGTCGGCGTCGGCATCGGGCATGAGTCGCTCGAGACGCTCGATCACGACCGCGCCGCGGCGGACCGGGTCGGCGAACGAGAGCACCGCGAGCAGCGAAGGGTCCGTCTCGGCGACGGGGATGCGCTCGGCCGCGTCGACGACGAGGTCTCGGGTCGCCTGGCTCGGGTTCCCCCACCAGCACCTCAGCGCCGCCGCCTGAAGCGACTTCAGCGCGCGGGCGTGCTCGTTCGCCCGCGTCATCTCGTTTGCGATCTCGGCGAAGGAGGCGACGCGCTCGGCTCCCGACCAGCTGACCTCGTCGACGGACTCGAGCATGAACAGCAGGCGCGCTCGGTCGTCCGGTTCGAGGTCGAGCTCGCGTGCCTGGGCCGTGATCCGGAGCGCGCGCTCGTAACGGCCGAGCTCGAACTCGATCTCCGCCGCGCGCACGAGCAGGCTGCCGCGGCGAGCCGGCGACTCGCTCAGAAGGGCGGCTCGCTCGATCGCGGCGACCGCGACGGCGGTTGCGCCACGGCCGAGAGCCCGCTCGGCTGCCGCTTCGAGCTCGGACGCCACCGCGTCGTCGGGCCCGGTCCTCGAGGCGGCCCTGTGCCAGACACTGCGATCGGCGTCGGCGGCGTGCGCGTCGGCGAGGGCGGCGTGCGCCGTCTGCCGCGCGGTCGACAGCGCCGAGCTCGCGACCGCCGCACGGACGAGCGGATGTCGAAAGCGAATCGCCGCCCCGTCGAGTGAGACCAGGCCCGCAGCCTCCGCAGGGCTCAACGTCGCGATGGACACGGGAGCTGCCGTCAGAGCGGCTGCGGCCTCGAGCTGCTCGGCGAGCCCGCCTCCTTCGTCGAGCGCCGCGACGAGGAGCAGGCTCCGCGTCTCCTCCGGCAGGGCCGGCAACCGGTCCGAGAACGCTCGCTCGAGCCGCTCCGTCACCGGCAGCGGCCCGAGCCCGGCATGGGCATCCAGGCCGAGCGCTGCGCTTGCCTGCGAGAGCTCGATCACGGCGAGCGGGTTCCCGGCCGCCGTCTCCAGGACGCGGTCCCGGGTCTCGCGCGGCAGCTCGGGTGCGATCGACTCGAGCAGCTCGGCGGCTGCGCGCTCGTCGAGCCCATCCACTCGCAGCTCGGCCAGGTGCGCCCCGTCGAGCGGGCTCTCGACCGCGTCACGCACCGTGAACAGGAGCGCCACCGGCTCCAGCTCGATCCGGCGGGCGACGAAGGCGAGCACCTCGGCCGTGGCGGCGTCGAGCCAGTGTGCGTCCTCGACGAGCAGGACGAGGGGGGACGTCGCGGCGGCGTCGGCGAGGAGGTCGAGCGTTGCGAGCGCGATCAGGAAGATGTCCGGCGGTTCGGCCGCGTCCGCCTGAACATGCAGGCCGAAGGCGACGGAAAGGGCAGCGCGCTGCGGTGCGGGCAGGTCGTCGAGACCGGCCAGGTGCTGCCGCAGGAGCCGGTGCAGGCCGGCGAACGCCATCTGCGTCTCCGACGGAGCGCCGGCCGTCTTCAGGACGACCGCGCCGGCCTCGTCAGCCAGCTCGGCAGCCCACTCGAGCAGCGCCGACTTGCCGATCCCGGGCTCGCCGCGCAGGATGAGGGCACCTCCTCCTGAGCCCACGTCGTGCAGGATTGACTCGATCGCTGCGAGCTCAGGCTCGCGGCCCAGCAAGGTCGGTGGCACGTGCGGCGTTCTCCTCTCTGCCTCCGTTCTAACAGCAGCGTCGTTCGGCAGCCAATGCAGTGAAACCACTGATGCCGAGAGCGCGGCGCTTGCCAACCGTTGGACACGAGCAGCGTCGCTCCACGGACGCGACTGACGATGTGCGCCCGTAGCGTCGCCGCCAGACCTCGATCGAAAGGACACCGCATGAGCACGACCACGCCCGACACGATCGTCCTGATCCACGGCTTCTGGGTGACGCCGCGCAGCTGGGAAGACTGGATCGAACGCTACGAGGGGCGCGGCTATCGCGTGATCGCCCCTGCGTATCCCGGCTTCGAGGTCGAGGTGGAGGCGCTCAACGCCGATCCGACACCGATCGAGAACCTGACCGTCGAGCAGGTCGTCGAGCGACTCGAGTCGGTCGTGGGCGAGCTCGAGTCGCCGCCGATCCTGATGGGCCACTCGGCCGGTGGCGTCTTCACGCAGCTCCTGCTCGATCGCGGCTACGGAGCCGCAGGCGTCGCGATCAACTCGGCGCCGACCGAGGGCGTCAAGGTGGTGCCGCTCTCGCAGATCAAGTCGACCTTCCCGGTGCTCCGCAACCCGGCCAACCGCCACAAGGCCGTCGGCTTCACGTTCGAGCAGTGGCAGTACGCGTTCACGAACACGTTCACCGAGGAGGAGGCACGCCGGCTCTACGAGCGGTACCACATCCCCGCGTCCGGCAACGTCTTCTGGGGCAGCGTGCTCGCGAACATCCATCCCGGCAAGGACGCCACCTACGTCGACTACCGAAACGACGAGCGGGCGCCGCTCCTCTTCATCTCAGGCGGCGAGGACCACCTGATGCCGCCGAAGATCCAGCGCTCGAACGCGAAGCACTACAAGTCGAACACGGTCACGGAGGTGAAGGAGTTCGAGGGCAGGGCGCATCTGATGCCGTCCCAGGAGGGCTGGGAAGAGGTGGCCGACTACGCGCTCACGTGGGCCGTCGAGCAGTCGTCCGCCTGGCTCGCCGCGCGGGCGATTCCGACCGGCGCCTGATGCCGTGAGGCTCACGCACATCGGCGGGCCGACCGTCCTGATCGAGGTCGAGGGCTGGCGCCTGCTCACCGACCCGACCTTCGACAGCCCCGGCCGGAGCTACGACTTCGGCTGGGGCTCCGGCTCGCGAAAGCTCGCGGGGCCGGCGATCCCGGCAGAGGAGCTCGGGCCGATCGATCTCGTCCTGCTGACCCACGACCACCACGACGACAACCTCGACGCCGCCGGGCGCGCACTGCTGCCGTCGGCCGGCGGCGTCGTGACGACGCTTGCGGGTGCAGCGGCGCCTCGGCGGACACGCAGTGGGGCTCGCCCCGTGGAGCTCGACCTCGTTCGACGCACCCGGACGGCCGACACTGGAGGTCTCGGCGACGCCGTGCCGGCACGGCCCGCCGCTGAGCAGGCGCATCGCCGGCGACGTCGTCGGCTTCGCCTTGCGCTGGGACGGCCGGCGGGACGGAGTGCTCTGGATCACGGGAGACACCGTCCTCTACGACGGCGTGCGGCAGGTGGCCGAGCGGCTCGAGGTCGACGTCGCGCTCCTGCATCTCGGCGGCGTCCGCTTCCCGGTCACCGGCCCCGTCCGCTACACGATGACGGCACGCGACGCCGTCGAGCTCTGCGGTCTCGTCAAGCCCAGGGTGGCGATTCCGATCCACTACGAGGGGTGGAAGCACTTCCAGCAGGGACGGGACGAGATCGAGCGGGAGTTCGCGCGCGCCCCGGAGGAGTTCCGGCGTTCGCTCGAGTGGCTGCGGCTGGGAGAGGCGACGGAGGTCGCGGACGCTCTCGTGCCCGTGAGCACGTAACGCGACTTCCGGCCGGATCTGTGTCCTGTGGTAGCCCGGGTCGACCGCGCGCGCTAGCCTCGGCCCGATGACCAGGAAGCAACATCTCGTCGCCGTGGCCGGCAGCCTCGCGGCGGTCGCCGCCGTCACCGCCTCGATCGAGCTCTTCAAGACGTTCGTCCCCGTTCTCAGCCTCGGGGTCCTCTACGTCTTCGCGGTGGTCGTCGTCGCCGCGCTCTGGGGGATGCGATACGCGGTCGCGGTCGCGGTCGCGAGCATGCTCGCGTTCAACTGGTTCCACCTGCCGCCCCTGCACGCGTTCACGATCGCGGACGGATCGAACTGGTTTGCGCTCGCCGCGTACGTCGTGGTGGCGGTCACGGTGAGCCTGCTCGCCGACCGCGTCCGTCGGCGGGCGGCCGAGGCCGAGCAGCGTGAGCGCGAGGCGGCCCTCCTCGCCGACGTCGCCAGCGACCTGCTCGGTGGTCAGGATCTTCGATCCGAGCTCGAGTCGATCTCGGTTCGCGCCGCGGACGTGCTCGGCGTCAGCAGGGCCAGAATCGAGCTCGGTCGGCACGCGCCACCCGCAGGCGAGGCGCCGCATCCGCTGGAGGTCGACAAGCGCCTGGTCGGCACGCTGTACGTTCCCGAAGGCGAGGCGCCCAACATTGCCGAGCGAGGCCGGTTCCTTCCCGCCC
>CAVPJV010000006.1:0-13837 GCA_963705515.1 uncultured Gaiellaceae bacterium
CGTAGGTCAGGGCGACCCCGGCGAAGACGAGGCAGAGCGCGAGCAGGCCGAGCGTGCCGGGGCTGTCGAGCGGGCCGTTGAGGAGCACGGGGATGTCGAGCGACAGCAGCGGCAGCACCGCGAACCCGCCCAGGAGCAGGAGCGGCACGAGGATGGGCCGGACGCGGGTCAATGCGCCACCTTCGGAGCAAGGCCCTCCGGCCTGAGCAGCAGGACGATCGCCAGCAGGAGTACGACCGCGAGGTCGCCGAGGCCGCTCGAGTAGTAGTTCGTGTACTGCTGGATCAGGCCGACGGCGACCGCAGCGACGGCCGTGCCGCCGATCGACCCGAAGCCGCCGATCACGACGACGATGAAGGCGAAGATCAGGAGCGAGGTGCCGCGGCCTGGATCGACGACGCCGTAGTAGACGCCCGAGAGAACGCCGGCAAGCGCGGCCGCCGCGCCGCCAATCGCGAAGACGAGCGTGAAGGCCTTGCGCACGTCGATCCCGAGCGCGGTCACCATCGCCCGGTTCTCGACACCGGCGCGGATGATCAGGCCGTAGCGCGTGTAACGGAGGAAGGCGTTGAGGCCGAGCAGGACGAGCACCGCCGCGGCGATCTCGACGAAGCGGTCGTTCGGGATCGACGCGCCGAGGATCGAGGTCGTGTCGATCATCCAGGACGGAACCGGAAACGGCCGCGCGTCGAAGCCCCAGATAGCCTCGACGAGGGCGTTCAGCACGAGCGCGAGCCCGACCGTGACGAGGATCTGCTCCACCGGCCGGCGGTACAGCGGCCGGATCAGGACGAGCTCGATCAGCGCCGCCAGCACCGCGCCCACGGCGATTCCGAAGAGGGCGCCGACGAGCAGCCTCGTGCCGGCGCCGCCGCCGACCTGCGTCGACATCCACCAAGTGGCGTACGCGCCGACCGTGAGCAGCGCGCCGTGCGCGAAGTTGAGCACGCCCATCAGCCCGTAGATGAGCGAGAGCCCGGAGGCGATCAGGAAGTACATTGCCCCCAGGCCGAGGCCGGTGATGGTCAGGAGGACGAAGGTGCTCAATGCCGGCCTCCTGCGACGCCGAGGAGCGCCCGCACCTGCTCGGGGTCGCCGAGGAGCTCCGCCGCCTGCCCGGTGTGCACGACCCTGCCGCCATCGAGGACGACGACCTGGTGCGCGACACGCGCGACGACGGCGAGGTTCTGCTCGACGAGCAGGACCGTCGTCAGCTCCGCTGCGCGCTCGAGCGCGGCCGCGACCTCCGTCACGAGCAGCGGCGCGAGCCCCTTCGTCGGCTCGTCCACGAGCAGCACCGGATTGTCGTTCAGGAGCGCCCGGCCGATCGCGACCATCTGCTGCTGGCCGCCCGAGAGCGTCCCCGCCTTCTGCCCGCCACGTGTCTTCAGCTCTGGGAAGAGGTCGTAGACGAGGTCGTAGCGCGCACCCGGCCCTCTCTCGGCCAGCCGGAGGTTCTCGTCGACGGACAGTCCCGCGAAGACGTCGCGATCCTCGGGGACGTAGCCGACGCCGCGCCGCGCGATCGCGTGGGTCTGCAGCTTCGTCACGTCCTCGCCGGCCAGCGAGACGGTGCCGCGCCGCGGCACGAGGCCCATCATCGCGCGGAGCGTCGTCGTCTTGCCGACGCCGTTCCGGCCGAGGAGCGCGGTGACGCCGCCCTCGGGCACGGCGAAGGAGACTCCCTGCAGCACGTGCGACTCGCCCAGGTAGACGTGCAGGTCGTCAACGCGGATGAGCGGGGCCACCGCCGTGGGAGCGCTCACAGAGGCTCCCCGAGGTAGGCGGTCTGCACGGTCTCGTTCGCCATCACCGCGGCGGGCTCTTCGAAGGCGAGCAGTGCGCCGTGATGCATCACCGCGATCTTCTCCGCGAGGCCGATGACGACCTCCATCCGGTGCTCGACCATCAGCACCGTCTTGCCTTCCTCGCGGTGCACGGAGCGGATCAGCTCGACCAGCTCGTCGACGTCCTCGGCCGAGACGCCCGCCATCGGCTCGTCGAGGAGGATCACGTCCGGCCGGCTCGCGAGCAGCATCGCCAGCTCGAGCTTCCGCTTGTCGCCGTGCGAGAGCAGCCCCGCCGGCCAGAGCACCTTCGCCGCCAGCCCGACGCGCTCGAGCGCGTCGTCGGCGCGCTCGACCGCCTCGCGCACCGATGCCGCCCGCCGCCAGATCCGCAGCGAGCCGCCGAGCTCGGCCTCTGCGGCGAGGCGCACGTTCTCGTGCACGGAGAGGAGCGGGAAGACGCTCGAGACCTGGAACGTGCGACCGAGCCCGGCGCGGGCGCGCCGGTAAGGAGGCTCGCCGGTGACGTCGCGGCCGTGCAGCTCGACGCTCCCCGCCGTCGGGCGCATCAGCCCCGAGAGCAGGTTGAAGAGCGTCGTCTTGCCGGCGCCGTTCGGCCCGATGATGCCCACGAGCTCGCCCGCGCGGACCTCGAGCGAGACATCGACGACGATGTGCGCGCCGCCGATGTCCAGCCCGAGGTTCCGCGTGGCGAGGATCGGTGTGGGAGAAGTGCCCACGATCCCCGAGATCAGGGAGTCGTCTCTAGCTCTTCTTCTCCGGAGGGGCGACGAACTGCCCCTTGATTCGGGAGATCACCTTCGGCTGCCACCTACCGTTCGCCTGCTTGACCAGCTTCACCTGGAACATCGGCTGGATCATCGCGTGATCGGACGCGCGGATCGACTGCTGGCCCTTCGGGGCGACGAAGTTCCACCCCTCGAGCGCGGCGATCATCTTGTCGACGTTGTCGCCCTTGGCGCCGGTCAGCGCCTGCACGATCATCTGCCCGGCGACGAAGCCGTCCGGCGTGAACAGGTCCGGCGCCTGGCCGCGCTTGCGCATCGAGGTGACCAGGAAGTCGTTGACCCTGTTCTTCGGCGCGGTGTAGACGTAGTGCGAGAGGAAGTCGATCTTCGCCGCGACGTCGCCGAACGTCGACCACGTTGCGCGCTCGGCGAGACCGGTCGTGATCTTGTTCGAGACGCCGAAGACACCCTGCTGCTCGAGCGCGCGCCACATCGCCGACGCGTTCGAGCCGGCCCAGGCGACGAAGAGCAGATCCGGGTTCGCCTGTTTCGCCTGCTGGGCGAACGGCGTGAAGTCCTGCGCCGAGCCCGGCACCAGCAACTTGCTGACCTTGTGGCCCTGCGAGCCGATGACGGCGTTGACGGTCGAGAAGTTGCCGTTACCGAAGACCGAGTCCTGCGCGAAGACTGTCACGTTCTTGCCGACGCCCTTGAGGAACGTCGCCGCGGTCTTCACGTCCTGATAGGTCTGGCGGCCGGAGCGGAAGGTGTACTTGTTGATGCCCGTGAGCGCGTCGGTGGCGGCCGGGCCTGAGATGAAGAGCACTTTGTTCTGCTCGGCGAGCGGGGCCAACTGCAGAGCGACAGCCGACGACTCGCTGCCGGCGATGATCTTGTAACCCTTGCCGATCAGGTCCTTGGCGGCGGCGACACCTTTCACCGCATCGGTGCCGTCGTCGACGACGGTGAGTTCGATCTTGCGGCCGTTGACGCTGTTCGTGCCCTTGGTCGCATAGGCGAGGCCGTAGCGCAGCCCCTGGATGTACTCGGCGCCGTAGGCCGAGAACGCCCCCGTGCGCGAGTAGACGATCCCGACCTTGTACGGGGCCGCTGCGGTCGCGCCGCTGCCGCCGTCCGTGCGAGCCTGCGCGCCGCCCGCGAATGCCGCGAGGAGCGTCGTTACCGCCGCGAGTGCTGCGACGCCACGCCAGTGCCTTGCCTGCATCTCCCTGACCTCCGTGAGGAAACGTGGACGGATCCGCCCAAACCTGAGACCCGATTCAGGTCTAAGGTACGACCACGCTCAGCACCTGTCAAGACCCGCGTGCGTCAGTTTCAGGCGCCCAGCTCGTGCAGCAGCGGGCCGGTGTCGAACGGCTCGTAGCCGATCCGCGAGGCAATCTCCTCACTCGTCGGACGCGTCCCCTCGCGCCAGAGCGCGAGCAGCCGCTCGCCCGTCTCGGGCCGGCGCCACCAGTCCTCGCCGACCTCGCGGACGAGGTACTGCCGGAGCTGCGCGGAGCGGATCCAGGCGCGCAGGTAGTCGGCCGAGTAGAAGCCCGAGTCCATGTCGGAGAGGTAGTTCTCGGCCGGGTAGCGGATCCCGGTCGCCTCCGTCAGGTACTCGGAGTAGCCGCCGGGCGTGCCGCCATCGTCGGCGTACCGGCCCCAGAAGTCGAGCTCATAGCGCAGCTTCGCGGCGTAACGGCGGAAGAGGAGCGCCTCGAGGAAGACGGTCGCCTCGGCGTTCTCGGCCGCCTGCTCGTCGTCGAGCCCGAAGTGCTCGGCATGCCAGCCCGGCTCGCGCGAGATCGCCTCGACGATGTAGGAGTAGATCTCCGTCAGCGCGTGGTCGCGCGAGATCTTGCGGAAGGTGTACGGCAGCGCGGGGTCGACGCTCGCGTAGTGGAGCGCGTGCCCCGCTTCGTGCAGGAACGCCTGGTAGTCGTGCAGCCCGCCCTGGGCGCGCGTGATCAGATGGACGACCTTCGGCGGATCGGACGCGATCACGCAGGCGCGCGGCGACTTCTGCGGCCGGTCGTCGAGATCGAGCCGGATTCCGGGCATCTCGTCCATGTTCAGGCCGATCGCCTGCAGCGTCGCCATGCAGACCTCGACCGCGCGCTCCTTCGTGTACGTCTGCTCGAGCGGCGAGAGGCGCCGGAGATAGCTCGTGTGGTTCGACGTCGGCATGTCGTCGCGCTCCGGGCCGAGCAGCTTCTCGAACCAGCGCGCCCGCAGCCCCTCGTAGGCACCGGTGGATGCGCGCGCGGCGGCGTCGAGTGCCCGCTCCAGCTCGTGCAGCGAGATCCCCTTCTCCTCGCCGTTGCGCGCGATCGCGTCGGGCTCGCCGGAGAGCTCAGCCTCGAGCGCCTCGCCGGCGGCGAGCAGGTCACGGCGATCGCCGTTGAAGCCGGCGCTGACCGCGTTCGCAAGCGAGCCCAGCTCGTCCCGGTCACCGTAGGCCGGCAGCACCGCGAGCTTCGCCTGTGCGGTCCGCAGCGGCAGCTCCTCGCCGCGCCAGTCGACGCGGGCGGCCAGGATGCGGTTCTCGAGCTCGTCCTCTCGAGCGGCCAGCTCCGCCGAGACGATCCCCGCCTCGCAGGTCTTGCGGAGCCGGTAGAGGCGCTCGCGCTCGCCGCCCTCGGCGGCGTTCTCGGCCTCGCGCAGGACTTCGACCTGCCCGGGTGAGAAGAGGTCGCGATAGCGCTCGACGATCGCCGCCTGCTCCGAGGTCTCCTTCTCTCCCACTCGGACGGCGCGACCCTCCTCGGAGCGCTCGAAGAGATAGCGCGCGAGGCGCTCCTCGTACTCGACCGGCGTCCGCACCCCCGTCACGCTCACGTCCGGCGAGCCTACCGGAGCAGTGGGCCGCCGGAGACGGCGGCTGCGAGACTCGGCAGCTCGAAGGGCTTGCCGAGCACGGAGTCGACGCGCGCCCGTAGCTCCGGTCCGACCTCGCTCGTCCCCGAGAGGAGCACCACGCGCGTCGGCAGCTCGAGTGCGGCGATCTCGTCGAGGAGCTCCAGCCCGTCGTCGGCGCCGACGTGGATGTCGAGCAGGATCACGTCCGGCGTCGCGCGCTCGAGCTCCCGCCGCGCCTCGGCGAGCGTGGCGGCCTCCCGGACGGTGTGACCCTCGAGCTCGAGGTTGACGCGGCAGAGCAGGCGCAGCGATCGCTCGTCGTCGACCACGAGCACGTCCTTGACGTGCCGCCCCCCATGAACGCCCATCAGGCCGCGCACTGTACCTCGGCTGCGTACCGGAGGACAGTGGACTTTCGTTTAGTTATTGAAAATGAGAAACGACCGGCAATCCGAGGACGAGCGGGAACTGCCGAGGACGCCGGTCCAGAAGCTCCTCCCGACGCCGAGCGCGAGCTACCGCCGCCAGGCGTGGATCGCGTTCCAGCGCGCGCTCGATCCGCTCGCGCCGATCAAGCCGCTGCCGCCGCCCCGGCCCTGAGCCGGGCGAGCGACTCGTCGCGGCCGAGCAACTCCAGGCTCTCGTAGAGACCCGGTGAGATCTTCGACCCGGTCACGGCGACGCGGATCGGCTGGAACGACTGGCGCGGCTTCATGCCGAGGCTCTCGGTCAGCTGCTTCAGGCTCACCTCCAACTGCAACGCCTCCCACGGCTCGACCTCCTCGAGCGCCGCCGCGGCCGCCATCAGCACGTCTCGGTCGAGCAGGGCCGGATCGGGCTCGACCTCGTGGAAGAGGAAGCCGGCGAACTCGGGGAACTCCCCCAGCTTCGCCATCTTCTCCTGCACGATCGGCCCCGCCGCACGAATCCGCTCCTCGGGCCAGTCGTACCCCTGCTCGCGCAGGTAGCCGATCAGCGCCTCGGCGTAGTCCTCCGGTGAGAGCTCGCGGAGGTAGACGCCGTTCATCCAGTCGAGCTTCGCGTAGTCGAACGTCGCCGGGCTGGCGCCGACTCGCTCGAGCGAGAAGCGCTCGATCAGCTCGTCCTGCGACATGATCGTCGTCTCGCCGTCCGGCGCCCAGCCGAGCAGCGCGAGGAAGTTCATCAGCGCCGGCGCGATGTAGCCCGCCTCGCGGAACTCGTCCACCGAGACGGCGCCGTGCCGCTTCGAGAGCTTCTTGCCGTCCTCGCCGAAGACGTTCGGCACGTGTGCGTACGTCGGGATCTCGGAGCCGAGCGCCTGCAGGATCTGGATCTGCTTGGGCGTGTTCGAGACGTGGTCGTCGCCGCGGATCACGTGCGTGATCCCGTCGAGCCAGTCCTCGACCGGCGAGGCGAAGTTGTAGGTCGGGCGGCCGTCCGAGCGGACGAGCACGAGGTCCTCGAGCTGCTCGTTCGGGAACTCGATCCGGCCCTTGACCGCGTCGTCCCAGGCCGTCGTGCCCTCGTCGGGCATCCGGAAGCGGATCGCGCCCTCGTCCTCGTACGCCTTGCCCTCGTCGACGAGCCGGCGTGCCTCCTGCGCGCAGCGCTCGAGCCGGTCGAGCTGGAAGGTCACCTCGCCGTCCCAGTCGATCCCGAGCCAGCGCAGCGAGCTCTGGATCTGCTCGACCGACTCCGCGACCTCGCGGCTCGTGTCCGTGTTCTCGATCCGCAGCAGGCACTCGCCGCCCTGACCACGGGCGAAGAGCCAGTTGAAGAGAAAGGTGCGGACACCGCCGATGTGGAGGAAGCCGGTGGGGCTCGGAGCCATACGGACGCGGAGAGACATGGAGGGCTAGGTTACCCGGGTGCTCTACGGCGCCCACTGCTCAGGCGGGATCAAGGGCGCACTCGACCGCGCGGCCGAGATCGGAGCGGAGGCGGTGCAGCTCTTCGCCCAGAGCCCGCGGACGTGGCACTTCCCCGAGCACGCGGAGGAGGATCTGGCGCGTTTCCGCGAGCGCCGGGCAGAGCTGGGGATCGGGTCCGTGCTCGTGCACGCGCTCTACCTCTGCAATCTCGCCACGCCCGACGAGGTGATCTACGGCAAGAGCGTCGAGACGATGCGCTCGACGATGGACGCGGCCCGCGCGATCGAGGCCGACGGCGTCGTCTTCCACGTCGGCTCGCATCTGGGCTCGGGCTTCGACGCCGGCCTCGAGCGCTGCGTGCCCGCGCTGCGGGAGGTGCTCGAGCGCTGCTCCGACACGACCTGGCTGCTGCTCGAGAACTCGGCCGGTGCGGGAGGCACGATCGGCCGCTCGATCGACGAGCTCGCCGCGATCGTGGACGCGCTCGACCGGCACGAACGGCTCGGCGTCTGCCTCGACTCCTGCCATCTGTACGTCTCCGGGGTCGACGTCGGCGAGCCGAAGGAGGTGGCCGCGGTGCTGAAGGAGGTCGACGCGCGGATCGGGCTCGAGCGGCTGCGCGCCCTCCACGTCAACGACGCGGCCGCGCCGCTCGGCTCGAACCGCGACCGGCACGCGAACGTGCTCGAAGGGGAGCTCGGCGAGCGGCTCGGCGCGTTTCTCGCCCACAAGTCGGTTCAGGGACTGCCGGCGGTGATGGAGACGCCCGGCCCGGACGACCACGGCCCCGACGCAGCCGAGGTGCAGAAGCTCCGCGATCTCCACGATCGCTGGACGAGGCGGTAGTGCGCTACCGAGGCTTGTGTCTATCAGTCACAAGCCTCTCCTTCGCCCGCGCGAGCTCAAGTGCGTCGAGGGCGATGGGCAGGTCGACGACTCGGGACGAGCCGGCCGAGCCGAGCACGGCAAGGGCTGCCTGTCGTGTGGCTGTCCGCACCCGGCGGCGGCGTTCCTCCGCGCGGACGAGCTCGCGGATCGTGTGGTAGCTCGGGCGGGCGATTCCCAGCTCCTCTGCGGCTTCCCCGACTCGCCGCCAGGTCTCGGCAGCCGGCGTCCCGTGGCGGTGGAACCCCACCACGAGAGCGTGGATTCGTGCATCCGCGCGAGGAATCGAGAAGCGCATTCCAGCCAGCCTGCCTGCCGCCGCGAGCACCTTCGTCACGACTTCGTCACGCGAGACGAAAAGAAGGGCTTGTGTCTGATAGACACAAGCCTTCCCAACGCGAGGGCCTCTACGCGCTCGGGTTGATCTGCGCGATCACGCGGAAGCTCGGCCGCTCGCGCGGGAGCTCGTAGAACTCGGGATTGCGGCAGCCGAGCTCGTCGCCGCGGCTCTCGTAGCAGGGCGACACCTCGACCTTGCACATCGGCAGCGGCGCCCCGGTGGCGCGGATGCCGCCGAAGCCCTCGCGCTTCGCCTCGGCGGCGCGCAGCAGGTCGAGGTCGATCTCGACGGCGTACACACGCTGCATGCAGCCGACGTAGGTGTGGCCCCAGGCCTCGTACGCGTAGACGAAGGGGCAGGAGCGCTCGATGCAGGCACCCGGGTAGACGACCTTGTCGCAGTGCACCTCGCACCGTCGGCACTCGACCTCGTCCTGAGGCCGGAGAGGGAGCTCGACGGGGGCCTGTGCAGCCTCGTCCATGGTCGGATTGTGGTCACCCTCCACGCGCCCCGCAAGACTTGACAAGTGCCCGATTTTCAGGCACGCGCCGCGGCGTTCGAACGTCCAGCCACTGTCCACCCGCGGTTAGGATCGCCGGTTCATGGTCCGCCGCGCCCTCTTCATCTCGGTCGGGTTCGCGCCGCTCGTCGTGCTCATGCACTACGCGCTCGACCTCGACGAGACCGTCGAGTTCGTCCTCTCCGCCGCGGCGCTGATCCCGCTCGCGTGGCTGATCGGCGAGGCGACGGAGCACGCCGCCGAGCACACAGGCCCCGGCATCGGCGGCTTCCTCAACGCCACCTTCGGCAACGCCCCCGAGCTGATCATCGCGCTGCATCGCCGTCAACGAAGGGCCTGAACGAGGTCGTGCGCGGCTCGCTGACGGGCTCCGTGATCGGGAACCTGCTGCTCGTCCTCGGCTTCTCGCTCTTCTTCGGCGGCCGTGGCGAGATCGACAGGCAGTCGAGCTTCCTCGCCCTCGGGCTCGTGGGCGGGACGACGCTGATCCTGCTGATCCCGTCGATCCCCGGCTGGGAGGGCGATCCCGACCGGGACTCCCTCGTCACGCTCTCGATTCCGGTCGCGATCGTGCTCCTGCTCGCATACGTGGCACTGACGTGGTACTCGCTGCGCCGGCACGCGGCGATGCACATCGCGAGCGACGAGGAGATAGAGAGCTGGTCGCTGCGCCTCGCGCTCCTCGTTCTCGCCGGCGCGACGGTCCTGACGGCGCTCGTGGCCGAGATCCTGGTCGGCACGCTCGAGGTCTTCTCCCACGAGGTAGGCCTGTCAGAGTTCTTCGTCTCAGCGGTGATCGTCGCGATCGTCGGCAACGCGGCCGAGCACGGCGGTGCCGTCGTCGTCGCAGCCCGCGGGAAGATCAAGCTCGCCGCGGAGATCGCGCTCGCGTCGAGCGCGCAGGTCGCCGTCTTCCTGATCCCGGCGGTGACGCTGCTGGCGCTCCTGATCAACCCGTTCGCGCTCTCGTTCCGTCCGATCGAGATCGGCGCTCTCGCCTTCTCGGTGATCGTGACGTCGATCCTGCTCGCCGACGGCCGCTCGAGTAGACCCAAGGGCACGATCCTGATCGTTGCGTACATCGCCGTCGCGACCGCGTTCTACATCGCCGGCGACCGCTAGAACGTCGACGGCTCGCGGCGCAGCGGGTACGTCGCGAAATAGAGCTTCTCGATCTCTCCCGCCTCGTCGCGGACGACGCGGAGGAGCTCGCCGCGCTCGCGGCCCTCGACGCTGCGGAAGCGATCGTCGCCGTCGGGCTCGAAGTAGGACGTGTCGCGGCCGGGTGCGCCCCCGATCAGCTTCGCCTCGAGCCGACCCTTCCGCCACGAGAACACCATCTCGTCGCCCTCTGTCCACCAGCGCCCGAGCAGCGGCTCGATCTCGGCCGGCGCCATCTCGCCGGCCTGCCAGAGATCGGCTGCCGGGGGCAGCGCGGCGATCGCCGCCGTCGCGAGGTCGAGCGCCAGCTTCTCCGGCGAGGCGCCGGCGCCCGTGTTCGTCAACACGGCCGCACCGATCTTCGTCTTCCGGTCGACGACGAGCGCCGCGAGGTGCCCGGGCATGGCCCCACCGTGGCCGACGAAGAGGCTCTCGCCGCGGCGGTAGAGCTCGAGCCCCGTTCCCCAGGCAACGGTCCAGCCGGCGTGGTCGACCATCGCGCGGACGTGGGACATCTGCTCGAGCGTCCCGGCGGAGAGGACGCGATCGTCGCCGGAGACGAGGAACGAGCCCCAGCGGCCGAGGTCGCCGGTCGTCGACCAGAGCTTGCCGAGCGCGCCGGCGCCGCCGAGATCGAGCTCGGGCTCGAGCCGCACGGCGTCGGAGTAGGGCTCGACGAAGTAGCCGCGGGCGGCCGGCTCCGTCTCATCCGGCGTCGTCCGCCCCAGCCCAAGTGGCTCGA
This sequence comes from uncultured Gaiellaceae bacterium, assembly GCA_963705515.1. Taxonomy (GTDB): domain Bacteria; phylum Actinomycetota; class Thermoleophilia; order Gaiellales; family Gaiellaceae; genus Gaiellasilicea. The sequence goes on from CAVPJV010000006.1 coordinate 10,903, forward strand.
GGATCCGCTCGCGTAGCGCGTCCTCCCAGGTGCCGCCGTGGGCGCGGGCGACGACCTCGCCGAGCAGCGCGAACGCGAGGTTCGAGTAGTGCCACCAGGTGCCGGGGTCGAGCACCTGCTCGGCGTCTCCGGTCCCGGTGAGCAACTCCTCGCGAGACGGCGCCTTCATCGTCTCCCAGATCTCGCCCGGCGGCTCGCGCTGGAGCCCAGAGGAGTGCGTCAGCATGCGGCCGATCGTCTGGCCGTGTGCGCTCTCGGGAAGGTAGGCGGTGAGCGGGTCGTCGAGCGAGAGCTCGCCGGCGTCGCGCAGCTGCATGATCCCGACGGCCGTGAAGGTCTTCGTGATCGAGCCGATCCGGTACTGCGTCTCCGGCGTCGCGTCGCGCTTCGCCTCCACGTCGGCGTGCCCGAGCGCCTGCTCCCACAGCGTCTCGCCGTCGCGGAAGACGGCCGCGCTGACCGAGGGCATCCGCTCCTCCGCCTGAGCGGCGGCGAGCCGGCGCTCGAAGTCCTCACGGAGCAGGTCAGGCGCTGACACGCGCTCCGAGTGCCCGCGGAACCGCGTCGAGTGCGATGTCGATGTCCTCGTCGGAGATGTCGAGGTGCGTCACCGCGCGGAGGATCGTCGGGTGGATCGTGGCCGACAGGCCGACCCCCTGCTCGGCCAGGCGCGTCATCGCCTCCTCCTTCGAGAGCGGTGCGACGTCGATCTGGACGAAGTTCGTCTCGACGGCATCGGGATCGACTGCAAGCCCCGCCTCGGCGAGGCCGAGCGCCAACCGCTTCGCGCGGTGGTGATCGTCGGCGAGGCGCTCGACATGGTTGTCGAGCGCATAGCTGCCCGCCGCAGCCACGATCCCGGCCTGGCGCATTGCGCCGCCGAAGAGATGCTTCAGCCGTCGGGCGTTCCCCATCACCTCGGAGTCGCCCGCGAGGATCGCGCCCAGCGGGCAACCGAGCCCCTTCGAGAGGCAGAGGGTGACCGTGTCGAAGCGCGAGCCGATCTCGGCCGCGTCGACGCCGAGCGCCACGGCTGCGTTCAGGAGCCGTGCGCCGTCGAGGTGGAAGCGGAGGTCGAGCTCGAGCGCCAGTGCGTGCAGCTCCCCGATCTCGTCGAGTGGCCAGATCCGCCCGCCGCTCGCGTTGTGTGTGTTCTCGATCCAGAGCAGGCGGGTTCGCGGCGAGTGGATCGCGGGGACGCGGAAGGCGGTGCGGGCCTGCTCGGCGCTGTAACGGCCGGCCACGCCGGGGAGCCCGCGCGTGATGACGCCGGAGTGGACGGCCGGACCGCCGAGCTCGGAGATGAAGACGTGGCAGTTCTCCTCACCGATCAGCTCGTCGCCGAGCTCGGTGTGCAGGCGGATCGCGATCTGGTTCGCCATCGTCGCGGTCGGCAGGAAGATCGCCTCGTCCTGCCCGAGCAGGCGCGCGGCGCGCTCCTCGAGCTCGTTGACCGTCGGGTCCTCCCGCTTCTGCTCGTCGCCGACGGCGGCGGCCGCAATCGCGGCTCGCATGCCGGGAGTCGGCCGGGTGGCGGTATCGGAGCGGAGGTCGATCACGGCCGCAGCCTATCGCCTTCCCTCTTTCATAACCGATGTGCTATATACACGATATGAACGCGCTCGCGGCACTCGCCGACCCGACCCGCCGCCGCATCGTCGAGCTGCTCGCCGAGCGCCCGCACGACGTGGCGGAGCTGAACGCGCACTTCCCGATCAGCCAGCCCGCCGTCTCCCGGCACCTGCGGGTGCTGCGCGAGCACGGGCTCGTCCGCTCGCAGCCGTCGGCGCAGCGGCGCGTCTACTCGCTCGACCCCACTCCCCTCGCCGAGCTCGACGACTGGCTCGGCCGCTACCGCTCCTTCTGGGCACAGCGACTGGACGCACTCGAGACGGAGCTCCGGCGAGCCCGAAAGGAGACGCAATGACCGAGGTTCAGGCCGAGCACGGAATCCTCCGGAACGACGGCGAGCGCTGCGCCGTGGCGTTCCAGCGCCTCTACGACTTCACCGCCGATGAGCTCTGGTCGGCGCTGACCGACCCGGCACAGCTCGGTCGCTGGCTCGCCACCGCGACGCGGTTCGATCGCGAGGCCGGCGGCCAGGTCGAGCTCGTCTTCGCCGAGTCGAGCGGCGACCAGCACGCCGGCGGGCGGATCCTCACCTGGGACGAGCCGCACGTGCTCGAGTACGAGTGGCGCTTCCCCGGCGAGGACGATTCGATCGTGCGCTTCGAGCTCCACCCGCAGGAGTTCGGGACGCTCCTCGTCCTCGACCACCGACAGCTGGGCCGGACCGCCGGCTCGGGGTACGGCGCCGGCTGGCAAGCGCACCTCGACGCGCTCGGCGGGCTCTACGACTTCTCGGACGAGGCGTGGACGCAGCGGTTCGAGGAGCTGCTGCCGGACTACCGGTCGCAGGCCGACGAGCTCGGGTGGAACCGGCCGCAGACGTCGCCGGTGCGCGAGGCGCTGTACGCGGGCAGACCGCGCCGGCAGCCGAGGCGGTCGCGGAGGGAGTCGAGCTGGACGTGTTCGACGCGGCCGCGCTCGGCCGGGTCGACCGGTTGCGGGCGCTCCTCGACGACGATCCCGATCTGGTGTCCGCGCTTTCGGACGACGGCTTCACGCCGCTCCATCTCGCCTGCTTCGCCGGCGGCGCCGACGCCGTGCGGCTCCTCGTTGAGCGCGGCGCCCCGCTCGAGCGTCTCGCCGAGGCGTCGTTCGCGCGGGTGCGGCCGCTCGGGACCGCGGTCTTCGCCGGCCAGGTCGACGCGGTCGAGATCCTGCTCCAGGCAGGCGCCGATCCGAACGGCGTCGACAGCGGCGAGAACGTCCCGCTCCAGACCGCCGAGGCGAACGGGAACGAGGAGCTGGCGCGGCTGCTGCGGGAGCACGGGGCTACCCTGCCCGTGTGAATCTCGAGCTCCTCGACGAC
>CAVPJV010000007.1:0-258078 GCA_963705515.1 uncultured Gaiellaceae bacterium
CCTGATCAGGCAGGCACCGGCGCGATGCGGTCGACAAGCTCGTACACGTCGTCGAGGCGCAACGCGCGTCCTGCAGCGAACGCTTGTGCGAAAGCGTCGTCGCCGAGAGCCGCCTTCGCGCGCGATGCGGTTCGTGCCGCACGGTCGGCATCGGCCCGGCCATTCCCCGAGCAGATGGCAGCACGGATCGCCGCGGCGGCACCGAGCCGCCGCGCCGCTTCGTCGCAATCACCACGCGCAAGCGCAAGGGCAGCGAGCTCTTCGACAGTCGGCCCCAGTGACTTCGTCGCGTCGAGCTCCCGCAGGACTCGAACGCTCTCACCGAGATGGCGCTCGCCCTCGTCCAAGTCGCCGAGCGCAACGAGTGCAGCACCGAGGTTCGCGTGCACGTTTCCGAGCCCATACGCAGAGCCGAGCGCCTCGGCGTGGACGAGACTCTCTTCGAGCAGGGGCAGCGCGCCGGCCGCGTCGTCTTCGACGAGATGGACGAGCGCGAGGTTGTGCGTGGCAGACGCAATCGCGCCTGTGTCACCGAGTTTACGCGCGAGCGTGAGCGACGCCTCGTGCGCAGAACGCGCCTGCACATAGTCACCAGACTGGAGCGCGAGGTTGCCGAGGTTGTTGAGAGCGCCGTATGAACCGGGACCGTCTCCGAGCGCACGCCGGATCTCGAGCGCCTCCCGGTAGCGACGTTCGGCCAAAGGAATCTCGACAAGCGCGTCCGCGATCGCGCCCGCACGCATGCACGCAGTGGCGCGGAGCGCCGTCGGCTCCGGGCCGGCGAGCTCGAGCGCCCGTCCGAGCGACTGACTTCCTTCCGAGAGGTGACCGCGGACGTACCAGAACCAACCGGCCGCTGCGACGAGCCGCAGTGCGAGCTCGCCGTTGCCGCTCTCGTCGGCGAACGCGAGCGCGGCGCGGAGATCGTCCTGGCGGCGTGCGATCTCGGCGAGCGCAGGCGCCTCGTCGGGGCCGGTCAGGAGCTCGTCCACCCGCTCGACCTCGGCCAGGATCCGGAGGGCGTGACGCCGCCTGATCTCGTTCGCGTCGGCGCGTCGCGCGAAGCGCTCGTAGACGACGTGGCGCACGGTGGCGAGCAGCCCGAGCCGGCCGCGCCCGCCCTGCCTCCTGGAGACCAGGCTCTTGTCCACGAGCGCTGCCAGCGTGGCGACGTCGCCGGGAAGGACGGCCTCGACGTCGTCGACGTCGAACGGGCCGGCGAAGACGGCGAGCCCCTCGAAGAGATCCCGCTCCGCATGGTTGAGCAGGTCGAGACTCCACTCGATGGTGGCGTCGAGGGTGCGGTGCCGCTCGGGAGCGTCCACGGGACTGGCGCCGAGCTCCAGCCTCCCAAGCAACTCGACCGGCGAGAAGAGCTTGGTCCGTGCCGCGGCCAGCTCGATCGCAAGCGGCAGGCCATCGAGACGGCGGCAGAGCTCGGCCAAGCCGGTCGCGTCGGGCGCGACGCGCTCCCCGAGCGCCGCAGCACGCTGTGAGAAGAGGATCGCCGCCGTTTCGTCGCCGAGGGGCTGGAGCAGGTACTCGTGCTCGTCGTGAAGGTGCAGGCGCTCTCGGCTCGTCGCGAGGATCGCCAGCCGCGGGCAGTGGGCGAGGAGATCGGCGACGGTCGCGGCCGCGCCGAGCACTTGCTCGAGATTGTCGAGAACGAGCAGCAGGCTCCGATCGCCGATCGCATCAGCCGCGTCACCGCCTCCGAGCGCGGACGCGATCGCCGCCGGGACGTGATCGGAGTCCCGGATCGACGCCAACTCGACGACGACGGCTCCGTCGGCAAATACCTCGCCGAGCGCCGCCGCCGCCGCCATTGCGAGCGTCGTCTTCCCGATCCCGCCCGGGCCTGTGACGGTCACGAGACGCGCCCCGCGTCCTGTCAGTAGCGCGCCGAGCTCGGAGAGATCGAGCTCTCGCCCCAGCGGCGCCTGCAATGCGGGTCGGAGGTCCAGCCGCGGTTGCTGCACAGGCTCCACGTGCTGATTCAGGATCGAGCGCTGCAGCGCCTGGAGCTCCGGGCTGGGATCGAGCCCCAGCTCCTCACGCAGCACCGCGCCGGTGGCTGCATAGGCCTCGAGCGCGTCTGCCTGGCGCCCGGCGCGGTAGAGCGCGAGCATCAGCTGACCGCGCAGCCGCTCGCGTAACGGCTGCTCGCGGACGAGCAACTCGAGCTCGGCGACGAGCTCCGCGCCGCGGCCGCAGGCGAGGTCGGCGTCGAGTCGTGCCTCGAGCGCGACGACGCGCAGCTCGTCGAGCCGGCCGATCTCGGGCTGCGCCCAGGCGTCGTACGCGAACTCGGCGAGCGGCGGCCCGCGCCAGAGACTCAGGGCGGCGGCGAGATCCGCTGCGCGCGCCGGCGGTTCGAGCTCGGGCGCACGCGCCAGTCGTCGCTCGAAGTCGGCGCTGTCGAGCCCGACGTTCGATGCGTCGAGTCGGTAGCCGTTGGCCTCGGTGACGATCGACTCCGCCCCCAGCACCTTGCGCAGCTGTGAGACGTAGCCCTGGATCGCCGTCTGCGGCCGACCAGGCGTCCGGTCGGGCCACAGCGCCTCGATCAACGCGTCGGTCGAGACCGAGCGGCCGTTTTCGACCGCGAGGACGCCGAGCACGGCGCGCTGCTTGGCACCCCCGAGTGACACCGTGTCGCCGTCCCGCCGCGCCGCCAGCGGGCCGAGGATCCCGAGCTCGATGCCGCCGCAGGTCGCCATGGATCGTGGCGATCGACGCTAGCACCACGTCTGCCGTCCATACAACGGGGAGAGAGCTTGAGCTCCCTCCCCGTTCGACGGCTGACGAGCTGCAGCTACACGCCGCAGAGCTCCGACTGAAAGCCGAGGCGAAGCTGGAAGGGAGTCCATTCGCCGAACGTCTCCCACCGAACGCCGTTCCAAAGGGCGTAGTTGACATAGACGCGGACAACGCCGGTACCCCTCGCGACCAGCGCGCCATAGTCCCAGCTGGACGAATACGCGCCGACACTCCGCGCTGGAATGACCCGCCAGCCCTGCCAGCCCGAGAGCTGCGGGTACGTGCGGTTCTCGATGTAGATCTGAAAGTGGATCTGACGGTCAGAGACGTTGGTCGCATAGAGCCCCGTGGTGTTGCCGCCGTAGTTCACGTGGCAGAAGGGATCGACGCTGGCGCTGCCGCCGTTGAAGGTGATTCCCGCCTGTGCGTCCGTAGTCAGAGCACCGCCGGAGACGAGGAGCGCGGCTGCGGCAGCGACGGTGCCGAGGCGCTGGACGAAGCTGGTGGGGATGAGTGCTGTTGCCTCCATGTCTTCCTCCTTCGTTTCGAGCCGCCCGGTGCGGCTGACGCGAGGAAGGTTCGAAGAAGCCGCTAGACGATCGCTAGATCGCCGCTGGACGTGCGCAGGGCTACCCTGGCCTCATGGATCTCAGCCGACTGGAGCAGACGCTCGCCGACCGGGGCGAGCCCCATTTCCGCGCCCGCCAGGTGTGGGAATGGACGGCGCGTGGAGCCGCCGGCTACGAGGAGATGACGAACCTGCCGCGGGCGCTGCGAGACGCGCTCGCCGAGGGGGTGCCGTTCTCGACACTGACGGTCGAGGACGAGGCGGTGGCAAAGGACGGAACCGTCAAGGCGCTCTTCCGCACCGCCGACGGCCACCCGGTCGAAGCGGTGCTGATGCGCTACCGGGACGGACGCCGGTCGGTCTGCGTCTCGTCCCAGTCGGGCTGTCCGCTCACGTGCACGTTCTGCGCCACCGGGGCGATGCGCTTCGGCCGCAACCTGCGCTCCTCAGAGATCCTCGACCAGGTGTTGCACTTTCGCCGGATCGAGCCGGTCAACCACCTCGTCTTCATGGGCATGGGTGAGCCGTTCCTGAACTACGAGGACGTGCTCGGCGCCGCGCGCCGGCTGCCGGAGATCGGGATCACGTATCGCCGCACGACGATCTCGACGGTCGGCTGGATGCCGGGCCTGACGCGCTTCGTGGACGAGGTCGAGGAGCCGATCCGGCTCGCGCTCTCGATCCACGCCGCCGACCCGCGGCTCCGCTCCGAGCTCATGCCCGTCAACGACCGCTATCCCCTGCCCAACGTCCTCGCCGAGTGCCGCCGCTACGTCGAGCTTCGCCGCCGGAAGGTGTTCGTCGAGTACGTGATGCTCGCCGGCGTCAACGACGCGCCCGAGCGGGCGCGGGAGCTGGCAGCTCTGCTCGACCCGAAGGTGTTCAAGGTCAACCTGATTCCGTACAACCCGACCGGGATGTACGACGGCTCGTCGCGGGAGGCGATTGCCAGCTTCAAGGCGGTGCTCGACCGCGCGCGGCTGCCGGCCACGGTGCGGCTGACCCGAGGCCGCGACATAGCCGCGGCCTGCGGGCAGCTGGCCGCGACGCGCTAGCGGAAGCTCCGGTCGATCGCCACCTCGAAGATGTCGACTCCGGTACGGCCGCCGGCGCCCGTCCCGGGCGACATGCTGTTGAGCGCCTCGTTCGCCCGGCGCATGTCGTCCTCCGTCTCGCAGAACGTGATCCCGACGAAGGTCGCGGACTCGCGGTCGACGAGCTGCATGAAGCGCGCCACCGTCTCCATCAGCGTGCGCACCTCCTCGGGCGCGTCGGCCGGCGCCTCGCCCTCGACCTGCCTGCGCATCTCCGCGATCTGCTCGTCGACTGCACCGGGATCGCCGCCCTCGAATCGAGCGATGCGTGCGTACATCGGCCGCTCCTCTCTGTCGTGGCTGAACCGCCGGCCATCATCTCACCCTGTGCGCCGCGAAGTACCCCTTTCGGGGCATTTCGCACGACGTGCTTGCCCCGCCGGGCGCCGCTGCCGATAGAGAATCGGTGGAAGCGGCCCACATCACCTGGCGGCCTCTCGGACGACTCCTCGTCGAGCAGGGCCTGCTCACGGGCGACGAGCTCGAGCAGGCGCTGGCGGAGCAGCAGGCGACGGGAAAACGCCTCGGCGAGATGATCGTCAAGCTGGGCTTCGTGTCCGGGCCGGAGCTTGCGAGCGCACTTGCGGCCCAGTACGGGATCGAGCTGACGACCGAGAAGGGCTTCGGCACCGGGCTCCGCTCCGAGATCCAGCGGCGGCACGAGACCGACCGGAAGCGCGTCGTCCAACTCGTGCCCGATGCAGACGCAGATGCCGATGCCGAGGTCGAGTCGGATGTCGAGCCGGAGGGCGAGGCGGAGATCTACGAGTTCGTTCCCGCGCCCGAGCAGGCGCCGGACTCCGGCGAAGCGGCCCTTCTCGCCCAGCTCGAGGAGCAGTGGGCGAAGCTCGCCGCCGCGGAGGCGGCCCTCGCCGAGCACGAACGCGAGCTCGCAGAGCAAGCCGACAGCCGCGCCCGTGAGCTCGCAGAGCTGACAGAGCGGGAACGCGAGCTCACCGAGCTCGCCGCGAGCCGCGAGCGTGAACTCTCCGAGCTGCGTGAGAGCCGCGAACGCGACGTCGCACAGGCCGCCGCAGGCCGCGAACGCGAGCTCGCGGAGCTGGCTGAGAGTCGCGACCGTGCGCTCGCAGAACTCGCGGAGCGCGAGCGCCGGCTCGAGGAGCAGTTGCAGAGCCACGAGCGCCACCTCGCAGAGCTCACCGAAGCCCGTGAGGCCGAGCTTGCGCAGGTGGCCGAGGGCGATCGCGAGCTCAGGGAGCGCGCCGAGATCGGCGAGCGCGAGCTCGCGGAATCGGCCGAGCGCGAGCAGGAGCTTCGGGAACTGGCGGAGAGCAGCAAGCGCCAGCTCGCAGAACTGACCGAGAACCGCGATCGCGAGCTCGCAGAGCTGGCGGAGCGCGGGCGTGAGCTTTCAGAGCTGGCCGAAACCCGTGAACGCGAGCTCGCAGAGCTCGCGCAGACCCGCGAGCGCGAGCTGGGCGAGCAGGCCGAGCGTGAGCGCGAGCTCACCGACCTGGCCGAGAGCCGCGAACGCGAGCTCGCACAGCTGAGCGAGCGTCAACGCGAGCTCGGAAACCTCACCGAAGGCCACGAGCGGGAACGCGCCGAGCTGGCTGAGCGCACGCGTGAGCTTTCGGAGCTGGCCGAGAGCCGCGAGCGCGAGCTTTCAGAGCTGGCCGATCGCGAACGCCAGCTCACGGAGCTCGTCGAGACCCGCGAGCGCGAGCTCGCAGAGTCGGCCGAGCGAGAACGGGAACTTAGGGAACTGGCCGAGAGCCGCGAGCGCGAGCTCGCAGAACTGGCCGAACACCACGTACGCGACGGCGAGCTGGCCGACCGCGAGCGGGAGCTCCGAGAGCTTCTAGAGATCCGCGAACGCGAGCTCGCAGAGCAGGTCGAGAGCCGCGAGCGCGACGTGGCGGAGCGGACCGAGCGTGAGCGCGAGCTGACCAAGCGTGCCGAGAACCGCGAACGCGAGCTCATAGAGCACGCCGAGAGCCGCGAGCGCGAGCTTTCAGAGCTGGCCGATCGCGAACGCCAGCTCACGGAGCTCGTCGAGACCCGCGAGCGCGAGCTCGCAGCGTCGGCCGAGCGAGAACGGGAACTTAGGGAACTGGCCGAGAGCCGCGAGCGGCAGCTCGCCGAGTCGGCCGAGCGCGAACGCGAGCTCCGGGAACTGACAGAGATCCGCGAACGCGAGCTCGCAGAGTCGGCCGAGCGCGAGCGGGAGCTCGGGGAGCTGGCGGAGAGCCGTGCGCGCGAGCTCGCAGAACTGGCCGAGCGCCTCGAACGCGACGGCGAGCGCCAGGAGCGCAAGCGAGAGCTCCGCGAACAGCTGGAGAGCCGCGAACGCGAACTGGCGGAGTCGCACGAACGTGAGCGCGAGCTCGTCGAGCGCGCCGAGACCCGCGAGCGCGAGCTCGCAGAACTGGCCGACAGGCACCAGCGCGACCTGCACCGGCTCGAGGAGCTGAACGAGCGGCTGCGCGACGAGGTCGAAGAGCTCCGCAACCCGCCGATGGCACCGGAACCGGATCAGCCCGCTCCGACAGTGGCCGCGAGCCACCTGGTCTTCGTCCAGCTCGACGAGCGCTACGAGCTGATCTCACGCGAGGGCCCTCCCCCGGCGCCGAGCACGCCCCTCGAGCTGCCGGACGTGGACGAGGGCATGTTCGTCGTTGCCGGCAGGCGCAGCTCGCCGCTTCCCGGCGACGGGCGGCCGTGCGTGTTCGTCCAGCGCGGCTAGCCGCTGGGCCAGTCCGGCGTGTCCGGCCGAAGGTCGTAGAGCCCGCCGGGCCGACATTCGGTCGAGTGGTACTGCCCGGCCGGCGCGCGGGCGTCGTCCGCGGCGACGCGCGCGGCGAGCGCCCGGGCGTCCTCGGCCGCGATGCCGAGGCTTCGCGCGACACTCTCCGCGGTCTGGACGGCGTAGCACTGCGTCCGCGCCTCGTCGAGGATCCCACGCAGGTGCCAGGACTCGTGCGCGAGCGTGACGACGCCGCTGACCGCGTCGAGCGTCCCGCGGCTGCAGCCGCCGGCGAGCAGGCAGCGGAACGAACGCTGGTGCCCCCGCCAGACCTGCTCGAGGCTCGAGCACGTCGACGCCGACAGGCTCGCCTCGTCCGAAGGTCGACCGTGCTCGTCGAAGGCGACCCAGCCCGCGTTCGGGGTGATCTCGACGAGACGCGCCCAGAAGCCGGGACAGCTGACGTCGACGTCGCGCAGAGCGACCTCGCTCGCCACGAGCGCGAGGCGGTTCTCGTTCTCCTCCCGGCGCGTGTATTGCCAGGCGGAGAAGAGGAAGACCGGAATCAGCAGCAGGAGCACGACACGCATCTGACCTGTATCGGCCGCGTCCGGCTGCATCCGTAGATTCACCCGATGCGTCGACGCCGCAGACAGCCCCGGCGGCAGCCGCCTGCGGTCGCGCGGAGCGGGCAGCCGCGCCTGCGCCTGCTGTCCGACGTCCTGCAGCTACCGCGGCGCAGCCCGCTCTATCCGGAGCTCGCGCGGGCGCTGGCGGCGGCGGGCGCGTTGCACGTCCTTCACTCCGATCTCGAGCCCGTGCCGGTGCGTGCCACATCGACCACCAGCCAGAGCGGCTGCTACCGGCTCCGTCACGGCGACCCGGTCGACCTGCGTGTCTCGCGGCGCCACGACCGCGTCGCGCTCAGCTTCCTGCACGAGCTCGGGCATTTCGTCGACCACCAGCTCGGCCACGAGCTCGGCGCCACGTGGGCGTCGGGGCAGCACGAGGCGCTCGCGGACTGGCGGACAGCGGTCTCGCAGCTGCCGTCGCGGCTCCCGGCAGGCGTCGGGCGCTCGCGGCGGCGCTACTTCAACTCGTCGAAGGAGCTGTGGGCGCGAAGCTACGCGCAAGCCGTGCTGACGACGACGCAGGATCCGGCGCTGCAAGCCGCACTTGCCGGCCTGCTCGAGCTCGACGATGTCTTCGTCTGGCCGGCAGCGGAGTTCGAGCCGGTCGCCAATGCGATCGGCCGGACCTTCGAACGGTTAGGGCTTCTTCGCGGTCCGAGGGTCGCTGTCGCTGCCTGATCCGGAGGCCTTGTCCCACTGGCGCTGGAACCAGCCCCGGGCGTCGACGCGGTCCATCACCGCCTTGTCGAAGTTCGCCCCGCGCTCGAGCAGGATCTCCTTCAGCAGCTCTGCCTCGTCGGCGTTCAGGTCGGCGGCCAGCGCCTTGATCGCGTCTGCGAAGGCCTGGCCGGAGTGCAGCTCGGCGAGCTCGTCGACGCGCCATTCCAGGTCGGCGCGGTCCATCGTCAGGCCCGCTTCTGGGCTTCGAGCTGGCGGACCTCGCCCGCTTCGGCAGAGAGATCCGGGTGGTCCTCGAAGCCGTACTTGACGACCGCGCGCTTCGCCGCCTTCACCTCGTCGAGCCGGCGCACCGGCTGCGAGGTCGGCGCCTCCTTGAGCAGCTCCGGCGTCTCGGCCGCCTCGCCGGCGATCGCGAGCATCGCCTCGACGAAGGCGTCGAGACGCTCCTTCGGCTCGGTCTCGGTCGGCTCGATCATCAGCGCTTCAGGGACGACGAGCGGGAAGTAGATCGTCGGCGGGTGGCAGCCGTAGTCCATCAGCCGCTTCGCGACGTCGAGCGCGGTGATCCCGTGCTCCCGCTTCAGCGTCCGCGCGCTGAGCACGAACTCGTGCATCGCGAGCCGGTCGTAGGGCAGGTCATAGGCGTCGCGCAGCTTCGCGAGCAGGTAGTTCGCGTTCAGCACCGCCGTCTCCGACATCTCGCGCAGCGCCGGGCCGTACGCGCGGATGTAGGCGTAGGAGCGGACGAAGACGCCGAACGGGCCCGTGAAGCCGCGCACCTTGCCGATCGACTTCGGCCGGTCGTGGTCGAGCCGGAACGCGTCGCCGTCCTTGACGACCGCCGGCACCGGCAGGAACGGCTCGAGCTTCTCGCGGACGACGATCGGCCCGCCGCCGGGACCGCCGCCCCCGTGCGGCTGCGAGAACGTCTTGTGCAGGTTGATGTGGACGATGTCGAAGCCCATGTCGCCGGGCCGCGAGATCCCGCAGACGGCATTCAGATTCGCCCCGTCGTAGTAGAGGAGCGACCCGGCGTCGTGGAAGATCTTCGCCACCTCCTCGATGTTCTCGTCGAAGAGGCCGAGCGTCGACGGGTTCGTCAGCATCAGCCCCGCCGTGCGCTCGTTCACCTTTGCGCGCAGATCGTCGACGTCGAGGTTGCCGCGCGCATCGGTCGCGACCTTCTCGAGCTTGTAGCCGGCCATCGTCACGCTCGCCGGGTTGGTCCCGTGCGCGGTGTCCGCGGTGATGATCGTGTCGCGCTGGTCGCCTTCGCCGATGTCCTCGAAGTACGCGCGCATCAGCATCAGCCCGGTCAGCTCACCCTGGGAGCCCGCCGCCGGCTGGAGCGAGCAGGCGTCGAGCCCGGCCACCTCTTCGAGGATCTCCTGCAGCCGCCACATCAGCTCCAGGGCGCCCTGGGCGCCTTCGTCCTCCTGGTGCGGATGCAGGTCCTTGAAGCCGGGCAGCATCACGACGCGCTCGTTCACGCGCGGGTTGTGCTTCATCGTGCAGCTGCCGAGCGGGTAGAAGCCGGTGTCGATCCCGAAGTTCCGCGTCGAGAGCTCGGTGAAGTGGCGCACGAGCTCGGGCTCGGCCAGCTCCGGCAGGCGCGGCGCCTCGGCACGGCGCAGGTCCGCCGGCACCTCGGCCGCCGGCAGGTCGTAGCGCGGCAGCGTCGCCGCGCGGCGGCCCGCCTTCGACTTCTCGTAGAGCAACTCCATCAGGCGCGCACCTCGTGCAGGACATGCGCGAGCCGGTCGATGTCGGCGGGGCTGCGCTTCTCCGTGACCGCCACGAGCAGCACATCGTCCATGCCTTCGTAGTCGCGTCCGATCGCGTAGCCCGGGTGCACGCCGTGCGCGCGGGCGTCACGGATCACGTCGCGTGCGGGCCGCTTCAAGCGGACGGCGAACTCCTTGAACGTCGGCCGGTCCGCGAACGCGAGCGGCAGGCCGAGCTGTTGCTTGGCGTAGGCGCCGAGGCTCATGCAGGTCTCCCCGACCTCGCGCAGCCCCTGTGGGCCGAGCCAGGAGAGGTGGACGAGGCCCGCGAGCGCGAGCAGCGTCTGGTTCGTCGTGATGTTCGAGGTCGCCTTCTCCCGGCGGATGTGCTGCTCGCGAGTCTGCAACGTCAGCACGTAGCCCCGGTCGCCGTTCAGATCGGTCGTCTCGCCGATGATCCGGCCCGGCAGCCGCCGCGTGTACTCGACCTTCGAGGCGAGGAAGCCGTAGTGCGGGCCTGCGTACGACTGGTAGTTGCCGGCGCTCTGACCTTCCCCGATCGCGAGATCGGCGCCGTAGTTGCCGGGCGCCTCGAGGACGCCGAGCGAGATCGGGTCGACGTGTGCAATCGCGAGCGCGCCGGCGTCCTTGGCTGCCGCGGCCAGGTCGGGTGCGTTCTCGAGGATCCCGAAGACGTTCGGCTGCTGGAAGATCACGGCGGCGGCGTCCTCGGCCGCCTCGCGCACGGCCGCGGGGTCGGTCAGCCCGCCCTCGTGCGGCACCTCGACGACCTGGAGGCCGAAGCCGACCGCGTACGTCTTCACCACCTGGCGCACCTGCGGGTTGAGCGTCTCCGCCAGCACGACCTTCGCGCGCCCGGTCGCGTGCTTCGCGACGAGGCACGCGTCCGCGGCGACCGTCGTCCCGTCGTAGCCGGATGCGTTCGAGACGTCCATCCCGGTCAGCTCGCAGATCGCGGTCTGGTACTCGAAGATCGCCTGCAGCACGCCCTGGCTCATCTCCGGCTGGTACGGCGTGTACGCGGTCAGGAACTCGCCGCGCTGCAGCACCGCGTCGACGATCGCGGGCACGTAGTGGTCGTAGATCCCGGCGCCGAGGAACGAGAGCTCCTTCGTCGTGTCGACGTTCTTCGCCGCGAGCTCCTCCAGGTGGCGGACGAGCTCCGGCTCCGAGAGCGCCGGCTCGAGGTCGAGCTCACCCTGGAAGCGAACCCCGGCGGGGATGTCGCGGAAGAGCTCCTCGACCGACGAGACGCCGATCGCCGCCAGCATCTCCTCGCGGTCGGAGTCAGTCGTCGAAGCGCCCACTATCGCCGCTCCGGTGCCGGCAAAGCTGACTCCGCTCTGCGATGAGCTGCGTCGGCCACGCATGCTGCCAGATCTGCTTGTAGGCGTCGACGTCGAGCAGCGCGTCGACCTCGGACGGGTCGGCGAGGCGGATCCGGACGAGCCAGCCCTCGCCGTAGGGGTCCTCGTTCACGGTCTCGGGCGCGTCGACGACCTTCTGGTTCACCTCGAGGATCTCGCCGGAGAGCGGCGCGATCACGTCCGAGACGGCCTTGACCGACTCGACCTCGCCGTACGAGGCGTCCTTCGTCGTCGAGCCGCCGTCGGTGGGGGCCTCGAAGTGGACGAGCTCGCCGAGAGCGTCCTGCGCGAACCAGGTCACGCCCAGGGTGGCCTCGTCGCCCTCGATGCGCGCCCAGTCGTGCTCGGCGTGGTACTTGAGCCCCTCGGGATAGTCCTCGGCTGCAGCCATCGGTGACCTAGTCCTCTCGCTTGTAGATCGGTTTCGGGACGACGGTCGCGCGCCGGTCCTTGCCGCGGACGTCGATCGTCAGCTCGGTGCCCGGGCTCGCCGAGGCCACCGGGACGTAGCCCATGCCGATGCCCTTGTCGAGCATCGGCGAGTGGGTGCCGCTCGTGACGTGGCCGCCACCGGCGAAGGGCATGCCGGTGCGAGGCACCGCCTTCTCCTCCATGACGAAGGCGACGAGCTTCTGCGGCGGGACCCGCTTCCTTGATCCGCCGCAGCGCCTCGGCGCCGCTGAAGTCCTTCCCGAGCGCGCACGTCCAGCCGAGTCCGGCTGAGATCGCGTCGGTGTCGGGCGTGATGTCGTTGCCGTGCAGCGGGTAGCAGACCTCGAGCCGGAGCGTGTCGCGCGCGCCGAGCCCTGCCGGCGTGACCCCGCGGGCCACGATCGCGTCCCAGAGCTCCTCGACGTCTTCGGCGGGGCACATCAGCTCGACGCCCAGCTCGCCGGTGTAGCCGGTGCGGTTGACCATCACCTCGACACCGTCGAGCTCGCCCATCGCGTGCGTGAACGGCTTCGCCTCGGGGAGGCCGAGCCGCTCCAGCGAACGCGGCCCCTGGACGGCCAGGAGCGCATAGTCGTCGGAGGCGTCGCGGATCTCGGAGCCGCGGATCTCGCGCTCCTTCATCCAGGCGTACGCAGCGTCGCGATTGCCCGCATTGACGACGACCAGGTAGTGGTGCGGGCCGATCCGATACGCGATCAGGTCGTCGACGATGCCGCCGCGCTCGTTCGTCAGGAGCGTGTACTGCGCCTCGCCGTCCCCGATCCTGTCGAGGTCGTTCGAGAGCAGCGACTGGAGCAGCTCGTGCGCGGTCGGACCCTCGACGTGGAACTGGCCCATGTGCGAGACGTCGAAGACGCCGGCGTCGCTGCGGACGGCTCGATGCTCGGGGATGACGCCCTCGTACTGGACGGGCATCTCCCAGCCGGCGAACGGAACCATCCGTGCTCCGGCCGCGACGTGGCGCGCGTGGAGCGGCGTGCGGAGGAGGGTCTGCACGGCCCGACTCTAACGGTTGGAGAAAGCACGAGGCCCCGGCGAACCGGGGCCTCGGACCGGGTCTCCTAGACCGACCGGGCAGTCGGCCAAGAGGGCATGCGCACAGGATTCCGCGCTCGGCCAAACCTGAAACCTCGACGCGCGGATCAGTCCTCGCGCAGAAAGGACGGGATCTCGAGGTCCGCGTCCGAGCGCTCGACCGGCTGCTCGCCTGCGCCGACCGGCTGCGAAACCGATGCCTCGACGCGGCGGCGGCGCATGCGGGTGCCGAAACCGGTCGCGATCACGGTCACGCGGACCTCGTCGCCGAGGGAGTCGTCGATGACGGCGCCGAAGATCACGTTCGCGTTCTGGTCCGCCGCGCCCGTCACCACCTCGGCTGCCTCGTTCACCTCGAACAGGCCGAGCTCGGGGCCGCCGGTGACGTTGAGCAGGATCCCGGTCGCGCCGTCGACCGACTGCTCGAGCAGCGGCGAGGAGACGGCCGTGCGTGCCGCCTCGGCCGCGCGGTTCTCGCCCGACGCGGCGCCGATCCCCATCAGCGCGGAGCCGGCGTCGCGCATGATCGTGCGCACGTCGGCGAAGTCGAGGTTGACGATCCCCGGCACCGTGATCAGGTCGGTGATGCCCTGGACGCCCTGCCGGAGGATGTCGTCCGCAATCCGGAACGCCTCGGTGACCGGGGTCTTCTTCTCGACCACCTGCAGCAGGCGGTCGTTCTCGATCACGATCAGCGTGTCCACCTGGTCGCGCAGGTTCTGCGTCCCGAGCTCTGCCTGCTCGGCGCGCCTGCGGCCCTCGAACGCGAACGGCTTCGTGACGACGCCGACCGTGAGCGCCCCGAGCTCGCGGCCGAGCTCGGCCACCACGGGTGCGCCGCCGGTGCCGGTGCCGCCGCCCTCACCGGCGGTGACGAAAATCATGTCGGCGCCCTTGAGCGCCTCCTTCAGCTCGTCGCGACTCTCGTTCGCGGCTGCAAGACCGACGGCTGGATCGGCGCCGGCGCCGAGACCGCGCGTCGCCTCCGAGCCGATGTGGATCTTCACGTCGGCGTCCGCCATCAAGAGCGCCTGCGCGTCCGTGTTGACGGCGATGAACTCGACGCCGCCGAGGCCCGCGTCGACCATGCGGTTGACCGCGTTCGTGCCGCCGCCGCCGACGCCCACGACCTTGATCACCGCGAGATAGTTGCCTGTGGAATCTCTCATTGAAGGAGTGTCTCGATCTCTCTCGACCTGAAGCTCGAGTTGAGCATCGGGGTGATGACGTTCCTTTCCGCGTCCAGGGTACGTCTCCTTGTCGGCACTGTCAATCCGAAACTCAAGGGGAAGTCGAGGTTGTATTCTCGACCTCTACCTGAGAGTTGAGACTCTCGCCGGCGACGGGACGTTCCGGAACGCTGACGTCGAGGTAGCCACGGAGGTCGCCGAGCTGCGGCAGGACGCGGCGGGCGACCTCGAGCTTCACGGCCAGATCGGAGGTGTCGCCGAGCCGGAGCTCGATCCCCGAGCGGAGCTCGAGCGTCAGCCCCTCACGGCCGACCACCGCGGAGTTGACCGCGGACGGGCAGCGGCTTGCGAACGAGCGGCGCCACCGCCCTGAGTGCTCGCCGCGAAGGACCGGCGAGCGGCTCGCCGACGCGGACGTCGACGTCGCGTTTCAGCCAGACGCGGGGCAGGCCGGGGCGCGCCCCCTTGTCGAGCTCACCGACGACGCGGCCGCCGGCCGCGGCGAGCCAGGACGACGATCCCTGGCGGAGCACCGCGACCGGCGCCTCGGGGACGACGGCAATCTCGAGCGTGTGTGGGAAGGCGCGGTCGAACGACGCGGCCGCGACCATCGGGACCTCCTCGGCGCGGCGGGTCAGCTCGTCCAGGTCGAGGCCGAGCAGGCTCTCACCGAGAGCGGGGGCCAGCGCCTTGCGCACCTGGGCCGCGACCTCTGGCGAGGCACCCCGGACGGCGATCCGGTCGACGGCGAACGCGGACGTGGCCCGCGCGGCTGCATAGAGGCCGAGGCCGGTGAACAGGATCAGAAACGCGACGAGGAGTGAACGGCCGGAGGGAGCGATGCGGGAAAGCTCGAGGCGATCGCCCGAGGCGCTGCGCGGGAAGGAGGCGCTGGCGCTTGCCGCGCGCGCTCGCGGACGCGAGCGGTTCCGAGATCCTCTCCCTCCGGCCACGTGGCGGGTTTCGCCGCGCTGGCGGCCCTTCCTACGTCACCGCGATCGGGCCGAGCAGCTGCACTTCGTGCTCGAGCTCGACGCCGAACTGCTCGCGGGCGCGGCGACGGGCCTCCGCCATCAGCGCGAGCGCGTCGGCGGTCGTCGCGTCGCCCGCGTTCTCGATGAAGTTCGCGTGCATCGGCGAGATGATCGCGCCGCCGATCGCGTGCCCTTTCAGCCCACACGCCTCGAGCATCCTGCCGGCGCCGAGCTCGTGCTCGGGATTCTTGAAGACGCTGCCGAACGTGCGCTTGTTCGTCGGCTGGGTCGCCTTGCGCTGCGCGATCAGCTCGCGCACGGTCTGCCTGATCTCATCCGGCGGTCGCCGGGTGAGCCGGTACTCGACCGCCGCGACGACCTGACCGCGGCGGAGCTCCGAGTGCCGATACGAGAGCCCGAGCTCCGACGGCGTGAGCCAGGCGTCCCCGTCCGCCGAGACGATGTGGGCGCGGACGACGATGTCGGACCAGTCGCTGCCGTACGCGCCGGCGTTCATGCGCACGCCTCCACCGGCCGTTCCCGGAATCGCACACGCGAACTCGAAGCCGCCGAGACCGGCACTGCGAGCGTGATGGAGGCAGACGGCGTTTGCGGCGCCGCCGCCGGCGATCATCAGGTCGCCCTCCACCTCCACCGAGGCGAGGTCGCCGCTCAGCTTCAGCACGAGCGCCTCGACACCCTCGTCGGCTGCGAGGACGTTCGAGCCCAGCCCGACGGTCGCGACCGGGAGCTCGCGCTCGGCCGCCCATGCGAGCACCTCCTCCAGCTCTGCGAGCGTCGACGGCCTCGCGAACGCGCGCGCCGGACCTCCGGTCCCGATCGTCGTCAGCCTCGCCAGCGAGGCTCCTTCCTCAGGTTTCACCGGAGCGCCTCCAACACGAGCGGCCCCGCGTGCTCGACGTCGCCCGCCCCGACGGTCAGGATCAGGTCGCCCGTCCGGGCCCAGGACGCGACGAGCCGCGCGCCGTCCTCCACGGCCGGTGTCCAGCCCGCACGCATCCCGGGGCGGAGTGCGTCCACGACGAGCTTGCCGTCGACGCCCGGCACCGGCTCCTCACGGGCGCGGTAGATCTCGGTCACGCAGGCCGCGTCGGCTGTCGAGAGCGCCGCTCCGAGCTCGTGCGCGAGATGGCGGGTGCGGGAGTAGAGGTGCGGCTGGAAGAGCACGAGGACGCGGCCCTCCGTGCGCTCGCGAGCAGCGGCGACGGTCGCCTCGATCTCCGACGGATGATGGGCATAGTCGTCGACGACGGTGACGCCGCCAGCCTCGCCGACGAGCTCAAAGCGGCGCCCCGCACCGCGGAACCGGGCGAGCAGCGGCTCGGCGTCCGCACGCTCGACGCCCGCAAGCTCCAGCGCGGCGAGCGCCGTCGCGGCGTTGCGCCGATTGTGCTCGCCGGCCAGCGCCAGCTCGAACGACACCGGCGCCAGCTCCCACCCGCGCACGACCTGCGGCACCTCGGCGAGCCAGCCGTCGAACATTGCCTCCACCTCGGCCTTGGAGCCGAAGGTCGAATGGTGGTCGAGCTCGACGTTCGTGACCACTCCGATCTCGGGCCGCAGCCGCTCGACGGTGCGGTCGGACTCGTCCCCTTCGACCACCAGCCAGCCCTCCCCCGCTCCAGCGTTCCCGTCGAGCTGTGCGATCTCACCGCCGACGAGCCAAGCCGGATCGAGGCCCAGCTCGGAGAGGACGAACGCGATCATCCCGGTCGTCGTCGTCTTCCCGTGCGCCCCGGCGACCACGATCGAGCGCCGCAGCGAGACGAGCTCGGCGAGGAACTCCGCGCGCCGGGTGCCCGCGACCGAGGGGTAGGCGCTCGAAACGACGGCCTCCCAACCGTCCGGCACGACCGGTTCGGGCGCGATCCGCACGTCGACTCCGTCGAGCCGGCGCAGGTACGGCGTCTCGACCCGATCCCACCCGCCGACCTCGGCCCCCCACGCTCGCGCGAGGAACGCGTAGGACGAGAGCCCGGCACCGCCGATCCCGACGAACCAGACGCGCCTACCGGTCAGCGGCCGCAAGCGCGATCAGCTCCTCTGCGATCTGGTCCGCCGCCTCGGGACGGGCCATTGCGCGCATCGCCGCGCTCATCGACTCGCGTCGCGCGGGGTCGGCGAGCAGCTCGTCGACGAGCGCCGGCACGCGGTCGAGCTCCGGCTCGGGCACGACAACGGCGCCGCCGCCACGCTCGAAGTGCCGCGCGTTCAGCGTCTGGTGATCGGCCGTCGCGTGCGGGTACGGCACGAGGATCGCGGGCGTGCCCGAGGCGGCAAGCTCCCAGACCGTGCCGCCCGCGCGTGAGATCGCGAGATCGGGTGCGGCGAGGGCCGCTCCGAACTCGTCCGTCGAGGAGACGAGCACGTAGTCGCTCCGGTGGACTCGCTCGCGCAGGTGCTCGTAGTCGCGCTCTCCCGAGATGTGCAACACCGCCGGCCCTCTGTCGCCGTAGGTGTCGACCGCGAAATCGTTGAGGCTGCGGGCGCCGGCAAGCGCACCGAAGAACGCGATCACCGGAGCCTCCGCCGGCAGGCCGAAGCGATCGCGCCCGTCCGCCTTGGAGACTCCGCGATGGTCGGCCGGCACCGGTCTGCCCGTGACGCGGTACTTGGAGCCGTCCCGCCCCGGAATCCCGTAGGCGAGGAAGACGCGGCGGGCGAAGGGCGCCGCCAGCCTGTTCGCGAGCCCGAGGTGGGCGTCGGCCTCGGTGAGTGCGGCTGGGAGCTTCTGCCGCCACGCCGCGAAGACCATCGGCCCGGCGACGTAGCCGCCGCCGCCGAGGACGACGTGCGGCCGCCGCCGCTTCAGAATCGCCGCGCATGCGCGTGGCGCGCGGCCGGCGCGCATCAGCGACCGGAGGAGCGCCGCCGACGGCCGGCGCGGCAGGCCCGAGATCTCGAAGGTGTCGAGCTCGTAGCCCGCCTCGGGGACGAGCCTAGCCTCGACGCGATCCGGCGACCCGGCGAACGTCACGCTGACGCCGCGTTCTCTCAGCGCTGCTGCGACTGCGAGCGACGGCAGGACGTGCCCGGCTGTTCCGCCGGCCGCGATCAGGGCTCGCAACTCGCTGGGGTGCTCGGTCATCCGAGGCGATGTTAAGGAGGATGCCCACGGACGCGAGCAGTACGACGAGGCTCGACCCGCCGTAGGAGACGAACGGGAGCGGGATCCCGGTCAGCGGAGCGACGCCGAGCACGGCCGCGAGGTTGACGGCCGCCTGGCCGCAGACGAGCGACGTGATCCCGGCGGCGAGCAGCTTCCCGAACGGATCGCGGCAGCGCAGCGCGACCGTGAAGCCGGCGAACGCGAACGCGGCGAAGGCGGCGATCACGGCCGCCGTCCCGATCAGGCCGAGCTCCTCACCGATCACGGCGAGGATCATGTCCGTCTGCTGCTCGGGGAGGTAGTTGATCTTCTGGACCCCCTCGCCGAGGCCCTTGCCGGTGACACCGCCGGAGCCGATCCCGATCAGAGCCTGGACGGTCTGGAAGCCGGTGTCCTCGGGGTCCGACCACGGATCGAGGAAGCTGAAGAGACGCGCGCGGCGGTACGGCTCGATCCAGATGGCGGCAAGCCCGCCGAGGGTGGCGATCGTGGCGGCGGCGCCGAGCGTCCGGCCGGGAACGCCGGCGACGACGAGCATCCCGCCGATCATCAGCATGAGCGCGATCGTCGTGCCGAGGTCAGGCTCGACGACGATCAGCGCTGCGAAGAGACAGGTGACCATGCCGACGGGCTTCCAGAGCTCGCCGAGCGTCCGCGGCGCTCCCTTGCGTGAGAAGTACGCGGCGGCCCAGACGAGCAGTGCCAGCTTCGCGAGCTCCGACGGCTGGAACGTGAGCGGGCCGGCAGTGAGCCAGCGTCTCGCCCCGTTGATCTCCGGCGCGACGAGGAGCACCGCCACGCAGAGCCCGAGCGCGGTCAGCAAGAGCGGCGGCGCGATGTGCCGCAGCCGCCGGTGGTCGAACCGCGACGCGGCGACGAGCAGCGCCACGCCGATCAGCGCGTAGACGCCCTGCCGCTCGAGGAACGTGATCGGGTCGCCCTTCCCGAGCGCGGCGGCAGCAGAAGTGGCGCTGAAGACCATCACGAGCCCGAACGCGACCAGGGCGAGCGTCAGGAGGACGAGCAGGCGCTGCTCGAGCTGGCCACGAGGAGCCTTCACCCTTCGAGGTTCTGTACCAGCCTCCTGAATTCCTCTCCGCGCTGCTCGTAGTCCCTGAACTGGTCGTAGCTCGCGCACGCCGGCGAGAGCAGGATGACCTCGCCGGGCGAGGCCACACTCGCCGCCTCGGCGAGGGCGCGCTCGAGCGTGACCGAGATCAGGAAGGGGACGCTCTCGTAGGCGAGATCGACCGAGAGCGGCTCCGCCGCCTCGCCGATCAGGTACGCCGTGACGACGTTCGCGGCGGCGATCGCCTGGGCGAGCTCCTCCCAACTCTCCCCCTTTGCGCGGCCGCCGAGGATCAGGTGAATCGGCGCGTCGTACGCCGTCAGCGCCCGGCGGGCGGCGGCCGTGTTCGTCGCCTTCGAGTCGTTCACGTAGCGGACGCCCTCGAGCTCGGCGACGAGCTCGAGCCGGTGCTCGACGCCGGGGAACGTGCGCAGCGCCTCCGCAATCGCCGCGTCGTCGATACCGGCCGCCCGGGCGGCCGCCGTCGCGGCCGCGGCGTTCTCGCGGTTGTGCGCGCCGGGAATCAGCGGCTCGGCCGGGAGCGGGTCGTCGGCCGCGAACTCGACGCGGCGCCCGCCGCCGGGCACGTCGCCGAAGCCGCGCGGCACGACGGCGACGTCGTCGCCGCTCTGGTTCTCGAAGATCCGCAGCTTGGCGGCCCGGTATGCCTCGAAGTCGCCGTGCCGATCGAGATGGTCGGGCTCGAGGTTGAGCAGCACTCCGATCCGAGGACGGAAACGGTCGACGTCCTCGAGCTGGAAGCTCGAGAGCTCGCAGACGATCCAGTCGTCCGCGGGGACGTCGCCGACGAGCTCACTGAGCGCAGTGCCGACGTTCCCGGCGGTTGGGGCGCCGAGCATCGCACCGAGCAGCTCGGTCGTCGTCGTCTTGCCGTTCGTGCCGGTGACGCCGACGATCGGGTTCGGGAGCAGCCGCGACGCCAGCTCGATCTCGCTCCAGACGGGGATCCCGCGCTCGCGCGCCGCCACGACGAGCGCCGTCTCGCCCGGAACGCCCGGGCTCTTCACCAGCACCTCGACGCCGTCGAGCAGGGAGAGATCCTCGTCGTTGCCGAGCGTCCGGTCGGCCGCCACGACCTCGGTCCCACCCGCCTCGAGCGCCGCCTGCGCGGCCCGGCCGGAGCGCGCCAGCCCGAGGACGAGGGCCCGCTTCACAGCCGGAACTGGAGGTAGTAGCGGTAGTAGAGGACGAAGCCGCAAGCCGAGAGGATCGCCGCGACGATCCAGAAGCGCACCATGATCTTGGTCTCCGACCACGCCTTCATCTCGAAATGGTGATGGATCGGCGCGATCAGGAAGACACGGCGGCCCCAGTACTTGAAGCTGACCGTCTGGATGATCACGGAGAGCGCCTCGACGACGTAGATACCGGCGATCAGGAGCAGCAGCGCCTCCGTGCCGGTGACGATCGCGAAGCCGGCGAGGGCGCCGCCGAAGGCCATCGAGCCGGTGTCTCCCATGAAGAGCTCGGCGGGGAAGGCGTTGTACCAGAGGAACCCGATCGCACCCCCGATGAGCGCCGCAGCCAGGATCGCGAGGTCGAGCAGGAAGTCGGAGCGCTCGGTCGGCACGCCGGAGCGGATGTAGCCGATCACGTTGATCGAGAGGAAGGTGAGCAGCGCGATGATCCCGACCCCGGCCGCGAGCCCGTCGAGGCCGTCGGTCAGGTTGGCGCCGTTCGCCGCGCCGGCGATGACGAGGAAGAGGAAGGGGTAGTAGGCGTACGAGAGCGGGATGTCGACGTTCGCGATTGGGATGTAGATCGAGGTGTCGAGCTGGCTCTGCGCATGGACGGCGAAGCCGACCACGACCGTGATCGCGGCGAGCAGGATCAGCTTCCACCGGCCCTGGAGCCCGAGTGAGCGCCGGTGCCGCACCTTGATGAAGTCGTCGAGAAAGCCGACCGCGGCGCACGAGACCGTCAGGAAGAGAACGGTCAGCGCAGGCAGCGTGAACTTCGACAGCGCAAGAAACGGGATCACCGCGCAGAGCAGGATCAGCAGCCCGCCCATGACGGGCGTTCCCTGCTTGACGACGTGGCCTGCCGGCCCGTCCTCGCGGATCGGCTGGCCCAGCTCGTTCCGGCGCAGGAACTCGATGAACTTCGGCCCGATCACGACGGAGACGACCATGGCGATCAGGCCGGCGATGAAGACTCGGACCATTACGGCGTGTCGTTCGCCAGGGTCGGGGCGATGCCTTCGAGGGCAACGGAACGCGACGCCTTGACGAGCACGGCGTCGCCCGGCTGGACGAGCCGCCGCGCCGTCGCGAGCGCCGAGGCCGCATCCGGCTCCCAGGCGTCGGCGCGGTATGCGAGCGCGAGGTCGCCGACCGCCAGCAGCTCGATCCCGAGCTCGCCGGCGAGCTCCGCGATCTCCCGGTGATGCCGCTCGGCGTGGTCGCCGAGCTCCGCCATGCCGCCGAGGATGGCGAGGCGACGGCGCCCCGCTCCCCGCTCGGCGAGATGCCTAAGCGCGGCATCCATCGAGGTCGGGTTCGCGTTGTACGCGTCGTTGACGACGAAGCCGCCGCCGGGAAGCGGCAGCTCCTCGCCGCGCCACTTCGAAAGCTGCACACGCGCCGCACCCTCCTCGAGCCGGTCGAGCGGCAGGTCCATCGCCTCGTAGGCCGTCAGCGCGGTGAGCGCGTTCTGCGCCTGGTGGCGCGAGGTGAGCGGGAACCGGATCCGGCGCTCACCGAAGGCGACGTGGGCGCCGTCCTCGCGCAGCTCGACGTCGACCGGCGGCACGCGCAGGATCTCGATGTCGCTCCGCAGGTGCGGCTCCAGCTCGGCCGACACCGGCACGACGGCGATCCCGTCCGGCGGCAGGCCGGAGACGAGCTCCGCCTTCGAGCGCGCGACGCCGTCCACCGAGCCGACGAGCTCGAGGTGGACGGGACCGACGGCGCTGATCACGCCGACGTGCGGCCGCACGATCTCGCACAGATCGGCGATCTGCCCGATGCCGCGCATCCCCATCTCAACGATGCAGATCTCGGTCTCCGGCTCCAGCCGGCCGAGCGTCAGCGGCACGCCGAGCTCGGCGTTGAAGCTCCCCTCCGTCCACACAGTCGGCACCACCGCCGAGCAGAGTGCCGCCAGGATGTCCTTCGTCGACGTCTTTCCCGTCGAGCCGGTGACACCGACGAAACGGGCGCGGCTGCGGGCGCGCAGCATCTGCCCGATCACCGCCATCGCGTCGAACTCGTGGCTCGGCACGAGCGTGACGGCGCCGCGATCGCGCGCAGCGTCAACGAACTCGCGGCCGCCGCCGATCGCCACGAAGAGGTCGCCGCCGCCGATGCGGCGCGAATCGATCTGGAGGCCGGTGATCTCGCCGGAGCCGTGCAGCTCTCCGAGCCCCAGCGCCTCGAGCTCCTCGAATGCGATCGGGATCACGTCTGCAGCGCCTCGAGGGCGACGACGCGGTCGTCGAACGGCAGCTTCTCGCCTGCGATCTCCTGACCCTGCTCGTGCCCCTTGCCCGCGATCACGACGACGTCGCCCGGCTCGGCGAGACCGAGGGCGCGGCCGATCGCCGAGCGCCGGTCGGGATCGATCTCGACGTCGGTGCCGGCGCCCTGGAGGACGTCCTGGATGATCGCCAACGGATCCTCGGTGCGAGGGTTGTCGGAGGTGACGATGACGACGTCGGCGAGGTCCCGCGCGACCTTCCCCATCAGCGGCCGCTTCTGGCGGTCACGGTCGCCACCGGCGCCGAAGACGAGCACGACGCGTCCGTCGGTCAGCTCCCGCGCCGTACGCAGGACGTTGTCGAGCGCATCCGGCTTGTGGGCGTAGTCGACCACGACCGTGAAGGGCTGCCCCGCATCGACCGCTTCGAACCGCCCCGGCACGCCGGCGAGGGCGGCGATGCCCGCCACGATCTCCTCCTCGTCGACGTCGAGCAGGATCGCGGCTGCGACCGCGCCGAGGACGTTCTCGACGTTGAAGCGGCCGCGCAGGCTCGATCGGATCTCGATCCCGCCCGCCGTGAACGTGGCGCCGGACGGGCCGAGGACGAGGTCGTCGGGCCGGACCTCGGCATCGTCCGCGAAGCCGAACGTGATCAGCGGCGCACGGTTGATGTCGGCGAGCTCCTCCGCCAGCTGCAGTCCCCAGGCGTCGCCGATGTTGACCGCGGCCGGCGGCGGTGCCGCCCCGATGAACAGCTTCCGCTTGGCCGCGAAGTAGTCCTCCATCGACGGGTGGAAGTCGAGGTGATCCTGGCTCAGGTTCGTGAACACGAGCGCGTCGAAGCGAACGCGATCGAGACGATGCAACGCCGCCGCGTGCGAGGAGGCCTCGAGCGCGACGCTGCGGTTGCCGGCGTCGAGCATCTCGCGAAACGTGCGCTGGAGGTCGATCGCCTCCGGCGTCGTGCGCACGACCGGCCTGACCTCGCCACCGACCCTGCTCTCGACCGTCCCGAGGAGGCCGGGACTGCGGCCCGCCGCCTCGAGCACGGAGTAGAGCAGGAAGGCGGTCGTCGTCTTCCCACTCGTGCCGGTGACGCCGGCGACCTCGAGCTCGCGGGTCGGCTCGCCGAAGAAGACGTCCGCTGCCGTCGCCATCGCCGCCCGCGTCGACGGGACGACGAGCTGCGGCACCTCGGGCTCGACGGCGCGTTCGACAACCAGGACGGACGCGCCGTTCTCGACTGCCTGCGCCGCGAAGTCGTGCCCGTCCGCCCGCGCACCGGGAACCGCGAAGAACGCCGCGCCGGGGGTGACGGCGCGCGCGTCGTACGCAAGGTCCCGCACCTCGACGGGGTCGGGGCTGCCGAGAACCGCCTCAGGTGCGAGCGCGGCTACAAGGCGCTCGAGCTCCATGGCGGGGAACGCTACCTAGCCGCGCAGGATCGGAATCCGCGGGAGCGGATCCCGATCGCGCCAAGATCCCTGAAGGGTCGCTTCGCTCCCAGAGTCGTCTAGGGGTTGGGCGTCGCATCGGGCGCGATCTCGAGCTCGACGAGGCTGGAGCGCGCGATGTCCGAGAACGCTGGCGCGGCGACGACGCCGCCCCAGATCGCGCCCACGGGCTCGTCGATCGAGACGAGTACGACCAGCCGCGGGTCCTTCGCGGGCACGACGCCGACGAACGAGGCCACGTAGCGCGAGGTCGAGTAACCCCCCGGGACGGGCTTCGCGGCGGTCCCGGTCTTGCCGGCGACGGTGTAGCCGGGCACAGCGGCCAGGGCACCGGTGCCGCCCTCCGCCGAGACGACGTCGCGCAGCATCGCCATCATCTGCGCCGACACCGTCTTCGAGAGGACGCGCCGCGCCGGGGAGCGCGTGTGCGGCTGGTTGCCGACGCGCTTGACGAGGTACGGCGTCCGGTAGACGCCCTCGTTGGCGATCGCGCCGTAGGCCGCGGCCATCTGGATCGGGGTGACGCCGATACCCTGGCCGATCGGGACGTTGCCGATCGTCGAGCCGGACCAGTAGCTGGGCAGCAGCCCCTGCGTCTCGCCCGGAGCGTCGACGCCTGTGACCTTGCCGAAGCCGAAGCGGCCGATCCAGTTCTCGACGCGCGTACGGCCGAGCATCTCCGCGAGCGTGATCGTGCCGACGTTCGATGATTGGGAGAGGATCTGCGCGACCGTCATCCGCTGGGTCGGGCGCGGCTCGTGCTCGTGGATGATCCGGTCGGCGACGCGAATCGAGGACGGCAGCGTGAACGCGGTCATCGGGGTGACGATCTTCTCCGACAGCGCCGCGGCGACGGTGACGACCTTGAAGGTCGAGCCGGGCTCGTAGGCGTCGGTGACGACGCGATTGCGCCGCTTCGAGGCGGGCGTCGAGCCGAACTTGTTCGCGTCGAAGCCGGGCGCAACCGCCATCGCGAGCACGGCGCCGGTGCGCGGGTCGAGCACGACCGCGCTGCCGCCCTTGGCTCCCCACTTCCTGACGGTGTCGCGGAGCACGCTCTCGGCAGTCGACTGGATCCGGTGGTCGATCGTCAGGAAGACGTCCTCGCCGGCCCGCTCCGGCTTGGTGGCGATCACGTCGATCACGCGGCCGCTCGGATCGCGGACCGTCGTCTGGCTGCCGGGCTTGCCGACGAGTTCCCCGTCGAGCGACCGCTCCAGCCCCTCGAGGCCGTTGTTGTCGATCCCGGCGTAGCCGAGCACGTGCGCCGCGACGCCGCGCTGCGGGTAGTAGCGCAGCTCCTCGGAGTAGAACCCGAGGCCGGGCAGGTTCAGTTTCTCGAGCGCTGCTGCCTTCCCCGGGTCGGCTTTGCGCTTGACGTAAACGAAGTGGTTCGAGCGGTCGGCGAGGACCGGGTAGAGCTTCTCGGCGTCGACACCGAGCGCCTTGGCGGCGGCGAGCGCGACGCGGCGGGGATCCTTCACTTCGCGCGGATCGGCGTAGACGGTCGTCGCCTGCTCACCGATCGCGAGCGGCTCGCCGGTGCGGTCGAAGATCGTCCCGCGCCCCGCCGGGATCACGGTCGTCCCCTGGTGCTGGCGCTCGGCCATTCCCTCGAAACGCGAGGCCTGCACGCCCTGGATCCAGACCGCACGCGCGAGCGTCCCGGCGAAGACGAGGACGAAGAGGCCGAGCAGGAGGCGGATGCGGCGGTTGGAGAGCCGCTCGGTCACTTCGTCGGCGGCGCCAGCTGGACGTGGAAGGTCAGCTCTGGGTCGGCGCGCACGAGCCCGAGCTTCGTCCGGGCCTGCGACTCGATCCGTGCGTTTGCGGACGCGCTCGAGAGCTGCGAGCTGAGCCGCTTCGTCTCGCCCTGGAGCTGGACGCGCTCGCGGCCGAGCTCGTCGAGGCGGACGTTCAGCTGGAGCACGGCGACGTTGACGGCGACGACACCCGCGAGCAGGACAGCGAGCACGACGATCCAGACGACGCCGCCGAACGGGCGGCTCCTCGCACTGCGCCTCGGAGCAGCTTGCGTCCGGGGACGCGTCCGCGGCCGCGGGACGGGCGGAGAGTCGACGCGGGCGGTCCCGGCCCAGCTCGCCATCACGCCACGACCTTCACAGCGGCGCGCAGCTTCGCGGAGGCGGCGCGCGGGTTGGCCTCCAGCTCCCGCGCTCCGGGCCGCACGGGCTTCCGGGTCAGGTCGCGGAGGACCGGCTCGTTGCCGCAGGTGCAGATCGGGAACTCGGGCGGGCACGTGCAGCCGCGCGCCTGCTCGCGGACGAACCGCTTCACGATCCGGTCCTCGAGCGAGTGGAAGCTGATGACGGCGATGCGGCCGCCCGGCCTGAGCATCCGCATCGCCGCCGGGAGCGCGGCCTCGAGCGCGCCGAGCTCGTCGTTGACGGCGATCCGCAGCGCCTGGAAGACGCGCCTCGCCGGATGGCCGTCGCCGAAGCGCGCCGGCGTCGGGATGGCCTGCTTGATCGTGTCGGCCAGGTCCGACGTGCGTTCGAACGGCCGCTCGGCGCGGCGCCGCACGATCGCGCGGGCGATCTGCCGCGCGTAGCGCTCCTCGCCGAACCGCTTGAAGATCAACGCGAGCTCGCGCTCGTCGGCCTCGTTCACGAGCTCGCGCGCCGAGAGCTCGGCCGCGGTGTCCATGCGCATGTCGAGCGGCGCGTCGGCTGCGTAGCTGAAGCCGCGCTCCGGCCGGTCGAGCTGCATCGACGAGACACCGAGGTCGAGCAGGATTGCGTCCGCCTGGACGTCGTTGGCGGCCAGCTGGTTGAGGACGAGCGAGAACTCGCCGCGCAGGAAGCGGGCCTGCACGCCGCCGCTGCCCGCCTTGAACTGGTCGAAGTAGGTGCGCGCCGACGGGTCGCGGTCGATCGCGATCAGCTTGCCCTCGCCGTGGAGGTCGGCCGCGAGCAGGCGCGAGTGGCCGCCGGCGCCGAAGGTGGCGTCGACGATGGTCTCGCCTGGCTGCACGCCAAGGAGCTCGCGCACCTCGTCCGCGAGCACCGGGACGTGATCAGACGCGCTTCTCTGCAAGACGTTCGGCAACATCGTCAGCACTCCCTTCGACCTTGGTGACGTTGTCGTTCCAGGCGGAGCGATCCCAGATCTCGAGGTGGTCGTGGACGCCTGCCACGACGACCTCCCGCCCGAGCCGCCCATGCCGGAGCAACGCCGGCGGGACGAGCACGCGCCCCTGCTTGTCGAGCTCCGCATCCAACGCGGCGCTGAAGAAGAACCGCTTCAGGTCCCTCGCCTCTTTCGAAAAGGGGTCGAGCGTGGCGAGACGGGCCTCGACCAGCGCGTTCCAATCCTTCCGCGCGTAGACGTCGAGGCAGTCGTCGAGCCCGCGGGTGAGCACCACGCCGCCGGCGAGCGCGTCCCGGAAGCGAGCCGGCAGCGTGAGCCGGTTCTTGTCGTCGATCGTGTGCTCGTACTCGCCAAGAAACATGTGTTCATGCGCTCCTGTCTCCCACTTTGCCCCACTCTAAACCACGATTCCCCACTTGTCCACCCCGGTCTCCCAAGATCCCCCTTTCGCGCAGAATCGGCTCCGTGAGCGCTGTCCTCGGAGCACGGGCGCTGAACCGGGCGACGCTCGCGCGGCAGCTGCTGCTCGACCGGGCCGAGCTGGCTCCCTTCGACGCCGTCCGACACCTCGTCGGGCTGCAGTCTCAGGTGCCGCACAACCCCTACACCGCGCTCTGGTCGCGCCTCGCCGGCTTCCGGCCGGAGACGCTCTCGCAGCTGCTCTCGGAGCGGGAAGTCGTACGCACCGCCGTGATGCGGGCGACGATCCACCTCGTCACCGCAGCCGACTGCTTGCTGCTGCGGCCGCTCGTGCAGCCGATCCTCGCCGCGGAGCTACGACGCCACCGCGACTATTCGCCGCAGCTCGAGGGCGTCGATCTCGAGCAGGTGCTCGCCTTCGCCCGCCCGCTGCTGGCGACGCCACGCACCGGGCCGCAGCTCCGCGCGGCGCTCGCCGAGCGGTTCCCGGAGCACGACTCGGCGGCGCTCGCCTACGCCTGTCGCTGCCACCTTGCGCTTGTGCAGGTGCCGCCGCGAGGGCTCTGGGGCCGGAGCGCCCAGGTGACGACGGTGACGGCCGAGGCGTGGCTCGGACGCCCGCTCGAACCGCACACTTCGGTCGAGGACGTGGTGTGGCGCTACCTCGCCGCGTTCGGGCCTGCGTCGGTGGCGGATGCGGCGACGTGGAGCAGGCTTTCGGGCCTGCGGGAGGCGGTCGAGCGGCTGCGGCCGCAACTCGTGACCTTCCGGGACGAGCGCGGCCGCGAGCTCTTCGACCTGCCCGGCGCGCCGCGCCCGGATCCGGACACGCCGGCGCCGGTTCGCTTCCTGCCCGAATACGACAACGTGCTCCTCTCGCACGACGATCGCAGCCGGTTCATCTCGGCGCCCGACCGCACGCTGCTCGGGCCGGTGTGGTCGGTCGGCTGGGGCTCGGTGCTCCACGACGGCGTCGTGCGCGCCATCTGGCGCGCCGAGACCGACGGCATCGTCGTGCGCCACGTCCCGCTGCCGAAGCGAGCGCTCGCGGCGATCGCGGCGGAGGGACGGAGGCTCGCGCGCTTCCTCGAGCTCGAGGCCGACGTGCAGCTGGCGCCCGTCAGCTGCTGAGACCGGCGCCGCGACGCGTGAGCGCGAGCGCGCCCCGCTCCGAGGCGAACGCAAGTGCGTCCTGGATCTCCATCCCCTTCGCGAGCGCGAACGTGAGACCCGCTGCGAAGCAGTCGCCCGCGCCGTAGACGTCCTCGAACGGGCCCGGCGCAACGGCCGGCTTGTACGGCCCGCCCGGCTGCGCCCAGCCGCCGAGGGCGCCGGCTGTCGAGACGACGACGCGCGGCGGTGGATCGAGGTCGCCGGCCTGGTAGCGCTCCGCGTCGTCCTCCCCACTCGCGACGAGCGCGTCGAGCTCGACTCCCGCGGCGTGGAGCGTCGGCAGCTCGCGCGCGGTCGCGACGAGCACCCGCGCCCGCCGCGCCTGCCGGACGGCCGCGGCGTCACCCGCGGTGAAGTAGACGCCGTCCACATCGTCGAGCTTCTCCCACGGCATCGTGCCGTCGTTCCCGGGCGGACGCGGCTTGTCGCCGATCACCGTGATCGTGCGCTCGCCGATCTCGTCGACGTAACAGAAGCCGCGCCGCTGCGGCTCGTCGCTGGCAGGCGAGTGGATGCGGACACCGGCACCCTCCAGCCTCACCCGGCTCTGCGCGCCGAGGTCGTCGCCGCCGAGCCGGCAGTAGAGCGCGGAGCCGCCCGCAAGCCGCGCCAGCTCGACCGCTGCGACACCGCCGCCGCCTGCCGGCTCGGCCCAGACCTCGGTTGCGTTGACGATCTCGCCCGGCTTCGGGACGGCCTCGACGCGGAGGAACTCGATCCACTCCACATGCCCAACCACGGCCATGTTCACGTCCCTGGGCGCCTTTCGCTCCCGCCCGGCGGAGCCGGGCTCCTCGAAAGGCTGTCGCCCAGGAACGTGAACGAGTTCATGGCGGCACTCTCACAGATGCAGCCGCCGCCGCGTTAGTAGGGATGATGGAGGCAACCGTGGCCGTCCCCCCGTTCGAGACGTTCTACGTCGAGCACCGCGACGTCGTGCTCGGCTTCCTGCGCCGCCGGTTGGGCGGCCAGGCCGCAGAGGACGCGTTCCAGGAGACGTTCCTGCGCGCGCTGCGCGCGTACGACCGGCTCGACCACGGCGACCACCTGCGCGCCTGGGTGCTGACAATCGCAGCGCGACTCGTGATCGACACGGGCAGGCGGAAGAAACCTGTGACGAACGAGCTTCCCGAGCTGCCCGTCGAGGACGGCCGGCCCGCCTACGCCCAGATCGAGCACCTCGCCGGCGGCCTCCCGCCCACCGAGCGCGCCGCCGTCGTGCTCCGCTACGCCTACGACCTCGCCTACGACGACATCGCGCTCGCGCTGGACTCCACGCCCGAAGCCGCCCGCCAGGCCGCCTCGTCCGGAGTCCGCCGTCTCCGCGCTGGAAGGATTCGATCATGACTGTGACGCCCGATCTCGATCGCCGCTTCCGCGACGCCGCGGCTGCCGAAGGCCTGCTCGACGTCGGCTTCGACGTCGTCGACTCGCCGATCGGGCCGCTGCTCGTCGCGGCAACCGGCCGCGGCCTCGCCCGCATCTACTTCGACGCGGAGCCCGAGCTGCACCTGGAGCGGCTCGCGAAGGTCTACGGCCCACGCGTGCTCCGTTCCGCCTCGAGCGTCGACTCGGCCCACCGCCAGCTGGACGAGTACTTCGCGGGCGACCGCAGCTCGTTCGAGCTCGACGTCGACCTGCGCGGCGCCGCACCGTTCGCCCAGCAGGTCCTGGACGAGCTCGCACGGGTCCCCTACGGCCAGACGACGACCTACGGAACCCTCGCCGCGAAGGTCGGCGCTCCGCGGGCGGCGCGGGCGGTCGGGATGGTGATGAACCGCAACCCGATCCCGATCGTCCTCCCCTGCCACCGCGTCGTCGGCGCGAACGGCAGCCTCACGGGCTACGCCGGTGGACTGGACGTGAAGGAGCGGCTGCTGCGGCTCGAGGGCGCACTGCTCGCGTAGCCCTGACCGGCGATCGCGTGCCGGTGACCGTGCCGCGTCACGGACGCCTGCCGCACTCGTCTTTTCGGGAGCCGGAAGAAAGGGTGCCTCGCCGCCGTCGGGTGGTCGACAACGAGGAGGAAGAGGAGCGTCCATCGCTCCCGACACACACCTCCTCGACGAAGGAGGAAGATGATGACCTCGCTCGCCCGTTCGATCCGCCGCCGCACCCTGGTGGCCAGCCTCGTGGTCGCTTCGCTCGCAGGAGCGAGCGGCGCGTTCGCGAGCTTCGAGAGCGGCTCCGACTATGCCGCCCCCGAGGTCCTGCAGCTCGGCTACGGGCCGGGTGGACCCCCGTCCACCGTCAGCACGCTTGTCGGACACCCTGAAGGCCCGATCGTCGTTCGTTGCGACGCCTGGGAGGACGGGTCGTACATGCGTTGTGAGTAAGTAGTTCCGGCGGTCGTCCTCCGCGACTCTGGCTGCGCCAGGCGGCGATCGACAGCGAGCCGTAGCTCTGATCGCCGAACAGTTGCGATGCGCCGCCGTTCCGTCCACGTGTGGCGGGCGGCGGCGCCTGCAGGGCCAGTACACCCGTGCTGATCAGTGGCGCCGCCGGCTCACCGGACGTCGGATACCACGGTTGATCCCGACGACGGTGCGCTCACTCTCAAGGCTGCAGTTCACCGAGCGGCCCCACTGCGCGGCCACGCATCGCAGATAGGTACGCGGCGCCGCGAAGATGGGTAGGCGGCACCGATGACGGCGCGCCGGCGCGACCGTACCGTCGATCTCAACGCACGAATGACCGTGCGACCGACACAGGAGACACAGATGACCGCCATGCTCGAAACACCGACGGTGCTGAGGAGGAATCCGATGACCTCGCTCGTCCATTCGATTCGCCGCCGTACTCTGGTGCTGGGCCTCGCGGTGGCTTCGTTCGCAGGAGCGAGCGGCGCGCTCGCGACCCTCGAGAGCGGCTCCGACTATGCCACCCCCGAGGTCGTGCAGCTCGGCTACGGGCCGGGCGGCCCACCGTACCCCGGAGTCTCGCCCTTCAGGAAGACGGCGAAGGAAGGTGCCGGCCGCGCCTACGGTTCGGCCGAGATCATCCAGCTGGGCTACGGCCCCGGAGGCCCGCAGGCATTCGCACGTCCGTGACGCCCTGCAGGTGCGCCGCCGCCCGCCCACACGCATAGCGGTGCGGCGGCGCATCGCGACTCTGGGCGACGCGAAAGCTGAAACTTCGAGCGGCCCAGGAGTCGGGAGTCCTTCTGCCTCCGGCGAGGCGACCACGGGTTGACCGCGGTGCAACCCGACGCCCACTGCGCTCGGGCTTCGGGAACCGGAAGAAAAGGCGGCGCGCGGCCGTCGGGTGGTCACGAGGGGAAGAAGGAGCGTCGATTCGCTCCCGACATACCCCACCTCGAAGCAAGAAGGAGGAAGACGATGACCTCGCTCGTTCATTCGATTCGCCGCCGCACGCTGGTGGTGTGCCTCGCAGTGGCTTCGCTCGCAGGAGCGAGCGGAGCGCTCGCGAGCCTCGAGAGCGGCTCCAACTATGCCGACCCCGAGGTCGTGCAGCTCGGCTACGGGCCGGGTGGTCCCCCGTCCGTCAACCCCACGGTCGCAGTACTCCGAGAGGGTCCGGCCATTCGTTGCGACGTCGCGGAGGGCACCGCGCACCCGATCGACCTGTGGCGTTGTGAGTAGTACCGGCGGCCGTCCTACGGCGGCCCCTTCACCGCGACTCTGATCGCCGAACGGTCGCGATGCGCCGCCGCTCCACTCCACAGTGGGGCGGGCGGCGGCGCGCCTGCAGGCCGCTCGCACCGTAGGCGGCTATGAGTCGACGAGCTTGTAGCCCACCCCCCACACGTTGACGACGAAGCGGTCGTCGGCGCCGCGCTCGAGCTTGGCGCGAAGCCGCGAGACGTGCGAATCGAGCGTTCGGGTGCGGGTGAAGGAGCGGTAGCCCCAGACGTCGCGCAGCAGCTCGTCCTTCGTGAAGACACGCGTCGGCTCGGCGGCGAGTGCTGCGAGCAGCTCGAACTCCTTGCCGGCAAGATGGATCGGCTCGCCGCGGACGGTGACGACGCGCGCGGGCAGGTCGACCACGAGGCCGCCGACCTCGAGCCGCTGCTGCGCCGGCGGCGCCACGCGCCGAAGCACGGCCCGGATCCGCGCCACGAGCTCGTCGTAGACGACGGGCCGGTGGAGGTAGTCGTCGGCGCCGCGCTGAAACGCCCGCACCCGATCGACGGCATCGCCCTCGGCCGGTCCGAGCACGATCACCGGCACGTCGCGGTTCCACGTCCGACCGGGCTCGCCCTGGCGGAGTCGCGCGCAGAGCTCGAGCTCGGAGCAGAGAACCAGGTCGGGACGGGTGCGTTCCGCGAGTGCCAGTGCCTCGCCGCCGAACGCGGCCTGGAGGACGTGGAAGCCGTCGCTCTGCAACTGGCGTTCGAGATAACCGCGGATTGCGGGCTCCGGCTCGGCGAGGAGCAGCGCGGCTGTCATGCTTTCGACGCTAGCAATGCGGTTTCTGGGCCGAAAGATGTCCTTTCCAACGATTCTGCGACGATCGCTCCCCACCTGGCTCGTCTGGGCGGTGCCGCTCGCCGCGGCGGCACCGGCGCCCTGGCAGGCACATGCGCCGCTGCCCGAGCCGCGAACCGAGGTGGCGGCGGGCGTCGCCGGCGGCGAGATCGTCGTCGTCGGGGGCTTCACGGCCGACGGCGGCAACTCGGCGCGCACCGACGCCTACTCGATCGCGCGGAACACCTGGCGCCGGCTTCCCGACCTCCCCGTCGCGGTCGACCACGCTGCGTCGGCAAGCGCGAACGGCAACGTCTACGTCCTCGGCGGCTACGGCGGCGACCGCAACCCGCTCGCGACCGTCTTCGTGCTCGGGCAGGACGCGACCTGGCGGCGTCTCCCGTCCCTGCCCGACGCCCGCGCCGCGGCCGCAGCCGCGATCGCCGGCGGCCGGCTCTATGTCCTCGGCGGCATCGACGGCAGGCGGGGCCTCGCCCGAGTCGCGTTCGCATTCGACCTGAAGACGCGGCGCTGGGCGCGCATCCCCGGCCCGTCCCCGCGCGAGCATCTGGCGGCCGCCGCAGCCGGGACGCGCGTCTACGCCGTCGGCGGCCGCAGCGCCGGGATCGACACCAACACGACGCGCTTCGAGGTCTACGACGCCCGCACCCGCCGCTGGACGCAGCTGGCCGCGATTCCGCAGGCGCGAGGCGGCACCGGTGCCGCGTTCGCGAACGGTCGCATCGTCTCGGTCGGCGGGGAGCAGCCGCAGGGGACGATCGCATCGGTCTACGCCTACGGGTTGAGCACGCGCCGCTGGCAGCGGCTCGCGGACCTGCCCTCGCCGCGGCACGGGCTCGGCGTCGTCGCGCATGCCGGTCGCGTCTACGCCGTCGCCGGCGGGCCGCAGCCGGGGCTGACCGTCAGCGGCGCCGTCGAGTCGTTGCGGCCCTAGATCCGGCCGCTGCGCAGGACGCCTACCAGCAGCCACACCCCCAGCACACCGGACATGATGAAGCCGATCACCGACAGGAAGTGGATCCCGAAGATGTGCGGGCCGTCGGTCGCGAGGATCCCGATCAGCGACGAGCCGAGCAGGCCGCCGGCGACGACGAGCGCCACGACCAGCCGGTTGGCGACGACGTCCATCTTGTGCATGAAGTCGTCCAGCCCCTTGTGGACGAAGCCGACCTCGATCTGCCCGTCCCGCACCTCCTGGAGCACGTCGTGGATCTGGTACGGCAGCTCGTTCGCGATCTCGTACAGCTCGCGGCCGCGCTTCTGCGCCCGCCCCGCGAGGCGCGACGGCGAGAAGCGGTCGAGCATCAACTCACGCGCGTACGGCCGCGCCACCTCGAAGACGTTGAACGCCGGGTAGAGCTCGACACCGACGCCGCCGAGCGTCGCGATCGCCTTGTCGAGCAGCACGAACCGCGTCGGCAGCCGCAGGTTCATCGAGTAGATCAGGGCGAAGCCCTCGCGGATCACCTGGATCGGGTCGATGTCGGCGAGGCTTGCCCCGTAGTAGCGGTAGTACAGCTCGCGCACCTCAATCGCGAACTCCTCCTCGCGCTCCTTCGGGTAGCGGACGCCGAGCTCGGCGAGCCGCCGCGGCAGCACGTCGACGTTCTCGGTCGCAGCGTCGATGAAGAGGCGCGTCAGCCGCGCCATGTCCTCCTCGGTGAGCTTGCCTACGAGGCCGAAGTCGACGAGGCCGATCCGCCCGCCGTCCAGCACGAGCACGTTCGCGGGATGCGGATCGCCGTGGAAGAAGCCGTGCCGGAAGATCATCTCCATCCACGTGTCCGTGACCTGGTAGGCGAGGTCGCGGCGGGTCTCGACGGGCGTCGTCTCCAGCTCGAGGTCGGCGAGCTGCACGCCCGCGAGATACTCGAGCGTCAGCATGCGCACGCCGGAGTAGTCCCAGTAGACCTTCGGCACGACGACCATCTCGGAGTCGGCGAAGTTGCGCCTGAACGTGTCGGCGTGCCGGGCCTCGAGCTTGTAGTCGAGCTCCTGGCGGATGAAGCGGGCGAACTCGTCGACGAGGTCGTTGACGTCGATGAAGTCGAGTGCGCGCACCCGCTCCCTGATCAGGCGTGCGGCCTGGTAGAGGAGGGCGATGTCGTTCTCGATCTGATTCGGCGCGTTCGGCCGCTGCACCTTGACGACCACCTCGTCGCCGTTGGGCAGCACCGCCCGGTGCACCTGGCCGATCGAAGCCGCCGCGATCGGCGACTCGCCGAACTCGAGGAACCCCTGCTCGAGCGTCAGGCCGAGCTCGTCCTCGACCACCTCGCGCACCTGCGCGAACGGGAACGGGCTCACGTCGTCCTGGAGCCCACGCAGCTCGGCGACGATGTCCGGCGGGACGACGTCGGGCCGGGTCGAGAGCAGCTGGCCGAACTTGACGAACGTCGGGCCGAGCTCGTCGAGCATCTCCCGCAGGTGCCGGCCTCGCTCCGAGCCGGCGGCCGACTCCGTGCTCGCCTCCACCCGCCCCGTCCACGGAAGGACATCGGTGAGCTTGTGCCGCTCGAAGAAGTAGCCGAAGCCGTGCCGGACGGCCACCTGCGCGATCTCCGAGAGCCGGCCCATCTTGCGCGTGCGCGGTCGAGTCGCCATCCCGGAAGTGTTCCACGCGGCGGTCGGGACTCCGCTTCCAGCTGCGCGCGAAGACCTAAAGGGTCGCTCTGCGCCCGAACAGGAAAGATAGGTGCGTGGACGAGGGCCTTCTGCTTCTGCTCGTCGGCGGCATCCTGGCGAGCAGCATTCTCGTCGCCCTCGGTGCCGCGCGAGCGGGGCTGCCCGTGCTCTCGGCCTTCCTCGCGATCGGGATGCTGCTCGGCTCCGACGGCCCTGGCGGGATCGAGTTCGACGATGCCAAGCTCGCCCGGGAGGTCGGCGTCGTCGGGCTCGCGCTGATCCTCTACGAGGGCGGCCTGCAGACGTCGTGGCGCCGCCTGCGCGAGGTCGCGGTGCCCGCGGCGCTCCTGAGCACGGTCGGCGTCGTCGTCAGCGCCGTCCTGACGGGCCTCGCCGCGTACATGCTCTTCGACCTCTCGTGGCTCGAGTCCGTGCTGCTCGGCGCCGTTGTCTCCTCCACCGACGCCGCTGCCGTCTTTGCGACGCTCCGGTTCACGCACATCCGGCGCCGCCTCGCGCGCACGCTCGAGGCCGAGTCGGGCGGCAACGATCCGATGGCAATCGCGCTCACGCTCGGGCTGATCGCCTGGATCGAGCGGCCCGACGCCTATGGAGTCGACGACCTGCTCCTGCTCGTCCTCCAGCAGCTCGGTCTCGGCCTCGTCGTCGGAGTGGCCCTCGGCGTCGTCGCGTCATGGGTCTTCGGCCGGCTGCCGCACTCGATCGGTGCCTTCGCGCCGGTGGCGTCGCTCGCGGCCGCGGCGCTCGCGTTCGGCGTCGCCGACGTGATCGGCGGCAGCGGCTTCCTCTCGGTCTACCTGGTCGGGCTCGCGGTCGGGAGCACGCCGTCCCGCTATCGCCGCCACCTCGTCTCCTTCCACGAGGGGCTCGCGTTCGCGGCTCAGGTCGCGCTCTTCATCGTCCTCGGGCTGCTCGTCTTCCCCTCGGACCTACCCGACGTCGCCGTCCCGGGACTGGCGCTGGCGCTGCTGCTGATGCTGGTCGCGCGCCCGGCGTCGGTGTGGGCGTCGACCGCCTTCCACGACTTCACCAACCGCGAGCGGCTCCTGCTCGGCTGGGCCGGCCTGCGCGGTGCCGTTCCGATCGTGCTGGCCACGTTCGTGCTCTCCTCGGACGTGCCGGAAAAGGAGACGATCTTCAACGCCGTCTTCTTCGTCGTCGTCGTCTCGGCGATCGTGCAGGGGACGACACTCGAGTGGGTGGCGGGGCAATTGGGCCTGCTTGCCCCTGCTCCGCCCCTGCACGAGGCGCCGCTCGAGGTGGGGCCGCTGAGCAAGCTCGATCTCGTCGACTTCGCCGTCGCGGGTGACCATGCCGTCAACGGCTCGGCCGTTCGCGAGCTCGGGCTGCCGCGCACTGCCCTGATCGCAGTGATCAACCGCGGCGAGGAGACGATCCCGCCGCGCGGCAGCACCGTCGTCCGGGCGGGCGACCGCCTCTTCGTCCTGATCCCGCGCACGATGCGCGCAGACCTCGAGGACGTCTTCGCGCGGTGGCGTAGACGCGTCTAGGCGCGCTGCTGCTCGAGCAGCTTCAGCCGGTGCTCGAGCTGGGCGAGGCGCAGCTCGACCGACTCGAGCTCCTCGCGTCGGACGAGCCCGAGCTCATACGCGAGCCGCTCACCGGTCTCCTGCGGCAGATCGGCCAGCTTGTCGACGCCGGAGCGCAGCTGCGCTGCCAGCTCTTCGACGAGCTGGCGGAGCGCGAAGACCTGACTATCTTGCCCGGCCATGCGGGCGAGTCGAGCGCCGCTGGCGGCGCCGGTCGCGCTTCGACTGTGACCCCGCGGTCGCCGTGGCGGGCTCCGGGACGGCTTCGCCGGCTTCGGGCTCGGCGCCGTCCTGGAACACGTCCGGGATCAGGTCCGGCGTCGGCTCCGCGGCCGCGAGCTCCTCGGCCTCCTTCAGCAGGCCCCCGACCGAGCCGGGATCGAATGCATCTTCCTTGCGGCGCGCGTACTCGGGCTCCTTTTCCTTCAGCCAGGAGAGCAGCGGTGCGGCGATGAAGATCGAGGAGTACGCGCCGGCCCCGATGCCGACGAGCAGCGCGAACGCGAAGTCCTTCAGCGTCTCGCCGCCGAAGAAGTAGAGCGCCGAGATCGGGAGCAGCGTGATGAACGTCGTCGCCAGGGAGCGCGGGATCGTCTCCCACAGCGAGACGTTCGCCATCGTCCGGAACGACGCCCGCCTCATCAGTGGGATGTTCTCGCGGATGCGGTCGAAGATGATGATCGTGTCGTAGATCGAGTACCCGAGCACGGTCAGGACCGCGGCGACCGTGGCGGTCGTCACCTCCCGCCCGAGCAGGGCGTAGATACCGACGGTGATCAGGACGTCGTGGATCAGCGCGACCATCACCGGCGCCGCGAACTTCGCCTGGAAGCGGAAGGAGATGTAGATCGTGATCAGGAGCAGCGAGACGATGATCGCGAGGATCGCCCCCTCCGCGATCTGACGTCCGAAGCTCGCCGAGACCGTCTGGACGCTCGTGTCGGCGTTGAACGACTTGTCCAACTGCCGGGTCAGCGCCTGTGTCTCCTCGGTCGAGAGCTCCTCGGTCTGGATCTGGAAGCCGGTGTACTTGCCGTCGACCGCCGCGCCGCGCCCGACGATCTGCGCGGCGCCGAGGCCGAGGTCGTCGGCCTGGGAGCGGACATCGTCGATCGCCACCGGGGCGTCGGACGGCACCGACGCGGTGATTTTCGTGCCGCCCTCGAAGTCGATCCCGAAGTTGAGGCCCTTGATCCCGATCGCGAGCAGCGAGATCGCCACGACAACAGCTGAGATCCCGAACCACCACTTGCGCAGGCCGATGAAGTCGCGCCTGATCCATTTCGGCGACTCGCCCTCGGCGCCCATCAGCTTCGGGTTGTCGAACCAGCGGAAGCCGGCGAGCAGGCCGAGGATCGCGCGCGTGGCCGCAACCGCGGTCAGCAGAGAGATCAGCGTTCCGATCAGGAGCATCAAGGCGAAGCCCTTCACGCCTGCGGTGGCGACGAGGAACAACACCAGCGCCGTGATCGCGGTGACGACGTTCGCGTCGATGATCGTGTGGAAGCCCTTGCCGTAGCCGGCCGAGATCGCGGCTCGCACCGATTTGCCGGCGCGGTACTCCTCCTTCACGCGTTCGAAGATGACGATGTTCGCGTCGGCGGCCACCCCCAGGGTCAGGATGATCCCGGCGAAGCCCGGCAGCGTCATGGTGACGTTGAAGATGAGGATCGCGGCGTAGAGGAAGGCGGCGTAGATGCCGAGGCCGATCACGGCGACGATGCCGAGCACGCGGTAGAAGATGAGCAGGAAGAGCGCAACGGCGATCAGGCCGGCGATCGCAGCCTTCCACGCCTCGGCGAGCGAGTCCTTGCCGAGCGTCGCCGAGATCGCCGTCGTCTCGAGCGTCTTGAAGGTGACGGGGAGGGCGCCGCTCTGGAGCACGAGCGCGAGGTCCTTCGCCTCCGTGAGCGAGCCGATGCCGGTGATCTGGGCGCCGTTCGCGCCGCCGATCCCGTTCGGGTACTGCTCGAAGTCGATCGACGGCCACGACTTGATCTGGCGGTCGAGCACGATCGCGAAGTGCTGGAACGACTGCGACGGATCGCCCTGGCCGCCTGTGATGTTGTGGCGGGCGCGGCCGCGGTCGGCCTCGCGGTTGGTGATCTCGGCGAACCGGTCGCCGCCCTTGTCCGTGAACTGCATCGTCACGATCGGCTCGCCGGTCGTCGTGTCGAAGTCCTGCCGGGTGCCGGCGAGCTTCAGGTCGGCACCGGTCATCTCGGGGACGACCTTGTCCGGATCCGGATTGTCGGGGTCGTACCGGAGCAGGTAGTAGACGTTCTGCTTCGGGTTCTCGACGCCGACGCCCGGGCAGACGACCTCGCCGACGCCGCAGCTGACGACGACCGTCTTCGGCGGGACGCCGAAGATCTTCCAATCCTTCGGCAGCTTGCCGTCCTTGACGACGTCGCTCTCCAGCAGCTTGTCGCGCTCGGCGACAGGGCCGGCGCGCAACTTCTTCTTGTTGTCGAACAGGTACCAGTTGGTCTTCGTCCCGTCGTCGACGAGCGCCTGCTGGCCCGCAAGCAGCTCGTAGAGCGACTCCTTCGGGGAAGCGAAGCCGCCGGAGTTCGACGGCGGGGCCAGGTTCGCCTCGAGGTCGAAGAGCTCGAGCTGTGCCGTCTGGCCGAGGATGCCGATCACGCGCGCGGGATCCTTGACGCCGGGCAGGTCGATCACGATCTGGTCGTCGCCCTGCTTGCGGATCTCCGGCTCCGCGACGCCGAGCCGGTCGACGCGGTCGCGGAGGATCTCGACCGAGCGGTCGAGGTCGGACTTCTGCAGCGGGCGATTCGGCGGCGGGACCGCCTTCAGCGTCACCTCGAGCCCACCCTGCAGGTCGAGCCCGAGCGTCGCCTTGTCGTGGAGCGGCGATGCGGGAATCGCGAGCAGGGCGACGCCGATCAGCCCAGCGACGATCAGCCCAACAAGAATGAGGTAGGGTCGGCGATTCACGCGGTCAGCAGGTTAGCTGCGTTCTCACTGCGGTCGTATGAATTCTTCATGAGATTTTTGGGGGTCGATCACGGCAGCGACGCCGCGACGAACGACCTTGACGTTCGTCCCGGGTGCGATCTCGACTTCGAGCGTATCGTCGGTTTCGTCAATCGACTTGACCCGGCCGAGCAGGCCGCCCAGTGTGACGATCTCGTCGCCGACGGTGACGGACTCGTGCAGCGCGCGCTGCTCCTGGGCGCGGCGCCGCTGCGGCCTGAGCACGAGCAGCCAGAAGCCCACGAAGAGCGCGACGAGAACGATCAGCCCTCCTGGTTCCAAGGATCCTCCTGCGGCCCGCCGGCGAGCCGGGCAAGCGCCGCGGCCGTGTAGACCTCGAGCTCACCGCGTTCGATCGCCGCCCGCGCGCCCGCGGTCAGTTCGAGTAGGAAGTGCAGATTATGCAGGCTCAGCAGGCGGAGCCCCAATACCTCCTCCTGATTGACGAGATGGCGCACGTAGGCGCGCGAGAAGCGGCTGCAGGCGGGGCAGCCGCAGCCCTCCTCGAGCGGGCGCGGGTCGTGCGCGAAGCGAGCGTTGCGAAGGTTCAGGCGACCGGTCGCGGTCAGGGCGGAGCCGGTCCGGGCCGTGCGGGTCGGCAGGACGCAGTCGAACATGTCGATCCCCGCGCCGATCACACGCAGGATCCCTTCCGCATCGCCGATCCCCATGAAGTAGCGCGGCTTGCCGGCGGGCAGCAGCGGCGCCGCCCAGCCGGTCGCGTCGAACATCTCCTCGCGGCTCTCCCCCACCGCAAGCCCGCCGAGCGCGTGACCGTCGAACCCGAGCGCCGCGATCTCCTCGATCGAGCGCCGGCGCAGCTCCGGGTCGGACGCGCCCTGCGCGATCCCGAACAGGAGCTGGCCGGGCGCCCGCTCCTGCTCGCGCTGGCGGGCCGCCCAGTGCGTGGTCAGGCGAACTGCTTCCTCGAGCTCGCTCCGCGGCACGCCCGCGGGCGGGCAGATGTCGAACGCCATCGCGATGTCCGAGCCGAGGTTGCGCTGGATCCGCGCCGCGATCTCGGGCGAGAAGCGCGCCGGGGAGCCGTCATAGACGGAGCGGAAGGTGACGCCGTCGTCGTCGACGTCGAGCAGCGTGTCGCGGAGCGAGAAGACCTGGAAGCCGCCCGAGTCGGTCAGGATCGGCCCGTCCCAGCCGGAGAACGCGTGCAGCCCGCCGAGCCGCG
The DNA here is from genome assembly GCA_963705515.1 of uncultured Gaiellaceae bacterium. Lineage (GTDB taxonomy): Bacteria > Actinomycetota > Thermoleophilia > Gaiellales > Gaiellaceae > Gaiellasilicea. The sequence continues at coordinate 41,832 of CAVPJV010000007.1, forward strand.
CGATCAGCTCGTCGCCGGGGCGGAAGTGAAGGTGGTACGTGTTGCCGAGGATGATCTGAGAGCCGACCGTGCGCAGCTCGTCCGGGTCGAGGCTCTTCACCGTCGCTTTCGTCCCAACGGGCATGAACGCAGGCGTCCTCACCTCGCCGTGGGCGGTACGCAGGATCCCGGCGCGCGCGGCGCCGTCGGTGGCGGTGACGTCGAAGACGGACACGGCCGTCCAGCTTAGGGATACGATCGCGAGGCGCGTTCGAGGGCGCATCCGGTCCGCGGGCAGGGCAGAGCCCACCTCGTCGCAACGGCAACAGCGTCACCACGATCATCTCCCGCCCGACGACGCGGACAGCGGGCCTCGACGGAGGAGGTCGTGATGAACCTGGAACAGCTCCGCAAGCAGGCGAAGGAGCTCGTCAAGGCCGCCCGTGCCGGCGATGCCGACGCGCTCGAACGGCTCGACGGCCGCGAGCCGATCCTCGCCCGCGCCCAGCTCGTCGTCGCGCGCGAGCACGGCTACCCGAGCTGGCCCGCACTCGTCGCCGCTGCCGAGGCGAGCGTGGCTGAGATCGTCCGCGCGGCGACCTCTGGGCGCCCGACCCGGGCCGAGCAGCTGCTCGCGGCCCGGCCGGAGCTCGAGCGCGATCCGTGGGTGGGCCTCGTCCTCGGCCGCGGCTGGGACGGGGACGCAAACGCGCCCGGCGGGCCGCTCGAGTGCCCACCGCTCGTCTACGCCTGCCACTCGTGCTTCGACACGTCAGGGCTCGCGCGCGAGCTGCTCGCCCGAGGCGGCGACCCGAACGGCTACTTCGTCAACGAGTACGGCAACATGTCCGCGCTCTACGGCGCCGCTGGCGTCAAGCACGACCCGGAGCTGGCCCGCGTGCTGCTCGAGGCGGGCGCCGACCCCGACGACGGCGAGTCGCTCTACCACGCCGCGTATGCGGAATCCGCCGACTGCGTGCGCGTCCTGCTCGAGCACGGCGCCTCGGTCGTCGGGACGAATGCGGTGGCGGCGGCGATCGACGCCGACCACGTCGAGCACCTGCGGCTCATGCTCGAGGCGGACGGCGATCCGAACGAGGGCCCGCTCGTCGTCCACGCCGTCCGTCGCGGCTGCGGCGCACCGATGATCGAGCTTCTCGCGGAGAAGGGCGCCGACGTCGACCGCACGGGCGGCGAGACCTGGCGCGGGCACGTGCCGCTCCGGACGCCGTACCAGCACGCCGTGTTGCGCGGCAACGCGGAGCTTGCCCAGCTGCTCGAGCGGCTTGGCGCCTCGACCGACGTCGACCTCGCCGACGCGTGGGTCGCACGGCTCGCACGCGGCGAGGAGCCCGGGGACGAGCCGCCACGCTCGTTCGACATCGACATGCAGGAAGTGGTGATCCTGACAGCGCTCCGCGTCGACGCCGAGCTCGTCGCCCGCACCGTCGGGGTCGACTTCAGAGGAGTCATCGGGGGATCGCCGGCCGGGACGCTGCTCCACCACGCGTGCTGGCTCGGGTCGGTCGACGTCGTCGAGCGGCTGCTGGCACTCGGCGCCGACCCGGCGGCGGCCTCCGGCGCCGAATTCGACACGCCGCTCGACTGGGTCGTCCACGGCTCGCAGTACCACGGCCTCTCCGACCGCGACTACGTCGGCATCGCCGAGCGACTCGTCGCTGCAGGCGCGCCGCCGGTGGCGAAGTACCCGGAGGCGGCCGAGGGACCGCTCGCGGAGTGGCTTCACAGGATCAGCATGGCGTCGCCGAACGAGTAGAAGCGGTACCGCTCGTCGACCGCGAGCCGGTACAGCCGCCGCGTCTCCTCGACGCCGGCGAACGCCATCACGAGCGCCAGCAGCGTCGAGCGCGGAAGGTGGAAGTTCGTCAGCAGCGCGTCGACCCGCCGGAACTCGAAGCCCGGCGTGACGAACAACGACGTCCGGCCTTGTAACAGTCTGTTGCTTGCCACCGTCTCGAGCACGCGCACCGTGGTCGTGCCGACCGCGAGGACGCGCTCGGCAGCCTCGATCCGCTCCCACGCCTCGGGCCTGACCGAGTAGCGCTCGCCGTGCAGCTCGTGCGCCTCGAGCGTCTCCGTCGCGAGCGGGCGGAACGTGTCGAGACCGACGTGGAGGGTGACGCGCTCGACGTCGAGCCGCCCGAGCAGCTCCGGCGTGAAGTGCAGTCCGGCCGTCGGAGCCGCGGCCGAGCCGGCCTCGTCCGCGTAGACGGTCTGGTACCGGGCGGGGTCGGCGAGCGGCTCGGTGATGTACGGCGGCAGCGGCGCCTCACCGTCCGGCTCGCCGTCGAGCCGGACGCGCCAGCGGCCCTCACCCAGGTGCTCGAGCAGCTCGACCGGGCCGTGCCGGCCGCCTGCCTTGAGCCGGCGCGTCGGGCGCGCGAGCGCGAGCCACTGACCGTTGCCCTCGTGCTCGAGCAGGAGCACCTCCCCCTTCGGCTGCTCGATCCGAATCCGCGCCGGCACGACCCTCGTGTCGTTGACGACCGCAAGCTCACGCGAGAGCTCGTCCGGCAGCTCGGCGAACTGCCGGTGCCGGACCGCGCCCGTCGCGCGGTCGTACACGAGCAGGCGAGAGGCGTCGCGGCGCTCCGGCGGCTGCTGGGCGATCAGCTCCGAGGGCAGGTCGTAGTCGAGCTCGGAGGTGTCCATCCGACGGCCAGCGTAGCCTCCTGCGCGTGGACGAGAAGACACTCGAACGGGCGAAAGCACGGATCGCGGAAGCCGCGTCGGGGCGCATCGCGCCGGCCGAGCTGGAGGCCGCGCTCGAGCGCACGCGCATCCAGGTCGAGTCGCTCGCCGCAGCCGCCGCCGAGCTCGAAGGCACCCTGCCGGAGAAGGTCAGCGCGGCGGTGCACGACGGCCTCCGCGCCGAAGTCGTCCCGGTCGGGCGCAGCCTGGCCGAGATTCGCGGACTGCTCAACCAGGTGATCCGCCGGCTCGAGCGGCTCGAGGGCGACGTCCTCGCCGAGCGCCACGCGCGCATCGACGATCTCGCTCTGCTCGTCGACCTCGTCTCGTCGGGCTGGAGGGGCGTCAGCGACCGGCTCGAGCGCGTCGAGCATGCCGTGGCGCCCGCCGTCGCGCACCGCGAAGCAGCCTAGAGCGCGCTAGAAGCTGCGGTTCGGCAGGACGAGCCGGAAGCGGCTCCCCTTCCCTACCTCGGTCTCCAGCTCGATCCGGCCGCCGAGCGCCACCGCCAGCTCGCGGGCGATCGGCAGGCCCAGCCCGGTGCCGCGCCCGTCCGTCGACCAGAAGGGCCGGAAGATCCGTTCGCGCGCGTCGGCGGAGATCCCCGGGCCGGTGTCGGCGACGTCGACCGTGACCGTCCCATTCGCGGTCTGCAGCGCCAGGTCGATCCGGCCGCCGTCCGGCGTCCAGCTGAAGGCATTCGAGAGCAGGTTCGAGATGATCTGGAGCACCCGGTCGCCGTCCGACACGATCACCGGCGTCGACTTCGCCTCGGAGGTGTACTCGATCCCGCGCTGGCGGGCCTCCTCGGAGAACGTCGAGAAAGCACGCTCGAGCACCCGCCCCATGTCGACCTCCTCGGTCAGGACGGTGAACCGGTGGGCATCGAGCTTCGCGAGGTCGAGCACGTCGCCGACCAGCCGGCCGAGCCGTTCGGCCTCCCCGGCGACGATCTCGAGCGAGGCGTCGATCGACTCCGGGTCGTTGACGACGCCCTCGCGGAGCGCGGCGACGTGGCCGCGGATCGCCGTCAGCGGCGTCCTCAGCTCGTGCGAGACGGACATCAGGAAGTTGCGCTCGAGCTCCTCGGCCTCGGCGAGCCGCGACGTCATCTCGCGGAAGCGGTCGGCGAGGTGGCCGATCTCGCCGCCGCCGGGGACATGCGGCACCTCCACGTCGTAGTTGCCCTTCGAGACCTCGTCGGCTGCATCGGAGAGGGCGAGCACCGGCCCGGTGATCCTGCGCGTGAGGTAGAAGGCGAGCGCGCCCACGACCACGAGCGAGAAGAGGAATGCGATCGCGAGCCGGGAGAGCAGGGTCACCCAGGCGTCGCGCAGCTCGTCCTTCGGCTTCGCGACGATCAGGTAGCCGAACACGGTCGCGCCGCCCGGCCGGATCGGGTGCGCGGCCGCGAGGAACGTGCGCCTCTGCCCCGGCGGCCGGAACTCGAAGGTGATGATCCGCGTCGTCGAGAGATCGACGCCGACGTCCTTCAGCGTGACCCGCGTCAGGCCGCTGTCCTCGCCCGGCGACAGCGACGTGCCGAGGAAGTAGAGCCGGTCGCCCGTGGCCGCCTCGAGCTTCGACGCCGCGAAGGCCGGAGCCGCCTTCTCCTCGTCGACGGCGCGCACGGCCGACTCGGCGTAGAGCTGGGCGAGCCCGCGCGCCTCGCGGCGAAGCTCGTTCAGGGACGCGGTGCGCGTGTAGTCCTGGAAGAGGCGCAGCGCAATCAGGCTCGTGACGAGCCCGGAGAGCGCGATCCCCGCCAGGAAGAGCGCCGGCAGGCGAAAGCGCAGGGAGTTGAGCATGGCCTACGCCGCGGGCGCTGGAGCCCGCTCGGGGCCGACCTTGTAGCCGACGCCCCAGACGGTCACGATCGGCGAGGCCTCGCCGAGCTTGCGGCGCAGCTGCCGCACGTGCACGTCGACGGTGCGCGTGTCGCCGGCGAAGGTGTACCCCCAGACACGCTCGAGCAGCTGGTCGCGCGTGAGCACGAGCCCCTTGTGGTCGAGCAGTTCCCAGAGCAGGTCGAACTCCTTCGGGGCGAGCTGGATCTCCTCCTCGCCCACCTTCACCTCGCGGCGGCCGGCGTTGATCGAGAGGTCGCCGTGATGGAGCTCCTCCTCGACGTCGCGTCGCCGCTCGGGCGCCGACCTGCGCAGGACGCTCTTCACGCGGGCGACGAGCTCGCGTGGGTTGAACGGCTTCGTCAGATAGTCGTCGGCGCCGACCTCGAGCCCGATGATCTTGTCGACGTCCTCGTCGCGGGCGGTCAGCATCAGGATCGGCACGTCGGAGGTCTTGCGGACGCGCCGGCAGATCTCGATCCCGTCGAGGTCGGGCAGCATCAGGTCGAGGATGATCAATGCCGGCGTCTCGGCCGCGACCTGCGCCAGCGCGGCAGTGCCGGTCGTGACCGCGCGCACGTCGTAGCCCGCGTTCTTGAGGTAGAGCGAGACGAACGACGCGATCGAGGCCTCGTCCTCGACGACCAGAACGGTCTGCGCGCCGGAAGCCATTACGGTGCGCTCTTCTCCGGCCGCTCCTGCGCGCCGAGCTTGAAGCGGATCCCCGGATCGGGGAGCGTCGTCGCAGCTGGCGCGATTCTTGCGGCAGTCGGCGCCGTCGAGCGAGTACACGCCCGGCTCGACCGTGTCGCCCTCGATGAAGCCGGAGCCCTTGCCGACGACCGAGAGGTCGATGCCGCGGCCCTGGATCACCAGCTTGAAGCCGCCGCCGACGACGCGGAAGCGGATGCCGGCGCCGCGGTACCGGACGCCGTTGCCGGCGACGAAGACCTCGGGCTCGTCGGCGCCCGTGACGACGGGGAAGTTGGCGTCGGCCGGCGTCGTGTCGTAGACGGTCATCGTGCCGCGATCGATCCGGCCGAAGACGCCCCCGCGCGCCTGCAGGTTGATCTTGCCGCGGCCGTCCTCGACCGACAGCGTGCCCTCTCCGGTGTCCACCGAGGCGAGCGCCACGACGGGGAAAATCAGGGCGAGCAGGGCCAGGCAGAGGTACGTCTTCCGCATGGTTCGCAGTATCGGCACGCGGCGTGTGGCGGCGGTCAGGTTCATGTAAGGAAAGTGTAAGCAGCCGCGCCGACGTGGCGTAGCCCTAGATTTACCCGATGTCGGAGATCGGAGACTTCGGACTGATCGTCCTCGTCGTCTCGGCGGGCGTGCTCCTCGCGCTCTTCGGCCGGGCGATCACCGAACGCCTGGCGATCCCGAGCGCTGCGCTCTTCCTCGTCGCCGCGGCGGCCCTCTCCGACCTGGTGCCGCGGCTCGGCGACTCGATCTCGTTCGTCACGGTCGAGCGGATCGGCGTCGTCGCCCTGATCGTGATCCTGTTCGAGGGCGGCCTGGACATCGGCTGGCGCCGCTTTCGCGGTGCAGCCGTGCCCATTCTCTCGCTCGGTGTGCCCGGCACCTTCGCGACGGCCGGGCTGATCGCGCTCGCCGCGCACTTCTTCTTCGACCTCTCCTGGATCACGAGCGGCCTGCTCGGCGCCGCGCTCGCCCCCACCGATCCCGCCGTGACGTTCTCGGTGCTCGGAGGCCGCGAGATCCGCGGCAGGACGGGGACGATCCTGAAGGGCGAATCGGGAGCGAACGACCCGGTCGGGATCGCGCTGATGATCGGGATGATCGAGCTGGCGACGAGCGACCACGGCTCCTTCTGGTCGGTCGTGGAGGAGTTCACGGTCGAGATGGTCGGAGGGATCGCAGTCGGCGCCGCCGGGGCGGCGCTGCTGGTGCCGTTGATGCGGCGCATGCCCCTCCCCTCGCCGGCGCTCTACCCGCTGCGCATCCTCGCCGCCGCCGGCGTCATCTACGGCGCGGCCGCGCTCGTCCACGGCTCCGGCTTTCTCGCCGTCTTCGTCGCCGGGATCCTGATCGGCGACCGGCCGGTGCCGCACCGTCTCGAGATCGACGCGTTTCTCGACTCGATCAGCAGCCTCGCCGAGATCGCGATGTTCGTCGCGCTCGGCCTCACGATCGACCTGTCGGAGCTGTTCGACTCCAACGCCTGGTTCGAGGGGCTCGCGCTGGCCGCGCTGCTCGCGTTCGCGATCCGGCCGGTCGTCGTCGGAGGGCTGCTCCTCCCCGTCCGGCTCGACCGCGGCGAGCGGCTGTTCGTGATGTGGAGCGGGCTAAAGGGCGCGGTGCCGATCCTGCTGGCAGCGCTCGCGATCATCGGCGGGGTCGACGACGGCAGCGAGATCTACGGGATCGTCTTCGTCGTCGTCCTCTTCTCGGTGCTCGTCCAGGGCACGCTCGTGCCGAAGGTCGCCGAGCGGCTGAACGTGCCGATGGAGCGTCAGTCGATGGAGCGTCAGTCGTAGGTGTAGAAGCCGCGGCCGGACTTGCGGCCGAGCAGGCCCGCGTTCCGCATCGCGACGAGCCGCGGCGGCGGCGCCATCCGCTGCTCGCGCGTCTTCTCGTACAGCGCCTCGGACGCGTGCACGTGCACGTCGATCCCGACGAGGTCGACGAGCGCGCACGGCCCCATCGGCCAGCCGGCGCCGTTCTTCATCCCGATGTCGAGATCCTCCGGCGACACCCGCGATTCGTCGAGGACGCGGATGCAGTCGTTCAGGAGCGGGATCAGGACGCGGTTGACGACGAAGCCCGGGCGTGTCGTGGCAGCGGATCGGCGTCTTGCCGATCCGTTCCCCGAGCGCGAACGCCGTCTCGAAGGGCCCGTCCTCGGTCAGCTCCGCACGAACGATCTCGACGAGGGGCATCAGCGGCGCGGGGTTGAAGAAGTGCATGCCGACAACCCGCCCGGGCGTCGACGTGGCGGCCGCGATCTCGGTGACCGAGAGCGCGGAGGTGTTGGTGGCGAGGACGGCGTCGGGACGGCAGATCCGCTCGAGCTCGGCGAAGAGCTGCCGCTTCGGCTCGAGCTCCTCGACGATCGCCTCGATCACGACGTCGCAGTCGGCGAAGTCGTCGAGCTCCGTCGTCAGCGAGAGCCGGCTCATGGCGTCATCGCGTGCGGCTTGCTCGAGTAGTCCCTTGTCGGTCTTGCGGGTGAGGAAGTGGCCGATCCGCTCGTGAGCCTGCTCCCCCAGCTCGGCCGTGACCTCCCGGCCGACGGTGTCGATCCCCGCCTCGACGCAGAGCTGCGCGATCCCGGCACCCATCGCGCCGAGCCCCACGACACCGACTATCCGGATCGTCGCCATCGGCGGCCGATCCTACAGACCGCCTCGGCGCAGTTCGTCGTTCAGGCGTCAGCACTCTGGCCCAGGCGAGCGGCGATGAGCGGGGTCAGTGGCGTGGGGCAATGAGAACCTTGCCGGATCGTCCGCCGCTTGCGGCGACCGCCACTGCTTCCTTGATCTCGCTGACGTCGTAGGTGGCGTGAATCGGCGCGTGCAGCTTGCCCTTGGCGATGAGGTCGGCGATCTCGCCGAGGAGCACCGCGCGCTCTCCCTCGGGCGTTTGCCGGTACCAATTGACGAGCCAGAAGCCGCGCATGGTCAGGTTGCGGAAGATGAAGGCGTCAGGCTGCACCGTGCAGGAGGCATCGCTCATGCGTCCGTAGTTGACCAGGATCGCGTCGTCGCACAGGCAGTCCGCGAGGCGTCCAGTTGCGGTGCCTCCGACAGCATCGATGCCCAGGCGTATCGCTGCTCCGCCGGTTGCCCCAATGACCCGCCTCGCCAGGTCGTCGTCGTCGTCGATCACGACGACATCTCCACCCGCCTCCCGCACGATCGCGGCGGCGTCCTCCCGCCGCACGACGTTGACCGTCCGGAAGCCGCGGTGCCGGGCGAGCTGCACCAGGTACAGGCCGACGGCCGAATTGGCCGCGTTCTGGATCACCCACGCGCCAGGATCCAACCTCACGAACTCGCTCAACAGCAGTGCCGCCGTCGGCGGGTTGATCGTCATCATGGCCAGCTGCAGCGGGTCGGCCTCGTTGGGCAACGGCACGAGCTGGGCTGCCTCCGCCACGACGTGCGTCGACCAGCTACCGCAGCCGCGCGGCAGCAACACCAGCTGCCCGACCCCGATTCCTGGACCCTGGGTGCCGGGACCGAGGACGGCAATCCGCCCGACTCCCTCACGGCCCCCGATCGCAGGCAACGGCGGCAACTGGGCGTACTCGCCGGTCAGGGTCAGGACATCCGACGGGTTGATGGGCGCCGCGGTCACCTCGACCAGCGCCTGGCCGGCCTCGAGCTGCGGCGTCTCGAACTCGACCGCGTGAATCACGTCCTGCGGCACGGGGCCCCGTCGCTCGTACTGAGCCCTCAGCATCTCCGGCATCGACGACGACCCTACCGAGTGCTCGGGATGTATTCCCACACACTCGCGCAGGCGAGCGCCGTTACGGCTCGTTTTCCGCGACGTGTGCCTCGACCCGGCGCCGGAACGCCGCGGGGTCGATCGCCGGGAACTTGTGGAGCTCGCTCTCGATCTCGTCGAACGCGCCCCGCAGCGTGTCACGGTCGACGAGCCCTCGGTCGAGCATCGCCCGCACGTCGTCGAGGTCGCGGTCATGGCCGCGCTCCAGCTTGGCGAGCGCCTGCGCCACGGGGTCGAAGTGGCGGAAGGTCACCGAGCCTTCGCGGGCGACGAAGGGGCTGCGCTGCTCCCAGCCCGCGGGCAGCGGAATGAAGTCGGCCGGAGTTGCGAGCTCGACGTTGATGGAGAGCTCGTCCTTCAGGCGGGTCAGCGCCCGCAGGATCGCGTCCGACTCGGGCTCGATCCGCAGGTCGACGTCGACGGTCGTGCCGCGCCACCCCTCCAGAACTGCAGTCGCGCCGCCGGCGAGGTAGACGACCGCCTCCGAGCCCGCCGACGCGCCCAACGCCCGCAGGAACCGCCGGATCCGCGCCTCGTCGGCTAGCTCGCGCACTCCGCCGCCCGCTCGAAGCTGACGAGCCTGCGGAGGAGGGCGTTGTAGCGTCCGTGCGCGTCGTCGCCGTGCTCCCGGCGCAGCAGCTCGTAGAGCCGAATCTCTGGGGAAGACAACGGCTCGGGCACGTCGATCCCGACGGCTCTCAGCCGGCTCGCCCCGACCGAAACGAGCAGGGCCTCGGCGGTCTCCCGCCCGTCGCGCAGATGCGCCACGCCGTCGTCGACGAGATCCTGTCCCGGCAAGTTCACGGCTAGACGCGCTCGACCACGGCGGCGATCGCCTGGCCGAAGCCGATGCACATGCAGGCGATTCCGTACCGCGCCTCGCGCCGCTCGAGCTCGTTCAGCAGCGTCGCCGTCACCCGTGCCCCGGTGGCGCCGAGCGGATGGCCCAGCGAGATGCCGCCGCCGTTCGGGTTGATGTCGTCGAAGCGGTCCTCGAGCCCGGCGTCGTGCGCGAACTGGAGCACGACCGACGCGAACGCCTCGTTCACCTCGATCACGGCGATGTCGTCCCACGTCAACCCCGCCTTCGCGAGCGCCTTGCGGCATGCCTCGGGGTTGCCGTGCAGCATCCGGTACGGGTCGACGCCGGAGAGGCCGAACGACACGAAGCGCGCCCGCGGCTCCAGTCCGAGTCGCCCTGCCGCCGCCTCGCTCGCGACGAGTACGGCAGCTGCGCCGTCGACGATCTGGCTCGAGTTCCCAGCGGTGACGACGCCGTCCGGCAGGAACGCGGGCTGGAGCGAGGCGAGCTTCTCGGCCGACGTGTCGCGCCGCGGCGCCTCGTCCACGGCGAAGAGGACGGCCGCGCCCGCGGCTCCGACCTCGACGGGGACGATCTCGTTCTCGAACTTGCCGTCGTCGCTCGCCGCGATCGCCCGTCGATGCGACTCGAGCGAGTAGGCGTCGAGCGACTCGCGCGAGAGGTCCCACTCGGACGCGAGCGCCTCGGCGGAGATCCCCTGCGGCACGATCTGCCAGCGCTCGGTCAGCTTGTCGGAGAGATCGCCGCCGTTCGAGCCCATCGGGACGCGGGACATCATCTCGACGCCTGCCGAGACGACGACGTCGAGCTGGCCCGCCCAGATCGCGGCGGCAGCGTTGAAGTTCGTCTGCATCGAAGAGCCGCACTGGCGGTCGACAGTCGTGCCGCACACCGTCTCGGGCCAGCCGGCGACCATCGGCGCCATCCGGCCGATGTTCCAGCCCTGCTCGCCGATCTGGGTGACGCAGCCCATCTGGACGTCCTCGACCTCGGCCGGATCGAGGTCGTGCCGCGCGACGAGGCCGTTCAGCACCTGGCCGGCGAGCTCGTCCCCGCGCGTCCCTGCGAGCGAGCCGTTCCGCCGCCCGATCGGGCTGCGCACGGCGTCGATGATGAGCGCGTCGCTCACGGGTTCACGCTACCACCCGCAACAGGCGCCACGAGCCCGGCACGCCCTTCAGCTCGTGCTCGCCGAGATCGTCGAAGGCGAAGCCCGAGCCGGCCACCAGGTCGCGCACCGTTCCGGAGACGAGCACCTCACCGGCGCCGGCCGCCGCCGCCACGCGGGCGCCGACGTTGACCGCCAGCCCCGCCAGCTTCTCACCCACACGCTCGCACTCGCCGGTGTGGATGCCGACGCGGATCTCGAGGCCGAGCGCCGGCATCGCCGCGACGATCGCGCGGGCACAGGCGATCGCCCGCGCCGGGCCGTCGAAGGAGGCGAAGAACCCGTCGCCGGCGGTGTCGAGCTCGACGCCGCCGAACCGGGACAGCTCGCGTCGCACCGCCGCATGATGCGCCTCGAGCACCTCGCGCCAGGCGCGGTCGCCGAGCTCTGCGGCGAGCTGCGTCGAGCCGACGAGGTCGGTGAAGAGCACTGTCGCGAGCACCGTATCCGGAACGTCAGGAGGCACCTCGTCGCGCAGGAACGACTCGATCGCGAGCAGCCCAGCGTCGTTTTCGTGCAACGAGGCGCCCTCACCCGGGAGCATCACCAGGCTCGCGTCCGGGATCAGGCTTGCGACGTGGGCCGCGGGCTCGCGCATTCGGTCCTTCGCCAGCACGAGGGTGGGGACGCGGATCGCGGGCAGCACGTCGGTCAGGTCGGTGTCGAGCGTCATCCGGCGGAACTCGACGTAGGACTCCGGGCTCGATGAGAGCCGGTGCGTCCACACGAACCAGTCGACGTACGAGGCGTCATTGCCCCACTGAGGGTTCATGCGGCGGGCGAAATCCTCAAGGTATTGCCGCTCGCCCCAGCGCTCCCGGTCGACGGCGAGACTGGCCAGCGCCTCCTCCCGCGTCGGGCCCCAGGGGTAGCCGTCGGAACGCGTGCCGCGCGCATACGGCGCATAGAGGATCAGGCGCTCGACGCGCTCGGGATACATCGCGGCGAAGACGCCGCAGGTGTTGCTCGTCTCCGCCCAACCGAGCAGGTTCGCGCGGGTGCTGCCGACGTCGTCCATGACAGCCCGCACGTCGTCCATGCGCGCCTCGATCGTCAGCCCCCGCGGCCGGTCGGACATCCCCATCCCGCGGGTGTTGACGAGGATCAGGCGCGACGACTCGGCGAGCCGAAGCGAGCCGGCCGCGAACACCGGCAGCTGCCAGAGCGAGTACAGGTTCGAGAGAAACGGGAGGAAGACCACGTCCTGAGGACCGTCGCCGACGACCTGGTAGGCGACGGAGACGCCGCCGCTGCGCGCATATCGGACGTCCGGGACATCGGCCACGGCCCCAGTCTCGTAGACTCGTCGCGTGGCGACAACCGCTCTCGAGAAGCGGCTGCTGATCGCCGGCGAGTGGATCGAGACCGGCGACTGGGTCGAGGTGCGCTCCCCCTATTCCGGCGACGTCGTCGGGCTGGTCGCGAAGGCGGGCGCGGCGGAGGCCCGGCGCGCCGTGGACGCCGCCGAGGCTGCGATGCGGGACCCGCTGCCGGCCCACAAGCGGGCCGAGATCCTCGTCCGCGTCGCCGGCCGGCTCGGACGCCGCCATGAGGAGGTCGCGCAGACCATCTCGGCCGAGGCCGGCAAACCGCTCAAGGCCGCCCGCGTCGAGGCCGCCCGCGCGATGTCCACCTTCACGTTCGCGGCGGTCGAGGCGCGCAAGCTCGCCGGCGAGATGGTCCCGATGGACGCCTCGCAGGCGGGCGCCGGGAAGCTCGCCTTCACGCTGCGGCAGCCGATCGGCGTCGTCGGCGCGATCTCGCCCTTCAACTTCCCCCTCAACCTGGTCGCGCACAAGATCGCCCCCGCGCTCGCGGCCGGCTGCGCAACTGTCCTCAAGCCCGCGTCCCAGACGCCGTTCTCCGCCCTCCTCCTCGCCGAGCTGATGGCCGAATCGGAGCTGCCTCCGGGCTGGCTGAACGTCCTCGTCGGGCCCGCGTCCGAGATCGGCGACGTCCTCGTCGAGGACGAGCGCGTCCGCGCGATCACCTTCACCGGCTCGGGCGACGTCGGCTGGAAGCTCGCCGAGCGGGCGCCGCGCAAGCGGGTCAAGCTCGAGCTCGGGAATGCGACGCCGGTCATCGTCGAGCCGGACGCGGACCTCGAGGACGTCGCGACGCGGCTCGCCGCGAACGCATTCTCGTTCGCCGGCCAGAGCTGCATCTCGGTGCAGCGCGTCTACGTCCAGCGCGCGGTCCACGACGAGCTCGTCTCGCGGTTCGTCCCGAAGGTCGAGGCGCTCGTCGTCGGCGACCCGGCCGACGCGGCGACCGACGTCGGCCCGCTGATCGACCGGGACGCTCGCGACCGGGTGCTGGCCTGGATCGACGAGGCGCGCGCAGCCGGCGCCGAGATCCTCACCGGCGGCGAGCTCGACGGAGAGCTGCTGCGTCCGACCGTGATCGCGAACGCGTCACCGGACCTGAAGGTCTCGTGCGAGGAGGTCTTCGGCCCCGTGTGCACCGTGTCGGCGTACGACACGCTGGACGATGCGATCGAGCTCGCGAACGGGACGCGCTACGGCCTCCAGGCGGGGATCTTCACCCGCGATCTGAAGGTCGCTCTCGACGCGGCCCGTCGGCTCGAGTTCGGCGGCGTCACCGTGAACGAGGCCCCGACCTTCCGCGCCGACCAGATGCCGTACGGGGGCGTGAAGGACTCCGGAAACACGCGCGAAGGGCCTGCCTACGCCGTGCGTGAGCTCACGGAGGATCGCCTCGTCGTGATCGATCTCTAGACTCGGCGCCGTGGCGCGCTTCCTGCCCATGCGACGACTGCTGCGCCGAGAGCCGGCCCGTCCCCGCCGCCGCCCCGCACCGCCGGCGAGCGAGCTGCGGCGCGAGCGCCGCGCCCTCCTGCGGCTGCGCGAGCAGAAGCTCCGCGACCTCGGCGGCCTCTCGCTCGAGATGTACCGGCGCGACCGCTTCCGGGAGGACCTGCTGCTCGAGCGCTGCGCCGAGTTGATCGGGCTCGAGGCGCGGATCCACGAGCTCGACGTGCTCCTCGGCACCGCGAATCGCGCGCCGGGAGTCCCGAAGACCGCGCGCTGCGAGTGCGGCGCGCCGCTGCTGTGGGGCTCCCGCTTCTGCGCCACCTGCGGACGTCCCGTCGCCAACGCGCCGGCGAACGCGCGATGAGCGACGCGGGACAGGCCCGCTGCCCCCGCTGCAACGCGACGGTGCAGCCGGGTCAGGAGTACTGCCTCGAGTGCGGCAACCGCCTCGTCCATGAGCCGGCGGGCCCCGTCGCGCGCGCCTCCACGACGGTTGCCGAGCGGCACGACTGGGCCGGCGCCTGGCTCGTGCCGGCACTGCTCGGGCTCGTGATCGCCGTGCTCGGAACGGGCGCCGCGATCGCGATCTCCGGAGACGGCGAGGAGGAGACGGCGATCCCGACCGCAACGGGCGGCAGCCTGACCGTCACCGGCGGCACACCGACACTGACCGCGCCGGAGCCGACGACGGCGCCGACCGAGACCACGGCGCCGACTCCGACGACGGCACCTCCCACTCCCCCGGCGAATCCCGCCGCGATCACGTGGCCCGCCGGGCAGCGCGGCTGGACGATCGTCCTCCTCTCGCTGCCGCAGGCGAACGGCCGCGATGCAGCCGCGGCGCAGGCGAAGAAAGCTCGCGACGGCGGCCTGCGGCGGGTCGGCATCCTCGATTCCTCCCGCTACGCGAGCCTCCACCCCGGCTACTACGTCATCTTCCAGGGCGTCTACGGCGACGAGGCCGAAGCCTCATCGGCACTGCAACGTGCCCGCTCGGTCTTCCCTTCTGCGTACCAACGTGAGATCGTTCCCTAGACGCGAGGTGTAAGGAGTCCGGAGACGGGGCACACGCCGTCGCAAGCAACCCCCGTCCGGATGGTTTCGCGTTTCCAACGCAGAAACTAATGTCAGCGAGTTTGTAACAGCATCGAGAGTCCGTATACTCGGTGGCGACCACACCGCCGAAGCCCGTGTTTTCGGCCTGACTGCGGGATAAACAGGGAGCGATGACCGCGCAGATGGAAGCCCAACTCGTGCAATTGCAGGCCTGCATGTATCAGTATTCGCGAGCGATCTATCGCTCGATCAAGGACCTGATCGACCCCTATGCGGAGGCGTCCCTCCAGCTCGAATCGCGCCGATCGGTGCTCGAGCAGTGCGAGCAGACGATGGAGCGACTCGCCGCCGACCCGCACTACTTCTCGAAGCCGGACCGGGCTCTCTTCCAGGACATTCGGCGCTTCTTCCCGATCACGGCTCAGGCCCAGGTCGCCTGGGCGGTCAAGGAAGGCATCGCCGCCGCGACCGGATTCATCGAGGAGCAGCTCGAGGCGGGCGCCCTCGACGGTGGTGTCGCGCGCTGCCGAGCGACCACGCGCAAGGGCAAGCCGTGCCAGCGGACACCGCTTCCGGAGCGCGACTACTGCCCTTCGCACCAGCACCTCGAGCGCTCGCTCGCCGCGGCGTAGGCATTTCCCGAAGCCGATAGAGTCGGGCGGCCGTGTCGCACGACACCGACAAGCTGATCCGTCAGCTCTCGCTGGTCGCCTTCCTGATGGCGGAGCGGCGGCCGCTGACGGCTCGTGACGTCAAGGGCAACGTCGAGGGGTACTCGGAGATGTCGGACGAGGCGTTCGCACGCCGCTTCTACTCCGACCGCGCCGAGCTGATCGCGCTCGGCGTCCCGCTCCACTCCCAGCGCGACGAGTTCACCGGCGAGGAGCTGTACACGCTCCGCTCGGAGAACTACTTCCTGGACGAGCTCGAGCTCGACGACGACGAGCTGGCGGCACTGCAGACGGCGCTCTACATGCTCGAGGGGACGTTCGCGTACGCCGAGCCGCTGCGGCTGGCGCTGCAGAACCTCGCGCTCGGCCGCCCCGGGTTCGACGACGCGCCGACGGAGACGGCCGCGAGCGTCCAGGTGCGCGATCCCGACTACTCGCCCGAGATGGCCGGCCGCCTGTCGAAGCTCGAGTCGGCGATCTCCAAGCAGCGGACGATCAAGTTCAGCTACTGGTCGCCCCGGCGCGACCAGACGCGCGAGCGGACGCTGAATCCCTACGCTTTGCGGCGCGACCGAGGCACCTGGTACGTCGTCGGCCACGATCTCGACAACGACGACGTCCGCACCTTCCGCGTCTCCCGCGTGCGCAGCGACATCCGCTTCGCCACCCGCCGCGAGCGCGACTTCCGCCTCCCGCCGGACTTCGACGTCGACGCCTACCGCGTCGGCGAGGACTGGCAGCACGGCCCCGTTCAGGGCACGGCGAAGATCGAGGTCAACGGCGACACGGCCTGGTGGGTACATCGCACCCTGCACGAGGCCGGGACGCTCGCGGACGGCGTCTTCGAGACCGAGTACGCCGCGATCGAGCCGCTCGCCGGCTGGGTGCTCCGCCAGAACGGCCGCGCCCTCCCGCTGGAGCCGGAGGAGCTCCGCGCCGCCTGCGCCGAGGGCTTGCGCCGGGTCCGCGAGGCGCATGAGGCCGAGCCGCCGAAGCTGGCGCGCGAGAAGACCGCCGAGATCTCACCGGACGGCGTCGACCGGCCGGCGCCGGCCGTCGCGCCCGAGCGTTTCGGGGTGCTGCAGGCGCTCCTCGCGTACCTGCTCGCCGCCTGCGGTGAGGGCCGCGATGCGCAGCTCGACGCCGACGACCTCGCCGCGCGCTTCCACATCCCGCGCGAGGAGCTTCAGGATCACCTCTCGCTGCTCAACCTCGTCAACTTCGGCGGCGGCTGCTACACGGTCTACGCCGAGCTCGAGGGCGACACCGTCCGAGTCGACAAGGAGCTGTACGGCGACGTCTTCCGGCTGGCGCCGCGCCTGACGCCGCTCGAGGCGCGCGCGATCCGGCTCGCGCTCGACATCGTCGGGCCGTCGATCGCGGCGCAGGTGCATACGCCGCTCGACCGTGTCCGCAAGAAGCTCGAGGACACGTTCGGGCAGTTCGAGGATCACCAGACGCCGGAGACTCGTTCGGAGCTGGACGAGGAGGAGCTCGTCGCGACGCTGTCGCGCGGGATCGCGGAGCGCCGCGTCGTCGCGATCGAGTACATGAAGGAGGGCGAGACGCCGACCGAGCGGCTCGTCGAGCCGTACACGTTCGAGCGCGTGCTCCCGAACTGGATCATCCACACGTGGGACCGCTCCTCGGACGGCGAGCGCTCCTTCCGCCTCGACCGGATGCGCTCGGCGCGGGTCACCAAAGAGCGCTTCGAGCCCCGCGACGGCTTCGACCCCCACTTCCTCGAGGACGCTCACCAGGTGCGCGTCCGCTACGCGAAGCCCGTCGCCCGCTATCGCGTCGAGCGCGGCGCGACGAGGCTGACCGACGGGTCGGCCCTCGCGACGCTGCGCGTCGGGACCCGCGACTGGCTGATCAGCGAGATCCTCGCCGACCGCGGCGAGGCGGTCGTGCTCGAGCCCGCGGACGTCCGGCCCGCGATCGCGAAGCGCGCCGCGCAGCTCCTCCGAGAGCTCAAGCTCACGCGCGTCAAGCTCCCCGGCTAGCCCGCCGGCAGGCGCAGGGTGAAGACGGCGCCCGCGCCGGGCGTCGACTCGACGTCGAGCGAGCCGCCGTGCGCCTCGGCGAAGGATCGCGAGAGGAAGAGCCCGAGGCCGGTCCCGGGTTTCGCAGTACCGGCGACGCGGCCGAACTTCTCGAAGATCTGAGCCTGGTGCTCGGGCCGGATGCCAGGCCCCGAGTCGCAGACGTGGACGACGACGCGCCCGTCGTCCGCGCCCGCCTCCACCTTCACCTCGCCGCCCGAGTCGGAGTACTTGATCGCGTTCGAGATCAGGTTGTCGACGAGCTGCCGCAGCCGCTCCGCGTCCCCGCGCACCTTCGGCAGCGCCGCCGGCAGGTCCGCCGTCAGCCGGACCTCGTCCTGACCGATCTCGGCAGCGGCGACCGAGTCGCGCACAACCTCCGCCAGGTCGACGTCGTCGAAGCGGTAGCCGAAGGTGCCGGCCTCGATCCGAGAGGTGTCGAGCACGTCGCCGACGAGCGCCGCCAGCCGGGTCGTCTCGTCCGCGATCACCGCGAGAAACGCCTCGCGCTGTTCCGGCTTGAGCTCGCGCCACCGCGCCTGCAGCGTGCGGGCGGAGCCGATCACAGCAGCCATCGGGCTGCGCAGCTCGTGCGAGACGAGCGAGACGAAGTCGGCGCGGAGCGAGGAGAGCCGCCGGAGCTCGTCGACCGTCGCGCGCTCTGCCTCGTAGGTGCGCAGGTTCTGCACCGCCGTCGCGACGAGCCGCCCGAGGAACGTCACCAGCCCGACCTCCTCCTCCCGGAAGGACGCCGGCTCGGTGCGCGCGATCGCGAGAGCGCCGATCGAGCGCGTTCCGAGCTGCAGCGGCGCGAGCACGCGCGCGCGGACGCCGAGCGCGAGCAGCCCGGCCTCCTCCGGGTACCGGTCCTCGGCGATGTCCTCGCGGTAGATCGTCCGCCCCTCCTGGATCACTGCTTCGAGGATCTCACCCGGCACCGTGATCGCGGTCCCCGGCTCCAGATAGTCCTGGGCGCCGATGCCCGCAGTCGCCATCACGCGGGCGCCGCCTGCCTCGGCGAGCAGGATCGCGGCGCGATCGAACGGCAGCAGGCTGCGCAGCTCGCGCGCGAACGCGGCAAACGCCCGCTCGAGGTCGAGTGACGAGCCGAGTGCACGCGCCGCGCGGCTGGTGGCCTCGAGCAGGTCGACCCGGCGGCCGAGCTCGTCGCGCAGGCGCTCCGCTTCCGCGGCCCGCTCCTCGGCATCGTGTGCCTGGCCACGCTCCATGTCGACGAGCCGACCCACGACCGCGCCGAGCGCCATGGCGACGACGACCCGGAGCACGAGCGCGTCGTAGCGGACGGGAACGTCGAACTGCGCCTCCCGCCAGAGATCGAGGACGAGCAGGATCGGGAACGTGAGCGCTCCGGCGATCAAGCCACCCGCGAGCCGGAAGAAGAGCGCCGCCTCCAGCACGACCAGGAACTGGAGCGCGCGCAGGGGCTGGGCCGGCTCCCACGCGAACACGAACATCAGGGCCGTCGTGATCGCGAAGTCCGTGACGACGCTCAGCGCCGCGAGATAGCGCAGCCGCCCGCGCCAGCGATACGAGAGCCAGACGAGCAGCAACGCGACGACGGCGTAGGCGCCGACCACGGCCCAGGCGGCCCGCTCGTATCCCTGCGACGGGAAGTCGTCGAGGTCGAGCACGACCTTGGTCACTGCCAGCGGGACGAGCGCGACGCGGACGAAGGCGAGGCTCCGGATCAGCCTCACGATCCGCTCCGCTCGTCGATCTGTGCGAGCGCCCACCGGGCGTGCTCGCGCAGAAGCTCGTCGTCGCCGTTCGCGTACGTGGCCACGGCCTCTCGTTCGAGGTCGCCGCCGACATTCCCCGCTGCGACGAGCGCGTTCCGGCGCAGCCAGCGGGGATCGTTCCTCGGCACGTAGAGCCTGTCGTAGCGGGAGACGAGCTCCTCGCCGTCGTCCTCGAGCCAGTCGAGCAGCGATACGGCCGGCTCCGCGCCGTCCGGCGGCCGGACCCCCGTCCGGCGCTTCTCGACGCCGCGGTTCCACGGACAGACGTCCTGGCAGATGTCGCAGCCGTAGACGGACGCGCCCAGCTCGGCGCGGTACTCGACGGGGACCGGCGCGGGCGCCTGCGTCCAGTACGAGAGGCAGCGGGTCGAGTCGAGCGTTCCCGGCTCGTCGAGCGCCCCCGTCGGGCAGGCATCGATGCAGAGCGTGCACGAGCCACATCCCGCGTCGAGCGGCTCGGACGGCTCGACCTCGCGGTCGCTGACGAGCGTCCCGAGCACGACCCAAGAGCCGTGGCGGCGTGTGATCGCAAGCGTGTTCTTGCCGTAGAAGGCGATGCCCGCCCGCACAGCGCCCTCGCGGTCGACGTGGTCGTTCTCGTCGACGAGGACGCGGTAGCCGCCGCCGAGCGTGCGCCCGAGCGCGTCGAGCTTCTCGCGCAGCTCGGCGTAGCGGTCGGACCACGTGTAGCGGGCGAGCCGTCCCTCCCCCGGCACCGGCTCGTCGGCGTCGGCGTAGTAGCAGAGCGCCGCCGAGATCACTGTCCGGGCACCCGGGAGCAGCTTCTCGGGGTGGCAGGAGACCTCCGGCCGGCGCGTCGTGAAGCCCATCGTCGCGAACAGCCCGCGCTCCTTCCGCTCGCGGATGTGGCGCTCCGTCTCCTCGTAGTGGGCGGCCGGGGCGGCGCCGATCGCGTCAAGTCCGAGCTCGTCGCCTAGCCGGGTCAGCTCGGCAGCCGTCATGACAGGATTGTGCCCGTGCAGGCGGTGCGGATCCATGAGGACGGAGGCCCCGAGGTGCTCCGCTACGAAGAGGTTGCCGACCCGGTCGCCGGGCCGGGCGAGGTGCTCGTGGAGCTGCGCGCGGCATCGCTCAACCACCTCGACCTCTGGGTACGGAAAGGGCTTCCGTCCGTGCCGAAGCCGCGCATCCTCGGCGCCGACGGCGCCGGCATCCGGGTCGACACCGGCGAGCGCGTCGTCATCAACCCGGGGCTCGAGCACGGCGACACGATCACGGTGATCGGCGAGCACACCGACGGCACGCACGCGGAGCTGATCGCGGTGCCGGAGACGAACGTCTTCCCGCTCGCCGACGGGATCTCGTTCGAGACCGCCGCCGCCTTCCCGCTTGTCTACGAGACCGCGTTTCGGATGCTCGTCACGCGGGCGCAGCTCCGGCCCGGCGAGTGGGTGCTGATCTGGGGGATCGGCGGCGGCGTCGCGAGTGCGGCGTTCGAGATCGCACGCGCGATCGGGGCGAAGACCCTCGTCACCTCGGGCTCGGACGCCAAGCTCGAAACGGCTCGTTCCTGGGGCGCCGACCTGGCCGTCCCCCATGCCGAGGCCGCGGCTGCGGCGAAGGAGCTCGGGGGCGTCGATCTCGTCGTCGAGACTGTCGGCGAGGCGACCTGGAAGGACTCGCTCGCCGCTGTCAAGGCCGGCGGACGCGTCGTCGTCTGCGGCGCCACCAGCGGCCCCAACCCGCCGGCGCAGCTCCATCGCTTCTGGTGGAAGCAGCTGACGGTCTACGGCTCGACGATGGGGACGCGCGAGGACTTCCTCGGCGCCTACGGGCTCGTGCGCACCGGCCGCGCGCGGGTGCACATCGACTCGACGTTCCCGCTCTCGGAGATCCGCGCCGCACACGAGCGGATGGAAGCCGGCGAGCAGCTCGGCAAGATCGTGCTCACGATCCCGTGACGGCCGAGCCGGGCAGCAGCGTCGCGCCGTCTCTCTTCGCACCGCTCGGCCCCACGTACGACCGCTATTCGCGGCTTCTCTCCCTCGGCCAGGACCCCCGCTGGCGTCGGTTCCTGGTCGCGCGGCTCGAGCTCCGACCGAACGCACGGGTGCTGGACGTCGCCACCGGCACGGGCGCGGTCGCGCTCGAGCTCGTCCGGCAGCACGGCTGCTCGGTCGTCGGCCTCGACCGGAGCGCCGACATGCTCGCCGTCGCGCGCGCTCGCATCGCTGCGCGCGGGCTCGCCTCGAGGATCGAGCTGCACGAGGGACGAGCCGAGGCGCTGCCGTTCGCCGAGGCATCGTTCGACGCCCTGACCGTCACCTACTTGTTGCGCTACGTCGACGACCCGGCCGCGACGCTCCGCGAGCTCGCACGCGTCGTGCGTCCGGGTGGAACGGTGGCGATGCTGGAGTTCGGCGTCCCGCCGGCACGCGCTGTGCGTGCGCTTTGGGAGCTCTACGTTCGGCTCGTCCTGCCCCTCGCGGGACGCCTGCTCTCGCCCGGCTGGCACGAGGTAGGACGGTTCCTCGGTCCGAGCATCCGCGACTTCGAGGCGACGCCTGCCGCTGGAGCGCCAGCTCGAGCTGTGGTCGGACGCCGGGCTGGCGGACCTCCACGCGCGGCGGCTCAGCCTCGGCGGCGGCGTGGTCGTGTGGGGCAGACGCGAATGAGCGTCGAGCGCCGGCCGGCGTTCTACGCGCTCGCGCGGGGCGGCTGGCGGGACTACGTGACCCTGCTCCATCTCCCGTACACGCTCTGGCATCTCTCCTATGTCGCGATCGGGGCCGCGCTCGTGCCGGAGCTCGACGCAGAGCGACTGCTCTGGGGGCTTGCGGCGTTCGCCCTCGCCCTGGGCGTGGGCGCACACGCCCTCGACGAATTGCACGGCCGCCCGCTGCACACGGCGATCCCGCGGCTCGTGCTCATCTGGCTGGCGGCGTCGTCGCTGGTTGCGGCCGTGGCCATCGGAATCGCCGCCTCGCTCGCGTGGACGCTCTGGTTGCTTCCGTTCGTCGCCGCCGGAGCGTTCCTCGTCCCGGCGTATGCCCTCGAGCTCTTCGGAGGCGTGTTCCACACGGATCTCTGGTTCGGGCTCGCCTGGGGGGCGTTCCCGGTGCTGGTCGCGTATCTGGGCGCAGCGGAGACGCTGCGGCCCGAGGCCTTTCTCGCGGCATCGTTCGCGCTGGTTACGAGCCTGGCGCAGCGCTCGCTCTCGACCCAGGTGCGGACGGTGCGGCGCCAGGTCGCACATGTGAGCGGGACGGTCCGCTACCGCGACGGGCACGAGGACGTGCTCGGCGCAGACGACCTGACGCGGGCGCCGGAGGCCGCACTGCGCGCGCTCTCGGCTGGGATGGTCGCGCTCGCGCTGGCGCTTGTCTGGATGCAGCTCGCTTGAGCGCGGGGCCTAGCCGAAGCCGAGGATGAACTCGCGAGCGTCCTTCCGGTGTGATCGCAAGCCTTGACGCTTCCGAGTCCCCGGAATTACATTCGGGATGGGAGCACGTGAGCGGCGCGCTGATATTGGCGATCGTTGCACTCATAAGCGGACTCATCACCGCCGCTGTGAGTAGTTGGCTCGGTGGGCGGGAGAAAGCCGCTGATGAGGTTCGCGAACTCCGGCTCGCCACTTATCCAATCGTCTGGAAGCGGACCTCCACATTGTCTCGCTGGCCGCGAACGAATCTGACCTATGCCGATCTCGAGCGATTCCACCTCGATCTGCGCAAGTGGTACTACGAGGTGGGCGGACTCTTCTTGTCGGAGTACGCGCGCGAGCGCTACGGAGACGTTCAGCAGCTAGTGGATGACCGCCTGAGCCGCGACGGTTACGGCCCGGACGACGAACTGCCGACCGATGTGTATTCCGACCTGATGACGATGACCAGCGCGTTTCGGACTGCGCTGACCGAGGATCTTGAGTCTCGCCGCCAGCGCTCGCTCTGGTGGACCCTGAGCCGGGCGCGACTCCACAAGCGGCAGAGGATAAAGGCGAAGCAGCAGCTAGACGCCGCAGCGTTGGAGGGCGGCGACCATCGCGTCCAATATGAACTTTCGGCCGAGGACCAGGTGCTCGAGCCGCTGCCTCCCCCGCCCAAGGCGCTCCGTCCTAAGAGGTCGTCCGAGTGACCGTCCGGTGTACCCGGGAGCCGTTTAGGCGGTGCGCAAACGGCTAGCCGAAGCCAAGAATGAACTTGGCGTCGTCGGACATCTTGTCGCCTCGGACAAGCTGCGACGGGATGCAACGAACCGCAAGAACGGCATGAATGCAGGCGATCCGTGCAGTTTTCGCAGGTCGTTGCAACACGCCGCAGCTACCCGTTCTTACCCGTTCCTTACCCGCCGTCGCCGGAGCTGACAACGCTCTCGTCGGCCGAGCCGTAGCTGAAGCCGATCGGCCCGCTCGGGCGCACCTTGCGGAAGACGATCTCGACTCGAGCGACGGAGCTCGTGTGAGTGTGAAGCAGGGAATCGGCGTAGTGCCACTTCCCCTCTTCGTCTCCGGGCTTGTCGCTCGTCGCCTGGATCCGGACCCACCCGTCGTTCCTCGTCTCCACATACGACGGCACGATCGGCTCTGCGCGCCCGTGCAGGAAGACCTCGACGATCGGCTCATAGTCCCGCGGCGCGAGCGGCAGTAGCTGCTCCCTGTCCGCAGACACTCGCGCCCAGATCATGTGACTCTCCTTCATCGAACACTCGCCCGTCCCCGCTTGCGCGGATTTGTTGGGCCGATGACTCTACGCGGGGCACCGGACAGCATCCGACGGCCGACCGAGGGACTAGCCTTACGGGATGAGCGAAGAACGCGCCAAGCCGAAGCAGCCGCACGACCCGAAGCTGCTTCCGCCCAAGCAGGTGTCGGTCAATGCGTCGACGCCGGGGATCCAGCCGAAGAACACGCCGAGCGGGCGCGAGGCGCCCGACGACGGCACCGTGACTCGCGGCTAGAGCCCGCCCCGCCGCTCGACTGATCGGGCGGATGGGCTCGAGGCTGCCGCTCTGCGCATGCGGGCGGCGGCCTCGGCGGGCAGGTTCGTGTCCCTCCGTGCCGAACCGTGCCGCGATGTGGCATCAGGATGAGTCGGGCCGGGTACACACGCCGTTCGAGCCGATCGTGCTCGCGGCGACGCTCTCGCTGATCCCGATCCTGATCATCGAGGCGGACGCGAAGTCCGACGCCTGGCAATACCGCTCCGCCGCCGGCTGCAGCGACGCAAGGATGAAGAAGAGCCAGAGCAAGCTCAGCGGGTCCAACCCACAATCACCTTCCTCTCGGCGCGAGCCTCGTTTGTCCTAGGCGTGCGCCGGCTGGGACTCCGGCTCCTCCACCTCCTCCATCGCCTCCGCGGCTCCCTTGTCGACGTCGAAGGTGAGCTGGACATCGTCGTAGTCGACCCGGACGCGGTCGTCCGGCTGGAGCGCCCCGCTCAGCAGGAGCCGCGAGACCTCGTTCTCGAGCTCCCGTTGGATTGCTCGCCGCAGCGGCCGCGCCCCGAACTCGGGGTCGAAGCCGACCTCGGCCAGGTGCTCGACGGCCTCGTCCGTGAAGTCGACCTCGATGTGCTGCGCACGCAGGCGTCGCGCGACCCGGTCGAGCAGCAGCCGCGTGATCTGCTTCAGCTGCTCCTTCGTCAGTGCCTGGAAGACGATGATTTCGTCGATCCGATTGATGAACTCCGGCCGGAAGCTGTGCCGGAGTACCTCCATCAACTCGTCCTTCAGCTCGTCGAACGAACCCGACTCCTTGCGTGCGAAGGCCTGGATGCGGTCGGCTCCCAGGTTGGAAGTCATGATCAGGATCGTGTTCTTGAAGTCGACCGTCCGGCCATGCGAGTCGGTGAGCCGGCCGTCGTCCAGAATCTGGAGCAGGATGTTGAACACGTCCGCATGTGCCTTCTCGATCTCGTCGAAGAGAAGCACCGCGTAGGGCTTGCGGCGGACGGCCTCAGTCAGCTGTCCTGCTTCTTCGTGCCCGACGTAGCCGGGCGGCGCGCCGACGAGCCGGCTGACCGTGTGCCGCTCCTGGAACTCACTCATGTCGAGGCGGACCATCACGTCCTCACTGCCGAAGAGCGCCTCGGCAAGCGTCCGCGCGAGCTCCGTCTTGCCGACGCCGGTGGGGCCGAGGAACAGGAAGCTCCCGTCCGGTCGATTCGGATCGGCGAGCCCGGCGCGGGCGCGGCGAACCGCCTCCGCGACGGCCTCGACCGCCTCGTCCTGGCCGACGACCCGCTCGTGCAGCCGCTCCTCAAGCTTCAAGAGCCGGTCGCGCTCCTCTTGCGTCAACTGCGAGACCGGGATGCCCGTTCGCCGCGAGACGATGTCGGCGATGTCTTCCATCGTCACCTCGGGCGCCCGGACGCGCGCCTCCTTGCGGCCCTCCTGTTGTGCCCGGCGATCGTCGATCTGGACCTTCAGCTCGTCTGCCCGCTGGTAGTCCTCGGCCGAAATCGCCTGGTCACGCTCGCGCCCCAATCGGCGGAGCTCCTCCTCGGCTGCCCTCGTGTCCTCAGGCTTCGCCTTCGAGCGGAGCCGCACCCGCGCGCCTGCCTGGTCGATCAGGTCGATCGCCTTGTCGGGCAGGAAGCGGTCACGGATGTAGCGATCGGACAGCTCCGCCGCGGCGACGATCGCCTCCTCGGTGATCCGCACGCGATGGAACGCCTCGTACCGGTCCTTCAGGCCGGTGAGGATCTCGATCGTCTCCTCGACCGTCGGCTCCGAGACCAGCACGGGCTGGAAACGCCGCTCGAGCGCCGGGTCCTTCTCGATGTTCTTCCGGTACTCGTCGAGCGTGGTCGCGCCGATCATGTGCAGCTCGCCGCGCGCCAGCGCCGGCTTGAGCATGTTGCCGGCGTCCATCGCGCCCTCGGCCGCTCCCGCGCCGACGACGGTGTGGATCTCGTCGATGAAGACGATCAGGCTGTCGGCGTTCTCGGTGATCTCGTCGATCACGCCCTTCAGGCGTTCCTCGAACTCGCCCCGATACTTCGTGCCGGCGATCATCCCCGCCATGTCGAGTGCCACCAGGCGCTTGCCGGTGAGCGTCTCGGGCACGTCGTCGTTCACGATCCGCTGCGCGATGCCCTCGACGATCGCGGTCTTGCCCACGCCGGGGTCGCCGAGCAGAACCGGGTTGTTCTTCGTGCGTCGCGAGAGGATCTCGATCGTCTGCTCGATCTGATCGGCCCGGCCGATCACGGGATCGAGCTTCCCCTGGCGGGCCTCCTCCGTGAGGTCACGCCCATACTCGTCGAGCGTCTTCGTCGTGCTCGCCGGCCGGCCGCCCGCCTCGCCGCTCTCGACACCGCGGATGACCGCGCCGCGCAGCTTGGTGTGCGTGATCGCGAACCGCTCGAGCAGCTCGCCCGCCTCGGTCTCGGTGTCCTGCGCCAACGCGAGCAGCACGTGCTCCGGCCCCACGTACGACGCGCCGATCTGACGCGACTCCTCGTAGGCGGCCAACAGGGCGGCCTTCGCGTCCGGCGACAGCGACGGCGCCACGTCCGTGCGCTCCTGGGTGTCTGCTTCCTCCTCGATCTGCGCGGCGATCGCGGCAGGATCGGCGCCGACCTGCTGCAGCACGTGCCGGACGACCTCGTCTTGCGTCGCGGCCCAGAGCAGATGCGTCGAGTCAACGTCCAGGCTCCCCCACTCCATCGCCTTCTGCGCGGCATGCTGGAGCAGCTGGCGGGTGGCGTCGCTGAAGTACTGCGTGACGTCAATCTGCTCGGCCGGGCGGCGCGGTCTCGTGGTCGTCATGCCGGCGCCGTCGCCGGCCGTGCGACCGCCGAGAGGGCTGTCGCCGAAGAAATCGGAGAAGAACTCGTCGAAGAGACTGCTCCGGCCGCCGAAAGGAGACCGCGCCGCTCCGCGGCTCTGACCCTGAAGCTCGCGGAGGTGCTCTTCGCAGACGGCGATCGTCCGCTCCTCGCCGTTCTGCCTGATCCGAACCGTCGCGACGGCAGGACGAACCCCGTCGATCTCGCAGATCGTGGTGGCCATTTGTCAGGACCTCCTCGCAGCGGGCTTACCGGCACGCGAGGGTTGGGCAGCGGGGCCCGCCTAGGTTGTGCCGGATGCTACTGATCGGCGCCGCCGGACGCGTCGGTTGTCGGTCCGCCGAAGCCGCCCGTCAGACCTCGACCCTGGCTTTGGACGGTACGGGCTGTTCTCGTCTGCTTCGAGTCCGATCAAGGCCCACCGAGGGCACTCGGCTAAGTTGTCGACATGGGCGAGTCGCTGCGCGTGACGATCGTCTACGAACCGGGCGAGGACGCCTCGATCGTCGCCTCGATCCCGGAGGTCCACGGCGCACACGGCCAGGGGCGCTACGCGCGAGGAGGCGCGGGGCGAACGTGATCGAAGAGAGGCCGAGGCGACGCACTGGGCGTGAGCGAGCCTGAACGAAGTGTCAGGCTCGGCGTGCTCGTCGCGCCCGGCCTGCCGGAGGAGGTTTCGACCAGGATCGCCGACGATCTGGCCGAGGACCTGCGCGAGGCGCACGGCGCCTTCGGCTGGCGGACGGAGTTCGTCGTCGACCGGCTCGCGGTCCCGCCGGCCGAGACAGCCCAGCTCGTCGAGGCGGCGCGGCGAGCGCTGCTCAAGCGGGGCTGGGACTTCGCCGTCGTCGTCACCGATCTCCCACTGCGGTACGGCAGCCGCCCGGTCTCGCGTCACGTCAGCCGCACGCACGGCGTCGCCCTCGTCTCGCTGCCGGCGCTCGGCCCTCTGCACCTGAAGCGGCGGCTTCGGCGCGTGCTCCGCGAGCTGGCCGGGGAGCTTGTCGGTGCGGGGAGCTCGTTGCGTGAGATCGCCGCCGATGCCGAGGACGTTTCGAGGTTCCCTTACGTACCGACGGTGATCTTCGGGCATCTCCGCTTGCTGGCGGGAATGGTGCGCGCGAACCGGCCCTGGCGCCTGGCCGCGAGGCTCTACGGCGTCCTCGCCGCGGCGTTTGCCGCGGGCGCCTACGGCATCGTCGTGTCCGACATGTGGCGGCTCTCAGCAGCGCTCAGTTGGTCGCGGCTCCTGGCCGTGTGCCTCGCCTCGCTTGCAGTGACGATCGTCGCTGTGATCGTCGCGCACGAATTGTGGGAGCGCGCGCCCGATTCCCGCGCCCGCGCGCAGGTGCTCCTCTTCAACGTCACGACGGCACTCACGGTCACGATCGGGATCGCGTCGCTCTACGCAGCGCTCTTCGTTCTCGTCCTCGCGGGCGCCGTACTCGTGATCACCGCGCCGGTGCTCGCGGACGCGCTCGGCCGCGACACATCGGCGCGCGACTACGTCACGCTCGCCTGGTTCGCAGCTTCCTTTGCCACCGTCGCCGGCGCCCTCGGTACCGTGCTCGAGTCGGACACGGCCGTCCAGGAAGCCGCCTACGCGGGAGCTGCCTCACCCGAAGACATGGAGGCCGAAGAATTCCTCACTACATCGTCGTAGTCCAGCACGCGGCGAGTGGAGCCTTGCGCGGCGAGGCATCGAGCTCCGCCGCGATTCGGTCAGACGACGGTCGCGGCCCGCGCTGCTTCTCGTACGCTCAGCACGTCTTCGGGCCGGGCGCTGCGACTGCGCGAGACGAATCGGTCGTCGAGAGCTACGAGCAGTAGCGATGAGCCCGGTCCGGCCCGCCGTCACGGTGATAGGCAGGCGCTTCGAAGTCGGCGACCACCGGCTGCGCGACTTCCTGACAAGGGCGGCGCAGCCGCACGAGTGGCTTGAGGCCGGCACACCCGAAGCGGATCGCCTGCTGGCGTCGATGGGGCTCGCCGAGCCGCCGCTGCCGGTCGTTCTGGACGGAGGCCGGGCGTATCTCGGAGCCACGGTTGAGACACTGGTGTCAGCCTGGAACCTCACCACCGCACCGAAGCGCTCCCACTACGACCTGGCGATTGTCGGCGCCGGACCGGCGGGGCTCGGAGCGGCGGTGTACGCCGCCTCTGACGGGCTTGCGACGATCGTGCTCGAACGCGACCTTCCAGGCGGCCAGGCCTCGCATGCCTCGATGATCGAGAACTTCTTTGGTTTTCCGGAGGGGATCGGCGGTGCCGAACTCGCTCGCCGAGCAGGCCGCCAGGCCGAGCGGTTCGGGGCGGAGATCGTGTTCCTGCGCGAGGCCGTCGGCAGCCGTCCAGGTACCGACCCGCCGGTGATTCTCCTCGACAGCGGCGTGGAGGTCGCGGCCTCGGCCGTAATCGCGGCGACGGGGATGACTTGGCGACGGCTCGAAGCGGAAGGCGTCGACGAACTGATCGACCGCGGCGTCTACTACGGGGCCGGTCGCAGCGAAGCTCCCCAATGCTCCGGAGAGAGCGTCGCGGTCGTAGGGGCGGGTAACGCCGCAGGACAGGCCGCGTTGAACCTCGCCGACATCCAGGCGAACGTGACGATGATCGTGCGCGGCGACCGGCTCGCCAAGACCATGTCGGCCTACCTCGTCGCCCGGATCGAAGCGCATCCTCTGATCGAAGTGCGGCTCGGCACCCAGGTGACCGCTCTGCGGGCCGAGAACGGACATCTCGCCGAGGTCGACATCACCGGCCCAGCAGGCAGGGAGGAAACGCTGCGCGTCACCACCCTGTTCATCTGCATCGGCGGCAAGCCGCACAGCGAATGGTGCGCCGCCGAGGGGGTGCGGACCAACACCGCGGGCTACATCCTCACCGGGCTCGACCTGCTCGACAGCGGCAGGCGTCCCGCAGCCTGGCCGCTCGACCGCGATCCGCTACCGCTCGAAACCAGCCGGCCCCGCGTCTTCGCGGCCGGCGACGTCCGGTATGGCTCGGCCAAGCGCGTCGCAGGCGCCGTCGGCGACGGAGCGATGGCGGTGGCGCTCGCCTACAGATACCTGGAGCCGCAAGCAACCGACAACTAGCCAGCGTCAGCCCCACAATGCGCGAACGCCTTGCCCCTGATCGCCGAGGCGTGCTCTGCACCGCAACCTTCGGGGTCCTCGCGCTCGCGATCCTGCTCGGTCACCTCCTGGCCAGTCGGGTCGGCCGGCGGATCGTGCGGGCCTTCTGCCGCAGGTAGGTCTCGTGAGACACCTCGGCGAGGCGCTCGAGGAACTGCTCGCGAGTGACTCGATCGTCGCCCATGGGCGAGGTATCGGCCGGCAATCTCCGTTTTAGACCTGATCGCTCTCAGTGGAGGCATCGGGGCGCTACCGCGCGGGCCGACTCGTCAGGCCGGTGGCTCGGCTCTCCCATGTCGGGCTCCTTACGCTCGTTTCGCAGGGTCTAGGTTGCCTCGCTGCGTGGACTGCGACTGGTGGCCGAAGGTGACCACCGCCTAACCTCGCCTGGACCAGCGTGCTGTCGCCCGACACAGTCGCGATCGCTCAACCGCCCATGCCAGCGGTCGTCGGAGCGTGCGTCCGATGACACGCCGCATGGATGCACGAATCCAAGCTCGTCGGGTAAGCGTCTGGCACTCACCGGAAGGATTACGCGGTCGCACTTTTCGCCGGATGAGTCCCCGCGCCGCGGGTGACCACACCGGAAAGGAAGGTTTTCAGCGCCCCGAACGGATGATCCGGCGGAAGCTTGTGGTACCCATAGTCACGTGTCGACCTCCCTACTCACGGCAGCGCGTCTCGAGGTGGCGCGCCAACTCTCGAACCTACACGGCAAGTGGGAAGCGACCGATGACGCGGTCATCGGACCAGGAACTCTCGCGGTGGTTGTGGCCTGGCTGCACGGAGGGGCGGGACACGTGGATCTCGGATTCGTCTGGAACCGAGAGAACTCCGAAGCGCCGATCACATGGGATTGCGCGGCAGGCTGGGGAGACTCGGACGCGGAGCGAGCCGCGAACGGTGTCGGACTCTGGATTCATTGCACGGCCCCGGTGTTACTCGAGGCGCTTGCTCAAGACGGAAGTTTCGCTGAACATCTTCCGCCTGGTGACGAGATAGGACTGCCGAATTGGCACATCGTTCACGGTCCGGTGCTCGGCTACGGAGCAGGCGAGCCCGCGAATGAACTTCAGAGGTGGGTGCTTGACCACCCGCTGCTCCCAATCGTCGGTGACGATGTCGTCCGGGAAGTCGATCGTCCTAATCTCAATGGGGTCAAGTTCCTGCTCGGGTCATCGTCAGCTGGCGACATCGCAGAAGTTCGCATCAACGGTGTTGCAAAGCGAGTCGGCGAGCGATTCACTCCGTCGACTCGACTGGCCGAGGTCCGACCGAGCTGCATATGTGCGCGCGTTTGCTTTGCTGATTCACGAAGACTGACCGTCGTACGCCAGCTGCGGACTTTGCAGAACACAGATTCATGCTCCGAAGCCCGCCTGCGGTGAGCTTCGAGACGGCCTTCTCGCGGCCGTCTCCGGTCAGGTCGGCGTAGACGGTGAGCGTCACCTTCGCGTTGGCGTGCCGGGCGAGCTGCTCATAGCGCCCCAGCATCACCAACGACGTTCGCTGACTCGGCGTAGCCGACGCCGGACGTCGGCTCAACCGCGCAAGGCGCCGGCTCGTTCGAGCTCCAGCTGCCGGAGCTCGATGCGCCGGATTTTTCCCGTAAGCGTCTTGGGCAGGTCGGCGACGAACTCGATCCGCCGCGGATAGGCGTAGGCGGACAGCCGCGCGCGGACGAACGCCTTGATCTCATCGGCGAGCTCTTCGGAGGGCTGGTTGTCGGCCGCAAGAACGATGAACGCCTTGACGACGTTGCCGCGCAACTCGTCGGGCGAGGCCACGGCCGCCGCCTCGCGCACGGCCGGGTGCTCGAGGCAGACGGACTCGACCTCGAAGGGGCCAACGCGGTAGCCGGCGGCGATGATCACGTCGTCGGCGCGCCCCTCGTACCAGATATAGCCGTCCTCGTCCTCACGGGCGGCGTCCTTGGTGTGGAACCACTCGCCGCCGAACACCTCGTCGGTGTCCTCCGGCCGGTTCCAGTAGCCGAGCGGATAGTGCGGGTTCGTGCGTGCGCGCAGGCAGATCTCGCCGCGCTCGCCCTGGGCGACAGGCCGCTCGTCCTCGTCGAGGATCTGGACGTCCCAACCGGGCATCGGCCTGCCCATCGAGCCCTCGCGCACCTCCATGAACGGGTAATTCCCGACGAGCGGATACGACTCCGTCAGCCCGTAATAGTCGAGCACGGTCACGCCGTACTGCTCCCGGAACCAGCGAATCGCCTCCGGGTTCAGCGGCTCGCCGGCCGAGCAGACCCGCCGGAACTGCTGCGGATAGCGCGTCCCGGCATCCTCGACCGCCATCATCGCCCGCATCGCCGTCGGCGTCGTGAAGACGTTCGTCACCTCGTGGCGGCTGAGGAAGTCGAGCTGCCGGTGCGGATCGAAGCCGGCCTCGCGCCGATACACACACTGCACCGCGCCGAGCCGCCACGGGCCGAGGAGCGGCGCGATCCCCGCCGCCCACGCCCATTCGCCCATGCCGTGGAATCGCTCGCCGTCGGCGACCTCGTGGCTGTAGACGAACTCCTCGTGGCCGAGGATGTAGCGGTGGGCATGGACGATGCCCTTCGCGAGCCCGGTCGTTCCCGACGTGTAGTAGAGCTGCGCGGGATCCTCGGCCGAGGTGTCGCCGGCAACAGTCTCGGTCGAGGCCCCCGCGAGAGTGTCTGCCTCCAGGACGAGCACTGGCAAACCCGAGTCGGCAAAGCGCGGCGCGTTGTCCGCGTCCGTGACCACCAGTTTCGCGCCCGAGTCCGAGAGGCGATGGCGAATCGAGTCGTCGCCGTAAAGCACCGACATCGAGAGCAGCATCGCGCCCAACTTCCAGACGCCGAAGAAGATCGCCGCCGTCTCCGGCGTCGGCGGCAACACGACCGCCACGCGATCGCCGCGCTCGACGCCGAACTCGCGGAGCACGTGCGCCGCCTGGTTAGCGAGGTCCTGGAGCTCGCCCCACGCCAGCTCCCGATGGGAGCCGTCGAAGCTCTCCCACACCATCGCGAGCTTGTCGCGAGGGTGCTTGTCGCAGACATCTGACGCGATGTTGTAGCGCGGAGGTACCTCCCACCGATGCTCTCCGCAAACCTGCTCGTACGACATGGAGCTCATGAGCCCAGGGAGGATGCCACCGTTCGAGGTTATGGGGTGGGGCAGCGGTCAGCTCCCCGCCGTGGCAAGTCCCTTGTCCGGATGGCGGCGCGCAAACGGCTAGCCAAAGCCAAGAATGAACTTCGCGTCGTCGGACATCTTGTCCGGCGTCCACGGCGGGTCGAACGTCAGCTCCACCTCGACCTCGTCGACACCCTCGACCGCCGCTGTGGCGTTGTGGATGTCCTCCTGGATCATCGGCCCGGCGGGGCAGCCCATCGACGTGAGCGTGTGGATCACCTTCACCTTCGGGCCGTCGATCTCGACGTCGTAGAAGAGGCCGAGCTCGACGATGTCCATCCCGAGCTCGGGGTCCTCGACGGTGTGGAGTGCGTTGACGATCTCTGCGCGGTCGACCACGAGCCGAGTGTAGCCAAGTAACAGACTGTTACTTGGGATCGGGTAGCGCGTCGCGGATTGTGATCTCGACCGTGTGCTCCGAGCCGCCTTGTAACAGACTGTTGCTTGGCGCGGTCAGCCGAGGAGGCGCACTTCCTCTTTCCGTTCGCGGGCGAAGAAGTGGATGCTCTCGGAGAAGCGGACCCAGTTGCAGCGCATGCACATCACGAGCGAGTGCGTGCGGGCGCTGTCGGTGAGGAAGCGGACGCCGCGGAGGAGGTCGCCGTTCGAGACGCCGGTCGCGACGACGATCACCTCGCCCGGCGCGAGGTCCTCGGAGGTAAAAACGCGGTTGACGTCCTCGATCCCGTGCTCCTTCGCGGCCTCGATCTCGGCACGCGTGGTCGGCCAGAGCTGGGCCTGGATCTCGCCGCCGAGGCAGCGGAGCGCCGCGGCGGAGAGCACGGCCTGCCGCGTCCCGCCGATCCCGACCGCGAGGTGGTCGTTCGTGCCGCGGATGGCGGCGGAGATGGACGCCGTCACGTCACCGTCCTGGATCAGCTTGATCCGCGCGCCGGCGCCGCGGATCTCCTCGATCAGATCGTGGTGACGAGGCCGGTCGAGGACGAGCGCAGTGATGTCGTTCGCATTGCGGCCGAACGCGTGCGCGACGGCGGCGACGTTGTCGGCGACCGGTCTCGTCAGGTCGATCTGATCCCGCGCGCGCGGCCCGACCGCCATCCGGCGCATGTACATGTCGGGCAGCCGCAGGAGGCTGCCGGGCGGGCCGACGGCGAGCATCGACATCGCGCCCGTGCCGCCGCGGGCGACGACGCCGCGGCCCTCGAGCGCGTCGACGGCGAGGTCGAACGCCTCGCCACCGGCGCCGACGGCGGAGCCCGTCGTCAGCACGTCGCCGTCCTCGGGGCCGATCACGATCGTGCCGGCGATCGGCACCTGGTCCAGCCCGGCACGCATTGCCACTTCGGCCGCTTCCTCGGCCGCATCCTGGTCGTCGCGACCGAGCCAGCGCGCGCCGGCCAGCGCCGCCCATTCGGTTGCCCGGGCGAAGAGAGCGCAGGGACACGGGTCGAGCGCGAGGTCGCTCACGACACGATCATCGCGGAACGCCGTGCGCGGCGCGCTCCGCCTGTTCGAGCACGAGGTTCATGACGGCGCCGATCGCCTCGTTCTGCGACTCGTTCTCGATCACGGGCACGTCGTTCCTCGCGGCCCGCTCGAGCACGTACTCCTGGATCATCCGGATCTCCGGCATGCCGGCGATGTAGCGGTCGACGGGCCGGACGCCGTCGGAGGTGGCGTCGCGGATCCAGAAGTGCGTCTTGTGGATCTCCTCGTTGTGAATCGCGAGCACGCACTGGACGACGAGCGCGCCCTTGAGCTCGGTCGTGATCATCCCGGGCACGAGGTGGACGCCTTCGAGCACCATCGACCAGCCCTCGTCGAGCGCCCGCTGGAGCGCGGCCTCGACGCCCGTGAGCACGTTGCGGGTCTGGTCGAGGAAGCCGAGCAGCGCGGCGTCGCCCGACTCCTCCTCCTCGGCCTTCGACAAGCCGAGCCCGGCCTCGAAGCTCGAGTAGTGGATCGACGGCATGAACTCCTTCGCGAAGAACGCGCGCATCGTCTGGCGGACGAAGTCGGTCGACGTGACGCGCGTGATCCCGAGGCGGTAGGCGACCTCGGTGGCGACGGTCGACTTGCCGGTGCCCGTACCGCCGCCGACGAGCAGGATCACGGGCAGATCGAGCTCCTGAAGGTCGCGGAAGCGCCGGAGCTGCCGTATCGCGCGGGGGCCGCGCTCGGCGCCGAGGTAGTCGCTCGCGAGCTCGTGCAGGCGGTCGAGATCGACCGAGACCTCGCCGCGCTGGGCGAGATCGGACTCGGTCCGCCGCGCCAGCTCGTACGCCTCGTCCTCGCGCAGGCCGACCGCGGTCAGCGCCCGCGCCATCAGGCCCTTCGAGTACGGCGAATCGGCGCTGCCGAGGACGTTCCGCTCGCCCTTGCGCCGTTCGCTCATGCCGCTGCCTCCGAAGCCAGCCGCAGCAGCTCGGCGTCGAGATCCTGGCCGTCCACCGTCCGCACGTCGCTGCCCGCGAGCACGACCTCCACCCCACGTTCGCTCGCCGTCTCGGCGACGACGTCGATCGCCGCCGCCTTCAACTCGACGAGGAAGACCTCCGCGTCCACGCCCTCCAGCTCGGAGCGCAGCCGCTCGCGGTCGGCGAGCGCGCCCGAGACGTGGACGACGTCGGCGCCGTACTCCTCCGCCAGGTGCGCCGCGAAGACGGCATGAGCCGACTCGGGCGCCGCCGAGAAGAACGCGACCTTGCGGCCGACGACGTCCGCGGTCGGCCGAGGCCGCAGCGTCGTCGCGACGACCGCGGGCGCCAGCGCGAGCGCGCGGCCCTGCAGCTCCTCCCAGCCCGTCCCCGGCTCCGCCATGGTCAGGATCACGAGGTCGGAGACGAGATGCCTGTACTCGTTCAGGTAGCCGGTCGCCACGTCCGGGTCTGTTGCGCCGTTGACGACGAGGATCCGGCGCGACGTCTCGACCGGCGGGATCGCGGCACCGCTGCCGTCGAAGATGACGAGGTCGGGTGCCAGCTCCGCGGCGATGCGCGCGCCCTCGCTGACGTTCGAGACGGCGACCGAGCCGGCGAGGCCGCCGCCGCAGCGCCTGCAGCCGACGGTCGTCACGCCCGCGAGCGCCGCCGTCTCGAGGTAGTCGGACGCCGCGTGCCGGCCGCCGCGCGAGAGCTCGAGCAGCTGATCGACGTCGGGACGGACGTCGGCGACCTCCGGCTCCGGCGGCCCGCCGCGGCCCATCGCCACGACGACCACTTTGCGCTCGCGCGCGTACAGGTGCGCCGCATGGGCAGTGATCGCCGTCTTGCCGACGCGCTTGCCGGTGCCCACGATCCCGATCGACGGGAGCGGGAACGGCTCGAGCTCGGGCGGATCGAAGCGGAAGTCCGCGCCGACGTACGGCAGCCCGGCAGCGAGGACGCGGCTCGCGAGCCGGAAACGCTCCCTTGGCCCGAGGACGGGTTCGTCGGAGAGGTCGACGACGAGCTCCGGGCGGTGCTCGGCCAGAGCCGCGTCCAAGTCGGTCGCGACGCCGACGCCGTAGTCGGCGTCGTCGCGCAGCTTCTCGGTGCCGCCGACAACGTGCGCCGCGACGAAGTCGTACGGGAGCTCCTCGAGGGCAGCGCGCACGACCGGCGCGTAGTGCTCGCCGTCGATCAGAGCAATCGCCCTCATCACGAGCGGGTGGTGACCTCGTGCTCGATCCGCCCGGTGTACTTCTCGTACTCGAACGTCTCGAGCGAGAACTGGATGATCCGCTCCTGGCCGTGGAACGGATGCTTGCGCCAGACCGAGACGTGGCTCCCGGAGACCTCGACCACGTTGTAACAAGGCCTCGTGTTGCCACGCAGGCGCAGCGAGGAGACGGTACCGGTGTTGACGACGAAGAGGTTCTCGAGCTTCCACGCGTACGGAACGTGCTTGTGGCCGGAGAGGACGAGCTGGACACCTGCGCGCTGGAGGCACTCGATCGTGTCCCCGGCGTCGTAGATCACGTTCCGCTCCCGGCCCGTGCCCGGCACCGGCAGGAGATGGTGGTGGCAGACGAAGACGCGCAGCCCGGGGTCGGCCTGCGCGAACTGCTCCTCGATCCAGCGATAGCGGCCGCGCCCGATCTGGCCGTGATCGAGGTCGGGCTCCGTCGAGTCGACGGCGACGACGGTCGCCGGGCCGACCCGCAGCACCGAGTTCCGGTCGCCGAAGAGCTCCTCGAAGTGCACGTAGCCGACGTTGCGGGAGTCGTGGTTGCCCGGGATCACGACCATCGACTCGCACTCGACCTTGTCCAGGTAGCGGCGCGCCTCCTCGTACTCGTGCTTGAAGCCGAACGTCGTCAGATCGCCCGAGCAGACGACGATATCCGGCTTCAGATCGTTGATCTCGGCGATCGCCCGCTCGAGCAGGCCGGGCACGAAGTAGTGGCCACCGCAGTGGAGGTCGGACAGGTGCGCGATCGTGAACGTCGTCCCCTCGGGCGGCTCGGGCATGCGCGAAGCATAGGAGGTCGCAGCCGCACGCCGTCCGAGGGCGTCGCTACCTTGAGGTTCGTGCCCGCGCACCAGCCCGTGTTTCGCGCCTTCGCCGGTTCGGACCCGCCCAGATTCGTCAACGAGGTCGAGTTGGAGTGCGCGAAGATGCTCGACTACTACGGCGTCCCGTGGGAGTACGAGCCGACCACGTTCGTGCTCGAGCGCGACGCCGAGGGCCGCGTCACGAGCGCGTTCACGCCCGACTTCTACCTTCCGGAGCAGGATCTCTACGTCGAGGTGACGGTGATGCGGCAGTCGCTCGTGACGCGCAAGAACCGGAAGCTGCGGGAGCTGAAGCGGCAGTACCCGGAGGTCAAGGTCAAGCTCTTCTACCGGCGCGACATCGAGCGCCTCGCCCAGCGATTACGGCTGAAACTCGCCTCCTAGCCGGCCGCCTCGCGGCCGACGGCCACCCGATCGGGGAGGTCTATCTCTCGCGCTTCGAGATCATGCGGCGCGTGGCCGAGCTCGGCGCCGAGCTGGCGGATGCCTACGCGGGCAAGGAGCCACTGCTGGTCGCGCCGCTGAAGTCGAGCGCCGTCTTCCTCACCGACCTCTCGCGCGCGCTGCCGATTCCGCACGCGATCGACTTCCTCGAGCTCGCCGCCTATGCCAGCGGGCGCTCCGGCGCCGTCAAGCTGCTGAAGGATCTCGACACGTCGGTCGTCGACCGCCACGTGATCGTGGTCGAGGACGTGGTCGACACCGGCCTGACGCTCAACTTTCTCTCCCGCACGCTCGCGCTCCGCGACCCGACCGGCCTGACGGCGGTGACGCTGCTCGACCGTCCCTACCGCCGGCTCGTCGACGACATCCCGCTCGACTACGTCGGCTTCACGGTTCCCGACGAGCTCTTCGCCGGTTACGGCCTGGGGCTCGACGAGCGCTGGCGCTCGCTGCCCGACCTGCACGTCGTCGCCGTCGAGGAGCTCCCGGGCCACCTCACCGGCGACAGCTTCCGCCCCGCGCGCCGCGCCGCCTAGGAGGGTCTACAGGTAGCCCATCGGGTCGACCGCGCCGCCGTTGATCCGCACCTCGAAGTGGACGTGCGGGCCGGTCGAGTGGCCGGTGCTGCCGGAGTAGGCGATCAGCTGGCCCTGCTCGACGTACTGGCCGACGCCGACCGTGACGTTCGTGTTGTGCCCGTACGCGGTCGCGACGCCGCCGCCGTGGTCGACGACGACGAGGTTGCCGTAGCCGCCCATCCAGCCCGCGACGATCACGACACCGGCCTTCGCCGCCACGACGGGCGTGCCGCTCGAGACTGAGATGTCGATGCCCTCGTGCATCCGGCCCCAGCGCCAGCCGAAGCCGCTCGTGATCACACCGTGGACCGGCCAAACGAAGCCGGCGGCCGAGGCGGCTCCGGTCGGTGCAGGCACGATCGAGGAGCTCTGCGCGGAGCGGATCTTGGCCGCGAGCGCGGCGCTCTGGGCCTGCAGGTCGCGCATGTGCCCGATCGCCTCTTCCTTGTCCTCCCGCACCGAGGCGAGCGTCGTGCGCTTGTCGCGGCGGGCGGTGGCGAGCTCGCGCTGGCTCCAGGCAAGCCGGTCGCGGACCGCGCGCTGCTCGGCGGTGCGCGCTGCGACGGCAGCGGTCGTCTCCGCGACTTGCCGGCGCGTCCTGCGCGTCGAGTTCCGCGTCTCCTGCATCTGCAGCTTGGCGACCTCGACCTCGCCGGCGATCTTGTGGTCCTGCTGCCCGATCGTGTTCAGGAACTCGAGCTGGTCGAGCATGTCGGAGAAGCTCCCCGAATCGAGCACGACCGCCAGCGAGGATGTGCGCTCGGAGGTGTAGATCTCGACGAGGCGCTTGCTCAGGCGGGCGACGGCCTCCTTGTGCTGGCGCTGGAGGAAGACGAGCTTGCGGGTCTGGAGCTCGTAGAGCGCGTTCAATCGGTCGAGCTTGCGCTGGTGCAGCGCCAGAACGGACTCGAGCTCGTTCAGCCTCGAGGAGGCCGCGTCGACGTCTGCCTGGAGCGCGTCGATCTTCTCGCTGACGACCTCGATCTCGGAGCTGAGGACGCCCTCCCGCTCTCGTGCCGCCTGGATCTTCCCCTGCAGCGAGTTGATGCGGCCGTCGACCATCTGCTTCTGGTCGGAGGCGCTCTCCTGGCCCGACGCGACCGGAGAGGCGAGGAGCACGAGGCCGGCCAGAAGCAGGCCGATGCTGAGGCGTAGACGCATCCGAGGAGTAGTTTCGTCGGGGGATCGGCCGTCCCTTTGCGGGGCGGCCCGCGCCAGTGTAGCCCCCGATTCTGCGTAAAGCTACTGCTCAGAGCCGTTTTCGGGCACGAGTACCGATTTCGGCGGATCACCCTCGTCGGGTGAGGGGTGCGCCCGAGTGGTTACCCGGGTCGCTCGACCCGCACCCGCTCCTGCGCGCCCGCCCGCGGCTCGAGCGCCCGCAGCGCCTCGGCGGCCTCGCGCCGGAGCGGCCCAACGAGCGCCCGGTAGTCCTCGTCCGAGACTTTGCCGGTGCGGTGGTCGAGCTCGAGCTCCTTCAGCGCCGCGAGCGCGCGGTCGCGCGTCTCGGCGAGCTCCAGCCTGCGGCGGTCGAGCTCGCTCGGCTCCTCCAGGACGTCCCGGTCGGGCTGCGGCTCGCGCAGATACGGCAGCGCCACGAGCACCACGCAGGCCGCGGCGAGCAGCGCGCCGAGGACGAGCGCCGCGCTCACGTTCGCGCCGGTGCCTCGGCGCCCTCGTAGCGCATGGCGAGGCGGCGCTGCTCGCGCGCGTCCGGCCAGAGCGTGATCAGCGCGCCGAGCACGAAGACGAGGCCGGCGAGCCAGATCAGGTTCACGAGCGGCTTGACGAAGGCGCGGATGTAGACGGAGCCGTCGGCGTTGACCTGCTCCGCGATCACGAACAGGTCCTCCCCGGTCAGCAGATCGCTGCGGATCCCGACCTCGTTCGAGACCTGACGCTCTGCCGTGTAGGCGTTCTTGCCCGCCTCGACGGTGCCGAGCGCCTTGCCGTCCCGCTCGACGCCGACCACGGCGCGGATCTCGGTCGCGTTCGCCGCCTCCCGCTCCTCGAGCCCACGGTAGGTCAGCCGGTAACCGCCGACGGCGAGGGTGTCGCCGGGCACGAGCCGGCGCTCGTTGACCGTGTCGTAGGCGCTCGAGCCGGCAATGCCGATCGCGAGCAGGACGATCGCGGCGTGGACGATGTAGCCGCCGTAGCGGCGGCGGTTGCGGCCGATCAGGGCCGAGAAGGCACCCGGCCAGGAGCCGCCGGAGACGGCTCGGCGGGCGCGCGTGCCGCGGATGAACTCGAGCGCGATCGAGGCGAGCACGAACGCCGAGAACGTGTAGGCGATCAGTCCCGGGGTCGACGATCCCCCGCCGAGGAGGAGCAGGACGAGCCCGACGAGCAGCGCGAAGGCGGCCGGCCAGGCGAACGTGAGCCCGAGGCTGCGCAGCGACGCCCGCCGCCAGGCCACGAGCGGCCCGATCCCCATCAGCAGCAGCAGCGGCAGCCCGAAGACGCGGAGGAAGAAGTTGTAGTAGCCGGGGCCGACGATCCGCGACTCGCCGAGGACGGCCTCGTGCAGGATCGGGTAGACGACGCCCCAGAGGATCGTCAGGGTCAGCGCGACGAGCAGCAGGTTGTTGTAGAGGAACGCCGCCTCGCGCGAGACGAGCGACTCGAGCCGCGTCTTCGACCGCAGGAGCGGCAGCCGGGCGAGCACGAGCGCGAGCGACCCGAAGACGACGATGCAGATGAAGCCGAGGAACCACGGCCCGATCGAGCTCTGCGTGAAGGAGTGGATCGAGCTGACGATGCCGGAGCGGGTCAGGAACGTCCCGAAGAGCGAGAGCGCGAACGCCATCACCACGAGCAGGTGGTTCCAGACGCGCAGCATCCCGCGCTTCTCCTGGATCATCACCGAGTGCAGGAACGCCGTCGCGGCGAGCCACGGCATCAGCGCGGCGTTCTCGACCGGGTCCCAGGCGTAGTAGCCGCCCCAGCCCACTTCCTCGTAGGCCCAGTGCGAGCCGAGCAGCTGCCCGACGCCGAGCGCCGTCCACGCGACGAGCGTCCACCGGCGCGTCGCGATGATCCAGCGCTCGTCGGTGCGACGCGCGAGCAGCGCTCCCATCGCGAAGGCGAAGGGGACGGTGAGGCCGACGAAGCCGAGATAGAGCAGCGGCGGGTGGGCCATCATGTACGGGTTCTGGAGGCTCGGGTTGAGCCCGTTGCCGTCCGCCGGCGCCGCCTGGGTCGCGAACGGCGTCGCGACCACCACGAGCAGGAACGCGAAGAAGACGGTGACGCCGCCGAGCACGGGCGTGACCCAGGCGACGAGGTCGCGGGCCGTGCGCCGGTTCACGAGCAGGACGGCGGTCGAGTAGCCCGTCAGGATCAGCAGCCAGAGCAGCAGCGAGCCCTCCTGCCCGCCCCAGAACGCGGAGATCGTGTAGCCGGTGGGCAGCTCGCGGCTCGTGTGCTCGGCGGCGTAGACGAACGAGAAGTCGTGCCGGATCAGCGCCGCAACGAGGACGAGCGAGGCGACGATGCTCGTCCCGAACGCAGCCATGAGAGCGTTCTGGGCGGAGAGCGCGAGCCGGCGACGACCCTTCCAGGCGGCGTACGAGCCGGCGACGACGGCGTAGACCGCGAGACCGAGCGTGGCGACGAGCGCGGCGCGGCCGAGCTCAGGCATCTACGAGGATTTCTTGGCCGTGTACTTCGACGGGCACTTCGTCACGAGCGAATCCTTGACCGCGACGAAGGTGCCGTTGCGCAGCTCGCCCTTGACCGAGACCTCGCGGCCGGCGCGGAACTGATCCGAGACCGAGCCCGTGTAGACGACCGTCACCGTCTTCGTCGAGCCGCCCTTGATGTCCCGGAGCCGGAAGCGAAGCCCGTCGCCGTAGGCATCGCCCTTGTAGCCGGGTTGGACGCGGCCGGCGAGCGAGACGACGCCCGTCTGCCCGCCCAGCTCGCTGGGCGCGACCGACGGCGTGCTGCCGCCTGCGATCGAGGTGTAGAGCAGG
This sequence comes from uncultured Gaiellaceae bacterium, assembly GCA_963705515.1. Lineage (GTDB taxonomy): Bacteria > Actinomycetota > Thermoleophilia > Gaiellales > Gaiellaceae > Gaiellasilicea. The sequence goes on from CAVPJV010000007.1 coordinate 84,660, forward strand.
AAGACTGCAAGCACCGCCGCGACCGACAGCGCGATGACGAGCCGCGCGGGATTGCGCTTCCGTGCCACGTGTGGATCGTAGCTCGGCTAGACCGAACGGGGCGCGGTCTCGCGCCGGGCGGGGATGCGGTAGCCGTGGTCGTGGCAGAGCGAGCCGGGATCGTCCTCGGTCAGCGCGTCGCAGTATCCCTTGCCGTAGGCGGCCCGGATGAACGCGGCCATCACCTCGAGGTTCCATTCGGACACCTCTGCCGCCTCCCGCCAGAGGTCGGCGAGCCGGAGGTCGATGTCGAGCTCGAGCAGGTCGATGCGGGTCGGTGCCTTCGCCATGTGGAAAAGGGTAGGACCCCCATCGGACGACATTGCAGGTGATCCGGTACGGTCGGCTCGTGGGAGCGATCCGCGTCGGCCCTGCTCGCTGTCCCTCGCGGGAGTCGCCCGACCTCGCGGTCGAATTGCTCGTCGAGCGCGGCTACTCCGCCTGCGAGCTCGACCTCGAGAGCGGCTTCTGGCTCGACTACCCGTGGGCCGAGCGGCTGGGTGAGCTCGCGCGCACCCAGGACATCGCGCTGTCCGTGCACGCACCGCTGTTCGCGTTCCCGGGCCACCCCGATGAGAAGAAGTCGAAGATGGCGCTCGGCGCACTCGACCGCACCGCCGGCATCGCCGCCGCCGCGGGCGCCGAGGTGATCGTCATCCACCCCGGCTTCTGGCTCGGCCGCACGCCCGAGCAGACGATCGACGACGTCGTCGCCTCGCTGAGGAAGCTGCGCGAGAAGCTCGAGTCGAAGGACCGCGCCGTCCCGTTCGGGGTCGAGGTGATGGGCCGCGTCAGCGAGCTCGGCTCGATCGACCACGTCGTCGAGATCGCGTCGCGCCTCGACTGGGTGCGGCCGGTGATCGACTTCGCGCACATGCACGCGACCACGGACGGCGCCTTCACCGACGTCGACGGCTTCGCCGCGGTGCTCGAGAGCGCCGACGCCGTGCTCGGCCCCGGCGAGCCCTTCCACATCCACTTCTCCGACATCGCCTACGCGAACCGGAACGAGACGAAGCACCTCCCCTACGGCGAGGGGACGCTGCGCGCAGAGCCGCTGCGGGACGCGCTCGGCCGCTTCGAGCGGCGGGCGACCGTGATCTCCGAGTCGCCGGACGAGAGCTCGTCGCAGGCGATCAAGGCCGTGCTCGAGGCTCAGGCGGGGGCGAGCGCGGCTTCGTAGTCGGCCAGCTCGGCCTCGTACTCCTCCGCCTCGTCGATACGGTCGCGCTCGCGCAGGAAGCGGGCGAGCGCGGTCACGAGCTCGCGCCGGATCAGCAGCAGCGGCTTCCCGTCGACGACGGCGACCGCCTCGCGCAGCAGCGCTTCGGCATCCTCGTCGCGGCCCTGGGCGGCGCGCACGATCCCGAGCGCCATCCGGGTCGTCGCGCGGGAGATCGTGTCGTGGGGGCCGACGGTCTCGCGGGCCTCGAGCGCGTAGCGCTCCGCCTCGTCGATCTTCTTCAGCGAGACGAGCACCTGCGCCAGGCCGCGCTGGCTCTCGCAGAGCGTCCCGCGGTCCTCGAGCGGCTTCAGGATCCGGATCGCGTCGCGGAACCGACGCTCGGCGGCAGGCAGGTCGCCCCGTCGCCGCTCGACCCAGCCGAAGTGGTTGTTGACCCGGGCGAGCGCCCACTGGTCCCCGGACTCGGAGAAAAGCTCCTCCGCCTGCGCGAGCCCGGCAGCAGCCTCGTCGAGCCGGCCGCGCAATGAGTCGATCCGGGCCTGCGAGACGAGCGCCCAGCCGAGGACGGTGATGTTGCCGCTCTCGTCGGCGAGCTCGAGCGCCTCCGCCACGAGCCGCATGCCCCGGTCGAGGTCGAGCCGCGCGATCGCCGAGCTCGCGAGCTCGTCGACGGCGCTCGCCTCGAGATCCTTGCGCCCGATCTCGCGCGCGACCTCGAGCGCCTTCGTGTTCCAGCGCTCGTCGTCGTCGAGGTCGCCGAGCCACCAGCCGATCCGCGCGCGGGTCGCCAGCGCCTCGATCCGGTCCTCGGGCTTCGCGTCGTCGAGGAGGACGAGCGCCTGCTCGACGAGCTCGCGGCCGCGGGGAAGATCGGCGTCGCGGAGGAGGGCGTTCTCGGCCAGCGCGGTCAGCGCGAGGCCCTGGAGGCGGACGTCGCCGGCGTCGGTCGCGTCGGCGAAGACGCGCTCCATCTCGACCGCCTGCGCCGGCAGGTCGGCGAGCCGGCGTGCGGCCCGGGCCGCGAGGAAGCGGCGCTGGAGCGTCGGCTCGAGCTCGACGGAGCGGACGAGCAGGCGCCGTGCAGCCTGGTTCGCCTCCTGCGCCAGCGCGCGACGGCCCGCCTTCTCGAGCGCGCCCGCGGCACGCCTGGCGAGCTCCTCGGGCGCCTCGCCGTCGAGCTCCTCCAGCAGCGTCGCCGCGTGATCGAGGTGGTAGGCGCGGATCTCGACGAGCTCCTCGCCCGCGACGCCGTGCAGCCAGTCGGCGACCTGCTGGTGCAGCTCGGCGCGCGCGCCCTTGGCGAGACCCGCGTAGGCCACGTCGCGGATGAGGACGTGCTTGAAGCGATACGCGTGCTCGCCGGTGATCGAGGAGCGGCTCTCGCGGGTGATGAAGTCGCGCAGGAGCAGGTCGTCGAACACGGGCTCGAGGTCGTCAACCTCGGGCATCAGGTGGGAGACGGCGCCCTCCCAGAAGATCCGGCCGATCACGGCGGCGCGCTGGAGCAGACGCTTCTCGTTCCGGCGCAGCCGGTCGATGCGCGCCGCGATCATGGCCTGGAGCGTGTCCGGGATCCGCTTCGACGAGGCGCCGCCCTCGAGCAGCATCCGCGTCGTCTCCTCGACGAAGAGCGGGTTGCCCTCGGTCTTCTCGAGCAGCGTCTTCCGCTCCGACGGCTGCAGCTCGCGGTCGGCGAGCAGCGCGTCGAGGAGCTCCTCGCTCTCCTCGGGCGCGAGCGGCTCGAGCTCGGTCGCGGCGGCGCGGAGGCGGCCGCCGCCCCAGCTCGGGCGGATGTCGAGCAGCTCCGGGCGGGCGAGGCAGAGAATCATCAGCGGCGCGTCCTTGACGCGCTCGGCCAGGTGCTCGATCAGCTCGAGCAGCGGCTCCTCGGCCCATTGGACGTCCTCGAAAACGAGAATCAGCGGCCTCGCGTCGGCGAGCTCGGCGGCCCACTCGCGCGCCGCCCAGGCGATCTCCTGTTGGCTGCGCTCGGTCTCGATTCCCTCGAGCACGCCGACGGCGAGCGCGAGCAGGTCGGCAACCGCGTCGTCGCCGCACTGGGCGCGCAGCTTCGAGATCGCCTCCTGGACCGGGTCGTCGTCCGCGATCCCGGCCGCGACCTTGACCATCTCGGCGAGCGGCCAGTAGGTGACGCCCTCGCCGTAGGGAAGCGAGCGGCCGACGAGGATGCTCGCCTCCTCGACGCCCTCGAGGAACTCGCGCGCGAGCCGGCTCTTCCCCACCCCGGGCTCGCCGTAGATCGTGAACAGGTGCGCGCGCTTGTGCCGGATCACGCGGCCGAGCGTGTTCTCGAGCAGCTCGAGCTCGAAGTCGCGGCCGACGAACGGCGCAGCGACCGACGGCACCCGACCGTCGCTGTCGCGGATCTCGAGCAGGCGCCATGCGAGCAGCGGCTCGCCGAAGCCCTTCGCGTCGATCGGGCCGACCTCCTCGGTCTCGACGACGCTCGCCGTCAGCCGCCGGGCAAAAGGCCCGACCATGACCTCGCCCGGCTGGGCGGCCTGCTGCAGCCGCGCGGCGACGTTGACCGCCTCGCCGGTCGCGAACGTCGAATCCGACTCGTCGGCGACGACCTCGCCCGCCTCGACGCCGATCCGCGCCTCGAGCCCGAGCTCGTGCACGGAGTCGAGGATCGCGGCGGCCGCGCGGACAGCGCGCTCGGCGTCGTCCTCGTGCGCCTGCGGGATCCCGAATGCGGCCATGACCGCATCGCCGGCGAACTTCTCGACGATGCCGCCGTGCGTGGTGATGCAATGCGAGACGTGCTCGAAGAACGAGTTGACGCGCCGGCGGACGACCTCGGGATCGCGCGCGGCGACCAGCTCGGTCGAGCCGACGAGATCGACGAAGAGGACGGTCGCGAGCTTTCGTTCCATCACGTAATTGTAGTTACGAGCCGCTGGGCTACGGCTGCTGCGAGCCTCGTCCTCCCGCGTGCGCTAGCGTCAGCGCGTGCTCGATCCCAAGGCCTTCAAAGCCTACGACGTCCGCGGCCTCTATCCAGACGAGCTGGACGAGGACGGCGCGTACGCGATCGGCCGCGCCTACGTCGAGCAGTTCGGGCCGAAGCAGATCGCCGTCGGCCGCGACATGCGGCTCTCCTCCCCGTCCATGTCCGCGGCGTTGATCGAGGGCGCCGTCGACGGCGGCGCGGACGTGCTCGACCTGGGGCTGGTCGGGACGGAGATGGTCTATTTCGCCGTCGGCGAGCTCGGTCTCGACGGCGGTGTCTGCGTCACCGCGTCACACAACCCGAAGCAGTACACCGGGATGAAGATCGTGCGCGAGGGAGCGCTGCCGGTGGGCGGCGAGTCGGGGCTGCTGGACGTGCGAGACCGCGCTCTGAAGCCGTTCGGCCCGCCCGCGACGCGCGGTCAGGCGACGGCGAAGAACATCTGGGACGGATTCGTCGACAAGGTGCTCTCGTTCGTGGACGTCTCCGCGATCGAGCCGCTCAAGGTCGTGATCGACGCGGCGAACGGGATGGCCGGCGCGATGCTGCCGCCCGTGCTCGAGCGCCTGCCGATCGACGCGGTCACCTGCTACTTCGAGCCCGACGGGAGCTTCCCCAACCACGAGCCCAACCCGCTGCTGCCGGAGAACCGGGAGTTCATCGTCGCGAAGACCCTGGAGGAGCACGCCGACCTCGGTGTCGCCTACGACGGGGACGCCGACCGCTGCTTCTTCGTCGACGACACCGGCGAGTTCGTGCCGGGCGACTTCGTCACAGCGCTCCTCGCCGAGTCGATCCTGCGGAAAGAGCAGGGCGGCAGCGTCATCTACGACGTCCGCGCGAGCCGCGCCGTCCCGCAGACGATCGAGCGCGCCGGCGGCACCGCGCTGATCAACCGCGTCGGCCACGCCTACATCAAGCACCGCATGCGCAAGGAGGGCGCCGTCTTCGGCGGCGAGGTCTCGGCGCACTACTACTTCCGCGACTTCTCCCAGGCCGACTCCGGCGTCGTCCCGTTCCTGCTCCTGCTCGAGCTGATCTCGGGGAGCGGCCGCAAGCTCTCCGAGATCCTTGCGCCCTACCGCGAGCAGTTCTTCCTCACCGGCGAGATCAACACACCCGTCGCCGACGTGCCGTCGAAGCTGCAGGAGCTACAGGAGCGCTACGCCGACGGCACCGTCACCCATCTCGACGGGATCTCGGTCGACTACGACGACTGGCACTTCAACGTGCGCCCCTCGAACACCGAGCCGCTCCTGCGCCTCAACCTGGAGGCGTTCTCGCAGGAGCAGATGGAGCGGAAGCGGGACGAGGTGCTCGACCTGATCCGCTCGTGACGACGATCGAGCTCGGCCGGGTCACCGACCGCAAGCCGCCGTTCAAGTACTCGGCGATCGCCCGCGTCTGGTTCTCGGACACCGACGCGCAGGGAGTCGTCTACTACGGCCGCTACCTGCCCTACTTCGACCACGCCAGGACGGAGTACCACCGCCACCTTGGCGGCTCCGGGCCGTGGATCGCGGGACGCGACTTCGTCATGCGCGCCTCGACGGTCGAGTACCGCGCGCCGGCCCGCTTCGACGACCTGCTCGAGATCTTCGTCCGGGCGGCGCGGATCGGGCGCACGAGCACGACCTACGAGTGCGCCGCCTACCGGATGGAGGACGACGAGCTGATGGTGACCGCGACGCAGACGCTCGTCCTCGTCGACCTCGCGGAGCGTCGCCCAGCCGAGATCCCGGACGAGTACCGCGGCCTGATCCGCTCCTTCGAGGGCGCGGATCTCGAAGCCTGACCGACCGCACGGGTGGAGAGAGGCGGACGCCCTAGCCCCCATCCCGCAGTCGCAGAAGACGCCCTTGGGCGGCGCGCCCGCCGAAGATGTGGCCTCTCCGGACGGGCGCCGCAGTCGCCCGCAACCCCTCTCCCCTTATCTCACGTTGTAGTCGGAATTTCGCTCCCGTCCATCCCCTGATCGAGCTACCCCCCTCGATCGAGGGATGATCCCCCGTTCGAGTGAACCTCGTTCTTAGGCGGCGTTCATGTCCATGCGCAGAATGTCCCCCATGAGGATCCTGGTCGTCGACGACGAGCCCGCCGTGCGGGAGTCACTCCGCCGAGCGCTGCAGCTCGAGGGCTACGAGGTCGAGCTCGCGGGCGACGGGCAGGAGGCGCTCGACCGCCTCAGCGAGAACACCGTCGACGCCGTCGTGCTCGACGTCTCGATGCCACGGCTCGACGGGCTCGAGACCTGCCGCCGGCTCCGCAGTCAGGGCAGCGCTCTGCCGGTGCTGATGCTGACCGCACGGGACGAGGTCGCAGACCGCGTCGCCGGTCTCGACGCGGGCGCCGACGACTACGTCGTCAAGCCGTTCGCGCTCGAGGAGCTGCTGGCGCGCCTGCGGGCGCTGCTGCGCCGAGCCGCGCCGGCCGAGGACGGCGACGTGCTCCGCTTCGCCGACGTCGAGCTCGACCCGGCCACGCGCGAGGTGCACCGCGGCGGGGACGCGATCGAGCTGACGCGCACCGAGTTCACGCTGCTCGAGCTCTTCCTGCTCAACCCGCGCCAGGTGCTGACGCGCTCGATCATCTTCGAGCGCGTCTGGGGCTACGACTTCGGCTTCGGCTCGAACTCGCTCGACGTCTACATCGGCTATCTCCGGCGCAAGACCGAGCAGGGCGGCAAGCCACGCCTGATCCAGACGATCCGCGGCGTCGGCTACGCACTTCGCGAGGCGGCGTAGGCTTGACGGAGCCGCCAGGAGCGGAGGTGTCGGCTTTGCCGGCACCGGAGCGGGAGCCGTGAGCTTTCGCGCCCGGCTCACCCTTGCCGTTGCGCTCGCGGTCGCGATCGCGGTTGCGGCGACGTCGGCGATCACCTACGCGCTCGTGCGGAACGAGCTCCGCGGCCAGGTCGACGACGCTTTGCGCGAGCGCGTCGGAGTCCCTCTGCGCGTCGGCACCGACCCCGGTGACCGGCGAGCCGCAGCTCGACCTGCCGCAGAATCGCTTCGGCGGAGCCGCGGGGATCACGCAGCTCATCACCTCGGATGGAGACGCGATCGTTCCCCCCGGGTCGACCGTCGACCTACCGGTCACCGAGCGAGCGCGGTTGACCGCAGCGGGGGACCGTGGCCCATTCTTCGTCGACGTGCGTGTCTCGGGCACGCATCTGCGTGTCTACACGCGTCCCCGTCAACCGTCCCGGGCTCGCATTGCAGATCGCGCGACCGCTGGACGAGGTCGACGCTGCACTGGACCGGATCCGGGTGCTCCTGTTCCTGATCGCCGCCGTCGGGATCGCGCTCGCGGCCGCACTCGGGCTCGTCGTCGCGAAGGCCGTGCTCGCACCGGTCCAACGGCTGACCAGGACGGCGGAGGAGGTGTCGGAGACGCGCGACCTCTCGCGCCGGATCGACGCATCCGGCACCGACGAGCTCTCGCGGCTCGCGGCGACGTTCAACACGATGCTCGGGGCACTCGAGGACTCGGCGCGGGCACAGCGCCAGCTCGTCTCCGACGCGTCGCACGAGCTCCGGACGCCGCTGACCAGCCTGCGCACGAACATCGAGGTGCTCGCGCGCGACCAGGCCATGCCCGCCGCGGACCGGGAGGCCCTGCTGCGCGACGTCACCGAGCAGCTGACGGAGATGACGGCGCTGATCGCGGAGCTGGTCGAGCTCGCGCGCGGCGACCAGGCACCGGCCGAGCCGGAGGACGTCCGCCTCGATCTCGTCGCCGCGGACGCGATCGAGCGCACCCGCCGCAACCGGCCGGGCGTCAGCTTCAAGCCCGAGCTCGAGGAATCGCTGATCCGGGGCGTCCCGGCGACAGTCGAGCGTGCCGTCTCGAACCTGCTCGACAACGCGGCGAAGTGGAGCCCACCGGGCGGCGAGGTCGAGGTGACGGTGCGCGACGGCGAGCTGACCGTGCGCGACCACGGCCCCGGGATCGACGAGGCCGACCTTCCGTTCGTCTTCGACCGCTTCTACCGGGCGCCGTCCGCGCGCGGGATGCCGGGCTCCGGCCTCGGGCTCGCGATCGTCCGCCAGGTGGCGGAGGCGCACGGCGGCACCGTCGTCGCCGACCGCGCCGACGGCGGCGGCACGCTCATGAGGTTGAGCCTGCAACGCGAAGTCTTAAGCCCGTTCTTAGGCGAGCATGGTTCGATCCGTCCGTGTTCTACCTCCGCTACCTGCGCGCCGAGCTGACCCGACGCCGAGGCCGCACGATTCTGACGCTGCTCGGCCTCGCCGTCGGCGTCGGCCTCGTGATCGCGATCTCGAGTCTCTCGAAGGGTCTCGACGAGGCGCAGAGCGCGACGCTCGACCCGCTCGCGGGCATCGGCACCGACCTGACCGTGACGCGCGCCGCGCAGGAGGATGCGGGCGGCGGGCCGTTCGGCGGCGGCGGCGGCGGGCGCGACGTCGTCGAGGCGAACCAGGCCGTGATCACCGACCTCTCCAAGCTCGGCAAGGCCGGGACGCACTTCGTCCACGACTTCTTCCTGCCGGGGACGCAGCTGACCTTCACCGAGGCGCAGGCGAAGGAGATCGCCGGCCTCGAGGGCGTCGCCGCGGTCTCGTCCGGCCTCACCCTTCAGGCCGTTCACCAGGAGGGCAAGGTGCCGAAGATCGTCGCGCAGATCCAGACCGGCGGCGACCAGATCGATGTCAACCGGGCGATCACGCCGCCGACGGCGGCCGAGCAGGCGAAGATCCGCGACTGCCTCGCCAAACAGGGCGTCACACTGCCGCAGCAGGGGCAGGGCGGCGGCGGCGCCAATCCCGGCGGGCTCGGCGACCAGCAGGGAGCGGGCCCCAGCGGGGGCGGGATCGGCCCCGGCGCGTTCGCGAGCTGCCTGCCCGAGCGGATGCAGCGGTTCCGCGCGACGATCACGACGCCGCGGGAGACGCTGCAGCAGGTGCTCGACCCGCCGCAGACCGACATCACGAGCGAGTCGTACACGATCGGCGGCGTCCAGATGGGCGACCCGGACATGGGGCTCGTGACCACGTCGCAGGTCATCGCGGGGCGCTACCTGAAGGGCGGGCGCGAGGCACTCGTCTCCGCGACGTACGCAGGCCGGAACTCGCTGAAGGTCGGGTCGAAGCTCGAACCTGAACGGGACGTCGTTCACGGTCGTCGGACTCGTCGAAGCCGCCGCTCGGCGGCCAGGGCGTCGACGTCTACCTGCCGCTCGCGCAGCTCCAGAAGCTCTCGGGCCAGAAGAATCTCGTCAACGTCGTGCTCGTCCGCGCCGACGACAGCGCCTCCGTGGCCGCCGTCGAGAAGCGGATTGCGAGACACCGTACGACCAGGCGGAGGTCGCGAGCGCGAAGCAGGTCGCCGGCACCATCAGCGGCTCGCTCGTCGACGCCGCCAACCTCTCGCACAACCTCGGCCTCGCCCTCTCGATCGTCGCCGCAGTCGCCGCGTTCCTGCTCGCGGCGCTGCTCGCGCTCTCGTCCGTCGGCAAGCGGGTGCGCGAGCTGGGCACGCTCAAGGCGCTCGGTTGGACGCAGGGCAAGGTCGTGCGCCAGGTCGCCGCCGAGTCGCTCACCACGGGCGTGCTCGGCGGCGTCCTCGGCGTTCTCCTCGGCGTCGCGGTCGCGTTCGGCGTCGGCGGCGTTCGGACCGACGCTGAGCGCCAGCTCGACGACCGGCGGCGGCAGCCTCTTCGGTGTCGAGCAGGCGACTCGCACCACGTCCGACGCCGTCTCGCTCGTCGGCGCCCGTGGGTGTCTCGATCATGGTCGGCGGCTTCCTTCTCGCCGTCCTCGGAGGCCTGCTCGCCGGCGCGGCGGGCGCAGCTCGGGCCGCACGCCTCCGCCCCGCCGATGCTCTCAGGACGGTCGAATGAGCCAGTGCGAGCTGATCGACGTCGGCAAGGCCTTCGTCCGCGGGCAGCTCATCGTCAACGCGCTGCAGGACGTGAGCCTGACGATCGAGGCGGGCGAGTTCGTCGCGCTCGAGGGCCCGAGCGGCTCCGGTAAGACGACGCTGCTCCAGCTCCTCGGCGCGCTCGACCGGCCCTCCAGCGGACGCATTCTCTTCGAGGGACGCGACCTCGCCCAGCTTCGCGACGGGGAGCTTGCCGAGCTCCGCCTGCGCTCGTTCGGATTCGTCTTCCAGCAGTTCAACCTGATCCCGACGCTGACCGCGCTCGAGAACGTCCAGGCGAAGCTCGCCCCGACCGGAGTCTCCGCGGTCGGGCTGCGCCAGCGCGCGCGAGGCGCTCCTCGCCGAGGTCGGCCTCGCGCGAGCGCGCCGATCACCTGCCGGCGCACCTCTCGGGCGGCGAGCAGCAGCGCGTCGCGATCGCCCGCGCACTCTCCGTCGAGCCGCACGTGATCCTCGCCGACGAGCCGACCGGCAATCTCGACTCGACGACCGGGAGCGAGATCATCGACATCCTCGCCGGCCTCGCCGCCGACCGCGGTACGACCGTCATCGTCGCCACCCACGACGCGGGCCTCGCCGGCCGCGCGCAGCGTCGCCTCGGCATCCGCGACGGCCGCCTCGCCGCAGCGCCGGCCGTCGCGGCCGCCAACTCTTAGGAACTTCTACGGCCGCCGCTCAGGGCGTTCTTAGGCCGCCCACGGAAGCTGGGTGTGTCAACGCAACGCACCCGAAAGGAGCAGGCAGATGAAGGCACTCAAGCTCAAGATCGCCGGCGGCACGGCTGCGCTGGCTGCCGTGATCGGCGGCGGCGCTGCCGTCGCCGCGAACCAGCTCTCGCCCACGGAGGAGAGCGACGCGATCGTCGCGGATGCGGCCAAGCAGCTCGGCGTCAGCGCCGACAAGCTCGACGCGGCGCTGAAGCAGGCGCTCGAGAACCGGGTCGACGCCGCCCTCGAGGCGGGCACGATCACGGCGGCGCAGGCAGCCGAGCTGAAGCAGCGGATCGCAGACCGGTGAGGTCCCGCTGGTCGGGATCGGGCCCGGCTTCGGTCATCGCGGCGGCCACCACGGCTTCGTCGACTTCGCCGCGGCAGCCGACTATCTCGGCATCACCGAGGCGAAGCTCCGCGCCGGCCTCGAGAACGGCGACACGCTCGCCGAGATCGCGAAGGCCAACGGCAAGACCGCGGCGGGGCTCGAACAGGCGCTCGTCGCCGCCGCCAAGGCCGATCTCGACGCAGAAGGTCGCGGCCGGCCAGCTGACGGCGGCCCAGCGGACGTCGATCCTCGCCGACCTCGAGTCGCGCATCGACGACGTCGTCAACGGCGAGTTCGCGTTCGGCTTCCGCGGCGGGCCTGGCGGGCCTCCGCCGAGCCTGGAGCCGAGCGCCGCAGGCCCCGACGCCTGACGCTCGCGTTCCCCTCCCCTCCCGCGCCCCGGCCGGTCCCCCACGGCCGGGGCCGCGCGGATTCTTAGCCATTTCTTAGGTGCATCTCAGCTTCGGCTTAGACGCGACTGGTCTGCTGATGTCACGACGACGTACTCGAAAGGAACCACGGCCATGCAGGTCTTCAAGAACTCACGCACAGCACTCGCGACCGCGATGATGAGCGCCGCCCTCCTGGGCGCGGCGAGCGTCGCGGCGCTCACGATCGTTTTCGACGACAGCACGTCCACGGCGACGCCGGCCCAGGTCACCGTCACGAGCGCCGCCACCGCGGCGCGCTCCACCACTGAGACGGTCGGCGAGATCTACAAGCAGAGCGGCGACTCGGTCGTCGAGATCACCGTCACTTCGGCGGGTCAGGCGAGTCCGATGGGCGGGACCGACGGCACGCAGCAGGCGACCGGGTCCGGCTTCGTCTACGACACCCAGGGGCACGTGGTCACGAACCAGCACGTCGTCGACGGCGCCCAGTCGGTGTCGGTCAAGTTCGCGAACGGCAGGACGTACTCGGCCACGGTTGTCGGCGCCGATCCGTCGACCGACCTCGCCGTGATCGACGTCGATGCACCCGCATCGCTGCTCAAGCCGCTCGAGCTCGGAGACTCCTCGGCGGTCGAGGTCGGCGACGGCGTGATTGCGATCGGCAGCCCGTTCGGGCTCGAGCAGACGGTCACGACCGGCATCGTCAGCGCGCTGCACCGTCAGATCACCTCGCCGAACAACTTCTCCATCGACAACGCGATCCAGACCGACGCGGCGATCAACCACGGCAACTCGGGCGGCCCGCTGCTCGACATGCACGGCGACGTGATCGGCGTCAACTCGCAGATCGAGAGCGACTCGGGCGGCAACGACGGCGTCGGCTTCGCCGTCCCGTCGAACACGATCTCGCGGATCGCCGGCGCCCTGATCGACAACGGCTCGGTCGAGCACGCCTATCTCGGCGTCGCGATCGACGACTCCACCGCCACCGCCGGCGCACGCCTCGCCGAGGTGCGCTCTGGGACGCCCGCAGCCCGGGCCGGTCTCAAGAGCGGCGACGTGATCACGAAGGTCGGCGGCACGACCATCGGCTCGGCCGACGAGCTCCGGCGGCTCGTCGACTCGAAGCAGCCCGGCGACCAGGTCGAGCTGACCGTGACGCGAAACGGCACGACCCAGACCGTCACCGTCACGCTCGGCACGCGCCCGAGCGCCTGATCAGCCAGCGACCGAAGGGAGCACGACATGAAGAAGCGCACGAAGCTCGCAGCAAGCGCCGGCGCCGCCCTCGCCGTGGTCGGCGCCAGCGGCGCCGTCGCCGCCGACCGGCTGACGCCGAAGGAGGAGAGCAAGGCGTCGTCGCGGACGCGGCCAAGCAGCTCGGCGTCGACCCCGCGAAGCTGAACGACGCGCTCCAGAAGGCACTCGAGAACCGGATCGACGAGGCGGTCAAGGCGGGGTGGCTGACCGAGGCGCAGGGGAGGACGATGAAGCAGCGGATCGAGAGCGGCGACTTCCCGCTCTTCGGCGGGGCCGGTTTCGCCGGCCCACGAGGGTTCGCCCACCGCGGCTTCCGCGACCTCGACGTCGCAGCTGCGTTCCTCGGCGTCAGCGAGGACGCCCTGCGCCTGCGGCTTCGGGACGGGGACACGCTCGCGGAGGTCGCGAAGGACAAGGGCAAGTCCGTCGACGGGCTGGTCGCGGCGATCGTCGCTGGGACGGCGAAGCGCCTCGACGAAGCGGTCGCGGCCGGCCGGATCACCAAGGCACAGCGCGACGAGATCGTCGCCGGCCTGAAAGAGCGGACGACGGCGATCGTGAACGGTGACTTCCCGGCCCTCAGGGGCCGGGAGGTCCCGGCTTCGGCCGCAACTTCGGCCCTCCCGGCTTCGGCCCGGGCTTCGGCGGCCCGCGCGAGGTCGAGCCGGACGACGCCGCCTAGCTCGACGTCGTCTTGCGGTAGGCGTCGAAGACGCCTTCGAGGTTGCGGAGGACGTTCAGGAGCGCCCTGAGCTCCTTCACGTCGCCGACCTCGGCCGTGTACCAGTTGCGGGCCATCCCGTCCTCGACGACACCGCCGTAGGAGACGATGTTGGCGCCGTGCTCCGCGAAGCTGCGGGCGACGTCCTCGAGCAGGCGCGCCCGGTCGAACGAGTCGACGGCGATCTGGACGCGGAAGCTCGACGTCGTCGCCGTCCCCTCCCATTCCACCGGCGTGAACCGCTCCGGGTTCCGCATCAGCGCCTTCGCGTTCGGGCAGTCCTCGCGGTGGATCGTGATCCCGCGGCCGAGGGAGATGTAGCCGAGGATCGGGTCGCCCGGCACCGGCGTGCAGCACTTCGCCAGCCGCACGAGCACGTCGTCGATCCCCTGCACCTTGATCCCGAGGCTCTCGCCGGCGACCGTCGAACGCGCCTTCGGCGGCTTCAGCGGCACGACCGCCTCCTCGGCGACCTCGTCCGTCTTCAGCCGGTTCAGCACCTTGTTGACGATCTGACCCGACTGCAGCTTCCCGGCGCCCAGCGCGACATAGAAGTCCTCGGCCTTGCGGAAGCCGGTCTCCCGGATCACCTGCGCCAGGACGGCGGAGCCCTGGAGCTTGCGGTAGGGGAGGTTCTGTCCCTTGAGCGCGTTGTCGAGCAGCTCGCGGCCCTTCGCCTCCGTCTCGCCGCGCGTCTCGCGCTGGAACCACTGCCGGATCTTGTTGCGCGCCCGCGACGACGCGGCCAGGCTCATCCAGTCGCGCGAAGGCCCGCGACCCGACTTCGAGGTGAGGATCTCGACGAAGTCGCCGTTCTTGAGCCGGTAGTGGAGCGGGACGATGCGGCCGTTGATCTTCGCGCCGACGGTCTTGTGGCCGACATCGGTGTGGACGGCGTAGGCGAAGTCGATCGGGGTCGCGCCCTGAGGCAGCGTCTTCACCTCGCCCTTCGGCGTGAAGACGTAGACCTCGTCGTCGAAGAGGTCGGTGCGGAACGTCTTCATGAACTCGCGCGGGTCGGCCTCGTCCTGCTGCCAGTCCAGCAGCGACTTCACCCAGGCGAGCCAGTCGTCGTCCTGCTTGCCCTTGCCGCGCTTGTAGAGCCAGTGCGCGGCGATCCCGTACTCCGCCTCCTCGTGCATCTCGCGCGTCCGCACCTGGATCTCGAGCGGCGTTCCCTCGGGCCCGATCACGGTCGTGTGCAGCGAGCGGTAGCGGTTGAACTTCGGCATCGCGATGAAGTCCTTGAACCGCCCCGGCATCGGCTTCCAGAGCGAGTGGATCAGGCCCAGCGCGCCGTAGCAGTCGCGCGTCCCCTCGTCGCCGGCGCGCTCGACGGTTACGCGCATCGCGGTCAGGTCGTAGATCTCGTTGAACTCGCGGCCCTTCTTGGCCATCTTGTCGTAGATCGAGTAGAAGTGCTTCGCGCGGCCGGCGATCTCGGCGGGGATGTCGACCTTCGCCAGTTCGGCGCCGAGGACCTCGCCGGCCTTCGCGACCGCCGCCTCGCGGTCGGCGCGCCGGTCGGCCACCATCGCCTTGATCTCGGCGTACTTGCGGGGGTGCAGGATCTCGAACGAGCGGTCCTCGAGCTCCCACTTGATCGCGTGGATGCCGAGGCGGTGGGCGAGCGGCGCGTAGACCTCGAGCGTCTCCTTCGCCTTGCGGACCTGGGCCTGCTTGCCCTGGTACTCGATCGTGCGCATGTTGTGAAGCCGGTCGGCGAGCTTGATCAGGATGACGCGGACGTCCTGCGCCATCGCGACGATCATCTTCCGGTAGTTCTCGGCGTCCGACTGCTCGCGGGTCTGGAAGGTCGTCCGGGTCAGCTTCGTGACTCCCTCGACCAGCTGCGCGATCTCGTCGCCGAACTCGGCGCGGACCTCCTCGAGCTCGGTGTCGGTGTCCTCGACGACGTCGTGCAGGAGGGCAGCGGCGAGCGACTGCTCGTCGAGATGGAGCTCTGCGCAGATCTTCGCGACCGCCCACGGATGGTGGACGAACGGCTCGCCGGAGCTGCGCGTCTGACCCTCGTGCGCGGCCGCGGCGAAGCGGAATGCACGCGCGAGGAGATCCTTGTCGACGCCGGGGTTGTACGCCTCGACGGCCGCAATCAGCTCATCGACGAGGTCCTGGTGGTGACGTTCGGCGTCGACGACAGCCATGAGGCCAGTGTACTCCGACCCCCTGCGGGCGAATCTCCCCCGCAGGAGTGTCCGTTAGGACAGAGAACGCATGCTTCCCATGTCCTTTTCACGCCGCCGCCGGGAGCGCAAGGCCGTCCGCGTCGCCCGCCTCCTCGTCGCTCTGGACGAGGCCGCAGGGTCGCGCCGGGCTCACGTTCCGCGCCGAAACCGTGTCTCGCTGAGCTCCTTGCGGGCGTAGCCGGCGCCCGGCCGACTAGGCGGCGCGCGGTAGCTCGAGCGACGTCCCGGCCAGCAACGCCCTGAACGTCGCCGACTCGTAGAGCTGGCGGCGGGCGCCGTCGGCGAGCTCGAGCTCGGCGAAGATCTCGCGCGCGTCGGTCGTCCAGGCCGCCTCGCCCGCCTTCCAGAGCATCCCGAGGTGCTCGCGCAGCTCCTCGTAGCCCGCGGGCGTGTCGAAGAGCCGGCGGACGACGACTTGCGGCGAGACGGTCCCGTTCCAGCGGTTCTCCTTCAGCCTGCAGGCGATGTCGTGCCGCCCGGGCCGGTCGACGCGGTCGAGCTGCGGGCCGAGCCCGAAGGCGATCGCGGAGCCCGCATCGCGGCCGCCCTGGCGGATGCGGAAGCGAAGATGCTTGCCCTCGCCGACGACACCGGGCTGCACCGTCTCGCACGCCGGCACGAGCAGCGTCACATCGGGGTTGCCGAGGCCGAACGGCGCCAGCCGGTCGAGCTCCGTCGCGAGACCGAGCGTCAACGCCGATCCCGGCACGATCGCGTCGATCCGGGTCACGGGCGCGAGGTCTTCGTCCTCGAGCACGGCGTCCGCGTGGGTTGCGAACGCTTCCGCGAACGCCTCCAGGCTGGACGCCTCGATCGAGAGGCCTGCCGCTGCGCGGTGACCGCCGAAGCGTTTCAGGTGCTGCGCGCACGCGCCGAGCGCGCCATGTAGGTCGAACGCCGGCAGTGAACGGCCCGAGCCCTTCCAGCCGCCGTCGCCGCCCGCGATCAGGACCACCGGGCGGTTGAAGCGCTCGACCAGCCGTGAGGCGACGATCCCGATCACACCCTCGTGCCAGTCCTCGCCCCAGATCACGTAGCCCCGCCGGCGGCGCCTCGCCTCGGGCCACGACTCGACCTCGGCGACGGCCGCGCGCAGGATCCTGTCCTCGACGGCCTGGCGGTCGCGGTTCAGCGTCTCCAACTCGTCGGCGAGGCGCCTCGCCTCGTCCGCATCGGTCGTGAGCAGGAGCTCGAGCGCCGCGTCGGGGCGGCCGAGGCGGCCGGCGGCGTTGATCCGCGGCGCGAGTCGGAAGCCGACGGCGCCGGCGTCGACGGCGGCCGGATCGACGCGGGCGTTCTGCATCAGCGCCTGCAGGCCGGGGCGCTGCGTGCGAGCGAGCGCGCGGAGACCGGCGATCGCGAGCGAGCGGTTCTCGTCCAGCAGCGGCACGACGTCGGCGATCGTCGCCAGCGCAACGAGGTCGAGATACGGCGCCACGTCGACGCCGAGGGCCTGCGCGAGCTTGCAGACGACGCCGGTACCGCAGAGCTCAGGGAAGGGATAGTCGGAGGGGCGGGTCGCGACGATCGGGCACTCCGGGAGCACGTCGCCGGGGCGGTGGTGGTCGGTGACGATCACCTCGAGCCCGCGGGCCTTGGCAGCCGCCACCTCCTCGACGGCTGTGATGCCACAGTCGACGGTGAGCAGGAGCGCGCAGCCCTCGTCGGCGAGTCGCGAGATCGTGTCGCCGGAGACGCCGTAGCCCTCCTCGAAGCGGCTCGGCAGGTGCCATTCGACGTCGGCTCCGAGCTCCCGCAGCGTCAGGACGGCGAGCGAGGTGGCGCAGATCCCATCGACGTCGTAGTCGCCGTGGACGCAGATGCGCTCGCCGGCGGCGATCGCGGCACGGATCCGCTCGACGGCAACGGCCATGTCGCCGAGCAGGAAGGGATCGTGGGGCTCGATCTCGCCGCGGACGAAGCGACGGGCCTCCTCGACGTCCGCGTAGCCGCGGCGCACGAGGATCGACGCCGTCACCTCGCCCAGCTCGAGCTCGTCGGCGAGCGCCTTCACCTCGGCGTACTCGCAGGGCTCGATCGTCCAGGAACCATCGCGCATGGGCTGACGACGGTACGGAGGGCATCGGACGGCG
The DNA here is from genome assembly GCA_963705515.1 of uncultured Gaiellaceae bacterium. Taxonomy (GTDB): domain Bacteria; phylum Actinomycetota; class Thermoleophilia; order Gaiellales; family Gaiellaceae; genus Gaiellasilicea. The sequence goes on from CAVPJV010000007.1 coordinate 102,474, forward strand.
CTGGTCGGCGGCGGCCGAATCCGCCATGTCCGGGGTCAGACCCCGTCACGTCCGAAAGCGCCACTGACGGCATGAGACAGAAGTCCCTGCACCAGGTGGATTTCGCGACCGGATGTTACGTGGCGGTTCAGGACACGACGGGGTCTGACCCCAGACATGTCCCTAGCGGACGCGTCAGGGATCGGTGCGGTTGCGGCCGCGGAGCGACTCGCGCACGATCTTCACCCAGAGCAGGATCACGCCCGCGAAGGCGCCGAGCGCGAGGATCGCGATCGGGGTGAAGACGGCCATCTCCGAGAGCGTGAACTTCGTCACCCAGGTGCCGACGAGCCACACAGCCAGGACGATGAAGATCATCGGAAGCACGAGCCGTCTGTCCACGGCACGAGGGTACCCTTCGACGCAGATGAGCGAGCCGAACTACGCCTCCGGCGACGAGTACGTGGTGGAGTTCCTCGGGTACCGCTTCGGCTTCAACGCCGAGGACTTCGAAGAGCGGATCACCGCCGCGGCCGTCCGGCTCGGGCTGATCGGCTCGAACGACCTGGACGAGGACGAGACCGCCGACCTCGTCGAGCTCGCCGCGGACGGCCGCATCGCCGACGCCCGCAGCCAGCTCGGGCGCTACCTCGTCCGTCACTGGGAGCGTGTCGGCCTGCTGGAAGGAGAGTCGCTCGTCTACTGGCTGCGCAAGCTCGTCTTCCGCGGTGCCTGGCTCGACCACCGCGTCAAGGAAGGGCTGCTCGAGGTCGCCTGGGACGAGGACAGCGGCGACTTCGGCTACGCGGAGCCCCGTGGGGGCCGTGCGCTGCTCGAGCTTGCGCCGGTGCCCTCCTGGCACGAGCTCCAGTTCCGCCGTTGACGCGCACGCTCGCAATCCTGTCCTTCATCGGCGTCGTGCTCGCCGTCGACACGCAGGTCGACGCCCGGGCTCAGCTGCTGCTCGGCCTCGCCGCCTGGATCGCGCTCGCGCTCGCCCTTCGCGGCCTCCCTCCCCTGCTCCGCGCCCAGACGCTCGTCGTCGTGGTGGTCGCCACCTGCGCCGAGATCGTGGGCTCGATCATCTGGGGCGTCTACACCTACCGGCTCGAGAACCTGCCGTCGTTCGTGCCGCCCTGTCACGGCCTCGTCTACCTCGCCGGCGCCTCGCTCGCCGTCTGGGCGGCGCCGCGGAAGCAGCTGCTCGTCTGCGTCGCGCTCGTGGCCGTGGTCGGCTGGGGGATCGCGGGCGTGACCGTCCTGCCGCGCGCCGACGTCGGCGGCGCGATCGGAGCGGCGCTGCTGGCCGTCTATCTGATCCGCGGCCGGGCGCCCGAGATCTACGCGGGCGTCTTCCTCGTCGTCGCCTGGCTCGAGCTCTACGGCACCGCGATCGGCACGTGGGAGTGGGCGGTCACGATCCCGGGGACGTCCGTGCCCCAGGGGAACCCGCCGAGCGGCGTCGCCTCCGGCTACGTCTGGTTCGACATCGTCGCGCTGGCGCTCGCGCCCGCGCTCATTCGCTGGGCAGCGAGAATCCGATCGGGCTCGCGGGCTCTGCCCGACTCAGCGTGAACTGACGGATCGTCCCGATCGGGCCGAGATCCTCGGGCCGAGCTCGGGCGGGAGCGGGCGCGCATGGACGACCACCAGCGTCGTCGTCGGTCGGGTCAGCGCGACGTAGAGCTCCCGCAGGCCTCGCTCGTGAGCGGCGATGAGCGCCGGCTCGACGACGATGACGTGGTCGAACTCGAGCCCTTTCGCCTCGCGCGGGGTCAGCAGCGGGATGCTGTCGAACGCGTTCTCGTGCGCGAGCGCCGGCTCGACGAGCTCGTCCGGGACGATCAGCGCGACGAGGCCGTCCTCACCGGCCAGCCTCCCCGCCTCGTGGTACGCCTCGCGGAGGAGCGAGCCTTCGTCGACCTGCCGGATCACCGGCTCGGCGGCACCGACCCGGTACGCGAGCGGCCGCTCGATCCCCGGCGCGATCGTGTCGAGCAACGGCAGCGCGAGCTCCATGATCTCCCGCGGGACGCGGTAGGCGTGGAGGAGCTCCTCGACCTCGGCGTCGTCGCCGTTCGGGAGATGCGGCAACACCTCGCCCCAACTCGCGTACGTGACGGGGCCGGTTCCCTGGGCGACATCGCCGAGGATCGTCAGAGCTCCTTGACGGGCGCGCCGCGCGATCATCCGCAGCTGCATCGGCGAGAGGTCCTGTGCCTCGTCGACGATGACGTGGTCGTAGGTGCGCGCCGGCTCGCCGACCAGCGCGTGCGCCTCGTCGAGCAGCGGCACGTCCCATTCGCCCCAGCCCGTGCCGCGCCGGCGAAGCAGCTTCTGCTCGTCCTCGTCGAGGACTCCCTCGGCCGCCTCGGCGAGGAACGCCGGCGTCGTGAACAGCGAACGCACGAGCTTCTCCGGAGTCACCGCCGGCCAGGCGAGCTCGAGCATGCGGTTCAGGTAGCCGTTCGCCTTGAGCGCCTTCTCGACCTGCTCGCCGTCGCGGATTGCGCCGCCCTGCAGGAGCCGGCCGTACTCGGCATAGAAGCTGCGCACGATCCCCATCCGGAAGCGCTCGCGGGCGGCCGCGGTCGTCCCGTGCTGCTCGCGGATCTCTTCGAGCAGACGCTGCTGCTCGCGCACCCGCACGCGGATGTACTCGCCCTCGAGCTTCAGGATCAGCTCCTCGGGCTCGGAGGCGAGCCGCAGCTCCGCCGCGTGGGCGATCACGTCGGCCAGCCGCGTGTCCGCCTTCAGCCGCGCGACGTCGGACGTGTCTCTCAGCGTGAGCTCGACGCCGGCGACGAGCTCGGAGACCGCGAGCTGCTCCACGCTCCCCTCGCCGAGGGCGGGCAGCACGTGCGAGACGTACTCCATGAACGTCCGGTTCGGCCCGACGACGAGCACGCGGCTGCGCGCATTCTTCTCCCGCTCGGTGTAGATCAGCCACGAGGCACGGTGGAGGCCGACGGCCGTCTTCCCGGTTCCCGGCCCACCCTGGATCACGAGCGGACGGCCGGGCTCGCGGGTGATCAGGCGGTACTGATCGGCCTGGATCGTCGCGACGATGTCGCGCATGTGCGTGTCGCGGCTGCGCTCGAGCTCCTCGAGCAGGAAGTCGCCGACGCTGGCCCCGTCGAGCGTCGACCCGTCGAGCGCCTCGTCGGCGATGTCGACCAGCTTGCGCCCCTGAGCACGGAAGCGGCGCCGGAGCGTGACGCGCTGCGGGTCCTGCGGCGTCGCCGTGTAGAACGGCCTTGCCGCCGGCGCCTGCCAGTTGACGACGACCTGCTCCCCCTCGTCGTCGTGCACCCAGCGCCGGCCGACGTAGAGCGCCCGCTCGACCGCCTCGAAGTCGAGCCGGCCGAACATGAGCCCCCGTTCCGCGTCCTCGAACGTCGCGAGCCGCTTCGCCGCCCACGCATCGAGCGCGGCCTGCGCGACCTCGCCGTCGGCCGCATCGCCCGCCCGCAGCACGATCTCCCGCATCCGCTCCAGGCACGCGTAGGCGTGGTCGACGTACGCCTGCTCCGCCTTCAGCTCTGGATGGGTCACGCCTCCGAATCTAGCGACGGCTGCGTCAGTCGAACAGGCGCGGCTCGGGAGCCGCGGGCGCGCCTATGTGAGCACGGCCGAGCTTGGTGATCACGCGTCCGCGCGGCGTGCGCTGGAGGAAGCCGAGCTGGAGCAGGTACGGCTCGTAGACGTCCTCGATCGTGTCGGACTCCTCGCCGAGCGTGACGGCGAGCGTCGAGAGGCCGACAGGGCCACCCTCGAACTTGAACGCGATCGCGTGCAGCAGCTCGCGATCGGTGCCCTCGAGCCCCTCCTCGTCGATCTCCATCAGGTCGAGGGCCTCGCGCGCGACGGCGTTCGTGACGGCGCCCTGGTGGCGCACCTCGGCGACGTCGCGGACACGCCGGAGGATCCGGTTCGCGATCCGCGGCGTCCCGCGCGAGCGGCTGGCGATCTCGGCGCACGCCTCCTCCTCGATCGAAACCCCCAGGATCCCGGCCGAGCGGTGGACGATCGCGCTCAGCTGGTCGGCGTCGTAGTAGCCGAGCCGGAACGTCATCCCGAAGCGGTCGCGCAGCGGGGTGGTCAGCAGGCCGGTCCGCGTGGTCGCGCCGACGAGCGTGAACTGCGGCAGGTCGAGCGTCAGCGTCCGCGCCGCGGGACCTTGACCGACGATGATGTCGAGCCGGAAGTCCTCGAGCGCCGGGTAGAGGATCTCCTCGATCGAGCGGTTGATCCGGTGGATCTCGTCGATGAAGAGGACGTCCTTCAGCTCGAGGCCGGTGAGGATCGCGGCCATGTCGCCCTTCCTCTCCAGCGCCGGGCCGGCGACGGTGCGGATGCCGACGCCGAGCTCCTCGCGGACGATCTGCGCGAGCGTCGTCTTGCCGAGGCCGGGCGGGCCGACGAGCAGGACGTGGTCGAGCGCCTCGCCGCGCGCCTTCGCGGCCGCGAGCGCGATCGCGAGCTGCTCCTTGACGCCCTCCTGGCCGACGAACTCGTCCAGCTTGCGCGGCCGGAGCGACTGCTCGAGCTCCTCCTCTTCGGGCCCGAGGATTTCGGCGGCGACAGCGCTCATTCCCGCTCCAGTGCCGGCAAAGCCGGCACCTCCGCTCGCTGGGCCGGCTCCGTCAAGCCTACGCCGGTCATGCGGCCTGCCTCAGCGCCAGCCGGACGCGCTCCTCGGCGGGCAGGTCGGGATCGACCGAGGCGAGCGCCTGCTCGGCCTCGAGCACCGAGTAGCCGAGCTCGACGAGCGCGTCGCGCGCGGTCAGGTGCACCGACGTACCGGCCGCGGTGGAGATCGGGACCGGGTCCTCGGCGCCGAGCTTCTCCTTCAGCTCGAGCACGATCCGCTCCGCGGTCTTCTTGCCGACTCCGGGAACGGCCTGGAAGCGTGCGACGTCCTGGAGCACGATCGCGCGGCGCAGCTCCGCCGCCGGCGCTCCCGAGACGATCGCGAGCGCGACCTTCGGCCCGATCCCGGCCACTGTCAGGAGGTGCAGGAAGAGCTGCCGCTCCGCCCCGTCCGCGAAGCCGTAGAGCTGGAGCGCGTCCTCGCGCACGTGCAGATACGTCTCGACGACGACCTCTCCCCCGCCCTCGGCCGCGCGCGCCGCTCCCGGTGTCGCGGCGAGCAGGTAGCCGACGCCGTTGACGTCGAGCACGAAGCCGTCGGGCGTCCTGCCGGCGAGCTGTCCCCGCAGCCGGCTGATCATGCTGTTCCCCTCACCCTGCTGTCTTCACCCTGCGATCCGCATCAGCGGCGGCGCGAGCGCGTGGCAGATCGCGACCGCGAGCGCGTCGGCGGCGTGACTCGGCGTCGGGTTCGACTCCATCGCCAGGATCGCCCGGACCATGCGCTGCACCTGCGCCTTCTCGGCGCGGCCGTAGCCGCAGACCGCCTGCTTGACGCGGGCGGGCGGGTACTCAACGCACTCGACGCCGACCGCCGCGGCGGCGACGAGCACCGCTCCGCGCGCCTGACCGACGGAGAGCGCGATGCGGGCGTCTGCTCCGACGAACGACTCTTCCACTGCGACGGCGGAGGGCTCGTGCTCCGCAATGAGCGCCTGCACCCGGTCGAAGATCGTCTTGAGGCGCAGCTCGGGGCGCTCCGCCGCGGGGGTTTGCCACCACCCGTGGTCGAGTGCCCTGATACGGCCTCCGCTTTCTTGGACGATCCCGTACCCGCAAGCAGCCGTCCCCGGATCGATGCCCAGAACCTTCACGAAGAAAGGTTAGGCAGCCGGTCGGACGTTCCTGCGCCTCGCCCGGCGCGTCGCACACGCCGGGCGAAGGCGGGCAGGGTTTACTCCACGCTTTCGTCGATCAGCGCCGAGGTGCCGCGCTGCAAGTCTGCGGCGATGTCGGTGAAGATCGTCTTCAGCTGTCCGGCCGAGGGCTTGTTGAAGAAGGCATTCGGCGACGACGCGATCTGCTGGATCGCCGAGTACGCGGTGATCGCCGGCGACTCGTCCGCGCCGGTGTACGACTCGCACTTGTTGGCACCGCCGTTGTTCGCGTTCAGGTCGTAGCCGATCGAGTAGATCAACGTCCCCTTCGACTTGATCACCGCCGCGGAGGAGACGCCCTGATGGCAGGGCTGCTTGCGATACGGCGAGTTGGTCGAGTAGTAGGTCGGGCCGATGTTCGCAGCGCCGTCCGAGAGGAAGATGATCACGTTCTTGACGTCCGGGCGCCCGTTCGTCTCGAGCTCCTTCTGCGCCGCCTCCAGGGCGTTCGCGTACGCCGTGCGACCGGCGCCCTTCTGGCAGTTGATCGTCGAGACGAGCTTCGAGCTCGTGTTCAGGACGCGGTTCGTCGAGTAGTCGCTCGAGAGGCCGACGATGTTGTACGCCGCACTCGTCGAGTTGTAGTTCGCCTCGTCGGGCGTCGCGCAGCGGGCGGTCGAGCCCGTCCCGGTCGCCGGCGGCAGCACGGTCAGGCCGACCCACTGCGTCGTCGGCTCCATGTACTGCAGGAAGGTCTTCATGCCCTCGCGCGCGTTGTTCAGGTCGGTGCAGGCCGGATCGTTCGCGCCCGACGAGGTCTGGCACATCGACCCGGTACGGTCGAGCACCATCATCACGTCGAGCGGCTTGATCCCACACGGCGAGCAGGCGGTCGACTTGGCCGTGATCTTGAACGAGTCGATCCCGAGCAGGCCGGCGAAGAACGTCTTCGTCGGCGCCTTCTCGAGCACGACGACCGCGTTGACCGGATCGCAGCCGGGAATCGAGGTGATGCACTTCGTCGTCACCGTCGTCGTCACGTCCGGGATGTCGCGGTGCTCGTTCTTGCTGCCGAGCGAGGAGCTGTAGGCCTTCGCGACCGCTTCGGCGTTCGTCGGGTTCGGGAGCTCCTGTGCGCCGGCGAGAGCAGCGGCGTCGGCGGACGCCTGCAGCTGGCGGTGCGCGTAGTACGCGTAACCGACGTCGATCACGAGCGCCGCGAAGCCGAGCATCACGATGAGCATCACGACCACGAGCACGATGACCTGGCCGCGCTCCTGCTGCGGCCGAATCCGGGACCTTGCTGCCAGCTTGTGAGACACCACGTCCGGAACCTCCCTGAGACGGCGTGGCCGCACAACGCCTCGATGACTCGAACTGCCCTGGTTGGAGCATCGTCAGGGAGCGGCGGCAGCGCCCCCCTCTAAGGGGTGATTACCGCCGCTAGAACGAGTGATTCGAGCGTCTCGGGCTACGAGGAGACGAGCTCGAGCATCTGCTCGGGGATGTCGAAGTTCGCGGATACGTCCTGCACGTCGTCGTTGTCCTCGAGCGCCTCGATCAGGCGGATCAGCTTCTTCGCAGACGCCTCGTCGGCGACCTCGACCGTCGTCTTCGGGATCATCGTCAGCTCCGCCGACTGGATCTCGATCCCGGCCGCCTCGATCGCCTCGCGAACGGCGGTGAGCTCCTCCGGCGCGGACGAGACCTGGAAGACGTCGCCGTCGCGCTCGACGTCGTCCGCCCCGCCATCGGCCGCCGCGAGCGTCAGCTCGTCCTCGTCCGCTCCCTCGGCGTCGACCAGCACGACGCCGCGGCGCTCGAAGAGCCACGCGACCGCACCCGTGGTGCCGAGGTTGCCGCCGTGCTTGGAGAAGGTGTGCCGCACGTCGGAGGCGGTGCGGTTGCGGTTGTCGGTCAGGGCTTCGACGAGCACGGCGACGCCGTCGGGGCCGTACCCCTCGTAGACGATCGTCTCGTAGGCGGCAGCATCGGCGTCCGTGCCGGCGCCCCGCGCGATCGCGCGCTCGATCGTGTCCTTGGGCATCGAGTACGACTTCGCCTTCTCGATCGCGTTCTGCAGCGAGAGGTTCGCAGCCGGGTCGGCGCCGCCCTCCTTCGCCGCGACGATGATCGCCTTCGAGAGCTTCGTGAAGAGCTTGCCGCGCTTCGCGTCGGCCGCGCCCTTCTTGTGCTTGATCGTCGACCACTTGCTATGCCCCGACATGCATCTCCTCTCTCGTCATGTCCCCGAACGCGCGGCTCCCGCCGGGCGGAGCCCGGCTCCGCCGCGCTCGCCACGCTGGACTTCGCTCTCCTCGGCGGGCCGTGCTTGTGCACTGTCCCGCCTCGGGACGCTCGCCAGCGCGGCGTCGGGAACAAGACGCGCTTCGCGGGCGAGCTCCAGGAAGCGCTCGTGCACGCGCGTGTCGCCGGTCAGCTCCGGATGGAAGGACGCGACCAGGAAGCGACCCTGCTGCAGGAGCACGGGCGTGCCGTCGTGGCGCGCGAGCACCTCGACGTCGGCGCCGGCAGCGGTGACACGCGGCGCGCGGATGAACACTCCTCGCATCGGCTCCGCGTCGTCGCCGAGATCGAGATCGGCCTCGAAGCTGGCGAGCTGGCGGCCGTAGCCGTTGCGCTCCACGTCGACGTCCACGAGCCCGAGATGCGCGCGGTCGAGCAGGATCATCCCCGCGCAGGTGCCGAACACCGGCGCGGCGAACCGGCGGACCGCCTCCTCGAGCCCGTAGAGCCGCATCAGGCGGGTGATCGCGGTCGACTCCCCGCCCGGGATCACGAGCCCGTCGAGACCCTCGAGCTGCTCCGGCAGACGCACCTCGACCACGTCCGCGCCGAGCGCGCGCAGCATCGCCACGTGCTCGCGGAAGTTGCCCTGCACGGCAAGGACGCCGATCCTCATGCCTGGATTGTAGAAGCCGCTCTAGGAGGGCCCGTCGTCGTGCAGCGTCGGCTGGCGCAGCAACGTGCCGAGCAGCACGAACGCGGCGCCGAGGCCGACGTAGATCAGCGACGTCTGCCAGAGCTCGAGCCCGTCGCGGTTGCCCGGCACCGGCACGATCGGGAGCGTGGCGACGACCGTGTCCGGCTCGTCGACGAAGTGCGTCGTGACGAGGACGAGCCCGAAGGCGCCGACCACCGCCCACACCGAGCGCTCGAACGCGCGGGCGAGCGAGATGAAGCCGAGTGCGAGCAGCCCGATCAGCACCCAGCCGACCCCCCACGAGTCGAGCAGGGTGACGATCGCGGTGCCGATCAGGAGCGCCGCCGCGACGTGTCTCCAGAACGCCCAGGGACGGCGGCCGGGGTCGCCGTCGAGCGCACGCGCGATCGCAAGCTCGACGAGGCCGAGGAAGAGCGCGGCCCACTGGAGCCAGTTGCCGCGGCCCAGGATCCCTGCCACGAGGTCGAGCACCAGCACCACCTGCGCGACGGTCGCGGCGAGCATCAGCAGCGGAAACCGCAGGCGCCTGGCAGCGGCGAGCGCCGCCGCGAGGACGACGACCGCGACGAGCAGCGGTGCCAGCTCGAAGTCGTCGTCGAACGGCACGGCGCCGTCCCCGAGGCCGACTGCGTTCAGCAGCGCGCCGGCCAGAACCCCAGTGGCAGCGACGGCGACGAACGCCGTCAGCCCGGCCACCACCGGCCGTCCCTCGCGGTCGAAGCGGGCCACGAGCGCGATCAGGATCAGGAGGACGAGCGCCGTCCAGCCGGCAAGACCCCACGAGCCGTTGCGGTTGCCGAGGTCGCCGAGCAGCGCGGCGAGCGCCAGGAGCACGGTCAGAGCGCCCGCGTAGACGAGGAACGACGAGGACGACCACGCCGGCCGCAGCGCGACAGGAAGCTGACTCATCGTCGGCGAGTCTGGCAACGGCGCCGGACGGCGCAGCGGCGACTACCAGCCGCGGGTCTCGAGCAGCTCGCTCGGCTCGAGCGAAGCGGTCGAGATGCCGACCATCGGCTCGCCGAGGCCGGCGGAGACGCGCGCGAGGATGTCGGCGTCGCGGAAGTGCGTCGTCGCCTCGACGATCGCCTTCGCGCGCAGCGCCGGGTCGCCCGACTTGAAGATCCCCGAGCCGACGAAGACGCCGTCGGCGCCGAGCTGCATGCAGAGAGCGGCGTCCGCGGGAGTGGCGATGCCGCCCGCCGTGAACGTCACGACCGGGAGCTTCCCGTTCTCGGCGACCCACTTGACGATCTCGTAGGGCGCGCGCAACTCCTTCGCCTCGGCGTAGAGCTCCTCCTCGCGCAGCGACCCGAGCCGCCTGATGCCGCCGAAGACGGCGCGCATGTGCGTGACGGCGTTGACGACGTCGCCGGTGCCCGCCTCGCCCTTCGTGCGGATCATCGCCGCGCCCTCTGCGATCCGCCGCAGCGCCTCGCCGAGATTCGTGGCGCCGCAGACGAACGGGATCTCGAACGCCCACTTGTCGACGTGGTGCGCCACGTCGGCCGGCGTCAGCACCTCCGACTCGTCGATGTAGTCGATCTCGAGCGCCTGCAGGATCTGCGCCTCGACGAAGTGGCCGATACGGCACTTCGCCATCACCGGGATCGTCACCGCCTCCTGGATCTCGGTGATCATCGCCGGATCGGACATGCGCGCGACGCCGCCGTCGCGCCGGATGTCGGCCGGAACGCGCTCGAGCGCCATCACGGCGACGGCTCCCGCGTCCTCCGCGATCTTCGCCTGCTCGGCGTTGACGACGTCCATGATCACGCCGCCCTTGAGCATCTCTGCGAGCCCGCTCTTGACCCGCATCGTCCCGGTCTCGGTCATGGGACGGAGTGTAGCCACGCTCGCATCGCACGCTCGAATGTGCGAGAACATGCATACCGAACGCGACTCCTCTCCCCCTCCAGACGGAGCGGCCGCCTCGGCGGCTTCGCCGTCTGGCCCAGAAAGGAGCGTTCGGCAGAGGGGTCTGCGCTCAGCGCAGACCCCTCGCTTTGCGCAGGGACACCGGCAAAGCCGGTGTCCGCGCATCGAAAACCCCTGAAGCTGCTCCGTCCCGGCCGCGGTCGATCAGCTCGGCCGCTCACGCACTGCGCAGGGACACCGGCAAAGCCGGTGCCCGCGCATGAAAACCCCTGAAGCTGCTCCGTCCCGGCCGCGGTCGATCAGCTCGGCCGCTCTCGCATTGCGCAGGGACACCGGCAAAGCCGGTGTCCGCGCTGAAAACCCCTGAAGCTGCTCCGTCCCGGCCGCGGTCGATCAGCTCGGCCGCTCTGGTTTCGGCTTCGGCGGTGACTAGCTGCCTGACGCGACGGACTCGCCGAGCTGCTTCGACCACCAGTCGGTCTCGCGCTGGTCCATCTGCTGCTGCAGCTGGCCGACGTACTTGGCGAGGTCGCTTTCCCGCTTGCCGAGGCGCAGCTCGAGCTCGCCGACGGTCTTCTCGCGCTGCTCGAGCTTGATGTCGCGCAGCTCGGAGTCGGCCTCGAGGCGCGCCCACCGCTCCTCGATCTCGGCCTCGCGCTCGTCGAGCTCCCGCATCCGGTCGGAGATCGACTCCTCGGTCTGGCCGAGGCGCTTCTCGCGGCGCTCGACGCGGGCGCGATTCGACTCGAGCAGGGTCTCGGAGCTCGTGACCTCGGCCTCGCGGGCTGCGAGCTCGCGGCGGAGGTCGTCCAGCCGGCGCGCCTCGTCCTCGAGATGGGCCGCGGTCTGCTCCTCCGCCTCGTCGCGGCGAAGCTGCGACTCGCGCCGGTTCAGCTCCGCCTCGCGGGCGGCGAGCTCGGACTCCTTCGCCGACACCTCGGCGCGCTTGGCGCTCATCGCTGCGACGACCTCGCCCGTGCCGGAGCGCTCCTCGGCGAGCCGCTCGAGGTCGGCGGTGATCCGGTCGGCCTTCGCCTTCAGCTCGGCCTCGCGGGCGTCGTGAGCCTCCTCGCGCGCGGTCACCATCGCCCGCGACTTGATCAGCTCGCGCTCGCGCTCGGCGATCTCGCGGTCGCGGTTCGCGACCTCGCCTTCCTGCTCGCGCAGGCTCGCCTCGCGCTGTGTGAGCATGGACTCACGTGCCTCGACACGGCCGGTCGACTCGACCACGGTCGACTCGAGCTCTCCGAGCTTCCGCTCGAGCGCGCGCTCGCGCTGAGCCAGTGCAGCCTCCTGCTTCGCGAGCTCGGTGACCGCAGACATGCGCTCACGCTCGCCGGCGTCCAGCTCCCGGAGCTTGATCGTGATCTGCTTCTCGCGCTCGGTCGTCCGCATCTCCGCGGCTGCGAGCTCGGACTTCAGCTCCGCCAGCCGCTGCTGCTCGGCGGTGGCCGCCTCTGCGCGCTTGTGGATCTCCCGCTCGCTCTCCTCGAGCGCGGCCTGGGCCGCAGCCAGCTTGGCAGCGCGGCCGTCGATCTCCTCCGAGCGGATCGAGAGGGTCTGCGAATCGACCTTTCCGTGCGTCAGCGCCTCCTGCAGCTCCGCGAGCTCGTCGCGCAGATCCTGCTCGCGGACGAGCGCCTGCGCGAGGTCGCCGCGGAGTGCTTCGAGCTCGCCGAAGTCCGGCAGCGCGACCTCGGCGGCGGGTGCCATCTCGACCGGCTCGGCCGGGGCGTCCGCATCCGCGGCCGGTGACGGGCTCTCCGCCTCGACGGGGGGCGCAGCCTCCTCACCGTCGCGGCGCCGCTCGAGCTTGCCGCGAAGACCGGTGCCGAAGCCCCCCTCGGTCTCGTGCTGCTCGCGCGTGGCCATCAGAAGAGCTTGGCGAGGTTGATGAACGCGGGGCCGAGGATGACCAGGAACATGGCCGGGAAGATGAAGAGCACCGTCGGGAAGAGCATCTTGATCGGCGACTTCATCGCCCGTTCCTCGGCCGCCGCCTGGCGCTTCAACCGCGAGTCTGCGGCCTGCACGCGCAGGATCCGGCCGAGCGAGATGCCGAGCTGGTCGGCCTGGATGATCGCGCGGCTGAACGAGGCGACCTCGGGCGTCGCGGCGCGCTCGGCGAGCTTCTTGAGCGCGTCCTGCCGCGACTCGCCGATCCGGATCTCGCCCAGGGTCAGCGCGAACTCCTCGGCGAGCGCGCCCTCCATGTGCTCCGTCAGCTTGTCGACGGCGCCGTCGAAGCCGAGGCCGGCCTCGACCGAGACGGCGAGCAGGTCGAGCGCGTCCGGCAGCTGGGCCCGGATCTCGTCCCGCCGCTTGCGCGTCCGGACACCGACGATGAAACCGGGCGCGATGAACCCACCGATGCCGAAGAGCAGGGCGAACATGAAGCCCATCGAGGCGCCGCCCACCATGCCGCCGATCAGCAGGCCGAAGAAGCCGAGGCCGAGCCCCAGCGCGCCCTTGGCGGCCAGGAACATCGTCGGCGTCACGCTGCGGCCCATGCCGGCTGCGAGCAGCCGCGCCGCGATCGCCTCCATGGTCAGGCGCGGGTTGAGGCGAAGGACGATTCCGGCGAGCGAGCCCGCCGCGGGGACGATCACGCGCTCGTGGAAGCGCAGCCGCTCGAAGCCGGCGACCGCCGACCGGATCCGGCCGTATTCCGCCGCCCGCTTGACCGCGCGCTGGCGATCCCGTGACGGCTGGGTGACGACCTCGCCGGCGAAGTACGCGGCGGCGGCGAGCATGAGGATGGCGAGTGCGAGAACCATGTGATCAGCCCCTGAAGGAAACGATTCGACGGAGAAGGAGGCTGCCGAAACCCATCATCAGCAGTCCCCCGATCATCAGCTTGTGCCCGGTCGGGGTGTGGTAGAGCGGGTCCATGTACTCCTTGTTCACCACCGTGATCGCGCCGAGCATGAAGAACGGGACGCCGACGAGTACGTAGGCGGACGCGCGGCCCATCGCGGTCAGCGAGCGGATCTTGCGGGCGAACTGCTGCCGGTTCCGCACCGCCTCGGCGACCATGTCGAAGATGCCGGCGAGACTGCCGCCGACCTGGCGCTGAATCGTCACCGCGGTGACGACGAACGAGAGGTTCTTGGAGCCGACGCGCTCCGCCATGTCGCCGAGCGCGGCGTCCATCGGCCGGCCGAGCCGGGTCTCGGTGAGGACGCGCTTGAACTCCTTGCTCGCGGGCGGCTGGCCTTCGTCGACGACCGCCTGGATCCCCTGGCGGAAGCTGTGGCCCGCCTTCAGCGAGGCGGCGAGCGTGATCAGCAGGTCGGGCAGCTGATCCTCGAGCGCGGTCAGTCGGCGCTTCGCCTTGTAGGACACGAACATGATCGGGAGCGCGGCGCCGAACGCCAGCAGCCCAAGCGAGAGGAGGAAGCCGGTGCCGAGGATGGCGGCGAGGACCGCGAAGGAAATCGCGCTTCCCGCGCAGATGTAGAGCAGCTCGACCGTCTTCAGCGGCAGGTCGGCGCGCTCCAGCAGACGGTGGACGCGGTGCCACACCTGCAGGTGCCCGAAGGCTGCCTCCGTCGCGCTCATGATCGTCGACGCGGTGGCGAAGCGATCCTCCGCCGGGCCGCGGGCGCGCTTGCGGTCGCCCTCGCCGAGATGCGGCGCGATCCGGCGCTTCAGCCCGGTGCCGAGCGGCGCCCGGAGCAGGAAGACGACGGCGAGCAGGGCGCAGATGCCGACGAACGTGACCACGAAGACGGGGCCTGCCTTGAGCAGCGGCGCCGGCACGGACGCACCGTCCCCACCGCTCGACTTGCCGGGCACGACTGCCACAGCCTTCGCACCGGCCGAGGTCAGTGCGAGCTTCTCGCCCGGGCGGGCAGTGGTGACGTACGAGACCTGCCACGTGCGCCGGAGCTCCTGCGAGAGCGAGGCGTAGATCGCCTGGAGCGCGCCGGTCTCGCTCGCGCCCTGGTAGCGGCCGCCCGTCTCCTCGGCCAGCCGCTGCAGCGGCGCGGGCCGGAAGCTCGGGCTCTCGATCGCGATCGGATAGACGGTCACCTCGGCGTCCTGGGCCGCCTCGATCACCGACGCCAGGCTGGCGTCGCTCGAGACCTCCTGGCCGTCCGTGAGCAGGACGAGGACACGCGCCCCGCTGCGGTCGGCGGCCAGGGCCTGGACGGAGAGGAGCACGGCGTCGTAGAGCGCCGTCCCGCGGATCTTGTCGACCCGAATGTTGCGGAGCGCCGAGTCGGCTTCGGCCGTCGAGGCGGAGAAGTCGGTGAGCTGGATCGCGCGCTTGCCCACGGCGACGACCGCGATCCGGTCCCGCGCCGGCTTTGTGCTGACGAACTTCCGAGCGGCGGCCGATGCGTCCAGGATCGCCTGGCCCCTCATCGACTGCGACCGGTCGACCGCGAGCACGACGCTCTTCTCGCGGCCGAGGTTCGTCGCCTCGAAGCCGACCACCTTCCGCCCGTTCTCGCGCAGCGGCGGGACACGGTTCGTCGGACTGATCGTCACGATCGTCGCGCGCACGGTCGGGTAGTCCGACGTGTCGACGGCCGTGATGCTCTGCGGCGCCGCGAACGCGGCCCCGGGAAGCAGTGCGACCGCAAGAACGGTGAACAGGAGCCGCCTCACGACATGTTCCCGTACGGCGCGGCCGAGAACGTCGGGCGACCGCCCGCCACTTCGGCACGGAAGAACTGCGGCGGCAGCAGCACACCGTTCGCCGCCATCTTCTCGAGGAAGTGCGGCTTCAGGCCGCTGCAGGCGAGCGGCTGCAGCAGACGCGAGGTGCGCGTTGCCGTTGCGGCGCTGTCCTCGTCCGGCGCCTTCGCGACGAAGAGGTCCTGCAGGGTGATCACGTCGGACTCCATCCGGAGCACCTCGGTGATGTGCGTGACGCGGCGCGAGCCGTCGACGAGCCGGGAGATCTGGACGAGCACGTCGAACGCGCTCGAGGTCTGCTCCCGGATCGCGCGGAGCGGGAGGTCGACGCCGGCCGTGAGAACCAGCGTCTCGAGCCGGGAGAGGGCGTCGCGGGGGGTGTTCGCGTGGATCGTGGTCAGCGAGCCCTCATGGCCCGTGTTCATCGCCTGGAGCATGTCGACCGTCTCGGCGCCGCGGACCTCGCCGACGATGATCCGGTCGGGGCGCATCCGCAGTGCGTTCCGGACGAGCTCGCGGATCCGGATCTCGCCCTGGCCCTCGATGTTCGGGGGCCGGGACTCGAGTGTGATCACGTGCTCCTGCTGCAGCTGGAGCTCGGCCGCGTCCTCGATCGTGACGATGCGCTCGTCGGCCGGGACGAACGACGACATCGCGTTCAGCATCGTCGTCTTGCCGGATGCCGGTGCCGCCCGAGATCAGAACGTTCAGCTTCCCCTTGACGCACGCCGCCAGGAACTGCGCGGCCTGCGGCGTGAGCGAGTTGAAGTTGATCAGGTCGTCCATCGTGTAGGGGTCGCGCGAGAATTTCCGGATCGTCAGCGTCGGCCCCTTGAGGGAGAGCGGCGGGATGATCGCGTTGACGCGGCTGCCGTCCGGCAGGCGTGCGTCGACCATCGGCGACGACTCGTCGACGCGGCGTCCGACCTGCGAGACGATCTTGTCGATGATCCGGAGCAGGTGGGCGTTGTCGACGAACGAGGCGTCGGCGCGCTCCAGCCGGCCCTCCCGCTCCACGAAGATCAGGTCGTGGGCGTTGACCATGACTTCCGTGACGGAGTCGTCGCGGAGGAACGGCTCCAGCGGCCCGTAGCCGAGGACGTCGTCGGTGATCTCGCGGACGATCCGGCGCCGCTCGTCGCGCGTGAGCGGCGTGCGGTCGAGCGCGAGCTGCTCGGTGACCGCGTGGAGCACCCGCTCCATCAGGTCGTCGGCGGTCTCCCGCTTGAACAGCTCCGGACCGAGCTTCGCGATCACGGCATGGTGGATGGCACTTTTCATCTCCGCGTACGGATCGCCCGCACGCGGTGGGGCCGCGGCCTCGTTCTGCACCGCGGGGCTAGCAACGGGGCCGGCGAGCGCGACCGGACGCTCGGCGATCACGTTCGCGGCCCCGTTCCCGTTCTGCTTCGAGAGTCTGTCGTGGAGACCCATGACCTACGCCCTCGCCAGCGACGCGAATGCGCGCTTCTTCTTCGTCTGCTCCTGCGGAGTGGTGAGCAGCGACTTGGCGACCACGCGCATCGCCTTCGCGAAGTCGGACCCCGTGTCGGAGATCGCGGGCGGCAGCCCGCGGTTGACCCCGAGGGGCACGGCTCGGTCGGACGGGACTTCGAAGCCGATCGTGATGTTGAGCGCCCCTTCGACCTCCTTCTTCTTCATCCCAACCTTCGAGTTGGCGCGGTTGAGGACGAAGCGGATCCGGGAGGCAGGGAACGAGAGGAGCTCGAGCGTCTGCAAGGACAGGCGCACGTTCTTCAGTGTCGGGACGTCGAGCCCACAGACCATCAGCAGCTCGTCGGTCCGGTCGAGCGTTGCCAGCATCGGCCCGTGGAAGAACGGGGACGTGTCGACGACGATCAGGTCGTACGACTCCCGCGCCACCTCGAGCAGCCTGGCCAGCTTCGACTCGGTCACGAGCTCCGCGTCCTCCGGGCGCAGCGGCGCCGGCAGGACGTCGAGCCCGCACGTGTGCTTCGTGATGTAGCCCGCGAGCTTCTCCGAGTCGAGCTCGCCCGGGGCGACGACCAGGTCGTAGATCGTCTTCGCCGGCTCGAGCCCGAGCATGATCGCGGCGTCGCCGAACTGGAGGTCGAGATCGAGCAGGAGCGTCCGGCGGCCCTCGTGCTTCGCGAACGACGCCGCGAGGTTCGTGGCCGTGACGGTCTTGCCCGTGCCGCCCTTCGGCGAGAACACGGTGATGATCCGGCCGTGGCGGGACGTGCCGCCCTCGGCCTGCAGCCTGCGGCCGGCGTGACCGGCCTTGCGGAGCGCGAAGACGACGTTCTCGGTCAGCTGCGGCAGCAGCAGGACGTCGGCGACGCCTTCGGCATCGAGTGCCTCCTCGAGCAGGGCCGAGGCCTCGCCCGAGGCGAGGATGACGATCGGCGCGCGCGTGTGCTCCCGGATCGCGGCGATCTCACCGGCCGGGAACGACGGCGAGCTGGTGGCGTGGACCACGACCTGGAGGTGGCCGCCGGCGAGTGCCGGTGCTGCCTCGGAGACGTGGTCGCTCCAGCCGACGAAGTCGAGCTCCGGATGGGAGGCGAGCGCCTCGCGCAGGCCGTCGAGGCCGTCGCAGGAGCCCGTCACGTAGATGCGGATGCTGTCAGCCATTACTGACCTCCTTCGCCGACCGCCGGAAGACCGTCGGCGCCGGCATCGTCGAGCTGCTTGCGGCTGACACCCTCGCGGAGGATCGAGTACCAGCTCTCGACGTTCTCCGGGCTGTCGGCGGCGTCTGTCGCCGGCCGCAGCTCGAGGTGCCAGTCCTCTGCGGTCGAAAGCACCCAGTGCAGCTTGGACACCTGCGTGTCGGTCACCTTGAGGAGCACCGAGTGCGCCCCATCCTGGGTGGCGAGCTTCTCGGCCGCGGCGGCGTCGCTGGTCGGCGCCCGGAGGACCGGGACGTCACGCAGGACGATGCGGCTGAAGTGCAGCTGGGCTGACTCGGGCGCGGCGAACGTGGCGACGAGGTCGACCCGGTCACCGTCCTCGAGCGTCCCGACGAGCAGCTGGTTCTTGTCGCCCGGGACCGAGACGGCGCGCTGGACGCCCTTCAGCTGGGCGTGGATGCCGCGCTCGGAGGGCGCGACGAAGCGCCGGCTCGTGACCTGCTCGCCGGCGAGGACCTTGTCCGACAAGACGAGACCCGCGAGCTGCTCCGGGTCGGAGATCGCGCCCGGAACGACGCTCCGGCGGACGATCTCGCTCTTCGTCAGGAAGCCCTTCTGGACGGCGCCGGCACCGGTGGTGCCCGCCGGGATGTCACGCGCGGCGACCCACACGGCGACGTTGGTCTCGTCCGCGCGAACATTGCGCTGGTAGTTGGACACGTAGAAGCTCGTCAGCAGGGCAGCGACGAGCGCCAGCGCGATCGCGATAGTGATGTTTCTCAGGCGGTACGTCATGAGCGTCTTCTTCCTTTTTTGTGTTGCTGTCTTGACTGACGGCTTTCACACGATGTTTGTGTCTGGCTATTCGATCCGTTCAGTGGTGGAGCTCTTCAAATTTCCGCTGGCGACGACCATGCCGAGGATGTTGACCTCGTAGGGATAGGACGTCTGCACGGTCACGTCCGCGCCTGGGACCCAGGCGGTCGCGTTCACCGCGACGCTCAGCTTCGTCAGTCGTCGAGGTCGGATGCCGCGTTCTTGGTCGCGGTGGTGGCCAGTCCGACCGGGTCGGCGGTCTGCCGGCTCACGGCTGCCTTGCGAGCACCGATCCGGGCTGCATCCGTGAGCGTGATGTAGTCGTTGTAGAGAGCGCCGAACTGGATGATCCCGAAGAGCACGAGGAACAGGACGGGCATGACCAAGGCGAACTCGACCATGGTCTGTCCTTTTTGCTCTCTGATGCTGCGGCGGCGGGTCATTGGTGTTCTGCTTTCGGCGTCGTGTTGGGTGGTGGGTGCCCCGGCGAGCCAGGACACCCACCCGTGCTTCATGCAATGGTGCTGAGCAGTCCCAGGGTTCGCTCGAAGGCGCTCTGGATTGCTCCCGACATGGCGGCGAAGGACGTGACGATCGCGAGCGTGATCACTCCGAGAACGACGACGTACTCGGCCATCGTCTGGCCTCGCTGCTCCTGGAATTCGATCTCGTCTCTCGTCATGTCACTTCCTTTCTTGGCTTTACAGTTTCTCGGTGACCTTCGTGAGGGCCCCGTTGATCCCGCCGGCGAGCGCGGTGAGGGCGACCACGATCCCGATGGTGATCACGGCGAGAACGACGCCGTACTCCGCCATCGTCTGACCGTGCTCCTCCTTCGCGATGGCGAGCCTGTTCTGGACGGCGATGAAAAGCTTCAGCACTTACTTCACCTCCCTTCGAGCAGAGAGAGCGGATGGACGGCCGGGCATATGTGGCTGCCCGGAATGTTCGGCTGAGAGTCGGAACATCTGGGCGAAACAGTCCTGCACGTGAGAAACCTTTCTCTCATCGGCGAGCCGCTTCGCCTGTCTTGATTCATTCCGCTGGCCGAAACATCGCCCAGCGTTCGAGACCTAAGAAGCCCCAATCTGGGGGACTTCTTGCGCGACCGCTCGAAGTTCCCCCTTTGGAGTGAAATTGCTCAGAGCTTCGAGGTGACGGCCGACAGGGCCCCGTTGATCCCGCCGGCGAGCGCGGTCAGCGCGACCACGATTCCGATCGTGATCACGGCGAGAACCACGCCGTACTCCGCCATCGTCTGGCCCTCCTCGTCACGCCCTGCGGCGAGCGTGTTCTGGATGGCGACAAAAAGCTTCAGCACTTGAATTCACCTCCTTTGCGCGAATGAATTGCGCTTGTGATCCCGTTGGCGCAGGATCGACGCGCGGTCGGGTCGCTGAGAAGCCCCTTCCGGGTGACTTCTTGCGGCGCCGAGCGCAATTCACTCGTTCGAGTGAGTGGCGCTAAAGGCGCGGCCGATAAGAGCACCAACAGGAACCGTCGGCGGCGCGGTCGAAATCATGGCGCCGACGCTCGAGCAACGGACCCGGCGCCCGAATCACGGAGGAGCTGGGCCGAATGCCAGGACGGAAACGACATCTCTTCAGACTGCTCGTGCCCTTCGGCGTCTTCGCCGTCGCGCTCGCGACGCTGCTGGGCCGACGGGGCGACAACTGGGAGTACGAGCTCGCCGATCAGGCCGTGGAGGTCGACGAGGCGCCGCAGAGCGCGCCGCCGGCTCCGCACCGCAAGCGCCGCCGCTACGCGGTCGCGGCTGCGTTCACGACCCTCTTCTTCGCCGGTGCGGCCTTCACCGCCGGCGCCGGCGACCAGATGGTCAGGCTTGCCGACGAGGACGCCGCGGCGCTCGAGGCCGCGAACACGGATCCGGCGGCCGAGACTCCTGCGCCCGACGCCGCGGCCGATCCGGCCGCCGCACCGGCCCCGGAGCAGTCGGCCGCGCCGGAAGCAGTCGTGCCCGAGGCCGCAGCGCCCGCGGCTGCAGCGCCTGAGGCCGCGGCTCCCGCCGCCACACCGGAGGCGGCAGCTCCTGAGGCCGCCGCTCCGGCGGCGGCAACAGCAGCCGAGCCCGCAGCGGAGGCAGCCGCGGCCGCACCCAGCGTTCACAAGGCGAGCACTACCCAGGCGCCCGCCGCCCGTTCGGCCAAGCCCGCAGCGAAGCCCGCCGCGCCCGCCAAGAAGACGGGCACGAAGTCGGTCCTCAAGCGCGCCGCCGCCCCGGCTCCCGTGCCGGAGATCGAGCGGGAGCACGGCGAGCCGACGATCTGGCTCAACCGGGCGCTTCCCGACCCGACGCCCGCCTCCGCGCGCCTGCAGCGATCGTTCGCCCGCAAGCTGAAGACCACGGCGAAGCGGCACGGCGCCGACTGGGCCGCGGTGCTCGCCGTGCTTCGCGCCGACGGTCACCGCGGCTCGGCTCCGGCGACGCAGCAGGAGCTCGACCGCCTCGCCGAGCGGCTCGCCGGCCGTCAGACCTGGCGTGGCGCACTCGCGCTCTCGGGCCGCACCGAGTTCGCCGACCAGGCGGCCGCCCTGGCCGACCTGTACCGCTCGGTCGGCCTGCAGGCGCTCGTGACCGGGTTCGAGAAGGCAAAGGAGCGGCTGACGAAGCGGCTGCTCGAGGCCGAGGGCGTGCTGATCTACCAGGGCGGCCGCGAGGATCTCGAGGCCGGCCGTGTCGACGTCCGCGTCGTCGTCCTGCTCGGCTATCTGGCGAAGCGGTACGACAGGCTCACGGTGTCGAGCCTGTTCTCCGGCCACCGGATGTTCGCGCGCCCGGGCGTCGTCTCGGCACACATGTACGGTCATGCCGTGGACGTCGCCGCAGTCGCAGGCACGTCGATCGCCGGGCACCAGCAGCCGGGAGGCATCACCGAGGACGCGGTCCGCTCGATCCTGCTGCTGCCGAGCGAGCTGCAGCCGCGCCAGGTGAT
Organism: uncultured Gaiellaceae bacterium; assembly: GCA_963705515.1. Taxonomy (GTDB): domain Bacteria; phylum Actinomycetota; class Thermoleophilia; order Gaiellales; family Gaiellaceae; genus Gaiellasilicea. Next base: position 124,078 of record CAVPJV010000007.1, read on the forward strand.
CTCGCTGCTCGGCCTGGGCGGTCCCTCGTTCCCGCTCCGCGACCACGGGGATCACATCCATATCGGCTACTAGCCGCACCAGCCTCGTCCGTGCGGACGGCCGCGTCGTCTGCGAGCACCTGCTCGTGGCGACGCGGCCGTTCGCGCGGATGCGCGGCCTGCTCGGCCGCGCGACCCTCCCCGCCGGCGAAGGGATCCTCCTTCGCCCGGCGGGATCGGTTCACACCTTCTTCATGCGCTTCCCGATCGACGTCGTCTTCCTCGACCGAGACGAGACCGTGGTCGGGATCGAGCCGTCGCTGCCGCCGTGGAAGACGGCCGGGCGGCGCGGCGCGAAGACCGTCGTCGAGCTCGCCGCCGGCGAATGCGCGCGCCGCGGCGTGCAGGTCGGCGACCGCCTGAGCGCCGCCTAGGAAGGATTGGCGAAATAGCGGCTGAGCCGCCGGACCGCACCCTTCCGCCAATCCCTGCTAGCTACCTCGACAGGCCGAGCGCGACCTGCGCCTGCCGGATCATCCAGATCGCGCAGAGCAGGGCGTAGACGAGTGCAGGCAGCACGAACACGAAGATGACGGTGAGCGCCGTCTCGGACCCGCCGAGGGACGGCATCAGCTGCAGCAGCACAAACGCGCTCGCCGCGTGGAGGACCGTCTGCCCGAGCCGCTCGGGCGCGAGCGACGGGAACCGCAAGTGCAGCCACAGAGCCAAGAACCAGGCGCCGGCGGCCAAGGCCAGCACAAACGTGCCGTTCGACATTTCCCTTCCTCCTCGAGCGCCGCAGTTGCCACAGTTGCCAGATGCCACAGGCGGTGAGAAGGCGGGGCCCGCCGCAGAGGCCCCGCTCGCTCTCGTGAGAAACCTCTCGGGCCCACCGCAGGAGGCCCGTGAAGCTCGTTGCCGTCTGGGGACACCATCACCCATGACCCCCTGGTTGACCAATCACCCAGGAGGTGGTTCACCGCCGCGCTTGACGGTGAAGCGGCCGAATGTCGTCGTGAAGGTCTGCGTTACGCTCGTCCCGGGGGCCCGTAGCTCAGTGGTCAGAGCAGCGGACTCATAATCCGTCGCGCCCTGGTTCGAATCCAGGCGGGCCCATTCGCAACCGCACTAGGCAAGCCGATCCGCAGAGACATGCGGGTCAGGTGTGCCAGGGATGCTGCGGAAGCACGTGCGGTGCAGACGTCGGTGATACCTCGGGGCACGCGGATGAGGGTAATGCACGCATCGCTCCGGACACGCGCTCACCCAGCGCTCACCCACCGCTCCCTCAGAACACCGCCACAGATCCCCCGCCGGCGTCACTCCTCAGTCCGCCCCGGGCCGGCGCGATGCATCGTCGGCGCCGAGCGGCCTGTGACTAGCGCGCGCGAGAGCCTTGCGACTCGGCGAGTTCCTGAACGATCACCGCTACCTCGCTGAGCGCCTCCTCGAGAATCTCAACGCGAGCTGCGAGGGACTCGATGGCCGCCCGGGTCCCTGTTGTCGAGAGAATCGGCCTTTGCCCCCCGGACTGCACGAGCTGATGCACTCGCTCCGCGAGGGTGTCACTCGGGGTCTTCACGGCGTCACCTCCTCCGCTTTCCGCAGACGGGGTGAGTTGGCCGCCGGCCCTCCGCGCCTGCGTCATGTGCCGTGCCGTTCCGTCATATCGCAGACGACGGCAAACCACAACAGCAGGAACGCTTGTGCAGGCGCGCCACGAGCGTTTCGACGAGCTCGCGCCGTCTACGACGTTCCGAAGCTTCTCGCAGGTCGGACTGGTCCGCGGGGCGGTCCTGCGGCTACCCAGCACGCCTCCGGCGAAGATAAGCAACAGCGGCTAGCACAACGATGACGATGATGACAATCCAAAGCCAGGTCGACACAGGGATCCTTTCGTTAGCGGCGTACCGACTCTACGGCGAGCCGGCCCATAGTTGCAACGGGCGGCCGACGCCGGCATCGCCGAAAACCACGTTCAAGCTGAAGGCCGCGCTGGATGAGGCGGCATCTCGGCGTAACAAAAGCTGGCCCCGCAAGTCGAATCCTGTTCGCCTAGGCTCCTACGTCTCGCGCGACCGTGGGGGTAGCGTCGGGAGATTGCGGGCTTTCGGCCGGGGTCCTGGCCGCAGGGCCAGTAACACACCCTACTCCCATTCAGCGATCGTTGGGTCACCGCTGCGATCTGTCGACTCAGCGGGCGGCCAGGGGGCTGTCCTGACGGGCCGCTACTGGCTGGCGTGCCGCTCGCCGGCGTCGTGCAAGTCTTCGATCAGGGCGTTGCGGAGCGTGAAGAGTTCGGCGTCCATTGCGTCGTAGCCTCCGACTGTGTCCAGCGACCACTTCTCGAGCAGCTCGAGCAGATAGGTCTTTTCGTCGAGCTTCAACGTCACGGGGCGGCTGGCGCCGACGTCGTCGAATGCAGTACGAATCGCGCGGCCGACGTCCTGCTGTCCGAGCGCGAGATTGGCGAGGAGCGCCCGCCGTGTCTCCCAGCCGAGCGTTACCTCCGCGGTGCTGAGCTTGACGGTGATGAAGTCGAGGCGTTCGGGCATGGCGCCAGCGTACGTGAGCGGCCCCGGGGAGCCTCAACACCGCCCACACTTGTGGTCGTGAAGCGGCTACTGAGCGCCGCGAGTCTGCGCTCAACGCAAACAGAGGGCCCGACGACGCGATCAGCGCGCAGACCGCCATGAAAGCCAGTACCGCACTGACGAGCGACAAGAGCCCTGCGGCGTACCTCCCCCACCCGCATTGCACGGCTCCCAAGAGCGCTGCTACCAGGCAACCTCGATGTAAGCGTTTACCTGGCGGCTAGTCTCCGCAGCGCTGGAGCATCACAGCGGACGTTGCAACGCCTTCAGCGCTTCAAGCCGCTCAGGGGAAGCAGCCCGAAGGCAGAGCTTGAGCTCTGCGACGGCTGCGGCGAATCGGGCGCAGTACTCGCATCCGGGAAGATGCCGAGCCGTCTCTGCCACCTCGGTTGCGGACGCTTCGCCGTCGAGCACGATCGACAGCGTCCGGCGAGCCCGGCGGCACGGCCCGCTGTCGATCACGCTCAGCTGGTTCCTGTGCGAGCCGGTGTCCGCGGCGTTGCGCTCTGGCGCCGCCGGAGCCGGTCGAGCCACGAGCCGGTCCGCTGCTCGCCTGCTTCGGACTTGGTCGAGTCCGCCTTGCGAGCCTCGAGTGAGTGCATCGCAGCGTGGCCGAGCGCCACTCGCTCCTGGTGTTGCAGACGGGCAATGTCGTGGTTCGTCAACGGGTGAGTCACGGTTCTCTCCTCTGCTCGAGTTCGACCTCCGGTCTGACGACACGACGGCGCCGCTGGCCGACTTCTTCCACTCAGGAGGCGAACATCGACGCACCGCCTCGAGACTTCGATGACTCTTGCGATGCGGCGCGACGGGTAATCGAGGGAGCGGGTGCGCTCTCGTCCGACTCGCAACCGTCCTGACCAGGTCGACGAGGGCGTTAGTTCGCGCTCGTCAGCTGCCGTCCGGCATGATCGGCCAGGCGGGGACATGCACCCGGTAGCTGCCACCACGTCGAGGGAGGATGCGTGGAACTCGTCAACATCTTCAGCGCCGAGAACATCGAGGGGAGAGTCGACGTGGCTCGTGCCGTGGGATCGACGGCGACCCTGATGTTCATCTACGACGTCCCGCCCGGTGAGCGTCAGTGCCCGTATCACTTCGAGTTCGAGGAGGAATGGCTGCTTGTCGTCGACGGCACGCTCGTGCTGCGCGCGCCTGACGGGGAACACACCGTCGAGCGCGGCGACGTGGTGTGCTTTCCGGCCGGTCCTGCCGGGGCGCATCAGCTGATCAACCGCGGCGCAACGCCGGCGAGGACGTTGATGTTCTCGAGCTCGCGGGCGCCGGCCGTCTCCGTCTATCCGGACAGCGACAAGATCGGCGTGTGGCCGGGCGACGGCGACAACGACCTGGTCTTCAGACGCGGAAGCGCGGTCCCCTGGTCGGACGGAGAAGAAGGCTCGGACTGACAGAGTGGCAACCGCGCCTTCGGGCGACACTCTGCGCGCTCGACGACGACGTCCAGGGTCGCGTCGGGCCGGTTTCCGCGACGAGCCTGGTCCCGTGACTGTCACAATGTCGCGCGTGAAGGCCTACCAGCAGGTGACCGAGCTCCGGACCGCCGGCGGGCTTTCCATCAAGGACATCACCGAGGAGGTTCAGGAGGCCGTCACCGCGAGCGGGATCCGGAACGGCATCTGCTCGGTCTACTCGCCGCACACGACGTGCTCGGTGCGCGTGAACGAGTTCGAAAGCGGCTTCCTCGAGGACTTCGCGCTGCTGCTGAAGCGGCTCGTCCCGAGCGACAACTACTACGCCCACGACGACTGGGATCGCCGCACCGAGAACGTCTGCCCCGAGGACATGGACTTCGGCAACGGCCACTCCCACTGCATGTCGATGCTGCTCGGCCCGGCCGGCGAGTCGATCCCCGTCTCGGACGGCGAGCTCTGCCTCGGCACCTGGCAGCGCGTGCTCTTCCTCGAGCTCGACCGCGAGCGCGACCGCCGCTGGCTCGTGCAAGTCGTCGGCGTCTGACTGCCAAGTAACAGTCTGTTACTTGGCCGCGTGACGGCGCGAGGGCGCGTCACGGCACGAGGCGGCGCGCGGCCGACCTCGTAACAGTCTGTTGCAAGGCTACTCCGGCGTGACGTACGCCGCGGTCAGGCCGCCGTCGACGAGGAACGTGGACGCGTTTACGTACGAGGACTCGTCGCTCGCGAGGAAGAGCGCCGCGTTGACGATCTCCCGCGGCTTTGCCAGGCGTCCCGTCGGCCAGTGGATCCGGCGCCGCTCGAACGCCTCCGGGTTGTCCCCGAAGATGTTCAGCAGCAGCGGTGTCTCGACCGGTCCCGGGCAGAGCGCGTTCACGCGCACGCCCTGGCGCGCGAACTGGACGCCGAGCTCGCGCGACATCGAGAGCACGGCGCCCTTCGAGGCCGAGTAGGAGATCTGCGAGGTTGCGGCGCCGAGGATCGCGACGAAGCTGGCGACGTTGATCACGGAGCCGCCGCCGCGCTCGAGTAGGTGCGGGATCCCGTGCTTGCAGCAGAGGAAGACGCCGCGCGTGTTCACGGCCTGCACGCGGTCCCACGCCTCGACGGACGTGTCGAGGACGGAGGCGTCGTCGTCGGGCGAGATCCCGGCGTTGTTGTAGAGGACGTCGATGCCGCCGAACCGCTCGACGGTGGCGGCCATCATCGCCTCGACGTCGGTCTCCTCCGCGACGTTCGCCTGGAACGCGAAGGCGTCACCGGTGCAGCGCGAGGCCGTCTCCTCCGCCGCGGTCAGGTTCATGTCGGCGGCGCAGACCTTCGCGCCCTCCTCGGTGAAGAGGAGCGCCGCCTCGCGGCCCATCCCGCCGCCGGCGCCCGTGATCACGCACACCTTGCCGTCCAGACGTCCCGCCACCTCAACCCTCCGTCGAGAAGAAGACCGATTTGACCTCGGAGTAGCCGTCGAGCGCGTGCATGCCGAGCTCGCGGCCGAACCCCGACTGCTTGAAGCCTCCGAACGGCGTCGTCACGCGGACGGACGAGTTCGAGTTGATGCTGAGGACGCCCGTGTCGATCGCCCGGGCGACGCGCAGCGCCCGCGCGCCGTCGCGGGTCCAGATCGAGCCCGAGAGCCCGTACGGCGTGTCGTTGGCAAGCCGGACGGCGTCGGCCTCGTCCTCGAACGGGATCAGCGCGGCGACCGGCCCGAACACCTCCTCACGCGCGATCCGGTCGTCGTTCGACGCCTCGACGATCGTGGGCGGGTACCAGAAGCCCTTGCCGCCCGGCGTCTCGCCGCGATAGAGGGGCTCGCCGTCGACGAACCCGGCCACCGTCTCGCGGTGCGCGGCCGAGATCAGCGGCCCCATCTCCGTCGCGTCGTCCTCGGGATCCCCCACTTTCATCGCCTTCGTCGCGTCGATCAGCAGCTCGGCGAAGCGGTCGTACGCGCTTCGCTCGACGAGGATGCGGGAGCGCGCGCAGCAATCCTGGCCGGCGTTGTCGAAGACGGCATACGGCGCCGACGCCGCAGCCCGCTCCAGGTCGGCGTCGGCGAAGACGACGTTGCCGGACTTGCCGCCAAGCTCGAGCGTGACGCGCTTGATCGTGCCCGCCGCTCCGCTCATCACCAGCTGGCCGACCTCGGTCGAGCCGGTGAAGCCGATCTTCGCCACGTCCGGGTGCTCGACGAGGCGCGTGCCGACGATCGAGCCCTTGCCGACGACGACGTTGATCACACCTTCCGGGATCCCCGCGTCGAGCGCGAGCTCCGCGAGCCGCAAGGCGGAGAGCGGCGTCAGCTCGGCCGGCTTCAGGACGACGGTGTTCCCGGTCGCGAGCGCCGGCCCGAGCTTCCACGAGGCGATGTTGAGCGGGAAGTTCCAGGGCACGATCAGGCCGACGACGCCGAGCGGCTCGCGGAACGTGAACGCCTCGCCGCCGGCGACCGGGATCGTCTCGCCGTAGTGCTTGTCGACGGCGCCGGCGTAGAAGTGGAAGACCTGCGCGACCATGCCCACCTCGCCGCGCGCGCCCGCGATCGGCTTGCCGACGTTCCGCGACTCGATCCGCGCCAACTCCTCGCCGTGCTCCTCGACGAGCGTCGCCAGGCGCCGCAGCAGCCGGGCACGATCGGCCGGCGCCAGGGTGCGCCAGGCCGGGAACGCCGCCCTCGCTCGTGCGACCGCCGCATCGGCCTCGTCGACCCCTGCCTGCTCCAGCTCGGCGAGCGGCTCCCCTGTGGCGGGATTGAGGACCGTCAGCATGGAGCTATTCCACCATCTTCGTCTCAAGCGCGGTGCTCCGGCCGCCGATGAAGAAGGCGTGGGACCCGTGACCGAAGCCTCGCACACGGCCGTCGAGGAGCTCGTCGCGCACTATGAGGCGAAGGCTCGGGCGGTCAGCCGGACCGGCGTCGCGATCGGCGCGTTCGCCGGCGTGCTCATCGGCTCGATCCCCCTCAGTCCGCTCCGGGCCGCCTGGCCGATCCCTTCGAGCTACGGATTCGCGACGCTGCTCGGCGGACTCGTCGTCGGAGTCCTGATCGGATATGTGGTCGGCGACCCGCGCGGCAAGCTCTACCAGCGGATGGCCGAGCAGGCCCGCCTGCAGCTCCGGCTCGAGCAGCGGATCTCCCAGAACGACGAGCGGATGGGTCAGCTCCTGACGGCGCTCACGGCCCGGGCGGCGGCGGCCCAGCGTGCCGCCGTGCAACAGCCGCCGGCGGAGCCGGCACCGCCGGCTCCGGTCGCCCTCGCCCCGGTCGTCGCGTCCCAACCGGTCGAGCTTCCCGTCTTCGCGCCCCCGCCGCCGCGCCTGCGCACCGTCCCGCCGCCCGCTCCCGCGCCGGCCGTGCCGCCGCTCTCGCCGCCGGTCTCCGGCTAGCGCTTGGCGTCCCGGTAGGCCCGCGCCTCGTCGACGAGCGCACGAAACAGCGCCCCGTCCTGCCCCTCCTCCGGATGCCAGAGGACGCCGACGGCGAAGCGCTTGTCCGGATCCTCGAGCGCCTCGAGCGTCCCGTCGTCGGCCCACGCGGACTCGACGAGCCCCTCGCCGACCTTGCCGAAGCCCTGGTGATGATGCGACTTGACCGGGGCACGCTGGCCGAGCAGCGAGCCGAGCCGCGTTCCCTCCTTGACGTCGACCTCGTGGTCGGCGAAGACGCCGGGCGTCTGCTTGTGCGTCTCGTCGCCGACGACATCGGGCAGGTGTTGGACGAGGTCGCCGCCGCGGGCGACGTTCAACACCTGGGAGCCGCGGCAGACCGCGAGCACGGGCATATCGCGCTCGAGCGCGGCGCGCAGGAGCAACAGCTCACTGCGGTCGCGCTCCGGCCGCAGCCCGTTCGTCTCCGGATGCGGCTCGTGGCCGTACTCGGTCGGATCGATGTCGGAGCCGCCGGAGAAGAGGACTCCGTCGAGCGCGTCGAGCGTCTCCTCGATCCCGTCCTCGCTCGGCGGCACGAGCAGCGCGCGCCCGCCGGCCGCCTCGACCTGGTGGACGTACGCGAGCGGGATCACCGCGGCCGGCACGTCCCAGGCGCCCCAGCGCACGCTCGGCTCGGCGTACGCGGTGATCCCGATCACGGGCCTACCCACGCTCGAAGAACCGCTGCCGCTCGTACGAGGTGACCACGCGGTCGAAGAGCTCCTGCTCGGTGCGCGCGTAGTTGAGGTAGTGGTCGATCACCTCGTCGCCGAACGCACCGCGCGCCATCGTGCCTCCCTCGAGCGCGGCGATCGCCTCGCGCAGCGAGTGCGGGAAGCGGTCGGCGCCCGACTCGTAGGCGTTGCCCTCGAGCGCCGGCGGCAGCTCGAGACCGCGCTCGATCCCGTCGAGCCCTGCGGCGATGATCGCGGCGAACGCGAGATACGGGTTCGCGTCGGCGCCGGGGATCCGGGTCTCCGTCCGCAGCGCCGGCCCGTGCCCGACGATCCGGAAGCCGCACGTCCGGTTGTCGCGCCCCCAGGCGAGCGTCGTCGGCGCCCACGAGCCCGCCGCGAAGCGCTTGTACGAGTTGACGTTCGGCGCGAGGAAGATCGCGAGCTCCTTCAGGTTCGCGATCTGCCCCGCCAGCCAGCCCTCGAACTCCGGCGTCTCGCCGGCGAAGGCGCTCTCGTCGCCTCGCCAGAGCGACGAGTGGATGTGGCAGGACGAGCCGATCCAGCTGTGGTCGGGCTTGGCCATGAACGTGATCGAGCACCCGTTCAGGTGCGCGAGCTCCTTGGCGCCGTTCTTGTAGACGACGTGGTTGTCGGCCATCGTCAGCGCGTCGGCGTAGCGGAAGTTGATCTCGTGCTGGCCGGGCCAGGCCTCGCCCTTCGAGGTCTCCACCTTCATCCCCGCCGCCTGCATGCCGTTCCGGATCTGGCGGATGAACCCCTCGTCGTAGGTGGACGCGAGGATGTGGTAGTCGATGATGTAGGGGACGGACGGCGTCAGGTTCTCGTACCCCTGCGTGTGCGCCTCCTCGTAGGTCTCCTTGAGCAGGAAGAACTCGAGCTCGGAGCCGATCATCGGCGTGAACCCGAGCGCCTCCGCCCGCTCGACCTGCGCGCGCAGCACCTGGCGCGGCGACGGCGCGACCGGCGAGCCGTCGTGCCAGCCGACGTCGCAGAGGACGAGCGCGGTCGCCTCGAGCCACGGAATCCGCCGCAGCGTCGCGAGATCGGGGTGGAGCGCGAAGTCGCCGTACCCGCGCTCCCAGCTCGCGAGCTGCGTAGCCGGGCACCGGGTCCATCTCCATCTCGAGCGCGAGCAGGTAGTTGCAGCCCTCGACCGGATGGCCCGGCGCCGATCTCCTCGACGAAGAACTCGCCGTGGAGCCGCTTGCCCATCAGCCGGCCCTGCATGTCGGTGAAGGCGACGACGACCGTGTCGATCGCGCCCGACTCCACGTCGGCCTTCAGCTCGTCGAAGCCAAGCACGAAGGCGATCCTAACCTTCGTGCCGTCCGACACGTTGACAACGCTTGTGCGAGACGCGCGTAATAGCGCTGACACGACACCGACGTTGGGGAGGGCTGATGGAACCGGCACCACCTGCGGGCAGCTACCACACCGACGAGGACGAGCGGATCCTCCACAAGCTCGGCTACGCGCAGGAGCTCTTCCGCGCGATGGGCGGCTTCCAGAACTTCGCGATCTCGTTCACGATCATCTCGATCCTGGCGGGATGCCTGACGTCGTACTCGATCGCGTACGGCCAGGGCGGCCCGGTCGCGATCACTGGGGCTGGCTCATCGTCGGCGCCGATGAGCACGCTCGTCGCCCTGTCGATGGCCGAGATCGCCTCGGCCTTCCCGACCGCCGGCGGCCTCTACTACTGGGCGTCGAAGCTCGGCAGCCCCGGCTGGGGGTGGTTCACGGGCTGGTTCAACCTGGTCGGCCAGATCGCGGTCACGGCGGCGATCGGCTACGGCCTGGCGATCTTCGGCACGGCGCTGATGAACTATTGGTTCGAGTATCCGAACACGAAGGGCTACGTCTACCTCGACGTACGCCGTCGTGCTGCTCGCGGCGCTCGTCCTGAACCTCTTCAGGGTGACGATCACGGCAATGCTGAACACGATCTCGGCCTACTGGCACATGGCCGGCGTCGTCCTGATCGTGATCATCCTGTTCACGGTCCCGGACAACCACCAGTCGTTCAGCTTCGTCTTCACCGAGACGCTGAATCTCACCGGCTGGGGCGGCGACGCCGCGCCCAGCTCCTTCACCAGCCCGGTGTTCTGGTACGTCGTTCTTGACCGGCCTGCTGATGGCCCAGTACACGATGACCGGCTACGACGCGTCGGCCCACGTCGCCGAGGAGACGCACAAGGCATCGCGCGCCGCCGCCGTCGGGATGTACATGTCCGTGGTCGCGTCGGTCGTCTTCGGCTTCATCCTGCTCGTGGCGGTGACACGCGGCGCTGCCCGCCGAGCCGGTGTTCGACCTCTACATCGTGCCGTCGAGCTGGGTCACGGCGATGGGGCAGAGCTGGGGGACGTTCATCCTCTTCATCTGCTGCGTGGCGCAGTTCTTCTGCCTGACCGCGTCGATGACATCGGCGTCGCGGATGCTGTTCGCGTTCTCGCGCGACCGTGCCGTGCCGGGGCACCAGCTGTGGCGCCGCGTCTCGAGCAACCGCGTCCCGAGCCTGGCCGTCATCGCGATCATCGTCGCGGCTGCCGCCATCATGCTGCCGACGCTCTACAACTTCTTCGTCGGCTACTACGTCGGCACCGGCATCGCGGTGATCGGCCTGTACATCGCGTTCATCCTGCCGGTGATCCTGCGCTTCCGGCTCGGAGACCGGTTCGAGCCGGGGGCCTGGACGCTCGGGCCGCCACTACAAGTGGATCGACCCGATCGCGATCGTGTGGGTCTTCTTCATCTCGATCGTGTTCCTGATGCCGCCGTACTCGATCAGCGCACCGTGGAAGGACGGGTTCACCTGGGAAGCCGTGAACTACGCCCCGCTCCTCGTCGGCGGAGCGTTGCTCCTGTTCGGCGGCTGGTGGGTCATCTCCGCCAAGAACTGGTTCAAGGGCCCGGTCCGGATGGGCACGGAGGAGGAGCTCGAGCAGCTCGAGCAGCGGCATCGAGGACTCGACGGGGATGCATCCCGAGCCTGCGGCCTAGGACATCGTCACGGGAAGGGGCGCTCCGGCGCTCCTTCCCGTCAGCCGGTCCAGGCGCCGCCGTTCTGATCGATCGCCTGGCCGGTGACGCCGCGCGCGTCCGGCGAGAGCAGCCAGGCGACGGTGCCGGCGATGTCCTCCGGCTGGCCCATCCGGCCGAGCGGGACGGCCTTCATCGCCTCGGCGACGGCCTCGTCGCGCGTCATCCCGGTGGCGTCGACGATCGCGTCGATGCCCTGCCAGGCCATGTCCGTCTCGACCCAGCCCGGGCAGATCGCGTTCACCTGCACGTCGGCCGGCGCGAGCTCGGCGGCGAACGAGCGCACGAGCCCGAGCAGCCCTGCCTTCGAGGCGCTGTAGGCCGTGTACCCGGGCACCGCGATCCGGGCGAGGATCGATGCGATCACGACGACGTGCCGCGTCTCCGGCCCGTCGCGCGAGATGCCTGACGGCCGCGCGGACGCACCAGTAGCCGCCGAAGAGGTTCGTCTGGACGATCTCCTCGAAGCGGTCGTCGGCGCCGTCGACGTTCGGGCCGCCGACGCCGCTGTTGGCGACGAGCGCGTGAATGGGTCCGCGAGCCGAGGCGGCCGCGGCGAACGCCGCGTTCACGCCGGCGCGATCGCGGATGTCGCAGAAGTGCGCGCCGCCGCCGACCCCGGGCCGCGACCTCCTCGAGCTCGTCCAGGTTCGGCGCCAACAGCGAGAGCGACGCCCCCTCGGCCGCGAGCCGCTCCGCGATCGCCTTGCCGATCCCTCGTCCGCCGCCCGTGACGACCACGTGCCTGCCCGCCAGTGCCTCCATCCCGCTCCTTTTTCCGCTCTTTGCGTGAAGTTCGTGCGCCCGCGTCTCTTGTGAGTCGCGGGGGCGCAGCATAGATTTTCGGTTCCCCGCGGCCCACCTCCGTCGTCGCCCCGGCCGGGGACCACCTCCGAACATCGCCGCTAGAGCGTCTGACGCAATGCGCAAACACGCCATTGCGTAAAGAAAAAGCCGCAATTTGCGGCCACGGCGCTCGGAGCGGTCTTGACGCTCCCGCCTGGAGGCCGTAGCTTCCCTCTTGCAGCGAGCACGGGACGCGAGTAGGTCGAGTCCGATCCGGTAGGCCGTAGGCGGAAGCCGAAAGTTCGTCGGATCGGGGGACGAAAGCGCACCCGGCTCGCTGAATTTTTTTGTGGTCCAAAAGGCGCGGATCGCAAATTGTGGTGTTCTACGAAGAAAACACCGCAATTTGCGAGCTCTCCGTTTTTCGACCTCTTGACCACCACTCCGAGACGCCCTAGATTCCCCCTTGCAGCGAGCACGGAGCGCGAGTAGGTCGAGGCTCCACCGGAGGACGAGTAGGCGGAAGCCGAAACGTCAGTCGGAGGAGCGGACGAAAGCGCCACCGGCTCGCTGAATTTATTGGCAAGAAGAACCGGGCCGCGGGAGCGGCCCGTTTCTTCGCCGGTAGACCCCTGAAGCTGCTCGGGGCTGCCCGCGGCCTTGAGTCCTCGGATGCAACCTCGTCGGTAACGTCGGTTCGATGCGTCGGCTTCTTGTTCTTGTCTCCATGGTCGTGTTCGTGGACGCGATGTTGTTCGGGGCGCTCGCGCCGCTGATTCCCGGCTATGCGGACGAGTTCGGGCTCTCGAAGACGGGCGCCGGATTGCTCGTCGCCTCCTTCGGCGCCGGTGCGCTCCTCGGCGGCATCCCCGGCGGGCTCGCCGCGGCGCGCTGGGGGCCGAAGAGCGCGGTCGTCGCCGGCCTCGTCCTCCTCACCCTCGCCAGCTTCGCGTTCGCGGCCGCGGAAGGACCCTGGGCGCTCGGCCTCGCACGGCTTGTCCAGGGCTTCTCGAGCACCACGACGTGGGCCGGCGCGCTGGCCTGGCTCACGGTCGCGACCCCGCGCGAGCGCCGCGGCGAGCTGATCGGGACTGCGTTCGGCGCCGCGGTCTTCGGCGCCATCCTCGGCCCCATGTTCGGCGCCGTGGCGGAAGCCGTCGGCATCGGCGTCTCGTTCGCCACCGTCGGCGTCGTCGCGGCTGCTCTCGCCGGCTGGGCCGCGACCCACCCGGGCGCCGAGCCCGAGGAGCAGGCGCCCGGCGCCGTCTCGCGCGCATTCGCCGATCGCCGCTTCCTCGGCGGCCTCTGGCTGAATACGCTGCCCGCCTGGCTGTTCGGGACGCTCATCGTGCTCGTCCCGCTCCAGCTCGACGACGGCGGCTTCACACCGTTCGCGATCGGCGCCGTCTTCCTCGCCGCCGGTCTCGTCGAGACCGTCGCCAACCCGTTCCTCGGCCGCTTCTCCGACCGCCGCGGACGCCTGCTCCCGATCAGGATCGCCCTCGCGGCCTCGGTCGTCGTCGCGCTCGCATTCGCCGGCGCCAGCGACCCCTACCCCATCGCCGCGCTGACCGTCCTCGCCGCGATCACGTTCGGGGCGTTCTACACCCCCGGCATGGCGCTCGTCTCCGACCGGACGGAGGCCGCCGGCCTCTCCCAGGCGATCGGGTTCGGGATCATGAACACGGCCTGGGCGCTCGGGAACATGACCGGGCCGGCGCTCGCGGGTGCCGTCGCCGAGGCGGCGGGCGACGCCGTCCCCTACGCGCTCGCCGCGGTGCTCTGCCTGCTCACGCTCGCGGCGACGGGAACCGCTCGAGCACCCACGACGCGTCCAGTGGCCGGCGACGGTAGCTCCGCCCGTTGACGAGCGCGTAGTCGCCGGTCCGAGGGTCCATCGGCAGCCGTGACTCCGCCGGGTACCAGCGGTTGTGCCGTTCGATCAGCTCGTTCACCTCGCTGAAGTCCCACCGGCGCGCCAGCGCCCGCCAGGCCTCCGGATCGGGGCCGAGCGTCTCGTAGGCCGAGGCCAGCTGCTGCTCGTGCTCGATCGTGAGTGCGTCGATCTCACGCAGGCGCACCATGTACGGCAGCGGTCCGCCAAGCGAGGCGAGGTAACTGCCGGCATCCGGCCGGAAGTTGCGCAGCCGCAGCGCCAGCTCCCGCCCCCGCAGCGGGCTGTCGCGGAGATCGGCCTCCAGCCCCTCGAGGTTGCGACGGTCGCGCGGCGTCTCGGGCAGAACGACCCCCTGCCGCAGGATCCGCTCGCGCTCGCGCCGCCTCACACGGCAACGGTAGCGCTACCGGGAGAACAGGCGGCCCAGCAGGCCGCGGCGGGGCTCCGGCTGCGGTTCGGCGGCGGGCTCGTCCGCCCGTGGCTCGATCAATCCCAAGACGTTCTCGGTCGACCGTTGCCGGGACTGCTCGGCCCGCTCACGGTCGCCGCGCAGCGCGGCCCGCATCTCGTCGATCTGGCTCTCCTCTCTCACGCGTCGGAGGTTCGCTCCGGCTCCGGCGGTTCCTCCCTCGCGACCACGGCACAGCGTCGTCGGTCGCCCGGAAGCGGCGAGGGCGCGTAGCGGAGGACGCGGAAGGCGTCACCGTCGAGTTCCAGCACGTCGCCCGGGACGGGCAGCGATCCCGGGCGGGGGACGAGCGTGTACCCGTGCGGCGACGGGACGAAGGCAATCCACCCCTGCTCCGCCACAGGCATCGGCACGACGGTGGGCGGCGGCTGGACGACAGGCGACGGCGCGACCGGCTCGAGCACCTGCGGCGGCGCGGGCGCAGGAAGCGGGACAGGAGCAGGGCGCTTCGAGTTCGCCGGGGGCGCACCGGCGACCTCGTCCACCAGCTCGACGACGCGCTCGATCAGTCCGGCGAGCCGGTCGAGCGACGGCAGGACGACCGGCGGAGCAGGCTCCGGCTTCGTTCGACGACGCAACAGGCGCATCTGGCCGCTTTCCGTTCCCCCGGAGACGCTCTCCCGAGCTACCCGGAGAGGTCTCCGTGGGTTTTCAGCTGTTTCATGCTCTCGATCCTCGCATACGATCGCCGCGTGGACGAGCGCGGACGCCACCTCGTCTACAGCGTCACGAAGACGTTCCTCGGCGTCCTCTGCCTCCGGCTCGACCTCGACCTGGACGCGCCCGCCGCGGCGTGGATCGACGACGACCGCCTTCCGCGCGCCACGCTCCGGCAGCTGCTCAACCACACGAGCGGGATCCCGGACTACGGCCGCGTCCCCGAGTACAGCGCAGCCGTCCGCGACACGCCCTCCGAGCCGTGGAGCGACGAGGAGCTGCTCGCCAGGTCCCTCAAGGGAGGCCCCGACTTCGCGCCCGGCCAAGGCTGGGCCTACTCGAACACGGGCTACCTGCTCGTGCGGCGGATCGTCGACCTTGCCGCGGCGGGTGGGTTCGCGGGAGCGCTGGAGCGCGAGCTCCTCGGCCCCCTCGAGCTCTCGGACACGTCGCTGGCGCTCGAGCTCGGCGACCTGGACGCGCTCGTTCCCGGCTGGAGCACCCAGGTCGGCGACGGGCGCCGGGACGTCCGCGGCCGCTACCACCCGTGTTGGGTCGGGCACCGCACGCTCGCCTCGACGCGCGCCGACCAACACCTCTTCTGGAGCGCTCTTACGGCCGGCGAGCTCTGCGATCTCGCGCGGCTGACTAAATCGGTCGAGATCGGCTTCGACGCTCCGGGCTTCGTGCGGCCGAGCTACGGGCTCGGCGTCATGACCGACCCCGGCCGGGACGACGGCCTCCTGATCGGGCACGGGGGCGGCGGCCCCGGTTACGCGGCCGCGTGCTTTGCCCTCGTCCGAGAACGCGGCCAGCCGCTCGTCGCCGTCGAGCTCAGCGGCGACGAGCGGGTCGACGTCCAGGCGCAGGCGCTGGACGAGCTGCGCAGAGCCGCTGCCTCCGGCTGAACGAGTTCCGGACATCCCGTGTTCGAAATCCGATCCGGCCGGGTATCGGTAGTCACGGAGAAACAACACGAGGGGGGAACGGTGCGACGGATCCTGTTGACACTCGTCCTGTTGGCGCTGGCGGCCCCGATCGCCCTGGCGCAGGAGGCCTTCCCGAAGAAGATCGCGCTGCCCGACGGCTTCGCGCCCGAGGGACTCGAGATCGGGACGGGGAGCACGTTCTACGTCGGCTCGGTCGGTACCGGCGCCGTCTATGCCGGCGACGTCCGCACCGGCTCGGGACGGATCCTCGTCCAGGGCGTGCCCAACGTGCGCTCGGCGACCGGGATCGAGCTCGAGGGCGACCGCCTTTGGGTCTCGGGCGCGCGCTTCGGCAACGCGCTGCTCTACAACGCGAAGACGGGCGCGCTGATGGCGCAGTTCCAGCTCGCGACCGGACCGGGCGCGACCTTCATCAACGACGCGGTGGTCACGAAGGACGGCGTCTACTTCACCGACTCGCAACGGCCTGTCATCTACAAGGTCGGTCTCGCCGGCATCGTCGGCCCAGGGCCGGTGACGACCATTCCGCTCGGCGGGGACTACGTCCACGTCGCGGGCCAGTTCAACCTGAACGGCATCGTCGCCACGCCCGACGGCAAGACGCTGATCGCCGTGCAGACCAGCTCGCGGAAGCTGCTCACGATCGACCCGGCGACCGGAGTCGCGACGACGATCGATCTCGGCGGCTACGACCTCGCGAACGGCGACGGACTGCTGCTCCACGGTCGGACGCTGTACGTCGTCCAGAACCGCGACAACAAGGTCGCGGTCTTCGAGCTCTCAGCGGATCTGAGCACGGCGACGTTCGTGCGCGCGATCACGGATCCGGGCAACCTCGACGTCCCGACGACGATCGACCGCGCAGGCAGCCGCCTGTACGTCGTCAACGCCCGCTTCGGGACGACGACGCCGACCGACCAGGCCTACCACGTGGTCAGGCTTCCGTAGGCGCCTGCGGCGGGGTGCGGCCACGCGCCGCACCCCGCTCAGCGTTCCTCGACGCCCTCGAGCCGCATGAACGCGTAGAGGACCAGGTAGCTGAGCGTCAGAAAGCTCGAGAGGAGCACAGTCATCCCGATCGCGCGCGGGTCGACGAGGATCACGTCGAGGTCCGAGAGCAGCCGCGGATGCGTCAGCACGTCCCAGCTGTTCCAGCGCAGGACGCGGCCGAGGTAGACCCCGAAGCTCGCCAGGCCGAGCACGGCGACGGCCGTCACCCACGCCACCCGCGGCCCTGCGAGGCTGCGCACGACCGACTGGACGAGGTAGAGGGAGAGGAAGCCGAGCAGCATCCCCGTCCACGCCGGCGCCGCAATCACGACGATGTCGACCCAGAGCGGGACGACCGGGCTCGGGACGAGGTGCTTGAAGTCGGTGATGATGTACGGCGCGTTCGGGAGGAACAGGAGCCACAGCGCCGCGAGCGGGAGCAGCCGCAACGGCCGCATCCCCGCGCGGTGGCGGTCGTAGATCATGATCGCGAGCCCGAACGGGATCCAGGCGAGGAGGAGGTTCCAGATCAGCCAGCCGTACAGCTGCTCGCCGGAGTAGACGTAGCGCGTGACGATCAGGGCCGCGGAGAAGAGCGACAGCAGCCCGAGCGCCGCGTAGATCGCGCTCCTGCGTCGACTGATCTCGATGCTGTCCATCCCGAGAACCACTGTACCGGCGCGGGTTCAGGCCGACTCGTGCGCGAGGCTCGCGGATCCCGGCGGGCCGAACGCGGCCGTCCGCGCTCCCCAGCCCGCGAACCGCGTGCGGAAGCTCCCGGTGAACGTCCCGCCGGCCGTCGTGCGGCGGCACGCGCCCCGCGTCTCGGTCGACGTCCCCGCTGCGGCGAACGTGCCGCTCCCCTGAACCGCGAGTCCGGGAGGCAGCTCGACGGCGAAGGTCGGCGAGGCTACCGGCAGCGGATCGAAGCCGAGGCGCTCGAGTCGCATCACGTGGTACCACGTCGCGCCGGCTGGCGCCGACCGGGCGCGATCGGCGAAGCTCAGCGTCATCCAGCCGCCGGCGTCCGGGGAGAGCAGGAGCGTCGCCGCCGGGCCGGCGGCTGCCTGGCGAATCGCTGTGAGCACCGTCGACGGCGAGCACGTCTCCACGACCGGCGCCGCACAGTCGACCGGCCCGCCGCGGTTAAACGTCACCGAGCCGGCGAATCGGACGCGGCGGATGCTCCCGAAGAACGCCGTCCCAGTGCGCAGGACGAAGCTGCCGCGCAGAGCCACGGGGACGGAGGCAAACGCGCCGCGGCAGCCTAGAGACTCGCCGATCTCCCGCGCCGGTCCGGTCGCCGTCACGGTCATGTCGATCTCGGCGAGCGTCCCGACGCGTGCCCGCCAGCGCCCGCTCCGGCCGTCGAACGCGACGGTGCCGGCGGGCGCAGCGCGGAGACCGTGCTGCTCCTCCCCGCCCCCCTTCGCGAGCGCGTGAGTGAGCGAGACGCCGAAGGTCTCGCGCGCGCCCGGCGAAGTGGGGCCGACGACAGCGGCCGAGAGGTTCCACCCGGCTTGCGACAGCTTCGTCGGCGAGACGAAGAGCGTGACGTGGTCGATCGCGGCCGCATTCGCGGGCGCGGCAAGCGCAGCTCCCACGGCGGCGATCGACAGTGCGGTGCGACCCGTCATGGACCCCTCCAGTTCCCCGAACGGTACGTCGTCATCAGTCCGGCAGCAAGGGCATTGCGATCCCTTCGCCGCGGCCGAGCAGCACCGCCCGCGTGAGCGCCTCGGAGCCGAAGCGGGCCCGCACCTCGTCGACCGCCGCGTCGAGCGCGCCGTCGTTGCGGGGGTCGAAGGGGAGCATCAACTGCACGGCGCGGTCGTCCTCGAGGTTGGCGACCGCCACCCCGACGAGCGTGACCCCACGCCGCTCGATCATCGGCGTCGCCGCCGCGAGCAGGCCTCGAGCGGTGGCGAGGACCGTGTGCGTCTGCGAGGTGGGCAGGTCGAGCGTGTGCGACCTGGTCGCCCGCGAGAAGTCGTCGAACCGGAGACGGAGCACGACCGTGCGGCCGACGCGTCCGGCGGCCCGCAGCCGCCGCGTGACGCGGTCGACGAGCCCGATCAGCGCCGCGTCGAGCGCCTCCGCCGAGGTCGGTGCACGACCGAGCGCCCGCTGCGAGCCGATCGAGCCGCGCCGGCGGCCCGTCCGCACCGGCCGCGGGTCGAGGTTGTGGGCGAGCGCGTGCAAGTGGCGTCCCGATGCGCGGCCGAGCATCGACACGAGCACCGGCTCCGGCAGCAGCGCGACCTGCCTCACCTTTGCGATCCCGCGCGCGCGCAGCTTCGCGGCGGTGACGGGTCCGACGCCCCACAGTCGCTCCACCGGGAGCGGGTGGAGGAAGGCCAACTCCTTGTCCGGCGGCACGACCAGCAGCCCATCCGGCTTCGCGACCGCGCTCGCGACCTTGGCGAGGAACTTCGTCCTCGCGACGCCGACCGTGATCGGCAGGCCGACTCGTTCGAGCACGTCGCGACGGAGCCGCTGGGCCAGCTCGACCGGCGTCCCGAACCCCCGCTCCATCCCGCTGACGTCGAGGAACGCCTCGTCGATCGAGAGCCCCTCGACGAGCGGCGTCGTGTCGTCGAACACCTCGAAGACGGCCCTGCTCGCCTCGACGTACGCCGAGAAGCGCGGCCGGACCGCCACCGCGTCAGGGCAGAGCCGGCGCGCCTGCCGCTCGCTCATGGCCGTCCGGACGCCGAACGCCTTCGCCTCGTAGCTCGCCGCGAGCACGACCCCCATGCCGACGAGCACCGGCCGCCCCCGCAGCTTCGGCTCGTCCCGCTGCTCGACGGATGCGAAGAATGCGTCCAGGTCGGCGTGCAGGATGGTCGCCCGTCGTGACACGAACGTATGTTCGCACAGTCAGACCTGCTGCGAAAGCCAGCCCTGGACCGCCTCGGTGACCGGCTTGGCGTTGCGGAGGCTGTGGTTGCCCGGCACGAGGACGACCGTACGCAGCTCCGAAGGAGGCGGGATTCCGAACGGATCGCCCTCGCCCTGGACGACGAGCAGAGGCGCCGTGACCGCCTCGAGCTCCGAGAGCCGGCTGGGAGCGTCAGGACGTCCGGGCGGGCGTAGCGGGAACGCGAGGCACACGACACCGACAGCAGCGGTCGTCGCGGCTGTGCGGCAGGCGACGCGGGCGCCGGACGAGCGGCCGCCCGTGAAGAGCGGCAGGCCGCTCAGCGCACCGGCGCGCAGCTGCTCGACGACCGCGACCCAGGCGGTGTCGAGCTGCGCCGCCGGCGCCGGCGAGCGCCGCCCCGCGACCCGGTAGGGCTGCTCCACGAGCGCGACGGAGACGTCGGCGGCGAGCGCAGCGGCAGTGGCGGCGACGAGGTCCGGTGCCGCCACCCCTCCCCCGGCCCCGTGCCCGAGCACGAGCGCCGCGCGAGGCTCGGCAGCCGCGTGCAGGTGGGCTCGCGCGGTGCCGTGCGGGGTGTCGAGCTCGAGCATGTCCGCCAACTCTGCCCGTTGGTCGCGCGAGAATGCCGAGATGAACAGGCGGGACGAGCGGCTCTTCGTCGTCGACCGGCCGGCCGGGTCGGAGTGGGTGCCGGGTAAGGGTGCGCGGAGCAGCCGCTCTGGGACGAGCATGCGGCCTTCATGGACGACCTGTTCGAACGTGGCGTGATCGCGCTCGGCGGACCGTTTCTGGACGACTCCGGCGCGATGCTCGTGATGCGGGTCGCCGACGAGCACGAAGCGCGCGAGCTACTCGAGCCGGATCCGTGGTGCAGCAACGGCCGCGACATTCAGGGGATCGGCAGGATCCGGCCGTGGACGATCTTTCTCGACAGCCGGGGCGGGCTTTGATCCTCGTCGAAGGCCCGAGCGACCGGATCGCGCTCGAGACCCTGGCTGCGCGCCGCGGCCGCGATCTCGCTGCCGAGGGCGTCGAGGTGGTGTCGATCGGCGGCGCGCAGGCGATCGCGCGGACTCTGAGCGGCGTGTCCGGCGTCCGCGTCGCCGGGCTCTACGACGTCGCCGAGGAGCGTGCCGTGCTGCGAGGGCTCGCGCGCGCCGGGGTCGATGCGGATGGGTTCTTCGCGTGCGTCCCCGACCTCGAGGGAGAGCTCGTCCACGCGCTCGGCCCGGAGCGGATGCTCGAGCTCGTCGAGGTCCGCGGCCAGCTTGGCGCGTTCACCACCTACCGGAAGCAGCCGGCGCAGCGCGCGAAGCCGCTCGAGGCACAGCTCCACGGCTGGCTCCACAACTGGAAGATCCGCTACGCGGCGCCGCTCGTCGACGCGCTCGACCTCGAGCGCGTCCCCGAGCCGCTCGACCGCGTCCTCGCCTACGTGGGTGTCGCCAGCGCCTGAAGCTGTGCCTCGACCGCGGAGGCGAGCTCGGCTGCGTCCTCCGACTCGCGCTGCAACACCGAGATCGCACTGCGGAGGGCGCGGTCGAGCTCCTCCGGCTCGAGCGAGCGGACGAGCGAGCTCTCGAACGCCTCCAGCGCCTCCGCCGGCAGGTCGTCGAAACTCCGGCCGTGGCTCCCTTCGAGCCCCCGGCGGCGACAGGCGAGGAGAAACGCCTGCTCGCGGACGCCGCTGATCCAGTGCTCCGCCTGCCACCAGCGGCCGCGCTGGATCGAGAAGCGCGCCCGCACGGCGTGATGGACGGCGAGCCCGAACAGCTCGTCCGCCGTCACGGGCGACGACTGCGGCAGCTCGACGGCGCTGCCGAAGAGCAGCCGGAATCGCGGCCCGCGCGCGCCGAAGGCGGAGGCGGGTGCGAACGAGAGGTCGACCTGGAGACAGCCCGGCAGGAGGAAGACGCGGTAGATCGCGGCGCCCGCCGGCAGGTCGAAGAGATGGACGCCGCCGAGCTCGGCTGCGACCTCCTCCGTCCACTCCTCGAGGACGTCGTCGACGGACGCGGCGTCGTCGACGCCGAACGTGAGGTCGAGGTCGGACCAGCGGTCGCCCGGACCGTCCGCGAGGCCGCCGACCACGGCGGCGGCGACCACGCGCGGATCGGCCTCGGCCATGCCGAGCACGTGGTCGCGCGCACGGTCGCGGTCGTCGACGGTGAACACGGAGCCGATGCTCGCAGACCCGGCCGACGGCTAACGTCGCCCCGGATAGGTTGCGGACGTCCCGCTGAAGGAGGAGCGCATGCACGTCACAGTCACGACGACCGACATCACGGGCGAGACGATCGGGAACGCCACCATCGTCGGCGAGGAGATGGACCGCTGGCTGCGCGACGCGGACGGCTTCGAGGGCTTCCTCCTGCTCGCGAGCGAGACGAAGGCCGTCGGGCTGGCGTTCTGGGCGAGCCGCGAGGTCGCCCAGCGGCACAACCATGCGCGTACGCAGTTCCGCGAGCGGATGCTCTCGATTGCAGGTGCGCAGATCGAGGACGTCGTCGACTACCAGGTCGCGTTCGCGCGGCTCGGGCCGGGGCTGGTCGCCGCCGGCACCGAGTCCGAGGGCTAGCCCGGAAGCCAGCCCTCTCGGTATCGCGACGGCTCGGAGTCCGGGAAGCGGCGTACGCGACCTCCTCGTCGGCCGTCTCCTCCTCGACGCCGGCGCCGTGCCGGAGCGCGGCCTCGTCCACGGTGTAGGCGCCCCAGTCCGTCACCCACTCGAGCGTCCCGTCGAGGCCACGGGTGGTCTGATGCTCGCGCGCGCCGACGGCGACCACGACGCACGGCTCCGTCCCGGCGCCGACGATGACGTGCTCCGTCCGCGGCGGACAGTGGACGAAGTCCCAGCGCCGCAACAGCCGCTCCTCACCCTCGATGATCAGCAGGGCCTCGCCCGAGAGGACGAGGAAGTTCTCCTCGTCGATCTCCCAGTGGTACATCGCCATCGGCTCGCCGGGGGCGAGGACGATCAGGTTGATCCCGAGCTGCGTGAACTCCGCCTCGCCCTCGAAGGGCAGCGTCGCCTTCCCATCCCGGTGGCGCCAGCGGGCGTCGCGGGCGTTGAGGACGAACCAGCCCTCGCCGGCCGCGACGCGTCCGTGCTCCGTCTGTTCGAGCGGCGCCTCGGGGGTCACCCCCGCATTCTGCTCAAGTCCGGCGGCTCGGCGACGTACTCGCGGGCGAAGTCGTCGAGCATCGCTCGCACCTCGTCGTGCTCTTCCGGTGACCAGCCGTCGAGGAGCTCGGCGAGGCGCTGGCGTCGAACCGCCAGCAGGCGGCCGTAGACGTCCTGGCCGTCGCTGCCGAGGCGATCGTCCTCGATCAGACCCCGCTCGCGAAGCGAGACGCCCGCCGCGACGAGTTCGGGATCGTCGAGGTCGACCATGGTGTCCTCTCCGAGCCGTGCGAGCAGCCACAATTCGGCCGGATCGAGATCGATCTCGGCCTCGTCGGCCACCTGCTCGTAGACCCGCCAGCGGTTCTCTCGCCTGGCGAGCGTCGCCAGGATCCGCTCCAGCTCCGGCAGCGACTTCGCGTCACGTGGGGTCGCGAAGCTCTCGGCGATGCCTTCTGCCGCCGCGCTCTTGCGCAGCGGCACCTCCCGCAGCAGCCAGGTGAGCCCGAAGCCGAGCAGCGAGACCGCCGCGGCGACGCTGAAGACCGGCCCGAGCGCCGTGACGAACGCGTCGAGGTAGAGCGCGTGAACCGCCGCCGGCAGCTGCGCGATGATGCCCGGGCTGACCGCGTCCGGAAGCTGCGTTCCCGGCGGCAGCGCGTCGGCGAGGTTGCTGGCGAGCTGGTTGGCGAAGATCGCGCCGAAGACCGAGACGCCGATCGAGCCGCCGACCTGCCGGAAGAGAGTCGACCCGGAGGTGGCGACGCCGAGCTGCTCGTACGGGACCGCGTTCTGAGCGGCGAGCACGAGCACCTGCATCGTCATCCCGAGCCCGAACCCGAGCACGAGCATGTAAAGGGCGGTCTGCCAGATCGGCATCGAGACGCTGATCCCCGAGAGCAGGTACATCGCGACCGTCATCAGCGCGGTGCCGATGATCGGAAACGGCTTGTAGCGGCCGAGCCGGCTGATCAGCTGCCCGCTGCCGATCGAGGTGACGAGCACGCCCGCCATCATCGGCGTCAGCAGCAACCCGGACTCGGTCGGGCTGTAGGCCCTTGACGACCTGCAGGTAGAGCGGGAGATACGTGATCCCGCCGAAGAGGGCGAGGCCGACGATGAAGCCGATCGCGCTCGTGACCGTGAAGGTCCGGTTCCGGAAGAGCTCGAGCGGCAGGATCGGCTCGGCGGCTCTCCGCTCGACGAACACGAACGCGACGAGCGAGAGGACGCCCACGACCATCAGCGCGATGATCTGGGCCGAGTCCCACGGCCA
Organism: uncultured Gaiellaceae bacterium; assembly: GCA_963705515.1. Taxonomy (GTDB): domain Bacteria; phylum Actinomycetota; class Thermoleophilia; order Gaiellales; family Gaiellaceae; genus Gaiellasilicea. The sequence continues at coordinate 148,284 of CAVPJV010000007.1, forward strand.
CGTCGTGCCGCCGAGGCTCGTGAAGAGCACGATGCCCGAGAGGCCGGCCGCCAGCAGCGTCGCGCCGAGGTAGTCGATCTTGTGACGGACGTGCACGGCGGGGCTGTGGAACGCGGCCGCGATCACGCCGAACGCGAGCGCGCCCAGCGGCAGGTTGATGTAGAAGATCCAGCGCCACGAGAGGTTGTCGACGAAGAAGCCGCCGAGCAGCGGCCCGATCACCGTCGAGACGCCGAAGACTGCGCCGAAGAGCCCCTGGTACTTGCCCCGCTCGCGCGGCGGCACGATGTCGCCGAGCACCGCCATGCTCGTGACGATCAGGCCGCCGCCGCCGATCCCCTGCAGCGGCGCGGAACGCGATCAGCTGGCCCATGTTCTGGGCGAGCCCGCAGAGCACCGAGCCGATGAGGAAGATCACGATCGCCGTCTGCAGCACGATCCTGCGCCCGTAGAGGTCGCCGAGCTTCCCGTAGAGCGGCCCGACGACGGTCGACGCGAGCAGGTATGAGGTCACGACCCAGGAGAGGTGCTCGATCCCGCCGAGCTCGCCGACGATCGTCGGCAGCGCCGTCGAGACGATCGTCTGGTCGAGCGACGCCAGCAGCAGGACCAGCATCAGCGCGCCGAAGATCAGGCGGACGCGGGGCGCATGCTGCTCAGTCGCGCCCGTCACGACTCGCGACTCTCCGGCGCTTGCGCGTAGCCACCGAGGCCGGCCTCGAGCAGCTGGAAGGCGCGCTTGCCCCGGGCGCGGAGGTCACGGGCAAGGCGGGCGGGGTCGTCGTCTCCGGCGAGCGTTCGCCGGCGGACGTGGTCGAGCAGCGCCCGGTGGACGCCGAGGAGCGCGCTCGCGGCGACCCACGGCTCGATGTCGTCGGCGGCGGCGCCGCCCTCCTCGGCAAGCAGTGCCGCGAGAGACTCGGTGTAGCGGTCGAAGACCTGCCGCTCCCGCGCCAGCAGGGCGGGGCTCTCCGTGACGACACGGGTCATCGTGCGCAGGCGCTCGCGCGCAGCGACGGAGTCGTCGCCGTCGAGCCTGGCGAAGATCCCGCGGGGCGCGAGCAGGAACCTGCTGAACGCCTGGAGCGCCGACTCGCCCGGGGCACGCGTGCGAACCGCCTCGAGCAACTCGTCCTCGAACGCCTCGAGCCGCGAATAGAAGAGGTCCTCCTTCGTCGGGAAGTAGTTGAAGACGGTCTTCTCGGCGACGTCGGCCTCGCGTGCGATCTCGGCGACGGTGACACCGTCGAAGCCGCGCTCGGCGAAGAGGCGGCGCGCCGTCTCCGCGATCAGCTCGCGTGCCTGCTGCTTCTTGCGCTCTCGTAGTCCCGGTTGCCCGCTCATCTCGCTCTCCACGATCGTTACTGTAACAGTAACTTTATAGCAACAGCACGCCGGAAGAGCGGGGGCACGCGGAACGCCGAACAGAATCCGCACACGCGGGCCATCAGACCTTCATCTGCCGCGGGCACGATGCGGTCGTGAGACGACTCGTCCCGATCGTTCTGGCCGCCCTCTCCGCCGCGTTGCTCGCCGGCACGGCCGAGGCTGCCCCCGGCGCGCAGGTGCCTCCCTTCTCGCTGAAGCGGATCCAGGCGAATGCGGGCGACCTCTCCTATCTGCCGACCCGGCTCCCGTTCGGCTACCGGTACGAGCGCTGGCAGCGTCCTACAGGAAAGCTCGTCGTCACGTTCAAGCACAAGCACTCTGCCGACCAGTTCACGTTCCAGGTCGAGCCTGTGCCGCAGGGCATGGGGTGCGACCTCCAGGGCTCCTTCCATCGGATCCTGCAGATGGACGGGAACAAGGTCTACTACGGCGGCTGGGGCGGCGAGTGGATCGCCTGGCGCTGCGTCACCTCACCGAAGACGCACATCGGCTACCTGCTCAGCGTGCGCTCGAGCGGCCCGCTGCCCGACGTCGCCCTCGCGCGCGTCGCAGCGTCCGGCAAGCGCTTCGCGCGCTCCTAGAGCCACATTCGCTCCTGACCCGGGAAGAACCGGCGTACGCCTACCGTCAAGTAGCGCAGATGGCGCGGAGCGCGACACTCACCGCAGGCGCTGAGCCTACGCCGCTACAGACGTCGTACAGGCCCGCGGAAGAGGCGCGCTCCGTCGCCGCTTTCCTGCACCGTCACCCCGAGTTCGACGCCACACGTCTCCGCGAACTCCGGGCTGCGGAGTACGGGCGCCTGGACGCTCAGGGTCAGGTCTACCTCGACTACACCGGCGGCGGCGTGTTCGCGGAATCGCAGCTCTCAGATCACGTCGACCTGCTCCGAGGCACCGTGCTCGGCAACCCCCACTCCGTCAACCCGACCTCGGCGGCAGCGAGCGAACTGCTCGAGCGCGCGCGGACGGCAGTGCTGCGCTACTTCAACGCGCCGGCGGAGTACAGGGTCATCTTCACGCCGAACGCGACCGGAGCGCTCAAGCTCGTCGGCGAGGCATACCCGTTCGACGCACACAGCCGCCTTCTGCTCACATCCGACAACCACAACTCGGTGAACGGCCTGCGCGAGTTCGCCCGCGCGGCGGGCGCGGCGACGTCGTACGTGCCCAGCACGGCACCGTCGCTGCGCGCCGACGAGAACGATCTGCAGGCGCACCTGCGCGTGGCGGACGAGGCGGGAAACAATCTGTTCGCCTACCCGGCACAGTCGAACTTCTCAGGCGTGCAGCACCCGCTCGAGTGGATCGAGGCCGCTCAGAACGCCGGCTGGGACGTGCTCGTCGACTGCGCCGCCTTCGTGCCGTCGAACCGGCTCGACCTCGGCGTGTGGCAGCCGGACTTCGTCCCGATCTCGTTGTACAAGCTGCTCGGGTACCCAACCGGCGTCGGCTGCCTGCTCGTTCGCGAGCGCGCGCTGGCGCGGCTGCGTCGCCCCTGGTTCGCCGGCGGCACCATCGCCGCCGTCAGCGTGCAGGGCGACTGGCACACGCCGGCCGACGGCGAAGCCGCGTTCGAAGACGGCACGGTGAGCTATCTCGCCCTCCCTGCCGTCGAACTCGGACTCCGCTACCTCGAGGGGATCGGCATCGACACGATTCATACCCGCGTCCGCTGCCTGACCGCGTGGCTGCTCGACGAGCTGGCTGCACTACGGCACGCGGATGGCAGTCCGGTGGTGCAGATCCACGGGCCGCGGACGACACATCGGCGCGGCGGAACGATCGCGTTCAACTTCATTGGCCGGGACGGCCGGCGCGTCGACATCGGGGTCGTCGACGACCGGGCCGCAGAGCTCGGCATCTCGCTGCGCACCGGCTGCTTCTGCAACCCCGGCGCGGCAGAGCACGCCTTCGGGATCCCGCGCGAGGCACTGCTCCGGCCGGCGGGGTCGCCGGCGTTGGGCGATCACCTCCGCGCGCTCGGCGTCGAGAGTGGCGGAGCGGTTCGCGTCTCCCTCGGACCGCCGACCACCTTCCGCGACGTCTACCGCCTCATGCGGTTCGCGTCGTCGTTCTGCGACGAGTGATCGCCGCGCCGAGCTCAGCACGGGTTCTGTTCGGGGCTGATCGAGGTCGGCGCCTCGGCTAGTGTCGCCGCGATGGGCGTTCCCGAGGCGCAGCTGAAGCAGGTCGACGAGGGCCTGATCGTCGACAGCGACGGCTGGTTCGTGCTCAACGCGCGCGATGCGACGTGGGTGCGCAGCGAGGAGCGCGGGCAGGACACCGACTTCGAGGGGAAGCAGGAGTGGACGCAGCTCGGCTTCCGGATCCAGATCATCGGCCCCGGCCAGACAGGCATGTACCACCGCGAGCGCGGCCAGGAGGGCTTCCTCGTCGTCTCCGGCGAGTGCACTCTCCTGATCGAGGGCGAGGAACGCCGCCTGAAGGCCTGGGACTTCGTCCACTGCCCGCCCTGGACGGAGCACACCTTCGTCGGCACCGGCGACGGGCCCTGTGTGATCGTCATGGCCGGTAGCCGGGTGGGCGGCTTCGAGGTCGTCTATCCGGTGAACGAGGTCGCCGCGAAGCACGGTGCGAGCGTGCTCGAGGAGACATCGAAGCCGGACGAGGCTTACGCCCGCTGGGGACCGGAGGAGCGGTCGGCCTACCGTGCGGGCTGGCTGCCGGATCTCGGCTCGACGGCGTAAGCGCCGTCCTGCCGCCCGGCGCCACCGCTGAGCAGCAACCGGCAAGATAAGCGTCGGTGGTCAAGGGGAGCGAAGGAGAGTGATGGCGGTCTGTAGCCACCTCGACCAGGTCCAGGTAACCGAGCTGCTACCGCGCGGGTCTCGTCACGCGATTTCGCCCCGACGCCGGAGGGCTGCCGCACTGACATCCTCGCCCGGCGTCTGGCTCGGCGTAAACAGCTCGACCCGCATGCTCACCAGCTCCACACCGGATCCCGACAATGCGACGCCACCTCGCAACCTGCGGCGATCTAAGCTCGATTGACTTGGGCGGGATCGTAGGGCCGAGCCGGTGCCGCAGCCGGCTCGGCCCTTCCTTTGCGGCACCGACGGCTTCGGCGGACCGGGGACACCAACACTCTCATCAACGGCGCCGTGCACCGACGTGCGTACGACGTAGAGACGCTCATCGATGGGCTAGGCGCATGAGCACAGCATTGACGCTGCCCGAGCTCCCCCTCGACGACTGGCGCAGCGCGCGGCGCTAGGGGTCGACCCGGGCGGCGATCGACGTCGCCTCGTCCTTCGTCCCCGCGCCCTGGAGGAGGAACGCCATCCCATCGGCTTTCCAGAGCAGCGCGCCCGCGTCAACGTCGAAGCGCTCGCGGTGGATGGTTCCGTCGGCCCCGACCAGCGTGAACGTGCCGCGCGCGGTGCCCTCGATCCAGAGCGCAGGCAGACGTCCGACCTCGACTTCCTCGGCCACGCTGCTCGCCGGGACGATCGCGAGGCGCGCGTCGACGTCGGCTTCCCGCCACTGCGTCAGCAGCAGCTTGCGGTACCTGATCGTGACCATCCCGGCCGCGATGTCGTCTCGCACAAACGCCGCGTCCGGTGGGCCGAGCGAGGAGATCAGCCTGACCCGGAACTGCGGGTACTCCGCAACGTCCTCCGACGAGATCTGCCTGCCCTCGAAGGGAGCTGCGACTCCGTACGGCACCGGGCCCAGCTCCGGCACCTCGTCGACGCCGAAGAGGTTCCTCAGCCCGGAGATCGCTCCCGGCGCGGTCGCGACACCGAGGACTGCGACAGCCACAAACGCGACGGCGGTCGTTAGAAGCCCCCTTCGCGGTGCGCGGCGCAGACGAGCAGGGTCGAAAGCCGGTGCGTCCGCGTCGAGCGCGCGGGCAGCAGCCTCCAGGCGCAGCTCGAGGTCGTGCTCAGTCATCGGCTTCGTCCAGGAGAGCTCGGAGCCGCCGTCGTGCCCGCATGAGCCGCACGCGGAACGCCTCCTGCGACGTGCCGGCGAGCGCGGCCGCCTCGCTGTCGGGCAACTCGGCGAAATAGCGGAGAGCCAGTGTCAGGCGATCGGCCTCGGACAGCCGCCCGATGGCGCTCAGCACCAGTTCGGCCTCGTCGCGGGCCAGCACCGCTTCGTCTGCGCCGGCGACGGCTGCCCGGTGCTGCTCGGCGGCGCGAGCGCCGAGCCGCTCGTGCCGGCGTTCGGCCCGGACCACGTTGTGCGCCTCGTTGACGACGATCCGGAGCAGCCACGGCCGGAAGGCGGCTCCGGTCCTGAAGCGATGGAGCGAGCGATACGCCCTCACGAAGCCGTTCTGCGTCGCCTCCTCGGCGTCGGCATTCCAGCCGGTGATCGCGGCCGCGACGCGGTAGACGACGCGCTCGTGAGGGCGCACGAGCTGCGCATAGGCCTGGTGATCGCCCTGCAGCGCCCGCGCGACAAGCTCGGCCTCGCCTTCGTCGGCGGCCAACGGCAGTGCGAGCTCGACCGAGAAGTCTGACGCCATCTGCCCTTTCATACACGCCGAGTGGGCCGAACATAACCGTGTAACAGCCGCCCGTCTCGTCGCGTATACGAGACGTGCGGCCGATCGCAGCCCTCGCTCTCGCAGGTGCGCTCTTCACCGGAGCGGCGCCTCCTCCCAAATCAGAGCTGCAGCGGGCCGCCGACCGGCTCGTCGCCACGACCACCATCCCCGCCGTGATCACGCTCGTCGAGCACGACGGCAAGAGCGTCGTCGTCGCGGCGGGACACGCGCAGGTCGGCGGCCGGCAGGCCCGGCCGGGAGACCGATTTTGGGTCGGAAGCGTGACCAAGACCTTCGTCGCGACGGTCGTCATGCAGCTCGTCGCCAAGCACAGGATCAGGCTCAACGACACGGTCCACCGGTACCTCCCAGGTCGGCTTCGCGCAGGTCGGCAGATCCGGATCAGGCAGCTGCTGAACCATACGAGCGGGATCCCGGACTACATGCAGTACGAGCCCTGGGTCAGTACGGTGGCGCGCAACCCACGGGCGGTGATTCCGGCGAAGCGGCTCATCTCCTCGGTGGCGAAGCTTCCGCTCGAGTACCCGCCGGGCAGCCAGGCGTCCTACTCGAACACGAACTACCTCGTGCTCGGCGAGATCCTCGAGCGCGTCACCCGTCGACCTGTCGCGAAGCTGCTCGAGCGGCGAATCTTCGCGCCGCTCGGACTCTCGTCAACCGCCTTCGAGAGCGGACAGCGTCCGCTGCCGCCCGATCAGATGCACGGCTACGACATCACCGGCTCCACCCCGCGCGACGTCTCGCTGCACCGGCTCGGCGGGCCGTGGGCAGACGGAGCGATCGTGTCGAATGCACGTGACCTGGCGGTCTTCTTCCGCGCGCTTCTGCGCGGCCGACTCCTGCCGCCCGCGCTCGTGGCCGAGATGCGAGAGATCGTTCCGGGCTCCCACGGCAACGGGCTCGGCATCTTCAAGCTCGGTTCTCCTTGCGGCCGCTGGTTCTACGGAAACACCGGGGGCACGCCCGGCTACATGACCTTCGCAGCGGGCTCACGAGACGGACGCCGCATGTTCGTCTTCGCCGTCAACGGTGTCGACCCGAGACGGATGGAGGCGATCGCGGGCCGCTACCTCGACGACCTGCTCTGCCGCGGGAACGGCTCGCCGTCGCCGGACCCCGAGCGAGGAGGACGCGGCTGATGCCGAGGATCCAGAGTCCCATGACGGTCGTTGCGACGTACTGCGAGTACGCACCGTCCGGGGCCCAGACTCCGCCTCCCTCACGCGGGAGCGAGGCGGGGCGCTCGAAGCGGTTGTCAGTGGCTGGCTGAAGACAGTCCCGGACGGCGACGATTGCGCAGGTTGACGTCAGTCGTCGTCGCCGTCAGAATCGTCGTTTCGCCACTGGGGGAGGCATGCCGCTCGACTCCGTCCCGCTCGACCTCGGGTCTTTTCCGGGCATCGTGTGCGGCCCGGTGTTGCGTCGTCTGACGCGGACGTCGGTGAGCGTGTGGGTCGCGTGCCTCGAGCCCGACCCGATCACGTTGACGGTGCGCCGTCGCGGGGCGGGGAGCCTGCCGGCGGCATCGGTCACAACGACACCGACACGTGTTGGCGCGAACCTGTGGATCACGGTGCTCACCGCCGGCGCGCCCGGCGGCAGGTTCGAGGATGGGCGGATCTACGAGTACGAACTAACCGCGGCATGGGAGGCGACACGCGGAACGATCCCGTGGGACGCGCTGTCGCTGGCGGGAGCGACGCTGCCGACGTTCCTCGCTCCGCCGGAAAACGCGGCCGAGCTCGTCGTCTACCACACGTCCTGCCGAAAGCCGCACGGCGGCGGGCGTGACGGGTTGTCGCTCGCGCTGATCGACATGGACGCCCGCTTCCAGGGGACGGCGCCGCAGCCGCATCTGCTGGTCATGTCGGGTGACCAGATCTACGCCGACGAGGTCGGCCACCCGCTGATGCCGCGCGTGCTGCGGGCAGCGAAAGACGTGATCGGCGTGGACGAGGCGGACGTGTTCGGTGCGCCGCCGCCGATCGGTGGCCGCGGTCCCGGCACCGACGCGCTCGGCTACACGGGCGCGACTGCGAATCACCTTTGGAGCTACGGCGAGTTCATGGCGATGTACCTGCTCGCGTGGTCGCCGGTGCTGTGGCCGGCGGCGCTGCTGGAGTTCCCGACAAACCCGCCGCTCATCCCCGACGTCGACCCGGACGTGAGCGAGAAGTCGTGGAACGAAGACCGCCTTAACGTCGGGCTGTTCAAGTCGGCCCTGCCCCAGGTGCGGCGGGTGCTGGCGAACGTGCCGTCGCTGATGATCTTCGACGACCACGAGATCACCGACGACTGGAACATCGACCTGCCGTGGGTGAACACGGTCTATGCCTCGACGAACAAGGCCGGCCGGCGGGCGTTGACGAACGGACTGCTGGCCTATCTCCTCTGCCAGCACTGGGGGAACCGGCCGGATGCGTTCACGACGGCGGGCTCGCCGGAGCAGCGGGCGCTCGCGGCGGTCTCAAGCGCCGTCTCGGCTGCGACGCCGCGGAGCGCGGCGGAGACGTGCGCGCCGCTTCTCGGTCTTCCGGCAGACAAGCTTCCGACGGCGCCGCCGGCGCAAGCGCTGCGCGATCTGGGCGCGGCCGCCGCGATCCGGTACGACCATGCGCTCGGCCCCGATGACGGCTGGCCGGTGCGGATCGTGCTGATGGACGAGCGGACAGTGCGCGAGTACCCGCGGACAGACAGCCGCGGTGCCCGCATCTCCCGGGCGGCACTGGCGTTGCAACTTCCGCCGCCGCCGACGCCGGTGCCGTTCACGGTCATCGTCGCGGCCGCGCCGGTGCTCGGCAGCGACCTCGTCGAGAACGTGTTGCAGCCGCTGTTCCAGCTGATCCAGCCAGACACGGGCGCGCGCTTTGCCGACTACGAGTCGTGGTCGGGCGTGACTGCCAACCACCAGGATCTGCTCGCGCGGATCGCCGCTCACCACCCGGCGGTGCTGCTGTCGGGCGATGTCCACTACGGGTTCACCTCGAAGCTGACGCGCACGGAGGGCGGGGTCGAGACGCGCGCGGCGCAGCTGACGGCGTCCGCTGCGAAGAACCTCGAGGCGAAGAACACCGCGATCAGCATGTTCAGCGAGCTCGCGATGCGGCTCGGACTCGAGCGTGTCCGCGAGACCTCCGGTTTCGCGCAGCTGTCGAACGCCGACAAGACGAAGCTCCTCTCGGCGCCCGCGCCCGGCTCGACGCTCGCGTGGGACGACGCCCGTGACGTGCTGCTCGGCCGGGTCGCACGCGACGGCGTGTCGAAGCCGGCGGCGATCCCAACGCCGGTCGCCGAGGCATACGGGCTCGCGGCGCCCGGCTGGACGTACACGGTCGAGCCGGTCGACGACCCGATGCACGACTACGCCGCGCAGGATGTCGACGAGCCGTGGCCGGGATGGGATCCGGCCAAGTCGCTGAAGATGACGGCCGCGCTGCAGCACGCCGACCTGGAGCGCCTCGCGCGGATGTTCGTCGGGCTGGGGCAGTTTGCCGTGATCTCGTTCAGGCTGGCCGGCTCGTCGCTGACGGTGATCCAGGAGCTGCGTTGCCCGGTGGGCAGCGTCGAGCCGAGCGCCGAGCGCCACGTGCTCCATTCCGAGGTCGTGCTGACGTGAGCGGGCTCCCGCCCGTCCCGTTGTTCGGCCCGGTCACGCTCAACACGAGCGAGGCACTCCGCGAGGCGAAGGGCGGCCTGGTCAAGTCGGCGCCGTATCTGGCGGCGGGGATCGCGATCGCGAACGCTGACGAGATCCTCGAGATCGTCGAGGACCTGCTCGCCGACGCCCTGCGCACGCTGACGGTGACGAGCCAGCAGGAGTTGTGCGGCGCGCTGCGCGCGTGGGGACGCGACCTCGAGCACCTCGCGGAGGTGATCCTGTCGCCGGTTGCCGACGCCGGCGCCGACCTCGTGCAGATGCTCGCGATCGAGGTCTTGCGGATCAAGTTCGCGCGGCTTGCGTCGATGCTGAGCCTCGCCGGCGCGATCGTCGACAACCCGCACGTCGGCGCGCATTTCGACTTCGAGAAGCTGCGCGCCTTCATGCTCGCGACGCCCGACCTCGTCGACGAGAGCTTCTGGGACGAGCTGTTCGGCGCCGGCGACGACAGCAGCCGGATGCTGGCGCTGCTCGTTGCGACCCTCATCGTGGCGCCGGAGACGCTCGCCGCGCTGAACACGGGCGATCTCAGGATCGCGCCGCTCGAGTCGCCGCCGACGGACGAGACGCACTCGTCGCCGGAATGGATTGCACTGCGCGAGCGCAGCTCCGGCTGGATCCCGATCACGCTGCCGCTGGTCATCGACGACGTCGACAGCCACCTCGAGGTCGCAGACGGGCCCGACCTGCGCGGCGGGTTCGACCCCGAGCTCGCGCTCAGCATCCTGTTCCGCTCGCAGCGCCGGCCCTCCGGCGGCCGCACCGTCACCGACTTCGAGGCCTGGGTGCAGCCGAGCGTCGATGCCGAGCGCTACGAGGTTCACACCTCGAGCAACTACATCGCCGAGGTCGAGCCGGGCGTGCCGCTCGGGCTCGGCTATGACGGCGGGAACGGAACGTGGAACGCCGCCATCGCGCCGCGCACGCCATCACCCGTCCCGGCCACCAGGAACGAGGCGACGATCTCGATCAGGCGCGACACACCGGGCGACGAGCCGGACATCGTCTTCGGGCCGCCCTACGACACGCGCATCGTCGCGCGCAACGTCAGCGCCGTGCTGAATCTGCGCGAGCTGGGCGAGCCGAGCGTGGAGGCGATCGCGACGATCGAAGGGCTCGGCCTGGTGATCACCAACCGCTGGTTCCGCTCACTCGGCGAGAAGGGATCGCGACTGCGAGAGGGGCTGCGGTTCAACGTCGACCTCGAGGCTCGGCTGACCGAAGGCGCCGGCTTCAGCTTCTCGGCCGACGGCGCGCTGGCCGCGCGCATCCACATCGGCAAGGAGCTCAAGCTGAGCGTGCTGAAGCTCACGGTCCACTCGATCCTGGTCAACGTCCCGATCCACGCGACCCAGGATCAGTTCGACATCCGTGTCGAGGTGCGACCGCACTGGTCGGCGCAGGTTGCGTTCTTCACCCTCGTCGTCGACGGCGCCGGCGGCTGGCTCGGCTGGTGGGCCGACGAGCCCGGCGGCGACAAGGACTGCGGCGGGCTGCTGCCGCCGACCGGGCTCGGCGTCGTCGTGGACTTCCCGGCATTCAGCGGCGGCGGGTTTCTCGCGTACGGCGAGGGGATCGGGCTCCCGAACCCGAACGACCGCTACGCCGGCGTGCTCAGCTTGCGCTTCGGGTCGGTCAAGGGGCTGTCGCGCTTCACCGCGACCGCGTTCGGCATCCACGAGCTGACCGGCGTCCCCACCGCGGTCGACCGTGACCGCTCGTGGGTGCTCGTGGTCGGCACGTCGTTCCGGCCGGGGATCCCGCTCGGCTACGGGATCAGGCTGATCGGCATCGGCGGCATCATCGGCGTCGACCGGCGCGCGGACACCGACGCGCTGCGTGAGCGGCTGACCTCGGGTGCGGTCGGCAACATCCTCTTCGCCGAGGATCCGGTCCGGAACGCGCCGATTCTGCTCGGTGACCTGGCTGCGCTGTTCCCGGTCAAGGCCGGCTACCACGTCCTCGGGCTGACGGTGCAGCTCGGCTGGCTCGCCCTGGACGACGAGTACCTGGTGCGGCTCGCGATCGGCGTGATCGTCGAGCTCGACAGCTCCGAGAACCCGACCAAGGCGATCCTGCTGGGCTCGCTGAACATCAGCGTCCCCGGGCACGAGAAATTCCTCGACGTGAAGGTCGACGCGATCGGCGTGCTCGACTTCCAGCGGCACACGCTCGAGATCGACGCGACGATCCGGCGCGGCGTCGTCATGGGTCTCTTCAAGATCAGCGGCGACGGCGGCGTCCGCTCGAGCTGGGGCGACACGCCGTACCTGATGGCGACGCTCGGCGGCTTCCACCCGAAGTTCCATCCCGAGCCGGCCGTCTTCCCGAAGCTGAATCGGATCCTCATCACCGTCGACAAGTCGCACCTGCCGGACGCGGTCGAGCTCAGCGCGTCCGGCTACATGGCCGTGACCTCGAACACGATCCAGTTCGGCGCGACCTTCACCGCCTCGATCAAGTCCGGCAACTGGAAGATCGAGGGTTCCATCGGCGGCGACGCGCTGATCCGCCAACCGTTCGCGTTCGACGTGGAAATCAGGGGCGGCGTGCATGTGAAATACCGCGGGCACAACCTGATCGGGGTCAGCTTCAAGGGCGGCCTCGCGGGGCCTGACCCGCTCGTCCTTCGCGGCGAGGTGTGCATCTCGTTGCTCCTGTTCGACGCGTGCTGGCGCGACAGCTTCACGCTCGGTGGAGACGACATCTCCGGCCCGGTGATCGCGAGCCTCGTGCCCGTCCTCGTCGAGGAGATGACGCGCGCGTCGAACCTCACCGTGAGCGCGGACGACGACAGGCTCGTGCTGCTGCGGGGCGACGAGGAGCCGCCGCCGCGGCCGGTGCTGAGCCCGCTCGGCGTCGTGACGTGGAGCCAGAACCGGATGCCGCTCGGGCTCGAGATCGACACGTTCGAGGACGGCAAGCTCGCCAAGGCTCAGCGTGTCGAGGTGCACGCGTCCGTTCCGACCGACGCCTTCCTCGACTGGTTCAGCCCGGGGACGTTCGTCGAGCTCGAGGAGTCGGAGGAGCTGGCGCTGCCGGCGTTCGAGCGCCAACAGGCGGGCGTGACCGTGAAGCCGCCGGTGGATCCGCGGGCGACCCCGACGACGGTGCCCGTGAGCTACGAGGAGATCAGGTTGCCGTCGCCCATCCGGCACATCGTCGACGGACTCCTGATCCCGGGGCATGTGCTCGAACGGATGGAAGCGATGGACGCACCACCGTCGATCCGTCCGGGCCCGACCCGCTTCACCGTCGGCGAGGAGGCGTTCACGGTCGAGACCGCGGCCGGGACCGTCGTGCTCGCTGGGGAGGTCGCGGCGCACGTCGCCGGCCGCACGACGTTCGCCGCCAAGCAGCATGTGGCCGACCGGCTCGTGCCGGTGGTGTCGGGATGAGTGACGTCTCGTTCTTCGGCTGGTGGCAGCCGCAAGGGGCGGCGGCGGTCTCCTCGGCGACGCTCCACGACGGCCGGCTGTCGGCCGCGCTGCAGCTGACGACGAGCGATCTCGACCGGCCCTCCGACTCCGCGACGCGTACCGCCGTCTACGACCTGCTCGGGCCGCGCGATGCGACCGGGCTGGCGGCCGCCGCCGTCGTCCACACCTATCCGTCGCCCGGCGCCCAGAACGTCGAGCTCAACAAGGCCGTCTACGCCGAGCTCGCGGCCCCGGATCTGCCGTGGCGGCACACGGTCAACCTGCCGCAGGGGAAGGCGCTGCGCCCGTGGATCGCCCTGCTCGTCGGAACGGCCGACGAGATCGAGGTCGCCGGAGACAGGGTGCGCCTGCAGCCGTCGGTGCTCGACGCCCATCCGTTCGGGGCTTCGGCGCGGGGCGCGCACGTCGAGCAGGAGCAGGCCGGCCGCCCCATCGCGCGCCTCATCTCGCCGCGCGCGCTCACACCCGACCGCGACCACGTCGCGGTGATCGTCCCGGCGTTCACCACGGCCGGGACGCCGGCGTGGCCGACCCCGGCAGGCGGGACGGTCGAGCTCGCGCTCTACCACCACTGGCGCTTCCACACGAAATCCGGCGGCGACTTCGCCGCGCTCGCCCGGCGGCTGAAGCTCCGCCAGGCGGAGAACCTCGGCGCTGCCGATGTCACCTACGGACCGCTGCCGGCGGTGACGACTCCGGTCGGCGGCGCGCTCGTCTCCAAGTCGACACCGCCGTCCCGGACTGCTGCCGCAGGAGGCACGGGACGACCTCGCGGCGCTCACCGTCGAGCTCGGCGACGCCGCCCATCCGGTCGTCGGGCTTCCCGACCACGCCGGGCCGTGGCCGCCTGCGCCGCCTCTTCCGGTAGCGGGCTGGCGGGCCGCGCTCCGGCGCGACTACCGAGCCCGGGCGGTGGCCGGGCTGGGCAACGCTGCGGCGATCGCGAACCAAGAGCTGCTCGCGCACGAGGCCGGGCGCCTGGCCGGCGCCTACCAGGAGGTCGCCGATCGCCTGCGCCGGCTGGCGCTGGGACTGCTGACCTCGAAGTCGCTGTGGCAGCGCCGCGTGACGGCCGACCCCGTGCGGCGGCTCGGCGTGCTTGGGCCAGCGCTCCGCGACGTGCTGACGGCGAGCGGGCCTGTCGCCGCGGTGATGGAGCACCCCGACCGCGCCCTCGAGCGCAGCCTCTTCTCCTCCGCCGCGCGACGTGCGCTCCGGCGCACCGGAGAAGCCGGCGCCACCCTGGAGCTCGCGGCCGGCGCGCCGCCGCGGCGGGTGCGGAGCGCGCCAAGCGCCGTCCACACCGACCTGTTCGCGCAGGAGACCAACCGCGCGCCGCTCGACGACGCGCTCACCAGGCGGCCGCCCGTGACGCGCACCATCAGCGCGACCGCGAAGCGGCTCGCGACCGCGTTCGACCGGCGCGGGCTCGACCCCGACACGGTCACCTTCCTCAACGCGCAGCTCAAGAGCGCAACCGACCGCCTGACCGCGAACACCGCGGCGCCGATCCTGCCGTTGCTCGCGCTCGTCGACAGCGGCGGGACACGGCCGAGCCGCGAACGGCTGCGCGTCCTCGGCGACGCCCTCAGCGCATCACCCGACTCGGCAGACCTGGCGGCCCTCGGGACGAAGCTCGCGAAGCCTCCGCCGCAACCGGTCGCGACGGCGTACGACCTCGCCGCCGCGAGCGCCAAGATCTCGACGGCGTTCGACCCGACGATCCACCGGCCGTCGATCGTCGACCGCGTCCTTGCCGGCATCGGCGACACCGCCGGCTTCGTCGAAGGCGAGCCGACCCTGCCCGTCGAGCTCACGCCCGAGCTCGACCTCCCGGCCTGGCAGTTCCTGCGCGACAACGCGTCCGAGTGGCTGCTGCCAGGCTCCGGCACGATCGACGCCGACAGCGTCATCGGGCTCGAGACGAACCCCGGGTTCGTCGATGCGTTCCTGCTCGGGCTCAACGCACAGCTGGTCGCCGAGCTGCGCTTCCGCAACTACCCGCTGATCCCGGGCTGGGCGCCGGTGCGGACGTTCTGGGACCGCGCGAACGCCGCGAGCGGCGCGACCGAGCACGACATCGCCGAGATCGCAACCTGGCCGCCCGACACGCCGTTCGGCTCCCCGGCGCACCAGACGCCGTCGGCCTCGAGCAAGGACCTCGTCGTCCTCTTCAACACGCCCCTGTTTCGCGAGTACCCGGGCACCCTCGTCTACCTGGTGCCGGCGAAGCGCAATGCCAATGGCACGCTCAACTGGTCGGACCGGCCCGATTTCGCCGTGCGGCAGTTCCCCGCGTTCCAGGGCCGGATCTCCTCCGAGCTGACCTTCTTTGGCTTCGACCTTGACCCCGCCCTCGGCGCCGAACGCTGGGTGGTGCTCGAGGAGACCGTCAACGGACGGCGGTTCTTCAACGCCTCCCAGAAGCCGAGCAATGCGACAAACGGCGGCGACCTCGCCGCGCAGACCGTCAGCGCACCCCGGCGCGTCCTGATCCGCGGCGACATCCTGCTCGGAGGCATCTGAGATGGCCGCCCCCCAGATCGGCGTCCTGCTCCCACTCCGCCTGGAGACGCGGTTCAATCGAAGCGGACGCCCGCCACGCTGGAGCATCCGTGTGCGCGTCGTGCCAGACGCGATGTCGATCGCGAACCACGACGACGTCCCAACCGCGTTCGAGCTCGACGCGGTCGAAGCGATGTGGCGAGCCGCCGGCGGCGCCAACCTGGAGTCGGCGGAAGGACAACGCGCGTGGCGGACGCTCGCCGCCTCGGTCGGGCCCGAGCGCGGCGCGTGGCTCGCCCGCACGTTCCCGCCGGTCGTCGGCTCCGACGGCACGATCACGATCACGCGCCCCGCCCAGACGCGCACCGACATGCGCGCGCCCCGCGTGCTCGGCCTGCCGCCGACGCTCGAGATCTGGATCGCACGCGGCGGGGCCGCCCCGGCCCAGGCAGCCCGACTGACCGTGCGCGCAACGGATGTCGACCTCGACCTCGACAATCCCAACAGCACCAAGCAGCCATGGTGGACGTCGTTCACCGAGGCCGTACGCGTCGGCCTCGCAGCCGAAATCGACCTCGGCACCGCAACGCCGACCGACATCGATGCGATCTACGTCGTCGGCATCGGCGGCGGCGACCCCGGACCGCTCCTCGCGGCACAGGCCGACAGTGGCCGCCTCGGCATCGTCTCGCCGGGGTCGGCAACCAGCACCGTCGACGGCAAGGACGCGATCTCGCTCGGCGACGTCGATGCATGGCGCCGCCTCGTCCCCGTCGGCACCAACGCGCAGGCGGGCACCGTCGCGGTCTCGAAAGCGGTGGCGGGCGTGCCGCGCCTGCGTGGCGTGATCGGCGGCGCGGACGACCACCGGCCACTCAACCGGGCTGTCATGGGAGTGCTCTGGCCGGCGATGTGGGGCCACTCGCTCGCGAACGTCTGGGGGTTCTCGACCCAGGCGGACGAGCTCGGCCTCTGGGCCGCCGCGAACCTCGTGCCCGAAGGCCCGCTGCCCTCGCTGCGAATCGAGGAGCAGCCGTACGGGCTGCTGCCGGCAACCTCGCTGGCCCGGTGGAAGGCGACCGGCGGCGACCCGGCGATCGAGGCGCGGCTCGTGCCGCTCGTGCGCAGCCTTGTCGCCATCTGGGCCGCTGCGGCGGAGCGGCAGGCCGGCGAGCAGCAGGGCGATGTGCTGCGCGGTCTCGTCCGCAACCCGACCGCGGCCCGCTACGCCTGGCAGTGGATGGTCCCGACCACGCTCGCCCACGCCCTCGCGTTCCGGTTCAACCAGTCCGTGCCCGCGGCCGACCTCAATGCCTGGTGGACACGGCAGGCGGAGCGGACGCCCCGGCTCGACCCGGCCGCCTCGCCCGCCCGGAAGCTCGTCGCCGTGGGCTGGCGCCACGACATCGACGTCGACCTCGTCGAGCCGGCCAACCTCCGGACCAAGCTGACCCGCCTCGCCGGGGCAACCGTCGCCCAGCTGCTCGCCGCCGGTGAGGAGGAGGGGCGCTCGCCGACGCCGCCCGCGTGGGGCACGAGCCTTCTCACCGAGCTCGCGCGACACTCGCTGCTCGCAAGCTCGGCCGCGGTCGCACGCCGCACGGTGGGCGGGGAGCGGGCGGTCGTCGAGCCCCTCGAAGTCGACCGCGGCACGCCCACGCAGACCGAGGCGTGGGCGCTTCGCCTGCGCCCTACGGATCTCACCCGGCGAGGTGACCCGACCGTCGGCGTCCGCGCGAACGTCGTCAACGGACTGAAGACGCTCGCGACCAAGAACACTGCCGATGTCGACCGCGCGCTGCGGGCAGCCCTCGAGACCGCCACGAACCGCCTCGACCCGTGGGCGACGGCGATCGCGTGGCGGCGCCTGCAGAGCCTCGCCACCGCTCCGCGCACGCTCGGCGCCTACGGCTGGGTGGATGCGCCGCGCCCGCAGACACCCGGCGATCACCGCTTCGTGCTCGCACCCTCGACCGAGCAAGCGGCCACCGTAGCCGTGTTGCGTGACCGCGCCCTCCACGACGCCGACGCCGACCGCTGGCAGATGACGCTCGCCTCCGACCCGGTCCGCGGCGCGCTGCAGCTGGCCGATGCCACACGCGAGGGCGCACACCCGACCGAGTCGCTCGGGCAGAAGGTCGAGGCGATCGTGAACCGCCCCGACGTGATTGACCGTCTCCGCGACGCCTTCCCCTCCCTCCCGTTCTTCGTGCTCGGGTTCATGCGTATCCGCCGCGTCTGCGATGGCGCCGCCGTGCTCGACGCGGCCGTCAACCGCCCAACCGAGCTGACCGATCTGGGCGTCCGTGCGGCGCAGACCAAGGCGCTGCAGGAGCTCGCCGCCGCCGTCGACGCGCTCGCCGACCTCCACGTCGCCGAAGCCGTCCTCGGCGTCGTCAAGGGCCGCACCGCCACCGCCGCCGCGGCCACGACCGCGGCAGGTGGGCAGGCGCCGCCGCCCGACTTCGACGTCGTCCGCACTCCGCGCTCCGGCCGCACGGTCACCACGGTCGCGCTCGTCGTGCTCCCCAACGCCGCGACACCCGGGGGCGCACAACCCAGCCCCGTCGCGCTCGCCGACCCAGCCGTCGCCGCATACGTCGACGCCCGCGCCGGCACAGCCGCGAGCGCGAGCTGGACATGGAAGAAGCTCGACCCCGACGGCGCCTCGGCTGGGACGGCGACGCTCGCCGACGTCGGCGGCCTTCGCCCGTGCGACACCGTCGGCCTCGGCATCCACCAGCTGCGCGAGCTCGTCCGCGAGGCGAGTGGCGCCGCCGCGCTCGACCAGCAAGACCCGCCCGGCCCCGCCATCGTGCGCGCGCTCGCCGCGGCGCTCGCCGGCACGCCGGCGCTCACGGAAGATGTCGATGCGGCCCCCGATACGGCCGGCACCGCCGCAACCGAGCTCGCGCAGCGTTACACGCGCGTGCGCAACGCGGCGGCCGCGGCCGCGACGGACGCACGCACAGCAGCCGCACCCGCCGCGACCGAGAACGCACGGCGGAGGACGATCGTCCGGATAGCGCGATGGGGGATCACGCCGCTCGCGGAGGGGAGCACGCTCGCCGAGCGCCTGGTCCGCGCAGCCGAGGTGCTCGAGCGCCGGATCGCCGAAGCACCCGCGACCCTCGAGGGCGCGACGGTCGAGGTGATCGCCGGGGCGATCGGCGCGCTCGTCTCGCCCGAAGGACCGTTCCCGGTCTTCGCCCGTCTTCGCGCTGCGACGTTCGCCGGCATGCGCGCCGAGCCGACGAACGGGGGTGCGAAGCCACGACTCGATCCCGACTGGCTGGAGACAGTGGCAGCGGTGCGGCCGGCGCTCGCCCGGCTCGAGGCGGTCCAGCTCGGGCAGCGGCTCGCAACCGGCGGCCAGAGGCTACGCGCCTGGACGAACCGCCCCGGCGACCCGTGGCAGACCGTCCCGCCGCCGCCCTCTGACATCGAGGTCGTCCGCGCCACCCGCCTCACCGCGGCGTTCGGCCCGCCGAACGTACTCCCGCCGCAACCGGCCGCGAACACGACAGGCACCGTCGCCGTCGCCGTGATCGACCGCTTCGGCGAGACCGTCCCCGACCCCGAGCACATCAGCTCGGTCGCGTTCTCGCACGATCTCCCGCCCGCCCGCGCGCCGCAGGCCGTCCTGCTCGCGGTGCCGCCGGTCGTCAACGAGGAGCTGACCCCCGCGGTGCTGGTCGACATCGTCGCCGATGTCCGGGCGCTCGCACGTACCCGGATGGCGGACGCGGCGCAGCTAGGCGCCGCCGCGGGAGCGCTGCACCTCGCCTCGATGCCAGCGGCCGGACGTAGCGGCGTCACCCTGGGAGCCGGGTGATGGCCTACCGCTTCGACCTCCATCTCCGGCTCGAGGCGGTGCACACGGTGCACGACCTCAAGGCCGTCGAAGCGGCGGTGCGCGCCGAGGTGCACGACCCGGTCTGGTTCCTCGGCCGACAGTGGCAGCTCGGCGAGCACCGCGGCACCGACGCGGCCTCGCCGGGGCTCGTGCACGTGTCGGTCACCGAGACGCCCGTCGCAGGCCGCTCCGCCGCGCCCGAGGACGACCCGCGGATCACGCCGCCGGAGGCCGTGATCGAGTCCGAGCCCGAGCAGTGGTGGACGATCGGCCGACGCGTACGCGTCGGGCGTGCATTACGCAACGCCGTGCCGGCGGCGCAGCGAACCAGCCCGGACTTGCTGCTCCCGGAACTCGCCCCGCCCTACGACGTGCTCAACGGAGAGGGGGCGCTCGACGGGCTTGCGCTCTACCGCTTACGCGCCGATCTCGGCCTGTCCGACGCGCAGTTCGCCGGGCAAGGCGTCCCCGCGACAGAGCCCGCAGACGACTGGGATCCCGACCAGCTCGCCTACTCCGCGGCGTTCACGGCCGGCCCGACAACGCTGACGATCCCGCGCCACGGCGGCGGCGACGTCGACTGGTACTCCGCGACCGCGACCGGCCCGAGCCCGCCCGCCGCCTCACCGCCTACGATGCGCACGAGCTACCCCACCCGGGTCGCCTACGCCGGCGCGCCGCACCCGCGCCTGTGGCAGATCGAGCAGCGCCGCTACGACCCCGGCGCCGTCGCACCGCACCGCACCCGGCTCGCATCGCTGCTGCTCATCAACCTCACCGCCTCGCACCGCGACAACTGGTTCACGGCACCACTGCTCAGCCCGACAGGAACGCTCGTCGCGGTGAGCAAGGTGGAGGTCGAAGACGTGATGGGGCTCAAGACGACGAAGGCCGCCGTCAACGACTGGTCGTTCTTCCGCGTCAGCGGCCGCGGCACCACCGAGCTGCTGATCTGGCCCACCGTCGCGAATCCCCTGAACGCGGCCGTCGCGCTCGACAACGTGCTGCTCGGCATCGACGAGGACGCCAACATCCTCTGGGCAGTCGAGCTACGCGTCGACGGCACCGAACTCGTCGAGCCCGACAAACCCGAGCCCGAAGAGCCGGCGACGCCGCCCGAAGGCCAAGTCGTCGTCACCGGCAGGCGCAGCTACCGCTACATCCCGGCGACGAGCGTCCCGCACCACTGGCATCCCTACCTCATCTCCGACGCTGGGAACGTCCGCCGCTACGTGCAGGCGCGCCTCGCCGACCTGAACGAGCGCCCGATCGACCCACGCCCGGGCCCGGCGAGCCGCCTCCTCCACAACCCCGCGGCCGGGCCGAACGACCCCTTCCACGAGATCGCGCCCGGCGCAATCCCGCGCTCAGGAATACGCATCGACCGCCGCTACGTGCTGGGCCGCCGCGTCGACGGACAACCGGTGCTCTGGATCCAACGCCGCCGGTCCCCCCTGTTCACGCCGCCCGCTTCCGCGCTGCGCTTCGACGTCCTCGAGGAGATCCTCGAGACGCGTTTGTGACGGTCACGCGGCCGCGCCTGTCGCTGGCTCGACGATGTCTCCGCGAGGTTTGCTTGGAAAGTGGCGATTTACAGGCACTTTACTTCGTTGGAGGCGGCGGGAATCGAACCCGCGCAAGATTTCAGTCGCCGCTGGTGGCGAGGCGGTGGTTTCGGGGCCACACGACGAGCGGTCTATCGAACGTAAAAATCGGCGAACTGGCCGGTCTTGTAGTGGCCTGGCAGGTTGCAGATGAGCGCGTAGTGCCCCCGATTGAGGCTGAGGTTGAGCGTCCTCGCCTGACCCGGCGGCACACCGCCGATCTCACCTACGGCGCCGGTCTCGTCCGCCTCATTTCCCTTGAGCAGGTTGCCGGCGGGCTTGTTCGTCCTCAAGACGACGAACTCGTGCTCGAACTTGCCGATGTTGGTGACCACGAACCTGACCCTGCCCTTTGGCGCGCCCTGGGTCCCGGGAAAGACGCTGAACTCGTCGACCTGCACGGCCACGAGGGGCTTCGACGTAACGGCTCCGGCTGACAAAGCACCGATGGAGACTGCGATCACCGCGACCGCGCCGATCCCAAGAGAGAGCTTTCGCATGATGCACTCCTTTGCTTCGTGCTGAATGTCACGCAAGCTCGCAGGCGAATTCCGCTCGGGCATCCGGGCTTTTGCTGACCGCCCTTGCGGGATTCACGCGATCTGTGCTCGCGCAGCCGCCCTGGAGGACGAGAGAGCCGACGACTGGAGGTTGGCGAGAATCGAACCCGCTCGACAGTACCCCTCATGCGGCGAAGTCGCAGCAACGAATGCGTGTTTTGCCCTGATGACATCCGCTCACGCAGGGGCGAAGCTGAACTGACTCCGAAGAGGGGGGACGAAATGGCACAGACGGCCGTGGACATTCATTCCGGACAAAAGGGCGACGTCGTCGTCATCTCAGGACATCGGGTCGGCGCGCAGGAGCGGCTTGGCGAGATCCTCGAGGTACTCGGCGAAGCCGACCGCCCGCATTACCGCGTCCGCTGGGACGACGGCTCCGAATCCGTCCTCCACCCCGGCAGCGATGCGGCGATCCGTCGCACGCGCCGCGGCGGGACCACAAGGAGGTCACCATGAACATCAAGACTCCGTCGAGCGCGTTGATCGACACGCTTCAGGAGCACCACATCGACTACGAGCTGCTTCCGCACCAGCGGACGCTGAGCGCGGCGGACGAAGCGCGGGTGGTCGGCGTCGATCCTGGCCACGTCGCGAAGACGCTCGTGCTCGCGACCGGGACGGGGTTCGTGCGGGCTGTTCTGTCCGCCTCGGAGCGGATCGATCTCCGCAAGGTGAGGGCCGTGCTCGGGAGCGGCGACGTCCAGCTGGCAAGCGAAGAAGCGCTCGCGGGGGCATACCCGCAGTTCGAGCTCGGCGCGGTTCCGCCGGTCGGGGGCCCCGATCACGACGTCGTGCTCATGGACGAGCGACTGCGTGACGAGGAGTCGGTCGTGTTCGAGGCCGGCACGCACGAGCAGTCCGTGCGCATCAAGACCGCCGACCTCGTTTCGGTCGCCGGGGCACGGATCGCCGACATCTGCCAGGACTGAGGACGAGATCAACGGAGGTCCGTCCCGAGCCGGGCGGGCTAGGAGAGGAGGGCGATCGCCCCGGCCCTCTGGGTGCGCTACAAGAAGTGGAGGCGGCGGGAAGCGAACCCGCGTGACATCCCGCCGCCTCGGCCGAGGCGTCGTCCAGCTCTTTGGAACGGTCACCGCTTGGGCGCCGCGGAAAAATAGGTTGCTGTCGCCCCAAACATAGGTGGGGATACCGATGTGCGTGCGCGGGCCGGAACCTAGCCTCCGGAGACCACTTTGGACTCTCACACGGAGGTATCTAGCTCATGAAGCGTCTCATCTCCATCGCCGGCCTGCTGATCGCAGCCGTCGTGGCGATCGCAGCCACGACTCACACGACGACGACCCGATCGACCGAGACTCACCCACCGACCAAGGCCTCGCTCATGAATGCGTACGTGGAGGCTGCGCAGTACTGGCAGAGCAGGCCGGTCTCCGTCGCGAGCGCCGCGCCGGCCACACCGCCGACGACCGCCTCGCTCATGAACGCATACGTGAAGGCTGCGCAGTACTGGCAGAGCAGGCCGGTCTCCGTCGCGAGCGCCCTGCCGGCCACACCGCCGACGACCGCCTCGCTCATGAACGCGTACGTGGAGGCTGCGCAGTACTGGCAGCAAGGAAGCCCCACGCGCTGAGACCGACGGACTGACCGCGTTCGAATCACTGCGAAGAGGCCGGTAGCCCCGGCCTCTTCGGCTAATCGCGATTTCATGGAGGCGGCGGGAATCGAACCCGCGCAAGATTTCAATCGACGTGCGGCTCGAGCCCTTCGGTTTGTACGGGAACGGGGAGAGGAGCGTCCGTCCGTTACGGCCCGCGACTACGTCGTCCCGCGGTTGAACGTGCCGCCGGCGAGGCTCGTACCCGAGTGCTCGGGCGGACTCGCGTCGGGCTCGACCGAGATGTCGACTGCGACGTAGTCTGCCTCGCGCTCGTCATGATCAGGCCGCCGCGTTCTGGGTGCTGTCGCGTTTTTGTCTCAAGTCTGTATAAAAGTCTCCCGTGACCAGATTCGCCCGCCTCGTATCTGGCCACCGCTCGAAGTTCGTCGTGCTGGCCGCCTGGCTCGTTGCGCTCGCCGCGCTCGGACCGCTGATCGGCTCGTTCGAGTCGAAGCAGCAAAACGAGCCTTCGAGCTTCCTCCCTGGCGATGCCGAGTCGGTGCGCGCTCTCGAGCTTTCCGACCAGTTCCCCTCGGCGGAGGGAGTTGCAGGCATCGTCGTCTTCTCGCGCGAGGGCGGACTCACTCCCGCCGACCGTGAGCAGATCGCGAACATCCAGGCGGAGCTCGACGCGAATCCCCCAGACGGCGTTGTCTTAGTGAGCCCGCCTCGGCCGTCGGAGGACGGCGAAGCCGCACTCCTCGTCGTTCAGATCGTCACCGGAGGCGACGAAGAGATCCTGATCGAGGCGGTCGACTCGGTACGCGAGACGGTTTCCGAAGGCCTGCCGACAGGCCTCGAGGCGAAAGTCACGGGGCCGGCCGGGTACTCGGCCGATGCGAGCGCGGCATTCGAAGGGATCAACTCGACGCTGCTCCTTGCCACGTCGCTGCTCGTCTTTGTCCTACTCGTCCTGATCTATCGCAGCCCGATCTTCTGGATCCTCCCGCTGCTCTCTGTCTTCTTCGCCGAGGCGATGGTACGCGGGATCGGCTCGCTGCTCGTCGACGCAGGCGTCGTCGTGAACGGCCAGACGGGCGGCATTCTCCTCGTCCTCGTCTTCGGAGCCGGAACGGACTATGCGCTCCTGCTTACCGCGCGCTACCGCGAGGAGCTCCACCGGCACGAGGACAAGCACGAGGCGATGCGCATCGCGGTGCGGCAGGCAGGCCCTGGGATCCTCGCCTCGGCGGGCACCGTCGTCGCGGCGCTTCTCTGTCTCTCTCTCGCGTCGGTCAACTCGACCGCGGGGCTCGGCCCGGTCGGCGCCATGGGTGTGGCCGTTGCCGCGGCGGCGATGCTCACGGTGCTTCCGGCCCTCCTCCTGATCGGAGGCCGCCGCGCCTTCTGGCCATTCGTGCCCCCGTTTGACCGGCCGGGCAAGCCGGAGAACGGGACTTCCTGGCGGCGCGGGTTCTGGGGACGGCTCGGCCCATGGATCGAACGCCGCCACCGCCCGGTCTGGATCGTGACCACCCTCGCGCTGCTCGCGGTCGCACTTGGGACTCTCACACTGGACTCGAACCTCACGACCGGCAACGCCTTCCGCGGCGAGATCGAGTCGGTCGAAGGGCAGGAGCTACTCGAGCGCTCGTTCCCCGCGGGTGCGAGCGCACCGACGACGGTCATCGTGACCGACCCGGAGCAGCTCGACGCCGTGATCGCGGCAACCGAGAAGTCTCCCGCCGTGGCCGAGGTCGGCCCCGTGCAAGAAGCTGCGCCGGGTGCGCTGTTCACCGTGACGCTCACGGAGGACCCGTTCAGCCAGGAGGGCTTCGCGTTGATCGAGCCACTGCGCGACGAGCTGCGTGCTCTGGGCGGCGACGCCGTGCTCGTCGGCGGAGCGACAGCGGAGGAACACGACCTGCGCGAGGCCGTCCGAAGCGACACGCTGTTCCTCGTCCCGCTCGTGCTCCTCGTCGTCTTCGCCATCCTCGCTGTGCTGCTCCGCGCGCTGCTCGGTCCGCTCGTGCTGATGGCCACCGTCGTGCTCTCGTTCTTCGCCGCGCTCGGCCTTGCGCTCCTCGTCTTCGAGCTCTTCGCCGACTTCCCGGGCGAGGATCCGAGCTACCCGCTCTTCGCCTTCATCTTCCTCGTGGCACTGGGTATCGACTACAACATCTTCCTCATGGCACGCGTGCGCGAGGAGGCGCATGCGATGCCGACGAAGGAGGCGATGCTGAAGGGGCTTGCGGTCACCGGTGGCGTCATCACCTCGGCCGGGGTCGTCCTTGCCGGCACGTTCTCCGTCCTCGCCGTCCTGCCGCTCGTTGCGCTGACGCAGATCGGGATCACCGTCGCGCTCGGCGTCCTCCTCGACACCTTCGTCGTCCGCTCGATCCTCGTCCCCGCGCTCACGTTCTCGATCGGGGAGAAGACGTGGTGGCCGTCCGCGCTGGGGCGACGAGATCGGATCGGCGAGAAGGCTCCCAAAGAGCAAGTCGCCGCGCGGCGGGGTGTCCAGTGACCGTGCTGCGAGCTACGCGATGAGACCGGACGTGGGAGCACTTCGGATCGGCGAGTTTTGCCCCCGCCGCGTGGAAGGTGGAGGCGTTGGGTTCGAAAGAACCGAAGATTGGCGCTGAATAGCCACTGTCAGACCGCCTTGCGCCTCGCCTGCGACCCACCCGAGTCCTTCAGCGGCACGACCGAGCCGGAATACGCCCGCTTGAGTCGGTCGAGCGCCGCAGCCTCGGACGGATGACCGTAGGTCGACATGACCAGCGCTCCACCATCCGTGTGGCCCAATTGGACAGCTACGTCAGCGTGAGACACGCCAAGCCCGAGAAGGTGTGTCGCGCAGAAGTGACGCAGCTCGTAGAAATCCATCCCGGGACGACCGAACGCCGCCCTCACCGGGTTCCAGTAGTAGTAGAGACTGCTTTTGCTGAAGCGCCGGCCGCGCGGCGTGACAAACAGCCAGGGTTGATCGAGACGCGGCGTAACACACGCGAGAGCCTCACGCCCAGGCGGAGGCAATGTCACAACCCGCTCCAGCCCATTCTTCGGTGACTTGATCGCCCCTGTCCCGTCGGCTTCGACGAATCGCAACCTCGTCACGACCAACGTCGGTCCGCTCCAACGCGAACATCTCCCCGGCCTCAACCCCACGTACGCCGCGAAGAGAATCATTGCCCGGAACGTCGGCCCGAATTCTCCATGCACCGCGACGGCATGACTCGCGAGCTCGTCGAGCTCGTCCAGCGTGAGAGCGGTCAGATCCTTGCGGCCGCGGGACTGCTCAAGTCGCAGTTTCGCGAACGGGTTCGGCCCCGGATGGACACCGTCGTTGATCGCATCGTTGAACATCGCGCGAACTACCCGAACATTCGACTGCGGATGAGACAGCGCCCAACTCCGCGCCGTTAGTCGATCAACGTCGGTGAGACGTCACGCCCGAGAACTCGTCTGCGAACGTCTTCAGCGCATACCGATAGGTGCGCCGAGTAGCACCAGCCTCCGAGGATACTCCGTCTGCCAGAGCGTCACGAACTCGTCGCAAGTGACTCGCCCACCTACGTGCCGGCCGACGACCCGTGGCCGAGCCGCGGCGTGAGCGCGCGATCGAGCGCACCGGCTTCGCCAGGTCGGGGTAGACGCTCACTCCGTACCCGCTCCGTACGATCACGCCGCCGACGCGCAGCTCGACCCATCGCGTTGAGTGCGCGAAGTGTCGCGCGTGGCGCTTCGATAAGCCAGGGTCGGCGCCCGTCGGAGCGGAAGGCGGAGAACTGCTCAAGCCCCACGATGACGCCGCGTCGGCAGCATCGCGATTCTCATCTTCGGGTCGAGCTCGACGGCGAGCGCTCGTCCGGCACAGGTCGCAGAGCGCGTGCTCTCTGGAGCGCGGACGTCGAGCTCGCCCTCGTTCCAGCTACCGCGGTACTCCGTGATCGAGTACTCGTCAACGCCCTCATCGAGCATCGCAGCAGCCCACATGACCATGAACCCCGCCACCCGCGAAGCTTGCTGGTTGCCTTCACGACCGCCTTGGACGCAGCCCACTTCGACAAACGCTCAGCCTTCGGTCCATACCTCTCGGTCGCCGCCTCGATCCCACCCTGATCGTGGATCACCGCGCGCGCGATGCAATGAGCAAGTAGAGAGTCCTTCCTCCGGTCAGGCTTCCGATCGCTGACTTCTCGTGTCACCTGCCAGACCTTAGCAGGTGACATCGAATGTCATGTGGATGCTCTGCCTAAAAGGCTTTCAAGTCGCCGAGCCGACGACAGTGGGGACAGCCCGCCGCGGCACAGACAGGCAGCCGCCGCCCTCCCCGGCATCCGGGTACAGCGACAAGGCCCACAGCGGCTCAACCACGTAGTCTCACCCAAGAGACTATGCAGACAGGCCCGGACGGACAGTCTCAGGACTGCGACTTCGCCTTCGCCTTCTTCTTCTCCGCCGAACCCTCCCGGAACGCCACCAGGTCGAGCGTGATCCCCGGCATCTCGAACTCGTCCGGATGCGCATCGAACGCCAGCCGAAACAGCTTGATCCGCCGATAGATGCTCGCCCGACTCATCCCCATCCGCTGCAGACCCTCAAAGCCGCCCTCCAAATGCCAGACAGCCCAGAAACCGACCAGATCGACAACGCTGCCCGCCGCAACTTGCGCACCAGCGGCTTCAGCGCCGGAGTCGCGACCTTCCCCACCGCCGCCGCATAGGCATCCAGCCCCGCCGAGCAATCCCACGACCCTCCGGCGTCTCCATCCGGTCGGAGCGAAAGTCAACCACGAGTCTCACCTTAGCGACTACCGCGGACGGCCCCAAACCGCCCCCAAAGACCCCTCCGAGTTACGTTGCTAATTCAAGTAAAGGAAGAGCAGCGCGGCGCGGCCGCGCGGGGCCGCCCTCCGGGCTGGCACCCGCGCCACCCGCCACCGCCCACGATCCACCCATCACCAGCCACCAGCACGCACACTCGCCCAGGGAACGCTCGTTACGTATCAAGTGTCAGTGCGTCCCACGTTTCGTCGCTCAGAACCCAGTTCGAGCGCGTGGCGGCGGCTGACCACGGCGTACTCAGGGATCGTCTGGGGCGAGCGCCGATCTTCAAGCCTGCTCGCGACGTGACAGTGGTGGAGGAGGTACGCCACGTCAGCCGCAGTTGCGAGTTGGTCGATCTGACGTAGGCGCGGCGGTCGCGCAGAGTCGCTGCTCGACGCACCGACACGAATGTCGGGGAACCGCGTGACGAAGTCGTCGCCGCACAGCGCGTTCCAATCCATGACCTCGATTTCGCCGAGCGTCCAGGCGAGCGCCCACAACGCTTCAACCCATCGACGCCGAACCGATTCGTCGGGCATCGTCGATCCGTCGAAGGCATCTCGCTCCTCTGCCGCGGCACCGCCCCATAGTTCCTCTCGCCGAACCCAGTCACGCGCCCGCTGCAGGGTCGAACCCATGCGCCACAGCCGTCGCTGCGAAGAGTGCTAAGCACCTAACGCGGACCGTTCGTGCCGATTTCGGACACGAAACGTCAGGAAGAGGCAGCGCGGGCGGATCGCAGCCGAACGGTTCAACGAGTGCGAGCGCGCTTTCTCTGACCTCGTCGAGCGGCATCGGCATGGCCGAAGCGTAGACGCGAGGCCGCTCAGCCGTCATTCCGGAACACTCGCGCAACCGAGTGGGACGCCACGCGAGCCGGTGATAGCGTCGCCTCATGCCCGAGAGCGATGAGATACGGGCGCTGCGATCGCGCGTCACCGACATCGCGAACGACGTCATCCAGCTGAGGC
Organism: uncultured Gaiellaceae bacterium; assembly: GCA_963705515.1. Taxonomy (GTDB): domain Bacteria; phylum Actinomycetota; class Thermoleophilia; order Gaiellales; family Gaiellaceae; genus Gaiellasilicea. Next base: position 177,199 of record CAVPJV010000007.1, read on the forward strand.
GCTCGGCACCCGAAGCGGCTCTAGAGCTAGATCGCCTCCGCGCGAGCCTCGTGCTGCTGGAAACCGCGCTTCGCCCGTTCGTCGGACTCGCTGCTGAATGGGACTACGACCCGGCTCGCCGCCCGGAGGTCGAACGCGAAATCCTGTCCGCGGCCGAAACCCTCCGGCGTAACTTCGGGACATAGCTCAGGGGACATTCCCGGACGCTGGCCCAGGCCGCCGTCGCCACGTCCTCAGACCGCGGCTGCCCGGTCTAACAGGCGCTCGTATTCCTTCCAGAAGGCCAGGTAGTCCTGTCGATCGTCGTCGTCGTGGAACGACTTCTCGATTCCCTCGAACGGCTCCTTGGCCCGTTGCGCGAACGACTTGATCTCAGCCCGGTACGCGGCGAGCGGTATCTCGACCGCGAGTCCCGGGTAGTGCACCGCTGGGCCTTCACCAGTGGAGTCGTACCTGACCACGTCAGCGATCCGCACTCGACCGTCGACGTGCGTGACCGTCCAGTCGATCCCGATCGGGCAGCCCATCATCAGGATCGCGCCACAGCCGTGAGGAATCAGTCGATCGGGGAATGGCTCCCCGGAAGTGTCTCGCCGATCAGACTCAAGCGTTCGGAGGAGACCCAAGGCAGCTTCGCTGATCCCATATTGGCCGTCCCCATCGCCGACCGCGATGACTCGACCACCGACCGTAAGGCGAATGTCGCCGTGCGTGCAGAGGTCGTGCGTGGCCACGTCATAGTCGGGGTCATCCGACGCGATCCATCCCTGCTTGACGATCTCGATGTGGAACTCGGCCGACTCGATGCGACCATCGTAAAGGGTGCGTTCAGGCGTCATTCCCGAACACTGGCCCAAACGAGTGGCCTCTCCCGGGACTCGCTGGCCCTCGGTCCCCCAGGTGCGGCAAGTAGCCTGCAGGAAATGGACGTCGAGCCGATCGAAGGCGCCGCGCAAGGCGAAGAGGTGCCACTGGCGGGCGGTGACGTCACAGAGGGAGTCGTGCGCGTCGGCGATACGGTCCGCCGTCCGCGAGGGCCGTGGTCGAGCTCGGTTGCGAGTTACCTCCACCACCTCAATCGGGTCGGGTTCCCGGAGTCGCCGCGTTACCTCGGCATCGACGAGCGAGGCCGCGACATCCTCCAGTTCATCCCGGGCGATGTACCAAGCCAGCCGGTGGTGGAGTCGTGGGCCGCAGCCACGTCCGTTCTCGTCGGTATCGCCGACCTTCTTCGCCGTCTACACGAGGCTTCGGCCTCTTTTGTCCCTCCGGCGGATGCGCGCTGGTTCGGCGATGACGTCCACGTCGACATGCCTGCCGACCTGCGATCGGAGCCGCCTTCCGACATCATCAGCCACTTCGACGTCACGCCACAGAACGTCGTGTTCCGCGACGGCAATCCCATTGGGCTCATCGACTTCGACCTGACCCGGCCCGGCAGTCGTCTCGGCGACGTCATCAACACGGCGATGTGGTGGGTGCCGTTGTTCCCTGAGCCAGATCGCGATCCTGCGCTGGCGATGTGTAACGCCCCGACTCGGCTGGCCATGTTCGTCGACGCGTATGGACTGACCGACTCGCTAAGAGCGATGTTCTGCGATGTCGCGATCGACGGCGCAACCCGTTCCTGGCACCGGATGCGGGCCAACGCCAAACAGCGTGGCGGAGGTTGGGCACGCATGTGGGCCGAAGGAGTGGGCGACCGCATCCTGCGCCGACGGGGATGGATGATCGAGCAGCGGGCGACCATCGAGGATGCCCTCCGCGCAGGTCTCGAAGTGTGAAACAGGTCAGCTGAACCGTCTACGAGACTAGCCCTCTGAGAGTCGGTCAGGCGTCATTCCCGAACGCTGGCCCAGGCGGCTGCCCCGCCCCTGCCCGATCCAGGTCGACGTGCTCGCCGCGTCAACCCCGCGACGCGGGGTCGGCTCCGCCTTGACGCGACTGCGCGCGCCGACCCGGGGCAGGTATCGGGGCAGCCTTGCTCGATGGTCGCGCGAGACAGTCCGGCGGGAGGCCGTTCACGGAGCGTTTGGAGCTGCGACCACCGGGTCGAGAAGGCGCAACACCAGGCGCTCCTGATCCGCGCTCATCTTCGGCATGTCGCAGAAGCCTTTCCGCGCCGCCCACACCCGCCGGGCCAAACGAGAGACTGTCATCGTGACGCCCGAAACCCGACTAAGCCACGGGGCGACGTAAAAGACCCGTTCGCCCGAGTGCCGGAGCAGGAAGGCCGAAGCGCCATCCCCCTTAGACAGATAGCCGGCCAGCTTCGAGACATAGTGGCGCAGCCGCCCCGCCTCATACCTGCCCTGCTCGAGCAATGCCCGTTCGTACGTGGACGTGTGGCCGAGTCCTTGCGCGTACGCGACCGGCTTCAACGCCCGGAAGAATGCTCGTGCAAACGCTTTCTCAAGCGCCGTTGTATGCCCTAGCGCGAAGTGCAAATGGGGCACCCCGCGCGACTGATCCTCCAGCACCCACAGGAGCAGACTCGGCCACGTCGATTCGGCCCATCCCTCCCGCCGGAGCTGCCTGATCGCAGCCGTCCGCGCCGTGTTGAGCGTGTCACGCCGACGCGCCGACCACAGCCGCCGCTGATCATCAGCGACAGAATCGAGGACACGACACCCGAGCGGACCCGAGCACGTCACCTGCTCAGGGTGCGAGCACTTCGACCGGTCCCACCACCACGGCTCTGCGGTGCAGGTGAGCACGCCCTGAAGAACCTTCGCCTCCGACCCGTATAGCTCGCAGTACGCGTCGAGCGCGGCGTGGATCACCGACCGGAAGGATGCAGCCCAGGACGGGCGTACCGCATCGCACCAGCGCCGTCCGCATGACCGCCGCTCACGACGAATCACCTTCCCGCATCCACCAGGGCACCACCGCTCCGACTCGTCCAGGCCAATGCCTCGGATCGAGTCGCACACCGCTCGCGTCCGCTCGAAGGCCGCAAGCTCAGCAGGCGTGTGGGCGTGCCGATACCTCGCCCGCCTCCGCCCGACGCGTTCTTCCGGCGCAGGAGTCGGATTAGCAGGCACATCGAATGCGGTCTGATCCGCGTGAACCCGTCTACGCACGACGACTTCCCGACAGGTCGCACGTGCACCGGGCCGTCGCCGTGGGTCGCATGCGACCCACCGGCGACGCCCCCGCTACCCGTTTGCGACCGCGACCGAGGCACTCGGTCGCAAATCGTCGGTTTTCCTTGCGCAGCCCTTCGCACCTCTGCGCGGGCCTTCTTCCTGCACAGGGCGACTTCTCGCACCCTTTCGTACCTTTCCTGCCGAGTGGAGGCGGCGGGAATCGAACCCGCGTCCGCGGACGCACCGGACAGAGCATCTACAAGCGTAGTCCCGGATTCAGATTCGCCCGCCGGTCGGTTCCGAGACGACACACCCGACGGGCTAGCCATCCTTTGAATGTCGCGCCGCGGGCGATTGGCTCTCCCTTGGCGCCGAGCCCGACGTTGGCGCCGCATTCCCCGCCTCGGGCCGAGCGGGGAGCGACGTCGCCAGTCCTAAGGGTTACTTAGGCAGCGATTGCGAGTTCGTTCTTCGCATTTGTTCGTTTCCCGGTGGTTTAACGAGGCCGACCGGGGACCTCGGCTTGCAGCTCTACCGGAGAACCGACCACGTCGAAACCAGGTCGCCCCCGTATGTCTTGTGACCATAGTGTAGCCGCGTGGCGAAGATTCGCGAGATCGGCGAGGACGAGCTCGAGGCATTCGTCGGCGTCCTCGCGAGCGCCATGCCGCGCGAGGAGACGGGCGGCGTCGCCGGCCTGATCGATTGGCGCCGGCAGGCCGAGGCGATGATCTGGCTACTGGCCGAGGAGGACGACGAGGTCGTCGGCGCCGGCTACGCTCTCACCGGCTGGCACACCCCGCCTCATCGCGGGATCGGCTCCGCGCTCGTCGTGCCGGAGCGGCGCGGCGCACGGCGTCGGCGACAGGCTCCGCGCCGAGCTCGAGCGGTGGGCGGCAGAGCACGGCGCGACCGAGCTCGAAGGCCCCGTCGCCGAGGACGACGACGGCAGCCTCGCCTGGGCGGCAGCGCGCGGCTACGAGGAGGCCGGGCGCAACTCGCGGATGGTGCTCGACCTGACGACGATCGACGCACCGACCGTCGAGCCGCCGCCCGGGATCGAGATCGTCACGTGGGCGGAGCGTCCGGAGCTGGCCGAGGGTCTCTGGGAGGTCGCGCGCGAGGCAGCACCCGACATCCCCGGTGAGGAGGAGACGGACGTCGGCACGCTCGACGAGTGGCTCGACCGCGACATGCGCGGCAGCGGCGACCGGCCCGAGGCGGTCTTCGTCGCGGTCGAGGACGGCGAGGTGCTCGGCTACGCCAAGCTCGCGTTCTCAGAGGAGACGACGGAGCGCGCGTTCCACGACCTCACCGGCGTCAAGCGGACGCACCGCGGCCGCGGGATCGCGGCCGTCCTGAAGGCGGCGCAGATCGCATGGGCGAAAGAGAACGGCTACCGGAGTCTCCAGACCTCGAACGAGGTCCGGAATGCGCCGATCCGGCACCTGAACGCGAAGCACGGTTACGTGCTCGAGCCGGGTGTCGTGATCGTGCGCCGCACGCTCGCGGCTACCTGAGCATCGCCTCCTCGATCGCCCGCCGGCCGATGACACGGGCGAGGTGCGCGCGGAACTCGGCGCTGGCGGCCGTATCGGTCAGCGGGTCCGTGCCTTCCGCCATCTGCGCAGCCGGATCCTCGTCCCCCGAGCGAAGCGCCTCCTCCGCCGCGTTCGCACGCAGCGGTGTCGGGCCCATGTTCGTGAGTGTGATCCTCGCGTCGTCGACGTCACCGTTGTCGCGCCGCACGAGGGCCGCGACGCCGACGGTCGCCCAGTCCTGGGCGCGCCGCGTGAACTTGAGATACGACCAGCCGGTCCACGCATCCAGCTTCGGTAGCCGGATCTCCGTCAGCATCTCCGCCGCGCCACACGCCGACGTGAACACCCCCTGGAAGAACTCGGCTGCGGGAACCGTCCGCTCGCCGGCCGGGCCTGCGATCACGATCTCGGCCCCGAGCGCGAGGATCACGGCCGGGAAGTCCGAGGCGGGATCGCAATGCGCGAGCGACCCGCCGATCGTGCCGCGATGGCGTACCTGCGGGTCGCCGATCAGACCGGCGGTGTGGGAGACGATCGGACAGTGCTCCTGGATCAGCGGATCGTCCTGGAGCGCCTTGTACCGGGTCAGCGGCCCGATCGCGAGCCACTCGCCCGTATCCCGCACGTACGAGAGCTCGGAGAGGCGGCCGATGTCGACGAGCATGGACGGCCGTGCGAAGCGAAGCCGGAGCAGCGGGATCAGCGAGTGCCCGCCGGCGAGCAGCTTCGCGTCCTCCCGCGAGCCGAGCAGCGAGACCGCGTGCTCAGCCGACTCGGCGACCTCGTAGTCGAACGACGAGGGGATCATGACCGTGCCTCCTCGATCGCCCGCCACACCCGCTCGGGCGTGGCGGGCATGTCGATGTCCGTGACGCCGAACGGCGCCAGCCCGTTGATGACCGCGTTCATCACCGCGGCCGGCGAGGCGATTGCGCCCGTCTCGCCGACACCCTTCACGCCGAGAGGGTTCGTCGGGCTCGGCGTCTCCGTTCGGTCGAGCTCGTAGTTCGGCACCTCCACCGCGGACGGGACGAGGTAGTTCGTCAGCGACGAGGTCAGCAGCACGCCGTCCTCGTCGTAGACCGCCTCCTCGAAGAGGGCCTGCGCGACCCCCTGCGTGATCCCGCCGTGGATCTGGCCGTCGACGATCATCGGGTTGACGACCTTGCCGACGTCGTCGACCGCGACGTAGCGGAGCAGCCGCACGTCGCCGGTCTCGGTGTCGATCTCGACGACGGCCGCGTGCGCCCCGCCCGGCCAGCTGAAGTTGGGCGGGTCGTAGACCGCGGTCGCCTCGAGGCCGGGCTCGAAGCCGGGCGGGAGGTTGTGCGCCGACCACGCCGTGAACGCCAGCGCCTTGATCGTCACCGACGCGTCGGCGGCGCTGAAAGTGCCACCTTCGTAGGTGAGCTCGCTCTCGTCGACGCCGAGCTCGTGCGCGGCGAGCGTCCGCGCCTTCGCCACGATCTTCTGAGCGGCGTTGTGGAGCGCGATCCCGCCGACGGTCAGGCTGCGGCTGCCGTAGGTGTCCATCCCGAGCGGGCTGACGCTGGTGTCACCGTGCAGCACCTCGATCTCGTCGACCGCGTAGCCAAGCTCGTCCGCCGTGATCTGCGACCAGGCCGTCTCGTGCCCCTGTCCGTGCGGCGACGTGCCGGTGAGCACCTGTACCGTCCCGCTCGGCAAGCAGCGGATCGTGGCCGCGTCCCAGCCGCCGGCGACGTAACGGATCGCACCGAGGATCCCCGACGGCGCGAGGCCGCACATCTCGACGTAGGTCGAGAAGCCGATCCCGAGCTGCTTCGCGTCGCCACGCTCGCGCCGCTCGGCCTGCTCTGCGCGAACGGCCTCGAGGTCGAGCTGCTCGATCGCCCTGTCGAGCGAGGCGTGGTAGTCGCCCGGAGTCGATCGTGAGCCCGGACGCGATCGTAGCCGGGAACTCGGTGATGAAGTTCTTGCGGCGCAACTCGAGCGGATCCATGCCGAGCTCGCGCGCGAGCGCATCCATCGCCCGCTCGATCGCGTAGGTCGCCTCGGGCCGCCCGGCGCCTCGGTACGCGTCGGTCGGCGTCGTGTGCGTGAAGACGCCCGTGCACGTGAAGCTGTAGGCGGGGATGTCGTAGCAGCCCGCGTAGACCCACGCGCCGAGCAGCGGGATCCCGGGCGTCACCAGCTGCAGATACGCGCCCATCGCCGCGACGAGCCGGACGCGGACCGCGGTGACCGAGCCCTCCGACGTGGCCGCCAGCTCGATCTCCTGGAGGACGTCGCGGCCGTGGATCGTCGCCGTGAACGCCTCCGAGCGCTCCTCGATCCACTTCACCGGCAGGTGCAGCCGGCGCGCGATCGCGAGACAGAGCGCCTCTTCGGCGTAGACGTCGAGCTTCGAGCCGAAGCCGCCGCCCACGTCCGGCGCGATCACACGCAGCCGCGCCTCCGGGATCCCGACGACACCTGCGAGCGTCAGCCGCGCGATGTGCGGGATCTGAGTCGACGTCCACAGCGTCAGCTCACCGGTGCCGGGCAGCTCCTGGGCGAGCACGCCGCGCGGCTCCATCGCCACGGGGATCAGCCGCTGCTGGCGGTAGCGCTGCTTGACGGTGACGTCGGCCTCGGCGAACGCCTTGTCGATCTCGCCGGCGTCGAGCTTCCAGACGTAGCACTCGTTCGTCCCGAGGTCGTCGTGGACGAGGGGCGCGTCAGCGTCGAGCGCCTTGCCGACGTCGGCGACCGCCTTGAGCGGCTCGTAGTCGACCTCGACGAGCTCGGCGGCGTCCTTCGCGATCGCCCGCGTCTCTGCCACGACGACCGCGACGCCGTCACCGACGTGCCGCGCCTTGTCGAATGCGAGCGGGAAGTGCGACGGCATCTTGATCTCTTCGGTGACGGGCCACGCGCAGGGCAGCGAGCCGGCCCAGTCGGCGGCGAGGTCGGCGCCGCTGAAGGCGGCGACGACGCCCTTGACCTTCCGCGCCGCGGCGAGGTCGACCTTGCCGATCCGCGCGTGCGCGTACGGGCTGCGGACGACGGCGAGCCAGACCTGGCCCGGGAGGTTGATGTTGTCGATGAACTGGCCGTTGCCGGTGACGAGCTTCCGGTCCTCCTTGCGCGGGACCGACGTGCCGACGACGCGGCCGGTGGTGAGGGTCTCGGTCGTGGCCATCCCTATGCCTCCGCTCCGACGGCCGCGGCGCGCACGGCCGCGACGATGTTCTGGTAGCCGGTGCAGCGGCAGAGGTTGCCCTCGAGCGCGTGCCGGATCTCGGCCTCGCTCGGCTCCGGGTTCTGCGCCAGCAGGCTCGCCGCCGCCATCACCATCCCGGGCGTGCAGTAGCCGCACTGGAGCCCGTGCTGCTCGTGGAACGCCTGCTGCAGCGGGTTGAGGTCGCCGTTCGAGGAGAGCCCCTCGATCGTCGTCAACTCCATCCCGTCAGCCTGGACGCCGAGCAGCGTGCAGGATTTGACCGACTCCCCGTTCAGGAGCACGGTGCAGGTGCCGCACGAGGACGTGTCGCAGCCGACGTTCGTCCCGGTCAGCCCGAGACGGTCGCGCAGGACATAGACGAGGAGCTCGCGAGGCTCCAGGTCGAGCTCGTGCTGGACGCCGTTGACAGCAAGCGAGACATGCCTCATGTCACCTCTCCTCGTCAGCGTTGCGAGTCGCCGCGAGGTTACTACCTTGCGCCCGCTAGCGCCGAGACTTGAGTGCCCGGTCGATCTGTCGCTTGGCGTCGCGATCGACGATCGTGCGCCGCTTGTCGCCCTTCTCCTTGCCGCGCGCGAGAGCGACCTCGATCTTGACCCTGCCGTCCTTGAAGTAGAGACGGGTCGGGACGATCGTCTGCCCCTTCTCGCGCACCTTGCCGACGAGGTCGGCGATCTCGGCACGCTTCAGGAGCAGCTTCCGGTCGCGGGTCGGGTCGTGGTTCGCGATGTTGCCCTGCGCGTACTCGGAGATCTCAGCGCCGACGAGCCAGACCTCGTTGTCGCGCACGTCGGCGTAGGCGTGCGCCAGCGTGACGCGGCCGTCGCGCAGCGACTTCACCTCGGTGCCGACGAGCGCGATGCCCGCCTCGAACCGCTCGAGCAGCTCGTAGTCGTACCGCGCACGGCGGTTCTCGGCGATCAGCTTGGTTCCGGTCGGCTTGGCCATCGGACGATTGTAGGTACGGTGCTGCCGTGGTCACCGCCCTCGCGTTCGTAGCGGCGACGTGGGGCGTCGCGATGGCGGTCTCGCCCGTCCTCCAGATCCGGAAGATGATCCAGCACCGGAGCTCGCACGGGATCTCACTCGGCTATCCGGCCGTCCTGTTCGTCGGCTTTCTGCTCTGGCTCGCCTACGGAATCGCGCTCGGGAACTGGGCGCTGATCATCCCGAACACGGTCGCCGCGATCGTGATCGTGGCGATGATGGCGGTCGCCCGGCACTACCGACGGCCGTAGCAGCGCTCACAGAGCGCGAACCACGGCGCGCAGCTCTGGCCACACTTCTTGCACCGCCCCACCGAGGGTGCGCTCACCTCGGCCGCGAGCTTCTCGCTGACGCGGCGCGACGCCGTCTCCTCCAGCTCGGCCGCCTTCTCGAGCGTGACCCCGCCGACGTCCGGGTACTGCAGGGCGAACCAGCGGAGGATGCTGGCCGTCCGCGCAGCCTGCTCGGCGTCCTCCAGTGAGGCGTCACGGAGGCGGTTCACGTCGAGCAGCCATTGCAGCAGCGGCCTCGCCGCGCGATCGCCGGCGACGGCCAGTGCGAGCGTGCCCAGCAGCTCGACGTTGTCCTCGTCCACCGGTGCGTTGACGAGCTTCCAGACCTGCTCGAGCGAGAGCCGGCGACCGCGCTCCCGGAGCCGCCGCTGCACGGCGTCGAGCCGGACGAGCAGCGGCCCGATCGACTCGACCGAGAGCCAGCCGTCGGTCGCCCACTGGCGGAGCGCGGCCGTGTGCCACGCACGTAGGGCTGCCGGCAGCTGCGCCGGGCTCTCGATCGGCAGGTCCTCGAGCCGCGGCCTGAGCCGCGCGGTGTCGACGACCCGGTAGCCGAGGTGGCCGCCGGGGAGCGGCACGGTGGGGTGCAGCGCCGCCTCGATCAGCTCCGGGTCGGCGTTCGCCCAGACGATTCCGGTGAGGACGCCGACGTGGCCGCGCTCGACGAGGCCGAACCGGCCCGCGCGGCCGGCGATCTGCGCGATCTCCCAGGCGTGCAGGTCACGCCGCTCCTCCCCGTCGAACTTCTGCGACTCGGCGAAGAGGAGCGTTTCGCAGGGGAGGTTGACGCCGTGGCCGAGCACGTCGGTGGCGCAGCAGACGGTCGCCTGGCCGTTCATGAAGCGCTCGATCTCGAGCCGCCGCGACGCGAGCGGCATGGCGCCGTAGAGCACCGCGACCTTCCCCGGCTGACGCCGGTTCAGCTCACCGGCGAGCGCGAGCACCGCGCGGCGGCTGAACGCGACCACGACCGTGCCGGGCTGCAGGCTCTGGAACGAGACCGCTCCCGTCCAGTCGAGCGGCGCCTTGCGCTCGAAGAAGCGGATCTCGGCCTGCGGAAAAGCGTTCTGCACGAGCGGGAGCGCCTCGACCGCGCCGAGCAGGAGGATGTGCCGGTACTCGCCGGCGAGCAACAGCCGCGTCCAGGCCGAGCCGCGCTCGGGATCGTCGGCCCACTGCACCTCGTCGAGCACGAGCACCTCGCCCGAGAGCGGCGCCATCTCCGCCGTGCAGCAGATGATCGGCGCGCGCTCGTTGACCCGCTCCTCGCCCGTGACGAGGCCGACGTGATCGGCGCCGAGCTGTGCGGCGAGGCGCCGGTGCGCCTCCTGGGCGAGCATCCGGAGCGGCGCCGCGAAGACGCCGCGGCCGGTCTCGGCGAGGAACTCGAGCGCGGCATGCGTCTTGCCGGAGTTGGTCGGGCCGACGTGGGCGACGACCGTCTCCGGCTCCGTGCGCCTCGACGGCAGGACGATCTCGGGCTCCGGGACGCGCAGGTGCGCGTCGCGCTTGGCCCGGCGCTGGCCACGGCTCGGCCGCTTCTGGCGACCGCGGTGCTCGCGGCGAGAGGCCATGCCTGCTAGACCTGGAGGAAGCGGCGGAGCGTGATTCCGGAGCCGACGGCGCCGACCGTGAGGCCGACGAGGATGACGATCAGGGCGATCGTCGGGAACGACCAGGCCTGGACGCCGGCGCCGGCGTCGAACTGGTTGGTGATCCGCTCGAGCACGACGGCCTTGCCGATCATCAGCAGCAGGACGGCGGCGACCGAGCCGAGCACGCCGCAGATCAACCCCTCGAGCATGAACGGTCCGCGCACGAACCAGTTCGTCGCCCCGACGAGCTTCATCACCTCGATCTCACGCTTCCGCGAGAAGATCGAGAGCCGGATCGTGTTCGCGATCAGGAGCGCCGAGGAGATCAGGAGCACGATCGTCGCGAGCAGGAACGCAGTCGAGAGCACCTTCGCGACGGTCAGAACCCGGTCGGAGACGACCCCGCCGTCGTTGATCTTCTCGATCCCGGGGGGCAGCGTCGGCGCGCGCAGGTTGCGGCCGATCTCCTTCGCGTGCTCGCCGTCGACCGGCGTCACCTCGAACGCGTCGGGCAGCGGGTTCCCGGGCAGGTTCTCGACGATCTCGGGCTGCAGCTTCCGCATCCGCTCGAGCGCCGCCGCCTTCGGGACCCAGCGCACGTCCTTGACGAGCGGATCCGAGTCCAGCTTCATCCGGACGGCGTTGATCTGCTTGTCGGTCGCCTCGCTCTTGCACGTCGAGTTGGTGCAGAAGTAGACCTTGACGAGCAGCTTCTCCTTCTGGTGGTCGCCGAAGGCCTGCGCCCAGGAGCCGAGGGCGATGAAGAGCCCGAGCAGGAACATGCCGATCAGCACGGTCATCGTCGCCGCGATCGTGGTCGAGAGGTTGGCGCCCAGTGACCGGACCGATTCCGAAAAGAGGAGCTTCAGCCTCATTCGCTCTCGTAGCCTCCGCGGCGCTCGTCGCGCGCGAGCCGGCCGTCCTCGAGCGCGATCACGCGCCGGCGCATCTTGTCGACCATCTCGCGGTCGTGCGTGACCATCAGGATCGTCGTACCCGCGCGGTTGATTCTGTACAGCAGCTGCATGATCCCGACGGACGTGTCGGGGTCGAGGTTCCCCGTCGGCTCGTCGCAGATCAGGAGCGGCGGATGGTTGACGACGGCGCGCGCGATCGAGACGCGCTGCTGCTCACCACCGGAGAGCTCATCCGGCAGGGAGCTCATCTTGTCGGAGAGCCCGACGAGCGAGAGCACCTCGGGCACCTTGCGGCGGATGTTCGTGCTGCTCTCGCCCTGCACTTTGAGCGCGTAGGCGACGTTCTCGGCCGCCGAGCGGTCGCGCAGGAGCTTGAAGTCCTGGAAGACGCAGCCGACGTTGCGGCGCAGCAGCGGCACCTTCGAATGCTTGAGCCGCGTCAGGTCGCGGCCGCCGACGAGGATCCGGCCCGAGCTCGGCTCGAGCTCCTTCAGGAGCAGCCGGATCATGGTCGACTTGCCGGAGCCGGAGGCGCCGACGACGAAGACGAACTCGCCCTTCTCGATCACGAACGAGACGTCGTTGAGCGCGACGACGTTCGGGTCGTAGACCTTGGTCACGCCCTCGAACACGATCATCGTCCCCGCGATCGCGGAATCGACGGGCACGCCGTTTCCCGGCACCGCCACGGGTTCCTGCACGGTTTCGCTCACGTCTGTCTGCATGTCGAGGTCAGTCACCGGAATGAAGGGGAGGTCGGCCGCACGTGCGCCGCTCCGGCATCTGTGGGGCGATCCAGTCTAGCCGACAGGTCGGTTACACGGCCTTCCCGGACGCCTTCGCGAGCAGGTACTCCCGCACGAAGCCGTCGAGGTTGCCGTCGAGCACGCCCTGGGCGTTGCCGACCTCGTAATTCGTCCGCAGATCCTTCACGAGCTGGTAGGGGTGGAGCACATAGCTCCGGATTTGACTTCCGAAGCCGGTGTCCTGCGCGGCGCCGCGCTCGCGGGCGAGCTCGGCCTCGCGCTCCTCCTCCTGGAGCTCGACGAGGCGGGACTTCAGGATCCGCAGCGCCGTCTGCTTGTTCGACATCTGCGAGCGCTCGTTCTGGCACTGGACGACGATCCCGCTCGGCAGGTGCGTGATCCGGACGGCGGAGTCGGTCTTGTTCACGTGCTGGCCGCCGGCCCCCGAGGCGCGGTAGGTGTCGATTCGGAGGTCGCTCTCGTCGATCTCGACCGCGCTCTCGTCGGGCAGGAGCGGCGCGACGACGACCTGCGCAAAGGCCGTGTGTCGGCGGTGGGCGCTGTCGAAGGGACTCAGGCGCACGAGCCTGTGGACGCCGCGCTCGGCCTTGAAGAGCCCATAGGCGTTCTCGCCCTTCGCGGTCAGCGTCGCCGACTTCAGGCCTGCTTCCTCCCCGGGACTCGCCTCGACGAGCTCCGCCTGGAAACCGCGGTCGGCGGCCCAACGCAGGTACATGCGCAGCAGCATCTCGGCCCAGTCCTGCGCGTCGGTACCGCCCGCGCCGGCGTGAATCGAGACGACAGCGTCGCCGGCGTCGTACTCGCCGTTGAACAACGCGTCCTCCTGGAGCCGCTCGAGCTCGCGGCGGAGCGGCTGCAGCTGGGTCTCGATGTCGGCCGAGAGCTCGGGCTCGAGCTGGAGCAGCTCGGCGGCGTCGTCGTGCTCGCCCTGCAGACGCTCGTAGCGCTCCAGCCGCTTCGAAAGGCGGGCATGCTCGGTCGAGACTGCGGTCGCGTGGGCCTGGTCGTCCCAGAACCCGGGCGCGCCCATCTCCTGCTCGAGCTCGGCGACGCGGGAGGCTACCGCGTCGGGGTCAAAGGTAATCACGAACCCAGGCGAGCTGGGCTCTGATCTCCTCGAGCTGCTGGTCGAGCGGGATTGCGGTCTCGGTCACGCACGGATCGTAGCGCCGCGAGGGAGGGCGGCCGTCGGGCCGCCCTCCCCGGATCGCGGACTAGCTCAGCGAGACGTCGTCGATGCGGAAACTCGTCGGCAGCGTCACGTCGGTCGTGCCGCGGAACTGGAGCCGGACGGTCTGCCCCTTCCAGGTGGCGAGGCTGAACGACCGCTGCGTGTACGAGTTCGATGCCGACACGGCGTTGCGGTTGCTGAAGCTGCCGAGCGTGCCGAGCAGCGCTCCGGACGTGCTCCTCACCTCGACGTACATGAAGTCGTAGGCGGTCGAGAGAGACTCACTCGTCGTGATGTTGAGCCAGAAGATGAGGTTCGCCGGGTGGCCGGCGGGGATCGTCACCGTCTGGTACTCCGAGCCGCTCGCGTTGTTGCCGGCGCCGAGGATGCTGTAGCCGGTGCCGGAGTGGTGATTGCCGCCCGTCGACCAGAACGCGCTTCCCGAGAGCGTCCACGGCGAGACGGACCCCTCGAAGCCGCCGTTGACGACCAGCTCGCCGCCGCTCGAGCCATTGGCGACGGTGACGCCGACGGTAGCGCTCGAGCCGATATTGCCGGCGGCGTCGTACGCCCGTGTCTGCAGCGAATGGGAGCCGTTCGAGGACGTCGTCGTGTTCCAGGCGATCGTGTAGGGCGACGTCGTGTCGGTGCCGACGAGCGAGCCGTCGACGAAGAGCTCGACGCGGCTGACCCCGACGTTGTCGCTCGCGTTCGCCGCGACGGTGACGGTGGCGCTGACGGTCGCCCCGGTTGTGGGCGACGTGATCGACGTGGTCGGCGGCGTCGAGTCGCCCGGCGGCGGTGCGGCGCCGAAGAGTGAGTCGAGCAGCCGGTTCGGCGAGCCCGTGCCCGGGTTCGTGACCTTGTTCGGCGTCGTGTTCGCGAGCAGGGCCTGCGTGGCCGTGGCCGGCGACGCGGACGGGTTCGTCTGCAGGTAGAGCGCGAGCGCTCCCGCCACGTGCGGCGTCGCCATGGACGTGCCGCTGATCGTGTTCGTCGCGGTGCTCGACGTGTACCAGGCCGAGGTGATGCTCGAGCCCGGCGCGAAGAGGTCGACGCAGGTGCCGAAGTTCGAGAACGAGGAACGGGCGTCGCTGCTCGTGGTCGAGCCGACCGTGTTCGCCGCGGCGACGCGCGCGGGCGAGCCGTTGCAGGCGTTGGCGTTGTCGTTGCCGGCGGCGATTGCGTAGCTGACGCCGGCCGCGATCGAGTTCGAGATCGCCTGGTCGAGCGCCGTCGAGACGCCTCCGCCGAGGCTCATGTTCGCGACCGCAGGCTTGACGTGGTTCTGCGTCACCCAGTCGACGCCGGCGATCACGCCGGTGGTCGAGCCGGAGCCGGTGCAGCCGAGGACGCGGACGGCGTGGAGCGTCGCCAGCTTGGCGACGCCGTACGTCGTGCCGCCGATGGTGCCGGCGACATGGGTCCCGTGGCCGTTGCAGTCGGTCGTGCCCCTACCGTCGTTGATCGCGGTGAAGCCGCTGCTGACCCGACCCGTGAACTCCTGGTGTGAGGCGAGCAGCCCGGTGTCGATCACGTAGGCGTGCACGCCCTGACCGGTCTGGTTGTAGGTGTAGGAATTGCTCAGCGGCAGGTCGCGCTGGTCGATCCGGTCGAGCCCCCAGGTGGCGGGACTCTGGGTCTCGACCGCCTGGATCGTCTGGTCGGGCTCGACGTAGGCGACTCGCGGGTCCTCCGCGAGCCTGGCGGCCTGCTTCTCGGTCAGCTCGACCGCGAAGCCCTTGAGCGCGTACTGGAAGACCTGCTCGAGGCCGCCGCCGTGCGCGCGCGCGATCTCTCCGGCGAGCAGCGAGACGAGAGGCCGTTGCGAGCCGGCTTCCGCGGCGGAGCGGGCGGCATCGGGGTTCAGGACGACGATGTAGCTGCTGCGGACGGGGTTCTCGGCGGTCGCGGCGCCGCTCGTGGCGGCGGCAACGGCGAGGACCACGCAGATCGCGGCGACGATGCGTGACATCTACTTCCCTCCTGGCAGATGACTGGCGGCGGACGCACGCCTGGCCGGCGCGCGTGACAGAAGTATGCAACTCCGCGCGGACGGGTGCCATACCCCTTCTAGGTCACGTGCGGCCTAGCCGAAGGTGAGATCAGGCGCCGTGGCAGCGCTTGAACTTCTTGCCGCTGCCGCACCAACAGGGATCGTTGCGGCCGACGTCCTTGTGCTCGTTGACGGCCGCCGTCGCCGTGCTGCCGCCGCCCTGCGACGAGAAGGCGGTCGCGACCGACCCGCCGGTCGCGCCGACGCCGGCGGCTGCGATCGCGTCGGAGCCTGCGGCGGTCTCGTGTGCGTACTGGAGATTCCCGTTCGGGCCTTCCGGCTCCAATGCCGCCGACTGTCCTGCGCCACCGTCGTCGAGCTCGACCTGGGCGTGGAAGAGCGTCAGCACGACTTCCTCGCGGATCGTGTTGCGAAGGTCGTTGAACATCGCATGGCCCTCGGCGCGGTACTCGGCGAGCGGATCCTTCTGGGCCATCGCGCGCAGGTGGATGCCGTCGCGGAGATAGTCCATCGAGTCGAGGTGGCTGCGCCAGCGCGAGTCGACGACCTGAAGGATCACGTAGCGCTCGATCTCGCGCATCAGCTCCGAGCCGTACTGCTGCTCTTTTTCGTCATAGGTCTCGAGCGCGTCCTCGGCGAACTCCTCGATCAGCGCCTCGCGGTCGAGCTCGACCTCCTCCCGCAGCTCGTCGACCGTGATGTCGGTGCCGTAGAGCCCCTGCATCTGCTGCACGAGCGCGCCGAGATCCCATTCCTCGTTGAACTCGGCGTCGGTCGCGTTCAGGACGTTCGTCTCGACGACCTCGCGGATCCAGTCGCGCACGTCATCGGAGAGGTCGTCACCCTCGAGCACGCGCCGGCGCTGCTCGTAGATGACGACGCGCTGCGTGTTCATGACGTCGTCGTACTTGAGCACGTTCTTACGCGCGACGAAGTTCTGCTCCTCGACCTTCTTCTGGGCGTTCTCGATCTGGTTCGAGAGGATCTTCGCCTCCATCGGCTGGTCGTCCGGGAGCTTGAAGCGTTCCATGATGTTCTTGATCCGGTCGCCGGCGAAGAGGCGCACGAGATCGTCCTCACCTGAGAGGTAGAAGCGGGTCTCGCCGGGATCGCCCTGACGGCCGGAGCGGCCGCGGAGCTGGTTGTCGATCCGGCGCGACTCGTGCCGCTCGGTCGCGAGCACGTAGAGGCCGCCGAGATCGACGACGCCCTCGCCCAGCTTGATGTCGACGCCGCGGCCGGCCATGTTCGTCGCGATCGTGACCGCGCCGGGCTGGCCCGCGTCCTTGATGATCTCGGCCTCGCGCTCGTGCTCCTTCGCGTTGAGGACGTTGTGCGGGATCCCGCGCCGCGTCAGGAGCTCGGCCAGGTGCTCGGAGGTCTCGACCGCGATCGTGCCGACGAGGACGGGCTGGCCCTCCTCGTGGCGGCCGACGATGTCGTCCATGACCGCCTTGAACTTGGACGCCTTCGTCTTGAAGATGAAGTCGTTCTCGTCGAGCCGAGCGACCGAGACGTTGGTCGGGATCTCGACCACGTGCAGGTTGTAGATCTCGACAAACTCCTTCTCCTCCGTCTTCGCGGTACCGGTCATGCCGGCGAGCTTCTCGTAGAGCCGGAAGTAGTTCTGGAGCGTGATCGTCGCGAGCGTCTGGTTCTCCTCCTGGATCCGGACGCCCTCCTTCGCCTCGACGGCCTGGTGCAGGCCCTCGCTCCAGCGGCGCCCTTCCATCAGGCGGCCGGTGAACTCGTCGACGATCTTGACCTCGCCGTCCTGGACGACGTAGTCGACATCGCGCTGGTAGAGCGACTGGGCCTTCAGCGCCTGGATCAGGTGGTTGACGAGCTGGACGTTGCGCGGGTCGTAGAGGTTCTCGATCCTGAGCGCGCGCTCGACGGCATCGATCGTCGTCTGTGCCGGCGAGACCGTCTTGTGCTTCTCGTCGTAGAGGTAGTCGGCGCCCGAGAGCTCGGTCTCGTCCTCGCCCTTCTCGCTCTTGCGCGTCGCGGGCGCGCCGTCCAGGTCCTTGACGATGCGCGCGAAGTCGTAGTAGGTCGTCGCCGCGGTCTCCGGCTCGCCGGAGATGATCAGCGGCGTCCGCGCCTCGTCGATCAGGATCGAGTCGACCTCGTCGACGATCGCGAAGGCGTGGCTGCGCTGCACGAGCCCGTCCTTCGAGACGGCCATGTTGTCGCGCAGGTAGTCGAAGCCGAACTCCGAGTTGGTGCCGTACGTGATGTCGGCCGCGTAGGCCTCCCGCCGCTCCGCGAACGGCATCATGTTCTGGATCGCGCCGACCGCCATCCCGAGGCGCTCGAAGACGGGGCGGTTCCACTCGGCGTCGCGCTTGGCCAGGTAGTCGTTCGTGGTCACGAGATGGACGCCGGTTCCGGGCAGCGCATTCAGGTAGAGCGCTGCGGAGGCGACGAAGGTCTTGCCCTCACCGGTCTTCATCTCGGCGATGTCGCCCTCGTGGAGGACGATCGCGCCCATCATCTGGACGTCGAACATCCGCTGCTGCGACTCCCGCCAGCGCGCCTCGCGGATGGCCGCGTACGCGTCGAAGAGGAGATCGTCGAGCGGCTCGCCGTTCGCGAGTCGCTCGCGCAGGCGGGCGGTCGTGCCGCGCAGCTCCTCGTCCGAGAGCGCCTGCAGATCCGGCTCGAGCGTGGCGATGTAGTCGGCCTGCTGCGCCAGCCGCTTCAGGCGGCGGCCTTCGCCGACGCGAAGGACCTTCTCGAGCTTGCCCAGGCCTGCACTCGCCATCGCCACAGGGTAGCCGTTCGGCTATTTCTTCACCCCGACTTCACGGCGGACTAACAGCCCCGCGGTAGCGTCCGCCCCATGCGTCGAGTTCTCGCCCTTGCTCTCGTTCTCGCGGTCGTGCCGGCCGCAGCCGCCGCAACGGCGCGCGAACGGCAGATCGTAGGACCGATCTCGAGCGTCGCCGCCGCCGGTACCGATGTCTCCTACGCGGACGAGTACGAGCACGGCTGCCACGAGGTCCGGCTCTGGAACGTCGCCACCAGGGGCGACCGGCGGCTCGCGAGCCACTGCTTCGTCAGCACGAGCACGGGCAGCGGCGTCGCAGGCGTGATCGCGACGCAGGGCCGCGCGCTCTGGCTGACCTACACCGGCGGGAACATCCGCGAGTGGTCGCTCTGGACGAAGGGCGGTCTCGCAAAGGCGAAGCGCCTCGCTTTCCTTCCGGCCGACGTGGACGGGCCACCGCCGGTCATCCTCGGCAGCGTCTGGGAAGGGTCGCTTCCCTACGCGATCGGTCGAACGATCATCGTCCTCGCGCCGAACGGGTCGCGGCGCTTCTCGTTCACGGCAGCGGACCGGGTCGTCTACCTGAGTGCGCACTCGCGCGGCTACGCCGCGGTGCTCGCGAACGGCAGCGTCCTGACGTTCTCGACCGCCGGCCGGTTGATCCGGCAGCGCACGTTCGCACCCGGGGCCGTGCAGGCCGCCGTGCTCGCCGCCCCCGGCCTGATCGTCGAGACGGCCGCCGGATTGGAGATTCACGGCGCCGCGCCGACCCGGACGTTTTCGCTGCCGCCGAACGCCCGCTTCCTCGGCTACTCCGAGGGGCTCGTCGCGTACGGGCTCGGCCGTGAGCTGCGGCTGCGCCGGCTCACCGACGGCCACGACAGTCTCTTCCGCAAGCTCGAGCCACAGTTCCACGCACAGCTCGGGCGACGCGGGCTCGCCTACGCGTCCGGACGGAAGCTCGGCTTCAGCGTCTGGGCGATCGTCAGCGCCGCGGCCTAAACGGGCGAGACCTGGACCTCGAAGAGGTCGCCGTCGAGCCGGCGGCCGACGATGAACCGGCCGTCCTCGACCAGCTCGAGCTCGTCTCCCTCGACGCCCGGGAACGAGCGCACCTGGATCCGCCTGGCGCCCACCGCCCAGACCGCGGCGTCGCGGCGGACGCCCTCGGCGTAGTAGGGCGGGTTGATCGCAGCCTCGATCGCGTCGGCAAGCGGATTGAGCGCGCCGTCGGGGAGGTCCTCCTCGACCACGAGCGTGCCGTCGGGTAGTGACGCGAAGTGCACCTCGCCGCCCGGGAGCTCGGCCGCGACGGTCGCGATCGTGTCCCACTCCCGGGCGCGCGGGACTCCGTGCAGCGCCACCTCACCGAGCGGCGACGGCCGGCCGAATTCATCCGGCGGAGCCGACAGGAAGCCGTCGGCGAGCCCGTGCATCAACCCGGCGAGCCGCGACGGCGTCCGGCGAACCGGCTCGGCTGCTCCGTCGTCGGCGCCGATGTCCAGGTCTGCTTCCTCTGCGAGCTGCTCGTGCAGAGGCTTGTCGCGTCGGAAGAGCCCCACGCGCTACTGCTGCGGCTCGATCAACCCGTACGCGCCGTCGCGCCGGCGGTAGACGACGTTCTGCCGGCCCGTGTCGTGGTTGATGAAGACGAAGAAGTCGTGGCCGATCAGCTCCAGCTCAACCGTCGCCTCCTCGGGCGTCAGCGGCTGCAGGTCGAACTGCTTCGACTTGACGATCATCCGCTCGAGCTGCGGGCCGGAGAAGGTCGGCTCCCCGGGGCCGCTGCCGTTGGCGCGCCGGCCCGTCTCACGGCGGCTCCGCTTCTCGCGGTAGCGCTTCACCTGCCGCTCCAACTTGTCGGCGAGTTGGTCGATCGAGGCCTCGAAGCCGGCCGAACGCTCCCGGACGCGCAACGTCGAGCCCTTCGTCCACACGGTCGCCTCCGCGATGTGGTCGTCGGCGATCGACGGATTCGTCTCGAGCGTCAGCTCGACCTCGATCTGCGTCGGCCCCGGGAGCTGCTTCTCGATCCGGTCGAGCTTGTCCTCGGCGTACCTCCGGATCGAATCGTTGACCTCGACGTTTCGGCCTTTGACCTCGAGTCGCATCGCGTCTCCTCCATCCGGTGGTTGCCTTCAGGGTAACCCACCGAGGTCTTGACAGGCCGATGCTCGTCTCAACGCACTGCGCGTGCCAGCGTGATCACCTCCACCCTGCGCGCACCGCCCTGTCGGAGCGCGGACGCCGCGGCGCCGGCGGTGGCACCGCTCGTGTAGATGTCGTCGACCAGGCAGACCCGGGCAGGCGACGCGCGCGCCGGTGCGAACGCTCCGCGCACGTTCCGCCGCCGCTCCTGCAGCCCGAGCCCTCGCTGACGCTCGACCGAGCGCGCACGTCGGAGAAGCGGCGCGACCGGCAGCTCCCAGACGCGGCCGAGCTCGCGCGCGAGCGCCTCGGCCGGCCGGTGGCCGCGGCGCAGCGCCCGCTCTCCGTCGGCCGGGACGAACACGATCACGGCCACGGCAGGACGTGACAGCGTCTCGGCGACGATCGCCGCCGCCTCCCGGGCGAGGCGCCGCTGCCCGTGCTCCTTCCACGCCTGCACGAACCGCCGCGCCGGCTCGTCGTAGACGATCGCGGCGCGCGCGCTCGCGAACGGGATCCTCTTGCCGCTGCACTCGGCGCACCGCTTCACCGGCCACGCGCCGGGAGAGCCGCAGCGATCGCAGAGCGGCGGCGCGAGCCGGATCAACGCGTCGTGACAACCGGCGCAGAAGGCGGACCCGGGCACTCCGCACGCGGCGCACCGGTGCGGCAAGAGGACGTCGAGGAGCACTGCCTCGACCGTACGGAGGCAGCCGTCACGGGTGTGTCACACAGTCGTGACGATTCGCTAAGTCTCGAGCTTGTACTCCTCCCGCTCGGGCAGGCCCTGCTTCCGGCGGAGCATGTTGTCCGCGGCGAGCAACTGTTCCTTGTCGCCGATGTCGAGCCACGAGCCGGTGAACGAGTAGCCGTAGACCGGCTCGCGCGAGCGGAGCCACTCGATGAAGCTGCCGGACTGATCGGGAGCGTTGCCCTCGGCGAGGTAGCGCGCGACGAGCGGCAGATGCTCGCGGTGGTAGATGTAGGTCGCCGTCGCGGCAAGCGTGCTCGTCGGCTCGGGCGGCTTCTCGACGAAGTCGATCACGCGGTCGTCGCCGTCGAGCTCGACGACCCCGTACTGGCTCGCGAGCCTGAGGTCGCCCACATCCCGGACGGCGACCGCACTGGCGACACCTTTGCCGCGCCAGAAGCCGATGTAGTCCTGCAGGTCGTAGTCGAAGAGGTTGTCGCCGGCGATCACGATCACGTCGTCGTCGACGATCCCGGCTCGCTCCAATGCGAAGGCGACGTCGCCGATCGCGCCGAGCCGGTCGTCGTTCGAGCTCGTCCCGTCGTCGTGGACGGTGACGCCGTCCTTGAGCTTCGCCCAGTGCTCGAAATCCCGGGCGAAGCGGCTGTTCGTGACGATATGCACCTCATCGATCTCCTCGGCCTCTCGAACCCGGTCGAGGATCCAGTCGACCATCGGCTTGCCGCCGACCGGCAGCAGGCACTTGGAGAGATCGTCGGTGAGGGGCCGCAGCCGGGTCGCGTAGCCGCCGGCGAGAATGATCGCCTTCATCGGAACGGGTGCTCCTTGAGGGGCTGGAGGTCGTCCTCAGGCCCCCACTGGTGCTGGACGCCGCGGGACTCGAGCAGCGACTCGATGCGAAGCTCGAGTTCCTGCTGGAACGTCGGATCGGCGTCACGGACGAGCTGGAGCAGGAGCGCGCCGAGCTCGCCGCCGCCCCACCCCTGCGCAGCTTCCAGCTCGCGCAGCGGGCCGGCGAGCTGGTCGTGGTAGGGGTGCCACCGGTGCTCGAGGGCGAAGAGCGTGCGCACGAGGTGGAGCGCGGACTCCGACGCCTGCATGCGCCCCCCGAGCTCGTTCCCTCGGCGCCAAGCCTTCAGCGAGCGGACGAAGCAGTTGAGATACCCGTCGTAGTGCTCGTCGAGTTGCGCGTGTGCGTGCTCACCCGCGCGGCTGAGGGTGGTCTCGACGAGCGCAGCAAGCGGGCCGCGGTCGACGAGGACGCGGCCGGTGACGAGCATGCCCACCTGCCAATCGGGTCGCTCCGCCAGCTTGCACAGCCGGTCCGGTGACGAGTAGAAGACGTCGGCCGCCAGCCCGTCGGCGCCCGTCCGCTTCTCGCGGAGCGCCGCGCGGGACGGGTACGCCTCGTCGGTGACGACGCGTATCAGGTCGAAGTCCGAGCCCTCACGATCCGTTCCGGCCGCCCGCGAGCCGTGCAGGATCAGGCCGACGGAGGCCGGATCGGTCTCGACCTCCCTCGTGATCTCGTCGAGCACGCTCACCGCGGCAGCGACTCCCCGTACGGCGGGCGGTGCACGCCGGCCTCCGTCACGATTGCGGCGATCAGCTCTGCCGGGGTGACGTCGAAGGCGGGGTTGTGGGCTTCGAAGCGGCTGCTGATCTCGGCGCCGTCGCGCTCCTCGATCGGGATTCCTGCACCGGTCGCGGTCGCCGGGTCGATCGTCGAGGTCGGGGCGACCACGTAGAGCGGGATCCCGTGATGGGCGGCGGCCACGGCGAGACCATACGTCCCGATCTTGTTCGCGGAGTCGCCGTTGGCCGCGATCCGGTCCGCACCCGTGACGATGCAGTCGACCTCGCCGCGGCTCATCAGATGCGCCGCCGCGGAGTCGGCGATCACGGCATGCGGGACGCCGAGCGCCTCGAGCTCCCAGGCCGTCAACCTCGCTCCCTGGAGCAGCGGCCTCGTCTCGTCGACCCACACGTGCGCGAGCAGGCCCTCCTCCCACGCCGCACGCAGCGCCCCGACGGCCGAGCCGTAGCCACCCGTCGCGAGCCCGCCGGCGTTGCAGTGCGTCAGTGCCTTCGTGCCGGGCCCGAAGAGGGCGACTGCGTGCGCTCCCATGCGCTTGCAGCGATCGACCTCGGCCTCGTGCAGGGCACGAGCCCGCTCGGCCGACGGGTCGCCGCGCATCTGCTCGAGCGCCCAGACGAGGTTGACGGCCGTCGGCCGCGACTCGGCCAGGACTCGGTACGCCGCAGTCCAGGTCCTCGCCGCGCTCCGCTGCGAGCGCGTACCCGTACGCGGCTGCGACGCCGATCGCAGGAGCGCCGCGCACCGCGAGCGTCCGGATCGCGTCCGCCACCTCGGCGGCGGACTCGCACCGGAGCTCGACTTCCTCGTCCGGAAGCCGGCGCTGGTCGAGCAGGACAACCGCGCCGGCTTCCAGACGAATGATCTCCTCGGGGCTTAGGTTCCTTCGTCCCACGAGGCCAGGTACTTCGCCTGCTCCTCGGTGAGCTGGTCGATCTCGACGCCCATCGTCGCGAGCTTCAGGCGCGCGATCTCGTTGTCGATCTCCTCCGGCACCACGTAGACCTTCTTCTCCAGCGACGTCGCGTTCTGGACGACGTACTCGGCGGAAAGGGCCTGGTTGGCGAAGGACATGTCCATCACCTGGGCCGGGTGCCCCTCGGCGGCGGCGAGGTTGACGAGGCGGCCGTCCGCGATCAGATAGAGCCGGCGGCCGTCCGCCAGCGTGAACTCCTCGACGAACTCGCGTGCCTGCCGGGTCTCGCTGGCGAGCGCGCGCAGCGCCGGCAGCTCGATCTCGACGTTGAAGTGGCCCGTGTTGGCGAGGAGCGCGCCGTCCTTCATCTGCTCCATGTGGCTCTTCGCGACAACGGACTTGTCGCCCGTGGCGGTGATGAAGATGTCGCCGACCTTGGCCGCCTCCTCCATCGTCATCACGAGGAAGCCGTCCATGACCGCCTCGATCGCCTTCATCGGGTCGACCTCGGTGACGATCACGTTCGAGCCCATCCCCTTCGCCCGCATCGCGACGCCGCGCCCGCACCAGCCGTAGCCGGCCACGACGAGCATGCGTCCGGCGAGGAGGACGTTGGTGGCGCGGATGATGCCGTCGAGCGTCGACTGGCCCGTGCCGTAGCGGTTGTCGAAGAGATGCTTGGTCTTCGCCTCGTTGACCGCGACGACCGGGAACGCGAGCTTGCCGTCCCGCTCGAGGGCCTTCAGGCGGATGACGCCGGTGGTGGTCTCCTCCGTGCCCGCGATCACGTCGCCGAGCTGCTCGCGGCGGGCGGTGTGCAGGACGCCGATCACGTCGGCGCCGTCGTCCATCGTGATGTGCGGCTTGTGGTCGACCGCGGCCTCGATGTGCTGGTAGTACGAGTCGTTGTCCTCGCCCTTGATCGCGAAGGTCGAGATCCCGTACTCGTCGACGAGCGCGGCAGCGACGTCGTCCTGGGTCGAGAGCGGGTTGGACGCGCAGATGACGACGTCGGCGCCGCCCGCCTGGAGCGTGCGCATCAGGTTCGCGGTCTCGGTCGTCACGTGCAGGCAGGCGGAGATGCGGTAGCCCGAGAGGGGCTGCTCGGTCTCGAACCGCTCGCGGATCGCTGCCAGCACCGGCATCTGCCGGTCGGCCCACTCGATCCTGCGGACGCCGTCGGAGGCGAGCGCAAGATCCTTTACGTCGTATCGCTTGGTCGTAGCCATGTGTTCCCTTCGCTAGGCGGCCGAGATCAGCCGCTCGTGCTTTCGCTGTTCCCACTCGACCCAGTCTGCGCCCGGCCCGGCAGAGCGCATCCAACCGTCGAGGGCCGTGCGAAGCTCGGGCTCACGACGGAGACGCGCCGCGAAGGCGACCTCGTCCAGCTCGAGCCCGAACCGCTCCCGCAGCAGCTTCAGCTGCCGAAGCTGGAGCAGCTCTGTGGTGCCGTAGATCCGGTACCCGGCCGCCGTGCGCGCCGGGACGACGAGACCGACGGTCTCGAGATACCGCAGCATTCGCGCCGACCAACCCGTCTGGGCTGCGGCGTCGGCGATCGTCAGAGCCTCCATCGGCGCAACCTTACCATGCTGTTGTGAAGGTTGCGAGGTCGAGCTCTAGGCCGCCGACGTCCCCTCGCGGCCGTACAGATCCTCGAGCCGGACGACGTCGTCCAGGTGCGGCGTCGAGACCTCGAGGATGGTCGTGTCCTCGATCGCGGTGATCCGGTGGACGGTGCCGGGTATGTAGTGGAACGCGGCGCCGGCCGAGATCACTTCCTCGTTCAGGACCGCCTGCCCCACCTCGCCGAGCTCGAGCTTCGCGCGACCCGACTGGACGAGCCACGACTCGTCCTTCTCATTGTGGAACTGCAGGCTCAGCGCCGCCCCCGCCTTCACGAACAGGACCTTGCCGCAGTACACGTCCGTCAGCGCCCAGATCAGCTCGTAGCCCCACGGCTTCTCGACCTTGCGCACGTCGAAGGCCCAGCGGTCGAGCGAGTCGAGGTTCGGGGAGTCGATGCTCACGAGAACGACACCGCCCCCGGCGCGATCGTCACATTCGCTGCCACCCGCATGCCGTGGTCGAGCATATTCCTGTCGCCGACCCGGGCGCCAGGGCCGATCACGGAGAGCCCGCGCACCTCGCACTCCGCCCCCAGCTCGGCGTGCTCGCCGACGATCGACCCGGAGATGTGCGTCCGCGGGCCGACGACCGCGCCGGCGCCGATCACCGACGACTCGACCGACGCCCCCTCTCCGATCACGGCGTTTGCGCCGATCACGGCGAGGCTGCCAATCCGTGCGCCCGCGCCGATCCTGGCGCCCGCGCCGACGAACACCGGCGGCACGAGCCGAGCGCCTGCCGTCTCGGCTCCGTCCGCCACGAGCGTGTACTCGGGCCCGAGCCGGTCGCCGAGCTCGGTGACGAAGTTCCGCTCGAGCACGTCGCGGTGCGCCTGGAGATAGGCGTCGGGTGTCCCGATGTCGAGCCAGTAGCCCGCCAGCGCGACGCCGTACACGCTTTGCTCCTCGACGAGCTGCGGAAAGACCTCGCGCTCGATCGAGACCGGGCGGCCGGGCGGGATCAGATCGAGCACGTCCGGCTCGAGCACGTACATCCCCGCGTTGATCAGGTTTGTGTCGATCTCCTCGGGCCGCGGCTTCTCGAGGAAGCTCAGCACTCGCCCGTCCTCGCTGTGCACGCGAACGAGCCCGTAGCGGCTCGGATCCTCCACGGGTGTGAGCAGGATCGTCGCGCGGCACCCTCGGTCCCGGTGGAAGTCCACGAGCGCGCCGAGGTCGGTCTCGCGCAGCGAGTCACCGTTGAGCGCGAAGAACGGCTCGTCGATTCCTTCGGCGGCGAAGCGGATTGCGCCGCCGGTGCCGAGCGGCTCCTGCTCGATCCTGTACTCGAGCCGGAGGTCGCCGTACCGGTCGCCGAAGTACTCCTGGATCTGGGTCGGGAGGTAGCCACACGAGATGATCGCCCTGGTCACCCCGAAGCGGCGCAGATGCTCGAAGGTGTAGGCCAGCTGGGGCCGGTCGACGAGCGGCAGCATGTCCTTCCGGGTCCGGTCGGTCAGGGGCCGCAAGCGCGTGCCGAGGCCGCCGACGAGGATGACCGCAGGCAGGCTCACGCTGAGGGGCGGCCGATGCTCTCGTAGACCCAGCCGGATTCGCGCATCCGGCCGGGATCGAGCATGTTGCGGCCGTCGACGAAGACCGGCTGCGCCGAGCCGGCCGCGGCGCGTGCCTCCGCCCAGTCGACGTCGGCGAGCTCCGGCCACTCGGTCACGAGCACGACGGCGTCGGCGCCGGCGAGGGCAGCCGCGGCGGTCTCGACCTGCTCGACCCCCGGGAGGCCGTTGATCTTCGCGATCGGATCCCACGCACGGACGTGCGCGCCCTCGGCCACGAGCCGGCCCGCGAGCACGAGGCTGGGCGCCTCGCGGATGTCGTCCGTGTTCGGCTTGAAGGCGACGCCGAGGAGCGCCACCGTCTTGCCGCGGAGATTGCCGAGGTGATGCTGCAGCTTGCCGATCACGCGACGCTTCTGCAGCTCGTTGACCTCGATCACGGCGTTCAGGAGCTGGAAGTGGTAGCCCGAGTTGGCCGCCAGCTGCTTGAGCGCGAGCGAGTCCTTCGGGAAGCAGCTGCCGCCGTAGCCGATCCCGGCGCGCAGGAAGCTCGAGCCGATGCGCCGGTCGAGCCCGATGCCCTCGGCGACGCGGACGACGTCGGCGCCGGTTGCCTCGCAGACGTTCGCGATCTCGTTGATGAAGCTGATCCGAGTCATCAGCGCCGCGTTCGCGGCGAGCTTGATCATTTCGGCCGAGGCGACGTCGCAATGGACGACGGGCGCGTCGATCCCGGCATGAAGCTGCTCGACCGCCTCGCCGTCGGCCACGTCGAACGCGCCGATCACGATCCGATCCGGGTGCTGGAAGTCGCGCATCGCCGTGCCCTCGGCCGTGAACTCTGGATTGGACGCGTAGCCGACGTTCTCGAGCCCGCGCGCGTCGAGCCGGTGGCGGACATTCTCGCCGGTCCCCACCGGGACGGTGCTCTTCATCACCATCACGGCCCGGCGCTCGAGCCCGCCGAGCTCGTCGACGACGGTCCAGACGGCGGAGAGATCTGCGTCGCCGGAGTAGGTCGGCGGCGTCCCGACGGCGACGAAGAGGAAGTCGGCGTCCTGCACCGCCTCCGCGACGTCGAGCGTGTAGGTCAGCCGCTCGGCGTTGCCGCGCAGCAGCTCCTCGAGCCCGGGCTCGTAGATCGGTATCTCGCCGGCGCGCAGCCGCTCGATCCGGCCGGGGATGACGTCGCGGATGACGACGTCATGCCCGAGGTCGGCGAAACACGCACCGGTGACGAGACCGACGTAGCCGGCGCCGAAGACAGCGACTCTGCTCACGGCCGGTGAACCTACCTACTTGATCTTGTCGACAGGCTTGAGACCCTTCGCGATCGCGAGCATGGTCTCGTTCGAGAGCGAGTCGAGCAGCGTGTTCACGACCCAGTAGCTGGCACCGCCCTGGCGGAGCACGACCATGTGCAGCTTCGGGCCGGTGTAGTGGAGCTCGTAGGTACGGCCGCCGATCGAGCGGACGAAGTTGCGCTCGGACAGCGCCGGCGCGTCCTCCCAGTCGGTCATCTGCACGCCCCAGTACTCATTCGTGCCGGTGCCGAGCTTGTACGTCAGCCGGACCGTCTTGTGCTTCCGGTCCGGGTCGATCCGGTACATGCGCACGGGCTTCTCGCGGTCGATCCACGAGGTGCGCTCGATCACGGTCGGCACCATCAGCTTGAACGGGACCTTGTTCGCGCGCTCGCGCAGGTAGGCGAGGGACGCCTCGGCGCCGGGCTCGACGTTGGCGGGCTGCTTCTGCGGCGTCTTGTCGACAGGCGCCTCGGCGAGCGTGCCGTGGAAGGTCTGGCCCACGATCACGGTGAGCATGGCGCCGTTCGAAAGGGCTCCGACCTTGGCGTTGAGCGGGACGACGTCGTCGGTGCCGAACAGCGTCGCGACCTTCTTCGCGGCCGCCGCCGCGCCGGCCTGCGCCTTGTCGTATTGGATCCGCGTCTTGAAGTAATCCCAGTTCGGCGCGTTCGCGTTCTTGCCGTCCGGCGGGTAGATCATCTGGTAGGCGCGCTGCGAGAGCAGGTAGCTGGCGGTGCCTGCCGAACCGGTGACGCCGTTCCCGTTCAGGACCGTGATCGTCGTCTCGCGGGGCGCCGGCGCCTTCGTCGCAGAGGGCTTCGGCTTCTCGTTCAGCGCCACCTGAGTCGCCTTCTGCGGTGACTCGACGTCCGGGTGCGAGAACTCCTGCACCGCCTTCTGGACGTTCGCCTCGGGCGCGACGATGTCGAAATTCGACCGCTCCTCGAGGCCCTCGATCTTCGACTGGAAGAAGTGGCCCGGCGGCAGCGAGTACGCGAAGAGGGCGTACTCGAGCACGGTCTTGCCGTCGAGCTCCGAGTTGCCGCCGACACCGACCTCGACGTTCTTCGTCACCGTCTTGATCACCTTCGGGAGGTCGAACGGCCCCGTGCTCGCCTTGATCTGGTCCTTGAAGGCGCGCACGAACAGCTGCTGGCGCGCGACGCGGTAGAGGTCGGAGTCCGTGTGCCGGTAGCGGACGAAGTCGAGCGCCTGGTAGCCGCCGAGCTTCTGGTAGCCGGGGAAGAGGTTGATCGTGGCGAAGCCGAAGTCGCCGCCGCGGTCGTTGAAGTAGCGCCGGTCGACGTCGATCCAGATGCCTCCGACCGCATCGACGAGCTGGCGGAAGCCGCGGAAGTTGACCGTGATCAGGTAGTTGACGGGCAGCCCGGTCAGCTTGCGGACGGTCTCGAGTGTCCCCCGCGTGCCGCAGGTCGCGTAGGCGTTGTTGATGCGGGCGCCGAAGACCTGCCTGCCCGGGCAGTGGATCTCGACGAAGAGGTCACGCGGGAACGACATCATCGAGATCGACTTCGTGTCGGGGTCTGCGCGCACGAGCATGATCGTGTCCGAGCGCGACGTCGTTCCCTTCCCCTCGCCGGCGCGCTTGTCGTAGCCGATCACGAGCGCCGTGGTGGGCTGGCCGGGGAGCGGCGCGACGTCGAGCCGCTTCGCCGCGACCTTGACGTCGGGAGTGGATGCCTGAACGTCCGCGACGGTCTGGTGGAACCAGAGATACGCGCCGCCGGCTGCGGAGCCGATCAGGACGAGGAGAGCGACGCCGGCCCACGCCAGTGCGGTGCGGACGAACGCCCAGCGCGAGCGCGGCGGCGGCTCCGGCTGGCGGTAGATCGTGATCGGCGAGAGCGCGCCGGGCGGCAGGACGGCCCGGCCGTTGCCGTTGACGCCCGCTCCGCGGCCGATTCCTCTCTTTAGGGTGGTCCGCATAGGGAAAGCGGGCTCTCAGCGCCCGCGACGGCCCCCAGGATAGCCGAGCCTTAGGTCGTCGCCGCCCTGACGGAGGCGAGCGCCTCGGCGAAGAATGCGTTCTCGTCCGGCGTCCCGACCGTGATCCGCAGCGCCCCCGGAGCGCCGAACGCTCCCATTGGGCGAACGATCGCGCCCTCGTGGAGCAGCGCGTCGAAGAGCACGGGGGCGTCCTCGCCGACCTCGACGAAGAGAAAGTTCCCGACCGCCGGCCCGGCCGGCTCGAGCCCGTGCTCGCGGAGCGTCCGCTCGAGGGTAGCCCGCCCTTCCGCGGTCAGCCGGCGCCTCTCGGCGAGCTCGGCGGCACCGTCGATGCTTGCGAGCGCGGCGACCTGGGCCTGCGTGCCAACGTCGAATGCGCGCCGGGTCTTGCCGATCGCCTGGATCACGTCCGGCGGGCCGACGCCGTAGCCGACGCGCAGGCCTGCGAGCCCGTAGATCTTCGAGAACGTCCGCAGCACGAGCACCCGGTGTCCGCGGGCGAGGTACTCCGCGACACCGTCGGGATAGTCGGGACGGTCGATGTACTCGAAGTAGGCCTGGTCGAGAACGGTGAGGACGTGGTCGGGGACGCGTTCGAAGTAGGAGTCGAGCCCGTCGCGCGTCGTCATCGTGCTCGTGGGGTTGTTCGGCGTCGCGATGTAGACCAGCTTCGCCTTCGGCCCGATCGCGTCGAGCAGCGCGTCCAGGTCGTAGTGGTCGTCGATGAGAGGCACTTTCCGCGGCACGGCGCCGACCTTGAGTGCGTCGAGCACGTAGCTGATGAATGAGGGCCAGGCCGTGACGACCTCGTCGCCGGGATCGAGCGCTGCGATCGAGAGATGCCCGATGATGGCGTCGGCGCCGGCGCCCGTGATCACGTTGGCCGGCTCGACGTCATGGCGCGCTGCGATCGCGTTGCGGAGGTGGAAGGCGCCGCCGTCCGGGTAGCGGTTGAGCGAGCCGGCGCTGCGCTCGAGCGCCTCGAGCGCCGCCGGGAAGGGTCCCCACGGGCCTTCGTTCGACGCAAGCTTGACGACCCGAGCGAGCCCGAGCTCGCGCTGGACTTCCTCCTCGGGCTTCCCCGGCTCGTACGGAACGAGGCCGTCGATGGCGGCGCGGAAGAGGCTCATCGCGAGACTACTCCGCCGCAGGGGGCGGCAGCTCGGCGTCGTCCGAGCTCTTGCGCCAGAACCAGAGGACGCCGACGAGGGCCGCGGCGCCGGCGGCGATCGCGCCCTTGTTCGGCCGCCTCGTGCCCTCGACCGTTCCCGGCACGGCCTGGAGCGCCTTGCGCTTCATCACGGTCTTGGCGCCCATCCACGTCAGCCAGCCGAGAACCGCGTAGCGCTTGTTGAAGATGCTCATCGCGAGAGGCTAACACCGCTCGGACGTGGCCGAATCGGCCACGTCCGAGGGACTGTCCCTGGGACATGGCCGCAACGGCCGGCGCCGCCTGCGCAAGCTGGGAGCGAAGCGACCCTTCAGGGGTTTGCGCGACCCGGGATCCGCCCCTGCGGATCCCGAGTCATGCGACGGCTAAGAACGGGAGCGAAGCGACCCTTCAGGGGTTTGCGCGACCCGGGATCCGCCCCTGCGGATCCCGAGTCATGCGACGGCTAAGAACGGGAGCGAAGCGACCCTTCAGGGGTTTGCGCGACCCGGGATCCGCCCCTGCGGATCCCGAGTCATGCGACGGCCAATAAAGCGAGCCGCCCCCTCTGCGGCAAGGGGGCGGCTCTGGGAGAAAAGGCGGGGCCGGCGGGCGGCACGGCCCCTATGTGGGGACGAGGGCACGTCCTTGGCTATAGAAGATGCCGCCCTTGCGGAAACCTTGCGCGATTTGAAAACTTTTGTTGCTACGTCTGCGCGGGCGCCCGTTTCTTGTTCGGAAGGTGGATCGCACGCCCGAGCGCGACGAGCCCGGCCTCCTTGATCGCCTCCGACAGGGTCGGGTGCGCGCACATCCCGTCGGCCACCGTCTCGACCGTTGCCTCGGCGTCGAGCGCCACCGTCCCGGCCTCGATCAGGTCGGTCACGTGTGGGCCGACCATGACCAGGCCGAGCAGCTCGCCGTACTTCGTCTCGTGAATCGACTTGACCCACCCGACCGTCTCGGCCTGCATCACCGCACGGGCGTTCGCGACCCACGGGAACCTGCCGACCGCGATGTCGTCGCCGTGCCGCTCACGCGCCTGCGCCTCGGTCAGACCGACCCCTGCGATCTCCGGATCGGTGTAGATCGGCCGCGGCACGGCCGGATCGCCGATCGTCGCCTCGTGCCCGCACGCGTTCTCGGCGGCCACCTCGCCCTCCCGGAAGGCCGTATGCGCGAGCTGCCAGTAGCCGGCGCAGTCGCCGACTGCGTAGATGTGCGGCACCGTCGTCCGCCGGTGCTCGTCGGTGGCGATCCCGGCACGGCGATCGAGCTGGACGCCGATCTCCTCGAGCCCGAGCCCCTCGACGAGCGGGCCGCGGCCGATCGAGACGAGCATCAGGTCGGTCTCGACGCTTTCGCCCTCGCCGAAGTGGACACGCAGCTGGTGACCCTGGTCCTCGACGCCGTTGCACTGCTTGCCGAGCTGGAGCGCGATCCCGCGCTTCCCGAACGCCTTCGAGAGCTCCTTCGCCGCGTCGGCATCCTCCTGCGGGATCAGCGTGTCGAGCATCTCGACGATCGTGACCTCGGAGCCGAAGCGCTGGAAGATCGAGGCGAACTCGCAGCCGATGATGCCGCCGCCGAGCACGACGAGCCGGCGCGGCACCTGAGTCTGGGCAAGCAGGCCTGTCGAGTCGACGCAGCGCGGCGAGTCAATTCCGTCGATCGGCGGGCGCAGCGGGAACGACCCCGTCGCGACGACCGCGCTCTTGAAGCTGATGTCCTCGCCACCCTCGACCGAGAGCGTGTTCGGGCCGCTGAAGCGGCCGCGCCCCTTCACCCATTCGACGCCGTTCGCCTTGAAGAGGACGGCGACGCCGCCGGTCATCTGCTTGACGACACCGTTCTTCCACTCGACCGCCTGGCCGAAGTTCAGCTGCGGCTGGCTGACCTCGACGCCGAACTTGGCAAACGTCTCGCCCGCCTGATGCATCGCATGCGCGGTCTGCACCCAGGCCTTGGTCGGGATGCACCCGACCCGCAGGCAGGTGCCGCCGAGCTCGGGCTCCTGCTCGACGCAGACGACCTTCGCGCCCAGCTGGGCTGCGCGAATCGCTGCCGTGTATCCGCCGGGGCCTCCGCCCAGGACGGCGACGTCACATTCCATCTCTCAACCTTTCCGTCGGAAGTCTGGTCCGATGCTAGCGATGAGTTTCCCGGCGGGGCGAGGTCGTAGGGTGCACGCCGACGAGAGGAGCCACCGGTGAGGAAGCTGGTCGAATCGACGTTCATGTCGCTTGACGGGGTGATCGAGAACCCGCAGAACTGGAGCCCGCCCTACTGGGACGACGAGCACACGGCCTACGCGGAGAAGCTGATGTCCGGTGCGGACGAGCTGCTGCTGGGCCGGAAGACGTACGAGGGCTTCGCCGAGGCGTGGCCGCAGCGGTCGGGCGATCCCTACACGGACAAGATCAACGCGATGCCGAAGCACGTCGCCACACGGACGCTGACCGACCTGACCTGGAACGCGCACCCGCTCCAGGGCGACACTGTCGAAGCGGTTGCGGAGCTGAAGCAGCGCGACGGCGAGGACCTCCTCAAGTACGGCACCGGCGAGCTGACGCGGACGCTGCTCGAGAACGGGCTGCTCGACGAGCTGCACGTCTGGATCTTCCCCGTGCTCGTCGGCGGGGGCCAGCGCCTGATCGACGGCATCGACGTCACGCACCTCGACCTCGTCGAGACGACGCCCTTCGGGAGCGGCATCGTCGTCAACGTCTACGCGCCGAAGCGCTAGGCCAGCGACGCGACCATCGTCCACGCCTCGGCGCCCTCGTCGACGACCTCGAAGCCGTGACGCTCGTAGAGCTTGCGGGCCGGGTTGCCGGGCTCGACGCTGAGGCTGAGGCGCTCGTAGCCGGCAGCCCGCGCCTTCGCGATCAACTCTCGCAGGAGTTCGTCGCCGATCCCGTGACCGCGCTTCGACGGGACGACGGCGATCGCGAGCTCCGGCGTCCGCTCGTCGACGAAGCCGTAGCCCGGCTCGTCGAGCGTGAAGACCCGGTACCACGCCGCCCCGACGGGGAAGCCGTTCTCGAGCGCGATCACGGCGGTGTCTCCCGGCCTCCCCCACCCGCGCACGTAGCGCGAGACGAGCGAGCCCGGGACGCGCTCGCGCCAGTAATACGCGTGGTGGAGCATGTCGCGCAGGAAGCGGACGTCCTGGGCTCCGCCTCTCCGCAGCACCACGCCCATCAGGTGAGGGACTGCGCCAGCTGGACGCGGTTGCCGTCGGGGTCGAAGACGTCCACCAGCCGGATCTGCCCGTGTAGCTCGAACACGACACCGACCTCGACGCCCGCCGCGCGCAGCCGCTCGGCTTCGGCCTTCACGTCCGCTACGTCGACGTGGGCGACCCCGCCCGACTCGCTCGCCTCACCCACGGCGAGCGCGATCTCCATGCCGCCGTGCCGAAGCCGCGACCAGCCGTCTTCGACGTCGACGAAGACCTCCTCGAAGCCGAGCACGTCGCGGTAGAAGGCGCGGCCTGCGTCGAGGTCGCGGACGCGGTACCACACTGTTGCCATCACAGTGAACCTACAACGCGAGCGCTGGCTCTTCGAGCAGCTCCTTGACCGTGCGCAGGAACCCGGCACCGTCTGCACCGTCGATTGCCCGGTGGTCGCACGTGATCGTCATGCTCATCAGCGGGCGCACCTCCACCTGGCCGCCGACGACGACGGGCTTCTCCTCGGTCGCGCCGACGGCGAGGATCGCCGCCTGCGGCGGGTTCAGCACGGCGACGAACTGCTCGATCCCGAACATGCCGAGGTTCGAGATCGTGAACGTGCCGTCCGCGAGGTCGTCGCGCTGGAGCTTGCCGTCGCGCGCACGGCCGACGAGCGCCGCACGGTCGGCGGCGATCTCCTGGATCGTCTTCCGGTCGGCGTCCCGGATCACGGGGACGACGAGCCCGTTCGGGGCGGCGACAGCAATGCCGACATGCGCGTAGGGGAAACGCAGGATCTTGTCGCCCGTGAAGTGAGCGTTCACGGCCGGGTGGCGCAGCAGCGCTGCCGCGGCCACCTTCGTCAGCAGGTCGCTGACGGTCGGCTTCGTCTCGCCCTCGCGCAGGCGGCCGACGAGCCGTTCGCGCAACTCCAGCGACCTGGTCATGTCGACCGAGATCGTCAGCTGGAAGACCGGCGCCTGCCAGGCCTCGGTCAGGCGGCGCGCAATCGTCTTGCGAGTCGCGGTCAGCTCGATCTCCTCGACCTCGCCGGATGGCGCGGCGACCGGTGCCGGAGCGGCCTTCGGCGCGGCGACGGCGCCGCGCTCGACGTCCTCGGCGACGATCCGACCCTCGGGGCCGCTGCCGCTCAGGGTCGCGATGTCGATCCCCTTCTCGCGTGCGAGCCTGCGCGCGAGCGGTGAGGCCTTGACGCGGCCGTCGGAGCGCACGGGCGCGTCGGCGACGGCCGCCGCGGGTGACTCCTCCTGCCGCGCTTCCGGCTGCGCATCCGGCTCGGCTGCGGCGTCCGCCTTGTCCTCGGCCGCGGCGGGCGCGGCGCCGTTCCCGGAGGGAACGTCCTCGCCCTCGCTGCCGATGAAGGCGATCGTCCGACCGACCTCAACCTCTCCCGAGTCGACGACGATCTTGAGCAGCACGCCGTCGGCCTCGGCCTCGACCTCCTGCGTCACCTTGTCCGTGTCGAGCTCGTAGAGCGGCTCGCGCTTCTTGACCGGCTCGCCCTCGCCCTTGAGCCACTTGACGATCGTGCCGGACTCCATCCCCTGGCCCAGCCGCGGAAGCTTGACCTCGGTCGCCACTACGTTCTCGCCACCGTCCGCTTCACGGCCTCGAGCACGTCCGCGGCATGCGGGACGACCCACTGCTCCATCGCCGGGGAGAACGCCAGCGGCGCGAACTTCGCCCCCACGCGCTCGATCGGCGCGTCGAGGTAGTCGAAGGCCCCCTGCTGGATCACGGCCGCGAGCTCGGCGCCGAAGCCGCCGCGCCTGACCGCCTCGTGCGCTGTGACCGCGCGCGTCGTCTTCTTCACCGAGGCGATGATCGTCTCCTCGTCGAGCGGCAGCAGCGTCCTCGGGTCGATCACCTCGACCGAGATCCCGTCCTTGGCGGCCTCCTCGGCCGCCTGCAGCGCCTCGGGCACCATCCGGCCGATCGCGATCACGGTCACGTCGGAGCCTTCGCGCATCACGCGCGCCTTGCCGAGCGGGATCGGCTCGATCTCATCGGGGACGGTGCCCTTGAGCGGGTAGAGCAGCCGATGCTCGAAGAAGATGACCGTGTTGTCGTCGTAGATCGAGCTCCAGAGAAGGCCGCGCGCGTCCTCAGGCGTCGAGGGGAAGACGACCTTCAGGCCGGGTACGTGCACGAACCACGACTCGAGCTGCTGCGCGTGCTGCGCGCCGGGGCTCCAGCCGGCGCCGCCCTGCGTCCGGATCGTCAGCGGCACCTTCAGTTGGCCGCCGCTCATCGTCCGGTGCTTGGCCGCCTGGTTGACGAGCTGCTCCATCGAGAGCGTCAGGAAGTCCTGGTACATGATCTCGACGACCGGACGCATGCCCTGCATCGCAGCGCCGATGCCGGTGCCGACGATCGCGATCTCGGAGATCGGCGTGTTGCGCACGCGCTCCGGCCCGAACTCGGCCAGCATCCCCTGGGTGACGCCCATCGAGCCGCCCATCTCGGCGATGTCCTCGCCCATGATGAACACGTCGTTGTCGGAGCGCATCGCGCTCGAGAGCGCGTCGCGGACCGCTTCCCGGTAGGTCAGCTCAGGCATAGACGTACTTGAGCGCGTCTTCAGGCTTCGGGTCGGTGCCCGCCTTGGCGAACTCGACCGAGCCCTCCACGATCGCCTCGATCTCCGTGTCGAGGGCCTCGAACTCGTCGTCGCCGATACCGAGGCGCGCACGCAGGAGCTCGATCGGATCCTTCGTCTCGCGCAGCTCCTGCAGCTCGCTCTTCTCCCGGTAGACCTGGGGGTCGCCGATGTAGTGGCCGACCAGCCGGTAGGTACGGACGTTGAGGAAGACCGGGCCCTGACCGGAGACGGCATGCTGGCGCGCCTTTCGCGTCGCCTCGTAGACGTCCTCGACGTTCTGGCCGTCGACGTCGATCGACCTCATCCCGAACGCGACCGCCCGCTGCGCGAAGTCCTCGATCGGCGCGTGCTGGCTCATCGGCGTCGACTCCGCCCACGCGTTCATCTCGAGCACGAAGAGCGCCGGCACCTTCCAGAGCTGTGCGAGATTGAGCGACTCGTGGAACGTGCCCGTGTTGGTGGCGCCGTCGCCGAAGAACGCGACGGCGACGCGCGGCTGCTTGCGGAACTGGAAGGCGAGTGCGGCGCCGGTGATCGCAGGGAGGCCGCCGCCGACGACGGCGTTCGCGCCGAGATTGCCTTTGGCGAGGTCGTAGAGGTGCATCGAGCCGCCGTAGCCGCCCGAGCAGCCCTCCCGCTTGCCGTACAGCTCGGCCATGACGGCGTTGACGTGCGTGCCCTTGGCGATCGTGTGGCCGTGCGCGCGGTGCGTCGAGGCGATCACGTCGTCCGGCTCGAGCGCGGCGCAGACGCCGGAGGCGACCGCCTCCTGGCCGATCGCGACGTGCAGGAAGCCCGGCAGCTCGCCGGCGCGGAAGCGCTCCTCGACCTTCTCCTCGAAGCGCCGGATCAGCAGCATCTCGCGGAAGAGCTCGCGCAAACGCTCGTCCGAAAGCGCTCTTCGATCGGCGCTCGCCCCCTCGGGCTTGTCCTCGACCTTCGCCATCGGCCCTCATTATGCTGACCCCCGCATGGGACTTGTCGAACAATGGCGTCAGATCAGGTCCGAGCTTCCCGAGGACTGGGGCGAGGTGAGGCTCAACGTCTCGGTCGCCAAGCCTGAACAGCACTCGCGGGCGGCTGCGCTGCTCGGCCCCGCGAGCCCGGGCCGGCTCGGCGACGACCTGCGCGTGTCTGTGCACCGGGCCGGCGGCGGCGTCGGCCCCGACCAGGCGGAGAAGCTCTTTCGCAAGCTCGACGACGAGCGGATCCGCACGGCCCTGTCACTCGTCGAGGTCGACGAGCGGCCTGAGCGTGAGGAAGCGCCGCGGGAGCCGATCGCGGGTCAGTGGGACGTGGCGCTCGCGGGCTTGCCCGCGGACTGGAGCGACCTGCTCTGCGAGCTCCAGCTGACCTCGACCGACCATCTCGCGCGCGGGGCTCTGTTGCTGGCGCCGATCAACCCCACCCGCGTGCCCGACCGCATCGCCTTTCGCTTCCGGGTCGCGCGAACGTTCGGTTACGGCGCCTCGCCGGAGATGACGCGTCGTTGCCTCGAGCGGCTCGATGCCGAGGACATCCGCGGTCGCCTGACGGTCCTGCACGTGCTCTCCGACACCCACAACGTGGCCACGCAGGGCCCGGTGTGGCGCGTGGCCGGCAAGGCCGTCTAGAACGTGTCCGGCGACCCGGTCTCCTGGCTGATGATCGAGCGGGGCTGGGTGGTCTACGACGCGGAGGGCGAGAAGGTCGGCAAGGTGAAAGCAGTGCTCGCCGACGAACAGGCCGACATCTTCCACGGCGTGCTCGTCGACCGCGGCCTGCTCGGTCCCGCAGAGGAGATCGTCGCCGACCGGATCGCCGAGATCCACGACGGCGACCTGCACCTGGCGTAGCTACACGTTTGCCGCGGCAGCGGCCGGGAAACCCTGCCGCCATGCCGCAATCCGGCCGCGACCGCTGACGTGCCGTCTCCCGCCGCCGAGATCGGCCGCGTTCCGACGAGTCCCTGGCGGCTCTCGCCCCGGGAGTGGATCGCCGTCTTCAGGCGCACGTTCAAGGCGTTCCTGGCGGACGACGCGATGGGGCTCTCCGCCCAGGTCGCGTTCAGCTCGCTGCTCGCGTTCTTCCCGGCCGTCGTCTTCCTCGTCGGCCTGCTCGACCTGATCGGCGCGTACGGCGCGCTCAAGGACTTCCTCGCACCCGTCGCTCCCGGCGACGTGCTCGAGACGATCGACACCCTGCAGCAGGACACGTCCAGGGGCACGTCGGCGGTCGCCTTCGTCCTCGGAGCGGCGGGCGCCGTCTGGGCGGCGAGCGGCGCGATGAGCTCCGTGATCAAGGCCGTCAACAGGGCGTACGACCGCGTCGAGACGCGTCCATTCTGGAAGGTGCGGCTGATCGGGATCGTGCTCGTGATGCTGATGGGGCTGGTGCTCGCCGGCCTGCTGCTCCTGATCGTCTTCGGCGGCCCCCTCGGGACGGCGCTCGCGGACCAGGCCGGGCTCGGCGACGCCTTCGAGCTGCTCTGGTCGACCCTCCGCTGGCCGATCGCCTTCCTTGCGATCCTGACCTTCTTCGCGCTCGTCTACTACCTCGGGCCGAACCTCGACGTCCGCAGCTGGAAGTGGCTGACGCCGGGAGCACTCGTCGGCACCGTCATGTGGCTCCTGCTCTCGGGGCTCTTCGCCCTCTACACCAGCTTCTCCGATTCCTACTCGAGGACCTACGGGGCGCTCGCCAGCGGCATCGTCCTGCTGCTCTGGCTCCACTACTCGGCGTTCGCGCTCCTCTTCGGCGCCGAGCTCAACTCCGAGCTCGACCGCCAGGCTGAAAGCCGGCGCGACTAGACGACGGCGACCGAGCCCTTGACGGTCTTCGGCGCCTCGTCGGAGTAGAAGCGAAGCGTCCCCTTCGCGAGCTTCAGCTTCCAGGTGGTCGTGCCGGTGCCGGCGACCGTCGACTTGCGGTTGACGCCCTTGCCGACGAGATGGAAGTTGTGCAGCGTCGAGCGGTCGCGGACGACGATCGAATACGTCCCCGCCTTGACGCCGTGGTGCAGGGCGGCGCCGCCGGCGCTTCGCAGTGAGATCGTGTTCTTCGGGCCGACGGTCGCGAGCAGCTTCGGCGTCGGCGCCACGGGCGGCGGCTTCGACGTCGTCGTCACCGGCGGTGGGTTGCCGACCGTGAACTTCTGGAACATCTGCGTCGAGTGCGGGTCGCACTGGACCGTGTAGCGGCCCTCGCGGAACGTCACCGTCCAGGTGACGGTGCTGGTCGTCTCGACCTGCGTGAACTCCTCGACGCCGGGGCCGAAGAGGCGGAAGTTGTGCTCGTCGGAGAGGTCGCGCACCGTGATCTCGTACGCGCCCGGATCGAGCTGGGTGACCAAGCGGCCGTTGGCATCGGCAAGCGTGATCGTGAAGCCGGGGCCGACCGTGCCGTTCAGGTGGACGGCCTGTGCCGGCGCCGTCGCCGCACCCGGAACGAGCACGAGTGCCGCACAGGCGGCGACGAAGAAACCCCGAAAGCGCATCGCCACTGTCTACGCGGGCGGGACCGGAACGGATTGGGCTAGGCGCGCAGCTCAGCGCCGAAGCGCTCGGCGAGCGCGGAGACGATCAGCCCGCGCAGCTTCGCGGCGTCCGCGTCGGAGAGGGTTCGCTCGGGCGACTGGAACGACGCCGCCAGTGCGACGGACTTCTTCCCCGCGCCCACCTGCTCGCCGCGGTAGACGTCGAAGACGCGGAGGTCGCGCAGCTCGGGGCCGGCGGCCTCGTGCGCCGCTGCGACCAGCTCGCCGGCAGTCACTGCCTCGTCGACGACGAAGGCCAGGTCCTGCTTGAGCGGCGGGAACGTGATCACGTCCTCGTAGGCGATCGCGTCCGGCACCTGGGCGAGTAGCGTCTCGAGGTCGAGCTCGAAGTACCCCCAGTCGCCGGGCAGCTCGGCGATGCGGCCGTACGGCGTCCGGGCGGCGCGGCCGGCCTCGCGCTGGACCGGCCCGAGCGGAATGCCGAGCGCCTGGTGGAGCGCCTCGACCGCCCCCTTCGCGCGGAAGAAGCCTCCCTCGGCGATCCCGGCGAC
This sequence comes from uncultured Gaiellaceae bacterium, assembly GCA_963705515.1. Lineage (GTDB taxonomy): Bacteria > Actinomycetota > Thermoleophilia > Gaiellales > Gaiellaceae > Gaiellasilicea. Next base: position 218,321 of record CAVPJV010000007.1, read on the forward strand.
GTGCCAGCGCTCCTCCGGCAGCTCCTCCCCCGTCGACCGGAAGACGCGCGCGATCTCGAACAGGGCGATCCTCTCGACAGCGGCGTTCCGGTTCCGCTCGGCCGACTCGAGCAGGCCGAGCTGGAGGTCGGTGCGCAGCGCTGCCATCTCGGTCGTGTAGGGCTCCTCCAGCGCCAGCCTGCCCTCCTCGGCGGGCACGAGCGTCCACGTGTACGCCTCGGCGTAGCCGGCGCCGACGAGCAGGTCCTCGACCTTGCGGCGCAGGCGCTGCTCCTTCGTCAGCTGGACGGACGGCGCCGCGCGCTCGGGCAGCGTCGACGGCACCTCCTCGATCCGGAAGCGCACGACCTCCTCGACGAGGTCGACCGGGCGCGTGACGTCGTTCATGCGCCACGTCGGCACCGTCACCTGGTCGCCTGCGACCTCGAAGCCGAGCCGCTGCAGCCGGTCGACCTGCTCGTCGACGGGAATCTCCATTCCGGACAGCCGCTCGACGAGCTCCGGCCGGTGGCGGACGACGGGCGGCCTCGGCAGCTCGCCGTGGACGTCGGTGTGCCCGGTCCAGCGCGCGCCGGCGACGGAGGCGAGGAGCTCGGTCGCGTAGATCGCCGCCTGCTCGGCCACGTACGGGTCGACGCCCTTCTCCCACCGCGTTGAGGCGTCGGTGCGAAGGCGCAGCCGCCGCGACGCCCGCAGCACCGTGAGCGCGTCGAAGTTCGCCGCCTCGAGCAGGATGTCCGTCGTCTCGTCGCGGACCTCGCTGTCCCCGCCGCCCATGATCCCGGCAACCGCGACGGGCCGCTTCCCGTCGGCGATGACGAGGTCGGTGGGCGCGAGCTCGCGCTCGTGGCCGTCCAGGGTCCGGATCTTCTCTCCCGGCTGCGCGCGGCGGACGACGATCCGACTCTCCTCGAGGAGCGAGAGGTCGAACGCGTGCAAGGGCGAGCCGAGCGCGAGCATGACGTAGTTCGTGATGTCGACGACGTTGGAGATCGAGCGCATGCCGGCGGCGAGGAGCCGCGCCTTCAGCCAGGCCGGCGACGGGCCGACCTGGGCGCCGCGGAAGATCCGGCCGATGTAGCGCGGGCAGCCCTCGAAGTCCTCGACGCGAATGTCGACCGGCTCGTCGCCGGCTCGCTCCGGGTCACGCCCCGGCGGCGGTGCCAGCGCGGCGCCGGTCAGAGCCGAGACCTCCCGTGCGATGCCGTAGATCGACGTCAGGTCCGGCCGGTTGAAGCCGGTCTCGATCTCGAGCACCGACTCGGTCAGCGGCAGCACGTCCGCGAGCGGCGTCCCGGGCTCGAGCCCGTGCTCCAGCACCATGATCCCGCTGTGGTCGTCGCCGAGCTCGAGCTCACGCTCGGAGAGGATCATCCCGCGCGACGTCTCGCCTCGGAGCTTCGCCTCGCCGAGCGGCTGATCCGCGCCCGGCAAGAGCGCGCCGGGCAGCGCCACCGCCACCGTCGCGCCGGCACCGAAGTTCCAGGCACCGCAGACGATCTGGCGCGGCTCGCCCTCGCCGACGTCGACGCGGCAGAGCTGGAGCCGGTCCGCGTTCGGATGCTTGCCGGCCTCGACGACATGGCCGACGAGGAAGCGGCCGAGGTTGCCGTCGACGTCCGACGACGCCGCGGTGGACGATCCGGTCGACCTCGCAGCTCGTGAAGACGAGCTTCGCCGCGAGCTCCTCGACCGGCCAGTCGAAGTCGACGTACTCGCGCAGCCAGGAGACGGGGACTTTCATCTCAGAACTGCCTCGTCATGCGCAGGTCGTTGTCCCAGAAGAGCCGCAGGTCGGGCAGACCATGGCGCAGGAACGCGATCCGGTCGATCCCGAGCCCGAACGCGAACCCTTGCCACTCCTCCGGGTCGTACCCGACCGCCTCGAGGACGTTCGGGTCGACGACGCCGGCGCCGCCCATCTCGATCCAGCCCGAGTGCTTGCAGACCGCGCAGCCCTGGCCGTCGCAGAGGTAGCAGGTGATGTCGAACTCGACCGACGGCTCGGTGAACGGGAAGAAGCTCGTCCGCATCCGCACCTCGCGCTTGCCGAAGATCGCGCTCGTGAAGAGCTCGATCGTGCCGCGCAGGTCGGCGAGCGTGATCCCGCGGTCGACGGCGAGGCCCTCGACCTGGTGGAACACCGGCGTGTGCGTCGCGTCGAGCGGGTCGCGCCGGTAGGTGCGCCCGAGCGAGACGAGGTAGATCGGCGGCTCCTGCGCCTGCATCGCGCGGATCTGCGAAGGCGAGGTGTGCGTGCGCAGGAGGGTGTTCGCGTCGAAGTAGAAGGTGTCCCGCGGGTCGCGTGACGGGTGCGCCTCCGGCTGGTTGAGCGCGTCGAAGTTGTGCCAGACGGTCTCGACCTCGCGGCCGTCGTAGACCTCGTAGCCCATGCCGAGGAACACGTCCTCGATGCGCCGCCGCAGCTGCGTGATCAGGTGCAGGCTCCCGCGCGGGACGGGCTCCCCGGGCAGCGTCGGGTCGAAGGTCGGATCGTCGTCGGGAACCGCTGCGAGCTCGGCCTCGCGGGCCGCCAGCGCCTCCTCGACCGCGTGGCGGGCCGCGTTCAGCGCCATCCCGGTCTCGCGGTCGCGAACCTCGCGGAGCGCGAGCTTGAGCTCGCTCTTCCGGCCGAGGTAGCGCACGCGCAGCTCCTCGAGCTCGTCCGTGCTCTCGGCGCCGCGGATCGCGGCGGCCGCCTCTGCCGTCAGCGCCTGGGCGTCCACGGCGGCGAGACTACCTCTCCTGTCGTCCATGTCCTCCTCCGGGTGTCGTGGGTACGGGGAACGAAGCGCCCCGACTCGAGACCGGAGGTGCGGCTACACGCGCGCCGCCCCGGCGAGCCGGGGCCGCGTAAACAGCTGCAGCGCGTGCGTGGTCACGTGCTAACGATAGCGCGACATGAGCGCCTACGACCCCTTCGCGCCGATCTACGACGACTGGTCGGCGCACATGACCGAGGACGTCGCCTTCTACGTCCAGCTCGCCAGGGAGACGGACGGGCCGCTCGTCGAGCTCGCCGTCGGGAACGGCCGCGTCGCGATCCCGGTCGCGCGCGAGACCGGCCGCAAGGTGCTCGGGATCGACGCGTCACCGGCGATGCTCGCGCAGGCGCGCGAGCGCGCAGCCGCAGCGGCCGGAGTCGACCTCGAGCTTCGCGAAGGCGACATGCGCGAGCTCGAGCTGGACGAGCCCGCCGGCCTCATCTACGTCCCCTTTCGCTCGCTGGGCCACCTTCCCACCTGGGCCGACCGCCGCCGCGTCTTCGAGCGCGCCTACGCGTCGCTCCGGCCCGGCGGCCGCTTCGCGTGGAACTTCTTCGTCTTCGACCCGAAGATCGCGGCGGCCAACGACGGCGAGTGGCTCGAGCAGAGCGGCATTCGGCACCGGATCGACCACGTCAAGCAGGACAACCGCGTCGACATCACGCTCGAGAGCGGCGACGCCATCTCTCTCTGGTGGCTGACCCGCTCCGAGTGGGAAGGCCTGATCGAGACGGCCGGCTTCGAGGTCGAGGCGCTCTACGGCGGCTTCGACCGCCGGCCGTTCGACGAGAACGCGACCGAATTCGTCTGGGTTGTCCGCAAGCCCGTATAACCCGATCGCGCGGCTCTACGACGCGTGGAGCGCGAGCGTGACCGAGGACGTCGAGTTCTACGTCGAGGAAGCGCGCGCGTCCGGCGGACCGGTCGTCGAGCTCGCCTGCGGTACCGGCCGCATCTCCGTCCCGATCGCGAAAACCGGCGTGCGGGTGATCGGCGTCGACGCGTCGCGGGGAATGCTCGACGTGGCCCGCGAGTACGCGGCCGCCGAAGGCGTCGGCCTCGACCTCCGGCTCGGCGACCTGCGCGAGCCGCCCGTCCCGGAGCGCGTCCCGCTCGTCCTGATCCCGTTCCGCTCGCTGCTGCACATGACGACGGAGGCGGATCGGCTGCGGGCGCTCCGCGCCGCCCGCGAGCTGCTGCTCCCGGGCGGCCGGCTCGTCTTCGACGTGTTCGCACCGAGCGCCGAGGACGTCGAGGACACACACGGCCGCTGGCTCGAGCGCGAGCCCGGCATCTTCGAGCGCGCCGACTGGGACGAGAACGAGCGGACGCTGACCCTTTCGGTCCGGCGCGGCGACGAGGCGTCGACGATGCTGCTCGCCTGGCTCTCGCCGCCCGAGTGGCGTCTGCTGCTCGACCGCGCCGGCTTCGACGTCGCGGCGCAGTGGGGCTGGTTCGACCGCAGGCCCTACGCCGGCGGCGAGGATGTGGTCTTTGCCGCGGTCCGGCGGGATGCGTAGAGTCCGCGCATGATCTGGATCGTCGTCGGCATCGTCGTGCTGCTGCTCATCGCAGCCGTCGTCCTCTACAACCGGCTCGTCAGCTTCCGCAACCGCGTCGAGAACGCGTGGGCGCAGGTGGACGTGCAGCTGAAGCGGCGCTACGACCTGATCCCGAACCTCGTCGAGACGGTCAAGGGCTATGCGTCGCACGAACGCGAGACGTTCGAGGCCGTGACCGCGGCCCGCACGCGCGCCCAGCAGGCGCAGGGGCCGGCGGAGCAGGGCGCGGCCGAAGGCATCCTCGGCCAGGCGCTCGGCCGCCTCTTCGCCGTCGCCGAGGCCTATCCGGAGCTCCAGGCGGACGAGAACTTCCGCCAGCTGCAGGAGGAGCTCGCACAGACCGAGAACAGGATCGCGGTCTCGCGCCAGGTCTACAACGACACCGTCCTCACCTACAACACCGCGATCCAGACGGTCCCTGGAGTGCTCTTCGCAGGACCGTTCGGCTTCACGCGCAAGGACTTCTTCGAGGTGGAGGACGAGGCCCGGGAGGCGCCACGCGTCGCGTTCTAGCGCTCGCCGCCTCGGCGGCAGTGGCGCTCACACTCGCCGGCGACGCAGCCGCCAAGTCGTTCTCCCTGCCCGCGGCGGACGTCACCGTCCAGATCCAGCAGGACGGCACCCTCGTCGTCGACGAGGTGATCGTGTTCTCGTTCAGCGGCGACTTCAGCGGCGCCTACCGTGAGATCCCGCTCCGCGAGGGCGAGTCGGTCGATCAGGTCTTCGTGTCGGAGGGCGACCAGCAGTACCAGCCCGGCGGATGCGCCGAGCTCCAGTGCTCGAGCCCGCCGGGGACGTTCGGCACCGCGCGCACGGACAAGGGGATCCGGATCGTGTGGCACTACAGCGCCTCCAACGAGCAGCGGCGCTTCCGCGTCCACTACCGCCTGCGCGGACTCGCCGTCGCCTACGACGACGTCGTCGACGTCAACCTCCAGGTCTGGGGCGACGAATGGGAGGTCGGCCTCGACCAGCTGACCGCCGCGATGATCGCTCCCGGCGACGTGCTGCGGGCCTGGGGGCATCCCGTCGGCGTCCGCGGAGACGTCACGATCGACGGCCCGCGGGTCGATCTCCGCGCGGAGCGGATCCCCGCCGGCCAGTTCGTCGAGCTGCGCACAGTCATCCCGCGGCGGTTCTTCACCTCGACCGCGGGCATGCAGGTCGCCGGCGGGCTCGGGCTCCAGAAGATCGTGGCCGAGGAACGCGACGACGCGGCCGCATTCGAACGCGACCAGCGCAAGATCGACGACGCGCTCGACAACCTCGGCGCGACCATCCTGAAGCTGCTCGCGATCGCGCTCCTCCCCGCGCTCGCCGTGATCGGCTTCGTCTGGTGGCGCTGGGGCCGCGAGCGCGGGACGAGCTACGACCGCGAGTACGAGCAGGAGCCGCCGACGGAGCTGCAGCCGGCGCTCGTGCCGGGCCTGCTCGCGCAGGGCGGCACGCCGGGCTCGCTCGAGTTCACGGCGACCCTGTTCGACCTGATCCGGCGCGGCCGCTACCGCGCCGACCAGGTGACGACCGAGCGGAAGGTCTGGGGCGGGCTGAAGACGCAGCAGGTCTCCGACCTCGAGCTTTCGCTCGGGGACGTGGAAGCGCCTGTGGAGGCATTCGAGGCGCCGGTCGCGCAGGTCGTCGACTCGATCGTCGTCGACGGCCCCGAGCGGCTCTCGCGCTTCCGCGACCGGATCGAGGACGACCGGACGGGCAACTCCGAGCGCTTCACCTCCTTCAAGTCCGCCGTCGGCACGGAGGAGAAGAACCGGCGCTGGTTCCGGAACATCGGGCTTGCCGCGCTGCTTGGCGGCGCAGCGGTGCTCGGTCTCGCCGGCGGGCTGACGCTGTTCGGCGGAATCGGCTCGTACAACTCGGTCGCGCCGACCTGGAACAGCGTCGTCGCGATCGCGCTCGGTATCTGCGGTCTCGTCGGCGCGGCCGTCCTCGTCGCCTCCGCCTTCAACCGGCGGCTCTGGCGGCGGCGCTCACCGGAGGCGCAGGCCGAGGCCGAGCGCTGGGAGGCGTTCCGCCGCTACCTGACCGACTTCCCCCGCCTCGACATCGCGCCGCCGGCGTCGCTCGAGCTCTGGGAGCGCTACCTCGTCTACGGCATCGCCTTCGGGATCGCCGAGCGCGTCCTGCAGGGCGCCCAGCTGCACATGCCCGAGGCGCTCGCCACCGCGAGCACGCTCTACTGGATCGGCCCGCACGGCGACCTCGCATCAGGCCCGACGTCGATGAGCATCGGCGACCTCGCGTCGGGCTTCGGCTCGGCGCTCGCTCCCCCCTCGTCAGGTTCCGGCGGGTTCGGCGGCGGCTTCTCGGGCGGAGGCGGCGGCGGGGGCGGCGGAGGCGGAGGCGGCGCCTGGTGAGACCGTGGCTGCTCGCCGCGGTGGCGATCTTCGTTCCCGGCTGCGGCGGCGGCGACCAGCAGCAGGCCGCTGGCACGACGGCGGGCACGACCGGCTCGACGACCGCCGCCGACTCGTGCAGCCCCGGCGTGCACGAGCTCACGCTCGGGAACGGCCAGGCGGCCCGGATGCACGTGACGCCGGGAGACGGCGAACGGGCGCTCATCGTCGCCCTCCACGGCGCCGGGGGAACACCGTTAGGGGCGATCGAGGCGTTCAGCGGCGCCTGGGACGAGCCGGGCCTCGTCCTGATCGCGCCCGCCTCGAAGGGCCAGACGTGGAGCATCCTGCGCTCGGAGCAGGATCTCGACCTCGAGTCCGTCAACCTCGCGCTCGCCGAGGCGTACGAGCGCTGCACGATCGACCGCCGCCGGATCGCGGTCGGCGGCTTCTCGGACGGCGCCACCTACGCGCTGACGCTCGGCGTCTCGAACGGCGACCTGTTCCCGGCCGTGATCGCGTTCTCCCCGGGCGGGATCGTCGCCGGCGAGCAGCGGGGCGTCCCGCGCTTCTTCGTCTCGCACGGCACGCTCGACAGCGTCCTGCCGATCGGGCGGGCGGGAGACGCCGTCGTCCGCAAGCTCCGCCAGGCCGGCTATCCCGTCACCTACCGCCGCTTCCGCGGCGAGCACGAGGTCTCGACGGCCATCTCGAAGGAAGCCGTCCGCTGGTTCCTCGCCGGTGCGCCCTCCTAGCCGCGCCGCGAGCGCTCGTAGAGGGCGATCGCACCGGCGACGGCGACGTTGAGCGATTCGGCAGCGCCGCTCGTCGGGATCGTGGCGACATAGTTGCTGTCAGCAACTATCTCTCCGGGCAGCCCCTCGCGCTCGGCCCCGAGGACGAACGTGACCGGGCCGGAAAGGGCGAGCTCGTGCAGCGGCGGCGCGCCGTGGGCGACGAGCGAGACGCGCGTGCCGGGAGCGTCGTCGAAGGCCAGCAGCGGGACGCGGAAGATGGCGCCGGCCGATGCGCGCAGCGCCTTCGAGCCGAGCGGGTCGGCGCAGCCCTCGGAGAGCGCCACCGCGGCGCCGAACGCGTCGGCCGCCCGCAGCAGCGTGCCGACGTTGCCGGGATCGCCGATGCGCCAGAGCGCGAGGGTCGTCTCGCGCGGCTCGCGCGGCAGTGCCGCGGTGCGGTAGACGCCGACGACGCGCGCCGGGTGCGCCAGGGTCGAGACCCCCGCAAGCAGGTCGGGCTCGACGGTCTCGCCGGCGACGAGGAGCTCGATCGGCTCGATCCCGGCCGCGCGCGCCGCCTCGACGAGGTCCTCGCCCTCGACGGCGAAGAGTCCGAGCTCCTCGCGCTTGCGCTTCTGCGCGAGGAGCTTGCGGACGAGCTTCAGCGTCGGGTTCGACGCCGAGGTGATCAAGGGAGGCTACGCAGCCTTGTCGGATGCGAGCGCGGCCTTCGCCTGCTCGACGACCGCGGTGAACGCGGCCGGATCGGCCACGGCCAGATCGGCCAGGACCTTGCGGTCGAGCTCGATGCCGGCCTTGTGCAGCCCCGAGATGAACTGGTTGTACGACATCCCGTTGGCGCGGGCGGCTGCGTTGATGCGGACGATCCAGAGCTGGCGGAACGTGCGCTTCTTGTTCTTGCGGTCGCGGTAGGCGTAGACGAGCGAGTGCTCGACCTGCTCCTTCGCGTAGCGATAGCTCCTGCTCTTGAGACCCCAGTAGCCCTTCGCCTCGCCGAGGACCTTGCGGCGCTTCTTGCGCGCGTGAACCGATCGCTTGACCCTTGGCATCTACTTCAGCCCCAGCAGCTTCTTCAGGCGCGGCGTGTCCACCTCGGCGACCTCGTAGTCCTTGCCGAAGGCGCGCTTACGCTTGGCCGACTTGTGCTCCAGGTTGTGGCTCTGCATCGCGTGACGGCGCAGGATCTTTCCCGTCCCCGTCACCTTGAAGCGCTTCTTCGCTCCGCTCCCGCTCTTCATCTTTGGCATCTGGTTTCACTCCTGCGTTTTTCGTGGGGCCGAGCAGCATGACCATGTTGCGCCCGTCGAGCAGCGGCGGCGACTCGACCACCGCGATCTCCTTGATCTCGTCTGCGAGGCGGAGCAGCAGGTCGCGACCCCGCTCCGGATGCAGGTTCTCCCGCCCCCGGAACATGATCGTCACCTTGACCTTCGCGCGCTGGTTGAGAAAGCGCACGACGTGGCCCTTCTTCGTCTCGTAGTCGTGAATGCCGATCTTCGGCCTGAACTTGATCTCCTTGACGTTGATCTGCGTCTGGTGCTTCCGGGCGAGCTTGGCCTTCTGCTCTTGCTCGTAGCGGTACTTGCCGTAATCCATCACCCGCGCGACCGGCGGGTCCGCCCCCGCCGCGACCTCGACCAGGTCGAGGCCCTTCGAATAGGCGTACTCGCGTGCGTCGTCGGTCGACTTGATCCCGATCTGCTCGCCGTCCTCGCCCACCAGGCGGACCTGGGGAACGCGGATGTTCTCGTTGATCCGGTCCTGCGGCTGTGGAATGCGCCGGTCTTCCGGACGGCGTCTCGGCCTCAAAGGCTCTTCACCAAGCTCGTTGAATCCTCCTCATCGACGACAAAAACCGCTGCAAGCAGCGGCCACGTTTTCCTCGTCCAACCGGCTCGGTTGAACCCTCGCGAGCTCTGCGGCCCGGGAAGGTGAGGGGCAGTGGTCCGCTCCTTCTTTCAGGACCCGATCGTAGCAAGCTCTGCCCGGAACCGTTCGAGCAGCTCCGAAAGGCTCATCGTCGACTGCCCGCCGCCGCGCTCCCGCACCGCCAGCGACTCGTCCGACTCGCGGTCGCCGTAGACGATCGTGACGGGGATCTTCTCCAGCTCGGCTTCGCGGATCCGCTTCCCGAGCGTCTCCTCGCGCTGGTCGGCATCGACGCGGTAGCCCTCCGCCTCGAGCCGCTGCCTGAGCTCCTGGACGGCGTCCCGGTGGTTCTCGGCGACCGGGATCAGCCGTACCTGCACCGGCGCGAGCCAGAAGGGGAACGCGCCCGCATAGTGCTCGGTGAGGATGCCGATGAACCGCTCCAGCGAGCCGAGCAGGGCGCGGTGGACGACCATCGGCGTGTGCTCGGCGTTGTCGGCGCCCATGTAGGTGAGCCCGAACTGCCGCGGCATCTGATAGTCGGCCTGGATCGTGCCCATCTGCCAGGTCCGGCCGATCGCGTCGCTCATGTGCAGGTCGATCTTGGGGCCGTAGAAGGTGCCCTCGCCCGGGCTGATCACGTACTCGATCCCGTGACGCTCGAGCGCCGCCTGGAGGATCCCCTCCGCGTGGTCCCACTCCTCCTCCGTCCCGAGCCGGTTGTCGGGCCGCGTCGACAGCTCTGCGTGCGGCGTGACGTCGAAGAGCGCGTAGAGGTCCTTCGCGAACTCGATGCACGCGTCGATCTCGGCAGCCGCCTGCTCCTCGGTGCAGAAGATGTGCGCGTCGTCCTGGGTCACGTGCCGGACGCGGAGGAGCCCGTGCAGCGCGCCGGCAAGCTCGTTCCGGTGCAGCGTCGAGCTCTCGGCGTAGCGGATCGGCAGGTCGCGGTAGCTGCGGAGCCGCGAGCCGAACAGGAGCATGTGCCCCGGGCAGTTCATCGGCTTCAGGCCGGCGTGCGGCTCCGGGTCGTCGTCGCTGACGACGAGGAACATGTTCTCGCGGAACTTGTCCCAGTGGCCGCTCGTCTGCCAGACGGTCTTCTCGTAGATCAGCGGCGTCTTCACCTCGCTGTAGCCGCGCTTCTTGTTCTCGCGCCGGCGCAGGTCCTCGAGCTCGTTCCAGAGCACCATCCCCTTCGGGTGCCAGAACGGTGAGCCCGGCGACTCCTCGGAGAGGTGGAACAGGTCGAGCTCGCGGCCGAGCCTCCGGTGGTCGCGCGCCTTCGCCTGCTCGAGCCGTTCGAGGTACGCGTCGAGATCTTCCTGCGAGTAGAAGGCGGTGCCGTAGATGCGGGTCAGCTGCGTGTTCTGCTCGTCGCCGCGCCAGTACGCGCCGGCGAGCGACGTCAGCTTGATCGCCTTGATCGGCTTCGAGTTCTGCAGATGGGGGCCGCGGCAGAGGTCGGTGAAGTCGCCCTGCGTGTACAGCGAGATCTCGCCTTCGGCCGTGTCGACGAGCTCGACCTTGTACGGCTCGCCCTCGGCCGCGAAGCGCTGCTTCGCCTCCTCGGCCGAGATCTCCTCGCGCTCCCAGGAGCGGCCTTCCTTCAGCTCGCGCTGGATCTCCGCCTCGATCTTCTCGAGATCGTCCTCGCGGATCGGCTCGGGGAACTCGAAGTCGTAGTAGAAGCCGTTCTCGATCGGCGGCCCGATCGCGACCTTGACGCCCGGGTAGAGCCGCCGCACCGCCTCGGCGAGGAGGTGCGCCGCAGAGTGGCGGAGCACGTAGAGGGCGTCGGGATCCTCGGTGTCCCGCGTGGTCAGAATCTGGATCGGCTGCCCGTCCTGCAGCGGCAGCCGCAGGTCCTGGACGTTTCCGTTCTGGCGGATCAGCACCGCCTGCTCGGCCAGCTTGGGGCCGATCGCGCGCGCGGCGTCGAGGCCGCTGGCGCCGTCCGGAAGTTCGAGCTCCGACGAGTCGGGGAGAAGCACGCGCATGACAGATCAGGATACTCAGCACCCAGGCGGAGGACGGCCGACGGCGGACTGAGCAGCGGGAACCACTCCCGCCGCCGCGGTGTAACACTGGCGAAGCCACCATGGCGCGACTCCTCGTCACCGCAGTCTCACTCCTGGCGTTCGCAGCGTCCGCCGGCGCCGATGCCGGTCCCGTCTTTGTCCTCGACCGGACGAGCGCGCAGCCGAACGACCGCGTCACCGTCCGGACGGCCGCTTTCGAGCCGGGGCGTTCGTCTCTACCTCGTCGGCCGCGGCGCTGTCCCAGAGGTGCGGCTGCGGACCGGACCGGCGCTTGAGCTTCGTCGGGACGCTCGCGCGGGGCCGTGCCGGCCGCGGCACATTGACGTTCAGCGTGCCGCCGCTCGACGCCGGCGCGTACGAGCTCGCCGCGTGGAGCCGCAGCAAGGGTCTCTCGGTGTCGCGGTCGGCGCGGTTGCGGCTCGGCACGACAGCGCCGTGCCCGGTCACGCACCCGAACGGGAACCGGCCGCCGGGCCAGCCCCGGGGCGTGACGTGGTACGGGAACGGCTTCCTCTGGGCCGGCGTCAGCGTGACGGCACGTACACCGTGCACGCCGGACCTCGTCGGAGCCGACGGCTCGATCGGGAACAAGCTGTTGTGGGTCACGACGCCGCCCTGGGAGAAGCCGACGGTCTCGGGAGAGCGAATCGACGCCCCGGCGGCACCGCTCCGGGTCGTCGGCGTCAACACGGGCTCGTTCTCCGACGCGGCCAACCCGTCCCACATGACCCCGGTGGGCTACCCGACCACGGGCTGCTGGCGGCTGACAGCGCGGCTCGGTGACCTCAGCCTCGTCTACGTCGTCCGCGTCGAGGTGGCGAGCGGGTAGCAGCGCGCGCTGACCTCACTCGGACGGGTGCAGGAAAACCCCCGTCCTGCCGATAAGACACTGGGATGGGGGTTGCCGCCTATAGAGGCCCCTTCGGACGCGAGCAGGCCGAGCGTCTCCTCTGGCGTGCCGGTTTCGGGCCGCGGAAGGGTGAGGCAGCGGCGCTCGCAAAGCTCGGGCTCGACGGCGCCGTTCGCTCGCTGACGCGTCCGGGGGGCGAGAAGTTCGTCGGCCCCGCGCCGCACGACGACAAGGGCCGCGCGCTCGCGCCGGGCGACGCCTGGGGCCACGACCACCTCTGGTGGATGGACCGGATGGTGCGCACCTCGCGCCCGCTCGTCGAGCGGATGACCCTCGTCTGGCACGACTGGTTCGCGACCTCGCTGGCGGGTGTCGGCTCGCAGAAGCTGATGCTGAACCAGAACAAGCTCCTGCGCCGCCTCTCGCTGGGCTCGTTCGACACGATGCTGCGCGAGGTCACCAAGGACCCGGCGATGCTGCTCTGGCTCTCGGGCACCGAGAACACGAAGCGGTCGCCGAACGAGAACTACGCGCGCGAGCTGATGGAGCTCTTCACGCTCGGTGCCGGACAGGGCTACACCGAGCGCGACGTCCGCGAGCAGGCGCGCGCGCTCACCGGCTTCGACAACGACTGGAAGCGCGGCGCCGGCAACGTCAACTTCCGCTACGACCGCGAGCGCCACGACGGCGGCAGCAAGCGGATCTTCGGCAAGAGCGGCACTTTCGACTGGCAGGACGCCGTCAACCTTTGCCTCCACCACCCGAAGCACGCGCCCTTCTTCGTCGACAAGCTCTGGCACTACTTCATCCCGGTCGCGCCCGACGCCGGCACGCGGCGCTCGCTCGAGGCGCTCTACCGCAAGGACTTCGAGATCCGCCCCGTCGTCGAGGCGATCCTGCGCCACCCGGCGCTCTACACCGGCCCGCGGATGGTGAAGCCGCCGGCCGTCTACACGGCCGGCCTCCTGCGCGGGATCGGCCGCGGCATCGACACCACCTCCTGGGCGTGGCTCGCCTCGGAAACCGGTCAGCGCCTCTTCATGCCGCCGAACGTCGCCGGCTGGGACGACGAGCGCTGGCTCGACACCGCCACGTTCCGCGGGCGCTGGTGGGTCGCGAACTACGCGAGCCAGCCGTACGCGCTCACCGACAAGCAGGCGGCCAAGCTGCCCGCCGAGCCGAAGGCCCTCGTCGACGCCGCGATCGAGTTCTGGGGCTCCCCCACGCTGCGTCCGGCCACGCGCGCCGCGCTGTTGACCTTCGCGAACCGTGCGATGGGCGACGCGAACGCCAAGTGGAAGCAGACGAGCTACCGGTTCCTGACCGCGAACGCCCTCCGCCAGCTGATCGCCGTCTCCCCCGACCTCCAGACCTCGTAAGGACTTAGTGCTCCATCCAGCGACACCCACCCCGCGATGCCACCGGACGGAGCACTAATGGCCCGCTGCTGCAACGACTTCTCGCGCACCGACCTCTTCCGCCGCGCCGCCGCCGAAGCCGGCCGCGGGCTGCCGGCGATCGAGAACGGGATGCCGCTGCCCGCAGGCACGGGACTCGACCGGCGCAGCTTCCTCGCCCGCACGGCCGGGCTCGCGCTCGCCGTCTACGGCAGCTCGGCGTTCCTGCCAAGGGCGTTCGAGGAGGGCATCGCCGCGGCGACGGCCGCCGGCCCGCAGAAGGTGCTCGTCTCCGTCTTCCTCGACGGCGGCGCCGACTCGCTCTCGATGCTCTTCCCGGACGGCGACCCGCTCTACCGGAAGCTGCGGCCGCGCCTGGCGCTGCCGACGTCGGCTGGGCTTCCGTTCAGCGAGGATCCCCGCCTCCGCTGGCATCCGTCGCTGGGTGGGCTGGCACAGCTGCACGGCGAGGGCAAGGTCGCGGTGATGGCCGGCGTCGGGTACACCGGGCCGGACCAGTCGCACTTCACCTCGCGGCACTTCTGGGAGGTCGGCGCGACGAGCGAGCAGCTTCGCACGGGCTGGCTCGGCCGCTACCTCGACCGCAGCGGCTCGCCGGACAATCCGCTGCAGGGCCTCTCGCTCGACTGGCGCCTGCAGCCGGCGCTCGCCACCGCGAAGATGCCGGTGGCCTCGATCGACGGCCCCGACCAGTACGGCTTCTGGACGCGCAACGTCTGGGGCGACGTCGAGAAGCGGATGCTCGACGCGATCGGCGCCCTCGGCCACTTGCCGACGAACGGCGACGCCGCGCTCGAGCAGGCGACCTCGGCCGCACTCCAGTCGGCCCGGCTGCGCCAGCAGCTGCTCCCCTTCACGCCCAAGAACGACCAGCCCGGCTTCACGAGCCCAGTCGCGTACCCGAAGGGCGACGACGAGTTCCCACGCCGGCTCGCAGGTCTCGCCGCGATGCTCGGGGCCGGTCTGCCCGTGCGGGTCGTCGCGCTCTCTGCCCCGGGCATGTACGACACCCACGACGACCAGCCGCAGGAGCTCGCCGACGGGCTGAAGCTCACAGCCGACAGCCTGCTGGCCTTCCAGCGCGACCTCGAGGCCCGCGGCCTCGCCGACCGCGTCGTCGTCCACGTCTGGTCGGAGTTCGGCCGGCGCGCGAAGGAGAACGGCTCGAACGGGACCGACCACGGCGCCGCCGGCGCCGGCTTCCTGATCGGCTCACGCGTGAACGGAACGATGATCGGCGAGTTCCCGGGTCTCGCGAAGCTCGACGAGCAGGGCAACCTGCGCGCGACGTCCGACTTCCGCGGCCTCTACAGCGCGCTGCTCGAGCAGTGGCTCGGCGCCGACGCCGAGGCAATCATCCCGGGCGCGCGCAAGTTCGCGCGGCCGAAAGTGATCAGGTGATCGCGACAGCACTCGTCCTGCTCACGCTTTCGGCGCCCGCGCCCGCCCGTGTCCAGGTCGGCGCCGACGAGTTCGGCTACACGCTCTCACGCGCGACGATCAAGGCGGGGCCGGCGATCGTGCAGCTCGCCAACTACGGCGAGGACGAGCACGACCTGCGCCTCCGCCGGATCGGCGGCACGAAGATCTACCGGGTCGGCACCGTGGCACCCGGCCGCGTCAAGGAGCTCGAAGCGCGCTTCCTCCCCGGCCGTTTCCGGCTCTGGTGCTCCCTGGCCGACCACCAGGCTCGGGGCATGCGGGCCACCCTGCTCGTCAAGAAGGCTTGACGGCGCCCGAGCGACAAGCGACAACTCCGTAGCGGGGCTTCCGTTGCGGCGGAGGCCCCTACTCCCTAGGATCGGCGCTCACCCTCGAATAGGGAGCCGTCGATGTCGCTGATGGACAAGATCAAGTCGATGTTCTCGGGAGGTTCGTCGGACGCGGCGGATGCTCACGCAGGCCACGACCACGACGATGCCGGGCACGACCATGCCGGGCACGACCACTCGCACGAGCCGGCCGCGCCGCCGGAGGCCGCACCGGCGGAGGAGGGCGAGAACCGGGCCGACTGAGGGCGCATCCCGCTGTAGGGTCCAGGCGTTGTAGGTGCAGACGCCTCGAACTGGAGGTCTGCGGCGGATGAAGTGGTTCGGAAGGCTGTTCTGCCTGATCGCAGCGGTCGGCGGTTTCGCCGCTGCACATCTGCTCGCCCAGGAAGGGAATGCGGCGGTGCCGACCGTGAGCGTCACCGTGCCGACCGCGCCCGTCCCGACGGTGACGACGCCGACCGTGCCGGCGCCGTCCGTACCGACGTCGACGGAGCCCTCGACGCCGTCACCGACCGTGCCCACACCGCCGCCGTCGACGACGACGCCGCCGCCGGTGCGTCTGCCACCGGTCGACACCCGGCCGCCCGTGACGACCCGTCCGGCGCCGACACCTCGTCCTGCCAGGCCGACGACCTCGACGACGATCACGGTCCCGTCGCAGCCGCCGGCCCGCGGGACGTCGCCGCCGCCGTCCAGCAGCTCCACCCCCTCCCCGGCCCCCACGTCGTCGGGCGCACGGAACACGAGCGTGCGCCCGTCTGCGACGGCGCGGCCGCAACGGAAGACGTTCGAGGCGCGAACGCACCGGTCGCAGAACCGTGTCAGCGTCCGACTCGCCTTCCTGCTGCCGACGGCAGACCGGCTCTTCCTGATCGTCCGCGGCCCGGCTCCTTCCTGCCGGATCGCGGGGTTCATCCCCGTGCGTGGGCGGATGGGCGTCAACACCGTCTTCTTCTCCGGCCGGGTGCACGGGCGCCGACTCGAGCCGGGCGTCTACCTGATCTCGCTCTCGACGAACCGCCGCCTCGATCCGGCCGCAGCGACGGAGTACGTCCGTGTCGTCTCGCGCCGCAGCTCGGTCCCCCTCCCGGATCGGGCTCGGAAGCCGACGTGTGACGCGGCCGCCGCGGCCGCGTCGAGCTCCGGCCCGCCGATCGTCCTCGCCGAGGGGCTGCCGAAGACACCGAAGCCGCGACCCACCGCAAGCCTCGCCGGCGCGGCGGCCGCGAGCCCGACGGGCGACGCGAACGACGACAGCGCCTCGGACCTGCCGGAGTCGGGTGTGCTCGGCGCGGCCACGGGCGACGCCGACGAGGAGCCGTTCGTCGCGATCGCGGTCTTGACGATCGTCGGGGCGCTCCTGCTGGCGATGCTCGTGCTCGTGACCCGGTTCCTGCGCGGCAGCTGGAACCCGTAGCCAAGAGCCGGGTCTCTGCTCGCGCCGCGATAGCCTCGGCGAGTGCAGATCCGGCACCCTTCGCCTCAGCCGATCCGCTGGGTCGCGCCGACTCTCTACGTCATCGCGCTGAGCGCCTACCTGTGGCGCGAGGGCATTCCCGTGGGGCGCGAGCGGCTGCTCGTCTGGATCGTGCTCGGCCTGCTCGCGCTCTCGACGGCCAATCTGATGGGCTGGCTGCGCGGCGTCGTGCTCGAGTGGCTGCCGCTCGCGCTCGTGCTCGCGGTCTACGACCTGCTGCGCGGCCACGCCGACGGCCTGCTCTTCTCGACCTGGTACCGGCCGCAGCTCGAAGCCGACGCCTTTCTCTTCGGCGGCACCGTCCCGACGGTCTGGCTGCAGGAACGGCTCTGGCACGGGACGGCGGACCTGCGCTGGTACGACCTCGCGGCCTGGGCCGTCTACATGAGCTACTTCGTGGCGACGTATCTCGTCGCCGGGCTGCTCTGGTTCTTCGCCCGCGCGCGCTTCCGCCGCTACGTCGCCTGCGTCGCGCTCCTCGCCGGGATGGCGTACGCCACCTTCGCCCTCTTCCCGGCCGCACCGCCGTGGCTCGCCAGCCGGGTGGGCGAGCTCGACCCGACGACGCGGCTGATCGGCCCGATCTCCGGCCACGTGCCCTTCCTCGCCTTCTCGTTCGAAGGGCTCTACGAACGGGGATCCGAGTACGCGAACCCGGTCGCCGCGGTGCCGTCGCTGCACGCCGCGTACACGCTGCTGATCACCCTGTTCCTCTGGCGCCCGGCGCCGCGCTGGGGTCGGGTGCTACTGGCCGCGTATCCCATCGCGATGGCGTTCGCGCTCGTCTACACGTCCGAGCACTACGTCGTCGACATCCTGCTCGGCTGGACGTACACCGTGATCGCCGTCTGGGTCGTCAACCGGATCGCGGATCGGCGAGCGGCGGCCTAGCCCACGACAGGACCGAGCTGATCCGACCCCGGTGGGTCGAGGATCAGGTCGGCGACGAGCGCCGTCCAGCCCGTCTGGTGCGTCGCGCCGAGGCCGGCGCCGTTGTCGCCGTGGAAGTACTCGTTGAAGGTCAGGTTGTCCGTCCAGGCCGGATCCGTCTGGAATTTCTCCGTCGCGCCGTAGAGCGGTCGGCGGCCGTCGGGGCCGCGCAGCCAGATCGCGACGAGCCTGTCCGCGAGGTCCTGCGCGATCTCGCCGAACGTGTGCTCCTCGCCGGAGCCTGTGGGGTACTCGAGCGTGAAGCCGTCGCCGAAGAAGCGCTGGTAGACGACGAATTGCCGGATCGCCAGGTAGTTGACCGGCATCCAGATCGGTCCACGCCAGTTCGAGTTGCCGCCGAACATGCTCGTGGTCGACTCGGCCGGCTCGTAGTCGATCGTCGCGCCTGGGACTCCAGCCAGCGTGTAGGGGTTCCCCTCGTAGCGCTTCGAGACCGCGCGGAGCCCGTGCGGCGAGAGGAACGCGTCCTCGTCGAAGAACTCGGCCAGCGTGCGCCTCAGGTCCTCGGGGTCGATCACCGAGACGAGGGCCGTCCGCTCGTCGCCGACCTCGCGCACGCGGCCGACCCCGCCCCCGCCGGCCTCCGTCCAGCGCTCGCGGAGACGGGCGAAGCGCTTGCCAAGCGCGCCAGCGGTCTCGGCCGCCTTCGTCGGCAGCCCGACGGCCGGGAGCACGGGGATCAGCCCTGAGATCGTCTGCACCTTCACGGGCTCGCTCTCGCCGGAGGGGAACACGAGCCGGTCGTAGAAGAACGCGTCGGCCGTGTCGTAGAGGCCCTGATGCTCGAGCGCGCGCGCGATCAGGACGAACTGCTCGAGGAACTTGACCACCATGTCCAGGTAGACGTCGTTCTCCTCCGCGAGCTCGATCGCGATCACGAGCATCGTCAGCGCGTAGTAGGCCATCCACGCGGTGCCGTCGGCCTGCTCGAGCGAAACCCCCTCCGGGAGGTTGGAGCGATCGATCGGGCTGATGTTGTCGAGACCGAGGAAGCCGCCGCTGAAGACGTTGTTGCCGTCGGCATCCTGGCGGTTCAGCCACCAGGTGAAGTTGACGAGCAGCTTCTGAAAGATGCGCTCCAGGAACTCGCGGTCGCGGCCGCCGTCGATGCGATAGACGCGGATCGCCGCCATCACGTGCACCGGCGGATTGACGTCGTCGAAGTTCCACTCGTACGCCGGCAGCGCCCCGTTCGGGTGCTGGAACCATTCGCGCAGCAGCACCATCAGCTGGTACTTCGCGAACGCAGGGTCGAGGTGCGCCCAGGGAATCGTGTGGAAGCCGAGATCCCAGGCCGCGAACCACGGGTACTCCCACGGATCCGGCATCGCGAGCACGTCAAAGGCGTCGAGGTGGCGCCAGCCGCTGTTGCGCCCGTGCTTGCGGGCCTCCGGCGGCGGCGGCTCGCCGGGATCCCCGTCCAGCCAGCGGCGCACGTCGTAGGGGTAGATCTGCTTGCTCCAGACGAGCCCGGCGCACGACTGGCGCAGGATCTGCATCTGCTCCGGCCCGGTGCCGGCCGGCGCGAGCGCGCCGTAGAACTCGTCCGCGTCCGCTTCGCGCGCGGCCACGGTCTCGTCGAACGGATCGCCCGCCCAGTCGGCCGTCGCCTCCGTCGCGCCGTCCGGGCGATGCAGCCGCAGCCGCAGCTCGGCGGTGCCGCCGGCCGGCACGGTCAGGCGATAGCGGAGCGCCGCCTTGGTGCCGAATGCGTCCGGGTTGACGGTGGCCGCGCCCGAGACGACGTGGTCGTTGATGCCGTCCTTCGGGAACTGCGTCGTCGCGGCCGACCCGAAGATGCGCGGCGCGTTTGTCTCGTTCTCGCAGAAGAGCGCCTCCGGCAGCGCACCGTCGGGCCCGGGTGCCGCCTCGAGCCGGTAGCCGGCGAGCGCGTGATCGGCGACGACGAGCGTCGAGCCGGCTCCTTCGATGCGCGGCCGCACCGCGTCCTCGCCCCACGACCACGTGTTGCGGAACCAGAGCGTCGGCAGCACCTCCAGCGCCGCCTCCTCGGCTGCGTGGTTCTCGACCACGATGCGGGCGAGGATCTCCGTCGGCGAGGCCTTCGCGTAGGTGACGTCGACGGACCAGTAGCGGTCGCCGTCGAACGCGCCGGTGTCGAGCAGCTCGAGCTCGGGATCGTGGAGGCCACGGCCGTGGTGGACGAGCTCGTCGTACGGGAAGGCGACCTGGGGATAGTGGTAGCGCCAGTGCAGGAGGGCATGGCTGGGCAGGCCCTCGAGGTACCACCAGTACTCCTTGACGTCCTCGCCGTGGTTCCCCTGCGGGCCCGTGAGGCCGAACATCCGCTCCTTCAGGATCGGGTCCTCGCCGTTCCAGAGCGCGAGTGCAAGGCACAGCTCATGTCGGATGTCCGAGATGCCGGCCATCCCGTCCTCGTTCCAGCGGTACGCGCGGGAGCGCGCGTGATCGTGCGGGAACGACTCCCAGGCGTCGCCGCCCTCGGAGTAGTCCTCGCGGACCGTGCCCCAGGCGCGCTCGCTCAGATAGGGGCCCCACTCGTACCACGGGTTCGCCGAGAAGAGATCGTCCTCGGCACGGCCGGTCGCTTGGGCCAGCCGGGCGTGCTCGGCCGTCGCCGGGGTGCTGGAGCTCGGCATCGTCAGTCCTCCGCTGAGTCGAGTGGGGTCACGTCGAAGAGATGCCACGACCAGCAGTCGAGCGCCACGTAGAGCCCGTCGCGGAGGTCGTCGCCGCTCCGCTCGTAGGCCTCGCCGCTCGCGGCGTCGTCGAGCAGCCAGGCCCGGCCGCGGAAGTCGTCCCACGGCAGCGAGACGTCGCCGGACGCAGGCGCGTCGCCGAGATTCACGACGACGAGCTTGCGGGACTCGCCTCCGCGCCAGCCCCAGACCGCGAGATTCCGCCAGGTCTCGTTTCCGTCCCAGCCGCGTCGCTCGCCGAGCTGCCACTCGCCGTCGCGGAAGACGCTGTCGCCGAGCGCACTCAGCAGCCGGTCGTAAAACGCATGCACGTCGAGATCGGTCTGCTCGTCGGGCCGGCGCGCGAGGAACACCGGCAGCTGGACCTTGCGGCCCTCGAGCTGCCCCTCGTGGACGAGCCGCGCCCCCGTCTGGCTCAGCGTCGCCACGGCGGCGGCGCGCGCCTGTGCGCGAGAGAACGTCGCCGCCGCGCGCGGCTCGTCGTGGTTCTCGACGAAGCGGACCAGCCGCCGTTGGTAGCCGAGGTCGGCGTGCAGGTGCCCCTGGACGGCCTCGGCGCCGTCGTGCACGAGACGGTCGTAGAGCCGCTTGTCGTAGCAGTAGTCGAAGCCCTGCTCCTGCAGCGCCCACTCGAGATCCCAGTACGCCTCGGCCAAGAACACGAAGTCCGGGTGAGCACGCTTCACGGCCGGGATCACGGTCGGCCAGTAGTCGGCCTCCGGCCTGGGACCGGCGCGCTCGCCCCACGTGCGCTCGAAGGTGTCGTTCATCATCAGCATCGCCATGTCGCAGCGCACGCCGTCGCACTGAGCGGCGATCGCGCTCAGCGTCTCGATCACGGCCGCGCGCAGCTCGGGCGAGAAGGCGTTCAGCTGCACGACGTCCGGCCAGGCGGGGAAGTACGGGTCGCGGCCGTTCGCGAGGACGCCGTCGCCGACGCGGACGAACGAGGCCGGATCGCGCGCGAGGTCCTCATCGCTCCCACGCACGAAGTACTCGGGATGCTCGTGCGTCCAGGTGTGATCAGGCGCGACGTGATTCGGCACGAAGTCGAGGATCAAGCCCACGTTCCGCTCCGCGAGCGCTGCCCGCGCGGCCGCGAGCCCGGACGGCCCGCCCAAGTGCGCATCGACGGCGTAGCCGCGGATGCAGTACGGCGAGCCGACGACATCCTTCGTCTGGACGTCCGGCAGGGCGCGCCGGAAGCTCTCCACCAGGCCGTCGTTCGCGAGCGCGATCGCGATCCCGGCCGGGCTGCGCTCCCAGACGCCCATCAGCCAGACGACGTCGAAGCCGAGCGCGGCGATTGCATCCCACTCGCTCGCCGGCACGCTCGCAAGGTCGATCGCGGTGCCTTCGCGGCGGCTCAGCTCGTCGAGCCAGACCCACGTGTTGATCTCGTAGATGAACGGGTGTTCGACCGTCGCCTGCTCCTCGCCCCCGGCTCCGTCAGCGGACACCGTGCAGTGAGCATCGCACGGCGGAGGGCGTCACGGTCGAGCTTCAGCGATTTCAGATCTGCTGCTCTGTCTCCTCGTCGAAGAAGTGCAGCCGGTCGACGTTGACGGCGAGCCGCAGCCGCCGGCCCGCCCTGGCGGAGGACTGTGGGCTCAGACGGGCAGTCAGGGTCGTGCTCGCGGTCTGCTCCAGATCACCGGTCGGGTCTGGCGTCGAGCTGTCGCCGGGGAGTGGGAAGTGTGCGATCAGCTCGGCGCCCAGGGGCTCGGCCAGGGCGACGTCCACGTCGAGGCAGGCGCCGTTCGAGTCCGGAAGCAGCGCCGCGTCCGCCAGGTCCTCGGGACGGATCCCGACGATCACCGTGCTGCCGAGATGCTCACGGAGGCGCGGACGCCGCT
The DNA here is from genome assembly GCA_963705515.1 of uncultured Gaiellaceae bacterium. Lineage (GTDB taxonomy): Bacteria > Actinomycetota > Thermoleophilia > Gaiellales > Gaiellaceae > Gaiellasilicea. Next base: position 240,673 of record CAVPJV010000007.1, read on the forward strand.
GAAGCAACGACGGCGTCAAGGAGATCGTCGTCCCACACAGCTCTATGCAGGGGGTGGCCCCGCCGGGATCGAGCTTGCAGCGAATGAGGTTCATCGCCGGGGAGCCGATGAAGCCGGCGACGAACAGGTTCTCGGGGCTGTCGTAGAGCCGCTGGGGCACGTCGCACTGCTCGAGGCGCCCGTCGCGCATGACCGCGACGCGGTCGCCCATCGTCATCGCCTCGGTCTGGTCGTGCGTGACGTAGAGCGTCGTCGTGCGCACGCGCTGGTGCAGGAGCGAGACATACGCGCGCATCTCCACTCGCAGCTTCGCGTCGAGGTTCGAGAGGGGCTCGTCCATCAGCAGCGCGTCCGGCTCGCGGACAATCGCGCGGCCCATCGCAACACGCTGGCGCTGGCCGCCGGAGAGCTGGCCGGGCTTCTTCTTCAGCAGGTCGCCGAGCCCGAGCATCTCCGCCGCCGGCAGCACCCGCTCGCGGATCTCACGCTTCTTCAGCTTGTGCAGCCGCAGCCCGAAGCCCATGTTGTCGTAGACCGACATGTGCGGGTACAGCGCGTAGTTCTGAAACACCATCGCGATGTTCCGGTCCTGCGGGTCGACGTCGTTGACGGATTCGCCGCCGATCCGGACCTCGCCCTCGGTCGGCGCCTCGAGGCCTGCGGTCATCCGCAGCACGGTCGTCTTGCCAGAGCCGGAGGGGCCGACGAGGACGACGAACTCGCCGTCCCCGATCTCGAGGTTGAAGTCCTCGACGGCGACGGTGCCGTCGTCGAACACCTTCTGCAACGCGTGGAACTCGATGTTCGCCATTCAGTCGACCTCCCCGGTGGCGGCGGCGATCCGGTCGCGATACCAGAGTGCGCTCCGCTTCGGAATCCGCCGCTGTGTCTCGAAGTCGACGTAGACGATGCCGAAGCGCTGCGAGTACCCGTGCTCCCACTCGAAGTTGTCGAGCAGCGACCAGACGAAGTAGCCGCGCACGTCGACGCCTGCGGCGATCGCCTGCTCGACGGCCGCGAGATGCTCCTCGATGTAGGCGAGACGGCTGGGATCCTCGACCACGTCGCCCCCGTTCCTGCGGTCGACGAAGGCGGCGCCGTTCTCGGTGATCAGGAGGGGCACGTCACCGTAGTCGCGCTTCAGGCCGACGAGCAGCTCCGTCAACGCCTCAGGGACGACGGGCCACCCCATCGCGGTCTTGTCTGCCTCCTGCGGCACCTCGACGAGCCCGAGCACGGAGCCGTCGTCGGACGCGGTGACGAGGTTCGGGCGGTAGAAGTTGACGCCGAGGTAGTCGATCGGCTGGGCGATCGTCTCCAGGTCACCGGGGCGAATCGCGTCGAGCGGTCCGAACCGCTCCTCGTAGAGCTCGAGGATGTCCGGCGGGTACGCGCCGCGGAAGATCGGGTCGAGGAACCAGCCGTTGTGGTAGCCCTCGAGCCGCCGCGCCGCCGCGCGGTCCTCGTCGCCGTCGGTGAACGGCCGCGCCACGGTCAGGTCGAGCGTGATCCCGATCCGGCCCGCTCGCCCCGTGTCCCGGAAGGCGCGCACGACGGTCCCGTGGGACAGAAGCGCGTGGTGCGCCGCCCGGATGGCACGCGGCCAGTCGGTTGCGCCGGGAGCCTTCGTCCCGAATGCGTAGCCGAGGAAAGAGGTCACCCACGGCTCGTTGTGCGTCGTCCAGTCCTCGACCAGGTCTCCGAGGCTGTCGAAGACGAGCTCGGCATACTCCGCGAAGCGGTCGACCGTGTCGCGCGACGCCCAGCCGCCGCCGTCCTCGAGCGCCTGCGGCAGGTCCCAGTGGTAGAGCGTCACGAGCGGCGCGATCCCGCGCTCGCGAAGCCCTTCGACCAGGCGGCGGTAGAAGTCGAGCCCACGCTGGTTCGCCGGTCCACGGCCGTCCGGCTGAATCCGGGGCCAGGCGATCGAGAAGCGGTAGGCGCGCAGGCCGAGCGAGGACATCAGGTCGAGGTCCTCGCGCCAGCGGTAGTAGTGCTCGCAGGCCGGGTCGCCGGTGTCGCCGTTGTGCACCTTGCCCGGCGTGCCTGCGAAGCGGTCCCAGATCGACTCGCCGCGGCCGTCGGCCTTGGTCGCGCCCTCGATCTGGAACGCCGCTGTCGCCGCACCCCAGACGAAATCCTTGGGGAAGGTCATCCTTTCACCGCTCCTTTCATGATCCCGCCCACGATCTGCTTGCCGAGCACGAGAAAGACGATAAGCAGGGGCAGGATCGAGACGAACGTGCCGGTGAGGATGAGCGCGTAGTCCGGCACGTACGCGGCTCCCGCGAGTGTCGAAACGGCGACCTGCACGGTCGGGTTGTGTGGAGTGAGCACGATTAGCGGCCAGAAGAAGTCGTTCCAAGTGTTCATGAAGGTGAGGAGGCCGAGCACGGCCGCGATCGGGCGCACGGCCGGCAGGACGACGTGCCAGAAGACGCGCAGGGTGTGGCACCCGTCGACGCGCGCCGCGTCGATCAGCTCGTTCGGAACGGCGCCGGAGATGTATTGGCGCATCAGGAAGACACCGAAGGCGGTGACGAGGAACGGCGCGATCACCGCCTGCAGGTGGTTGAGCCAGCCAAATTTGTTCATCTCGATGTAGAGCGGGATCACGCCGAGCTGAACCGGCACGATCAGCGTCGCGATCACGACGACGAAGAGCAGCTTGCTACCGCGGAAGCTGAGCTTCGCGAAGGCGAAGCCGGCAAGCGCGCTGAAGAAGACGACGGAGGCGGTGACGACGCTCGCAACGATCGCGGAGTTGATCAGCGCCTTCGCGAAGTCGACGTTGACGATCCCCGCGTTGAAGAGCCGGTCGACGTTTTCTCGGAAGTTGCCTCCCGGTGTCAGCACCGGCGGGTATGCGCCGAGCGCCGAGTTGTCGTGTGAGGCGACGACGAACGACCAGTAGAGCGGAAAGAGCGAGAACGCCATGAGCAGGAGCAGGAAGACGTACGTCCACACGCCGCCGCGGCGGTAGTCGCGGCGCCGCCTGGCGCGGCGCGTCGCCGCTCGCGCTCGGGTCCGGTACGGGATCGCGGTCATGAGTCGGCCGACCTGATCCTGCGGATGAGCAGGTAGTTGACGAACGAGATGACAGCGATCAGGAGGAAGAGGCACCACGCGATGGCGGCCGCGTAGCCGAAGTCGAACTGCGTTCCTCCGAACGCCTTCTCGTAGAGGTACATCGCTACCGTCTGGTACTGGCGGCCGGAACCGCCTGTACTGCCGCTCTTGACCGGCTGGAAGAGGAACGGCTCCGTAAAGAGCTGGAGCCCGCCGATCGTCGAGATGATCACCGTGAAGATGATCGTCGGCCGGATCATCGGCACCGTCACGTGGATGAATTGCCGCCAGGTGCGGGCGCCGTCGACCGCGGACGCCTCGTACAGCTCGTCCGGGATCGACTGCATCGCGGCGAGGTAGAGGAGCGCGTTGTAGCCGACCCAGCGCCAGGTGACCATCGTCGAAAGCGCGACCCACGAGGAGATGCGGCCCGCCTCCCAGTTGACGTTCTCGATCCCGACCTGGTTCAGGAGGTAGTTGACGAGCCCGTAGCGGTAGCCGAAGAGCTGGGTGAAGATCAGCGCCACCGCTACGAGCGACGTCACCTGGGGGAGGAGGATGCCCATGCGGAAGAACGTCCGCACGCGCAGGCTGCGGTTGAGCACGTGCGCGATCACGAGCGCGAGCACGAGCTGCGGGATCGTCGAGAGCACCCAGATCCCCAGCGTGTTCACGACCGCGTTCCAGAAGTACGAGTCGTGCATGAGCTCCGAGTAGTTCTGGAGCCCGATGAAGCTCCACGTCGGGTCGAGCAGGTTTCGGTCGGTGAGCGAGACCCACGCCGTGTACAGCAGCGGGAAGATCCCGAAGATCGCGAAGAGGATGAAGAACGGCGCGATATAGAGGTAGGGCGAGACCTTCGCGTCGACGCGCCGCAGCCGCCGGCGCGTCGCGCTCCGGCGCCGTGCCACCTGGGTCGGTGCGGCTGCAGCTCGGTCGCTCATCTCGCTCCCATCATCCTCCTGCGCGAGGGGGCGTGCCGGGCCGGGAGAGGGTGTCGGCCCGGCACGCCCTGCGCTCCTAGGACAGCGCCTTGACGTCCTTGAGGAACTGCGACCAGGACTGCGCCGGCGTCTGCTTCTTCTGCTCGACGCGCTGAATCGCGTTCGAGGAGGCCGTCTGGATCGCGCCCTGCTGCGGCCCGATCACCTGCGGCTTCAGCCTGAGCGCCGACGTGGCGAAGATCTGCCCGACCGGCGCGTTGTTGAAGAACGGGTTCTTGAAGCCAGAGACCGCCTTGCTCTTCAGCAGTGCGGGCTGGCTTGGCAGGTTGCCCGTCTGCTTGAAGATGGCCGCCTCGGACGACGGCGAGGTCAGGAACTTGACCAGGTCAGCTGCCTGCTCCGCATTCTTCGACTGAGCCGGCACGGCCAGATAGGAGCCGCCCCAGTTACCGCCGGTTCCCGGCGTCAGGGCGATGTCCCACTTGCCCTTCGTCGCCGGGGCCTGCCCCTGGATATAGCCCATCATCCAGGCCGGGCAGGTGACGGTCGCGAAGCTGCCCTTCTTGTAGCCCGTGTTCCAGTCGTTGCTGAAGGCCGCAAAACCGGCGGACTCGCCGGCCGCGATCCCCGCCATGGTGAGATTCCACGCGGCCTTGACCTTCGGGTTCGACGCGACGATGACCTTGCCGTTCTTGTCGTAGTAGGCCGGGTTGACCTGACCGATCATCGCGTTGTAGACGTTGCTGCCGGAGTCGAAGAACGTGACGCCCTTCGGCGCGTTCTTCTGGAAGCGCTTTCCGGCCTGGATGAACGCCTGCCAGGTCGGCCAGAGCTTCGAGACAGCCGTCCGATTGGTCGGCAGGCCCGCCTTCTGGAACAGATCGCGGCGGTAGCAGATCGCCAGGCTGCCGACGTCCGTGCCGAGTCCGACGATCTCACCCTTGCTCCCGAGCGCCTGCTGCCACTTCCAGGGCAGCCAGCGGTCCTTGAGCAATGCCGCTCCGTACTGGCGCAGGTTCACGAATCCCTGCGGCTGAGCCTTGAACTGCGCGATGAAGCCGACCTCGATCGCCTCGATGTCGGCGGCGCCGGCGTTCGTGGCGACGCTCTTCGCGAGGTTCGAGTGGTGGACCGCGTAGTCCTGAATCGATTCCTTGATCGTGACGCCGGGATGCGACGCCTCGTACCGCTTGTAGAGATCGTGGTAGCCGAAGTCGCCGAAGAGGCTGATCGTCAGCGTCACGGGCTCAGCCTTGCTCTTGCCTGCGGCGGTCGTCGCGGCGTACCCCGTGCCCACGACGGTCGCTACGATCAGCGCCACGGCGAGGATGCGCCCGCGCTGCCTTCTTTCTGTCTTCTTGCCCATCATCCGTTTCCTCTCTTGTCGTTCTGCGAGGGAAAAGCCGTTTGGAGGTACATCGACCCTTCAGTTCGCGCTGACGGCCACCCCCTTCTTGCTGCCGCACGACTCTCGAAGAACGAGCTCGACCGGGAGCACGGAGACGTGCGGCGCCGTCTCCGTGTCGTCGATCAGCTGGACCAGCGATCTCGCCGCAGCGGCGCCGAGAGCCTGCTTGTCCTGGCGGATCGTGGTCAGCGCGGGGCTGACGAGCTCTGCGAGCTGGATGTCGTCGAAACCGACGACGGCGATGTCGTCCGGGCAGCGGAGCCCGGCGTCCTCGATCGCCCGGATTGCGCCGACCGCCATCATGTCCGCCGCTGCGAAGACCGCGGTGGGGGGCTCCGGGAGGGCGAGCAGCGCGCGCATCGCGGCCTCACCGCTCTCCATGTAGAAGTCGCCCGCCGCCTCGTAGCCAGGCTGGGGGGTCAGCCCGAGCTCCTGGAGCTCCGCTCGGTACCCGAGCAGGCGGTCGGCGGCGGGCTTCGTGTGCGCGAGACCGGCGATCGTCGCGATGCGCGTGTGGCCGAGGCCGTGCAGGTGCCGGACCGCGAGCCGGGCGCCGCCGAGGTTGTCGGAGGCGACGTAGCTCGCCCGCTCGCCGGCGAGGGCGAGGTCGACCGCGACGACGGGTGTGCCGGAGGCGATCAGCTTCTGCAGCTCCGGCTCCTCGGCATCGTCGACTGCGAGCACGACCACTCCGTCGACACCGTGGTGGCGTGCGCGTCGCGCGTAGGCATGCGGGCCATGCCCGGAGCCCGGCTGCTCGTGCGCGAAAAGGAGGACGTCGTAGCCGTCGGCGCCGAGTGAGTGCTTCAGGCCGACGAGGACCTCGAGGAAGAACGGGTGCTGGAGATCCGGATTCGACTCGCCGGTGAAGAGGATCACGCCGATCAGCTGCGACCTGCGCTTGACCAGCGTCCTCGCCGCCGCGTTCGGGGTGTAGTCGAGCTTCCGTGCCCACGCGAGCACCCGCAGGCGTGTCTCGGCGCTCACGTCCGAGTAGCCGTTGAACACGCGCGACACCGTCGCAACCGACACTCCGCTTCGCGCCGCGACTTCCCGAATCGTGGAAATTCTCCGCCTCCAGGTGGTTCCGAAAACGTTTCCGGAACTCTAGGCATACCGGCGCGAGAAAGTCAATAGCCAAACCAGAATTTTTGCGAAATCGTTTTGGGAGATCGTGCCCGAGGCAGGCAAGACTGGCTTGTTCATCGGCCCCTACGAGCATGACGGTCTCGACCCGGCATTCAAGCGCCCGACGCACCAAATGCTCCATATGGGTCGGATTGAGTGCTAGGCGGGTTCGACCATGCAGAGCATGTCGACCACGCGTGCGATGTTGCCGAGCTCGTCGAGGTCGATCAGGTTGACCACGCGCCAGATCGACCCGTCCGCGAGCGCGAGCACATCGCCTCGCTCGACCGGTGCCGGCGCATGCGCGATCCCGAGATCGCTGCCGTCGGTGCCTTGCACTCTGAGCTTGATGCCCACCTTCACGCGGCCAGCATGCCCTCTACATCAGCCGAACGAACTGACCCGATCGTGTCCTATCTGGCCGAAACCGCGAGCACTACTTTTGTCTGAGCAGCGTCGAATGAGCGCCCGTGCAGGCGCTCCGAGCGTTCGCCCAACGACCCTCAAGATGAAAGGCTTCTGATGCAGGTGATCGAGTGAGTCTGAGCTCCGACTGGCTCGACTTCCTGCTGGCGACCGGGGTGACGGCGGTCGGCCTCTTCATCGTGGCCGGAGTTGTGCTCTGGCTCACGGCCAGGGCTCGTAAGCGCCGCTCCGCCGCGTAGACGAGGGGCCTCTTCTCGGCTACTGCGTCAGTGGGTGCGGAGCGAGACCGCCTTCTGGCCATCGTGACCGCAGTGGCGAGGATCCACACGCGCTAGAACCGGTCGAGAAGTTGACGCTTCTTCTCGTCGAACTCGAGCGGCGTGATCAGGCCGCGATCGCGCAGATCGGCGAGCCGGCTGAGCGCGGAGTCAAGCTCGTCGGCCGAGATGCCGGACGGCGCCGACGAGGCGGGCTCGGGCTCCGAGATCGTGGCCGCGGCCTGCTCCAGGGCGCGCGCTCCCCCCACCTCGAGCTCGTACTCGTGCTTGGCGTCGAGCAGCGCTCGCTTGAAGCCGTCGGCGTCGGGCAGGAAGCGGATCTTGCTCGTTCCCGCCTCGGACGCCGTCAACAGGTCGATCTCGCCGTAACCGACGATCCGGCCGAGCCACGGGTGGCCGACGATCATGTCGCTGATCATCGGAAGCGAGGTGTCGCGCGAGTACTTGTTGATCAGCGCCGCCCGCCTCGATCACCCGCCGCGTCGTCACGAGGTACCGCTCGACCCTCCAGACCAGGAAGAACCAGCCGACGCCGAGGACCCCGATCGCGAGGAAGAGCCAGAAGCCCCAGCCGAGCAGCGAGCTGAGGAAACCGAAGACACCGTCGTCGGGGACGCCCTGGTCGAGGAGAAGGACTGCGATCCCGGCGCCGAGCGCAAGCACGAACCACCTCCCCGCCTCCAGAAACGTGAGCCAGTGCCGCTGCCGCACGAGCAGGACGCGCTCACCGGTGGCGAGCAGCGAGTCGTACTTCGAGGCCTCGTCCTCCGGAGAGGCGGCGCCGGCTGTGGTCTCGACCGCTTCGGGCATGGTTTCGCAGGCTCCTGCCGCGCAGATACTGACTACTCCACGAGCAACGCGCAGATCGACCGGATCATCGCGGCGAAACATCAGCGGACACGGGAGGAAGATCGAGGCGGTCGAGCACGTCCCGTGAGCATGAAGGCAGCAGCCGTTCTCCTCGTCCTCGTCGTCACGGCGGCGACTCTTGCCGGGCTGGGCTCGGCCGCACTCGGGCCAAGCTCGACTCCGCCGGCACCGCTCCCCATAGCCACCGTGGTTCAGCACGGCGGACTGTGCTTCCGGGATAGGGAACGCCCGGGCACGGAATGCCGCTCGATGGTGACCATCACAGACGACTGGATCAGCGCGCCGGGAGCCAGGCCGCGCGCCCTGAAGAAGACGGAGCGCGCACGCTTGCTCAGCGCCATCGGACAGATCAACGCTGACCACCTCCGAACGCATCCCTTCCTGGGCATGTGCCCAACCGGCCTCGACGGCCGGGAGTCGATCTATCGCTTTCGCGGGTTCGGACGACAACTGGCTTCGTGCACGTACGACCTGAGCGGCGTCACGGCGGTCAGTCTCGTGAACCGGCTCATCGGGCAACTCGGTCGTTGATCTCAGCGCCTGTCGTTCCCAAGGGCTTTCGTCAACCAAAGGAAAAACCCCGTTTCCGGGGCTTTTCTATGGGCGGTACTGGGCTCGAACCAGTGACCCCCAGCTTGTCGACTCGGGGCAGGCGTTCGCGCCTGTTCGCCCAGGTTCGGCAAACCCGCACGGCTATGCCATTCCGCCAGAGTCGACCGAACGGCGAGCGAACGTGAGCGAACGACGGTTGCAGCCATTGCGGCCACGCCGTGCGCGTCACGTTCCGAGGGGGTTGACGGAGAACTCGCCGGCTGAGAGCTTCGCCTCTTCGTGACCCGCGCCATCATGCGTGGCAAGAGCGCATACACCACGATCGTCGTGGTCGGCGGAATCGCCACGCCAGTGTCGTTCCGGCGAGACGGTTGGTTCACGCAAGCAGAGGTCGACGCGAAGCTCGCCGCTCAGCAGAAGGGCTGAGCCCCTGTGGCTCACACAGCAAGACTCTCAGGATCGCCGCCATCGACGATGGCGCTCGAACTACATCGGAGGGATCCGCCCGAGGTTTTGCGAGCCAGGGGCGGATCCCTCCTAGTAAGCGATATCACTAGGTGCTGACCTCGGCAGGGATGGTGGCGTCGATCGCTGCCTTGATCAGGTCAGCGACAGCTGCGGGCTTCGACACGTAGACCGAGTGGCTGCCTTCGACTTCGATCACGGTCGAACCGGCGCGCTTGGACATTGCGTGCTGGGCCGGTGGCGGGATCATCCGGTCCTGGGTCGCGATGAGGTACCAGCTTGGCTTGCTCTTCCACGCTGGCTCGCTGATCGTGCCGCCCAGGGCCTCAACCCCCCAGGGGAGCTGTGAGTCGGCCATGAACGCAGCCTGCTCCTCGCTCAGGTCGGCAGCGAATGACCCGTGGAACTTCTCCCGGTCGAGAAACAGGAAGCCCTCTTGCGGGGGCAGGATCGGCGGTACGGGCGCGCCAGCGGGCGGATCCGCGATCAGGGTGTTCACCGATTCGCCGGCGTCGGGTGCGAAGGCGGCGATGTAGACGAGCGCCGCGACCTTGGGATGGTTGCCCGCCTCGGTGATGACGGCCCCACCATAGGAGTGGCCGACGAGGATGACCGGTTCGTTCCGCGCCGCGTCGATCGCGCGCTTGGTCACGGCAACATCGTCAGCATGCGAGATCGTCGGGTGTTGGACGACGCTGACGTCGTAGCCGTCATTGGTCAGCTGCTCGTAGACACCCTGCCAACCCGAGCCATCGACAAAACCGCCGTGGACAAGGACGACAGAGGGAGTGTCCGGCATGCTCATGAAGAGATCCTTCCGTTCGAGAGTCGTTGAGCCTCTGTGCTGCTAGCCGGGTGGCTCGGCGCAGTACCGCCAGCTTCGCGACGAGCCAGACTCACACAGCAGCATTGAGCCCTCAAAAAGTGGATGGCGGCATCATCGATTCGCCAGACGACACCTCCCTTCGATCCGGTTGTCCCACCAGATTACGCCCCTTCCCCCAGACCTGCCGCACCCACCACCCGATAGAGAGGCGGACGAACTTCGGGCGCGCCCCCGCGTGAAAAAGGGCGCGCCTGAGTGCTTCCAGCGTAGGTGCCTCAGCTCCGGAGGAGAGCGAAGACGAAGTCAACGTACAGCAGGCCGGTGGCTCGAATCCGTTGGGTCACCACCTCGACGCTGGTCATTGCCAAGTTCTTCACTTGCACGGCCGAGGAGAAAGAGATTCCGGCCTGGCTGCGGGCTCGCGCCCTCGGCAGTTGGGGGGCCTTGAGCGCGAGCCTCCACAGCACGGAGGACGCCGCACGGGCGCCCTGGGGCGGCAGGGTAAGGAGCACCGGATGCCGATGGAATGACCCAGGTGGACTATCCGTGCGAGCCGCGGCGGTCAACTCCTCCTGGGGGATGCCGTCAACCGGAGACGCGGCCGTAAGCTGACGATGTGGCACGGACGGCGAAGCTGATCGAGTGCGCGAAGTGCGGCCGACCCGTACGCGAGACGGATGCGGAAGAGCTGGGCTGGCGCTACTGGTCGGACGGCGTCGACCTGCACCTGATCTGCGCACTCTGCGCTCATCGCGAGTTCCGGCCTGACGCGCCTGCCTTCGTTCAGAAGCTATGAACGCAGCCATTCTGCAGCCACGAGCGAATGGATGAGGGTCGATCAGGGACGCCACGAAAGAGCGAAAGCCCCGCTTAGCGGGGCTTTCGTGAGGTGGGCGGTACTGGGCTCGAACCAGTGACCCCCAGCTTGTCGAGCTGGTGCTCTCCCAACTGAGCTAACCGCCCTAGGTGGCTCAGACTAGCGGAATCCGGCCCCGCCCGAGACGCCTAGAAAGGCCGCGTGGCAGCCGCGTGACAGCCGCTCTCGGTAGAGCCGGATCCCGATTCGTTCTGGCGGTCCGCGCCCGCCAGGCGGTCGACCCGTCGCACACTGTGCCCACCGGAGCCACCTACAGCCCTCGCGCCAGGTGGAAATACGCCTGGTTCCACCGAAGCTCGTTCTTGACGTCGCGCATGCGCGTTTCCGCATCGATCGCGAGGAGCTCGAGTCCTGCGATCTCGGCAAGATCGGTGAAGACGTCCATGTCGAGCGACTGGCAGTAGCTCGTGTGGTGCGCACCCCCGGCGAGCAGCCAAGCCTCAGCCGCTGTCGCGAGGTCAGGCTTCGGCTCCCAGACTGCCCGCGCAACGGGGAGCCGAGGCAAATCCTCATCCGGGGACACCACGTCCACCTCATTCGCGACGAGACGGAAACGATCTCCCAGGTCGATGAGGCTGACCACCACGGCCGGCCCGGGCGCGGCTGTGAACACGAGCCGAACGGGGTCTTGCTTTCCGCCGATCGAGAGCGGGTGGATCTCGCAGGAGGGCTTCTGACCGGCGATCGCGATCGAGGGGCACACCTCGAGCATGTGCGCGCCAAGCACCTGCGGCCCTTCCGGCGCCAGGTGGTACGTGTAGTCCTCCATGAACGACGTGCCACCTGCGAGCCCGGCGCTCATCACCTTGGTGATCCGGACGAGCGCCGCGGTCTTCCAGTCGCCTTCCCCCCCGAACCCGTACCCGTCCGCCATCAGGCGCTGCACGGCGATGCCGGGAAGTTGCGGCAGACCGTCCAGGTCCTCGAAGGTATCCGTGAACGCCTTGAAGCCTCCCGTCTCGAGAAAACCGCGCAGACCCGCCTCGATCCGCGCGGCGTCCCGCAGTGACTCGCGGCGAGCTCCACCTTCCTGGAGAGCCGGCACGAGCACGTACAGGTGCTCGTACTCGTCGACCAGCACGTCGACCGCCGCATCCGAAACGTCCCGCACAGCGTCGACGAGATCGCCGATGCCGTAGCCGTCGACGGCTATGCCGAGGCGAAGCTGAGCCTCCACCTTGTCGCCCTCGGTGACTGCGACGTGACGCATGTTGTCGCCGAAGCGGGCGACGCTGAGCGTCTGCGCCTCCCGCCAGCCGCACGCGGCCCGTGACCAGGTTCCGATCCGGCCCACGACGGACGGGTCACGCCAGTGCCCCACGACTGTCTTGCGCTTCAGCCCCATCCTGGTGCCGATAAACCCGAACTCGCGGTCGCCGTGCGCCGACTGGTTCAGGTTCATGAAGTCCATGTCGATCTCGCCCCAGGGAAGATCCCGGTTGAACTGGGTGTGGAGGTGCAGTAGCGGCTTCTGCAGCGCAGCAAGACCGGCGATCCACATCTTCGCCGGAGAGAAGGTGTGCATCCAACTCATCACGCCGACGCAGTCCGCTGTGGCATTCGCCTCCATGCACAGCTGGCGGATCGAGTCGGCGCTCGTGACCACGGGCTTGTGAACGACGCGGACCGGCACGACGTCCGCATCGTTCAGCGCCTCGGCCACCTCTCGCGAATGCTCGGCGACCCGGCCCAGGACCGTGTCCCCGTAGAGCTGCTGGCTCCCCGTCACGAGCCAGACTTCGAACTGTCCAAGCGCTTTCATCGATCACGCCCCAAAGAGTGCGGTGCTTCCTGAGCGACCATCAGATACGGGCACTCGAAGTGGAACAGCGCGTCGTACCGTACAGCGACATCGTGGAGCGCGCGGATGAGATCGATCTGCTCGGCGGGGGTGAGGTCCGGCAAGCGTGAGACGCCGTGCCGCCGCGCACCACCGCCACCTCGTACGGCCAGCAAGCGGCGTACGGCACACCGACGACGAAGCTGTCGTTGGCCTCCAGTCGACCCGGGTGGCACGCTCATTGCGCGACGTGCGGTTCCACCTCGACCTCACCGGCTCCGTCTGCCGAGGCGCAGATAAAGCCGGTCGCCCTGCGACCCGAGCGGGAGACGTAGGCGTCTGCGACATCCGTGACGAACTGCGTCGCTTGGTCAGCAACTGCCAGCGCGACGACCGACCCGCCGAACCCGCCTCCGGTCATGCGCGCTGCCACCGCTCCGTGCGCGTAGGCGAGCTCAACGAGCAGGTCGAGTTCCGGCGTGGAGACCTCGAAGTCATCGCGCAGGCTGCGATGGCCGTCGCGGAAGACCGTCCCGAGCGTCGCGAGATCCGGACCGCACGGTTCCTCGAGCGCAGCGACACACAGACGCACGCGCTCGTTCTCGGAGACGACGTGACGAAGCCTTCGGGTCGCGACCTCGTCGAGTCCCGCCGCGCGAGCCTCCGCTTCAGCGTCTGCGACCGTCATTGACGTCGGGCGCCGCCCGTCCAGCACCGCAAGTGCCCGCTCGAGCTCCACGCGCCGCCTGGCGTACCCGGAGTGCTCGAGCGTACGCCGGACGCCCGAATCGAGAACGACGATCGCGAGCCCCGTGGGGAGGGGCACCAGCCGATGCTCTTCTGTCGCGCAGTCGAGCAAGAGAGCATGACCGCGCCCGCCAAGCAGTGAGGTTGCCGGATCCATCAACCCGCACGGCACTCCAACTGCCAGATGCTCCGCCGCCTGAGCGAGCCTCGCGAGCTCGAGCCGAGGCAGGTGGAAACCCGCCACCCGACAGAGCGCGAGCGCCACCGACACGTCCAGAGCGGCGGACGACGACAGCCCGGCCCCGACCGGGACCGTCGAGAGAATCGTCCCGTCGACGCCGACGGGAGGTCTCCCGCGCTCGCCGAGCAGCCGCGCCACCGCGGCGACATATCTTCCCCAGCCGGGGACGAGCCCCCGTGCTGCGCCGTCGTTCGCGAGCTCAACCGTCTCCGAGAACGCAAGCGAGCGCAGACGGATCGCCTCCTCGTCCTGCCGTCCAGCCACCGTCACGCCGAGATCGATGGCTACCGGGAGCACGAGCCCGCCCGAGTAGTCGGTGTGCTCGCCGATCAGGTTGACGCGGGCCGGCGCGAAGACCGCAAATGCACTCATCGATTCCCACGCCCTGTCATGAGCACCGTCACGGCGCTCGTGACGCTAGCTGAGCCTCCTCTCGGCTGAGGCAACGAGCCGGCCCGCCATGCTGTCGGATTTGGGCTACGCCTCCGCCTCACGCATGTGCGGCGGCGGCGACGGCCGCTCGTCAGTCCCCGCTCCCGTCTCCGCGATCAGCTCGTCGATCTGTCGCAGAACGCCTTCGTCCAGATCGCCTTCTCCCGCCGCCAACCAGCCGTCGACGTGCGCGGGCCTGCGGGCGCCGACGATTGCACCCGTCACCCCCTGCTGCGCCAGCACCCAGCCGACGGCGAGGGACGGCACGGTCCACGCCCAAACGCTCGGCAAGGGATCGAAGCCCGTCGACGAGCGCGAGGTTCGCCGAGAGCGCTGGCTCCTGGAAGACGGGCGACCCGCGGCGCCAGTCACCCGGATCCAGCTGCTCGATGCGGTCGTGATCGAAGGTTCCCGTCAGCATCCCCGAGGCCATCGGCGAGTAGGCGATCACGCCCGTGCCGTGACCGTCCGCCCAGGGGAGTAGCTCCGAGCGCGCACCGCGCGCGAGCAGCGAGAGCTGGGGCTGGAGCGAGTCGACGTGGCAGACGGCTTCGCAGCGCTCGAGTTGCTCGACGTCGTGGTTGCAGACGCCGATCCACCGCACCTTGCCCTCGTCGACCAACTCTGCCATCACGCCCCAGGACTCCTCGATCAGCGTCCCCGTCGTCCAGTCGGGCCAGTGGAACTGGTAGAGGTCGATCCGCTCCACGCCCAGCCTGTGCAGGCTCGCATCGCACTCGCGGCGGATCGAATCCGGGCGCAGGTCGTTCCCGACCTCGCCCTCGGGCAACCCGTCCCAGACGCGGCCGCACTTCGTGAACAGGTAGACGTCCTCGCCTGCACGAAACGGCTTCACAGCCTCGCCGACAACCTCCTCCGCGTGGCCGAGTCCGTAAACGGCTGCCGCGTCGATCCAGTTGACGCCGCGTTCGATCGCGTGCCTGATCGCCGCCACCGATTCGTCGTCGTCGACCTCGCCCCAACCGAACCTCCACGGCCCGCCGATCGCCCACGTCCCGAAGCCGACCGTCGACAGCTGAGGCCCGCCGGAACCGAGCTGCCGCGTCTTCACACGCGCCTCCTTCCCTCGTCATCGAGGTAGTCGCGCCAGCTCCGCCGCGCCGACCAACCAAGCAGGCGCTCCGCCTTCGCCGACGAGATCGCCGACGCGTCGATTCGCTCGAGCGGGCGGAACTCGATCCCCTCGGCGCCGTAGTACCGCTCGACCGTCTCCACGAGCGGATGGCCGCCGATCGTGTCCGGCGACGCAACGTAGAAGACCTCGTGTCCCGGCAGGTCGGTCTCGATCGCGAGCAGGACCGCATCGCAGAGGTCGTAGACGTCGACGTAGGAGCAGTAGTTCTCGATCAGCACCGAGGGATCGCGGACGATCGGGCCGAGGTTCCGCTCGTAGCTCCCCTCGTCCTGCACCCAGCACGGGCGGATCGAGGTGCAGCGGAGGTCTGCGCGCTCGACGGCCCGGTCACAGAGCAGCTCGCCGAACCATTTGGCGGTCGCGTACGGATCCTGGGGCCGGATCGGATGCTCCTCGTCGATCGGCAGGTAGTCGGGACGGAACGGACGGTGTGCGAAGAGAAAGCCCGGCACCGTCTCGCTCGAGAAGTTGACGAGGCGGTGCACGTCCCACGCAATCGCGGCCTCCAGCACGTTGAACGTGCTGAGCATGTTGTTGCCGAAGACAACGTGGGGCGGGTTGTGGATCGGCTGCGGGATGGCGGCGGTATGGACGACGATCTCGCAACCCCGGACGAGCGCGTAGACGGCTCCCGCATCGGTGAGATCTGCCTGCCAGTAGTCCGCCGGCTCACCGGGGTCCGGGCGATCCCAGTTCGGCCGGGTCAGATCAGCCGCGCGCACCTCGTGGCCCGCCGCCTGAAGCGCCGGAACGAGCGCGCGTCCGACCTTGCCGTGCGCGCCCGTGACGAGAACTCTCATGCGCCAAACCTTCTCAGCTCGTATTCGACAGCGACGGAGAAGTCGACGTGCTTGGCGAGCGCTCCCTCGTCGAGGGCTCTGCCTGAGCGAAACGGCGTCAGGAGTGCGACGACGACCTCGGGCACTACAAGTACGTGACGGCGTCGGAGACGACACGGGACCGACCGCGGAGGAAGTCGAGGTCGCAGCCCTCGTTCGCCTGGAGGACGTGGTCTTGGTGGAGCCGCCGGTAGCCGCGCTCGTCCTTGAGCGGCGGTGGCGTCCAGGCGGCGCGGCGTGCCGCGAGCTCTGCCTCGTCCACGAGCAGGTCGAGCTGGCGGCTCTCGATGTCGAGGCGGATCACGTCCCCGTCCTGGACGAGCGCGAGCGGGCCGCCGATCGCGGACTCGGGCGCAACGTGGAGGACGACGGCGCCGTAGGAAGTGCCACTCATGCGGGCGTCGGAGATCCGCAGCAGATCGGCGACTCCGCGCTTCAGGAGCTTCGCGGGAATCGGCAAGTGCCCCCACTCGGGCATGCCAGGGGCGCCGACCGGGCCGGCGTTTCTCAGCACCATGACGCTCGTCTCGTCGCAGTCCAGATCGGGATCGTCGACCCGCCCGGCCAGGTCGTGGATGTCCTCGAACACGAGAGCGCGACCCTCGTGCCGGAGCAGACCTGGATCGGCCGCGGAGATCTTCATCACTGCACCGTCCGGGCAAAGGCTGCCCCGTAGGACGGCGAGCGAGCCTCCCTCGTCGAGCGGGCTCTCGGCGGGGCGGATCACGTCGGTGTTCACGATCTCGGTACCGGCGATGTTCTCGCCCACGGTGCGGCCGCTGAC
The DNA here is from genome assembly GCA_963705515.1 of uncultured Gaiellaceae bacterium. Lineage (GTDB taxonomy): Bacteria > Actinomycetota > Thermoleophilia > Gaiellales > Gaiellaceae > Gaiellasilicea. The sequence continues at coordinate 257,495 of CAVPJV010000007.1, forward strand.
CGTGAGGGCATCCAGATGGAGCAGTTCGGCGATCTGCGCCATCACCGCCGGCAGCCCGCCGGCGTAGAAGAAGTCCTCCATCAGGAAACGGCCCGCCGGCTTCAGGTCGACGAGCCACGGCGTCGTGCGGCAGAGGTCGTCGAACAGCTGCAGTGGCAGGTCGACGCCGACGCGACCCGCATAGGCGACCAGGTGCAGGATCGCATTCGTCGAACCGGAGATCGCGTGCAGGACGCGGATCGCGTTCTCGAACGCCTCCCGGGTGAGGATGTCGCTCGGCTTGATGTCGCGCTCGACGAGATCGACGATCGCGCGTCCCGCCTGCTCGGCGAGGTGACTGCGGCGTGAGTCGACGGCCGGGATCGCCGCGCCGCCCGTCAGCGTGAGCCCGAGCCCTTCCGTCACGCAGGCCATGGTCGAGGCGGTGCCCATGGTCATGCAGTGGCCGTTCGAGCGCGAGATGGAGTTCTCGATCTCGACGAACTCGGCCTCGGTGATCCGGCCGGCGCGGAACTCCTCGTTGTAGTGCCAGCAGTCGGAGCAGGATCCGAGCTCGCGGCCGCGCCAGTGCCCGTTGAGCATCG
>CAVPJV010000008.1:0-1292400 GCA_963705515.1 uncultured Gaiellaceae bacterium
ATCCGTCCTGGGGAAACACGGCGGCGCCGACGCTCACCGAGAGCATGGGCTCTTCGCCGTCGGTGACCAGGCGCTCGCGAATGCGCTGGCCCACTCGCTCCGGCTTCCGCGCGCCCGCTTCCGGCAGCACCAGCACGAACTCGTCGCCGCCATAGCGCGCGGCCGTATCCATGGCCCGGCAATTCACGCGCAGCACCCGGCCCAGGCGGCACAACGCGCGCGAGCCCACCAGATGTCCGTAGCGGTCGTTGACCAGCTTCAAGTGGTCCAGGTCCAGCAACAAAATGGCGAACGGCCGGCCGCTCCTCTGCGAGCGCTGGATTTCCGCGTGCAACACCTGCACCAGCCAGCGGTAATTGGCCAGTCCGGTCAGCGAATCGCTCACCGCCAGGTCGGCGCCTGGTCGAGGGCCAGGGCGTTGTCCGAGCAGTGCCCACCAGCGCCGATGGCGATCCCGACGGCCTCAATTCCTCCGCCAGCAGAAACGGCGCGTCGTAAATCTGCGAAGATTGGGTCATCACCACGTGGCAGGCCACGTTCACCCACATGGCCGTGCAAAATGCCCGGTCAAACGCCGACGATGCCACGCTCAGCCGCCGCTCGAAGCCAATGGCCCCGGCCAGGAACAGCACCGCCGGCAGCAGCTCCCACGGCCGGGCCAGCCAGGCCGTGCTGTAGATGGCCGGCTCGATCGGCGTGCCGAAATAGGTCGCGCCGGTCCAGGTAGGCCATCGCGCACACCACGCCGAACGCAATCGCCGCCTCTCCGCCCGGGTCGCGCGAGTGCGGCACGCGCCGCTCCACCACCAGGGCCGCCAATATCACCAGCGCCAGCAGCGTCCTGCCCACCATCCAGAACAACGGAACGGGCGACTGCCCGTCGCCCGGGACTAGCCGGGCATAAAACTCAAAAACCGAGATGGTCGAGATCAGGCCGGCCAGGGCGAATCCAAACGCCAGCGTTAAGTTCAACCGGTCATGCGTGCCGCGGAACCGTACCGCGGCGTGCGCCGCATAAATCAGGCTGAGCAGGCTCGAGGCGATGTGCAGGTAGTAGAAGGGAACCGTGCCCATCAGAAAGTCCAGGTGCCGCAGCCAACTCCCCAGAGCGAGCAGCCCCGCCAGCGCTGAACCTGCAAGCACTACGAAACGCCAGCGCCGAAAAACGTCGGATTTGGTTCCCCCAAACACTCTGTGTGATTCCCCCAAAACGAGTCTTGCGATGCCGCACTTGATACAGCACGTCCTGTACCTTCGGGCAGGGTTCTCTGGGGGCAACTGTATCTGCTGTGTTTTTAGTTACTTGTGCAACCTGTACCAAAATGGCCAAATTGTGGCTGGGCAACTGTTACCGCGACGAGGGTTCGAAACGTTACGACTTGGCTCCTCCGTTCCATAGCGGAACACGGGTGCGGGCTTGGAAACGTTCAAAAAGCAGGACGGTTCACCCGCAAACGAGAAGGCCGCCCCGAGTGAGTCGGGACGGCCTTTGATGACCCCGTGCAACTGTACCACCTGGTGAAACTCGAGACTCCTTGGAAACCGATGCGGCTCGGCGTACCACGCCCAGGTTATGCGCCCCGCTGGGCCACCGATGCGGCCGTACCCAGCACTTGTGGCAGCCACCAGGTACGTCGTAGGAAGGAGTGCCGGCTGTGCATCATTTTCCGGCCCAGCAAATCGAGCAGCGCCGGTCCTACTTGTACCGCTGCGTAGAGAGAACGGTTGCCCGCAAAGGGCTTGAGCAAGGGGTTCAGTTCCTGAGCCCCGCCCCGCGTAATCGCCCGCCGCGTGGACCAGGCATCGAATGTCGCCGCGCTGTGCTGTGCAATCGCCAACCCCAGCCACACCTTCTGCGGGCCCCGGTAATCCGTCCGCGGCTGCCGCGGGGTTCCGCGGAACAGCGATCACCGGCGCGATAGGAGCGGGCGAAGCGGCAGGAGCCGCCGCGGTGGCCACCGGCGTCGGCACCAGCCGGCCCGGCTCCAGAGCAACGACTTCATCCGAAACTGACGCATCTGCGAGCATCAATTTCTCGGGTGCGGGCTGTACTTGCAGCCCGCTGCCAACATCGGATACCGGCGCCATCGCCGGCGCCTCGACCGCCTCCACAGTAGCCCGCCCTGAAATACTGGAAGCCGCTGGAACCACCGCCTGCGGTACCGCATGAAACTGGAAGAGAATCGCGCCCATGGCCCAAAGCATTTTTGTTCACCTCGCCCAAGAATTTCTCAGTGACGAGATGAGTTTGGATTTCGGGCACGGGCCGGACTATGACCTGACGGTTTGAAACTGATGGCTCGACCGTCCTGGAACTTCTTGATAGGACTATCTAAACCAAGGTACTACGCGGCATTTTCTAACTGCGGTTTGTGGGTTGTGGCTTTCAGCAGCTCCCCTGAGGCCTGCGCATCGCTCCACCCATTGACCTCCATGATAGAATAGACGTAGAGCTTCGATACTGTGCGCTTCCTGGCGCCCACCGCCGCATCGAACCCCCCCCCAATCGGCCCCCGGAACGCGGTTATCCCGCACTGTCTGCAAGTGTTCATTCCACACGACATAATCTCCTTTAGAATGAACGCTTACGCACTACCGAAAGCCCCGTTGAAAACAAGCCACTTCAACCCCCTTTGGAATGAACACTTACGCAAAATCGGCCCGCATCTCCTCCAGAATGAACACTTACAAAAAAACCGGGGGGGTGGGGGGTATGGCAGGGCTTCGCTTTTTGCTTTCCGCCTTCTGCCTACTGCCTACTCGACGTACAATGCCTTCATGCCCGGCGTCACCAGTGCGCTCCAAATCCGGCCGGCCACCGAAGCCGATACCCAGTTGGTCTTCGGCTTCATCCGCAAGCTGGCCGAATACGGCGACCTTTCCGACGAAGTTTCTGCCACCGCCAAACATCCCCGCGCGGCGCTTTTCGGAAAGAAACCTGTGGCCGAAGCCATCCTGGCCTACTGGGGATCGGAACCGGCCGGTTTCGCGCTTTACTTCCTACACGTTCTCGACGTCTGCGCGTCGCCGGTATTGCCGACGAACCCGACCACGTCGCCGGCCTTCACCTCGTTGCCGTCCAGGGCGAGCGGAGAGAACGCCGAGAGATGGGCGTAGTAGAACTGGTTGCCCTGCCGGTCACGCAGCCAGAGCCGGTAGCCGCCGAGGTCGTTCCAGCCGACCGAGAAGACCGTCCCGTCGGCGACGGCGAGGAGTGGGGTCCCGAGCGGCGCGAAGATGTCCTGGCCGTGATGCCAGACGACGCCCGCCCGGGCTGCTCCGAAGGTGTCGCGAACGACGACCCCCCGTAGACGGGGAAGACGTAGCCCTTCGGCGAGAGCGGCGCCGAGACGTCGGTCGGCGGGATCCGGAAGACGGAGCCGGGCTTGTTCGGGTGCACACCGGCCTCCGGCGGCTTCGGCAGCGGCTTCTTCGCAGGCGCGCCGGGCGCCCGGCTGGGCTTCGCCGTGGTCGTCGTGGCGGGCTGCGTGGCGGTGGTCGCGTCCACCGGAGTCGAGACGGCCGCCTCGGCGTGGGCGACGAGGATCTCGGTCCCCGCGGGCAGGCCGGCGTGATCAGCGGTGAGGACGACATGGAGCGCGTTGACTGCTCCGCGCGCGTTGCGAGTGCCGTCGGCGACGGGCGCGTCGGCGACCTGCTCCAACGCCACGAGATAACCCCAGTCCCCGAGCGCCACGCGCAGGTTCGGCGTGGCGGCCACGGGCGTCCCGAAGACGACGAGGTTGACCAACCTGGAGCCGACGGCGTCTGCTCCCGTCGCGGTCGCCTTGGCGCGGGCCGCCGCGCTCTCGGCGGTCACCTCGCCGTTGAAGAGGGTGACGCCGAGAACGTCGCTGACGCCCTGGGCGCCGACCGTGCCGGTGGCGCGCGAGGAGACGCTCGACGAGAGCGCGCCCGTCCGGACGAGCGAGCCGTCGGCGGGGAAGACGAAGCCGTCGGCGACGCCGGTCGCGCCCGGCCCGGGCGCCTTCGCCTCGGCGGCGACCGAGGCGGGCTGGCCGGGAACGAGAATCGAGAGACCGTTCGCGCCGGCGGAGACGATCGCAGGCTCCGAGGGCGCGCTGGCGCCGGTCGCCGCAGCAGCGAGCGACCCGGCGATCAGGAGCAGTGCGATCAACCGCGGGTACACGCGGCTCCATTATCCGGATCTGGCGAGACGATGCGGCGTTCTGATTGAGAATGAGAATCGTTTTCAGTTATTCTGGCCGCGTGGCAGGCGAGCTCGCACTCCCGGACGGCGTCCGCACGACAGCGCAGCGGCTGGCCGTCGTGCGCGCGGTGGCCGAGTCGCCGGGCAGCTTCACGGTCGCCGAGCTGCACGATCGCGCGCGGCGGTTCGAGCCGCGGCTCGGGCTCGCGACGACCTACCGGACGGTCGAGTTGCTCCGTGCCAGCGGCGGCGTCCACCCGCTGCTCGGCGAGGGCCGGCCGACGTACGTCCGCTGCCGGCCCGAGCACCACCACCACCTCGTCTGCACGAGCTGCGGCGGCGTCGAGGAGACCGAGTTGTGCGCCGCGCCGTCGGAGGCCGAGCTGCAGCGCCGTCACGGGTTCCGTCCCGCGGCGCACGAGCTCGACATCTACGGCACCTGCAGGCGCTGCGCGTGAACTCGTTCACGTTCTCGGGGCGCCGCTCGCGTCGCGGAGGCCGGTGGCACAGTACGGACGTACGGGCCGCCGGCTGGAGCGGCGCGAGCGGCGTCAGCCTTTCGCGGAGCCCGGCTCCGCCGGGCGGGAGCGAAAGGCGCCCGAGGACGTGAACTCGTGGATCGCGGTGCCGCTGGCGGGAGTGACCGTGCTGTCGACGCTGGCGGGAGGCATGGTCGCGCTGCGGCTCGCGCGGGAGCTGACGACCGCGATTGCGCTCACCGGCGGCATCGTCGTCGCCGTCGCGCTCTTCGACGTGCTGCCGGAGTCGATCGAGGCAGTCGGCGACCCGCACCTGGTGGGATCGCTCGTCGGCGCCGGCTTCGTCTTCTTCTTCCTCGCCGAGCGCGCGCTCGTGCTCCACCATCGCGACGACGACGCGCACATCCACGCGCACGCCACGGTCGGCGCGCTCGGCGCGGCCGGCCTCTCGGTGCACAGCTTCATCGACGGCCTCGGGATCGGGCTTGCGTTCGGGCTCTCGACCGAGACCGGGCTGCTCGTGTTCGTCGCCGTCGTCGCGCACGACTTCGCCGACGGCCTCAACACGGTGGGCTTCGTCCTGCGCCAGTCGGGAGACCGCGCCCGTGCGATTCGCTGGCTCGCGATCGATGCGACGGCGCCGCTTGTCGGCGCAATCGTCGGCACGACGCTCTCGATCTCGGAGAAGGGGCTGGGTGGGCTCCTCGCCGTCTACGCCGGCTTCTTCCTCTTCATGGGCGCCACCGACCTCCTCCCGCACGCGCACGAGCATCCGTCCGTGAAGCGCGTCGCCCTGACCCTCGCCGGCTTCGGCGCGATCTTCCTTGTCAGCCTGATCGGGCAGTAGCGCGCGGCGCTAGCTGTCGAGCTTGCGGGCGAACTCGCGGAAGCGGTCGCGCGCGGCCTGGTCCGGCCCGAGTTGCTCGTCCTCGCCGTAGCGCGGGTCGGCCGCGATCTCCTCGGCGACGGCGCGCACCTCCTGCGCGATCGCCTCGCGGTTCTCCGGCGCGCGCAGCAGGAGCTCGATCCAGTTCTCGGTGCCGTCGTAGGGCGGCACGTCGTTGTCGACCAGCAGCTCGCCGAGCTTCACGCCGACGCGGATGTACGCGAACGTCCGGAACGCGAGGATGCGGCGCGGCGAGCCGACGAGACGCTCGATCTCGGGGTCGTCCGCCTGGATCTGCGCGACGATGCCTCCGATCGGCTCGTCGACGAGCGGCAGCCAGATCTCGTCGTGCTCGCTCATCGCTCGGAAGGATACGGGGCGGTACGACGCGACCGCCAAGCGAGTTGCGCGGCGACGCAGAAGAGGAGCAGGGCGAAGAGGCGCCTGAGCACGTCCTCCGGCAGCGCGGTCGCGATCTGGACGCCGACGACGGCGCCGGCGATCGACGTGACGCCCAGCACGAGAGCCGTCCGCCAGCGGACGTTGCCGTAGTGCCGTTGCCGCCAGGTGCCCGCCGCGACGGTCGGCAGGATCGCCAGGAGCGACGTCGCCTCGGCCTCGATCTGCGACAGCCCGAGCGCGACGAGCGTGGGCACGAAGAGGATCCCGCCGCCGACGCCGAAGAAGCCCGCGAGCAGCCCCGCCGCGAAGCCGAGGCCGATCGCAAAGACGATCGTGGTCGCGCTCACGAGACGAGTAACCAGACCGCGAGCGCCGCGAGCAGCCCGGCGAACGCCAGCGTCAGCGAGCGTCCGGACACGCGCTGCTGGACTCCCGTCCCGACCACGGCTCCGGCGGCCGCCGGCAGGCCGACAAGGGCGGCGTGGGCGACGTCGACGTGTCCCTCGAACGCGTAGAGGATCGTGCCCGCGAGCGCCGTGATCCCGATCCCCGCCAGCGACGTCCCCGTCGCGGCCCGGCTCTCGAAGCCGGCCAGGAGGATCAGCAGGGGAACGATCACGATGCCGCCGCCGACGCCGAAGAGGGCGCTGAACAGGCCCGCGACGAGGCCGATGAGGACGAGCTTCAGCGCCACCGCTCGTATCCTAGGCCCGTGGACGGCGACGCCTCACTGCTCGCGCGGCTCGCCGAGCAGCCCGAACGGGCGGCAGTCCTGCTCGACGTCGACGGGGTCCTCGCGCCGATCGTGGACGTGCCGCACGACGCCGCCGTGCCCGAACCGACCCGGGAGGAGCTGCGCCGGCTGCACCGGCGCTACGCGCTCGTCGCCTGTATCAGCGGCCGCTCCGGAGCCGATGCGCGCAGAATCGTCGGGCTCGACGAGCTCGTCTACGTGGGCGAGCACGGCCTGGAGCTGGAGCCGGAAGCGCTGGCGTGGAGCGAGCGGCTCCAGGCCTTCGCCTCCAGCGTCGACTGGGACGACATCGAACGGAAGCCGCTGTCGGTGACCCTCCACTACCGCCGCGCCGACGACGAGGAGGAGGCGCTGGCGATGCTCGAAGCCGTCGCCACCCGCGCCCGGCACGAAGGGTTCGTCGCACGGTTCGGCCGCAAGGTGCTGGAGCTGCGGCCGCCGGTCGCTGCACACAAGGGCACCGCGGTCACGCACCTGCTCGGCGAGCGCGGGCTCGAGCGCGCGCTCTACGCGGGCGACGACACCACCGACCTGGATGCATTCGCCGCCCTCGCGGCGCTCGAGCTCGGCGTCAGGGTCGCGGTCGCCTCGGCGGAGGGCCCGCCGGAGCTGCGCGAGGCCGCCGACATCATCGTCGGCGGCCCCGCAGAGCTGCTGCAGCTGCTGGCTCGGCTCTAGCCGGCGGGAACCGGGGCAGCCTCGCCGGCGTGGGCGATCTCCTCCTGCCGGATCAGCACGAGCGCTGCAACGACGCCAGCGATCGCGATCGCCGCTCCGACCCAGAACGCGAGCTGGAAGCCTGAGGTGAGCGCTTCCGGCCGCGCGGTGCCGGCCGCGAACTCGTTCTCCGTCCGGGTGATCGCGATCGTCGAGAGCAGCGCGATTCCGACGGCGCCGCCGATCTGCTGCGACGTGTTGATCAGTCCGGACGCGATCCCGGCCTCGGCCTTGGAGACACCGGCGAGCGCCGCGATCGAGATCGGCACGAAGCACAGCGCCATCCCGAGCGCGATGATCAGGAAGCCCGGCAGCAGGTTGGCCACGTACGTGCCGTCCACCGGGATCTGCGTGAACAGGAGCATCCCGACGGCGAGCAGGCCCATGCCGCCCGCGATCAGAGGCCTGACTCCGACGCGGTTGACGAGCGCCGCGGCGACGTTGGCCCAGATGATCGAGGTGCCGGCGACCGCGAGGTAGGCGACGCCGGTCTTCATCGCCGAGTAGCCGAGAACCTGCTGCATGTACAGCGTCAGCATCAGGAACATCGAGAACAGGGCGGTGCCGAGGATGAACCCGGCCACGTTGGCGCCGAGCACGGTCTTCGTCCGCAGGATCCCGAAGCGCATCAACGGCTCGTCGACGCGGTTCTCCCAGGCGACGAAGCCCAGGAGCAGCGCGGCGGAGGCGGCGAAGACGCCGATCGTGCGGACCGAGTCCCAGCCCCAGCCGTGGCCCTGCGTGATCGCGAGCACGAGCAGCGAGAGCCCTCCGGTGACGAGCACCGCCCCGAGCGCGTCGAACGTCTTCACGCTCGTGTCACGGCTCTCACGGAGCAGCACCGGTGCGAGTGCGAACGCGGCCAGCGCGACCGGGATGTTGACGAAGAAGATCCACTCCCAGGAGAGCGCGTCGGTGAGGACGCCGCCGAGCAGGACGCCCGCAGCGGCGCCGAAGCCGCCGACCGCGCCCCAGACGCCGAGGGCGATGTTCCGCTCCCGGCCTTCCGCGAACGTCGTCATCAGGATCGCGAGCGCGGCGGGAGAGATCGTGGCAGCGCCCAGGCCCTGGATCGCACGGGCGCCGATCAGCGAGGTCTCGGACCAGGCGAGACCGCACAGCAGCGAGCCGATGGCGAAGAGCACGAGCCCGGCCATGAAGATGCGCCGGCGTCCGAGAACATCGGCCGTACGGCCGCCGAGGAGCAGGAACCCGCCGAAGACCAGCGCGTAGGCGGAGATCACCCACTGCAGGTTCGATTGCGAGACGTCGAGATCGAGCTGGATCGAGGGCAGTGCGACGTTCACGATCGCGATGTCGAGGACGACCATGAACTGGACCGCGCCAAGGAGGGCGAGTCCGAACCATTTCATCCGAGGTGAGGTAACCATCCGCTATCCTTTCGGCAGCTTGCTCTTTTGAATCCGAAGACTATACTTGCAAATCGAAAGTCATCCTTGAGAATGATTTTTTCCCGATGAAGCTCTACGGCCACTACTGCCCGATCGCACACTCGCTCGGTCTCGTCGGCGAGCGGTGGACGCTGCTCGTCGTGCGGGAGCTCCTGCGCGGGCCAAGGCGCTACACCGATCTCGCCGAGCACCTGCCGGGGATCGGCACCAACGTCCTCGCCACACGCCTGCGGGAGCTCGAGACCGCGGGCATCATCGTGAAGAAGAAGCTGCCGCCGCCGTTCGCATCGACGGTGTACGAGCTGACGCCCGCGGGGCACGAGCTGCGGCCCGTGCTGCACGAGCTGGCGCGCTTCGGCGCGCGACTGATGGGGCCGCCGCCGCCGGACGCGCTCACCGAGGGGTGGCTCGTCGGAGCGCTCGACCTCGCGCTCTCGCCGCTCTGCCGCGGCAGCCGAATCGCCTTCCGGATCGGCGACGAGGAGGCGTCGCTCGTCGACTGCACGGCCACACCGGGGATCGTCGACGACTACGACGTGCTCGTCGAGACCGACGCGGCCGGCTTCTACCGCCTCGTGGTCGACCGGCAGCTCGAGGGCGTCCGCGTCGACGGCGACATGGCCGCACTCGAGCCGCTCCTCGAGGGGTTCGCCTCGAGCCCTAGCCCGCTTCCCGCCTAGAGCCTGAGCACGTCCCAGGCGCGCCGCACGTCCGCTTCGGTCGTGCGCGCGTTGCCGACCGCGAGCCGAAGCGTGTAGCGCCCGTTCAGCTTCGTGTGTGAGATGAAGATCTCGCCCGTCGCATTGACGCGCTCGAGCAGCGCCTCGTTCTCCTCGTCAGAGCCCTCTCGGCGGAAGCAGACGAGCGAGAACGGCCGCGGCGCGGCCAGCTCCCAGCCCGGCTCGTCGCGGACCCATCCCTCGAAGAGCGCCGCCAGCGCGATCGCCTCGCGGATCCGCAGCTGCAAGCCCTCGCGCCCGTAGCAGCGGAGCACGGTCCAGAGCTTCAGCGCCCGAAACTGGCGCCCGAGCGCGGGACTGTACTCGGAGAGGCTCGCGACGTCCTCGCGGACGCGGAGGTACTCCGGGACAAGGCTGAAAGCGGCGCGGAGGTCGTCCGGCCGACGCGTCCAGAGCGCGGAGCAGCCCATCGGCGTCAGCAGCCACTTGTGCGGGTTGACGACGACGGAGTCGGCGCGCTCCCAGCCCGCGAACGCGTCCCCGAGCTCTGGGCAGACGGCCGCGGAGCCCGCGTACGCGGCGTCGACGTGGAGCCAGACGCCCGACCGCCCGCACTCGTCGGCGATCGCCGGCACAGGGTCGATCGAGCTCGTCGAGGTCGTCCCGATCGTGGCGACGACCGCGCATGCGTCCGTGAGATCGAGCGCGTCGACTCGAAGCCGGAAGGCGTCGTCCACCGGCGTCGTGCGTGCCTCGAGGCCGAGGATCCGGCACGCCTTCTCGACCGAGGAGTGCGCGTGCTCCGAACAGACGACGACGCGCGCGTCCGGCCGGGCGCCGCGCGCCGCGGCGAGCGCCGCCATCGTCCCCATCGAGGCCGTGTCCTCGAGGTGGCCGTGCAGCCCGCGGGGCAGCCCGAGCAGCTGCGCGAGCCAGTCGAGCGTCAGCTCCTCCAGCTCCTGCAGGAGCGGCGATGTGCGCCAGAGGATCCCGACCTGGTTCAACCCCGCGGCAAGCAGCTCGGCGAGGATCCCCGGCTCCGACCCGGTGTTCGCGAAGTAGGCGAAGAAGCGCGGACTCTGCCAGTGCGTCGCAGCCGGGAGCAGCACCTCGTCCAGGTCGCGCAGAACGGCGGCGAAGGGCTCGGCGGTCTCGGGCGGCGACGAGGGAAGCAACGCTCGCAGCTCGCCCGGCTCGACCTGGGCGAGCACCGGCAGCTCGCCCACGCGCTCGAGATACGACGCGACCCAGTCGACCGCCGCGGCGCCGTCGTCGCGGAAGCTCATTTGCGCAGCTTCTCGATCTCCGGCCACGTCCGCGTGTTCAGGATCTGCGTCTTCGTCAGCCAGGCGCGGCGAGCCTGCGCGACGCCGAGGTCGACGTAGCGAAGCGCCTTCGTCGAGTGGCCGTCGCTCGAGATCGTCAGTGTCAGGCCGGCCTCACCGGCGAGCCGCGCGTTCGCGTCGCGCAGGTCGAGCCGGTCGGGCTGCGAGTTGATCTCGAGGAACGTGCCCGTCTCGAGCGCAGCCTCGACCACCTTCTCGACCTCGATCGCCGACGGGCTGCGAACGCCGATCCGCCGGCTCGTCAGGTGCCCGATGCAGTCGATGTGTGCGCTCTGCATTGCGTGGAGGACGCGCTCGGTCGGGTCCTTGTCGAAGCTCGTATGGACGGACGCCATCACCCAGTCGAGCGGCGCGAGCAGGTCGTCGGTGACGTCGAGCTCGCCGTTCGCCCGGATGTTCACCTCGATCCCCTTCAGGATCCGGAAGGGCGCGAGCCGCTCGTTGAGGGTGTCGATCTCCTCCCACTGCCGCTGCAGCCGCCCGTCGCGAAGGCGCTGCGAGTGGTCGCACAGCGCCAGGAACTCGTGGCCGAGCGCCTGTGCCGCGAGCGCCATCTCCTCGATCGACGCCTTCCCGTCCGACCAGGTCGAGTGCGAGTGCAGGTCGCCGCGGAGATCGCTGCGCTCGACGAGCGCCGGCAGCTCGCCCTTGCGCGCGGCCACCAGCTCGCCGCCGTTCTCGCGCAGCTCGGGCGGGATGTACGCATAGCCGAGGTGCGCGTAGAGCTCCTCCTCGTCGGCCGCGGTGAACTCCTCCCCCGTCTCGGTGTTCGTGACCGAGTACTCGGAGACGCTGAAGCCGCGCCGGACCGCCTCCTCGCGGAGGGCGACGTTGTGGTCCTTCGAGCCGGTGAAGTGCTGGAGCAGGTTGCCGTAGCTCTCGGGCGGGACGACGCGGAGATCGAGCCGGAGGCCGTCGTTCGTGAGCACGGTCGCCTTCGTCTCGCCCTTTGCGATCACGTCCGCGACGTTGTCCCGGCTCGTGAACGCCTCGATCAGGGCGGGCGGGTCGGTGGAGGTGGCGATCACGTCGAGATCGCGGAACGTCTCCCGCCGGCGCCGGGCGGAGCCGGCCTCAGACACCTTCACCGCCGCCGGATGCCGGCGCAGCTCCTCGACGAGCTCGAGCAGGACGGGCAGCCCGTCGCCGAGCAGGCGCCTCGACTCGCGCGGATCCTTCGGCTCCTCGGCGAGCGCCTTCAGGATCTTCTCCTCGCTCTTGGCGCCGAGCCCCGTCAGCACACGCAGCCGCTCCTGCTCGGCCGCTTCCTTCAGCCCGGCGATGGTCGTGACCCCGAGCTCCTTCCAGATCCGCCGCGCGGTCTTCGGGCCGAGCCCGGGCAGGTGCATGAACTTGACGACCTCTTCCGGGACGAGCGCCTTCCGCTTCGTCAGCGCCTCCATCTCCCCCTTCTCGACGACCTGGACGATCTTGTCCTCGATCGTCTTCCCGATCCCGGAGAGCTCCTTGGCCTTGCCGTCGAGCGCAAGCTGCGCCACCGGCGCACCGGTTTCGCGGATGCGGGTCGCGGCGCGGCGGTAGGCGAGCACGCGGAACGAGTCCTCGCCCTCGAGCTCGCTCAGGTCGGCGAGCAGCTCGAGCTGGCCGGCCAGCTCGTCGTTCCTCGGCAGGGTGGTGGACACCTCCAGCGATGATACGGAGGTGAGGGCATGTGTCTGCCTGCCGACCTACAACGAGCGTGAGAACCTGGAGCCGATGCTGCGTGCACTCGGCGAGGTCCTCGGCGCCGACGACCGCGTGCTCGTGATCGACGACAACTCGCCGGACGGGACGGGCGAGCTCGCCGACCGGCTCGCGGCAGAGCTCGGCTTCGTCGACGTCCTGCATCGCCCCCGCAAGGAGGGCCTCGGCCCGGCCTATCTCGCGGGCTTCCGCCGCGCACTCGACGGCGGTGCGGAGCTGGTGCTCGAGCTGGACTGCGACTTCTCGCACGATCCCGCAGATGTTCCGCGCCTTCTGGCCGCCGCGGAGACCGCCGACCTCGTGCTCGGCTCCCGCTATGTCCCGGGCGGCGGGGTCGAGAACTGGGGCCTGATCCGGCGGGCGATCTCGGCCGGAGGGTCGCTGTACGCCCGGCTCGTGCTCGGCGTGCCGATCCGGGACCTGACCGGCGGCTTCAAGTGCTTCCGGCGCGCCGTGCTGGAGGCGATCCCGCTCGACCGGGTGCACTCGCGGGGGTACGCCTTCCAGATCGAGCTGACCTACCGCGCGATCCGCAAGGGCTTCCGCGTCCAGGAGCTGCCGATCCGCTTCGTCGACCGCGCCGTGGGCGGGTCGAAGATGTCGCGCGCGATCGTGCTCGAGGCGATCTGGAAGGTGCCGCTGCTGCGGCTGGCGGCGGCGCGGGGCGAGCTGTGAGAGAGGTGACGGACGCCACCTTCGAGGCGGAGGTGCTCGCGGCGTCCGGGCCGACGATCGTCGACTTCTGGGCGCCCTGGTGCAAACCGTGCAAGGCGATCGAGCCGCTGCTCGAGGGGATCGCGACCGACCACGGCGTCGCGCTCGTGCGGCTGAACATCGACGAGCACCTGGCGGTGCCGGGCCGCTATGGCGTTCTCTCGCTCCCGACGGTGATGTTGTTCGCCGACGGCGAGCCGAGGGTGACAGTCGTCGGCGCACGCCCGCGCGGCCACTTCGAGCGCGCGTTCGAGGACTGGCTGCCGGACGCGTAGCCGATCCGCGGGTCGAGCAGCGGGTAGAGCAGGTCGACCACGAGGTTGACGAGCAGGATCACCGTCGTGACGAGGACGACGATGCCGAGGACGACGGGAAGGTCGCGGCCGCCGAGCTCGCGCACGACGGAGCCGCCGTCGATCCCGACGGTCTCGCGCAGCGTTCGTCCCCTGGCCGCCGCCGAAGCCGCGCCCGATCGTCTCGTCGTTCCCCGGGATCAGGAAGAAGAGGACGTACGTGTAGAGCGTCAGGGCGAGGAAGAGGACGACCGCCCACGCGAGCCGCCTGAGCACGAAGCCGAGCACCTTCGGGCGAGCTTACTCCTGGGTCTTGTAGTGCTCGTAGCCGCGCAGCTCGACCGGCTCGCCGCCGCGAAGGAAGAGGACGCCCTCGCCCTCCTCGCAGCGGCCGATCACCGGGAAGTCGAGCGGGTCCGGCGTCGCGGCGAGGAGCTCGAAGTCCTCGCCGAACTGGAGGTCCTCGAGCGTGCCGGCGAGCGGCACCGCGTCGAGGTCGATCACGACCCGGCAGCCGGAACGGCGGGCAAGGTGGCCGGCGTCGACGGCGATCCCGTCGGAGACGTCCAGCATCGCGCTCGCGACGCGGCCGAGCCGAAGCCCCTCCTCGACGCGCAACGGCGGACGGAGGTAGCGCCCGTCACGGAACGCCGCTCCGGCAGCGCCGAGCGGGCCGGTGACGACGATCCGGTCACCGGGCCGCGGCGCCCGCTCGCCCCGGCACACGCTCCGAGCGTCCGAGCGCCGTGACGCTGACGACGACCTGGCCGGCACGGGTCGTATCGCCGCCCCGAACGGGCACGCCTGCCTCCGCGATCCCCTCGTAGAGGTCGACGACGTCGTCGACCTCGATCTCGCCTGGGAGAGCCAGCGTCACCAGCAGCGCTTCCGGACGCGCCGCGGACGCCGCCAGGTCGCTGATGTTGACAGCGGCGGCACGGAAGCCGAGCTCGCGCCAGGCGAGCAGGTCGAGGCGGAAGTGGACGCCCTCGACGAGGGCGTCCTGCGTGACGACGAGGCCGCCGGCCAACTGAGCGGCGTCGTGCTCGGTCCCTTCGATCAACCCGCGCGACTCGAGCTCGTGCAGCAGCCCGAGCTCGCCGGCTTCAGAGAGCTTCATCGACGACCGCTCGCAGCGCCTCGATCTCAGCGACGCCCCTGATCACGGCCACCCCGGCTGCGCCCGCACGGATGCACTCCGCCGCGTTCGACGCATCGACGCCGCCGATCGCGACCACCGGGATCGAGACGGAGAGGCAGACGTCGCGGAGCCCGTCGATCCCGATCGGCGCCGCTGCATCCGGCTTCGACGGCGTGCTCCAGATCGGGCCTGCGCCGAGGTACGTTGCGCCGGCGAACTCCGCCACCGCCCCCTCGCGGCGCGTCGTCACCGAGATCCCGAACGGGATCCCCGCCTCCCGCGCGCGCTCGATGCCGGCGTCGCCCTGACCGAGATGCACCCCGACCCCGAGCTCGAGCGCCGCGTCGACGTCGTCGTTGACGATCAGCTCGGCGCCGAGCCCGTCCAGTGCCTTTCCGAGCGCGACGACCTCCGTTGTCGGAGCGCCCTTGAGACGCAGTTGCACCACCGTCGCGCCGCCCTCCGCCGCACGGCGGGCACTCTTCTCGTCGGCGACGAGCGCATGCAGCCTCATGCGGCGGAGAGTCCTTGTGACTGATAGACACAAGCGCGCCTCGCACCCCCGGGGCTCCGAAGGTCGGATCGAGCTTGTGACTGATAGACACAAGCGCTCACGCGGTCTCGACCCCTGCCCTCCCCGTCAGCGTGCCCGGGTCGAGAGCTGCCAGCGCGTCGTAGAGCCCGACGTGGAAGCTGCCGGGGCCCTTCGCGCCGACTGCGGCGTCCTCGCCGGCGACGCCGAACGCCACGAGCGCCTCGACCGCAGCCTCGAACGGATCGTCCTTGCCGGCGAGGAAGCAACCCGTGATCGCGGTCGACATGCAGCCCGTCCCCGTGATCGAGGCGAGCAGCGCGTGCCCGTTCGAGACGGCCGCCGAGCGCTCGCCGTCGGAGACGTGGTCGACCGGCCCGGTGACCGACGCGACGAGGCCGAGCGTCCGCGCCGCTGTCAGCGCGAGCTCCCCCGGATCGCCGACCCCGCCGACCGACTCGACGCCGCGCACCTCCGCCTCGACCCCGACGAGCGTCGCCACCTCGCCGGCATTCCCGCGCAGCACGGCCACGTCCACCTGGTCGAGCAGTCGGCGCGCCGTCTCCGTGCGGTAGGTCGTCGCACCGGCGCCGACCGGGTCGAGCACGACGGGAATGCCGCGCTCGTTCGCCGCCTTGCCCGCGACGAGCATCGCGTCGACCCAGGGTTCCGAGAGCGTGCCGATGTTGAGCACGAGCGCCCCCGCGAGGCCGACCATCTCGGCGACCTCCTCCCGCGCGTGCGCCATCACCGGCAGCGCGCCGAGCGCGAGGATCGCGTTCGCAGTCTCGTTCATGACGACGTAGTTGGTGATGTTGTGGACGAGCGGCTTGCGCTCGCGGATGCCGCCGAGCGTGGCGCCGGGATCGATCGTCATGCCGCTCCCTTCACATTGAGGACGTCGACCGGTCCTTCGCCGGATCCGAGCTCGACGAGCCCGTGCCGAACCGCTGCCGACGCGGCGTCCGCCGCCCCACGTGCCGCCTCCGGCAGCGCCAGGCCGCGGGCGAGGAGGGCCGCCAGCGTCGCGGAGTGCGTGCAGCCGGCGCCGTGGGTCGCGGGAACGTCGTAGCGCTCGACCGGGAGCTCGACGTGCTCCCGCCCGTCGAAGAGGTGGTCGACCGCCGTTTCGCCGTGGCCGCCGGTGACGACCGCGGCCCCGGCTCCGAGCTCGACGAGGCGCTCGGCCAGGTCGCGCCGCGACGCGCCGGCCATCCCCGTCAGCGCCTCCGCCTCGGGCACGTTCGGCGTCACGACCGTCGCGAGCGGAAAGAGGCGGCCGATCAGCGTCTCGACGGCATCGTCCTGCAGCAGCTGCGCGCCCGAGCTGGCGATCATGACCGGATCGACCACGAGTGGAACGGAGTGGCGCTCGAGGAACTCCGCGACGGTCTCGATGATCGGGCGCGAGAAGAGCATCCCCGTCTTCGCCGCGTCGACGCCGATGTCGTCGAAGACGGCGTCGAGCTGCGCGCGGATGAAGTCCGGCGGCAGCTCGTACACGGCCGTCACCGCCGTCGTGTTCTGCGCGGTCAGGGCGACGAGCACACTCGTCCCGTGCGCCCCCGCGGCGGCGAACGCCTTCAGGTCGGCCTGGATGCCGGCCCCGCCGCCCGAGTCGGACGTGGCAATGGTCAACGCGCGTGGAACCACTGAGCTCCCTTCGCCGGTACGAGCCGGATCAGGTTCGACGGGTGTGATCTCAGCCCCGCTCGGGGCACCCCGGTAGGTCGAAGCGAAGGCTAGCGTAGTGCGCATGAGCGTCGTCAGCCCCTCCTGGCTCGAGCTGCTCCAGGGAGAGGAGCTGGCACACGTGGCGGTCGAGCCGCCGAGAACGGGCACGACGGAGCCGTTCCCGGACGACCTCGACCCGCGCGTCGCGTCGGCGCTCGTCGGCCAGGGGATCACGGCGCTGTACCGCCATCAGGCCGAGGCCTGGGAGGCGCTGCGCGCGGGCGGCAACGCGATCGTCACGACCAGCACGGCGAGCGGCAAGAGCCTCGCCTTCAACCTGCCCGTGCTCGACCTGCTCGCGCGCGAGCCGAAGAGCCGTGCGCTCTACCTCTATCCGACGAAGGCGCTGTCCCAGGACCAGGCGCGCGCGCTGTCCGCCTTCGGCGTCAAGGGCGTCAAGCCGGCGATCTACGACGGCGACACCGAGAGCGAGCGCCGGTGGCAGATCCGCAAGTGGGCGAACGTGATCCTGACCAACCCGGACATGCTCCACGTCGGCGTGCTCCCGCACCACGACCGCTGGGGCGACGTGCTCTCGAACCTGCGCTACGTCGTCGTCGACGAGGCGCACGTCTACCGCGGCGTCTTCGGCTCGCACGTGGCGAATGTGCTCCGCCGCCTGCGACGGCTCGCCCGCGCGTACGGGTCGGAGCCGCAGTTCGTGCTCGCGTCGGCGACGATCGCGAACCCCGCACAGCTGGCCGAGTCGCTGCTCGGCGAGCCGGCGACCGTGGTCGACAGCGACGCTGCGCCGGCGACCGAGCGGACGATTGCGCTCTGGAACCCCGAGCTGATCGACGCCGAGCTCGGCGTCCGCGCGAGCGCTCTCGGCGACGCGTCGCGCCTGCTCGCAGGTCTCGTCGCCGCAGGCCAGCGGACGATCTGCTTCGCGAAGAGCCGCAAGGCGGTCGAGCTGATCCACCGCTTCGCGTCGGGACGGCTCGAGCCGGCGCTGGCCGCGCGCCTGGCGCCGTACCGCGCCGGCTACACACCGACCCAGCGCCGCGAGATCGAGCAGCGCCTGATGAGCGGGGAGCTGCTCGGCGTCACCGCCACGGATGCGCTCGAGCTCGGGATCGACATCGGCTCGCTCGACTGCGCGATCTCGGTCGGCTTCCCGGGCACGGTCTCCTCGCTGCGGCAGCAGTGGGGACGCGCGGGCCGGCGCACGCCGGGTCTCGCCGTCCTCGTCGCGAGCGAGGACGCGCTCGACCAGTACTTCATGCGGGAGCCGGAGACGCTGCTGGCGCGGACCGTCGAGGCCGCCATCCTCGACCACGCGAACCCGCGCGTGCTCGACGGCCACGTCCTCTCGGCCGCCTTCGAGGGCCCGATCGACGAGCGCGACGCCGAGACGCTCGGCCCGGAGGCGCTCGAGCGCGCCCCGCTGCTGCCCGAGCTGAAGTCGACCGACGCGGGCTGGGTCTGGGCGGGGAAGGACTACCCGGCCGCACGGGTCATGCTCCGGTCCGGCGAGCTCGACTCGTTCACCGTCGTCGACGCCGAGACGGGCACTGTGCTCGGCACCGTCGAGCGCTCGCGCGCGTACTCGACCGTGCATGACGGCGCGGTCTACCTCCACCTCGGCGAGCAGCACCTCGTCCGCCGGCTCGACGTGGACGCGCGGACGGCGCTCGTCAGCCCCGCGGCCGTCGACTGGTACACGCAGGCGAAGAAGGAGACCGCCACCGACATCGTCGAGCCGCTCCGCACCGAGCACCGGCTTGGGCTCGAGCTCGTCTTCGGCCGCGTCTCGGTGACCGAGCGCGTGATCGCCTACCAGCGCAAGTCGATCAGCGGCGGCGACACGCTCGAGACGATCCCGCTCGACCTGCCGGAGACGAGCTTCGAGACCGAGGCCGTCTGGTTCTCGCCGACGCCGCGGCAACTCGAAGGGCTCGAGGAGATGCCGAAACTGCTCTCGTCGCTCCATGCCGCCGAGCACTCCCTGATCGCGCTGCTGCCGCTCTGGGCGATGTGCGACCGCTGGGACATCGGCGGCCTCTCGACGAACATCCATCGCCAGACCGGGCTGCCGACGATCTTCGTCTACGACGGCCACGCCGGCGGCGTCGGGATCACCGAGCGCGGCTTCGAGCGCTTCGAAGGCTGGGTCGAGGACACAGCCAAGATGCTGGCCGGCTGCCCGTGCACCGACGGTTGCCCCTCGTGTGTGCAGAGCCCGAAGTGCGGCAACCTCAACGACTACCTCGACAAGGACGGCGCCCTGACGTTGCTACGCCGGCTGCTGGCGAGCGGCTAGCCCTGGGGGACCGTCGGCGACTCGGGCGGGGGATCCGCCGGCACGAGGGACAGCGCCGCGGTGCGCCGGAACAGCACGTTCCACTCTGCGCCCTTCGCCAGCCACGCGGCGCCGAAGGCCCAGATCGCGATCCACTCGCCGTACTACTACTCCGGCGTACGCGAGCTCTTCGTCGGCGGGCTCATCGCGCTGCTCGTCCCGATCGTCCTCTTCTTCGCCCGGGACGAAGGAAAGC
This sequence comes from uncultured Gaiellaceae bacterium, assembly GCA_963705515.1. GTDB lineage: Bacteria > Actinomycetota > Thermoleophilia > Gaiellales > Gaiellaceae > Gaiellasilicea. The sequence continues at coordinate 19,464 of CAVPJV010000008.1, forward strand.
GGGGGCATCGAGACTGGCAAGTACGCGCTCAGCGACCCCCGCGGGAACGGCTGGCCGTCGAAGAGCGCCGCTCGAGGAACACGAGCAGCGGCGGCAGGAGCACGCCGAGCAGGCCGATGGAGAAGCGTGTGAAGACGTACGAGCGGACGTAGCGCGGCTCGTCGGCTGGCCGCGGCTCGACCGCAACCTCGGGCACGAGACGCATTTCGTCGAGCGTAAACCGTTGTCGAAGACGCGTCCAGACCGATGCAGGCACCTTCCCTGTCGATTTCGCCACATCCCGTTCGTCTACGTGGTGAAATCGAGTTCCGAGAGGAGGAACGGATGCAGTATCTGGCACTGATCTACGGCGAAGAGGCCCGCTGGGCGAGCCTGTCGCCGGAGGAGCGCGAGCGCGAGATGGGCGAGTACGTGGCGCTCTCGCAGGCGGACGTGACGCGAGGCGGCAGCGAGCTCGACTCGATCGCCACGGCGACCACTGTCCGCGTGCGGGGCGACGAGACCCTCGTCACCGACGGCCCCTTCGTCGAGCTCAAGGAGACGCTCGGCGGCTACTACGTCTTCGAGTGCGACTCGTTCGACGAGGCGTGCACCTGGGCCGCGAAGATCCCGGCCGCCAGGCACGGGGCGATCGAGGTACGGCCGGTCTACGTGGACGGGGGTGAGCAGTCGTGAAGTACGCAGCCTTGCTGACGAACCACGCCGACGCCGTCGCCGCCTGGGAGGCGATGTCTCCCGAGGAGGCCGCGGCTGCACGGGCAGAGGAGGTGCCGAAGTGGGAGGCGCTCTTCGGCGAGCTCGGCGCCAGCGGCGTGCTCGGAGCCGGCTACGAGCTCGACAGCCCGAAGACCGCCAGGACGGTCCGCGTCCGCGATGGCGAGACGCTCGTCACGGACGGTCCCTTCGCCGACACGAAGGAGCAGATCGGCGGCGTGATGGAGCTCGAGGCCGAGGATCTGGACGCGGCGATCGCGATCGCCGCCCGGATCCCCGTCGTCTTCCGCGCCGCAGTCGAGCTGAGGCCGGTCATCGAGCATTGACGACCGACGTCGGCCGCGTCTTTCGGGAGGAATGGGGCCGTGCCGTTGCAGCTCTCACCCGCGTCCTCGGCGACATCCAGCTCGCCGAGGACGCTGTCCAGGACGCCTTCACGACCGCGCTCGAGCGCTGGCCCCGCGACGGCACGCCGGCGAATCCGGGCGCCTGGATCATCACCGCGGCCCGCAACCGGGCGATCGACCGGCTCCGCCGCGAGCAGACCTTCGTCCGCAAGGCCGAGCTGCTCGCGCGGCTCGAGGCACTGCCGGCCGAGGACGACGACGTGAGCTCGATCCCCGACGACCGGCTCGCGCTCGTCTTCACCTGCTGCCACCCCGCGCTGGCCGCGGAGTCGCGCGTCGCGTTGACGCTGCGCGAGGTCGCAGGCCTGACCACGACCGAGATCGCACACGCGTTCCTCGTCGCAGAGCCGGCGATGGCCCAGCGCCTCGTGCGGGCGAAGAGGAAGGTCCGCAACGCCGGCATCCCCTTCCGCGTCCCGCCCGACCACCTGCTGCCGGAGCGGCTGAGGTCCGTGCTCGCGGTCCTGTACCTCGTCTTCAACGAGGGCTACTCGGCCAGCGCCGGCGGCGCGCCGATCCGGGACGAGCTCTGCGACGAGGCGATCCGGCTGGCGAAGCTGCTCGCGGTCCTGATGCCGGACGAGCCTGAGGCGCTGGGGCTGCTGGCGCTGATGCTCCTGCACGACGCCCGCCGCGACGCCCGCCTCGGCGCCGACGGCGAGATCGTCCTCCTTGCCGACCAGGATCGCAGCCGCTGGAACCAGGCGCGGATCGACGAAGGCTCGCGCCTGCTCGAGCGCGCGCTGTCGCACCGGCGCCCCGGCGCCTACCAGGTGCAGGCGGCGATCGCGGCGCTCCACCTCGAGGAACGGGTCGACTGGCCGCAGATCGCGGCGCTCTATGCCGAGCTGGCGCGGCTCGAACCGTCGCCGATCGTCGAGCTGAACCGCGCCGTCGCCGTCGCGATGGCCGATGGCCCCGAGCGCGGCCTCGAGCTCGTCGAGCAGATCGACCTGCCGGGCTACCACCTGCTCCACGCGGCCCGCGCGGACTTCCTCCGCCGCCTCGAGCGCCGCGACGAAGCGGCCTCCGCCTACCGCGAAGCGCTCGCGCTCGAGATGAACGCGGGCGACCGGGCGTTCCTGGAACGGCGCCTGGCCGAGGTGGTACGTTCGTGACGTGTATCGCGAGCGTCTGCCCCAGCTCGACGGCGGCCTCTTCCTGACGGACGGCGGCATCGAGACGACGCTGATCTTCCAGCACGGCCTCGAGCTGCCCCTCTTCGCCGCCTTCGACCTGCTGAAGGACGACGAGGGAACGGACGCGCTGCGCCGGTACTACTCGGCATATGCCGCGCTGGCGCGTGACGAGGGAGTCGGCTTCGTGCTCGAGAGCCCGACCTGGCGGGCCAGCCCGGGGTGGGCAGCGCAGCTCGGCTACACGCCCGAGCAGCTCGACGCGCTCAACCGGAAGGCGATCGCGCTGATGGAGGAGCTCCGTGCCGAGTACCAGGGCACGGCGCCGATCGTGATCAGCGGCTGCATCGGCCCCGAGGGCGACGGCTACGCCCCCGAGACGATGCTCACGCCCGAGGAGGCCGAGCGGTACCACGCCGTCCAGATCGGCACGTTCGCCGACACGGCGGCGGACATGGTCACTGCGATCACGATGACGTACGCCGAGGAGGCGACCGGCGTCACCCGGGCAGCTGCCGCGTCCGGGCTCCCGGTCGTGATCTCGTTCACGCTGGAGACCGACGGACGCCTGCCGAGCGGCCAGACGCTGGGCGGCGCGATCCAGCAGGTCGACGACGCGACGGAGAGCGCACCCGCCTACTACATGATCAACTGCGCCCACCCGACGCACTTCGAGGCCGCGGTCGCCGGCGGCGAGCCGTGGGTGCAGCGAATCGGCGGCCTGCGCACGAACGCGTCGACGAAGAGCCACGCCGAGCTGGACGAGGCGGAGGAGCTCGACGAGGGCGATCCCGCCGACCTGGCCGAGCGCCACGCCGCGCTGAAGGCGAGTCTGCCGGCCGTGAACGTGCTCGGCGGCTGCTGCGGCACCGATCACCGGCACGTCGGCGCGATCTGCGGCGCGTGGCTCGCCGACGCCCCCGCGCGAACGTAGAGAATCCGGCCCATGAGGGTCTCGGCGAAGGTGGATTACGCCCTGCGGGCGCTGACCGAGCTCGCCGCCTCGCCACCGGGTTACGTCAAGGCCGAGCGGCTCGCGACAGCGCAGGAGATCCCGCTCAAGTTCCTCGAGAACATCCTGCTCGAGCTGCGGCGCGCCGAGATCGTCGCGAGCCAGCGCGGCGCCGAGGGTGGCTACCGGCTCGCGAAGCCTGCGGCGGAGGTCAGCCTCGCGGACGTGATCCGCGCGGTCGAGGGGCCGATCGCGACCGTGCGCGGCGCCCGCCCGGAGGACGCGGAGTACACCGGCGCCGCGACAGGGCTCCGCGACGTCTGGATCGAGCTGCGCACGAGCATGCGCGGCGTCCTCGAGGAAACGTCGCTGGCCGACGTCGTGCAGCGCAGCCGCACCGCCCTCTAGGCGAAGACGCGCTCCTGGACGGCACGCACGTAGACGATCTGCCCGTCCGCGAGCTCGAGCTCCTCGCACTGGTCGCGCGTCAGCTGCGCCCAGACTCTCTCCCGGTCGGCCCGGACGAGCTCGACGCGCACCTCGAAACCGAGGTGGACGACGCGCTCGATCATCGCCTCGGCCGCGTCCTCCGCCGGCGTGAGCAGGATCTCGAGGTCGTGCGGCCGCACCCAGGTCTCGCCGACGCGGGTGGTCGGGCCGATGAAACTCATCACGAACTCGCTCTCCGGCTCCTCGTAGAGGTCGCGCGGGCCGCCGACCTGCTCGATCACGCCGTGGTTCATGACCGCGATCTGATCGGCGACCTCCATCGCCTCCTCCTGATCGTGAGTGACGAAGACGGTCGTGACGTGCACCTCCTCGTGCAGCCGCCGGAGCCATTCGCGCAGCTCCGCCCGCACACGGGCGTCGAGGGCGCCGAACGGCTCGTCGAGGAGGAGCACCTCGGGCTCGACCGCGAGCGCGCGCGCGAGCGCCATCCGCTGACGCTGGCCGCCTGAGAGCTGAGCCGGATAGCGGTGCCCGAACTGCTGTAGCTGCACGAGCTCGAGCAGCGTGTCGACCCGCTCGCGGATCTCCGCCTTCGGCCGCTTCCGGATCGTCAGCCCGAAGGCGACGTTGTCCCGCACGGTCATGTGCTTGAACGCGGCGTAGTGCTGGAAGACGAAGCCGACGCCCCGCTTCTGCGGGGCGAGCTCGGTCGCGTCCTCCCCCGAGATCACGATCTCGCCCGTATCGGGCGTCTCGAGGCCCGCGATCACGCGCAGGAGCGTTGACTTGCCGCTGCCGCTCGGACCGAGCAGGGCGGTGAGGGAGCCAGTCGGCACCTCCAGCGAGACGTTGTCGAGAGCGACAAAGTCGCCGAAGCGCTTCGAGATCCCGGTGGCGACGATGCTCATTAGGCCGCTTCCTCCTTGGGTCTGAACACGGTCATCGCGACGAGCACGAGCACGGCGATGAGGGCGAGGACGATCGAGATCGCGTAGGCGCCGGCGACGTCGAATGACTCGTAGCGCTCCTCGACCCGCAGCGTCGCGGTCTCGGTCTCGCCCTGGAGCCGGCCGGAGACGACGGCGACCGCGCCGTACTCGCCCAGGCAGCGCGCGGTCGTGAGGATGACGCCGTAGATGACGGCCCAGCGGATCGCCGGCAGCGTGATCCGCCAGAACGTCTGCCAGCCGTTGGCGCCCAGCGTCCGGGCCGCCTGCTCCTGCTCGTCGCCGATCTCGCGCAAAGTCGGGATGACTTCGCGAGCGACGAACGGGAGCGAGACGAAGATCGTCGCGATCACCATCGCAGGCAGCGAGAAGAGGATCTGGATCCCGTGGTCGCCGAGCCAGCCGAACCAGCCGTCGCGCCCGTAGAGCAGGAAGAGCGCGAGCCCGACGACCACCGGCGAGAGCGCGAGCGGCAGGTCGACGAAGGCGTTCACGACACCCTTGCCCCGGAAGCGCCGGCGCACGACCGCGAGCCCGCAGGCGATCCCGAAGATCGTGTTCAGGGGCACCGCGATCGCGGTGATGATGAGGGTCAGCTTGAACGCGTTCAGGGTCTCAGGCGTCGAGAGCGCGTCCCAGGCGGGCCTGAAGCCGTCCTCGAACGTCCGGTAGAAGACGAGCACCAGTGGGCCGACGAGGATCGCTGCCAGGTAGCCGAAGGCGACCGCGCGCAGGCCGAACTTGCGCACAAACCTAGTCACGGTCGTGCCTCGTCGCATAGTGGCGGATCGCACCGATCGAGAGCAGCAGCCCGAACGAGATCGCGAGCAGGACGACCGCGACCGCCGCGGCCCCGGCGCGGTCGCCGCTCTCGATCCGGCTGAAGATGAAGACCGAGGAGACTTGCGTCTTGTAGGGCAGGTTCCCGGTGATGATCACGAGCGAGCCGAACTCGCCGACCGCCTTCGCGAACGCGAGCGCGACGCCGGAGAGAATCCCCGGGAGCACGTTCGGGAAGACGACGCGGCGGAAGGTCTGCCAGTTGCTCGCCCCGAGCGACTTGGCGGCCTGCTCCATCTCCTCGTCCAGCTCGAGCAGCACCGGCTGCACCGTCCGGACGACGAACGGCAGCGTCACGAAGAGCATCGCCAGCACGATCGAGGTCGTCGTGAAGGCGACGTTGATCCCGAGCGGCGACTGCGGCCCGTAGAGCGCGAGCAGCGTCAGGCCGGCGACGATCGTCGGCAGCGCGAACGGCAGGTCGATGATCGCGTTCACGAGCGACTTGCCCCGGAAGGAGTCGCGCACGAGCACCCAGGCGGTGACCGTGCCGAGCACGGCGTTGATCAGGGCGACCGCGATCGACGTCCAGAGCGTCAGCTTCAGCGCGGCGATCGCCTCCGGGCTCGTGACCACGTCCCAGAACCCCTGCCAGCCGCCGTTCGTCGACTCGAAGACGAGCGCGGCGATCGGCAGCCCCACGATCAGCGAGAGATAGGTGGTGACGAGACCGAGCGAGAGGGCCGTGGTGGCCCTCTCGCTCTGCAGCTTGATCGGTCTGGAAGCGACGTCGACGGTGCTCATAAGAATAGGGAAAGCTAATCAACAGCATAAGCGCCGTCAATTCGAGAAGCTTAGCCTGTCACGCCGCCGACCTGGCGCTCGACCCGCGCCATGACGCCGCTTCTGGGATCGAAGAACCGCTTCTGGACGCGATCCCAGCCCCCGAGCCCGAGCTGCTCGATCGTGAACTGGCCGGGCCGCGCCGGGAACTTCTCCGTGAACTCGCGCGCGACCGCCTTGTTCACGGGCCGATACCCGTTCTCGGCGAACGTCCGTTGGGCGTCCGGCGTCCGCAGGAAGCGGAGGAACGCGTTCGCCTCCGTCTTGTGCTCGCTCGTCTTCAGCACTGCGATCGGGTTCTCGATCAGGATCGTCGAGCGCGGGATCACGTACGGGAACCCCTGGTTGCGCGACCGGGCGAAGAGGGCCTCGTTCTCGTAGGCGAGCAGGACGTCGCCGCGGCCGGCGTTGAACGTCTGCAGCGAGTCGCGGGCGCTCTTGTCCTGCGAGACGACGTTCTTGAACAGCTTCAGCAGGTAGTCCTGAGCCTGCTTGTCGGTCTTCCCGAGCTTCCGCTGCGCCCCGTACGCCGCCATCACGTTCCAGCGCGCGCCGCCCGAGGTGAACGGGTTCGGGGTGACGACCTGGACCCCCGGCCGGATCAGGTCGTTCCAGCTGCGGATCTTCTTCGGGTTGCCGTCGCGGACGACGAAGACGACGAGTGAGTTCGTCACCATGCCGCGGTAGGACTGGCGCTTCCACTTCGCGTCGACGAGCCCGGCCGCCACGAGCTCGTCCACGTCGGGAGCGAGCGAGAGCGCGACGATGTCCGCCTTCAGGCCGGCCTTGACGGCCCGCGCCTGGTCGCCCGAGGCCGCGTAGGACTGGCTGAAGCTGACGCCGCCGCCCGGCTGGGTCTTCTGGAAGTCCGGGATCAGCTGGTTGTAGGCCTCGCGCGGCGTCGAGTAGGCGACCAGCGAGAGCCGGGCGTCCTTGGTCGACGCGGCGGCGACGGACGAGGCCACGGCCGCCGCGAGCAGTGCGAGTAGCAGGAATCTCCGACGCATGAGCATCCTTTCGAGCTTTGTCTACAGGTTTGATGGAGATTCGAAGTTCTAATGACAGCAATAAGATTTGTCAATTTACAACCGCAGCTGCCAGAATCCCCCGATGCGTCAGGCGCGCGGCGGGGTGCTGGTGGTGGGGGGCGGCTTCGCCGGCGGCTACGTCGCGCGGCTTCTCGGCACGCAGGGGGCGACGATCGTCAGCCCGGAGAACTTCATGCTCTACACGCCGATGCTCCCCGAGGCCGCGTCGGGAACGCTGGAGCCGCGGCACACGGTCGTCCCGCTCCGCCAGATGTGCCCACACGCCGAGCTCGTTCTCGGCCGGGTGACTGCGATCGACGAGGAGCGGCAGTCGGTGCACGTGGAGACAACGGACGCCGGCACGTTCGACATCGGCTACGACCACCTGGTGCTCGCGCTCGGCGCTGTGCCTCGCACCTTCCCCGTGCCCGGCCTGGCCGAGCACGGGCTCGGGTTCAAGGATCTCGCCGATGCGATCAGCCTGCGCAACCGCGTCCTCCGCGAGCTCGAGGCCGCGGACGCCGAGGTCGACCCGAGCGACGCCGCCCGCCATCTCGGCTTCGTTTTCGTCGGGGCCGGCTATGCCGGCGTCGAGGCGCTGGCCGAGCTTTCCGACCTCGTCAACGACGCGTTGCGGTGGTACCCGCGCCTGCGAGAGGTGCCACAGCGCTGGGTGCTCGTCGACGCGGCGCCGAAGATCCTCCCCGAGATCCCACCGCGGCTGGGCGAATACGCCGCCAAGGAGCTGGCGCGCCGCGGGGTCGAGATCCACGTGTCGACGACCCTGGCATCGTTCGACGGCGCCGAAGCCGAGCTCTCGAACGGCGAGCGGATCCGGACGCACACGCTCGTGTGGACGGCCGGGGTGAAGGCGAGCCCGCTGCTCGAGCGCTTCGGCATACCGCTCGACGAGCGCGGCCGCGTTCAGGTCGATTCGATCCTCCGCGTCGAGGGCCGCGAGCGCGTCTGGTCACTCGGCGACTGCGCAGCCGTCCCGAACGAGCGGACCCCGGGTCACTTCGACCCGCCGACGTGCCAGCACGCGCTCCGCCAGGCGCGCAGGCTGGCGAAGAACATCACCGGCGACCCACAGCCCTACGGGTACCGAATGCTTGGCCAGGTGGCGACGCTCGGGCGCTACAAGGGGATCGCCGACGTGATGGGCCTCCGCTTCCGCGGCTTCCCGGGCTGGTTCGTCACCCGCAGCTACCACCTGTTCCAGTTGCCGCTCTTCTCGCGCAAGCTCCGGGTCGTCGTCGACTGGACGACGTCGCTCTTCTTCCGGCGCGACATCGCCGAGCTCTCAGGCCTCGGCAGCCCGCACCGCCTCGACTGAGGCTCAGCGGAGCGAGTTCAGCGCCGCGGAGAGGGACTGCTTCCTCGTCAGCACACCTTCGAACAGGTCGCCCTCGCTCGCGACGCGTTCGAGCACCGACTCCATCGTGAACGCGGCTGGGTCGAGGGTCTCGTTCACCTCGTCCCAGCGCAGCGGCGTCGAGACCGGCGCCCCGGCCTTCGGACGCACCGAGTAGGCCGACGCGATCGTCTTGCCCTCGCCGTTCTGGTTCGAGTCGATCAGGACGCCGCGACGCTTCGCCTTCGTCCACTCCGTCGTCACCAGGCCGGGATGGGCGCGGGCGAGCGCGCCGGCGACGATCTCCGAGAACTCGCGCGTCTGCGTATAGGTGTGGCGGCGCGCCACCGGCACGAGGATGTGGATCCCCTCGGAGCCGCTCGTCTTCGGGAACGACTCGAGCGCGAGCAGATCGAGCATCTGCTTGATCAGGAGCGCCACCTGGATCGTCTCCGGGAAGCCGACGTCCGGCGACGGATCGAGGTCGAAGAGCACCCAGTCGGGCCGGGACGGCTTGTCCACCCGCGAGTACCAGGTGTTCAGGTCGATGCAGCCCATGTTGACCGTCCAGAGCAGCGCGAGCTCGTCGTTCACGAGCGGGAAGTCGATCAGCCGCCGCTGCGGCGGCCGCTCGCGGGTGGACGCCTCGAACCGCGCCGTCGGGATCCAGTCGGGCATGTGCTTGGGAGCATCCTTCTGGAAGAAGAACTTGCCCTTCCAGCCGTCTGGATAGCGCTTCATCGTGAACGGCCTGCCCTGGAGGTGCGGAACGAGCACCGGCGCGACGTCGCGGTAGTACGTGAGCAGGTCGCCCTTGGTGATCCCCTCCTCCGGCCAGAACGGCTTGTCCAGGTTCGAGAGCTTCAGGACGCGCTTGCCCCGGCGGATCTCCTCCGGGATCGGCGCGCGCTCACGGTGCACCTCGCTCGCCTCCTTGTCCTCACGCAGGCCCTGGTACACCGGTGCCCGCAGCCGGCCGTCGTGCGTCCACTCGGCGAAGCGGATCTCGGCGACGAGGCGAGGCTCGACCCAGACGACGTCGCCCTTCCGCACCTTCGGCATCTTCGGCACCTCCGCGAACGGCGACTCGTCGGTGCGGAGCGGCTTCAGCCTGTCGAGCAGCCGCTTGATCTCGGCGTCGTCGAAGCCCGTGCCGACGTTGCCGGCCCACCGGAGCCCGCCGTCCTCGTTGACCGCCAGCACGAGCGAGCCGAAGGCGCCCGCCCGCCTGCCCTGCCCCATCGTGTAGCCGACGACGATGAGCTCCTGGCGGCCCTGCGTCTTCACCTTGAGCCAGTTGCGGCTGCGCCGTCCCGGCTCGTAGCGGGAGTCCGCGCGCTTGCTGACGACCCCCTCGAGCCGCTGCGCCGTCGCCGCCTCGAAGAGCGCGGGGCCGTCGTCGAACGTCTCCGAGAGCCGGACGGTGCGGTTGCGCTTGTCGAGCAGCGCCTCCAGCCGCCTGTGCCGCTCGGCCAGCGGCAGGTCGACGACCGGCTCGCCCTCGACCTCGAGGACGTCGAAGAGATAGAGCACGAGCGGCCCCGACCCCTGCTGCATCGCCGAGAAGCTGGCGCGCCCCTGGTCGTCGAGCGCGCAGACCTCGCCGTCGAGCACGCAGTCCGGCGTCTTCACCGCCTGCACGACCGCGCGGGCGACCGACTCGAAGCGGGCGGTCAGCGAGTTGCCGTTGCGGCTCGTCAGTTCGACGTCACCGCCCGCGATCGTCACGATCGCGCGGTAGCCATCCCACTTCACCTCGTGCAGCCACTCCTCGCCGGCCGGCACCGCGTCGGCGAGCGTGGCCAGCATCGGCTTGTAGGAGCGCGGCTTGCGCGCCGCGGCCGGGTCCGTCGTCTTCTTCTTCACGAGCAGCCAGTTCTTCGGATCGCCTCCGAGCTTCGCCGGGACGAGCGTCCACTCGCCGTCCAGCCGCTCGCCGTGCAGGCGCACGGTCATGCCGCCGTTCGGCTTCTCCTCAACGAGCTCGTACGTCCCCCGGTCCCAGATCTCGACCGTGCCTGCGCCGTAGTTGCCCGCCGGGATCTCGCCCTCGAACGTCGCGTAGGTGAGCGGGTGATCCTCGACGTGGACGGCAAGGTGCTGCGTGCCGGGCTCCAGGGGGACGCCCTTGGGAACAGCCCAGCTGAGGAGAACGCCATCGCGCTCGAGCCGGAAGTCGTAGTGGAGCCGGCTGGCGTCGTGGCGCTGGATGACGAAGATCGGCGCCTTGCCGCGCTTGCCCTTCCCGAACGGCTCGGGCGTCTTCGCGCGTGAGCGCTTGCGCTCGTAGTCCTTCAGCGAGGCCACACCTGAACTCATACCCGTTGTGGAGGTTTGGGGTCAGGCTGAGGCCGGCATTGCCGACCTCAACGCGTCAAGCACCTGGTTACAAGCCGTATTCGGGACCGGGGAAAAGCCTGTGGAAACTGTGGGAAGCATGCAGCTCGGCTAACCCTGTGATCAGGCGAGCACGCCCATCGAGCGGAACTTCGCCCGCCGGGCCTTGCGCAGCTCCTGGGGCTTCATGCCGGCCAGGTCGTCGAGCGCGTCGCCGACGGCCGCTGCCAAAAGGCGAGCGGCCTCGTCGTGGTTCTCGTGCGCGCCGCCCTCGGGCTCCGGGACGATGCCGTCGATGACGCCGAGCTCGAGGCAGTGCGCCGCATCCGGCTTGAACGCCGCGGCCGCCTTGCGCTTCTCGCCCGCATCGCGCCAGAGGATCGCGGCGCAGCCCTCGGGCGAGATCACGGAGTAGATCGCGTTCTCCTGCATCAGCACGCGGTCGGCGAGTGCGATCGCGACGGCGCCGCCGGAGCCGCCCTCACCGATCACGACCGCGACCGTCGGGACGTTCAGCTGCGCCATCACCGCCTGTGACCTGGCGATCGCACCGCCCTGGCCGTGCTGCTCGGCCGCGATACCCGGGTACGCCCCGGGCGTGTCGACGAGCGTGACTAGGGGGAAGTTGTGCCGCTCGGCGAGCTCCATCACCCGCATCGCCTTGCGGTAGCCCTCGGGATAGGCCATCCCGAAGTTCCGCTTCGTCCGCTCCTTGATGTCGCGGCCCTTCTGGTGGCCGATCAGCGCCACCGTGCGATTCTCGAGCTTGCCGATTCCGGTCACGATCGCGGAGTCGTCCGCGCGTCCGCGGTCACCGTGCAGCTCGAACCAGTCGTCGAGGATCCGCGCGACGTAGTCGAGCGAGTACGGCCGCTCCTCGTGGCGCGCGAGCTCGACCTTGGTCCAGATCTCCTCGTCGGTCGGCTCGGCCTCGATCCGGTCGAGTTGGCGCTGCAACCGCTCGAGCTCGCCCGAGAGGCGCGCTCCGCGCAGGAGATCGAGACCGCCCAGCTTGCTCAACCGATCCCTGAGCCTGATCTCTGCATCCCGGGCCACCCTACTCCTCTCCGAACAGCCGGAGCAGCTGTGCGAGGGTCGGTCTCAACTCGGGACGGGGGACGATTGCGTCGACATGGCCGAAACGGAGGTTCGACTCCGCCAGGCCGAAGTCGTCGGGGAGTTTCTCGCGAGTCGTCTGGGCGACGACGCGCGGGCCGGCGAACGACATCAGGGCCCCCGGCTCGACCAGGAGCACGTCGCCGAGGCTGGCAAAGCTCGCGAGCAGGCCGCCGGTGGTCGGGTGCGCCATCACCGAGATCAGCGCGCAGCCGGCGTCGTGCAGCTCCTCGACGGCGACGACGGTCTTCGGCAGCTGCATCAGCGCGAGGATCCCCTCCTGCATCCGGGCGCCGCCGGACGCGGAGACCGAGATCAGCGGGACACCCGCCGCCGCGGCGCTGTCGCACGCACGCGCGAACTTCTCGCCGGTGACCGACCCCATCGAGCCGCCCATGAAGGAGAAGTCCATCACCGCCAGCTCGCAGGACATGTCCTCGATCGTCGCCGCGCCGACGACGAGCGCATCGCCGAGGCCGGTCGCGACCTCCGCTTCCGCCAGCCGCTCGTTGTAGGCGCGCAGGTCGAAGAAGCCGAGCGGGTCAGCCGAGCGCAAGTCGGCTGCCTCCTCGGCGAAGCTGCCCTTGTCCGCCAGCTGGTCGATCCGCTCGCGCGCGCGCACCGGGAAGTGATGGCCACAGTGGGTGCAGACGCGCAGGTTCGCGACCATCTCGTCGTCGCGGTAGTGCGACCCGCACTCGGGGCAGGTGTTCGGATGCTTCTTGGCCGGAGGCGGCTCGGGCGCCTGCTTATGCTCGATCGAGACGTCGATCCGTGACGTTTCGGACATCGTGCGATCTTAGACCCGGGTCACCGGCGCAGGGTTGCGTTAGAGGCCGAGTGCGGCTGCCAGCCGCGCGAGCTTCGGCTCGTTCGCGTCGTCGCGGACGAGCCCCGTGAAGCCGAGCCCGGCGATGCGGCTGCGCGACGCGAGATCGCGGAGCAGCTCCTCGACCTCTTCGAGACGGAGACCGTCCGGCTCGGGCATGAACACGGCCAGCTCGCCCGGGTCGAACGAGTCGCAGTCGAGCGCGACGTAGACGGCGTCGGCGCCTTCGAGCGCGCGCTCGATCGCTCCGTCTCCCGTCTGGACGCCCGCCGACTCGATGAACTCGACCTCGGGCGGGTCGAGATTGCGGGCGCCGACGAGGGCGACGTTGCGCGGCAGCACGGCCCCGTCGTCGATCACCATCCGCAGCGGCATCCCCCACGCGTTCCCAGACGGCGACGACTGCGGCGTGTTCAGGTCGCCGTGTGCGTCCAGCCAGACCACGGCCAGGCACTCCTCTCCGGCCGAGAGCGCCTCGATCGCGCCGACGTGCGAGCAGCAGCAGCCGCCGAGCACGATCGGCCGATCGGGCAGCTCGCAGGCGAGCAGGAGGTTCTGCTCCGCGAGCGAGTCGGCCTCGATCACGCTTGCCTCGGGGTAGGGCAACTCGAGCTGCGCCGCCTCGGCCATCGTCTCGCCGCCGTCGCCCCAGGCGCGCGGCACACGGACGAGACCGGCGTGGAACTCGCGGCCGCACGAATGGCACTGGTACTCCGGCCCGACCGCGACGGCGGTCAGCGTGCGGCAGTCCGGGCAGCGGGCGCGCAGGCGGCTCACGCCGACAACCTACTCCTGCACGGCCCGCTCGAGAAAGACGGTGTCGCGATAGACACGCATTCCCGCGCGCTCGTACAGTCGGGTCGCACCGGTGACGCTCGATGCATCGACGCCGAGCGTTCCCCGCGTCAGCCCGCGCTCGCGGAACACGGCGAAGGAGCGAAGCAGCAGCGCCTCGCCGAGTCCCCGCCGGCGCCACGGCCGCCGGACTCCGAGCAGGTGGACGTAGCCGGCCTGCGGATCGACCGGGTCGCCGCGGCAGATCGAGAAGCCCGCCAACTCGTCGCCGGACGTCGCGAGAAACCAGAGCGTGGGGTCGTACGAGTCACGCTCGACGTGCCAGTGCGCCCACTCCTCGAACGTCTCGTCAATCGGGTCGTTCGTGTCCTGCCAGACCTCGATGAAGGCGTCGAAGACCGGACGGTGATCGGCGGCCGACGCCGTCCGCACGGAGATCCCCGACGGCCAGGTGGGCTGGCGGAGCTCGTCGTCGAGCTCGATCTCCATCCGGTAGGAGTGCCGGATCGGCTCGAAGCCGAGCGCGCCGAAGGCGCCGACGATCCGGGCGTCGTCCTCCGACGTCCACACCCGCAGCCGTCCTGCGACCGCACGCTCCTCCAGCCACGCCACGAGCTCCGCGACGACCTCATCGGCGTCGGCGTTCGGGTCGACCTTCACGTCGCACCACCACAGCGGCGGGTCGTCCCGGGTCGGATCGGCATCGACGTAGCCGATCAGCCGCCCGTCGCGCTCGAGGACGCGGATGTCACGGTCGACCTCGACGTACGGCGTCGTCAGCCAGGTGCGAAGGTCGTCGGCGGTGTAGTCCGCCTCGCCGAACGCGGCGAGCTGGTGGGCGTTCATCAGCTCGAGCATCGCGTCGAACTCATCGTCGCGGGGCGGTCTCAGGGTCACGCCGGCACGAGCTCGTCGAGCACGTCGGGCAGGCCGGATAGGTCCGGCAGCTCGCGGTCGGGCTCGGCGTCGGACGCATGCGCGAACGAGTCGGCGCCGCCACGGCTGATCCAAACGGTCTTGAGTCCGAGTGCCTTCGCGGGCGCGACGTCGTGGAACGCACTCGCGCCGACGTGGACATGCCGCCCCTTGTCGGCCGTCGTCGTCTCGAAGAACCGCTCCCAGTGGCCCGGCGCAGGCTTGTACGAGCGCACGTCCTCGGCCGTGACGATCAGGTCGAACGGAACGCCGAGCCGTTTCTCCGACTCGACCATCAGCGCGTGGTCGATGTTGGAGAGGATCGCGAGGCTCCAGCCGCGCCGGCGCAGCTCCTCGAGCGCCTTCGGAACCTCGGGGTACGGCGGCCAGTCCGGCAGCGACTGGGCGAGCGCGCCGCCCTCACCCTCCGGAATCCCGTAGCCGGCCTCGTTCGCCAGGCGCTCGAGCGTCAGCGCGAGCACCTCCTGGTAGCTGCGGTAGCCCTCGGCCTGGACCTCCGGCTCGAGCTCGTGATAGCGGCGCAGGAGCGTCGGCGCCTGCTCGGCTCCGTAGAGCTGCTCGAGCACGCGGCCGATGCCGGTGTTCCAGTCGATCAGCGTGCCGTAGCAGTCGAACGTGGCCCAGCGCGACATGGCCGGGAGCTTACTGTTGAGCCGTGCTCATCCGCCCGCTTCATCCCGACGACTATCCGGCCGTGGCCGCCGTGTTCGCCGAAGGGATCGCGACCGGGCTGGCGACTTTCGAGACCGATGTTCCCGGCTGGGCCGAATGGGACGCGGCGCATCTCGCCGAGCACCGCTTCGTCGCCGAGCTCGACGGCGAGGTCGTCGGCTGGGTCGCCGTCGTCCCGTACTCGCGCCGCGCGGTCTATCGGGGCGTCGGCGAGGAGAGCGTCTACGTCGCCGAGCGGGTGCGCGGGCACGGCGTCGGGCGGGCGTTGCTCGAGCAGGTGATCGAGAGCGCCCGGGACGGCGGTCTCTGGACGCTCCAGGCCGGGATCTTCACGGACAACGGCGCGAGCCTCGCGCTGCACCGTGCTCTCGGTTTCCGCGAGGTCGGCGTCCGCGAGCGGATCGGGCAGCTCGACGGCGTCTGGCGCGACGTCGTCCTGCTCGAGCTGCGCCTCTGACCAGGTAACAGACTGTTGCAAGGCCTGCTGTGGCCGGGCTCGAAGCACGACGTCACGCAGTGTCACGGGAGCGTGCAGCTATGCCAAGTAACAGTCTGTTGCTAGGCGGGGGCTACTCGTCGTGCTTGCGGAACACGAGGCAGGCATTGTGCCCGCCGAAGCCGAACGAGTTCGACACGCCGACCTGGATCTCCGACTCGCGCGCCTCGTTCGGGATGTAGTCGAGATCGCACTCCGGATCGGGATCCTCGTAGTTGATCGTCGGCGGCAGGACGCCTCGCTCGGTCGCGAGGATCGTGAAGATCGCCTCGATCGCTCCGGCGGCTCCCAAGCAGTGCCCCGTGGCGCCCTTGGTCGAGGAGACCGGGATCCTGGCCGCGTTCTCCTCGCCGACGGCGAGCTTGATCACGCGGGTCTCGCTCACGTCGCCCACCGGCGTCGACGTGCCGTGGGCGTTGATGTAACCGATCTCCGACGGGTCGATGCCCGCATCCGCGAAGGCCATCGTCATCGCGCGTGCCGGGTTCGTCCCCGACGGGTCCGGCTCGGTGATGTGGTTCGCGTCCGAGGAGACGCCGTAGCCGATCAGCTCGGCATAGATCTTCGCGCCGCGCGCCTTCGCGTGCTCGAGCTCCTCCAGCACGACGACGCCGCCGGCCTCGCCCATCACGAAGCCGTCGCGGCCGGCGTCGAAGGGCCGCGAGGCCCCCTTCGGATCCTCGTTCCGGCGCGAGAGCGCGCGCATCGCGCCGAAGCCGGCGATACCGACTCGGGTGATCCCCGCCTCGGTGCCGCCGCAGAACATCATGTCGGCGCGCCCGAGCCGGATCGCGTCCGCCCCCTCGCCGATCGCCATGTTCGAGGCGGCGCAGGCCGTGCACTGCGAGGAGAGCGGGCCCTGCGTGCCGAGCTCCATCGAGACCCAGCCGGCGCCCATGTTCGGGATGATCGCCGGAATCGAAAACGGATTGATGCGATCGGGGCCGCGGTCAATCAGGGTCTGGTAGCAGTCCTGGAACGCGCCCAGCCCGCCGATCCCGGTGGCGATCGAGGCGCCGATCCGCGGCGACTCCTTCGCGATGTCGACCCCGGAGTCGGTCTCGGCCTGCCGCGAGGCGGCGACGACCATCTGCGCGAAGCGGTCCATCCGCCGCGCCTGCTTGCGGTCCATCCAGACGGTGGGGTCGAAGTCCTTGAGCTCGGCGGCGAAGTGCACCGGGAACTCGCTCGCGTCGAACTGCTGGATGTCGGCAGCCCCGGACTCGCCCGCGATCAGGTTCGACCACGAGGTCTCGACGTCGTTTCCGAGTGGGGTCACCATCCCGAGCCCGGTCACGACCACGCGCCTTCTACCGTTGTCTCCAGCCACCTACATCCCCAGTCCACCGTCGACGAGCAACACCTCGCCCGTGATGAACGAGGCGGCGTCAGAGCAGAGGAAGCGTACCGCTCCGGCCACGTCCTCCGGATCCCCAAGCCGGCCGAGCGGCGTGTTCTCGAGCATCGCGCCGGTCGCCTCCTCGGGCAGCACGTCGGTCAGCTGCGTCTTCACGTAGCCGGGGGCGACGACGTTGGCGCGGATGTTGCGGGAGCCGAGCTCCCGCGCCAGGGACTTGGTGAAGCCGATGATCCCGGCCTTCGAGGCGGCGTAGTTCGTCTGTCCCCAGTTGCCGTGCACGCCCACGACCGAGGAGATGTTCACGATCGCGCCGGCACGCTTCTTCATCATCGGCCGCGTCACCGCGCGGCAGGTGTAGAAGACCGACGCGAGGTTCGTGTCGATCACCGTCCGCCAGTCGTCGTCGGACATGCGCGCGAGCAGGCCGTCGCGGGTGAGCCCGGCGTTGTTGACGAGAATGTCGAGGTCGCCGGCCTCCTCGACGAGCCGCTTCGCCTCCTCGGCGCTCGAGACGTCGGCCTGGATCGCGGTGCCTCCCAGCTCGCTCGCGAGCGCCTCGGCCTCGTCCTTGCCCGACCGGTAGCCGACGACCACGGTCGCGCCGGCAGCCGCGAGCTCTGTCGCGATGGCCTTGCCGATTCCCTTCGACGCGCCGGTGACAAGTGCGGTCTTGCCGTCGAGCCGCGCAAACTCAGGCAAGCGTCTTCTCCAGCTCGCGGAGGCCGTTCATGTCGCTGACGGAGACGGTGCGAACGCTCCTGTCGATCCTCTTCAGTAAACCGCTGAGCACGTTGCCGGGGCCGACCTCGACGAAGACGGTCACGCCCTTGCCGACGAGCTCGCTCGCCGCCTGCGTGAACTTCACGGGCGCCGTGAGCTGGCGAACGAGCAGTTCGCGGAAGTGACTCGCGTCCTCGAGCTTCGCCGTCACCGTCGACATGAACGCCGTCCGCGGATCGGCGAAGTGGATCTTCTCGACCGCCGGCCGCAGCTTGTCGGCCGCGCGCTCGACGAGCGGCGAGTGGAACGCGCCGGAGACGCGGAGCCGGACCGCACGGCGCGCGCCTTCGCGCTCGGCCTCGGTGCAGCATTCGCCGACCGCGTCGTCCTCGCCCGAGATCACGATCTGGCCGGGGCAGTTGTAGTTCGCGGGCCAGACGTTCGAGATCTTCCGGCAGAGACCCTCGACGACCTCGTCTGCGAGCCCCAGGATCGCGGCCATCGAGCCCGGCCGCTCCTCCGCCGCCTCGGCCATCGCGATCCCGCGTTCGGTCACAAGTCTGATCGCATCCGCCGAACCGATCGACTCGGCCGCACCGAGGGCGGCGAACTCACCGACCGAGTGCCCGACGACGAAGTCGGGATGGATCCCGTGCGCACGGATCGCCTCGTTGATCGCGAGGCTCGTCGCCACGAGTGCCGGCTGCTGCAGCTTCGTGTCGAGCAGCTGCTCGATCGGGTCGTGGAAACAGATCTGCTTGAGGTCGAGCCCGGATGCGGCGCTGCCGACCTCGTAGACGGCCATCGCCTCGGGCACGGCCTCGGCGACGTCGCGTCCCATCCCGGCCTCGTACGAGCCCTGGCCCGGGAACATGAAGGCGATCTTGCTCACGCGGCTACTCCTCCCTGATTCCACTCGATCAATGCGGAGCCCCACGTGAGGCCCGCTCCCATTCCGGTCATCAACACCAATTCTCCCTCGCGCAGCCGGCCGTCGGCGGCTGCATCGGCAAGCGCGAGCGGGATCGAGCCCGACGACGTGTTGCCGTAGCGGTCGACGTTGACGACCACCTTCTCCTCGGGGATCCCGAGCTTGCCCGCGGCATGGTCGATGATCCGCTTGTTCGCCTGGTGCGGCACGTAGACGTCGATGTCGTCGACCGTCAGCCCGCACTCGTCGAGCACCTTTTGCGCCGAGCTGACCATCACCCGCGTCGCGAACTTGAA
This sequence comes from uncultured Gaiellaceae bacterium, assembly GCA_963705515.1. GTDB lineage: Bacteria > Actinomycetota > Thermoleophilia > Gaiellales > Gaiellaceae > Gaiellasilicea. The sequence goes on from CAVPJV010000008.1 coordinate 38,563, forward strand.
GACCTCACGGCCGTTCATCTTCACGAGCTTGTCACCGTCCTCGAAGTAGCGCGAGCCGCTCCCGGGCAGCCAGAGGTTCTCACCGCCGCCGCCGTCGGCGCCGAGCTCGAAGCCGAGGAAGCCGCCCTCCTTCACCGGCTCGATCACGACTGCTCCGGCGCCGTCGCCGAAGAGGACGAGGGTCGAGCGGTCCCCCCAGTCGAGGATCTTCGAGAGGACGTCGCCGCCAACCACGAGCGCCCGCTTCGAGAGCCCGGACGAGACCATCGAGTACGCCTGCGCGACCGCGTACATGAAGCCGGTGCAGCCGGCAAGGAGGTCGTAGGCGGCCGCGTCGGGCATCCCGAGCGAGTCCGCGAGCAGCGCCGAGCTGGTCGGGAACATCATGTCCGGGGTCACGGTCGCAACCACGATCAGGTCGATCGAGGCGGGGTCCGCGCCGGCGTTCGCCATCGCTGCCACGGCGGCGGGGGCGGCGATGTCCGTCAGCGCCTCTTCCTTGCTCGCGAAGCGGCGCTCGCGGATGCCGGTGCGCTCGACGATCCACTCGTCCGTCGTGTCGACGTACTGCTCGAGGTCCTTGTTCGTGAACACGCGGTCCGGGACGTGCACGCCGAGGCCGGTGATGCCGATCCGCTGCCCGTTCGCGGAGCCGATCACGACGACCGGTCCACAGCGAAGGTGAGCGTCCCGCGCACGGCGAGCTCACCGTTCACGGTCGCGCGCGCCTTGCCCTTGCCGATCGGGCCGCGCACGGTCTCGAGGTCGCACTCGAGCGTCAGCTCGTCGCCCGGGCGGACGACCCGCTTGAAGCGGACGTCGTCGATCCCGGCGAAGAGGGCGAGCTTGCCGCGGTTCTCCTCTTCGCTGAGCACGGCGACGGCGCCGGCCTGGGCGAGCGCCTCGACCATCTTCACGCCGGGCATGATCGGGTTGCCGGGAAAGTGGCCCGCGCAGTCCTCCTCGGTGACGAGCTTTCGCGCGACGACGCGCTTGTTCGGCTCCAGCTCGGTCACCTCGTCGAGCAGGAGGAAGGGATCCCGATGCGGCAGGATCGACTCGATCTCGGCCTTTCCGAGCGGCAGCTTCATGCCGAGAGCCGCTCCCGGAGGCCGTTGCGGCCGCGGTGGGCGTGGCACTTGGCAGTGCCGACCGGCATCCCCTCCGCGCCGGCGATCTCCTCGAAGCTGAAGTCGAAGCCGTGCTTGAGCACGACCACCTTGGCCTGAGCCGGCGAGATCTCCGCCAGCTGGGCGCCGAGCTCGGCCCGCAGCTCCGACACCTCGGCCGCGCGGGCGGGGTCGCCGTCGCACGCCTCGCGACGGTCCTCCTCGAGCGGTTCGCAGCGGCGCGCCAGCTGACGCTGCGCGACGTCGCGGCAGGCGTTGACGACGAGCCGGTGCAGCCAGGTTGAGAACGACGACTCGCCCCGGAACTGCGGCAGCTTGACGCAGAGCTTTGCGAGCGCGTCCTGCGAGGCGTCGCGCGCATCCTCGTGGTCGCGCAGCAGGTGGTGGGCCAGCCGCTCGACACGCGGGGCGTGCCGCTCGCAGAGCGCCGCCAGCGCGTGCCGATCGCCGTCTTTCGCTCTCTTCACCAGAATCGGATCGCTCAGCCTCTCGTAGACCAGCGGCTCGTCGTGCCGAAGGCTCTGACCGATTGGACGCGATTTGCGCACGGGCGGTTGCACCCGCCGAGTCTACGGACTGACGCGGCTCTACCGCTTGGATGCGGGGATGCTCTTGTTGCCGGCCGAGTCCCACGCGACCGCACGCACGATCCCCAGCCGCGGCGCATTCGGAATCCGCGCGGTTCCGGCGACGCCCGCGTCGTAGACGAGCCTGCGGGTGCCGAAGCGGAGCGTCAGCCGCGCCGGCTCGCTGACCCAGATCTGGAGCGGGCTGCGCTGGACGATCCGGAGCCTCGGCTGCCGCGTGTCGGCCGCGAACGGGAGCGCAACGGTCGAGGTCGCAATCGGGTCGGTCGCCTCCAGGATCGCCTCGTACGTTCCGTCGACGAGCTTGCCGACGCGCTTGACGCCGTTCCAGTCGACCTTCCTGACGCCGGGCTCGAGCGGCCCTACAAACGGCGTCGCGACCCACTTGCCGTTCTTCAAGATCCGCAGCCGCACCTCCGCGGGCGCCGTCAGTGCGAACGTGAAGGAGATCTGGTCGGCGCGCCCGTCGGCGTTGGGCGAGAAGGCGAGACGGGTGACGGCGGCGTTACCGAGCGTGCGCGTCACGGCCAGCTGCGTCGAGGACGTCGCGACACGCCCCCCGGTCGCGTTGGCGGCGAGCTCGATCCGGAAGATGCCGTCCGGCAGCGGCGCCGGGTCGAAGCGGAGCACGTGCTCGCCGGCGCGCTTCCATGCCTTCGGGAAGGTCGCAACCGGGACGCCGAGCACATCGAGGACGCGCACGGCCACGTTCGCAGGCGTGTTCAGCGTGTACGTGATCGTCGTGCTGTCCGAGATCGTGTCGCCGTTCGGCGAGACCGTCTCCGGATCGGCGGAGAGACCGCCGATCGCGAGTGAGATGTCGCCGCCGCCGATGACGCCCTGTGCAGGCGTGACGCTCTGGTCCGAGCGGATCATGTACGTGTAGCTCCCCGGTATCACCGCCGTCGCGTCCCAGGTCCAGTCGACGTTGGCGCCGGTGCCGTTCGAGGACGCCACGGCGTTGCCCGCGGAGTCGTAGACGTCGACCACCCACGGCAGCGGCGACGAGAGCTTCGCCCGGAAGCGCACCATGCCAGGGACAGTGCCGCTGACGGTCGGTGCGTACAGCTTCGGCAGCCCGATCCGCGACACCTCGCCTCCGATGCTGTTGAGCAGGTTGTAGAGCGCCGTCCCCGGGCAATCGGTGAACCCTGTGTCGCGATGGCCCGAGACGGTGCGGAGGAAGACGGGGAGCCCGGCGGCGAAGCGTGCATTGCCGCCCGAGATGAAGGACTGCGTCGAAGCCGGATCGACATGCGCGATGTCGAGCCGCCAGGCGAGCAACGCTGCGAGCGAGCTCCGAGCCTTCGCCGACACCGCGAGCGAGCTGTACTCGCCGATCACAGCGACACCGACCGAGCCGGTGTTGAACCCCTCCGCGTGCGCTCCGACCACGTTCTTCTCGATCCCGCCGTAGCGGCCTTCGTAGACGGTGCCGAAGCGGTCGACGAGGAAGTTGTAGCCGATGTCGTTCCAGCGGTTCCCCTGCACGTGGTAGAGCTGGATCGCCTTCACGATGGCAGGCGCCTGAGCCGCTGTGTAGCCGTTCGCGCCGGCGGTGTGGTGGACGATCGCGAGCCGGAGACTCGCGGCGAACGACGGCCCTGCGCGCCGGATCTTCTCGTCCGCCTTCCAGCCGGCGCGCGGCACGATCGCCGGCGCGCCTGCAGCCTGCAACGTCCGCGCGGGGACCCCGGCGGACGGGCTCGACACGAACCAGGCGCGCAGGCGGCTGACCTTCCCGCGTAACCGATACTCGATCCGGTCGGAACGCCCGACCCACCACGGGTTGCCGAGCCGCCAGCCGTCCGCACGGGCGCGCTCGGCGGTGCCCACGTCCGGCCGGTCCTCGGCCTCGGGCGCAGCGTCCTCCCAGGCGCTCCAGCGACCGGCCGTCGAGCGCGTCCGGAATTGCACCGTGCCCGGGCCGCGCCAGTGCAGCCCGACGAGGTCGAAGCCCGAAGGGGCGCTCGCGGAAGCCGTCGTGCGCTGCCCCGCGAGCGGGACATCGCGCGAGACGATCGTCGCCTCCTGGGCCAGGGCGGGCACAGGCAGGGCGAGAGCGAGTCCGATGAGGATGAGCAGGCGTTTTGGCACGGCGGTCTCTCCACCCAGAGGGTGGCGGCTTCCCCTTTCGGCGACAAGAGCCCCGCCCCTCGTTTGACCGAATCCTTACAGCTAGAGTCAAGGACGTGGCGGGCCTCGCACGAGGACTCCTGGTCGTCGCCGCAGCGGCAGCCGCGGCCGCACTCGCCGTTGCCGCACCCGCCGCTGATTCGCCCCCGCGCGTCCTCGTCGCCGAGTTCGAGAACGACGTCAACCCGGTGACGCAGGACTTCCTGCTCGACGCGATCAAGCGCGGCGAGGAGGAGGGCTACAACGCGGTCGTGATCGAGATGGACACCCCGGGTGGCCTCTCCTCGTCGATGCGCGGCATCGTCAAAGGCATCCTCGCCGCCGACATCCCCGTCGTCGTCTACGTCGCGCCGCCCGGCGCGAGCGCCGACTCGGCCGGCGCCGTGATCGGGATGTCGGCGGACGTGCTCGCGATGGCGCCGCAGACCAACATCGGCTCGTCGACGCCGGTGTCGATCGGCGGTGAGGACATCTCGAAGGACCTCCGACGGAAGGTCGTCAACGACGCAGCCGCCTACATCGGCGAGCTCGCGCGCGAGCACGGGCGCAACGTCCAGGTGGCACGCGAGATGGTCACGAAGGCGACCAATCTGGGCGCCCGTGAGGCGGTGCGGAAGAACGTGGCCGACGTTGTCGCGGTCGACTACGCGGACCTCTTCCGTCAGATCGACGGCATGAAGACCGAGCCGAAGGGGCTGACGATCTCGACGCCGCCGGGCACGGAGATCGACCGGGTCGGGCTGTCGGCCTGGAAGCGGCTGCTCGACCTCCTGATCGACCCGAACATCATCGCGCTGATGCTCTCGATCGGCCTGATCGGGATCGTCGTCGAGCTCTGGAACCCCGGCCTCATCTTCCCCGGCACCGTCGGGGCGATCTCGCTGATCGTCGGCCTCTACGGGCTCCAGGTGCTCCCGATCTCGGCGGCCGGGCTCCTGCTGATGCTCCTCGCCGCCGGCTTCTTCGTCGCCGAGGCGTTCATCGTCTCGCACGGCGCACTCGCGCTCGCGGGCTCGATCATGTTCGTGATCGGAGCGCTGATGCTCTTCGATCCGGCCGGCGACGCGTACCAGGTCTCGATGCCCGTCGCGGTCGCGATCGCCGGCACGCTCGCACTCCTCTTCGGCCTCGCCCTCACGAAGGCGGCCCAGGTCCGGCGCGTCCCCGTCGCCGTCGGCTCACACCGGCTCGTCGGCGAGACCGCGGTGGTCCGGAGCGAGAACCTCGTCTTCGTCGACGGCGAGCTCTGGCACGCACACAGCGCGGATGAGGCTCCGCTCGTCGCAGGCACGATCGTGCCGGTCGAGAGCGTCGAGCCAGACACGCTCGAACTCGTCGTAGGATCCCCTCTGGCCGAACCGACGGCCGTTTCGCCAACTGCTGCCGAAAGGACGTAATCCGTGGTCGCGCTGATCGCCATCGCCGCAATCGCCTTCCTGCTGCTGCTGTTCCTCTTCGCCGCTGTGAAGGTCGCGCGCGAGTACGAGCGGGGCGTCATCTTCCGGCTCGGGCGCCTGCTCCCCGAGCCGAAGGGACCGGGCCTCTTCCTGCTGATCCCGATCGTCGACCGGATGGTCAGGGTCGACCTGCGCACGATCACCTTGAACGTGCCGCCGCAGGAGGTGATCACGAAGGACAACGTCCCCGTGCGGGTCAACGCCGTCGCCTACTTCCGGATCGTCGAGCCGAAGAACGCGATCGTCCAGGTCGAGAACTTCATGGTCGCGACCTCGCAGATCGCGCAGACGACTTTGCGGTCTGTGCTCGGCCAGCACGTCCTCGACGAGCTCCTCTCGGAGCGCGACAAGATCAACGCGATCCTGCAGAACATCATCGACGAGGCCACCTCGCCCTGGGGGATCAAGGTCTCGATCGTCGAAGTCAAGGACGTCGAGATCCCGGCGACGATGCAGCGCGCGATGGCGCGCCAGGCGGAAGCCGAGCGCGAGCGCCGCGCGAAGGTGATCGCCGCCGAGGGCGAGTTCCAGGCCTCGCGGAAGCTTGCGGACGCGGCCGACGTGATGGCCAAGTCGCCGATGGCGCTACAGCTGCGTTACCTGCAGACGCTGCTCGAGATCGGAGCCACGAATGCGACGACGATCGTCTTTCCGGCGCCGATCGACATGCTCACCGCGTTCATGAGCAAGGCGACTGGGGACGGCGGCGGAACGAGCTAGCCGACGAGCTGGCCGTTGGCCGCGCGGAAGCGCCGGGCGGCCTCGATCGCCGCGCCCAGGTTCAGGCCCTTGTCCTTGGCCTGCTTGATCAGCATGACGGTCTCGAGCGCCTCGATGTCGTAGATCCGCTGCTTCTTGCCCTTCGTCGGGATCTGCGCCTTGTTCGTCCAGTAGTCGAGCTGCATCTTCGAGATGCCGGCGATCTGGCAGACCTGGCCCAGATAAAGCTCGATCTTGTCGAGATGCTCCGAGAGGTTGACCGGCTCGAGAATGTCGACCTGTGTGTTGTAAGCCATGCTGATCCTTCTATCGACGTATACGACGGCCCCTCAGGATCAACATATACACGCTTTCCCGAATTTTGGGAAGAGAAGCTGGCAGGAAACGTCAGGTTCGCGCTACGCGTCGGCGTCCGGCGCGGCGGGGAACCCGTCTTCGTCGAAGTCCGGCTCCCCGAGCGGCTCGATGCCCGCTTCCACAGCCGCGTCGGCAGCCTCGTCGACGGCGGAGTCGGAGTCCGCCCCCTCCATCACGAGAGCGAGGCTCGAGACCTTCTCCTCGTCGCCGCGTAGGCGCATCACGATCACGCCTTGCGTCGAGCGGCCCAGCCGCTTGATCTCCTCGACCGGGATCCGGATCACGGTGCCGCCGGTCGAGATCAGCATCACCTGGTAGCCGTCGCGGACGACCCGGGAGCCGGCGAGCTTACCGCGTGCGTCGGTGAGCTGGATCGTCTTGACGCCGAGCCCGCCGCGGCCCTTGACCGGGTACTCGGAGACCCGGGTGCGCTTGCCGTAGCCGTTCTCGGTCACGACGAGCAGGTCGGTGTCGTCCTGGGCGATGTCGAGCTCGATCACCTCGTCGCCGGTGCGCAGGCCCATGCCCTTGACGCCGGACGCGGCGCGGCCCATCGAGCGCACGTCGCTCTCGTGGAAGCGGATCGCCTGGCCGCCGCGGGAGACCATCAGCACGTCGTCGTCGCCGTCTGAGAGCCGGACGCCGACGAGCTCGTCGTTCTCGCGCATCTTGATCGCGATGATCCCGTCCGCCTTCAGCGGCGTGTTGTACTCGAGGAACTCGGTCTTCTTGACGACGCCGGCCTTGGTCGCGAAGAGGAGGTACTTGGCCTCCTTGAAGTCGCGGGTCGCGATCACGGCCTTCACCTGCTCGTCCTGGCGGAACGGAAGCAGGTTGACGATCGCGCGACCCTTCGACTGGCGCGAGCCGAGCGGGAGCTCATGCACCTTCAGCCGATAGACCTTGCCGACGGTGGTGAAGAAGAGAACGTAGTCGTGGGTCGAGGCGACGAAGAGGTGCTCGATGTAGTCCTCGTCCTTCAAGTCCATGCCCATCACGCCGATGCCCCCGCGCCGCTGCTCGCGATAGGAGGTGACCGGCAGGCGCTTGATGTAGCCGGAGCGGGTGATCGCGATCACCATGTCCTCCTCGGCGATCATGTCCTCGAGCGAGAACTCGCCCTCGGCGGCGATGATCTCCGTGCGCCGATCGTCGGACTTGCCGTAGAGAGCCTTCAGCTCGAGCAGCTCCTCGCGGATCAGCCCGTCGACGCGGGCCGGGTCACCGAGGATCGACCGCAGCTCGGCGATCCGCTCCTGCAGGTCGGCGTATTCCTCCTCGACCCGCTTGCGCTCGAGCCCGGTCAGGGCCCGCAGACGCAGGTCGAGAATCGCGGTCGCCTGGATCTCCGAAAGCGAGAACTGCGCCATCAGCTGCTCGCGCGCCGCATCGGTGTCGGCGGCACCACGGATGACGCGGATGACCTCGTCGAGGTTGTCCAGCGCAATCAGATAGCCGGAGAGGACGTGCGCGCGGTCCTCGGCCTTGCGCAGCTCGTACTTGGAGCGACGCGTGACGATCTCGCGCTGGTAGTCGAGGTAGTGCGTGACGAGCTCGAGCAGCGAGAGCGTCTTCGGCACGTTGTCGACGAGCGCAACCGCGTTGTAGCCGAACGTCGCCTGCAGCGAGGTGTGCTTGTAGAGCTTGTTCAGGACGACCTGCGGAATCGCCTCGCGCTTCAGCTCGATCTGGATCCGCATCCCGGTCCGATCGGAGTGGTCAGCGAGGTCGGAGACCTCCGTGATCACCTTCTCGCCGACGAGGTCGGCGATCTTCTTGATCACGCCCGAGTCGCCGCCCTTCTTCACGCCGTAGGGCAGCTCGGTGACGATGATCGCGGTCTTGCCGCCGCGCAGCTCCTCGATGTGGGCGCGCGCGCGCATGACGATCCGGCCGCGGCCGGTGCGGTAGGCATCCCGGATCCCCTGCCGGCCGACGACGATCGAGCCGGTCGGGAAGTCGGGGCCCTTCACGTGCTTCATCAGGTCGTCGACGTTCGCGTCGGGCTTGTCGATCAGCTCCACGATCGCATCGACGATCTCGCCGAGCCGGTGCGGCGGCATGTTCGTCGCCATCCCGACGGCGATCCCGGCGGAGCCGTTCACGAGCAGGTTCGGGAAGCGCGACGGCAGCACGGACGGCTGCCTGCGCGACTCGTCGTAGTTCGGCTCGAAGTCGACCGTGTCGGCGTCGATGTCGCGCAGCATCTCGGTGGCGATCCGCGAGAGCCGCGCCTCGGTGTAGCGCATCGCCGCCGGGGGGTCGTCGTCGATCGAGCCGAAGTTCCCCTGGCCGTCGACGAGCGGGTAGCGCAGCGAGAAGGGCTGCGCCATCCGGGTGAGCGTGTCGTAGATCGACGCGTCACCGTGCGGGTGGTACTTGCCCATGACGTCGCCGACAGTGGCGGCGGACTTCTTGTACGGGCGGTTCGGCTGGAGCCCGGCCTCGTGCATGCCGTAGAGGACGCGCCGGTGCACGGGCTTGAGACCGTCGCGGACGTCGGGCAGCGCGCGCCCGACGATGACGCTCATCGCGTAGTCGAGATAGCTCGAGCGCATCTCCTGCTCGAGCTCGCGCGACTCGATCCGGCCGCCTCCGAGGGGCTCGTTCGAAATGTCGGTCATCTAGACGTCCAGGAAGCGCACGTCGCGCGCGTTCTCTTCGATGAAGGCGCGCCGCGGCTCCACCTGGTCTCCCATCAGCGTCGAGAAGATCCGGTCCGCGGCCGACGCATCCTCGACGTCGACGCGGATCAGCAGGCGCCGCGCGGGATCCATCGTCGTTTCCCAGAGCTGCTCCTCGTTCATCTCGCCGAGCCCCTTGAAGCGCGAGAGCTGCAGGCCTTCCTTGGCGAGGTCGAGAGCCTCGTGCCGGAGCGCCGCGAAGGTCTCCGCCTCGCGCCGCTTCTTGCCGGAAGCGAGCGCGAACGGGGGCGGACCGGCAATCTCGATCAGCTTCGCGTACGCCTTGCGCAGGTTGGCGTAGATCGGTGAGGAGAAGAGCGCGGCCGGGACGGTGACGTGGGTGGCGGAGCTCGTCTCCGTCTCGACGACCTTGACCTCGATCGAGCCTTCGGCGCTGCCCAGGATGCTGAGCGCATAGCCGTTGTCGACGGACGCCTCGATCGCCTTGTCGAGGTCGGCGATCGACGCCGCGTCGCCTTCGACGATCCGGTGCGTGATCACGAAGTCGGCCGCGGCTGCACCGTGGTCGACCCGCAGCCGCGCCAACCAGCCCTCGGACTCGGCGAGCGAGCGGACGAAGCGGCCCCAGCGGGCTTCGGTCAGCTTCAGCGTCTCGCCGGCCCGGGAGGTGATCTCGAGGTCGCCGATTCGCTCGCGCACGAGCAGTTCCTCGAGCTGCGCGTCCTTCTCGAAGTAGTACTCCTGGTTGCCGAGCTTCACCTTGTAGAGCGGCGGCACCGCGATGTAGACGTGGCCGCGCTCGATCAGCTCCGGCATCTGGCGATACAGGAACGTCAGGATCAGTGTCCGGATATGGGATCCGTCGACGTCGGCGTCCGTCATCACGATGATCCGGTGGTAGCGGAGCTTCGCGATGTCGAACTCCTCGCCGAGGCTCGTCCCGATCGCGGTGATCATCGCCTGGATCTCGTTGTTGGAGAGAACCTTGTTGATCCGGTTCTTCTCCGAGTTGATGATCTTCCCCCGCAGCGGCAGGATCGCCTGGTAGGTGCGATCGCGGCCCATCTTCGCCGAGCCGCCCGCGGAGTCACCCTCGACGATGAAGAGCTCGGCCGACTCGGGATCCTTGATCGAACAGTCGGCGAGCTTGCCCGGCAGCGACATGCTCTCGAGCGCGCTCTTGCGCCTCGTCAGCTCGCGCGCCTTCCGGGCGGCCTGGCGAGCACGCGCCGCCGAGATCGTCTTCGTGATGATCTGGCGGGCGTCCTGAGGGTTCTCCTCGAGAAACTCGGCCAGCTTCTGGTTGACGACCTGCTTGACGAGGCTCTCGACCGGCGGGTTGCCGAGCTTCGTCTTCGTCTGGCCCTCGAACTGCGGGTTGCGCAGCTTGACCGAGATCACGGCCGCGAGACCTTCGCGAACGTCCTCGCCCTCGAGGTTGTCTTCCTTCTCCTTCAGCAGGCCCTTCTCGCGCGCATACCGGTTGATCGTGCCGGTGAGCGCCGCGCGGAAGCCGGAGAGGTGGGTGCCTCCCTCATGGGTGTTGATGTTGTTCGCGAACGAGAAAACCGACTCGACGTAGGAGGTATTCCATTGCATCGCCACCTCGACCGCACCGTCCTCGTTCTCCCCTTCGAAGAAGACGATGTGCTTGTGGACGGGGTCTTTCGCGTCGTTGACGTACGCGACGAAGTCCTTGATCCCCCCCTCGGCGTAGAACTCGTGTCGCTCCTCGCCCTCGCGCTCGTCGATGACGACGATCCGGAGGCCGCGCGTCAGGAAGGCCGTCTCGCGCAGACGCTGGAGGAGAGTGGAGATCGAGAAGTCGACCTCCTCGAAGATCTCAGCGTCGGGGAGGAAGTGGATCGTGGTCCCGGTCTCGCCCTTGTCGACCTTGCCCGCGATCTCGACGTCGCCGAGTGGGACGCCGCGCTCGAATTCCTGACGGTGCACCTTGCCGTCACGACGAACTTCGGCGACGAGTCGCTCGGAGAGCGCGTTCACAACGGAGACGCCGACTCCGTGGAGGCCGCCGGAGACCTTGTAGCCGTCGCCGCCGAACTTGCCGCCGGCGTGGAGCTTCGTCAGCACGACCGTCAGCGCGGAGAGGCCCTGATCCTCGATCAGATCGACCGGGATGCCGGCGCCGCGGTCGGACACCGTGACCGAGTTGTCCGGATGGAGGGTGACCTCGACGTAGTCGTTACGGCCGGCAAGGGCCTCGTCGACCGAGTTGTCGACGACCTCGTAGACGAGGTGATGGAGGCCGCGCGGGCCCGTCGAGCCGATGTACATGCCCGGCCGCAGCCGGACGGGCTCGAGGCCCTCCAGAACAGTGATGTCCTTTGCGGTATAAGCGGTTTCAGTCATTAAAAAAGCCCTGCAAATAGCCTCTTTGCGGGCGGAGAGCAGTCTATCAGAAACCCCGGTCGTCAGGGGGTGTGCGGTCCGCGTTCGAGAGGCTCGCCGCGGCCGCTCTCGCGACCAGCTCGCGCAGCTCGTCGTCCTCGATTCCAGATGCGATCTCGGCCGCTTCGGCGCGCTGCTCCGCAGTGCTCTCGGGACCGGCTGCAGGACGTTCGGCAAACGCCTCCGCGCGGGCCTCAGGCAGCGGTCCGGGTGCGAACCTGAGCGCCCTCGGCGCCCCCTTGCCGAGCTCGGCGCCGAGCTGCGTGAGGATCGTCTCCGCCAGGCGGCCGAGCTCGAACGCCCAGGTCGACGATGCCGTGTGCACGAGCAGCGTCCCGTCCCGCGCGATCCTCGCCGGCCACGCGTTCCGCGCCACCGTCTCCCCGACCGCGCGAGGCCAGACGCGCACGATCGCCCCCGTGTCGCCCTCGATCGGGCCGAAGCGGTCGAGCTCGCGGCGCACCTCCGCGTCGAGCCTCTCGATCACCGGCTGCTCACCACCCCTGGTGTGACCTCGAGCAGCTGGGCCGGTTCGAGCGGCAGCGCGTCAGCGCCGGTGGCCGTGACGACGGCCTGGCCGACGCGGCCGATCCGCTCGGCGAGGATGCGCCGGCGCGACGCGTCGAGCTCGGAGAGGACGTCGTCGAGCAGCACGAGCGGCGGCGTCCCGCGCTGCTCTGAGATCACCTCGGCTTCGGCGAGAAGGAGGGAGAGGACCGCGAGCCGCTGCTCTCCCTGTGAGCCGAAGCTACGCAGATCGCGGTCGCCCGAGCCGATCGCGATGTCGTCCAGGTGCGGTCCCAATCCGGTGACGCCGCGCTCGAGGTCACGCTCGAGCCTCCTCGTCAACGCCTCCGCGGTTGGCGGCTCGCCGGTGTAGTCGAGCGTGGCGTCCGGCAGGCCGAGCTCGCCGGCCCGCTCGGCGAAGGCGGGCGAGAGAACCGCGAGCGCGTCCCGGCGGTACTCGACCAGCTGGGCCCCTAGCGCCGCGACCTGCTCGGTCCAGGGGACGACGGCTTCGCGTGTGGACGCGCCGACCTGGACGCGGCGCAGAGCGGCGTTCCGCTGCCCGACCGCAGCTGCGTACTCGACCGGCAGCGATGCGCGGCTTGGCTGCAGGCGGCCGAGCGTCCGATCGAAGTACGCGCGCCGGGCGGCCGGGCCGCCCTTGACGACGGCGAGGCGGTCGGGAGTGAAGACGAGCGTGGAGACCTCGGTCCGCAACTGCTCGGCCGAGCGGAGGGCGGCGCCGTTCAGCTTCGCGCGCTTCCCGGCCTGCTGCAGCGTCACCTCCAGCGAGAGCGCGCGTCCGTCCCGGTCGCCCGCGAGCGCGATCCGGGCGCCGTCCGCGCCGAGCCGGACGAGCTGCTGATCGGCGCGCGTCCGGGGCGAGAAGCCCTGCGTGCCGACGTGCAGCGACTCGAGCAGGTTCGTCTTGCCCGCCCCGTTCGCACCGGTCACGAGCACGAGCCCCGGCTCGAGCGAGAGCTCCAGGCGCTCGTAGGAACGGAAATTGCGGAGCGTGACGTTCCGGACGATCAGGCTCGGGTTTCTCTACCCCGCCAACCTGATCGGCATGATCAGGTAGGTGAAGTCGCCGGCCGCGTCCTCGAGGATCGCCGGCCGGAGCGGATTGATCAGTTTGACGCGCACGTCGTCGCCGACGATCGAGTCGACACCGTCCCGCAGGAACTCTGCGTTGAAGCCGATCACGAACTCCTCGCCCGTGTACGCGGCCGGCATCGTCTCCCGGGTCTCGCCCACGTCCTGCGTCTGCGCCGAGACGGTCAGCTCGCCCTCGGCCAGCCGCAGCCGCAGCGGCGAGTTGCGGAGCGCCAGCACCGATGCGCGGCGGACGACGTCGGCGAGCTCGGACTTCGGCAGCGTCAGCTCCACCTCGAACGTCTCCGGCAGCAGCTGCCTGTAGTTCGGGAACTGGCCGTCGATCCTTCGTGTTGTGAGCCAGGCACCTGTCTCGTCGGCGGAACGTACGCCGAAGACGACGTGGTTCTCGTGGACGCCGAGCTCGACGGTGTCGCCGCCGGCGAGGCGCGACAGCTCGGTCAGCGCGCGCGCCGGGATGATCGCCTCGAGCTCCGGCGCGGCGGAATCGAGCTCGGTCTCCTTGACCGAGAGCCGGTACGAGTCGGTGGCGACCATGACGAGCTTCCCCGCCTCGAAGCGGACGAGGATCCCGGTCAGCACCGGCCGCGACTCGTCGCGGGAGGCGGAGCGGGCGACGCGGTCGATGGTCTCGAGCAGCGCCTCGCGGTCGATCGCGTGCAGCTGGGCATCGACGGCCGGTAGCCGCGGGAAGTCCTCGGCGTTGAAGACGTGGAGGCGTGAGCTGTACGAGCCGGAAACGATTTGCACCGTGCCCTCCTCGGGCCGGTACTCGATCGTGACGTCGCTCTCGGGGAGCAAGCGTGCGAGCTCGACGAGCGGCTTGCCCGGAATGACGACGGCTCCGTCGCCTTCCACCCGAGCATCGAGCGTCGTCCGCAGCGACAGCTCCATGTCGGTGGCGGCGAGTGTCAGCACATCGCCTTCGGCGCGCAACAGGATCCCGGAGAGCACCTGGACGGTGCCGCGGGTCGAGACGGCACGGGAGACGACGCCGAGCTTGGCGACGAGCTCGTCGCGGGCAACGTTGATCTTCATCCCCGTTCCGGTGGTCATGCCCGCCATCGTCTCATCTTCGGTCACATCGTCGCGGAGGCCGGTTCCCGCTGTCTCTGTCTCCATAGGTCTGTAAATCCTCTCGTAGAAGTCTTAGGGAGTGTGGACGACGGGGAAGACGGTGCGATCCGGCTTCCCGAGCGGGTTTGCGCGGTGGAGGGGACCCGTGGAGAAAACGCTGGTGTCAACAGGGCCGAGTGCGTTCCGACACGTTCCCACAGAAATCACCCGGCCTGCTTGATCCGTGCCGTCAGCTCCTGCACAAGGTTGTACACAGAGCGGTCCTCGCGGATCATCCCCTCGATCTTCGCGTTCGCATGCATCACGGTGGTGTGATCGCGGCCGCCGAACTCCTTGCCGATCTTCGGCAGTGACGAGTCGGTCAGCGCGCGTGAGAGGTACATCGCGACCTGGCGTGGGTAGGCGATCGACTGGGAGCGCTTGGCGCTGCAGAGCTCGTTCACCGTCATCCCGAAGCGCTCGGACACCGTCTCCTGGATCCGGCGGATCGAGATCTCGACCGACTGGCCCTGCGGGAAGACGTCCTTGAGCACGTCCTCGGCGAGCTCGACCGTCATCGGCCGGCCGGTCAGCGAGGAGAAAGCGACGACGCGCGTGAGCGCGCCCTCGAGCTCGCGGATGTTCGTCGTCACCCGCTCGGCGACGTAGGTGAGCACGTCGGGATCGGGCACGTGGATCCGGTCTGTCTTCTCCTTCTTGCGCAGGATCGCGATGCGCGTCTCCAGGTCGGGCGGCTGGATGTCCGTGATCAGCCCCCACTCGAAGCGTGAGCGCAGACGCTCTTCCAGGGTCGCGATCTCCTTCGGCGGCCGGTCGGACGAGATCACGATCTGGCGGCCGGCCTCGTAGAGCGAGTTGAAGGTATGGAAGAACTCCTCCTGGATCCGCTCCTTGCCCTCGAAGAACTGGACGTCGTCGACGAGCAGGACGTCGTAGGTGCGGTAGCGCTGCTTGAAGCCCTCGATCCGCTTGTCGCGCAGGGAGTTGATGAAGTCGTTCATAAACGTCTCGCTGGTGACGTAGCGGGCGGTCAGGCCGTTGCCGTGCGCACCGACGTACTGGCCGACCGCCTGCAACAGGTGCGTCTTGCCGAGGCCGGTCCCGCCGTAGATGAAGAGCGGGTTGTACGCCTGCGCCGGCGCTTCCGCGACCGCGAGTGCGGCGGCGTGCGCGAACCGGTTCGAGGAGCCGATCACGAATAGGTCGAACGTGTACTTGAGGCTCATCGACCCGCTCGCGGCGGGCTCCGGCGCACGCAGGCGGATGGGCTGCTCGAGCAGGTCGGCACCCTGCTCGGGGTCGGCCTCGTCGCGCACGCTCAGGTGGATGCGGCGCTCGTGTCCGGTCGCGTCCTTGACCGCGGCCCGGATCAGTCCCAGGAAGTGGCCTTCGATCCACTCCCGGGTGAAGTCGTTGGGGACGGAGAGGGTGAAGGCGTCGTCGGTGAGCGCGATTCCCTCGGCGCTTCCGAACCAGCTCTCGAACGTCGCCTCGTTGAGCGCCCCCTTGAGCCGACTCGACACCTCCTCCCACAGGTTCCCTGCAGTCAGCTCGATTTGGTGCTCCACGCCGCGGCCGGCTCCTTCACTGATGGGGGTCAGGAAGCGGCGAGCATAGCAGCGTCTCCACGCACCCTCAACACACTCGACCTGCGCCAAAAGAGGGTGATTTGCAGGCTTTTTCCGGCGTCCACACCTCTTTCCACAGCTGTGGAAACCATGTGGGTGACGGGGGTGAGCGGTGCCCGTTTGCGGGTCTTTTCCCGGACCCACGCCGCCTGTGGATAACCACTTTCGAACACCTCGTCTATACTTCCGCTCCCGCCGCTTCGGCGGCTCTTCCTTTTTTCGATCCGGAGTCACTCTCTTGAAGCGCACCTATCAGCCCAACGTCCGCCGACGGAAGCGCAAGCACGGCTTCCGCGCGCGGATGTCGACGCGCGCCGGTCAGGCGATTCTCAAGCGCCGCCGCGCCAAGGGCCGCAAGCGGCTCTCCGCCTGAGCACGCCCGACTATCCTCGCACCGTGCAGCGTCGCCACCGCCTGTCCCGCTCGCGGGACTTCGACGCCGTCTATCGCAGCGGCCGCTCGGCCTCGACCCGTTTTCTCGTCCTCTACTGGTTCCCTCGTCCGGAGGGCGACGAGTCGGACGAGCCGCGGCTCGGCCTCGCGGTCCCCAAGTCGGTCGGGAACGCCGTCGTCCGCAACCGGGTCAAGCGGCAGTTGCGGGAGACATGGGCCGAGCTGGCCGAACGTGCCCGGCCCGGTCACGACTACGTGCTCGTCGCCCGCCCCGGGCTGGCCGAGCCGGCGGACACGCGCGGCCACGAGTGGCTCGCCGAGCGCGTGACCGAAGTCCTCGACAAGGCCGCGGCATGAGCGGCGTAGGCTCGCCGGAGCCGCCCAAGAGCGGAGGCGACGGCTTCGCCGTCGCCGGAGCGGGGAAGTATCTGGGCATCGGCCTGGTCTATGCCTGGCGCTACACCTTCGGGCTGCTGACGCCGCCGAACACGTGCAAGTACCACCCGAGCTGCTCGCAGTACGCGCTCGACGCGCTGCACGCCCACGGGCTCGTGAAGGGCTCGGCCAAGGCCGCCTGGCGGCTGCTGCGCTGTAACCCGTGGAGCCACGGCGGGGTCGACCCGGCGTGATCGTCGCCGGCATCCTCACCCCGCTCGAGAACCTGCTCACGTGGGTGCTCACGCACCTGCACGACACGGTCGGGCTCACCTGGGCGTGGTCGATCGTCGGCCTCGTCGTGATCGTCCGGATGCTGCTCGTGCCGCTGACGGTGCGGCAGATCCACTCGATGCAGAACCTGCAGGCGCACGCGCCCGAGATGAAGGCGATTCAGCAGAAGTACAAGCACGACAAGCAAAAGATGAACGCCGAGATGATGGCGTTCTACAAGGAGAACCAGATCAACCCGGCCGCGTCGTGCCTGCCGATGCTGGCCCAGTTCCCCGTCTTCATCGGCCTCTTCTTCGTCCTGAAGGACTTCGAGAAGGAGATCATCAACTCGGCCAGCGTGCCGGCGTCCCAACTCGAGTGGCTGCACCTGGTCAACATCACCGAGGACACGAAGGTGGGTTGGGGCCCGCTGCTGATCGTGCTCTACGCGGCCAGCCAGCTGACCTCGTCGTACCTGATGTCGCAGAACATGCAGCCGGCGCAGCGCGTGATGCTGCTCGTCCTCCCGATCGCCTTCATCCCCTTCGTGCTCAACTTCCCGGCGGGCCTGATGATCTACTGGCTGACCACGAACCTGTGGACGACCGGACAGGGCCTGATCACGAGGCGGCTGACGCCGAAGCCGCAACCGCCGCCGAAGAAGAGCTCGCGAACGCCGCCGAAGGCGGAGGTGGAGGCCGCAGCCGCGGCGCAGGCGGCCAAGCCGGCCGCCGAGAAGAAACCGGCGACTGCGCCGACGCGCGTCCGTAAGGTGAAGCGGAAGAAGGGCGGCTCGCGGCGGTGAGCGAGATCGCGGTCGAGATGACCGGTGAGACCGTCGGCGAGGCGAAGTGGGCCGCCCTCCGTGAGCTCGAGCGGATGCGGCCGGGGCTCGATAAGGAGGCCGTCCGCTTCCAGGTGGTCAGTGAGGGCGAGCGCGGCCTGCTCGGCGTCGGCTACGAGCCGGCGCGCGTGATCGCTTCCGTCGACGAGGGCTCGGCTCCGGCCCGTGAGCCGCACGAGCCGAGCGCCGCCCGCGACGGCGAGAGCGACGACGCAGCCCGGCTGCGCGACCTCGTCGAGCGGATCGCGTACGAGATCGGCGTTCGCTGCACGGTCGAGGTCGAGGAGAACGACGACGAGATCCGGGTCGTCTGCGACGGCGACGAGCTCGGGATGCTGATCGGCCGCCACGGACAGACGATCGACGCGATCCAGTACCTTGCGAACGCGATCGTCTTCCGCGGCCGCTACGAGGAGCGCAAGCCACTGGTCGTCGATGCGGCCGGCTACCGCGACCGCCGCCAGGCGACCCTCGACGCGCTGGCGATCCGCATGGCCGAGCAGGTCTCCGCCACGGGGCAGCGCGTCGAGCTCGAGCCGATGACTGCGGTCGAGCGGAAGATCGTCCACGAGAAGCTGAAGGACGACCCCGAGATCGAGACGGCCAGCGAGGGCACCGAGCCCAACCGCTTCGTCGTCATCTATCCCCGCCACGTCGACGTCTGAGCTCCTCGACCGCTGGCTCGCCGGCGTGCTGGCAACGCCCGGCCTGACCGCGCTGAAGGACCCGGCCGAGGCGCGGCGCGTGCTGCTCGACGACGCGCTCGCGGGCCTCGAGTTCGTGCGCCGCTTCGAGGGCCCGGTCGTCGACGTCGGCAGCGGCGGCGGCACGCCCGGGATCCCTCTCGCCGCGTCTCTGCCGGAGCGCGAGGTGACGCTGCTCGAGGCGGAACGCCGCAAGACGGCGTTCCTCGAGCGCTGGACGGTGGAGCTGCCGAACCTCCACGTCGTCTGGGGCCGCGCCGAGAGCCAAGCGACAGACTGTTACAAGGTCGCGGTTGCGAAGGCGCTTGCGCAGCCGCCGGTTGCGGCGGAGTGGTGCCTGCCACTCGTCGCGGAGGGCGGCGGCGTCGTGCTCTGGGTCGGCCCGTCCGTCGACGAGGACGCGGTTGCCATTGTTGCAGGGAAGATCGCCGGCGAGCTGGAGGAGTCCCGGCCCGGCTTCATCGTGATCCGGAAGACCGGGCCGACGCCGCCAGGCTTCCCGCGGCGACCCGGTGTCGCGAAGAAACGACCCCTCGCCTGAGCGCCAAGTAACAGTCTGTTACTTGGCCGGCTGCGCGTTCCGGAGCCGCATGCCGCTGAACTCGAGTGTCGAGGCGGCGACCTCGTTCCAGAGCGGCCAGATGCTCGGCAGGACGCGGAGCTCGATCGCGGCTCGCTCGTGTCGGCCGACGAGGTCGTCGACGAGGTCGATCGCGATCGGCACCACAGTCTCGCGGCTGATCCAGTACCCGCCGACCCCCGGATGCGGCTCGAAGCGATCGTCAGGGAGCCGGTAGGCGAACACCGTCGTGGCGTGCATGCGGTCGAGCCAGGCCTCCTCGATCACGTGCACGCGAGACGACGCGCCGAGCAGTCGCTCCGCGTCCTCGGGCGTCGTCTCCGCGTCGGCCCAGAACGTTCCGCGCGGGCAGTCGCGCGGGAACCAGTAGAGCGGCACGTGGCGGGTGTCGATTGCCCAGACGAGCGGCTCGCGCTCCGCCGCGGTGGCGCTGATGTGCGGCTCGAAGAGGGCGATCTCCGGGTTCTCGCTCACGTGCCAGAGCGCATGCGGGCCCTCGTCTCGGTAGGGCGGAGCCGGCCCTCTCATCGGACGAGAATAGTCCGACCCCGTCTCTAGACTCGCACCGTGGCCGGCACCATCTACGCGATCGCGAACCAGAAGGGCGGCGTCGGCAAGACGACGACCGCCGTCAATCTCGCCGCCTGCCTCGCCGAGGCGGGCGAGCGCGCGCTGCTCATCGATCTCGACCCGCAGGCGAACGCCACGTCCGGTCTGGGCGAGAAGGCGAACGGGACGTCGAGCTACGACCTCTTGGACGGTGCGCCCGTCGCCGAGGTCGCCAGGCCGACCCGGTTCGGGAACCTCGAGCTCGTGCCCGCGAAGCCCGCCCTTGCCGGCGCCGCGATCGAGCTCTCCGACCACCCGGACGGCGAGCGCTACCTCCAGGGCTCGCTGACGGGAGCCCGCGACCGCTACGGCTACGTCTTCCTCGACTGCCCGCCGTCGTACGGGCCGCTCACCGTGAACGCGCTGGCCGCCGCCGACCGCGTGATCGTTCCGGTTCAGGCCGAGTACTACGCCCTCGAGGGGTTGTCGCAGCTGCTCGGCTCGATCGAGCTCGTCAAGGCTCGGCTCAATCCCCGCCTCGGCATCGCCGGGATCCTTCTGACGATGGTCGACGGGCGCACCAGGCTTGCAGCCGAGGTCGAGGCCGAGGTGCGCCGCCACTTCGGTGATCTCGTCTTCACCACGACCGTGCCGCGGTCGGTCCGCCTCGCCGAGGCGCCGAGCCACGGCCTCCCTGCGATCGCGTACGACCGCCGCTCCTCCGGGGCGGAGGCGTACTGGAAGGTGGCGATGGAGCTTGTCGAGCGCGCCTAGACGCGGCCTCGGCCGCGGCCTCGAAGTCCTGATCGGCGGCGCCGAGAGCGGCGGCACCCAGCTTGCTGAGCTGCCGGTCGACGCGATCTACGCCAACCCACGGCAGCCGCGCCGCCGCTTCGAGCCGGAGGCCACCACCGGCCTTGCGAGCTCGATCAAGCAGCAGGGTCTGCTCCAGCCGATCGTTGTGCGGCCGCGTGCGGCCGGCGGCTACGAGCTGATCGCCGGCGAGCGCCGCTGGCGCGCCGCGCGCGAGGCCGGGATCGACGTGCTGCCCGCTCTCATCCGAGAGGCCGATGACCGCGACACGCTCCTGCTCGCCCTCGTCGAGAACGTCGCTCGCGAGCAGCTCTCGCCCGTGGAGGAGGCACGCGCGTACGCCTCGCTCGTGGACGAGTTCGAGCTCTCGCTGGGTGACGTCGCCGAGCGCGTCGGCCGGTCGAAGTCGTCCGTCTCGAACCGATTGCGCCTGCTCGAGCTGCCCGAGGAAGTGCTCTGGATGGTCGCCCGCGGCGAGCTGACCGAGGGTCACGCTCGCGCCGTGCTCTCGCTCCCCGACCACGACGCGCGCAAGAAGCTCGCGAAGCGGATCGCCCGCGACGGGATGTCGGTCCGCGCTGCCGAGAAGGCTGCCCAGGACGGTGGGGCCGCCCGACGCCCTCGGTCGTCGCCGTCCGTCGATCCCGCCCTCGCGGAACGCGCCCGCAGCGCGGCAGAGCGGCTCACCGGCCTGCCCGCGCGCGTCAGCGCCGGCAAGCTCGAGATCCATTTCGGCGAGGAGCTGAGGCTCGAGGAGCTCGTCGAAGTCCTCGAAAGTCTCTAGCTACAATCGCCGTCCGCGGGCGATTAGCTCAGCTGGTTAGAGCGCCGCTCTGATAAGGCGGAGGTCCCTGGTTCGAATCCAGGATCGCCCATGAAAGAACCGCGAAGAAGCGTTTCCCCGGTTGGTCCTGGCGGGGCCGCGAGGGCCCGAGTTGCATCAGATGTCCACGATCCCGAACGTGCCGGCGAGCAGGAAGACGTTCAGGGAGATGATCAGGCTCGCCACGAGCACGGCTGCGACCGTCGTCGAGCGCCGGCTCACGAGCGGTCCCATCAGGCGCCGGTCGCGGCAGAAGAGGATGAGCGGTACGAGCGCGAACGGGATACCGAACGACAGGACGACCTGGCTCAGCACGAGCGCCCGGGAAGGGTCGACGCCGATCGCGACGACGACGAACGCGGGGAGCATCGTGATGACGCGTCGCAGGAAGAGCGGAATCTGCCTCCCGATGAAGCCCTGCATGACGATCTGCCCGGCCATGGTCCCGACGCTCGACGAGGAGAGGCCGGATGCGAGCAGCGCAACGCCGAAGAGGAGGTCGGCATGCCCGCCGAGGTGTGCGCCCAGCGTGTCGTAGACGTCCGTGAGGTTGTCGCCGACATCGAAGAGGCCGTTCTCGTAGAAGGTCGACGCGGCGATCACGAGCATGCTCATGTTGATCAAGCCCGCGATGATCATCGCGATCACGACGTCGACGAGCTCGAAGCGGAAGATGCGCCGCTTCTCCTCATCCGTCACCCCGACGACGCGGTGCTGAGTGAGTGCCGAGTGCAGGTAGATGACGTGTGGCATGACCGTCGCGCCGATGATCCCCACCGCGAGGAGGACGCTCTCGATCCCGCTGAAACCGGGGACGAAGCCATGCGCGATGTCCTGCGGAGACGGATCCGCGAGCACGACCTGGAACGCGAAGGCGAGCACGATGACCCCGATGAGCGCCGCGATGACCGCCTCCAGCCGGCGAAAGCCTCGTGCCTGCAGGCCGAGCAGGACCATCGCCGCCGCCCCCGTCAGGAGCGCCGCCGGGAAGAGCGCGATCCCGAAGAGCAGGTTGAGTCCGATCGCCGCGCCGACGAACTCCGCGACGTCGGTTGCCATCGCGATCAGCTCGGCCTGGATCCAGAGCGCGATGTTGATCGGCCGCGAGAAGCGGTCGCGGCAGACCTCGGCCAGGTTCTTGCGAGTGGCGATCCCGAGCTTCGCGCTCAGCGACTGCACGAGCATCGCCATGAGGTTCGCGGCGAGCACGACCCAGAGCAGGAGATAGCCGAAGCTCGCGCCCGCGGCCATGTTGGTGGCGAAGTTCCCGGGGTCGACGTAGGCGACGGCGGCGATGAAGGCCGGACCGAGGAACGGCCAGTAGCGGCGCGCCCCGCGGCGGCGACCCGCAAGCGACTCGTGCGCGGCGACGAGGACGCGCGCCTCGCCCGGCAGGACGTCGTCGAGCGGATGCTCGGGTGCGCTGCGATCGTGGGTCGCGGAGAGGGCTACGATGCGCCGGTTCGGGGCCTTGCTCGGTCCACGTCGCCACATGGCGACAACCTAAAGGGCGTCGCGCCTGCCGCTGCGCAGACCCGCGGCGGCTGTCGAGCGGAGGGCCCTCGACAGCATTCAGCTCTTCGTCGTCGGGCTGGTCTGATCGGGAACCGACAAGAGTGGAACGCGCGCATGGAAGTGGACGTAGCCGTTGACGCTTCCCAGCAGCCCCTCTTGCGCACGCCCGCGCCCGCGAGTTCCGAGCACGATCAGGTCGTAGCCGCCGCGCGCCAGCTCGCGCACGATCTCGGGCCCGGCGGGACCGCTGCGCTGGACCGTGTGGGCGATGACGTCGTCAGGCACCGAGCGAGCCGCTTCTTCGAGGATGCCCTCGGCCCACCGATCCAGCTCGCCCTGCATCGTCTCGGCGCTCACGCCGGCCAGTGTCACGTAACTCGAGAGCGGTGGCGCGACCGTGATGAGCGTCAGCTTCGCGTTTCCGGCCCGCGCGAGGTCGACCGCCTGTTCAAGCGCCTGCTGCGCAGCGGGCGAATCATTGATCGCCACCAGGATGTTGAGAAACATTGACCTCCAGCTGCCTCCGCAATAGGAGGGCACTTCCAGGATCGCCCACTCTCCCGCGCCGGGACTTCAGTGGACGAGGCGCGTGCGCCGGACGTAGTCTTCGAGGGCGAGCAGGAAGTTCGCGTCGTCGGCGATCTCCGCAAGCGTCCCCTTGGTACTGTCGTCGAGCTCGTCGTTGTGGTGCAGATTGGCGATGAACGGCGCCAGCCTACCGGCTGGGACATCGCCGCCATGCGCAGGCAGAGGCGCTTGGTGTGCTCGTCCTGCTTCACCGCCTCGAGCGACTCGATGTCGTGGAGCCAGAGGTCGACCATCGAGATGCAACCGCACCCCGCACGTTCGGGATACGGGCACTCGACTCAGGGATGGCCGGCTCGGCTCCAGGTGACGACAGGAGTAAAGAGGCGCCTGGCGTCGGCGTCTTCTTGCGGACATGCGAATCGGAGACCTCCTCGACTACGAGGGCAAGCGGTACATCGTGCGCGGGCTCGACCCGATGGGCGTGCCCGAGCGGCGCGTGGACCTGGAGGACGCCGAGACCGGCGAGACGATTCGCGTGCCGATCGCGGAGCTGGACGACGCCCGGGATTGACGCCCGCAGGCGGTGGCTACACTGAGCGAGAGGCCTTGTCGATGCGAGAGATGGTCATCTACGGCGTCAGCTTCGACATGGTCGGCAAGCAGCCGATCGTGCTGCTGAAGACGGCCGACGGCAATCGCTTCCTCCCGATCTGGATCGGCCACCCGGAAGCCGCGGCGATCCTCGTCAAGCTGCAGAATGCGGCGCCGGCGCGGCCGATGACGCACGACCTGCTCAACGACGTCGTCGGCCAGCTCGACGCGGAGGTGATCTCGATCGCGGTGACCGAGATGCGCGAGAACACCTACTACGCCCGGATCACGCTGCAGCGGAACGGGTCCGAGATCGAGATCGACTCGCGGCCCTCTGATGCGATTGCGCTCGCAGTCCGCTCCGGGGCGAAGATCTACGTCGCGGACGAGGTGATCGAGGAGTCGGGCGTCGAGTTCGAAAGCGACGGGTCGGATTCCGACCTCGCCCCTGGTCTCGGGGTGCCGCCGCTCGCCGACCTCGATCCGGACGAGTTCCGCGCGTTCCTCGACACCGTCTCGCCGGACGAGTTCGCGTCCGATCCGGACGAGAGCTAGCTCTCCTCTCCGCGCGCGACTTCGCGTTTGCTCAGGTCGAGCAGCTCCGTGTAGATCTCCCGCAGCCCCTCTGGTGAGAGCGGGCCCCGGTTCGCGCGCGTCAGGTACTGCAGCATCCACTCCTCGCGCGCCGGGTCGAGGAAGTCGATCCCACGCTCCTCCTTCACCCGCTTGAGGCGGGCGACGAGCTTGAGCCGCGCGTTGACGGCCTCGACGATCGCGACGTCGTTGTCGGAGATCTGCTCGCGCAGTTGGCGGATCAGCGGGTCGGATGTGTCGGGGCCGGCCATCAGAGATGGACGACGACCGTCGTGCCCTGGCCGTGCATGGCGTAGAGCGTAGGGGCGATCCACATCGGGATGCGGATGCAGCCGTGCGAGGCGGGATAGGCCGGGACGGACGGGTAGCCGTGGATCGCGAAGCCGCCCTTGAAGTACATCGGGTACCAGAGCACCCAGTCCCAACCCGGCACCCTGCGATAGACGCGCCAGCTGCCGAGCGGTGTGTTGCCGGTCGCGCCGGTGGAGACGTGGACGACCTTCGTGACCACGCCGTCGTCGACGATGAAGAGCACCTGGCGTGTCTTGTCGACCTCGATGTAGTCGCCGGTGAGCTGCGCGCGCGGAACCCCGGCACGCGCGAGCCGGCGCCAGAGCCAGTCCTCGACCCGCCCCGTTCGCGGCAGGCCGTTCACCTTCTGGAAGGCGAGCACCGCCTCGAACGTGTCCTGGCCGTAGACAGCGTCGGTGCCGCGGAGCGCGTAGTGGAGCTGTGCGAGTCGACGTTCGAGCGCGAGCACGCTCGGACCGCGCGATCCTGGGCCGAGCGAGGGCTGGACGACCTGCGTCCTGAGCGTCCGCCGAACTCGCGTGTACCCGGGTCGCGGCGCGGTCGTCAGCTCGACCCGGATCGAGCCCGGGCCGGCCGTCGGGATCCTCCCGGCGCTGCGCACGAGCCGGCCGTCGCGGAACACACGCACGCGGACGGAGCCGGCGCGTGCAGGGACGAGCCTCGGGCGGAGCGTCAGCGCGCCGCCGACCGGGGCGATCGCCGGCAGGCTCGCCTGCAGCTCCGGACGGAGCACGATCGTACGGGCGGGCGAGCGGACGCCGCCGAAGCGAACGTGGTAGGGCCCGGGCGAGCGCAGGAGGATGCGGGCTCGGAAGCGGCCGGTCGCGCCGACCCTCGCCGAGGTGACGTAGGTGTTCGCGCGGTAGACCTGGACGCGGGCGCCTCGCACGGCGGGCCGGAGCACGCCGGTGAGCGTGCCCGCGCCGTCGTAGTCGGCCGTGCGCGGAGCCGAGAGTGAGAGCGTCCGGCGTGAGCCGACGACCTGCACCTGCGCCTGCGACGTCTCCCCGGCGGCGTTCGTCGCCGTCACCGTCGCCGTGAAGCGGCCGGCCGGATAGACGTGGGTGACGAGCGCGCCGGAGGCCATCGTGCCGTCGCCGAGATCCCAGGCGTAGAGGGCCGCGTCGCCGCCGGCCCCCAGCGTCACCCGCAGCGGGGCGATTCCCGCTGACGGCGTGGCGGAGGCGGTGACGGCGGGTGGCGCAGCGGTCGCCGAAGCCGCGAGGGCGAGACCGGCGAACAAGACGATCGCGCCGCGCACAACATCGACAATACCCCGACGATCAGATGAGCAGGGGCGCGATCATGCCGATCGCGTTGAAGGAGCAGTGGACGACCATCGCCGGGTAGATGCTGTCGGTTCGGAGCCGGACGAGCGCGACGATGATGCCGAACCAGATGAACGCCGCCAGCGAGAGCACGAGGCCGTGGCCGAGCCCGAAGAAGAGCGCGGTCACCCCCACTGCCACCGGGGCTGTCGTGCGCTCGAGCAGCAGCGAGAGGCCGACGCCCCGGTAGAGGAGCTCCTCCGTGATCGGGGCGGCGAAGACGACGGCGACGAAGCTGAGCGCGTACGCGCCGGCACGACTGCTGTCCCAACCCTCGGGGGTCAGGTTCTGCTCGTCTCCCGCGTGGGAGAGCGAGAGTGCGAGCGCCGCGCCGATGTAGATGACGATCAGCGCGCCGAGCGCGAGCCCGAGTGCCTTTGCCCACGAGGCCGGCGGGCGCAGCGCCAGCACCTGCCGGCGCGGGAGACCGATCGTCAACGCCAGCACGAGGGAGAGCAGGACGGCGTAGCCCGCGAGGCTGCCGATCGCGAAGTCGTACTGGTAGATGACGTCGTCGGCGGGCTTCGGGCCGACGGCGCGGCTGTAGAGGTTGAGCGCCGCGAAGCCGCCGACGAAGAAGATCCAGAGCGCGAGTCTCACCGCGCCATTGGAGCAGAGGTGCGCCCCGTCGCATTGAGGAACCCACGCCCGGCTGTCGAATTCGGCCGCATGGAGCTGTGGCAGCGCTTGCTCGTGATCGGGATCGTCCTCGCCCTGACGCTGATCGCCGCGCGCCTGATCGACCGGCGGATCATGGGCCTGAACCGCTCCCCGGAGGCGATGACGCGCTACAAGGTGCTGCGCCGGGCCGTCACCGCGATGATCGTCACGATCGGTGTGCTCTCTGCCCTGCTCGTGATCCCGCAGGTGCGCGCGGTCGCCGGCGGCCTGCTCGCCTCCTCCGCGATCCTCGGGCTGATCATCGGCTTCGCGTCACAGCGCACGCTCGGCAACTTCGTCGCCGGGCTGATGATCGCGATGACGCAGCCGCTGCGGCTCGGCGATTGGGTCGAGGTGGGCGGCGTGTCCGGCGCGGTCGAGGAGATCGGGCTGATGTACACCTTCATCCGCACGGAGGACAACGCCCGGCTCGTGGTCCCGAACGAGAAGTTGGCCTCGGATACCATCACGAACTCCACGATTCGCAGCGCTGCGAAGTACGCCGAGGTCACTGTGCAGGTTCCACCCACGTCAGACCTTCGCCAGCTCGTCGAGGACCTTCGTGCAGAGGTTCCCGGCGAGCGGGATGAGGTCTTTGTTTCGTCCCTGGACGGGTCGCCGACCCTGACCCTGCGCGCCTGGGCCGAGAGCGAGGCCGCGGCTGAGAAGCGCGAGCACGAGCTCCGCCTGCGCGCGCACGACCGCCTGCGCGAGCGCGGGATCTTTGCATGACGCCGCCACGCGGCAGCCGAGGGCTCGACGACGAGATCTACGCCAGGCGGCGCCGCAAGCGCCGGCGGACCGAGCGCAAGCACACGAGACGTCGCGCCGTCGTGCTCGCCGTCGTCGCCGTGCTCGCCCTGCTCTTCGTCGTCGCGGGTGCGGCTGTGACCGGGGTCGCGACCTTCGGCTCCTCCTGCGACCTCAACTCGCTGCAGCAGGTCGAGATCGGCTCCAACACGTTCATCTACGCCGCCGACAACTCCCGGCTCGGCGTCATCCCGGCGGAGCGGAACCGTCAGCCTGTCCCGTTCAATCGCATCGCCGACTGGATGCCGAAGGCGACCGTCGCGATTGAGGACCGGCGCTTCTACCAGCACGACGGCATCGACGTCGAGGGCATCGCCCGGGCGCTCTGGAAGAACGTCAGCGCCGGCCAGGTGGTCGAGGGCGGCTCGACGATCACCCAGCAGCTCGTGCGCAACCTCTACATCGGCCGCGAGAAGACGGTCGAGCGGAAGCTGAAGGAGGCGTGTCTCGCGATCAAGCTCGACAAGGCGTGGGCGAAGAACCGGATCCTCGCGACCTACATGAACCAGGTCTACTACGGCAACCTCGCGTACGGGATCGAGGCGGCTGCGCAGACCTACTTCTCCAAGCACGCGAGCGAGCTCAACCTGCCCGAGTCGGCGATGCTCGCCGGGCTGCCCCAGGCGCCGAGCGACTACAACCCGTTCCAGAAGGAGGAAGTCGCCAAGGGCCGCCGCAACCAGGTGCTGCAGGCGCTCTTGAACGAAGGGGACATCACCCAGAAGCAGTACGACTGGGCGGTCAAACGCGGGCTCGGGCTCAAGGCCGGCAAGCTCTACAAGGAGATCCGGGAGCCGGACTTCTTCGGCTACGTCCGCGACCAGCTGATCGCCGAGTACGGCGCCGCCACCGTCCGCTCCGGCGGGCTCAAGGTCTACACGACGATCGATCCCCGCTTCCAGCGCGCCGCTCAGAAGGCGATCACGGAGACGCTCTACGAGCCCGACGACCCGGCCGCCGGCTTGATCTCGATCAACCCGAAGAACGGCGCCATCCGCGCGATGACGGCCGTGATCCCGGGGAACAAGAAGAACCAGTTCAACCTCCTGTCGCAGGCCCGCCGGCAGTCCGGCTCGACGTTCAAGACGTTCGTGCTGGCGGCGGCGGTCGAGCAAGGAATCAACCCCGAGACGACGACGTATCTCTCCGCGCCGTTCTTCTACCGCCCCGATCCAAACGGGAACTGCGAGGACGGCAGCTGGTGGTGCCCGGAGACCTACGACCACAGCTACACCGGCTGGACGACGATCGAACGGGCCACGCTCCGTTCGGACAACACCGTCTACGCGCAGCTCACCCTCGATGTCACTCCCGAGGCGGTCGCCGAGATGGCGACGAAGCTCGGCGTCCGCTCGCCGCTCTCGGTCGACGGCGCCTTCGTCCCCTCGATTGGCCTCGGCGCGATGGACGTCTCGCCACTCGACATGGCGTCCGCGTACGCGACCCTCGCCGCCGGCGGGATCTACTCGGAGCCGATGGCGATTCGCAAGGTGATCCTCCCGACCGGAGAGGACAAGAACGCGGGCTGGGGGAAGCCGAAGCGCAAGCGCGTGATCTCGGACGGTGTCGCCTACACGGTCACGAAGATCCTCGAGGAGAACGTCCAGTACGGCACCGGAGTCGGGGCGAACTACGGCGCGCCGGCTGCCGGCAAGACGGGCACCACGGAGGAGCACTCGGATGCCTGGTTCTGCGGCTACACGCCGCGGCTGGGCACCACTGTCTGGGTCGGCTACCCGCGCGGCAAAGTGCCGATGACGAACGTGCACGGCATCAGCGTCGCCGGCGGCACCTTCCCGGCCCAGATCTGGCGGCTCTTCATGAGCTCCGCGATCGGCCAGCTGGAGCCCGTCGACTTCGCCGAGCCGCGCGACCTTCCCGAGTGGCAGGACTTCGAGCGCGGCCAGTACGCCAGGTCGTTCGGCTACTACCAGGACAACGACTACACGCCGCCCGCGACGACCACTGAGACGACGACGACCCAGCCGACCGACTCTGTGCCTGATGCGCCGCCGGCTTCGCAGCCTGCGCCGACGCCACAGCCGGCGACGCCGGTTGTCCCGCCGGCCACGACTGCACCGCCGCCGCCGGCGACCACCGGGCCCGAGTTGCCCTGACCCGCGCGAGCCTGCTCGCTGCAGGTGCGGTCGGCGTGCTCGTCGCCGGTTGCGTCGCCTGCGCGTGGTTCGAGGCTGCGCCGCTCGTGCCGGCCCACGGCGGGCGCGCGGACGGCGGCTCGCTCGGCGCGCTCTTCCTCGCGCTGCTCGTCCTCGCCTTCGCCGCGTACGTGGCCGGGCTGGTGTTGCTACGAAGGGCGACGCCGGCGCTGCGAGCCGTCCTCGTCGCCGCCTTCGTGATCCAGCTGATCCCGCTCGCCGGCCCATTGCTCGTCTCGACGGACGCATGGACATACTGGGAGTACGGCCGGATCGCGGCGGTTCACGACGGCGATCCATACGTGGATACGCCGAGCGAGTTTCCGGGCGATCCCGCCTTCGACAAGGCGGGCGCGGACTGGCGCGACACGACGTCCGTCTACGGGCCTGCTTTCACGCTCCTCTCCGAGGGCGTCGCGCTCGCGTCCGGATCCTCTGCCGCGGCTGCGGCGTGGATCTACAAGGTGCTCGCGGCGACCGGCGTCCTCGCCTGCACCCTCCTCGCCGCCCGGCTCGCCCGCGCCAAGGTCTACGCGGCGGCGCTCGTCGGCTGGAACCCCCTCTTCGCGGTTCACTTCGCCGGCGGCGGTCACAACGACTCCATCCTGATCGCGCTCACGCTCGCCGCACTTGCCCTCGCC
Source organism: uncultured Gaiellaceae bacterium (assembly GCA_963705515.1). Lineage (GTDB taxonomy): Bacteria > Actinomycetota > Thermoleophilia > Gaiellales > Gaiellaceae > Gaiellasilicea. The sequence goes on from CAVPJV010000008.1 coordinate 68,821, forward strand.
GCCGCCGGACGGCGGCAGCTCGCGGGCGCGGCGTGGGCGCTCGCCGTGCTGATCAAGTGGGTGCCGCTCGTCTTCTTCGGGCTGCGCGCGGTCGCCGCGCGTGCCGCGCGCCGGCCCGTCGGCCATGCCGGCTTCGCGGTTATGGCTGCTGCGATCGTCGGCCTTGCCACCTCGCGGTACGGCCTCGACTGGGTGCGGTCGGTCGGCCCGCTCGCCCGCAACGCTGCAGAGCAGTCGAGCTACGCGCTCCCGCATCGGCTCGAACAGCTCGGCGTGCCGCACGCGCTCACGGTCGTGCTCACGGTTGCGGCACTCGCGGCCGGTCTCCTCTGGCTCGGGCGGGAGGCCGCACGAGGCCGCGTCAGGCTCGGGCTTGCGGGCTGCCTGCTGCTCGCGACGACGCCCTGGCTGACCCCGTGGTACGCGATCTGGGCGGTGCCGCTCGCCGCCGCCGAGGACGATCGCCGCGCGCAGCTGATCTCGCTCTGCTTCTGCGCGTACCTGCTTCCGCAGGCGATTCCGCGCTAGCGGCGCCGGAAGACGAGCACTCCGTCCTCCGCGAAGACGAGCCGCCAGTTCGGGTTGCGCCGAAGTGCCGCGAGCGCCGGCCGCGCCCGCTCGGGCCGGAGGCTGTCGAGGAAGGTGAGCCGTCGTGTGTCGACGACGACCCACTCGGCCTCTCGGAGCACGGGGAAGCTGAAGATCCGCCGGCGCGCCGAAAGATGAGCGCCGAGCCCGTTGGTCGCGCTGACGGGCGCATCGTCGGGGACGACGGCGAGCGCGCGCCGGGCCGCTGCCTCGTGAGGCCCCGCGCCGACGTCGACGTGGCCGACCGGCCCGAGCGCGATCGCGCCGCAAAGGGCCGCCACCGCGACGACGTAGCCGGCGCGCTCACCGACTCGGGCGACGCCGTAGACCGTCGCCGCCAGCAGCGCCGGGATCGCCGTCGCCGCATAGTGCGTCTTCACGGAGGTCTGCGTGATCGTGCTCGAGAGCAGGTTCAATCCGAGCTCGGGCAGAGCCGGCAGAAGCGCGAGCGGCGCAGCGAGCGGGAGGAGGCCGAGCGGCAGCAGCAGCGCAGCCAGGTAGCGGAGGTCGCGCCCGTCCAGCGACGGCGAGTCGTAGCGGCTCTCGAACGCGGAGACACCGGCCGGCGCGAAGTGGGGCACGATCACGAGCGCGGCGACCAGCGCGACCGAGCCGGCCACGACGGCGATGGCGGATCCCGTTCTCGGCTCCCGATAGCGGATCGCGTACCAGACCCCCATTGCGGCGACCGTCAGGCCGACGTGCTCCTTCGTCGCCAAGGCTGCGGCCGCGAAGAGCGCGAACGGCAGTAGCCGGCGCTGGTCGAGGAACCACCAGGCGAACAGGAGGAGCGGGCAGGCGAGCGAGACGGGATGGAAGTCGCTCACGGTCAGCCACTGGACGGGTGGGAAGAGGAGGTATGCGAGCGCGAGCGCCGCCGCCGCCCGCTCCGAGTCGAGGTGCGCCCGCGCGAGCCAGAAGACCGGAAGGGCTCCCGCCGCAACGGCCACGGCCTGGGCGACGAGCAGCACTTCCGGGCTCGGCCAGAGCGACCAGAGCGGTGCGAGGAGCACGAGGATCGGGTCGAAGTGCGAGCCCAGCCGCGAGATCTGCCGGCCGTGGACGTCGGTGACGGAGAGCACGTCGCCGTTCGCGGTCGACCAGACGGCCTGGGTCATGTTCCCGAGATCGAAGCGGCCGCTGCCGAAGGCCCGATGCCGCAGGACGGCCAGCGCGCTGAATCCCGACGCAAAGGCGGCGGTCGCGAGCCACACGAACCGGGACGGCGTCATCGAGCGACGAGCTGCTGGACCAGGTCCCGCCACCGCTCGCCGAGCACCGCCTCGCTCGCCCGCGCCCGGTAGGCAGCGAGCCCGCCGTCACCGATCCGGCGCGCGAGCGTGGCGTCGCTTGCCAGCCGCCGCACCGCTGCCGCCAGCGCCTCGGGGTCGCCGGCGGGAACCAGCAACGCGCTTTCGCCGTCGAGCAGCTCGCGTGCAGCCGGGGTGTCCGCGGTCACGAGCGGTGTCCCGCAGGCAAGCGCCTGGAACGCCTTGTTCGGGATCACTCGGCCCGTCTTCGCCGAGGTGCCGAAGACCCCGAGCGCGCACCCCGCCCGCTGGAGCTCCTCGGGCAGGTCATCGTACTCGACCCACTCGACCCACTCGACGTTCGGCGGGCGCCTGGCCAGCAGCCCGTCGAGCTGGCCGCTGCCGACGATGCGGAACGGGATCTCGGGCGCGAGCCGTGCCGCGGCGAGGATCGTCTCGACGCCGTGGAGCGGGATCAGCTTGCCGACGAAGAGCGCATGGAACTCCTGCGGCGGCTGCCAACCGGCTCGGAAGAGCCGTTCCTCGGCGCCGACGAAGCAGACCGCCAGCCGTTCGGCGGGGAGCTGGGCGAGTTCGGCGAGATGCCGTGCGTTCTGGGCGGTGTCGGCGACGACCAGGTCGGCGCGCCGGAGCGCCAGCCGGTCGACCTGGCGCAGGACACCTGCTGCGGGCGAGCCGGCCGAGAAACGGCCGCGGTCCTCGACGAGGGTCTCGTGCAGCGAGACGAGCGGGTTGAAGACGACCGGCCGCCCACGGGCGATCCGCCGTGCCGCCGGGACGTCGAAGTGGCCGGGATAGCCGACGATGACCGCGTCGAAACGCTCGCGGCGCCCGCCGAAGAGCAGGCGCGTCTCGGCCACGCCGATTCGGAGCGCGGCAGCGAGCCCGAGCGACCACTTGTGGCGCTGCCGTTCCCACACGTTCGCATGCCGCTCGATCACCTCCACGCCTGCGCCGCGCAGGCACGAGATCACCTGCGCGTTTCGCGGGTAGTCACGCTCGTACGTCCCGAAGTAGAGAACGCGGAGGCTCAGCGCAGGATCTCGTCCACGTGCTGCTCGAGGTGGCGGCCGCCCGTCCGCTCCTCGTGGTGACTCGCGATGAGCTCGCTGACGAGGCCGAGCGAGACGAGCTGCACCCCGACGACGACGAGGAGGACGCCGAGCGTCAGCAGCGGCCGGTGCCCGATCGCCTCGCCCGTCAGCTTGAGCACGGTCAGGTAGACGAGCAGCAGCGTGCCGACCGCGCCGAGCACCAGGCCGACGCCGCCGAAGAGGTGCAGGGGCCGGTGCCGGTAGCGGCCCATGAACGTCACGGTGAGCAGGTCGAGGAAGCCGCGGACGTAACGTTCCATCCCGTAGCGGGAACGACCGTGCTCGCGCGGACGGTGGTTGACCGGGAGCTCGGCGACGCGGTAGCCGCGGTAGTGGGCGAGCACGGGGATGAAGCGGTGCAGCTCGCCGTAGATGCGAAGTCCGTGGACGACCTCGGCGCGGTAGGCCTTGAGGCCGCAGTTGAGATCGTGCAGGCGCAGCCCCGAGAGCCGGCCGGTGACGCGGTTGAAGATGCGCGAGGGAATCCGCCGGGTCAGCGGGTCGCGCCGCTTCGTCTTCCAGCCCGAGACGAGGTCGAAGCCCTCCTCGAGCTTTGCGAGCAGCCGCGGGATCTCGGCGGGATCGTCCTGGAGGTCGCCGTCGATCGTGACGATGACGTCGCCCTGGGCTTCCTCGAAGCCGGCCTGTAGCGCGGCGGCCTTGCCGAAGTTGCGCCGGAGGCGAACGACGCGCACGTCGTCGTGCTGCGCGTGCAGGCGCGTCAGCGCCGCGAAGGTGCCGTCGGTCGAGCCGTCGTCGACGAAGACGACCTCCCACGGCCGGCCGAGCGGCTCGAGCGCGGACGAGAGCTCGTCGTGCAGCAGCGCGACGCAGAGCTCCTCGTCGTGCACGGGGACGACCACCGAGATCACGGCCGTTAGCGTATGCCCGATGAGCGGCTTGCTGTCGATCGACGAGGCCCTGCGCCGCGTCCTGGCCCGTGCGGTTGTGCTCGACTCGGAGTGGGTGCCGGTCGGCGAGGCTGCGGGTCGCTTCCTCGCCGCAGACGTCACGGCGGCGGTCGACCTGCCGCCGTTCGCGAGCTCCGCGATGGACGGCTACGCCCTTCGGGCCGAAGACACGCCCGGCCGCCTGCCCGTCGTTGCCCGCGTCGCAGCCGGGTTGCCGGCCGAGCGGGCGCTGATGACCGGCGAGGCGATGGCGATCTCCACCGGCGGCGCCGTACCGGACGGTGCGGACTCGGTCGTCCCGATCGAGATCGTTGTCGAATCAGACAACGAGTTGGAAGTTCCTACGCCAGTCGACCGCGGCGCCAATGTCCGGCCGGTCGGCGGCGACATCCGCGCCGGCGACATCCTGCTCTCCGCCGGCACGCGGGTCGGCGCGGCCCAGATCGGCGCGCTCGCCGCCGTGGGCGTCGCCGAGGTGACTGTCGCCCGGAGGCCGAAGGTCGTCGTCCTCAGCACCGGCACCGAGCTGCGTGCGCCCGGAGAGCAGCTGGGCGCGGGGCAGATCTACGAGTCGAACGCGCCGATGCTCGCGGCCGCCTTCGAGGCCGGCGGTGCCGAGGTGGAGCGGATCGGCCCCGTCCCGGACGACGAGGGCCAGCACCGGCGGGCGCTCGAGCGCGGGCTCGAGGCGGATGTGCTGGTCAGCTCCGGCGGCGTCTCCGTCGGTCCGCACGACCTCGTCCGCAAGATCCTGGCCGAGCTCGGAGTCGAGGAGGACTTCTGGGGTGTCGCGGTTCGGCCGGGCAAGCCGCTCGCGTTCGGGGTCCGCGGGCGGACGCTCGTCTTCGGGCTCCCGGGCAACCCGGTCTCCGCGCTCGTCGGGGTGGAGCTGTTCGTGCGTCCGGCGCTGCTGGCGCTGCAGGGTGCGGCCGATCCGAGGCCGGCCTTCGAGACCGCCAGGCTCGCGGCGCCTCTACGCCGGAACGCGGCGCGCGACGAGCTCGCCCGCGCCCGTACCCGGCGCGACGCCGCTGGGACGTTGCTGGAGCCGCTGTCCGGCCAGGAGTCGCACATGATCGCCCGCGCCGCCGGCGCCGACGCGCTCGTGCTCGTGCTCAGCGGCGAGGGCCAGCTGGAGCCGGGCGAGCGCGTTCGTTATCTCCCGTTGCGGTAGGAGGGTTGCCGAGCGCCTCAGCCTTCTAACGCGCCGCGCTCGTCGCGAGGAACACGGCCGCCGAGCAACCGGAGCCGTGGCCCGTTTCGCGGGATCCGGCGCTCCGAATACGGGGCGTACCGGCCGACGGCCAGGGCGGTCAGCTGCGCCGCGACGGCGAGCCAGGCGAAGGCGAGAGCGACGACGATCCACGGGACGTACCCGACGGAGACGAGCGAGAGCAGGTACCACGGCGTCTCGATCCCGAGCGCGAGCCGGGTCGAGAAGGAGAGCAGGAGGAGGAGCGGCCCCGTGAAGCCGAGCACCAACAGGCCCCCGCGCGCCAGCGGCCCGGACGCCTGCGCCTGCGGCAGCCAGAGCCAGGCGTAGAGCGACGGCAGCAGGTAGACGAGTGAGAACGGGTTCGTCGCGACGACGAGCAGTGCGATCAGCCCGAGCGCGACCAGGGCGACCGTGTGGCCGGCGAGGGTCTCCTCCGGCCGAGTCGGCCGCCGGGGGAGCAGGCGCTCACGGGCGACGAGCCAGCCTGTGAGCAGCAGCACGCCGAGGATGCCGAGCACCGCCGGCGAGGGTTCGTAGAGGCTCGGCTCGGGCGGCAGTGGTCGCGGCTCACCCTGCGGGAAGGCGCCGAGCAGCGACGCCGCAAAGATGATCGCTGCGGCGTATCCCCAGAAGTAGAGCCGGCGGCGGAGGCTGCGGGCGGCCGGCGCGAGCGGGATCCGGCGGCGCCGGCAGTGCGCGAAGAGGTCGATCGTGCCGATCAGGAACGGCAGCAGCGCCGTCATCAAGACGAGCTCGATCGCCCAACCGCGGACGATGCGGGTGCCGAAGTAGATGTAGCTCGTCGTGCCCTGGGCGAGCTCGAGACCGGCGTCGAGCGATCCGATCAGGTTCTGCGACGCGCGGCCGAGCTCCGCGAGCGTCTGCACGTCGAACGTGTCGTCGTGAGCGGTCGTCGCGAATCCCTCGGCGGCGCCGTCGGGTAGCGTCGTCAGGGTCAAGGCCGGGATACCGCGCGCCACGAACGGGCCCTGCTCGTGGAGCGTGAAGGGGAACCCGAGATCGAGCAGCTGGCGGACGGCCGAGTCCCGGTCCGGTTCCGTGCCCGTCTGCTCGAGGACGCGGAGCGCCGCTGTTCGGACGAGCGACGCAGAGGGGGAGCGTGCGGTGTCCCCGGCGATCACCAGCCGCGACCGCCCGGAGCCCGCGAGCGCATCGAGGCTGATCACAGCCAGCGCGTTCTCCCAGTAGGGCGAGCTCTCGGCGAAGTGCGCTGCACCAAGCGACCCGAACGCGCCGCCGTCGGTCGAGACGAAAACCAGTGTGTACGTCGGCTTGGCCTGGACGAGTGTCGCGCCGCCGACCGACGCGAAGGCGCGAGCCAGCTCGATCAGGGCGCCTGTTCCGGACGCGTTGTGGTTGGCGCCCGGTCCCTCACCGATGTTGTCGCGGTGCGCGGTAAGGACGATCGTGCGCTGCGATGCGCCGCGGACGACGGTGACGACATTTCGCAGCTCGACCTCGCCGCGGCCCGGGATCTGCGCCGTGAACCGGTCCATGCGGGGGTCGAAGCCGTACAGTTCGAACTGGTCCGAGATCCAGGCGGCTGCGCCCAGGCTGCCGGGAGAGCCAGGCGAACGGTCGGGATACTTGGCCGCCAGATCGCGGGAGAGCTGCTCCGCGATCGCGACGTCGAAGGTTGGCGGCAGCGTCGGCGGCGGCAGCGGCTGCGGCCGCGCGACGCTGAAGGCGGTCAGGAGGAGTGGCAGCGCGACGAGGAGCCAGGTTCCGCGCACGAGCCGCGCGTTCACGGGCCTCTCGACCGAGCCGCGGCGGGGGCGCGGGCGTGGCGCCCGCGCTCGTCTGGGCGGCGCCATTGCACCGGCCAGTGTAGGGAAGACCGCGGCCGTCTCTAGCATTCGTTCATGGCCGAAACGTCGACCATCCTCCTCGTCGACGACGAGGACTCGATCCAGAAGCTCTTGACCTACCCGCTCGAGCGGGACGGCTTCAAGGTCGTGCACGCCCGCGACGGTGAGGAGGCGCTCGCGCGCTTCGCCGAAGAGGATGTCGACCTCGTCGTGCTCGACCTGATGTTGCCGAAGCTCGACGGCCTCGAGGTCTGCAAGCGCCTGCGCGCGGAGAGCACCGTCCCGATCATCATGCTCACCGCGCGCGACGACGAGCTGGACAAGGTGCTGGGGCTCGAGCTCGGCGCCGACGACTACATCACGAAGCCGTTTTCGATCCGCGAGTTCCGCAGCCGCGTGCGGGCGCTGCTGCGCCGGGCGGCGGCCCCGCGCCCGGGCGAGCACCGCGACGACGAGGTGATCGACGCCGGCGAGCTGACCATCGACGTCCCGCGCCGGACGGTGCAGGTCCGGGGCAGCGAGGCGCAGCTGACGTTCGTCGAGTTCGAGTTGCTCCGCGTGCTCGCCGCCGCGCCGGGACGCGTCTTCTCACGGCGCCAGCTGCTCGAGCGGCTGCGCGGCGGCGCCGACTACCGCGAGCCGCGCACGATCGACGTCCACGTCCGCCACCTGCGCGAGAAGATCGAGGAGGATCCACATGCGCCGAAGCTGATCCTCACCGTGCGCGGCGTCGGCTATCGCTTCCGGGAGCGCTGACGCGGTGCGTCGCCCGAGGATCCGCGGGATCCGCCTCCGACTGGCGCTGGCGCTTCTGGTCATCGTCGCCGGGTCGCTCGGCGTCGTCTACTTGATCGTCGTCCCCTCGCTCGAGAACGAGCTGATCAACGCCAAGCTGAACCAGCTCGAGGCGGACGCGCAGAAGGTCGCACGCCTTTACGAGACCCAGGTCGGGAGCGAGCAGGAGTTCGCCGAAAAGGTGGCATCGATCTTCCAGGCGCGGGTCGTCGTCTTCTCGATCCTGCAGGACCAGCCGTTCGTCTTCGGCGACTCGAACACGGCCGCATCACTCGACGTCGCGCACGATCCGATCGCACTCGACGCGACGCGCAGCCGTACGATCGAGCGAGGCACCGTCGAGCGCGGCGGCCGCCGGTTCGCCGAGGTGGCGGTGCCGCTCGAGAACGAAGGGGTCGTGATCCTGCTCAGCGACTCCCTCGCCGATCCGATCGCGAGCCTGAAGCTGATCGAGCGCAGGCTCCTGTTCGCGGGCCTGATCGGCCTCCTCTTCGCCGTGGTCGCCGGGTACCTGGTCGCGTCGGTGCACGCGAAGCGCATCCTGCGGCTCGAGCGAGCGGCCGAGCGGATCGCGGGCGGCCGCTTCGACGAGCCGGTGGTCGACACGGGCAACGACGAGCTCGGAGACCTGGCCGACGCGTTCGAGCGGATGCGCGGGCGGCTCGGCAAACTCGACCGCGCGCGCAGCGAGTTCATCGCCAACGCCTCGCACGAGCTGCGCACGCCGCTCTTCTCGCTCGGCGGCTTCCTCGAGCTGATGGCGGACGAGGACGTCGACGAAGCGACGCGGCAGGAGTTCCTCGAGACGATGCGCGAGCAGGTCGACCGCCTGGCGAAGCTCGCCACCGACCTGCTCGACCTCTCGCGCCTCGATGCGGGCCGCATGCACGTCGAGCACGAGCCGGTCGACCTCGGGGAGGTTGCACGTGTCGTCTCCGCCGAGTTCGGCGCGCTCGCGGAGCGCCGGAAGCACGTCGTCGAGACCGACGTGCAGGGCCGCCCGGTCGCACGCGCCGACGAACTGCGCGTGCTCCAGGTCGTGCGGGCGCTGCTCGACAACGCGCTCACGCACACGCCCGAAGGGACACGGGTGACGCTGCGGGCCTGGGCCGACCGCGAGCACGCCTTGATCGAGGTCGAGGATGACGGCCCCGGCGTCGCACCCGAGCATGCGGGCCATGTCTTCGACCGCTTCTATCGCGGCGACGGGACAGTCGCTTCCGGCAGCGGGCTCGGGCTGGCGATCGCTCGCGAGCTGGTCGAGATGATGGGCGGCGATGTCGTGCTCGACTCACGGCCCGGGCGCACGGCCGTGCGCGTCGTGTTGGGCGCAGCACCGACATCGGTCGCGGCGGAGCCGGCCGCGTCCGTTTCCACGTGAAAACGGAGAGAGCGTCGCTACAGTGAGCCAGATGCGTCCCGGCGCTCTCGCAGCAGTGTCGCTCGTGGCCGCCGGCGTGGGCGCCGCGGTCGTGCTCGTGATCGCCTCCGCAGCGGGCTGGGTCGGCGGCGAGAGCGGCGTCCGCACCGTCGTCGTTCCCACTGTGCAGACCGGCTCCGAGGCGTCGGCTCCGTCGGCAGCGCCGCTGCTCGGCAACGGCTTCGACCCGGCGAAGATCTACGCGAGCCGCTCGGAAGGGGTCGTCACGATCTACTCCTACTTCCCGAACGGGCAGCGTGCGCAGGGCTCCGGCTTCATCGTCTCCGAGGAGGGTCACATCCTGACCAACTCGCACGTCGTCACCACGTCCGGTTCCGGAACCTCAGGAGCGGCGGTGCGCGGCGCCGACCGGATCTACGTCGCCTTCCACGACGGCGACCGGATCCCGGGCACGATCGTCGGCTGGGACCTCTTCAACGACACGGGGCTGGTCAAGATCGATCCGAAGGATCACGCCGTCTCGCCCGTTCCACTCGGCGACTCGAGCCGTGTCGTCGTCGGCGAGCCGGTTGCGGCGATCGGCAGCCCCTTCGGACAGGAGAGCTCGCTCGCGGTCGGCGTCGTGTCCGCCACGGAGCGCTCGATCGACTCGCTCACGTCCGCGTACGACGTCTCCGACGCGATCCAGATCGACGCGCCGATCAACCATGGCAACTCGGGTGGCCCGCTGCTCGACGCCCGGGGGCGCGTAATCGGGATCAACGCGCAGATCCGCTCGGACTCCGGGAACGCGGAAGGCGTCGGCTTCGCGATTCCGATCAACTCGGCTCGACGCTCGATGGTGCAGCTGATCTCGAACGGCAAGGTTGCCTACGCCTACGTCGGCGTCACCACGCAGGATGTGACCCCGGCGCTCGCGCGCCGCTACAAGCTCGGCGCGCCGCGCGGCGCCCTGATCCAGGCCGTCGTCTCGGGCGCACCCGCTGCGCAGGCCGGTCTCCATGGCTCCTCCAAGCAGGAGGTCTTCAACGGCGTGCCGATCAACGTCGGCGGCGACCTGATCGTCGGCTTCGCCGGCCAGAGGGTCGAGCGCGCCGCCGACATCGCCCGCATCGTCACCGACAGCCTCCGCCCCGGCCAGACCGTCTCCGTCACCGTGCTCCGGCGCGGCAATGGCGCGCGCGAGACCGTGCGCGTGCACCTCACCGAGCGCCCGCTCAACCCGACCCGCTGAAGCACCCGGTTTAGACCGGCGCGTTTCCGGGGAGGAAGCGTGAGAACTTGTGAGGGTTCGGAAGCTTTCGGTAGAACGGGCGGAGAAGATACGTTGAGCGAGCACGCACTGACGGCGACGGGCGACCCCGATTTCGGGCGCACCGTGCGGCTGACGATTCCGGCCAAGCCTGAGTACATCACGCTCTCCCGGCTCGCCCTGGCCGGGCTCTCCCGCGTCCGCTCCTTCCCCGACGAGACGCTCGCCGATCTGAAGCTCGCCCTCACCGAGGCGTGTTCCAACTCCGTGCGCCACGCCTACGAGAACGGCGAGGGGCACGTCGACATCAGCTTCGAGCTCCGTGACGACAGGTTGATCGTCGAGGTCGCCGACGATGGCACGGGCTTCGAGCTCGAGCAGGGCGCGAAGAACGACGGCGACGTCCTCGGCGTGGGCGGTCTCGGGATCGCGATCATCCGCTCGATCGCCGACGAGGTGGAGATCGAGGGCGGCCCGAGCGGCAAGGGCTCACGCCTCCGCTTCGTCAAGCTCCTCTAGTCTCCCCGTCCGATGACCGAACGGCGGAAGCTGATCGTCGTCTCCAACCGTGGGCCGATTGCGTACGGGCGCGAGGGAGGCGACCGAATCGTGAAGCGCGGCGCCGGCGGCCTCGTCACCGCGCTCGCCCCGCTCGTCTCCCACCACGACGTCACCTGGATCGCCAGCGCGATCTCGGATGAGGACCGCGACGTCGCCGCCACCGGCACGGTGGAGGAGACCGCGCGCGACGGCTCGCGCTACCGGCTCCGGCTCGTCGCTCACCCTCCGGAGGCGTACGACCTCTACTACAACGTGATCTCGAATCCGGCGCTCTGGTTCGTCCAGCACGGGCTCTGGGAGCGCAAGCACGATCCCGAGCAGGATCTCCGCCCCGCGTGGGACGAGGGCTACGTCGAGGTCAACCGCGACTTCGCCGCTGCCGTCGTCGAGGAGCTCGAGCACGAGCCGGCCGCGGCGGTGCTCTTCCACGACTACCACCTCTACGTCGCTCCGTCATTCGTCCACGAGCGGCGACCCGACACCGCGCTCGCCCACTTCACGCACATTCCCTGGGTTGGGCCCGATGGCTGGTCGGTGCTCCCGGAGCGGATCGTCCGCGAGATCCACGAAGGGCTGCTCGCCTGCGACGTGGCCGGCTTCCACACGCAGCGGTGGCGCCATGCGTTCCTCGACACCTGCCGAAGCCTCGGGCTCGACCCGGACGAGCGACGCGTGACCGCACATCCGATCTCGATCGACCCGGAGGAGTTCGAGACCCTCGCCGGCAGCGAGCCGGTGCTTGCCCGTGAGCGTGAGCTCACGGCTGAGCGGCCGGAGCAGCTGATCCTCCGGGTCGACCGCACCGACCCGTCGAAGAACGTGCCCCGTGGCTTCGAGGCCTTCGCGTTGCTGCTCGAGCGCCGCCCCGACCTGCGTGGCCGCGTCGGCATGCTCGCCCTGCTCGACGCGTCCCGGCAGGAGATTCCCGAGTACGTCGAGGAGCGCCGCCGGATCGAGGCGGCGGCCGCGGCCGTCGAGGAGCGCTTCCCAGGAGCGCTCACGCTCCGCATCGCGGACGACTTCCCGGCGTCGATCGCGGCGTACAAGCAGTTCGACGTCCTGCTCGTGAACGCGGTCATGGACGGGCTCAACCTCGTCGCGAAGGAGGCGCCGATCGTGAACGAGCGAGCCGGGGCCGTTGCCTTATCGGTAAACGCCGGCGCCTATGAGGAGCTCGGTGACTGGGTCGTCCCGCTCGATCCGTTCGACGTTTCGGGCACGGCGGATGCACTCGAGCGGGCGCTCGAGCTGGGCAAGGACGAGCGGGCCGAGCGCCGTCGGGCGATCAGCGCCCAGGTCCGGGAGCACGATCTCGAGGAGTGGATCGCGGCGCAGCTGGCCGATCTCGACCGCGCGAGTAGCATTCGGCGGCGATGAGCGACCTCTCGCATGTCGACGAGTCCGGCGCGGTCCGCATGGTCGACGTCGGCGGCAAGCCGCTCTCGCGGCGGCGCGCCGTGGCGCGGGCATCGGTGCGGATGGCGCCGGAGACCGCACGGCGGCTCGGCGACCTGCCCAAGGGCGATGCGCTGACGACTGCGCAGCTCGCGGGGATCATGGCCGCGAAGCGGACGAGCGACCTGATCCCGCTCTGCCATCCTCTGCCGCTCTCGGTCGTCGATGTCTCGCTCGAGGTCGTCGCCGACGGCGTCGAGATCACGGCCGCCGCGGAGACGACGGCGCAGACCGGGGTCGAGATGGAGGCGCTCACTGCCGCCTCGGTCGCCGCGCTGACCGTCTACGACATGGCGAAGGCGATCGACAAGGACATGGTGATCGCCGAGGTGACCCTGGTCGAGAAGACGAAGGCCGCCGTTTGAGGGCCGCGGTGCTGACCGTCTCCGACGGCGTCGTCGCAGGCACCCGCGAGGACACGAGCGGTGACGTCCTCGCCGACCTGCTCGCCGGCGACGGCTACGAGGTCGAGCGCCGCATCGTGCCCGACGAGGCCGAAGAGATCGCCGCCGCGATCTCGGAGCTGGCCGAGTCGGCCGCCGTGGTGCTCACGACAGGCGGCACCGGTGTCGCACCCCGCGACGTCACTCCCGAGGCGACGCGCTCGGTGCTCGACCGCGAGGCGCCCGGGATCGCCGAGGCGATCCGTGCCGACTCGCTGGCGAAGACGCCGCACGCGCTGCTCTCGCGTGGGGTGGCAGGCATCCACGCGCGCACCCTGGTCGTCAACCTGCCGGGCTCGCCGGGCGGCTGCCGCGACGGCTACGCCGTGCTGCAGCCCGCGCTCGGGCACGCGCTCGGCCTGCTCGCCGAAGCCGAGACGGCGCACAGGCAGACGTGACGACGACGGCCGTCTCGCTCCCGCGCCGCTTCGCCTCGCTGGTGAAGCTCGAGCACACCGTATTCGCGCTCCCGTTCGCGTACGTCGGGATGCTGCTCGCGCTGGGCGAGTCGCCCTCGGCGGCGGACTGGCTCTGGGTAACGGTGGCCATGGTCGGCGCCCGCACGCTGGCGATGAGCCTGAACCGGCTGATCGACGCGGAGATCGACGCCCGCAACCCCCGCACGGCGAGCCGCGAGCTGCCGGCCGGGACGCTCTCGCGCGGACAGGTGCTCGCGCTCTGCGCGGGCGCGCTCGCGCTCTTCCTCGTCGCCGTCTTCCAGCTCGACCCGGTCGTGCGCTGGCTCTGGCCGATCCCGGTCTTCTTCTTCGTCGTCTACCCGTACCTCAAGCGCGTCACCTGGCTCTGCCATCTCTGGCTCGGCTGCTCACTCGGGCTCGCTCCGGTCGGAGCCTGGGTCGCCGTCACAGGCGAGCTCCCGTGGGAGGCGTTTGCCCTCGGCGGCGCGGTCGCGCTCTGGGTCGCCGGCTTCGACTTCTTCTACTCGCTCTTCGACCTCGAGCACGACCGCGAGCAGGGTCTGCACTCCTGGGCGACCCGCTTCGGCGAGCGCGGCGTCTTCGCCGCTGCGCGTCTCTTCCACGTCGGGACGGTCGCGTTGCTCGCCCTGGCCGGCCTGGGCCTCGACGTCGACCTGTTCTACTGGCTCGGCGTCGGAGCCGTCGCCGCGCTGCTCGCGTACGAGCACTCGCTCGTCCGGCCCGGCGACCTGCGCCGCCTCGACGCCGCCTTCTTCACCGTCAACGGCGTCATCAGCATCGTCTTCCTCTGTTTCGTCCTCGCCGACGTGCTCCTGTGATCGCGGCGCGGGCGGTCGAGAAGCGCTACGGGCGGCGGCGGGCGCTGCGGCCGCTCGATTTCCGGCTCGAGCGCGGCGGCTTTCTTGTTGTCACTGGAGCCAACGGTTCCGGCAAGACGACGCTGCTGCGGCTCGTCGCCGGTCTCGCCGCGCCGAGCAGCGGCGAACTGGAGGTCGCCGCCGGCCGCGGTGCGCTCGGCTATCTCGGCCACGAGCCGCTGCTCTACCGCGATCTGTCCGCGGTCGAGAACCTCGACCTCTACGGCCGTCTCTACCGCGTGCCGGAGCGACGCGAGCGGATCGGGATGCTGCTCGAGCGCTACGGCCTCTGGGACGTCCGCGCCGAACGGGTGGCGTCGTACTCGCGCGGGATGACGCAGCGGCTTGCGCTCTGCCGCGCACTGCTGCACGAGCCGGAGCTGCTCGTCCTCGACGAGCCGTTCACCGCCCTCGACGCCGAGGGAGCCGAGCTGCTCGACCGACAGCTCGCCGAGCTCGCCGGCACAGCGACCGTCCTGCTGACGACGCACGAGCCCGCGCGGGTCGAGCCGCTCGCGAGCTCTCGTGTGGCGCTCGCATGAGCTATCTCGCCGACGTCGCCGCGCTCGCGCGCAAGGACCTGCGGCTCGAGCTGCGCGCGCGCGACACGCTGCCCGCGATGCTCCTCTTCGTCCTCTCGACGCTCGTCGTCTTCCACTTCGCGCTGCCGACCGGGGCCGACGAGGTCGCGGCGCAGGGCCTTCTCTGGGTCGCGCTCGTCTTCACCGCGCTGCTGGGGCTCGCTCGCGCCTGGGCGCCGGAGCGCGAGGGCGGCGCGCTCGAAGGGCTCGTGCTCGCTCCGTCCGACCGGAGCGCGATCTGGCTGGGCAAGTCCGCCGCGGTCTTCGTCTTCCTGGCCCTGATCGAGCTCGTCGCCCTGCCGGCGTTCGCTCTCTTCTTCTCGCCGCTGCAGGCGGAGGCCGTCCTCGGCGTGCTGCTCGCGAACGTCGGCATCTGCGCCGTCGGGACGCTGCTCGCGGCGATGGCGGCCGCAAGTCGGACGCGCGAGCTGATCCTGCCGCTGCTCTTCCTGCCGCTCGCGATCCCGCTCGTCGTCGGCGGTGTCGGCTCGAGCGTCTCGACCGACCCCGGCCGCTACCTCCTGTTTCTCGGTCTGTACGACGCGGTCTTCGCGATACTGTGCTGGGCGTCCTTTGAGTACGTCGTCTCCGAATAGCAGGGTCTTTCTCGTCTCGGTTCCGGCGCTCGCGGCGCTCTCCGCAGCGCTCGTCGGGCTGGCGATCGTCTTCGCGTTCTGGGTCGCCCCCGAGGACGCCGATCAGGGGATCTCGCAGAAGATCTTCTACTTCCACGTCCCGATCGCGCTGACCGCGTACGCCTGCTTCGGCTGGGGGGCGTGGAAAGCGCTGCGGCTGCTCTGGAAGGGCGACGAGCACTACGACCTCGAGAGTTACGTCGCAATCCACCAGGGCACGATCTTCGGGGCGCTCACGCTCGCGACCGGGTCGATCTGGGCCAAGGCCTCGTGGGGGCATTGGTGGGTCTGGGACTCAAACCAGCTCGTGCTCTTCCTCGTCCTCTTCCTCTTCTACTCGGCCTACTTCATGCTCCGCTTCTCGATCGAGGAGGGACCTCGGCGCGCGAATTTGTCGGCCGTCTACGCGCTCTTCGGCGTCGCCCTGATTCCGGTCAGTTTCTTCGCGATCCGCCTCGCCGAGGACTTCATCCACCCGACGACGTTCACGCGCGACGGACCGCAGATGACGGGGACGATGTTCTTCGCCTTCTGCGTCTGCTGGCTCGCGATCACGCTGCTCGCGTACACGCTCTACCGGGTCGAGCTCGTCGGGAAGCGGCTCGACGCGAACCTGCGCGAGCTGCGGGAGATACTGACGGCATGAGCCAGAGCGATTACGTCGTCGCGGCCTACGGGGTCGTGTTCGTGACCCTGCTCGTCTACGTTGCGATCATCGCCGCCAAGCTCTCGCGGCTCGAGCGCGACACCGCCGAGCTTGCGGAGCTGGCGCGGCAGCGCCGAGACGGTGTTGGCTAACCGCGATGGCTGAGTTCCTCGTCGTCCCGGCGCTGCTCGCCTACGGTGAGGCGGCCTTCGCCTACGCGGGCGAGCTGCGCGGTCCGGGGCTCGCGGGCCGGCTGGCGACCTGGGGCGTCCGGCTCGGCTGGCTGGCGCAGACGGCGCTCCTCGTCGGGCAGGGGCTGTCGGCCGACGGCTTCCCGTGGGGGACGTGGGCCGGCGCGCTCAACCTCTTCGTCTGGCTCGTCGTCGGCGCCTACCTGATCTGGGGCTGCACGCCTCGCTATCGCCTGCTCGGGTTGACGGTGATGCCCGTCGCAGCTGCCCTGCTCGCCCTCGCCTGGGCCGGTGGCGGGACCGCGTTCGACCAGGGTGACCGCTCGGGCGCCGTCCTCGCAGCGCACGCGGTCCTGATGCTGGCCGGGTTCGCCGGGCTGACGCTCGCGGCAGGGATGGCCTCGCTCTACCTCTGGCAGGAGCGGCGGCTGAAACGGCACGAGCGCAGCGTCCTGCGCGTCCGGATGCCGCCGCTGGACGCGCTCGACCGGCTCGCCGCGCGCACCGTGCTCGGCTCGCTCGTCGTTCTCACGCTCGGGATCGGCGTCGGCGCGGCCAGCTTCGAGCGCGGCGACCTCGACGCGGCGATGGTGGTCACGTTCCTGATCCTCGCCACGTATGCGGCTCTGCTCGTGCTCCGCCACGAGGGCTGGCGCGGCCGCCGGGCTGCGCTCCTGAACCTGGCCGGCTTCGCGCTTGTCGCGATCGTCCTGCCCCTGACCCACTTCGCCGCATGAAGCTGACACTCGCGGGTGTGTCGCACCACAAGGCGCCGATCGAGCTGCGCGAGCGTGTCGCGCTCGACCTCGAGGCCTGCCGGGCCCTGGCGGAGCGTTTCGACGGGGAGGCGGTCGTGCTCTCCACGTGCAATCGCACCGAGCTCTATCTCGCGCAGGAGGAACATGCGGAGGAGCTCGCGGTCGGGACGCTCGCCGAGCTCGCCGGCGACCGTGGCGCCGACCTGTCCGCCGCGCTCTACCGTCTCCGCGACGAGGCCGCGGCGCTGCACCTCTTCCGTGTCGCCGCCGGGCTCGACTCGCTCGTCCCCGGCGAGGGAGAGATTCTCGGCCAGGTGCGGACCGCCTTCGAGATCGGCTCGCCGGGGCCGTTCCTCGACAAGCTCTTCCGGCAGGCACTACATGCCGGTCGCCGCGTCCGGCTCGAGACGGCGATCAGCGAGAGCCCCGCGTCGGTGCCCTCGGCAGCGGCAGCGCTCGCGCAGCAGGTCTTCGACGATCTCTCGGGGCGGCGCGTGCTCGTGCTCGGCGCCGGGAAGATGAGCGAGGCGACCAGCCGGAACCTGGTCTCGCGCGGGGCGGAGGTTGCCGTCGTCGCGAACCGGACGCTGGCGCACGGCGAGGAGCTCGCCCGGCGACTCGGTGCGCAGGCGATCGAGCTCGCGGCGATTGGCACCGAGCTCGAGCACGCCGACGTCGTCGTCTCCGCGACGAGCGCCTCGGACCACGTGCTCACGCGCGAGGTCGTGGCCGCGGCGCTCAAAGCTCGGAAGGGGCGGCCGCTGCTCTTGGTCGACCTCGCGGTCCCGCGTGACCTCGACCCTGCGATCAACGAGCTCGATGGCTGCTTCCTCTACGACGTCGACGATCTCGAGGCAGTCGTCTCCGAGACGCTCTCGGGCCGGCGGACCGAGGCGGCGCGGGCGGAGCGGCTCGTCGCCGACGAGGCCGATCGTTTCCGTGACTGGCAGGCGTCGCTCGACGTCGTGCCGACGATCGCGTCGCTGCGCGCTCTGGCGGAGGAGATCAGGGACAGCGAGCTCGCCCGCGCCGGCGGCCGGCTCTCCGAGAGCGAACGCAAGCACGTCGAGTCGGTGACGTCGCAGATCCTCGCAAAGCTCCTGCACCTGCCCACGATTCGCATGAAAGAGGCCGCCGCGGCAGCCGATGGTGTGGTCTATGCTGACGTCGTGAGGCATCTGTTCGGGCTCGAAGAGGAGGAGCGGCGGCGTTGAACACCCGATTTCTGACCGGCCGCCCACTACCGCTGCAGGTGCCGACCGCGTTCGTGCGGATCCGGCCGACCAGTGCGACCGGTAAACGCGGCTGCGGCGAGTCGAGGACATTCTCATCGGCATTCGGGTCGCGGCGAAGCTGTGCTCATCCGCGTCGGTTCCCGCGGCAGTAGGCTCGCGCTCACCCAGGCGGAGCAGGCGGCCGAGAGGCTCCGCGCGGGGTTTGGCGAGACTGCGATCGAGATCGCGCTCGTGCCGATCACGACCGCCGGCGACCGCGATCGTACGAAGCCCTTCGGCGAGATCGGCTCTCGTGGCGTTTTCGTCAAGGAGCTGGAGGAGGCGCTGCTCGAGGGCCGGATCGACGTCGCCGTCCACTCGGCCAAGGACATGACGTCGAGCGACCCCGACGGGCTCGTCGTCGGGGCCTACCCGCCGCGCGAGGATCCGCGGGACGCGCTCTGCGGAGCGAGCGCGCTCCGGCCGGGAATGCGCATCGGGACGGCGTCGGTCCGCCGCCGCGCGCAGCTGCTCGCGCTCGAGCCGACGCTCTCGATCGAGCCGCTGCGCGGGAACATCGACACGCGGCTGCGCAAGCGAGGCGAGCGGGGACTCGACGCGGTCGTGCTGGCCGCATGCGGGCTCGACCGGCTCGGCCTCGACGCCGAGATCGGCTGCCGCTTCGACCCGGACGAGCTGTTGCCCGAGGCGGGGCAAGGGTCGCTCGCCATGCAGGTGCGCGCCGGCGAGGAGGGGCTCGTCGCCGCCGTCGACGATCCCGAGACGCGACGGCGGGTCGAGGCGGAACGGCGCTGTGTCGCGCTGGTCGGCGGCGGCTGCCTTGCGCCGGTGGCCGCCTTCCACGACGGCGCCTCGCTGACGGCACTCGTCGCGGACGAGGACGGCGGCTGGATCGAGCGGCGCACGGGCGTCGATCCAGAGGCGGTCGCGCACGAGTTGCTCTCGTTCGTCTCGTGAGAGTCGTCGTGACGCGGCCGCAGGGCCAGGAGGAGGAGCTGGTCCGAGGGCTCGTCGCGCTGCGGCACGAGGTCGTCCACTGCCCCTTGCTCGAGGTCGAGCCGCTCGGGGACGACCCGATCGACGTCTCCGGCTACGACTGGGTGATCGTCACGAGTGTCAACGGCGCGCGCGAGCTGCGCCGGCGCATGACCGGATCGCCGGCGCGGGTGGCCGCGATCGGCCGCGCGACCGCAGACGCCTTCGGCGGTGCCGACCTCGTGCCGGCCGTCTCCACCCAGGAAGGGCTGCTCGCGGAGTTGCCCAGCCCGGCCGGGCAGGTCCTCTTCGCGGGGGCCGAAGGAGCGCGCCGGCTGCTCGCCGACGAGCTCGGCGCGGACTTCGTGCCTCTCTACCGCACGAGGGAGTTGACGCCGCAGCAGGCTCCGAACGGCGACCTCGTTGTGCTCGCGTCGGCGTCGGCGGCGCGAGCCTTCGGCCGCCTCAGTGTCGACATCCCGGCGATCAGCATCGGGCCGCGGACGACGCAGGCGGCTCGAGAGGCGGGCGTCGAAGTTGTGCGCGAGGCGACGACGCACGACGTCGCCGGCCTGCTCGCGGCGATAGGCTCCGCCGCGTGTTCATCACCTTCCTGAGCGACTTCGGGCTCCAGGACGATTTCGTCGGCACCTGCCACGGCGTGATCAAGCGGATCGCGCCGGAGGCGCAGATCATCGACATCACCCACGGGATCCCGCGGCAGCAGATCCTGCAGGGAGCCCTGGTGCTTGCGAACACCATCCGGTACATGCCGGTCGGGAGCCACCTCGCGGTCGTCGACCCCGGTGTCGGCGGCGCGCGCCGGGCCCTCGCGCTGCGCGACCAGGATGGCCGCTACTTCGTCGGGCCCGACAACGGCCTGCTGATCCCGGCCGCCGAGCGTGCCGGAATTGAGGCCGCCCACGAGCTCGCGAACCCCGCCTACGCGCTCGATTCGATCTCGCGCACCTTCCACGGCCGCGACCTCTTCTCGCCGGCGGCGGCACACCTCGCCACGGGAGTCGAGATCGGCGAGCTCGGGCCTCCGGTCGACCCCGACGCGCTCGTCCGGCTCGACCTGCAGCAGCCGGAGCTGCGGGCCGACCGGATCATTGCGACGATCCTCTACGTCGACTCGTTCGGCAACGTTGCCCTCAACCTGACGCGCGATCACGTCAACGAGGCGGGGATCGTGCCGGGGACGCGGGTCGAGCTCGATCTCGGCGGAGAGCAGTTCTACGCCGTCGCGGCGCGGACGTTCGCGGACGCGCGGCCGGGCGACATCATGCTCTACGAGGACAGCTATAGGAACATGTCCGTCGCGATCAGCAGCGGCAACGCCGCCGAGATGCTGCATGCGCGTGTCGGCCAGGCAATCCGGATCAACGTCGGCCGCATCTAGGTTGCGGCCGCGGCTGCGGTCTGTAAGTCTCCGCCCCACAAGGACGTTCGCGGAGCGGTCATTCCGTCCCGGACGTCCTTCTTTCTGCGGTCAGGCGTGAGGTGGCCGGCGGTCGAGCCACGGGCGTGCCGCCTCGAGCTGAGAGGAAACCCGGAACAGGATCGCTTCGCCGAGTGGCGGCCCGACGAGCTGGATCCCGATCGGGAGGCCGCCGTCCGTCCAGTGCAACGGCAACGACACTGCCGGCTGGCCGGTGACGTTGAAGACCGCGGTGAAGGGTGTGAAGGCGGCGGCGCGGTCGAACTGCTCGCGCGGATCGTCGGGCTCCGTGTCCCAGCCGAGTGGCACGGGCGGCATCGCCAGGGTCGGGGTCAGCAGCAGGTCGTAGTCGGCCCAGAACGACACGATCTGGCGCGCGCGCAGCTGCAGCCGGCCGATCGCGCCGGCGTACGCGGGGCTCGTGGTCGTGCTCGCGCCCTCGAGGTACCACTGATTCAGCGGCGACAGCTCGGTCGGGTCTGCGATCGGATAGAGCGCCGGGATCGCCTGCCAGATCGGCAGGAAGTCATCCATCAGCTCCTGCCCGCCCCAGTCGGGCGCGGCCTCCTCGATGTCGTGTCCGAGCGATGCGAGCAGCTCTGCAGCGTCGCGGGCAGCAGCGATGCACGCGGGATCGACCTGCGTGTCGATCGGCGCCTCGGTCGTGAGCGCGATCCGCAGACGGCCCGGGTCGACCCCGATCTCCTCGACGAACGGCCGCTCGGGCGGCGCGGCCGGGAAGGGGTCGCCCCACTCGTAGCCGGTCACGAGATCGAGGTACGCGGCGGCGTCGAGCGTCGTCCGCGCCAGCGGTCCGGCGGTGCCGAGGCCGATGCCCGGCACGAACGGCGCGTTCGAGACCCGGCCGCGCGACGCCTTGATCCCGAAGAGCCCGCAGCAGGAGGCGGGGATCCGGATCGAGCCGCCGCCGTCCGACCCCTGTGCGATCGGCACGAGCCCGGCCGCGACCGCCGCCGCCGCGCCGCCGCTCGAGCCGCCGGCGTTCCGGCCGAGGTCCCACGGCGTGCGGCAGGGGCCGTTCAACGCCGAGTCGGTGAATGCCGTCGTCCCGAATTCGGGTGTATTCGTCTTGCCGAGGACGACGAACCCGGCGGCGCGCGTCCGGGCGACGTGCGCGAGGTCGAAGTCGGGGACGTTGTCCGCGAAGGGCCTGCTGGAGAACGTCGTGCGGATCCCCGCCGTCGTGTCGAGGTCCTTGAGTGCGATCGGCACGCCGTGGAAGGGTGCCGCTGCGGGTATGTCCGCCTTCTCGCGGGCGTCCGCGAGCGCCTGCTCGGCGCAGACCGTCACGAACGCGCCGAGCTCGGGGTCGAGGCGCTCGATCCGCTCGAGGCAGGTCTCGACGAGCTCGACCGGCGATACCTCTCCCTCCCGGACGAGGCGCGCCTGCTCGGTCGCCGGGAGGAACGCGAGCTCGTCCACGAGCCCAGCCTACGTGTCTGGAGACTCCGGCTCGTCGCCGTTCGGAAGCTTCGCACCGACCGCGATCCCGCCAAAGAGCGCCCTCCCGTCGAGGGTAAGCGTGGGCGCGTCGGGGCTCTCGTTGCCCGGCCGCACGTCCGCTCCGCCCGCGAGCGCTTGCAGGTTCGATTCGACGCGCCACTCCGGCGGCACACGGATCGCGACCCCGCCGAAGAGTGTGTGGACGGTGAGGCGGGCGTCGGGAGCCAGCGTCGCCTCCCGCAGGTCGAGCGAGATGCCGCCGTACCACGCGAGCATCGACCCACCGCGGAATGACGTCGCTTGGCTCGTCAGGTCGATCCCGTCGAACACCGCAACCAGCCCGAGCTCGTCGCTCTCCTCGTTGCCGCGGCTTGGAACCGCGTGCTTGACGAAGGCAGCAGCAGCCATGAAGCCCGCGACGGAGCCGACGGTCGTCAGTGCCAGTGCTCGGATCGGGCGCACAACCAGCAGGGTAATGCGCCCGCGCCGAGATTGCTCAGATCCAGTCGAACGTGTCCTGGAGGAACGGGACCAGGAAGTGGAGGACGAACATCACCGAGGCGATCCACATGAACGGGTGCACGTCCTTCGCCTTGCCCTGAGCGGTGCGCGCGACCGTGAAGGCGAGCCGCAGTATCTGACATATCCCTCGCGATTGACCGTGCGCGGGTGACTCTGAGAGGCGCGCCGGACGGATTCGCCCGAGCCTTTCAGGACAGGAGCTAGCCCGGCCGGAAGCGGAGGCGGCGTTCGAGCGGCAGCTCCCGGAAGAGCTTCCGCGTCTTCTCGCTCAGGTCGGTCGAGTACGCCCAGCCGACGTACTGGCAGCGCGGGCAGGAGCCCGCTTCCTCATGACGCCGCGGGCCCGGCGTGAACGCGCGCGACTGGCCGCAGCGAAGACACTCGACGGTGAGCGACTCCACGACTCTCTTGTCGGCGCGGGCGGCCGGCGCCGCCGTCCCTCGTGCGAGGGAAGCGGCTAGGAGCGCCGCGCGGCGTCGAGCAGGGCGTCCCAGCTGAGGAGCTTGATCCGGGGCCGGCCCTGGGGCTCGCCGGCGCTCCGCTCGGCCTCGTCGATCGCCTGCCAGCCCGCGTACATGACGGCGTCTGCGCCCCGCTCGGCGAGCAGACTCTTCGAGCGTGCCGCCGCTGCGCTGCGGGAGCGTTCCCGCCCGGGCGTCCTCGAGCAGGAGCTCGACCGTCTCCGTCGCGTCCTTCTTGTTCGTCCCGATCACGCCGCTCGGGCCGCGCTTGATCCAACCCGCCGCGTAGAGGCCCGGCTCGACCCGGCCGCCCTCGTTCGGGATCGTCCCGGAGCCTTCGTCGAACGGGACGCCCGGCAGGCCGACGCCGCGGTAGCCGACGCTGCGGAAGACGATTCCGCAGGGGATCGTCTCGCGCTCGTCCGTCGCGACCGCCCGTCCGTCGACCAGCTCGTTGCGGACGAGCTCGATCGCCTCGACCTTGCCGTCGCCGTGGATCGCCACGGGGGAGGAGAAGAAGCGCAGCCGGATCCGGCGCGGCTTCCCTGCGGGCGTGCGTGCGGCGTAGTCGCGCAGGTGCTGGACGTTGCGCTTGACCGTGGGCGGCGCCGCCTCGAGCTCGGCCGCGCTCGCGTCGTCGAGCTCGAGGTCGGCCGGATCGACGACGATGTCGGCACCGGCCAGCTCGCCGAGCTCGCCGACCTCGACCGGAGTCCACGCGGCCTGCACCGGCCCGCGCCGGCCGACGACGAGGATCTCGCGGACGCCGGCGCCGTTGATCGCTGCGATCGCCTCGTCGGTCGTGTCGGTGGGCGCGAGCTCGTCGGGCGTCAGCGCGAGCATGCGTGCGACGTCGAGCGCGACGTTCCCATTCCCGATCACGACCGCGCGCTCGTGCGAGAGGTCGAACTCGAGCCCCTGGAAGTCGGGATGGCCGTTGTACCACGCGACGAACTCGGTCGCCGCCCACGAGCCGGGCAGGTCCTCGCCGGGGATGCCGAGCCGCCGGTCGGTCTGGGCGCCGACGGAATAGACGACGGCGTCGTAGAGATCGCGTAGCTCGGCGTGCGTCACGTCCCTGCCGACCTCGACGTTGCCGAAGAAGCGGAAGCCCGGCTGCGCAGCGGTCTTCTCGAACGCGCGCGAGACGGCCTTGATGTTCGGATGGTCGGGGGCGACGCCGAGACGGACGAGGCCCCACGGCGTCGGCAGCCGCTCGATCAGGTCGACCTCGACCGGGAGGTCGCTCGAGAGCAGGGCCGAGGCGGCGTAGAACCCGGCCGGCCCGGAGCCGACGACCGCGACACGGAGGTTGGCAGGGCCGCCCACCCGCGCGATGCTACGGAACATGCGAGTGCTGCTCGCGGGGATGCTGCTCCTCGTCTGCGCGTCTTGCGGCGGCCGCGGTGCCGGCGAGCAGTTCGCGATCTACCATCTGGAGACCGCGATCGGACCGCCCCGTGCCGAGGGCGAGCTGCGTTGCGGCCCGCCGCGCGCCGAGTGCCCGGGCGTGCTGCAGCAGCCGCCGCTGCACGACTACCACTACGCCGTTCGAAGGGCCCCCGCCCTTACCGGCGACGACCTCATCCGGGACAGCGTCCGGACGATTCCCGGCACGGGGGCCGGCGACGAGGTGGTGACCGTCGCGCTCACGTCACGCGGTCGTGTCGCGTTCGCGCGTCTGACGAAGGAGGTCGCGCGGACCGGAGGACGGGACCAGGGCTGGCATCACATCGCGGTCGTCGTGGGTGACGAGATCGTCGCGTTCCCGGAGATCGACTTCGACGTCTACCCCGATGGGATCCCGAACGCGCCGGCGATCCAGTTCCCCGCTGCGAGCGGGGCCGACGCGCGCGACCTCGTCCAAAGGCTACGCGGAGAGTAGGCAGCGTCCGCCGAACGGAAGACCCCGCAGGCGCGGGGTCTTCCTGGCGGGTTTCGCACTTGCTAGACGGACGGCTGCGTTCGGCGCGAGCGGCCACCGAGAGCGACGATCCCGAGCGCGAGGGCGAGCAGGCCGATCGCACCGGCCGCACCGGTGAACGCATCCGCCCAGTCGAACGACTCGGTGCCGACGACGACGGGCTGTGCGATGGGGAGGTTCTGGATCGACGCGACGTCGCCGCCCGGCTGGTCGCCGTGAATCACCGGCAGCCTGGCGTCGGCGCGGTCGCGGACGTCGGGTGAGCGGAGATCCTGCGGTGGCGACACCAGCGCGGCGGCGTGGTCGCGCGTGTCCGGCGAGCGGAGATCGTCGCCGGCGCCGGCGACCGGCGCGATCGCGAGGGCGAGTGCGGCAACGGCGGACAGATGACGAAGACGAGCCGACATTTCCTTCCTCCTTCGCTGGGACCGCCGGTTGCGGCCCGGTTCGCCCACCATGGAGAGCGGCGGTCACGAGTCGCCCATTTCGCCTCCAATTGCGGGTAATTCAGCGCTCGCCACGCCTCTGGCTACCTGTTACGGTCGAGCTCGGAGGCGCACGTGGAATACCGCATCCTCGGCCCGATCGAGGTACTGGACGCCGGGAGGCCGGTGCAGATCGGGCCTGGAAAACCTCTCTCGCTCCTGGCGTTTCTCGTCCTTCACGCGAACGAGGTCGTCACAAGCGACAAGATCGTGGAGGAGCTCTGGGACGGGCGAGCACCGCAGAGTGCGCCGAAGATCGTCCAGAACGCGGTTTCGCAGCTGCGGAAGGCGCTGGCCGGGTCGCCGAACGGCACCGCCGGCTCGCTCGTGACGCGCGGCGGGGGCTATGTGCTCGAGGTCGAGCCCGGGCAGCGTGACGTCGACCGCTTCACATCGCTGCTCGCGGACGGGCGCCGCCTGCTCGCAGAAGATCAGCCCGCGCGGGCGGCCGCAGCCCTCGCCGAGGCGCTCTCGCTCTGGCGCGGACCACCGCTCACAGAGGTCGCCTACGAGCCGTTCGCACAGAGGGAGATCTCACGGCTCGAGGAGCTCCGGCTCGAGGTGCTCGAGGAGCGAATCCAGGCAGACCTCGCGCTCGGGCGGCACGAGGAGGTCGTGGCTGAGCTGGAGGCGCTCGTACGAGAGCACGCACTGCGCGAGCGGCTGCGCTTCCAGCTGATGCTGGCGCTCTACCGGTGCGGCCGGCAGGCGGCGGCTCTGCAGGTCTACCAGGACGCGCGGCAGACGCTCGTCGACGAGCTCGGGATCGAGCCCGGCCGCGGCCTCCAGGAGCTCGAGCGCGGGATCCTGAACCAGAGCCCCGAGCTCGATGCGCCGCCGCGGCCGGAGGTGGTGCAGCGCCGTCATCGCGCATGGGCGGTCGTCGTGCTCGGGGCGGCGGCGTTGGTCCTCGCGGTGGCGGCGGCCGCCCTACGGGTCTTCGGCGGCGACGAGCCGCTCGAGCTCTCCTCGGTTGCGGCCAACTCCGTCGGGATCGTCGATCCCGACTCTGCGCGCCTGATCGGCCAAGTGCCGGTTCCCGGAGGGCCTGCGCTCGTAGCCGCCGGAGACGGCCTCGTCTGGATCGAGAGCGAGACGTCCAACACCTTGACCGTGCTGGACGAGAGAGCTCGCACGGTCGAGCGGATCGTCGTGCCCGGCGGTCCGATCGGCGACATGGCCGTCACGCGCGATGCGGTTTGGCTGATCGACCCGAGCGGCCGGCGGCTCACGGAGATCGACCCTGCGTACGGCCAGGTGGCACGCCGGGTCCCGCTCCCCGCGTCCAAGGGACCCGTCGTAGCGCGGCGTGCTCCGGCGACCCCGTCGGTCGCGGCCGTGGGAGACGCCGTGTGGGTGACTGACGGCTCGACACGGTTGCTGCGGATCGCGCGCGACACGGGCGCCGTCCGCGAATCCGATCTCGGTGTCGGGCTCGACGGGGTCGCGGCGCTCGGACGCCGTGTGTGGGCGATCAGCGGGCCGAGTGCGGTTGCGGTCGAGGTCGATCCCGCATCCGGCGCGGGCCTCGCACGTGTGCCGATCGCAGGCCGGACGGATTCGTTCGCGCCGTTCCCGGTCGCCGTCGTCGTCGCCGGCAGCGGAGTCTGGGTGCTGAACGCGAACACCGCGACCCTGGCGAGAATCGATCCGGAGTTGCGTGCGGTCGCCGCCACGATCGCGCTGGGAGTCGATCGCGCGCCCGTCGACCTCACCGCCGGCGCAGGGGCAGTCTGGACCGCGAACCGCGGGGACGGGACGATCTCTCGCATCGATGTGCAGACCGGCGAGCAGAAGACGATCCGGCTCGGCCAGGACCCCGCTGGCGTCGCCGTGGGCGCGACCTCGGTGTGGGCCTCCGCGCGCCGCGGTCTCGTCGGCACCGTCGTCCCGCCGGGCCCGGCGCTCGGAACGCAGGGTGCACTGCCTTCTTCGCTGTGCTCGCGCGTGTACTACACCGGCGCAGGGCGCCCCGATGCGCTCGTCGCGGTGCCGCTGTCCCTCCAGGGCTTTGGCGCCCAGGCATCTGCGCAGATGATCGCGGCGATCCAGCTCGTCTTCGAGCAGCACTCCTACCGGGCGGGTCGGTTCCGGGTCGGCTTCCAGGCGTGCAACGACGCCGACCGCGCGAGCGGGTTCCCGACTCCCGAGCTCTGCGCGGGGAACGCGCGTGAGTACGTCGCCCACCGACGGGTGCTGGGGATCGTCGGGCCGGTGTACTCCGCCTGTGCGCAGGCCATGCTCCCGATCGCGAACGCCGCTCCCGGCGGACCACTCGCGGCTGCCAGCGGGCTCAACACCTACGTGGGCCTGACGCGCCCGGCGCCGTCGGCCGACGAGGACGAGCCGGCGCGCTACTCCCCGAGTGGTCGCCGCAGCTACGTTCGTGTGATCCCGGCTGACGACGTGCAGGCTGCCGGAGCGGCCGTTTTTGCGGAGCAGCTCGGCTTGAAGCGGGCATTCGTGCTCGACGACGGGACCGCCTACGGCAAGGGGCTCGCGGCTGCCTTCCGCGGCGCGGCCAAGGGTGCGGGCGTCGAGATCGCCGGTGGCGACGGCTGGAAACAGGAAGCGGCCACCCATGTCGCGCTTGCCCGCCGCGTGCGGGCCTCGGGCGCCGACGGTGTCTTCCTCGCCGGCGCCTTCAGAATCGGTAGCACCCTCCTCGTCGACCTCCGTGCCGCACTCGGCCCTGACCTGCCGCTGGTCGGCAGCGACGGCTTCCAGATCGTCTACAAGGAGATCGACAATCTCGGCCGCGAGATCGAAGGTCTCTACATCCTCTCGCTCGGCCCGCCGCTCACGAGCCTCGGCCCGGAAGGCCGGAACTACATCGCGGCCCTGGAGAAGCGGCTCGGACGCTCTCCTGAGCCCTTCACGGTGCAGACCGGGGCTGCCGCCGAGGTGATGTTGGATGCGATCGGGCGCTCGGACGGGACGCGAGCCTCCGTCTCCAGGGCGCTCTTGCGGACGAAGCTGGGGAAGGGGATTCTCGGCCCGGTCACCTTCACGGCGACCGGCGACACGAAGGGTCGACTCGTCACGATCTCGCAGATCAGCCGGGGCCGGCCGACGGTTCGCGCCGTCGTCGACGCACCCGCGGCGCGCATCTCGCCCTAGGAGGTCAGTGCGAGCAGCCGGAGCCGCAGCCGCCACCGTGCGCGTCGGGTGCGGCTTCGGCGCCGGCGCCCTCTTCGACGGTGAACGAGTGGCCGCAACCGCACGAGGCCTGGGCGTTCGGGTTGTCGATCTTGAACCCGGACTCCTCGAGCCCCGAGAGGAAGTCGATCGTCGCGCCCTTGAGGTACGGGGCGCTGTAGGGATCGATCACGACGGTGACGCCATGCAGCTCGAGCGTCTCGTCGTCCTCGACCGGGCCGGAGTCGAACCCGAGCCCGTACTGGAAGCCCGAGCAGCCGCCGCCCTGGATCGCGACCCGAAGGACCGAGGTCTCGCCGTCGGGGTCCTCCGCCATCAGCTCGCGGATCTTCTCCGCGGCGGTCGGCGTCAGCGAGACGAGTGTGTCCCGCTTGTCGACATCAGGGCGCTCGACGATCTCCATGGCCTTGATCGTAGCAGGGGCGTCGTCCGTCACCGTCCCTCGTCCGAGGGGTGCTTCGTGGGTGACTTTGTGACACGGCAGCGGCGCTTGATTCCAGCGATTGCACCTCTCTTCGTGCGCCCAACGCAGGCTTGCTAGCGTAGGCCCGACTCGGATGCTTGAGGACTACTTCCCGCTTCTGGTCTACGCGTTCCTCGCCGCCGCGATCCCGGCCACGATGATCGCGTTCTCGTTCATCTTCGCCACCCGACCGAAGAGCCGCGTCAACGCCCGCTTCCTGCCATTCGAGTCTGGCGTCTCGGAGGGGCCGCCGAAGCAGCAGCGCTTCACGGTCAGCTTCTACATGACGGCGATGCTCTTCATCCTCTTCGACATCGAGATCGTCTTTCTCTACCCGCTTGCGATCGTGCTCGAGCGGCTCGGCTGGTTCGGCGTGACGGAGTTCCTCGTCTTCGTCGCCATCCTCGCGGTGGCGTACGTCTACATCTGGCGGAAGGGAGCGCTCGAGTGGCGCTAGACAAGAGCGTCGACCGCTCGCGGGTCTCGAAGCGGCCGCTGGCCAAGGCGGGGCTCCAGTCGGAGCGGCTGCTCTGGCCGGCGAAGAAGGGCGTCTTCGAGGAAGAGGTCGAGTCGATGGAGGACGCGCTCGGTCTGACGACCCTCGAGAAGGCGCTCGCCTGGTCGCAGACGAAGTCGATGTGGCCGGCCACGTTCGGGCTCGCCTGCTGCGCGATCGAGATGATGTCGATCGTCTCCTCGCGCTACGACATCGCGCGCTTCGGGATGGAGAAGTTCTCGTCCTCGCCGCGGCAGGCCGACCTGATGATCGTCTCGGGCCGCGTCGCGCACAAGATGGCCGCCCCGCTGCGCCAGGTCTACGACCAGATGCTCGAGCCGAAGTGGGTGATCGCGATGGGCGCCTGCGCCAGCTCGGGCGGGATGTTCAACAACTACACGATCCTGCAGGGCGTCGACAAGATCGTCCCCGTCGACATCCACGTGCCAGGCTGCCCGCCTCGCCCGGAGGCGCTGATGGAGGGGATCGTGCGGCTGCACGAGAAGGTGATGGCAGGCGTGCCGCCGGCGTACCAGATCCGCGGCGTCGCCTCGTGAGCTACGAGGGCGTCCCCGGCCTCGTCGAGACTCGTGAGGCGCACGGCGAGACAACGCTCGTGGTCGACCCCGCGCGGCTGGAGGAGGCGTGCCTGTACCTGCGCGACGAGGAGGGCTTCAACCTGCTCGTCGACCTCGTCGCGACCGACTACCTCGGCTGGGGCGACGACGGTGTCGCCGGCTACTACGGCACGGCGACCGGCCGCGAGCTCAACGAGCCCGCCTCGCAGGGCTACTCGCGCGCGCCGGAGCCGAAGCCCGCGCGCTTCGCGCTCTCGTACCTCCTCCTCCGCG
The DNA here is from genome assembly GCA_963705515.1 of uncultured Gaiellaceae bacterium. Classification (GTDB taxonomy): domain Bacteria; phylum Actinomycetota; class Thermoleophilia; order Gaiellales; family Gaiellaceae; genus Gaiellasilicea. The sequence goes on from CAVPJV010000008.1 coordinate 99,201, forward strand.
TCGCCGACGACAGCGCTCGGGTGCGCGTGCAGGTCTGGCTCGACGACGGGCAGTCGGTGGCGACCGTGGTGCCGGTCTGGCCGACCGCCGACTGGTACGAGCGGGAGGTGTTCGACATGATGGGCATCGCCTTCGACGGCCACCCGAACCTCGTCCGGATCCTGATGGACGACGACTGGGAGGGGCACCCGCTTCGCAAGGATTATCCGATCGGCGGCGAGCCGGTGCGCTTCTCGGAGGCGGAGTAATGGCCACCGTCGTCCACCGCCTCCCCGTCCGGGGACGGCCCCCATATGAGGGTTCCCGGATCCCGGAGCCTGTCCCGACGATCCTGAAGGCGGACCCGCGGCTCGAGGACGTCCTCACCGTCAACTTCGGCCCCAACCACCCGTCCACGCACGGCGTGCTGCGGCTGATCGTCGACCTGCACGGCGAGCACGTCGTCGGTATCGCTGCAGTGATCGGCTACCTGCACACCGGCTTCGAGAAGACGATGGAGCAGAAGACCTGGTGGAAGGGCGTCACCTACCCCGCCCGGGTCGACTACGTCTCCTTTCAGTACAACGAGCTCGTCTACGTGCTCGCGGTCGAGAAGCTGCTGCAGCTGCAGGTGCCGCGCAAGGCGACCTGGATGCGGATGGCGCTCGGCGAGCTGGTGCGGATCCACTCGCACCTCGTCTACCTGGGCACGTCCGCGCTGGAGATCGGCGCGATCTCGATGTTCTGGTACTGCTTCCGCGAGCGCGACCTCGTGCTCGACCTCTTCGAGATGGTCGCCGGGACGCGCATGCACACGCGCTACTTCCAGGTCGGCGGCCTCGCCGAGGACATCCCGGCCGGGTTCTACGAGGAGGCCCGCACGTTCTGCGAGCGGATGCCGAAGGCGGTCGACGAGTACGAGGCGATCCTCAACTCGAACAAGATCTGGCTCGAGCGGACGGTGGGCGTCGGCGCCCTCTCGGCCGAGGACGCGATCGCGCTCGGCCAGACCGGGCCGAACCTCCGCGCCTCCGGCGTCGACTGGGACTTGCGCAAGCGCGAGCCGTATCTCGCCTACGACCAGGTCGAGTTCGACGTGCCCGTCTACGAGGGAGGCGACGTCTTCGACCGCTACAAGGTGCGCGTCGACGAGATGCGCGAGTCGGTGCGGATCATCGAGCAGTGCATCGACCGGCTCGAGCAGATGCAGGGCGAGCCGTGGATCGCGGACGACCGCAAGGTCGTGCTGCCGCCGCGCGAGGAGCTGCACACCTCGATGGAGTCGCTGATCCACCACTTCAAGATCGTCACCGAAGGCTTCCGCGTCCCCGAGGGCGAGGTCTACGTCGGCGTCGAGTCGCCGCGCGGCGAGTCCGGCTGCACGCTCGTCTCCGACGGCACCGCAAAGCCGTGGCGCGTCAAGTTCCGCGCCCCGTCGTTCGCCGCCCTGCACGCGACCGCCGCGTGCTGCCAGGACGTCGCCGTCGCCGACCTGATCGCCGTCGTCGGCTCGCTGGACGCAGTGATGGGGGACGTCGACCGATGAAGACGTTGTACGACGAGATCCAGGAGCTCAGGGCGCGCTACCCCGTCTCTCGCTCGGCGACGCTGCCCGCGTTGCGGCTGGCGCAGGAGCGCCACGGCTGGCTCTCGCCCGAGGCCTTCCGCGAGGTCGCCGAGGCGCTCGAGGAGACACCGGCCTACTGCATGGCGGTCGCCTCCTTCTACGACATGTACGACCTGAAACCGGTCGGGCGACACCTGGTCGAGGTCTGCACCAACGTCTCGTGCGCGCTCGTCGGCGCCCAGCAGGTGCTGGAGGCGTTCCAGGACGAGCTCGGGATCCACGCCGGCGAGACGAGCGAGGACGGCGGGGTGACGCTGCGCACGATCGAGTGCGCCGGCGGCTGCGGCTGGGCGACCGTGGTCGCGATCGACCATCGCTACCGCGAGCGGGTTACCGCCGCGGACGTGCCGGCGATCGTCGAGGAGATCCGCAATGGCGGCTGAGCAGCTCGTCGTCCTTGCCGGAGCCGAGGAGCAGCCGCTCCTCAAGCTCGCCGACTACCGCGACGCGGGCGGTTTCGACGCGCTCGAGAAGGCGCGGCAGCTGGAGCCGGCGGCGGTCGTCCAGGAGATCCTCGACTCGGGCCTGCGCGGACGCGGCGGCGCCTTCTTCCCGACCGGCCGCAAGGCGAGCTTCCTGGCGAAGGGCACCGGCAAGCCGATGTATCTCGTCGTCAACGCGGACGAGTCCGAGCCGGGCACGTTCAAGGACCGCGAGATCATGTTCACGGTCCCGTTCCGGCTGATCGAGGGCTGCCTGATCACGGCGCACGCGATCGAGTCGGAGCGCGTCTTCATCTACATCCGCGGCGAGTACCTGCGCGAGTTCGAGATCCTGCGCGACGCGCTCGCCGAGGTGCGCAAGGCGAAGCTGCTCGGCGGCGTCACGATCGTGCTCCACCGCGGCGCCGGCGCCTACATCTGCGGCGAGGAGACGGCGTTGCTCGAGTCGCTCGAGGGCAAGCGCGGCCAGCCGCGGACGAAGCCGCCGTTTCCTGCCGTGGCAGGCCTGTACGCCTCGCCGAGCCTGATCAACAACGTCGAGACGATCGCGACGGTGCCGCCGATCATCGCAATGGGCGGCAGCGAGTACGCGAAGCTCGGCGTGCCGCCCGACTCCTCCGGCACGCGCGTCTTCTCCCTCTCCGGGAACGTCGTCAACGGCGGCAACTACGAGCTGCCGATGGGCGTGACGCTGCGCGAGCTGATCTTCGACGCCGAGCTCGGCGGCGGGATCCCGAACGGGCGGCAGCTGAAAGCCGTGATCCCGGGCGGGTCCTCCGTGCCCGTGCTCACCGCCGAGCAGCTCGACACGCCGCTCGAGGCGAACGCGATGGCCGAGGCCGGCTCGATGCTCGGCTCGGGCGCGATCATCGTCATCGACGACCGCTGCTGCATGGTGCAGCTCGGCCTCCGGGTCGCGCAGTTCTACATGCACGAGAGCTGCGGCAAGTGCACGCCGTGCCGCGAAGGCACGCGCTGGATGGTGCAGATCCTGAGCTCGATCGAGGAGGGGACGGCGTCGCAGGGAGACCTCGACCTGCTGCTCGACGTCTGCGACCGGATCCTCGGCAAGTGCCTCTGCCCGCTCGGCGACGCGGCGGCGATGCCGGTGGCGAGCTACATCGACAAGTTCCGCTCCGAGTTCCAGGCGCACCTTGACAGCGGCTGCCCGATGCACGGCAGCTCCTCGCTCGAGGGCATCCTCGCCCCGGTCGACCAGCACGCCCACGCGCCGGTCGCCGAGGTGCCCGCATGAGCGCGGTCGAGACGGTGAAGGTGACGATCGACGGCCGCGAGGTCGAGGTCGCGAAAGGGCTGGGCCTCGTCGAGGCGGCAGCCGAGGCCGGAGTCGAGATCCCCGTCTTCTGCTACGAGCCGCGGCTCGGGCCGCCGGTCGGCGCCTGCCGGATGTGCCTGGTCGAGGTCGAGGGCGTGCCGAAGCTGCAGGCCGGCTGCACGCTGACCGCGCAGGACGGGATGGTCGTCCGCACCGCCGCCGACTCGGCGAAGGCCGCAGAGGGTCAGAACGCGACGCTCGAGTTCATCCTCGTCAACCATCCGCTCGACTGCCCGGTCTGCGACAAGGGCGGCGAGTGCCCGCTGCAGGACCTCACCTTCCGCTACGGCCCCGGCCAGACGCGGATGACCTTCCCGAAGCGCACGTTCGACAAGCCGATCCCGATCTCGCCCACGATCGCGCTCGACCGCGAGCGCTGCATCCTCTGTTACCGCTGCACGCGCTTCTCCTCCGATGTCGCCGAGGACGGCCAGCTCGTGGCGAAGAACCGCGGCGCGCAGTCGATGATCGCGACCTTCGAGGACGAGGCCTACAAGGCGCCGTTCAGCGGCAACGTGATCGAGCTCTGCCCCGTCGGCGCGCTCACCTCGACCCAGTACCGCTTCGAGGCGCGGCCCTGGGAGATCCAGAACGTCCCCACGGTCTGCGGCCTCTGCCCGGTGGGCTGCAACGTCTCCGCGACGACGCGCGAGGGGAAGGTCAAGCGGATCATCTCCCGCAACCATCCCGAGGTCGACGAGGGCTGGCTCTGCGACAAGGGGCGGTTCGCCTACCCGCACCTCTACGCCGGCGACCGGATCGTCGACCCGCTGGAGCGCGTGCGGCGCCAGGGCTTCGGCGTGCTGTCGTGGGACGACGCGATCGACCGGGCCGAGTCGCTGCTGCGCGGGGCGGAGGGCCGGATCGTGACGGCGCTCTCCGGCTCGGAGACGGTCGAGCAGGCGTACGCGCTCGCGAAGCTGCTGCGACAGGGCCTCGGCGCGCACTCCGCGGTCCTGCCCGAGGCGGTCTCGCACGGACTCGACGCCTTCCGCGCGCCGCTCTCCAGCATCGGCGCCGCCGAGATCGTCGTCGTCGTGGGCGACGAGCAGGTCGCCGACCGGGCGCCGATCGTCGATCTCTGGATCCGCCAGGCACGCCGGAACGGCGCCGAGGTCGTCCGCGTGGCCGAGCCGAAGCTCGGCAGGAAGCTCGAGGAGCGGGTCGCGGCCTCCGACCGCGCCGTTCTGATCTGGTCCGGCCGCGGAGGCGGCGGCGGCGCCCGGCTGGCGGAGCTCGGCCACCGGCTCGGGCTCGAGGCGAAGCCCGGCTGCGCGGCCTTCCACCTGCCGGCGACGCCGAACGCGCGCGGCGTCGCCGACGCCTGGGCCGCGTGCTCGGACGCTGAGGAGGAGAATCCGGAGCCGATCGGCCTGCTGATCGTCTCGGGCGACGACGCGGCGGCCGATCCGGCGGTCCGCGCGCTCGCCGAGCAGGCGGAGCGCGTGCTCGCGATCACGATGTTCCAGGGGCTCGCCGTCGGCTGGGCCGACCTCGTCCTGCCGGGGACGAGCTACCTCGAGCGCGACGGCTCGTTCGTCAACCTCGAGGGCCGCGTCCAGCGCCTCCGGCGCTCGGTGATCCCACCCGTGCCCGGACGAGCTCGCCTGGATCGCGAAGCTCGCCGAGCGCTTCGACGTCGAGCTCTCGCCGCACGCGGCGCTCGTCTTCGAGGAGCTCTCGGCGCGGTGCTACGGCGGGATCCCGTTCGGCGCCGTCGGCGAGCGGGCGCCGCTCCCCGGCCGGGTCCCGTACGTCGCGCCCGAGCCTGCTGCGTCCGCGCCGGTCCCCGTCGCCGAGAGCGAGCCGCCCGAGCACTTCCTCGGCACGCTGCGCCTCCAGCGCTACCGGCCGCTCTTCTCCGGCCCGGCCGTCGAGCGTGTGCCCGAGCTCCAGTTCCAGCGGCCCGAGGCGGAGATCGAGCTCGCCTACGACGACGCGCAGCGCCGCCAGATCGCGAACGGCGACGAGGTCAGCGTGCGCTCGAACGGCACAAGCCTCTCACTTCGTGCGCGGGTCAGTCGAGCGCTCGCCGCAGGCACCGCCCGGATCGCCGACGAGCACGCCGGCGAGCTCCATCGCGACGTCGAGGTGGTGAAGGCGACGTGAACGAGCCCTGGTGGGTCTCCGTGATCAAGAGCGTGATCATCATCAACCTCGTCATGGCCGCGTTCGCGTACCTGACGCTGGCCGAGCGCAAGGTGATGGGCCGGATGCAGCTCCGCTACGGCCCCAACCGGGCCGGGCCGTTCGGGCTCCTGCAGCCGATCGCCGACCTCGTGAAGCTGATCCGGAAGGAGAGCTTCTTCCCCGGCTCCGCGGTCGACGTGCTCTACATCTTCTCGCCGTGGGTCGCCGCCTTCACCGCGCTGACGACGTTCGCGGTGATCCCGTTCGGACCGGGCTGGGAGATCGGCGGCGTCCAGGTCGACGGCGTGGTCGCGGACGTCCCGATCGCGTTGATCCTGATCTTCGCGATCGGCTCCGTCGGCATCTACGGCTTCATCGTCGGCGGCTGGGCGTCCGACTCGAAGTACGCGCTCCTCGGCGCGATGCGCACCTGCGCGCAGCTCGTCAGCTACGAGGTCTCGCTCGCCCTCTCCGTGCTCGGCGTCGTGCTGATGGCGCAGACGCTCTCGCTGACGGAGATCGTCACCGCCCAGGACGACTGGTGGTACATCGCTCCGCAGTTCGTCGGCTTCGTCATCTTCATGTTCGCCGGCACCGCCGAGACCGCCCGCGCGCCGTTCGACCTCCCCGAGGCCGAGCAGGAGCTCGTCGCCGGCTACCACACCGAGTACGGCGGCATGCGCTTCGGCCTCTTCACGATGAGCGAGTACATCAACCTGATCACGCTCTCGGGGCTCGCGGTCACGCTCTTCCTCGGCGGCTGGCACTTCCCCGTGCTCGAGGACCTCGGGCCGCTCTGGTTCGTGCTGAAGCTGATGGTGCTCATCTTCATCTTCATCTGGATGCGGACGACCCTGCCTCGCCTCCGCTACGACCAGCTGATGCGTTTCGGCTGGAAGGTGCTGCTGCCCGTGGCGACGATCAACGCCGTCGTGACCGCGATCCTGGTGGTGTGGATCTAGTGGGCCTCCCGGCAACAACTAGTGCGCCTCTGCCGCGCGATCTGCTGCGCGATGCCGCGTCCTCAGTCGCGTCCATGCCTTCAGGCATGAACGCTCCCTGCGTCCTTGCCTCGCTTGCAGCTCGCCCGGCAGAGGCGCGAAGTCGTCACCGGGAGACCCACTGATGGCGATCGGCACCGCCAGGGGCTTCGGCGTCACCTTCCGCCAGATCTTCAAGAAGCCGATCACGCAGGAGTACCCGGAGTACAAGCGGCCGGTCTACCCGCGCTTCCGCGGCCGACACAAGCTGCACACGCACGAGAACGGGCTCGAGAAGTGCGTCGGCTGCTCGCTCTGCGCCGCCGCCTGCCCGGCCGACTGCATCCGCGTCGTCCCGGCCGAGAACACGCCTACGAACAGGGTCTCGCCGGGCGAGCGCTACGCGCGCATCTACGAGATCAACATGAGCCGCTGCATCTTCTGCGGCTACTGCGAGCTCGCCTGCCCGTTCGACGCGATCACGCTCGGCAACGAGTACGAGCTCTCGGAGTACTCGCGCGACGACCTGATCTACACGAAGGACATGCTGCTCGCGGAGCCGATGAAGCGCATCCCGGTGGCCGATCCCGGCCTCTACGACACGCCGATCCCGGCCTACAGGTCGGACTCCTAGCGTGGGCGATTTCCTCGTCTGGGTGATCTGGTTCCTCGCCGCGGCCGGCTGCCTCGGCTCCGGCCTCGCCGTGATCACGTTCACGAACCCGTTCTACTCGGCGCTGGCGCTGATCGGGAACCTCGGATCGCTGGCGGTGCTCTTCCTGCTCGCGTCGGCCGAGTTCCTCGCCGCCGCACAGGTGCTCGTCTACGCCGGCGCGGTGATGGTGATGTTCCTCTTCGTGATCGCGTACCTCGGCGACCGCAGCGAGGGCGTGCGGCTCTCGGGCGGGCCTTCGTGGGTGCGGATCGGCGCGATCGTCGCCGCGACCGCGTTGCTGGTCGAGGTCGTCGTCGTGATCGGGCTGGCTGCGGACGACCAGCTCTCGGATCCCGCCGAGGTGCAGAGCTCGTTCGGCAGCCCGGAGGAGATCGGGCGCCTGTTCCTGACCGACCACCTGCTGGCGTTCGAGATCACGTCGATCGTGCTGCTGGTCGCGGCCGTCGGCGGGGTCGTGCTCGGCTCGCGCTCACGCGCCGAGGACGAGCTCGACGAAGCGGAGGCTGCTCGTGCAAGGGCCTGACGTCGCCTGGTACCTGGTCGTCGCGGCCATCCTCTTCTCGATCGGAACGGCAGGCGTGCTCCTCCGGCGCAGCCCGCTGATCGTCCTGCTCTCGCTCGAGATCATGCTCAACGCCGCGAACCTGGCGCTGATCACCTTCGCGCGGATGCACGGCGACCATGCCGGCCAGGTCTTCGCGCTCGCCGTCATGGCCGTGGCGGCCTCCGAGGTCGTCGTCGGCCTCGGCCTGATCGTCGCGATCGCGCGGCGGCGGCTCGACCTCGACGTCGACCGGCTGCGGGTGCTGCGAGGATGATCGCCGGCGCCTGGGTGTGCCTGCTGGCGCCGCTCTGCGGCGCGCTTGCGATCACGCTGCTCGGCCGGTCGATCTCGCGCCGCACCGCGGCGTGGATCTCGACGATCTCGGTCTTCACCGCCTTCGGCGGCGCCGTCGCGTCCTTCATCGCCATGATCGGGCGGGATCCCGAGGAGCGCGAGGCGATCACGAGCGCGTACACCTGGCTCGCGACCGCGAACTTCAAGGTCGACCTCTCGCTGCTCGTCGACCCGCTGTCGGTGACGATGATGCTGATCGTCTCCGGCGTCGGCGGCCTGATCGTCCTCTACTCGATCGGCTACATGGACGGCGACCCGGAGGAGCGGCGCTACTTCGCCTACATGTCGCTCTTCGTCTTCTCGATGCTGATGCTCGTGCAGGCGGGGAACTTCCTCCTCCTGCTCGTCGGCTGGGGCCTCGTCGGGCTCGCCTCGTACCTCCTGATCGGGTTCTGGCACGAGCGCCCGGAGGCGGTCGCGGCCGCGAAGAAGGCGTTCGTGATGAACGCCTTCGGCGACGCGACGATGGCGCTCGCGTTCTTCGTGCTGATGTGGCAGACCGGGACGCTGAACTTCGCCGCGTCCTTCGAGGGCGCCGCGACGCTCTCGCAGACCACGGTCAACCTCGTCGCGCTCGGGCTGCTCGGCGGCGCGGTGGCGAAGTCGGCCCAGATCCCGCTCCACACCTGGCTGCCGGACGCGATGGAGGGCCCGACGCCCGTCTCGGCGCTGATCCACGCGGCGACGATGGTGACCGCCGGCGTCTATCTGATCGTCCGGGCGCATCCGATCTTCGAGCTGGCGCCTTCCATCTCCGACCTCGCCGCCGGCCTCGGCGCGGTCACGTTGCTCGTCGCGGGGCTCGTCGCGCTCGTCCAGACCGACATCAAGCGGGTGATCGCCTACTCGACGATGTCGCAGATCGGCTACATGTTCGTCGGCGCCGGGCTCGGCGCCTACAGCAGCGCGATGTTCCACCTGATGACGCACGCCTTCTTCAAGGCGCTGCTCTTCCTCGCGGCCGGCGTCATCATCCACCACCTCGCCGGCGAGCAGGACATCCGGAAGATGGGCGGCCTCCGCGGCTCGATGCCGAGGACGTACCTCGCCTTCCTGATCGGCTCGCTCGCCCTCGTCGGGATCCCGCCGCTCTCCGGCTTCTTCTCCAAGGACGCGATTCTCGCCTCGGCGCTCGCCACCGGCGGCTACGGCCAGGTTCTCTTCTACGCCGGCCTGATCGGGGCGCTGCTGACGGGCCTCTACACCTTCCGCCTCTTCTTCCTCGTCTTCCTCGGCGAGCCGTCACCGCTCGTCCAGGAGCACGCGGAGGGCCACGGCCACGGTGAGGGGCCGTGGACGATGATGGTGCCGGTCGCCGTCCTCTCCGTGCTCTCCGTCGTCGGCGGCTGGATCGAGGTCGCGGGCGGCTGGCACACGTTCGGCGAGTGGCTCGACCCGATCGCGATCGCGCGGGAGCACCTCGCCCTCGTCGAGCCGACGACGACGCAGGACTACCTCACGAGCGCGCTCGCCGTCGGTCTCGGCGCGATCGGGATCTACGTCGCCTGGCTGTACTACGGCGCCCGCCGTGGGCCGGTGCCGAGATATCCCGCCCTCCAGAACACGCTCGAGCACAAGTTCTGGTTCGACGAGCTCTACGACCTGATCTTCTACAAGCCGGCCGTCCTGCTCACGCGCGCTCTCCGGCGCGGGGTCGAGGAGCCGTTGATCGGCGGCTCGATCTCCGGCGTCTCGGCGGGCACGCGCGAGACCGCCGGCGCCGTCGGCGGCGCCCAGACCGGCTACCTGCGCAGCTACGCCCTCGTGATCGCGTTCGCCGTCGCCATCCTCGTCGTCGTCTTCGTCACCGTCCAATGACGACCGCGCTGATCGCCCTCCCGCTCGTCGCCGCGCTCGTCGTCTGGCTGCTGCCGCTCCCGGGTCGCGCGGCCGGAGCGCTCGCGCTGCTGGCGGCGCTGGCCGAGGTCGTGCTCTACGCCGTCGCGTTCGGGCAGTTCGACTTCGAGCAGGGCCTGCAGCTGCGCGACCAGCACAGCTGGTTCTCGCGACCTCGGCGTCTCCTACGACGTCGGCTTCTACGGCTTCTCGCTCTTCCTCGCCGGCCTCACCGTCGTCGTCTGCACGGTCGCGATCGCGTACGCGCTCTGGGCGGGAGGCGACCGCAGCCGCGGCTACCACGGCCTGCTGCTCTTCCTGACGGGCTCGATCGTCGGCGTCTTCGCGGCCCAGGACCTGCTCGTCTTCTACGTCTTCTTCGAGGCGATGCTGATCCCGATCTACGTCCTGATCGGCGTCTGGGGCGGCCCGCGCCGCGTCCGCGCGACGGCCACGTTCGTGATCTACACGATGGCCGGCTCGCTGCTGATGCTGGCGTCGATCATCGTCTTCGGGCTCTCGCAGGACACGTTCTCGCTCGTCGACTCCGGCGTCTCCTCGAACGACTGGGTCTTCCTCGGCTTCCTGGTCGCATTCGCCGTCAAGGCGCCGATCTTCCCGTTCCACGGCTGGCTCGTCGACGCCTACCGCGAGTCGCCGCCCGAGGTGGCGGCGATCCTCTCGGGCGTCGTCTCCAAGGCCGCCGTCTACGGCCTGCTGCGGATCGTGATCGCGAAGTTCCCGGAGCCGGTCGACCAGTTCCAGTCGACGATCCTCGCGTTCGCGACGATCGGGCTGATCTACGCGTCGCTGCTCGCCTTCCGTGCGCCCGACATCCGCAGCGTCACGGCGTACTCCTCGATGGCGCAGATGAGCCTCGTCACGATGGGGCTCTTCTCGCTGAACGAGCTCGGCGTCGACGGCGCCATCCTCCAGTCGGTCGCACACGGGCTCGTCTCGGCGACGCTCTTCCTGCTCGCCGGCATGGTCGAGCTGCGCACCGGTACCAGCGCCTTCGCGGGCCTGGGCGGGATGGCGCGCGGGCGGCCGGTGCTGGCGACCCTGCTGATGACGACCGGGATCATCGCGCTCGCCGTGCCGGGATCGGTGGCGTTCGCGGGCGAGTTCCTGATCCTCGCAGGCGTCTACGGCGTCGCCTGGGGTTGGGCCGTCGTCGGCGCCGCCGGAATCGTGCTTGCCGCGATGTACATGCTGCGACTGATCTCGGCCGTGCTCCACGCCGCCCGCGGCCGCGACGTCCGTGAGGACGCGCCCGACGTTCGGCCGCTCGAGCTCGCGCTCGTGGTCCCGCTCGTCGGGCTGCTGCTCTTCCTCTCCGCGTGGCCGGCGCTCGTCTCGGAGCGCGGCTTCCCGCTGATCCGGGGCACGCAGCAGTCGGAGGCGGTGCCGTGATCCCGACCCCGAAGGTCGACTGGCTCGCGCTCGCGCCGACGCTCGCGCTCCTCGGCGCCTCGGGCGTCGCCCTGCTCGGCAGCGTGCTCGTGCCCGCGTGGATGAGCCGTTTCTTCTCCGCGCTCGTCGTCCTCGCCGGCTTCATCACGTCCGGTGTCTTCGCCGCAATCGTCTTCGACGATACGACCCAGGGCGTCGCGCTGATCGCAGAGTCGTTCACGCGCGACCGGCTCGGCGCGTTCTCGGCGCTGATCATCGCCGGGGCAGGCATCTTGGCCGTGCTCGTCTCGTGGGGCGACCAGCGGCGCGACCACGTCGGCGAGTACTACGCCCTACTCGCCGCAGCGGCTGCGGGCATGGTCTTCTTCGTCACCGCGTCGAACCTGATGACGCTCTTCCTCGGGCTCGAGTGGTTCTCGATCGCGCTCTACATCCTCTGCGCGATGGACACGCACCGCGAGGCGTCGCTCGAGGCCGGGCTGAAGTACCTGATCGTGGGCGCGTTCGGCTCGTCGATCCTGCTCTTCGGCTCCGCGCTCGTCTACGGCGCCACCGGCGCGATCGGCTTCTCCGAGATCGCCGCCGCGGATGTCGGCGACGACCCCCTGCTCCTGGCCGGCCTCGCGATGCTGATCGCAGGCCTCGGCTTCAAGGCCTCGGCGGCGCCGTTCCACATGTGGACGCCGGACGTCTACCAGGGTGCACCTACGTCGGTGACGGCGTTCATGTCGGCGGCGACGAAGGTGGCCGCCCTCGTCCTGACGCTCCGCCTCCTCGTCGTCGCCTTCCCGGAGCAGTCGGATCTCTGGACGGTCGCGATCGCGGTGATCGCGATCGTCTCGCTGGCCGTCGGCAACCTCGCCGCGCTCGTCCAGCGGGACCTCAAGCGGCTGCTCGCCTACTCGTCGGTCTCACACGCCGGCTTCATGCTGATCGCGATCGCCGCGGACAACGAGCTCGGCGCCCGCGCGCTCCTCTACTACCTGATCCCGTACGGCGCGATGTCGATCGGCTCGTTCGCGGTCGTCGCGGCGCGGGAGCGCGAGCTGCAGGCGCCGGTGACGCTCGAGAACCTCGGCGGGCTCGGCTGGGAACGGCCGTTCCTCGGCGCCTCGCTCTGGGTCTTCATGCTCGGCTTCATGGGAATGCCCTTCACCGGCGGGCTGATCGGCAAGTTCTACGTCTTCTCGGCCGCGTACGAGGCAGGCTGGTGGTGGCTCGTCGTCGCAGGCGTGATCGCGACGGCGATCTCGCTCTACTACTACCTCGGCGTGATCCGGGCGATCTACGCCCGCCCTGCCGCGGTGCTGCGCCCGGCGATCGCGGGCGGCTCGCCGCCGCTCGACCTCCCGCTCCAGAGTGCAGTCCTGCTCTCGGTCGCGGTGACGGTCGGCTCGTTCTTCTTCGTGCAGCCGCTGATCGAGCTCGCGCGCGACGCAGCCGCGTCGCTGCCCTTCTAGCCAAGTAACAGTCTGTTACTTGGCGCGGAAGGCGGTGCGCAGCCGCTCGCGCGGCGCGACGGCCGTCGCGGCCACCAGCGCCTGCACGGCGAAGATCGCCAGCGCGCCGACGACCGCCGTGATCCCGATCACCGGCGGCGGGCCGTCCTCCAGGAGCGGCGCCCGCACGGCGGTGCCGAGGAGGACGAACGGGAGGGCCACGGCCGACAGCACCGCGATGCCGCGGTCGTGCGGCTGCGCGGCGGAGCCGTCGAGCACGTCGCCGAGGCCGGACAGTGCGGCGAGCGCGACCACCGGGACGGCTGCGACGAGGGCGTAGTACGCGAGCGAGTGCTGGCCGGCGGCGTCCGCGAGAGCGGCGCCGAGGACCAGGGCAACGGAGGCGAGACGCGTTGTCATGCGTCGATGTTCGACCCAGGACCGGACGGTCCTCTAGGCTCCCGTCATGGCTACGACACTCACCTGGTTAGGACACTCGGCCTTCCGCATCGACACGCCTGACATCGACGGCGGAGGCGGCAAGCGCATCTACGTCGACCCCTTCCTCAACGGCAACCCGAAGTGCCCGGAGAACGAGAAGGAACCGGAGCGGGTCGACGCGATCTTCATCACCCACGGGCACAACGACCACGTCGGCGACACGCTCGAGCTGGCGAAGAAGTTCCAGTGCCCGGTCGTGGCGCAGGTCGAGCTTCGCGACTACCTCTCGATGCTCGGCGTCGGCGAGGCCGACGGCGCGCACGACCCGAACAAGGGCGGCACGGTCGACCTGGACGGGATCAAGGTCACGCTCGTGCACGCGCAGCACTCGTCGAGCTTCATGACCGAGGCGCCGGCAGGCTCGGCGACCCCGTGGGAGATCGTCTACACCGGCGAGCCGTGCGGGCTCGTCTTCGACTTCGGCGAGGGCCCGAAGCTCTACTTCGCCGGCGACACGAACGTCTTCGGCGACATGGCGCTGATCGCACGCCTCTATGCCCCCGACGTCGCGATCCTCCCGATCGGGGGCCACTTCACGATGGACCCGAAGGAGGCGGCGGTCGCGTGCGAGCTGCTCGGCGTGAAGCGCTGCGTGCCGTGCCACTACGGCACGTTCCCGATCCTCGCCGGCACGCCCGACCAGCTGCGCGAGCTGGCGCCGGGCGTCGAGGTGATCTCGCCGGAGCCCGGGGGGTCGGTGGAGCTGTGAGGGAGCGCTGGTTCGGCGCGACGGGCCGGCGGGTTCCCGAGCTCGCGCTCGAGGGCTCGCTCGACCTTGAGGGCGCGCTCGTGCTCGACGACGTCGGCGACCTCGCTCGTCTCCAGCAGGCGCATGCGCACGGGACCCCGGTCGTCGTCCGCGCGGCGACGCCGGAGGCCGTGAAGGCGGCGCTCGCGCGGCCCGAGGTCGCATCTGTGCTGGTGCCGACCGAGAAGCTGCTCGCGCTGGACCTGACAGCGCTCACCTATGGCTAGGACTGTCTCGACGTACTCGATCGCAGCCTGCGATCTCGAGAGCGGACAGTGGGGTGTCGCGACGCAGTCGAAGTTCCTCGCCGTCGGGTCGATCGTGCCCTGGGCCGAGCCGGGAGCCGGCGCCGTCGCGACGCAGGCCTACGCGAACCCCCGCTACGGGCCCGACGGGCTGGCGTTGCTGCGCCAGGGCCTCTCGGCCGACGATGTCGTGCGGCGCCTGACCGAAGCCGACGACGGCCGCGACGAGCGACAGCTCGGCGTCGTCGACGCGCAGGGCCGCGGCGCGACCTACACCGGCAGCGCCTGCCTCGACTGGGCCGGCGGTCGGGCCGGCGACGGCTACGCGGCGCAGGGGAACATCCTCGTCTCGGGCGACACCGTCGACGCGCTCGCGGACTCGTTCGAGGCCGGCGGGGGATCTCTCGCGGAGCGCCTGCTCGAGGCGCTTGCGGCGGCACAGACCGCCGGAGGGGACAAGCGAGGGCAGCAGTCGGCGGCCGTCCTCGTCGTCGAGCGCGACGGCGGCTACGCAGGGCTCACCGACGTCGCTCGTCGACCTTCGCGTCGACGACCACGCGGCGCCGATCGAGGAGCTGCGGCGCCTCTACGACCTGCACCAGCAGCTGTTCGGGAAGACGCCGCGCGACCAGTGGCTCATGGTCGACGACGAGCTCCGGGCCGAGATCGACGGCCACCTCGGCCGGCTCGGCTATGCGCGGCTCGCTGACTGGGCCGGGGATGCAAACCTGGAGGAGCGGGTCGACGGTGATGCCGAGATCGACCCCGTCGTGCTGAGCGAGCTGAGGAGGAGACGATGAGCGGCTACGAGGTGGCGAGCCTGACCGACGTGGAGTCGCTGCCAGGCCCGGGGTCGCTGCGCTGGACGCCGCTCCGGAAGCACTTCGGGATCACGGCGTTCGGGATCAACGCCTACACGGCGACGGAGGCCGGCCAGGACGTCGTCGAGGAGCACAACGAGGAGCGGCTCGGCCACGAGGAGCTCTACGTCGTCGTCTCCGGGCGTGCCACGTTCATCCTGGACGGCAACGAGGTCGAAGTGCCGGCCGGTTCGGTCGTCTTCCTCCGAGATCCCACGATCACGCGTTTCGCCCGCGCCGAGGAGCCGGGAACGACCGTGCTCGCGCTCGGCGGCAAGCCGGGCCAGCACGAGGTATCGGCGTGGGAGTACTTCTTCGCCGCGTACCCGAAGGCCGACGCGGGCGACTACGAGGGCGCGCTCGCCGAACTCGACGCGGGTCTTGCCGAGAGGCCCGACCATCCGCCGCTCCTGTACCACCGGGCCTGCATCCTCGCGCGCGCGGGCCGCCTGGACGAGGCGCGGGGGTATCTCGACCGGGCGCTCGCAGGGGATCCGGAGCTGAAGCGCTGGGCCGACAAGGACGAGGATCTAGAGCCTCTACGAGTTGCCGGGGAGCCGTAGGCCCGCGGCCCGCTCGCGCAGCGCCGGGACGGGATCGGCCTCCGGACGGGCGACGACGAGCACGGCGCCGAAGCCCTCGCCCGCGAGCGCGCTGACGAGCAGCTCCAACCCCAGCGCCAGGGCGAAGCCCTTGTGCGCCTGCTCGCCGCCGAACGGGACGAGCTCGTCCGGCCGCGCGGCGCCGCGGAGCACGTCGCCGTAGGTGACCGCGCCCATCGAGACGTCGGCGACGAGCGGCGCGCCGTCGGAGCTGGGGATCGCGATCGCGAGCGGGTTCGTCCCCGCCAGCGGTTCGCCGCCGTCGGGATGCGCCAGCCGCGCCGGCGACGTCGCGGTCAGTGCGCCGACGAGGCCGCCCTCGGCGAGCCGGCGGACGTACCAGCCGAGCATCCCGGTCGGGAAGCAGTTCGACGCGACGATCACGCGGGCGTGGGCCGGTGGCGCGGCGAGCTGCGCGTCGACGATCGCCGCCAGCGTCAGATAGCCGAGCGCGCCGTTCCCGTCCCAGCGCTCGTAGCCGTCCTCCGCGTACAGCCGCCGTGGGCTCGCGTCCGGCCGCAGGTCGGGCAGCGTCTCGAGCCAGTCGACCCGGGAGAGGCCGTGGCCGAGCTTCCCGCGCGACTCGGCGTCGAGGAAGTGCGACGTCAGCGTGGCGGTGTCGGCCTCGGAGAAGCCGAGCGCCGCGATCCGTTCGTGAGTCCAGGCCGCACGGCGTCGCGACGCCCAGTAGGCGGCGCCGGCGCCGAGCACGAGCGGGATCCCGAGCAGCGCCGGGCTGACGCGTCGGCCGAGCGGGTACGCGAGGTCGCCGAACTCGCGAACGGGCCAGTCGCGCTCCTCCGCGATCCGGCGCAGCTCGCGGTCGGGGTTGACGACGACCGGGTTGCCGACCGCTTCGAGGAACGGCAGGTCGGTGTGGCTGTCGGTGTACGCCGTCGAGGTGGTCAGGTCGTAGCCGTGCTCTTCGGCGAGCTCGCGGATGGCAGCCGCCTTGCCCCCGCCGTGGGCGGCGCGCAGCGAGCGGCCGGTGTAGATGCCGTCCTCGATCTCGCACGTCGAGCCGATCGCGCCGTCGAAGCCGAGCTCCTGTGCGACCTCCTCGACGATCTCCTGCAACGTCGCCGAGACGATGTAGATCGGCTCGCCGCGCTCCTGGTGGCCGCGCGCGAGCTCGAGCGCGTCGTGGTAGACGAGCGGCTTCAGGACCGGCTCCATCGCGCCGGCGACGAGGGCGCGCAGGTCGTCGACCGCGAAGCCCTTCAGGATCATCAGGCCGTCCTCGGCCGCCTTCCGCACGGTCTCCGCGCTCGCTCCGCGCGCCGCGAAGAAGAGCTGCCACGCGGCGGCCTTGGCCAGCTGCCCGCGCCCGATCACGCCGTGCTCGCGGAACGCGCCCGCGAGCGCGAGCGCGCTGGAGCGCCGCAGGAGCGTCCGGTCGAGGTCGAAAAAGGCAGCAGCCTGCATGAATCGAGTGTACGGATCGCGGCGTCCTCACGAAATCCTCACGGATTCCTAACCCGCTCCTGTGCTGGAGAGATCAGAGTTCGGCATCTGGACCTGTGAGATCCCGACAAGGAGACGACACAGCATGAAACGATTCGTACTGATCACATCTGCGCTCGTCGCGCTGGTCGCGACCGGCGCCGCGGTGGCCCATCTGAAGGCCACGGATGTCTCGGCCGTCAGCGCGACACTCACGGCGACGACGCCGAGCAACGTCCGCACACAGACGTACACGTGCGACGGACAGACTTTCGAGGTGACGACCGGACGCTGGTCCGGCACGTCGACGAGCACGACGCCTGACCTGAACGGCGCGACCGACGATCTACGTCGAAGAGCTTCTACAACGCGACGAAGAAGCTCGGCTGGGTCGACGGCCGTCTGACGATCAGCGGCGCCGACGACCGCACGCACGCGGGCTTCTCCGCCGTCAACACCGACGGCAAGCTCGACGGCTGGGTGCGCGGCCAGGCCGGCCGCCACGACGGCGCGCTCTTCGGCAGCCTCTCGGGCTCGTTCTCGAAGACCGGCGGGCTCACCGGCGGTGCGATCGGGAGCGGCACGAACACGAACGCCGCGCTGCTCGTGAAGGGCCTGCGCTGCAACGTCCGAGAAGCCGACGCGTCCGAGCGTGCACATCGTCGTGCGCGGGCAGATCGATGCGGTGAGTGACAAGTCGATCACCGTCAAGCCCAAGGACGGCTCGGCGCCGCAGACGTGCGCCGTCACGGACGACGACGACGTCGACCGCGTCAAGCAGGGCGATCAGGTCGAGATGACCTGCAGCCAGGTCTCAGGCGCCTGGGTCCTGACGAAGGTCCGCAAGAAGTAGGGGGAGTCTCTGGAGAGAGACGGCAGAGGGCGCCTGCGGGCGCCCTCTTTCGTTTCTCCAGCCTAGGAGAGCAGCGTCAGCGGCTTGCGGATCGCCGCCTGGCGTGTCGCGGCCACGGTCTCGGCCAGGGCGACGATCGCCCGCGACGACACGGCGTCGGGATCGGACTCGACGACCGGCGTGCCGGCGTCGCCGGCCTCTCGGAGCGCGCGGTCGAGCGGGATCGTCGCGAGCAGAGGCACGTCGAGCTTGTCGGCGAGCCTGGCGCCTCCGCCTTCGCCGAACGCGTCGCCGCTCATGTTCTCGACCACGCCGAGCAGCTTCTGACCGGTCTTCTGGGCCATCATCGCCGCGCGCGCCGCCACGTCCTGGGCGAGCGGCTGCGGCGTCGTGACGACGAGCACCTCGGCGCGAGGGAGGAGCTGGCCGAGCGAGATCGCCACGTCCCCGGTCCCCGGAGGCATGTCGATCACGACCGTGTCCAGGTCGCCCCAGTGCACGTCGGAGAGGAACTGCTCGAGCGCCCGGTGCAGCATCGGGCCGCGCCACATCACCGGCGCATTCTCGTCGAGGAAGTTGCCGATCGAGATCAGCTTCAGGTTGCCGCGCACGGGCGGGACGATCATCTTGTCGACGACGATCGGCCGCTGGTGGACGCCGAGCATGTGCGGGATCGAGTGGCCGTAGATGTCCGCGTCGATGACGCCGACCTGCTGGCCGAGACCGTCGAGCGCTGCAGCGAGGTTGACGGTCAGCGAGGACTTGCCGACGCCGCCCTTGCCGCTCGCGACGGCGATCACGCGCGTGGCGGGGTCGAGCGAGATCGACTTCTCGGGTCGGCCGCCGCGAAGCTTGGTGGTCAGAGCCGCCTTCTCGTCGGGGCTCATGACGTCGAAGTGGAGCTCGACCTGTCGCACGCCCGGCAGCCCGCCGACGTGCTCGGCGACCTGGTCCTGGAAGGAGTTGCGGAGCGGGCAGCCTGCGACCGTGAGCGCGATCGTGACGGCGACGTCGGGGCCGTCGATCTCGACGGCTCGGACCATGTCGAGCTCGGTCACGGGCTGGCGCAGCTCGGGATCGATCACGCGCTCGAGCGCGCGCAGCACCTCGTCGCGGTCAACGGTCATGTTCGGAGCGTACCGGCGGCCCTCCTACCCGACGAGCCTGAAGACGATCATGTCGCGGACGGGCTTTCGCGCAGTGCGGGTGACGGTCATCGTGCCCCGCGCATTGTCGTAGAGGCCTGTTCCTCCGAGGACTGCGAGGTCGTAGAACTGCTGGTAGAGCATCGAGCCGCCGACGACGATCTCTCCCTTCGGGAGGACGTAGGTCCCGCGACAGACCCGCGCGCGGACGCTGTCGACGAACGTGCACAACAGCTCGCCCCGCCCGATCGTGTCGCGGGTACCGCGCTGCACCAGCACCGAGCGGATCACCTCCGAGTCGCCGGCCGACGTGCCATGCGCGCCGACGTCGATGCGGGTCATCGCCAGCACGCGATCGTTGATCCTGATCGTTGCCGGGCCCGTTCCCGCTTCCGAGCTGTTCTGCCAGGGGCCGACGGCGACGACGCCGACGATTACCCCCGCCAGCAGCCAGCCGAACTTTCTCTTCATTCCCCCTCCTTCGTGGTGTTCGTACTGGACTCTCCGTTCGGCCCCGGCAGCTCGAGCCAGAAGGTCGTGCCTTCGCCGGGGTCGCTGTCAAAACCGATGCTGCCGCCGTGCGCCTCGACGATCTCGCGCGAGACCGCGAGGCCGAGGCCGGTGCCGGTGATACCGGTGGCGCCGGCGTCGCCGCGGAAGAACTTCGTGAAAATGCGGCTCTGCTGGTCCTCGGGGATCCCGAGGCCCTCGTCGTGCACCGCGAGCCGTACCCTGTCGCCGCTCCGAGCCGCTACGAGCTGGACGGTCCCACCGTCGGGCGAGTACTTGATCGCGTTCGAGAGCAGGTTACCGACAACTTGGGCCAGTCGGCCGGGATCGCCGCGCACGGTCAGCGGCCGCTCTGCGAGCTCGACAGCAAGCTCGTGCTTGGGGCTCTGCGCCGCGTAGAGCTGCGCCTGCTCGTCGATGAGCGTCGCCAGGTCGATCTTCTCCGGCGCCAGGTCGACGCCCTCGTGCTCGATCCGCTGCACGTCGAGGAAGTCCTCGAGCAGCGCGGCGAGCCGGCGCGCCTGCGCGTCGACGATGCCGAGGTAGTGGCGCCGCGTCGGCGGGTCGAACTCCCGCTTCAGCAGCAGCGATGTGAACCCGAGCACGCTTGCGAGCGGTGTGCGCAGCTCGTGGGAGACGATGCTGACGAGCTCGGTCTTCCCGCGCTCGCTCTCGCGCAACTCCTCGTTCTGCGCCTCGAGCTCATGGTGGCCCACCTCGAGCCGCTCCGCCATCTCGTTGAACGCGCGGGTCAGCTCGCCGACCTCGCCGGGGCCCTCCTCCGAGAGCCGGAGCGAGAGCTCGCCGCCCGCGATCCTGTTGGCTCCGTCGGCGACCGCGCGCACCGGACGGCCGATCGAGCGTGCCAGCACGATGCCGAAGAGAGCGATCAGGGCCATCGAGGCCCCGACCGCGACGCCGCCCACGAGCACGGCGATGTCCGTGCGGTGGTCCGCGTCCCGCGCGGCTTCAGCCGCGAGTTTGTTCTCCTCCGCGCGGAAGCCGGCAAACAGTCGGCGGATCTCGTCGGTCTGCGCGCTGACGCTCCGGGTCAGCGTGGGGTCGTTCTTGACGATGCCCGGGACCTCCTCCAGGATCCGGACCAGCGGCGGGAGCCCGGCAAACGCCCACTCCCGAATCTGAGTTTCGAGCTCTTGTGCCTTGGCTCTCTGGCTTGGATCGCCCTGCACGAGGGTCGCCAGATCCGCCAGCTCGCCCTCCAGCTTGTTGCTCGCGGCGTGGTACGCCCGTCGCGAGTTCGCGCTCCCGTCGACCGCAAAGCTGAGGAAGTTCGACTCGACATCCGACACGACCCGCTCCAGCTGCAGCGACTGGGCGCTGATGTCCTTCGACCGCGCCTCGCGGTCGGTGGCCTCCCGTTGTGCCGAGACGGCCAGGATCAGCGCGGTGAAGGCCGCCCCGACGAGCAGCGCCAGCGCCGCGCTCGCGAGCCACATCCGGCGGGCGAGCGTCACTGGAGCAGTTCCTCGACCGCGGCGCTGAGCTCGTCCGGGTCGAACGGCTTCGAGACGAAGCGATCGGCGCCGGCGACCTGGGCGTCGATCTCGGCGTGGCTCCACGCGGTGATCACGACAACGGGAATCTCCTTCAACCCCTCGTCCGTCCGCAACTCCTCCAGCACCTCGATCCCGGAGAGTCCCGGCAGCATCACGTCGAGCACGATCAGATCCGGCCGCTCTTCGCGCGCGAGCCCGAGGGCCTCGGCGCCGTCGGCCGCCTCGACGAAGCGATAGCCGGGGCCGAGCACGGCCCGCACGAGCTCACGAAGGCTGGGATCGTCGTCGCAGACGAGAATCGTCGCGGCAACGTCGTCTGCGGGGTTTTGTGCGTGCTCGTCCACCGGAAAGAGGGGGCGGCGGCTCAAAGTTCGCCCCAGTGTAGTTACGCCCTCTGGGTGTTCGCACTCGGCGGCGCTGCCCCTGCGCTAGGCGGTCAACGCGTGTTCGAGCGTCCGGCAGAGCTCGTCCGTTCCCGCAGCGACCACCCGCGAGCGTCCGACAAGGTCGAGCGGCGCCTCCTCGAAGGGCGGATCCTCGAAGAGGTCGATCGCCAGCCCGCACTCGCGCACGAGCAGCTGGCCGGCGGCGATGTCGACCGAGCGCGCGGGTTTCAGCGAGCAGACGGCGTCGACGCGCCCTGCGGCGAGATGGCTGAGCGAGAGCGCGAGCGAGCCCATGATCCGGAGACGGTGCGCGGTCCCGACCATCTGCGCCGCCTTGTCGGCGACCTCGGCCGTCGTCGTCGCCTCGAAGGAGAGGATCTCGATCACGTCCTTCGGCTTGACCGCGCCGAGCCGGTCGCCGTTCAGGAACGCGCCCTTGCCGCGCTCGGCCGTCCACTCCTCGCCCGAGCCGAAGTCGTAGACGTAGCCGAAGACGACGTCACCCATCGTGGCGCCCTCGGCGACCGCGAGCGAGAGCGAGAAGAAGGGGATGTCGCGCTTCGCGTTCAGGGAGCCGTCGATCGGGTCGCAGACGACGCGCCAGGGCGCTCCCGAGCCGAAGACGCGCTCGCCGAGCTCCTCCGAGACGAGTGTGAAGTGCTCGTCGAGCTGCTCGAGCCGGTGGACGACGGCGGTCTCCGCGGCCGCGTCGATCGCCGTCGTGTCGTCGCCGCCTTCGCCGAGCTGGAGCACGGGCTCGCGCTCGACTCGGGTCGGCAGCTCCGTCAGCACCGCCTTGATGTCGCCGACAGACTCGCGGCAGACGTCGAGCCACGGCTTCATCAGCTGGACTTCAAACTGGATGGAAGAGCAGGCCGGAGATCAGCTTCGGGAAGAAGTAGGTCGTCTTCTGCGGCAGCGTCTCGCCGCGCCGCGCATGGGCGAAGACGTCCTCGATCCGGGTTGGCCGCAGCAGGTACGCGACGGCAGCCTCGCCGTCACGAACGCGCCGCTCGGCCTCGGCAGCGTCGGCGGTGTACGAGATGCCGTCGTGCCCGAGCGTGTCCACGAGCTCGACGTCGAGCATCCCCTCGGGGCCATGGACGACCCGCGACCCCTCGCGCGTGAGCTCGGTCACCTCCGCGCCGCCCGCGCCGTTGCCCTCCAGGTGCCTGGGCTCCGAGAAGAGGCGGTGGGTGGGGAAGATCTCCAGGCCCGGATCGTCCGTGGAGACGAGCACGACGAGCATCTGCGCGCTCGCGGGCGTCCCCTCCTCCTCGGCGAACGCGAGCGCGGTCTCGTAGCGGTGATGGCCGTCCGCGATCAGCAGTTGCTTGTCGTCGAACGCGCGCACGATCGTGGGATCGTCGAGACGCCACAGCTTCGCGCCTTCGACCTCGAGATCAGGGTCGCGGTCCGGGCGCTCGACCGGCGCAGGGCCGTCGTAGAGGAGAAAGATCGGCTCCAGCTGGGCGCGCGTGGCGCGGAGGAGGCGGAGGCGGCCCTCCTTCGGGCCCGCGTGGGTTCGCTCGTGCGGCAGCACCGTCCCCGTCTCGTAGGGCTCGACCTTCAGCGACCCGACGATGCCGAAGCGCGTCCGCGCGACCCCGTCGGGGCCGACGTAGTCCTGCTCGAGCGCCCAAACCGCCGGCGGCTCTTCGACGAGAGCCCCTTCTGCGCGCCATTCGTCGAGCGCGCGCGCGGCCTCCTCCTCCGAGTCGGGCAGGGTCAGGCGGACGACGTTGTGCGGGCTGCGGGCCTGCAGCTTCTCGCGCTGCTCGTCGGTGATCACGTCGTAGGGCGGCGCGACGAGCGTCTGGAGCGGGCCGGCTACGGCCTCGTCGTAGCGAAGCGCGCGGAAGGGCTTGACGACGGCCATGGCGGGCAACGTACCAACATGCCCGCGCCCTAGACTCACCGCATGAGCACCATCGCCGAGCTCGCTCCCGACCGAACGGTCGAGGGCGTCTACGCCGTCGCACGCAAACAGCGGCGGACGACGCGGAAGGGTGCGCCGTACCTCGCGCTGGAGCTCGTCGACCCGACCGGCCGCATCGAGGGACGGATCTGGAACGACGTCGAGCTGCTCGACGGCCGCTTCGCCGAGGGAGACGCCGTCCGCGTGCTCGGAAGGGTCGAGCGCTTCGACGACAGGCTTCAGCTGGAGATCCGCTCCGTCGAGGCGGCGGACGCCGATCCGGCGGGGCTGGCGCCGCGGCTGCGACGCGACGCGGACGAGCTGGACGGCTTCCTCGAGTTCTTGGCGGCCGAGCTCGCCCACCCGGGGCTGCGCACGGTGGTGGGGCGGTTCCTCGGCGCCGCCGAGATCCGGAAGGCGCTGCGCGAGCTCCCGGCGGCCGAGACCCATCACTCCTACGCCGGCGGCTTGCTGGAGCACACCGTCGCCGTCTCGACGCTGGTGCGGGAGACGGCGCAGCTGCACCAGCGCCTGCGCGGCGACCTCCTGCTCTCCGCCGCGCTTCTCCACGACGTCGGGCGGGTGCGTGAGCTCGGGCGCGGACCCTCGTTCCGGCCGACCGACGAGGGCCGCCTGCTCGGCCACGTCCACCTCGGGCTGAGGCTCGTCGAGGAGCGCGCCGACGGGCTGGACGCGGCCGTGCGGGCCGAGCTCCTGCACGCGATCGCCTCGCATCACGACCGTCATGCCGCGCGTACCGCCGAGGCCGCCGTCCTCTACCACGCGAACCAGCTCGACGCCGTCGCGGCGACCAGACCGGTCGAGTAGTGCTCTCGATCGTGCTGGCACTGGCCGCGAGCGCCTCGTGGGGGCTCGGCGACTTCCTCGGTGGGCTGACCTCGCGCCGGTTGCACGTGCTGACGGTGCTCGTCGTCCAGCAGGTGTTCGGGCTCGCGGCGGCCCTGACCTGGGTGCTCTTCGCCTGGGACGGCTTTCCGGGCTGGACGGCGACGGCCTGGGCGGCGTCGGCGGGCGTCTGCGGCTGTCTTGGGATCGGAGCGCTCTACCGCGGCATGGCGGTCGGGGCGATGGGCATCGTCGCGCCGGTGTCGGCCGTGTCCGCCGTGATCCCGTTCGTCGTCGGGATCGCGTCCGGCGAACGGCCGGGTGAGCTGCAGGTCGTCGGGATCGTGCTGGCGCTCGTCGGCGTCGCTGTTGCCTCCCGGGAGCCGGCCGACCTGGGCGGGGGGCGTGCAGCCGGGATCGGCCTCGCGCTCGTTGCGGCGCTCGGCTTCGGCTTCTACTTCGTCTTCGCCGACCGGGCCGCGGACGCCAGTGTTCCCTTCGCCGTCGCGACCGCACGCGGCGTCTCACTCGCAGTCGCGTTCGTCGCCGCGCTGGCGATCGGTGCGTCCGTCCGGGCCGGACGCTCCTTCCTGCCGGCGCTGATCGTGGTCGGCCTGTGCGACGTGGGCGCGAACATGTTCTTCTCGATCGCGACGACGCACGGCTACCTCAGCATCGTCGCCGTCCTCTCCGCCCTCTATCCCATCGTCACCGTCGCGCTTGCGGCGGTCATCTTGCACGAGCGAATCGCGCCGTCGCAGCGCGCCGGGGTCGCGGGCGCACTTCTCGGCGCCGCGATGATCACCGCCGGTTGACGCGGCCGCTCAGGACATGTCCGGGGTCAGACCCCGTCATGTCTGGAGTGGCCGTACCGAATCGCGCTCAACTCTCATATCCAAGCGGCAGCGGCCCCTTGACCGCCTGGCTCGATCGGCCATGTCCGGGGTCTGACCCCAGACATGGCCAGAATGGGCGTCGTGGAGAGGAGCGCGGAGCAGCGGCCGGGGCCGTGGACGAAACCGCTGCGCGGTCAACTCGACGAGCACGTGATCGCAAGCGAGGCGCTGCGCGGCAATCCGCTCGGCGATCCGGACGAGCGGCCGCTCTGGGTGTATACGCCACCGACCTACGCGGGCGGGCCGGCGGTCTACGTCCTCCAGGGCTTCACCGGCCAGATCGAGATGTGGCGCAACCGGGCCGCCTTCAGGCCGACGTTCCTCGAGTTGCTCGACGACGCCGACATCGACGCCCGCGTCGTCTTCGTCGACGCCTGGACGTCGGTCGGCGGCTCGCAGTTCGTCGACTCGGCCGGCAGCGGCCGCTACCACTCCTACATCTGCGACGAGGTCGTCCCCTTCGTGGACGAGCGCTACGAGACCAACGGCTACCGCGGCGTCGCCGGCAAGTCGAGCGGCGGTCAGGGAGCGGCGGTGACGGCCATGCTCCGGCCAGATCTCTTCCAGGGCTTCGCCAGTCACGCCGGCGGCGGGCTCTTCGAGGTCTCGATCCGGCCGTTCTTCCGCGTCGCCGCGCGTCGTCTGAGGGACGCCTACGACGGCTCGATCGAGCGCTTCCTGGAAGAGCTCCACACCGGCCCGGCGCCGCTCGCACATCCCGACGACCTGCACGTCCTGCTCCAGTGGGGCTTCTCCGCGGCGTACTCCGCCGACGAGGACAGCACGATCCGGCTTCCCTACGACATCGCGACCGCGCAGGTGATCCCGGAACTCTGGGAGCGCTGGCTCGAATGGGACTACCCGACGCTCGTGCCGCGTCACGCCGACGCACTTCGCGGGCTGCGAGCGATCTACGTCGACTCCGGCACGCGAGACGAGTGGTATCTCGACCTGACCGCCGCGTGGCTCCGCCGTGAGCTGACGGCAATCGGCGTCCCGGAGCTGCACGTGGAGCTCTTCGACGCGACGCATCTCGCGATCGAGTACCGCTACCCGATCGGCCTCCGCTATCTCGCGGATCGCCTGCGCTAGACGTTGAAGCGGATGTTCAGGACGTCGCCGTCCTGCACCTCGTAGGTCTTGCCCTCGAGCCGCTGCGTCCCCCGCTTCGCCGCCTCGGCATGCGAGCCGGCCGCGAGCAGGTCGTCCGTCGAGATCGTCTCGCAGCGGATGAAGCCGCGCGCGATGTCCGAGTGGATCGCCGCCGCCGCTTCGAGCGCGGTCTGCCCGCGCCGGAGCGTCCACGCGCGCGTCTCCTTCTCGCCCGCCGTGAAGAACGTGATCAGGTCGAGTGCGTCCCGGAGCCGCCGCACGACCTCGTCCAGCGCGGAGGGGCCTTCGCGATACTCCGCCGCCTCCTCCTCGGACATCTCCGCCAGCTCGGCCTCGAGCTGGAGGTCGATCCCGCCCGGCCCGTTCTCGACGGCGAGGAGCGGCTTCGTCGTCAGCGGCTCCAGCTCTGCGGGGAGCTCGCCTGGGAAGTCCCGGAGCGTGTGCCCCGCGTCGAGGTGCGCGAGGAGCGCCTGCAGCTGCTCGACCTCCTTGCGCAGCGAGGCGTCGCCGGATTTCGCCTGCTTCTCGACGCGCTCCAGCCGCCGCTCGACGTGGTCCCGATCGGCGACGAGCAGCTCCAGCTCGAGCGTCTCCAGGTCGCCCGCCGGATTCGCCCCGGCGGAGAAGCCGTCGGCGACGGCGAGGATCGCATCGACCTGGCGCAGTCCGCCGAGCAGCGCCGGCCCGGTCCCGGGCACGTCGACGACCCGGATCGTCGCTGGCGTGATCTTGCGCGCCCCGACGAGCGCCGCGAGCTGCTCGAGCCGGTCGTCCGCGATCGACGCCATGCCGACGTTCTCCTTGCCGAAGCCGGCGCCGCCGGTCTTCGTCAAGGCGGTGAACAGCGTCGTCTTTCCCGCCCCCGGCAGGCCGACGATCCCGACCTCGAGCGCCACTTATGCCTCCTTGTCGCCGGAGAGCTGCTGCTGCAGCGAGACCAGCGCCCGGTGCTGCAGCGACTTCACCGCGCCCTCGGTCTTGTCGAGGATCGTCGCCGCCTCGGCGTTGGAGAAGTTGAAGACGAACTTGAGCGTCAGCACCTGCTGCTGCTCCTGCGAGAGCGAGTCGATCAGCTCCAGCATCGACTGGCGGCCGATCGCCCGGAACGCCTCGTCCTCTGCCGAGCGCTCCTCCGAGCCGTGCGGCTCGGGCACGTCCTCCTCCGGCTGCCAGCGTCGGTTGGCGCGGAAATGGTCCATCGAGAGGTTGTGTGCGATCCGGAAGAGCCAGGCCGAGAACGGCGCCGACTCGAAGCGGAACTTGCCGATCGACTCGAGCATGCGCATGAACGTCTGCGTCGTCAGGTCCTCGGCGTCGTGCCGGTTGCCGACGGTCATGTGCAGGTAGCTGTAGATCCGGTCGAAGTGGATCAGGTACAGCTCCTCGAG
This sequence comes from uncultured Gaiellaceae bacterium, assembly GCA_963705515.1. Classification (GTDB taxonomy): domain Bacteria; phylum Actinomycetota; class Thermoleophilia; order Gaiellales; family Gaiellaceae; genus Gaiellasilicea. Next base: position 126,929 of record CAVPJV010000008.1, read on the forward strand.
CGCGGCGCGCTCGCCCTGCTGCCCCCGCTCGACGAGCTTGCGGATCTCGGCCGCAGACGGCCCCTTCTGCTGCGTCTCGGTCACCTGGGGAGAGGTGCCCCTAGATGCCGAAACCCACGCGCGACTCCCGCGCGTAGCGCTTCATGTAGACCACCCGGCCGAGGACGACCGTGTAGCGGCCGTCGCTCGCATCGAGCATCATCGAGCCGTCCTGCCCGGTCGCGAGTGAGCGCTCGAGCTCGTCCGCTCCCTTCAGGGTCACGGTCGCGCCCATGATCTGGCCCCCGTCGAAGCACAGCTCGACGCGGACGGAATCGGCTTCAGTCAACGGACACCACCTCTGTGAGGACGCCGTGGACGGCGTCGGGATGGACGAAGGCGACCTGGAGGCCGAAGAGGCCTTTCCGCGGCTCGGCGTCGATCAGCTCGGCGCCCTCGGCGGAGAGCCGGTCGAGCTCGGCGCGCACGTCGGCGACCTCGTAGGCGACGTGGTGCATGCCCGGGCCGCGCGAAGCGAGAAAACGGCCGACGGCGGTCTCGTCGCCGAGCGGCGCGAGCAGCTCCACGCGGCCGGAGCCGACGAGCACCGCCGCCGCCTCGACCCCCTGGTCGTCGACCTGCGCGCGATGTTCCAGCTCGGCGCCGAAGAGACGCTCGTACGTGTCGACCGCCTCGTCCAGGTCGTGAACGGCGACGCCGAGATGGTGGATGCCGCGGGCCTGCACGGCAGCGATGCTACCGGTCTAGTTTTCGACCGCCCGGACCGTACCGACGGTCTCGGAGGCCCGGGACTCGGGCTCGATCGCGCCGAGCAGCTCCTTCAGCTCGTCGCGGGAGAGCGTCTCGCGCTCGAGCAGCTGGACGGCGAGCCGGTCGAGCGAGACGCGGTGCTTCACGAGCAGCCGCTGTGCCTCTTCGTACGCGAAGTCGGTGAGCCGGGCCTGCTCGGAGTCGCGCAGCCGTTTCGTCTCCTCGGAGAGGGCGTAGTTGTCGGCCCGCATCGTCCTCGACGGAGAGGCTTCGGACATGCCGTACTCGAAGACCATCGAGCGAGCGATCTCGGTCACCTTCTCGAGGTCGTTCGAGGCGCCGTTGGTGACGCGGCCGAAGACGACCTGCTCGGCGGCGCGCCCTCCGAGGGCGATCTTCATCACGTCGAGGAACTCCTCCTTCGTGTGCAGGTAGCGCTCCTCCATCGGCAGGTAGTAGGCGTAGCCGAGGGCGTCGCCGCGCGCCACGATCGTCACCTTCTGGATCGGGAGCAGATCGCCCATCATGTAGGCGATCAGCGCGTGCCCGGCCTCGTGGTACGCCAGGATCCGCTTCTCCTTCTCGGTGACGACGCGCCGCTGCTGCATGCCTGCGATCACGCGTTCCATCGCGCCGTCGAAGTCCTCCGTCAGGATCGTCGTCCGCTCCTGCCGGCCGGCGAAGATCGCGGCCTCGTTGCAGAGGTTCGCGAGATCGGCGCCCGTGAGACCTGATGTCTGGCGCGCGACGTGAGAGAGGTCGACCTCGTCGGCGAGCGGCTTCCCGCGCGTGTGCACCAGCAGGATCGCCTCGCGGCCGCTCAGGTCCGGCGGCGAGACGAGCACCTGGCGGTCGAAGCGGCCCGGCCGGAGCAGTGCGGGGTCGAGATCCTGGAGCCGGTTGGAGGCGCCCATGACGATCACCTGCGCCGACTCGTCGAAGCCGTCGAGCTCGACGAGCAGCTGGTTCAGGGTCTGATCGTGCTCGCGGTTGAAGCTGCCGCCGGCGCGGGCGGTGCCGACGGCGTCGAGCTCGTCGATGAAGACGATCGCCGGCGCGTTCCGGCGCGCCTCTTCGAAGAGCTTGCGGATCCGGGAGGCGCCGAGGCCGGCGAACATCTCCACGAAGGCCGAGGCGCTCTGTGAGTAGAACTTCGCGCCGGACTCCTTCGCGACGGCCTTCGCCAGCAGCGTCTTGCCGGTGCCGGGCGGGCCGTAGAGGAGGATCCCCTTCGGCACGCGTGCACCGAGGCGCTGGAAGCGCTTCGGGTGGCGGAGGAAGTCGACGACCTCCTGCAGCTCCGCCTTCGCCTCCTCGACGCCGGCGACGTCGCCCCACGAGACGGAGGAGCTCGCGCTCGCCTCCAGCTTCGCCGGCTTCACGCGCGGCATGTACTGGAGCGTGCGCCAGAGCAGATAGATGATCAGGCCGAAGAAGACGAGCGGCAACCACGTCAGCGCGTAGCTGGCCACCTGATCGAGAAATTCCCCCACGTCCGGCATCCCGGCTCCTATCGGCAGCTGGCACCGAAGCCTGAAGCGGCTATCGGCGGACTGCCAGGATCGCTGCGGATTCCGGCGTCGTCAAGACCTCCGTCACCGCCAGGTCCGGGCGGGAGAGCCAGAACTCGCGCACCGGGTCGGGTCCCGCGAAGCCCGGAGTCAGGTCGTCGAGCACCGCGATCCCGCCCGGCGCGAGCAGGCCGGCGACGAGCTCGCCGTCCTCGCGCGGGCGCAGCTGCTTCGTCGCGTCGTAGAAGAGAAGGTCGAACGGGGCCTCCGGCGGCAGCAGCGCGCGCCAGTCGCCCTCGAGCACGTGCACGTTCTCGTCGGCCGCGAAGAGCTCTCGGGCAGCGGCCGCGCGCTCGGGGTCGTTCTCCGCCGTGAAGAACGGCGTCTGCGGCGGTAGTGCCGAGACGATCCAGGCCGCGCCGACGCAGGTCCCCGTCCCGATCTCCGCCACGCGCTCGCGGCCGCGTGAGCGCGGCAAGGACGTGGAGCAGGCGGCCGACTTCGGGCCGGCACGACCGCTCGAAGCCGAGGCGCTCGGTCAACGCGAGCGCCTTGTCGACAAGCGGCGGAGCCACGTTCCTAGACTACTGCCGTGCTCCCGCTCCCTCCGCACTGGAACCCCGACCGCGTCGGCGAGGTCTGGCGCGTCGACTATGCCGCTCGGTTCGAGGACGCGGAGCGCTGGCGCGCCCAGCAGTCGATCACGCCCGCGGCCGACGACCGTTTCCGGATCGCGCTCGTCGTCGTCGACATGCAGAACACGTTCTGCTCGCCGGGCTTCGAGCTCTTCGTCGCCGGCCGTTCCGGGACGGGAGCGCTCGACGACTCACGCCGGGTCTGCGAGTTCGTCTACCGCAACCTCGGCTCGCTCACCCAGATCGTGCCCACGCTGGACACGCACCAGGCGCTCCAGATCTTCCATCGCGCGTTGCTCGTCGACGCGGAGGGGCGGCACCCGGAGCCGTTCACGCTCGTGACCGCGGAGGACGTCGAGGCGGGGCGCTGGCGGATCAACCCGGCCGCCGCCGCCGGGCTCGGGCTCGATCCCGACTACGCCGAGAAGCACCTCCGCTACTACACGCGGACGCTCGAGGAGGGCGGCAAGTACAGCCTGACCATCTGGCCGTTCCACGCCATGCTCGGCGGGATCGGCTACGCGCTCGTCTCCGCGCTCGAGGAAGCGCTCTTCTTCCATTCGATCGCCCGCAACGCGCCGCTCGACTTCCAGCCGAAGGGCGACCACCCGCTGACCGAGCACTACTCGATGCTCGGGCCCGAGGTGGAGTACGACCTCGAAGGCGAGCCGCTCGGCGCGCGCAACCACCCGCTGATCGAACGTCTGCTCCAGTTCGACGCGGTCGTGATCGCCGGCGAGGCGAAGAGCCACTGCGTCGCCTGGACGATCGAGGATCTGCTTTCCGACCCGACCGTGCAGGAGCGAGGACTCGAGGAGAAGGTCTACCTGCTCGAGGACTGCACCTCGCCCGTCGTCGTTCCTGGCTCGGTCGACTACACCGACGAGGGCGACGCCCACTTCGCGCGCTTCGCCGAGTCGGGCGCACACATCGTGCGCTCCGACCAGCCACTCGAGGAGTGGCCCGGTGTCGTCGGCGAGTCGCTCCCTAGCTGCGCAAGATGAGCATCCGCCGGAGCGGATACTCATCGCGCGAAGATCCCTGAAGGGGCCGCTTCGCGGCCCGGCGCTAAGAGACGAGCTCGAGCCGCGCGTTCGGCCGGTAGCGGCGGCCGACCTTTGCCGACGGGCGGCCGTCGGTCATGACGATGTCGGCGGTGAAGTCGTTCTGGCCGCGGATCAGCGACGAGCCGATCCCGTACGCGTCCACGGGCACCTGCCGACGCTCGAACTCCTTGATCTTGTCGACGGTGAAGCCGCCAGAGACGACGATCTTCACCCGCTCGAACCCATCCGCGTCGAGCGCGTCCCGCACCTTGCGCACGAGCCGCTCGTTGACGCCGCGCGGGTCGAAGTCACCCATCTCGCTCCAGAGCGAGCGGTCGACCAGCTGGCCCGAGGTGTCCAGCCGGACACCCCAGAGCCGAGGGCCGAGCGCGCGCGCGACCTCGAGCGCCGTGCTCACCGAGTCGTTCTCGAAGTCGACGAGGACGACGATGTTCATGTCGTCGCTCGCCCACTCCGCGAACTTGGTCGCGGCGAGGACGGTGTTGCCGCCGTACGAGGCGATCAAGGAGTGGGGAACGGTGCCGACGCCGCGACCGCCCCACCAGGACGCCTGCGCGTCCGAGGTGACGCCGATCTCCGCGCCGACCATCGCGCCGGCGACGTAGGCCGCATAGCCGTCGCCGGTCTGGACGCGGTGATGGTCGTGGCGCGCCGGCATGAAGATGATCGGCTTGCCGGTCGCGGCCTCGACGACGCGGGCCGTGTTCGTCGTGATCAGCGTCCGCCGCGTCAGGACGCCCAGGTACACCGTCTCGAGATGCGCGAAGAGGGTGTAGTCGCCCTCGATCGTCATCGCGGTCTCCCACGGCTCGATCCGGTCGCCGTCGTGGAGCGCGTGGACGGTGAGAGCGTCCCAGTCCTCGGAGCAGAGCTTGAGGATCGCGATCGCCTCGTCGACGCCGCCAAGCATCGCCTGGTTGCGCTGGAAGACCTGCATCACGACGCGCGGGTGGCGGCCGTCCTGGAGCAGCGTCTCCCGCGTGTGGTTGAAGTAGGCGTCGGTGTAGTACCCCTCCCGCATCTTCTCGGCGGGGAGGTCGAAGATCTCGGGCGGGAGGCCGCCGGGGCTTAGCTCCCTGCTCGGTCGCCATGCTCCAGCTCCAGACACGCCGCCAGGGCCGCCTCGGCGACCTCGAGCTGCTCGGGCGAGGGCTCCGCGGTGGCGACTCGGTGCTGCAGCTCGTGCCCGGGCTTCGCGAGCGCCCGCGCGAGCGGGTGGCCGGGGTGCCGGGTCATCCAGGCGAACACCTCGACCGCGACGCCGACGGCGCCGATCGAGCTCGCCGTCCGCGCCGGCCGGCGCAGGTGCGCCGGTGCGCGCGAGGCGAGCAGGTTGCCGGCGGCCGAGGCCACGAGCAGCGGGCCGACCAGGTGCGAGCCGCAGCGCTCGTGCTCCTTCGCGCGCTTCTCGCCGTGCTCGTACGTCCCGATCGAGATGTGCTCGGCGCCGTGGTAGGCGGCGAGCTCGCCGCCGCGGAGCGCCATCATCGCGGGTGCGAGCGAGAGCGCTCCCGACAAGAGCTCGCGTGCGGCGCTGCCCAGTCTCGGCGAACGGCGCACGGCCTGAACGGTGAACGCGCTCATGATCGTGGCTGCGACCACGGACGGACGCTCGAACGGCAGCCGCGCCTCCGGCAGCTTCCGGCGCAGCTCGGGGAGCATCGCGAACGACTCCGCCAGCCGGAGCGGGCCGCGCAGGAACGGCTGCTGGATGCCGGGTGCGAACAGCCGCTTGCGCGCGGATGCGACTTTGATCTCGCCGTCGTCGTTCCGGATCGCGCAGGCCCAGGACTTCGGCCCGTGCACGAGCACGCCGTTCGGGAGGGCCATCCCGCCGAGACGAATCTTGTCACTCATGCGCGAAGCGTAGCCCCGGCTGCCTGTCTGAGCGCGGCCTGGAGCTCGTCGGCCGCCGGGCCGCGGGCGACCGGAGCCCCGTCCAGCTCGGTCACCGGCATCACCTCGCGCACCGACGAGGACGTGAACGCCTCGTCCGCCGCGAGCAACTCCGTCAGGCCGAAGTGGCCTTCCTCGACCGTGTAGCCGCAGTCACCTGCGAGCTCGAGCACCGCCGCCCGCGTCACGCCGGCGAGGATGCCGAGGTCGAGCGAGGGCGTGAAGAGCGTGCGGTCGCGCCGCCACCAGACGTTCGTCGTCGGGCCCTCGAGCACGGTCGCGTCGGCATCGACGAAGACGGCGTCGTCGGCGCCCTGCCGCCTCGCCTCCGCTTCGGCGGCCATGTTGACCGCATAGCTCGTCGACTTGACGCCGGGCAGGAGCCACGGCTCGGCGGCCCGCACGCCGCGCAGGGAGATCAGCTTCTGGCCACGCGCGCGCAGGTCGTCGTAGTGGTCGGCGAGGGCGCTGACGAGCGCGATCGACACCGGCGTCGGCGTCCAGTAGAGGCGCAGGACGGCGTCCGGGGCCTCGGCGGCATCGAGCGCCTGCTGAGCGAGCTGCTCGAGCTCGAGCCGGTTCACCGCGGGCAGCCCGATCCGCTCGGCCGAGCCGGCGAGGCGGTCGAGGTGCTCGGCCAGCTTGAACGGTCGGCCGTTGTAGACCCGGATCGTCTCGAACGCCGCCCGGCCGCGCAGAAGCGCCTCGTCGTCGGCGCGCAGCACCGGCTCGGCCGGATCGACGACCCCGCGGCCTCCGACCGCGACCGCGAGCAGGCTCATCGCGCGCCCACCTCGACGGGCGCCCCGATCGCGGTCAGGAGCGGCCTCGCCTTCGTCCACGACTCCTCGATCTCCGCCTCCGGCTCCGAGTCCCAGACGATGCCGCCGCCGACCCAGAGATGGATCCGGTCCTCGGCGATCGCAAACGTCCGGATCGTCAGCGCCAGCTCGAGGTCGCCGTTGCCGCGGACGACTCCGAGCGCGCCCATCGACGCGCCGCGGCCGACGGGCTCGAGCGCGGCGATCAGGTCGAGCGCGGCGATCTTCGGCGCGCCGGTCACGGAGCCGCCGGGGAACGTCGCCGCCAGCAGCTCGGCGAGCCCGACCTCCTCCCGCAGTGTCCCTTCGACGGTCGAGACGAGATGGGTGACGCCGGCGAGCTCGCGCTCGATCATCAGCTCCGGCCAGCGGACGGAGCCGGGCTCGCAGACGCGGGAGAGGTCGTTGCGCTCGAGGTCGACGATCATCACGTGCTCCGCGGCGTCTTTCTCGCCCTCGACGTGCTCGCCGAGCGGGCGTGTCCCTTTGATCGGCGCCGTCCAGACGCGCCGGCCGCCCCGGGCGAGGAAGAGCTCGGGCGAGGCGGATACGACGGCCCAGCCGTCTCCGGCGAGCGTACGCGTGCCGAACGCGCCAAGCCGGTCGGCGAGCGCGGCCGCGCTGCCGTCGAACGGCGCTTCGAGGTGCTGGACGAGGTTGACCTGGTAGACGTCCCCGCGCCCGATCGCCTCGCGCACGGCCTCGACCGCCTCGCCGTAGTCGGCCTCGGCCCACGTCCGCTCCCACTGGCCAACCGAGACGTGTCCCAGGGACAGTCCCTCGGACGTGTCCCGCACGGCCACGGCCGCGAGCGGCAGCGGGCACGGCTCCGGCGGCGCGGGCGCGTCCGTGCGGCGCAGCGGCTCCGAGAGGCCGTAGCCGAGATAGAGATCCGCCTCGAGCTCCTCGCCGCCGGGCGCGAAGAAGCCGCGCTCGCGCAGGTACGCCTCGATCTGCTCGAACGCAGCCTCGGGCGAGTGCAGCTCGAGCACGGCTACGCCAGCGAGCGCGCGGCCGCGCGGAGGAACTCGACGCCGAGTCCGAGGTCGTCGACGTGCGTCCGCTCGTCGGCGGAGTGGATCAGCCGCGCCGCGAGGTCGGCGCTCATCGTCCGCATCGGGAAGAAGCCGTACGCAACCGTCCCGAACGCCTCGCGGAGCCAGTGCGAGTCGGTGAAGCCGGAACAGCAGAGCGGCGCCACCTTCGCGCCCGGCTCGGTCGTCTCGACCCAGTCGGAGATCGCGCGCCAGAGCGGCGTGTCGAGCGGGGAGCGCGTCCCGCCGAAGCGCTCGATCGTCTCCAGGTCGTAGTGGTTGCCGTCGCCCAGGATCGAGCGCACGATCGGGTCGACGTCCTCCGGTGTCTGGCCGGGCAGCAGCCGCCTGTCGACGACGACCTCGCACGTCCCGGGCACGACGTTCCGGCGCTCGGACGCCTCGATCATCGTCGGCGAGAGCGTGAAGGAGAGCAGCGGCTCGATCGTGTCGACCGCCAGCTGGTCGACGGCTGCGAGGCGCTCGAGCACCTGGTCGGCGGGCGGCTGCTCGCCCAGCACCGCCTCGAGGAACCCGGCCACCTCCGGGCCGACCGACGGCTCCGGCCGGTAGGCCGCCAGCTTCTCGATCAGCGGCGCCGCCTTGACGAGGGCGTTGTCGGCGATCCCCGGCATCGACGCGTGGCCGCTGCGGCCGTGCACCGTGATCTTGAACGGCGAGCTCATCTTCTCCGCCGCCGCGCAGAGATAGAAGGCGCGGCCTCCGAGCTCGACCCGCTCGCCGCCGCCCTCGTTGATCGCGTAGTCGACCCGGACGGCGTCGGGATGGTGCCGGCAGAGCCACTGGAGGCCGTAGTTGTCGCCGACCTCCTCGTCGGCCGCGGCGACGAAGACGAGATCGCCGGGCGGCGTGAAGCCCTCGCGCGCGAGCGATGCGATCGCGACGGCGCTCGCCGCGACCTGGTTCTTCATGTCGAGCGCCCCGCGCCCCCAGACGTGGTCGTCGGCGAGGTCGCCCGACCACGGGTCGCGCGACCACTCGGACGCGTCGGCGACGACGGTGTCGGTGTGCGAGAGGAAGCAGAGCGAGGGGCCGTCGCCGCCTTTGATCCGGGCGACGAGGTTCGCCCGTTCCGGCACCCGCGCGTAGAGCTCGACCTCGACGCCGTTCGCCTCCAAGTAGTCGCGCAGCAGCTCGGCCGCGATCGTCTCGTTCCCGGGCGGGTTGACGGTGTTCAGGCGGAGCAGCTGCTGCAGCAGCGCGACGGCTTCGTCCTGCAGGTTCATTGCTGCTCTTGCGAGAGGGCCGTGAGCTCGTTGCGGACGCGCCAGAGCTCGGGGAAGAAGACGTGCTGGATCAGCCGGCCGAGCACCTCGACGGGCGTGCCCTGGGTGCCGACGACGGAGTCGCCGATCACGCGCGCGACGACCTTGTAGTGACGGATGCGCCAGAAGTTGATCCGCTCGTCGAGCTCGATCACCGCCTCGGCGAGCTGGTAGAGCTCCTCGTGCTCGCGCCCCTTGACGTAGACATCGGTGAGCGAGAGGCCCGCCTGCTCGCGGAGCGCGTGGAACGCCTGGCCGAGCGGGGGCACGACACGCCGCAGCTCGCGCCACCCGGGCGAGTCGAAGCCGCTGCCGTGTCCGAGCACCTTGCGGATCTCCTGGTACTCCCACGGTGACATCTCCTCGAGCATGTCGAGCTGCTCGGTCGCGTAGCGAAGGCACAGCGTCGCCCGCCGCAGCAGCCGGAGCGCTTGCGCGATCTCGGCCGCGTGCAGGTGCTCCGTCGAGGCCTCGACGTCGTTCCAGGCGAGCTTGAGCCAGAGCTCCGACGACTGGTGCACGGTCTGGAAGAGAAGCTCGTCCCGGTGGACCCACTCGTCTGCGGTCTTCTGCAGCGCGAGCAGGGCGTCGGTGTTGAGGTAGCGCTCGTAGTCGCTGGCCCCCTCGCCGGCGAGAATCGGCTCCGAGTAGTCCTCGTGCGTCGCCACGGCCGGAGCATACTGCGAGCTATGAGCGACCTCTTCGCCGATGCGGCCCGCGAGCGAACGGCTGCGCTCGCGCCGCTACCGCAGCGCCTCCGACCGCGCACGCTCACCGAGCTGGTCGGCCAGACGCACGTGCTCGGCGAGGGCTCGGCGCTGCGGCGCGCGATCGAGCAGGACCGGCTGCGGTCGCTGATCCTCTACGGCCCGCCGGGTGTCGGCAAGACGACACTGGCGCGGATCGTCGCAGCCGAGACCGGCGCCGCCTTCGAGGAGCTGTCGGCCGTCTCCGCCCGGGTCGACGACGTCCGCGGCGTGATGCAGCGCGCGCGCGACCGGCTCGGAGGCAACGGCCAGCGGACGATCCTCTTCCTCGACGAGATCCACCGCTTCAACAAGGCGCAGCAGGACGCGCTCCTGCCCGCGGTCGAGGACGGGTTGCTGACGCTGATCGGGGCGACGACCGAGAACCCGTACTTCGAGGTCAACTCTGCCCTGCTCTCCCGCTGCCAGGTGGTCGAGCTGGAGGCGCTGTCCGAGGAGGAGCTTGCCGAGGTCGTCCGTCGCGGCGCGGCCGCGCTCAGAGCGGACGTCCCGGACGAGATCGTCGACCTGATCGCGCGGCGGGCCGGCGGCGACGCGCGCACCGCGCTGGCCACGATCGAGCTCGCGTGGGAGACCGCGCAGGCCGAGGGGGTGCCGCTCGAGGAGCGTCACGTCGACGACGCGGCGCGCAAGCGGCCGCTCCGCTACGACAAGGGCGCCGACCAGCACTACGACTTCGTCTCCGCCTTCATCAAGTCGATGCGGGGCTCGGATCCCGACGCGGCCGTCTACTACCTCGCCTCGATGCTCGAGGGCGGCGAGGATCCACGCTTCATCGCCCGCCGGATGGTCATCTTCGCCTCCGAGGACGTCGGCAATGCCGACCCGCGCGGGCTCCAGGTCGCCGTGGCCGCAGCACATGCGCTCGAGCACGTCGGGCTTCCGGAGGCGCAGCTCAACCTCTCCCAGGCGGCGATCTACCTTGCGAACGCGCCCAAGTCGAAGGCGAGCGCCAACGCGATCTGGTCGGCGCGCGAGGAAGTCCGGCGCGGCGGGAACCTGCGGCCGCCCGCCATGCTCCGCGACGCCCACTACGCCGGCGCGAAGAAGCTCGGGCACGGCCAGGGGTACATCGACCCCCACACCGACCCTCGGGGCTCCGACGTCGACTACCTGCCCGAGGAGCTGAAGGGACGCCGTTACTATCGCCCTTCGGGCAACGGGGAGGAGGCGGCGCGTGGCGAAGATCGAGACGGGGAGTGAGGCGCCGGAGTTCGACCTCCAGGTCACCGGCTCAGAGCGCGTGCGGCTCGGCGACTTTCGCGACCGCCGCAACGTGCTGCTCGTCTTCCACCCGTTCGCGTGGACGTCGATCTGCGCGGAGGAGGCGCGCGACCTGCAGGAGAACCTACCGGCCTTCGAGAGCGCCGAGACGGACGTCGTGCTCGTCTCGTGTGACGCGGCGCCGGCACGCCAGGCGTGGAAGGAGCACCTGAAACTGACGTACATGCTCGCCTCCGACTACTGGCCGCACGGCGAAGCGGCGAAGGCCTACGGCGTCTTCGACGAGTCGAGCGGCGCTGCCGTCCGCGGCACCTTCCTGATCGACAAGGAGGGCGTCGTCGTCTGGAGCCTCGTCAACGACGCCGACACGCGTCGCAGCGAGCTCGTCTCAGGCCCGCTGGCCTCCACGCCTACTTGAGCCTCGCCCGGTACGAGTGGGGCGATCCCAGCCTGCCGCCGCTCGTCTGCCTGCACGGAGTCACCAGCCACGGCCGCCACTTCGAGCAGCTGGCGGAGCGTCTGGCCGATCGCTTCCACGTCGTCGCGCTCGACCTGCGCGGGCACGCGGGCTCGCCGTGGGAGCCGCCGTGGAACCTCGAGCAGCACGTCGCCGACGTTCTCGACGCCGCGCCGCTCGGCCCGGCTGCCTGGCTGGGCCACTCGTTCGGCGGACGCATCGCCTACGAGACGGCTGCCGCGGCGCCGGATCGCGTCGAGCGGCTCGTGCTGCTCGATCCGGCGATCCTGCTGCCGCCTCAGCTCGGCATGGCGGCCGCCGAGAACGCGCGCCGTGACCGCTCGTACGTCTCGTTCGAGGAAGGGATCGACCGCCGCTACGAGGAGAGCGTGCTGACGACGGCGCCGCGCGAGCTCGTCGCCGGGGAGCTCGCTGTCCACCTGCTGCCCGACGACGACGGCCGCTTCCGCTACCGCTACTGCCAGAGCGCTGTCGTCGCCGCGTACGGCGAGATGACGCGGCAGCCGCCGCCCTTCGAGCAGGTTCGGATCCCGACCCTGCTCGTGCTCGGCGAGACCTCGTACATCCCGTACGACCACCTCATCGACGCGCATGCGGCGGCCCTGGGCGACTTGCTCCAGGCAGACCGGATCGCCTCGGGCCACACGGTCCTGTGGGATGCGCTCGACGACACCGTGGTCGCCGTCGAGCGCTTCCTGACCTCCTAGGCGGCGGCCCGCGTCTGGTTGCGCGCCTCGACCGCGGTCGCCAGCGCGTCGATGACGGTGCGGAGCTCGTCGAGCAGGGTCGCGTCGACGCCGTTCGCGAGCCGCTGGTCAGCCTTCGGCACGGCGACCGTGTCCTCGAGCGTGCGCGCGCCGAGGGCGCCGAGCACCTTGCGGGTCTCGGCCGCCGCCCACACGCCGCCGAACATCCCCGTGCTCGACGAGAGCACGGCGGCCGGCTTGTTCAGCACGGGCGACTCGGCCAGCGGGCGGGAGGCCCAGTCGAGCGCGTTCTTGAGCACGCCCGGGATCGACGAGTTGTACTCGGGCGTCGCGATCAAGACCGCGTCCGCCTCCGCGAGCGCCTCCTTGAAGCGGCGCACCGGTTCCGGCTGGGCACCTGGGAAGTCGTCGTCGGCGTCGTACGGCGGGATCTCCTTGAGCCCGTCGTAGAGCGTGACGTCGATGCCGTCGGGCGCGACGGCGGCAGCCGCCTGCAGCAGGTCGGTGTTGTGCGAGCCTGCGCGGAGGCTGCCGCTGATCGCGAGGATCTTCATCCGACTACGCCTGCACCAGCGCGAGGTTGGCGATGATGAGGACGTCGTCGGCGAGGGCCTGGCCTCCGCCCGGGAGCTCCATGTTCCAGGCGATCCCGTAGTCGTGGCGGTTGACGGTCGTCTCCAGGTCGAAGCCGATCCGCTGCTGGCCGTACGCGTTCTCGAGCGGGCCGGTCACGGCGCCCGTGATCTCGACCGGCTTCGTGACGCCGCGAAGCGTCAGGTCGCCGTCGATGGAGACGCGGTCGCCATCGCGCTCGATCGACTTCGAGACGAAGCGGAGCTCGGGGTACTGCTCGGCGTCGAAGAAATCGGGCGTCTGCAGGTGGCCGGTGAGGTTCTCGTCGTCGACCTTGACGCTCGCGACCTTGACGACTGCCCTCGAGCCGGCCGTCGGCGAGCTTCGCGTCGAAGTCCTCGAAGGTGCCGCGGAACGTGCCGACGCCTGCGTAGCTGACGGCGAAACCGACGCTCGAGTGGACGGGATCGAGGTTCCAGGTGCCCGTCGGAATCTGGGTGGTCTGTGCGGTGCTGCTCATTGCTCTCCCTTGGTTTGCGTGTACACTTACTTGTGTCCGCAACTATAGAGGATAAAAATTGAGCCGTCAAGTATTGCGCGCACAACCAGTTGAGCTCGACGCCTTCGCCCGCCTGATGCGGGCTCACAGCGTCCTGCGGCGGGAGCTCGACGCGGAGGTCCTGCGTCCGCGAGGGCTGACGATCAACGACTTCGAGGCGCTGATGCACATCTCCCGCGCCGACGAGCAGCGGCTTCGCCGCGTCGATCTCGTCGAGCGCCTGATGCTGACGCCGTCTGGTGTCACCCGCCTGCTCGAAGGGCTGCAGGAGGCCGGTCTCGTCGAGAACGTGCAGTGCGCGGACGACGCACGCGTCACCTGGGCGCAGCTGACGCTGGAGGGGAGCGAGACGCTCGAGTGCGTCGGAGCCACCCACACCGCGCGATTGCGCACCCTGTTCCGCGACACGCTCAGCGAGGACGAGGTCACGCAGCTCTCGGAGCTGCTCGGGAAGCTGCCCGGCGTCGGCGCCGGGGACTGCGCCGCCTAGGCGACGTACTCGTCCGCGATCGCGAGCGCGTCGTCGAGGATCGCGAGACCCTCGTCGAGCTCCTCGCGCGTGATCGTCAACGGCGGGCAGACCATGACGACGTTCCAGTGGGCCATCAGGTAGAGACCCGACTCGAGCGCCGAGCGTCTGCAGCCGCGCTACGGGGGCCGCGGCCTCGCCGCCCGCGTTGAACGGGACGAGCATCTCCTTCGTCTCGCGGTTCTTGACCAGCTCGAGCCCCCAGAAGAGGCCGAGACCGCGCACATCGCCCACGGACGGGTGCTTCGCCGCGAGAGCGGGCAGCGCCTCGGCCAGGTAGACGCCGTGCTCGGCCGAGTTCTCGACGATCCCCTCCTCCTGGAACGCCTCGATCGACGCGACGGCCGACGCGCAGGCGAGCGGGTGGCCGGAGTAGGTCAGCCCGCCGGCGAGGAAGCGGTCGCGCAGCTGGTCGGCGATCGGCTCGGAGACGATCATCGCCCCGAGCGGGACGTAGCCGGAGTTGATCCCCTTCGCGACCGTGAGGATGTCGGGAACGACGTCCCAGTTGTCGCAGGCGAACCACTTGCCGGTGCGGCCGAAGCCGGCCATGACCTCGTCGCAGATCAGCAGGATCCCGTGCCGGTCGCAGGTCTCGCGGATCGACTGCAGGTAGCCGTCCGGCGGGACGATGACCCCGTTCGTGCCGACGACGGTCTCGAGGATGACGGCCGCGACGGTGTGCGCGCCCTCGTACTGGAGGATCTCCTCCAGGTGCGGTGCGCCCGAGCAGACGGGGCACGGATCGGGATGGCCGGCGGGGCAGCGGTAGGTGTACGGGTCGAGCATCCGCACGACTCCCGGAATCCCCGGCTCGGCGTGCCAGCGGCGCGGGTCGCCGGTGAGCGTGATCGCGCCGGCCGTCGCGCCGTGATAGCTGCGGTAGCGGGCGATGACCTTGTGGCGGCCGGTGACCCAGCGCGCGACCTTGATCGCGTTCTCGTTCGCCTCGGCGCCGCCGTTGGTGAAGAACGACATCTTCAGGTTGCCGGGCGTCACCTCCGCGAGCAGCCGCCCGAGCGCCGAGCGCGGCTCGGTCGCCATCGGCGGCCCGATCGTCGCCAGCTTCTCGGCCTGCTCCTTGATCGCCGCGACGACCTTCGGGTGCCCGTAGCCGATCGAGACGTTGACGAGCTGCGAGGCGAAGTCGAGGTAGCGCTTGCCGTCGTAGTCCCAGAAGTAGCGGCCCTCGGCGCCTGCGACCGGGATCGGGTCGATCGCGTTCTGCACCGACCAGGAATGGAGGACGAACTCCTTCGCGTCCGCCTTGATCTGGGCGCCCAGCTGGGGGTTCGTCTCGATCGTGGCCATGGCTGGATGCTACCGCGCTGAGTCTTTGGGAGCGCGTGCCGCGCTACGCTTGCGGCATCACCCGAGGAGGCCCGACATGACCGAGCTGGCGACCCCGCCCACCGAGCAGCGCGAAGGACTCACCCGCATCACTCACTGGATCGGCGGCAAGCCCGTCCCCGGGGCCTCCGGACGCACGGGGCCGGTGTTCAACCCTGCGCTCGGGCAGCAGTCGGGCGAGGTCGACCTCGCGACGACCGAGGAGGTCGGCGCGGCCGTCGCGGCGGCGAAGGCGGCCTTCCCGGCCTGGCGCGCGACCTCGCTGGCGAAGCGCGCGGAGCTGATGTTCGCGATCCGCGAGCTCGTCCACGAGCGCCGCGAGGAGGTCGCCCGGATCCTCACCGCCGAGCACGGCAAGGTGCTCTCCGACGCGATGGGCGAGGTCACCCGCGGCCTCGAGGTGATCGAGTTCGCCTGCGGGATCCCGCACCTGCTCAAGGGCGGCATGACCGAGCAGGCCTCCACGGGGATCGACGTCTACTCGATCCGGCAGCCGCTCGGCGTTGTCGCCGGGATCACGCCGTTCAACTTCCCCGCGATGGTCCCGATGTGGATGTGGGCGCCGGCGCTCGCGTGCGGGAACACCTTCGTCCTCAAGCCGTCCGAGAAGGACCCGTCGGCGTCGATCTGGACGGCCGAGCTGCTCAAGGAAGCGGGCGTGCCCGACGGCGTCTTCAACGTCGTCCACGGCGACAAGGTCGCGGTCGACGCGATCCTCGAGCACCCGGACGTGGCCGCGGTCAGCTTCGTCGGCTCGACGCCGATCGCGCGCTACATCTACGAGACCGGGACGAAGCACGGCAAGCGCGTGCAGGCGCTCGGCGGAGCGAAGAACCACATGATCGTGCTCCCCGACGCCGACATCGACATGGCCGCCGACGCGGCGGTGAGCGCCGCCTATGGCTCGGCCGGCGAGCGCTGCATGGCGATCTCGCAGGTGGTCGCGGTCGGGGACGCGGGCGACAGGCTCGTCGAGGCGATCAAGCTGCGGCTGCCGAAGATCAAGGTCGGCAACGGCCTCGAGGCCGATGTCGAGATGGGGCCGCTCGTGACCCGCGAGCACCGCGACAAGGTCGCTTCCTACATCTCGGGCGGTGCCGAGCAGGGCGCGACGGTCGTCGTCGACGGCCGTGAGACCGCACCCGAGGGCGACGGCTTCTTCCTCGGTGTGACGCTGCTGGACGACGTCACGCCCGAGATGGACGCTTACAAGGATGAGATCTTCGGTCCCGTGCTCGGCGTCACGCGCGTCGGCACCTACGACGAGGCGGTCAAGCTCGTCAACGAGAACCCGTACGGGAACGGGACCGCGATCTTCACCCGCGACGGCGGCGCCGCACGCCAGTTCCAGTTCGAGGTCGAGGCCGGCATGGTCGGGATCAACGTGCCGATTCCGGTCCCGGTCGCCTACTACTCGTTCGGCGGCTGGAAGGCGAGCCTCTTCGGCGACACGCACATCTACGGGCCGGAGGGGATCAACTTCTACACGCGCGGCAAGGTCGTGACCTCGCGCTGGCCCGACCCCCACGGCTCGCGCGTCGACCTGGGCTTCCCACAAACGCGCTGACCGCGTAGCATCGAAACATGCCGCGTTACGTCGTGGAGCGGAACTTCGGTGGGATCAGCGACGACGACATGCTCGCCGCCGCAGCCCTGTCCGGGGAGCTGATCGAGGAGCGTTTCCCGGAGATCACCTGGGAGCACAGCCACATCGTCGCGACCGACGAGGGCGAGATCGTGACCTACTGCATCTACGGCGCGCCGTCGGAGGAGATGATCCGCGAGCACGCGGAGGCGTTCGGCTCGCACACGATCACGAACATCTACGAGATCGTCGACGACGTCACGCCGGCGGAAGTGCGTCGCCGCGTCGCCTCCGCCCGAACCTAGCTCCCGACGTCGAACAGTGCGTGCGTCAGGCGCGCGAACGCGACCCCGCGCCTGCGGGTCAGCCGTCGCCGCTCCTCGGCATCCGCGTCGGCGACGACCGCGAGCGCCTGGGTCAGCAGCGTCACTGCCTGCTCATAGGCATCGCGCTCGAGCGCCCAGTCCGCGGCGCGCTCGGCGAGGTCGACGGCGCGGTCGCGGTCCTCGGGCCGTCCGGCCTCCAGCAGGTGCAGCGCGATCATGCCGAGCTCCGGCCCCGGCTCCAGGCCGTGCACCTCTTCGAGAGCGGCCGCCGCGCGCCGATGCAGGTCGGAGCGGCGCGCCCGCCCGATCCCGCCGTAGACGGCGTCCCGCGTGAGCGCGTGCGCGAAGTGGTAGCGACCGCCGGCGGCGTCGTCGATCAGCCCTGCGGCGGCGGCCTCGTCGAGGGCGTCGAGCAACCCGTCCGACTCGAGCACGTGCTCGAGCGCAGCGAGGTCGAAGGTCTCGCCGAGCACTGATGCGCTCGTCAACGCATCGGCGCTCGCTGTCGAGAGCCGGCTGACGCGTGCCAGGACGACGTCGCTGACGCTCTCGGGGACCGCGTCTGCAGCGTCCCGGCGGTCGGCGAGGTGGCGGGCGAGCTCGCGGACGTAGAAGGGGTTGCCGTCGGTGCGGTCGTGGATCCGGCGCGCGTCCGCGGCTCCGTCGAGCAGCGCCTCCACCTCGTCGACGGAGAGTCCGTCGACCGCGACGCGCTCGACCTCACAGTCGCGCCGCAGGTCGGCGATCGCGCCCAGCAGCGGCGTTCCGACCGCGTCGGCGTCGCGGTACGCGCCCAGCACGAGGAGCCGTTCGCCGGCCGCGCCGCGCGCGACCCGGGCGAGGAGGCCGAGCGTGTTCCGGTCAGCCAGGTGCAGGTCGTCGAGCACGAGCACGAGCGGCCCCGCGGCAGCGGCTGCGGCCAGCCTCGACTCGATCTCGGCCCGGTCGGGCGCCCGGCCGCCGACGGCCTCCGAGAACGGCTCGTAGGGGACGAGCGCCTGCTCCTCGCACCAGCCGTACAGGACCGTCGCGCCCGACGCGCCGGCCTCGGCCGCGAAGCGGGCCGCCAGGCGCGACTTGCCGATCCCGGCCTCGCCGGCGAGTAGCACCACCTGCGCCGGGCCGCCGCCGGAGGCGACACGGCTCCAGGCAGCGCCGATTCGCGCCAGCTCCCGGCTGCGGCCGACGAACTTCGCCCGGTCGGCGCGCAGCAGCCGTCCCGGGAAGGCCGAGCTCGGCGCGACGGCAGAACCCCGTCGCAGCGAGTCGGCGAGCGCCTGCGTCTCGGCGGACGGCGCCGTCTTCAGGCGGGTCAGGAGCCGGCTGCGCAGCTCTCCGTACTCGGCGAGGGCGGCCCCGCGGTCGCCGGCGGCCTCGAGGCGGCGCATCAGCGATCGCTGAATCGCCTCCGAGAGCGGCTCGAGCGCGGCCTGGCGCCGGGTCAGGTCGACCGCACGGCGGATGTCGCCGGCATGCTCAGCCTCGCCCGCCAGTGACTCGAGCGCCGCGATCGTGCGCTCGCGGTGAGCGTCGCGCGCCTCGAGCACCCACTCGTCGTCGAAGTCGGCCAGCAACGTGCCCTCGCCGAGCGCGAGCGCCTCCTCGTAGCTCCCCTCGGCGCGGAGCCGCTCGGCCTCCAGGACGTCGACCCACGTGTCGTCCGCGAGCCCGACCCGGTCGCGCGTCGTCACGAGCGTCTCCGGGCCGAGCGTTCGCCGGAGCGCCCAGAGCGCGCTGCGGAGACTCGCTCGCGCACTTTCGTCGAGCACGTCGGGCCAGAAGCGCGGCGCTACGGCGGCCCGCGGGTGGAGGCCCGGATTGAGCGCCAGCCAGCCGAGCAGAGACCCCGGCCGACCGGGCGGGAGCTCGCGGCCAACGCCGTCGACCTCGACGGCGATCTCGCCCACGAGCCGGATCCGCACCATCGTCAAAGCGTACAGCGCCACGTTTGACGGTCCTTTGACGATGCGGGAGACGGTCTCGTGACGGCAGCTGACGAGCATGGAGCCGTCCCGTTACCCAGCACAGGAGGTCTCGATGGACCTGTACGTGATTCTTCGCCGCGACGGCTGGCGCTCAGCGGACGAGCTCGAGCTCGCCGCGGCCCGTTCGACCGCGGAGGGCGAGCGGATGCCGGACGACATCCGCTGGATCCGCAGCTACGTGCTCGAGGAGGGGCAGGGCCTCGGGACCGTCTGCATCTACGAGGCGTCGAGCCCCGAGGCGATCCACGCCCACGCGGACGCTGCCGGCCTGCCCGTCACCGAAATCATCAAGGTCGCCGACACCGTGATCGTCCGTCCGGATCCGGTGCCCGCCGACGTCACTAGCTGAGAGGGAGGAAGAATTGCACCGCACACTGATCGCACTGCTGATCGCCGCCGCGGCCGCGGCTGTGCCCATCGCGGCCCTGGCCTCGCGCTCCGAGGAGCCGACTCCCGTCGCGCACGTCCACCCAGCGGCCAAGGCGGCGTCGACGCCCACCGCAGCCCTGGCTCCGACCCTCGCCAAGGCCCGGCTCGCCACGGCGAAATACGCCACCAGCCTCGATGCGGCCCGCAAGGCCGGCTACACCGTCAACGTCACGCGGATGATCCCCGACATGGGGTGGCACTTCCTCAACCCGAAGATCACCGGCTTCAACGCCAGCAAGCCGCCGATCCTCGTCTACGGCAAGCGGGGAAAGGCGTGGCAGCTCGTCGCGTTCGAGTGGGTGTTCCCTTCCAAGCCGGCAAAGGCGCCGTTGCCGGGAGCAACGTACGGTTCCTTTGCCGCGGCCTGCCACTACGCGGACGGGACGTTCGTCCCAGCGGCCGCTGAGGCGGACTGCGCCAAGACGAGCCCCGAGAGCGGCGCCGCGTTCGGATTCTGGCACCCGGACTTCGTCACCCTCCACGTCTGGGCGTGGTACCCGAACCCGGACGGGATCTATGCGGGCATGAACCCGCTCATGCGCCCCTTCAACAACGCCAGCTGAAGGATCGACTAGCGCCAGGCCAGACGGGCGGCGGACTGCGACAGCGGCAGTGTCACGCTTCGCAGTCCTCCGCCCGTCCGGTCGTAGCGTTCGAGGCTGGCGACGTCGACGATCGCGACGGCGAACGGCGTCGCCAGCGCGAGCAGGCGTTCGTCCGGTGACCAGGCGAAGTCGCGCACGCCGCGCAGGTGCTCGGGGAGGCTCAGCTGTGAGCCGTCCGGCCGGAGGATCACGTCCGGCGTCTGGGTGACATAGCTCCTACGGGGGCTCACCGCGAGGCGGCCGCCCGTGAGCCGGAAGTACGGCGTCACCGGCTCGAGGTTCCCGCCTTCGAAGAAGGCGGTCGCGCCGAGCGGCCCGAGTCCTTCGAAGCGTCCGCCGAGCCGGATCGAGATCGTCACCGCCGCGCGCGTGTCCGAGAGCCAGGCGATCCCGTCGACGATCGCCCGCAGGCGGGCCGGCCGGTCGGGCACGGTCGGATGGCGCCGGGCGGCGCGCTCGAGCTGCGCCCGGGCGATCAGCGTCTCGGGACACTGGCCCGGTCCGGCGCACGGACGATAGGTCACGACCTCGTCCTGGAATGCCATCGTGAGCGTCCCATCCGGCCGCCAGGCCGGCGCGCAACCGGGGAGGTGCTGCACGTCGCCGTCCGCCGTCCGTTGCACGTCGACGCGGGCGTCGACGCAGTGGGCGATCCGCGAGCCGTCCGGCGACTCGACTCCGCGACGGCACGCGTCGGCGGTGCGCTGCGCGAGCGAGGGGAGGAGCAGCCGGTGCTCGCCGCAGCCAGAGTCGGAGAGAACGAGCTCGCCGCGGGCGCCGAGAGCGCCGAGCAGGGCGGCGGCGTCGCTCCGTCCGGTGTCATCCTCGGCGGTCGTTGCGGCCGCGGCCGGAGCGGGCTCGTCGTGGCGACGGACGCCGTCCACGACCGCTGCGGCGGCCACGACGGCCGCCGCCACAGTCCCGATCACGCCGAGCTTGGTTACCCGGCGACCTCCGCGGCCGCCGCCGTGAGCTTCTCGCCGAATCGCGCCCGCGGCACGAACTGGCCGATTCCCGGCTTCCCTACGACCTCGCCGCCCTCCACGATCACGTTGCCGCGCAGAAGCACGGTCTCGATGTCGCCGACGACCTCCGTGCCTTCGTAGAGGTTGTAGTCGGTCCGCGACTGCTGGTTCGCAGCCGTGATCAGGTGCCGCTTCTCGGGATCGAAGACCACCAGGTCGGCGTCGGAGCCGACGGCGACCGTTCCCTTCTTCGGATAGAGGCCGAAGAGCTTCGCCGGGTTCGTCGCGAGCAGCTCGACCATCCGGTTCAGGCCGATCCGGCCTTCGCGGACGCCGAAGTGGTGGATCATGTGCAGCCGGTTCTCGAGCCCAGGCCCGCCGTTCGGGATCTTCGAGAAGTCGTCCTTCCCGAGCGCCTTCTGCTCGCCCCACGTGAACGCGCAGTGATCGGTCGAGATCGCGCTGAGCACGTCCGTCCGCACCGCGTTCCAGAGCACGTCCTGGTTTGCCTTGTCGCGCGGCGGCGGCGTGTAGACGTACTTCGCGCCCTCGAAGTTCGGCTGCTCGAGGTGCGTGTAGTCGATGAAGAAGTACTGCGTGCACGTCTCGCCCCAGACGTCCCAGCCCTTCTCGCGCGCGAGCTCGATCGGTTCGACCGCCTCCTTGCAGGAGACGTGGACGACGTAGAGCGCGCAGCCGGCGACCCGGGCGAGCTGGATCGCGCGGTTCGTCGCCTCGCCCTCGGTCTCGGGCGGGCGGGTGAGCGCGTGATACTTCGGCTCGGTCTTTCCGTCCGCCAGCGCCTTCTTGACGAGCACGTCGATCGCGTCGCCGTTCTCGGCGTGCACCATCACGAGCGCGCCCGTCTCGGCGGCGACCTCCATCGTCTTGAAGAGCGTCTCGTCGTCGACCATCAGCGCGCCTTTGTAGGCCATGAAGAGCTTGTACGACGTGATCCCCTGGTCGGGCAGCGACGCGAGCTCCTCGAGCGTGCCGCCCTCCTTCAGGTCGGTGACGGCGATGTGGTAGCCCATGTCGATCAGCTGCTTGCCTTCGGCCTTCGACTTCCAGTCGGCGAGCGCGTCGCCGAAGCTCGTGCCGGGAGCCTGGATGCAGAAGTCGACGTGCGTGGTCGTGCCGCCGCGCGCGGCCGCCCGCTGGCCCGACTCGACGTCGTCGATCGTCGTCGTGCCGCCGAACGGCATGTCCAGGTGCGTGTGGGGATCAACCGCGCCCGGCAGCACGTACTTGCCGGAGGCGTCGATCACGGTGTCGGCCGCAAGGTCGAGTGACTCGCCGATCAGGGAGATCCGCTCGTCCTCGATGAAGATGTCGGCGACGTAGTCGTCCGCCGCGGTGATGACGCGGCCGCCTTTGATCAGAACGGACATTGCGGATCTCCCTTCACGGTGTCGTCTTCTATTCGCCGCCGGCAGTGACCTCGACGGTTTCCTTCTTCCAGTCTGCACCGTTCACGTCGACGCCCTCGTCCTCGAGCTCCTTGACGGCGGCCTCGGCGAGGTCGGTGCGGTAGGAGTCACTGGACGCAGCCGTCTTGATCACGCCGAACTGCTTCGCGATGTCGGCGGTCCGCTGGAAGGCGGCCTCGTCCATCACGCCGATACCCGTTGCGTTCGGCCACGTCAGCGCGTTGATCTCATTCAGCTGCCAGCGCTGGTGGCCCTCACCGAGCGTCGGGCCGCTGTCGAGCACGTACTGGAGGCACGCGTCGTGGTTGTCGCGGCAGAAGACCCAGCCCTTGAAGCTCGCCTTCAGGAACCGCTGGGCGAGGTCCTGATTGGCCTCGTCGGCGATCCACTTGCCCTGGACGAAGATCCCGTCCTCGAGCATCGCCGTGCCCGCATCCTCCATCGAGATCACGTTCAGGTCGTCGAGCGTGTAGAGCTCGCCCGTGTCCGGGTTCTTCGTCTCGAGCACCTGTGCGAGCTCGTTGTAGGTCATCGCAGCAGCCGCGTCGACGTCGTTGCTGAGGAACAGGTTCATGTCGAACGGCTGGTTGACGATCGTGACGTCGTCCTTCGACTTGGGGTCGATGTTGTTCTTGGTGAGTGCGGCGTAGAGCTCGTTCTCGTTGCCGCAGCACCAGACGCCGACCTTCTTGCCCTTCATCCCGGCGACGTCGGTGATGCCGCTGTCCTTCCAGGTCAGCTCGGTCATGCCGCTCCTGGCGAAGACCTGCGCGATGTTGACGAGGTCGCCGCCCTGGTCACGGGCCGCCAGCAGCGCCGGCAGCCAGTCGATCCCGAACTCCGCCTGGCCGCTCGCGACGACCTGCTCCGGGGTGATGTCGGGGCCGCCCGGCTTCAGCTCGACGTCGAGCCCCTCGTCCTCGTAATACCCCTCCTCGAGCGCCGCGTAGTAACCGGCGAACTGAGCCTGCGTGACCCACTTCAGCTGCAGCGAGACCTTGTCGAGCTCCGCCGGCGCCCCGGTGGTTGCGGCTGCCGTGTCGGCCGCCTCGTTGTCGTCGCCGCCGCAGCCTGCTGCCACGAGTGAGAGCGCGGCGACCAGGCCGGCGAGCAGAAGCCAGATCCGAGCCTTCTTCATGCGGTGTCCTTCCCTTCGTTCGTTTGCCCTCTTGACATGTGGAGCTCCCGGTCACTCCCTCCTCGACGACGGATGCCAGCTCAGCGCCCGCCGCTCGACAAGTGCGACAGCCGAGTAGAACAGGATTCCGAGCACGCTGGCAACCGTGATCGCCGCCCACGCGAGCTCGAACTGGAAGAGCGCGGCCGAGTTCCTGATCTGGAATCCGAGCGCCTCCTGCGAGCTGAGGAAGTACTCGCCCACGACAGCGCCGATCATCGCCAGCACGGTCGCCACCTTCAAGGCCGAGAAGAGATACGGCAGCGAGTTCGGAAGCCGCACGCGCCGGAAGATCGCGAGCTCGCCCGAGGCGTAGGAGCGCATCAGCTCGATCGACTGCGGCCGCACCGACGTCAGGCCGCGCAGCACGTTCACCATCACCGGGAAGAAGCAGAGGATCGCGGCGATCGCCATCTTCGACGTCTTCTCGAGCGGGCCGAACCACTGGTTCGTGATCGGTGCGAAGGCGATGATCGGGACGGCGTTGGCCGCGATCGCGAACGGCATCAGCGCGCGCCCGAGGCCGCGGAAGCGGGCGAGGACGACCGCCGAGATGATGCCGAGTGTGGAGCCGATCACGAAGCCGCCGAGCGCCTCGGAGAACGTGTAGATCCCCGCCGACCAGAGCAGGTCGCGCTGCTCCCAGAGCGTGTCGAGGATCGCCGAGGGCGCCGGCAGCAGGAAGCGCTGCACGTCGAGCGCCCGGACGAGCCCCTCCCAGATCAGGATCCCGAGCACGAGCACGACCGCGGCCGGGATCCAGTCGACGACGCCACGGCCCATGCGCGCGCCCAGCGTCCCGCGCGGGACGGGGGCGACGACGCTCACAGCCCCTCCTCCGCGACGTAGAGCGGCGTCTCGTCCTCTTCCGGAGCGTCGAGTGCATGGCCCTTCCGGAGCAGCCGCCTGACCTGCGTGATCAGCTCCGCGAAATGCGGGTGCTCGCGCGTCTCCGACCCGCGTGGCTGCGGCAGGTCGACCCCGACGATCCCTGCGACCCGGCCCGGCCGCGCGGACATGACGACGACGCGGGTGGAGAGAAAGACCGACTCGGCGATCGAGTGCGTGACGAAGACGACTGTCGAGAGCGTCTCCTGCCAGATCCGCAGTAGCTCGTTGTTCATCCGCTCCCGCGTCATCTCGTCGAGCGCGCCGAAGGGCTCGTCCATCAGCAGCAGCGGCGGTGAGAACGAGAGCGCCCGCGCGATCGAGACGCGCTGCTGCATCCCGCCGGAGAGCTGCCAGGGGTGGTGCTTCTCGAAGCCGGTCAGCTCGACGAGGTCGACCATCTCCCGGACGCGCGTTTCGCGCCGTCCCCGGTCCCAGCCGGCCATCTCCAGCGGTAGCGCAATGTTCTTCGCCACCGTGCGCCAGTCGTAGAGGACGGCGTCCTGGAAGACGATGCCGTAATCGCGGTCGAGCCGGGCGCGATGCGCGCTCTTGCCGTTGACGAGCACGTCGCCCTCGCTCGGCTGGATCAGATCGCCGATGATCCGCAGCAGCGTCGACTTGCCGCAGCCGGACGGGCCGATCAGCGAGACGAACTCCCCCGGCTGCACGTCCAGGTCGATCCGGTCGAGCGCGAGCACGTTTCCGCGCTCGAACCGTTTGGACAGGCCGGTGACCGAGACCGCGGCGGCAGCAGTGCTCATGAGGCTTCAGCCTCATGAGCTTTAGGGGGTGTGGGGGAACTTGGAAGTTCCCCCACAGGGACGAAGAAGGGGGGCCGTGGGGAAACAGGTTTCCCCCACGAGCGGGAGCCGGAGGCGAGTGCTCACGCGACGTGCTCCGGTGCCCGGCGGACGAGCAGCCGCTCCGCGATCGCGACGACGGAGAAGAAGAGGATCCCGAGCAGCGCTGCGATGATGTTCGTCGCCCAGAGGCTCTCGGGCGAGGTGATGTAGTACTGGTTGAAGTTGAGGATCGCCCCGGCGAGCCCGTCCTGGATCGACGACGGCAGCTCGCCGATGATCGCGCCGACGACCGCCGCGGGCGCCGCGATCTTCAGAGCCGTGAACAGGAATGGGAAGGACGCGGGGATCCGCAGCTTCCAGAGGATCTTGCGGCGGCTCGCCGCATAGGAGCGCATCAGCTCGAGCGCGCGCGGGTCGGCCGACTGGAGCCCGCGCAGTGTGTTGATCGTGACGGGGAAGAAGGTCAGGTAGGCGGCGATCACCGAGACGGCGCCCCAGCCCTGGAAGGACGCAGGCAGCTTCGGGTTGACCCAGACGACGACCATCGGCGCGATCGCCAGGATCGGCACCGTCTGCGAGGCGACGATGTAGGGGAGAAAGCCGCGCTGCAGCAGCCTCGACTCCGACAGCAAGACGGCGATCACGAAGCCGACCGTGGCGCCGAGCAGGAAGCCGGCCGCGGCCTCCTTGGCGGTGAAGGCGGCCGCGTCGAGCAGCACGTTGATCAGGAGGGGGCCGTTCCGCCGCGAGGGCTCGAAGAGCTGACCGACCATGTCGTAGACGTGCGGCATCGTGCGCTCGTTGACGGGGAACGGGTGCGTCAGCCCGACCCGCTCGCCGAACCACTTGTACGCCTCCCAGAGCAGGCAGGAGACGATGAACACGAGCGCCGTCAGGCCGACATTCCGCAGTGCGTTCCGCAGCGCCTCACCACGAGGCTCGACGACTGGGGGGCGGGCCACTGCGGCGCTCGACACGGGTAGTGCTTACCACACCCGCTCGGGCGGTGACATGTCTGGAAGGCGTGGTTAGGATCGCCGCGTGCCGCTGAACCCGTCCCGCACCGTCGACGAGCTGCGCGAGCTGCGTGAGCTCACCGGCGACGAGAACGGCGCCCAGCGCGTCGCGTGGACCGACACCTGGAAGCGCGCGCAGGAGTGGATGTCGTCGAAGCTCGAGGGCACCGGCGCGGTCGAGAGCTTCGACGCGGCCGGGAACCAGTGGTGGACACTGCCGGGGGCGAGCGAGAAGGCGCTGATCCTCGGCGGCCACCT
This sequence comes from uncultured Gaiellaceae bacterium, assembly GCA_963705515.1. Taxonomy (GTDB): domain Bacteria; phylum Actinomycetota; class Thermoleophilia; order Gaiellales; family Gaiellaceae; genus Gaiellasilicea. The sequence continues at coordinate 153,586 of CAVPJV010000008.1, forward strand.
CGACTCCGTCCCGAACGGGGGCTGGCTCGACGGGTGCCTGAACGTGATCGCCGGCGCCGAGGTGCTGCGCCGGATCGCCGAGGAGGGTGAGCCGCCGCTGACCGTGCGGCTCGTCTCGTGGGCGGACGAGGAGGGCGCGCGGTTCGGCCGCTCGCTCTTCGGCTCCTCCGCCGCGGCCGGCTCGATGGCCGACCAGGACGAGCTGCGAGCGCTGAAGGACGCCGACGGCGTGGCGCTGCCCGACGCGATCGCTGCCTTCGGCGTCGACCTCGACTCGGCCCTCGACGCGCGCTCCGAGCTCGAGAACGCGGCCGCCTACCTCGAGCTGCACATCGAGCAGGGGCCGGTCCTCGAGTCGCTGGATCTGCCGCTCGGCGCTGTGCTCGGCACCTTCGGCGTCGAGCGCCACCGGATCACCTGGCGCGGCCAGGCGGCGCACGCCGGCTCGACGCCGATGGACCAGCGCCGCGACGCGCTCGCGGGCGCCGCGAAGCTGGCTCTCGAACTGCGGGTGATCGCAGCGCAGGTGGGCGACGGCGCGGTGATGACGAGCGGCGGTGTCGTGTGCAAGCCGGGGATCGTCACGTCCGTCGTCGAGACGGCCGAGCAGCTGCTCGACATGCGCCACCTCGACGCCGGCAAGCTCGCGGCGATGAACCGCGCCGCGCACGAGGCGAGCGAGCGCTTCGCGGAGGAGGAGTCGCTCCAGGTCGAGTGGGAGCGGATCTGGCAGATCGAGCCCATCCTCTTCGAGCTCGCCGACCTGGCCGAGGAAGCCGTGCAGGAGGTGGCGGGGACGTCGCACCGGCTCCCCAGCGGCCCGCTCCACGACGCCGCCGAGGTCTCGCGCGCAGGCGTGCCGACGGCGATGGTTTTCGTCCAGAGCCTCCGCGGCCTCAGCCACACGAAGCTCGAGGACACGAAGCCCGAGCACCTCGAGCTCGCCGTCCAGGCGCTCGACCGCCTGGCGACGAAGACGCTCGCCCAGGCCCCAGGTAACAGATTGTTACTTGGCTAGAGGAAGCGCACGGCCGCGACGCCGGCGGCGACGAGCGCCATGCCCAGCAGTCGCCCCGGCGTGATCGGGTTCTCCTCGAAGCCGACCCAGCCGAAGTGGTCGACCGCGAGCGAGGCGACGGCCTGTCCAGCGAGGATGAAGGCGAAGAGCGCCGCCGCGCCGAGCTTCGGCGCCGTCACGACCGAGCCGAGCACGTAGAAAGCGCCGAGGAAGCCGCCGACCCAGACCCACCACGGCGCCGCGCCCAGCTTCTCCGTCCCGGGCCAGCCTCGTGCGAAGATCAGCGTCGCGACGAGCAGCACCGCCAGCTCCGACGACGAAGGAGACGAGCGTCGCCCGCAGCGGGCTCCCGACCCAGGTGGCGAGCTGTGCGTTGACGCCGAACTGAACCGGCAGCATCGCGCCTGCCGCGATCGCGAACAGGTAGTAGGGCCACGTTGCCACGCGCCGGGATTCGCGCGAGAATGCCTCTTTCCCTGCCACGACCTTCGGGGGTTCCATGCTCAGCTTCGGCGTCACCGTCCTGCCCGACCCGCCGTATCAGCGCCTGATCGAGCTGACGAAGATGGCCGAGGACCAGGGCTTCGAGTACGGCTGGACCTACGACTCGCACGTGCTCTGGCAGGAGTCGATGCCGGTGATGGCGCTCCTCGCCGACCAGACCTCGAAGATCAAGCTCGGGCACATGGTCACGAACCCGGCGATTCGCGACCCGACGGTGCTCGCGAGCGCATACGCGACGCTGCAGGACATCTCCAACGGCCGGATGATCATGGGTGTCGGTCGCGGCGACTCGTCCGTCCGGTACGTCGGCCGCAAGCCGATGAGGGTCGCGGACTTCGAGGAAGCGCTGAAGATGGTGAAGCCGTTCATGAACGGCAAGGAAGTCACGTGGAACGACAAGCAGCTCCAGCTCAAGTGGGTGCGGCCGGAGCTGCCCGAGATCGAGATGCACGTGGCCGGCTACGGCCCGAAGGCGCTCGCGGTCGCGGGGCGGCAGGGCGACGGCGTCATCATCCAGCTCGCCGACCCGGACATCATCCAGTGGATCATGGACACGGCCCGGACGGCCGCCGAGGAGGCCGGTCGCGATCCGGCGGCGCTCAAGTGCATCGTCAGCGCCCCGAGCCACATCTCCGCCGACCTCGCCGACGCGCGCGAGCAGGTGCGCTGGTTCCCGGCGATGGTCTCGAACCACGTCCAGGATCTGATCGACCGCTACGGCACCGACGGGTCCGTCGTGCCGCAGGTGCTGACCGACTACGTGCAGGCGCGGAAGTTCTACGACTACAACGAGCACTCCCGCGTCGGCGCCAAGCACGGCGAGTTCGTCACCGACGAGATCTGCGACCGCTTCTGCGTGCTCGGCACGGCCGAGCAGGCGATCGCGAAGCTGCGCGAGCTCGAGTCGATCGGCGTCGACCAGTTCAACATCTACCTGATGACGCACGGCCAGGAGGAGACGCTGGCGACATACGGGCGAGACATCCTGCCGCAGTTCAGCGGGGTGGCGGCGTAGAAGCGCCGGACGAGCTACGCCGTCGCTGGGACGCGGCCGCTGTCGGCTGGGAGGCGGAGCGAGAGGCCGTCACGGCGTTCGGCGCTCCGGTCGCGGAGGCGCTCGTCGCAGCTCTCGCGGCGAGTCCCGGCGACACCGTTCTCGATCTCGCCGCCGGCACCGGCGACGTCACCGAGGCGCTGGCGCAGGGCGGGGCGCACGTGATCTCGACCGACGTGTCGCCCGTAATGGTGGCGGCGGGGCTGAGGCGCGGGCTTCAGGGAGTGGAGCATCGGGTCATGGACATGCAGGAGATCGACCTCCCCGACTCGAGCGTCGACGGAGTGGTCTCGCGATACGGCTACATGCTCGTGCCCGACCCGTCGCTCGCGCTGCGTGAAACGCGCCGTGTGCTCAAGCCCGGCGGCCGGCTTGCGTTCGCGACGTGGGCGCCGGCGAAGCGGAATCCGTGGGCGACTGCTTACGGGCCGGTGCTGGTCGAACGCGGGCTGCTCGAGCCGCCCAAGCCGGACGAGCCGGGCCAGTTTTTCCTCGGAGAGCCCGAGCGGATCGAGGAGCTCGTTCGCGACGCCGGCTTCGACGAGGTCGCGGTGACCGAGGTTCCCGTCGCCTTCACAGCTGCGAGCTGGGAGGAGTACCGGCGCATCGTCTCGGCGCTCGCGGCGAGCATGCGGGAGGTGCTCGAGCGGCTCGACGACGAGACACGCGCGGAGGTGGACGAGGCTGCGAAGGCTCGCATCGAGCCGTTCCGCTCCGGCGAGGGCTACGTCCTGCCGGGCCTCTCGCTGGTGACGACCGCGAGCTAGAGGATCGTCTTGCCGAGCGCGCTCGCGACCAGCTCCACCGCGAGCGATGCGGTTGCGTTCTCGCGGTCGAGGATCGGGTTCACCTCGACCACCTCGAGCGAGCCCGCAAGGCCGGACTCGGCGACGAGCTCGAGCGCGAGGTGCGCCTCCCGGTAGGAGAGGCCGCCTCGGACCGGCGTGCCGACGCCCGGCGCGACCTCGGGGTCGAGCGCGTCCATGTCGAACGAGACGTGGACGAAGCCGGGGCCGGCGATGTGCGACAGCGACTCGCGGATCGCCCGCTCGATCCCGATCCGGTCGATGTCGCTCATCGTGTACGCCTTGATTCCGAGGTCGCGGATCCGCTCGCGCTCCTTCGCGTCGACGGAGCGGAGCCCGACGAGCGCCACGCGCGACGGCTCGACGGCGGGCAGCGACCAGGCCTCGCTCTCGAAGCGGCCGTCCGCAAAGCCGAGCGCAGCTGCGAGCGGCATCCCGTGGACGTTGCCGCTCGGCGACGTCTCGGGTGTGTTCATGTCGGAGTGGGCGTCGATCCAGAGCACGCCGCCGATGCCCTGCGCGCGTGCGAGGCCGCCGAGCGTCCCGATCGCGACCGAGTGGTCGCCGCCGAGCACGAGCGGCAGCGCGCCCTGCTCGAGCGCCAGGCCCACGAGGCGTGCGACGCGGCCGCACGCCGCCTTGATCTCGGGCAGGTAGCGAGCCGTCTCGTCCGACTCCTCGGTCGCCTCGAGCACGGCGGTCTCGACGTCGCCCCAGTCGAGCACCTGATAGCCGAGGCCCTGGAGCCGGTCGTTCAGGCCCGCGTAGCGGATCGCCGACGGGCCCATGTCGACGCCGCGGCGTCCCGCGCCGAGGTCGAGCGCGGCGCCGATGATCGCGACCTGCTTGCCCGTCTGCACGGGCGCAACCCTACCCAGGGGAGCGGGTGCCGCCGCCCGAGCGGCACCCTCCCGTAGCTCGCTGTCGCGGCTTGTCGTACGGGCCCGGAGGAGTGCGGCGTGCCATCTGAACTGGCCCGGCGTCTCGAACGAGGCCGCCCGGTTGGACTGATCACCCGGCGAGGCTCAGAGTGTGGACATGAGCCGACTGCCGGGGGTTGCAGCGCTTGTCGTGGTGTCGACGCTGTGGTTGCCCTCCGCCCGGCCGGGGACGGCCGATGCGGCGGAGCGGTTGCTGCCCAAGACCTGGCGGGCGGTCGACCTGGGGACGCTGGGCGGTCGCGACAGCTACGCGTATGCGATCAACGAGGCGGGACATGTCGTCGGAGCGAGCGAGACCGCGGCCGGCTCGACCCACGCCTTTCTCTGGACCGGGGGCCGTCTGCGCGATCTCGGCACCCTCCCGGGCCGGCGCTCGAGCAGCGCGGTCGCCGTGAACGACCAAGGCCAGGTCGCGGGCATCGCGTTCAACGGGTCGCCAAGCCGCCCGCAGGACGTGCGAGGGTTCTTCTGGCAGCGGGGGAGGATGCGCGACCTCGGGACGCTCGGTGGACATCGCACCTGGGTGGCGGCCCTCAACGACCGTGGGCAGGTCGTCGGCCGGACCACTCTTCGCGCCCCCGCAGGCAGGGTGGGTGAGGCGTCTCGCGCCTATCTCTGGTCGGGTGGCCGGATGACCGACCTCGGCACGCTCGTCCGCGACGGCGCTCCGGAGGAACTCACCAGCTGGGCGGTCGGGCTCAACGACGGCGGCGAGGTGGTCGGCACGGCTGACGCCGGGGCGCCCGGGCCGCGACGCTTGACGGCGTTTGTCTGGCGCCGGGGAAGGATGGCGGATCTCTGCGGAGCCGCGACCAAGGGTGACGACTACGGGGTCGCGATCAACGAGCGCGGCCAGGTCCTCGCGGACGGAGAGGGGTTGCCGTCGTTCCTGTGCGCAGGAGGACGGCGAACCGTGCTCGGCCTGCTCGCCGGCTACCCGACGACCGCCGCCCTCAACGCGCGCGGTGAGGTGGTCGGCTGGGGTCTGAACTCCGCGCGGCTGGTGCGCGCGCTGCTCTGGCGGAGCAACCAGGTCGTCGAGCTGCCGACGCCGCGCGGCCTGCACAGCCTCGCCGTGGCGATCAACGACCACGGGCTAGCGGCCGGCTGGATCGGCACGAGTACGCTGCGAGCCCGCGCCAAGCGCATGCGGGCCGCCGTCTGGGAGGACGGCCGGATGACCGAGCTGCCGCCGCTGACCGGCGGCGGCAGGACGACCGTCGCGGGAGGGCGGCTGGTGGAACCTGCGGGCGCCGATGTGATCAACGAGCGCGGCCAGGTCGCCGGGTGGGGCACGATCCGCGGAGGTGCCGTGCACGCGGTCCTCTGGTCACCCGCGCGCGCTCCGTGAAGGGTCCTCCGCAGGAGCTTTAGGCGCCTCCATCCGGCACCACCAGCGTGCCCGCCGTGCCCGCGACGATCCCGACGGCGTCGTCCAGCGCGCCGATCCCGGCTGAGCCGCCGGTCGCCTCGACGAAGCGGCACGCGGCCTCGACCTTCGGGCCCATCGACCCGCTCGCGAACGAGAGGCTCCGCAGCTCGGACGGCGTGGCGCGCCGGATCGGCTTCGCCGCGTCCGTTCCCCAGTCGCGCATCACCGCGCCGACGTCGGTCAGCATGAGCAGGAAGTCGGCGCCGACACCCCGCGCGAGCAACTCGGCGGCGAGGTCCTTGTCGATCACGGCCTCGACGCCGTGCAGCGTCCCGGCGCCGTTCGTCGTCACGGGGATCCCGCCCCCGCCCGTGCAGACGACGACCGCGCCGGCGTCCACGAGCATCCGGATCGCGGACAGCTCCACGATCCGGAGCGGCTGGGGCGACGCCACGACGCGGCGGAAGTGGTCGCCGTCGCGGGCGATCGTCCACCCGAGCTCCCGCTCGAGCGCCTGCGCCCGCTCCTCGGTGTAGACCGGGCCGATCGGCTTCGTCGGCGCGCCGAAGGCGGGGTCCTCTCGGTCGACGACGACCTGCGTCAGGATCGTGACCGCCGTCCGTCCGGGCAGGCGGTTCCCGAGTTCCTGCTCGAGCACGTAGCCGATCATGCCTTCGCTCTCGGCGCCGAGGACGTCGAGCGGGTACGGCGGCACGTCGGTGTAGGCGAGCGACTGCAGCGCCAGCAGCCCGACCTGCGGGCCGTTTCCGTGGGTGAGCACGACCTCGTGCGACGCGGCAAGCGCGGCGACCGCCGCCATCGCGTCGCCCGCGTGGCCGCGCTGCACCTCCGCGCTCAGCTGCTCGCCTCGCCGGAGCAGCGCGTTTCCGCCGAGGGCGACGACGATCCGCCGGCGCTTCATGACCGGTACCCGCCCATGGTGAGCGCGAGCAGGGCCTTCCCGGTGTGCATCCGGTTCTCGGCCTCGTCGTAGACGACCGACTGCGGGCCGTCGATCACCTCGTCGGTCACCTCGTGGCCCCGGTCGGCGGGCAGGCAGTGCATGTAGAGGGCGTCGGGACGGGCGAGCGACATGCGGCGCGCGTCGCAGATCCAGTCCTTGTACCGCTCCGACTCCGCGAGTGCCGTCGTCTCGTCGGCGAAGGCGTCCAGCCGTCCCCACGACTTCGGATAGACGACGTCGGCGCCCTCGAACGCCTCCTCCATGGCGTCGACGAAGCTGACCGAGCCGCCGGACGCAGCAGCCGCAGCCTCGGCGCGCCGGCGCACCTCGGGCATGAGCTCCCAGCCCGGCGGATGTGCGACCACCACGTCCATGCCGAAGCGGGGCAGCAGGGTCGCGAGGCCCTGGGGGACCGACATCGGCTTGGCGTACGACGGGGCGTAGGCCCACGACACGGCCACGCGCAGCCCCTTCAGATCCTCGCCGCGCCGCTCGCGCAGGGTCATCAGGTCGGCGAGCGTCTGCGTCGGGTGGTCGACGTCGCACTGGAGGTTGATCAGCGGGATGTCCGCCCAGCGCGCGATCTCCCGCATCCACGCGTTGCCCTCGTACGGGGCGAGGTCGTGGCGGATCGCCAGGCCGTGCCCGTAGCGGGAGAGGATGACGCCCATGTCCTTGGGGCTCTCGCCGTGGGCGACCTGCGTCTTCTCGGCGTCGAGATAGATCGCGTGGCCGCCCAGCTGCGTCATCCCCGACTCGAACGCGTTCCGCGTCCGGGTGGATTTGTCGAGAAAGAGCATGAAGAGCGTCTTGTCGGGCAGCAGCCGGTGCGGCCGCCCCTCCTTGAACGCCGTCTTGAGCTCGCCCGCGACGGCAAGCGCCTCCTCGATCTCCTCGACCGTCCAGTCGAGCGTGTCGATGAAGTCGCGGCCCACGAGCGACGTGCGGTCGGTTGCCAGCTGGTGCATCGCTTACCTCGCTTTCGTCAGTTCTCGGTTATGACGGACGGGCTCGCGGAGACCGAGCAGGTCGTCCGGAAGGACGGGCACGCGGTTCAGCACCTGCCCGGTCGCCGCCCGGAGGGCGGCCACGATCGCCGGTGTCGCCGCGATCGTCGGGTGCTCGCCGATGCCCTTCACGCCATAGGGCGCGCCGGGCTCCGGGACCTCCACGAATGCCGTGACCACGGGCGGGACGTCGAGCGCGGTCGGGATCAAGTAACTCGTGAACGACGGGTTCTCGATCACGCCGCCGTCGAGTCGGAGCTCCTCCATCAGCGCCAGCCCCAGGCCGATCGCCACGCCGCCCTCGACCTGTCCCTCGGCCGCCTGGGGGTTGACCACGCGGCCGGCGTCTTGGGCGGCTGCGATCTGGACGACGCGCGCAAGCCCGAGCTCCTGGTCGACGTCGACGACCGCGCGCTCGGCGACGAAGCCGAAGGCGACGTGGATGTCGCCCTGCCCGTCCTCGTCGAAGCCGGTCGTGGGGCGGTGGCGATAGGTCGCCGTGCACGTGACCGGCTCCGGCGTACCTGCGGCGAGCTCCGCCTGCACGAGGCGGCAGGCCGCCTGCACGGCTCCTCCGGCCATGGTCGTCTGGCGCGACGCCGACGACGATCCGGCCGACTCGATCGAGGACGTGTCGGCCGGCGTCACCACGACCCTCTCGACGCCGAGCTCCGTGCGGGCGATCTGCGCCAGCGCGGTGGAAAGCCCGTGGCCCGCGTCCACCGCCGCCGTTCGCACCTCTGCCTCGAGCCCCTGTGGCCCCGTCCTCACGGTCACCGTCGCGTCGGCCGAGTCGTCGAAGCCCTCGCTGAAGGCGATGTTCTTGAAGCCGAGCGCGAAGCCGACGCCGCGGGTGAAGCCTTGTGCCGGCCCGGTCTCGGGCAGCGGCAGCGCCGCACACGTCTCGATCACCTCGCGCACCGGTGCGCTGCCGGTCAGCACTTGGCCGGTGGGAAGGACGGAGCCGGTGTGCACGACGTTCTGCAGGCGCAGCTCGACCGGTTCGACGCCGAGCTTCGCGGCCAGCGCGTCCAGCGCCGACTCGTACGCGAAGCAGACCTGGGGCGCGCCGAACCCGCGCATCGCGCCGCAGGGCGGGTTGTTGGTGAAGACGGCGGTGCCCTCGATGCGGACGTTCGGCACCTCGTATGGCCCGGCGGCGAAGGTCGACGCGTTGGCGAGCACGGCGCGAGAGGAGGACGTATAGGCGCCGCCGTCGAGGAGCAACCGGACGTCGGCCGCGACGAGGCGGCCGTCGCTCGTCGCCCCGTACCGGATCCAGATCCGCGACGGGTGCCGGTGAACGTGGCCGTGGAACGACTCCTCGCGGCCGTAGGCGATCTTGACCGGGCGGTTCGTCCGCAGGGCGAGCAGGGAGGCGTGGATCTGCGCGTGCACGTCCTCGCGCGACCCGAACGCGCCGCCGACGCCGGCGATCGCGACCCGCACGCACTCCTCCGGCAGGCCGAGGCACGCCGCCACCTGCCGGCGGTCGCTGTGGATGAACTGCGAGATCGCGCGGAGCTCGACGCCGCCGTCGGCGGATGGCGTGGCGAGTGCGGCCTCCGGCCCCAGCGCAGCCTGGTCCTGCATCGGCGTCTCGTAGTAGCCCTCGACCCACACGTCCGGCTCGACGGCGTCGAGGTCACCGTGCTCGATGTGGACGTGGCGGAGGACGTTGCCGCCCTCGTGCACGTCCGGCGCCTCGGGCCGGAGCGCCTCCTCCATGTCGGTGACGACCGGAACCGGCTCGTAGTCGACCTCGATCAGCTCGGCGGCCGCTCGGGCCTGCTCGAGCGACTCCGCGGCGACGAGGGCGACCGGTTCGCCCGCGTAGCGGACGACGTCGGAGGCGAGGACGGGCTGATCGGCGACCTCGAGCCCGAAGGTCGGCTCGCCCGGAACGTCGTCGGCGGTGAGAACCGCACGGACGCCGGGCGCCGCTCTCGCGATCTCCGTCGCGATCGAGTGGATTCGCGCAGATGCATGGGGACTCCGCAACGTGACGCCGAACAGCATCCCGTCGGCGCGGAGGTCGCTGCCGTACGTGAACTCGCCGGTCACCTTCGGCACGCCGTCGACGCGGCGCGCGCGCTCGCCGACGACGCCGTTCTCGACGGCCGGTGCGGCGGAGGCCTGACCAGCGGCGACGTGAACGGCGTCGACGATCTTCTGGTACCCGGTGCAGCGGCAGAAGTTGCCCGCCAGCGCCTCGCGGATCTCGGCGTCGGTCGGGAAGGGGTTCCGTGCGAGCAGGTCGCTCGTCGCGACGACGAGGCCCGGCGTGCAGAAGCCGCACTGGACGGCGCCGGCCTCGACGAAGGCGTCCTGCACCGGACAGAGATGCTCGGCTGACCCGATCGCCTCGATCGTCCGGACGTTGCGCCCCTCCGCCTGCACGGCCGGGACGAGGCAGGAGCAGACCCGCTCGCCGTCGAGCCAGACGGAGCACGATCCGCACTCGCCTTCCTCGCACGCGTTCTTCGTGCCCGTCAGCCCCAGTTCGTCCCGCAGCAGGGTGAGCAGGCTCGTCGTCGGCGAGACCTCGAGCTCGTGCCGCATGCCGTTGACGGTCGTCCGGATCAACATCTCGACTCCATCGCCTCGGCGAACGCCCGTTGCGCGAGCACCTCGACGGCGTGGCGGCGGTATGCAGCCGATCCTCTGCCGTCGTCGATCGGGTGCGTGTCCGCGGCGGCCAGGTGCCCGAACCACGCGGCCGAGCCGTCGGGGGCGCTCCAGTCGAGCATCTCCGCGAACTCCTCCGCGAGGCGCGCGCGCAGCACCGTCGGCGCGACCGACCCAAGCGCGAGCCGGACGCCGTGGGCCTCGTCGTCGAGCTGCAGGCAGACGCTCGCGACCGCGATCACCATCGCATTCCTGCGGCCGACCTTCGCGAACGAGCCGAACCCCGCGACCGGCGTCCACTCGACGCCGACGATCAGCTCGTTCGGCGCGAGCGCGGTGTGCTTCGGCCCGAGCAGGAACTTGTCCAGCGTCAGGCGCCGCGTTCCACCCCTCGCCGACGCCGTCACCACGCTCGCGTCGTAGGCGGCGAGCACCGGGATGCTGTCGCCGGCGGGGGAGGCCGTGGCGAGATTCCCGCCGAGCGTGGCCCGGTTCCGGATCTGCACCGAGGCGACCGAGCGCGCTGCCTGCACGAGCGGCCGAAAGTCGGTCAGCTCCGAGGCGATCCGGGCGAAGGTGACGCCGGCGCCCACGCGCACGACGCCGCCGACCGTCCCCCACGTCTTCAGCTCGTCCACGCGGGAGAGATCGAGGAGTGCCCGTGGACGGATCCGGCGGGCGTTCACCTCGACCATCAGATCGGTGCCGCCGGCGACCGGCAGCGCCTCCGGATGCTCGGCCCGGAGTGCGAGCGCCTCCTCCAGCGAGCGGGGGACGAGCACGTCGTTCACACGCGCACCGTCGCGAAGACGTCGATCATCGCCTCGACGTCGTCGCCGAGCGGGTAGAGCACCGGGCAGGTGCAGCCCGCGTCGACGTACTCCTGCACCTTCGCTCTGCAGTCGTCGGCGGTGCCGGAGGCGGTGATCAGCTGGACGACGTCGTCGGGGACGAGCGCCGTCGCGCGCTCGATCTGCTCGGGCGTCGCGGGCCAGGTGAGGACGGTGCCGATCTCGTCGAGGAGGGACTGGTCGACGCCGCTCGCCTTGCCGATGTGGGGCTGCTGCCCGAGGTACTGCGCGACGAGCTCGCGCGCCCTGTCGAGCGCCAGCGAGCGGTCCTCGTCGAGCGAGCAGACGACGAGCTGCGGCCTGTCGATCTCGTCGAGCGTCCGGCCGGCCCGCTCCGCCCCCGCCGCCAGGTGCTCGAGCGCCTCGGCGTCGTAACCGGGTCCGACCAGGTAGTTGAGGAGGACGCCGTCGCCGATCTCGCCCGCGAGCTCCATCATCTTCATCCCGGTCGTCGCGGCGATGTAGATCGGGACGTGCTTCGGCGAGCGGTCGCCGTGGACGATGTCGATCTCGATCTCGTCGACGTCGACGAACTCGCCGTGGAAGCTCACGCGCTCCATCGCCAGCAGCCGTCGCGTGACCTCGACCGTCTCGCGCATCGCCTGGACGTGCTTCCGGCGGTGGATCCCCACCTTCGCGGCGAGCGGGTCCCACCACGCGCCGATGCCGAGCATGATCCGCCCGGGCGCGAGGTCGTCGAGGGTCGAGAAGGTCGCGGCCAGCAGCCCGACGTTGCGGGTCCACGGATTGACGACGCCCGAGCCGATCCCGATCCGCTCGGTGACGGCGGCGAAGGCGGCCATCGGCACGGTTGCCTCCCGGACGAGGCGGCTCTCGGCCTGCCAGACCGCCTCGAAGCCGCACGCCTCCGCCCGCTGCGCATATCGCATGCCGTCGCGGATCGGGTGCTTGTCCTGCAGGTAGAGCGCTACACGCTCGTGAGCGGCGACGGCCATCTCGGAGCTCCTTTCGGCTCGAACGGGTGGGGGCCGATCTCCTCCAGGCTCTTCCAGAGCCGCTCGGCCTGGACGCGCGCCAAGGCCGCCAGCTCGTCCTGGTCGACGCGGGTGAGCCTGCGGTCGAGCACGGCCCACTCGCCGCCGACCATCACGTCGCGGACGGTGCGGGACGAGAGGCCGAAGACCCAGTGGCCGGGGAAGCTGGCGTCGCGGACCGGCGCCGGGGCCGCGTAGTCGAGGACGACGAGATCTGCCGGAGCGCCGGGGACGAGCCGGCCGAGCTCCGGCTCGCCGAATGCCTCCGCGGCGATCCGGGCGCTCTCGGCGAGACGCAGGAGCGGCCACTCCGCGCCGGCGGTGCGGTCGTCCTCGCGGAGGCGGAAGTAGGCGGCCCGGGACTCCTCGAACATGTCCGAGCCGATCCCGTCGGTGCCGAGCGCGACGCGCGGCCCGAGCGCTCGCGCACGCGCGCGCGCCCGATCGAGTTGTTCATGTTCGAGCGCGCGTTGTGGATCACCGAGGCGCTCGCGGCGTGGACGAGGGCGAGCTCGTGGTCGTCGAGATGCACGCCGTGGGCGAGGAGCGTGCGCGCGTCCAGCGCTCCGGCGTCGGCGAGGCGCTCCGCGACCCGCACTCCGTAGAGGCCGACCGCGTCGCGCTCGTCCGCCAGGTCCTCGGCCGCATGGACGTGCAGCCCGACGGCGTGCGCCCGGGCCGCGTCGGCGCACGCGGCCAGCGTCTCGTCCGAGAGGGTGAAGGAGGCGTGCGCGCCGATCATCCCGCGCACGAGCGGCGGCTGCTCCCGCTGGACACGCTCGGCGAAGCGCCGGTTCTCGGCCAGGCCGGCACGGGCGCGCTGCGGGCCGTCGCGGTCGCTCGTCTCGTAGCAGAGCACCGAGCGGGCGCCCAGCGAGGCGAGCGCGTCCGCGACCACGTCGAGCGCGCCGTCGATCGCGTTCGGGGAGGCGTGGTGGTCGACGAGCGTGGTCGTGCCGGAGAGGAGCGCCTCCATCCCGCCGACGAGCGCGGATGCGCGCACGCCGTCCTCGTCGAGCGCGCGGTCGAGCCGCCACCAGACGCGCTGCAGGATCTGGACGAAGTCTTCCGGCGGCTCGAGCGCGTAGGGCATCCCGCGCGCGAGCGCCGAGTAGAGGTGCGTGTGCGCGCAGACGTTTCCGGGGATGACGAGGCAGCCGCTGCAGTCGCGGCGGGCGCCGCCGCCGGCGGCCGCGATCCGGCGGTCCCGCACGTGCAGGTCGACCGTCTCGACGCGCACCGGGTCGAGCGACGTCACGACGGTTGCGCCGCCGAGGATCACGCGTGCCTCCCGGCCCGGACCAGGTGCGGCACGGCGGCCAGGGCGGCGGGCGAGTCCTTCATCGGCAGCCTCGTCCGCCTGATCCCGTCGAAGGCGGCCAGCGCGCCGGCGACCGCCGCGGCGATCGGCACGAGCGACGCCTCGCCGAGCCCCTTCGCGCCGTACGGGCCTTCGGGCTGCGGCTCCTCGACGAGGATGCACTCGATCTCGGGCAGCCCGGTCGGCGGGATCAGGTGGAGTGACTTCAGCGTCTCCGTGACGGGCACGCCGCCCTCCAGTACGAACTCCTCCGAGAGGGCGTGGCCGAGGCCCATGTGCACGCCGCCCTCGATCTGGCCCTCGACCAGGAGCGGGTTGATCGCCTTGCCGACGTCGTGGGCGGCGATCACCTTCTCGAGCCGACCCTCGTCGTCGAGCGTGACGACCTGCGTCGCCCAGCCGTAGGCGAAGTGGGTGACCGGCTCGTCGGCCTCGGCGGCGGTCGTCCAGTCGACCACGAACTCGCCGGCGAACTCGCGCCCCGCCAGCGAGGCGAGCGGTTGTCCGTCGCGGGCGGCGTTCAGCTTCCGGGCCGCGTCGATCACCGCGTTGCCGCCGAGCACGGTCGAGCGCGAGGCGGTCGTCTGGCCGGTGTCGAGCTCGCGCTCGGTGTCGACGACGACGTGCACGAGCTCCGGTGCGAGCTCGAGCTCCTGGCAGGCGATCTGGCGCAGGACGGTGTCGACGCCCTGCCCCATCTCGGTCCACGAGTGGAAGAGGGTGAGCGAGCCGTCGCGCTCGGGTCGCAGGAGCGCACGCCCGTATTCGGTGACGCCGTTGCCGATCCCCGTGTTCTTGACGCCGCAGGCGATGCCGGCGTATCGCGCCCCAAGGTAGGCGTCCCGCACCGCCAGGAGGGTCTGCTTCAGGCCTACGCCGAGGCCGAGCAGCTGGCCGGTGCCGAAGCGGTCGCCGGCCTCGAGCGCATTGCGCCAGCGGATCTCCCAGCCGTCGAGGCCGACGCTCTCGGCGAGCAGGTCGATCACGCCCTCGAGGGCGAAGTTCGTCTGGTTTACGCCGAAGCCGCGCATCGCACCGCAGGGCGGGTTGTTCGTGTAGACCGCCTTCGCCTCGACGTCGACGTTCGGCACGCGGTAGGCGCCGCAGGCGTGCCCGGCGGCGCGCTCGAGCACCTTGTCGCCGACGCTCGCGTACGCGCCGGTGTCGCCGACGATCCGAGCCCGCACTGCGGCGAGCTGGCCGTGGTCGTCGCAGCCGGCCGTGAACTCGAGCCACATCGGGTGGCGCTTGGGGTGGAAGCGCAGGCTCTCCTTGCGGCTGAGAGTGACGAGCACGGGCCGCGCCGTCGTCAGCGCCAGGAGTGCCGCGTGGCACTGGACGTCGAGATCCTCCTTGCCCCCGAACGCGCCGCCCGTCGAGACCTGGGTGACCCGGACATCGTCGGCCGGCACGCCCAGGAAGGACGCGATCTGACGCCGGTCCTCCCACGCGCCCTGGCCCTGCGAGTACACGTGCAGCGATCCCTCGCCGGCGGGGACGGCCAGGGACGACTCGGGCTCGAGGAAGGCGTGCTCGATCGCCTGCGTGCGGAAGGTCTCGGAGACGACATGGGCGGCGCCGGCGAGCGCCTCGTCGACGTCGCCCTGCTGGACCCTCGAGATCGAGAGCACGTTCCCGCGCTCGTGCAGCCGCGGCGCGCGCGGCTCCATCGCCTCGAAGGGGTCGGTCACCGGCTCGAGGACCTCGTAGTCGACGTCGACGAGGGCGGCCGCCTCGCGCGCGGCCCGGCGGGTGTCCGCCGCGACCGCGGCGAGCACGTCTCCCACGTAGGCGGTCGTCTCCCCCTCGGCGACGAACTGGCGCCAGTCCTGCGTCAACAAGCCCTGTGTCCGCTCGCCCGGCACGTCCGCCGCCGTCACGACGGCGACGACGCCCGGATGGGCGAGCGCCCGCGACGTGTCGATCCGAAGGACGCGCGCCCGCGGATGCTCGGAGAACCGCAGCGCCCCGTGGAGCATCCCGGGCGCGACCAGGTCGCCGACGAACTCTGCGTCCCCGAGTGCGAGCTCGGGCCCCCGGTAGCGCGCCGAGCGCGAGCCGACGTGCCCGTTCAGCTCGGGCAGCGGCCGCGGCTCGCCGCGCCGGGCCGCGGCGACCAGCTCGATCGCGTCGAGGATCTTCACGTAGCCCGTGCAGCGACAGAGATTGCCGAGCAGCGCGTGCGCGATCTCCTCGCGCGAGGGCTCCGGGTTCTTCGTCAGCAGCGCCTCCGCCTTCATCACGATGCCCGGCGAGCAGAAGCCGCACTGGGATGCGCCTGCGGCGGTGAAGCACTCGGCCCAGAGCTGCCTGCTCTCCTGCGAGAGCCCGTCCTGCGTGACGATCTCCTTGCCCTCGGCGCGGGTGGCCTTCTGCGCGCAGGAGACGACAGCCCTGCCGTCGACGATCACCGTGCAGGCGCCGCACGAGCCCTCCGGCGCGCAGCCGTCCTTCAGCGAGCGCAGGCCGAGGTCGTCGCGAAGCAGCTCGAGCAGGCTCTGCTCCTCCGCCGGCTCCGCGACGACCGTCGCGCCGTTGAGCGTGAGCTCCATGCCTACTCCACGGCCCCGAGGACGAGGGCCAGCAGCGCCATCCGCAGCACGACGCCGTTGAACGCCTCCTGCCAGTAGCGGGCGTGCCGCGTGGCGTCGACGTCCGCGGGCAGCTCGTCCATGCGCGGCAGGCTGTGGAGGATGATCGAGCCCGGCTTCGCCTTCTCGCGTAGCAGCTCGCGCGTGACGCGGTAGACCGCCGGAGTCGTCGCGACGCCGCCCTTGCCGCGCTCCTCGCGGGAGGCCGTGTAGTCGGCCTGGACGACCGGCTCCATGTAGATCACGTCGCACTCGGAGATCACGTCCTCAACCGAGTCGGCCTGCTCGTAGAGCACGTTCCGCTCGTTCAGCTCGAGCTCGAACTCGGGGAGGAGCGACATGTCCGGCGGCGAGACGACGTACGCCTTCGCGTCGAACTGCGAGAGCGCGTAGAGGATCGAGTGCATCGTCCGCATGCGCATGTCGCCGACGAGGAGGTAGGTGAGGCCGTCGAGCCGCCCGAGCTCCTTCGATGTCGTGTAGAGGTCGGTCAGGACCTGGGTCGGGTGCTCGCCCCAGCCGTCGCCGCAGTTGATCACCGGCACCGAGGCCCACTTGGCCGCCTCCGCCGGCGCGCCCTGCTGGAAGTGGCGCATGGCGATGACGTCGCCGTAGTACTCGAGCATGTGCACCGTGTCCTTGATCGACTCCTGGTAGAAGTCGCCGGCCCGGGTCATCTTCGAGTCCGAGAACCCGAGCACGTGGCCGCCGAGCCGGTGCATGGCCGCCTCGGTCGCGAGCCGGGTGCGCGTGCTCGGCTGGTAGAAGGCCGTCAGCAGCGTCTTGTCGGTCAGCAGGTCGCCATTCCGCCTGCTCTTCGCGAGCGGCGCCAGCTCGTCGCAGACCTCGAAGACGCGCTCGAAGTCAGCCCGCTCGAAGTCCTTCAGCGACAGGATGTCGCGTCCGAGGAAGCTCCTCATCGTCGGTTCTCCTTTCTGGCGGGGCCGTTCTCACGGCGCCCGTGAACAGGACGGCGACGCGCTCGTGCTGGGAGAGGGAGCCCGTCGCGTGCAGCTCGAACAGGCCGGCGAGGCCGGCCGACCCCGTGTGGTCGACCTCGATTCCGGTGGCGAGACGAGCCAGCTCGTTCGCGTCCAGCAGCGTCCGCTCGTCGACGACGAGCGCGAGCCCGCGCGTCGCCACCATCCCCTCGACGACGGCCAGCCAGTCGTAGGTCTCGTCGTCGAGGATGCCGTGGGCGACGCTCCGCGGCTCCTCTTCCCAGGGCCACATGAACGCGGAGCGGTGGTGCGCGGCGAACCGGAGCACGTCCTCGGCGCCGTCCCGCGAGCTGACGGCCTCGAAGGCACGCTTCAACGGCCACGCCCCCCCGGTCTGCACCGTGTCGATGCGCGGCGAGCCACGGCCATCGAGCGCGCCGAGCGCGACCGCATCCGCGAACGCGTGGATGCAGGCGCTCGCGAGCGCGCCGCCACCGACCTGCACGACGAGCCGGTCGAGCGGCACGCCGGAGGAAACGAGCTCCCAGCCGAGCGTCTCGCCCGACTCGACCGCCAGTCCGTTCAGGTTTCCCTGGCACGTGAAGGGCAGGGCGCCGTCGGCGAGCGCCTGCAGGAGCCTGCGATAGGTGGGGTCGCCGGGCAGGCCGTCGCGCTCGCAGAGCTCGATGCGGGCACCGAGCTCCTCAAGCCGGGCGAGCACGACCGAGTCGGCGTTGACCGGGACGAAGACCCGCAACGTCCGGCCGCCGGCCGCGGCCACCACCGCCGCCGCGAGCGCCGCGTTCCCGCAGCTCGCGATGGCGAGCTCCGGCCGGCGCGAGGGGTCGGCGAGCCCGATCCGCTCCGCCACCTCGAGCTGCACGAGCACGCCGAAGAGATGGCGCGCCTTGTGCGAGCCGGAGACGTTGCCGGTCTCGTCCTTCACCCAGACGCCGCCCGGCTCCGCGAGGCCGAGCGCGCGGCTGAGCACGGAGCTGCGGGCGAAGGGCGTGACGGCGAAGCCGTGCCCGTCGACGGCCGCGACGGCGTCGTTAAGCCGCCGGACGAGCTCGCAGAAGCCGTCGTCCGTGAAGCCCCCCGCTCGCGCCAGGTGGTAGGAGTGGAGGAGGCGGCGGTAGCGGACGAAGGGGTTGGGCTCGCCGTGGTCGCCGCGGGGGAACTCGATCGCGGTCGGGTCGAGAACCCGGCGCAGGACGTGGTCGACGTCGTCGTCGCGGCCGGCGTTCGGGCAGCGAAACGGATACGGCTCGGCGGGAGCCGTCGTCGCGCCGCAGCCGGCGCAGACGAGCTGCGAGGGCGGCGGTCTCACAGCGACTCCAGCACGCCGGTGCGGGCGTTGAGCTCGTCGATCAGCTCGTCCCAGACGTGCACGGCGTCGCGGAGGCCGCTCCAGAAGGCGGGGTCGCGCCGCGCCTCGAAGTCCTCGAGCGAGACTCCCTGCTGCTCGACCCAGGTGAAGTAGCCGAGGTTGAAGATCCGCTCGCGCTCGACACGGCCGAGCTCGAGGAAGTGGTCGGTCGCCGTCCCGAGCAGGTGCTCGCCGAAGACCTCGGCTGCCCCGCACTCGTCGAAGCCGCCGGGGAAGTGGCGCTCGAGCGCGAGCTCGCCGCTCGCTGTCGTACATCGCGGCGCCGTCGGTCGCGACCGTGACGACGACGTCGTGCGGGCCGAGCCCGTAGTACTTCGCCGTCTTGATCGCGCCGAGCACGTTGCAGATGCTCGAGAGGCCGAGCGAGGGGAGGCCGGCGATCACGGCCTCCGGCACGCCGCGACGGCACAGATGCTCGCGGCCCACGTCCGTGCCGAGCAGCACGCCGAGCCGGTCGGTCGCGCGGTCCGAGATGGCGAGCACGACGTCGGTGTTGAGCACGTTGTGGATCAGGGGCACGTGCTTGTCGCCGATCCCCTGGATGTTGTGCTCGCCGAAGCCGTTGTAGAGCAGCGTCGGGCACTCGAGCGCCTCGGCTGCGACGATCAGCGAGCCGTGCCGCTCCTTGAGGTAGTCGCCGGCCGCGATCGTCCCGGCCGAGCCGGTCGCCGCGACGAACGCGCGCAGCTCGAGCTTCGGCTCCCCGTCGCGCAGGTGCTCGACGATCCGCTCGAGCGCCGCGCCGGTCGCGAGGTAGTGGACAAGGTAGTTCCCGAACTCGGAGAACTGGTTGAGGATCACGTTGCCTGGATCGGCCGCGAGCTCGCGGCACGCGTCGTAGATCTCCTTGACGTTGCTCTCGGTGCCAGGTGTTCGGATCACGTCCGCGGGGTCGACCACCCAGTTCGCGAGCCAGTCGAACCGCTCGCGGCTCATCCCCTCGGGGAGTACGGCGACACCGCGGCAGCCGAGCAGCCGCGAGATCGCGACGCCGCCGCGGCAGTAGTTGCCGGTCGACGGCCACACCGCGCGCTGGTGCGTCGGGTCGAAGCTTCCGGTGACGAGCCGCGGCGCGAGGCAGCCGTAGGCGGCGAGCACCTTGTGCGCGCCGATCAGCGGGAACCGGTCTCCGAGCGCGACCACGATCCTCGCGTCGACGCCGGTGAGCTCTTGCGGCAGGACGAGGTGCTCGGGGACGTCGACGACGTCGACACGGTCGGCGGAGTTGTGCCAGTGCACGCGGAAGAGGTTCAGGGGGTGCGGTTCGTCGGGGCCGACCGCCGCGAGGGCTTCTCGGACGCCGAACGGGGCGAGCTCGGGATCGGTGAGCTGCGCGAACGTCGGCAGCGCAACGCCGGCCTCGCGCAGATGGTCGACGGTCCGCGCGAGAACGGTCGAATCCTGGACCTCGCGGTGCACCGCTTCCGTGCGCACGCAGCCTCCTGCTGTCGCCTGCCTCAACCCTAGGAGCAGTGCGCGGGTGTGACTTCGGGCCTTTCACGCAGAGTCGATCCGGGGAAGCCCGCAACTTGGCGTGGGCTGCGGGGGGAAGCCGCTACTATCGATCCGCTGCGAGGCGAGGTAGCTCAGTTGGTAGAGCACACGGCTGAAAACCGTGGTGTCGCCGGTTCAAGTCCGGCCCTCGCCATCCGGGAGTGTCCGATCAACTCTCCGAAGAATTCAGGTGAGGGGACTCCAAGTAGTGACGCGGGGGTCGGTAGCCGATGTGGCACCGGCCCCGCGGCTCTCTTCGGGCGAAGTCCCACCAGGCTCAGCTATTCGCCCGGCTGGACGAGCCCTGACTCGTACGCAGCGACGACCGCCTGTGTTCGATCGCGGAGATTCAGCTTCTGTAGGAGATGCGCTACGTGCGTCTTCACAGTGTGCTCGCTGAGAACGAGAGACGCTGCAATCTCCCTGTTTGAGAGACCCTGGGCCACCAAGCGCAATATCTCGAGTTCCCGCACTGTCAGTTCGGTGAGGTTGGGAGGTGACGTCGGCTCGGATCGGCGTACAAAGGCAGCGATCAGTCGGCGGGTCACGGAGGGCGCAAAAAGCGATCCGCCCTGGGCCACTGGTTCGGGAAAATCGAGTCCACGGGGCGGGCGCCCAACACCCCGCCGCCGTTGACGCTCTCGGTGCGATGCAGTCGATCCCGAACGGCACCTCCGTCTTTCTCACGGTCAACCTCGAGGCCGGCCGGAAGTACCACCTCGTCGATGACGAGTCGGGCGTCGAAGCAACGTTCACGCCGAGTTGAGGCTTGTCAATCTTTGCCGGGCGGGCACTGGCTCGCCCGGCCGAGGCAAACGATGCTTGTGCTGCTTGCCACAGAGTTTCACCGCTGAGTGCGTTAATTACGAGCTCGGCCGGGCGATCCGCGATTCGGCAGCCCAGGCGACCCCGGCGATTTATTCGGACACGCCCACTGTCCATGTGCGTCGCGAAGATCCCTGAAGGGGCCGCTGGCGCGGCCCGACCTGTCACTCCGCGTAGGCTTGACGTGTGAACGATCAGCGGCACATGCGGTTCCGCGAGCTGCACGCCGACGGGATCTTCGTGATGCCGAACCCGTGGGACGTCGGCTCCGCCAAGCTGCTGGCCTCGATGGGGTTCGAAGCGCTCGCGACGACGAGCGCCGGCCTCGCCTGGTCGCTCGGCAAGCTGGACATGCAGGTGACGCGCGACGAGCTCGTCGCACACGTCGCTCGCATCGCCGAGGCAACGGCGCTGCCGCTCAACGTCGACAGCGAACGCTGCTTCCCCGACGAGCCCGGCGGCGTCGCCAAGACCGTGCGCCTACTCGCCGACGCCGGCGCGGCCGGCTGCTCGATCGAGGACTACGACCCGGCGAAGGACGCGATCGAGCCGCTCGAGATCGCGACGGAGCGTGTGGCGATCGCGGCCGAGGCAGCCCCGCTCGTTCTCACCGCCCGCGCTGAGAACCATCTCCACGGCGTCGACGACCTCGACGACACGATCGCGCGGCTCGTCGCGTATCGGGACGCGGGTGCGGATGTCGTCTACGCGCCGGGCCTCCGTGACCTCGCCGCGATCGCGAGAGTCGTCGGGGAGGTCGGCGTGCCGGTGAACGTGCTCGCGCTGCCGGTCGGCCCGAGCGTGTCGGAGCTCGCCGCCGCCGGCGTCCGGCGCGTCTCCACCGGAGGTGCTCTCGCGCGCGCCGCGTACGGCGCTCTGCTCGCTGGCGCGGCGGAGCTGCGCGATCAGGGCACGTCGCGTTACAGCGAGTGGGGTGCGGCGGCCGACGCGCTCAAGGGAGCGTTCGGGCGCCGGTAGACTTCCGACTCGTGAGCACCGAGACGGAGCGGGAGCTTTGGGGCGGCGAGACGCGCAAGGCGGTCGCCAACTTCCCCGTCTCCGGCGAGCCGATCCCGGTGCCCGTGGCGCGCTGGCTCGGGCGGATCAAGGCTGCAGCCGCCCGCGCGAACGCCGGGCTCGGCCTGCTCGACGCCGACAAAGCTGAGCGGATCGCCGCCGCCGGCGACGCGATCGCCAAGGGCGAGCACGACGACCAGTTCCCGATCGACGTCTTCCAGACCGGGTCGGGCACGAGCTCGAACATGAATGCGAACGAGGTGATCGCCTCGCTCGCGGGCGAGGACGTGCACGCGAACGACGACGTCAACATGGGCCAGAGCTCGAACGACGTCTTCCCGTCGGCCGTCCACCTCGCCGCGCTCGGCGAGCTCGAGCACGACCTGCTGCCGGCGCTGGAGACGCTCGCCGCGTCGCTCGAGGCGAAGGCCAAGGCGTTCGACGACGTGGTCAAGTCCGGCCGCACGCATCTGATGGACGCGGTGCCCGTGACGCTCGGCCAGGAGTTCGGCGGCTACGCCGCCCAGGTGCGCGAGGGAATCGAGCGCGTCCGCGACACGCGCAAGCGCCTCGGTCAGATCCCGCTCGGCGGCACCGCCGTCGGCACTGGCCTGAACACGCATCCCGACTTCGCCGCGAAGGTGCGCGAGCTGCTCGCCGCCGATACCGGCCTCCACATCTCGCCGCCGGCCGACCCCTTCGAGGCCCAGGCCGCCCGCGACGGTCTCGTCGAGGCGTCGGGCGCGCTCAAGGTCGTCGCCGTCAGCCTGACGAAGATCGCGAACGACCTTCGCCTGATGGGCTCCGGTCCGCGCGCGGGCCTCGCCGAGCTCTTCCTGCCCGAGCTTCAGAAGGGCAGCTCGATCATGCCCGGCAAGGTAAATCCGGTCATCCCCGAGGTCGTCACGCAGGTCGCGGCGCAGGTGATCGGCAACGACCAGGCGATCACGGTCGGCGGCCTCCAGGGCCACTTCGAGCTGAACGTCTTCATCCCAATGATGGCGCGCAACCTGCTCGGTTCGATCAAGCTGCTCGCCGCCGCTTCGCGGCTGCTTGCGGAGAAGTGCGTCGACGGGATCGAGGCGAACCGGGAGCAGAACGAGCGCTACGCCGAGCTGACGCTTTCCGCCGCGACGGCGCTGAACCCCCATATTGGGTACGACAAGGCGTCGGAGATCGTCAAGACTGCGGCAGCGTCGGGACGATCCCTCCGTGACGTCGCGCGCGAGGAGGGAGTCGACGCCGCCACGCTCGACGAGGCGCTCGACTACCGCAAGATGGCGAAGCCGCACGACGGCTAGTTCTCGTTTTGCGGTAAGTTACCCACAGTCTTTGCATTCCTCCTTTTTCTGAGTACGCTGAGCGAGTCCCAGGCGCCGCACCTGAACGCGGTGACGACTCGATTCAGGGAGGAACTCGTGAGAAGAGGAGTGTTTTCGCTTGCGCTGGCCGCCTTCGCGCTCGCCGTGCCGGCGACCGCGCTCGCGGACGACACGCTCGGCGACGTGATCCACGTCGGGGACGGCAAGGTCGCTGTCCCGTCCTCGAGCCCCGTCATGCCGACAACGAACCGCGCCGCCCGCGCCGGTGCCAAAGCTGCCGCAGACGCGAGCCCGCCGCTCGGCACGACGAGGTTCTGGCCGCTGATCGACTTCACCACGGGCGGCCCCGACTTCGAGGAGTTCACGCTGCGAGCCGTCGGCGCGAAGGTCGAGATCTGGGTCTCGAACTCGATCGACTTCCCGGCCGGCGACTGCCGCAACGACGGCGTCCGGAACGTGATCACCGACGCGCAGTCGACCTACTTCGCCGGGCAGTTCGACGGGAACATGTACCCAAAGCTCTCCGCCGCGTACAGCACGCCGCCCTCGCGCGACGGCACGGGCGGACTGCTCGAGCAGCTCGGGATCGTCCCGCCCGGTTACTACGCCGGCCCCGGTGACAAGGTCGTCACGCTCGTCGCGAACTTCAAGGACGAGAACTACACCGACATCGAGTTCCCGTCCTATGTCGCCGGCTACCACTCGGGCGACATCAACGGCTTCGTCAACCGCAACGTCATGTCGGTCGACGCCTACGACTGGGCGCACCGGACGGGAGCGAACCCGCCGAACGAGACCTCGACCGATCTCTGCTCGAACCGGCCGGCGCAGCCGTTCAAGTACGAGGCCGTCTTCGCGCACGAGTACCAGCACCTGCTCGAGTACTGGGCGAGCCCCGGCGAGCTGACCTGGATCGACGAGGGTCTCGCCGACTACGCGATCACCCTCACGGGCTACGGCTTCCCGGCCCGCTCGATCTTCGAGACCGGCTACGAAGGCCACATTCAGACCTTCCTCGGCTGGAAGGCGCTGCAGACGCCCGCGAATCAGATCCCGCAGCCCAAGGGCGGCGCCGAGAACTCGCTCACGCTCTGGGACGACCAGGGTGGGCTCGAGACGCTGGCCGACTACGGCGCCGCGTGGACGTTCATGGAGTTCATCGCCGACCGGTACGGCGTGCAGTTCATGACCGACCTGCACAACGAGGACGGGAAGGGGTTGAAGGGTTTCCAGGCCGTTCTCGACAAGTACCTGACGGGCGACAAGGCGATGGACGTGATCCACGACTGGGCCGCCATGGTCGCGCTCGACAAGGAGCTCGACGACGGGGCGCGCCTGCTCGGCTTCGTCCGGGAGTCGCGCTACCAGACGAAGAACCTGAACTCGTCGATCTACTGGGAGAACCCGGAGTCGTACTCGACCCCGGGGGCGCCGCCGAACGGGTCGGACTACGTCCAGCTCCGCGACGCGAAGGGGAAGCCGTTCTCGTCGAGCAAGATCCGCTCGATCGAGTTCTCGAGCCCGGCGAAGCACGCTCCGGCGCCGCTGGAGTGGACGTCGGTCTCGGTCGCCGGCGACGCAGTCCTCTCGGCCGGAGCGGTCGACAACGCAGACCGTTCGATCATCCGCTCCGTGGCCGTGCCGGCGAGCGGCGACCGGACGCTCACGTTCGACACGCGCTACGGCCTCGAGACCGAGTGGGACTTCTCGTTCGTCCAGGTCTCGACCGACGACGGGCTGACGTGGACGAGCCTCGCGAACGCGAGCACGACCGACGTCCACGACCCCTCGGCGGCACCGCAGATCGTCGAGCAGCTGCCGGGCTTCAACGGCGACGCGGACTGGCACGCCGAGTCGTTCGACCTCGCGGCGTACGCCGGCAAGACGGTGCTGATCCGGTTCCGCCTGATGACCGACGGGGCCACGCTCGGCAACGGCGGTGCGATCGAGGCCGGCTGGCAGGTGGACGACGTCAAGGTCGGCGGCGTGCTCGTCTCCGACGGCGCGCTCGCCGGCTGGGGCACTGAGGCCCCGCCGATCGCCGGCTACACGCTGCAGCTGATCAGCATCGGCGCGAAGAACGGGAAGCGCGCAACGCTCGTGCAGGTACCGCTGAAGAGCGGTCGCACCTACTCGCTCGACGCGAAGTGGCTCTTCCGGTTCCTGCTCGGCAAGGACGCGGAGACCGTCGCGATGCTCGTCATGTACGACGAGCCGACCGAGTCGATCAGCCGCTACGCCCCGTACTCGCTGAAGGTGAACGGGGTCCTGCAGCCGGGGGGCTAGCCGGATCTGGGGACAAGGGCTCGCTTCCGTGGGCCCTTGTCCCTCTGCTTGCAGGCAGGCTCCACCTGGAGCACGGCTCGGCTGCCGCGCATCCCGGCGGCGCGGACGGTGAACGCCGCGCAGCGGTCGAGGCGGAAGTCGAACGCCGCCTCGAAGCGCCCGTTCCGGTTCGAGCGGACGCCGACGGTGCGAGTGGCCTGATCAGGCTCGAGATACGTCACGACCACCGGCTCGCGAGCGCCGAACTGCGTGCCGCGGACGACGAGCGGGTCGAGCGATTCGAGCTTCAGCGAGGCGCGCCGCTGTGACGCCCCCTCCGCGGGGACTGCGAGAATCAGCATCAGCACGGCGACGGCAACGCGCAATCTTCACCCCTCCTGACCCAATGAAGCCACAGGCGGAAGCCAAAGGGACCCCCCGGAAGGGGGACAACTTATGTCGAGGGTGTGCGGAGCGTCGTCGAGCTAGTAGGCGACAGCGCCGCGGCCCGTCTCGGCCGCGTGGCGCTGCTCGTCGGCGCGGTAGCTCGAGCGGACGAGCGGGCCGGCGAACACCGAGCCGAAGCCGAGCGCCTCGCCCTGCTCCCGCAGCCAGCGGAACTCGTCCGGGTGCACCCAGCGGTCGATCGCCGCATGCTTCGGGCTGGGCTGCAGGTACTGGCCGATCGTCACGACGTCGACGCCGTGCGCACGGAGGTCGCGCATCGTCTCGACCACCTCGTCGTTCGTCTCGCCGAGTCCGACGATGATCCCCGACTTCGTCAGGACGGGATAGTCGGCGAGCTCCTTCGCGCGGCCGAGCAGCCAGAGCGCCTTGTCGTAGCTCGCCTTCGCGCCCCGCATGTTCCGGTGCAGCCGGCGGACGGTCTCGATGTTGTGGTTGAAGACCTCGGGCCGGGCCGCGAGGACGGTGTGCAGTGCCTCCTCCTCGACGCCGAGGAAGTCGGGCGTCAGCACCTCGACGCTCGCCTCCGGCAGCTTCATCTTGATCGCCCGGATCGTCGCCGCGAAGTGGCGCGCGCCGCGATCGGGGACGTCGTCGCGGTCGACCGAGGTGACGACGACGTGCTTCAGCGCCATCTGGGCGGCGGCCTGGCCGACGCGGAGCGGCTCGAGCGGGTCGGGCGCGTCCTGCGGCTTGCCGGAGTGGACGTAGCAGTAGCGGCAGGCGCGCGTGCAGGTCTCGCCGAGGATCTGGAAGGTCGCCGTGCCCCGGCCCCAGCACTCGGAGATGTTCGGGCAGCGCGCCTCCTCGCAGACCGTGTTCAGCGACAGGCCGTGCAGCAGTTTCTTGACGTCGTAGAAGTGCCCGTCGGCGCTCGGCGCGCGAACCTTCATCCACTCCGGGCGGCGCGGGCGCTCGGCGACGGGAAGTGAGCTCTCCATCGGTCTGAGCCTAGCTGCGGCCTGCGAGCACGGGTGCTGGTCGCTCCTCGAGCTCGAGCGCAAAGACGTGCGCGAGCGCTTCGAGCGCCGGCCCGCGCGACCTCGTCGACCGCGACCGGGCGGCCGAGCTCCTGCGCCACCGTGGTGAAGGCGGCGTCTTCGAGCCCGCACGCGGTGATCCACTGCGTGAACGGGGCTGGATCGAGGTCGACGTTGAGGGCGTAGCCGTGCGTCGTCACCCACTTCGAGATGTGGATGCCGATCGACGCGATCTTCCGCGGCGGCCGCGTCAGCCAGACGCCGGTGAGCCCGTCGATCCGCTCGCCCTCGACGCCGAGCTTCGCTAGCGTCAGGATCAGCGCGTCCTCGAGGTCGCGGCAGTAGCGCTTGACGTCCTGGCCGTGCCGCTTGAGGTCGAGGATCGGGTAGCAGACGAGCTGTCCCGGCCCGTGGAAGGTGGACTTGCCTCCGCGGTCCGTCTCGACGACGTCGACCTCCGCGTCGGCGGGGATGTGCAGCTCCGACTCCTCGGTGCGGCGGCCGGTCGTGACCGTCGGCGGGTGCTCGAGCAGCAGGATCGTGTCCGGCCGCTCGCCGTCGGCAACCGCCGCGGCGATCGTGCGCTGCAGCTCCCAAGCCTCCCCGTACGGGACGAGGCCGAGGTTCAGCACGTGCGCGCCGGTCACTCGTCCTCCGGGAGCAGCTCCCGGGCGGCCTCCAGGTCCTCGGCCCGCACCAGGACCTCGTACGAGCTGCCGAAGTTCTCGCCCAGCTGCGTGGCGCGGTGCTCCGACTGGATGCCGGCCGTCTCGAGCAGGCCCCGGATCATCATCGCTTCGGGCTCGTTCCGGACGACGGTGAGGACGCTAGTAGTCGCTTTCGCCCCAGCTCTCGAGCTTCTCGCGCAGCGAATGCAGGAAGCGTCCCGCGAGCGCGCCGTCGACCAGGCGATGGTCGTACGTGAGCGTTAGGTTCATGATCGGCCGGATCGCGATCACGTCCTGGCCGAGCTCGTCGGTCACGACCCACGGGCGCTTCACGACCGCGTAGGTGCCGAGAATGCCCGCCTGCGGCTGGCTGATCACCGGCGTGCCGTGGAACGTGCCGAAACCGCCCGGGTTCGTGATCGTGAAGGTGCCGCCCTGGACGTCGTCGGGCATCAGCTTCTTGTCGCGGGCGCGCTTGGCGATGTCGGCGACGCCACGGGCAAGGCCGAGCAGGTTGAGGCCCTCGGTGTGCTTCAGCACCGGCACGATCAGGCCCTTGCCGTCCGCGAGCTCGACCGCGAAGCCGAGGTTGACGAAGTTGCGGGTGACGATCTTGTCGCCGCGGATCTCGCCGTTGATCCAGGGGTACTCACGCAATGTCTCGACGGTCGCGCGGGCGACGAAGGAGAGGTAGGTCGGGTTGACCCCGTAGGCCTGCTCGTACTCCTTCTTCAGCTTGCTCCGGATCGCGACCACCTTGGACATGTCGACCTCGATCGCGCTCGTGACGTGCGCGGACGTGTCGAGCGAGCGGCGCATGTGCTCGGCGATCCCCTTGCGCATCGCCGACATCGGCTCGACCGTCTCGCCGGGCTCCGGCTCGGCGCTCGCGGCCGGAGCCGGGGCTGCGGCTGGCGCGGGCGGCGGAGCCTGTGCGGCCGGGACAGGCTGGGCGGGCGCAGGAGCCGGCGGCGGGGGAGCCGCCTGGGCGGTCGGTGCCGGGGCGGGCTCGGCCAGGGCGGGCGACGGAGGCGCCTGCTCGACCGCAGGTGCCGGCTGCTCGACGGGAGGCGCGGGCGCCGCTGAGGCCTGGCCGCCGCTCTCGACGAAGGCGAGGATGTCCTTCTTCGTCACGCGGCCGCCGGTGCCGGTGCCCTGGATCGCGTTCGGGTCGACGCCGTGCTCGGAGGCGATCCGGGCGACCACGGGCGAGACGAAGGTGCGGCCGTTGCCGGAAGCCGGTGTCGCGGCCGGGGCGGGCGCGGCCGGAGGAGCCGGCGGTGCGGGCTGCGCGGCCTGTGTGGCGGGCTCGGGCGGCTCGGGCGCCGGCGGCGCCTCGGCCGGCGCCGCACCCTCGGGTGCGATCACGGCCAGGACGGTGCCGACCTCGACCGTCTCGCCCTCCTGGACGAGGATCTGGGCGACGACGCCCTCGGCGGGGCTCGGGACCTCGGTGTCGACCTTGTCGGTCGAGATCTCGAGCAGCGGCTCGTCGCGGCCGATGTGCTCGCCCTCGGCCTTGAGCCACTTCGTGATCGTCCCCTCGGAGACGGACACGCCCATCTGGGGCATGACGACTTCGGTCTGCGTTCCAGTCGACATCTGCTCTCCTAGTACTCCGCCAGCTCTCTCAGTCCCTGCACGACGTCCTCGACCTGCGGGAGAAATGCCTTCTCGAGCACCGGCGAGAACGGCACCGGGCAGTCCGGGGCGGCGATCCGCTTCACGGGTGCATCGAGGTCCTCGAACGCCTCCTCGGCGATCGTGGCCGCGATCTCGCCGCCGAAGCCGCCGGTGCGGTTGTCCTCGTGCAGCACGACCACCTTCGAGGTTTTGCGCACGCTCTCGAGCACCGCCTCCTTGTCCCACGGCATCACCGTGCGCAGGTCGACGATCTCGACCGAGATGCCGTCCGCTTCGAGCTGCTTCGCGGCCTCCTCGGCCGTGTAGACCATCGCGCCCCAGGTGATCACGGAGACGTCGTCCCCCTCGAGGTGGGTGCGCGCCTTCCCGATCGGCGTCACGTAGCGCTCGTCGGGCACGTCGGCCTTGATCCGGCGGTACAGGTGCTTGTGCTCGAAGAAGAGGACGGGGTTGGGATCCTCGATCGCGGCCACGAGCAGGCCCTTCGCGTCCTCCGGCGTCGCCGGGCAGACGCACTTGAGCCCGGGGATGTGCGCGAACGAGCTCTCCGGGTTCTGCGAGTGGAACGGGCCGCCCGAGAAGCCCCCGCCGGAGGGAAGCCGGACGACGATCGGCACCGGCGTGCCGGCGCGGAAGCGCTGCTTGGCGGCGACGGTGACGAGGTGGTCCCAGCCGCAGGAGATGAAGTCGGCGAACTGCATCTCGGCGACCGGCCGCATGCCCATGATCGATGCGCCCGTGGCCGCGCCGAGGATCGCGGTCTCGGCGAGGGGCGCGTCGAGCACGCGCCAGGGCCCGAACTCCTCCTGGAAGCCGAGCGTCACCTTGAAGGCGCCGCCGTACACCCCGACGTCCTCGCCGATCACGAAGACGCGGTCGTCGCGCCGCATCTCCTGCCGGAGCCCGTCGCTGATCGCCTGGAGGTAGGTCTTCTCAGCCATTACTTGTGGTGCGGCGTGTCGAGGTCCTCGGGCGTCGCGTAGACACCCTCCATCAGCGTGTCGGGGTCGGGCTGCGGCGAGTCCTCCGCCTGCGCGAGCGCGTCGTTCAGGAGCTTCTTGACGCGGCTGGAGATCTCTTCCTCCTCCTCCGTCCTCAGCTCGGCGTTGTCCCGCAGCCAGGTGCGGAAGCGTTCGATCGGGTCGTTCTTCGCCCACTCCTCGAAGAGCTCCTTGGGGACGTAAAAGGCGTCGTCGTGGACCGCGTGTCCCTCCATCCGCAGCGTCTTCAGTTCGAGCAGGGTGGGTCCGCCGCCGTTGCGCGCCTTCTCGATCGCGGCCTTCGCCTCGCGGTAGACGGCGAGCACGTCGGTGCCGTCGACGACGACCCCTTCGAAGCCGTACGCGGCGGCGCGGTCGGCGAGATGCTCGATCGCATAGCCGAGGTGCGTCGGCGTCGAGTACGCCCACTGGTTGTTGTCGCAGATGAAGACGACCGGGAGCTGCCGGACGCCGGCGAAGTTCATCGCCTCGTGGGCGTCGCCGCGCGCCATCGCGCCCTCACCGGACCACCCGACTGCGACCCGCTTCTCGTCGCGGATCCGGAAGGCCAGGGCGCAGCCGACCGCCACCGGCATCATCGCCGGCAGGTGGCTGACCATCGCGATCATCCCGAGGCGGGCGTCCGCCATGTGGACGTTGCCGTCGCGGCCGCGCGTGGGTCCGCCTTCGCGGCCCATGTACTGCGCGAAGATCCGCCACGGCTCGACGCCGCGGGTGATGTGGACGCCCATGTCGCGGTGGAGCGGCGTGCCGACGTCGTCCGGGCCCATGGCGGTTGCGACGCCGACGGCGGCTCCCTCGTTGCCGCGGCCGGTGTAGAACGACCCCGGAATCTTCCCCTGCTTGTAGAGGATGTGACCGCGCTCCTCGATCCCGCGGGTGACGAGCAGGTTGCGGTAGATGGTGAGCAGGTCCTCGCGGTCGAGACCTGCCTCACGTACTTCACTCAGCGAGCCGACCGGCTCAGCCTCACGTACCGCCATGCGTCACTACCCCCGCGGTTGAACGACGGCTGCACTTTATCGACGCGCAGAGGATGGAGCGGGTCCGTACGGGCGGGATCGCGCAGCGACACAAGCCGGCGCTACGGTTGCCGGGTGGCGAAGCCGAAGCGGAACTGGATCCAGGAGGAGCGGCGCAAGACGCTCGGCGACTTCACGTGCTTCTGTCTCGAATGCGGCTCGGTCTGGCGCTACTTCCTCGAGGGCGAGGCCGACCTGCCTGCCGCCTGCCCGCACTGCGGCGGCGAGACCCGCCATCGCTGCCCCGAGTGCTCGGCGCCGTTCCCGTCCGCATTCGCGGTCGAGTGCGAGGAGTGCGGCGCGCCCGTGCGGCCGGCCGAAGTGCTCGGCGTCCGCATCCGCAAGCCCGGACGCTAGCCGGGGGGAAGCTTCCGCAGGAGCAGGATCTCGACCGGCTCGTCGCGGCCCTTCACCTGGACGGTGTCGAGCGGCTCCGTCTCCGCGCCCCCGAGCTGACTCGCCGTCTCGGCGCTGATGGCGACGCCCCCCGCCGGAGCGAGCCCTTCGATCCGGGAGCCGAGGTTGACCGTGTCGCCGATCGCGCTGTAGGTGCGGCCGCTGCCGGTGCCGAGCACGCCGACGGACGCCTCGCCCGAGTTCAGGCCGGCCCGGAAGCGCGGCCACTCGGGGTGCTCGGCGGCCAGCGCTCCCGTCTCCTCCTGCAACGCGAGCGCGGCGCGCGCGGCACGCTCGGCGTGCTTCTCGCCTTCGAAGGTGGCGAAGACCGCGTCGCCGATCAGGCGGTCGACCACGCCGTCGTAGCGCTCGATCGCTGGGATCGCGACGCCGAAGAGCGTGTCCAGCATCCTCGAGACCGTCGTCGGCTCGCTGTGCTCGGAGAACGACGTGAAGCCCTTCAGGTCGGCGAAGAGGACGGTCACCGGCTGCGCGCCGCGGTCGACGTAGAGCCGACCGAAGCGCTCCTCCGACCCCTCCTGGTGCGCCATCACGGCGATCACCGCGAACGCGAGCAGCATCAGCAGATGCCATTCCCACCACGACGCCTGCCAGTTGCGGCCGAGCGCCACCGCGACCATCGCCTCGGCGAGCAGCACGAAGGCGACGGTGAAGCCGAACACAAGCCGCGAGCGGCGCTCCCGGTAGAGGTCGAGGTAGCGCACGACGGCGAAGCTGTAGAAGGCGACGCCGACGATCGAGAGCGCGACCATCGGGGAGGACAGCCGCGCCGGGACGACCGAGTCATCGACTTCGGGGAAGAACGAGAGGCAGACGATCGCCCAGAGAGCCAGCAGGACGAGCAGGGCACGCTCGAGGTACTTGGGCTGAATCGGCTCGCTGTCGATTGCCGACAGCACCGCGAATGCGCCTGCGAGCACGAGCCCGACCGGCGTCGCGATCACGAAGCCGAGATTCGACTTGTCGAGGAGAACGCCTGGCGTCGCCAGCGCGTGCAGGGCGAGGAAGCCGGAGGCCGCGAGGAACGAGAGCGAAACGAGGTGGACGCGCCGGTCGCCTCGCCGCCGGGCGGCGACACCGGTCGCATACGCGAGGACGGCATTCAGCGCGGCGGTGACGAGCACGAGCCAGAAGTGGGACGGGTGGTGCTCCCAGTGCACGTCCGTCTCCGGCGCCGCGAGCAGGATCGCGAGTCCGACCAGCGGCAGGGCGAGCAGGACAACGAGGGTCAGCGGCGAGCGGGCCAACGGGCGGACGGCTCCAGAGCGAGGTACGTGTGCACGTCGCTGACGGCAAGCGCGCCCGACCCGGCTGCCGAGGCGACGCGCTTGACGGAGCGGGCGCGGACGTCGCCGGCGGCGAAGACGCCGGGCAGGCTGGTCTCGAGGGGAAGCGGCGGCCGCTCGAGCGGCCAGCTGCCCGTGATGTCAGGGCCGGTGGCGAGGTAGCCCCACTCGTCGCGCTCGATCTCGTCCGGAAGCCACTCTGTGTGCGGATGGGCGCCGATCAGGACGATCAGGGCCGCCGCAGGGACGGTCTCGATCCCGTCGGGCGTCCGCAGCTCGAGCTGCTCGAGGCGGCCGTCGCCGAGCCCTGCCGCGACCTCGGTCCGGGTCCGCACGCGCACGTTTGGGTCCTTCTCGATCGTGTCGATCAGGTACTGGGACATCGTCGCCGCGAGGCCGTCGCCGCGGACGAGGATCCGGACCGTGCAGGCGTAGCGGGCCAGGTGGAGCGCCGCCTGCCCGGCCGAGTTGCCGCCGCCGACGATGTAGACGCTCTCGCCCGCCAGCGCCTGGGCCTCCGACATCGACGCGCCGTAGTAGACGCCGGCGCCTTCCAGCTCGGTCAGGCCGGGGGCATCGAGCCGGCGGTACTCGACCCCGAGCGCGAGCACGACCGCACGCGCGGCGACCTCTGCGCCGCCGTCGGTGCGCAGGACGTGCCTTCCGTCGCGCGGCTCGAGACCCGTCGCGCGGTGGGTGAGGCGGAACTGTGCGCCGAAGAGCCACGCCTGCTGGTACGCGCGTTGCGCCAGCTCGCCACCGCCGAGGCCGCGGGGAAAGCCGAGGTAGTTGCGGATCAGCGAGCTCGAGCCGGCCTGGCCGCCGACGGCGCCTGCATCGAGCACGGTCGTCCGCAGCCCCTCCGAGGCGGCGTAGACCGCCGCGCTCAGGCCTGCCGGACCGGCGCCGACGACGACGAGATCGGCCTCGTGCGAGTCGAGCTCGGTCGGGAAGCCGAGCGCCCGGGTCAGCTCGGCGGGACCGGGATCGGTCAGGACCTGGCCGTCGGCGAGCTTCACCGCCGGCATGTCGCCGTCCCCCGGGATCGTCCGGTGCGGGATGCCGAGGCCCGACAGGCTCGACCGAAGCTCGTGCGCGCGGGCAGAACGTGCGTCGGCGACGACGACCGCGCCGGCCGGCCCTTCGCCGCGCAGGCGCTCCGACTCCTGCAGCAGCTCGCTGATCGTCCGGTGGAAGACCTCGTCCCGCCGCCGTGTGGGCGCGATCACGTAGAGGTCGATCCAGCCGCGCGCCATGCTGCGGAGGACGAGCTCGCCGACCCCGCGTTTGCTCCAGCCGAGCCAGGGGATCAGGAGGCCGCGGCGCGCCGTCGGGAAGCGGCCCCGCATCCGGGCGAGCAGGTCGGCTCCTTCCTTCCCGCTCGCGAGCGCGACGGCGACGTCGTCACCGTCGGCCTCCGCCTGGTCGAGGACGGCCTCGAGCTCGGCGGTCGTGCAGATCCTGAGCGCATAGTCGGAGCCGTAGCGCCGCTCGAGCTCCTCCTCGATCAGGCCGCGCTCGGCCGGGTCGTCGTCGGCGACCACGAGCAGCGGCGTTCGGGCGGGGGTCGTCACGGGGCGCTTCCTGCGCCCATCCTACGGCGGCGTCTCTAGAACATCGAGCCGATGATCTGCGAGAAGCGGATCACCGTCACCGTCTCGTCCTCGCTGACGGGACGGTTGTAGAGCTGTCCCAGGAAGCGCGTCATCTCGTCCGGCCGCCGGATCTCGGGGTTGTCGTGCTCGATCTCGCGCGGCGAGAGCTCGCTGATCTGCTTCACCTCGACCTTGTCGATCACCGCGTCGAAGATCTTCTCCCGCTGCCCGTAGCGGACGCCGACGAGCACGGTCACGATCATCCCCTTCTTGTACTTGCCCGACTTGTCGCCGAGCCGGATCGTCGCCGTCTTGCGATGCGTGCGCAGCTGGTCAGCGACCAGAGGCGAGTAGAAGTTCAGCGCAAACATGGCCACGGCCGCACGATCATAGAGAGGTCAGCGCCTTCGTAGCCATCTCCCGCTCGCCGCCGTAGGCGAGCAGGCGCGGCGCGTCCTCGAGCGGCAGCCAGCGTGCCTCCGCCACCTCGAGCTCCATCCCGGGCGGCAGCTCGCCGATCCGGCCGCTCCGGTAGCGGAGCAGGAAGAAGCTGACCACCTTGAAGATCCGTTCGCCGCCGCGGGTGTAGACGTAGCGGACGTCGCCGAGCTTGCCCTCGAGCCGGCCGGCGAGGCCCGTCTCCTCCGCGACCTCGCGCAGCGCCGTCTCGGCGCCCTTCTCGCCCGAGTCGATCAGGCCCTTCGGCAGGGCCCAGGTTCCCTCGGGCTTCCCGTTCGGGCGGATCGCAGCGAGCCACCAGCGGCCGCGGAAACGGCGTACCAGCACGCCTCCGGCCGAGAACTCACGCGTCATTGCCACTTTGTGACAGTTCGTCGCTGACGATGACGGTTCGTGCTTGCGCAGCCTGCGTGGCCCTGTAGAATGGCGCTGGCACTCTCACTGTCAGAGTGCCAAGCAGTGTCACAAAGTCTGAAGGACGAGGAGGCATCACATGAATTTGCAGCCGCTTGGTGACCGCCTGATCGTGGAGATCCTCGAGGAAGAGGAGATCACGGTCAGCGGCATCGTGCTGCCCGACACGGCGAAGGAGAAGCCGCAGCGCGGCAAGGTCCTCGCCGTCGGTCCCGGCCCGCGCGACGAGGACGGGGAGTACATCAAGATGGACGTCGAGGAGGGTGACGAGATCATCTTCTCCAAGTACGGCGGGACCGAGATCAAGGTCGGCTCGGACGATGTCCTGATTCTGCGTGAGTCGGACGTCCTCGCGAAGGTCGTCGGCGACCGCGCCGCGGTCTAGTCAGCTCAGCCTAGAGAAGTAACAGGAGGAATACGGAAATGGCTCACAAGGAGCTCAAGTTCAACGAGGACGCACGTCGCGCGCTCGAGCGCGGCGTCAACATCCTCGCCGACGCGGTCAAGGTGACGCTCGGCCCGAAGGGCCGCTACGTCGTGCTGGACAAGAAGTTCGGCGCGCCGACGATCACCAACGACGGTGTCACCATCGCCCGCGAGATCGAGGTCGAGGACCCGTTCGAGAATCAGGGCGCACAGCTTGTTCGCGAGGTCGCCACGGCGACGAACGACGTCGCCGGCGACGGCACGACGACCGCGACCGTGCTCGCCCAGGCAATCGTGCGTGAGGGCCTCAAGAACGTGGCCGCCGGCGCGAACCCGATGGGGATCAAGCGGGGCATCGAGGCGGCCGTCGAGGCCGTCGTCGAGGATCTGAAGAAGCAGTCGAAGGAGGTCTCGGGCAAGGAGGACATCGCCCGGGTCGCCACCATCTCGGCGCGCGAGCGCGAGATCGGCGACGTGATCGCGGATGCGATCGAGAAGGTCGGCAAGGACGGCGTCGTGAACGTCGAGGAGGGCCAGACGTTCGGCCTCGAGCTCGAGTTCACCGAGGGCATGCAGTTCGACAAGGGCTACCTCTCGCCGTACATGATCACCGACGCCGAGCGCATGGAGGCCGTGCTCGACGACCCGTACATCCTGGTCGCGAACCAGAAGATCGGGTCGGTCAAGGACCTCCTGCCCGTGCTCGAGCAGGTGATCCAGGCCGGTCGCCCGCTGCTGATCGTCTCGGAGGACGTCGAGGGCGAGGCGCTCGCGACGATCGTCGTCAACAAGCTCCGCGGCACCTTCACGGCCGTCGCGGTCAAGGCTCCCGGCTTCGGCGACCGCCGCAAGCGCATGCTCGAGGACATCGCGATCCTGAGCGGCGCCGAGGTGATCACCGAAGAGATGGGCCTCAAGCTCGAGAACACGAAGATCGCACAGCTCGGCCGCGCTCGCCGGGTCGTCGTCACGAAGGACACGACGACGATCATCGACGGTGCCGGTGACGCCGAGGCGATCAAGTCCCGGATCAAGCAGCTGAAGTCCGAGATCGAGAACACCGACTCCGACTTCGACCGCGAGAAGCTCCAGGAGCGGCTCGCGAAGCTGGCCGGCGGCGTTGCCGTCGTCAAGGTCGGCGCTGCCACCGAGACGGAGATGAAGGAGAAGAAGCACCGCGTCGAGGACGCGCTGCAGGCCACCCGCGCCGCCCTCGAGGAGGGCATCGTGCCGGGCGGCGGTGTTGCGCTCCTGCAGGCGGTCGCGGCGATCAAGCTCGACACGTTCGAGGGCGACGAGAAGACGGGCGCGCAGATCATCGCCCGCTCCCTCGAGGAGCCGCTGCGCCAGCTCGCCTACAACGCCGGGCTCGAGGGCTCGGTCGTCGTCAACTCGGTCCGCTCGGCCGCCAAGGGCCAGGGCCTGAACGTCGACACGGGCGAGGTCGAGGACCTGGTCAAGGCCGGGATCATCGATCCGACGATGGTGACCCGCTCGGCGCTGCAGAACGCCGCGTCGATCGGCAAGAACATCCTCACGACCGAGGCGATCGTGGCCGAGGCCCCCGAGAAGGCGGGCGTCGGCGGCGGCATGCCCGACATGGGCGGCATGGGCGGGATGATGTAGTCGCGTGGGGGAACCCATGGTTCCCCCACGAACCCCCTCCTTCTCGTCTGCGCGCGGAGGAATCGGGGTTGGGCTCCCGCCGGGCAAAGCCCGGCTCCGCCCGCGGATCGGTGGCTCAAGGGTCACCCGCAGGGACAGAAGGGCCGGCACCTCGCCGGCCCTTCGTCGTTCTTCGGCTCAAGGATGTGAGCGCTTGGTGGCCGGAGCCGGGCTTTGCCCGGCGGGAGGCCCGGACGCGTTCGTCTTGAGATGCGAGGAAGGAGGGGGCCTATGGGGGAACCATGGGTTCCCCCATAAGTGAAGACCCGGTGGGGGCCGGGTCTTCGAGGGGTGAAACTAGGGGGAGGTGGGTAGCCCAGGTATCGGCGTCCGTTGCCTCCGCTGTAGTCACTCGAACGAGTGATCTGCCACAAGGCATCAAAATTGGTAGCGCTGCTCCTCGAACGGGTCGGCGTCGTTGTGGTAGCCGTAGCGCTCCCAGAAGCCCGGTCGGTCGGTCGCCGAGAGCTCGATCCCGCGCAGCCACTTGGCGCTCTTCCAGAAGTACTTGCCCGGGATCACGAGCCGGAGGGGGTAGCCGTGCTCGGCGGCGAGCGGCTCGCCGTTCGCATGCGTCGCCAGCAGCGCGTGCTCGTCACGCAGGAACGAGATCGGCACGTTCGCGGTGTAGCCCTGCTCGGAGTGCGCGATCGCGAAGCGTGCGCTCGGTTTCGGCTGGACGAGTTGCTCGAGCTCGCGCCAGTGGATCCCCGAGAAGGTCATGTCGAACTTCGACCAGCGCGTGACGCAGTGGATGTCCTGCGTGTGCTCGGTCCGCGGCAGCGCGTTCAGCTGGTCCCAGGAGAGCGTGACCGGATTCTCGACCTCGCCAGAGACCTCGAACGTCCACGTGGCGAGGTCGGTCGACGGGATCGAGCCGGCGTGCAGCACCGGCCACTTCTCGGTCAGGTACTGGCCGGGCGGCAGCCGGGCCGGGTCGTACCCCGCCTCGATCACCTTCTTTTCCGCCTTCGACCTGAACACCGTCTCTACAGTAACCAGGGATGCGCGTCGCGTTCCGTCCACGCTCCTTCGTCCGCGTCTCGGGGCCAGCCGCCGAGGAGTACCTCGACCGCATGGTCTCGAACGACGTCGCCGCGCTCGGGCCGGGTGAATCGTGCGAGGCGCTGCTGTTGACGCCGAAGGCGCGCGTGATCGCGCCTCTCGTCGTCGTGCGGCGCGGGCACGAGGACTTCCTGCTGCTGACGGAGCCCGATCTGGGCGAGCGCGTCCGCGCCGAGCTCGTCCGCTCGCGCTTCGCCGCCAAGGCGGAGATCGAGCGCGAGGAGCACACCTCGCACGTCGTCTTCGGCGGGAAGGGAATCACGACCGGTGACTACGGCGAGCCCGCGGCCGAGCAGCTCGACGCAGATCTCGAGCCGACGGTCTCGGCCGAGGAGCTCGAGCTGCTCCGCATCCGCGCCGGGACGCCGGCCTGGGGCAAGGAGATCGACGACCGTGTCCTGCCGGCCGAAGCCGGCCTGACCGAGCGGGCGGTCAGCTTCACGAAGGGCTGCTACCCGGGACAGGAGCCGATCGCGCGGCTGCACTACCGCGGCCACGCCAACCGCGGCCTCCGCGTGCTCGAGCTGATCGGAGCTGCCGGCGCCCGACACCGAGCTCGTCTACGAGGGCAAGGCGGTCGGCCGGATCACGAGCGCCGCTCGCGACGGCGACCGCGTGGTTGCGCTCGCCTACGTACGGCGGGAGGTCCCCCAGGGCGCAGAGCTCGACCTCGCGTCGTAGCCCGTCCCTGCCGATACATGGCGGGATGGCCCGCCGCCCAACTCGCCGCCAGGTGTCATGAGCGCCGCACGCACGGGTGTCGTCGGTACCGCTGTCGCGGCGTTCGCGTTCTTCGACAGCATCCTGCTTGGGGCGCCCATCGCGCTGCTCGCGGCCTCATTCCGGCCTTCGCTCGTCTACGCGGTTGCCACCGTCGTCGTCGTCCTCCTCGTGATCGGCAGCTGCCGCTGGATCGATCGACACTGGGATGACTGGTTCTCCGGCAACGGCACCCGGGTCGAGCGGCGGCTCGAGTCGATGCGGGCGAGCCGCCTGCTTGCGCACCCGGTTGCGTGGCTGCAGCGTGGCTCGGACCGCTCGTACGCGTTCGCCGCGGCCGTGGCCAACCCGATCCTCGTCGCCGCCCTCGCTCGCGTCATCGGCGGCGCGCCGGTCGGGGAGCGCAGAGTCGTGCTCGGGGCCGTCGCGTACGCGATTCCGTACGTCGCGATGTGGTCGATCGTGGGTTGGGCGCTCGCCGGCACCTTCGGCGCCTAGCTTCGCCAACGGCAAGAGCGATGCGCCCGGCACGATTCGAACGTGCGACCTCTGCCTCCGCAGGGCAGCGCTCTATCCCCTGAGCTACGGGCGCTCGGAGACGGCGTAGTGTAGCGGCCTCTCGTCGGAGAGCTCACGCCCCGGGCCGCCGCGTAGGCTTCGTGACTTGCCGCTCTACCTGACCGAGGCTGACGTCGCAGGCCTGATCACGGCCGGAGAAGCGGTGCCCGTGGTCGAGGCGTGCTTCGTGCGGATGGCGGCCGGGGCGGTCGAGAACGTGCCGCGGCGGCGCCTCGCGCTCGACGA
This sequence comes from uncultured Gaiellaceae bacterium, assembly GCA_963705515.1. GTDB lineage: Bacteria > Actinomycetota > Thermoleophilia > Gaiellales > Gaiellaceae > Gaiellasilicea. Next base: position 193,523 of record CAVPJV010000008.1, read on the forward strand.
CGGCAGCTTCGCCGTCATGTACGCCGTCGACCGCGAGCTCGGCTACGCCGGGGTCAAGGCGTACACGGTCGTGGCAGGAAAGGCCGTCTTCGCCGTCTCGCTCTTCGACCTTCGTACCGGCGAGCTCGCCGCCGTGCTCGAGGCAGACACTGCCGGCCAGCGACGGACCGGCGCCGCGACTGGTGTCGCCGCGAAGTACCTCGCCCGCCGCGGTGCGGGCACCCTCGGCGTGATCGGCTGCGGCTGGCAGGCCGAGTCGCAGGTCGAGGCGATCCGTGCCGCGGTGCCCACCGTCGAGCGTGTCGTCGCCTACTGCCGTACGCCCGAGCGGCTGCAGTCCTTCTGCACGACCGTCGGCGCCGAGCCAGCCGAGTCGCACGCGGATGCCGCCGCCCAGGACATCGTCGTCACGATCACGACCTCGCGCGATCCGGTCCTCCGCGGCGAGTGGCTGCGCGAGGGCGCGCTCGTCTGCGCCGCCGGCGCGAACGATCCGCGCAAGCGGGAGCTCGACAACGTCGTCCTCGAGCGCGCGAGCTTCGTCTGCTGCGACTCGAAGGAGAACGCGATGCTCGAGTCGGGCGACCTGATCGAGCCCGTCGAGGCGGGCGTGCTCGACTGGCTCGAGGTGCACGAGCTCCAGGAGGTCGTCGCCGGTGAGCTGCGGGGCCGCGAGTCGGACACCGACATCGTCGTCTTCAAGTCGAACGGGCTCGCGGCGTGGGACGTCGCGATCGGCGCCGAGCTCGTCCGCCGCGCGCAGGAGCGCGGCGTCGGAACAACGGTCTAGCTGGTGCCGATGCCCTCGCGGGCGTCCTGGATCGTGTCCTTGCCGATCGCCTTGATGATCTCCGGCCGGTCGAGCAGCCTCGCGCGCTGGTCCGGGTTGAGGCGGTTCTGCACGTAGCGGTCGTCGAGGATCTCGGCGAGGTCGCGTCCCCGGTCGTGCTCGCGGATCACGTAGGCGGCGACTCGCTCCTCGGCCGACGAGCGCTGGAAGAGGAATGAGAAGGGGTTCGGGAAGGCCATGGCCGCGCGATTGTATCCTCCTGTCAGATGCGCAGGATCAGCTCCGACGGCAGGTGCGCCGAGCGGACTCTGAACGGGTTCGACGACGCAGGGCGCGAGGAGCGGATCGTGATCTGGCTCGAGCGCAAGGAAGGCGCGCTCTGGGCGGTCGGGCGCGCGGTCAATCCGCAGCACCGGCCGAGCAGCGAGCCGCGCGGCGACGACTACCTCTTCGAGGGTCACGAGCTCGGCGACGCGCTCGAGGCGGCGAACGGCGCGCTCGAGGACGACGCCCGCGTGCTCGAGGACGACGGCTCGACCGAGCACATCAAGCCGTTCACGCGCAAGGAAGTGCTCCCAACCCTCGAACGCTTCTTCTTCGGACGCCGCTAGGCTTCCTTCGGCCACTCCAGGTTCGCGTCAGGGATCGGGTCGCCGTGCGGATCGTGGGTGGGGAAGCCGAGCGCCTTGTCGATCCGCGCCTCGAGCTCCTCCGAGAGGGCGTGCTCGAGCCGGTCGGCCTCGTCGTGGACGTCGTCGATCCCGATCCCGAGCGTCTCCGCGAGATAGAGCTCGAGCAGGCGGTGGTGACGGATCACCTCGAGCGCGACCTGCTCGCCGGCGTGCGTCAGCGTCACGCCGCGGTACGGCGCGTGCTCGGCGAGCCCGAGCGCGGCGAGCTTCTTCACCATCGCGCTCGCCGAGGCGGCCGAGACCTGCTGGCGCTCCGCCAACGCGGACGTCGAGACCCGCTCGGACTCGGTGCCGAGCTTGTAGATCTCCTTCAGGTAGTCCTGGATCGCGTCGCTCAGGTCGGGCATCGCGAGGCTCAGTCTAGGGCGGTGGTAGCCTCGCTCGGTGCTGATTCGGCTCGGCCACAGCCCTGATCCCGACGACGCGTTCATGTTCTGGGCGATCGCCGCCGGGGCGATCGACACGCGCGGCTTCCAGTTCGAGCAGGTGCTGCAGGACATCCAGACGCTGAACGAGTGGGCGCTCGAGGGACGGCTGGAAGTGACGGCGACCTCGTTGCACGCGTATCCGTTCGTGCAGGATCGCTACGCGCTGCTGCCGCACGGCGCCAGCATCGGCTCGGGCTACGGGCCGATCCTTGTCGCGCGTGAGCCGCTCAGCTTCGAGCAGCTGCGCTTCGCCGAGATCGTCGTGCCGGGGCGGATGACGACGGCCTTCCTGACCCTGCGTCTGGCGCTTGGCGAGTTCGCGCATCGCGAGCTGCCCTTCGACCGGATCCTCGACGAGGTCTCGTCCGGCCGCGCCGATGCCGGGCTCGTCATCCACGAGGGCCAGCTCACCTACGAGGCAGAGGGACTCCACAAGGTGCTCGATCTCGGCGAGTGGTGGCTGCTCGAGACCGGGCTGCCGCTGCCGCTCGGCGTCAACCTCGTCCGGCGCGACGTGGGCGAGCGCATCGGCGACCTCTCGGCCGTCCTGCTCGACTCGATCAAGGCCGGGCTCGCGAACCGGCGGGAGGCGATGCGCTACGCGATGCGGTTCGGCCGCGGGATCGACGCGGCGACGAACGAGCGCTTCGTCGACATGTACGTGAACGAGCTGACCTGCGACTACGGCGACGAGGGCCGCCGCGCGGTCGAGGAGCTGCTGCGCCGCGGCGAGGCGATCGGCGCCTTCCCCGAGCCGGTTCGGCTCGACTACGTCTAGCGAGTTCCTGGCCGGGCGGCTCCCGGCCGGCGGAGCCGGCCTCAGTCACGCGCCAGAAACCCGCTAGCGTGCGAGCGTGCCGAAGGCGGTAATTCTCTCGGCGGTGCGGACGCCGGTCGGCCGGTACGGCGGCTCGCTCGCCGGGGTGCGGCCGGACGACCTCGCCGGGATCGCCGTCGCGGCGGCCGTCGAGCGCGCAGGCGTCGATCCGGGCGCGATCGAGGACGTCTACCTCGGGTGCGCGAACCAGGCGGGCGAGGACAACCGCAACGTCGCCCGGATGGCGGCGCTGCTGGCCGGGTTGCCGGACTCGGTTGCCGGCGTGACCGTGAACCGCCTCTGCGCGTCGGGTCTCTCCGCGGTCGTCGGGGCGTGTCACGCGATCGCCGCCGGCGACGGCGACCTCTTCGTCGCCGGCGGGGTCGAGTCGATGAGCCGCGCGCCGCTCGTGACGGCAAAACCCGATGCCGCGTATCCCCGCGGTGACCGCACCATGTACGACACCACGCTCGGCTGGCGCTTCCCGAATCCGGCGCTGGCGGCCAAGTTCCCGCTCGAGACGATGGGCGAGACGGGCGAGAACGTGGCCGAGCGGTGGGGCGTCTCGCGCGAGGACCAGGACGCGTTCGCGCTGCGCTCGCAACAGCGGTGGGCCGACGCCGATTTCTCGGAGGAGCTCGTGCCGGTCGGCGAGCTCGTCGCGGACGAGCATCCGCGACCGGACACGAGCGGCGAGAAGCTGGCGGCTCTGAAGCCGGCGTTCCGGGACGGCGGCACCGTCACCGCCGGCAACTCGAGCGGCCTCAACGACGGCGCCGCCGCCCTCGTGATCGCGTCGGAGGAGAAGGCGCGCGAGCTGGGCGCCGAGCCGTTGGGCGCGTTCGTCGCCAGCGCAGTCGCGGGCGTCGATCCCCGCGTGATGGGGATCGGCCCGGTGCCGGCGGTGCGCAAACTGCTCGACCGCGCCGGGATCGGTGTCGCCGACCTCGACCTGGTCGAGCTGAACGAGGCGTTCGCGTCGCAGAGCCTCGCTGTCGTCCGCGAGCTGGGGCTCGACGAGGACAAGGTGAACGTGAACGGGGGCGCGATCGCGATCGGCCACCCGCTCGGGATGAGCGGCGCGCGCCTCGTCGTCACGCTCCTGCACGAGCTCCGGCGACGCGGCGGACGCTACGGCGTCGCGACGATGTGCGTCGGCGTCGGCCAGGGCCAGGCCGCGCTGTTCGAACGGTGAGCACCCGCACGAAGATCCTGGCGGCCGTGGCCGCCCTGGCGGTGCTCGTGATCGTCCTTTCGCGAGGCGAAGAGCCCGACGCCCGGTTGCAGGGGCTCAAGTCGGATCCGATGGCGACGTACATGCCTCCAGGCGGGACGCTTGTCGACGCGAAGTCGGAGAACGAGGGCACCTCGCTCGGCAAGCCGGTGTCCGCGAGCTACACGCGGATGTTCGAGCTCGGCGCGGACGCGGCTGCGCAGGCGCTCGACCACGCTGGTGAAGCGGCCGTGGCCGCGGGCTGGAAGATCGGCGAGCGGGAACCGCGCGCCTTCGTCGCCGAGAAGACGTTGCCGTCCGGCCGCGCCGAGCTCGTCGTCGGCCTCTTCCGGGACTCGCTCCTGCTGCCCAAGGACGTGACGCCGCCGGCGCTCCAGATCAGCCTTCGCGGACTCGGCTGAGTCGAGCCTCGAGCCCAAGCCGCTATCGTCCCGCCGTGGCCGTCGCGACGAACGAGTACGGGCTCTTCATCAACGGCGAGACCGTCGAGGGCTCGTCCTCCCGCGACCTGATCGAGCCGGCCTCGGGCGAGGCGCTCGGCACCGCGCAGCTCGCGGGCGAGGCCGAGATCGACCGCGCGGTCGAGGCCGCACGTGCGGCGCTCGACGGCGACTGGGGCAAGACACCCGCGAACGAGCGCTCACGGCTCCTGCATGCGCTCGCCGACGCGATCAAGGCGAATCGGAACGAGCTCTCCGAGCTCGAGTCCCGCAACGTCGGCAAGGCGATCTCTTCGACCAAGGCCGAGCTCTTCGGCGCCGTCGAGAACTTCCGCTACTTCGCGTCCGCGATCGGGTCGATCGGCGGCCGCTCGAACCCGATCGGCGGCTCGCTCCTCTCCTACACGCTGAAGGAGCCCGTCGGCGTCGCCGGTCAGATCGTCCCCTGGAACTACCCGCTGCTGATGACGACGTGGAAGCTCGCGCCCGCGCTCGCGGCCGGCTGCTCGGTCGTGCTGAAGCCGGACCCGCAGACGCCGGTGACCGCGCTGCGGCTGGCCGAGCTCGCCGCCGAGGTCGGCTTCCCGGCCGGCGCGGTCAACATCGTCACCGGCGACGGCCCCACCACCGGCGCCTACCTCGTCAGGCACCCGGGCGTCGACAAGGTCGCCTTCACCGGCTCGACGAAGACGGGCGGCGAGATCATGCGGCTCTGCTCGGAGCCGATCAAGCGCCTGACGCTCGAGTTGGGCGGCAAGAGCCCGAACCTCGTCTTCGCCGACGCCGACCTCGAGTCGGCGATCCCGAGCGCGGTCTGGTCGATCTACTACGCGGCGGGCCAGAGCTGTGAGGCGCGCTCGCGCGTCCTCGTCGAGCGGTCGATCTACGACGACTTCGTCGGCCGCGTTCACCGAGAAGGCCGGCCGGCTGAAGGTGGGCGACCCGCTCGACGCGGAGACGCAGATGGGCTCGCTGATCTCGCAGGCGCACCAGGAGCGCGTGCACTCATTCGTCGAGGGTGCGCTCGAGGAGGGCGGCGAGGTCGTGCTCGGCGGCGAGCCGGGCGAGCACGCGTTCTATCCGGCGACGGTCGTCGCCGGCGTCGACGGCTCGTCGACGATCGCGCAGGAGGAGGTCTTCGGCCCGGTCGTCACGATCATGCCGTTCGAGGACGAGCAGGACGCGATCCGGATCGCGAACGACGTCAAGTACGGCCTGATGGCGTCGGTCTGGACGGGCGACCCCGCCCGCGGCCATCGGCTGGCGTCGCGGATCAAGGCGGGGACCGTCGGGATCAACATGCCGTACACCGCGTTCCCGGGGCTGCCGTTCGGCGGCTACAAGCAGTCCGGCTTCGGCCGCGAGCTCGGGATCGACGCGCTCGATCTCTACCTCGAGACGAAGAGCGTGACCGTGAACACCGGCTCGCGCCCGATCAACCCCTTCGGCCTGTAGCGGAGCCGCGTTACCGATGGGCGGTGCTCGCCGCCGGCACCGGCGCGCAGGCCGGCTTCTCGTCGATCACGTTCGCGCTCGCCGTCCTGGCGCCGGATCTGCGCGACCGCTATGACCTGAGCCTGACGGAGATCGGCGTCGTCCTCGCGGCGGAGTGGATCGGGCTCACCGTCGCGATGCTGCCGTGGGGCTTCGCAGCCGACCGCTACGGCGAACGCGCCACGCTCGCCGTCGGTCTCGTCGCCTGCTCGGGCTTCCTCGCCGCGGCGGCGTTCGCGCCCGACTACCGGCTCGCTCGTCGCGCTGCTCACCCTCGCTGGAGTGGCCGGCGGCAGCGTCCAGTCCGGCGAGCGGGCGCGCGGTGATGCGGTGGTTCGGCGCCCACGAGCGCGGGCTCGCACTCGGGGTTCGCCAGACCGCCGTCCCGATCGGCGGCTTCGTCGCGGCACTCGTCGTGCCCCCGCTCGACGGGCCGCGTGAGGGGTTCCTCTTCCTCGCCGGGTTCGTCCTCGCAGGTGCCGTCGCGGGCGCCGTTGTGCTCCGCTCCCGTCCGGAGTCCGAGCTGCCCGAGACCACCGAGGTGGAGGCGACGCTTCGCGACCGCCGGTTGCTGCTCCTCTGCGGCATCAGCGGCGCCTACGTCGTCGCCCAGGTCGTCCTGATGGGGTTCATCGTCCTCTACCTGCACGAGGAGCGCGGACTCTCGACCGGAGCGGCGGCCGCCGCCCTCGCCGTGTCGCAGGTCGCCGCGGCCGTCCTGCGGATCGGCGTCGGCCGCTGGTCCGACGTCACGCGCTCCCGGACACGGCCGCTGCGGAACATCGGGCTGGCGATGACCGTGTCGATCGCTCTCGTCGCCGGCACGGCGAGTGCAGCCGGGGGCGTGGCTGCGGTCGTGATGGTGGTCGCGACGGCGGTGTCGATGGCCTGGAACGGGCTCTCGTTCACGATGGCGGCCGAGCTCGGCGGTCGCCGGAGCGGCGCCGCGATCGGGCTCCAGCAGACCGTGCTCGCCGCCAGCGGCGTCGGCGCGCCGGTGGCGTTCGCGGCGCTGGTCTCGTGGACGTCGTGGCAGGCGGCGTTCGCGGTGGCGGCGCTCCTCCCGCTTGCCGGAGTCTGGCTGGTGCTGCAGCTCGAACGGTAGGTTCCGCGGCGTGCGGATCCTCGACCGACTCGACCAGCTGGCGGCGCTCGGCGACCGCATCGGCTACTCGCCGGAGGAGGACGCGGCGCACGAGCTCGCGACGGGCTGGTTCCGCGAGGCCGGGCTCGAGATCGAGGTCGACGCGGCGGGAAACCTGATCGGGCGGATCCCGGGCGGCGACCGGCAGGTCTGGACGGGCTCGCATCTCGACACGGTTCCGGGCGCGGGGCGGTTCGATGGGACGCTCGGCGTCGTCGCCGGCCTCGAGGCGGTCGAGCGGCTCGGCACCCCCGGTCTCGGCGTCGTCGTCTTTCGCGACGAGGAGCGCGGCTGCGCGGGGAGCCGCGGCTGCACGGCGCGGCCCGACGCCTACCTCGAGCTGCACATCGAGCAGGGTCCGACGCTCCTTCGCGCGGACGCGCCGCTCGGCGTCGTCACCGCGATCGTCGGCTACGTGCGCGGGCGGCGCACGTTCGAGGGCACACCCGGGCACGCGGGCACGACGCCGATGGACGTGCGTGAGGACGCCCTCGTCGAGGCCGCCGGGTTCGTGCTGTACGCCCGCGAGGTGGCGCGAGGGATCGACGGCGCGGTTGCGACCGTCGGCCAGGTCACGGTCGAGCCGGGCGGGACGAACGTGATCCCGGGCCGCGTCGTGGTCTCCGTCGACGCACGCGCTCCCGACGGCGAGCGGCTCGACCGGCTCGTCGCGGCGCTCGAGATCGAGGAGCCGATCCGCACCGAGCCGTCGCCGATGTCGGAGGAGATCCGGGCGGCGCTGCGGGCGGAGATCGAGGCACTCGGCCTGCCCGTGCTCGAGCTGCCGTCCGGCGCCGGGCACGACGCCGGCATCCTCGCGACCGCCGGCGTTCCCTCCGGGATGCTCTTCGTCCGCAGCCTCAACGGCGGCGTCAGTCACAATCCGGCCGAGTTGAGCTCGCCCGAGGACATCCAGCTCGCACTCGACGCGCTCACCGGCGCGCTGCGGAGACTGGTCGCGTGAGGGCCGTCGTCGTCAGGCCGGGCGAGGGCCATCGGGTCGGGAACGTCGAGTTCCTCGCGCGCAGCGCCGACACGCCGCGCTTCAACCTGGCCGTGATCGAGATCCAGCCTCACCGCGGCGGGCCGCCGATCCACAAACACGAGGACGAGGACGACTCGTTCTACATCCTCGAGGGCGAGCTGACCTTCACGGTCGAGGACGAGCTGGTCGTCGCCGGGCCGGGCACGTTCGTGCTCGTGCCGCCGGGTCTCCAGCACACGTTCCGGAACGACGGCGACACGGTCGTGCGGATGGTCAACATCCACGCTCCCGCCGGGTTCGACCTGCGCCTGGAAAGCGACTGAGTCTCCACCCGCGTCGTTCTCGAGAACGACGCAAGATCGTCCGCGGCGACGAGGGCGTGCCTCCTACCCTCATGGGATGGCAACGTTTGATGCAGATGCTCCCGCACGCGGACCCGGTGAGCGAGTCCTGCGCGTCCGGCGACTGAGCCTCGACCGGCCCCGGCCGAGGCCGGCTACGGTCGTTGTCGCGGGCATCGTCGCGGTCACGCTGCCCTTGGTCGGATTCGTCTCGTTGCTGCTCCGGGAGCAGCTCGACCCCCAGTTCCACAACCACCAGGCGCACTTCGTCATCTTCGGCGCCGCCGGCGGCCTGGCGTGGATCCTCGGCTATGCGGCGGGCGAGGCGGCCAACCGGCGAGGTGACGCCCGCGTCCTGCTCCTGTCCCTGGCGTTCATGGCGACGGGAGGCTTCATGGGCCTTCACGCGCTGGGGACGGCCGGCGTTCTCTTCACCGAGAGCTACGCAGGGTTCCAGGTCGCGATCCCGGTCGGCCTGCTGGTGAGTGCATTCTTCGCCGCGGGCTCGGCCTTCGTCGATGCGCGGCCCGAGCTCGGGCCGCGGTTGATGCGCCACCGCCGGAAGCTCCGCGGAGCGGTGTTGATCTCGATGGCGACGTGGTTGCTCTGGACGCTGGCGGACCTGCCGCCGCTGCGCGGACCCGAGAGCGAGGCGGCGACGGGAGCCGTGGTCGCGGCCATGGCGATCGTCGGGACGATCCTCTATGCGGTGAGTGCGGCGAGGTACTGGCGCCTCTTCCGACACGGCCCCACGCTCCTCTCGACCGCCGTCATCGCCTGTTTCGTGCTGCTCGCAGAAGCGATGATCGGGGTCGCAGTCACCGGCGAGCGCAAGTGGCATGCGAGCTGGTGGGAATGGCACGGCCTGATCATCGTCGCCTACGTGATCATCGGGTTCGCGGCACGCCGCGAGTGGCGTGATGAGCGCTTCCGGCGGCTCTATCTGCCTTCGACGCGCGAGCGCCGTCAGGAGGTCAGCGTTCTCTTCGGCGACCTGGAGGGCTACACCAGCTTCTCCGAGCGGTCGTCACCGGCCGAGGTCGCAGCGATGCTCAATGCGTACTGGGGCGCGGCGGCGCCGCTGCTCACGCGTCGCTTTGGCGCCGTCGTCGAGACGTTCATCGGGGACGGGATCGTCGCCACGTTCAACAGCCGGGGCGATCAGCGCGACCACGCGCTCCGTGCGTCACGCGCAGCGCTCGCCTTACAGCAGGCCACGGCCGCGTTCGGCGCGCAGCATCCCGACTGGCCGAGGCTGCGCATCGGCGTCAACAGCGGCGAGGCCGTGGTGAGCGAGATCGGCGGCGACGGTCACGTCGCGTACGCGCTGGTCGGCGACACCGTCAACACGGGCTCGCGTCTGGAGGCTCTCGCACCACCCGGCGGTGTGCTCATCGGCGCCACGACCCGCGCGGAGCTGCCTACCGGCGCGGTGGTCGCGCCGCGGACTGGGCTACGGATGAAGGGGAAGGAAGAGCCGGTGGACGCCTACGTGCTGCTCGCGCTTCCCTGAGGAGCCTCGATCTCCCTGAACGAGATCGCCTGCGCGCCCTCCCAGAGCGTCAGCCGGCCGAGTTCCTTCAGCTGCTCCTGGCCCTCGACGAGGGTGGCGAAGTGGTTCGCCCAGAGGTGCCCCGCCTTGCTCGCGAAGGAGCAGTAGCCGTACGGGAAGAGCAGCTCCGTCTCGCTCTCACCGCCCGGGTAGAGCGCGAGCTCGCCCGGATGCGGGTAGCTGGTCGCGTTCTCGGGGCCGATCCCGAGGTCGCGGTCGCCCCACGGGATCCAGTTCGACTCGCCGCTCCAGCGGCAGTGGATGATCCGGTCCTCGAGGGGCAGGATCCCCTTGAAGGCGGCGACCGTCTTCGGCGCCAGCTCGTCCTCCCAGCGGGCGACGAAGCGCATCCCGGCTGCGGTGATCTCGAGCACGGCGGGACCTTATCCGTGCGCTGCCGCCCAGGCGACGAGCTGAGCGCGCTCCGCGTCGGTGAGACCGGTCGACGTTTCCTGGCGGCATCGCGCCGGACTCGAGCATCGCCTGGATCGCGTCGGCGTGCTGCTGCATCTGCTCGGCGTTCACGAGCCGGACGCCGAGTGGGGCGGTGATCCCGGAGTGGCAGCCTGCGCAGCGTTGCGCGGCGATCGCCACTGCCTCCGTGTCGCTCGGCACGGCTGAAGCGTCCGGCTCCTCGGGCGCCAGGACGATCGCCAGCACGGCGGCCGCCACGCCCGCTGCGGCGAGGATCCACCAGTCGCGCTTGCCCGTGTGCCAGCGGTTGAAGAAGTGCCGGATCGCCGCCACCACCGCGAAGATTGCGAGTAGGACGAGCCACGCGTGGTCGGCGCCGAAGGCGAGCGGGAAGTGGCCCGCGAGCATGGTGAAGACGACCGGCAGCGTCAGGTAGTTGTTGTGCACCGAGCGCTGCTTCGCGCGCAGCCCGACGAGGTGGTCCGGCTCGCGCCCCTCCTCCTTCGCCCGGATCAGCTCCCGGTGCGCCGGGATGATCACGAAGAAGACGTTCGCGGCCATAATCGTCCCGAGCATCGCGCCGACCTGGAGGAACGACGCCCGTGCGGCGAAGAGCTCGCCGGCCGCGAATGCCGAGACTGCGACGAGCGCGATCACCGCGACGGCGACCAGCCGGTCCTCGATCAGGACGCGGCAGGCGAGGTCGTAGATGAGCCACGCGAGCGCGAGCCCTGCCGCCGAGAGCGCCACCGCCTGCCAGGCGGCGAGGTCGGCGACGGTTGGGTCGATGAGGCGCGTGTCGGCGTCGAGCCAGTAGAGGACAAGGAGCAGCGAGAAGCCCGAGAGCCAGGTCGTGTATGCCTCCCACTTGAACCAGTGCAGGTGCTCGGGCAGCTGCGGCGGGGCGACCTTGTACTTCTGCGAGTGGTAGAAACCGCCGCCGTGAACACCCCAGTACTCGCCCGCGACGCCCTCCTTCGGCTCCTTCGGCGGCGCCAGGCCGAGGTCGAGCCGGATGAAGTAGAACGAGGCGCCGATCCACGCGATCCCGGCGACGACGTGCAGCATCCGCAGCACGAGGTCGGCGAGGTCTCTCAGGTAGTCCGCGTCCACCGGTGCTGTTCCCATCTTGACCGTGCGATGGCGCAGAGCTCCCGCAGCCCGGTCTCGAGCTCCTCGTCGCGCGTGTTCTCCAGCCGCTCGCGCAGCACCGGCAGCAGCTCGGCTCGGGTGCGCCCGTCGACGAAGACGACGAACTCGAAGCCGAAGCGGCGCTCGTACTCGTCGTTCAGGCGTGCGAGCTCGTCGAGCACCTCCGGCTCGGCGCCACGCTGCTCCTCAGAGGGCTCGCCGATGCGCGGATGCGTCGCGAGCGCGGCGACCTGGTCGGCCTCCGGCAGCGCCAGCGCCACCTCCTCGGCGACGGTGAGCGGATCCGTGCGGGCCGCCAGCTCGTCGACGAGCCGCGTGCGCCCCGAGAACAGCGGCGTCAGCTCGGCGACGCTCAGCTGCCGCGGTAGCTCGCGCACGAGTACGGGGAGACGAGCAGCGGGACGTGGTAGTGGCCGTCGTCGAGGCTGATTTCAAACTCCACGCGCTTGAAGAAAGGAGATGCCGGGTGGAAGACGAGCCGGTACAGGCCGGGATCGAGATCGTCTGAGAGCTGCGCGCGGCCGTCGGCATCCGTCCGCATCTCGGCCATGAACATGTCGCCGCGGTAGAGGACGACGAGCACTCCGTCCGCGGGCTTGCCCGCCCCGGTGTCGAGCACGTGCGTCGAAAGAGAGATCGCCGCCGTCATTGGGCGAATCTACTCGCCTGCGCACGGTGCGCGCGAGCAATCTCTGCTTCGTCCGCCCGCACGAGCGCACCGCCCTGGACGACGAGCTCGCCGCCGACGTAGAGCCGGTCGACGCGATCCGCGCCTGCGAAGACGAGTCCGGCGACCGGGTCGGCGGCGCCGGCGAGCTCGAGCCCGTCCGTCGCCCAGACCGCGAGGTCGGCACACATGCCCGGTGCAATCGCGCCGATGTCCGAGCGGGCGAGCACGCTGGCGCCGCCGCGGGTGCCGAGCCGGATCGCCTCGCGCGCCGTCATCGCCGTCGGGCCGCCGCGGCCGCGGGCGACGAGCAGCGCCTGCTTGACGTCGTTGAAGAGGTGGCTGCGCTCGTTCGAGGCGGAGCCGTCGACGCCGAGACCCACCCGCACGCCTGCGTCGAGCATGTCGCGAACGGGTGCGACGCCGGCACCGAGGCGGAGGTTCGAGGTCGGGCAGTGTGCGACACCGGTTCCCGTCTCGGCGAAGCGCGCGATCTCTGGCGAGGAGAGGTGGACACAGTGCGCGCACCAGACGTCGCCGTCGAGCCAGCCGAGCGAGTCGAGGTATTCGACCGGCGTGCAGCTGTAGAGCTCCTTGCAGTACGCCTCTTCCTCGACCGTCTCCGCGAGGTGGGTGTGCAGCTGCAGGCCCAGGCGGCGGGCGAGGTCGGCCGACTCCGTCATCAGGCGGCCGGTGACGGAGAACGGCGAGCAGGGCGCGGCCGCGATCTGAATGCGGGCGCCAGGCCCGGTCTCGTGCAGCTCGCCGACGAGCCGTTCGGTGTCCGCCAGCACGGCGTCGGTCTCCTCCACGAGCTCGTCCGGCGGCAGCCCTCCGTCGGAGACGCCGAGGTCCATCGATCCGCGAGAGGCGACCAGGCGGCAGCCGAGCTCCGTCGCCGCCTGCACCTCCGCCTCGACGAGCCCGGTACGGCCACGCGGGAAGACGTAGTGATGGTCGAAGACGGTGGTGCACCCCGAGAGCATCAGCTCGGCGAGCCCGGTGCGTGCCGCCGCGTACTCGGCCTCCGCGTCGATCCGTGCCCAGGTCGGGTAGAGCTCGACGAGCCATTCGAAGAGCGTCGCCTGCTGCGCCCGCGCGCGAGTGAGGGTCTGGTAGAGGTGGTGGTGAGTGTTGACGAGGCCGGGTGTGACGACCGCGCCGCCGAGCCCGGTGCGCTCGTCCGCTTCCGGCTCCTCGCCCGTCCCGACCGCTGTGATGAAGCCGTCCTCGACGAGGATCCAGCCGTTCTCGTGCTCCGTCTCCGCGTCGTCCATCGTCAGCACGTGCGCGTCTACGAGCAGGGACTTCATCGCGGCGTACCGTATCTTTGACCGCGTGGAGGTGATCACTCCCCGCACCCTCGACGAGGCCCTGCGCGTGAAGTCGGAGCGGCCCGACGCGCGGCCGATCGCGGGCGGCACCGACCTGCTCGTCGAGCTCAACTTCGATCGCACGCGGCCGGAGACGATCCTCAACCTCGCCGAGGTCCCGGAGCTGAAGGGCTGGGCGCGCGAGAACGGCACCGTCCGCCTCGCCGCCGGCCTGACGTACACGGAGGCGATGCAGCCGGAGCTCGCCGAGCTGCTTCCCGCGCTCGCCGAGGCCTCGCGCACGGTCGGGTCGCCGCAGATCCGCAATCGAGGCACGATCGGCGGCAACCTCGGCACGGCCTCTCCGGCGGGCGACGCGCATCCGCCCCTCCTGGTCGAGGACGCGACCGTCGAGATCGGGAGCACGCGCGGCGTCCGCACGCTGCCGCTGACCGAGTTCTTCCTCGGCCCGAAGCGAAACGCCCTGGCGGAGGACGAGCTCGTGCTCGCGGTCAGGATCGACCCGAGCCGGCAGCCGCAGACCTTCATGAAGGTCGGTCCGCGCAACGCGATGGTGATCGCGGTCTGCTCGCTCGCCGTCGGGATCGACCGCGAGCGCGGCGAGCTGCGCGCGGCCTACGGCTCCGCAGGACCGGTGCCGGCCCTCGTGACGGCGCCGCTCGACGCGCGCGCCGACTTCCCGCAGCTCGTCGCCGACGCCTCCAGCCCGATCGACGACGTCCGCGGCACGGCCGCCTACCGCCGCCACGCTCTGGCGGTGCTGACCAAGCGTGCGCTGGATCGAGTGCTCGCATGAAGATCCGGTTGGTCGTCAACGGCGAGCCACGCGAGGCGGACGTCTGGGCGGGCGAGAGCCTCCTGACCGCGCTGCGCGACACGCTCGAGCTGCCCGGCTCGAAGAACGCCTGCGAGCAGGGCGAGTGCGGCTCCTGCTCCGTTCTCATCGACGGCGAACTCGTCTGCGCGTGCCTCGTTCTCGCGGCGCAGGCGGACGGGCACGAGGTGACGACGGTCGAGGGGCTTCGCTCCGAGGACGGGCTCCATCGCGTCCAGCAGGCATTCGTCGAGGCCGGCGCCGTCCAGTGCGGCTTCTGCACTCCGGGCCTCGTCGTCGCGACGGCCGCCCTGCTGGAGCGGGTTCCGAGCCCGAGCGACGACGTCATCCGCGAGGAGCTCTCCGGCAACCTCTGCCGCTGCACCGGCTACGCGAAGATCTTCGACGCCGTCCGGCTCGCGGCCTCCCGCGCATGAGCACGACGCGGCCGCAGACGGAGCTCAAGCTCGGACGCATCGGCGATCCGGCCACGCGGCACGACGCGACGCCGAAGGTGACGGGCGAGTTCGCCTACTCGAGCGACCTGAACGCGGCCGGGATGCTCTGGGGCGTCACCGTCCGCAGCCCGCACGCGCACGCGAAGATCGTCGAGCTCGACATCTCGCAGGCGGTGCGAATGCCGGGCGTCCACGCCGTGCTCACGCACGACGACGTCCCCGGCCAGAAGACGTACGGGCTCGAGTTCGCGGATCAGCCCGTGCTCGCCGCCGAGCGCGTCCGCTACTACGGCGAGCCGGTCGCGCTCGTCGCCGCCGAGGAGCCGGAGCAGGCCCGCCGCGCCGCAGCCGCCGTTCGCGTCGAGTACGAGCTGCTCGAGCCGGTCGTCGACATGGAGCGCGCCACCGAGCAGCCGCCGCTGCATCCCGACCGGCCGACGATGGCGCACGGCTACCGCGAGGACGACCGCCCGAACATCGTCCGCCACCTCGTCATCCGCCACGGCGACCCCGACGCCGACGGGGACGTCACCGTCAGCGGCGTCTATGACGTCGGCATCCAGGATCAGGCGTTTCTCGGGCCGGAGTCGGGCCTGGCCGTCCCAGACGGCGAGGGCGGCGTCGACATCTACGTCGCGACGCAGTGGCTGCACGTCGACCGCGACCAGGTGGCGCCGTGCCTCGGGTTGCCGCCCGAGCAGGTGCGGATCCACCTCGCCGGCGTCGGCGGCGCGTTCGGCGGCCGCGAGGACCTCTCGATGCAGATTCACGGCGCGCTGCTCGCCTTGCACACCAAGCGTCCGGTGAAGATCGTCTACAACCGCGAGGAGTCCTTCTTCGGCCACGTCCACCGGCACCCGGCCCGGATCTGGTGCGAGCACCGGGCGACCCGCGCCGGCGAGCTCGTCAACGTCCAGATGCGGATCCTGCTCGACGGCGGCGCCTACGCCTCCAGCTCGACGGCCGTGGCCTCGAACGCGGCCTGCTTCGCGATCGGGCCGTACAAGGTCGCGAACGCGCTGATCGAGTCCACCTGCGTCTACACGAACAATCCGCCCTGCGGCGCGATGCGCGGCTTCGGCGCCGTCCAGACATGCTTTGCGGCCGAAGCGCAGATGGACAAGCTCGCGGAGGCGCTCGGGATCGACCCCGTCGAGCTGCGGCTGCTGAACGCGCTCGGTAGCGGCGACACCCTGCCGACCGGCCAGGTGATCGAGGGCGTCCTGCCGACGGCGGAGGTGATCCGCCGCGCCGCGGCGCTGCCCGTTCCCGAGCCGGAGCCGCTGCCTCGCGAGGCGATTCGCCTGCCCGGCGGAGCCGGCAACACCACCCGCGGCGAGGGGGTCAAGCGCGGCGTCGGCTTCGCGGTCGGGTTCAAGAACATCTGCTACTCGGAGGGCTTCGACGACTTCACGGCTGCCCGGGTGCTGCTCCATGCCGACGGCTCGGCCGAGATCCACTGCGCCTCGGCCGAGGTCGGCCAGGGCGTCACCGACGTGATCCTCCAGGTCGCGCGCACCGAGCTCGGCACCGACGATGTCGCGCTCGCGCCGCCGGGGACGGCGGCGGTCGGCTCCGCCGGCTCCGCCTCGGCCTCGCGGATGACGTGGATGGCGGCGGGCGCCGTACGCGACGCCTGCCGCGCGGCGCTCGAGGAACAGCGGCGGAACGGCGGCGACGTCGACGTCGAGCGGGTCTACCGCCACCCGCGCACCACCCCGCTCGACCCCGAGACCGGACAGATCACCGGTGAGCGCGCCCACGTCTCGTTCGCAGTCGCCGCGATGCGCGTCGTCGCCGAGGTGGACGTCGACCTCGGTCTCTCGCGCGTCGTCTGGATCGGCACCGCCCAGGACGTCGGCAAGGCGATCAACCCGCTCGCCGTCGAGGGTCAGATCGAGGGCGGGACCGCCCAGGGCCTCGGGTTGGCGCTGATGGAGGAGATCCGCACCCGCGACGGGCTGATCACGAACGCGAGCTTCACGGACTACCTGATCCCGACCGCGCTGGACATGCCGCCCGTGACGAGCGACCTGATCGAGGACGCCGAGCCCGACGCCCCGTACGGCGTCAAGGGCGTCGGCGAGCCGCCGACCGTGGTCTCTTCAGCGGCGGTCGTCTCGGCGTTGCGCGCCGCGACCGGCCGCGAGCTGGCGCGGATCCCCGTGCGTCCCGACGACATCGCCCTCTAGGGCGAGTCCGACACCCGTCCGGCGCCTGCAGGTGCGGCCTCTGCCTCGGCCGGGACGGACTCCCGCCGGACGACAACTGCCACTGACGCCAGCACGATCGCTGCGCCCAGCGCGATCCGCCAGGTGATCCCCTCGTGCAGGACGAACGCGCCGAGCGCGATTGCGACGACGGGATTGACATAGGCGTACGTCGCGACCTTGCTGATCGGAGCGTTCTGCAGCAGCCACACGTACGCCGTGTAGCCGACCAGCGAGCCGAAGAGGACCAGGTACCACCAGCCGAGGATCGAGCGGGTCGACCACTCGGCCGGGTCGAAGTCCGTGGCGAGCAAGCCGATCGGGAGCAGGACGAGTCCGCCGACGAGCATCTCCAGCGCCGTCGCGGCGAACGCATCCTGCGGCATCGGCAACCGGCCTGAGAGATACGAGCCGACCGCCCAAGCGACCGCCGAGCCGACGACGAGGACGAGCCCGGTCGTGCTCGCCCCTCCTCCCGGCCGGACGAGGACCGCGATCCCGACGAAGCCGATCGCGACGCCGACGAGGGAGCCCCGGGTCGGGCGGTCGCCACCGGCGAATCGCAGCGCCACCACGATGAGTGGTACCGATGCGATCACGAGGGAGGCGAGCCCGATCGGCACCTCCTGCTCGGCGACGAAGAGCAGTGCGTTGGCGCCGGGCAGGAGCACGCCGATCAGCGCGGCGGAGCCCAGCTCCGCGCGTGTCACACGCAGCGCCGAAAAGCCGCGCCGCCACGCGACCCACCCGGCCATGAGCGCGCCGGCCACCAGGAATCGCCAGGCCACGGCGAAGAGCGGTGCAATCGTCTCACCGGCGAGCTCGATTCCGAGGTAGGTCGATCCCCAGATGATGTACACGGCCCAGAGGGCAACCCAGACCTTCGCGGCGTGACTCAAGCCCGGCGCAGCGCCAGCAGCGCACCGATCGCCAGCAGCAGCAGCACGCCGAGCATCCGTGGCCAGGTGAGCGGCACCTGCTCGACGCCGAACCAGCCGTACCGGTCGATCAGCACGCCCATCGCGAGCTGGCCTGCGATCAGCAGCCCGATCGTGGCCGTGGTGCCGATCCGGGGCGTGACGACCGTGATCGTCAGCACGACGACGACGCCCATCCCGCCGCCGCCGACCCAGTACCACCAGGGCGAGCGGAACGCGTCGCCGTAGCAGCCAGACTCTGGCGGACGGCGAGCAGCGCCGCAGCCGTGATCAGCGCCGAGAAGAGCACGCTCGCAGCCAACGCTTCGAACGCGCCGATCCGCTCGCCGAAGCGGCCCATCACCGCCACCTGCACGGAGCCGGCGAGGCCCGCGGTGAGCGCCAGCGTCGCTGCAGCAGCCGTTCCTCCGGACACGGGCGCAAGCTATACGCTCCGGCACGTCCCGAGCCAAAGGAGTGGAGCATGGTGCGAGCAGTGATCCAGTACGAGCGTGAGCCGGAGCCGGAGCGTTATGCGCGGCACCTGGAGGAGTTCACGCGGCCGGTGCCATGCGACGCGTTCCGCCACGGCAAGGTGTTCGGCTCGCCGTTCGGCGACCCGCCGTTCGCGTACTACGCCGAGTTCGAGTGGGCCGACATGGACGCGTTCAAGGCGGCCGTCCGCTCCGAGGAGTTCGCCGCGAGCGGCAAGGACGCGATGGAAATGGGAATTCCGTTCACGGTCGCCTTCGCCGAGATCGCGTAGTGGCCGAGCCGGACCAGCCCCGTCCGCTCCCCCCGGACGAGCTCGGCTTCGAGCGGATCGTCTACGAGAAGGACTACCCGCGCGCGACTGTGACGCTGAACCGGCCGGAGGTGCTGAACGCCTTCGACTTCCGGATGCTGCGCGAGCTGGCGCGGGCGTTCGAGGACGCCTCCTGGGACGACGAGATCCGGGTCGTCGTCGTCACCGGCACCGGCCGCGCCTTCTGCGTCGGCGCCGACCTGCGTGCCTGGGGCGAGGACTTGCTCGGGAACTCGAAGGAGTACTGGAAGTGGTTCGGCGCCTTCAAGGACATGCACGACCGGCTGCGCGAGATCGGCAAGCCGACGATCGCGCGCGTCAACGGGATCGCGGTCGGCGGCGGCAACGAGCTGCAGATGGGCTGCGACCTCTCGGTCATGGTCGACGACGCCTTCATTCGCCACGTCGGGCTCGAGCACGGCTCCGTGCCGGCCGGCGGCGCGACGCAGTGGCTGCCGATCATGATCGGCGACCGCCGCGCCCGCGAGATGATCCTGCTCTGCGACGAAGTGTCGGCCACGCAGGCGGCGGAGTGGGGGCTCGTCAACCGCGCGGTGCCGGCGACCGAGCTCGACACCGTCGTCAACGAGTGGGTCGAGAAGCTCGTCCGCAAGCTGCCCGAGACGACCCGGTACGCGAAGCACCAGCTGAACTGGTGGCGCGACATCTCCTGGCACGAGACCGTCGGCCACGCGCGCGACTGGCTCGCGCTCTCGATGCTCGGCGATGAGGCCCAGGGCGCCATCCGCCGCTTCCTCGACCGCTGATCAACCGTCCATTCGAGCCATGTCTGGGGTCAGACCCCGTCATGTGCTGAGCGGACGCTGTCCGTTTCGGCCAACATCCCTGCTCCTGCAGAATCGCGCCAGAGCTGGCCTGCCGTTTCCGGACATGTACGGGGTCTGACCCCAGCCGCGGCCGCCGCGGCCGCTTCGTCGGACCCTTTAGGGTCGCGACATGAGCGAAGTCCTGACCGAGCGCGACGGCGCCGTCCTCACGATCACGCTCAACCGGCCGGACGTCTTCAACGCGTTCAACGCGGCACTCCACGCGCGCCTGCACGACGCGCTCGAGGAGGCTGCATCGCCGGACGTCCGCGCCGTCGTGATCACGGGCGCTGGCCGCGGCTTCTGCTCCGGCCAGGACCTGAAGGAGTTCCAGGAGGCGCCTGGGTCGATCCGCGATCGGCTCGAGCAGACCTACCATCCGAACATCCGGCTGATCCGGGCGCTCGAGAAGCCGGTGATCGCGGCGGTCAACGGCCCGTGCGCCGGTGCCGGGCTCTCGCTCGCCGCGGCCTGCGACATCAGGATCGCCTCCGCCGCGGCGACCTTCGTGCCCGGGTTCATCGGGATCGGCCTGATCCCCGACTCGGGCGGATCGTGGTTCATCCACCGCCTCCTCGGCTTCGCTCGCGCGTTCGACTGGATGACGACGAACAAGCGGCTCACCGCGGCCGAGGCCGAGGCCTGGGGCCTCGTCGCGGAGGTGGTCGAGGCCGACCGGCTCGCCGCGCACGTGGCCGAGGTGGCCGCGACCTTCGCGACGCTGCCGACGCGCGCGATCGGGATGACGAAGCGCCTCTTCGACCACGCCTACGACGCGACCCTGGAGGAGCAGCTCGAGCTCGAAGCGGCCCTGCAGCAGACTGCGACCGAGACGGCCGACTTCGCCGAGGGAGTGCAGGCGTTTCTGGAAAAGCGCGAGCCCCGCTTCAGCGGGAGCTAGCGAGCAGCTCCAGCACCTCGTCCGCTTCCGGGAAGCGGCCGGTCTGCTGCTTCGAGAAGACGAGCTCCCCGTTCGAGAGCACGTCGAACTGGCTCTTCGCGCCTCCGACGATCGAGGCGGGGATGCCGTTCGCGTTCAGGACGGCCGCGAGACTCGCGGCCCGGCGGTCGTAGCCCCCTCAGACGGGGCAGTAGTGGATCTCGACGGCCACGAGCCGAGCTTACCCGTGCAGGCGCGGCCGATGCCGCTCTGCGATCGCCGACAGGTCGAGGCCGGAGGGAAGCGTCCCGTAGACCCCGCCCGGGCGGTCGAGCCGCGAGGCGCAGAACGCGGCCGCCACCTCGGGCGCGCCGTGGCGGACGAGCAGCGAGCCCTGCAGCGTCACCGCGAGCAGCTCGAGCAGCCGCCGCGCGCCCTGCTCCTCGGGGTCGGCGAGCTCATGCTCGAGCCGCCCGATCGCCGCGTCGAGATGCGCATCGGCGCCTGCGGCCGAGCCGCACCTCGGCCAGGAACGCGTCCGCGGTGTCGGGCTCGCGGCCGAGCGCCCGGAGGACGTCGAGCGCGTTGACGTTGCCGGACCCCTCCCAGATCGAGTTGAGCGGGCTCTCGCGGAAGAGGCGCGGCAGCTGCGACTCCTCGACGAAGCCGTTGCCGCCGAGGCACTCGAGTGCCTCAGCGACGAGCGGCGGCGTCCGCTTGCAGATCCAGAACTTCGCGACGGCCGTCGCGATCCGCCGGAATGGGCCGTCGCCCTCGTCGTAGGCGCGCGCGAGCCGCAGCGCCGTCACCGTCGCGGCCTCGGACTCGACGCACAGGTCGGCGAGAACGTTCTGCATCAGCGGCTGCTCGGAGAGAAGTCGGCCGAACGCCGCGCGATGGGAGGCGTGATGGGTCGCCTCGGCCACCGCGCGCCGCATCAGGGCCGTCGAGCCGAGCACGCAGTCGAGCCGCGTGTGGTTGACCATCTCGAGGATCGTCCGGAGCCCGCTCCCCTCCTCGCCGACGAGGCGCGCGACCGCGCCGTCGAGCGCGATCTCGGCCGAGGCGTTGGAGCGGTTGCCCAGCTTGTCCTTCAGCCGCTCGATCCGGAAGCCCGGCTGCGGCCGCTCGAGCAGGAAGCACGAGAGCCCGGCCGGCGCCTGCGCAAGCACGAGGAAGACGTCGCTCATCGGCGCCGAGCAGAACCACTTGTGCCCGTCCAGCTCCCAGGCATCGCCGGCGGGCCGGGCCGTCGTCTCGTTCGCGCGCACGTCGGAGCCGCCCTGGCGTTCGGTCATCGCCATCCCGCAGAGCGCCTCCCCGCCGGTCAGGCGCGGGATCCACTCGGCGGCGAGGTCGCGCTGCGCACGGAGCGCGGGCACCGACGCGAACGTCATCGACAGCGGGCAGCCGACGCCCGCCTCGACCTGGCCGAGCAGCATGAACAGGGTGGCCCGCGCGACGTGGGCGCCCGGCCGCGGCTCGACCCAGGGCAGCGACTGCAGCCGAGCCTCGAGTCCGAGCTTGAGCAGCGAGTCCCAGGCCGGGTGGAACTCGATCTCGTCGACGCGCTCGCCGTAGCGGTCGTGCGTCCGGAGCATGGGTGGGTGCTCGTTCGCGAGCCGGCCCCATTCGAGCGGCTCGCCGCCGAGCAGCTCGCCGAAGGCGGCGATCCGCGGCTCCCAGGGCGCGCCCCCTTCCCGGCGGAGAGCCTCGACGAGGGCTGCGTCCTGCTCGTAGAGGTTGTAGCCCGCGAGCGGCGGCGGCTGGTTCGCGCCTCGCGTTCCCACGACCGCCATCAGCCGGGCGGGATGTTCTGGTTGAAGCGGAGCACGTTCCCCGGGTCGTACTGCCGCTTGACCGTCTGCAGCCGCTCGAACGTCTCGGCCCCGAACGCCGCGCGGACCCGTTCCAGCGGCTCGTCGGCCTGCATGTAGTTGAGGTAGCCGCCGCCCTGGAGCGAGTAGGGCGCCGCCAGGGCTGCCGTCTCGCGCGCCCACGCGACCTGTGGTTCGTCCCTTGTCGCATCGTCCCAGATCCCGAGCGCGCTGATGTTGAACGCCGCGTCGCGGAAGCCGACCGGCGTCGCCCCGCGCGGCACGCGGGTCGCGGCGCCGTGGATCGCTTCGATCAGGATCGAGCCGCGGCGCACGCTCGGGTCGATCGCCTGCTCCAGCCCGTCCAGCAGCGCGTCCGGCAGCTCGCGCACGAAGTGGCCCTTCCAGTAGTGCCGCAGCCCGAACGGCATGTCGAGCAGGCTCTGCTGCTCCAGGTACGGCCGCCGCCGAACGTCGTCGACCTCGAGGTCGTCGACCCGGCGGAGCCGCCGCAGCAGCTCCGGCTCCTCCTCCGGCCCGGTCGAGCAGACGATGACCCCGAAGAGGCAACGCCCGTCCGTCTCGGTCGCGTGTCCGAGCACGGCCTGCGTCGAGAAGTCGTCGGGTGCGGCCATGGCGACGTCACGGAAGACGCGCATCGGCTCGGCGGCCGCGTGAGCCGGCCAGAGGAGGACGCCGCCGAGGATCTCGTCGACCGGATGGAGCCGGAAGTCCAGCCGCGTGACGACGCCGAAGTTGCCGCCGCCGCCCCGGAGCGCCCAGAAGAGCTCGGCATGCGCGTCCCCGCTCGCCTCGACAACGGTGCCGTCGACGGTGACCACCTCCGCGCCGACGAGGTTGTCGCACGAGAGCCCGTAGCGGCCGATCAGGAAGCCGATGCCGCCGCCGAGGGTCAGGCCGCCGACGCCCGTCGTGCCGAAGGTGCCGCCGGGGGAAGCCAGCCCGTGTGCCTGCGTCGCCGCGTCGAACGCACGCCACGTGGCGCCGCCGCCGGCGCGCGCGATGCGCGTGCCCGGGTCGACCTCGACGGTGTCGAGGCCAGTGAGGTCGACCACGAGCCCGCCGTCGCAGACGGCGTGCCCGGCGACGTTGTGGCCGCCGCCGCGAACCGCGACCGGCAGCCCGTGCTCGGCTGCGGCGCCGAGCGCAGCGACGACGTCCGCGGTGCTCCGGCAACGCGCGATTGCGACCGGCCTCCGGTCGACGAGCGCGTTGAACGTCGTCCGTGCCTCGTCGTACGAGGGATGGTCGTCCGTGAGGAGCTCGCCCGTGAAGCCACGGGCGGCGGCGGTCGGCTCGACGGTGGAGCTGCTCACTGCCGCCGAGCCTAGTCACGCCGTGCCGCACGGGTCAATACGGTCTCCTCGTGCCGGAGACGCGCCACATCGGACGGGCGAACATCGCGAAGCGGCTGCGTGCCCTCGAGGGCACGCCGGGACGGTCGGTCTACCGCGGCGGCGCGGTCCGGATCGAGCTCGACGAGGCCCTGCTGACGGTGACACCGCCGTTCGGCCTCGCGCACGAGGGCGAGTACGACGTCGTTCGCACAGGACCGCTCCTCGACGCGCTCGAGGTCGAGCCGCGAGTCGCCGCCCTGCTCGTGCGGATGGGCGGCTTTGCCGTCGGCGTCTTCGAGGGCGAGCGTCTCGTCGTCTCGAAGGTCGGGACGCGGTTCGTCAAGGGACGCCACAAGAAGGGCGGCTCGTCCTCGAATCGCTTCCGCCGCCGCCGCGGCGAGCAGGAACGGGAGCTGGTCGACGCGGCCGCCGCCGAAGCCGCGCGCGTGCTGGAGCCGTGGCGCGGCCGCGTCGAGCACGTCGCGCTCGGAGGTGACCGCTCGGCGGTGACGCGCGTGCTCGAGTCGCGCCCCGACCTGGCCTGGCTCCAGCCGCTGGCGCTGGAGCGGTTCTTCGACGTCCCCGAGCCGCGCCTGCGCGTCCTCGAGGCGCTGCCGTACCAGCTCTATGCGGCGAAGGTGGTCGAGGAACCTCGCTGAGCGATGGGGGGTGCCGAGGCTGTTGGGCCGCTTAAGCGGCCCCTTCAGGGGTCTTCGCGCGATGGGCATCCGCTCTTGCGGATGTCCAGCTTGCGCTATTGAAGATGCGCGATCGTGGCGCCGTCGGACGAGTCGCTCTCGCGGCGGTCGACCAGAGGATGGCCGTCGAGCTCGTCCCGAACGGCCGCCCGCACCGAGCCCGTCCCGCGGCCGTGGATGACGCGGACGCTGGGCAAGCCGGCGAGGGCCGCGTCGTCGACGAACGATCGCACTGCCTCGCGCGCCTCCTGCGCCCGCTGCCCGCGCACGTCGAGCTCGTCGGAGACGTCGCCGCGCGCCATCGCCACCACCTTGACCGGCGGCTCGGGCTCCGGCTCGCGCTGCCGGGACGGACGGAGGCGGGCGAGCGGGATCCTGATGCGCTGGCCGGAGGCGCCGACCACCTCGGCGTCGTCGCCCTCGATCGCGAGGATCGTGCCGTGGACGCCGAGACCGGGCGCCTCAACCGGGTCACCGGCTGCGAGAGGGCCTGTGAACGGCAGCGGCTGGTCCAGCTCCCGGATCGCGCGCTCGGCGCGAGCGGCCCGCTGCGTGGCGGCGCCGAGACGCCGGTCGCGCTCGGGCTCGTTCCGCCGGTACCGCCGGGCCTGGCGGATCTCCGCGCGCAGCGCCTCGAGCTCCGCCCGCGCCTCCGCGAGGTCGCGCAGCGCGTCGGCGGCCGCGCGCTCGCGCTCGGCTGCCGCCGAAGCCTTGACCGCGGCGATCTCCTCATCGAGCTCTTGCTCTCGTTCGCGCACGTCGCCGCTCAGGCGCTCCGCCTCAGCGCGCTCCGCCGATGCGGAGGTGCGCTCGTCGGCGGCCGCTCGCTCCGCCGCTTCCGCTTCGGCGAGCAGCTCCTGGATCCGCAGCCGCTCGGGTGCGACGAGCTCACGCGCGGCCACGACGACGCGGGTGTCCAGCCCCAGCCGCTCGGCGATCCGGAGCGCGTGCGACGTCCCCGGCCGGCCGAGCGCGATCCGGTAGAGCGGGGCGTCCGTGTCGGGGTCGAAGCCGGTGCCCGCGTTCGCGACGCCCTCGCTCGCGCTCGCCCACTCCTTCAGCTCGGGATAGTGGGTCGTCACGAGCGTCAGCCGGGCCTGTTCGGCGAGCCGCGCCACGAGCGCCTGCGCGAGCGCGGAGCCTTCGACCGGGTCGGTCCCGGACGCGAGCTCGTCGAGCAGCACGAGCGAGCGCTCGCCGGCGGCGTTCAGGATCGCGACGATGCTCGCGACGTGGCCCGAGAAGGTCGAGAGGCTCATCTCGATCGACTGTCGGTCGCCGATGTCGGCGAGCACCTGATCGAAGACCGGCAGCGCGGCCGTCTCGGCGGGAGGGCGCAGCCCGGCCTGGTGCAGGAGCGCGGCGAGGCCGAGAGTCTTCAGCGCCACCGTCTTGCCGCCGGTGTTGGGCCCGCTGATCACGAGCGCGCGCAGGCCGCCGAGGTCGAGGTCGATCGGCACCGCCGAGCGTGGGTCGAGCAGCGGATGGCGCGCCGCCGCCAGCCGGACCTCGTCGGCAACCTCGACGGGCGCGCCCTTCCAGCCGCGCGAGAGAGTGCCGAGTGCGATCGTCAGGTCGATCTGCCCTGTCGCCTCGACCGCGGCGGTGAGGATCGGTGCCGCGTCACCGACGGCGGCCGAGAGCTCGCGCAGGATTCGCTCGACCTCCTCACGTTCCGCGCTCGTCGCCTCCGACTGGCGGTTGGAGAGCTCGACGACGTCGAACGGCTCGACGAAGAGCGTCTGGCCCGAGTCGGACGCGTCATGGACGATCCCGGGGACGCTTCGGCGGGCGCTCGCCTTGACGGCCAGTACCGGCCGGCCGCCGCGCAGCGTGATGAACTCCTCCTGCAGGTGCTCGCGGAGCTCGCTCGAGCGGACGAGCTGCTCGAGCTTGTCGCGCACCCGCTGCCGCCCGGTCCGGAGCTCGCCGCGCAGCTTGCGCAGCTTCGGCGAGGCGTTGTCGCGCAGGTCGGAGCCGTCCTCCTCGACGGCGCGGTCGATCGCCTTGGCCACGTTCGCGAGCGCCGGGTCGACTGCCGTGGCGAGCTCGCGCAGGAGCGGTGCCGCCGCCTCGTCGAGGGCGCCGCGGGCACGCAGCGAGCCGGTCGCTGTGTCGGAGACGCGCCGTAGCGCCTGCGGCGAGAGCGCGCCTCCGAGAGCGGCGTGCGCCGCCTGCTCGCGGACGTCGCTGATCTTGTCGAGCGGCGGCTCGAGCGACTCGTCCAGGAGCGCGATCGCTTCGGCCGTCAGTGCCTGCCGCCGAGTCACCTCGCTCGCGTCGGGCGACGGCTCCAGCTCGGCGGCGAGCGCCGCGCCGTGCTCGGTCGCAGCCGCCGCGGCGACTCGCTCGCGGATCGCGGGAAACTCCAGCACCTCCAGCGCATTGGCGTCCACGCGTCGAGTGTAGGCTCGGCCGCGATGGACGTCATGGTCTTCGTCGAGGTGCCGATGGGCTCGCGGAACAAGTACGAGGTCGACGCGGAGTCCGGCCACGTCGTCCTCGACCGGCGGCTCTTCACCTCGATGAGCTACCCGGCCGACTACGGCTTCATCGAGGGGACGCTCGGCGAGGACGGCGACCCGCTCGACGCGCTCGTGCTCGTCGGCGAGCCGACGTTCCCCGGTTGCCGCATCCGCGCCCGCGTCGTCGGCGTCTTCCACATGACCGACGAGAAGGGCCCGGACGAGAAGGTGATCCTCGTGCCGTTGAGAGACCCCGCCTGGATGCGCGTGCACGACATCCACGACATCCCGTCCGAGTTCCGCGACGAGATCGAGCACTTCTTCCAGGTCTACAAGGATCTCGAGGCGAAGAAGACGGAGACACGCGGCTACGGCAACCGCGTCGAGGCCGAGCAGGTGATCGAGGAAGCGCGGGCGCGCGCGGCCTCGGCCTGACCGCGATGGCGATCCTGGAGGCGGTCGAGCGCGAGGCGTCCGCCGCGCGGGCGGCCGTGCCGCAGCTCACAGACGACGCCGTCGCGGCCGCGCTCGCGCTGGCGGCGGAGCGGCTGTCGGCAGAGCACGCCTCCGTGCTCGAGGCGAACGCGGCCGATCTCGACGCCGCTGCGGGTGCGCTCGACGAAGGCGCGCTCGATCGGCTCCGCCTCGACACCGAGCGGCTGACGGCGATCGAGGCACAGCTGCGGGAGCTGGCGGCATTGCCGCCGCTCGACCGCGAGATTGCGGCCTGGACACTGCCGAACGGCCTCGAGGTCTCGGAGCGGCGCATTCCGATCGGCGTCGTCGGCGCCAACTTCGAGGCGAGGCCGAACGTCGCCGTCGACGTCGCGGGGCAACTGCTGAAGAGCTTGAACGGCGCCGTACTGCGGACGGGCGGCGCGGCGCTCCGCACCGTCACCGCGCTCGTCGACGATGTCCTCCGACCGGCGCTGGCCGAGGCCGGGCTGCCGCCGGACGCAGTCGGGCTCGTGCGCTCGCCCGACCGCGAGGGTGCACGTGTTCTCGTCTCGCTGCCGGCCGTGTTGCCGCTCGTGATCCTGCGCGGCAGCGGCGAGACCACCGCCGCGCTCGCCCGCCATGCTGCCGAGCACGGCGTCCGCACGCTCGCGCACGCCGAGGGCGGCGGCGTCCTCTACCTGGCGGCCTCGGCCGATCCGGCGGTGGCGAAGACGATGATCGAGGCCAGCCTCGACCGGCTCGGCGTCTGCAACCGGCTCAACCTGCTGCTCGTCGACCGCGCTGCTGCCGCCGCGCTGCTGCCGCAGATCGTGGCGCAGCTCGAGCGGCTCGGGATCGAGGCGCGCGGCACTGAGCAGGCCCGGGAGCACGCGGCGATGGCGCCCCTCGACCTTCGTCTCGGGCACGAGTGGGCGAACGACGCGGACCACGTCGCCACCGTCTCGGTCGCTGTGGTCGACGGGCCTGACGAGGCAGCCCGGCTTGCGAACGAGGAGACGTCGGCGCTCGCAGCCACCGTCGTCGCCGAGGACGAGGCGGTGGCGCGGCGTTTCCTCGATCGCTATCGCGGCACGGCCGCGTTCTGGCAGGCGCCGACACGCTTCACCGACGGCTTCGCCCTCACCGGCGCGCCCGAGACCGGGATCAACGTCGACTGGGTGCCCGGGCCGCGCGGGCCGGTGACCTACCGCGACCTCTGGCTGCGGCAGTACAGAGTCGTCGGCGACGGCACTCAGCGCAGGTGAGCCGGCCGGTCGTCGTCAAGCTCGGTTCCGCGCTGGTCGTCGACCGGAGAGGACGTGTGCGGCGCGAGCTCCTCCGTGCGCGCGCCGCCGAGATCGGAGAGCTCGTCGAAGGCGGCACGCCGGTCTGCGTGGTCTCGTCCGGCGCGATCGCGCTCGGCCTCCACTCGCTCGGCCTGACCTCCAGGCCCCGTTCGCTGCCCCGCCTTCAGGCGGCATCGGCGCTCGGCCAGTCACGGCTGCAGCGTGCGTGGGAGGAGGCGTTCGCGCGCCACGGCCTCCGTGCGGCTCAGGTGCTGCTCACCGGCTCCGAGATCGCCGACCGGCGGGCGTACGTCAACGTGCGCGGTGCCCTTGGCGCCCTCTTCGACGCCGGGGCCGTTCCGGTGGTGAACGAGAACGACGCGACGGCGACGGACGAGATCAGCTTCGGCGACAACGACGCGCTCGCCGCTCAGGTGGCGGTGCTCTGCGGTGCGCGGCTGCTCGTGCTCCTGACCTCGGTCGACGGCGTCTACACGCAGGCGCCCGGCGCCGCGGACGCGACGCTGATCAGCGAGGGCGCGGATACCCGCGCGGCGGCCTTCGGAGCCGGTTCGGCGCTCGGCCGCGGCGGGATGGAGAGCAAGGTGCAGGCCGCCGAGCTCGCGGCGGCGGCCGGAATCGCGACCGTGATCGCGAGCGGCACGGGAGACGCGGTGCTCGGCCCGCTCGTCGCCGGCGAGGCCCGCGGCACGCGTTTCCGCGCCCAGGCCGGATCGGGATCCGCCTACAAGCTCTGGCTTCGCTTCGGCAAGCGGATCGACGCAACGATCACGGTCGACGACGGCGCCAGGCGTGCGATCGTCGCGGGCGCGAGCGTGCTGGCGGTCGGAGTCGTCGACTGGTCGCCCGAGTTCCGTGCCGGAGACGGCGTCGAGCTGCTCGGCGAGGACGGCGTCCCGTTCGCACGCGGGATCGCCTCGGTCGATGCCCCGGAGCTCGCCGGCCGCCCGGCCAACGTCGAGGCAGTCCATCGCGACCGCCTCGTCCTGCTCTGAGCCGGTTCAGTCGTCGAGGACGAGCGTCGCCTTGACGCCGGTGTGATCGAACGCCTCGGCGAACCGGTCGAGCGGGACGCGCAAGCCGACGAACTGTGGCAGCACGTCGGGCCAGCGCTCGCGCGCCCGGTCGAGAGAGTCGACGGCGGCGAGCCAGTCGATCCGGTTCGCGTTGACGCTGCCGAAGACGGTGCGGTTCTCGAGGATCGTGTCGACGCCGATGACGCGGCCGTCGAGCTCGACCGTCCCGGGACGTGCGTCGAGACCGAGGAGGCAGGCGACGCCGTTCCGGCGCAGCAGCCCGATCGTGTCGGCCATCACCTGGGCGTCGCCGGTCGCTTCGACGACGAGGTCGAACCCTCCGACCTCCTCCCGCAGCTCCGCCAGCGGCTCGGCGCTCGTCGAGACGTAGCGGGCCCCCGAGGCAGCGGCGAGCTGTGACCGCGGATGATCTGCGGGGCTGCGTGCAGCCGTCCAGACCTCGAGCCCGGCGAGCCGGAGCAGGTACGTCGAGAGCATGCCGATCGCGCCGGTTCCGAGCACGAGCGCGCGCTGGAGCTCCCACGGCTGGCGGCCGCCGATCGAGCGCGCGTGCCGGATCCCGCGCTCGCAGATCGACGCCGGCTCCACGAGCACGCCGAGCCGGCCGAGCGACGGCGGGATGCCGATCAGCTGCGCTGGATCCTCCGCCACCAGCTCGCGCGCGAACCCGTGCAGGCGCGTGATCCCGCGCTCGCTGTAGTCGCCGGTGAGGCAGGAGTCGGGCGCGCCCTCGCCGCACGCGACGCAGTGCAAGCACGAGCGGCGCACGATCGCCGTCACGAGGTCGCCCTGCGTGAATCCGTAGCCGTCGCGCTCGACGACGCCGAGGCACTCGTGGCCGAGCACGAGCAACTCATCGCCCTCGGGCGCCACGCCGAAGAGCCCCTCGGAGATCTCGCGGTCGGTACCGCAGACGCCGACCTCGAGCGGCCGCACCGCCACCTCACCCTCCTGCACCTGCGGCTCGGGGACGTCGGCGACGCGCGTCGAGTGCGCCTCACCGGGTCGGACGACGAGCGCCTGCATCAACTCTTCTTCATTCGTGCGAGCCTCTCCCGGTGGAGGTCGCGATTCCTGCCGGAGCGCTGCTGGGCGAAGGCCCGCGCTGGGATGCAGCGACGGCCCGGCTGCTCTGGGTCGACATCGAGGCGGGCGTGCTGCACGTCTTCGACCCTGCGCGCGGCGACGATCGCGCGATCGCGCTCGGCATCCGTGTCGGTGCCGCCGCCCCGACCGAGTCGGGCGCTGTCCTCGTCGCGCTGGCCGACCGGCTCGCCGTTGTCGACCTCGACGACGAGTCCGTGCGCGCGCTGGTGGAGATCCCACACGGGGACGGGGTTCGGTTGAACGACGGCGCCTGTGACGCGGCTGGGCGGTTCTGGGTGGGGAGCATGGCGCTCGACTACGCCCCCGGGCGCGGCGCCCTCTACCGCTACTCGAGCGAGAGCGGCCTCGAGCGCGTGCTCCAGGACGTCACGCTCTCGAACGGTCTCGGCTGGTCCCGCGACGGCGCGACGATGTACTACATCGACTCGATGGCCTACCGGGTCGACCGCTTCGAGTTCGACCTCGCCACCGGCGAGATCTCCGATCGCCGTCCGTTCATCGTGATCGAGCGCGGCGCCGGCATCCCCGACGGGCTCGCGGTGGACGACGAGGGCGGCATCTGGGTCGCCCTCTGGGGCGGCGCCTGCATTCGCCGCTACGCCCCGGACGGCGAGCTCGAGCGCGTCGTGGACGTGCCCGCCGACAACGTCACCGCGTGCTGCTTCGGCGGCGAGGACGGCCGCTCGCTCTACGTCACGACGGCGTCGGTCGAGCTGCCCGCGGAGCGCCGAAGCAGTCAGCCGCTCGCGGGCAGCGTCTTCGTCACCGATGTCGGTGTCTCGGGCCCACCCGCCCGGCTGTTCGCCGGTTGAGGCGCTCATGTGGCGTGGGTGAGGAGGACGGCGCCCTCGGACGCTGAGCCGACAAGCGCGCGATAGCGCGCGAAGACGCCGCCGGCGTAGCGGAGCGGCGGCGGCTGCCACGCGGCGAGGCGCTCTGCGATCTCGACGTCGTCGAGCTCGACGACGAGCGTGTCCGAATCGATGTCGATCGTGATCGCGTCTCCGTCGCGGACGATCGCGAGCGGCCCGCCCCGCGCCGCCTCGGGCGCGACGTGACCGACCATCAGCCCTCGCGTGGCGCCGGAGAAGCGCCCGTCGGTGACGAGGGCGACCGACTCGCCGAGCCCCGCGCCCACGACGGACGCGGTCACGCTCAGCATCTCCCGCATTCCCGGCCCTCCGGCCGGCCCCTCGTACCGGACGACGAGCACGTCGCCGGCCTGCACGTCCCCGGAGCGAACGGCCTCGGTGCACGCCTCCTCGCTGTCGAACACCCGCGCCGGGCCGGTGTGCGCGCGGCGTTCCGTGCCGGCGAGCTTGACCAGGCTCCCCTCGGGAGCGAGGTTCCCCCGCAGGGCATGCAGCGCCCCGCTCGGCTTGAACGGCCGCTCGAGCGGCAGCAGCACCTCGCCGTCGGGCTCGGCGGCGTTCGCCGTCGTCTCCGCGATCGTGAGCCCAGTCACCGTCGGCGCCGAGCCGTCGACGTGGCCGCCCCGCACCAGCTCGCGGATCAGTGCGGCGGCGCCTCCCGCCCGGTGGAAGTCCTCCGCCATGAAGCGGCCGGACGGCGCCAGGCTCGCCAGCACCGGTGTGCGTCGCGCGACCTCGGCGAGGTCCGCGAGCGACAGCGGCGTGCCGGCCTCGCGGGCGATCGCGAGCAGGTGCAGGATTCCGTTCGTCGAGCCGCCGCTCCCTGTGATGCCGGCCATCGCGTTCAGGAGCGCGCGCCGGTCGAGGAAGCGGCGCGGCCGTGGTCTCCTGCTCGGCGAGCTGCACCGCCAGGGCGCCGGCCTGCGCAGCCGCCTCGTCCTTCGCCTCGCGCTCGTCGGCGGGGATCAATCCGTCGCCGATGCGGGCGAGTCCGAGGCAGTCGAGCGCGACGGCCATCGTGTTGGCGGTGAAGTGGCCTGCGCAGGTGCCCGCGCCGGGGCACGCTTGCCGCTCGAGCTCGTCGAGGTCGGCGCGGGGCATCAGCCCTCGCTCCTCCGCACCGACCGCCTCCCAGACGTCCTGAATCGTCACGTCGCGGTCCCGCCAGCGGCCTGCGCGCATCGGTCCGCCGTAGAGGACGACCGCCGGTTTGTCGACGCGGGCGAGCGCCATCAAGGCGGCCGGCGCCGTCTTGTCGCAGCCGACCAGGCAGACCAGGCCGTCGAAGTCGTGGGCGTGCACCATCAGCTCGATCGAGTCGGCGATCACCTCGCGCGAGATCAGCGAGGCGCGCATCCCGGGTGTCGCCTGCGACTGGTTGTCGGAGACGGCAATCGTGTTGAAGCCGAGCGGGACACCGCCCGCAGCGGTCACCCCGTCCGCGACGCGGTCGGCGAGCTCGCGCAGGTTGAGGTTGCACGGCATCGTCCCCGTCCAGGTCGAGGCGACGCCGATGATCGGCCCGCCGAGGCGCGACGGGTCGATCCCCATGGCGCGGAAGTGCGCGCGTGCGGGCGCGCGTTCGGCCGCAGCTGCGAGCCCCGCCCGCGCGCGACGGCGCAGCGCCTCCTGATCCCGTCCCACGATGCGACTGTACGTTGGTCGGCCGTCGTAGCGGCGGCTAGCCCACGCGGGTGACGCCGCTCTTGCTGATCCGGAAGCCCTTGCCGAAGCCCTTTTGCCCGGCCAGCATGACCGTGCAGGTCATCCCGGTCAGCCGCGATGTGCAGCGAAAGCCGCCCTGCTCGTTGACCTGGCCGTAGCCGAGCACCGGGCCGCCGGCGCCGAAGTTGGGACCGCGGCAACCGGACGCGCAGATGGTGAGCGTGCCGTTGAGATCCAGGTTGACCGAGTGACGGGGCTGGTTGGTGATGCAGTACGCCTGGCCCTCGTCGCCGCTGCTGCACCAGATGTTGTGGCTCGGCGACTCGAAGTAGAACAGCTTCGACGGCACTGCTTTTCGCTGCGCCGGCGTCTTCGAGTACTTCCAGGCGGTGCCGGTGAAGCGGCTGCCGTTCCAGTGCCAGACGCGCGAGCGGGTGCCCCCGGTCGGGAAGCAGTGCGCGTCGCTCGGGCGGAGCACGTTCTGCGTCTCCCGGATGTCGGAGCCGACGGCGGCGAGGTCGGCGCCGTTGTGGCTCTCGAACACGCGCCGCCAGTCGCCGCGCTCGTAGCGGAACACCAGCCAGTTGCCCGTCCGACCGCACGAAGGGATCGAGACCGAAGCGACCATCGCCTCGACTCCAGGGCCGAGAAACGCTCCGCAGAGAACCTGCGCGACGGGATTCGTCGATCCCGGCTCGGCCTGCAGGTCGAGCGCGCGGACGATCCGAACTGCCGCCGCCTTCGAGCAGTGGCCGGCGGTCGATCCCGACTCGGCCGAAAGGGACACGGGCGCAGCGGTCACCGACGTCAAGGCAGCGACACTCGCCGCCACCACCATCCGCCGCAGTTGCTGCTGCACCTCGGCCTCCCGGCCTCGTGCTTCGCGTGCCCGGGGGCGAGTGTGTCGGACCTGCCAAGCACCGTCAAGCTGCGCCGCTGGTGTCAGAGTGCGGCTCGTTTCGATCTTCGCTACCGTGATCGTCCTGACGTGCGCGTCGCCGTACGCGCGCATTCGCCAAGAAACAGACCGAGGCGTGGCCCCCGCAGATCTCGGCCGCCAGCACGATTCCGGTCGCGCGCTGCGCCTTTGACGGAAGGAGCCCGATGCTCACGCGCGCCTTGCCGCTCGTACTCGTCGCCTTCGCCTTCGCCGGCGACGCCGCTGCCTCCGAGTTGATCGGCCGCGAGGCCGATCGCGCCGACCTGCAGGTCAACGGAGCCGGCCAGGCCCACGTCAGCTGGTCCGAGGCCGGCGCGACCCGACACGTCGTCGCCGGGAACGCGATCAACGCGCGTCCGCCCCACCCCGGCATCCCGCAGGTCTCCTTCCAGCTCCGCTACGGCGCCCGTTCGATCCCGGGCGCAACCTGCGGCAGCTACGACGGACCGCCGCTCGCGTGGGTGGTCGTCGCGTGCGAGGCTCCGGACGGCTCGTACTGGGCGCTCCAGCGTTGGCAGCGGCTGAAGCCGAACTACGGCGGCAAGAGCGCCGGCTGGGAGCTC
This sequence comes from uncultured Gaiellaceae bacterium, assembly GCA_963705515.1. Taxonomy (GTDB): domain Bacteria; phylum Actinomycetota; class Thermoleophilia; order Gaiellales; family Gaiellaceae; genus Gaiellasilicea. The sequence goes on from CAVPJV010000008.1 coordinate 228,185, forward strand.
CGGCTCTCCCACTGGTCGGGGCCGCTACCCGTGCTCCAGGTGTGGACGGACTGGGCCTACCGCCGCTTCGACCATCTCTACGGCCGTTTCAGCTACCAGGGCCGGCCGGTGCACGGCTTCCGCGTCACGCCTCAGGGAAGCCCGCTCGACTACTACGGCCGCAATCTCTATCTGGACACGCAGGACTCCCGGTACGGGGCCGGCTGGCGCCGCGAGAACAGCTTTCTCGCCCAGCGCCCGAACGGAGCCTTCTGCTACGGCTTCTACCCGCACGGCGGCCGGCCGGCAGGGAAGGGGACGCAGTACCGCGCGACCGTGATCGGCCCCGGGGTGACGCCCGATGTGATGTGGCAGGGCGACCCACCAGGCCCGTTCAGCCGCGCGCGCGAGTTGCAGGCGAACGCCCACCAGCGTCAGATCTTCGCCGGCCGTTCCGGCAACGGCTGCACGCCGCTCTAGGCTGCGAAGAGGCGCGTGGCGCCGTAGTAGCTCCCGTGCGACGAGAGCCGCGACCAGCGGACGGTCGTGCCACTCCGGGGCGCGTGGATGAACTTGCCGCCGCCGGCGTAGATGCCGACGTGGCCGAGACCGGAGAAGAAGACGAGATCGCCGGCCCGCAGCGAGCCTCGCGAGACGCGCCGTCCCTGCCCGTACTGCCCGGCGGCGTAGTGCGGAAGCTGGACCCCGACCCTGGCGTAGACGTACTGGACGAGCCCGGAGCAGTCGAAGCCTGCCCGCGGCGAGGCACCGCCCCAGCGGTAGGGGATGCCGGTCAGGTGGTTCGCGATCTGCACGGCCCGGAGCGCGCGGCTCACCCGGTTCTCGACGTGCCGCTTGGCGGCGTGCGTCCGTGCCGGCTCGTCCCGCTGCTGCGGACTCGCGGCCGCGCTTCCCGGCGCGGCGAGCACGGCGCCCGCCAGCACGAGCGTGACGAGGGCGACGACGATGGCGTTCAGTGTGGCGCGGGGTGCGCGTCGGGTCATGCGGGAGTTCCTCCAGACAGCGCAGTTCACCGGGGCGTAGAGATGCGACCACCCGGCGGGGGCGCCTGATTCGCTTCAGCGGGCAATGATCGCGAGACAGGCGCGGACCGCCTAGACCCGAACAGGTCAGAAGCCGTGAAGAATCCGTAAATGCCTGGCTAGGCGCTGGTGGTGAGCCGCAGCATCGCGTCGACGGCCTGCTTGCGCGAGAGGCCCTGCCGGCGGACGAGCGAACGCCACGTCTCGAACTCGAGCGCGTGACCGATCGCCGCGCGCACGGTCTTCCGTCGCGGCCAGCCGCGCGCGAGGTCGTCGGCGAGCTCGCTCGTCGCCGCGGCAGTGTCCGCCAGAGCCTCCGCGTGCTCGGGAACAACGGGTGCGTCGCGCAGAAGGACGCCGAGATCGGGCTCGACGTCCTCGAACCAGGCGTAGACGTCGGAGAGCACGCCGCGGAGTCGCTGCTCGGGGACGTCGAGCTCGAGCCAGTGCTGGACGTCCGGTCGTGGGTGCCGGCCTCGCCAGTGCGCGGAGCAGGCGCGGAAGAGCGTCCCTTCGTCGGGGAAGTGGGCGTAGACCGTGTGCCGCTCGACGCCTGCGCGCTGCGCAATCGCCGAGATGGTCGTTCGTGCCGGACCGACCGACGTGTGGAGCTCGACCGTTGCCTCGACGATCCGCTGCCTCGTCTCGGCCTGACGTCGTGCGCGTTCCTTCAGCTCGTACTTCCGCTTCATTGCACAACAGTGTACCTCGATCTTGACAACCGCGAAAGGCCCCACTAATATCGCTACACACTAATGTGCAACGAAAGGAGCTGAACATGTTCACCTTCGACCTGGACGACTACGAGCTCCCACCGATGGGGCCGGGGTTGCGCGTGAGCTTCCCGCTCCACAGCGCGACGGGAACGGCGAGCACGGCCACCGTGCTGTTCGAGCTCGATCCCGGGGCAGAGCTTCCCGTGCACACCGACAGCGCGGAGGAGCTCCTCATCGTCGTGCAGGGCACCGGCGAGGCGCGCGTCGGCGACGAGGTCGGGCGGATCGCGAAGCACGACGTCGCGCTCGTTCCGCCGATGGCGCCGCACGGGCTGCGCAACGTCGGCGACGACGTGCTGCGCATCCTCGGGACGTTCTCGAGCTCGACCGTCGTCTCGACGTTCGAGCGGCCGTTCGAGCCGGGCGGTCCGCAGGTGTTCGTGATCGGATCGCCGGTCGCAGTTGCGGCTCACCTCGAAGAGGCGGTTCCCGCGTAGCAGGAAGGCCGAGCTACCCCTCGCCCGAGGGGTAGCTCACCGGTCGCAGCTTCTTCAGCGCACGTCCGAGCACCTGGCCGCCCGCGAGCACGGGCTCGAACAGGTCGCCGTGCTGTTCGACCCGTTGGAGCGCCTCGCGCATCCCGAAGCGGCGCGGCGTCACGTCCTCTGTCAGCTCGTCCCAGCGCAGCGGCGTCGAGACCGGTGCGCCCGGCTTCGGCCGCACCGAGTAGACCGAGGCGATCGTCTTCCCTCGGGCGTTCTGACGGTGGTCGACGAGCACGCCCTCGCGCTTGCGCTTCAGCCATTCGGTCGTGACCAGCCCTGGGTGCCGCTCCTCGAGCCGGCGCGCCACGCGTTCGGCGAACGTGTAGGTGTGCTCGTAGGTCGCCCGGCGCGCAATCGGGACGAGCACGTGGATCCCGTCGGCGCCGCTCGTCTTGACGTAGGACTCGAGCTCGAGCCGCTCGAGCTCCTCGCGGATCAGGTGAGCGACGCGGATCGCGAGCGCGAAGCCGCCGTCGGGCGGGTCGAGGTCGAAGAGCACGAAGTCCGGACGGTGCGGCTTGTCGACGCGCGAGTACCAGGCGTTCATGTCGATGCAGTTCATCTGCACCATCCAGAGCACCGCCTCCGGAGAGTTGACAAGCGGGAAGTCGACGAGCCGCGATTCGCCTTTGCGCGGGTAGGTGCGGTAGGTGCGCGTCGGAATCCAGGAGGGCATCCCCTTCGGCGCCTGCTTCTGGAAGTACACGTCCCCGTCCACGCCGTAGGGCGAGCGCTTCATCGTGAACGGCCGGTTGCGCAGGTGCGGGACGAGCACCGGCGCGATCGCGCGGTAGTACTCGAACAGGTCCTGCTTCGTGATCCCCTCGTCGGGAAACAGGACGCGTTCCGGGCTCGAGAGGCGAACCGACCGCGGCGCCACGCCTGGGTTCTACCGGTCCGGCGCTGTTCGCCGCTTCAGTCAGATCGTCTTGAACTGCTCGAACGGCTGCTTGCAGCTCGTGCAGTAGCGCACCGAGCGGCACGGCGTGGGGCCGAAGATGTTGTCGAGCCGTGTCTCCGTCGAGCCGCAGTAGGGGCAGCGGTGCACGGCGGACTGGAGCTGCAGCAGCGTCGTCGATCCCTGTGCCCGAGGCGCAGGCGGGGCGAAGCCCGCCTCGCGCAGCTTCTCGCGCCCGGCCGGCGTGATCTTGTCGGTCGACCAGGAGTCGTCGAGCAGCACGTCGACCTCGGGCTCGCCGCCGAGCGCCGTCACGGCCGCCTCCATCTGCGTCCGCATCGCGTCGAGCGCGGGGCAGCCCATGAACGTGGGCGTGAACTCGATTCGCACCCGCTCCGCGCGCACCTCGACGGACTTGACCACGCCGAGGTCGACGAGCGAGATCACCGGGATCTCCGGATCCGGGATCTCGGCGAGCGCGTCCCAGACGGCGGCCTCCGTCACCATTGCGCCCCCACGGGGGCCGAGCGGCGCACCATCGTCATCTCGTCCCAGAGCTCCGCGAACTCGGGGCCGGGCGCCGAGCGCTCGACCGCGTCGACCTGCTCGCGGCCGACCCGCTCCGCGAGCGCCGGCCGAAGCTCCGGCGCAAGCACGCCGAGTGCGTACGGCCAGAGCTCCTCGACCGCGGCTGCGTAGCGCTCCTCGCCGCGCAGCCGCTCGAGCCACATCTCGGCGTGGAGCCGGTGGTAGACCTCTTCGCGCTCGATCTTGGCGGCGATCCCGGCGAGCTCGGCGTCCTCGTGCTCCTTCAGCCGCTCGATCCGGATCGCGTCGGCGGTCTCGTAGAGGACGTGGCGCGCGATCGTGCGCGCCCAGTCCGGGACGAGCCGCAGCTGCACGAGCGGCGCGCAGCGGTACTCCTCGGGCTTGCGGTCGAACGCCAGCGCGTCGGCGTCGGTGTCGAGCTCCTCGGCCGCGAGGTCGTAGAGGGCACGCGCGTGCCCGATCTCGTTCTGCGCGATCGACGAGAAGGCGACGTCCTCCTCGAGGAACGGAGCGATCCCGGTCCACTCCGAGTTGCGCCAGCCGAGGATCAGCTCGTCGTCGGCGAGCTCGAGCAGCAGCTCAGTCCGCGGCCGTGCCTGCGCGTTCACGAGCCTCCTTCAGCCTCGCCTTGATCGAATAGCCGTCCACCCGGCGGTACTTGAGGTCGAACTCGTCCGGGAACTCCTCGATCGCGTGGATCGAGTCGCGCGGCACGACCCAGAGCGCGACCGACTCTTGCCGTCGCGCGTAGAACTCGCGCGCGTACGCGTCGGCGAACGCCTGGTCGGGTGCATGGAAGGAACCGCCATGGACGAAGGGCTGCCCTTTGCGCTCCTGTCTGAACACCTCCCAGATCACGCTGCCTCCGCGAGGACCACCTTTGAGACCCAGTCCGTCTCGGCGCGCGAGAGGCGGCGGAAGTCGAGCCGCTCCTGCGACGCCGGCCCGTGGCCGGTGACCACGGCGAGCAGCTTGTCCCAGTCGGGCTCCGTGTACTCCCAGACGCCCTCGTCCGAGCGGCGCAGGTTCGGGTCGGGGATCTCGAGGCCGAGCTCGAGGATCTGCGGCACGTAGCCCTCGAGGAACTGCTGGCGCGCGTCCTCGTTGCCCTGGCTCTTGATCCGCCAGATCACCATCGGGTCCTGCTCGGCGGGAATCGGCGTCCCGTGGAAGTGCATCAGCGGCTCCCACCAGCGGTTGACCGCCTCCTGCACGAGCTCGCGCTGCTCCGGCGTGCCGGTCACCATCGCGAGCACGGTGTCGCGGCCGTGGAGGATGTGGAACGACTCCTCCCAGCAGACCTTCTTCATCACGCGCGCGTAGGGCGCGTACGAGCACTTCAGAAGCGCCTTCTGGCTGATGATCGCGGCCGCGTCGACGAGCCACGCGATCACGCCGACGTCGCCCCAGCTCTTCGTCGGATAGTGGAAGACGTTGTGGAACTTCGACTTGCCCGCGATCAGGTCGTCGAGGCAGGCGCTGCGTGGCTTGCCGAGATCCTCGACGACCCGGTAGATCAGCTGGCAGTGGCCGACCTCGTCCTGGATCTTCGCGGTTAGGGCCAACTTGCGCTGGAGGGTCGGCGCGCGCAGGATCCAGTCGCGCTCGGGCAGCACGCCCATCAGCTCCGAGTTGCCGTGCATCTCGATGAACTTGATCAGCCGCCGCCGGTACTCGTCCGGCATCCAGTCGTCGGTCTCGACGAGCCCGCCGGACTGGACGTAGTCGAGAAACTCCTGCTCGCGCGGTTCCACCGTCTCGCCTCCCTGCCGAACGGTCGTTAGCATTGAGTGTATCGGCACTCGCAGGAACGAGCTGACCCGTCAGGCCGCCCGGCTCTTCGCGCAGAAGGGCTACCACGGCACGTCGATGGGCGACCTCGCGGAGGCGATGGGCGTTCAGAAGGGGTCGCTCTACTCGCTGACGGAGTCGAAGCAGGAGCTCCTCTACGAGACGATGCGAGAAGGCGCTTCCGCGTTCCACGCCGGCCTCGACGCGCTGCCCGAGAGCGCCGGCGCGGCGGAGCGGATCCGGCTTGCACTTCGCGCCCACCTGCGCGTCGTCGCCGAGCAGCTCGACATGGCGACCGTCTTCATCCGCGAGTGGCGCTACCTCGAAGGCGAGCGGCGCGAGGAGATCCTCGGCGAGCGGCGGCGCTATGAGGAGCGGGTGCGTGCGCTCTTCCGCGAGGGCCGCGAGCGTGGCGAGCTCCGCACCGACCTCGACGACGGCGCCGCCGCGCTGCTCGTCCTCTCGGCCGCGAACTGGGCGTACACGTGGCTGACGCCGGGACGGGACACCGACGCGCTGGCCGACTCCTTCGCCGCGATCCTCGTCGACGGGATTCGCGGCTATTCGACGCCTTGATCGATCGTCGGGTCGAGCGTAGGCTCGGTCGCGATACGGCGGACATCGACGGAAGGAGCATGCATGTCTGCTGAGACCAAGGCGATTGCCCGCCGCCTCCTCGAAGAGGCGTTCAACGGCGGGAATCTCGGCGTGGTCGACGAGCTGGTCGCACCGGAGTTCGTCAACCACGACGCCGCGCTGCCCGAGCCGACCATCGGGATCGAGGGAGCGAAGGCCAGCATCGCCGGCTATCGCGCAGCCTTCCCCGACCTGCGCTTGACCATCGAGCAGCAGGTGGCCGAGGGTGAGTTCGTGACGACGCGCTGGAGCGCCCGCGGCACGCATCAGGGCGACCTGATGGGGATGTCGGCGACCGGCAAGCAGGCGACCGTGACGGGGATCACGATCGATCGGATCGTCGCCGGCCGCTTCGTCGAGAGCTGGACCAACTGGGACACGCTAGGGCTGATGCAACAGCTCGGCGTCGTTCCGGCCCTGGCGACGGCCTGACGATTGGAGCAGGGGGGCTGCGGAGACGCGGCCCCTCTTGGCCGTGGCCGCTGCTGCCGATGAGAGCCTGCAGGTTTCTCATCGGCGATGTTCCCCCCGCTCCCTCAGCCCAGGCACATGCCGTGCCCCGACTGCGGCGAATCCGTCGCAGCCGACGCGCGCATCGAGCATCTGTGCGACAACGAGCGCTGGCTCACCTACCAGCTCTTCCAATTGCGCGACGAGATCGCGGCATTCGACGAGCAGCTCGGCGCCTACCTCGTCTCTCCGCGCGGCCGGTTCGCGCTCTGGGACGCAGAGCGACGTCGCCGCGGCTAGAGCCCGTGCGACGATGGCGCCGTGCGGACGACGCTGATCGTCAATCCCTACGCGAGCAAGGTCACGCCTGCGCTCGCCGAGCAGGTCGCGGACGCGCTCGGAGCGGCGGAGACCGTCTTCACGGAACGGGCCGGGCACGCGACCGAGCTCGCACGTGAGGCGGACGCCGAGGCGGTCGTCGTCTTCTCGGGCGACGGCGGTTTCAACGAGGTGTTGAACGGCGCGCGGCCGGAAACGGTCCTGGGCTTCGTCCCCGGCGGCGGGACGAGCGTTCTGCCGCGGGCGCTGGGGCTGCCGCGCGACCCGGTCGCCGCCGCCCGCCGACTTGCAACCGGACACACGCGGCGGATCTCGCTGGGACGTGCCAACGGCCGCCGGTTCGGCTTCGCCGCCGGGGTCGGGCTCGACGCCGAGCTGATCCGCCGCATGGATGCGCGCGGCCGGCGGGCCGACGGCAAGCGGCCCGGCGATGCGGTCTTCGCCTGGACGGCCGTCAAGACGCTCGCCGAGACGCGTGTTCGCTTCGACCCGGTCCTCGAGGTGGCGGGTCACGGCCGCGCTGCGTTCGCGCTCGTGGCGAACGCCGACCCGTACACGTATCTCGGCCGGCTGCCGCTCCGGCTGCCCCGCGGCGTCGCAGCTCGAAGGAGGTCTCGACGTGCTCGGCCCTCGCTCCTTTCGGCTGTGGTCGCTGCCGGGCGCCGTCCGCTACATCCTCACGGGCCGAACGAGACTGCAGCTCGTCGAGCTGCACGACCAGGATCGGATCGAGATCCGCTGCGACCGGCCGCTGCCGCTGCAGCTCGACGGCGAGGACGTCGGCGACGTCACCGAGGTGGTCTTCGAGGCCGAGCGGGACGCCGTGACCGTCCTCGTCTGAGGTTGCGCGGCCGTTAACGACGACATGTCAGACTTGACATGTCGATCGGCGCTGCGTTCACTCGTGGGATGCGCCGGATCGTCGTTGTCGCTCTGCTCCTCGCGGGCTGTTCCGGCGGCGACGAGCCGCAGCGGCCGACCCCGCTCCAGCGCGAGATCACGGGTCTCGTCACGCAGATGGCGAACCTCCACCCTGCGGTCGATCACCAGGTGCCGCTGCAGACGCTCCGCGCCGAGGCACGGGCGCTGGCGGACGAGGCGCCGGAGCTCTCTCGCGACGAGCTCGTCGTCGGCCTGCTCCGGCTGACGACGCTCGGGGAGCGCGACGGGCACGGCGGCATCTTCCTCCACGACCCCGCGCACACGAGGCCGTTCCACTTCTTCCCGCTGCGCGTGCACGACTTCGCCGACGGCGTCTACGTCGTCGCCGAGCCGGACGAGGACGCGAACGTCGGCAAACGTGTCGTCTCCGTCGACGGCGTCCCGATCGACGCGATCGTCCACCGGGTGGCGCCGCTGATCCCGCACGACAACCGCTCCACGGTACGGCTGCTCCTGCCCGAGTACCTCGTCTGCGCCGAGGTGCTGCGCGGCCTCGGCATCGTCGAGGGCGCCGCGACCTACCGCTTCGCCGACGGCGGTGAGGTGACGCTCGACCCTGTCGAGAGCGGCACGTACGTGAGCGCGCTCGGCACGGCGTTCGCGCCCCTGCCGATGCCCGGCGATCCGCTCCAGTACCGCGGACTCGACGAGTCGTTCCTCCTCGAGCCGCTGGAGCGCGGCCGATCGCTGTACGTCGGCTACCGGCACGTCGAGAGCCCGCCGCAGGAGTTGCTCGACCGCATCCTCGGCGGCGGCGCGGCAGCCCGGCTTCCATCGGCTGGTGCTCGACGCCCGCTACAACGGCGGCGGCGACAACACGACCTACTGGCCGCTGCTCGAGCTGCTGCAGAGCGGGCCGCTGCAGAAGCGGGGCAAGGTCGCAGTGCTCGCCGGGCGGATGACGTTTTCGGCGGCGGGGAACTTCGTCGCCTCGGTCGACCACGAGACGAACGCGATCATCGTCGGCGAGCCGACCGGAGGCGCGCCAAACCAGTGGGGCGACCGGATCCCGATCGAGCTCCCAGTGGTCGGCCTGACCGCCTACGTCGCCGCCGAATGGGTCGAGGTCGCGCCGGGAGACACCCGCCTGGCAGTCGAGCCCGACGTCGTGGTGGAGCCGACGGCCGCCGACTTCCTCGCCGGCCGCGATCCCGTCCTCGCCCGGGCGCTCGCCCTCCCCTGAGTAGCCGTCCCGAGAGGTATCGTCCGCGCCGGAATGGCGAGCACGATGCCCGCGGAGCGCGATCTCCGCCGTGTGATCGGCGACGGCGACACCATCCCGGACGGCGAGGTCGAGGGCGTCGGCGAGCAGGACCTGCTCGCGCTCTACCGCTCGATGGTGCTGCTGCGCACCTACGACGAGCGCTCTGTCGTCTACCACAGCCAGGGCCGGATCGGGACGTACGCGATCTTCTGGGGCCACGAGGCGATCCAGGCCGGCGCGGTGCACGCACTCGAGGACGAGGACTGGATCTTCCCGAGCTACCGCGAGTCGGCGATCGGGCTCCTGCGCGGGATGCCGCCGGCGACGATCCTCTCGTGGTGGCGCGGCCACCCCGCCGGCTGGTGGAACCCGGCCGACTACAACCTCGCCTCGATCTGCGTCCCGATCGCGACCCAGGTGCCGCACGCGGCGGGGCTCGCATGGGGCAAGCGGTTGCGCGGCGAGACGGCCTGCGCGCTGACCTTCTTCGGCGACGGCGCCACCTCGGAGGGCGCGTTCCACGAGGGCGCCAACTTCGCCGCCGTGATGCGTGCGCCGCTCGTCCTCCTCTGCAACAACAACCAGTGGGCGATCTCGACGCCGCTCTCGGCGCAGACGCGCGCCGAGGCGCTCGTCGACAAGGCCGCCGGCTACGGGATTCCCGGTACCCGCGTCGACGGCGGCGACGTCCTCGCCGTCTACGAGGCGACGCGCGATGCGGTTGCACGCGCCCGCGCGGGGGACGGGCCGACTTTCATCGAGGCCGTGACGTACCGCGCCGCCCCGCACGCGACCGCCGACGACCCGAAGGCGTACATCGACGCGGAGCGGGTTGAGGAGGAGCGCGCGAACGAGTGCGTCGGCCGCTTCGCGGGCTATCTACGCCGGCAGGGGATCCTCCACGAGGCGCTCGACGAGCAGATCAAGGCCGAGGCGGCAGACGCGATGCGGGCCGGGATCGCCGCCGCCGAGGCTGAGCCGCCTCCCGACATCGGCCTCGTCTTCGAGCATGCGCTGGCCGACCCACCCGCCTCGTTCGAGCACGACCTCGCTGAGCTCCGGAGGATCCTCGGTGAGTGAGCTGCTGCTGGTCGAGGCGGTCAACGACGCCCTGCACGTGGAGATGGAGCGCGACGAGAACGTGCTCGTGCTCGGCGAGGACGTCGGCCGCGCCGGCGGCGTCTTCCGCGCGACCGCCGGGTTGCGCGACCGCTTCGGCGCCGACCGCTGCGTCGACACTCCGCTCGCGGAGGCGGGCATCCTCGGCTCGGCGGTGGGGCTCTGCATGGCCGGCTACCGGCCCGTCTGCGAGATGCAGTACGACGCGTTCTCGTACCCGTGCCTCGATCAGCTGATCACCCATGTCGGCCGCTACCGCTGGCGGACGGGCGGAAAGATGACGTTCCCGATCACGATCCGGATGCCCTACGGCGGCGGCGTCCGCGCGCCCGAGCTGCACGACGACTCGCCCGAGACGTACTACGTGCACACGCCGGGGATCAAGGTCGCCATCCCGTCGACGCCCGCGGACGCGAAGGGGCTGCTCGCGGCCGCGATCCGCGACCCGGACCCGGTCGTCATCCTCGAGCCGAAGCTTGTCTACCGGACCGAGCGCGGCGAGGTGCCGGAGGGCGAGCACGTCGTCCCGCTCGGGAAGGCGCGACTGGCGCGGGAGGGGAGCGACGTGACGTTGGTCGCGTACGGCGCAATGGTGCCGGTCTGCGAGCAGGCGGCGGATCAGCTCGATGCCTCCGTCGAGGTGCTCGATCTTCGCTCGCTGAAGCCGCTCGACGAGGAGGCGCTGCTCGCGTCCGCCGCCAAGACGGGCCGGGTCGTGCTCGTGCAGGAGGCGCCCCGGACGTGCGGGTACGCGGCCGAGCTGGCGGCGATCCTGGCCGAGAAGGCGCTGCTCGACCTGCAGGCGCCGGTCGTCCGCGTGACGGGGTACGACGTCCCGTACCCGTACTGGCAGATCGAGGACGCCTACATGCCGTCCGTGGCGCGCGTGGTCGACGCCGCCCGCTCGCTGCTCGCGTTCTAGTGCGCCACGAGCTGCCGCTCGACGCGTCGGTCCTGCACGGGCACTTTTCGCTCGAGCTCGAGCCCGTTCTCACCGTCGACCCGGGGGACTCCGTGCGCTTCTCGACTCCGAATGCCGGCTGGGACGTCGGTCGCGACCAGCCGTTCGTGTCGCGGAACCCGAAGCTCGACACGGGACACGCGCTCGCCGGCCCGATCGAGGTCCGTGGTGCGAGGGCGGGTCAGGTGCTCGCGGTCCGGATCGACGAGGTCGTCCCCGGCTCGTGGGGCGTCACGTTCGGCGGCGAGGGCCACCGGCTCGACTGGGAGCTGGACGGCGAGGCGGGCCGCGCGGCCGGGCGCTCTACCCGGCTGGCGCCGTTCCTCGGCGTGCTCGGGATGCCGCCGGACGAGCCGGGCGTGCACTCGACGATCCCGCCCCGCCGCAGCGGCGGCAACATCGACTGCAAGGAGCTCGTCGCCGGGACGACGCTGTACCTCCCGATCCCGGTCGACGGCGCCCGCTTCTCCGCCGGCGACGGCCACGCAGCCCAGGGCGACGGCGAGGTCTCGGGCACGGCGATCGAGGCACCGGTCGAGGCGGAGGTGACGCTGGACGTGCGAGACGACCTCGAGCTGGAGTGGCCGATCGCCCGGATCGACGGGGCCTGGCTGACATTCGGCTTCGACGAGCAGCTCGGCGCCGCCGCCCGGATCGCGGTCGACGGCATGCTCGACCTGATGGAGCGCGAGCACGGGCTCGACCGAAGCGCCGCGCTTGCCTTCGCCTCGGTCGTCGTCGACCTCCGCGTCACCCAGGTCGTCAACCAGGTGCTCGGCGTGCACGCGGTGCTGCGCGACGACGCGCTGCGGGATGCCTGAGCGGCTGCGGCTCTGGCTCGAGCGCGGCCGGGACGGCTTCCACCTCCGCGACGCCGCGACGGATGAGCCGGTCCGGTGGGAGGACCCGCGCATCCGGGTCGTGCCGGCGGCGGGGGTCAGCTACCGGGCGGAGGCGCTGCCCGACCCGTCGTTCGACCCGCCGCGCCGGCTCGCGCTCGTCCCCGAGCCGGCGAACGAGCACGACCCGAACGCGGTCGCGATCTGGAACGAGGAGCGGACGCTGCAGGTGGGCTACGTCCCGGCGGCGCTCGCGCCCGAGCTCGTCGGCGACGAGCAGGCGCTGTCGCTCTGGCGGGTCGAGGGCGGGCTGCGCGTGCTCATCGTCCCGGCGGATGCCTGGGTGGGCACGCCCAGGTAGCCTCACCGCCCGTGGCCTACGAGTTCAAGCTGCCCGACCTCGGCGAGGGCCTGACCGAGGGCGAGATCGCCCGCTGGCTCGTCACCGAGGGACAGGAGCTGGCGGAGGACGACCCGCTCGTCCAGATCGCGACCGACAAGACCACGGTCGAGATTCCCTCCCCGGCGGCCGGGACGGTGACGAAGATCCTCGTCGCCGAGGGCGAGGTCGTCCCGGTCGGCACGGTCCTCGTCGTGATCGGCGGCGACGGCGCCGAGCCTGCCGCGCGCGAGCCGGCACAGGATCGTCCGCGGCCCGAGCCGGCCGCGAAGGCAAGTGTCTATCAGTCACAAGCTCGCATTCAGGCGACCCCGGTTGTTCGCCGCCTCGCTCAGGAACTGAGCGTCGATCTGGCTTCGTTGAGCGGTACAGGGCCCAACGGACGCATCACCGAAGACGACGTCCGCAGCGCCGCCGGAGGGGAGCTTGTGTCTGATAGACACAAGCCCTCCGAGGGGCGCCGCGAGCCCGTCCGCGGTGTGCGGCGGCAGATCGTCGAGCACCTGACGCGCGCCCACCGCGAGGTCGCTGCGGTCACGTTCGTCGAGGAGGCGGACTTCACCGACGTCGACCTGAGGCTGCTGCTGCCGCTCGTGCTCAAGGCGACGGCGGCGTCGCTGCAGGAGTTCCCGGAGCTGAATGCCCGCCTCGAGGGGGACGAGATCGTCTACCTCGACCGGTGCGACATCGGCATTGCGGTCCAGACCGACCAGGGGCTCGTCGTCCCGGTCGTCCGTTCCTGTGAATCGGCGTCGCTGGATGCGGTCGCAGGCGAAGTGGCGCGGCTCGCCGAGTCCGCGCGTGCGGGGACGCTGAAGCCGGAGGAGCTCCGCGGCGGCACCTTCACCGTCACGAGCGCCGGCAAGCTCGGCGGCCTGCTCGTCACCCCGCTCGTGAACCATCCCGAAGTCGGGATCCTCGGCCTGCACCGGATCGGCCCGCGCCCCGTCGTTCGCGACGGGGAGATCGTCGTCCGCCAGATCGGCAACGTCTCGGTCACGTTCGACCATCGCGTCGTCGACGGGGCGCGGGCTGCGGCATTCACGCTCGACGTGATTGCACGCCTCGAATCCGGCCTCCTCTCCTAGTCGTCACCTCCGCCGACGATGCCGCCGCCACCATCGCCGCGGTTGTCGATCTGGGCGCGAATCTCACCGCCCGGATACTTCGTCGAGTGGACATTGGCGTACGCGTGACCGGCGCGCATGGCCGCGAGAATCTCGGCCAGATTTCCTGCCTCGATTCCCTGCGCGGCTGGACCGATCACTTCGGCCGCCGTGATGTCGCCCTCGACGGTGCCGCCCGGCATCGGACAGGCCGGGGTGCTGGCGGAAGGCGACGGATTCGTGGCCGTCTCGCAGAGCCAGAACGAGATACCGGCGTTCAGCGCCGGCTTCGCGAAGTGAACGTGTGACTGAGTCACGGTCCCTTCGAGCCCGGAGTAACTGAGCTTGTAGTGGATCGAGGTGCCGTCGTTGGACAGCCGCGCCGTGAACGACCCGGTTCCCGTCGTGGACAGGTCTGGGTTCTCCTCGTATCCGTTCATCGGGCTGCCGCTGAAGTTCTTCGAGCCGCCCCCTGCCACGGCGTAGGAGCCGACTCCGAGCAGCGCGATCACTCCCGCTACTGCGACGACCCTGAGTGCGAGCCTCGACATACGAACCTCCCCGGTTGCGTAGAACAGGCGAACGCCCGTCAAAACGACCTACGCGGGACCGCGGAGGTCGGTTTTAGGCGGCGGCGAGCTGGCGCAGGTGCGGTTGGAGCATCGCCTCGATCTTCGGCGCGCTCGTGCGTCCGTCGAGCCGGGCCACGGCCCGCCTGTCCTTGACGAGGACGAGGGTCGGAACGACGTCCACCCGGAAGCGCTCCGCGAGCTCGGGGCTGGCGTCGACATCGACCCTGCGCACGCGGAGGCGATCGCGTTCCTTCCGCTCGAGATGGTCGAGCAGGCTCTCCATGCGCCGGGCGGGACCCGAGCGCTCGGACCAGAAGAACACGAGCAGCGGCCGGTCGTCGTTCATCGATGTTCCTCCTCGGAAAGCGGTCGAACGGGCCACGTGTTGTATCTCCAGAAAACGCGCGGTCGAAACGCGGGCCGTCTCTACACTGACCGGCGATGGGCGACTGGTACACCATCGGCCTCGCGCTCGGTCTCGGGACGGCGCTCGGCGTGCTCTTTGCCGGGCTGCTGTCGTCGACGCCGCTTGGGCGGATCTCGGCCATCGTGCTCGGCGGCGCGGCCGGAGCAGTCGTCGGGTTCGTGATCGACGATTGGACCGAGGTCGTCGCCGGAGCGGTCGGGGGAGTCGTCGGAGCCGCTGCGGCCGTGGTCGTGGTCGCCGGGGCGCTCCGCCGTGGCGGGACGCGCGGGGGACTGGCGTTGATCGTCACAGCCGTCGCGGCCGGTCTCGCCGGGCTCGCGTTCGTCCCCGGCGCCGGTTTCCTCGAGGCGATCGCGCTGCCGATCATCGCCATCCGCCTCCGTCGCACTCAGGCCGACCGGTACGCCGGCCTGCGCAGCCTTGCCCGCGACTAGGGTGGCTCGTCCGGCCACGGGCGGCGGCCGCCGACGATCGATCTGCGGCGCCATGCGGCGTCCTCAGTCGCGTCCATATCTCAGTCGATATGGACGCTCCCTGCGTCCTTGCCTGGCTTGCATCTCGACCGTCGGCAGCACACCGTCGTGACCGGACGAGCCACCAAGAAGCTGATCCTGATCCTGATCGACGGCCTGACGCCGTCGATGCTGGAGGACACGCTCGAGCGCGGCGCCGCTCCCTCGCTGGGGCTGCTCGCCGAGCATGGCCGTTACCGCCGCGCGATCTCGACCTTCCCCTCGCTGACGCCGGTGTGCCTCTCGGCGCTCGCGACCGGGGCTCATCCAGACGTGCACGAGATCCCGCACCTCGTCTGGTACCACCGCGGCGAACAGCGGCTGGTCGAGTACGGCTCCTCGTTCGGCGCCGTCCGTGCGGCCGGGACGAAGCAGTCGCTGGTCGACACGGTCTACGGCCTCAACGCGAGCCATCTCGGGAGCGGCGCCGTGACCGTCTACGAGGCGCTCGAGGATGCGGGCCTGACCGCAGCCGCGATCAACATCACCTGCTACCGCGGGCGTCACCCGCACCGGCCGACCGTGCCCTTCCTGACACGTCCGGCGTACGGCCCGAGCCGCTTCTTCTTCTACAACCTCTTCGAGTCCGATGTGACCGGCGCGCCGCTCTCGGTCCGCAACCGGCCGCGTGGCACCATCGACGCCTATGCCGCGGCGGTCGGGCGGTGGCTCGTCACCCGCGACGGCTTCGACTTCCTCGCCTTCTATCTCTCCGACTACGACTACGCCTCGCACGCGCAGGGCCCGGACGCGGCGCACGCAGCCCTCGCGCGCTGCGACGACGCTGTCGGCACGCTGATCGCGGCAGCCGGCGGGGCAGACGAGTTCCTCGAGCGCTACGCCGTCATCCTCTGCTCGGATCACGGCCAGACGCCGGTGAGCGAGGTGGCGCGGCTGCAGGACGACTTCCCCGACGCGCTCGTGACGGCGTCGAACCGCGCCGGGATGATCTACACGGACGACGACCCCGCGATCCTCGCACGCCGGCTCGACGGCAACCCGGCCGTCGACGTCGTCCTTTGGCGCGACGGCGACAGGTTCCTCGCGCGCCGCGGGGGCGCCGACGGCGACGTCGCGCAGCTCGACCATCCCGACGGTCCCGCGCGCGCGGCCGCCGCGCTCGCGAACCCGAATGCGGGGGAGCTGATCGTCTCCGCCGCAGCCGGGTGGGAGTTCGCCGACCTCGCCGGACGCCATCACGCCGGCGGCGGCTCGCACGGGTCGCTCCTGACGGGCGACTCCGAGGTGCCGATGCTCGTCGTCGGGCTCGATGTCCTGCCGGCGTCGATCGTCGAGGTGATGCCCGCCGTCCTCGATCACTTCGCCGTTCCCGCGCCGCCGTATGCGCGCACGCTGACGAAGGCATGAGCGGGGGGCCGGAGCTGGCGAGGCTCATGGCGCGGCGGGGAATCCGCGACGAGAGAGTCCTCGCGGCGGTCGCCTCGGTCCCGCGCGAGCTGTTCGTGCCGGAGGACCTCCGCCGTCACGCGTACGCCGATCGTGCGTTGCCGATCGGATCCGGGCAGACGATTTCGCAGCCGTTCATGGTCGCGACGATGCTCGAGGCGCTCGGGCTCGCGGGCGGCCGCGCGCTCGAGATCGGCACGGGCTCCGGCTATCAGGCGGCGCTCCTCGCTGAGCTCGCTGACGACGTCGTGACGGTCGAGCGCATTCCCGAGCTCGCGGCCGAAGCACGGCGGACGCTCGAGCGCACGGGGTACGGGCGTGTCGACGTCCGCGTCGGGGACGGTACGCTCGGCGTCCCCGAGAAGGCGCCCTTCGACGGGATCGTCGTCGCCGCGGCGGCCCCGGCGGCGCCGAAGTCCCTCTACGAGCAGCTCGCGCCTGGAGGACGTCTCGTCGTCCCCGTCGGGACGCAGCGCGACCAGTGGCTCGAGATCGTCGAGCGGACGCCGGAGGGTCCGGTGCGGGTGCGGACCGTGCCGTGCCGGTTCGTCCCGCTGATCGGCTCGGAAGGGTTCGACGATCCCGGCGGCGGGTAGAGCGTCCCGCGTGCGAAGGCAGACGGCGTCGATGTTGTTGCGCGTCCCCGTGCTCACCCGCGGGATCCGCCTCGGCGAGGTGGAGAACGTGCTCCTGGACGCGGAGGAGCCGCGGATCCTCGGGCTCGAGGTCCACTGCGGCGACGGCGCCAAGCGGTTCCTGCCCTTCTCGACCGCCCGCCGCGGGGAGCACGGGGTCGAGATCGACAGCACGTTCACGCTGCTCGACTCGCGCGAGCTCGAGTTCTACCGCGCCCACGGCCGTCCGCTCGCGAGCGTGCCCGAGCTCGCAGACGCCCGGATCGAGCCGGGCGGCGTGCTCGTGATCCCGCTCTCGGCGCAGCGTTAGCTAGGCTCGCCCGGCGATGCAGCGCTCCACCGCTCCCAGCGCCTCGGCTGCGCTCGCTCGCACGCGCGGCGCGCTCAGCCGGCGCGAGAACTGGCTCCAGCTGATCCGCTTCTGCCTGGTCGGCGCGAGCGGCTACGTGGTCAACCTCGCCGTCTACACGCTGCTGCTGAAGGCAGGCGACGTCCACTACCTGCTCGCGGCGACCGGCTCGTTCCTCGTGGCGGTGACGAGCAACTACACGTGGAACCGGCTCTGGACCTTCCGCGGCCAGCGCGGCCACGTCGCGTATCAGGGGTTGCGCTTCCTCGTCGTCTCGACG
The DNA here is from genome assembly GCA_963705515.1 of uncultured Gaiellaceae bacterium. Lineage (GTDB taxonomy): Bacteria > Actinomycetota > Thermoleophilia > Gaiellales > Gaiellaceae > Gaiellasilicea. The sequence continues at coordinate 245,884 of CAVPJV010000008.1, forward strand.
ATCGCGCTCGCGGCCAACCTCGTGATCCTGCATCTGCTCGTCGACTCCTTCGACGTCGGCAAGGTGCTCGCGCAGGCGATCGCGATCGTGCTCGTGACCCCGTGGAACTTCGTGGGGAACAAGCTCTGGTCCTTCGGACGCGGCTCCCGGCCCTAGCGGCGGCGCTCGCGGCGCTCGCGTTCGCCGCTCCGGCCGGGGCGGCGACGACGCCGACCGCGCCCGTGTACGACAAGGACGGACGGCTCGTCGAGACCCCGTTCGTGCCCTCCGAGGGCAATGCGCGCCTGACCGAGGAGCAGGCGGTGGCGATCCTCTTCCGCAACGACAAGGTCGCCGACTGGCTCGACCGCTATCCGCCGAAGCCGGCGACCGACGCCGAGTATCGGCCGGCGGCCGACGAGTGGGTGGTGAAGGCGTGGTCGGGCAAGGCGGGCCAGATCGTGCTCGGGAAGGTCGACGACCGTACCGGCGAGGTGAAGGAGGCCTGGACCGGGCCGCAGGTCGCCTGGTCGATGGCGCGCGGCGGCGCCGGCGCGTTCGGCGGGAAGACGATCAACGGCGTCTGGCTTTGGCTGACCTTCTGCGCGCTCTTCTTCGTCGGTGTCGCCGATCTGCGGCGGCCGCGCTCGCTCCGCAACCTCGACCTGCTGGCGCTGCTCTCGTTCTCGATCTCGCTCCGCTTCTTCAACGAGGGCGAGGTCTTCTGGAGCGCTCCGCTCGCCTATCCGCCGCTCCTGTACCTGCTCGGACGGTGCCTCTGGGTCGTGAGGCGCGACCGGCCGCCGCGCACGTCCGCGCCCGTCTGGCCGGTGTGGCTGCTCGCGGCCGCCTGCGTCTTCCTCGCCGGCTTCCGCGTCGGGCTCAACGTCGAGGCTCAGCGCAGCGTGATCGACGTCGGTTTCGCCGGTGTCGTCGGCGCTGAACGGATCGCCAACGGGCAGATGCCCTACGGCCACATGCCGGTGCAGGAGGACCTGAAGCCGTGCGGCACCGCCGATGCCGAGGGTGAGATCCGCGAGCGAATCCAGACCAACGGCCGCTGCGAGGCGTCGAACCCCCGCGGCGACACGTATGGGCCGGTCTCGTACCTCGCCTACCTCCCCGGGTACGCCGTCTTCGGCTGGACGGGGAAGTGGGACGAGCTCTGGGCGGCCCACGCGACCTCGCTCCTCTTCGACGCCGTCTGCATCCTCGGCCTCGCATTCGTGGGCAGGCGCTACGGTGGCCCGCGCCTCGCCGCCACGCTCGCGTTCGCCTGGGCGGCGTACCCGTTCACCCTCTACGCGTCCAACTCGAACACGAACGACGCGATCATGCCGGCGTTCCTGATCTGGGGGTTCTGGCTCGCGTCGTCCGCCTGGGCTCGCGGCGCGGCGGTCGCGCTGGCGGGATGGACGAAGTTCGCAGCCCTGCTGCTCGCGCCGCTCTGGCTCTCGTATCCGAACGGGCTCCGGGCACCTGTGCGCCGGTTCGCACTCGGCTTCGCGGGGGCCACGCTCGCCGCCTTCCTGATCCTCCTGCTCGAGCCGGAGCCGCTGCACGCTGCCCGTGTCTTCGCCGAGCGCACCTTCGGCTTCCAACTCGACCGCGACTCGCCCTTTTCGATCTGGGGCTGGGGGCAGTACCACGCTGCCGGCGTCCCCGACCTCCACGTTGTCCAGCAGGTGCTGCAGGTGCTCGTCGTCGCCGGAGCGGTCCTGACCGCCTTCGTGCCGCGCCGGAAGTCGATCCTGCAGCTGGCCGCGCTCACCGCCGCGATCCTGATCGGCTTTGAGCTCGCGCTGACGCACTGGTTCTATCTCTACATCCCGTGGTTCTTCCCCTTCGTCGCCTTCGCACTGCTCTACCGACGTGAACGCGCCGCGCAGGTTCACTGAGCTCGCAGCGGTCGCCGCGGCGGCGCTGTTCCTGCTCTCCTGGGGGATCCTGCATACGGCCTGGTACGACGAGGGCGAGATCATCGACATCCCGGTCTACTCGAACTACGGGACCGCGACCGAGGACGGCGCCGTCCCCTACCGCGACTTCCAGCTCGAGTACCCGCCCGGTGCGCTGCCCGCATTCGTCGTGCCCGCGCTGCTGAGCGACGACCAGTCGGGGTTCCGGAGCGTCTTCGAAACGCTGATGGCCCTCTGCGGCGTCGCCACCGTCCTGCTCACAGCGGTGACGCTGCGCGGGCTGCGTGCGTCGCAGCGCCGGACGGTCGGAGCGCTGGCGCTCGTCGCGACGTTCCCGCTCCTGCTCGGGTCGGTCGTGCTGACGCGGTTCGACCTCTATCCGACGGCGCTCGTTGCGGGCGCGCTTGCCGCGCTCGTGCACCGGCGCGACCGGCTCGGCTTCGGGCTCCTCGGCGCCGCCGTGGCGGTGAAGCTCTACCCCGCCGTGCTCGTCCCGGTCGCACTCGGCTACGTCTGGCGCCGCCGCGGCCGGCGCGAGGCGCTCGTCTGCCTCGCGCTCTGCGCCGGGGTGATTGTCCTGGCGTACGTTCCGTTCCTCGTGCTCGCGCCGGAGGGGGTCGCGCACAGCCTGGGGCGGCAGCTTTCGCGGCCGCTCCAGATCGAGAGCCTCGGCTCCGCTCTCTATCTCGCCGCCCATCACCTATTCGGGCTCGATGCCGAAATGCGTTCCGGTCACGGCTCCCAGAACCTCTACGCGACGGGAACCGCGGTGACGGCTGCCGTGTTCAGCCTCGTCCAGATCGCCGTGCTCGTCTGGATCTGGCTACGGCGGCCGGTCACGAACGAGGAGCTCGTTCGCTGGGCCGCCGCCGCCCTCGTCGCGTTCGTCGCGCTCGGGAAGGTGCTCTCGCCGCAGTTCCTGATCTGGCTCGTGCCGGTCGTTCCACTCGTCGCCGGTGTCCGCGGTCTGCGCGCGTCGGCGCTGCTTGCCTTCGCTCTCGTCGTGACCCAGCTCTGGTTCCCCGCCCGCTACTGGGGGCTTGCGCGCGGGCTCGACCCGATTCCGTCGGCGCTCGTCCTGCTCCGCGACGTCGTCTTGGTGGTGTTGCTCGTCGTCCTCGTCAGAGATCGACGCGAACCAGCTCGATCGCCGTAGCGCGGCCGGCCGCGTCGCAGTCGATCAGCGCGCCCTCGATCCTGATGCCGCCCTCGGCGACCTCGAAACGAACGGGCATCCCCGTGCGCATCCGGTGGATCGCCAGGTTGGCCTTCACGCCGATGACGGAGTCGTGCGGGCCCGTCATGCCGACGTCGGTGAGCGCCGCGGTGCCGCCGCGCTGGACGCGCGCGTCCGAGGTCTGGACGTGGGTATGCGTGCCGAGTACGGCCGTGACCTTCCCGTCGAGCCAGTGCGCGAGCGCGACCTTCTCGCTCGTGGCCTCGGCGTGAACGTCGACGACGATCACCTGCGCCTGCTCCGATGCCTCCGCGACGAGCTGGTCGATCAGCTCGAACATCGAGATCGCGGGGGAGAGGAAGAGCGAGCCGAGCACGTTGATCACCGCCACGAGCGTCCCGTCGGCGGCGGGCCTGACCGTGAGCCCGCGGCCCGGTGTCAGGGGCGAGAAGTTGGCGGGCCGGACCACCTGCTCGGAGGTCTGGAGGTACGGGCCGATCTCGCTCCGCCGCCAGGTGTGGTTGCCGAGCGTGATCACGTCGGCGCCGGCGGCGAGGATCCGGGCGGCGAGCTTGGGTGTGATCCCGACGCCGTCGGCTGCGTTTTCGCCGTTGACGATGCAGAACGCGGCGCCGAGCTCCTCCTTCAGCTGTGGCAGGCGCTCCTCGACGGCCCGCCTCCCTGGCGCACCGACGACATCACCGACAAAGAGGACCTTCATCCGGCGCCCCCGGCCGGCTTCGCCTCACGGCCGGCGGAGCCGGCCTCCGGCGCAGCCTCGCGTCGCTCGCGGCGCTCCAGCCGGAAGGCCGTACCTCCGTACTGTCCTTCCGGCCTACGCACCACGAGCAACGCGCCAGGAACGCCGGCTAGCGAACCGACAGCAGCGCGGCCGGCCGCACGGACAGCGAGACGTTGCTGCCCGCGTCCTGCGTGTACCGGGCGAGCGCCTGCCGCTCGACCGAGGTGAGGTCGACGATCATGCCCACCTTCGTCACGGCCTTCTTGACGTTCGAGCCGACGGTCAGGGCGGGATCGGCGCGCAGGTGCATCATCGAGACGATCACCGACGGAGCGTCGAGCGGCCGGATGTCGATGCGGGCGCCGTAGGTCCGGTTCGAGAGCACGTAGTCGGTGATTCCGACCACGGTGCCGTCGACCGGGGAGTAGACGTCGGTGCCGGGGGCCGCGCCGACCGACAGCACCGAGGTGCCCGGGCCGCGGTCGCCGCGGAGCTGATACCAGACCAGGCTCGTCTCGCTCGTGCCTGCGAGCTTGTGCCACACCCGGGCGATGAGGCCTGCGTTCCCCTGCCGACCGATCGGGTCGAGCTGGAGCGAGCCGTCACCGGCGTTGTGGTAGCCGATCGCCGTTACCGCGCTCTGGGAGACGGGAAGCTGGAGGTGGAGCCCGCCGGCCGTCGCGACGATCTGGCGGAGCGGCTGGCCGCCCGGCAGCACCGCCGGCGTCGCCAGCGGCTTCGTCGTCACCGGCTCCGCACTCCACGTGCCGAACGCGGTCAGAAGCAGGGTCAGCAGCAGGACCGCCGAAAGGAGGGCGGCAAGCAGAAAGCGCGCGGCGTGCCGATCGGGCCGCCGGCGGCGCGCGCGTAGCCGCTCGATCTCCCTGCGGTGTCTCGCTCTGGACGCGCGCTGCGGCACCGCATGCCGGTTTCGGGCCGAAGCCATGGGCGGCACCATAGCCGACCCTGCCGAATGCTTCCAATGGGCGGCGCTACGATCAGCACGATGTCCCAGCGGCCGTCGATTCGGATTCCGCGCTGGATCCAGCTGGTCGGACTGCCGGTGCTGCTGCTGTTGGCGTGGGCGCTGGCGGGCGCGCTCGGTCACGCGATCTTCCTCTTCCTGACCGCGTCGGTGATCGCGTTCCTGCTCAACCCGCTCGTGCGGGGGCTCCAGGGGCTTCGCATTCGCCGCGGCATTGCCGTTGCCGTGGTGTTCCTGTCGTTCGCGGCTGCGATGGTCGTGCTCATCGTCGCGCTCGTGACCGTCGTCGTCGAACAGACGCGCTCGGCGGCCGACCGGGTCGACGCCTACCTTACGGACGAGCCCGGACGCAGCGGCGACAGCGCCTTCGACCGCGATGTCGCCGACGTGGAGACGTGGCTGCATGAGCACGGGATCGACGTCGAGCTCCGCGACCAGGTCGACGAGTGGATCGCGGACGTCAACGTCTCCGACCTGACCCAGGAGGCGATCTCGTTCGCGGGCGGCGCGGCTTTCGGCTTCGTCCAGCTGCTCTTCTCGATCATCCTGATCGTCGTCATCGCGGTCTACATGCTGCTCGACATGCCAAAACTCGAGGCATCGATCGACCGTCGCTTCCCCCCGCACGGCGGCGATCCGCTGACACTCCGGATCGAGCGGGCGCTCGGCAGCTACGTGCGCGGTCAGGTGCTGCTCTCGACGATCATCGGCGCCAGTGCCGGGATCGGCATGTGGCTGCTCGGGGTGCTCGACCTGGTTCCGGGCGCGGACGAGTACGCGCTCCTCTTCGGTCTCTGGACGGCCGTGGTCGAGGTGATCCCGTACATCGGCCCGTGGCTCTCGGCGGTGCCGCCCGCGATCTACGCGCTGATCGTCGACCCGATCTCGTTTCTCTGGGTGGCGGCGCTGTTCATCTTCATCTACCAGGTCGAGGGCCACGTCGTCGTCCCGAAGGTGATGGGGAACGCGCTCCGGCTGCACCCGCTCCTGGTCATCTTCGGGCTGCTCGCGGGGGCGGAGCTGTACGGGATCGCGGGGGTCCTCGTCGCGCTGCCCGTGCTCGCCGCCGGGCGCGCGATCTGGGAGTTCTTCGCCGAGCGGGTGACGCTCGAGCCGTGGGACGAAGGGGCGGCTCTTCCGGTCGAGGTGGAGGTGGAGCCGCCCAGGGCCGTGAATGCCCCGTAGGGGTGATGACACTTGGCGCGGGTCGACCATGCTGCACCCGACTGGTTCCCTGCGGCCGGAAGGCGGAACGAGAATGACTGTGGCAGAGCTCAAGCGGAAGCTTCGCAACTCCCCGTACGCACCGCTCCAGGTGCGGATCCTCGGGGCGTAGCGACCTCCAGCAGACGGCGGCGACCCCCAGCGCCGCTCCCTGCGTACAGTGTCGGCGTGAGCGCATTCCCTGCGACACGCCTCCGGCGACTGCGCCGCACCGATGCCCTCAGGAGCCTCGTCCGCGAGACGAGGCTCGACCTCGACGACTTCGTGATGCCGCTCTTCGCCGGTCCTTCGACGGTCCGGAACGAGCAGCTGCCGGCGATGAGCCGTCACTCCGTCGACGACCTCGTCGCCGAGGCGGGGAAGCTCGCTGCCTCGGGCGTCAAGGCGCTCCTCCTCTTCGGCGTCCCCGACGAGAAGGACGAGGAGGGCTCGGGCGCCTGGGACGAGGACGGGATCGTGCAGCGCTCGTTGCGTGCGGTCCGCGCCGAGCACCCGGAGCTCGTGCTGATCACCGACGTCTGCCTCTGCGAGTACACCGCGCACGGCCATTGTGGTGTCATCCGCGACGGCGAGGTCGCGAACGACGAGACACTCGAGCTGCTCGCACGGACTGCGGTCAGCCACGTCGACGCCGGCGCCGATGCCGTCGCGCCGAGCGACATGATGGACGGGCGCGTCGGCGCGATCCGGGAAGCGCTGCCGGAGACGCCGATCCTGTCCTACGCGGCCAAGTACGCCTCCGCCTTCTACGGGCCGTTCCGGGACGTCGCCGAGTCGACGCCGTCCTTCGGCGACCGGCGCGGCTACCAGATGGACCCGGCCAACGTCCGCGAGGCGCTGCGCGAGTGCGAGCTCGATCTCGCCGAGGGCGCCGACGTGCTGATGGTGAAGCCGGCGCTTCCGTATCTCGACGTGATCCGCGCCGTCCGCGAGCGCTTCGACTGCCCCGTCGCCGCCTACAACGTCTCCGGCGAGTACGCGATGGTCAAGGCGGCCGCCGCGGCAGGTCACGTCGACGAGCGCCAGGCGGCGCTCGAGTCGCTGACCGCGATCAAGCGCGCGGGAGCGGACATCGTCGTCTCCTACTGGACAGAGAGCCTGGCGGCGTGGCTCTGAGGCAGCGCTCCGACCTGATCAGGCGCGCCGAGAAGCTGATCCCGGGCGGCGTCAACTCACCGGTGCGGGCCATGCGCAGCGTCGGCCTCGACGAGCCGATCTTCGTCCGCAGCGGCAGCGGCTCGACGATCGAGGACGTCGACGGCAACCGCTACGTCGACTGGGTGCTGAGCTGGGGGCCGCTGCTGTTCGGTCACGCGGACGAGGAGACGCTGGCCGCGATCGCAGAGGCGGCGCAGCGCGGCACGACGTTCGGCGCCCCGACCGAGGGAGAGGTCGAGCTGGCCGCGGAGATCGTCGACGCCGTCCCCTCGGTCGAGATGGTCCGCCTCGTCTCCTCCGGCACGGAGGCGGCAATGAGCGCGATCCGGCTGGCTCGCGGCTTCACCCGCCGCGACCGGATCATCAAGTTCGCCGGCTGCTATCACGGCCACTCCGACGGGCTCCTGGCGAGTGCCGGCTCGGGCCTGGCGACGCTCGGCATCCCCTCCAGCCCGGGCGTCCCCACTGGCACCACCGCGGACACCGTCGTCACCACCTACAACGACCTCGACGCGACCGCGGCGGCGGTCGAGCGCTACGGCGAGGGACTGGCGGCGATCGTCGTCGAGCCGGTGGCGGGGAACATGGGCGTCGTCCCGCCGGCGCCGGGCTTCCTCGAGGCGCTGCGAGCTCTCTGCGACGCCTCCGGGGCGTTGCTGATCTTCGACGAGGTGATCACGGGCTTCCGCGTCGCCCGCGGCGGCGCCCAGGAGCGCTACGGCGTCCTCCCCGACCTGACGATCCTCGGCAAGATCGTCGGCGGCGGGCTCCCTGCAGCTGCGTTCGGGGGTCGCGCCGACGTGATGGAGCGGCTCGCGCCGGCCGGTGACGTCTACCAGGCCGGAACGCTCTCCGGGAACCCGCTTGCGACCGCGGCCGGGACGTCCGTCCTGCGCCGGCTGCGCGATCCGGCGGTCTACGAGGAACTGGAGGCGAAGGGCGTGCGGCTGGAGGCGGGACTTGCCCCGTTCGGCCGCGTCCAGCGGGTCGGCGCGATGGCGACGCTCTTCCTCCGCGACGGCGCCGTGCGCACGTTCGAGGACGCGAAGGCGAGCGACATCGAGCGCTACGGCGCCCTGTTCCGCCACTTGCTCGAGCACGGGATCTACATCGCCCCGTCCCAGTTCGAGTGCCTCTTCGTCTCGCTCGCCCACTCGGACGAGGACATCGACCGCACCATCGATGCCGTTGACGACTTCTTCCGCGACTGACGTGTTCGAGACGATCGCGGCGGAGGCCGCGGCCGAGAGCCCGCTCTGGGGCGAGGCGCTTCGTGCCGACCCGGAGCGCGTGCCCGTCTTCGGCACGCTCGTGCCGGAGCGGTTCGGGCTCGGCGTCGAGACGATTTACGAGGGCTATCTCCTCCACTACGGCCGGCCGCGTCTCTTCGCGCCGCCGGACGAGGACGTCGCGCTGCTGCTCGGCGACTACCTCTACGCGCACGGCCTCGTCCGGATCGCCGCGACGGGAGACCTCGACGCGGTCGCCTCGCTCGCGGAGCTAATCTCGGCGTGCGCCGCCCTCCGCGCGGAGGGCGAGCCCGGCGACGGAGATGCCTGGGTCGGCTGCGTCCGCCGGCTCGGCGGCGATCCCGACGCGGCCACGGTGGCGCACGCTCTGGGTGCGCATGCCGATCGCGTTGGTTAAGCTCGCGCCATGATCGCCTGGCTCCTCGCCGACGCTGCCGAAGAGGGCAAGAACGTGATCACCGGCATGCTCATCGTCGGTCTGATCTTCGTCGGCGTGATCGCCCTCGGGGAACTCTCGCGCGTGGCGCGCCGCCGCCGCGGCGGCAGCCACTAGCTGCTGGAAGCAGCGGTCGCCATCCAGAACGGAGTTCGACTGGCTGGCGGGCTTGAGCCGCCCGGTGAATTCGGGGCGGCGAGGAGGAGGGCGTGGCATGGCCACACCCTCCTACCGGGGCAGACCGGGCGATAACCGCCGCTAGAAATCACACCAGCTCAGCTGGCGGTAGCTTCCCAACGCGTCAGCGAAACACACGACGCGGCCGGTCTGCACGCCAACATACTTCCGCATGTTCGACCAAGTCCCAGTACCCCACGAATACTGGCGGAACTGCTGGTAATACACCGTCTGCTCGGAGTTCGCCCAGTACGAACCCTGGTAGCAGAAGTACATGATGTCCCCGCCGATCGAACTCCGCACCTCGAACTCCGACAGACAGCCAGCTGACGCCTGGGCATCGGAGCCCTGGCAGAGGGCAGCGCCAAACACTGCGAGCGTCAATGCCGTCAAGGTTGCGACCCTGCGAACCGTGGAGAACGTACCGATCATCGCTGCCTCCTCGTAAAGGGATCGTCCCATGCGATCCGATGGGCAGAGCCTCACCCGAGTCGCTTAGAAACCAGTACGAAACGGATTAGAGTCGGCGCACCGAATGAAGTACCGCCTTCTCGGACCGGTAGAAGTGGAGCGCGAGGGGCGCGTGCTGCCGCTGGGCGGGCCGAAGCAGCGGGCGGTGCTGGCAATCCTGCTCCTGCGCCGCGGGAGCTCGGTTCCGAGCGACGTCTTGATCGACGAGCTCTGGGGCGAGAGCGCGCCTGCGACCGCGCGCAATGCGCTCCAGGGTTACGTCTTCCACCTCCGCAAGAGCTTGGAGCCGGACGTCGGCCGCGGCGAGCCGCATCGCGTCCTCGTGAGCGACGGCTCGGGCTACCGCATTGACCTTGGACTGGACGAGCTCGACATCGACCGGTTCGAGCGTTTGACGGCGGAAGGCAGGAACCTCGCGCAGGCGAATCCGTCCGTCGCGGCGGCCCGCTTCGACGAAGCACTTGCAGTCTGGCGCGGTCCGCCGCTCGCGGATCTCGCCTTCGAGCCGTTCGCGCAGTCGGAGGTTCATCGTCTCGACGAGCTCCGTCTTGCAGCCGAGGAGGACAGGCTCGACACTCTGCTTGCCGCCGGTAGGAACGCCGAGCTGGTCGCCGAGCTCGAGGCGCTCGTGGCGCGGCACCCGCTGCGCGAGCGGCTGCAGCGACAGTTGCTGCTCGCCCTCTATCGCTCCGGCCGCCAGTCGGACGCACTCTCCGCCTACGCTAAGGCTCGGGAGGAGCTCGTCGAGCAGCTCGGGATCGAGCCCGGCTCCGAGCTCCGCGAGCTGCACCTCGCGATTCTCAACCAGGACCCCTCGCTCGCTGCGCCACTCACCCGCGAACCGGTCGGATTCCGGCCGCCCCCGCGGCCGCCGACGCGGCTAATCGGCCGCCGGCGGGAGGTCGAAGAGGTCACCGCGCTGCTGCGGGAGCATCACGTGGTGACGCTGCTCGGGCCGGGCGGCACCGGCAAGACTCGGCTCGCGCTTGCCGTCGCGGAGGCCGCTCGACGCGACTATCCGGACGGCGTCGCGTGGGTCGAGCTCGAGACCGTGCGCGAGCCGGGACTCGTCTCGAGCGAGATCGCGGCGGCAGGATCGGTCAGCGATCTCGCCGCGGAGCTAGACGGACGACGCGCGCTGCTCGTCCTCGACAACCTCGAGCAGGTGCTCGATTGCGCCGGGTCGCTCGCCCAACTCGTCGAGCAAGCGCCGGACATTCGCCTGCTCGTCACGAGCAGGGAGCCGCTCGACATCGCTGCCGAGCGGCGCTACCAGGTGCCGCTCCTCGAGCCGGCGGACGCCGTGGAGCTGTTCCACGATCGCGCCGACGCCGTCGGCGCCTCGCTCGGCGGCAGCGACGGCGCGGTCGCCGACATCTGCAGGCGGCTCGACGGTCTGCCGCTCGCGCTCGAGCTCGCCGCGGCTCAGACGACCATCTTCACGCCCGGAGAACTGCTGAGCAGGCTCGATTCGCCGGACGTGCTGGCGGGGACGAGGCGCGACACGCCCGATCGGCATCGGACCCTCACGGCGACGATCGAGTGGAGCCACTCGCTGCTCGACGCAACGGAGCAGGCGGCGTTCGCGCGGCTCGGCATCTTCGCCGGCGGCTGGACGCTCGCTGCCGCCGAAGCGGTTTCCGTGACCGAGCCGCGGCTCCTCGACTCCCTCGTCGAGAAAAGCCTCGTCCGGCACGACGGGGACCGTTTCTCGATGCTCGACGTGATCCGTCGCGACGCGCGCGGACGGCTCGGAGCAGACGACGCGGATGCGTTGTCGCGCGTCCACGCGCGCTGGATCACGCAGCTTGTGGGGACACTCGACGGGGAACGGCCCGAGGGCTGGCTGCTCGAGCTCGATCGGGAGCATCCGAACCTGCGCGCAGCGCTCGACTGGGCCGTGTCGGCCGGGGAAGCCGACCTCGCACTCGAGCTGGCCGGCGCGGCGCGGACGTTCTGGGAGACGCGCGGCCACTTCGAGGAAGGAGCTCGGAGGCTCGAAGCCGCACTCGACCTTCCCGGCGCGTCCAGCTCGGCGCGCATCCACGGCCTGTACGCCGCGGGGATCATGCAGGCTCGGGCGCTCAGGTTCGAGGAGGCAGCGCGCCTGCATGGCGAGGCGGTTGCGCTCTGCCGCAGCTGCGGCGATCAACAGGGGCTGGCTCGCGCGCTGAACGGCCTAGGAATTGCGCTCTACCATCTCGAACGCCTGGGTGAGGCCGAGACGGCGCTTGCCGAGTCCCTCGAGCTCAAGCGCCGACTCGGCGACGAACGCGGTGCGGCGTTCGCCCTCCTCAGCCTGGGCAATACAGCATTAGCTGCCGGCGATCTCGGACTGGCGGAACGCCACCAGCGGGACGCGCTCGAGGCACTGCGCGCGGCCGGCGACGAGCTCACTGTCGCCGGGGCGCTCGACGACCTGGCGGTGCTTCGGCTGCTCGCCGACGACCACCACGGCGCACGTGTTCTCCTGGAGGAGTCGATCGGGATCTCGCGCCGGCTCGGCGCGCTCTCACACGCGGCGTGTGCGCTCTCACACCTCGGCCTGGCGCTGACTCCGACGGATCACGAGCGGGCGCAGTCGGTGCTCACCGAGGCGCTGACGCTCTTCCAGTCGCTTTCGGAGCTCGAAGGCGTCGCCGGCGCGCTGGAAGGAATTGCGGCGTGGGGGGTTCCACTCGACCGCGTGCGCGCAGCGACGCTCCTCGGCGCCGCAGATGCGATCCGGGTGCGTTGCGGAGCTCAGCCCGAGGCGGTCGAGCGGCATGCGCGCGACCGCGCGGAGCGCGCCGGCGCCGATGCGCTCGGCGCGATCGAGTGGGATGTTGCGGTCGCTCGGGGTCGCGGTCTCCACACGGACGAAGCGGTCGCGCTGGCGCTCGACACGACGGTGGCACAACCGGCCGAGGCTCGTCCGTAGACTGACGCCGTGGCCCCGCCCAGCGACCTGCGCGACTGGATTCGCCTGCTCGAGGACGAAGGTGAGCTCGTCCGTGTCGCCGCCGAGGTCGACCCCGACCTCGAGATCACCGAGATCGTCGACAGGACGGTGAAGAGCGGCGGGCCTGCGCTCCTGTTCGAAAATCCGCGCGGCTCGCGCCACCCGCTGCTGATCAACCAGTTCGGGACCGAGCGCCGCATGTGCATGGCCTTCGGCGTCGAGCGGCTCGACGACGTCGCCGGCAAGCTCGAGGACGTGCTCGAGATGCAGCCGCCGCAGGGGCTGGCCGACAAGGTGCGCGGGCTGAAGAAGCTGAAGTCGATCGCCGACTCGCTGCCGAAGTCGGTCTCGCGCGGCGCCAGCCAGGAGATCGTGCTCACGGGCGACGACATCGACCTCGGCCTGCTCCCGATCCAGCGCTGCTGGCCCGGCGACCCGGCGCCGTTCATCACGCTCCCGGCGGTGATCACGAAGGACCCGCACACCGGCGTCCGCAACGTCGGCATGTACCGGATGCAGAAGATCGACGCCCGCTCGACCTACATGCACTGGCAGATCCACAAGGACGGCCGCGCCGACTACCTCGCCACCGACGGGAAGATCCCGGTCGCCGTCGCGCTCGGCCTCGATCCGGTCACCGCCTACTCCGCGAGCGCGCCGCTCCCGAAGCACATCGACGAGTTCATGCTCGCCGGGTTCCTCCGGGGGGAGCCGGTCGAGCTGGTGCAGGCGAAGACCGTCGACCTCGAGGTGCCGGCGAACGCCGAGATCGTTCTCGAGGGGACAATCGAGAAGGGCGAGGTCGGGCTCGAAGGCCCGTTCGGCGACCACACCGGCTACTACACCGCCGCGGAGCCGTTCCCGGTCTTCCGCCTCTCGGCGATCACGATGCGCCGCGACGCGATCTATCCCTCGATCGTCGTCGGCAAGCCCGTACAGGAGGACGCCTGGCTCGGGAAGGCGACCGAGCGGATCTTCCTGCCCGCGATCAGGATGACCGTCCCGGAGATCGTCGACTACGACCTCCCGGTGTCCGGCGCGTTCCACAACTGCGTGATCGTCTCGATCAGGAAGGCGTTCCCCGGCCACGCGCACAAGGTCATGCACGCGATCTGGGGGCTCGGGATGCTCAGCCTCTCCAAGGCGGTCGTCGTCGTCGACGCGCACGTGAACGTGCACGACTACGAGGAGGTCTTCTTCTACGTCGGCGCGAACGTCGACCCGAAGCGCGACGTCGTCATCGCCGAGGGGCCGCTCGACCACCTCGACCACGCGCCCGCCCAGCAGTTCGTCGGAGGCAAGCTCGGGATCGACGCGACGGCGAAGCTGCCGGAGGAAGGGGCGCGGGAGTGGCCCGAGGAGATCGCCATGAGCGAGGAGATCCGGGAGCTCGTCGACCGCCGCTGGGCCGAGTACGGGATACCGGCGCATGCCGACGGTGTTTCGGTACAGAATGGCTCTCGCCGCGGGTTGCGGCAGCTGATACGTCGTTGACAGCGCGCCAGACGCAGGGGTTGAATCCAGAGACTTGAGCGAGAACGACCAGCCGCACCTGCCGCCGCCGAGCCTGTGGCCGATCGGCTTCGCCGTCGGCATTGCGTGCGTGCTGACCGGGATCGTCGTCAGCACGATCGTCGCCGTCGTGGGCGGCGTGATTGCGCTCGTCTTCGGCTTCCTCTGGATCCGCGACGTGACGCGACCGGTTCGCGCTCCGGCGCCAGAGGTCGCGCCCGAGCGGCGCGAGGACGCCTACGTCGCGATCACTCCGGAGGAGGACGAAGGCCCGGCGGAGTACCCGCGCAGCACCTTCCTCTCCGTCGCCACGCTCGGTCTCGGCGGCCTGATCGGCGGCCTGATCACGCTGCCCGTGCTCGGCTTCGCCGTGCTGCCGTCGTTCACGAACACGCACGAGCACGAGATCGAGCTCGGGCCGATCGACGACTTCCCCGAGGGCGAGTTCGTGATCACGACGTTCCTCGAGGACCCGAACGTCGGCGAGGTGACGCGGCGGACGATGTACATCCGCAACAACGGCAGAAACGACGACGACGTGCCGTCGTTCACGATGCTCTACTCACGCTGCGCCCACCTCGGCTGCCCGGTGCAGCCGAACGGCCTGATCATGGAGGACGAGCACAAGGAGATCGGGCCGCAGAACGTCTCGGTCACCCCGGTTCTCGTCACCGGCTTCGGCTGTCCGTGCCACGGTGGCCAGTACGACACCGAAGGGAACAGGGTCGCCGGCCCGCCTGTGCGGGCGCTCGACCGCTCCGAGTTCTCGATCATCAACGGCAACCTGGTCGTCGGCAAGTTCTTCAGCGTCGCCAAGGTCGAGGGCGCCGGCGCGAACGCTCGCATCTACAGGTACAACCGCCAGGTGCCGGGCGTGCACGTCGACGGGTACTCCGCCTGGCTCTACCCGATCGAGGTGCCGCAATAGCCACGGCGCCGACGCGCGGCGAGCAGCTCAAGCAAGTCGCCCTCTACCCGCTCGACTGGCTCGAAGAGCGCTCCGGCCTCGTCGGCGCGACCAAGTACTTCCTCTTCCGCAAGGTGCCGCGCGACACGAACTGGTTCCACACGCTCGGCTCGGCGACGCTGACGGCGTTCCTCGTCCAGGCGATCACCGGCGTCGTTCTGGCGATGTACTACAAGCCGGATCCCGAATCGGCGTACCAGTCGATCCAGTTCATCACCAACGACCTGACGCTCGGCTGGCTCGTCCGCGGCATGCACAAGTGGGGCGCGAGCGTCTTCATCATCCTGATGTTCCTCCACATGGCGCGGGTCTTCCTCTTCGGCGCCTACAAGTACCCGCGTGAGCTGAACTGGATCATCGGCGTGCTGCTGCTCGCGATGGGGATGCTGGAGGGCTTCACCGGCTACCTGTTGCCCTGGGACCAGACCGCGTACTGGGCGACGGTGGTCGGAATCAACCTGAACGGGACCGCACCGGTGGTGGGGCCGTTCCTGGCGCAGTTCCTCTCCGGCGGCTCCGAGATCACCTCGGATGCGCTGACCAAGTTCTACTCGCTGCACATGCTCGTCATCCCCGGAGCGATCTTCGCGCTGATCGGCCTCCACCTCTACCTCGTGATCCGGCTCGGCGTCTCGTCGCCGCCGTGGTCGGACGAGGCGGCAGGTCGCGACCGCGGTGAGCCGAAGCCTCCCGCCGGCGGCCGGCGCGGGCTCGTCCGGCCGGCCGGGAGGAGCGCGAATGGCGAGTAGGCGGATCCAGGAGCGGCGCGCTCAGCACAAGCGGTACAAGGAGGACGTCGAGCGCGAGGGGAAGCCGTTCTTCCCGTACGCGATGTTCCACGACACGGTGATGAGCCTCGTCGTCGTCAGCGTGATCATCGGCCTCGCCTGCGTCTGGTACTTCACCGCCGAGGGCACCGAGGATCCCGGCTGGCTCGGCCCGCACTTCACCGAGGAGGCCGACCCGGGGACGACCAACTTCGTCCCGCGCCCGGACTGGTTCTTCTACTTCCTCTTCTATCTGCTCCGGATCTTCAAGTGGCCGGACACGGTCGTGATCGGCACGGTCGGCGTGCCGAACATCCTGCTCGCGATCTTGATCGCGCTGCCCTTCATCGACCTCCGCCGCGAGCGGCGCCTTTCGCGGCGGCCCGTGGCGATCGTCGCTGCGATCATCGTCGTCCTGGCGATGGGCACGCTGACGTACAAGGGCGCAACCGCCAAGGAGGCGCTCGGCTCGGAGCTCAAAGCGGACGTCCCGGAGTGGGCCGAGGCGCAGGGCTTCACGGACGTCGCGGACGCCGTCGCCGGAGCGGAGATCTTCGCCCAGGTCGGCTGTGCCAACTGCCACACCTACCTCGGCGCAGGCGCCTCGAACCTCGGCGCACCGGACCTCTCCGACGTCGGTGCGAGCGGCCGGACACCGGAGTACTTCGCCGAGTACGTCTCCAATCCGGCGAAGTACGGGAACAACGTGATGCCGCCGTTCGCGGGGCTCGGCGAGGAGAATCTCGCCAAGCTCGGCGCCTTCCTCGCCGCCTCCAAGGGCCCGAAGGGCTAGTCCCATGAACGTCTTCCTCGGCGTCACCGGCGCGTCGGGCGCGCCGTACGCCGTCAGGCTGCTGCACGCGCTCGCGGACGCGGGCTGCGAGGTCGGCCTCGCCGCGTCGGCCGCAGGCGTCGAGGTGATCGCAACGGAGCTCTACGGCGACGCGACCCTCCCGCGCGAGGAGGTGCTGGAGCGCTTCACGGCGGGTGCCGCCAACGTGACGGTGTACGGGATCAACGACTACAAGAGCCGGTATGCCTCCGGCTCGGCGAAGGTCGACGCGTACGTCGTCTGTCCGTGCTCGATGTCCACGGTCGGCACGGTCGCCGCCGGGGCAATGGCGAACCTGATCCACCGCGCGGCGTCGGTCGCGCTCAAGGAGGGACGCAAGCTTGTCCTCGTGCCGCGCGAGACGCCGCTCTCGCTCATCCACCTCCAGGGCCTGACGACGCTGCAGCAGGCGGGCGCCGTCATCCTCTTCGCCGCGCCCGGCTTCTACCACGGCGCCGAGACGATCGACGACCTCGTCGACTTCGTCGTCGCCCGGATCCTCGACCAGCTCGGGCTCGACAACACGCTCGTCGCCAGGTGGGGGCAGTGACCCACGAGTCCGGCACGCTGCCCGCCGAGGGCGTCCGCTCGATGTTCGACCGGATCGCCCCGGTCTACGACCTGATGAACCGCGTCATGACGGTCGGGCTCGACCAGCGCTGGCGCCGCCTGACCGTGCGCGAGGTCGTCACCGAGGGCGACCGCGTGCTCGACGGCTGCTGCGGCACGGGCGATCTGGCCGTGGCGGCCCGCAAGGCGGGCGCCGCCGAGGTGATCGGGCTCGACTTCTCTGGACGGATGCTGGAGCGGGCCCGGCGGAAGGAGCCTGCGATCGAGTGGATCCAGGGCGACCTGCTCGAGCTGCCGTTCGAGGACTCCTCCTTCGACGCCGCCACGATCGGCTTCGGCGTCCGCAACGTCGCCGACCTCGAGCGCGGTCTCGACGAGCTGCGCCGGGTGCTGAAGCCGGGCGGCCGCGTCGGCATCCTCGAGATCACGCGGCCGAAGGGGCCGCTGAAGCTCTTCTACCGGCTCTGGTTCGACGTGCTGATCCCCCTGGCGGGCAAGATCCTCCCAGGTGGCAAGGCCTACACCTATCTTCCGGCGAGCGTGCGCCGCTTTCCCGGCCCGGACGAGCTGGCCGAGCTGATGCGCGGCCACGGCTTCGGCGAGGTCGCGTGCCGCCGCCTGGGCGGCGGGATCGTCGCGCTCCACACCGGGACCGCTGCGTGACGACGCTCGAGGCGGTTGTTGCCCTTCCGGGGGTCGACGAGTACATGGCGGAGGTCGAGGACCGGCTCGGCGCCGCCGTCGGAGCGCATGTGGGTCGCGTCGCCGACGTCGGGGCGGATGCGCTCGCGGCAGGTGGGAAGCGGCTGCGGCCGCTGCTCGCGTTCCTCTGCGCCCCGCCGGACGCACCGGCCCCGGTCGCTGCCGGCGTCGCCGTCGAGCTCGTGCACATGGCGACGCTCGTCCACGATGACCTGATCGACGGCGCGAAGGTCCGGCGCGGCAAGGCGGCCGCCTGGGCGGCGCACGGCGCCGATGCCGCCCGCGCGACCGGCGACTATCTGTTCGCCCGTGCCTTCGCCGAGCTCGCCGCCGAGGGCGACGTCGGCGCGGTCGCGGTGCTCGCGGACGCCTGCCTCTGCCTCGCCCGCGGCGAGGCGATGCAGCGGGGCCAGTTGCACGATCCGGACACGACTGTCGAGGCGTATCTCGAGCGCTGCTCGCTGAAGACGGGGAAGCTGTTCGAGGCGGCGTGCTCGCTCGGCTCAGGCGGGACGCTCGGCCGCTTCGGCCTCAACCTCGGGGTCGCATTCCAGATCGCGGACGACATCCTCGACTGCTCCGGCGACACGATCGAGACCGGGAAGGTCGCCGGTACCGACCTGCGCGAGGGGACGCCGACGCTGCCGCTGCTGCTTGCGGCGCGGGAGGACGACGTCGTCCGGGCGGCGCTCGCGGGCGGGCCGGTCGAGGGCGTGCTGATCAGGGTCGCGGCCACGGGCGCGCTCGAACGCTCGCGGGACGTCGCGCTCGACTACGCTGGTCGGGCGCGGGCAAGCCTCGACGGCAGCCTCCACCGGGAGGAGCTCGAGACCCTCGCCGACGCTGTCGTCAACCGGAGGCACTAGTGCTCCTTCCAGCAATACATGCCGGCTTCTGTCTCGCGATCACACGGCGCGAGAGACCACCCGCGCCCTTGCGCAGGCTTCCGGCCTGCGCCGCGGACGCGTGCGGCCTCTCGCTTGGTGCTCGCGACCCAGAAGCTCGACGGCACTGGAAGGACCACCAGTGATCAGGCTCGGACGCATCAGCTACGTGAACATGGCACCGGTCTTCCACCGGCTGAACGCCGAGGTGGAAGAGGTGCAGGGCGTCCCGACCGAGCTGAACCGGATGCTCCTCGACGGCGGGCTCGACTTGGCGCCGATCTCCTCGATCGAGTACGCCCGGCACGCGTCGAGCCTGCGGATCCTGCCGCGGATGTGTGTCTCCTCCGAGGGCGCCGTCGACTCGATCCAGCTCGTCTCGCGGACGCCGTTCCCGCAGATCCGCTCGATCGCCGTCACGCCGGAGAGCGCGACCTCCGTCGTCCTCGCGAAGGTGCTGCTCCCGCACGCTACGCACGTGCCGCTCGAGGAGGAGGCCGATGCGAAGCTGCTGATCGGCGACGCGGCGCTCCGGAGCGCGTTCGAGGATCCGACGCCGCACTACGACCTGGGCAAGCTCTGGCTCGACAAGACCGGGCTGCCGATGGTCTTCGCGGTTTGGGCTGCGCCGGAGCCGGTCGCCGACGGCGTCGCGGAGCTCGAGCACGCGCTCGTCTCCTCCGTTCGACTCGCGCGCGCCGAGCCGCAGGTGCTGGCGTACGAGGCGAGCGAGCGTTACGGCTATCCCGCCGGCTATCTGGCGCGCTACTTCGAGAAGCTGCGGTATTCGTTCGGCCCGCGCGAGCGCGCCGGCTTCTACACGTTCCTCGAGATGGCCCGCGACGTCGGCGAGCTCGAGCACGTGCCCGAGCTTCGCTTCGTCACCCCGAGCGCGACGCGGGTCTAGACCCGTCGCGCGAGAGGACGCTTGCCCAGGTGACGATTCGCTTCTTTGGCTTCACTTGAGCCAATCGCCCTAGGATCGGCTCATGGCCGAGTTCGTCCCGCCCGACTTCGATGTCCCGCTCGGGCTCGAAACTTCCGAGTTCGTCCTCGAACCGCTTACGCCCGAGCACAACGAGCACGATTACGACGCCTGGACGTCGTCCATGGAGCACATCGCGGCGACGCCTGGGTTCCCCGACGGCTCCTGGCCGCGAGAGATGACGCGGGACGAGAACCGCGCCGACCTGCAGCGCCACGCCGACGACTTCCGCAACCGGAAGGGGTTCACATACACGGTGCTCGATCCGGGCGGCCGTGACGTGATCGGGTGCGTTTACATCTACCCGCTCCCCGACAGCGACTACGCCGCCTCCGCCCTCTCCTGGGTGCGGAAGAGCCACGCGCACCTAGACACCCCGCTCTGGCGCGCCGTGACTGAGTGGCTCGAATCAGACTGGCCATTCGCCACCGTCGAGTACGCGCGGCGAGCTTAGGCGTCCCCGAGCAGCCGTTCAGCTCGACGGCACAGGCGTCATTCCCGAACGCTGGCCCAGGTGATCGTCCTGGCGCCGCAAGCTCGTACGATGCGGATTCGGACAGGCGAGACGAAAGGGGCGCAGTCATGAGTGAAGGGACGAGCTTCACGAGCGACGAGGCGAAGCAGATCGGGTCGGACATCGGGGTTGACTGGACTACGGCTTCATTCGACGTTGAGCAGTTCCGGATGGGTTTGGATGTCGAGCTGGAGCATGGTCTTCACGATCCCGTCACGGACGTCACCAACAACGATCCCGTGGTGACGGGGAAGATCGCGCTGGCGCACTTGAATGAGTTCCCCGACTACTACACGCGGCTCGCACGGATGGAAGAGGAGGCCAGACGAGAGGGCGCAGGCCAGATGACGTCCTAAACGCCAGACCACCGCGGCGGCGTTCTCGTCTGAGTTGGCGCCAAGCGCTCCTCAGCTGACGTGACGGTCCGAGCGTCCGCTCGCTTCTCCCAGCCGCTCCCTCAGGACGTCTTACCGCCAGTCGAAGTGCTCGCGGTGGATGCGCCTGGACGGCACGCCCGCCAGCCGCAGTTGGCTCTCGAAGCTGCGCACCATCGCCCGCGGACCGCACATGAAGACCGACAGCTCGCGTGGTTTGCCACCGGCGATGGCGAGAACACGGTCGGAGCTGAGGCGGCCCTCGCTGGCGGTGTCGATCAGATGCGCGTGCAGCGATTCGTGTCTTTCCGCGATCTCGCGGATCTCCTCGGCGAACGGCGCCTCGCCGTAGGCGGTGTAGAAGAAGTCCACGCGATGTGGCAGCCGACCGTCGAGTGCACGCAGCCAGCTCAGGAATGGCGCGACGCCGACGCCGCCGGCAATCCACACCTGACGCTCGGTTCCGCGCCAGTGATTGAAGCGTCCGTGCGGTCCGCCGATGACCGCGGGCATCCCCGGTTCGATCAGCTCCTGGAGGCGCGACGTGTAGTCGCCGAGCGCCTTGACGGTGACGCGCACGACATCTTCGCGCGGAGAGCTCGAGATCGTGAACGGATGACGGTGCCAGCCGTCCTTGGCCTCGAGGTAGATCATCGCGAACTGGCCGGGCACGAAAAACATGGCACGGCCGATCGGGCGCAGCGCGACCTCGACCAGGCCGTCGTCGATCTCGCGGACCGCCTCCACCTGGTAGTCATGCAGCGACAGGAAGAAGCGCGCCAGGAGTTCGCGGTAGGCGTAGAACCCCAACCCGACGGCGCCGACTGCCACGTAGCTCCAACGCAGGACCGGTGCCTCGTCGAACATCGTTGCGTCGAGCACGCCGTGCACGAAACCGGCGGCGACGAACAGCCCCGTAGTTCGGTGCAGCGCTCGCCAGCGCTCGTAGCCGCCGAAGGTGCGGCGAAGATCACGCACGACCGGTGCGTCGCGGGACGCGAGCACGAGGCCCCGCAGCGGCGCCGGCACCACCGATTGCCACCGCGGCAGGATCGCCCAGAGCGCGAGCGCCACCAGGCCGATGGCCCCGATCACACCAAGTGGCCCGCCGAGCGCGGTGCCGTCCGGGTTGGACGCCAGCAGCACGTGCGGAGCCAGCAGGACGAGGCCGGTGATCGCCACACGGCGATGCCAGACCGCCGCCTTGTCGATCCCGTCGAACCATTCCTCCACCCACGGCAGCGTGCTGATGAGCACGAGCCCAATCGACAGGAGCAGGATCGACTCGGCGCCCAGCAGTTGCCCGACGTAGCGCGCAGTAGGCTCCCCGGCCGGCCGCGCGACGATCCAGAGGACGGCCTCGGCGAGGACGAGGACGCCGATGATCGCCGGCCCGACCTCGCGGGCGACGACTCTCCCGTGCACGCCGGAGACCCTATCGCGGGAGCGGCGCGGCTCTCGATCACGTGTGCGCGAAAGCCGAGCCGGGTCCACCTCAGACGCCGACCGCGATGCGCGAACGGTCGCTCGGCCCGTGCGCGGTTGCGATCTCCCGTCGGAGGGACGCGGCGTGCTGGGGCCGGTTGCCGAGAAGAGCGGCGACGAGGCGGCCGTCGGCGCTGACGTAGCGGGCCGTGAAGGTGTCGGGTGTGCCGTCGAGCGTGATCTCTGCCCAGGGCTCGTCGCCGCCGATGTGCTGCAGGCGGAGGCCGAACTGGTCGGACCAGAAGTAGCCGGGCTGGTCGAGCGGCTCGCCGTGCCCGAGGAGGGTCGCGGGCGACGGTTGCTCCCTGCGCAGCGGCGCTTGTCCAGTGCTCACTGCGGACGTGCCGGTCGAGGGACGGCCGCCACCAGGCCGCGACGTCGCCGCAGGCGTGGACGCCGGGCAGACTCGTCCGTCCGAGCGCGTCGGTTTGTACCGCCGCGGGGCCGACCAGGTCGCCGGCGGGCTTGCTGCCGACGGCGACGAGCGCGATGTCGCAGACGATGTCGGCTCCGTCGGAGAGTTGGAGCACGTGCGGCCTGCCGCCGAGGCCGGGCCTGATGCGCTCGACGGCCGCTTCGACTCGGACCTCGACGCCGTGGGCGCGATAGCGGTCCGCGAGCAGGAGGCCGACCTCGCGTCCGAGCAGCCGCTCGAACGGCGCAGGCCCGGCTTCGAGCAGGGTCACGTGAACACCGAGAGCAGTGGCGGTGGACGCGACCTCGGTGCCGACGAAGCCGGCGCCGACGACGGCGAGCCGCGCACCGGGCGCCAGGCGGCGGCGGAGACGGTCGGCGTCGGCGCGGGTGCGCAGGCTGTGGACGCCCGGCCGATCGAGGAGCGCCTGCAGCGGTCGTGCGCGGGCGCCGGTTGCGAGGACGAGCACGTCCCAGCGGACCGGCCCGGCGCTGGTCTCGGCCGTGCGCTCGCGAAGACCGAGGTCGAGGACGCGGGTGCTGAGACGAAGCTCGATCCCGCGCTCGTCCCAGAACGATCGGGGACGGAGCTCGAGGTCGGTTCGCGTGCCGGCGAGTAGCTCCTTCGAGAGCGCGGGCCGCTCGTAGGGCGGGTGCGGCTCGTCGCCGACGAGGACGATTCGGCCGCTGTAACCCTCCGCGCGGAGTGTCTCGGCGCACCGGCTACCAGCAAGCCCGGCGCCGACAACGAGGACGCCAGCCGGGTTCACGCGGCGAGCTCCCCCTGCGCCTCGACGATCGTGATCGCGCCCATCGGGCAGGAGTGCGCGGCCTCGAACGCGGCCGGAGCGTCGGTGGATTCGACACGGGCGACAGCGATGCCGTCTCCGCCGAGCTCGATCAGTCCAGGCGCGGCGTCGAGGCAGGAGCCGAAGCCGCTACACAGCGTGCGGTCGATCTCGATTCGGAACACGGTTCTGACCTCCTTGGGTGGGTGGGACGAGTGCGCGCCAGCCGGTGGCGGCAAGGACGGAGCCGACCGCGGCGCCGTAGAACGCCAGCGCCCACGGCGTACCGCTGTCGGTGCCGGCCGCGAGGCCGTGGACGGTGGCGAGGGCGAAGACGAGGTAGGTGAACCAGTGCAGGCGCCTCCAGACGCGCGTTCCGATCCGCCGGCGCACGGAGAAGGAGGCGTAGATCAGCAGCATCAGCTCGCCGGCGAGGACGCCGCAGGACGTCCAGACAGGCCGGTAAGGGACGAGTCCGGGGACGAAGAGCGCCGCAGGCGAGATGTGGACGGCGTTGTCGAGGACGAGCGTCGTGGCATGCAGGACGAGCGCACCGAGGCCGAGGAGGGCGAGGAAGCGGTGGACGTCGGTCACGGTGGCAGGCTGGAGCGAGCGTCCGAACGGACGCGCCTTCAGGACGAGTCCGGCGAGGACGGAGGACGTCAGCAGCGTGTAGGCCATCAGGCCGCTGGCGCGCGCGAGGATCCAGAACGTCGGGTCGCTCTTCATGCGAGTCCTCCGGCGAGCAGCGTCGCGCCGGCGCGCGTGACGAGCACCGCGGGGACGCCGAGGGCTTCCGCCTCGGCGGTCGCCTGCTCCGTGCCGCCGGCGAGGAAGAGGGTCTTCGCGAGCACCTCCGCCTCGGCGGCAGTGGGCGCGGCGACGGTCACGGTCAGCAGGTCCCCTTGGGCGGGGAGCGCGGTGGCCGGGTCGATCAGGTGGTGGCGCTCCTGACCCTGCTGGCGCCAGCGACGGCGGTCGCAGCCGCTCGTGGCGAGCCCGCCTCGGTCGAGTTCGAGCGTGATCGTCCCGTCCGGGGTGTCGACACCGACCGGCCACGGCCGCCCGGCCACGGCAACGTCGCCGCCGGCATTCACGAGTGCAGGCCCCGCCTCGCGGAGGAGAGCGAGCACGCGATCTGCCGCCCAGCCTTTGGCGATACCGCCCAGGTCGAGCCGGTAGCCGGGCTCGAGCGTGACGCGGGCGGTGACGCGATCGACGCCGACCCGGCCACCGCAGCGCGGCGGTGCTGCGGGCGGCCGGCCGCCCGAGCCGTCGATGAGCTCGAACGACCGGTCGTAGCCCGCCGCGGCTACCGCGTCGTGGACAGTGGGGTCGAAGCGGCCGGCGGTGCGTTTGCGGGCCGCCACGGCGAGCTCCGCGAGCTCGAGCAGCTCGGGTCCGACGCTCAGCGCGCCGGCACGGTTCAGCCGAGAGAGCTCCGAGTCGGGCTGGAAGCGAGAGAGCAGCGACTCCAGCCGCCGGAACTCGTCCTCCGCCTGCGCGAACGGCACGTCGTCGTCTGCTTCGAGCAGGAGCTCGATCTCGGTACCCATCGCCCGGAACTGGTGACGGAGCATCAGGACGTCTTCGTCGTCGTCAGCGGCGGCAGCGTGACCACGCGGACGGCCGGCGCCGCCGGCCGGGCCTGCCGGAGGGCGACGATCCGCGCGACCAGCGCGGCGTCGCCGCGGAGGCGCTGTTCGTAGGCGGCGAGCGCGGGCGAAGCCGGAGCCGGTGCCGCCGCCGCCTGCTGCCAAGGCTGCGCGGCGATGCCTGCCCAGGCGATGAAGAGCCCGAGCACGGACGCCGCGAGGAGGTAGAGACGCGCGACGTGGTTAGTCATCCCGTCCCTCGTCCTCGTGCTCGTCCTCGTGCTCGGAGAACCCGGCGGCGGGAGCTGCAGGCGCGGCCGCTCGCCGGTAGACGGTCTTCGGAGCAGCAGCAGCCGGTGTCTTGGCCTTCGCGAGCTGCTGGCGCAGCGACAACTCGAAACGGTCGAGCTCCTTGAGCCGGAAGGCAATCGCCGGATCGGCGCCGGTCGACGCCGTCGCAGGCTGGCCCAGATCAACGGTGCGCGTGAGGGCGAGCAGACCAGCGACAACAGCGGCGGCCAGGAGTACTACGAGCGGGAACAGGTGCTTACGGTGCATGGGAACCTCCGTTTCGAGTCGATGCCCCGACAGTAGGAGCGCGCTGGTTAGGGTCGGGCGCGGCGCAGGTAAATCAACTCCAAGCCGGGGTAAAGATTCGGGGTTTCCACCGAGGCGGCTGCGCGGCTGCGTGTCACGATCCCGTGTATGAGGATCCTGGTCGTCGAGGACGAGGACGCGATCGCGAAGCCTCTCGTCGAGGGACTCCGGCGCGAAGGCTTCGACGTCAGCCGCGTCGCGACCGGCGCTGCGGCGCTCGCCGCCCCCCTCCCCGATCTGGTGCTGCTCGACCTCCGGCTCCCCGACATCGACGGAACCGAGGTCTGCAGGCTGTTGCGCGCCCGCTCCGACGTGCCGATCATCGTCGTCACCGCCAAGGGCGAGGAGGTCGACCGGGTCGTCGGCCTGGAGCTCGGCGCAGACGACTACGTGATCAAGCCGTTCGGCTTCCGCGAGCTCGTCGCACGGATCCGGGCCGTATTGCGGCGCACACATCGCGGTGCGGACGACACCCGCCTGCGTGCCGGCACGCTCGAGCTCGACCCTCGCTCACGCCGCGCGACGCTGGACGGAAGCGAGCTCGCGCTGACACCGAAGGAATTCGACCTGCTCGCGCTCCTCGCCTCCGATCCTGGCGCCGTCGTCAGCCGCGACCACATGCTGCGCGAGGTCTGGAACACCGAGTGGTTCGGACCGACGAAGACGATCGACGTCCACGTCGCCTCGTTGCGAAAGAAGCTCGGTGACCCACGCTGGATCGAGACGGTGCGCGGCGTCGGCCTCCGGCTCGCACCGCAGCCATGAGACGCCGGCTCCTCGCGACCTACCTCGCCGTCGCCGTGCTCGTGCTCGCGCTGCTCGAGATCCCGCTCGCGATCTCCTACGCGCACAGCGAGAGGCAGGACCTCGCCGGCAAGGTCGAGCGCGACGCCGTCGCGCTCGCCACCCTCGTCGAGGACGCACTCGAGCAGGGGACGCCCGTGCCGAAACAGGTTCCACGGATCGCAGCCGACTACACCACCCAGACCGGCGGTCGCGTCCTCGTCGTCGACAGCCGCGGGCGCGCCATCGTCGACTCCGCGCCCACCGGCAGCCGAGACTTCTCCTCGCGCGCGGAGATCGATCGAGCACTCGCCGGCGAGATCTCCACCGGCACGCGGTTCTCGCAGTCGCTCGGCACCGACCTCCTCTACGTCGCCGTGCCGGCCGCCTCCAGCGGCGTCGTCCACGGCGCCGTCCGCATCACCTACCCGACCTCCTCCGTGGACTCTCGCATCCACCGCTACTGGACCGTCCTGGCCGCCATCGCCGCCGCCGTCCTCGCCGTCGCGGCGGCGACCGCAGCGGTGCTCGCGCGCTGGGTGGTCCGACCGCTCGACCGCCTCGAGCAGGCCGCCGACGCCATCGGCGCCGGAGATCTCACGGCCCGAGCCAGAGTCGAAGGCCCACCTGAGGTCCGACGCCTGGCCGAGACCTTCAACACCATGGGTGCGAAGGTGGACACGCTCGTTCGCTCCCAGGATGCGTTCCTCGCCGACGCCTCGCACCAGCTGCGAACGCCCCTGGCCGCGCTTCGCCTCCGGCTCGAGAACCTCGACCGCGACGTCACCGCCCCGGGCAAGCCCGAGCTCGAGGGTGCGCTCACTGAGGTCGAACGGCTCTCTGCCCTCGTCGACGGCCTGCTCACCCTCGCGCGTGCAGACCGCGCTCCGACAGCGCCGCAGGCGATCCATCTTCAGGCCGTCGTCGAGGAACGCCTCGCCGCCTGGTCTGCGCTCGCCGACGAACGCGACGTCCACCTCCAAGACCAGCTTGACCCGGCCCTTGCTGCGCTCGTCACCCCCGGCCGGATCGAACAGATACTCGACAATCTCCTCGCCAACGCCCTCGACGCATCGCGCGACGGAGCGACGATCACGATCTCAGCCCACAGCGCAGACGGCTGGGTCGAGCTACACGTGATCGACGAAGGGCCCGGCATGAACGCCGACGAGCGGACGCGCGCCTTCGACCGCTTCTGGCGCGCCCGCGACGGCGGCGACGGCTTCGGGCTGGGTCTCGCGATCGTCGCGCGATTGCTCGTCGCTGATGGCGGCGAGATCGAGCTCCGCGAATCGGCCTCAGGCGGCCTCGACGTCGTCATGCGGCTACGGCCGGCAACCACCAGGACCGACACTCTGCTGCCATCCGAGCTGGAACCCCGAGCACGGTCTATCTGACCCTCCCTCGAACGCGTCATGGAGGGAGTGCCGGGGCGGATCTCAACCCTGTGACAATGCGTGCACAGCTCTCAAGCGAGAGGACGCTGGCCCAGTCGACGCCAATCACCTCGCCGAAGCTCGTACACAACCATTGGTTCTGCCGAACGCCCACGGCCGGAGCCGCGCACTTTGAATCCGAGCTTGGTTGCCAGGCGGCGCGACGGTTCGTTCTCTCCTTCCTCGATGTACGCCGTGATGCTCTCGACGTCGGTACGGCTCCAGAGGTCATCGATGGCCGCTTTCATCGCCTCGGTCGCGACGCCTTCGTTCCGGCGGTCCTTGGACACCCACCAGCCCGCCTCGACTTCGTCGGGCTCGATTCCGTCGATGCCATCGCCGGCAAAGCGCAGTTCAGCGCCACCGAGGAAGCTGTCGTCCAGCCTGTCTCGGATCGCCCAGGGGCCGAAGCCGTGCTCTCGCCACTGCACCTCGGCGGCGCGGGTGTCACGCAATGCGTCGGCGGCGTTCCCAGACGCTCGTGCGTGCTCGGTCTCGTGGAGCCGTGCCAGCGGGATAAGGATCAGCCGCGCTGTTCGGAGAACGATCCCGCCTCCCGCCGGCCCCGACGGGTCGTTTGCATCACGTCCTTGCACCACCGGAGTATCGCCTCCTGCGTTCGAGGGACATTCCCGAACACTGGCCCAGGCGACAGCTGTGTCGTCGGTTCACCCGCGGTTCAGGAGAAGCCCCATGATCAGGGGTGAGAGGAAGTACGCCGCGAGGACGTAGGGCCACAGGTAGCCGTTCTCTACGTGCCAGCCTTCGAGGATCTCGTGGACGGGGCGGCGGAGGATGAAGCTCCCGACCCACTCGAAGGCGAGCACCAACACGAGCCAGAACGTCCCGGCGAGCAGCATCTCAGGCACGGTGTCGACGTCGGCGACTCGCACGAGCACGTAGGCGAAGGGGAAGATGTAGATGATCCGGGTCGTCATCCCGATCCGGTGGGCGCGCAGCACGCCTACGCGAGGCTCGTACACGCGCTTCATTAGCACGAAGTAGTTCAGCCCCGAGACCGCGATCTCGCAGAACCAGACCCGGAACGTGATCATCAGCAGGTAGCTGTTCACCGAAGCTCCCTGGAACTCATCATCGGCGCGCGCGCTGGTCAGCGCATCCGCAAGTTCCCCGCGCCTGGATGGGATGATCCGCAAGGGAACCGGTCGGTCAGGGGACATTCGCGAACACTGGCCCAAGCGGCCAGGCTCCTGCCAGATGTCCGGAGGAGACAGGGCTGGTCTACCGGAGCTGACTGAGGAAGCGTAGGAGCTTGGCCCATGACTCGGCGCGTGCTGCCGCATCGGCTGAGGTGTTCCTCCGAAGTGGAGCAATCCGTAGCGCGAGTTGATCGTCGGTGCGGTCGGGAGGTTCGGCACGATCGCCCCTACCCCGTGTCCGGCGTGTGCGTAGTTGAGCGCTATGACATCGCGGCGTCCGTGATCGTGCATTCGCTTCGCGACGTTGCTGACGGCAAAGCTGGAGGGCCATAACAGGTCGTCGCCGCCGCCAACGAGGAAGACCGGGCCGCCGATCTTTTCGACTGCGATCAGTGCGGACGCGACGGGCTTGCGGGAGACTGTCCACGCAGGCACCGCCGGATTGGTGGGCGACGGATAGACCCTGTCGCTCGGGACGTACGCGGCGACCGCCCGCACAAGCTGCGGGTAGGTGGCTCCGATGAGTAGGGCGGCCTCTCCGCCCCGTGAAGCACCGAGGACGGTGATGCCCGTGGGATCAGCTTCGGGTTGGTCGGCAAGCCAGGAGATCGCGCGCCGGAAGTATTCGAGCGGGATGCGCTGCAACTTTGATGGGAGTCCCGGCGCGTCGAAGTAGGCGAGCGCCAAGACCGGGTAGCCGTGTGAGGCCAGCAGTCCTGCCGCGTAGCCGTTTGCCAGGCCGCCGTCCGATCCGCCGACCAGCACGACCGCCGTGCGTGAGGAGGTTGCACGTGGCCGGAAGTATTCGGCGTAGAAGCCCGACGTGGCCGGTCGCCGATCAACGATCGCGACCGAGCGCGAGGTTACGAAGCGAACCGCGCTAGCGGATGCGAGCCTTCGCCCAGACGCGAGCACGTTGATCTGCAGGTTCCGCGTGAGACGCGGAAGAACTCCGTCCTTCGACTCTTGACGAGGCGACACGAGCGCCAGCAGTCCGGACCGGGGGAGATCAACAACACCCTTGCGGTCAGCTTGAACTGGCCGACTGGCTACGAGCTGCCTTCCACCGAAACCAACCTCGGTGACCTCCAGAGTGACGCGTTGGCCGGACGCGAGGCCGGTCACTCCTATCCGGAAAGGAGCGTCGAGAAGGGCATTTGACCGGCTGCACGGTAACTCGCACTGATTCCGCCGCAAACGAGCCGGTCGGCGCAAGCGTGATGGCCGCCAAGGTAATGGCGACAGCAATCCAGCGATCCGATCTCCTCGCCTTCACGGGAAGACGGTAGCGCCTCGTTGTGAGCCATTGGGTGCCGATTCAGGGGACACTCCCGGACGCTGGCCCAGCGAAGGGTCATGCTCCCCGAAGCGGCTCTCGCTAATCCCCTGGTGCTCAGGAGCCTACGCTGCAGGGACCTGAACAGACAGGCGGAGCAGAGCTCGACCGCGGAGAGCGAAACGAGAACGCGCCCTTCGGCTAGACGAGAGAGGGCCCGGCAAGCCGGGCCCTCTCGTCGACGTGCGGTGCGGTCGAGCTACGCGACCAGGACGCGCTCGCTGCTGCGAGCGAAGACCTTGCCACTGGTGATTTTGGGCTCGTTGGGCATGAGCCTGTCGAGCTTCTCGTCTCGAATCCAGGTGGCGACGAGCTTCGTCGACTCCTTGGCCTGCTCAGGGGTCTCGAAGAGACCGAGCCAGGTGAAGATGCCGTTGCCGACGTCGACAAAGTAGTAGCCGGCGAAGCCGGGCAGCTCAGTGAGCTGCGGGACGAGGGTCTCGTTGATCTTCGCCGTCAACTCGGCGGTGCGATTCTGGTCCACACCGTGGTAGCTGTGAATGGTCGCATACATGTGATGCTCCTTCTGGTCAGGGAGTCCTTAGACGAACTCCCGATGCGCGCTCAGACCAGGTGTGACAGTCGGAGAGGAAGGTGCAGAGCCTCGGCGGCTTCAACGCTAGAGCCTACGCGCTAGGAGCATCGTAACCGCGACTCCCTGGGCGCCGTATCGGTAGTTTCCCCTCTCTCAGCGCCGGAGGCCCATCTCAAGCCGCTCAGGGAATATTCTTCGAGACCTCCGAGCAGGCTCGAGAGGACATAGCGACGGTCGCCGGCCAGCTGGCAGCGCTCACTCGGACCGTCGAGGAGATGGCGAGCCAACTCGCGGCGGTTAGCGGGCGCGCTGACAGCCAGCAAGAGCGCGCTGACACCCAGCATGAGGTCTTAACCGGCCGGCTCAGATGAGCTAGGGTGTCTTAACTGGCCCTGCGGCCAGGACCCCGGCCGAAAGCACGCAATCTCCCGACGCGCCCCAAGGGTCGCGCGAGACGTAGGAGCCTAGGCGAACAGGATTCGACTTGCAGGGCCAGCTCTGTTGTGTGTCGAGCAGGTACGCCGCGAGTAGTACGGCCCAGCCTCCGAGTTGTTTACTCATAGACGATGATCCGCGCGCTTCGACAGCGCTTCTGTCGCCACGATTGGGGGCCGTGGCGACCAGGGATGATGGGGAGCATGTCCGAGATCGCGGGGGATACCTCGGACAAGGCTTGGGAGTTCGACCGACAGACGAGGGAGAAGGTCGGCGTGAAAGGACTCCCCGGACTGGGCGTCTCGGAGAAAGACGATGAGTCCTTCGAGCACCGTGTGTGCCGAAAGTGCGGCAACTCGGTCGTTCGGGAACGCGCGGTTTGACTCCCAGCCCGTCCCGCCCGGCCGGGGCTGCCTCTCTCCGCCTAACGGGGAACCAGGGGTTGCGGGGCGCTTCTGATCGAGGGCGAAGCCATGGGCGCCGGAGCTACGAGGGAGGGCTGCATCGACGAGACCTGGAGTGCTCTCTAGAACTGCCAGCCGTCCCTTCAGGGGACCACTCCCGGACGCTCGCCCAGGCTACGTCCGTCGTTGCGCGGTCTGGGGATGAGTAGCGTCGGTTTCCGTCCGCGGCGGCGCGCACGTGCCCGTGTCGTCGCAGTCATCTCCGCCGCAGCCCGTCAGGGCGATTACGTAGGAGAACAACGAGGCATCCGCCCATCACGATGAGGCGAACCATCGCCGGAGAGCCTACGGCACGCCCTCTCGGTGCACTACTCGCTCAGGGGACATTCCCGAACTGTGAGTGTGTGGGTGTCTCGTCTGGGGCGTTTGTCAGGTTGGTGTCGGTGCTCTTTGTTCGTGACTCGATTGCCGATCCCCGCCTCCTCCGGGCAAAACAGTCCGCTACCGCCTCGACCGCAACGGCGACCGCAGGCTCAACAGAGCCCTGCACATGATCCTCGTCACCCGACGCCGTACGCACGCTCCGACGATCGCCTACATCGAGCGTCGCATCCACGAAGGCAAGAGCCGCCGCGAGGCGATCCGCTGCCTCAAGCGCTACCTCGCTCGCAACCTCTACCGGCTCCTCGAGAACGGCTCACCGCTGCCGACTTGACAAACATAGAAGCATCGCTGGCGCACCGCATGGAGTTCTCGCCGGTTGGCGGGTGTGAGGAAGCAATGGCCCGGATCAGTCGTTGCAGCAGGTGTGCGACTTGGGCTCTTGCTGCTCTACGTCGAGGACTTCCCGGCCATGTTCGCCTTCTATCGAGACGTGCTCGGGCTCGAGGTGACGGACGTGGATCCCGGCCCGGGCCACCGTCCAGGCATCGACTGGGTGCAACTCGCCGGTGAGGGTGGGACGATCGAGCTCTTCGACCATGCGACCTTTGGACGAAGTCGGAGCTTCCCCTCTCCACGCAGCAACGGCGTCGTGATCACCTTCAAGGTCGAGAGCGTCGAGGTCGAGGTCGAGCGGCTGCGCGCCGCCGGCGTCGATGTGCCCAGGATCCATCGCGCCGAGTGGGGTGCCGCGGCCCACTTTTTCGATCCCGAGGGCAACGAGCTGCAGGTCTTCGAGTCGGCCTCGGATCCCTGAGGCAGGGAACATCTCCCACTGACCCTGGCCGCCTGGCTCAGGAGCCCACTCCCGAACGCTGGCCCAGCCGACACTGGTGTGGCCGGATGTATCTCGGTGGTCGGGTTCAGTCGGGCATCCAGAACGGGGGCACCACGACCGCGCCGTCGCAGCGTGTTGTGTCCAGGCCCTTGGTGGTGCCGCGGTCGACGAAGTCCGTCAGGATCGGATCAGAGGCAGCCGCCGATGCCGAACGAGTGCCCGACGTGCGGGAAGATCACGATGCGGCTGTCGGGGAAGTGCTGCTTCAAGTCGGAGAGGTTCGTGATCGGGTCCTGCGGGTCGGCGCCGCCGACGAGGGCGAGCACCGGCACTGGGCTGGATGTGGGGAGCGTCCAGAGCGAGCGCGGCTCAACGCGCTTCGAGACGGAGGAGCAGGCCTGCCGGAACGCCGCAATCCGGGCCGTCGTGTAGCTGTCGAAGTCGGTGCCCCACGGTCCCGTCGCAGTCGAGACCGATCCAGGGCTCGTTGCACCAGATCGACTTGGACATGAGGTTCAGGTCGACGGCGAGATCTCCTGAGCCTGCCTCTTCGAGGGGCGCGAAGTCGCCCTTCGCGGCACTGCTGACGATCAGCGGGATCGAGACCGCCTTCTCCAGGTCGCGCAGCAGCTCGTGCACGATCGAGGCGAGCTCGTCACCGGTCATGCCGTTCATGGGGTGGGTGTTCCAGGCCTTCACGAGCGCCCCGAACTGGCGCTCCCAGCCTGGGAACGTCCTCCGGCAGTCGGCGTCTCCGGCACAGAGTTTCGCGAGTTGGTCGAGGGCGCGCTGGGCGTTGACGGCGTAGCGGTCGAAGAAGGGGACGTCGATTGCGGTTGCGCCCGTGAGGATGAGTGTGCGCACCGAGGAGGGATGGAGTTTCAGGTAGATCTGCGCCGCGGTTGCGCCGTAGGAGCTGCCGAGCACGTCGAGCTGCCGGTAGCCGAGCGCTGCCCGCACCGCGTCCAGGTCGTCCATCGCCATCCGCGTCCCGAACTGGGTCACGTCGCCGCCGTGTGGGCTCGACCCCCCGGTGCCGCGCTGATCGACGAGCAGGATGTCGCGAGACACGTTCAGCGCGCTCAACTGCTGGCTCAGGTCGCCCGCCTCCTCGGTGGCTGCGCCCCCCGGCCCGCCGGCGAGATACGTGACCGCGTCCTCGCGGGCCGGCTTCGAGAACGCAGGTACGACGACCACGTTGAGCCCGATCTTGCGGCGTTCGGCTCCGTGCGGTCCTCCGGGACGACGAAGGTGCCGCAGCGCGCGTCGACCCCCTGCACCAGACACGGCTCCGGCGGCCACGACCACTGCGCCTCAACTGAAAAGAACGCTCGGTCGACGGCGACGGCGACGCCGACGCCGATGCCGGCGGCGGCCACCAGGCCGACCAAAGACCAAACAACCCACCGACGCCGCCGATGAACCCGATGAGGCGCAGGCTGCGCACCTGTCGACATGGGCGAACCTCCACCCAGAAACAGCCCCCCGCCTCGCACGACACGCCATCAGCGCAAACACGGATCCTGCGTCCGCGCATTCCCGAACGTGCGTGATCGTCCCGGGGCGTCTCAGGTGACGCGGGTTTCGGCTGAAAACTGCGTTCTTGATCCGATGCAACTCGTCAGGGATGATCGCGAGCCGGAAGCATCATCCTGAAGCTGCTCAAACGCAGCCCGGAACGCAGAGGAGGCGCTGTGGCTTTCATGGTTCACCATCTCAAGATCGACGACTTCGACACCTGGAAATCGTTCTTCGATTCAGATCCGGTCGGCCGCAAGCAGGCGGCAAAGGGCCACATCATGCTCCGGGGCGTCGGCAACCCGAACGAGGTCTTCACACGGGTGGAGTTCGACTCGGTCGAGGACGCGAATTCGTTCCGAGAACGTCTGCTTGCCTCCGGCGCGCTCGACCGGACGACGGTGTTGACGCCGCCGACGGTCGTGGAGCTGGTCGAGAACATCACGTACTAGCGCGGAGATGCCAATGAAGCGAAGGGCGGCCAAGGGCCGCCCTTCGTCTCACGATCATTCTGTCGGCTCGCCGGGTCCAGCGATGGGACGATCGTCGGGCGTCATTCGCGAACACTCGCCCGGCCGATCGTGCTTCTCTCTCAACCCGACATCCGCACCACGCGAAGGAGGCTGGATGCAGCCATCTCGGATCCACCACGTTGGCTCGCCGGTCTCAGATCTCGATCTCAGCGTCGCGTGGTACCGCGAGGCGCTTGGACTGACGCACGAGGCCGCCGCCGGTGTGCCGGGGGTGTCGCCTTCATGGTTGCGCCGACCGGCGAGCGGCTCGAACTGCTCGTGGTCGACCCCAGAACGCCGCTTTGGGACGACCTAGATTGGCGCTTCGGCTGCCGACTGTTCGTCGGCCGGAAACCATGGACAGATGGAACCCAGCTCATGCGCGATACGGACGCGCGCCGCTCCGTCGGCCCGCTGCCCCCAGGGGTTGACCGATGATTTCTGCGTCCCTGCCGAGTCTCTGAGGAAAGCCCTACTCCCGCGCAGCGAGCGAAGGAGCACCAGCTGATGAGCAAGGTTGTCGCAATCATGTCGATGTCTCTCGACGGGTACGTCGCCGACGCGAACGACGGCGTCGCCGAGGTCTTCGACTGGTACTTCTCGGGCGACGTCGAGGTCTCCACCGCGAGCACGAGATCGGGGATGACGTTCCACGTCTCGGCGCCGAGCGCCGACCACCTAAGGGGCTTGAAGGCTGAGGTCGGCGCCATGCTCACCGGTCGGCGCACGTTCGAGGTCGCCGACGGCTGGGGCGGCCAGCACCCGTGGGACATTCCCGCTTTTGTCGTCACCCACCACGTGCCCGACGGCTGGCCACGACCCGGCTCGACAGTCCAATTCGTCACCGACGGCATCGAAAGCGCCGTTGCTCGAGCCAAATCGGCTGCCGGCCCGAAGTCCGTGGGAGTGCACGGCGCCCAAACGATCCAGCAGTGCCTGGACGCAGGGCTGCTCGACGAGATCCACATCGATCTGGCTGCCGTGTTGCTGGGCGCAGGAGTGCGGCTGTTCGACCACCTCGCGAACACACCGGCCGTCCTCGGGAATCCGACAGTCGTCACCGGTGTAGGTGTCACGCATCTGCGCTATCCCGTGCACGCGTCGTAGACCAAGTGGGTGACCCGGTCGCCTGGCACGATCGTGGTCGGGCTCTCTAGCCGCAGCGGCTCGGCCGGCGCTGGCCCACGCCGATGTTGTCTCGCCAGCTCGTGCGCACTAGGTTGAGGCGTCGTGGGAGGCCGATTCTCGACGACAGGAGGCACGGATGGGGCACGATGAGGCTCGGCTACGCGACTTCGCCCGCAGCTACACGGATGCGTGGCGCACTCACGACCCGACGAAAGTGGCCGAGCACTACGCGTCGGGCGGAACGATCGCGATCAACGGCGGCCCGCCCACAGAGATCACTGAGGCGGCGCAGTCGTTCATGACCGCGTTCCCGGACATCGAGGTATTCATGGATGACGTCGTCGTCAAGAACGATGTGGTCGAGTACCACTGGACCTTCACGGGCACGAACACAGGACCGGGCGGTACCGGACAGGCCGTGCGGATCACAGGCTTCGAGGAGTGGACATTCGGAGATGACGGCCTCGTCGCCGTGTCTCGCGGCAGTTACGACCAGGACGAATACGACCGCCAACTCGAGCACGGCGCGCCTGAGACGTAGCTGTCTTCGTCCCCTCGGCGCGAACAGCTCAAGAGACATCCCGCCGGAGATGCCCCGCCTGGAAGCGCTCGGCTCGCACGACGCGAGCGGCGGAAGTAGCGTTGGCGCATGCGGGTCAGGCGAATCGGATACGTCGGCATGCGCACGGACGACGTCGACGCCATGACGTCGTTTTTCCGCGACGTGATCGGACTCGAGGCTGCAGGTGAGGGCGCGACGGTCACGTTCCAGCGCCTGCCGACACATCGCCGCGATCTCGTCGAGGTGTACGCGCAGGAGCATCGGGACGTCAGGCTGATTCCCGACGACGCCGACTTCGTGATCGCTTTCGTCGTCGACGACATCCGAGCGGCGATGGGGGAGGTGCAGGCGGCGGGCCTCGAGATCGTCGGTGAGCCCGTCTGGGCGGCGGAGGCGTTCGGCGACCCGACGCTCGGCGAGTTCGCGTGGTTCTTCGTTCGCGCGCCCGACGGGCGCGTGTTCGCCATCGAGCAGGTCCCCGACTAGCGCTCGCCCATGTAGGTAGCACGCTCGTAGACTCCTTCGGTCAGCTGACCCAAACACCGGTGAACGGAGGGCGCATGAGCGAGTTTGCGATCCGGGCGCTCGATGCCACGACCTGGGACGCCTTCGCCCGTCTCGTCGAGAAGCACAATGGGTGTGGGTTCGGCGGTTGCTGGTGCACGTGGTTCCACTCGCGAGAGGGCAGGCCCGAGGGCGAAAAGGGCCGCCCCTGGAAGGAGCGCCTCGTTCGCGAGGGGAAAGCGCACGCCGCCCTCGTCTTCGACGGCGACGCCGCGGTGGCGTGGTGTCAATACGGCTCTCCGGAGGAGCTTCCGCGCATCTATCACCGGAAGGAATGGGAGGCCGGGCTCACGGGGGAGCCGCCCGCCTATCGCATCACGTGCATCTTCGTCGACAGGGACTATCGGCGGAAAGGCGTCGCCGCTACGGCGGTTCGTGGTGCCCTTGATCTGATCGCGAAGGCGGGCGGCGGCATGGTGGAGGGCTATCCGCACGACCTGCAGGGCGAGAAGATCCGGTCACAGTTCCTGTACAGCACCACGCGCAGCCTCTTCGAGGAGATCGGCTTCAGCTACGAGCGACCCAAGGGAAAGAAGAACTGCGTGATGCGCATGACGGTTTCACCTGTCGCAGCGTCTCGACGCGCTCGCGTCGGGTGACGTTCGAAAAACGACCTCCCGCGGCTAGTCGGACGCAGGCACGGAGCCGGCGTAGCCGTGTTCGACGAGCAAGTGTGCTCGTTCCCGGTACAGCTGCGGGTCGGTGGGCTGCCAGGTGTCGAGGCCGTCGACGTAGCGGTTGTACATGCAGAAGGCCGCCGCGATGAGAACGGTGTCGTGAATCTCGATATCCGTTGCACCTTCGACCCGTGCCGCGTCGATGTCCGAGCTTGTGACGCTCTTGCCATCGGCCGCAACCTTGCCGGCAATGTGCAGGAGTGCGCGAAGCTTGGGGTCGATCGCCGAGCTGTCGGGGTCGCGCTTGACCTCCTCGACCAGCTCGATTCCGCCGTCGAGCTGGACGGCGGCGAAGGCGCTGTGTGAGTGCTCGCAGAACACGGTCTTGTTGCGGCTGGAGACGTAGGCCGCGATCAGCTCCCGGTCGCCTCGCGACAACGTGTTGTCGGCCCGCAACAACTCCTCAGCAAGAGCGTTGAGATGCACTGCGGTCTCCGGCCGGAACTGCATCGCGCTTCGGATCCCCGGCACACCTGCGGGCAGATCAATGTGCGGCATGAACGAACTCCTCCTCGATGTGTTCTACGGTTCGCCCTCACGATAGACGGGCCGGTCCGTCCGACCGAGTGGGCTGTCGACCAAGCACGTTGGACGCTCGAGGAAGGCCGCAGCGACGTCGAAATTCGGACGGATGTGCTGTGGCGCGACGGCGAAGTCTTCGTAGGAAGCTCGCCAGCGCCGGTTGTACGCTTGACCTCGAGATGAAGGGACTGAGGGGCCGCCGCCGCGAGCGCCTGCTCGAGCTCGACGAAGTCGAGCGGCGACTGAGGCCGTTCGGGCGCCGATACCTGGGGGTCCGTGCGATTCCGCTTGACGCGCTCGTCGGCACCGATGGCCGTGCCAGCTCCTTCACCCGCGACTTCCGACCGCTTCACGCCTTCAGCCGCGACCGGCTGCGCTCGCTCGAGGCCGCATTCGCCGACGGCGCCTTCCCGCCGATCGTGACGGTCAAGCTCGGTGAGGCGTACTTCGTGGTCGACGGTCACCACCGCGCCGCCCTCGCGCGGCGCGGAGGCGCAGAGATGATCGACGCCGACGTGACCGAGCTGATCGCGCGCGTCCCTCTCCCGGCCGGGGCGGACATGCTCGAGGTCGTCCTCCGGGAGCTCGAGCGGATCTTCCTCGAGGACAGCGGGCTTGCCGAGGCCCGCCCAGGCGTGCGCGTCTCGGTCAGCCGGCCCGCGCACTACCTCGAGCTGCTGGAGAACATCCAGGTGCACGGCTACCACTTGATGCGAGGACGCGGGCGCGTGCTCGAGAACCCGGAGATCGCGGCGGACTGGCACGACGCGATCTACACGCCGACGCTCGCCGCGATCGACCGCCTGCGCCTCAGCCGCCTCTACCGGGACGCGCCGCCCGGCGACCTGTTCCTCGTTCTCCACCGGCACCGGCGGGATGCATTCCCGTCGACCGGCTGCCCCCATCTCGCGCAGACCGTCGTCTCGGTGATCGGCGACGACGGGCGGCACCGCCGGCTGCGGTTGCCGGGCCGCGGGGACCGTTCGCCGACCTAGACGTCTGCCTGCCCCGCCAACGCTGGTGCCGACATCCGAGTCGGCGAACGTTACGATCCCGACGTGGATCCGGCGACGAGATAGCGGTCCGACGCGGCGACCGCCGCGCGTGATTGGCGCAGGGGCCGAGGCTGCTTCGAGGCGGTCTCGGGCGCTGCGTGCCACCGCTACGACTTGGAGGTACACGGAGTGATTCGCCAGAACCTCTTCTCCGACGCATGGGACGGAGACGACGAAGAAGCTCGGACTCGGCATCGAATCTTCTGGCGGCCGGACGACGCCAGGATGGGAGCAACGCTGTACGAATTGAGCCCCGACGCGCCTGAGGACGTCGTCGCCTACCCCGAGGATGGATATGCATGGGTGGCGACTCGCGATCCCGATCCCGAGCTACTCGCGAGAGGCGGCGACCCCGGCATCATCGCTCGCTTCGAGATCCCGATCGAGTAGCTCGTTCGGCCGTTTGTCGGCCGTCGCTCGACACGACGAAGAGGCCGCGAAGGCGGCCTCTTCGGCTTACCTTCATGGGGATCCCGGATCTAGCGGCTGGGGCCGCCATCGGCGACTGCGTGGATGCGCCACTCGCCCGGCACACCCTTCAGGCTGTGGGTGCCGCGTTCGGCGAAGTCGATGCCCGAGCCCACGACGAGGTCCTTCACGGTGCTCGAGGCGAGCACTTCGCCGGCGTCGGCCATCGCCGTGATGCGGGCACCGATGTGAAGGGCGATCCCCTCGACTCCGGTCTCGGCGAGCTCGATCTCGCCTGTGTGCAAGCCGGCGCGAATCTCGATCCCCAACTCACGAACGCCGTCTCGGATCGCGCACGCGCAGCGGACCGCCCGAGCGGGCCCGTCGAAGCTGGACACCGTCCCGTCGCCCTCGGTCCGCAGTCCGCTTCCTCGGAAACGATCGAGCTCCGACTCGCACGAGCCGGTGATGGTCGGCGAGCAGGCGCGTCCAGCTCCGATCCCCGAGCTCGGCGGCTCGCTCGGTCGACCCGACGATGTCGGTGAAGAGCACGGTCGCGAGTACGCGATCCGGCTCTCGTGATCGGCGAGAGCCCGTGAGGAACTCCTCGATCTCATCGAGTAGGGCGTCGCCGTCTCCGGCGAAGGGGTAGTGATCGACTCCTGCCTGCTCGACCCACTTCGCGTCCGCGATGTGCTCGGCGAGGTATCGACCCGCCTCGACCGGGACGACGCGGTCGCCCGAGCGGTGGATGACGAGTGTGGGCACGCGAATCGCGGACAGGACGTCACGGACGTCGATCTCCATCGTGATCTGGAACCAGGCGCGGGCCGACGCCGGCGTCCCCGCGAAGCGGCAGGCCTGTGAGTTCCACTTTCTGAACCGCTCGTCATCGGCGAGCGACGGTGCCACGGAACGGACTGCGAAGCTGTC
Source organism: uncultured Gaiellaceae bacterium (assembly GCA_963705515.1). Lineage (GTDB taxonomy): Bacteria > Actinomycetota > Thermoleophilia > Gaiellales > Gaiellaceae > Gaiellasilicea. Next base: position 286,516 of record CAVPJV010000008.1, read on the forward strand.
ATCGGTGCCCCAGCGAGTCTCGTACGAGGCGAGGATGCGCTCCTGTGCCTGCTCATCGAGACCCCATGGGTAGTCGGGCGCCCACTTGCGCCTCGGGTAGGACGCTCCAAGAATGAGCGCGGACGTCCTCTCCGGGTACGTCGCCGCGAAGAGCACGCACATGGGGCCGCCTTCGGCGCCGCCGAACAGCGCCGCCCGCTCGGACGAAGCGGCATCCAGGACCGCTCGGATGTCGTCCAGCATCTCTTCGAAGGAGCCGAGCGAAACGTCGCGATCGGAGAGCCCGGTGCCGCGCCGGTCGAAGAGAATCAGCCGCGAGAACGAGGCCATCCGCTCGAGAAAGTCCGCGTAGCCCGGCCACCACCAGTTCTGCTCGACGTGGGACATGTACCCCGGCGCAAAGAGCAGGTCGATGGGTCCGTCGCCGACCACCTGGTAGGCGATCCAGTGGTCGCCGCTCTTGACGTATTGCGTCTCGCCCCTCACTGTGCAAGTTTCGCACCCAGACAACGCGTCGTGGCATGCGCGGATCCGTCAGGGACGCTCCCGAGCACTGGCGCAGTCAACGGTTATGGCGGTACGAGTCGATCCCGCTGTCGCGGCGGTTGCGACAGCTGCGGCGACGGCGAGTCCGAGCGTTGTCCGGCGGAGAGTGTTCTCGGGCGAGCGGACGCCCACGAACATCCCTGGCGCATTGGCGGGGTTGTACGAGCCCGAGCCCAAGGCCGGACGGTGAACCGACCCTCGCTCAGGGGACAATCGCGAGCGCTCGCACACACCAAGGCTGAGCACCCAGTGGCCCACCCTCTCCACGTTCATCCTCGCGGGGTGACGGTCGTTCGCTCCGTCTGCTGGAGACTTCGTTGTCGGACTTCGAGGTGGAGGTGCAGCGTGGCCGTAGCTGTCAATGCCGAGAACTTCGTGCGGGCAAGAACTGATCGGATGTTCGCTGCGTTGCAGGCTCGGGCGGAGTTTCCCGCCGCCGAGGCCACCGGAAGGGCCTGATGGGTGAGGCGATCGGCGACATGCTGCCCGCCGCGGTCGGTGTGGCGATCAGCCCGATTCCGATCATCGCCGTCGTTCTCATGCTCGTCTCTACGCGCGGGCGCGCGAACGGACCCGCGTATCTCGTCGGCCAGATCATCGGGGTGGCCGGCGCCGGCGCGCTCGTCCTCCTCCTCGCCGGGAGCGTCAGCGACACCGAGGAAGGTCAGCCGGCGGACTGGGTGGGATGGTCAACGCTTGCGATCGGCGCGGCGTTGCTCGTCCTGGCAGCGAACCAATGGCACGGCAGACCGCGCGCCGGCGCAGAGCCGGTGACGCCGAAGTGGATGGAAGCCATCGACTCCTTCGCGCCGCCGAAGGCGCTTGGCACAGGCATCGTCCTCACTGCGCTCAATCCCAAGAACCTCATCCTCACAATCGCCGGCATGGCCGCGATCGTTCGTGCCGGCATCCCCGGAGACGAGGAGGCGGCCGCACTCGCCGTCTTCACGGTCATTGCCTCTCTAGGAGTGGCGATTCCCGTCGCGATGTTCTTCGTTCTCGGCGATCGCTCAGGCCCGCTGCTCGCGCGAGTCAAGGACTGGATGGCCCAGAACAACGCGATCATCATGGCAGTGATCCTGCTGCTGATCGGCGTGAAGCTGATCGGCGACGCGATCTCCGCTCTCACCTGACTCCGGGGCGAGAATCCCTCAGCTCACCGCCTTCTTCACGAGCGCGCCGATTCCGGCCTCGTCGGCGGCGGTCAACTTGGTCAGCGCGAAGGAGGTCGGCCACATGGCGCCTTCGTCGAGGTTTGCCTCGTCGCTGAAACCGAGTGTCGCGTACCTCGACTTGAACTTGTCCGCGCTCTGGAAGAAGCAGACGACCTTGCCATCCCTCGCGTACGCGGGCATCCCGTACCAGGTTCTTGGCCAGAGGCCCGGCGCGTTGGTTTTGACGATCGCATGGAGCCGCTTCGCCAAGGCGCGATCCGGTCCCGGCATCTCGGCGATCTTTGCGAGCACGTCGCGTTCCCCGTCCGCCCTGTTCTTGCTCGCGCGCGCTTCCGCCTTCAGCTCTCGGGCGCGCTCCTTCATCGCGGCTCGTTCCTCGGCCGTGAATCCCTGGGACGCCTTGCCGGTAGCGGCCGTTTTCGCGCCCTTCTTCGCGGTTTTCCCCTCAGCCATTCCGAAGCACCTCCCTGCGTCGAGCAAGTCTCAGCTCAGGAGATACTGCCAACCACTGGCAGCGTCTCTCGCGGTTCGACGCTAGAGCAAGTCGTGTTGGCGCCCGAATCGGCTGCGCGCGGCTTCCTCGGCTGGCATCCTGAAGCACATGCGCATCCTTGATCGCTCTCTGTCGAGGCTGCCCAGGCCGTACCGGACATTGATCGACTGGGCGCTCACGCTTTGTCTGGCGGTCGTCGGAATCCTCATCTTCCAGGCGGAGGTCGCGAAGCCCTACCGGATTCCCACGGCCTCGATGGAGCCGACGCTGCATTGCGGGAAGCCCGCGGACGGTTGCCGGGCGCAGGTCTCCGATCGGGTGATCGCGAACCGGATCGTGTATCGGTTCCATGCGCCGAAACGAGGCGACATCATCGTCTTCGATGCGCCGGCCACAGTCCGGTCGGCCTGTAACGCAGCGGGCGCGTTCGTCAAGCGAATCGTCGGGCTGCCCGGCGAGAGAGTCTCCATGCGCAGCGGCGACGTTTTCATCGACGGGATTCGGTTGAACGAGCGCTACCTCGCCGCCGGCGACCGTGGCGCCGGAAGCGGCGAGTGGCCGCGAAGCCCACAGAACGGATACTTCGTGCTCGGCGACAACCGCACGATGTCCTGCGACTCGCGACGCTGGGGAACCGTGCCGCGTCAGAGCATCATCGGTCGGGTCGATGCGCGGTATTGGCCTCCGAACCGCGCCGGCGAGCCCTAGGTGGCCACCCTGCGCTGGGACGGAGACGAGCGTGGTGAAGGCGTCGCCGACGCTACGCCGTTCGCGGCCGGCGCCGTCGAACTGGTGGAGGCGATGCGACTCGCGAACTGGGTGGCCGAAGGGCCTGACGTTCACCTTCAGCCCCATCTCGAACGCGCCTGCCGATCGCTTCCGCTTCGGTTCGAGGAGGCGCGCTTGGCCGCCGATGGCACACTCGAGGTGAACCTCTACTGGACGGGCGAGTCGCCGGGGGTCGGGGAGGTCCGCGCGGCCGTCTTCTCGCTCGTCGGCAGCTTCGCCGAGCTCTCCACATACGTGAGGCAGCGCCAAATCGAGGAAACAGAGGACGGGGACAGGACGATTCTGTTCGAGATCGTCACCGGCTTCCTCGACGGCGAGACTCGGTTCGCGCCGCACGGGCACACCGTGCGAGTGCTTGTCACCGCGCCCGCGTAGCTCCTCGGCCTCCCTCGCCGTAGGTCAATATCTGCTCGCTCTAGCGGGGGGCGGTGAGCGTCTTGAGCGCTCTCGCGACGATCGCGAGTCGCGGCGGTTGCCACGCTTGTCGATCGTCTGGTGGCCAGGCGTATGCGGGAGCATCGCCGCCGAGGAGGCCTGAGAGCTCGGGTCGGTCGAGCTCTCGGGCCGACCAGTCGTAGAGGGGTCGCAGGCGCGGGATGATCACGGCGTAGTCGAGGACGCGGCCGAGCTTGTGCTCGAGCTGGAGGTAGTCCTCGAGCTCGCCGTCGGCGGGGTAGTTGTCGGGGAGGACGCGTCCCATTGCGAGGAAGAGGTCGACCGTGCCGCGGCGTGGGTCACCCAGAGCGGGGCCGAAGGGCGCGATGCGGCCGAGCGCGAGCCGGGGGGCGGCGACAAGTGCGTGTGCGTACAGGACGCGGGCGAGGACGACGTTGAGGAAGAAGCGCTCGATTCGGTTCTCGTCAGCGGCGAGGTCACGGTGGTCGAGGTAGGCCGCGACGATGCTGGCGTTGTGCGCGCGGTACCAGGTTTGAGCAGTCGGCTGGGCGATGAAGGCCGTCCAGTGGTCGACCGTGTCGGTCGAAGGTGCGCCGGGCCGGCCCGTGGCGCGGCCGAAGGCCTCACAGCTGTCGCGGAGGAGCCGCTCGTTCATCGCCCGCCACCAGCTGCTGCCCGGCCGCGTGCTGTCGAGCGCGTTGAGCACGCCTCGTTCTGCCATCCAGCGCGTGAAGGCGAGGGCGGCTCGCCGGAAGCGCGGGCGCTGCGACCGGCCGCCGGTCGGCTCATCGTAGATCGAGCTGGCCAGGGCGAGTCGTCCGCTTGGGTCGTCGCGGACAGCGGCGATCTGTGCGGCCGCGAAGGCAGCGGCGTCCCCATGCATGTCGTCTGCCACGTCGCCGCCTATGCGGCATTCTTGCTCACACGACCCGCCCGCCCGACGCGCGCCGGCAATGCAGGTTTATGCTCCGGGCCATGTTCGGCGTGATGACACGGGCGAAGTCGGTGAAGAAGCGCACCATCTCCCTCGCGCGGCTGAACATCGAGCTTGCCAAGCTCGAGGCAAAACAGAAGGCGACGGCGATCGGGACCGGCGCGGGCCTCGCGGCTCTTGCCGGCGTTCTGGTCGTCTACGCAATCGGCTTCGCCTTCGCCGCGGCGGCGGCAGGGCTCAGCGAAGCCCTCTCGCTTTGGCTCTCCCTGCTGATCGTGGCGGGCATCCTGTTCCTCGTCGCGGCCATCGTCGTGTTCCTGGCAGTGCGTTTCTTCAAGAAGGCGTCGCCGCCGACGCCCGATCAGGCCCTCGAAGAGGCGGCCCGGACGCTCGAGACGTTCGAGAGCCATGTCTGAGAAGCGCGGCACTGCGGAGATCCGCAAGGAGATCGCCGCCGAGCGGCAGCGCCTCGACAACGATCTCAACGAGCTGAAAGGCGAAGTGCGATCGCTCGTGCCGCTGGCCGCTGCGGGTCTCGCGGTGGTGGCGCTCGTCACGTTTCGCAAGAGCGCGACGGTCAGGCCTTCGGTTGATGTGGAGGTTGATCTAGACCCCGGCGCCGCACCATGGTCGCCAGCATCGTCGCCACATGCACGCGCCCGCCCTCCTGCTCGGCGTGGGCGTCGCCGCGGCAGACGGTCAGGGTACGCCCGGCGCGGACGACCTCTCCCACCGCAACGAGGCTGTCGCCGTCCGCCGGTGCGAGGAGATTGACCTTCAGCTCGACGGTGAGCACCTCCGCGTCGCTCGGCATCAGAGTGAGCGCCGCGTAGCCGCAGGCGCTGTCGAGCACGGCGACGACCACTCCCGCGTGCAGGAAGCCGTCCTGCTGGGAGAGGTGCGGCTCGATCGGCAGGGCAATCTCGACGCGACCGGCGGCGACGTCTGCGAGTTCGGCGCCGAGCGTCGCCATCGCGCCCTGGCGGGCGAAGCTCGCGCGAACGCGCGCGACGGTGGCTTCGTCGAGCGGCGCCGACACGCCCGCATCATCCGAAATCGGCGGTTCGGCCGAATACCTTGCGCCTCCATGCACCTTGTGCTTCTATGCATAGGACTTCGAGCCGTGGAGGACAGCATTGCGCATCGACAAGGATCTCGTCGCGGCCTCGGCCACCCCGCTCGTGCTCGCGATCCTGGCGGAGGGTGAAAGCTACGGCTACGCGATCCTGAAGCAGGTGCGTGCGCTCTCCGGGGGAGAGTTCGAGTGGACCGACGGGATGCTCTATCCGCTGCTCCACCGCCTGCGCCGGCTCGGCTACGTGACGACGGAGTGGCGAACGCCCGAGGGAGCGCGTCGCCGCCAGTACTACATGATCACCGACGACGGACGAACGGCACTTGCGGAGCAGCAGCGGCAGTGGCTGGCGGTCACCCGCGCGCTGAACGACGTCTGGCCGGGCTCAGGTGTGATGCTGACGGCTGCCGGCGAGGCGTGAGCGATGGAGAGCGTCGACGCACAGATCGCTGAGTGGCGGGCCTACGTCGAAAACGCCCCGGGCGTCAACGGCCGCGATGTCGATGAGCTGGAGGATCATCTTCGGCATCAGATCGCCGAGCTGAACGCGGCCGGGCTCACGGCCGACGAGGGGTTCCTGATCGCCGTGAAACGGCTGGGCGACGTCGACGGGCTCTCCCGAGAGTTCGCGCGCGAGCACAGCGGCCGGCTCTGGAAGCAGCTTCTCCTGACGGGGGACGACGAGCCGGCGCTCCCCACCAGCGGCCTGGTCGAGACGCTTGCCTTTGCGGTGGCTGCGGCCGTCGTCGTCCAGATCGCACGCCTGGCCGCCGGAGGCTTCGATGACGAGCCGACCTGGCTGGTGCGGAACCTCAGTCTCTTCGTGCTGCCGTTCCTCGCCGGCGTACTTCGCCCTGCGAAGGCGGCTCGACACCAGGCAGTGGTTGCTGACGGCGGCGCCCTTCGCCCTCGCCGCGCTCGTGATCAACGTCTACCCGTATGGCGTGGACTCGACGACCGAGAAGCTCGTCGCACTCCACCTCCCCGTCTTCCTCTGGTTCGTCGTCGCCTTCCCGTACATGGGCGGCACGCTCCGGTCGCACGAGCGGCGCATGGACTTCGTCCGCTTCACGGGCGAATGGTTCATCTACTACGTGCTGATCGCGCTCGGGGGCGGCGTGCTGATGGCGTTGACCGCTGCGATCCTCGAGCCGACGGGGGTCGACGTCGATCGGGTCGCCGAGTGGGTGCTGCCCTCGGGAGCGGCGGGTGCCGTGATCGTCGCCGCGTGGCTCGTCGAGTCGAAGCAACGGGTCGTGGAGAACATGGCGCCGGTGCTGACGATGCTCTTCACGCCGCTGTTCGCGGTGATGCTGGCCGCATCCGCCGTCGTCTACGCCGTCACCGGGCTCGGCGACGCGTTCGATCGCGATCTCGTCAGCGTCTTCGACGCGCTGCTGCTCGTCGTCCTCGCGCTCGTGCTCTACGGGATGTCCGCGCGCGACCCATCCGCGTTGCCGAACTGGATGGACCGCATCCAGCTGATCGCCGTCGTCAGCGCCCTCGTGCTCGACCTGATGGTGCTCGGCGCGATGATCGCTCGGATCGGCGATCTCGGCTTCAGCCCGAACCGAACGGCTGCGCTCGGCCTCAACCTCGTCCTCCTCGTCAACCTGGCCGGGGCCGCCTGGCTCTCCGCCCGGTTCCTCACCGGGCGCACCCGGCTCCACCGGCTCGAGCGCTGGCAGACCGCCTACCTTCCCGTCTTCGCCCTGTGGGCCGCCGCGGTCGTGGTCATCCTCCCGCCGCTGTTCAGCTTCGACTGAGCCGTGCCGTCGCGGCGCAGCGTTCAGTAGCATCGCGCCGTGCGCGAGCTGCGTCCTGGACTGTGGCACTGGCAGGCACCGCATCCCGGGTGGCGGGACAGCGAGCCGTGGGACCCGAACGTCTCGTCTTATGCGATCGTCGACGACGAACGCCTGCTGCTGTTCGACCCGCTGGGCGTGCCGAGCGAGATCGAGGCGCTCGCGGCCGAGCGTGCGACGGTGATCGTGCTCACCGCGCCGTGGCACGAGCGGGACGCGGAGAACCTGGTCGCACGGCTCGGCGCTCCGGTGTACACCACGCAGCCCGACTCCGCGCAGTTCCTCATGGACACGTACGGCATCACTGCAGAGCAGGCCGGCGACGGCAGTCCCGACGTGGTCTGGCTGCTTCGCGAGGGCAAGGGCGAGGCACACGTCTATGCCCCGGGTGATCGTCTCCCATTCGGTGCGGATGTGTTCGCCGGGCACAAGGTGAACGACACCGTCCTCTGGATCGATAGCCATCGCACGGTGATCTCCGGCGACACGCTCGTCGACTTCGGCCAGGGTCTCGAGATCAACGAGAGGTGGCTCCCGCCCGGCGTGACGCGCGAGGAGATCGCTGCTGGACTGCGCCCTCTGCTCGACCTGCCGGTCGAGCACGTACTCGCGACACACGGTGGGCCGTTCGACCGAGCCGCCCTCGAGCGCGCGTTGTCCGCCTCCTAGGGACGACTGCCGAAGAGCCGTTTCTCCGTCACGAGGTGCGGCGGCCACTCGAGCCGAGTCGCACCTGCGAACCGCAGGTAAGCGCCGAGCGCATCCCGCATCGCGTCGACGAAGCCCTCCGTGCGACGCGGCGCGAACCCGTCCTCCCACCAGAGGTCGACGATCTCCACGCGGGACTGGGCCCAGTCGATGCGCGGCTCGGTCCGGCCGACGAAGCGATCCCCGAAGACGATCGGCAGGACGTACCAGCCCCACCGCCGCTTGGCGGGTGGGATGAAGAGCTCCCAGACGTAGTCGAAGCCGAAGAGCTCCCGGAGCAGGCGGCGGTCCCACACGAGCGGGTCGAAGGGTGGGAGGAACGCCACGGACGGCGGCGGCCGCGAAAATGCCTCCAGGTCCGCGACCTCGTCAGCGAGGACGAAGCGCTTGCCGGTGACGCCCTCCACCTCGACCGGAACGAGCTCGCCCCGTTCTACGAGCTCCTCGCGGAGCGCGTTCCGACCCGGGCTCTCCGGGAAGCGCGGGTCGGGCTTCGCTGTCCCGATGCCGCCGAACACGTCGTTCGCGCCGCTGACGCCGAGCAGACCGTGGGCGCGGTACCGCGACAGGAGCTTGTGCCGAAGCTGCTCCATGATCGGGACGCTGTGCGCGAGCACGTCGGCCGGAAGGAGCCGCTCGAGCAGGTCGTAATAGCGCCGGTTGCCTTCGCGTCGCGCGAGGCCGAGCACGCCGGTGACGGCGTACGCCTCGAGCACCGCCCGAACGGTGTTCGTCGGCACGCCGAACCAGTCGGTCGTCGCCCCCTGCGCACGCTCGAAGTCGACCGAGGACAGCGGCCCGTCGACGCGGATCCGGTCGAGAACGCGGCCGGCCACCTCGGCGTTCTCGGCGAGGAGCCTTGGCGAGCTCCGGCTCAACGTCCCGCGGAACCAGGGGAAGTCGCTCGTCAGGACGAAGGAGAGTCCCTTGTTGTACGCCTCGAAGATCTCGCGCCGCTGATAGAGCAGCTCGCACCAGGCCGGGTCGTAGTCGGCCACGCGCGCGTGCAGGACGAGGTCATGCGTGCGACCTGCGACGGCGAGCGGGTCGAACTGGATCGAGCCGAGACGACGGAAGACCTCGAGCACGGCGTCCGGCCCTTCCTCGAGCGACCGTGCGGGAGCGAGCGCGTGGCGCGCGACGAGAAAGCGGCGTGCGGCCTCACCGGTGACCCTCACCGCAGGGGACGCTAGCTGGTCGCGACCGGCGGCGGCGCTTCTCATCGGCCGCCGGACGACGGCACCGACTGCCCGCTAAGCCATACTCCTCGTCATGGTCACCGGCCTGGGAGTCGGCGGGGACGTCGAGCAGGCTCTGGAGAGCGTCGGCGTCCCGAGCTACGTCCTCGACACAACGGGGATCGTTCGTTGGATCAATCCGGCAGCCGAGCGGTTGCTCGGCAACGTTCGCGGTCGCCACATCACCTCCGTCGTCGCGCCCGAGGACAGCAGGCGCGCCCGCGAGCTGTTCACGCGGAAGGTGCTCGGCACCGCCGCGGCCACAGACGCACCCGGCGTCCTGCTTTCGACCACCGGGGAGCGGGTGGCGGTGGAGATCAGCGCGGTGCCGCTCAAGAACGGCGAACAGGTGGTCGGCGTCTTCGGGCTCCTGGAGGAACGCCCTCGACGACACGCCCATAGCGCCACACCCGCATCTCACCCCCCGCCAGGTCGAGGTGCTTCGCCTGCTGGAGCAGGGCCGCTCGACGAAGCAGATCGCCGCCGAGCTCCATCTGAGCACCGAGACGGTCAGGAACCACATCCGCCGTCTCTTCCGGGCTCTCGGCGTCAACTCGCGGCTCGAAGCCGTCGCCGCCGCCCGGAGCGCCACGCCCCACTGAGAGCGCTCTGAAGACGATCTGAGGCTGGACTCAACTGGGTCTAGCGACCGTGTCTCGGCCGCCCGTACGTTCATCTCATCGAACCCGCCGGCATCGTGCCGCCGGGTAACGGGTTACCGAAAGGACTCTCCGAAGATGTTCAAGGGAAAGCGTTTCACGCCGGCGATGATCGTTGCGATGATCGCGCTCGCCGTCGCAATGAGCGGGACGGCGGTTGCCGGCACGGCGAAGCTGATCACCGGCAGCCAGATCGCGAACGGCGCGATCAAGCTGGCTCACCTCAACCCGAGCGCCAAGGCGGCGCTCAAGGGTGAGCGCGGCGCGACCGGCGCGCAGGGCCCCGTTGGCGCCCAGGGCGCCCAGGGTCCGGTCGGCCCGCAGGGCGCCACCGGCGCGAAGGGTGACGCAGGCCTCAAGGGCGACGCGGGCCCAAGGGCGACAGGGCGTCAAGGGCGAGACCGGCGACCAGGGCATCCAGGGCGTCAAGGGCGAGACCGGCGACCAGGGCGAGACCGGCATCCAGGGCATCCAGGGCGTCAAGGGCGAGACGGCATCCAGGGCCTTAAGGGCGAGAGCGGCATCCAGGGCCTCAAGGGCGAGACCGGCATCCAGGGCCCGAAGGGCGACACGGGCGCGATCGGCGCTACCGGAGCCAAGGGCGACAGGGGCGACACGGGCACCAAGGGCGCCAAAGGCGACCCGGGCCTAAAGGGTGTCAAGGGTGACGGGTGCGGGAGCTTCACCGGCCTGGTCACGCGCCACTACGACTACATCAAGGACGCAGCTACCCCGGCGCAGGCTCGGGCGGCATCGCCACCGTGGCGTGTGACGATGACCCGGCTGTCAGCCAGACCAAGGTCGCGATCGGCGGTGGCGTGCAGTTCCTCGACGTCGGCCGCAGCTGCGGGCACGCTCCAGAACGACTACGTCGGCGAGACGCACATCACCGACTCCTTCCCCGGCCGCATGGACTGGGACACCAACAAGCCCAAGAACAACCGGCTTGACGGCTGGATCGTCCGGCTCAACACCACCCCGTCCGTGGACATGCGCGTCTGGGTGACCTGTGTGGACGCGCCTGCCGCGTCGTAACACCGAGCACGATCAGCAGCAGCCCCTCCCGCAGTTTGCGAGACGGGCTGGAGGTCGGAAGGGCCGGGGTTGTATCCACCCGGCCCTTCTTGCTGTCTCGGCCGCAAGCGCGCTTGCAGGGTCGCGCCGCCGACGATTAGGTCGCGGCGCAGCGGCTCGGAATCGTATGACGCGGTTGCCGGGCACGGAGTCCTGGCGAGCTCGGGCCTAGGGCAGGCGCTCCTGGTGGAACTTCTCCTTGTCCTTCTCACGCCATTCCGCCTCGTAGGCCTCGGCCTCGGCGAACTCCTGCTCCGTCAGCGCCTTCGTTCCGCCGTCTTCGCTTGCGGGATGCTCGCCGGCGATCGTGCGGCGGCGTGAGGCCATGAATGCGATCACCATCAAGGGCACGGCGACCACGGCGATGATGATCCACGGGATCACTCGCAGAGCGTACCTTGTCACCCTCACTGCGGGTTGCTCCCTCGTCTCTCGTCGGCGCCGCTCTGATCATCGTCGCCGGGTTCGTCGACGGCGGGCTCAAGTCGCTGCTCTGGCTGGCCGCGCTGGCCGTCGGCTATCTCATGCCGCTCCTTGTCGGGATGGGCGGCTGGCGCGTGCAACCGGCGCACTTCGTCGAGCGGCACGGGCTGATCGTGATCATCGCGATCGGCGAGTCCCTGATCGCCATCGGCCTCGGCGAGAAGGACAGCGGGATCAGCACCGGGGTGATGGTCGCCGCGATGCTCGGATTCGCGGTCGCGACCTCGTTCTGGCTGGCCTACTTCGACTTCTTCACCATTCGCGCCGAGCAGATCCTGAGCAACCGCAGCGGCGTCGAGCGCACCGCACTTGCGCGCGATGTCTACACCTACCTGCATCTGCCGATGGTGGCCGGGATCGTCCTCTTCGCGTTTGCGATGAAGAAGACGCTCGCGGACGTCGACGGCGAGCTCGCCACGATCCCGGCGCTCGGGCTCTGCGGCGGCCCCGCGCTCTACCTGTTCGCCTACGTGGCGCTCCGCGTGCGCGTGTCGCGCACGTTCGGCGGCGGACGCCTGGTCGCTGCGATCGCCTGCGCCGTGCTCTGGCCGGTGGCGGTTCAGGTGCCGGCGCTCGTCGCACTCACGCTCGTGGCGACGGTGTGGATCGGGCTCCACGCCTACGAGATCATCTGGTGGCGCGACGCCCGGGCGCAGACACGTGCGCTCCGAGCGAGCTGAGCAGTCGATGTACGCTGCGCCCATGGAGGACACGGTGGTGGTGAAGGTCGTCGCCGACGAGCCCGAGGCTCAGATCGTCTGCGGTCTCCTGCGCTCATCCGGAATCGACTGCGGTTACCGCGACACCGAGGAGATCGAATCCTCGCTCGAGGACTTCACGGCCGCCGGCCCGCGCGAGATCTTCGTCCATGCCGCCGATCTCGAAGCCGCACGAGGGTTGCTCGGCGAGGACTGAGCAGACCTAACGTCGCCGCGACCGGCGGCGCGCCGGAGTCATCGTTGCCCCGCCTCAGTGGCCCCAGAGTGGCCGCACCTCGATCGTCCCCGACTGCGCGACCGGGTGCCCGGCCGCGATCTCGACCGCCTCCTCGAGGCTGTCGGCCTCCACGATGTCGAAGCCGCCGACGGCCTCCTTGGTCTCGGCAAAGGGGCCATCGGTGACGATTGCCTTCCCGCCGCGGACGCGGACGGAGCGAGCCCGGCGCGGCGGCGCCAGCTGGTCGCCGGTGATCCAGCTGCCCTTCGCCTGTAGCTCATCGAGCCAGGGGAAGCCTTCCTCCTCCGGCGTGTCGGTCGGGTCGGGCTCGGTCTGGGCGTCCATGCGCTCGGCGTCCCAGCAGACCAGCAGTAGGTATTTCATCGTCGCTCCTTCTCGTCGGATGTCCGGTCTCGCAATGACGACGAACGCGGCTGACCGAGATCGACATCTATCGCACGGAGCTCTTGAGGCGCGCAGCCCGGGTCGCCAGGTAGCGCTGCTCCGGCAGGCTCGTCGTCCGGGCGGCGGCGGCGCGATAGTGCGCGAGCGCGGCCTCGCGTGTCCCCGGCGAGCTCCAGGAGATGCGCACGGACGGCGTCCAGGCGGTAGTGGCCGTTCAGGCGCTCGTCGACCTCGTCGAGCACCGCCAGGCCGGCGGCGGGGCCGTCGGCCATCGCGGCCGCGACGGCGCGGTTGAGCGTGACGACGGGATTGCCGGTCATCCGCTCGAGCAGCCCGTAGAGCGCGAGGATCTGCGGCCAGTCGGTTTCGTCGGCGTGAGCGGCGCGGTCGTGGACGGCGGCGATGGCGGCCTGCAGCTGATACTCGCCGACCGGTCCCTTCCCCACCACGCCGTCGAGCAGGGCCGTTCCCTCGACGATGCGACCGCGGTCCCACCGCGCTCGATCCTGTTCGGCCAGTGGGACGAGCTCCCCGGCGGCGTCGGTTCGCGCCGGGCGCCTGGCGTCGATCAGCAGCATCAGCGCGAGCAGGCCGGCGATCTCACCGTCGTCGGGAAGGGCCACGTGGACGATCCTCGTCAGCCGGATCGCCTCGTCCGAGAGCTCGGCGCGGTGCACATCGCTGCCGCTGCTGCTCGCGTACCCCTCGTTGAAGATCAGGTAGAGCACGTGCAGCGCCGTGCGCAGCCTGGCCGGCTGCTCGTCCCGCGTCGGCATCCGGAACGGGACTCCGGATGCCTTGACCTGCTGCTTCGCGCGGGCGATGCGCTGGGCCATCGTCGCCTCGCCGACGAGGAACGCGCTCGCGATCTCGGCCGTCGTGAGCCCGCCGACAGCCCGTAGCGTCAGCGCGATCGCCGAGGCCGGGGTCAGCGCCGGATGGCAGCACATGAACAGCAGGATCAACGTGTCGTCCCGATCCGAGACCTCCGGCGGCGGCGGCTCGTGCGACGCCACGCTCTCGCGGTTCCTCCGCGACTGGTCGCTCCGCCACTGGTCGATCAGCCGGCGCTCGGCGGTCTGCAGCAACCAGCCGCGCGGGCTGTCGGGGACGCCGTCCCGCGGCCAGTGCAGCGCGGCGGCGAGCAGCGCCTCCTGCACGGCGTCCTCGGCGGCGTCGAAGTCGCCGTGCCGACGAACGAGCGCCCCGAGGACCTGCGGCGCCGACTCGCGCAGCAGGTCCTCGACACCGAGGGACGCGTTCAGCTCTCGCCGCCCACGTGCTCCAGGAACGCCTCCATCTCGGCGACGTTCGACGGAGCCTGGGTCATCATCTGCCGCACCTGGATCGGCTGCTGGAGCGCGATCCCGTCCGGCCCCGGCACCGCCGAGATCTTCCCGGCGATCTCGATCGCACGCTCCTCCGACTCGACGTCGACGATCTGGTAGCCGGCCACCCACTCCTTGAACTCCTGGAAGGGGCCGTCCGTGACAACCGGCGCGGTCTGGCCGTCGAAGGTGACGATCTTCGCCAGGTCGGGGCCGGCGAGAACCTCGGATTCGACCAGCTCGCCGCTGTCGACGAGTTCCTTGTGCAGGGCCCTGTAGTAGTCCAGATGGGCCGTGATCTCCTCCGGCTTCCACTCCTCCATCGGCGTCTCGACGACGCCTCCCTCGAAATTGACCATGAGCAGGTACCTGGTCATCTCACTCCTCCGTCTTCGGGGCTCTCGCCCGAATTGCACTGTCACGATAAGAACGGAGCCGCCCGCGCGTTCTCGACATCGGCCGTATCAGTCCCGGGCGGATGGGCTAGACGAGGCCGCGCGCCGCCCAGGCGGACGCCGTGAGCACGAACGGGGCCTCCGGTAGCCGCGCGCGGCAGAGCCCCCGCAGCTCGGCCTGCCGTTCCGGGTCGAGCCCGGCGACGAACGCGCCGGCGGGGCCGACGCCGAACGTGTACGGCTCCCACCAGTCCTCGAAGCTCGGGTGCTCGGCGCTCACCTCCAACGACGTCTCCTCGATCTCGCGGAGCCCTGCCGCGGCGAACAGCTCCGTCAGGTGCCCGGCGCGCGCGCCCGGGAGATCGGACTCGTCGTCGACCTCGGAGTCGAGCTCCCGCGCCGCGTGCCAGAAGGTGCTCAGCGGGCTGGTGCCCCCGGCGTAGTCCCACACGCAAGCCGCGACGACGCCGCCGCCGCGCGTGACCCGTGCCAGCTCCCGCAAGCCGGCGACGGGATCGGTCATGAAGTGGACGACAAGCTGCGCCAGCGCTACGTCGAACTCATCGTCGGGAAAGGGCAACTGCTCGGCGGCCGCCTGCTCGACGGTGACGCCGGGATGCCGCTCGCGCGCGGCCGCGACGAACGACTCCGACGGGTCGACCGCCGTCACATTGGCAGGACCGAGCAGGCGCACCAGCTCCGTCGTCAGCGCACCCGGCCCGCAGCCCACGTCCAGCACGTGTTGTCCGGATTGAACGCCCGCCAGCGCAGCCAGCTGAGGCGCGAGCGGGACCGAGTAGCGGCCCATGAACCGGTCGTACGCCTCGGCGGCGACGGCGAACGTCATTGCTCCGGCAGCCAGCCCTCGCGAAACGTGGTCGGCTGTCGCCGCACGAGCCCGGCGTAGGCCTCGGCCGGCTCGGTCGTCGGCTCCTCGACACTCGCTCCGTGGCGACGCGCGGTCTCGTCCACCGGGTAGCCGCCCCAGTCCGGGTTGTCGACAGAACGTTCGCGTGCGCCGATTGCGAGCACCAGGCACGGCCCGTCACCCGCGCCGACGATCACGTGGTTCGTCTCGGGCGGGCAGTGGACGAAGTCCCACTGACGCAGCGGCCGCTCCTCGCCCTCGACGATCAGCACGGCTTCGCCGGCAAGCACGAGGAAGTCCTCCTGGTCGGCCTCCCAGTGGTACATCGCCATCGCGACACCCGGGTCGAGGCTGGTGAGGTTGATTCCGACCTGGGCGAATCCCGGCTCGCCTTCGAACTCGGCGACCGCAGGGCGCCCCTCGGCGTGCCACCACGACGCCTCGCGCGCGTTCAGGACGAACCAGCCGGCTCCCTTCGGGACGAGGCCGTTCTCCGTCTGCTCGACTCGCGCCTCAGGAACCATCGCGCGAAGCTTGCCAGACGAGACCGGCGCTCTCCGCGTACGCCGCCGCGACACTCTTCGGGACGACGATCGCCCAGGCGTCGACCACGAGTGCCCGCATCTCCTCCTCGTCGATCGCGGCAAGCCGGACGACGGCCCAGTTGAATCGCAGGTCGGATTCGCGCGGGAGCATGTACTTCTCCGGCTCAGACTCGACGAGGGCCGTCCGCCACTCCTTCGGGAAGGCGAAGCCGAGGAGCTCCTCGTCGCGAGAGAAGGCCAGATAGACGATCCGGCCGACGCGGAACTTGACGCGGCCCTGGACGAGCGCCTCGTACGACCGCGGCAGCGTCAGCGCCACCGAGCGAACCTGATCGAGCGTCACCACCGGCCAAAGCGTAGGGACTACGCGGCGCGACGGACAGGAAAGCGGGTGTCGATCTCCGCCGTCGTCAACCAGGCGGCGACGGCCGCCAGTGCGGCCACGGGGACCGCCTCGACGCCCGCGGTTCCGACGAGGAGCGCTGCGATGATCAGCGAGGCCATGATCAGCCGGGTCATCGCCGTCATCCCGGCCGCAGTTCCAACCGCGAGCGCAAGCGTCGGCGACATGTCGAACGCAATCGCTGCCAGCATCGCGACCGCGACGCCAAGGAAGATCGCCGGGAACACCGGGCCGCCACGGAAGCCGCACCCGAGACAGACCGCATACGCGAGCGCCTTGGCCGCCAGCAGCACCATCACGATCCGCGCCGAGTCCTCACCGACCAGGCCGGGGATCGACGCCTGGCCGGAGAAGAGGACGTCCTGTGAGCTCGCCCCGAGCCCGTCCGCGAGCAGCGCCACCACGCCGATCGCCAGCGCTCCCAGCAGCAGCGTCAGCGGCATTCCGAGCCGCGCACGCCCGGGGCCTGCGATTCGCGCCGCCAGCCGCCGGACGACCTCGGTGAGCACGGCCAGCAGAACACCGACCGCGACCGCGACAACGAGGTCGCGGAGATGGACACCGTCATAGGCAGGCAATCCGGGCACCGAGAGCGTCGTCGCCTCCAGCCCGCCCCAGTCGCCCATCCCGAGGAAGATCAGGTAGCCGACCGAAGCCGCGACGAGGCCCGGAATCAGGGTTGGGATCAGCGAGGCGCCAAGGCCGACGCCTGCCTCGAGCAGCAGCATGGCGGCGGCGACCGGCCCTCCGAACAGAGCCGAGATCGCCGAGAACGTCCCGGCGGTCGAGAGCACCCTGGCGTCCGCTTCCCCCCGCCGCGCGACGCGCGCGGCAGCGAGGCCGACAACCGAGCCGAGAGCGAAGAGCGGCGCCTCAGGGCCGAGCACTGCACCGAAGGCCAGCGAGCCGATCGCTGCGAGGACGACACCCGGAGCGTGCGCGATCGGTGTCGGCGCGACCGCGATCCCACCGAGCGGCTCGTGGCCGCCGTCGCCGGGAAGCAACGTGCGGGCAGCAAGAACCAGGCACGCGCCGGCGAGCGGCAGGCCGACGACGAGGTACCAGGGCGGTCCCGACGCGCCGAGGTGCTCAGGGAGGACCTCCCAGAACCAGTGCTCGAGCTCGTGGACGGCGGCGAGGAAGAGCGCGGCGGCGAGCGCCGCCGGAATCCCGATGAGGGCGCCGAGCCCGACGAGGTGGAGAGCCCGCTCGCCCGACATGGACGAGGCCGTCTCGGGGGAGCTCACACGAGCCCGACCGAGGAGCGGCCCAGGAAGCGGTCGTACGACTCGGCGGCGACGGCGAACCTCATCGGGGAACCCTACGCCGAGTCGATAGCGTCTCGCCGATGTCCTCGCTCGAGACCGAGGTGGATGCGATCGCGGCCGAGACCGCATTCGCCGGCGTTGTTCGCGTCGGCGGACGAGCTGCCCGGGCGCACCGCGATCGGCTGTCTCGACCTCGAACCTGCGTCACGCAGCAAGGTCTTCCATCTCCCCGTGCGCGGGAACGGCGACGGCCGCATCTACTCGACGGCGGCGGCCATCGGCCGGCTGTGCAGCGCCGTCTTCGAGGGTCAGATCGTCGCGCCCGACTGGGTGACGGCGATGGTGCGTCCGCGCAGCGACGTGCCGGACGAGTCGATGCGCTACGGGCTCGGCTTCTGGCTGCACGCGTCGACCGACGCAATGCTGCTCGTCGGCAACAACGCAGGCGTCTCCTTCTACAGCGTCCACGGCGCGCACGCGAGTCTCACGTACACGGTGCTGTCCAACACGTCACGCGGCGCCTGGCCGATCGCGTGCCTGCTCGACGAACGGCTCACCGGCTAGGCCTTGGTACGGTCGCGGAACCCGAGCCGAGAGGAGCGGCCGTGTCCGCGTTCATCATCACCCGAATCCAGACCGGCGACTACGAGACGTGGCGGCCGTTGTTCGACCAGGACGGGCCGCGGGCTCGCGAGCACGCTCGCGCCGAGCGCGTGTTCCGAAGGGTCGACGACCCTAACCACGTCTTCATCATGCTCGAGTTCGACTCGGTCGACGACGCCGAGGAGTCCCGGCGTCGACTCGAGAAGTCCGGCCGGCTCGACAAGTTCGACGACAAACACGGCCCCAATGTCCTCGAGGAGGTGAAGTGACGGCGGCCTAGATGGAACCGTTCCCGCCGCTCGAGCCGTACGACCAGGGGCTGCTCGACGTGGGCGACGACAACCTCGTCTACTGGGAGACGTGTGGCAACCCCTCCGGGAAGCCGGCTCTCGTCGTGCACGGCGGGCCTGGCTCCGGCTGCGGCACGGGAAGCCGGCGCTACTTCGACCCGGAGCGCTACCGCATCGTCCTGTTCGACCAGCGTGGCTGCGGCCGCAGCCTCCCGCACGTGAGCGACCCCACGGTCGACATGTCGGCGAACACGACCCACCACCTCATCGCCGACATGGAGCGGCTGCGCGAGCACCTCGGCATCGAGCGGTGGCTCCTCTACGGCGGCTCGTGGGGATCGACGCTGATCCTCGCCTACGCCGAGCGGTACCCGGAGCGCGTATCGGAGGTCGTCCTCCTCGGCGTCACGATGACCCGGCGCTCGGACATCGACTGGCTCTACCGCGGCGTCGGCCGCTTCTTCCCGGCCGACTGGGACCGCTTCCGGCGCGGCGTGCCGGAGGCGGACCGCGCCGGCGATCTCGTCGCCGCCTACGCGCGGCTGCTCGAGAGCCCGGACGCCGAGGTCCGCGCACGGGCGACGCTCGACTGGCTCGCGTGGGAGGACGCCGTGATCTCGCTCGAGTCGAGCGGGTCGCCAGGGGCCTACAGCGACCGGCCGCCTGACGCCGCGCTCGCGTTCGTCCGCATCTGCACGCACTACTTCTCGCACGGCGCGTGGCTGGAGGAGGGCGAGCTGCTGGCGCACGCGGGACGGTTGGCCGGCATCCCGGGCGTGCTCCTCCACGGACGCCAGGACCTGGGCTCGCCGGTCGGTACCGCCTGGGAGCTGGCTCAGGCGTGGCCGGGCTCCGAGCTCGTCGTCGTCGACGACTCCGGCCACACCGGCAGCGACACGATGCGCGAGCTCACGCTGCAGGCGACGGCGCGCTTCAGCGGTCGACGCTGAGCGCAGCGCGTCACGTCAGGCGGTGACGGCCGTGACCACACCCGCCACGAACGCGACGGCAAGCGTGAGCCGCCGGAAGGTTGCAGCGGGAAGCCGAAGGCCGAGGCTGGTGCCGATCGCGTTCGCGACGAGGACGCCCGGAAGCCACCACACGAAGGCGCGGCCGGCATCGCTGCTGAGCTGCCCTTCAAGCCCGAGGACGACGAGGCCGATCGCAGCCGTCGCGATGAAGTAGAGGGCGAGGTCGGCGATGAAGCCGCGGGCCGGAAGCCGTCGATGCGTCAGAAGCAGCGCCGGCGGGATCCCGATCAGGGACGTCGTCGTGCCGAGTAACCCGCCCGTGAAGCCGGCCGCGACGGACAGCCCGCGGACGCGAGGCGAGGGCTGACGTCGCTCGGACAGGGCAAGCGCCACAGCGGCGAGGGCGACCACGACGCCAACGGCCACCTGCAGGTCGTGCACGTCGACCGTGCCGAGTGTCCGCGAACCGATCCACAGGCCGGGGACTGCGCCCCCTACGAGGAGCGCGACACGCCGCCGGTCGATCGCGCCCCGAAGCCGCCACGCCACCGGCAGCCGCGTCGCGAGTGAGATCAGCAGGTTAACGGTGACGACGAACGGAAGCGAAAAGCCGGTGAGGAGGAGCGTCGGGGTGGCGATCAGCGCGAACCCGAAGCCGGAGGTGCCGGCGAGCAGCGAGGCGCCCGCGACGAGGAGTCCGCCCACGATCAGCACGGCCGGCCGCTATCCGCCGCTGTCGCCAAACTGCGCCCCGTGGCCGGAGCGAACGCAGATCCGAGGGCGAGGCGCGGGCTCTCGACGAAGGACGCATCGAAGCCGGTCGCCAGGTACAGCCAGGGGATCGCCGCCGCAGGCCTCGTCTTCACGGCCGGCCAGGGCGCGCACGACCCGGTGACGAACGTGCTGCCGGACGGGATCGAGGCACAGACGCGACGCACGCTCGAAAACGTGGACGCGATCCTGCGCGCCGGTGGCGCCTCACTCGCGTCCGCGCTCAAGATCACGATCTACCTCGCCCACCGGCAGGACTACGCGGCGATGAACGCCGTGTACGACACGTACATGCCCGACGCCCCGGCCGTGCGCACGACCGTGCAGGCGGGTCTGGGCAAGGGCATGCTCGTCGAGATCGACGCGATCGCGCTCGCCGAGGGCTGAGGCCGGTCAGCTCGCCGGGGCGTCCTGGTAGACGGTGACGACGTCTGTGTAGAACTCGATCGCCGCACGGCCCTGCTCGTGCGGCCCCCAGCCGGAGCCCTTGATGCCGCCGAACGGGACGTGCACGTCGGCGCCGGCGGTCTGGGAGTTGACGTGGAGGATGCCAGCCTGCGCCTCGGTCGTGAACCGCTGCACCGCGCGAAGGTCGCGCGTGAAGATCGCGGCAGCGAGACCGAAGTCGACGGCGTTCGAGCGGCGCAGGCCCTCATCGAGGTCGGCGATGCGGTAGAGGGAGACGACCGGCCCGAACACCTCCTCGCAGGAGAGGAAGGCGTCGTCCGCGACGTCTTCGAAGACGGTCGGCGCGACCAGGTAGGCCTGGTCGTGGATGCGTCCGCCGCCGGCGAGCACGGTGCCGCCCTCGGCCCGGCCACGCTCGACCGCCCCGAGGACGTCCTCGAGCGCGCCCTCGTTCACGAGCGGGCCGACCTCGGTCGCCGGATCAGCGGGGTCGCCGACGACGCCCGACTCCACCCGCGCGAGGAAGCGGCGCCGGAAGTCGTCGTACGCCTCGTCCTCGACGTAGATCCGCCGCGTCGCCGTGCACTTCTGACCCGCCGACCAGAAGGCGCCGGCGTACGCAGCCTCGACTGCGCGGTCGAGCTCGGCGTCGGCCATGACAAGCAGCGGATTGTGCCCCCCGAGCTCGAGCTGGACACGGCAGTTGCGAGCCGACGCCTCCTCTCGGACGCCGTGACCGACGGGGACCGAGCCCGTGAACGACAGCGCGCGCACTCCGGCATTGCGAACGAGCTCTGCGCCCGCCTCGGACCCGGAGCCCGTGAGCACGTTGAGGACGCCCGGCGGGACGCCGGCCTCTGCGAGGCACTCCGCCAGGTGGAGCCCGGTGCGAGGCGCCTCGTAGCCGAGCTTGAGCACGACGCCGTTGCCGTACGCCAGCGCGGGTGCCAGCTTCCAGACGGGGATCGCAGCGGGGAAGTTCCAAGGCGTGATCAGGCCGACGACACCCACCGGCCGCCTGCGAGTGAAGAGCGTCTGGTCCGGCACGGACGCCTCGTACACCTCGCCGGTCGGGCGCCAGCACTCGCCCGCGGCGAAGCGCAGGATCGTCGCGGCGCGGGACGCCTCCCCGCGTGCCTCGCGGAGCGGCTTGCCCATCTCCGCAGTCATGTCCTGGGCGACACGCTCTGCGCGCTCGTCGAGCGCCGCCGCGGCCGTCCGGAAGATCGCGGCACGCCGCTCCGCCGGCAGAGCGGCCCAGGCGGGCTGCGCCTCGCCCGCCGCAGCCACCGCGGCGGCCGCGTCGGCGGCGGTCGCCGCCGCGAACGTCCCGGTGACGACGTCGGGCCGCCACGGGCTCCGCTTCTCGTACGTGCGGCCGGACTCGCTCCCGCGCCACTCGCCGCCGACGAAGATCCCGAACGCCTCGCTCACGCCGAACCCCGCAGCTGGAGTGTCACCGGCAGCGTCACGCGCCCGCCGCCCGCCGGCGGCTGCTCGCCGCCGAGACGGGCGATCAAGCTCTCAGCGCCGAGTCGACCGAGCTCGTACCCGGGCACGCGCACGGTCGTCAGCGGAGGATCGGCGAACTGCGCGAACTCGAAGTCGTTGAAACCCGTCACCGCGACGTCGTCCGGAACCCGAAGACCCCGGATCCTGGCTGCCTGGAGCGCGCCGAGAGCGAGAAGGTCGTTGCCGCACATCACCGCCGTCGGCGGATCGGGGAGGCCGAACAGCCGCTCCGCCATCCGCGCACCATCGGTGGGATCCCAGACCCCGTCTGTCACCTCGAGCTCGGGTGCCGATACCCCGGCGGCGCTCAGAGCCTCGCGGTAGCCGCGCAGGCGCTCCTCGACCATCGGCCACGGTGTCCGGGTCGAGATGAACGCAATCCTCCGGTGCCCGGAGGCGAGCAGGTGCTCGGTCAGCTGCCGTGCTCCGGTCCGGTTCTCAGCGGTCACAGAGACGACCGGCACGCCGGCGGGGGCCTGCTCGAAGACGACGAAGCTGAAGCCGAGCTCGTCCACGCGGCGAATCGTCCGGCGCCGCACCGACGGTGCACCCGAGAGGAACAGGAACGCGCCGTCCACACGGTCCTCGAGCAGCGGCGAGAAGAGGCGGTCGGCGTCCTCGGGGTCCGGGCGCGCGGCCTGGATCAGGAGGGAGTATCCGCGGTCGCGGGCGACGTCGCCGATTCCGGCGATGATCAGGTCGGTCATCGGGTCGGCGAGGAAGCGCGCCCCCTCGTCGAGGACGAGGAAGGCGAGCGTCATCGTCCGCTTCGCGCGCAGGCTCCGCGCGGCCGCGTTCGGCCAGTAGCCGAGCCGGTCCAGCTCGCGGCCGACCCGCTCCCGCGTCTCGACCGACATCAGGTTGAAGCGCCCGTTGACGTAGTTCGAGACCGTCTGCAGCGAGACGCCCGCCTTCCCGGCGACGTCGCGCATCGTCGGACGGCTCACGACCACACCACCGTCACCCCCGCGTACGCGACCAGCGCAACGATCACCCACGACGAGAGCCCGAGCACGAGCGGACGCCCGCCGACGGCGAGCAGCCGCCGCAGCTCCACCCGGGCCCCGACGGCGAAGAGGGCGACGGCGAGCAGGACGGTCTTGGCATCGGCGAGCACCGGTAGCAGCCCCGCGGGCACGAGGCCTGCGCTTCGCAGCGCCGCGGCGGCGGCGAACGCGAGCACGAACGGCGGCACGAGGCGCCACCGCGAGACGTGTGCGCTCCGTCCCTGCCTCCAGGAGATCCACGCGATCAGCGGTCCGAGCAGGAGCACGCGCGTGAGCTTGACGACGACCGCAGTCGCCACTGCGACGCCGCCGACGGCGGATGAGGTCGCCACGACCTGCGCGATGTCGTGCACGCTCGCGCCCACCCACGCGCCGTAGTCGTGCTCGCTCATCCCGAGCAGGCGGTTCAGCGCCGGCAGCAGCACGATCGCAAGGCTGCCGCAGAGCGTCACCAGCGCGATTGCGTACGTCACCTCCTCCTCGTCCGCGTCGCTGATGCCCCGGGCCGCTGCGATCGCGGACACGCCGCAGATCGAGAAGCCCGTGGCGACGAGGAGCGCAAGGCCGTCCGAGACGCCGAGCCGCCTCCCAGCCCAGAGCGTTCCGAAGAAGGTCGCGACGACGACGACGACCACGACGAGCAGGCCGCGCCCGCCGAGTGTCAGCATGTCCTGGAGCACGAGCTCGAAGCCCAGCACGACGATGCCAACCCGCAGGAGCGTCCCCGACGCGAGCGCGAGCCCGGGGCGGACAGAGACCGGTACGCCGACGGTGTTCGCGACGAGGAGGCCGAGCACGAGAGCGGCGAGGACGACCGGGACCCCGGGCAGCAGCCGGTGGACGAGCAGCGCGGCGAGGAAACCCGCCGAGGCCAGAGCGAGGCCCGGACCGACGCGCCGCAGCGCGCCCACAGCGCGGACCCGGCGAGGGACGGGCGTCGCAGGCACCTGGGTCACTTGAACGATCAAGTGGGCATCAGTATCGCATGTTAGGGTCGGCCCGGTGAGCGACGCAGCCCTCCGGATTGCGCTGGTCGGCCTTGGCGACATCGCCGTACGCGCCCACCTGCCGGCGCTCGCCGGCGAGCCGCGCGCCGCGCTGGTGGCCGTCACCGACCTCGAGGAGGAGCGCCTCGCGGCCGCGCCCGAGGGCGTGCGCCGGACGACGGACGTCGCGTCCGTGCTGACCGACCCCGAGATCGACGCTGTCGTCATCGCCACGCCTCCCGCCGCCACGCCCGGTCTCGTGCGGGACGCGCTCGACGCCGGCAAGTGGGTACTCGCGGAGAAACCGCTCGGGCTCTCGGTCGCCGAGACGGCGGCCGTGCGCGCGGCGCGCGGTGCAACGGAGCGGCTCCAGATCGGGCTCACCTACCGGCATCACCCCGCGGTCGACCGGCTCCGCGAGCTGATCGCGGAGGGAGCGCTCGGGCGGCCGCTGCTGATCCAAGCCGCGATCTGCGACGAGCCGGCGAACCCGGAGCAGGACCCGCACGGCTATGCACGCCGGCTGCGCTCGCTCGAGCGGATCCCGCCGATCGTCTCGGACGGCGTCCACGCGTGCGACCGGATCAACTACCTCCTCGGCGAGCCGCCGGTCGACGTGACCGGCTGGAGCATGCGCACCGATCCCACATACGCGACCGCAAACGTGAACGGCGGCATCCTCACCTACGCCGACGCAACCGTCGCGCGGCTCGAGGTCGTCTGGCTGACGCCGGTGCTGCCGCGGAGCCAGTTCGTCGTCACCGGGCCGAAAGGCCTCGCCACCCTCGACCCGCCGACGTTCCGACTCACGGTCGAGCTCGCGGACGGCACGACGGAGACCCACGAACCGCCCGGCGACAAGGCCGAGGTCTGCTTCGCGCTCCAGCTCGGGCGCTTCGTCGACGCAGCGCTCGCCGGCACGCCGCCGGTCCCGGGTCTCGACGAGGCGATCGCGAGCCTCGAGCTCGCGGAGCGGATCGCGCGCGCCGCCGGCGTCGGCCGGCTGGTGCCCGCATGATCGACTTCCACGTCCACCAGCCTGCCGCCGCGGCCTACGGGCCGGCGGAGTACCTGGCGGCGATGGACGAGCTAGGCGTGGACGTCTCTGTCGTGTTCACGTATGAGGGGCTGCTGCGGCCGAGCGCGGCGGCCAACGACTCGCTCGCGGCGTGGGTCGCTCCGGCACCCGACCGACTCATCGCCTTCGCAACGGTCGACCCGCGCGACCCGGGCGCCTCGGCGGAGATCGAGCGCTGCGTGCGCGAGCACGGAATGCGAGGGGTCAAGCTCCATCCGTGGCTGCAAGGGTTCTCGGCGCACGACCCGGGCCTCCAGCGCGTCTGCGAGGCCGCGGGTGCGCTCGGGATCCCGATCCTCTTCCACGACGGGACGCCGCCGTTCTCGACCCCGCTCCAGCTCGCGGTGCTCGCGCGCCGGCACCCCGGGACGCAGATCGTGCTCGGCCACGGCGGCCTGCACGACCTCTGGCGCGAGGCGATCGCCGCCGTGCTGTCGGCGCCGAACGTCCATCTCTGCATGTCAGGGACACCCGGGTACGCGATGCGGGCGATCGTCGCGCGCTGCCCGCTGGAGCGGCTGCTCTTTGGCACCGACGCCGGCCTCCGACCCGAGCCGCTCCAGCGATACGCGGTGCTGCGGGTACGCCAGCTTGACGAGCTGGGCCTCGACCAGGAGCAGCGAGACGCGATCCTGGTCACGAACCCGCGCCGCCTGCTCGCCGCATGATCGACATCCACTCCCACGTGCCGACTCACCGCGACGCCGTCCCGCTCGACGAGCTCGTCGTCAACGACAAGTGGCGCCCGGACCGGCCCGTGGCGGCGACGACGACCTGGGCCGAGTACGCCGAGGCATTCGCGGAGGTCGACGTCTCGGTCGCGTTCACGATCGCACGCGACCGGACGCGGGTCGACTCCGCGCTGAACGACGCCGTCGCGACCTTCGTCGCCGACGCGCCTGACCGTCGGATCGGCTTTCTCTCCGTGCATCCGGAGGTGGACGGCGCCCTCGACGAGCTCGAACGTGCGCAGGGCGACCTGGGCTTGAAGGGGATCAAGCTCGGCCCGAACTACCAGGTCTTCGACCCGCTGGGCGACGCTGCCCTGCGCGTCTACGCGGCCGCTGAGCGCCGCGGGCTGCCGGTTCTCTTCCACCAGGGCGCCTCGCCGGTGCGGGAAGCGCCGCTCCGCTACGCCCATCCCCTGCTGATGGACGAGATCGCGATCCGCTTCCCCGAGCTCCGTGTCGTGATGGCGCACATGGGCCACCCGTGGCAGCGGGAGACGATCGTGACAATCCGCAAGCACCCGCACGTCTACGCCGACGTCTCGGCGCTCTTCTACCGGCCGTGGAGCTTCTACGAGGGGCTGCGGCTCGCGACCGAGTGGGGTGCGCTCGACAAGCTCCTGTTCGGATCCGACTTCCCGATCGCGACGCCTGCGGAGACGGCGGCGGGGCTGCGGCGGGTCAACGACCCGATCGAGGGCACGAAGCTGCCGCCGGTGCCGCTCGACAGGATCGAGGAGCTGATCGCCCGCGACCCGCTGCCGCTGCTCGGGCTCGAACGGCCCTAGCCGAGGCGAGCGAGCGCCCGCGAGCAGCGGTAGCAGCCGGGATCGGTGCAGAGGAGCGCGGCGGGATCGGCGTGGAGCAGCTCGACCGTCGCCTCGATCACCGCACCGCCTGAGACCAGCTGGGCGACGGCACGGCCGACCTTGCCGTCCCGGATCCCGCCTCGCTCGCGCAGCGGCCGCTCGATCGCTCCGAAGGCGCGGCTGCACCCGGGGAACCGGTCGGCCCCGTGTGCCGGCCAGTCGGGATCGAACGGGATGTCCAGGTACGGAGCGCCGGCGCGGAACTCGCCCACGTGTACGGTCGTGTTCGCCGTGTGGCCGACGCCGAGCAGGAGGACGTACCCGCCTGCGGCGGCGAGTCGTCCGAGCGGGCTGTCCACGCCGGTCGCTCCCGCGCGGTCATGCCCCTCGAGCAGCTCGGCCGCGCCCAAGCCGACGGCAGCGACCGAGTAGGTGGGATGAGCCGAGCGCCGCGCGTCCGGGCGGCGGCGGAACGCCTCCGCGAGCGCCCCCGTGCGCCCGGGGAGGTCCGAGTCGTAGGTCTCGTTGTCGTACGTGAAGGTCGGCATGACGACGAGACCGTCCGGCCCGACCGCGTCGAGCAGAGCTTCGATCACCTCGTCCGCGCCGAGACCGACCGCGCGCAGGGACGCATGAACGACGACGGCGTCGCCGCTGGCGAGCCCGATCACAGGCCGAGCAGGCTCGCGAGCGTGCCCCCGAGGATCGCGTCGCGCACCTCCGGCCCGTACGGCGCCTCGGTGACTCGGGCGAGCTCGATCGGCGGGTCGCCAAAGGGTGCGTCGGTGGAGAAGAAGACACGCCCGCCCGTGCCGTCGGGGTCGGCTGCCGCCAGAGCGGTGGGCCATTCGACGTAGACACTGTCGGCGTAGACGTTCGACGCAGCCGCGAGCGTCGCCGGGCCATCGTGGGAAAAATCCGTCGCGCCTGCCTTGCCGAGCAGGAATCTCCCTTCGGGAAAGCGCGCCGCGAGCCACGCGAGCTGGAGGGGAAGCGCATGCGGCGGCGTGCCCGTGCGGACGTAGACGGGCCAGCCGGAATCGACCGCGAACGCAACGAGTGGCTCGGCCTGGCCGTCGAGGAGGTCGAAGCCCTGAAGAGCGGAGTCCAGCTTCAGCGCAACTGCCCCTGCATCCCGCGCACGCTTCAGCTCCTCGATCGCCTCGGCACCGAGCCACGGCGTCGCGACCGCGTACGCGAGCAGCCGCTCGTCCGACGAGGCGGCAGCCGCCGCGACGAGCTCGTTCCCCTCCCGGTTCCGCACCGGCAGATAGCCCTCGGCCGGCGAGACGAGGGCCTTCTCGATTCCGAGCCGGTCCATCGTCGCGAGCAGCTCCTCCACAGTCAGAGACGCGTCCCGGCCGTGGCCGAGCATGACGTGGCCGTCAATCACGGTCATGCGGCCACGCCTGCGCGGAATGCGTGCGCGGCCGCCCGGAACGCCTCGAGCGCCGCTTCCGGGACGAGAGTGAGGTTGTAGAGCGCGAGGCCTTCGGCGCCGGCCGTCGCGAGCCGCTCGACATCGGCCGCGAGCTCCGTGCGGTCGGGCGTCCAGTTCGTCGAGACCGAGCCGGTGCTCCCGGCAAGCGCTCGGAGCCCGGCGAAGCGCTCCTGCAGCTCGTCGCCGGCGAGCGGGCCGCAGCCGAAGAGGAGCGCGTCGGCGGTTGCGACCGAGATCGGCGAGACGCCCTGAAGCGCCGCCTGCTCGGGCGGCCCGGAGGCGAAGACGCGGAGGCTCGATCCGGCGGTGTGGACTGTCTCGGCGGCCGCCTCCACGAGGCGCGCCGCGCCAGCGGCCCGGCCGGCTGCCAGATCGGCGGCGACGTCTTGATCAGCGGTCACAGCGTCGGCGAACGGCGGCCCCGCGGCCGCGTGCGCCCGCGCCTCGGCCGCCGGCCCGAGCAGCGCTCGGCACGAGACGCAGAAGCACTGCGGGCCGAGCAGGCGGGCGAGCTCGGAGAGCGGGTCGAGCGCAAGTGTCAACGTGTACGAGGGCTCCCAGGCGGGGTAGAACGCGGCCTCGAGGTCGACGTACTCGGGCTCGAGCTGCGCGGCGACGTCGCCCACCAATGCGGCGACGTACTCGACCGCTTCGGGGGCGGACGGGCAGAGGCTGTGGCCGGCCAACGAGCCGTCGAGGAGCCGCGCCGCCGCGTCCGGGTGTGCGGCCGCGAGCTCGCCGTTATGGAGCCCGACGACCCACGCGCGGAACCGCAGCCCGCTCCGCTCGCACGCCTCGCGGAACCGCAGCAGGTTCTCGGTGTGAGTGCCTTCTGGTACGAGAGTGCCGTACCGGGCACGTTCGGGCTCGACGTACATCGTCGTCCGCGTCAGCACGCTGACGCGCCGGTGGCGCGGGAAGACGCGGCGGCCGCGGTGATAGACGACTGCGACCGAGACCGCGTCGCAACCGAGCTCGACCACCTGCGCGGCGAGCGCCGCGGGCTCCACGTGCTCGAGCTCCTCCGGATAGAGGAAGACCTGAACGCCCGCGCTCACGCGAAGCTCCGCCGCACATCGTCACTCGGCTCGACGCCGAGGCCCGGGCCGTCCGGGAGCCGTGCGACGAGGCCGTCGATGTCGAGCTGGACGGCGAGCGAGACGTCCTCCTCGTAGAAGTGGTGGCCGGTGATCCCGTGCGGGATTTCGCCGAGGTGCTCGCAGGCGCAAGCAACATGCAGCTGAGCGGCGGCGCCGATGCCCATCTCGCCGTTCGCGCCGATGACGACATCCATCCCGAGCTCGTGCGCAAGCCTCGCGGATTCGACGGCGCGCTCGAGGGCCGAGCTTTTCCCGACGTACACGCTGACGAGATCCGCCGCTCCCATGCGACCGATCCGGGCGACGTCCGCGGGCGAGTAGACCGACTCGTCGGCGACCAGCGGCACGCCGAGCGCGCGCACGTCGCGCAGCCCTTCGAGGTCGTCCGGGTGCACCGGCTGCTCGATGAAGGCGAGGTCCGACTCGGCAAGGCGTGGGACCGTCTCGAGCGCAACGGGAAGCGACCAGCCGCCGTTTGCGTCCGCGCCGAGAAGCGCGTCGTCACCGGCGAGCTCGCGCGCCAGCGCGAGCCGCGCCACGTCCGCCTCGGGGTCGCGGCCGACCTTGACCTTGAAGGAGCGGAAGCCGAGGGCGACAGCCGTCTCGTACCCGTCGCGAAGGTCGTCGCCGTCGCCACTGAGCGAGATCTTCACCGGCACCTCGCGGCGGTACGGCCCTCCGAGCAGCTCCGCGACCGTGACGCCCTGCGTGCGGCCGAGCGCATCCCACAGCGCGGTCGAGACGCCGGCCTTGGTGAACCAGTTGCCGCGCAGCACGCGGTCGAACTCCGTCGCGTGCGCCTCGATCGGCGCGAGGGGCTTGCCGATCAGGCCAGGCCTGAGCACATCGCGAACGAAGTGCGTTGCCGTGACAGCGTCCTCGCCGCTCCAGGCGGCCGTCGCGCTGATCTCCCCGAAGCCCTCCACGCCCTCATCGGTGACGACGCGGACGAGCGTGAATGTCGACGCATCGTGGACGACCCGCTGGCCTCTCACCTTGAGCCCCGGCTTCGCGCGCGCACTCACGGTCGTCGTCTCGACGGCCGCGATCGTCGGCCCTGACACGTCAGGCACCGGTGTCGGCCAGCTGCTCGATGGCACGCGCAACCGCGTCCACACACGCCGCGAGCGCCCGCTCGCCGCGCTCACGGGATGCCTCGTCCGGTCGATCGGTGAAGCCGTCCAACTCTTGCCAGCGTCCCGGCTCTCCGATGACGAGGCCCCGCGGCCGCGTCCGCGCGCCGCCGCCCGGCGACGGTCTCGCCAGCTCGAGCTTGACCCGATCCGGGTCGAGCGCGAGGAGCAGGGACGTCTCGAAGCTGCCGGCGTGACCGTGCAGCGGCCCTTCGATGTCCGCGGGGTCGACGAGGTCGGACGCCATCGCCGTGGCGGCGACGAGATCGAGCTCACGCGAGGCCTCCGCCACCGCGATCGCGCAGGCCGCGGCGTTGCCGCCGTGGGCATTCAGCACGAAGACGCGCCGGACGCCGGCCGACGCAGCCGAGGCGAGCAGGTCCCTCAGGACGAGCTGGAAGGTGGCGACACCGAGCGAGAGCGTCCCTCCGAAGGGAAGGTGGTGGTCGGAGGCGCCGTACGCCAGCGTCGGCGCGAGCAGGATCGTGTCGGGCCGCGCCGCCGCTGCCGCCGCCCGCTCCGCAATCGCGTGCGCGATCAGCGCGTCCGTCCCGGTGGCGAGGTGCGGGCCGTGCTGCTCCGTCGACCCGACCGGCAGCACGAGCAGTCCAGCGGCCGCCAGGTCGCCGATCTCCTCGCGGGTCAGCGCGTCCCAGCGACGGACGGTGCTCATCCCTGCTCCCGAGCGACCTCCGCCAGCAGGCTCCCCGCCGACTGGGGGAAGTGGCAGGCGACGGTGTGCCCCGCGCCGGCGGCGTGCAGCGGTGGGTCCACCGTCCGGCAGAGCTCGCGCTCTCCGAGGGGGCAGCGCGGGTGGAAGCGGCAGCCCGACGGCAGCGTGTCCGCCGCGGGCGCCTCGCGGAGGACGATCTGCTCCCGCTGCGTGTCCCCGGGAGCGGGCGGGATCGAGGCAAGGAGCGCGTGGGTGTACGGGTGCTGCGGATCGGCGAAGAGCGAGTCTCGGGGCGCCTGCTCGACGATCCGGCCGAGGTACATGACGGCGATCGTGTCGGCCATGTACCGGACGACAGCGAGGTCGTGCGTCACGAACAAGTAGGTCAGGTCGAGCTGGTCTTGGAGTCCCCGCAGGAGATTGAGGATCTGTGCCTGGATCGAGACGTCGACGGCCGACACGGCCTCGTCGAGTACCACGAGCTTCGGGTTGAGAGCGAGCGCCCGCGCGATGTTGACGCGCTGGCACTGGCCGCCGGAAAGCTGGCGTGGGAACACGCTCGCGTGCTCGGGCCGCAGTCCGACGAGCTCGAGCAGCTCGGCGACGCGGACGGAGCGCTCCTTGCGCGACAGCGAACGCTCGTGCACGACGAGCGGAAACGAGACGATCTGCTCGACCGTCTTCCGCTTGTTCAGCGACGCGTAGGGGTCCTGGAAGACGATCTGCATCTCACGGCGCAGCCGCCGCAGCTCGCGGCGAGAGATGCCGAAGAGGTCGGTCGACTCGAAGTGGACGCTGCCCGAGGTGGGCTCGTCGAGACGGAGCAGAAGCCGCGCGAGCGTCGACTTGCCCGAGCCCGACTCGCCGACGAGGCCGACTGTCTCACCGCGGCTGAGTACAAGGGAGACGTCGTCGACCGCCTTGACGATGCGGCGCGAACGGGGCCCGCCGAGGCGGAAGTGGCGGCTCAGGTGGTCGACGACGAGCAGCTGCTCGCCGTTGTGGACGGGCTCGGTGCGCGCAGCAGTCATGTCGGTCGCGCTCACGCCATCCCCGCCTGGACGGGGAAGTGGCACTCCGCGACCTGCGCGCGTACGGCGACCGCAGGCGGCGGTTCGACCATGCAGACCTCCTGCGCGTATGCGCAGCGCGGGTGGAACGGACAGCCGGACGGCAGCTGGTGCGGAAGCGGCGGCTGCCCCGAGATCGCGGCGATCGGGCGGTCGACGTCGCGGTCGAGCCCGCAGATCGAGTCGAGCAGAGCCTCCGAGTACGGATGCGCGGGGGTGCTCAGCACCGCGGCTCCGCTGCCACGTTCGACTATCCGGCCCGCGTACATGACGTGGATGTCGTCGCAGAAGGACGAGGCAAGGCCGAGGTCGTGCGTGATCAGGATCACACCCATCCGGCGCTCCTCGACGATCTGGCCGAGCATCTCCATGATCCGGGCCTGGGTGGTGACGTCGAGTGCGGTCGTCGGCTCGTCGGCGATCAGGACGTCGGGGTTCGTGCAGATCGCCATCGCGATCATCACGCGCTGACGCATCCCGCCGGAGAACTGATGCGGATGGTCGTCGATGCGCCGCTCGGGCTGGGGCAGCCCGACGTCTCCGAGCACCTGGATCGCCCGCTCCCGCGCCTCGCGGCGGCCGACGCCCTCGTGGGCGGCGATCGCCTCCGTGACTTGCTGACCGACGGTCATCAGCGGGTTCAGCGAGGACATCGGATCCTGGTAGACGGTCGAGATCTGGCCGCCGCGGACGCGCGCCATCTCCCGCTCGGAGACATTGGCGAGGTCGCTCCCGCGCAGGAGGACGTGGCCACCCGCGATCCGCGCGCGGGGAGGAAGCAGCCGCATCAGCGAGAGCGCCGTGAGCGATTTGCCGCTTCCCGACTCGCCAACGATGCCGAGCCGGCGGCCGGAGCGGACGTCGAAGGAAATGCCCCGGACCGGCCTGATCGGCTCTCGCCTCGGCAAGGTGATCTCGACGACGAGGTCGCGAACGCTGAGGACGACATCGGTCGCAATGTCAGGGAGCACGGCCGTCATGACTGAGAGGGGTCGAGGACCTTCTGGAGGTTGTCGCCGAGCACGTTGAGCGCGAGCACAGCGACGAGGATCACGAACCCCGGGAACATGGCGTAGGTGTACGAGCTGTAGAGGTTCGTGTACCCCTGTTGCAGCAGCGTTCCCCACGACGTGTCCGGAGGCTGGATCCCGAGCCCAATGAAGCTCAGGCTCGCCTCGACGAAGATCACCTCGGCAAGGACGATGCTGGCTCGGGCGACGAGCACCGGCAGTGCGTTCGGCAGCAGCTCCCGGGCGACGATCCGGCGGCCCGACGCGCCGACGGACACCGCGGCCAGGTAGTAGTCGGATCGCAGCTCCGCGAGCAGGGACGAGCGCGCAATCCGGGCCGTCGCCGGCGTGAAGATGATCCCGAGGATCACGACCATGCTCACCGTCGAGGTGCCGAACGCGGCAACGAGTACGAGACCCAGCAGGATCGCGGGTATCGCCATCAGCGTGTCCGCGGCGCGCATCAGGATCTCGCCGAACCAGCCCTCCCGGAGCGCAGCGGCGAAGCCCCAGACGATCCCGAGTCCCATCGCGAGCGCCGTCGCGGCGAAGCCGAGCGTGATCGAGGTGCGGCCGCCGTAGAGGACTCGCGTCAGCAGGTCGCGTCCGAGCTCGTCGGTACCGAACAGGTGGTCGCGGCTCGGCGGCGCGAACAGGTGCGCGAAGTCGAGCGTCGTCGGCGCGTAGGGCGCGAAGAGCGGAGCGCCGACGGTTGCGACGACGAGCAGCAGGACGACGGCGGCCGAGAGGGCGCCGGACGGACGCCGCAGCAGGCGGCGAACGACGGAGTCCGTCCGCGTCGCACCCTCGACCGGGACGGTCGGGACAACTGTGCTCATGTGACCGCCTTCGTGCGCAAGCGCGGGTCGATGAAGCCGAGGAGGACGTCGACGATGAGGCTCGTGACGATGAAGACGGCGACCGCGAGCAGCACGAGCGCCTGCAGCACGCCGTAGTCGCGCTGATAGACCGAGTCGACGAGCAGCGACCCCAGGCCTGGCCTAGCGAAGACGTACTCGATGATCACGGCGCCGCCGACGAGGTGGGCGACGATGATCCCGGCCGCGGTGATCGCCGGGATCGAGGCGTTCGGCAGCTCGTGGCGGACGACGACCTGCCGTCGCAGCAAGCCCTTCCCCTTGGCCGTGCGGACGAACGACGAGCTGCCGACGTCGAACAGGGACGGTCGCAGGATCCGCATCGTCGCCGCCGCGACTCCGATCCCGAGTGTGATCGCCGGCAGCAGGGTCGACTTGATGCTCCCGACCGGATCCGCCTGGAAGGAGACGTACCCCTGGGTCGGCAGCCATTCGAGCTCGACCCCGAGAACGATGATCAGGCCGATCCCGATCACGAACGTCGGAATCGCGATCCCGATGGCGGCAAAGCCGGACAGCAGTCCGCCGAGGACCCGGTTCGGCCAGATCGCGCCCGCCACCGACGCGGGCACTGCGATCAGGACGCCGATCACCATCGCCATGAACGCGAGCAGGAGCGTCGCCCCGTACCGCTGCTCGACGAGCGACGTGACCGAGAACTGGCTGAAGTAGGAGGCGCCGAAGTCACCGTGCAGGATCCCGCCGACCCAGTCGACGTACTGGGCGGGAATCGATTTGTCGAGGCCGAGCTCCGCGCGGATCCCGTCGAGCGTCGCCTGGTCGACCTCCTTGATCGAGCCGCCGAGCTTGGTGATCGTCGGGTCGCCCGGGATCACCCGCATCAGCAGGAAGACGACCATCGACCCCAGGATCAACAGAGCAAAGCTCGTGACGAGCCGCCGGAGCACGTATCTCAGCATCGAATCGCTGTCACTCCTTCGCTCGGGGCGGGTTCAGGGGCGGCCGGCGAGCGGCCGCCCCTTGGCCCTTACGTTAGCCCGAGATCCGCGCTTCCTCGAGGTGGACGTTGCCCTGCGCGTCCTCCCACGCGTTCTGGACGCTCCGCTGGTGCGCGACGATGTTCGTCTGGTGCGCGATCACCATCACCGGCGCGTACGAGCTGAAGATCTGCTGCATCGTGTCGTAGACCTTCTGGCGCGCCGGCAGGTCGACCACACCGGGCGCCTTCAGAGCCAGCGACTCGAAGGTGGTGTTCTTCCAGTTGCACTCGCACGAGCCGAACTGGCCCTGCTTCAGGGCGTACGTCGGGTTCGGCGGCATCGAGAAGTAGTTGGCGATGATCGTGTTCGGGTACTTCTTCCCGGCCGGGAAGAACTTGGCGAGCCACGTGCTCACGTCCGAGCGCTGGATCGAGAGGTTGAGCCCGATCTTCTGCAGGTCCTGCTGAAGGATCTGGGCCATGGTGATCCACTCGTCGCGCCGGCCGGCGAGCGCCCAGAAGGTGAACGTCGTCCCCGGCTTGACGCCGGCGGCGTCGAACAGCTGCTTCGCCTTCTGCAGGTTGAACGGATAGCCCTTCAGCTTCTTGTTGTACGCCGAGCTGTTCGCGCTGATCAGCGAGTTGCCGATCGACGGGGTCGCGAGGCCGGAGAAGGCCGCGCGGTTCATCGTCCGGCGGTCGATCGCGTACGCGAGCGCCTGCCGGGCACGGACGTCGTTGAACGGCTCGGAGGTGACGTCCAGCTCCCAGACGTGGGCGCCGGACACGCCCTTTGGCGCGAGGAACGCCGTCTTGCTCGAGGTCACGGCCTGGACGTCGGTCGGGCGGACCTGCCAGATCATGTCGAGGTTCCCGGCCCGAAAGTCGGTCACCATCGCCGTCGGATCGGGCTCCCGGACGAACTCGATCCGCTGCAGGCACGCGCGGCCGCCGAAGTGATGCTGGTTGGGCACGAGCGCCAGCGACTGATTCGGGACGAACGACGCGACCTTGTACGGCCCCGTCCCGGTCCCGCTCTTGGCAAGGTCGGCGACGTTGTTGGTGTCGCTCATCTTGATGTCGACGAGCGCGTTCGGGAGGATCGCGCTCGGGCTGCCGAGCTTGATCCGGATCTGGTACGGGTTGATCACGCGCACGGAGCGGATGTCCTTCGCGTTCGCACGCTGCTGCGACGGCACCGCTGGATCGAGCACGCGCAGAATGTTCGCCCGCACGTCGTCGGCCGTGAACGCCCGGCCGGTCGAATACTTCACGCCCTTGCGGAGGGTGAAGAACCAGGTCTTCAGATCCTTCGACGCGCTCCACTTGGTCGCCAGGTCGGGCACGACGTCCATGTTGCGGTCGTACTTCGACAGACCGTTGTAGAGCAGCGTCTGCAGCGGCACCTGACCGGCGAAGGAGAGCGTGTTCGGGTCGAGCTGGGCGATGCCCGCGCCGGCGATGCCGTACTTCAGCGTGCCCTTTGACGATGTGCAGCCGGTCGCCGCGGAGATGGCGTAGGCCGCCGGCGCCGACTGGGCGGACGTGACGACGGTGCTGCCGCCGGCCACGGCCGCGACGGCGAGAACCGCCGTGACGGCAAGAAGCTTTCTCTTTCCTGACATGAGGGCCCTCCTCGTCGGGGCTTGGTTGGGTTCGGCGGTCACGATGTGATCGTCTCCACCGGGGTCTGGTGCTCTGAGGTCGGGACAAGGTAGGGGACGCGAAGCCCTTCGGCGCCTGCGACCGACTGGGCGAGACCGGGATCAAGCCGCGCGAGCCACTCGAGCGCGACGGCCGCACGGGCGACCTTCGCACGCGCGATCGCGATCGCCTCGTCGTAGAGATGCTCGCCCGCCGGGTAGAGCGGCCGCGAGTTGCGAAGCCCGAACTTCGCGTAGAGCGGCGCGCCCGCGAGGACCAGGTCGGCCAGCTCGTTCCCGCGGACGACCCCGCCGAGGCTGTCGGGCGACTCGACGTAGAGGTCGATCGGCAGGGACGTGGCGGCGCGCATCTCGACCAGCTCGGCGACCGTGACGTCCGAGGGGATGTTGATCGTGGTCGCGCCGAGCCCGGCGAGCACGACCAGCGCCGCCGGGTTCGACGGTGCCATCGCGACGGAGATCTTCCAGCCGCAGTCCGCGGGCAGCTCGCCGGTCGCCTGCATGTCCCGGAGGAGGACGAGGAGACCGGTGTCGGCGATCAGGAAGCTCCTGATTCCCGCCTCGACCGCACGTGCGACGTCCTCGATCGCGTACGAGAGCCCGCGCACGCCGCGGATCTGGCCGGCGTGGCCGGCGCCGTCCGCCGAGCGTGCGTGTGCACCGAGGCCGTAGCCCTCCCGCGGGCCGACGAAGAGCGACACCTCGACACCCGCCGCGGCGGCGACCGCTGCCATCTCGCGAAGCTCGGACTCGCCGAGCAGCATTGCGCCGCTTCCCTGGGAGACGCGGTTGACGACGATCTCGTGCCGCCGGGCCTCCTCGAGCACCGCCTCGAGCACGCGGAGGTTCTCGACGCTCGGAATCTCGATCCGGAAGTGCGCGCCGTCGGGAAAGCGCTGGTCGCTCGCTTCCGGCCGGCTCTCGCTCGAGGAGAGGCCGAGCCTGCCGAGCGCCTCGGCGGCCTTCACGGGCGTCCTACTTCGCTTGCTTTTCGAGTATCGATCCGCATATTGTTCGTCTGTGTCGAACGCTGATGCGCTCTACGCAACACGCGGAGGGAGTTCTAAGTGAGTGCGATCGAAAAGTCAAGCAGCCCCGAAGGAGACGAACGCTACAGGGTGCGCAGCGTGGAACGCGCGCTCGACGTGCTCGAGACGCTGGCCGAGGCCGACTCCGTCGGGCTGCGCCTGGCCGAGCTCTCACGCCGGCTCGACACGTCCAAGAGCACGGTGCTCGCCGTGCTCCGCACCCTGACGGCGCGCGGCTACGTCGCCGAGCTCGGCGAGGGACGTGAGCGTCGCTACAAGCTCGGGCTCACGCTCGCGCGTCTCGGCGACCAGGCACTCGGCCAGGTCGACCTGCTCGACGTGGCACTGCCCTCCCTGCAGGCGATGACGGACGAGACCGGCTGGACATCGCGCGTCGGCGTGCTCGACGACGCCTACGCGGTGATGCTCGGGCGCGTCGACGGCCCCGGGATCATTCGCTTCCAGAGCAACCTCGCACGCCGCGAGCTGCCGCACTGCTCCGCGATCGGCAAGGCCCTGCTCTCGCACCTGCCCGAGGAGGACGTGCGCGCAATCGTCGCCAGCACCGGGCTGCCGCGACGCACCGCGAAGACGATCACCGACGTCGACCACCTCCTGCGCGAGCTCGAGGGCGTGCGCCTGAAGGAGTTCGCGGTCGATGACGAGGAGGACAGCGAAGGCGTCTGCTGCGTCGGCGCCTCGGTCTTCGACCACCGCCAGGCATCCGTCGCGGCGATCAGCGTCACGGGGCTGAAGCAAATGCTTCCCGCCGGCGGGATCGACGGGATCGGACAGGTCGTGCGCCGTCACGCCGCCGAGATCTCGCGCCGGCTCGGCGCTGCGTCGGCCGTGCGCTGAGCAGTATTTCAGACTCTTATAGATGCGTTGGCCTTGATCGCAGTGATACGAAAGCTCTGGGCCACCGCGAGTTCGTGATGACGAAGCTGTACCGGAGCGCCTAGGAGGGTTTGGCGGAATGGCGCTCGTCGCCGGGTTGCGATGCTCGTTCCGAGGCAAGGACGCAGGGAGCGCCGATAGCCGAAGCTATCGGCGCGACCGAGGACGCCGCATCGGGACGAGCAGCGCGGGCCGGCGGCTCAGCCGCTATTTCGCCAAACCCTCCTAGACGAGCCCCAGGACCGGTTCGAGGCCGAGGAAGGAGCCGATGCGCTCCGCCTCGGCCTCGACGCCCGCCCGCTCGGGCCGCGTGAGCCTGCGGGCCGGCTCGACCGTCAGCTCGATCCGCTTCGCCGCCTTCTTTCGGCGCCAGATCCCGGTGGCGAGGCCGTCGACGACGAGGAGCGGCGTCCCGGCCGCGCCCTCGAAGCGTCCTTTTCCGTGCACCGCGACACGCGCACGTACCTCTGGCGGCACCAGGTGCTCGCGCTCACGAAAGCCCATCACGTAGGGGTCGTACTCCGGCAGCAGGCGGACGGAACCGCCGACGCCGGGCGTAGGCGCGACGTCCGGTACGTCGACCTCGACCTTCGCGGCGAGCCACTCGCGCAGCTGCCGCAAGCCCACGGGCGCATACGTGGTCGCGTAGCGGCGGGCGACCTCCTGCAGTGCCTCCCGCGGCTCCCACGGCTGCTGTGGCTCGAGCCAGTCGTCGACGTGCACGAACGTCACCCTCGCGCCCTCGGGCGGACCGAAGCAGAGCACTCCGGCGGTCGCCGCGTCGCTGACGTGGAAGCCCCAACCGGAGGCGAGCTCGTCGCGCGGCGCCGAGGGCACTCGCTCGAGGACGGCGTCCGCAAGCTGCTCTCGGGTCAACGGCCCTGCGCGCAGCGCGTCGCCGATCGCGGGGACGAGATCGATCCGGCCCGGCTCCTCAACCGCGCGCCGCGCCGCGATCCAGAGCGAGAGCTCGTCGGCAGGATGAATGTGGAGCGTGCCGCGGGTCGTCCACGTCTTCGCGAGCGCCCGCCGCTCCCACAGCGCGTCACGCACGTCGGCCTGGGTCACTCCCTCCACCCGGGCGGCGACCTGCAGCTCCGCCGAGCCCATCACCTGCGCGTGGATCCCGCAGATGTCGCGCACGACCTCGATCAGCCGTTCCGCGGGCGCGCGCCGCGCGAGGTGCGAGCGGGCGAGCCGCCCGGCACGCACCTCCGCCCACTCCACGTCAGGCAGTCGGCGCGGGCTGTTCCGACAGGAGGATCTCCTTCAGCGTGTCGCCGCGCAGGCCGAGGCGCAGCGTCTCGAGCGGGATCACTTCCTCGGGCGCGATGTTGCCCAGGTTCACCTCAGGCCCGAAGTGCTTCACGAACCATGCCTGTGAGCTCTTCGAGGGCGCCTCCCAGATCAGGTCGTGGAAGTCGATCTCGTGCGCGATCTCGTCGATCAGTCCCGTGCGCATGTCGCCGTCCTTGCGGAAGATGCCGGCGGTGCCGCCCTCGCGGGCCTCGGTGATCACCTTCCAGGCACCCGCCTCGCGCTCTTCCTTGATCCACTCGACCCACTGGTATGGGGCGAACACGACATCCGAGTCCTTCGAGCCGACCTCGCTGAGGACGGTGAAGTCGCGGGCGAAGTCCTCGATCAGCTCCAGCTTGCGCTCGCGTGGAATCTCGATCGTGCCGTCCGAGATCTCGACGTGGGAGAAGCGGAAGTGCTCCAGCCAGCGCTTGAAGCCGTCGATCTTGTCGCGCACGTAGACCACCTCGAAGAGCGTGCCGCCACAGACGATCGGGGTGTCGAACGAGCGGTAGAGCGCGATCTTCTTCTCGAGGTTGTTCGTGACGTAGCTCGTCCCCCAGCCGAGCTTGACGATGTCGACGTACTCGCCGGCCGTGTCGAAGAGACCTTCGATCTCCCGGATGTTCAGGCCCTTGTCCATCACGTGCGTCAGCCCGCTCTCGCGCGGCTTCGCCGGGCGTGCCGGCAGATCGAGGAAGTTCGGCTGGGGATCGCCGTTAGAGGCGTGCATAGATCTCCTTCAACTTGGCCTGGGCTTGCTCCTGGACGTCGT
Organism: uncultured Gaiellaceae bacterium; assembly: GCA_963705515.1. GTDB lineage: Bacteria > Actinomycetota > Thermoleophilia > Gaiellales > Gaiellaceae > Gaiellasilicea. The sequence continues at coordinate 327,110 of CAVPJV010000008.1, forward strand.
GGAAGAGCGAGTTGCCGTGTGCGTCGATCCCGACGATGAGCGGCCCGAAGTCCTTGACGCGGAACTTCCAGAGGCACTCGGGCATCAGCTCCTCCCACAGCACCTCCTCGATCTCCTCGATCTGGGTCGTCTCGAGCGCCGCGGCGCCGCCGACGATCGCGAAGTAGACCATCCCCAGCCGCTGCATCGGCTCGATCGCCTCGTCCGGCAGCCCACCCTTGCCGCAGATCGCGCGGACGCCGTACTGGGAGCCGAGCGGCTCGGTGAAGCGCACCATGCGGGCGCTCGTCGTCGTGCCGATGCAGACCTTCTCGTAACGGCCGTTCTCGAGCTTTCGCACGCCCGGCGCCGTGTGGAGCAGGAACGCGCCGGAGAGGTCCATCGGCGGCTCGACGCCCTGGTCGAAGATCCGGATCTGCGTGCGGTCCCGGATGCCGATGATGTGGCCCTGGACGGTGACCTCGTCGCCCGCGCGGAGCTTCAGGATCTCCTGCGGGTCGGTGATCGGGAAGGTGACCTCGTGCTTCGCCATCTCAGAACTCCCGATCGAACTCGAGGTTGCCCTGCGCGTCCACGTGCACCGAGGCACGACGCGCGGCCCAGCACTGGTAGTTGACGGCGACCGGGTTCAGGGTCATGTGCGTGTCGGCGTGCTCGATGTGGCACTGGAGCACGGTCACGTCGCCGCCGAGGCCCATCGGGCCGATGCCCGTCTCGTTGAGCAGGCCGTAGAGCTCGTCCTCGAGCTGAGCGACGAGCGGGTCGGCGTTGCGCGTGCCGATCGGACGCGTGATCGCCTCCTTGGCGAGGTACATCGCGTAGTCGGCGGTGCCGCCGATGCCGACGCCGACGATCCCGGGCGGGCACGGCTTGCCGCCGGCGCCGACGATCGACTCGAGCACGAACTGCTTGATCCCCTTCACGCCGTCGGCCGGGACGCACATCTTCAGGAAGCTCATGTTCTCGGAGCCGGAGCCCTTCGGCACGCACTTGACGTCGAGGCCGTCCCAGTCGGCGATGAACTCCCAGTGCACGATCGGCAGCCGGTGGCCGATGTTGGGGCCGGTGTTCTCGCGCGTCAGCGTGTGGACGGCGTTCGAGCGGAGCGGGTGCTCGACGGTCGCGCGCGCGGTGCCGTCGCGGAGCGCCTCGTAGATCCGCGTCGGGTGGAGCGGGAAGTGCTCGCCGACCCGGCAGGTGTAGACGGCGATGCCGGTGTCCTGGCAGACGAGGTTCTTCTCGCTGTCCGCGATGTTGACGTTCCGGTTGATCGTCTGCAGGACGCGCTGGCCCGTGACGGAGGTCTCGCGGGCCGTCGCGGCCGCGAGGGCGTCGCGCAGGTCCTGCGGGATGTCCTTCAGCGCCCAGACGTAGAGGTGCGCCGCGGCGTCCTCGACGGCGTGCTGGATGTCTGTGGTCGTAAGAGTGCTCATGCGCTCGCTTTCTCCGCGGCGGCCCGGCCGGCCCGCCGTCCGAATACAACACATTCCAGGAGTGAGTTGCCCATCATGCGATTGCGGCCGTGCGTCCCGCCCGCGATCTCGCCGCACGCATACATACCTTCCAACGTGGTCTGGGCGTCGGTGTCGATCGTGAGGCCGCCGTTCTGGTAGTGGAGCACGGGGTAGGTGAGGATCGGCTGCTCGAGCGGGTCGATGCCGGCGCCGCGGTAGCGGCGCAGCATGTACGGCAGCGAGATCTCGGCGTCGTCGGGTGCGATCAGCGTCGTGTCGAGGTAGACGGCGGGGCGGCCGTCCTCGGTCTCGACGCCCCTGCCGTTCTCGACCTCGTCGAAGATCGCCTGGCTGACGACGTCGCGCGGGCCGAGCGAGTCGGTGAACTCCTCGCGGTCGGCGTTCAGGAGCACGGCGCCGTAGGCGCGCGTCGTCTCCGGGATCGAGTAGCCCTGCATCGTCTCCGGCCACGCGCCGCCGTTCGGGTGGTACTGGAGCTCGTCCAGGTCGCGCGCCTCGGCGCCGAGGTCGAGCGCGATGCGCGTCACCTCGCCGGTCGCGTTCGGATGGTTGGTCGAAAGCTCGCCGCGCTCCTCCGCGACCCTGAAGCAGCGTCCGCCGGCCGCGAGGATCACGGTCGCCGCGTCGAGCTCGTGCTCGCCGCAGGTCGCGCGCCAGCCGTTCTCGCCCGGCTCGAGCGCCGACAGGGGGCTGTTCGGGAACAGGGTGCCGCCGCCCGCTTCGAACGCGTCGCGAAGGGCCTTCGTGATCGCATGTCCGGTGCGGTCGCCGACCTGGAGCAGGCGCTTCGCCGAGGCGCCGCCGCAGCGGGCCAGCCGGTAGCCGCCGTTCTCGCGCGTGAATGCGACGCCGAGCTCCTCGAGCCAGTGGATCGCGCTCTGCGCATCGCCCGTGAGGATCTCGACGAGGCGCATGTCGGCGCTGTCGTGCGAGCTCTTGAAGATGTCGGCCGCGTGCTGCTCGGGCGAGTCGTCGTCGCCGAACGACGCCTGGATCCCACCCTGCGCCTTCGCCGAGTTGCAGGCCTGGATCGAGCCCTTCGTGGCGAGGCCGACCCGGGCGCCGGAGCGCTCGGCCGAGACGGCGGCGGCCAGCCCGGAGGCGCCGCTGCCGACCACGAGCACGTCGAAGGATGCGCGCTGGCTCACGCTGGCAGGATACCGCACGCGCTAATGCGCTGCATTAGCTGTTCTTATCGCTCCCGGACTATTGAGAACCGCTCAGACTGCCGATAAATCCGGATGATGACCCGACTCTTCGGATTCCTCTCCATTCTCGCCGTGCTGGCGGCATCCGGCTACGCCTTCGTCGGCCAGTCGAGCCTGGGCGGGCTGAACCCGATCGGCAAGGTCTCGGGCGCCGAGTCGCGGGCCGAGGTCGCGAGCGCGAAGTACACGCTGGCGATCGTCGCCCGCCAGCTCGCCCAGGTGCACGCCGTCACGGCCACGTACGCCGACACGCTCGACTTCGACAACCCGTTCGTCCGGCTGGTTCGCGCCGACGCAGACCTCGTACTGCGTCGAGTACAGGAAGACGCAGACGTACTTCCTCGCAGGCCCGGGCGGCACCGTCGCACCCGGTTCCTGCTGATCACCAGATCGCGCTGAGCAACTGCTCGACGTCGGCGGGCGTGACCGGGCGTGGATTCGCCTTCGCGCCTGGACGCTCCGCAGCCGACTCGGCGACCTCGGCCGCCGCCTCCTCCGGGATGCCGAGGTCGCGCAGCCGCTCGAAGCCGCCCAGGCGCGCGAGCTCCTCGACGCGCGCCGCGGGGTCATCCGTGCCGAGGGCGGCGCCGAAGCGGGCGATCGCCTCGCCGGCGACCGGCTCGTTGAACCGGAGCGCGGGCGGCAGCGTCAGCGCGTTCAACGCGCCGTGCGGCGCGCCGTAGCGGCCGCCGAGCGCCTGCGCGAGTGCGTGCCCGAGCGCGAGCATCGAGGCGCCGAGCGCGGCTCCGGCGTGGCAGGCGCCGCGAAGGAGCTGCTCGCGAGCCTCCGGGTCGTCTGGCTGCTCGACGACCCGGGGAAGCCATTCGCCGATCAGCTCGGCGCCCGCGAGAGCGTCGGCGTCGCTCTCCGGCGTCCGCTCCCGGACATAGAGCGCCTCGGCGCAGTGCGCGAGCGCGTTCAGCGACGTGCCGACCGTCTCGGGTACCGGTAGCCCGAGCGTCAGCTGCGGCTCGTAGACGATCGCGTGCAGGTTCGCTCCGGCCCCGCCGCCGCGCATCCGGCGGTCCGGGTCGCGGACGCCGAAGAAGGACGTCCACTCCGCCCCGGAGTACGTCGTCGGCACCGAGACGAGCGGCAGCCCGCTCGCGGCCGACGCCGCCTTGCCCGTGTCGATCGCGCTGCCGCCGCCGATCGCGACGATCGTGTCGACGCCGTCCGGCACCTCGATCCGGTGCGACGGCACCTCCTCCCAGCGATCCGGAGCTTCGAAGACGTCGCGCCAGCGCGGGCTTGCGACGACGAGTGGCCGGTCGCCCGCTAGTGCGGACAGCTCCTCGATGCCCCAGCGAACGATCACGCCGCGAGCTTGGCGCGGGCGAACTCGACGAACGCGTCGGCTGCGCGCGTCGGCGTCCGGCCGGAGGCGCGGGCGAGCGAGATCTCGCGCCGCGCGTCGAGCCCTTCAACCTTGGCGGCGGTGAGCGAGCCCGGCCGCGAGCTCCGGCTCGACCGCCGAGCGCGAGATGAACGTGACGCCGTAGCCGGCCTGCACGGCGCTGCGCACCGACTCCTGCAGCCCGAGCTCGAGTCGGACGTCCAGGTCGCGCAGCCGCGTGCCGATCGAGCGCAGCTCGTCCTCGACGATCTGGCGGACGCCGGCGCCCTCCTGCATCACGATCAGGCTCTCGCCGCGCAGCTCCTCCAGCGAGACGGTTCGCCCTGCGAACGCGTGGCCGGGCGGGCAGGCGAGGATCACCTCGTCGTCGAAGAACGGCTCGAAGGCGACCGCGCGGTGGCGGCGGGCGGCGCCGACGATCCCGAGCTCGAGCTCGCGCGCCGCGACGCGTTCGACGACGGCCTGCGTGTCGGCGACCGTCAGCGCGATCCTGACGCCCGGGTGCTCGCGCTGGAACTCGCACAGGAGCAGCGGCACGACGATGGCAGCCGGGCCCGTGGAGGCGCCGAGCTGCAGCTCGCCGGAGAGCTCGCCCTCGCCCTCGCCGGCGATCTCGTCGAGGATCTGGCCCTCGAGCGTCAGCAGGCGCTGGGCGCCGCGGTAGAGCCGCAACCCCGCCTCGGTCGGCTCGACGCGGCGGCCGGAGCGGTCGAGCAGCTGCGTGCCGAGCCGCTTCTCGAGCGCCCGCACCTGGAGGGAGACGGCGGGCTGGGTGACGCCGAGACGCTCGGCCGCCTGCGAGAAGCTGCGCCGCTCGACGACGGCGCAGAAGGCGGCCAGCTGACGAGTATCCATAAGCAGATCTTATAGACTCGTCGCGGGTGCGCGTCTGGGTCGACATCACGAACTCGCCGCACGTGCCGTTTTTCCGGCCGCTGCTGCGGCTGCTCGCCGAGGACGGCCATGACGTCGAGGTCACCGCCCGCGACTACGCGCAGACGCTCGAGCTGCTCGAGCTGAACGGGATCGCGCACCACGTCGTCGGGCCTGCACACGGAGGCGCCGGTGCGCTCGGCAAGGCACGGGCGATGGCCGGGCGCCTTCCGGCCCTCCGCCGCTTCGCAAAGGGTCGCCGGTTCGACCTCGCGCTCGCGCACGGCTCGCACGAGGCGATGCTCGTCGCCCGGAGCCTCGGGCTCGCGGCCGCGACCGCGCACGACTACGAGTTCGCGACAGTGCAGCACCAGCTCGGTCTCCGTGCCGCCACACGCGTGGTCTTCCCGGACGCCGTTCCGCCCGACCGGCTCGCCCGACTCGGCGCGAAGCCGCCCAAGCTCCGTCAGTACCCGGGGATCGAGGAGGAGTACTACCTCGCCGGCTTCGAGCCCGATCCGGCCGTCCTCGACGGCATCGATCCCGCGAGCGTTCTCGCCGTCGTGCGGACGCCGCCGGAGGTCTCGCTCTACCACCGCCACGGCAACCCGCTCTTCCGGGACGTGCTCGACCGGCTCGGCCGCGACGAGCACGTGCACGCCGTCGTCCTCCCCCGGACGCGCGAGCAGCGGGACGAGATCCGCGCGCTCGGGCTGCCGTCGCTGCACCTCCCGGAGCACGCGATCGACGCTCAGAGCCTCGTCGGTCTCGCCGACCTCGTCGTCTCGGCCGGGGGGACGATGAACCGCGAGGCGGTCGCGCTCGGGACGCCCGTCTACACGACGTTCGCGGGCCGGCTCGGCGCCGTCGACGAGACGTTGATCCGCGAGGGACGGCTGCGGCCGCTGACCTCACCGGCCCAGCTCGAGGTCCGCAAGCGCGACGAACAGCGCCCGAGCGCGTCGACGCGATCCCCGCCGCCTGCTCGACGCTCCTGCTCGACGTGGGTTCTCGACTAGACCGGCTTCGCGCGAGCTGGTAGGACTCAGCCAGACGTTCACATTTCACGCGGGGAACGAAGGAGGGAATTGCGGATGAGAGCTTCAAGCAGGATCACCCTTGCACTGGTACTCGTCTGGCACCGTCGCGGCAGCGCTGGCTGCGTCCGCCGGCGCGCGAATCGATGACAGGGGCTCAGGCTTCAAGACCTCGGCGCCCACGATGCTCACGGCCGTGAGCCCGGCGTGGACGATCACGCCGCTCATCACCGTCGGGCGAGACGCTCGCGGGCGGCTACTGTTCGAGTCGATCCCGGACGGGATCTCGATCGACGCCGCGTGGCCGCAGGCAGCGACAACGCGTACGGAACGTCGACCTCTACGTCAACCACGAGACGTCGACCGTCCCGTTCCCGTTCACCGGCGCCGGACGGCCGGCGGGCTCCAACGACTTCACAAACGCAGCTCGTGAGCCAGCTCGTCGCTCGCACCAGCGAGCGGCCGGCGTCCTCAGCGGCGAGCTACGCGATCCCGCGCGACCAGAACTACCAGCGCTTCTGCTCGAACTTCCTCGCGACGAAGGCAGCACGGATTCGACACGCCGCTCCTCTTCACGAACGAGGAGGGGATCGACTGGGTCAACCGGACCGGGACCGCCTGGCCCGCCACGACCGGCGCGGCCGACCCCCGGCAGATCGGCGTCGTCGTCGCCTACGACGCGAAGAGCGGCCAGTACAAGCCGATCTGGGGCATGGGCCGGCACAACCACGAGAACAGCGTCGCGGTCCCGGGCTACGGCCATCCGGTCGTCCTCTCCGGCGACGACACGTTCGTCAGCGCCCGGCGCAGTCGCAGCTCTACATGCTACATCGCGCGGAACTCGGCCGATCGCTCTGGACCGACCAGGGCGACGCTCTGGGCGTTCGTCGCGACAACCCGGCCACGAACGACTACGACGACATCCCGCCCGGCTCGACGCAGCGTGGTCCGGGCCACTTCATCAAGGTGCCGAAGAACATCGCCACGGCGCGACCCGAACGGCTCGGAGCTGATGGCTGCGATCCGGCTATCCGCCGCCGCCGACAACGGTCTGGCAGATCGAGTACGGCGTCGGCTCGACGGGCCGCAGTGGGTGCTCGAGCACTGGAGCGACACTCGAACGCGTCTTCCAGTTCGTCCGCATCGAGGACATGGCCTACGACAAGCGGCCGGGGTGCCGAACGTCGTCTACGTCGCCGACCGGACGCGGCTAGTCGCGGGTGCGGCCGCACGTTCAGCGGCCCTATCCGAACGGCCGGATCTGGAAGCTGGTGCTCGACACGAACGACCCGACGAAGGTACGTCGCTGTCGATCCTCATCGACGGCGACACGGGCCCGGTCAAGAGCCGCGACGCCATCCACCAGCCGGACAACCTCGAGTCGACGCAGGTCGAAGCTCCTCATCACAGAGGATCCGGGCTCGAGCCAGCAGTTCAACCCGGGCGACGCGGATGCGACGACCGCGCGGCTCTGGCACTACCACCTCGACGACCGGCACGCTCAGGTCGTCGCGAGGTCGACCAGTCCGCTGACGAAGGCCCGACCGACGTCGACGCGGCACCGGCGGAGGCTCGGCGCCTGGGAGTCGACCGGGGTCGTCGACGTGTCAGTCCGTCTTCGGACGCGGCTCGTTCCTGATCGACGTCCAGGCCAGACACTGTCGTGCAGACCGAGCAAGCGCGGCATCGTCACCTCCGCAGCCCGGACTACACGTTCAAGCGAGGGCGGCAGCTCATCCTGACGCCAACCCGACGGCCTAACCGGCCAGGGGCAGACCGTCTCGGAGGCGGGCGTCGCGGCAGTCGCGGCGCCCGCCTCGCCGGTCTCGAGGCGGCGCCGTTCGGCTCGCGCACGATCGCAGCCAGTCGGCCGACGAGCTCGAGCGTGTCGCCCGCCTCGACGAGCCGCTCCAGCTCGTCGAGCTTGCCGTCGAGCCAGCCGCGCTCGACCGCGGAGACGTCGAGCGCGACGATCTTCGGGTGCACCGTCGGCTTCCAGGTCTCGCCCTCGGCGAACAGCTCCTCGTGGATCTTCTCGCCGGGCCGGGCGCCGATGAACGTGATCTGGACGTCGCGGTCGGGTTCCTTGCCGGAGAGGCGGATCATGTTTCGCGCCAGGTCGACGATCCGGATCGGCTCGCCCATGTCGAGCACGAGGATCCGCCCGCGGCCGCCAATCGCGCCGGCCTGGATCACGAGCGCCACCGCCTCGGGGATCGTCATGAAGAAGCGCGTCATCTCGGCGTCGGTGACGGTCACAGGCCCGCCGCGCTCGATCTGGCGGCGGAAGAGCGGGATCACGCTGCCGGCCGAGTTGAGGACGTTGCCGAAGCGGACGGCGACGAACTTCGTCGGCACGTCGTCGCGCTCGCCGTGTGAGCCGACGATCCACTCGCAGAGCGTCTTCGACTGCCCGTAGACGCTGTAGGGATTGAGCGCCTTGTCGGTCGAGATGAGGACGAAGCGCTCGACCCCGTGAGCGATGGCGGCGTCGGCGACGATCCGCGTCCCGAGGACGTTGTTGGCGACCGACTCGAGCGGGTTCGCCTCCATCAGCGGCACGTGCTTGTAGGCGGCGGCGTGGAAGACGACGTCGGGCCGGTAGCGCTCGAAGACCTGCTCCAGCCGCTTGCGGTTGCGCACGTCCGTGAGCACCGGCACGCAGGCGCTGAAGCGGCGCTCGTCGACGAGCTCGCGCTCGATGTCGTACAGCGAGCTCTCGGCCTGGTCGACCATCACGATCCGCGTCGGCTCGGCGCGCGCCAGCTGGCGGCAGAGCTCGGAGCCGATCGAGCCGCCGGCCCCGGTGACGAGCACGATCTTGTCCTTGACGTAGGAGGCGATCGCGTCGACGTCGACCTCGACGGGCTCGCGGCCGAGCAGGTCCTCCACCTCGACCGGGCGCACCTGCTTGGCGAGGTCGAGATCGCCCGAGATCAGCTCGTTCAGCCCCGGCAGCGTCTTGACGGCGACGTTCTCGGCCCGCGCCATCTCGACGATCCGGGCGCGTTGCTCACCGGAGGCCGACGGGATCGCGATCAGGAGCTCGTCGGGCCGCCGGTCGCGCAGCAGGTGCGGCAGCTCGTCGCTCGTGCCGAGCACGCGGATCCCGTGCAGGCGGAGGTTCTTCTTGCGCGGGTCGTCGTCGATCAGGCCGATCGGCGTGTAGCCGAGGTCGGGCGTGCGCAGGATCTCCTTCAGCATCAGCTGGGCGGCGTCGCCGGCGCCGACGACGATCACTTCCTTGCCGCGCGCCACGATCGACCGGCTCTGCGGCCGCTCGAGGATCGTCCGCGCGAGCATGCGCGAGCCGGCGACGAGCGCCAGCGTCAGCAGGCAGTCGATCACCCAGACGGTCCGCGGCACCTCGGCGGCGTGCACGTCGAAGAAGCTGAAGATGAGGAAGGTGAGGAGGCTCGCCGCGACGACACCGCGCGCAGCTCCCCACATGTCCCGCGTCGAGACGTAGCGCCACCAGCGGTTGTAGAAGCCGAAGAGCGCGAAAACGCTGAGCTTGATCGCGGCGACGAGCGCGAGGATCTGCCAGGAGAGGTAGTAGTCGTAGTAGACGGGCAGATCGGTGTCGAAGCGGAGCCGGAAGGCGAGGAACCAGGCCGCGACGACGATCGCGAAGTCGGCCGCGAGCTGCGGCAGCCGGTGCCGGTTGATCGGGTCCTCACGCCCGCGCTGACGCGACGCCGACGGCATCGAGGACGGTCGCGACGACGCGCTCCTGCACCTCTGCGTCGATCCCGCCCCAGAGCGGCAGCGCCAGGTTCTCGGCGGCGGCCTTCTCCGTCTCCGGCAGCGAGCCCGGCTCCCAGCCGAGATGCCGCAGTGCCGGCTGGAGGTGGAGCGGCGTCACGTAGTACGAGGCGGAGGCGATCTCACGCTCGGCGAGCGCGGCCGCGATCCGGTCGCGCTCGGACGTGCGCACGACATACATGTGGTAGACGTGCCCCGGAGCGTCCACCGGGAGCTCGACGGCGTCGCCGAGGCCGAGCTCCGCGTAGCGCGCCGCGCCCTCGCGCCGGGAGGCGTTCCAGCCGGCGAGGTGCGGCAGCGAGATGCGCAGGAACGCAGCCTGGAGCGCGTCCAGCCGGGAGTTCGTCCCGATCAGCTCGAACGTCTTCTTGTCGCGCGAGCCGTGGAAGCGCAGCATCCGGATCCGGTCCGCGACCTCGTCGTCGGTTGCGGCCACGAGCCCGCCGTCGCCGAGCGCGAACAGGTTCTTGGTCGGGAAGAAGCTGAAGGTCGAGGCGACGCCCGTGGTCGCGACGCCCTCGGCCCCGAAGGCCTGAGCGGCGTCCTCGAGCATCGGCAGGCCGAATGCGGCGAGCTCGGCGAGCGGCGCGGGCCGGCCGAAGAGGTGCACGGGCACGATCGCCTTCGTGCGCGGGCCGATCCGGCGCTCGACGTCGTCGGGATCGAGGTTCAGCGAGACCGGATCGATGTCGGCGAAGACCGGGGTCGCGCCGACTCGGGCGATCGCCTCCGCCGTCGCGTAGAAGGTGAAGGAGGGGCAGATCACCTCGTCGCCCGCTCCCACGCCCATCGCCTCGAGCGCGAGCACGAGCGCGTCCGTCCCGTTCGCGACGCCGATCGCGTGCGGCACGCCGAGGTAGGCGGCGGCCTCCTCCTCGAACGCCTGCACCTCGGGCCCGAAGATGAACCGGCCGGACTCGACGACGCGCTCGAACGCCTCCCGGAACTCCGGGATCAACGGCTCGTACTGTGCCTTGACGTCGACGAGATCGATCTGCATGGCCGGGAGAGTCTAGCGAGGCTCCGTTGCGGGCTTGCCCCGCCTGCGCAGGTACTTCCAGGCCAGCCAGGCGGCCCCTGCCACGACCAGAACGACGATGGCGTAGTCGACGTAGTGGAAGGTGTGGTGGAAATCCTCCCAGCTGGCTGCCGAGCGCCCAGCCGATGCCGGCGAAGGCGAAGCACCAGATCGCCGAGCCGAGGAAGGTCAGGATCGTGTAGCGCCGGAACGGCACCTCGAAGACGCCGGCGGGGATCGAGACGAAGGAGCGGACGAGCGGCGTCAGCCGGCCGAGGAACACGGCCCAGTCCTCCCAGCGCTCGAACCAGCGGTCTGCCTTGTCGAGCTTCTCCGCGTTCAGGTGCAGCCAGCGGCCGTGGCGCTCGAGGTACGGCCGGCCGCCGCGCAGCCCGATCCACCAGCCCCCCATCGCGCCGAGCGTGTAGCCGATCGTGCCCGCCAGGGCGATGCCGAGGTACGCCTCCAGGCCCGGCTCCAGCGTCCAGCCGAAGAGCTGGACGTCCTGGCCCGGGAAGGCGCCTGAAGCGACCGCGCCGCCGTAGACCATCACCGCCTCGCTGGCCGCCGGGAAGACGGCGTCGAGCGCCATCAGCAGGAAGACCGCGTAGAGCCCGTAGTCGCCGACGACCGTCGTGAGGAGATCGGTGATCTCCGAGAGGATCGACGCGACCGGCACCCGCAGAGGTTAGCCGGGCGGCTTGGGCTTCTTCTGCGGGACGGGGGCGGCGCGGATGACGCGGAACGCCGGCGAGACGACCTCCACTGCGCCGAGCTCGTTCGTCGCGCGGAAACGGACGACGTACATGCCGCCGTAGACGAGGAACTTGCCGCCGCGGGTCGTCCCGCGCCAGCTGGCAGCGAAGCGGCCGGCCGACAGGCGGCGCACAGCGATCGTCGCGACCTGGACGCCGGTCTTCGTCTCCACCGTCGCGGTCACGAGGGCGGCGCGCGTCAGCGTCACTCCGGCCGAGATCGTCTGCTTGCCCCGGACTCGGACGGTGAGGGTGCGGCGTGAGATCTTGGCGAAGCCGAGCGTGTTGTTGACGGTGAAGCTCTGGGTCGTCGTCGAGGTGCGCGCGAGGTCGTCGGTGGCCGTGACCTCGAGCTTCCAGCGCCCCTCGGCCGGGGGTGCGGGGTCGACCACAGTCGGGTCCGCGGGTGCGGGCGGGAACACGACCGGATATGTCCCTGGATCGCGTGCCAGCGTCTCGGTGAACGCGACTTCGCCGCCGGGCGCGATCAGGGTCGCGGTCACGTTCGAGGGCCGGACGACCTTGTACGAGAGCTCGCGCTGCTGCTCGGCGAAGCCGTCGCCGTTCGGCGAGATCACCGGCTCGGGCGCCGGCGAGTAGACGCCGTAGTACATGAGCTGGAGCGCGTTCGAGACCGGGCGCTCGCCGCCTCGGTCGGACGGGCGATTGAGCAGCTTCCCGTCAAACGCGAGCGAGGATGAGCCGCCGCCGTCGAAGGCCGAGCCGGTGACGGCGCCGAGCCGCACCATCGTCTGGGCGAGCTCGAAGTTCGTCATCCCGACGCTGTAGCCGGGCCGGCGGCCGTCGGTGACGACCATCAGCACCTGGCCGTCGGCGAGCTGGCCGACGCCAGTGCGCGGGTTGCGCGGCGCCAGCTGGCTGGAGGTGAACGCCTCCTGGGCACGGAAGACGGGGCCGCCGCTGCGGACGAGCACCGGGCCGCCGCCGACGGCGTTCGTGATTCCGGTCCACTCGGGACGGAAGATCAGCCGCAGGGTCAGGAACGTCCCGAGAGGCGATTCCTCGAGGAGACGCTGGCCTGCGGTGCCGCGCGCGACGAGCACCGCGCCGCCCTGTGGGATCGCCGTGCCGCCGCCGGACGCGACCTGGACCACGGGCCCGACGAGATCGGTGTTCGGCGTCGTCGGCGGGAACGGCGAGATCACGATCTCGGTCACGCCCGGCTGGACCGGAGTGGCCGGTCCGTAGGTGCGCGTGAAGAGCGAGATGCCGTTCGTCCCCGGCGACTGGTTGAGGTCGTTGAGGGTCCGCCGCTGGCCGAGCCCGCGCCAGGTGCCGAAGAACTCGATCCGGCGCACGTCGAGCGCGCCTTCGGGAGTGACGCCCGTGCTGGAGCGGTCGCCGTACGGCGGGCTTTCGACGACGTTGTCGCGCATCAGGACGCCGCTCGGCCGGCCGGAATCGGCGTAGAAGTCGGCGTTGACGCCGACCATCGTCGCGCCCGGCGACAGCCGCTTCTGCATCGACGTGACACGCTCGACGCCCTGAATCGCCTCGTTCGAGAGCGTCGGGCGGAGCGCGTAGAGGCCGGTTGGCCGCGGGCCGCGGACAATGTGGATCGCGACCGGTCCATGCGGCGTGAACTGAACGCCGCGCTCGTAGGTGACGCCCGGCATCAGCGTCGTCGTCTGAGCGGCCGCGGGCGCGGCTGAGACGAGGGCGAGGAGCCCGAGGATGAGCGGCTTGCGGATCACGACCCCGACTGAGGCTAGCCGAAGCCTCGGCGGCACTTTGCAGGGATTTACGGAATCCGAACGAGACACACGCCCCTGGCTGGCTCGGCCAGCTAGGTTGAGGCCATGAGCACCGCCGCAGCGGAGTCGCGCACGGCCCTCGTCGAGGAGCTGATGGCGCGCTTCCCGCACATCCCGCGCGAGGCCGTGCTCAAGGAGGACCTGCTTCGCACCGGCATCGCGTTCGACGACTCGGCGCTGACCGACAACCTCGACGGCGAGGTGAAGCCGAAGTCCTACTTCATCTTCTCCTTCGACCAGAAGCCGCTCGCCGAGCTCGGCGAGGCCGCCAGGCGGCGCCCGCCGGAGGAGATCGCGCTCACCGGCGGCCCCTACGGGCTGCGCCGCACGATCGTCTCGGTGCGCGTGAACCCCGACTCCCCGTACCGGATGGCCGGACGCGAGCTGACCCTGGACGGCCGGCTGGTCGCCGACGTCATGCTGCCACCGCTGCCCGAGTACTACCGGCACACGCTGGCGAACGGGAAGACGGTGATGGAGACCGCGCCGACGATCCAGTGGGGCTACCTGATCTACCTGACCGTGCTCCGGCTCTGCCAGTACTTCGGCGCCAAGGAGGAGTGCGGGTTCTGCGACATCAACCACAACTGGCGCCAGCACAAGCGCGAGGGACGCCCGTACACGGGCGTGAAGCCGGTGGAGGACGTGCTCGAGGCGCTGGCGCTGATCGACCGCTACGACGTCGACCGCTCGAGCAAGGCCTACACGCTCACGGGCGGCTCGGTCACGAGCACCGTCGACGGTCTCGCCGAGGCCGACTTCTACGGGCGCTACGCGCAGGCGATCGAGGAGCGGTTCCCGGGCCGGTGGATCGGCAAGGTCGTCGCGCAGGCGCTGCCGAAGGCGGACGTCCAGCGCTACAAGGACTACGGGATCACGATCTACCACCCCAACTACGAGGTGTGGGACGAGCGGCTGTTCAAGCTCATCTCGCCGGGCAAGGAGCGGTACGTCGGCCGCGACGAGTGGCACCGCCGGATCTTCGACGCCGCCGAGGTGTTCGGAGCGCGCTACGTGATCCCCAACTTCGTCGCCGGCGTCGAGCTGGCGAAGCCGTTCGGCTTCTCGACCGTCGAGGAGGCGGTCGCGTCCACCACGGAAGGCCTCGACTACTTCATGAGCCGAGGGATCACCCCGCGCTTCACCACCTGGTGCCCCGAGCCGACGACGCCGCTCGGCCGCGACAACCCCGACGGCGCGCCGCTCGAGTACCACATCCGCCTGCTCGAGGCCTACCGCGAGACGCTCGAGAAGCACGGCCTCAAGCCGCCACCCGGCTACGGCGTCGCGGGCGCCGGGAACGCCGTCTTCTCGGTCAGCTCGTTCATGGACACGCTCGCGCCCGAGGTCGTGACGACGGAGGAGGCGGTCCCGGCATGAGCCGCATCTCCGTCGATGACGCGCGCGAGCTCTGGCTGAGCGCCGACGACGAGGAGCTGAAGGCGCTCGCCCAGGCCGCCCGTGCCCGCTTCCACGAGCCCGACCGCGCCACGTACATGGTGATGCGGATCATCAACTACACGAACGTCTGCGTCGCCCAGTGCGACTACTGCGCGTTCTACGTCCTCCCCAACCAGGAGGGCGGCTACGTGCTCTCGCGGGAAGACGTGTTCGCGAAGATCGACGGGCTGCTCGAGGTCGGCGGCGACCTCGTCGGCTTCAACGGCGGCTTCAACCCGAAGCTGCCGCTCGACTACTACTGCGACCTCTTCGCCGCGGTCCGCGAGCGCTACGGCGACCGCGTCGAGTTCTACGCGCTCACGATCGCCGAGTTCGTCTACCTCGCCGACCGGGCCGGCCTCTCGCACGCGGAGGCGGCGGCGCGCCTGCGCGACGCAGGCGTCCACTGGGTCACCGGCGGCGGCAGCGAGATCCTGACCGAGGACTTCCGCAAGCGGCATGCCAAGTTCAAGTACACGGTCCGCGAGTACTTCGAGGCGCAGCGCGCGATCGTCGAGGCCGGGATGCGGACGACCGCGACGATGGTGATCGGCTTCGACGAGAGCCTGGAAGAGCGGCTCGAGCACCTGCAGCGGACGCGCGACTTCCAGGACGAGATCAATCGAGATGGTTTCGGGGGCCTCTTCTCCTTCCTCTGCTGGACGTACAAGCCGTACGGGACCGCGTTCGGCGGGCGCGAGATCTCGCCGCAGGAGTACTGGCGGCACATCGCGCTCTCGCGGATCTTCCTCGACAACGTGAAGCACGTCCGCACCTCGGTGCTGACGCAGAACGAGGATGCGTTCCGCGCCCTCGACTACGGCGCGGACGACTTCGACCTGCCGATCGAGGACGAGGTGACGCAGAAGGCCGGGGCGACGATCGAGCTCGACCTCGAGGGCCTGCTCGAGATCCCGCGCCGGCTGGGCTACCGCGTCGAGTACCGCCGCGCCGAGCGGCCCGCTCCGGTCATCGCCTAGTCTCCCGCCGCATGGGGCGGTTCGGAGAGCATGCGGCCTGGTTCACGTTCACGTCGGACCGCTTCGATCACTCATCGGAGCTGCCGTCCGACGCAAACGCCGGCAACCGGTTCTACGGACAGGACGTCGCGTCGTTCGTCGCCGCGGGGCTGTCGAAGCGCGGGCTCGAGACGTCGTTCCTCGACGAGGACTGGGGCTGGCAGGCCCACGCGAAGCGGTCCGACGGGTCCGTCCTCGAGATCTCGATCTACCACAACCCGGACGAGGATCCGGCAGTCGAAGACGGTTGGGCGCTGATGGTCCGATCGCTGCGCAAGGAGCGCCAGCTGGGGATCTCGCGCTTCCGCGAGACGGAGGTCGACGCCGCTGCGGTCACGGCGCTGGAGGACGTCTTTCGCGAGGCGGGCATCGCCCTCGGGCGAACGAGCGAGCGCTAGACCGCGCCAGGCGGCGTCAGAATGCGTTCGCGGCCGACTTCCATTCCCGGAGGCGCTGCCCGATGAGCTCGGCCCGGTCGTCCTCACTCCCGCTGTCCAGCACCTCGAGGTCGGCGGGGTCGGCTCGAAGGTAGACGCCGGCGGTTCGGGCATTCAGCGCGGGGTCGCGATCCGACCGTGTCGTCCAGTACCCCGTAGCTCGATCCGCGGTCTCCAGCCTGATCTCGCCCGTGCCCTCGAGCTGCGGCGCATCCGGGTGCCGAGGGCGCTCGCCCTTCCAGAAGTAGAGGATGCCGCTCGGGTCCCTGCGCTCCTTCGCAGCGTCGCTCCAGTAGCGGGCCGACAGGGTGCCGTCCTCCTGCCATGCCCTGCCCATGACGTTCAACCCGCCGTCGCGGTCCCGCGAGATGCGCAGGAGGCTCACCGCCGACGGCTCGCCCTCGGTCCGCATCGTCAGCGAGAGCTGCCACCACAGCCCCTCGACCGCGCCCCGGCGACCCTCGGCCTCGATCGCCTTGCGGAGCTTCTGGTTGATCGCGCGAACCTCCGCAGGGGCGGTGGCCGGGTCGTAGCGAATGGAGGTCAGCCCGAGCAGGTCGCTCGGCAGCTTCGAACCGGCCGCGTGGAGGATGAACGTGCGCCGGATCCCGAGCGCACCGCCGAACAGCCCCGCTTCGAAGACCACGTTGTCGCGCGGCGACGCCTGGCCGGACTCGGATCCATCCGTCGTGGTCCAGTCGTCCTGGGCGAACACGAATGCGGCGAAATCGACCTCCTGGGAGAGCTCGACGAGCCGGTCGAGGGTGGACCGCCCCGGGTTGAACGTGGTCGTCCAGGGCTCGACGTCGGCGACGTCCTCGAGCCCACGCGTGATCGCCTGGAGCAGTTTGGCCTGCTTGCCCGACGATCCGAGGAAGATGCGCGGCTTGTTCATGCGCGGTCGAGGGTCCTCTGTTCGCGTCCGTCCTTGCACGGGAGCGTAACCTCCTCGCATGCGGTTCGATCGGCACACGTCTGCCCTCGATCGGCTCGCTTGACAAGTGGCTGAATGGAATTCGGTGTCCACCTCCCGCTGATCTCGTTCCAGGGCGAGCAACGCTCGCTCGACGATCTGCTCGCGTTCACGGACGCCGCCCGTGATCTCGGTTACACGCACCTCTGCGCGAACGACCACCTCGTGTTCTCGCGTCCGTGGCTCGACGGGCCGACGGCGCTCGCCGCGGTGCTCGCGCACAGCGGCGAGATGACGCTCGCCACGACCGTGGCCGTACCGGTGCTGCGGGGACCCGCGGCAACCGCGAAGATCCTCGCGGCGATCGACCTGCTGTCCGGCGGCAGGCTGCTCGTCGGGCTCGGGCCCGGCTCATCCGCGCGAGACTACGAGCTCGTCGGCGTGAGCTTCGAGGAGCGCTGGAAGCGCCTGGACGAAGCGGTGCAGACGCTGCGCGCGTACTGGCGAGCCGACGACCTCGCGTTCGAAGGTGCGTTCTACTCGACCGCCGGCTTCACGCTGGCCCCAACGCCGGTGCAGCGTCCAGGCCCTCCGATCTGGATCGGGAGCTGGGGATCCCCGGCAGGGCTGAGACGTGTCGCGCACCTTGCCGACGGCTGGCTCGCCTCGGGCTACAACACGAACCCGGAACTGTTCGCCCAGGCCTGGGCCGACGTCCAAGCGGAGGTGTCGGCAGGAGGGCGCGACGGCTCGCGCTTCCCGAACGGCATCGCATCGATGTGGTGCTACGTCACGGAGGAGAGGGCGCGCGCCGAAGCGGTGCTCACGGAGGTGCTGGCGCCGATGCTCAATCGTCCGCCGGAACAGCTGCGCGCGATCTTGCCGATCGGCCCGGCCGAGGAATGCGCGCAGAAGCTGCTGGCGTACGCGCGTGCCGGCGCGCAACGCGTCTTCCTGTGGCCGCTTGCGGACGAGCGCGCCCAGCTGGAGCTGTTCCGCGAACGCGTCGCGCCGCTGGTCGATACTGAGAGCGCGTGAAGCGCGATGTTCACCGTCGCGCCGTCTAGCGTTCCGTGGCCGCGCGGGAGTAGACCGCTGTCGCCGCCGTCCGATTGCGGACCGCGAGCTTCTCGTAAACGTGCTCGAGGTGCTTGCGTACCGTCGAGGCGGAGACGACAAGCGCGCGTGCGATCTGCTCGTTCGTCTCGCCCTCGGCGGCACGTGCGAGGACGGTCAGCTCCCTCGGCGTCAGGCGCTGGAGCCGCTCGTCGTTCACGACGGTCGATCTCAGCCGCGCGCTGCGCTGGAGCTGAGCGAGCGCCGGCGCCAGCCGTGCGAGGATTGCCCGGTCGCCCTCGCCGAAGCCGCGGCTGCTCGTGTCGAACACGAAGACGGCGGCCTCACATCCCTGCGGCGGGAGGAAGAGCTTCATCACGTCGCGGATCCCGAACGGGCGCATCAACTCGAAGTAGAGGCCGGTGTGCCAGAACCGAACCCCAGCCGCATCGCTGAGGACCAACGGCCCGGCCCCATGCGTCACGGCAGGCGGGTGATCGGCGTTCCGCGGCCCGAACTCCGACGGGTACGGATCGTCGTGGCGGAAGAGTGGGTAGTGCAGCCACACCGAACACCGCTCGGCAAGCTCGTCGGAGGCGAAGGAGCGGTCGAGCACCTCGTGGCGGCTCCACGCACGGTAGGCGACCGTATCGCACGGAATCACGCGCCGGAGGGCGTCCACGACCGGCTCGGGGAACGGCCTCGCCGACTCCTCCTCGGCCGCCAGCAGGACGAACTCCAGCAGCGCGCCTCGCCGGGCGGCCGGAATCGTCACGACCCCCGAAAGATACGACGATCGACCCATGGACGCGAGCAAGCGACGATCGCATGCTCAGCAGCAGTCGACCGAAAGGACGGAAAATGCGTATCCGGATCCCTTTCGCGCTCGTCGGGCTGCTGTGCGCCCTCGTGCTGAGCTCCGCTACAGCGAGCGCCCATCCCGGCAAGCCGACGACGATCGTCTTCACCGTCCAGAACCTCGGCTTCACGGGGTGTGACGGCGGCATCTTCGCGCTCACGTTCGACTTGGAAGCACTCGACGGGGATCAACTCGGCCAGGGAGTGAGCTGCGTCCACGTGCCGTCGGACTGCCCGCCTGTCGCCGGCTGCCGCGGCGTCGTGCAAGCGACGTTCACGCTCACGTTCGCCCGCGGCTCGCTGACGGCGCCTGTCGCCCTGCACGAGCTCTGGTTGTCGGAGTCGACGATCCTCCAGGTCACCCAGGGCAAGGTCACGTCCGGAACGGGCGCCTTCGCCGGGGCGACGGGCTCGATCGGCTGCGTCGGGACCGTCCGCTTCACAGAGACCGACGTGATCCCGAAGATCGTGTGCGTCGTCCGCGTGACCTGACCGCAGAAGGCCAGCTCACGGGGATCACACGTCACCTGAGACGCCCCGGGACGATCACGCACATTCGGGAATGTCCTGTGAGCGTGGCGTCTCACAGAGCCATCACCGCCTCCCTGCGGGCTGGGCCGCTGGGTCAGCGGTGTCGCCGGTACTGCAGCTCGACGATCCCGCTTCTGGAGGCGCTGCTGGAGACCAGGTCGAGCCGGTAGGACTTGGGGACGCCGTCGAACAGCCGGGTGCCCTCGCCCGCAACGTAGGGGAACAAGCTCAGCTGGAGCTCGTCGATCAGGTCGAGTCGCATCAGCGACCGCCAGAAGCTGACGCCGCCCCAGACCACGATGTGGCCGTCGCCGCCTAGCCTGAGCTTGTCGATCTCTTCTGCCGTGTCACCAGCGGCGATGGTGGTGTTGGCCCAGTCGGCCGTCTGCAGGGTCCGGGAGAAGACGACCTTGCGCGCGGCGTTCAGGATCGGGGCGAAGGGGTGGTCGGTGGCCGTTGTTGTCATGGCCCCGGCGATGCTCTCGTAGGCGGTGCGGCCCATGATGTGCGCGTACGCGCTCCGGAGAAAGTCGCGTTGCGCCGGGTCGTCGGGCTCACGGTTTTCGGGCAGGTCGAAACAGAAGTTCCAAAACTCGGTGCCTTCGTCGGCGAGAAGGCCGTCGAGCGAGTAGTTGAACACTGTCGCGATCAGCTTCCGCATGATCCGGCCTCCTTGGTCTCGAACGTCTGGGGACTGTGCTTGCTACGGGAACGCGCCCTTTCCAGGCCGCAGCGCTAGCGTGGCCGCGGCGTCTTTGGCCTGTCGCTATTGCTTCAGACGCCGCTGACGCCCGAAAGTCATCGGTGCCCGGTCAACTGGCCGGTTGCGCGGCAGGCCGAGGGCGCTCACTTGCGCCAGTGTCCGGAATGACGCCCGAGCCTGACGCCGGTGGCCGCAGGCCGTAGGCTCGAACACCAGTGCTCCCCGACTATTGGATCGAGCGTCCCTCAGTCAGGGCACGGCGCGCTACGGAGTCGGCGGTCGACTCCTTTCTCCAGCTGATGGACGCAAGCAGCGGCGGTCGTCTCGTGGACGTGGACGCGCTCTTGTGCAAGACGCCACGCGTGGTCCGCTGGCAGTTCCTGTGCAGGCTGGCCAATCGTCGCCGCATCGCGTTCCACGGAACGGGTGATCCGCGCATCGAGCGCTTCGAGCCGCGTGAACCGGTTGACTTCGCGCCCTTCGGCCAGCAGCGGGCCGTGTTCGCTACGAGCGACCCGATCTGGGCGATGTTCTACGCGATCGTCGACCGCCGCCGTCACAGGCTGACGCTCAACAATGGCTGCCTTCTACTGGAGGACACGGGCGACGCGTATTACTACTTCTCGGTCAGCCGGAAGGCGCTCCCGCAACGGCCTTGGCGCACCGGCTACCTGTACTTGTTGCCGGCGGACAGCTTCGTCGAGCAGCCGGGAGGCGTCTATGCGGGGCACCAGGCGCGCGTGCCGCAACTCGCGAGTCCTGTCCCCGTGACGCCCTTTGCGCGCCTTCGTGTCGCGCCGAGAAGCTTCCCCTTTCTCGAACAAATCCGCGGCCACGATGACGAGCGGCTGGCCGACTACGCGCGAGCAGTGATGGCGGCGGCGCCCTGGCCGGATTGACCGTCGCGCCCGGCAGGTGCGACGGCCGTCCTCGCCTCTGTCGACGATTTTCCTGCGGGATCAACCTGGGCTGTCGCCGTTGCACGCCAGGAGCTCCGCGACCGCGGTGCCATAGGATTGCGCCGTGCCGTTCACGCTCAGGAACATCAAGGAGGATCTGGAGGACATCGGTTCTAGGTTCGACGCCGCGCCGGACCTGGAGTTCCGCTCGGCGACCAAGGCGCTCGACCTTGAGACATCCGGCCTGAGCTACCAGCGCGTCCCGTCCGGCTATCGCTTTCCGTACGGCCACTCGCACAAGAAGCAGGAGGAGGTGTACGTGGTCCTGCGCGGGAGCGGGCGGATGAAAGTCGACGACGAGATCGTCGCGCTCAAAGAATGGGACGCGGTGCGCGTCCCGCCCGGCACCTGGCGAGGCTACGAGGCCGGGCCGGAGGGCCTCGAGCTCCTCGTCATCGGCGCGCCCAACCTCGGCGAGGATCCGCGCGAAGACGTCGATGGCCAGCGCGACTGGTGGTCTGACGAGTAGAGCTGCTCCGCGAGGACCTGATCGAGGTCGTTGCGGATGAAGGTCCTCGACCCGGAGTAACTCCTCAGTCGAGGCGCAGGATCGTTTCCTCGATCTCCTCACCGCGACCGGGTGCGAAGTCGCGGTTGACGGCAACGCGTCGGAACCCAGCTTTCTCCAGTACTCGAAGCGAACCGACGTTGTCCGAGGCCGCTCGGGCGTGCAGTGGACGTTCGGCAGTCTCGGCAAGAAGAATCTGTAGCGCTGCGCTCGCGACGCCTTTCCCCCATAGCGTTCGGTCTACCCAGTAGGTCACCTCAGGCTGATTGTCGATTCGGAAGGACCCGATCGTTCCAGCGATTGCTCCGTCGACATCGATGACTCGGTACGAGACGCTCGTGTCGGCCCGCAGGCGCGACATCCGGTTGAGAAACGCGCGGCGATCCGTCTGATCCTCGGCTGTGAAGGCGGCCATTCGGACCGACTCCGGATCCGTCACCTGCTGAAAGATCGTGTCGAGATCGCGGTCCTCGAGCGGCCTCAGCGAGACGTTCATCTGGGCGATCCTAAAGGGTGTCGCTGCCTGGGCGGTCCCGGGATTCGCTTGGGCGAGCGTGCTCTCGCCTGACGGCTACGCGTCTGCGGAGAGGATCATCCCGGCGGCGACGGTGTCGTTCGTCGACTCGTCGATCAGGATGAAGGCGCCGGTCGCGCGGTTGTCTGCGTAGGCGTCGACGGCGAGGGGCTCGGAAAGCCGCAGCCGGACGCGTGCGATGTCGTTCAGCTCGAGCCGCTCCGGGCCGGGCCGGTCCTCGAGCGTGTGGATGTCGACGACCGAGACGAGCTCGTCGACGATCGCGCGCACGGTGCGCGTCGTGTGCTTGATCGCGAGCTTCGCACGCGGCTCGAGCGGCTTCTCGGCCATCCAGCAGACCGTCGCCTCGAGCTCGCGCGCGACCGTCGGCGCCTGCTCGGGGTCGGCGAGCATGTCGCCGCGGGAGACGTCGACGTCGTCGCGGCGGCTCTTGCCTTCGGCCTTCTTCCGTTCGAGGTAGGCGCGGGCGCTTTCGTGGTAGCGGGCCTGCGTGATCGCGATTCGGTCGAACGCGGCGTTGAGTTGGCGGTTGCCGCCGCGGTCGAGCCGGTGGCGTTGGGTCCGCCCTGATGTCGCTTGAGCCCAACGCAGAAAGCCACCAAATCCATCGACGGTTGTCGATGCGTAGTACCGGGGGTACCAACAACCACTCCCGAGGAGGTCACGAATGACTCGGACGGCAACCATTGCCAAACTGATGGTTCCGGTGGTCTTGGCAGCCGCACTGGTTGCGGTGTTCGCTGCACACTCCGGCACTGCGAAGAGCATGTCGAAGCAAGTGGTAGTCAGGACCGCCAACAACCCAAAACTGCACAAGAAGGTGCTCGTGAATCGCGAGGGCTTGACGCTCTACTCGTTGAGCGTCGAGCAACGAGGAAGGTTCATCTGCACCGACAAGTTTTGCCTTTCCTTGTGGACTCCCCTCGTTGTCCCGAAGGGCACGACCCCGACCGGAGCGCCCCACCTGGGCACCGTGAGGCGTCCTGACGGCCGCACCCAGGTGTCCTATCGTGGACGTCCGGTCTACACGTTCACCCAGGACCGCAAGCCGGGTGACGTCAAGGGCAACGGCTTCAAGGACGTCGGCGTTTGGCGGCCGGCATCTCCTGCTTCCAGCGGGAGCGCTGCACCACCTACGCCGAGCCCGTATCCGGGCTATTCCGGCTACGGGGGATAGCCAACGAACCCAGACCGCTAGAGCGATGCGCGTTCGTCCCTCGAGGGCGGGCGTGCATCGCTACCCGGAGACCCCGTCGGAGTGCTTCACCGGCTTCCCTGTTCACTGCACGATCAGCCAGCAGATCGTGGATGGGTGCTAGAAGCAGCACGTTCGTATGGGCGAGCGTGCTCTCGCCTGACGGCTACGCGTCTGCGGACATGATCATCCCGGCGGCGACGGTGTCGTTCGTCGACTCGTCGATCAGGATGAAGGCGCCGGTCGCGCGGTTGTCCGCGTAGGCGTCGACGGCGAGGGGCTCGGAAAGCCGCAGCCGGACGCGTGCGATGTCGTTCAGCTCGAGCCGCTCCGGGCCGGGCCGGTCCTCGAGCGTGTGGATGTCGACGACCGAGACGAGCTCGTCGACGATCGCGCGCACGGTGCGCGTCGTGTGCTTGATCGCGAGCTTCGCACGCGGCTCGAGCGGCTTCTCGGCCATCCAGCAGACCGTCGCCTCGAGCTCGCGCGCGACCGTCGGCGCCTGCTCGGGGTCGGCGAGCATGTCGCCGCGGGAGACGTCGACGTCGTCGGCGAGCCGCACGGTGATCGACTGGCCCGGAATGGCCAGGTCGAGCGGTGCGTCGGCCGTCTCGACCGAGGCGACCGAGGAGCGGCGGCCGGACGGGAGCACGACGACCTCGTCGCCCGCCTGCCAGACGCCGCCGGCGACCTGGCCCGCGTAGCCGCGGTAGTCGTGGTACTCGTCGGAGATCGGGCGGATCACCCACTGGACGGGGAAGCGGCGGTGATCGAGGTCGCGGTCGCCGACGATCTCGACGGTCTCGAGGTACTCGAGCAGCGTCGGCCCGTCGTACCAGGGCATCCCCTCGCCGCGCTCGACGACGTTGTCCCCGCGCAGCGCCGACATCGGGATCACCTGCACGTCGCGCAGCCCGAGCCGCTCGCTCGTCTCGCGCAGTTCCTGCTCGATCTCGCGAAAGCGCTCCTCCGAGAACCCGGCGAGATCCATCTTGTTCACGGCGACGACGACGTGCGGAGTGCCGAGGATCGCCGCGATGTACGAGTGGCGACGCGTCTGCTCGATCACGCCCTTGCGCGCGTCGACGAGGATGATCGCCACGTCCGCGGTCGACGCGCCGGTGACCATGTTGCGCGTGTACTGGACATGCCCAGGTGCGTCGGCGAGCTGGAAGCGCCGGCGCGGCGTCACGAACGAGCGGTAGGCGACGTCGATCGTGATCCCCTGCTCGCGCTCGGCGCGGAGGCCGTCGGTGAGCAGGGCGAGATTGACGTAGCCGTCGCCGCGGCGCTTGGAGGTCTCCTCGATGTGCTCGAGCTGGTCGGCGAGGATCTGCTTCGTGTCGTAGAGGAGCCGGCCGATCAGGGTCGACTTGCCGTCGTCGACCGAGCCCGCCGTGACGAGGCGGACCAGCTCCGTCGCCAGCAGCTGCTCAGAAGGAGCCGTCAGGCTGTACGGCTTCTCAGTCGGCATCAGAAATACCCAACGCGCTTCCTGTCCTCCATCGCCGCCTCGCTGGCGCGGTCGTCGGCACGGGTCTCGCCGCGCTCCGTGATCCGCGTGGCCGCGATCTCCGTCACGACCTGCTCGAGCGTCTTCGCGTCGGATGCGACCGCGCCGGTGCAGCTCATGTCGCCCACCGTGCGGAAGCGGACCGAGGCCGAGAACGGATCCTCACCCTCCATCCGCTCGACGACGTCGCTGACCGCGTAGAGCATCCCGTCGCGCTTGAAGACCTCGCGCTCGTGCGCGAAGTAGATCGACGGCAGCTCGAGCTGCTCGCGCGCGACGTACTGCCACACGTCGAGCTCGGTCCAGTTCGAGATCGGGAAGACGCGGACATGCTCGCCGCGCCGGACGCGCGCGTTGTAGAGGTTCCAGAGCTCGGGCCGCTGGGCGCGCGGGTTCCACTGGCCGAAGTCGTCGCGGAAGCTGAAGATCCGCTCCTTCGCGCGGGCACGCTCCTCGTCGCGGCGGGCGCCGCCGATCGCGGCGTCGAAGCGGTGCTCCTCGATCGCATCGAGCAGCGTCGTCGTCTGCAGCTGGTTCCGCGAGGCGCGCGGTCCGGTCTCCTCGACGACGCGGCCCCTGTCGATCGATTCCTGCACCGAGGCGACGAGCAGCGTCTCGCCGAGCTCGGCGACGCGGCGGTCGCGGTACTCGATCACTTCGGGGAAGTTGTGGCCGGTGTCGACGTGCATGACCGGGAAGGGGAACTTGCCGGGGCGGAACGCCTTCTCGGCGAGCCGCAGGAGCACGATCGAGTCCTTGCCGCCGGAGAAGAGGAGGACGGGGCGCTCGAGCTCGGCGGCGAGCTCGCGCATGATGTGGACCGCCTCCGCCTCGAGCTCGTCGAGGTGGGAGAGATGAACGAGCTCTTGCTGCATCAGTCCGGCGGCGTAGGCTCGACGGAGTCGCCCGAGAGAGCGGAGGTGCCGGCTTCGCCGGCTCCGGAGCGGGAATCGTGCAGCCCGCACTCGGTCCGGTCGCTGCCGGCCCAGCGGCCCTCGCGGCCGGCGCCCGGGAGCGTCGAGTGCGTGTCGCCGATGGACGAGTAACCGCGGTCGTGCAACGCGTTGTACGGGAGCCCGCGCTCACGGATGTAGGCCCAGCAGTCGTCGTCGCTCCAGTCGGCGAGCGGATTTGCCTTCCACAGCTCGTGCGCCGCGTCCCAGCCGAGCTTCGGCGCGTCCGCGCGTGTCGGCGACTGGTCGCGGCGGACGCCGGTGATCCAACAGTCGAGGTCTCCGAGCGCGCGGACCAGCGGCTCGACCTTGGCGACGGCGAGGTAGAGGTCGGGCCTGCGCTCCCAGAGCTTCTCACCGTGGGTGGCCGTCAGCTCCTCGATGCTCGGGCCCTCGAACAGCTCGATCTTCGTGTCGTAGCGCCGCTCGACCTCGCGCCAGAGCTCATAGGTCTCCGGGAAGAGGTAGTGGGTGTCGATCGCGAAGACGCGCGCCTTCGGCTCGACGGCGAAGAGCATGTCGAGCAGCACGGCCTCCTCCTTCTGGAAGGAGCAGGCGAGCGAGACGCGGTCGGCGAAGCGCTCGACCATCGCGGCGACCAGCTCCTGCGCGGTCAGCTCTTCGGAGCGCCCGGCGAGAGCGGCGACGTCGTCGTGGGATGCGGTCGTCATCGCGGCTCGGATGGTACCAGCGCGAACGGCGGTTTCATAACTGCTACTAATCCCAGCTATAAAGTCTACGGAGTTAGTGGAGATGATCATGACGCGCAAGCTCGCCGGTGCAGCCGTTCTCGCAATCCTCGCCCTCGCGGGGTGCGGCGGCTCGTCCACGGAGGGATCGGCGCCCGCGGGTGAGGAGGGCGGCAACATCCGCCTCGTCGCCTACTCGACCCCGCGGGAGGCGTACGCGAAGCTGATCGACCTCTACCGCGGCGGTGCGGGCGAGGGCGTCTCCTTCCAGCAGTCGTACGGGGCCTCCGGCGAACAGAGCCGAGCCGTCGAGGCAGGCCTGCGCGCCGACGTGGTCGCGTTCTCGCTCGAGCCCGACATGACGCGCCTGGTCGAGTCCGGTGTCGTCGCGAAGGATTGGAACGCAGGCGAGCACAAAGGCATGGTCACCGACTCCGTCGTCGTCTTCATCGTCCGCGAGGGCAACCCGAAGGGGATCAAGACCTGGGACGACCTGACGAAGGACGGCGTCGAGGTCCTGACGCCGAACCCGTTCACGTCCGGCGGCGCCCGCTGGAACGTGATGGCCGGCTACGGCGCCCAGCTCGAGCAGGGCAAGACGCCCGAGCAGGCGCGCGACTATCTGAAGGCGCTCTTCGCGAACGTGGCCGTCCAGGACAAGAGCGCCCGCGAGTCACTGACGACGTTCGCGTCGGGCAAGGGCGATGTCCTCCTCGGCTACGAGAACGAGGCGATCTTCGCGCAGCGCCAGGGCCAGCCGGTCGAGTATGTCGTCCCCGACCAGACGATCCTGATCGAGAACCCGGCCGCGATCACGGAGGACGCCAACGGTGCGGCCAAGGGCTTCCTCGACTTCCTCGTCACCGACGAAGCGCAGAAGGTCTTCGGCGAGGAGGGCTACCGCCCCGTCGTGAAGTCCGTGCTCGACACGTTCGACTTCCCGACGCCGCCGGGGCTCTTCACGATCGCGGACGTCGGCGGCTGGGACACCGTCCAGAAGGAGTTCTTCGACCGCGAGGACGGCTTCATGGCCGACGTGCAGCGGGAGCTCGGTCAGCCGACCGAGTAACTGGTCAGAGCGAACGCCCGCTCGGCGCCGGCTGCGGCGGCAGCGGGCACGAGACGAAGCGCCTCCCCGTGAGGCGGTAGCCGAGCTTGTAGGCCTCACAGCCGACGCAGAACCCGGTCGCCGCAGCCAGGAGCGCCAGTGCGGCAACGAGTGCGCCGAGCGCCGTTCCCGCCGTCTCGAAGCCGGCTGCGAAGGCGAGACTCGCCGCCGAGAGAACGACGGCGCCGACGACGTTCGCGGCACGGGGCGGCCGCGCGTCCTCGAGCGGCCCTTCGCCCAGCCGCGGCTGGACGAGCTCGAAGTACGCGAAGCACGGGAGACACCAGCGGCGGCCGAAGGTCAGCCCGACGACGAGCTGCAGCGCCAGCACGGCGAGCAGCCACCACGGGCCGACTGTGATCGCGACGAGCGCGAGGATCCCGATCGTCGCCTGGTTGAAGCGCGGCGCACGTGCGTCGACGACCGACGTGTCGATGTATGGATCGGCCGCGCGCTCCATCGTCCGAGCGTAGCCACTGGACGGCCCGCCGCGCCGCGAAAACTAGAATCCCCCGCCAGTGGCTCGTATCGCCTCGACGGTGCTGGTGGTCGCCCTGCTCGCGGCCACCGCCGCGGCGTTCGCGCTCACCCAGGGGCTGAAGCTGCAGAAGAGCCCGATCTTCGGCACGCGCGTGCAGTCCGTCTTCTCGCCCGTCTGCGCTTGCCCGAAGGAGACGGCGAGGATCGCGTTCAAGCTGCGCAAGGCCGACCGGCTCGACATCGCGATCGTCGACGGCGGCGAGGTTGTTCGGACGATCGAGCGGGGGAAGCGCTATCAGAAGGGGCCGGTCGTGACCCGCTGGGACGGCCGCGACGACGCGGGCCGCATCCTGCCCGAGGGCGACTACAGGCCGCGGATTCACGTGCGGAGCGAGCACCAGACGATCACGCTGCCGAACCCGATCCGGATCGACGTGACGCCGCCCGTGCTCCAGGGAGTGACGGTGCGCCCCCGCGTGATCTCGCCCGATGGCGACCGGCGCGGGGACAAGCTGACGGTGCGCTACCGGTTGAGTGAGGACGGCCGCGGCGTGCTCTTCGTCAATGGGAAGCGGCGCGCGCTGACGCGGTTTCCACGCACGGAGGAGACGATGGTCTGGAACGGGAAGGTGCGCGGACGACCCGTTCGGCAGGGCGTCTACGCGATCCAGCTGCTCGCCTTCGACCAGGCGGGGAACAGGTCTGCCCGGACGCCGGCGATCCCGATCGCGGTTCGCTACGTCGCGCTCGGCCGCGACCGCATCACCGCCGCCGCAGGTGATCCCTTCGCCGTTCGCGTCTCCTCCGACGCGGCCAGGGTCCGCTGGACGCTCGGCGGCCGCAGCGGCTTCGCGCGGCCGGGAACGCTCCGGCTTCGGGCGCCGCTGCAGAAGGGCCGCTTCACGCTGACGGTCTCCGCCAACGGGCACACGGCGCGCGCGGCCGTGTTCGTTCGGGAGCCGTTGCGCTGACCGAGCTCGCCCGTCTCGCCGGCCCGATCGGCTGTCTCGGTCTCGCGCTCCTGTTCGTCGCGACGCGCCGCGAGCTCCGCCTCGCGGGTCTCGTCGCCTGGGCCGTGGGACTGGGCGCGCTCGGCGTCTACCTCGCGCCCGACGGGCGCACCGGGGCGCTGCTCGTGGCGTCGGCCGGCGGCCTCGTCGCCGCGGCGGCGGGAGCCTGGCTGCTGCTGAGGCACCCCTGGGTGCTCGCCTTCGCGACCCTGGCCTGCATCCCGATCCGGATCCCGTTCGACATCGGCGACGAGACCGCAAATCTCCTCTTCCCCATGTATGCGGTGATCGGCGCGCTCGCGTTCGCCCTCGCCTGGCAGCTGCTGCGGGGAGACGATCGTGCGCGCGAGCTCGGCGCGCTCGCGTGGCCGTTGGCCGCGGTGGTCGGCTGGACCGGTTTCGCCCTGCTCTGGACGGACGACCTCCGCCAGGGCGCGATCTTCCTCGCCGCCTTCGTGCTGCCGTTCGGGCTGCTCGCCGTCGGCTTCGCCCGGCTGCCCTTCAGCCGGCGCGCCTTGCTCGGCCTCTACGCCGCCCTCGTCGCGACCGCGCTCGCGTATGCGGGCGTCGGGCTCTACCAGTGGGCGACCCGAGAGGTCTTCTGGAACCCGAAGCTGCGGGTCGACAACGCCTACGCGCCCTTCTTCCGCGTCAACTCGGTCTTCTGGGACCCGTCGATCTACGGCCGCTACCTCGTCGTCGCGATCCTCGCGACGCTGGCGCTCGTCCTGCTCGGCTTGCGGAACAGACTCCTCGCCGCCGGGATCGTCGCGATCGTCGCGATCTGGGTCGGCCTCCTGTTCTCGTTCTCGCAGTCGAGCTTCGCCGCGCTGATCGCGGGCACGCTCGCGGCCGCCGCCCTGATCTGGCGCTGGCGCGCCGCGGCGGCGCTCGCCGTGATGGCGGTCGTGCTCGTCTCGGCCGGCTTCGCGACGCCGCAGGTGCGCCACGAGCTGCTGCAGGAGTCGCGGCAGGGTCTCAACTCGGTCACGAGCGACCGGGCGGGGCTCGTCGGCAACGGGCTCAGGATCGCCGTCGACCATCCGGTTCTCGGCGTCGGCACCGGCAGCTTCAAGCGTGCGTACGCCGAGAAGACCGGGCTGAAGGGGGAGGAGCCGAAGAAGGCGGCCTCACACTCGACCCCGGTGACCGTGGTCGCCGAGACGGGCGTGCTGGGGCTCGCGCTGCTCTGCTGGCTCGGCTTCGTCGCGCTGGCGACGGCCTTTCGCAGCCGCGGCCGGTCGGATGCGGGACGCGCGGCACTCGTCGCGGCGCTTACGCTTGGCGCGATCGCCGTGCACAGCCTCTTCTACAACGCGCTCTTCGAGGATCCGACCATGTGGGCGCTGCTCGGCCTGATCGCGCTCGTCAGCACATACCGACCGCACGAGCCCGAGCCGGCGTGATCGAGACCTGGAAGCGCGTGCTCGTGCTCGCGCCGCACACCGACGACGGCGAGTTCGGCTGCGGCGGCACGATGGCGCGGCTCGTCGAGGCCGGGGTCGAGGTGCACTACCACGCCTTCTCGATCGCGACGCGCTCGCTGCCGGATGGGTTCGCGCCCGACACGCTCGCCCGCGAGGTGCGCGAGGCGACCGCTGAGCTCGGGATCGCCGAGGACCGGCTCCGCGTCCACGACTTCGACGTGCGCACGTTCCCGGAGCGGCGGCAGGACATCCTCGAGCTGCTCGTCGGCCTCTGGGAGGAGCTGAAGCCCGACGCCGTCTTTCAGCCGTCCCACCACGACGTGCACCAGGATCACCAGACGATCGCGCAGGAGGGCCTGCGGGCGTTCAAGCGGACGACGGTGCTCGGCTACGAGATCCCCTGGAACAACTTCGACTTCTCCTACGGCGCGTACGTCGCGCTGGAGCAGCGGCACCTGGAGAGGAAGGTGGCGGCGCTGGCGAAGTACGCGTCCCAGCAGCACCGCCGCTACGCGAACCCCGAGTACGTCTGGAACCTCGCCCGCGTGCACGGGATCAACGTCAACCGCGAGTACGCGGAGTGCTTCCAGGTCTACCGGATCGTCGCCTGACGACGGCGGCCGAGTCCGAGTTGAAACTCGTGTTCGCACGACGTAGGTTTCGCGGTCAGTGCCGGTCTAGGTGGTGGGGGAATCCGCCCGCTGACCACCTCCGAGGAAAAGAGGTGCAAGAGGAGTGACTGAGGACCAGAAGAGGGCACGAGTCTTCGGCGTGCTCTTCCTGATCACGTACGTCACGTCGATCGGCGCACTGGCTCTGTTCCAGTCTGTGCTCGACGACCCGGCCGGATACATCGCCGGTGACGGGAAGGACAGCCAGATCTACTTGGGCGCCTTCCTGGAGCTGCTGCTGATCATCGCCAACGTCGGAACGGCCGTTGTGCTCTACCCGATCGTGAGGCGACAGAACGAGCTTCTCGCGATCGGCTACGTCGCCGCTCGCATCATCGAGTGCGTCTTCATCGCGGGCGGGATCATCCTCGTGCTCGGGGTCGTCAGCCTGCGCCAGGACTCTCCGGACGCGGCCGACCTCGCCGTCTCGCTCGCCGCGCTCAAGGATTGGACCTTCCTGTTCGGCCCTGGGCTCATCGTCCCCTTCGGGAACGGGCTGATCCTCGGCTACCTCATGTACAAGTCCAGGCTCGTTCCAGGCTGGATGCCCTGGCTCGGGCTGATCGGAGGGCCTCTCCTCCTGATCGGGAGCATCGGCACGCTCTTCGACTGGTGGGGTGCAGGCACCACGGTGCCAGCCATCTTGGTCATCCCCGAGTTCTTGTGGGAGTTGTTCCTCGGGATCTACGCGGCGGTCTGGGGGTTCCGGAAGGATGCGCCGATCCTTTCGGCGCGCAGCACGATGGCTCCGCAGATCGACGCCGCGTAAACGAACGGTTATCCCTCTAGCTCGCGCGGCTGAGTGTCAGGAGCCGCACGCGCAGCCGGTGCAGATACGGCATCAGCCCGTAGATCACGATCGGCACGGCGATCGTCGCGAGCACGAAGGTGCGGAGCACGGGCGACAGGGTTCGGAGCCAGTCTGCGAACGCCAAGTTGAGCACGGTCAGCGTTGGGAAGACGCAGAGCCAGATCATCAGAGCAAGCTGGTGCTTGTTCGGCGGCGGAATCTTCGTGGGACGGTTCTCACTGGTGCTGGTCATGTTGGATACCTCCTGTTTCATTGAGCGATGCCCTCTTCGCCGCTCTCTGCGGCGACACATGAAGGGCGTTTTGAATGTCCTCTTGGACGAGGTCGGTGTTGATCGCGATCGCGGCCGCGGATCCTTCGCCTGCGGCAGTGATCACTTGCGCCCGTGGGTTGCTGGCGTTCCCGGCGACCCAAACGCCGGAGACGCTCGTTTGGCCGGTGGGATCCACTCGGACGAACCCGTCCTCGCCGACCTCACAGCCGAGCGACTCGATCAGCCCGTCTCTCTGTGGGTGGAGTGACGGCCGCATGAAGACGGCGGCGCGCGGGATCACGCGGCCGTCACTCAACTCGACGGCATGCAGGCGATCGTCGGCGACGGAGAGTGCGGTGACCGTTCCCTCGATCACGGCGATGTCTCGGGCGTCGAGTCCTGCGCGCTCCTCGGCGGTGAGCGAGTGCGAGTGGGAGAAAAAGACGATGTCCTCCGACCACTGCCGCAGGAGGTGCGCGTGGTCGACGGCGCCAGGACCGGTTCCGAGGACGCCGATCGCCTGATCGCGCACCTCCCAGCCATGGCAGTAAGGGCAGTGGAGGAAGTCGCGGCCCCAGCGCTCTCTTGCGCCGGGAATGTCGGGAAGGTCGTCGACGGCGCCGGTCGCGAGAAGAAGCCGTCGTGCTGTCACAGAGCCGCCCCCAGCAAGCCCGAGCGTGAAACCCGGTTCGATCTCGACGACCTCGTCTTCGACGATCTCGACGCCGTAGCGCCGAACTTCTTCTCGCGCCAGGGCGAGAAGCTCGGCCGGTGGCATCCCGTCCCGAGAGAGGAAACCCTGCATGTGTGCGGCAGGAGCATTCCGCGGCGCTCCACCGTCGATGACAACGACGCGGCGCCTCGCGCGGCCGAGAACGAGGGCGGCGCTTAGACCGGCCGCACCACCGCCGACTACGGCGACGTCATGAGTTGCTGTATCCATGGGCTCGACGGTGCCCGAGAGGCGCGGCGCCCGCAAGATTCGTTGCTGCGGATCGCAGCCGCCTGCTCGGCCGACACGATGCCCTGCGCGACCCACGTTTCGCTCTCGCGGCTCAGTCGCTGGGCAAAGGAGCGATCCGCCATCTACTCCGTTGTCGGCGTCTGTGGCATGGCCCTGTAGGTGATGTAGACGAGCGGTGTGTCCGGGTCGCGCTCCTCGACGGGACGCTGGCGGGCACGCAACCACCGGACCACGAGCTCGGAGAGCTCGTTCACCTCCTGCTGGGTCGCGTACACCGTCCAGCCGCCGATGAAGGCGGTTTCGCGCCACTCGTCGCTGTGCTCGCCCTCGCGCCGCTGGTGGATGTAGCGCCGCAGCGCGTCCTCGTCGCGGCCGACCATCGTGCTCTCGAGCTGCGCGACGGCCGCGTCGTACTCTGGATCCTCGGCCGGTGCCGAGGAGATCAGGCCGACGCGCTCGGGGTCGCGCCTCCACCAACGCTCGCGGCCCTTGCGCCGGTCGAGATCCTCGATGATGAGGCCGGCGGAGGCGAGCGCGCGGAGGTGATAGCTCGTGGCGCCGCTCGACTCGCCGAGCTCCCGTGCCAGCATCGAGGCCGTCGCCGGTGAGTCAGTGAGCGACTCGAGCATCCGGAGCCGCAGCGGGTGGGCGAGGGCCCGAACCTCCTTGGCCCCGAGCGACCGCGCCGGCAGGAGCGATGGCTTCATCACCCGAGACCATAAGCCGAAACCCGGAACTGTGGGTTGCCTCGCGAGCATGCTCCGCTAATGTTTAGGCATGGCTAAATTTACTCGCCGCCGTCTCCTCGCGGGCGCGGCGCCGCTCGTCGCGGCGCCCGTGCTCGGGAAGCTGGCGCTCGACGGCGACGCGGAAGCGGCGCGGCGGACGCTCCAGGGGCACGTGCACGGCCACGCGGCGATGGGGCACGCG
Organism: uncultured Gaiellaceae bacterium; assembly: GCA_963705515.1. Lineage (GTDB taxonomy): Bacteria > Actinomycetota > Thermoleophilia > Gaiellales > Gaiellaceae > Gaiellasilicea. The sequence continues at coordinate 361,336 of CAVPJV010000008.1, forward strand.
GCGATGATCGGCGGACAGGCGCCCGCGGTCGGCGGCCCCACCGACCTCGACGAGCTGCTGTACCCGCCGCCCGCGCTCCCGCACCAGCCCGGCCGCGTGCGCGAGTACTCGATTCGTGCGCTCGACCGGGAGATCGAGGTCGCGCCCGGCGTCTTCTATCCCGCCTGGACGTACAACGGCACGATCCCGGGCCCGGTGATCCGCGCGACGGAGGACGACATCCTTCGCGTCCGCTTCGTCAACGCCGGCTCCCACCCGCACTCGATCCACTTCCACGGGATCCATCCGGCGAACATGGACGGTGTCTTCGAGGTGGTGCGCTCCGGCGAGGAGTTCATCTACGAGTTCCCGGCGAAGCCCGCCGGGATGCACCTCTACCACTGCCACACGACCCCGCTGAAGAAGCACATCCACAAGGGCCTCTACGGCGCGTTCATCATCGACCCGAAGGAGCCGCGCCCGCCGGCGAAGGAGCTCGTGATGGTGATGAACGGCTACGACACGGACGGGGACGGCGCGAACAACTTCTACACCGTCAACGGGCGCACGTTCTACTACGCCAAGTACCCGATCACGGTGAAACGCTCCGAGAAGGTGCGGATCTACCTCGCCAACCTGACCGAGTTCGACCTGATCAACTCGTTCCACCTCCACGGCGAATTCTTCCGCTACCAGCCGACCGGCACGGGCGACAACTGGGAGTACACGGACACGGTGATGCAGTGCCAGGGACAGCGCGGCGTGCTCGAGATCGAGTTCACGAACACGGGCCGGTTCATGTTCCACGCGCACCAGTCCGAGTTCACCGACCTCGGCTGGATGGGCTTCTTCAACGTGGTCGATTGATGGAGGCTCGGGCGGCGCGGCGGATCCAGCCGGGCTGGCGCCTCTGGGCGCTCGTGCCGGTGGTGCTGCTCGCGGTCGTCGTCGGGGCGTTCGTCGCGTCCGGCTCGTCGCTCGTCGGCCTGATCGGCGCGAACCCGCCGCAGCCCGACGAGTTCGACGTCCGCCGGGTCGAGTTCAAGCCGGGCGAGATCAATGTCCGCGTCACGAATCCGCAGCAGGACGACCTCACGATCGCCTCGGTCACCGTCGACGACGCGATCGTCCCGTTCGAGGTCGACGGCCCGCAGACGCTCGGCCGGCTGCGCTCGAGCACGATCGTGATCCCGTACCCCTGGGTCCAGGACGACCCGATCACGATCGGTGTGACGAGCTCGACCGGGATCGAGACGGTCGAGGAGATCCCGGCCGCAGTCGAGACGCCGGGGCTCACCGGCAACAGCATCCTCGGCTACGCGATTATCGGCTTCCTCGTCGGCGTCCTGCCCGTCGCCCTCGGCCTGCTCTGGCTGCCCTCGCTGCGGCGGATCGACCAGCGCTGGCTGACCGGCTTCATGGCGCTGACCGCCGGCCTGCTCTCCTTCCTCGGCGTCGAGGCGCTCTTCGAGGCGTTCGAGCTCCAGGCGACCGTCCCCGGCGCGTTCGGCGGCCCCGGCCTCGTCCTGCTCGGCGTCGCGCTCAGCTACCTGACGATGACGTTCCTCTCGGCGCGGTTCTCCCGCGCCGGCGGCGCCCTCGGCGGGGTTGCGCTGGCGACGCTCGTCGCCGTCGGGATCGGCGTCCACAACTTCGGCGAAGGGCTCGCGATCGGCACCTCGTTCGCCTTCGGGCAGCTGACGCTCGGCTCGTTCCTGATCGTCGGCTTCATGATCCACAACGTCACCGAGGGCCTCGGGATCGCTGCGCCGGCCGCGGAGGACAGTGTCGCGCCGTCATACGCGCGGCTCGGAGCGCTGGCCCTGATCGCAGGCGGCCCGGCGATCCTGGGCGCCTGGACCGGCGGCTTCGTCGCCAACGACGTGCTCGCGATCCTCTTCTTCGGCGCCGCCGCGGGCGCCGCCTTCGAGGTCGTCGCCGAGGTCGTTCGCTACGTGATGCGGCGCGACCCGCAGGGGCTCCGCTCCGGCTTCGCGGTCGCCGGCTTCCTCGGCGGGATCGCGATCATGTACGTCACCGGCCTGCTCGCCGGCTAGCGGCCGACCCTCGCCAGCAGGCTGCGCCGCTCCTCGGGCAGGAAGAAGCCGAGCAGCAGCAGCGCAAGCGGGTAGGCGAGCGAGAGGCCGAGCGCGGCTGCGAAGCCTCCGAGTTGGCGTCCCAGCAGGAGCAGCGCCAGCGCGGCCGCGACGGCGGTGAGCACGCGCCGCCACTGGTACGGGACCGGGAAGACGAGCTGTGCGTACCAGGTCATGCCGAGGAACATGACGACGTAAGCGGCGACGGTCGCCACCGCGGCGCCCATGATCCCGTACGGCGGGATCAGGATCAGGTTCAAGGCCACGTTGACGACGGCAGCGAAGCCGGTGATCACCCAGTTGAACTGCGTCCGCTTCGCGCGGCCGACGCCGATCGCCATCACGATGTAGGCGGCGTACGCCATCCCGCCGAAGGCGAGCGGCGCGACGACGCGCTCGCCCGCGTAGAACTCGGGCTGCGTCAGCAGCCGCACGAGCCACGGGGCGAGCAGCCCCAGGCCGAGCGCGAGCCAGGAGGCGATGACGACGAGGTACGTGAGCACGAACGCGTACGTGCGCTTGGCCTCGCCGTCGTCCTGCGATCGAGTAGGCGAACGCGGGCCAGGCCATCCGGAACGCGGTCAGCAGCAGCACCATCGCCGAGGCGATCCGGACGCCGATCTCGTACAGCCCGACGTCGGCTGAGGCTCGCCAGGTGGACGAGGAAGAAGCGGTCGCTGAAGTTGACGACGATCAGCGCGAGCGCGGCGGGCACGAGCGGAACGCCGAAGCGGTTCATCTCGCGCAGCAGCGGCCGCGAGAACTGGAGCCCGAGCTGCTCACGGTGGACCGCGAGCAGGGCGAGGTAGACGACCAGCGTGCCGGTGAAGTTGCCGACGATGACGCCCAGCGCGCCCTGTTCCCAGACGACGACGAGCAGGATCGTGGCGCCGATCGTGACGGCGATGTTCGCCAGGCTCGCGAGCACGAACGCGGTCGAGCGCTCCTCGGCGCGGAAGAGCGAGGTCAGCTGCTCGTAGTTCATCTGCGCCCAGATCGCCGACGAAACCGGCGCGGACGAGGTTCGGGTCGTCGAGGCCGAGCAGGTCGGCGATCGGCTCGGCGAGGAGGACGCCGGCGACGAGGCCGAGCGGTCGCGCTCGCCATCGTGAACCAGAACGAGGTGCGGACGACGAGCCGACGCTGCGCCGGGTTCGGTCGAGTCGAAGTAGAAGCGGAAGAACGCCGACGAGATCCCGGCCCGCAGGATCGTGACCACGACGGCCGAGAGCGCGACGACCAGGCCGACGGCGCCGAGGTCGGCCGGGGTCAGGTAGCGCGTGTAGAGCGGAAGCAGGAAGACGGCGAGGACGCGCGAGACGATCCCGCCGAGCCCGTAGACGGCCGAGTGGCGGCCGAGCCGCCTCATCTGCATGCCGAGCGACGACATCTAGAGACGACGGTAGAGGTCGAGCAGGCGGTCGGCGACGCGCTCGACGTCGTGGACGTGCTCGACGTACGCACGCGAGGCGGCGCCGAGCTCCCGCCGGCGCGCCGCGTCGGCGACGAGCGGGCGCAGCGTCTCGCGGAGCGTGTCGGCGGTCGCGGAGACGATCGGGACGCGCGTGCCGAACGCCTCCTCGGTGCGGCGGACGGCCTCGTCGTGGAGGAAGGTCACCACGGGCTTGCCGAGCGCCATCGCCTCGATCGCGAAGAGGCCGTACCAGCCCGCGTTGAGCTGGTCGACGACGATGTCGGCGGCCCGGTAGCGCTCGAACGCCTCGTCGTGATGGAGGCCCTCGACGAGGTCGAGGTCGGCGTCGAGGCCCTCGACGGCCGCGATCACGTGCTCGCTGCCCTTGCGCCGGCGCGAGGAGGGCGCGTGGACGATCAGCGGCCGGGCGCGGTCGCTCGGCGGCGCCGGCTCGATTCGCGCGAGGTCGACGCCCGGCGGGATCACCTCCGCCTCGGGCACCCAGCGGATCGCGTCGTAGCTGCCGACGACCTGCGCGCCCGCGGCCTTGCCCCAGGCGAGCTGCTCGGGCGTCTTGCCGCGGATGTCGGATCCGAGGTAATGCATGACCGACTTCTTCCTCGTCGCCCGGAGGAGCGGGAACTGGAAGCGCTTCGGGACGAGCGTGAGCCCGAAGTGGAAGTGGAAGACGTCGGTGCGCGGGAGCAGGCGCGCGAACGCGGCCCACTGCCGCGCCTGCCGACTTAGCAACAGACTGTTACTTGGCGCGTCGAGCGACCAGTCGGCCTCCGGGTGGAGCGCGTAGCGCTCGAAGACGACGAGGCGGGCGTCGACGCCGCGCCGGCGCAGCGCCTCCGCGTTCGTCCACGGCACGCCGGCCGTGTTGACCGGGCAGAGCGTGACGCGAAGCGGTCGCTCAGCCACGCGCGTGCGCGCGGGAGTCGACGACCGGGCCGTCGAAGTCGACCTGGTCGAAGTAGCGCAGGCTCGCCCGGCCCGGCTGGATCCGCGAGCGCAGCGCCGCCAGCTCCTCGTCGGAGATCTCGCCGAGCGCACGCTTGACCCCGAGGTAGGGGAGGTTGAGGTCGTCCTGGTAGACGATCGTCGAGATCCGCGGGTTGATCTCGATCACGTGCTCGCCGACGAGCTGGATGTTGAAGAACCACTCGATCGCGAGCTCGCGGACGAGCTTGTCGGCGGTCGCCATCAGCTCCTCGTCCTCGAGCGTGACGAAGTACATCGCGAGCCCGGCGCGCATCGCCTCGCGCGTCTTCGGATGGCCGAGCACGACCCGCTTGCCGTCGGCGATCCCGTCGATCGTCCGCTCGCCGCCGGTCGCCAGCTCCATCACGAGCAGGTCGGGGCCGCCCTCGTCCGGCAGCAGCTCGACCGCCTCCTCGAGCCGCATCGCGACCGATCCCGGCCGCTCGTTCAGCAGCTGGTGCGCGCGGTCGACGGTCGGGTCGAGGACCCGGAAGCCGCGCGAGCCGGAGGAGAAGACGGGCTTGAAGCAGACGGGGCGGTCCGGGTAGCCGAGCTCCTCGGCCGCGCCGGCGACCTCGGCGGCGCCGTTGACGCGCCGGAAGTCGGGCCCCTTGACGCCGAGGCGCTGCAGCAACGCGTATGTCTCGGCCTTGTCGTTCGAGCGATGGATCGTGTCCGGCGAGGAGACGAGCACCGGCACCGGGAAGCGGTCGCGATGCGCGGCGAGGCCTTCGAGGTCGAACGACGACTGCGGCAGGACGACGTCGACGCTCTCGCGCTCGACGATGTCGAGCACGGCGTCGGCAAAGCCTGGGTCGGAACCCGCCGGGACGAGGTGGAACGCATCGCAGAGGTGGCGGCCGACCGAGCGCTCGCTCATGTCGGTGCCGACGAGCCGGACCGTCCGCTCGCCGTTCGCGCGCAGGCCCTTCAGGAGCGCCGCCGTGCCGGGCGCCCCGGAGGCCGAGACGAGGACGGTGACGTCCTTCACGAGAGGTCGATCCGGTCGGCGGCGAGCTGGTCGAGCCGACGCTCCTTCTCCTCCTCGAGCATCGAGCGCATCGTCTCGCCCATGCGCGTGCCCGGGTAGACCCAGATCTCGGGGTGCGTCAGCAGCTGCAGCCACGGGAACGCGCCGGCGCGCAGCTCCTCGTGCGGGCAGCCCGAGCGCCAGTGCTGGTTCGAGTCGGAGCGGTAGGTCTCGGGGTCGAACCAGGGCGACTCCATCACATTGATCGCGCCGTCGACGGGGGCGCGCATGTAGTCAGGGTCGGGGTTGTGCCAGGCCAGCACGGGCTCGAAGCGATCGTCGAGTTCGGCGCGCGGGTAGACCGCATGGAGGCCGACGCGGTGGCCGAGCTCGCGCAGCCGCTCCAGCGCGCGCTCGCCCTCGTGCGAGTTGAGGTTGTAGAAGACGGAGCCGGTCATCAGGAAATAGGTCGCCTGAGCGCCCGCCGCGGCCTCGACCTCGGCCATGCGGAGCGCCGCGTCGAGCGAGAGGTCGACGTCGTGGCGGAGGAGCACGGTGCCCGGCTGCGGCGAGCCCTCGAAGAAGGCGAACCGGTAGCCGCCCGCCTGCGCGGCCTCGAGCAGCTCGCGGTAGTGGTCGAGATCGAAGGCGCAGCTCACCGCGCAGCCTCGGCGAGGAGACTTTGTGTTTCTGAAACACAAGCGGCCGTTCCGGCCGAGCGCGACGGCTTGCGCAAGCCGTTGCGAAGGGGCGAAGGCGAGCTTGTGTTTCTGAAACACAAGCTCATTCGACCTCGACCTCCAGCAAGCGCGCGGCGGCTTCTGCGCGCTGGAGCGCCTCGACCGACGTGTCGGCGGTCGCGATCACGTAGCCGCGGCGGTCGCCATCCAGCCGCACCGGCCTGATCGTCTCGCCCACCTGCAGGTAGGTGTCGGCCTGAACGACGCCCTTGCCCGCGAGCACCGGGTCGAGCGAGCCGATCGATCGCACCTTCCCCGTCGGCAGCGGGCCGGGCTGCGCCGTCAGGAAGCGGATCGCGAGCGGCTGCTTGAACTTGGGCAGCACGAGCTCGTCGGTCGCCTCCTCGCCGAGCGCCTGGCGCAGCGCCACCTCGACGAGGTCGACGCCGACGGCGTGGCGGACGAGATCGGCCATCTGGCCGCCCGGGATCCGGGCCGCCACCTCCACCACTCGCACCGAGCCGTCGTCCGAGACGATCAGCTGCGGGAACGCGATCCCGTCGCGCAGCCCGAGCGCGTGCACGGCGTGGACTGCGACCCGCTCCGCCTCGGCGAGCACGTCGGCGTAGATCGAGGCCGGGTAGACGTGGATCCAGCCGACGCCGAAGCCGATCCCCGGCGGCCGCAGCCGGTCGGAGAGCGTCAGCGGGAAGGCCTCGCCGCCGCGCGCGATCACGATCCCGTTCAGCTCGAGCCCGTCGTGGAAGCTCTCGACGATCGCCTCGTCGGTGGGCGACTCCGCCAGGGCTGCGTGGACGTGCCCGTCGAGCTCGTCCTCCGACTCGACGTAGAAGATCCCGCGCTGGCCGCCGGAGTCGGCCGGCTTCAGCACCGCCGGGACGCCGACGGCGTCGAGCGCGGCCCGGGCGCTCTGCATGTCACGGGCGCCGGCGAAGCGCGGCTGCGGCACGCCCGCGTCGGCGAGCGTGCGGCGCATCGCGATCTTGTGCGTCATCAGGTGGGCGGTCTCGGTGCCGATTCCCGGGAGCCCGAGCGCCTCTGCGACCGCTGCGACGACCGGCACGGCGCGGTCGGCCGAGACGGTGAGGACGCCGTCGACGCCGTGGCGCCGCGCGACCTCGGTGACCCCTGCGACGTCCGTGAAGTCGACCGCCTCGCCCACATCGGCCACCTGCAGGCCGGGCGCATCGGGGTTGCGGTCGACGGCGACGGCACGGAGGCCGAGCTCCTTCGCCCGCAGGATCGCGCGGCGCTGGTGGCGCCCGGCGCCGACGAAGAGGACGGTCTTCACGTCGCGCGCGATCGTATCCGGGTCACCTAGAAGCCAGTCGGGAAGACCGGCGCGATCCGGTCCCAGCGGCCGCTCCTGCACGCGTTCTCGTGGGTGAAGCGCGAGTGCACTGTGCGGCCGCGGTAGTCGCCGTCGAGCACGGCGACGCCCTCGTCGCCGCCGGGGATCTCCGCGCAGCGCTTGGGCGCCGCGACCGGGCCGAACGGATCCGCGACCGCCGTCAGGGCGGCGCACGCCGCCTCGGGATCGGGGTGGTCGCCGCCCGTCGGCTCGCACTGGAGCGTCCACGTGACCGAGTCGCCCGCCTCGCCGTTCGGCCAGAGCGTCAGCGTCAGGTCGATCGCCGCATCGGCGCTCGTGTCCCCATCGGAGCCCTCACTGCCGCCGCCGCAACCGGCCGGGACGAGCACGATCAGCGCCGTCAGCGCAAGCGCTCGCCTCACGCGTTGGGATTGGCGGAGAAGCCCGGCACGAGGAACGCGAGCCGCTTCGCGCGCGAGATCTCGCAGCCGTTCCGCATCCCGATCACGGTCCAGATGCGGTTGCCCTTGTGGGTGCCGGTGATCAGCGCCTGCTGCGGGCCGCCGTACTGGTCGCTGCAGACGAGGTTCTTGCTGGGCCGTCGAAACGGCTTCACCAGTCCGTCGAGCTGGCGGCAGATCGTGGCGACGCGCGGGACCGTACCGCCGGCGGGATCGCAGCGCAGCGTCCACGTCTTCGGCTCCCCGGTGCCGCGGCCCTCGGGCCAGTACGAGATCGTCAGCTGCGTCTCCGGCGTCTGCACCGAGGCGCCCTGACTCGCACCGCACGCGGTAGCGGTGACGACCAGAACGGCAATCACGAGGGCGGTGCGCATGCCGGGAAACACGGTAGCGCGCCGGTAGACTCGCCGGGTGCTCAGGGGCAAGAAGATCTTCATCACGGGCGGTGCAGGCTTCATCGCCACGACTCTTGCCCGTCAGCTGGTCGCTGAAAACGAGATCGTCGCGGCCGACAACATGCACCGCGACGCGCTGTCCGGCACGCCGCTCGCCGATCACCCCAATTTCACGCTCCAACAGGCCGACGTGCTCGACGCGGACGCGATGAAGGAGCTGTCCGCAGGCGCGACGCACATCGTCCACTGCGCAGCGATCGCCGGCGTCGACACCGTGCTCGAGAGCCCGGTGCGGACGATGCGCGTCAACGTGATCGGCACCTACAACCTGCTCGAGGCCGCCGTCGGCACCCTCGACAGCCTCGAGCGCTTCATCGACTTCTCGACGAGCGAGGTCTTCGGCACGCACGCATTCCGGGTCGAGGAGGGGCAGGTCTCGACGATCGGCTCGGTCGGCGAGGCGCGCTGGACGTACGCGGTCTCGAAGCTCGCTGGCGAGCACATGGCGCACGCCTACCACGACGAGCTCGGCCTGCCGGCTGTGACCCTGCACCCGTTCAACGTGTTCGGCCCGGGGCAGATCGGCGGCGGCGCGATCCGCGCCTTCATCGAGAACGCGCTCGCGGGCCGCGACCTGGTCATCCACGGCGACGGCTCCCAGATCCGCGCCTGGTGCTACGTCGACGACATGGTCGAGGGCACGCTCGCCTGCCTCGAGCATCCGGCAGCACCCGGCCAGACCTTCAACATCGGCAACCCGCGCGCCACGGTCACGATCTACGACCTCGCGCAGCGGATCCGGCGGCTGACCGGCGCCGACGTCGACATCACCTTCCAGCCGCTCCACTACGCGGACGTCGAGCTGCGGATCCCGAACGTCGAGAAGGCACGCGAGGTGCTCGGCTTCGAGGCGAAGGTCGACCTCGACGAGGGCCTCGAGAAGACGATCGCGTGGTATCGAGAGAAGGCACTGGAGCCGCTGGCGTGAGGATGTCTCGTCAGCGGAGCGTGCAGGGTGGCGCGAGGCAAGGACGCAGGGAGCGCCCATATGAGCAATATGGGCGCGACTGAGGACGCAGCCTCGCGGCGCCCTGCGCGCTCCGCTGACTCAGCGTCTCCTCAGGTCAGCGGCTCCTCGCCCGTCCGCCTAGCCTTCCCCGAGCTCGGGGAGGAGGAGCTGGCGGAGGTGCGGGCCGTCTTCGAGTCGGGCGCCCTGACGATGGGCCCGAAGGTCGAGGAGCTCGAGCAGCTCGTCGCGGCTGCGTGCGGCGTCGAGCACGCCGTCGCCGTCTCGAACGGCACCGCCGCACTCCATCTCGCCGTGCTCGCGCTCGGGATCGGCGCCGGCGACGAGGTGATCGTGCCGGCGTACACGTTCCCGGCGACTGCGAACGTCGTCCGGCTCGCCGGTGCGACCCCGGTACTGGTCGACGTCGATCCCGCCACGTTCAATCTCGACGTCGGCAAGGTCTACGACGCGGTGACGCCGCGGACGAAGGCCGTGCTCGCCGTCCATCTCTTCGGACGGCCGCTCGATTGGGAGGCGCTGCAGAGCGCGGTGCCGCCGGAGGTGCTGCTGCTCGAGGACGCCGCGGGTGCGCTCGGGGCGAAGTGGCGCGGGATGCCCTGCGGCGGGCTCGGTGTTGCCGGCTGCCTCTCCTTCCACCCGCGCAAGGTCGTCACCACCGGCGAGGGCGGCGCGGTGACGACGAGCGACGCAGAGCTGGCGGCTTCGGTGCGACGGCTGCGCCACCACGGGCTCGACGCGGAGGCGGACATCAAGGCGCCGTCGACGAACTACCGGCTCGCGGACATCCTCTGCGCGATCGGGATCCCGCAGCTGCGCCGGCTCGACGAGCTGCTGGCGGAGCGGACGCGGATCGCGGAGGGCTACACCGAGCGCCTCAGCGACCTCGTCGACGTCCCGGACGCGGACGAGGGCGACACGCACGGCTGGCAGGCCTACGTGATCCGGCTCGACCGCAAGGACGAGGCGCTGGAGACGCTCCGCGGCGAGGGAATCGAGGTGCAGATCGGCACCTACGCCCTGCAGCGGCTCTCCGCCTACCGCGACCAGGGTTCGTTCCCGGGCGCCGAAGCAGCGTTCGACCGCGCGCTCGCGCTGCCGCTGCACTCGCGGCTCACGGACGCCGATCTCGACCGCGTCGCGGACGGGATTGCGCGTTTCGCTTGACAAGCGGCGCGTTGTAAGTAAATACTTACTTCCATGAGTACGACGCACAAGACAGACGGCCGAGGTCCGCCGGGAGGCCGTGCTCGAGGCCGCCGCGACGGAGTTCTCCCGCAAGGGCCTGCACGGCGCGTCGACCGACGCGATCGCGAAGGCCGCCGGGATCTCGCAGCCCTATCTCTTCCGCCTCTTCGGGACGAAGAAGGAGCTCTACCTCGCCGCCACGCGGCTGAAGATGGAGGAGGTCTACCAGGCCTTCGAGCAGGCCTCACGGGGTAAGACGGGCGAGGAGGCTCTGCGTGCGGTGGGTGAGGTCTACCGCGTCCTGATCGAGGACAGGGAGCGGCTCCAGCTGATGCTCCAGTGCTTCGCGGCCGCCGAGGACGACGTGATCCGCGAGGACCTGCGACACGTCTGGCGCGACCTGGTCGAGCTGATCGAGCGGGTCAGCGGCGCGTCGCCCGAGGAGGTGAGCACCTTCTTCGCCAAGGGGATGCTCCTGAACGTCCTCGGCGCGATGCGGCTCTACGAGGACCCGACGCCGTGGGGTGACCGGCTGATCGAAGGCTGCCGGCCCGAGTGATCGTGTTTTTTTGACGCTTGAAGAAAGTGATGACTTACTAAGGAAGGAGTTGAATCGGATGCAGGCCAAGACGAAGACCCTCTGGACGTTCGCGATCACGTCGGTCGCGCTGTTCATGGTCGTGCTGGACAACCTCGTGGTCTCGACGGCGCTGCCCGTGATCCGCACCGACCTCGGCGCGACGATCGAGCAGCTCGAGTGGACGGTGAACGCGTACACGCTCACGTTCGCCGTCTTCCTCCTCACCGGCGCCGCGCTCGGTGACCGCTTCGGTCGCCGCCGCATGTTCATCATCGGGCTCGTTCTGTTCACCGGGGCCTCGGCGGCGGCGGCGCTGGCTCCCTCGATGGGCGCGCTGATCGCAGCACGCGCCGTTCAGGGGATCGGCGGCGCGATTGTCATGCCGCTGACGCTGACGATCCTCTCCGCCGCATTCCCCTCGGAGAAGCGCGGCATGGCGCTCGGCGCGTGGTCGGGCATCGCCGGCCTCGCTGTCGCGGCGGGCCCTCTCGTCGGTGGCGCCGTCGTCGACGGGATCGCGTGGCAGTGGATCTTCTGGCTCAACGTGCCGATCGGGCTCGCGGTGATTCCGCTCGCCCGGATGCTCGACGAGTCACACGGTCCCGACAAGGCGCTCGACCTTCCCGGCCTGGGGCTCGCGAGCGGCGGCCTGCTCGGCCTCGTCTGGGGTCTCGTGCACGGCAACTCGGACGGCTGGAGCAGCCCGCAGATCGTCGCCTCGCTCGCAGCCGGCGTCGTCCTGCTCGCCGCCTTCGTCGCCTGGGAGGCCCGGGCGAAAGAGCCGATGCTGCCGCTCTGGTTCTTCAAGAACCGGGCCTTCGCGGCCGCCAACGGCGCCTCGTTCGCGATGTACTTCGGCATGTTCGGTTCGATCTTCCTGCTCTCGCAGTTCTTCCAGACCGCGCAGGGCTACTCGCCCTTCGAGGCCGGGCTGCGGGTGCTGCCGTGGACGGCGATGCCGATGGTCGTGGCGCCGATCGCCGGTGCGCTCTCCGACCGGATCGGCGGCAGGCCCTTCCTCGCCGGCGGACTCGCCCTGCAGGCGGTCGGGCTTGCCTGGATCGCGGCCGTCTCCGAGGCAGACGTCAGCTACTCGTCGCTCGTCGGGCCCTTCATCCTCTCGGGGATCGGCATGGGCATGTTTTTCGCGCCCGTGGCCAACATCGTCCTCAGCGCGGTCGGCCTGCGCGACGAGGGCAAGGCCTCCGGCGTGTCGAACGCGATTCGCGAGGTCGGCGGTGTCTTCGGCGTCGCGGTGCTCGCGTCGATCTTTGCCCGCGTCGGTGGCTACGAGTCGCCGGCGATCTTCACCGACGGCCTCGTCGCGGCGACCTGGGTCGGCGCCGCGGTCGTCGGCATCGGCGCGCTGCTCGCGCTCCTCGTTCCCGGCAAGCAGCGGGCCGGCGCGCGGGTCGGAAGGCTCGAGGCGGCCTAGAACGGCTGTTCAGGACGTGTCCTGGGGACAGTCCCTGGGACACGTCCGTTCAGGTGCAGATGCGGCACCGCGACGATGAGCCCGGTCGCGATCACGGCGAGCGCGGCGAAGCTCGCCCTCAGCCCGACCGCCTCGGCGATGCCGCCCACGATCGGCGGCCCGACGAGGAAGCCGAGGTAGCCGAGCGTCGTCACCGTCGCGAGGGCGCTGCCGCGCTCTTCGGGCGAGGTGAGGCGGCCGCCGGCGCCGAAGAGCACGGGCGCTGCGATCGAGATCCCTGCGCCGCCGACGAAGAACGCCGCGATCGCGGCCGGCGGGTTCGGAGCCAACGCGGCGGCGGCGAGCCCGCCGAGCGCGACGACCATCGAGCCGGCGAGCAGCACCGTGTCGCCGAGCCGGCTCTCGAGCCACTGGCCCGAGAAACGGCCGAGCATCATCGCCCCGCCGTAGGCAGCCGGCGCGAGCGCGCTCATCGCCGGCGCCGCGTCGAGGTCGCGCTCGAGGAAGACGGCGCCCCAGTTCTCCATCCCGCCCTCGATCACAAACGCCGCGCCGCAGACGAGCCCGATCGGGATCGCGGCGCGGTTGAGCCGCGGACGGCTGGTCGGACCAGGCCGCCGCTCGACACGCTCGTGCCCGACGTTCAGGGCTGCGGCCACGAGCAGCGCGGCCGCGATCCCGCCGAGCACCTCGATGCGTCCCGCACCTGCCTGGCGCGCGAGCCCGACGGCGAGCGCACCGACGAGAACCCCTGCCGAGTAGAGCCCGTGCGCGAGCTGCATCAGCCGCGTCCCCTCGCGCACCTCGAGCTCGGAGACGGCGGCGTTCATGGCGACGTCGGTCGCGCCCGTGCCCACGCCGAGCGCGACGAGGCAGAGGGCCAGCACCGGCACGGAGCCTGCGAAAGCCGGAAGCACGGCTGCAACTGCGAGTCCGACGATCAGCCACGGGAGGATGCTCGTGCCGCGGCGGTCGAGCTCACGGCCGGTGAGGAGCATCGCGGGGAGCGAGCCGACCGCGACGAAGAGGAGCGCCAGCCCGAGCGCCCCCTTCGACGCCCCGACGGCCTCCTGGACGGCCGGGACGAGCGCGGCCCAGCCGCCCCAGAGCAGCCCCAACCCGACGAAGGCAGCGAGCGGGCCCCGCCGCCTCAGACCCGGTCCCAGCCTTCCGTCAGCTGCGGGATCGGCCAGGTGGGGTCGGGTCGCCAGTCCTCCCAGCCGGTCGGGAACGGCCACTCGTCGAGGACGCGCTCCGCCTCTGCTCGGACCGCCGCGGCATCGACGATCCCGAGCGCGGCGGCCTGCTCGAGCTCGTCCTCGTCCTTCCAGCGGTACGTCCCGTCCGGCATCACGATCAGATCGAGCTTGTGGTCGAAGGTGTCGTAGCCGATCGGCGTCCGCCGCAGCGGCTGCTCGAAGTTGACGTACCAGTGCTCGAACGCGCCGTCGCGCTTGGAGAAGAGGTAGATCGAGTGCGCGCGACCCGGCCGCCCGAGGCAGAGCGCGTCGCGCTTGCTGGAGATCGGCTCGAGCTCCCACGCCTTGCCCGGGATCCGGATCCGCGTGCCCGTATCGTCGACCGGAAGCATCGCCACGGTGCCTCGCGGCATCCAGAGCGCCGCGTGCTCGGGGGTCTCCTCGACGATCCGGCAGGCCTGCGCACGCCAGACCCGGCCGCGATGCACGTCGCGCCAGACCGCGTCTATACGCTCCTCTCCACCCATGGCCGCTCCGGATCTTTCCGTCGTCGTGACGCTCCTGAACGAGCAGGACTCGGTCGAGGAGCTCTACCGGCGCACCGTAACGGCACTCACAGCAGTGGAAGCTGCGAAGACGTTCGAGCTGATCTTGATCGACGACGGCTCGACCGACGGGACCTGGGCCGCGGTCGCGGGCCTGCACGCCGCCGACCCGCGCGTGCGCGCCGTCCGCTTCAAGCGCAACTTCGGCCAGCACCCGGCGATGCACGCGGGTCTCGCGCGCGCCCGGGGCGAGATCGTCGTGACGATGGACGGCGACCTCCAGAACGAGCCCGAGGACATCCCGCGCCTGGTCGCGGCGGTCGAGGGCGGCGCCGACGTCGCGAGCGGCCGCCGCGTCGCGCGCAAGGACTCGTGGGGCCGGACGCTGCCGTCGCGGTTGATCAACGGGATGCTCCGACGCTTCACCGGCGTCGCGATCTCCGACTTCGGCTGCGCCTTCAACGCCTACCGGCGCAGCGCCGTCGTGCCGATGCTGCCGGCGATCGGCAAGCAGAAGTTCACGAAGGCGCTCGTCCTCTCCGGCGGCGCCTCGGTCGTCGAGGTCGACGTCGCCCACGCGGCGCGGGCCGGCCGATCCAGCTACTCGCCGCTGCGCCTGCTCCGGCTGGCGCTGCACGTCCTCGCCGGCTTCTGGCCGCAGCCGATCCAGTGGATCGGGATCGCCCTCGGCGTCACCTGCACGCTGCTCGCGACCGCGCTCGGCATCTACGGGATCTGGTTCTGGATCGACCGCTCCAACTTCCCCGGCCCGCTGCTCGGCGGCGTCGCCGTGCTCTTCGTGCTCGGGATCCAAGGCTTCATCCTCGCGCTCGTCGGGGAATACCTAGGCAGAATCCAGCGCGAGGTCGAAGGCCGGCCTCTCTACTCGATCTCGGAGGAACTGTGAGTACGAACTCATCTCAGCGCGAAGCCTTGAGCCGACGGGCCGCGCCAGACGGCGCGATCGCCGCGTCCTCAGTCGCCGCGATAGCGCTGCTATCCCGGCTCCCTGCGTCCTTGCGCTCGCACCGCCTGTCACGTCCCATCGACGAAGCGTCCCGCTGAGATGAGTTCCAAGCGCGTTCTCGTCACCGGCGGAGCCGGCTTCATCTCCTCGAACTTCATCCGCCACCTGCTGGCGCACACGGACCACGAGGTCGTCTCGCTCGACGCGCTCACCTATGCAGGCAACCTCGAGAACCTCGCAGACGTGATGAGCCACGAGCGGCTTTCGTTCGTGCACGGGGACATTCGCGACTCGGAGCTGGTCGAGAAGCTCGTCGGCGAGGTCGACGTGATCGTCAACGCAGCGGCCGAGTCGCACGTGGAGAAGTCGATCGAGGAGGGCGCGTCCGAGTTCGTGACGACGAACGTGGAGGGGACGCAGATCCTGCTCGACGCGATCCGGCGCACGCGGGTCGAGCGCTTCATCCTGATCTCCTCGAGCGAGGTGTACGGGACGGCGGAGTACGCGCCCATGGACGAGGAGCATCCGCTCAACCCGCGCTCGCCCTATGCGGCGACGAAGGCCGGCGGCGACCGGCTCGCGTACTCGTACTTCGTCACCTACGGGCTGCCGATCGTGATCGTGCGCCCCTTCAACAACTACGGGCCGCGCCAGCATCCGGAGAAGGTGATCCCGCGCTTCATCACCCAGGCGCTCTCGGGCGAGCCGCTGACGATCCACGGCGACGGGCACGCCTCCCGCGACTGGCTCTACGTCGACGACGACGCCGAGGCGATCGAGGCGATCATCGCCGCCGACATCGACGGGCTCGCCGGCGAGGTCGTCAACGTCGCCACCGGGATCGACATCTCCGTACGCGACGTGGCCGACTCGGTGCTCGCGGCCGTCGGCGCCGACGCCGAGATCGTCTTCGTCGACGAGCGGCTCGGCCAGGTCGACCGGCACATCGGCTCGACCGACAAGCTGGAGCGGCTGACCGGCTGGCGCGCACAGACGAGCTTCGAGCGGGGCCTGGAGCAGACGGTCGAGTGGTACCGCGAGAACGAGGTGTGGTGGCGGGCTCTGACCCCGCGCGACAGCGTCTCCTCGTCCTAGGCGCGGGGCCTGCTCAGATCGGGCTGCTGCGCGCCGCACGCGAGCGCGACCTCTTCGTGATCGCCGTCGACCGCGACCCCGCGGCGCCCGGCTTCGCGTACGCGGACAAGCGGGCGATCGTCTCGACCGAGGACGAGCCCGGCGTCGACCGGCTCGCACGGGCCGAGAACGTGGACGGGATCATCTCGCCGGGCGCGGACTGGCCGGTCGGCGTCGCCGCGCGCGTGGCCGAGCGGCTGGCGCTGCCGCACCCGATCGATGCCGCAACCGCCGCGCTCGCGACGACGAAGTCGCGCCAGCGCGACCGCTTCGCCGAGGCGGGCGTGCCGCAGCCGCGCTCGCAGCTCGTCTCCGGCATCGTCGACGGGCTGCCGATCCCGTGCGTCGTCAAGGCGCCCGACCGCCAGGGCCAGCGCGGCCTCTCCCTCGTCCGAAAGGAGGCCGAGCTACCGGCCGCGATCGCGGCCGCTCTCGACGCCTCCCGCGGCGAGGTCTGCCTCGTCGAGGAGCTCGTCGAAGGGCCGGAGGTGACGGTCAACGCGGTCTCGATCGACGGCGTCTTCCACCCCCTCCTCGTCACCGACCGCGTCACCGCCGACCCGCCCGCGTTCGGCGTCGCGCTGGCGCACGTCTGGCCTTGTGTTTCTGAAACACAAGCTCCGATCGAGGCCGCACGCGCCGCCGCCGAGGCCCTCGGGGTCCGCAACGGGCCGACCTACACCCAGATCCGCGTCGGACCGGACGGATCCCGCGTGGTTGAGCTGGCTGCACGCCTCGGCGGAGGCCACGATGCCGAGCTCGTCGAGGCCGCGACGGGGGTGAAGCTGAACCAGCTGGCACTCGACTTCGCACTCGGAAACGAGGCTTGTGTTTCAGAAACACAAAGTCTCTCGGGCGGCGCCTGCGTCCGCTTCCTCGTCGCGCCCGAGGGGACGCTGCGCGAGGTCGAGGGTCGCGAGGCGGCGCACGGAGTGGACGGCGTGGTCGACGTGCGGCTCTACCGGGAGCCGGGCCACTCCTTCGGCCCGCTTCTGCGTGGCGCCGACCGGGCGGGCGCCGTGATCGCGGTCGGCGACAGCCGCGAGCAGGCGCTCGAGCGCGCTCGCGCCGCCGCGAACGAAATACGCTTCGTCGTCGAATGACGCGCGAGCAACCACTGGGCTTCCAGCCGCCTTCGATCGGCGAGGAGGAGATCGAGGCGGTCGCCGAGACCCTCCGCTCCGGCTGGCTGACGACCGGCCCCAAGGCGGCGCTGCTCGAGGAGCGGATGGCCGAGTACCTGGAGGCGAAGCACGTCCTCGCGGTCGCGTCGGGCACGGCGGCCATGCACCTGGCGCTCGTCGCGCTCGGGATCGAGGCGGGCGACGAGGTGATCACGTCGCCGATCACGTGGCCCGCGACCGCCAACGTGATCGTCCACTCCGGCGCCACGCCCGTCTTCGTCGACGTGCGGGAGGGCGACCTCAACATCGACCCGGCGCTGATCGGCGACGCGGTGACCGAGCGGACGAAGGCGATCATGCCCGTCCACCTGGCCGGCCAGCCCGCGGACATGGATCCGATCTGGGAGCTCGGGATCCCTGTGATCGAGGACGCCGCCCACGCGGCCGAGAGCGCCTACCGCGGCCGCAAGCTGGGCGGGCTGTCCGAGGCGACGTGCTTCAGCCTCTACGCGACGAAGAACATCGCCGCCGGCGAGGGCGGGCTCGTCTCCACCAACTCCGACGAGGTCGCCGACGCGATCCGCAACCTGCGCCTGATGCGGCGCGGCGACGGCTCGCTCTACGACATCACCGTCCCCGGCTACAAGGCCAATCTCTCGGACGTGCTCGCGGCGATCGCTCTCGTCCAGCTCGACAAGCTGCCGGAGCACACCGCCGCGCGGAAGCGCCAGTTCGCGCTCTACGACGAGGGGATCGCCGGTCTGGACGGGATCGACCCGCTCGAGCGCGACCCCCGCGACACCCATGCGCTCCACCTCTACGTCGTCCGCGTCGACGCCGAGCGCTTCGGCCTCACCCGCGACGAGCTGCAGCGCGCGCTCACGGCCGAGCGGATCTCGACCTCGATCCATTTCCTCCCGGTGCACCGGCTCACCTGGTACCGCGAGCGCTTCCCCGGTCAGCCGTCCCTGCCAGTCGCGGAGCGCGCCGGCGACGAGATCCTCTCGCTGCCGCTCTCGCCCGCACACTCCGACGGCGACATCGCGGACGTGATCGAAGCCCTCGGGCGAATCCGCGACCGCGCCGCAGGATGAGCCGTCGGCTCCGCGTCCCCGCGACGCTGCTCCTCACCGCCCTCGCGGTCGCCTATCTGGTCTGGAAGATCGACATCCGTGAGACGGCCGAGGTGGTCGCGGACGCGAGCCCGTGGTGGTTCCTGCTCGCGGTCGCGATCATGACGCTGACGGTGATCCCGATGGCCGAGCGCTGGCGGCGGCTGCTGGCCTCGCAGGGGATGCGCGAGCACCTGCCGTGGCTGACGCGCGCCTACTTCGTCTCGTACACGGCGGGGCAGATCCTGCCGACCTCGATCGGCGGCGATGCCGTGCGGATCCTCGAGACCTCGCGCCGCCACCCGGCTCGGCTCGGCGCGATCTCCGCGATCGTGCTGCTCGAGCGCGCGCTCGGCGGCGCGGCGACGGTCCTGCTCGGCGCGTTCGGGTTCCTGCTCGCGCTCGGCCGCTACGACGTCGGCGCCTACCTCTGGATCGAAGGCGCGTTCGTGATCGGGACGATCTTCCTCGCCTTCCTCTTCTTCTCTCGTTCGGCCCGGCCGCTGCTCCGCGCGACGGCGCCGTTGCTGCGCGCGCTTCGGCTCGAGCGCCCCGTTCGCGCCGTCTACGACGGCGTCCACGCCTTCCGCGACCGGCCGGGGCTCCTGATCTCGCTCTTCTTCTTCACGGTCGCGATCCAGGCCGTGCGCGTGCTCGCGATCTGGGCGTCCGCCCGGGCGGTGGGGATCGAGCTTTCGCCGCGGATCTACTACGTGATGGGGCCGCTCTTCTTCCTCGTCCTGCTCGTCCCGTTCACGCTCAACGGCTTCGCCGTGCGGGAGGCGTTCTTCGTCAGCTTTCTCGGCAACGTCGGCGTCGACGCGGACCAGGCCTTCGCCGCCGGCTTCCTCTTCTTCCTCGTCACCGTCGCGATGGCGCTGCCCGGCGGGCTGATCCTCCTCTGGGAGGGGCTGCGCAGGGGGCCGCGCGCGCGCCATGCCTGACGCGAGCGTCGTCGTCGTCACCCACAACGCGCTCCCGTGGATCGAGCGCTGTCTCGAGAGCGTGCGCGGCGAGGAGGTCGTCGTCGTCGACAACGGCTCGAGCGACGGCAGCGTTGATGTCGTCCGCGAGCAGCTGCCCGAGGCGCGCGTGATCGAGCAGGAAAACGTCGGCCTCGCAGCCGGCTGGAATCGCGGCATCGAGGCGGCCTCGGGCCGATACTTCCTGATCCTGAACTCGGACGCGTGGCTGACGGAGGGCTCGCTGCGCCGGCTCGTCGCCTTCGCCGACCAGCGCCCGGACGCCGCGATCGTCGGGCCGCGGCTGCTCAACCCGGACGGCTCGCTGCAGCGGTCGGTGCGCGGGTTTCCGACGCTCTGGCGGCTGGCGACGGAGTACTTCTTCCTGCGCAAGCTCGCGCCTCGCTCGCAGGCGCTGAACGCGTTCTACGCGGGCGGCTTCGACCATCAGGAGGTGCGTGAGGCGGAGTTCCTGATGGGCGCCTGCATGCTCGTCCGGCGTGAGGCGGTCGAGCAGGTCGGGCCGCTCGACGAGGCGTTCTTCCTCTTCAGCGAGGAGACGGACTGGGCCTACCGCTTCCGGGAGGCGGGCTGGAAAGTGGTCTTCTTCCCGGGCGCCGAGTGCGTGCACGTCGGCGGCGCGTCGCACGGCGGCCTGATGTTCCGCGAGAACGTCCGCGGCCACCTTCGCTTCCTCTCGAAGCACCACGGCGATGCCTACGCCGAGCGCGCGCGGAAGCTGCTCCGCGCCGCCACCGGCCTGCGCGGGCTGCTCTTCCGCGGCGATCGCGGCCGCATGTACCGCGAGACCGCCGACTGGCTCGGGACCGCGAGCATCCCGGAGCTGCTCGACCGATGACGCTCGTCCAGCTCGTGTTCGCGAACGTCGTGCTGCTGCTGCCGGGCGCGCTGGTGGCGCGGGCGCTCGGTGTCCGCAGTGTCTCTGCGACGCTTGCATGGTCGCTCGCGCTCATCTTCGGCGCACTGGCCGTGACGTTCGCCGTCGGCTCGTCCCTGTCGCTGACACTCATCCTCCTGCTCGCGGCCGGTGTCGTCGCGGCCACGTTCGCGCGCAACGCCCCGCGTGCGGAGCGGATCCCGGGCCGTCGCTGGGTCTTTCTCGCCGGCGCGCTGCTCGGGCTCCTGCTCTGGCACGTCGCCGGGAACATCGGCGGCGACGGGCTCTTCCATCTCGCCCGGGTGCAGAAGCTGGACGCGTTCGGCTCGCTCTCGCTCGACGCGGTCAACGAGTTCGCCGACGGCGGGCTCCACCCCGGCTACGCGTTCCCGCTCTGGCACGGGTTCCTCGCGCTCGTCGCCCGCGTCGGCTTCCTCGATCCGGCCGAGGTCGTCCTGCACGAGGCGACCGTGCTGGCGCCCGTCGCGCTCCTCGTCATCTACGAGGCCGGCTGGGCGATCTTCCGGCGCGTCAGCCCGGCCGTCGCCGTCGTCCTCGGCGCCGTCGCCGTGACGGCGCTGGCACCGGACCACGGCGGCGCCTACACCGCGCTCGGGCTCCCGGCGACGGCCTCGCGCCAGATCCTCCTTCCGGCTGCCCTCGCCCTCGCGCTCGCCTACGTCGAGAGGCCGGGCCGTGGCGGGCTCGCGTCCGTCGCCGCCGCAGGGCTCGTGCTCGCGGTCGTCCACCCGACCTACGCGATCTTCCTCTGGCTGCCGTTCGCGGGCTTCCTCCTCGTCCGCTCGCTGGTCGAGCGCCGCGAGGCGCGGCGGATCGCGACCGCACTCGCCGCGCTCGTCGTCCCGGCGGCGGCGTACCTCGTCTGGCTGCTCCCGGTCGTCCGCGACACCCGCTCGCACGACCCCGGCGGCGAGGAGCTGCAGCGTGCGTTCAGGCAGTACGCGGGACAGCTCGACATCTTCTCGGACACGAGCTACCGGCTGGCCCCCGAGGTGTTCGGCCGCGCCGGTGCCGTCGCGGTGGCCGCGCTTCTCTTCGTCCCGCTCGCCGGCCTCGCGCTCCGGAGCCGCTGGGCGGCGTACGTGCTCGGCGGCTTCCTCGCGGTCGCCGCGGTGATGCTCGTGCCGCAGCTCTTCGTCGCCTTCTCCGACCTGACCTCGATCTCGCAGTCGCGCCGCGCCGCGGGCTTCTGGCCGCTGGCGTTCTCGTTCGCGGGCGGATTCGTCGTGCTGGGGGCGCTGCTGCGAGGGCTCGTCCTCCCGGCGGCGCTGGTCGGTGGGATCGCGCTGCAGCTCGCGTACCCGGGCGAATTCACGTACCGGCTCGAGGAGGGCGGCCCGGCCTTCGTGACCTGGTTCGCCGTCGGCGGCGGGGTCGCCGCGCTCGTGGTCGGGCTTGTGTTTCTGAAACACAAAGTCCCGCTCGAGCGGCCGGAGCTCGCCGCGCTGGGCGGCGGCGCTGTTCGTGCTCCCGGTCGCCGTGCACGCCGCCGCGAACTGGAGCCCGTCGGACGCACGCGCGGCGAGCCCGCTCACGCCTGGCCTCGTCCAGGCGCTGCGCGAGCACGTTGCGCGCGGCGACGTCGTCTACTCCGACCCGCAGACGAGCTACGAGATCGCGGCCCGCGTGCCCGTCTACATCGCGGTCGCGCCGCCCGGTCACGTCGCCGACACGGAGAAGAACCGCCCCTACGAGCGCCGCGACGAGGCGCTGCGCTTCTTCGAGACGGGCGACGTCGAGATCCCGCGGCGTGCCGGCGCCGACTGGCTCGTGGTCGACCGCAAGCGGTTCGACGTCGCGCCGCAGCTCGACAGCGTCTACCGCGACGGCCGCTTCACGCTCTACGTCGTGCCGTAGCATCGGGCGCGTGAAACTGCTGCTCGTCTCGCTCTACTGGCCGCCCGCCGGCGGCGGCGGAGTCCAGCGACCACTCAAGTTCGCGCAGTACCTGCCCGCGCTCGGGATCGAGACGCACGTGCTGGCGCCGGACGACTCGAAGTGGATCCACCAGGACGCCGACCTCCGCCAGCCGACGCAGGCCTGGGTGCACCGCGCCCGCTACATCGGCCCGAAGGGGCGGAAGCCCGCCGAGGAGCTGCACGGCAAGGAGGGGCTCGAGCGCGCGCTCGTGCAGGCGAGGCTCGCCTCGCGGCGCCTGCTCGTCCCGGACGAGAACGTGAGCTGGAACCTGACCGCGATCCCCGCCGCGATCCGGATCGCGCGCAGGGAGGGGATCGACGTCGTCGTCACCACCTCGCCGCCGAACTCGATCCACCTCGTCGGCGCCGCGGTGAAGAAGGCGACCGGCGCGAAGTGGGTCGCCGACCTGCGCGACTCGCTCGTGGCACATCCACACCGGCGCGCGGAGAGCATGGCCGTGCGGGCGAAGGAGAAGGTCGACGTGGGCGTCGCGCGGCTCGTCGCGCACTCGGCCGACGCGATCACCTGCGTCTCGGACGCGATCGCCGACGAGGCGCGCGGCTTCTCGCCGAAGGGGAAGGTCGTGACGATCTCGAACGGCTGCGACTTCGACGACTTCGCCGGCCTCGACTACACGCCCGGGAAGCGCTTCCGGATCACGCACACCGGCAGCTTCTTCGGCAAGCGCGACCCGCGGCCGTTCCTGACCGCGCTCGACGAGTCCGGCCTCGACGTGCAGGCGCGCTTCCTCGGCGACTTCCGCTCGACCGACCGCGAGTGGGCGGCGGAACGCGGGCTCGGCGACAGGCTCGAGCTGATCCCGTACGCGCCGCGTCAGGCCTCGCTCGAGCTGCAGCGCGACTCGGAGGCGCTCCTGCTCCTGATCCCGGACGCGGGCGGGCGCGGCAAGGGCGTCCTCTCGGGGAAGGTCTTCGAGTACCTCGCCGCCGAGCGGCCGATCCTCGCCGTCGTGCCGCCGGACGGCGCCGCCGCCGACCTGATCCGCGAGACGGGCGCCGGCGTCGTCGCGCCGCCGGACGACGTCGAGGCGATCAAGGCCGCGCTGGCGGAGCTGCACGCGCGCTTCGCGAACGGCGGCCTCGGCGCGACCGAGATCCCGGAGGAGACGCGCTACCGCCTCTCGCGCCGCGCCCGCGCCGAGGAGCTCGCGGAGCTGGTCCGCTCGCTGTGAACAGGTCGAGACCGGGCCTCGTCGTCGAGTTCCTCTTCCTCGCCACCGTCTTCACGGTCTCGTTCGCGAAGCTGCAGTGGGAGGTCGCGGGAACGCTCAGCCTCTCGGACGTCCTGACGGGGATCTTCCTCGTCGCCTGGGTCGGCACCCGCGTCGGCACGGGCGACCGCAGGCTCGCCTGGGGCGCCGCCGTCGCCGGGCTCTTCTTCGTCGGGTTCCTCGCCGTCTACCTGATCGGGTTCTTCAACCTCGAGACCGAGCAGGCGCTGGCGCAGTGGGCGAAGGGCATGTTCAAGTTCCTGCTCCACTTCGGCTTCCTCGTCGTCGGGCTCGCGTACCTGGCGCGGCGCAGCGAGCGCTTCTACTGGACGACGTTCGCCGTCTTCATGGCCGGCTTCGTCGCCAACGCCGTCTACGGGATCGTCCAGCTCGGCACGGCCGAGGTGCTCGGGATCAATCTCGACCAGTCGCTGCTCTCGCCGATCACCGGCGGCGCCAGCCAGATCAACATCTACGGCGCGATCGAGGGCGCCAGCGTCTTCCGGCCGAACGCGCTCACCGGCGACCCGAACCACCTCGGGATCGAGCTCGTGATCCCGCTGCTCGTGCTGACGCCGCTCTACCTGCGGCTCGAGCGCGGACACCGGCTGAAGCTGCCGCTCGCGCTCGTGCTCGCGTTCCTGCTCCTCGTCGAGCTGGCGACGCTGTCGCGCTCGGGCCTGCTCGGGCTCGGCGCCGGCCTGCTCGTGCTCGCGATCCCGTATCGGCACCGGCTGGCGACGCCGGAGTTCCTGCTGCCGCTGGGCGGCGTCGCCGTCGTGCTCGGGATCGTGCTCGCCGCCCGCTGGCAGTTCTTCGAGCAGGTGCTGCGCTCGCGCGTGGACACGTCCGCGAACGGCACCTCGACGCACTTCGACGTCTACGGCTTCATCCCGGACGTGCTCTCGTCGCACCCGCTCTTCGGGCTGGGGCTGAACAACTTCTCCGTCTACTACGAGTTCGTCACCGGGCGGACGAACTTCGGCCCGCACTCGTTCTACGTCGCGACGCTCGTCGAGACCGGGCTGCTCGGGACGGCGCTCTTCGCCGCGTTCCTCGTCTACCTCTTCAAGCGGCTCGGGCGGCTGCGGGCGATCGGGCGTGCGCTCGGCTCGCCGCGGATCCGGCCGCTCGCGTGGGGGATGACGGCGGCGCTCGTGGGGACGATCGCCGCGAACGCCTTCTACCTGACGATGTCCTTCTACTACTTCTTCGCGTTCGCGCTGCTCGCGCTCGCGGCGCCGATCGTGTTCGCTCGCCGCCTCCAGTGAAGGTCGTCGTCCTGACGACCTCGTACCCGCGCGACGAGCGGGACGTGGCCGGCCTCTTCGTCCGTGACGCGGTCGAGGCGGTGCGGGCGCAGGGGGTCGAGGTCGAGGTCGTCTCGCCGGCGTCGTTCCGGCACTTCGGGATCGCGTACGGACACGGGATCGCCGGCAACCTGCGCCGGCGGCCGTGGCTGGCGCTGCTGCTGCCGGCGTTCCTCTTCAACTACGCCTGGGCGGCGCGACGGGCGGCGCGGGACGCCGACCTCGTCCACGCGCACTGGCTGCCGTCCGCGCTGGCGGCGCTGAAGACCGGGAAGCCGTACGTCGTCCAGCTCTGGGGCACGGACGTCGAGCTGGCGCGGAAGGCGCCATGGCTCTTCCGGCCGCTGCTGCGCCGCGCGCGGCTCGCGATCGTCGCCTCCGAGTATCTGGCCGACTCGGCGCGGGAGCTGGGCGCCCGCGAGGTTCGCATCGTCCCGACCGGCGTCGAGATCCCGGAGGCCGTCGGCGAGCCGGACGAGCCGCCACATGTGCTCTTCGTCGGCCGCCTCTCGCCGGAGAAGGGCATCCACGAGTTCCTGGCGGCGACCGAGGGGCTGCCGCGCGTGATCGTCGGCGCCGGCCCGGTCGACGTGCCGGAGGCGGTCGGCTTCGTCCCGCGCTCCGAGCTCGGCCCCTACTACGAGCGGGCGGCGGTCGTGTGCGTCCCGTCGCGCCGCGAGGGCTACGGCGTCGTGGCGCGGGAGGCGATGGCCTACGGCCGGCCGGTGGTGGCGACGGCGGTCGGCGGCCTCGTCGACGTCATCGGCGTCCTCGTGCCGCCCGGCGACGTCGGGCGGCTGCGCGAGGTGGTCGAGCAGCTGCTCGCAGACGCCGACTGGCGCGCGCACCTCGGCGCGCAGGCACGAGAGACGGCGCGCGAGCAGCTCGCTCCGGAGGTCGCAGCACGTGCGCTCCGCGACGCCTACGCAGCGGCCGGGAACGGAGGATGACGCCGCTATTGTCCACCCGGTGAGCGCAGTCACCTCACCCCCGTCGGTCGTCATCGAGCGACGCCGCAGCTATTCACTCCGGCTCGACGAGCTCTGGGCCTACCGCGAGCTCTTCTACTTCCTGATGTGGCGGGACGTGAAGGTTCGCTACAAGCAGACGGCGCTCGGCGCGGCGTGGGCGGTGCTGCAGCCGTTGCTGCTGATGGTCGTCTTCACGATCTTCCTCGGACAGCTCGCGGGTGTCGGCCCGCCGGGGATTCCCTATCCGATCTTCGCCTTCTCGGCGCTGGTGCCGTGGATGTTCTTCTCGAACGGGCTCGCTGCCTCGGCCAACAGCCTCGTCGGCAGCGCGAACCTCGTCTCCAAGATCTACTTCCCGCGGATCCTGGCGCCCGTCGCCGCCGCCTGCTCCTTCCTGCTCGATTTCGCGATCAGCTTCCTCGTGCTGCTGATCCTGATGGTCGGCTATCGCATCGCCCCGGCACCCACGGCAGTCCTGCTCCCGGTCTTCGCTGCGTACGTGGTCGCGGTTGCGATCGGGGCGGGAATGCTGCTGTCCGCGCTGAACGTCCGCTACCGCGACGTCCGCTACGCGCTGCCGTTCCTGATCCAGCTCTGGCTCTTCGCGACGCCGGTTGCCTACCAGTTCGACGTCGTCGGCTCGCAGTACCGGTTGATCTTCGCGCTCAACCCAATGGTGGCCGGCATCGAGGGCTTCCGTTCGGCCCTGCTCGGAACAGGCGGGCTGCCGGCCGAGGTCTGGGTGATCTCCACCCTGTCCGCCGTCGTCCTCATCGTCGCCGGCTTCCTCTACTTCCGCCGCGTCGAACGGACCTTCGCGGACGTGATCTGATGGATGCGGTCGTCCACGCCGAGGGGCTCGGCAAGCGCTATCTGCTCGGCGACTCGATCGGCGGCTACAGCCGGTTGACCGAGGATCTCGGCAACGTCGTCGGCCGCCTCTTCGGACGCCGTCCCACACACGAGCCCGACGCGCGTGAGATCTGGGCGCTGAAGGACGTCTCGCTCGAGATCGCGCGAAGGCGACATCGTCGGTGTCGTCGGCCGCAACGGCGCGGGCAAGTCGACGCTCCTGAAGGTGCTGGCCCGGATCACGGAACCGACCGAGGGGCGCGCCGTGATCCGAGGCCGCGTCGGGTCGCTGCTCGAGGTCGGGACCGGCTTCCACCCCGAGCTGACCGGACGCGAGAACGTCTTCCTGAACGGCGCCATCCTCGGCATGCGCCGCGCGGAGATCCGCGCGCAAGTTCGACGACATCGTCGGCTTCGCCGAGCTCGAGCGCTTCATCGACACGCCCGTGAAGCGGTACTCGAGCGGCATGTACGTCCGCCTCGCATTCGCGGTCGCAGCCTTCCTCGAGCCCGAGATCCTCTTCATCGACGAGGTGCTGAGCGTCGGCGACCAGGCCTTCCAGCAGCGCTGCATCGGGCGGATGGGCGAGATCGCGCACAGCGGCCGTACGATCGTCTTCGTCAGCCACAACCTGGCCTCGGTGTCGGCGCTGTGCAACCGTGCGGTGCTGATCGAGGGAGGGCGGCTCATCGAGGACGGAGACGTGGACCAGGTTCTCGAGCACTACCTCTCGGCCGTCCAGGTACAGGCCGGCGAAACCTTGGGCCACCGAGAGGATCGAGAGGGAGAGGGCCCACTCCGGATCGAGGCGATCCAGATCGCGGGACCGGGGGGCGGGACTGTGCGAACCGGCGAGCCGTGCACGATCACGCTTAGCTACACCGGGGCGCCCTCGCAGGCGTCCGTGATGGCGAGCTTTGCGGTTGAAGGTCCGTTCTCCGAGCCGATGTTCGTGTGCTCGAGCGAAGTGTCTGGAGATGATCTCGTCGCGACCGGTCCCACCGGGGATCTCGTGTGCACCATTCCGTCCCTGCCGCTGCTCAGCGGGCGCTACTCGCTGTATCTCTACGTCCGAGTCAACGGAACGCTGTCCGACAAGGTCAGGAACGCGATCTACTTCGACGTGTTTGAGAGTGACGTCTTCGGCACGGGCCGCCTCCCGTCGACCGCTCACGGCCGATTCGTCGTGGCCCATGCGTGGTCGACGGGCGATCGTGCCGGTGCCGAGCTCCGCTCGCCCGCGCTTTGACGGCGACGATGGTTCGGCCGCTGACGCGCCTGCGAGGAGTCGCCGCGCGCGGCGCGCGCCGGCTCGGGTACGAGATCTCACGGCTCGGGCCGCCGACCGAGGCGCGTAGGTGGAGGGCCGCCCTGATGCGCGACCTCCGCATCGATCTCGTGCTCGACGTCGGGGCGAACGACGGCGCCTTCGGCCGCGAGCTCCGCGCCGACGGGTACGAGGGGCGGATCGTCTCCTTCGAGCCGACGAGCAACGCCTTTGCCGCGCTCGCCGCCGGGTGCAGCGACGACCCTCGCTGGGAGCCGGTGAACGTCGCGCTCGGGTCCGACGAGGGCCGCGCCACGATCAACCTGAGCCGGAACTCGTCGAGCAGCTCGCTGCTCGCCATCGACGCCCGCCACACCTCGAGTGCCCCCGAAGCCGAGTACATCGGCACAGAGCCGGTCGACGTGGCGCGCCTCGACTCGTTCAACGAGCAGTTCTGCGTCGCCACCGCGTCGACGTACCTGAAGGTCGATGTGCAGGGATTCGAGCTCGAGGTGCTGCGGGGCGCGCCGGCGACGCTCGCTGTCGCGAAGGCGCTGGAGTGCGAGCTCTCGTTCCTGCCGCTCTACGACGGGCAGCCGCTGTTCGCCGAGATGGTCGAGTGGCTTCGGACGGCAGGGTTCGTGCTCGCGGGCCTTGAGGCCGTCCACTCCGACCCGCAGACGGGTGAGCTGCTGCAGGTCAACGGCCTGTTCGTCCGCGCCGCGTGATCGCGCTCGCCCAGAGGCCGATCGCCTGGCTGGCGCGGCAGTGGCTCCTCCACGCGCCCACCGAGCGCGGCAAGACCTTCGTGATGCGCGAGGTGTTTCCGCGGCTTGCGCCCGAGGCTGCCGACTTCACTACGACGGTCCCCGGCGGCGGACTCGTCCGCGCTCGGCTCACCGAGTCGACCGGTTGGGATCTGCTCCACGGCGCCGACGTCGAAGGTGAGGAGCTGCGCTGGGCCGTCGGGCGTGTGCGTCCCGGCGACACCGTCGTCGACGCCGGCGCGAACATCGGCCTGTTCGCAGTGCCGCTCGCCCGCGCCGTCGGCCCGACCGGAACGGTGATCGCGATCGAGCCGAATCCGGCCACGGTCGAGCGCCTGCGGGCGAGCATCGCCCTCAACCGCCTCGGGAACGTCCAGGTCGAGACGGCTGCGGTGGGCGAGACGAGCGGGGAAGTCGAATTCTTCGTCGCCGCCGATTCCGCCTACTCGGGATTGCAACCGGACGAGCGCTCTCCGGCCACCGCCAAGACGACCGCGGAGATGATCACGCTCGACGCGGTGTGGGCGTCGGCCGGCCGACCTCGCGTGGCCTTACTCAAGCTCGACGTCGAAGGAGCCGAGGCACGGGCACTCGCAGGCGCAGAGGAACTGCTCGCGGCCTGCCGGCCGGCCGTTCTGCTCGAGGCGCGTGACGATACGGCCCTCGCGCCGCTGACGGAGTGGCTTGCCGCGCGTGGCTATCGAGAGGAGGCGCACGCGTCGTTCCGGCCGTACAACCACCTCTTTGAGAGCTCTAACGCCGGAGCGTCAGACGGGCCTTCCGCCTCGCCCTGAACAGCACGTCGGCGACGGCATCCCGTCCGTCGAGGCGAGCCTCGAGCTCCGGGGCCACGCGCGACCACTCCCGCTCGAACTGCGACTTGTCCGCCGACTTCGCGGCGTCGTGGAGATGCCTCACCGCGAGCGTCTCGTCGATCACCTTTGGGGTGACCCCGGCCAGCGCGAGCCGAAGGCCGAATTCGGTGTCGAAGACGAACGAGAGGTCCTCCCGGACGCCGCCGTGGGACTCGAACACCTCCCGCCGCCAGAACGAGGACGCCTGCGGCACGTACCAGACCTCGCGGATCCACGACCGCCGCGAACCGGTGGGTGACGCAGGGCGGAACAATGTCTCGAGCGACCCGTCGGGGTACTCGTAACGGCACGAACCCGCGACCCACGAGACGCGGGGGTCGGCAAAGTGTCGGGCGATCTCGGCGAACGCACCGGGGAGGTAGTAGTCGTCGCTGTTGATGTAGGCCACGAGCGAGCCGGTCGCCCGGGCGAGACCCTTGTTGATCGCGTGCGCCTGGCCCGAGTCGCTCTCCGACACCCAGTAGGCGATGCGGTCGTCGTAGCGCTCGAGAATCGACACCGACTCGTCGGTCGAGCCGCCGTCGACGACGATGTACTCGAGGTCGGGATAGCCCTGGTCGACGACGGAGCGGATCGTTCGCTCCAGGTACGACCCCTGGTTGAGCGAGGGCGTGATGATGCTGATCCGGGGCGTGTCCGTCACCGCTCAACTCGCTTGACAACGGCGATGCCGAGCGCGGCGCCCGGGTAGAGGTGACGCACCGGACGCTCCGTAAACGAGGCGTAGGCGGCGCCGTTCTCAGCGGCCACGTCGGCGAGAGCCGTCGTCGCGTGCGCGTTGTCGCTGATCAGGATGATCGTGTCGTCAGCGTGCGCCGTCGCGAGCTCGAACTCGGCGCGCTCGTGCTCGTAGGTGTGGAGGCTGTCGTGGACGAAGTAGCCAATCCGCCGGCCTTCGAGAGCGCGCGGCAGCGCCTCGACGGCATCGCCGACGATCACGGTCACGAACTGGCGGAGGTGATCGTCGAGCAGGCGGCCCGCGGTCGGAACGACGTCGAAGGAGAGCAGGCGGCCCTCGGCCCCCTCTTCGAGATTGCGCTCGATTGCCCGGGCGAGCAAGGCGGTGCCGAGCCCGTCGGCCGTGCCGGTCTCGACTGCGAGCTCGGGCTTCGACCAGCGCAGCGCCGCGTACCAGCCGAGCCGTCGACCGAACAGGGTGTGGTCCTGCAGGCGGCGCCTGAGATCGACGTCCGCATCGGCCTCCGCGATCAGGGACCGGATCTCCGCCGGGGGCGCACCCAGGGCGCCTGCCACCACGCGGGCGAGCTCGTCCCGGTTGGCGATCTCGTAGGTGAAGTTGCTCGTCTCGTCGCCTGCGACGAGGTACCGGAGCGCGGTCAGCGGATGCTTCCGCGCCGAGCTGCTGTAGGTGCGCACGACGCGAAGCTGCGGAATCGGCCTGACGGTGGCGAGTTTTGCACGGGCTCGGCGGAGCGCGGATCGAGGCACCGGCGGACTCTAGCCGCCCGCGGACGTGCGTCGGACACTCCGTATCCTGCCGTGACGCATGCACGAGTTCTGCACTCTCTTCGACGCGAACTACCTCGCACGAGCGCTCGTCCTGCACGGCTCTCTGGTCGACACGGGGGAGGCCTTCCGGCTGCGCGCGTACTGCATGGACGAGCGGAGCGCCCGCCTGCTGGAGCGGCTCGACCTGCCCGGCGTCGAGGCGATCACGCGGGCCCAGCTGGAGCTGGACGACCCGGAGCTGGCCGCGGTCCAGCCGACGAGAAGTCCCGTCGAGTACCTCTGGACGGCGACGCCGGCGATCTGCCTGCACGCACTCCAGCGCGACTCTGCGCTCGACTCGATCACCTACCTCGACGCCGACTTGCAGTTCTTCTCGGGCCCGAGCATGGTGTTCGACGAGATCGGTGCGAGCAGCGTCACGATCGTGCCGCACCGCTATGCCCCGCGCTGGCAGGCGTTCGAGGAGACGAGCGGCATCTACAACGTCGAGTGGCTGACGTTCACGCGGGATTCGAACGGGCTCGAAGCGCTCACGTGGTGGCGGGAGCGCTGTCTCGAGTGGTGCTATGCGGTCTTCGAGGACGGCAAGTTCGGCGACCAGGCGTATCTCAACGACTGGCCCGAGCGCTTCCAGGGCGTGCACGTGCTGCAGCATCCCGGCGCGGGCCTTGCTCCCTGGAATCTGGAGCTCTACGACGTGCGCGAGGAGCCCCGAAGCGGGCGGCTGCTGGTCGACGACGTGCCGCTCGTCTTCTTCCACCACCACGGCCTGCAGCTCTTCAGGCCGGGGGGTGTCACGGGCCGGCTCGGTACCGGTACGGGCGCGTACGAGGCGACGGCGACCGCGGCGGGACGGCTGCTCTGGCGGTCCGGCTACCCGCTCGACGCCACCGGGCGGCTGCTCTGGGATCCCTACGTGCGCAGGCTGATCGACGCCTACGAGCGGCTGCGTCAGCTGGAGCCCGGCTTCGGTGCCGGCATCGCCGAACCCGACCTCCGCGAGCTCTCTGCGTACACGCGCGTCCGGGTCGGCAGCAGGCTGCGCGCGCGCCGCTAGACCGCGTAGTCGCGGGCGCGCTGCCAGCCGCCGTCGCGCCACACGATCGTGTCGACCTCGGAGAGCGCGCCGGCGGCGACGAGCCCGCGGGCGAGCAGGCGCGGCAGCCGCCGCAGCGGGCGGCGGCCGAGCGTCACGTACGCGAGCCGCCGCAGGCTCGACCTGCCCGGAGTGCCGTGTCCTGCATCCCGGAGCGCGGCCTCGGCCTCGGCGACGTAGGCGTCGAGCGTCGTCGTCTTCTGGCCGGTGTGGACGCGGTGGGCCGCGAGCGGCGCGTCGAGTGAGACGAGCGTCGCGCCGGCGTCGAAGAAGCGAAGCCAGAGCTCGAAGTCGCCGGCGAACTGGAGCGAGCTCGCCATCCTTCCGCCGGCGCGCTCCCACAGGCTCCGGCGCCAGAACGTCGACTCCTGCTGGATCCCGGCGCGGGCAAACCAGGCGCCGCCGGGGAGATTGACCCCCGCCCGGAAGGAGTCGGCCGCGTAGCCGCCGACGAACTCGCACGCGACCACGCGCCCCGCCTCGTCGAGGGTGAGCGGCCGCTGCGTGGTCAGCCACTCGAGGTCCGGGAACGAGGCGAAGAGCTCCTGCACGATGGAGAGCGTCCACGGCTGATACGTGTCGCCCGCGTTCAGCCACGCCATCACGTCTCCCGTCGTCCCCATGAACCCCTTTTGGATCGCGGCGTACATGCCGTCGTCCGGCTCCGAGCTCCAGGCCGTGAGCCGGTCGGAGACCGACTCGAGCACGTCGACCGAGTCGTCGGTCGAGCCGCCGTCGGCGACGACGTACTCGTGCGGCGGCGTCACTCCGTCGAGGACCGACGAGATCGTCTCGGCGAGGAACGCTCCCTGGTTGAGGCTCGGCGTGACGACGCTGATCGTTGGGCCGGTCATCCGCCGCGCTCGATGCGCCGCCGGATCGCGGCCGCGAACTGCTCGTTCTGTCGTGCGCGCTGGGCCGGGAAAGCGTACGAGTGCTCGCGGCGCGCCGGGCTCCCCTCCGGCACGAAGAGGAGGTCGGCCTGCGCCAGCGCTCCGTCGAGCGGCCGCCGCGCCAGGTTGAGCACGTCGTAGACGACGAAGCCGTGCTCTCGGAGCGCCGCGACGACGGCCTCGAAGGTCGCACCGCCCTGGAAGAAGGGGAAGAACGAGACCTCGACGTGGACCGCGAGCGATGCTCCGACGACGCGGGTCGCGCCCGCGAGCGCGTCGAGCTCCGCCCCCTGGACGTCGAGCTTCAGCAGGTGCGGCGGCTCGAGCCCGAGCTCGTTCGCCAAGTCGTCGAGCGCGACGGTCCGCACCGTGCGGGGGACGCCGTCGACCTGTGGGCCCTCGGACTCCCGCAGCAGCGAGCTCCCGACCAGATCTTCGTGCACGTTGAAGGTGCGCTCACCCGCCTTCGCACCTGCGGCAGCCTCGACGACGTCGGCTCGGGCCAGGGTGCCGGCGAGGCTGCGCAGGACGGGCGCGAACTCGGCGAGCGGCTCGACGAGCACGACGCGGGCGGCCGGAAACGCCTTCACGGCCGTGCGCGACCAGTCCCCGAGGGCGGCGCCGACGTCCAGGATCGTCCGCGGCGCCAGGCCGGCGGCGACCAGGCCGGCGAACGGATCGCCTGCCCGCTGGACGCTCAACCCCGTGAGCGAGAGCGCCTTCCGTCCGACCCGGTGGAGCAGCTGCGCCATCGGCCGAGCGTAACGGCTCGCCCGACTACGATCGTGCCGTGACTCAGGCGTCGACCGCGGCGAGCAGGCTCTCGCGTGCCCTGCGCGGCGGCGGGCGCAGGGTGCTGCTGCTCGTGCGCGCGGCCGACCCGCGCGACCGCCTGCCCGGCGCGAAGGCCCGGTACCGGGACACCTGGACGAGCCCGGATGTGGCGAGCCAGATGCTGGAGCTGACGAACAGCCAGCTCGAGCATCCGGACGACGTGGCGCCGTACCGCGCGTTCCGGGAGCTGCTCGAGATCCTCGTTCGGGAGGAACGGCTGCCGCGGCCGGCGACGTTCCTCGACATCGGCTGCGGCATGGGTGCCTACGGCGAGCTGCTCGAGCGCTGGGCGACCGGCCGGTTCGAGTACACCGGGGCGGACTACGCCGACGCGGTGGTCGCAAGGGCTCAGGAGCGCTGGCCGGCGCGTCAGTTCGTCCGCCGCGACGTGCACGAGGAGCACGCGCTCGACGGGTTCGACGTCGTCTTTGCCAGTGCGCTCCTCGACGTGCTCGCCGACTACGAGCCGGTGCTCGATGCGCTCTGCGCGGCGGACGCGCCCTGGGTCGTCCTCCACCGCCAGCGCATCGGCCGCCGGCCGCGGGTCGAGGTCGTCCCAGGCTACCGCGGTCAGCGCACGTACCGCTCGACGCTGACGCCGGAGCAGCTGCGTGACGTCGCGGCACGGCACGGGCGCCGGGTCGCGGCGAGCGTCGGCGTCGAGGGCGACGTGCAGTCCTTCCTCCTGGCGCGCTGACGACGTGCTGACGCTGTTCTCGATCCCGAAGGCGTTCGGCGGGCACCTGGGCACGATCCAGCGCAACGCGGTGAGGAGCTGGACCGCGCTCGGGAACGGGCGTGCAGGTCATGCTCGTCGGCGACGAGCCCGGGGTCGCCGCAAGCGCTCTGGAGCTCGGTGTCGGCCACGTGCCGGGTGTGGCGCTCAGCGAGCAGGGGACACCACGGATCGACGATGCCTTCGCTCGTGTCGACACGCTCGCCGAGCACCCGCTCCGCTGCTTCGTCAACGCCGACGTGATCCTGCTCGACGACTTCATTCCCGCCGTCACGGCGGTCGAGACGACGTTCGATCGCTTTCTGATCGTCGGAGAGACTCGCGACCTCGATGTCCAGGACGACCTCGCCCTGGACGGTGCGAGCCGTGCCGAACTTCGCCGCCGCGCGCTCGACGAAGGACGCTCGCGGGGCCCGACCGCGATCGACTACTTCGTCTTCACCGCCGGGCCTGTTCGATCCGGTGCCTCCGTTCGTCGTCGGCCGCGCTCGCTTCGACAACTGGCTCGTCTGGCGAGCGCGTGAACGCGGCCCGGTCGTGGACGCGACCCGTGCCGTCGTCGCCGTCCACCAGCGGCACGACTACGCGCACGTCCCGGGTGGGTTCGAAGAAGCCCACTTCGGCGGCGAGGCGCGACGGAACGAGGATCTCGCCGGCGGGAGCGGCCGGATCTACACGATCTTCGACGCGAGCCACCGCCTGCAGCCCGGCGGCGCCGTCAGACGCTACGTGGGCTCGACGCTTCGTCTCCGCGAGCGAGCGCGCAAGGCCGCCTGGAAGCTCGCTCAGCGCGGGCGGTAGCCTGCGCCGATGGCCGACCGCAGACCACACATCCTGGTGCTCAACCAGTACTACAAGCCAGGCGTCGAGGCGACCGCCAACCTGCTCGCCGACCTCTGCGAGTCGCTGGCGGAGGAGTTCGACGTGACCGTCGTCACCGGACGGCTGCAGGGCCGCGCCGACCTCCCGTCAGAGGAGATGCTGAACGGCGTGCGCGTGCTCCGCACACGCTCGACCGCATTCGACCGGACGAAGCTCAGGTTCCGGGCGCTGAACTACATCACCTATCTTCTGGACAGCCTCGTCCGAGCGCGCTCGGCCGCGCGCCCCGACCTCGTGCTCTGCATGACCGATCCGCCGATCGTCGGCGATCTCGGCCTCCTGATCGCGCGGCGGAGGCGCGTCCCGCTGCTCGTCATCAGCGAGGACGTCTTCCCCGAGATCGCAACGGAGCTCGGGCGGCTGACGAACCCGCTCGTGATCGCGCCGCTCCGAGCGCTCGTCGGCTTCTACCTGCGTCGAGCGGACACGGTCGTGGCGATCGGGGAGCGGATGCGCGAGCGGCTGATCGCAAAGGGTGCCCCGCCCGAGCGTGTGATCGTGATCCCGAACTGGGTCGACACCGCGTCGATCACGCCGCAGCCCAAGCAGAACGAGTGGTCGCGCGACGCCGGGCTCGACGGCCGCTTCGTGGTCATGCACTCGGGCAACGTCGGGCACGCCCAGAACCTCGACAAGCTGATCGTCGCGACGACGCACCTGCGCGACCTCGACGAGCTGTCGGTTCCGATCATCGGCTTCGGCGCCCGAAGCCGCGAGCTGGAGCAGCTGGCAAAGGAGCTCGGGGCCGATCGGGTGGGCTTCTTCGAATACCAGCCGCGCGAGCGCCTCAGCGAATCGCTCTCCGCCGCGGACGTCCACTACGTCGGGCTGGCGCCTGGGCTCTCGGGCTACGTCGTTCCGAGCCGCCTGTACGGAATCCTCTCGGCCGGTCGCCCCGTCATCGTCGCAGCGGACGAGGACAGTGAGACGGCGGGGCTCGTCAGTGAGGTCGGTTGCGGCGTCGTCGTGCCGGCCGACCGGCCGGACCTCGTCGCCGCGGCGATCCGCGACGCGCACGACGGCCGGCTCGATCTCGAGGCGATGGGTGCAGCAGGGCGGGAGTACGTCGTCCGCAATGCCGATCGTCTCCTTGCGCTCAGCCGCTATCGAGAGGTCGTCCGCGGGCTCCTCGCGCCTCGCTCATGAGGGTTCTCCAGGTCACGCCGTACTACGCCCCGGCGTGGGCGTACGGCGGCCCGCCGCGGGTGATGAGCGACTTCGCCTCCGGGCTGGCCGCGCGCGGGCACGTGGTCGACGTGCTCACGACCGACGTGCTCGACGACGAGCGGCGGGCGACGCCTCGCGAGGAGGTGCTCGACGGCGTGCGCGTCCGGCGGCTGCCGAACCTGAGCAACTCGTTGGCGTGGCGGACGAAGAAGTATCTGCCGCGGGGGCTCGTGCGCCGCCTGGCGGTCGAGGTCCAGGGCTACGACGTCGTGCACGTGACCGACGCGCGCACCTACCTGACGGCCTCCGCGTATCTCGCAACCCGGACGAGGCGGACACCGCTCGCCCTGTCGGCACACGGCTCACTCCCGGGCTCGAGCGGGTTGCGCGGGAGGGTGAAGGACGTCTACGACGCCGCGCTCGTGCGTCCCATGCTCCGCGGGGCGGCGCTGCTCTTCGCCCAGACGGCGCACGAGGCCCGCCTCTACGAGCAGTTCGGCGGCCGGCGCGACGCGATCGTGCAGCTCCCGCTGCCGTTGCCGCCTCTCGACCTCGCCGACGCGCCCGCGGCGGGATCGTTTCGCGAGTCGATCGCTGTCTCCGCGGAGACGCCGCTGCTGCTCTTCCTCGGACGCGTCAACAGGCTGAAAGGGCTGGACGTGCTGATCGAGTCGGTGGAGCCTCTGCTCGAGTCAGGCACGGTGCTCGCCGTCGTCGGGCGCGACGACGGCCAGCTCGACGAGCTCCGGAGCCGCTTCGCGCCGCTCTTCTCGGCCGGTGCGGTCCGCTTTGCCGGCCCGCTCTACGGGTCGGATCGGTTCGCCGCCTACGTGGACGCCGACGTCTTCTGCCTGACGCCGCGGCACTGGGAGGAGACCTCCGTCGCAGCACTCGAAGCGGCCGCCTGCGGCACGCCGGTCGTCGTCACGGAGCAGTCGGAGATTCCGGGCCTCGGTGCGAGCGGCGGCGGCTTCGTCGTGCCGCTCCGCAACGAGGAGATCCTCGGCGCGGTTTCGGCGGCGCTCGCCGGCGGGGCCGAGATGGGCGCGCGGGCGCAGGCGCACGTGACGGCGCAGCACGGTCGTGATGCCGTTGTCGCGCAGCTGGAGCAGCACTTGCTCGCGGTGTCAGGCGGCTGAGAGCCGTGCCGCTGCCTCTGCGACGGTCCTGATCTCCTCGTCGGTGTGGGTCTCCGAGAGCGGCAGGCTCACGACGTGCTCGCAGAGCGACTCCGCGACCGGAAAGCCGCCGGGCACGTCGAGCTCGCGGTACGCCGGCTGATGGTGCACCGGCGTCGGATAGTGCACGGCTGTGCCGATGCCGGCCTCGTCCAGTGCGACCCTGAACCGGTCGCGGTCCGGAGACTGCACGACGTAGAGGTGATAGGCATGGTCGCGGCCGGCGACGGTTGCGGGAGTCGTCAGTGCTGTGCCGGCGAGCGTCTCGTCGTAGATCGCCGCAAGCCGCCGTCGCCGGTCGACGCTCGCGCGAAGGTGGCCGAGCTTGACGGAGAGAACGGCCGCCTGGATCGGATCGAGCCTGCTGTTCAGCCCATGCAGGACATGCTCGAAGCGCTCCCGCTCGCCGTAGTTGCGGAGCAGGCGTGCGCGGTCGGCGATCTCGTCCGACCGGGTGACGACGGCTCCTGCGTCCCCGAGCGCGCCGAGGTTCTTCGTCGGGTAGAAGCTGAACGCGGCCGCGACCCCGAGCGAGCCGGCCGGCCTGCCGCCGATCGTGGCGCCGTGCGCCTGGGCGCAGTCCTCGACGACGCAGGGACGCCCAGCGCGAGCATCGGCCTCGAGGTCGGCGGGCTGCCCGTAGAGGTGGACGGGGAGGATCGCCTTCGTCCGCGGCGTCAGGCGACGCTCGACCTCGGCAGGGTCGAGCGTGTAGGTCGCCGGGTCGACGTCCGCGAGCACCGGCGTCGCGCCGGCGCGCTCGATCCCGACGATCGTCGGGATGCACGTGTTCGCCGCCGTGATCACCTCGTCGCCGGGGCCGACGCCGACCGCGAGCAGCGCGATCGTGATCGCATCCGTTCCCGATGCGACCCCGACGGCGTGCCGAGCGGCGCAGGCCGTCGCGAACGCCGACTCGAAGCGGTCGACCTCGTCCGAGAGGATGTAGTGGCCGCTGTCGAGCACGCGCGCGATCGCAGCGTCCAGCTCTTCGCGCAGCGACTCCGTCTCGCGCGTCAGGTCGAGGAACGGGACCCTCACTCGTCCGCCCCGTAGGCGTCGCCGTGCTCGCGGTAGTACTCGAGCGTCCGCGCGAGACCTTCTTCGAGGTCGACTTCCGGGCGCCAGCCGAGCTCGCGCTCGATCGCCGAGTAGTCGGCGTAGAAGTCGCCGATGTCGATCGCCTTCCGGTCCTCGGGGAAGGGGATCAGCCGGATCCGGCCGCTGCCCGCGATCCGGGTCAGCGTCTCGCCGAGCTCGAGCAGGGACACGTGACCGTCGCCGCCGAGGTTGTAGACCCGGCCCGCCGCCTCCTCTCGCGCGGCCGCGAGCAGGAAGGCGGCGATCGCGTCGTCGACGTACGTGAGATCGCGGCGCTGGCTGCCGTCGCCGTAGATCAGGATCTCCTCGTCGGCGAGCGCGTGCCTGATCCAGATGCCGAGGAACGTCTGCCTGGCGTCGCGCACGCGCATGCGCGGCCCGTAGGTGTTCGTGAGCCGCAGCACGCTCGTGCGGATCCCGTAGACGTCTCCGTAGAGGAGGTGGTACCACTCGCCGGCGGCCTTGTTGATTCCGTTCACGTCCACGGGCGCGACCGGGTGGCTCTCGTCGACCGGAAGGCGCTGCGGGCGCCCGTAGAGCTGGCGCGTGCTCGCGAAGACGACTGTGATCTGCGGGTTCTCGTGCCGGCACGCCTCGAGGATCGAGAGCTGGCTCCGGGCGTTGATCTCGAGGTCGGTGTACGGGTCGGTCATCGAGTCGAGGTGGCTCGTCTGGCCGGCGAGGTTGAAGAGGACGTCCTGGTCGCGCACGAGGTAGCGGAGGCTGTGCTCGTCGCGGACGTCGGAGATGTTGACGGTCAGCCGGTCCTCGACGCCGGCGACGTTGTAGAGCAGGCCGCCGTACTCGGGCACGAGCGAGTCGACGATCGTGACCACCGCGCCCAGCTCGAGCAGCTCGCGCGCGAGGTTGGAGCCGATGAAGCCGAGCCCACCGGTGATCAGCACGCGCCGGCCGGCGAACGCGTCGGCTAGATCGGGGCGGATCACGGCAGGTGGCTCCTCAGGATCTCCGCCAGCTCGCGCATGCGGAGCTCGTAGGTGTGGTCGCGCAGCGTCCGGGCCTGGCCGGCCGACGCGATCGCCCGCCGCTCCTCGTCGTGCGCGAGATAGTGCCGTGCCTTCTCGATCAGGTCGTCCACGCCGGCGTACGTTACGACCTCGCGCCCGGGCTCGAAGAGCTCGGAGAGGTTCGACCCCTCGTCCGTGAGCAGCAGCGAGCCGACACCGGTTGCCTCGTACAGTCTCATGTTGTTCGCGTGGCCCTCCGCTTCGGCGATGTGCCTGTTGAGCGAGATGCGCGCGTCGCGGAGGAGCCGGTACATGTCGAGCCCCCAGGCCTGGCCGCGGTACTCCCGTCTGATGCGAGACCACGGCGGCCAGCCGCGGAGGTCGTACCCCCAGAACTCGATCGGCACCTGCCGAGCGGCGCGGTTGAAGGTGCTGTTGCCCCGCCGATGGTGCAACCGGTTGAGGGCGCCGACGAAGACGATCTCGCGCGTGGGCGGGGCTGCGTCGAGGTCGTCCAGGATCCGGGGGTCGAAGCCGATGCGGAAGTACTCCGAGCCGACCCCGAGCGCGCGGAAGCGGTCGACGTAGTGCGGGAACGACGTCAGGATGAGGTCGAAGGCGCGGAGGCGGTCCGTGCCGGGAGCCGCGCTCGCGATCTGGCCGACGAGCAGCTTCCCGTCGCCTCGGATCGCGGCGAGTGTCTCGTCTTCGAGGACGTTCAGGTTCTGCAGGTAGACGACGTCTGGCTCGAACCAGCGAACCTGCTCGAGCACGAGGGCGTCTCCGGCGAGGTCGACGCCGTGCTCTCGCGCCCAGGCCTGCTGCAGGGGCGCGGCGTCGACCACGACCTCGTGCGCGGCGACGCCGGCTTTCGCGAGGTTGTGCGAGTACGCGTCGGCTGTGGCGAAGTGCGTGTCCATGAGCGCCCGCCATTGCTCGTCGTACGACGCGGCGGCCAGCGCCGGGCTCGACCGGTAGTGGCTGTCGAGGAAGGCGCCGTAGACGGTGTCGAGGATCAGGACCCGCATCGCTACGGGAGCTGGTCGAACAAGACCGCCGCCGCCCGCGCGCCGGCGGCTCCCGTCCCAGCCGGGGATCACGTCGCCCGGCTTCGGCCGCTCGAGCAGCTTCGGGATCTCGGCAATCCGCTCCGGCTTCGCGCCGAGGACGGTGTTCGTGCCGAGCTCCTCCGTCACCCGGCGCTCGGTCGAGTCCCGGAGCGTGAAGCAGCGAACGCCGAGCGCTGTCGTCTCCTCCTGGATGCCGCCGGAGTCGGTCAGGACGAAGGCGGCGTCGGCCTCGAGGCAGAGGAAGTCGAGATAGCCCAGCGGCTCGGTCGCGAGCACGCCGGAGTCGCGCAGGCGCGCGTCGTCGCCGGTCGACTCCAGGTTGCGGAGCGTCCGCGGGTGCACCGGGAAGATGACCGGGTGGTCGCGGGCGAGCGTGATCAGCCCGTCGGTGACCGCCGTCAGCTTCGCGGGGTCGTCGACGAGCGCGGGGCGGTGGAGCGTCACGAGGGCGTACTCGCCCGGCTGCAGCCCGAACTGCTCCCAGCTCTGCCGCTCCCGGGCCCTGTCGAGGTGCTCGAGCAGCGAGTCGATCATCGTGTTGCCGACGAGGTGGACGCCGGACGTGATCCCCTCGCGCTGCAGGTTCGTGATCGCCTCCTCCGAGTGGGCCAGCAGGATGTCGCTGAGGTGGTCGGTGAGCACGCGGTTGTGCTCTTCCGGCATCGTGCGGTCGAAGCTGCGAAGGCCGGCCTCGATGTGGGCGATCGGGACGCCGAGCTTCACCGCGGCGAGCGCTCCGGCGAGCGTCGAGTTGACGTCGCCGGCGACGACGCAGAGGTCGATCTCGCGTTCGCTCAGGACGCGCTCGACGCCGACGAGGACCTTGGCGGTCTGCTCGGCGTGGGTTCCCGAGCCGACGGCGAGGAACTCGTCCGGCCGCGGCATCGCCAGCTCGCGGAAGAAGACGTCCGACATCGCGTCGTCGTAGTGCTGCCCCGTGTGCAGGAGCACGAGCTCCAGGGAGGGATCGAGCGCGGCCAGCTCCCGGTACACCGGAGCCGACTTCATGAAGTTCGGCCGCGCGCCGACGACAAAGCAGACGCGAGCCGACACGCGGGGGATCCTACCGTCGGCTCGGTGCTTCCTCGGGTGATGACCGTCGAGGCACTGGGTCGTGGGCACCGAGCGATGCAAGGACGCAGGGAGCGCTCATAGCCACTGCTATGAGCGCGACCGAGGACGCCGCAGCGCGATGCGTGCCCACGGGCCAGGGGCCGGCGGACATCGCCTGAGGGAGCACTAGACTCGGCCCGTGCTGGTGCTCAAGATCCTGTTCTGGCTCTCGCTGGGGGCGCTCCTCTGGACGCACGTCGTCTACCCGCTCGGTGCCGCCGCGCTCGCGCGCGTGCGCACGCGGCGTGTCCGCAAGGAGGCGATCGAGCCGCACGTGACCGTGATCGTCGCCGCCTACAACGAGGAGCCGGTGATCGAGCGGCGGCTCGAGAACCTGCTCGCGCTCGACTACCCGGCCGACAAGCTGGACGTCGTCGTCACCTCCGACGCGTCGACCGACCGCACGCACGAGCTCGTCGAGCGGTTCGGCGACCGGCGTGCGGCTGATCGTCAACCCGCGCGGCGGCAAGGTTGCCGCGCAGAACCGGGCCGTGCGCGAGACCGGGGGCGAGATCGTCGCCTTCTCCGACGCGAACGCGACCTGGGCGCCCGACGCGCTGCGGCAGCTCGTGCGCCAACTTCGCCGACCCGGATGTCGCCTACGTCTGCGGACGGCTCGTGCTCGAGGCGGCCGACGGCTCGAACCGCGAGGGCCTCTACTGGCGCTACGAGCTGGTGCAGCGCGAGGCGGAGTCGCGGCTCGGGTCGGTCACCGGCGGCAACGGCTCGATCTACGCCGTGCGCCGGTCGGACTACGTCGAGGTCGACCCGAAGTGGGGCCACGACCTCTCGTTCCCCTACCGGATGGTGCAGGCGGGGCGCCGCGCGGTCTACGAGCCGCTGGCGAAGGCGTTCGAGAAGCCGACGCCGTCGAACGAGACCGAGTACCGGCGCAAGGTGCGCATGTTCGAGCACTGCTGGGAGATCACCCTGCGCGGCTCGATGCTGAAGCGGCTGCCGTTCGGCTACCTCGTCGAGGTGATCTCGCACCGGCTGCTCCGGTACGGCAGCGGGCTCCTCCACCTCGTCCTGCTCGCCACCTCGCTCGCACTCGTCGGCGAGGGGCTCGTCTACCAGCTCGTGCTCGGGGCGCAGCTGCTGCTGCTCGTCGCCGCGGCCGTCGGGGTCGGGATCGCGCGCTACTACACGCTCGTGACCTGGGCGACCGTCGTCTCGCTCTGGAACTACCTCCGCCGCGGCGTGCCCGCGACGTGGGAGGCAGCGGAGGGGACGCGCTGAATCGTGCACTCGACGTCGCGATCGCGGGCGCCGGCCTGGCGATCACGAGCCCGTTGCTCGCGGCCGCCGCGCTCGCGGTCAAGCTCGACGGCGGCGGCCCGGTCCTCTTCAAGCAGACCCGCGTCGGCAAGGACGGCCACGACTTCGAGCTCCTGAAGCTGCGGACGATGGTCGTCGGCGCCGAGCAGCAGGGCGCCGGCTACGCGGTCGACAAGGGCGACAGCCGGATCACGCGCGCCGGCCGTTTCCTCCGCCGCACCTCGCTCGACGAGCTGCCGCAGCTCTGGAACGTCGTCCGCGGCGACATGAGCCTGATCGGGCCGCGGCCGACGCTCCGCTATCAGGTCGAGCGGTACTCGGAGCGGCAGCGGCGCCGGCTCGAGGTGCTGCCGGGGATCACCGGCTGGGCTCAGATCCACGGCCGCGCCTCGCTCTCGTGGGACGAGCGGATCGAGCTCGACGTCTGGTACGTCGACCATCGCTCGCCCAGGACCGACCTGCTGATCCTGCTCCGCACGCCGCTCGCCCTCCTCGGCGGCACCTACAAGGGCGAGACCGGCGGCTGGAAGGGCTAAGAGCCCGTCGCGGACGCCGCCGCGCGTCCGTCTTGGAACGTGACCACGACGACGCGATCCTCCTCCTCCAGGTACGCGTAGACGACGATCAGCCAGCGCCACGGCCCGAGGACGAACCGGAATCCCTGCCACCGGCCCGCGAGCGGCGCTCCGAGGAGCGGAAAGCGCTCGAGGTGACGCAAGCGACCGTCGCAACCGCTCCGGCGTGTCCGCGGGCAGGCTATGGCTCGCGATCAGCCGCGCGAGATCCTCTCGCGCGGCGAGGCTGATCTCGACGCGCGCCACAGGCTAGAGCTCGTCGAGCGAAACGGTCTCGCCGCGGCGAGCCTGGTCGAGACCGAGCTGCGCGCGCTCGAGCGCACCGGGAATCGCGTCGAGAAGGTCGCCGATGTGCCGAGGGTCGGCGTCCGTCTCGTCCAGTGCATGCGCGAGCAGCGAACGCGCCAGCGTGCCTTCCTGCACGTTGGTTTGCTCGGCCAAGCGGCGCAGCTTCGCCGCGTGAGCTTCACCGAGTGTGACGTTCAGTCGCGCCATGGGCTCATGGTACACGGATCGGCACGGATCGTGCTCATTGGCGCATCGTTACGCTGCTCGCCGTGACCGCCGTCCTCTTCACCTGCGCGGGTCAGCGCGTCGACATCGTCTCTGCGTTCGGCCGCGCCGGCGCAACCACGATCGCCACCGACGCCGACCGCGCTCGCGCCCGCGCTCTACCACGCCCATCACCACGCGCTCGTCGCCCGTGTCGACACCCCCGGTTACGTTCCGGCGCTGGCGGCGCTCGTCGCCGAGCACGACGTGAGACTGATCGTGCCGCTGACCGAC
This sequence comes from uncultured Gaiellaceae bacterium, assembly GCA_963705515.1. Lineage (GTDB taxonomy): Bacteria > Actinomycetota > Thermoleophilia > Gaiellales > Gaiellaceae > Gaiellasilicea. Next base: position 406,181 of record CAVPJV010000008.1, read on the forward strand.
CTCGACCAGATGCTCCTGGCGCAGTCGCGCGACGCGCTCGCTCCAGCGCTCGTGCTCGTGCCCGAGCCGGAGGTCTGCCGGACGATGGGTGACAAGTACGAGGCGCATCTCTTCTTCGAGCGTCACGGGATCGCGAGCCCGCGCAGCTGGCTGCCGGAGGAGGTGCCGGACGACGCGCGCTACCCGCTGCTCGTGAAGGTGCGCGAGGGCTTCGGCTCGCGGCACATCTACCGCGCGCACGATCGCGCCGAGCTCGACTTCTTCCTCGGCTACACGACCGTCGACTCGTTCGCGCAGGAGCTCTGCCAGGGCGAGGAGTTCTCGGTCGACGTCTTCTGCGACCTCGAGAGCACGTGCCTGAACGCGATCCCGCGGACGATGATCCAGTCGAAGGGCGGCGAGTCGATCAAGGGCGCCTCGATCAAGGATGCGGAGCTGATCGAGCACGCGTGCCGGGTCGCGGAAACCGTGGGGATCGTCGGGCCGGCCAACATCCAGTGCTTCCGCGAGCCCGACGGTTCGCTTCCGGTCACGGACGTAAATCCTCGGTTTGGAGGGGCTTTTCCGCTGCCGCTCGCGTCGGGGTCGCGCTACCCTGAGCTCGCGCTGGCGCTGGCCAACGGCGAACGACCGGAGCCGAGGCTGGGCGACTTCCGCGCAGGGGTCCTGATGACGCGCTTCTTTTCCCACCTGTGTCTGACAGCCGAGGACGGCGGTAGCCTCGTTCCGTTCGCCGAGGAGCTCCCCGAACCGGTTGCTGGCGAGCCCGGCGAGGCGTGATCCGCCTCATCGCGGCAGGACTGGCCCTCCTGGGCCTGGCGGCGGCATGCGGCGGCAACGTCGAGGAGGTCGCCTCGCCCGAGAAGGCGGCGCCCGACACGGCGCGTGTTCGGGTGAAGCCGAAGCCGACGAAGGTGCTCGTGACCGTGGTCGACGGCGATACGCACCGGCGCGTCACGGGCGCCCGGGTCGTGATCGGCAAGCGCGCCGGCTACGCGAACACCCGCGGGCTGGCGTCGGTGAAGATCAAGCGGAGAGCGGCGCTCCCCGTTCGCGTCTCGAAGCCTGGCTACGAGCAGAAGGTCGTGCGCATGCCCTTCAAGCGCAAGCGTGAGGTCACCGTGCGCCTCTACCGCGACGATCTGCAGTGGACGATGTACGGCGCCAACAACCGGCGGACGCAGGCGCCCGCCGACATCAAGGTGCGGCCGCCGTTCAGGGTCGTCTGGTCGCGCGGGGTCGGCTCGCTCGTCGAGTTCCCCGCCGTCGTCGCCGACGGCGTCGCCTATGTCGCCAACTACAAGGGCCACGTCTACGCCCTGCGGATGAGCAACGGCAAGGTGATCTGGCGGCACCGGCCGAGCCGCGGGAAGATGGCGTCCTCGCCCGCGATCGTCGGCGACGACCTGGTCGTGCACGGGATGGACGGGATCGTGCGGGTGCTCGACCGGCGCAACGGCCGCCTCCGCTGGCACTTCCGGGTCGGCTCGCCGATCGAGTCGTCGCCGATCGTCTCCGGCGGGCTCGACTATTTCGGCGCCTGGAACGGCCGCGTGTACGCGCTCGACCTGAAGCGGCGGAAGCTGCGCTGGAGCTATCGCACGGGCTACAAGATCACTTCGAGCGCGGCGATCGCGGGGAGGACGCTCTACATCGGCGACTACGGCGGCCGCCTGCACGCGCTCGCAACGCGCACGGGCAAGCGACGCTTCGTCCGCTCGGTCAACGGCCGCGTCTACGGGACGCCGGCCGTCGCCGCGGGCCGCGTGTTCGTCCCCTCGTCGACCGGCAACAGCCTGACCGCGTTCTCCACGTCCGGCCGCTACCTCTGGCGCGTCGGCACCGGCGGCTACGTCTACTCCTCACCCGCGGTCTGGGCGGGACGTGTCTTCTTCGGCTCCTACAACGGGCGCCTCTACTCGGTCGCCGCGAAGAGCGGACGCGTGCTCTGGAGCGTGCGCACGGGCGGCCCGGTCTCGGGCGCCGCCGTCGTCGTCGCCGGCGTCGCGTATGCCGGCTCGACCTGGGGCCGGATCACCGGGGTCGACGCGAAGAGCGGCCGGGTCGTGCTCACGTTCCCGCACGGCGAGTACGTGCCGGTCTCCGGCAACGGCCGCACCTTGCTGCTGCACGGGTACTCGCGGCTCTGGGCCGTCCGCTCGGCCTGACGTTTCGATCCGCGCCCTGCGATCGACTACGATCGTCAATGTGACGATCAGCACAGCTGGTCGCGAGTGAGCCGGTTTCCGCCGTGGGTCGCGCCGACCTTCGGCATCGCTGCTCTGTCGGCCGTGCTGCTCGTCCGGCTCGTGCCGGACGTCCGCGGCAAGCCGATCTTCGAGGACGAGTCGCTGGCGGGCCTCGTCTCGTCGCAACCTCTGCCCGACGTGCTCAGGACGTCGATCCTCGACCGCGGCGGGGCACCGCTCCACTTCGTGCTCGCCCATCTGGCCCTCGCTCTCCAGCCGTCGCCGACCGGGCTGCGGCTGCTCTCCGTGGTGTTCGCGGTCGCCACCCTGCCTCTCCTCTTCGACCTGGGACGCCGGCTTGCGGGCTCGCTCGCCGGACTCGCGACCGCGACCTGCGGGGCGACGTCGGAGCTGCTCGGCATCTACGGCAGCTTCGGGCGGATGTACGCGGTGTTCATCTTCGCCGCCGCGCTGTCGATCGACCTGTTCGTCCGAGCCCTGCAGGAACGAACGCCTGCGTCTGCGCAGGCAGCAGCGCTCGCTGCGTGGCTCCTGCCCGCCGTGCATCCTTTCGGCATCGTCCTGCTCTGGGCCGAGGCGGTCACGGCGGTCTGGGTATGGCGGTTCCGAAGCTTCAGGGCGGCAGTACCGGTGCTCGTGATCGGCCTGGCGCTGGTCCCGTTCCTGCTCGCAGACCTGAGGCTCGCCGAGCGCTACTCGGCAGGGCTCGTGGGTGATTCGAGCCTCGTCACGCCGTATCGTGCCGCCGCCGCACTGGGACGCGCTCTGGGCGGCTTCGCCGGTGGACGGGAACCGATCTTCCTCCTGTTCGTCGTGCTCGCAGCCGTGGGGGCGATCACGTTGCGACGCCGCGATCGCGGGTGGTTTCTCGGGTTGACGGCGCTCGCGCTGCTGACGCTGCCCGTCGTGCTCGTGCTGGTGCGCTCGCAGCAGGGGTACTCGGACCACCTGGCGGCGCGACAGTTCGCGTTCGCTCTGCCTCTGTGGTCGGCGCTCGTGGGCGTGGGCGTCGCCCGGGTTGCGACGCTGACGCGATCGGGGGTCGCGCGCGGGGCGATCCTGACGGCGTTCGGCGTCCTCGCGCTCCTGACGCCGTCCTCCGTGCCCGATCCCCGCTCCGCGCAGTCGGGGACGAGGGAGGGAGTCGCGGCGCCGTCGACGTGGCTGCGGCGGCGGCTGATCCCGGGGAGCATCCTCTTTCCGAGCGCGCCCGTCTTCCTCGCCGCGCTCCCGGAGAGTGGTCGAGCGCATTCGCTGCCGCGCGAGCAGCCGGCGCTCGTCTCCCGTGCTCTCGCCCGTACGCCGTTTCCGGTCCCGGCCGTGGTTGTCGCCGTTCCGCTCGACGGAGCCGGCGTCGTGGACGCACGCGCGCTCCGCCGCCTCGCCGGCACCCGGTCGGTCGTGAAGGCGTTTCCCTCCTGGCTCCTGGTGAGCGTGCCCGGCCCGTTCAGAGAGGAGCCGAACGTGCTGCTGGCGATCTCCCGGGTGCTGGATGGAGTGCGCGCGTCCGTCGCGCCGCGCTCGGCGGCACTCGACGGGTACCTCCGGCAGGGGCGGGCCGCCGTGTGCGGCTCGTTGAGGTCGCACGGAGGACGCTGCAAGTAGAGTTGGGGCCCGAGATGGAGGTCAACCCCGAGATCTCGGTGCGGCGCGCTTGACGTGGCGGCGCGCCGCCGTCGCGGCAGTTCTCGCGATCATCGTTGCAGCGGGTGCTCTGGGGGCGTACGTGATCGACAAGAAGCGAGCCTCCAAGGACGTTCGCGGCTCGTCGACGGAGGAGTTCGTCACGACCGCCGAACCGGAGCCCAAGCCGCCTCCGGTCGTGCCCCCCGCCGAGGGGATCGCCTGGCCGACCTTTCGATACGACGCCTCTCGTGTCGGTGTGAGCCCCTACGGGCACCGGCCGCCGTACAGGGTGGTGTGGGGCTTCGCGGGGAGGTCGCTGGTGGAGTTTCCGCCTGCGGTCGCGTACGGCCGCCTCTTCTTCGCCAACAACGACGGCGTCCTCTTCGCCGTCGACGCCAAGACCGGCAAGCTCGTCTGGCGCTACCGGTCGGGCCGGGTGCAGGCGTCGTCCCCGACGGTGTTCGGCCGGACCGTGTTCCACACGTTCCTGTACCGGCCGAAGCAGCCGAAGCAGGCTCAGGACGGCGAGTTGGTCGGCCTCGACGCCGACAGCGGCAAGCTTCGCTGGCGCAAGCGGCTGGCCCCTTCGGAGTCGTCTCCGCTCGTGCACCGGGGTCGTCTCTATGTCGGCGACTGGAGCGGCAAGGTCTATGCGTTCAACGTTCGGACGGGCCGTCTCCTCTGGACCTTCGAGACCGGGGGCGAGGTGAAGGGCGCGCTGGCAGCCTCCGGCGGACGCGTGTTCGTCGGCTCGTACGACCATCACGTCTACGCGCTCAACGCCCGCACGGGAAGGCAGCTCTGGCGAACGGGAGCGCAGCAGCGTCTCGGCAACCGTGGTCGCTTCTACTCGACGCCGGCGATCGCCTACGGACGGGTCTTCATCGGCGCCACGGACGGGAAGATGTACGCGTTCGGCGCCGCGAGTGGTCACCTCCTCTGGTCGCATCGGAGCGGCTCCTACATCTACAGCTCGCCGGCGGTCTGGAAGCGCCTCGTGCTCGCCGGCTCCTACGACGGGCGCTTCTACGCCTTCGACGCGGCGACGGGCGACGTTCGCTGGCGATTCAAGGCTGACGGGCACATCTCGGGGTCGCCGACGGTCATGGCGGGGCTCGTCTACTTCGCGACGCTCAAAGGAACTGCGTTCGCGCTGGACGCGCGTACCGGGAAGCGCGTCTGGCGGTTCGCGGACGGGCGCTACGCCGCTGCGGTCGCCGATCGCGATCGGGTCTACCAGGTCGGTACGGGTCGGGTCTACGCGCTCGCGCCGCGCTGAGGGCTACCTACCCCGCCCGAGCTCGAGCAGCAGCGCCGTCCAACGGTCGGCCGGCGAGTTCAGCGTCCATGCGGTGCGCGCCCGGACGCCCTGGGCGACCAGGGCCGCAGGTGCGGCCGGCGCCCGCGACCGGATCACGAGCAGGGTCGGCGAGGGGCGCTCGGCTGCGAGGTCGGGGTACCGCGCGACGCGCCTGAGCGCCCGATCCACCCGCCGATTGGGGCCGCGGAAGACCCAGAAGCCTCGGCCGGGCTCACTGCCGGCGACGAAGGCGGCGACGTTCGCGCGCCCGCGCTCGGCGAGGCCGGTCTCGTAGCGAAGGTCGATCCCCGGCAGCTCTTCGACACGGCGGATCGACCGTCCCTCGAGCTCGAGGTAGTCGTCCAGGAGCTCCGGCGGCCGGTCCGAGATGGGCGTCCCCGTCGACGAGAACAGCACCGCCTCCGGCTCCACCGCCGCCACGAGGTCGCGGAGGCCGAGCTCGTGCATGGCCCGCAGACTGTCGACGCGCTCGAGGACGCCGACCGCCACCACAGCCGCGACGGCCGCGGCGCCGACGAGGCGGTGCCGTCCGGCGACCGCGAAGCAGCCCGTGGCGACCAGGACGTAGAACACAGGCTCGGCGGGGGCGAGGTAGCGGCCGAAGAAGCGCGTGCTCGCCGGCACCAGCCAGAAGAACGAGATCGGCACGGCGAGCCAGAGCCCGAGCGCAACGGCGACCCGCCGGCGCGCTCGGCCGAGGGACACGAGCCCGACGAGAGCGAGCGCGAGCAGGAGGATCGCGCCGGTGCCGCCACCCGGTGCGAGCGCCTGCAGCGCTTCCTCCGGCACGGACCGCCCCGCCGTCGTCTGCAGCCGTCCGCTCTCGAAGACGTCGTAGCGCGACCTGAGCACGGCCAGGGCGTACGCATACGGCGCCGCGACCGCGAGCGCGACGGCTGCTCCAGGCAGTGCCTCTCTCGCCAGAGCGGCGGCGCTGCGACCCGACACGAGCAGACCTGTGGCGACGGCGAGGACGCTGTAGAGAGGCGCGATCGGGTGCACGTAGACGAGCGCGCCGGCCGCAGCGCCGGTGAGGATCCAGTCCCGCCGGGCCGCCGTCCGCCCGGCGCGTAGCGCGACGAGCGTTGTCGCGAGCACCGCGGCGACGAAGAGGGAGTACATCCGTGCGAACGTGGCCAGGGCGAGGCCGAGCGGGGCGGTGGCGAGGAGGATCGGAGTCGCCAGCGCCACGAGCTCGCCCGCCAGCTCGTGTGCAAGCCGGGCCGCGAGCAGCAGCGAGATGAGGAAGAACAGGAGCGACGGCAGCCGGAGCCCTTCGATGCCGCCCGGCGACCGAAGGGTCACGTGCTCGATGAAGAAGTGCAGCGGCGCTCCGCCGCGATCGACGAAGACGTCAGACGACGATCGAGGCGTAGGAGCGCTCGGCGAACTCGATCGTGATCCGTTCGTCGAGGTGCAACGGCTCCCACCAGAGCGCCGGCAGAGCGAGAGCCGCGCCACCGCACACGGCAAGGCCGAGCGCGGCGACGGAACGGGCGTTCACGGTAGCGTCCGGCCGATGATCCGCCAATCATTGCCGCGCCCCGAGTGCGCCGCCACACCGCGATGAGATACGTCGTCACCGGCGCCGCGGGCTTCATCGGCTCGCACCTGGCCGAGACGCTGCTCGCGGCCGGGCACGACGTGGTCTCCGTCGACTCGTACACCGACTACTACGAGCGCGCGCGCAAGGAGCGGAACGCGGCCGCGCTCGACGTGGTCGAGCTGGATCTCGCCGCGGCGCCGCTCGAGCCGATCCTCGCGGGCGCCGACGGCGTCTTCCATCTCGCCGGCCAGCCCGGGGTGCGCGCGAGCTGGGGAGAGAACTTTGGGCTCTACCTGCAGCGGAACGTGCTCGCCACGCAGCGCCTCTTCGAAGCGGCGGCGGCGGCGGACGTCAGGGTCGTCTTCGCGTCGTCCTCGTCCGTCTACGGCGACGCCGAGCGCTATCCGACCGCCGAGGACGTGGCGCCGCAGCCGATCTCGCCCTACGGGATCACAAAGCTCGCGTGCGAGCAGCTCGCGCACGCGATCGGCCGCGGGCAAGGGCTCGACGCGGTCGTGCTCCGCTACTTCACGGTCTACGGGCCGAGGCAGCGGCCCGACATGGCGTTCACGGCGATGCTCGAGGCGCTCGCCCGCGGCGACAGCTTCCGGCTCTTCGGCGACGGCAGCGCGGCGAGGAGCTTCACGTACGTCGGCGACGCGGTCGCGGCGACGGTCGCGGCGATGGAGCGCGGCCGCGACGGCGAGGTCTACAACGTCGGCGGCGGCGACGAGGCGACGATGAACGAGGCGATCGCCCTCGCGGAGGCGATCTCCGGACGCAGCCTCGACGTCGAGCGGACAGCAGCCGCCACCGGCGACGTCCGGCGGACGAAGGCCGACGTGGCGAAGGCGGAGGCCGAGCTGGGCTGGTCGCCGCAGACCGGCCTCGAAGAGGGCATGCGGGCGCAGTGGCAGTGGGCGGCGGTAGAGTCGCCCGCGTGAATCGCCCGGAACCCGTCCCCGATCCCGAGGCCGAGCGCGAGGTCGACCTCCGCTCGGTCTGGGAGCGCATCGCCGCGCGCTGGTGGCTGCCGGTGCTCGGGATCGTGCTCGGAGCCGTGGTCGGCTTCGCGCTCGCGCTCGGCGGCGGCAAGGTCTACGAGGCCGAGACCCTCGTCGCGATGGGCCAGCCGTTCTCGCCGAACGGCGGCGCGCCGGTGCAGAGCTTCCTCACGAACGCGCGCGCCGTCTCCGAGATCGTCCGCTCCGAGGCGGCCCTCGAGGCTGCCTCGCGCGCATCGGGCCTACGGGTTCGCGCGCTTCGCGGCAACGTCAGCTCGGCGATTGTCGGCGCCTCCGGCCCCGGCGCGAGACCGACGGGCGCGCCGCTCGTGACGATCAAGGTGGTCGCGGCCCAGCCCGGCAAGGCGGAGAAGGCGGCCGACGCGCTCGCGAAGGAAGTGATCACGCGTACGTCGGCGAAGTACGTCGACACGAAGATCACGGCCTTCAACGATCAGCTCGACTCGATCCAGGAGCAGCTGAACTCGCTCGTGCCGCGGATCGCCCTGCTCGAGGAGGCGGTGAACGAGCCGGGGCTGGCCGCGCTCGACAAGCTCGTCCTCGTCAGCTCGCTCGACAACGCTCAGACGCGGCGCGGCCAGTTGCTCGACCTCCAGTCGGACGTGCGCCAGCAGCTCGCGCTCGCGGAGAACGTCGAGAAGGCGCAGGTCGTCGAGGCGGCGGCGGCGGTCAAGACGACGGCGCGGAGCGGCCGCAACGGCGCCCTGATCGGCGCCCTGCTCGGGCTCCTGCTCGGCTGCGCGGCGGCGCTCCTCGCCGATCCGTTCCTCGCGCGCCGCGCCCGCAGCGCCTGAGCCATGGTCGACGGGAAGCGCGTCGCGGTCGTCGTCCCCGCCCACGACGAGGAGCGCCTGATCGGGACGACGCTGGCCGGGATCCCCGAGTTCGTCGACCGGATCCTCGTCGTCGACGACGCCTCCACCGACGGCACCGCCGACGCCGTGCGGGCGCTCGGCCGACCCGCGCGTCGAGCTCGTCCCGCGCGAGCAGAACGGCGGCGTCGGCGCCGCGATCGTCACCGGCTACCAGCGCGCGCTCGCGGACGGGCTCGACGTCGTCTGCGTGATGGCGGCGGACAACCAGATGGATCCCGACGATCTGCTCACGCTCGTCGAGCCCGTCGCGCGCGGCGAGGTCGACTACGCGAAGGCGAACCGGCTCGTCTCCGGCGAGGCGTGGAAGCTGATCCCGCGCACGCGCTACCTCGGCAACGCGATCCTCTCGCTGCTGACGAAGATCGCGTCCGGCTACTGGCACGTCGCCGACTCGCAGACCGGCTACACGGCGATCTCGAGGCCGATGCTCGCGCAGCTCGACCTCGACCGCGTCTATCCCGGCTACGGGTTCCCGAACGACATGCTCGTGCACCTGAACGTCTGGAACGCGCGCGTCCGCGACTTCCCCTCACGCCCGGTCTACGGCGTCGGTGAGCAGTCGGGGATCAAGCTGCGGCGGGTCGTGCCGCGGATCTCGTGGCTGCTCGTGAAGGGCTTCTTCTGGCGGCTGCGGGAGAAGTACGTGATCCGCGACTTCCACCCGCTCGTCTTCTTCTACGCGCTCGGGCTCGTGATGACGTTCGCCGGCCTCCTGCTCGGCGCGATCGAGGTGATCCTGCGGCTGAAGGGGAACGAGATCACGACGCCGACGATCGTCCTCGTCGCGCTGCTCCTGATCTCGGGCAGCCAGTTCACGCTCTTCGCGATGTGGTTCGACATGGAGTCGAACAAGGACCTGCGCTGAGGCCCGGCTCTACGTGATCGATACCAACCGCTCGCTTGACAGCGAGACGGGTATAGAATCCAACGCCCAAATCGCCGCCCAGCCTGCGATCCGAGCGTACACCGCACCCGATCCCGTGGAGGTCACGCGATGAGCAGCCGACTTCGGCATTCCCTTGTTCTGACGACCCTGCTGGCCTTCTTGCTCGGGCTATCCGGCGCTGCGGCGCCGCTGTCCGGCGCCGCGGGGCCGATCGTCCCTACGCCCGACCCGACGAACACCATGGTCGCCGGTATCGACGTCGACGCGACGACGATCCCGGAGCTCCAGAAGCTGATGAGCTCGCGCTTCTCGACCTTGAGCTCCGTCGAGCTGACGGGCTTCTATCTCCGGCGCATCGACCAGCTCAACCCGATGCTCAACGCGGTGATCACGGTCAGCCCGACGGCGCACGCCGACGCGGTGGCAGCGGACCGGGCGCGCCGTCGCGGGGACCGCCGGCCGCTGCTCGGCATTCCGATCATCGTCAAAGACAACATCGGCACGACCGGCATGCCGACGACAGCCGGCTCCTGGGCACTCGCATACAGCACGCCCGGCGACGCGTTCATCGTCAAGCAACTCAAGGCGGCCGGCGCGCTCGTGATCGGGAAGGCCAATCTGTCCGAGTGGGCCAACTTCCGTTCCGGGCCGTCCTCGAGCGGTTGGAGCGGGATCGGGGGCCAGACGAACATGGCCTACGTCCTCGATCGCAATCCATGCGGCTCGAGCTCGGGCTCGGGCGTCATCGCCTCGGCCGACCTCGCGGTCGCGGCCGTGGGCACCGAGACTGACGGTTCGGTCGTCTGCCCCTCGGGCGCCAACGCCAACGCCGGCATCAAGCCGACGCTCGGCCTCCTGAGCCGGGCCGGCATCGTCCCGATCTCGGCCGACCAGGACACCGCCGGGCCGATGGCCCGCAATATGACCGACGCCGCGGTGCTCTTGGGAGCGATGACCGGCGTCGATCCCGCCGATCCGGCGACGGCCGAGCAGGTTGGTCACGCGTTCAGGGACTACACCAAGTTCCTCGATGCCGACGCGCTGGACGGCGCCCGGATCGGAGTCTGGCGCGAGTTCAGCTTCGAGAGCGGCGGCGTCGCGGTCGACGCGGACGTCTCCGCGATCATGGACGACACGATTGCTGCGCTCGAAGCGGCCGGCGCGACCATCGTGGATCCGGCCGACATCCCGTTCGGCGACTGGGCCAATGCCGAGTTCCCGGCGCTGCTGTGCGAATTCAAGACCGACATCGCCACCTACCTGAAGACGTACACCGGCCCCGGCTACCCGAAGACGCTCCAGGACCTGATCGACTTCAACAACGACCGTCCCGAGCTCGAGTCCGGCGAGCCGGAATCCAACTGGAACTCGCTGGTCTTCGACCTGGCCCAGGAGACGGGCGGCCGCGACGCCGACTGCGCCGCGCAGCGGGCGATCGCGACGCCAGGCGCCCAGGCGGCGATCGACGATCTGATGGCAGCCGAGGACCTCGACGCGATCATCGCCCCGACGAACGGACCCGCCTGGGTGACCGATCCTGTCAACGGCGACCTCGGCGGCGACTTCTCGCAGTTCATCGGATCGTCGGGCCCGCCAGCGGTCGCAGGCTACGCGAACGTGACGGTGCCGGCGGGCTTCGTCGGGCCGCTGCCCGTCGGCGTGTCGTTCATCGGCGGTCGCTGGGACGAGCCGACGCTGGTCGCCCTCGCCTATGCGTTCGAGCAGGCGACCCAGGTCCGCGTTCCGCCGCAGTTCATCCCGTCGATCGGCGACGGGGCCTCGGCGGTCCGCCAGCGCTTGTCGCACGAGAAGCAGAGGGCATCCATCCCGGGCCGCAACAACAACTGGAGGACGCCGCTGCGGTAACTCGTCCCTTGCCGGCTCGCACTCCCCCGCCTGGTACGCAATCGCCCAGGCGCGACCGATCGCCCCCTTATCCCGACGCCGAGCGCGAGGTCGACCTCCGCTCGGTCTGGGAGCGCATCGCCGCGAGCTGGTGGCTGCCGTTCAATTCGGAGCTCGTCGGTCACGCCCTCACCTTTCGGACGACGTCGCATGCCGGCGACACGGTCGTGTCGGTGTGGCGGTGCCGGCGAGCCGCCTCAACCACAGAGCGGGCGGCAGCCCGGGACGTCGCGAACGCGCCGACGCAGGTGATGCCGACCAGCACGACGATCCGTGTCGCGGGATTCGGGACAGTCGCCGGATGCGCGACGACGAACCGCGCCATACCCCGGTAGAAGGCGACCGTCAGCGCGATCCCTCGCACCTGGCCGCTCGTTCCATGCTTCACATGCAGGGCCGTGACGCTCGGCTCGTACCACGTCGTCCACCCAGCCTCCTTGAAGCGGTACGAGAGGTCCATGTCCTCCATGTACATCCAGTAGCGCTCGTCGAAGAGCCCGACCTCCTCGAGCGCGCTGCGGCGAAGCAGCATGAACGCTCCGTTGACGGCATCGACGGGGCCGCGTTCAATACCCGGCGCCCGGTACTGCGCGAGTGGGCCGCCGGTTGTGCGCCTGCCGATCCCGCTGAGATGGGAGAGCGCCGCGAGGACGGTTGGAAACGACCGCCGGGAGGCGTGGTCGAAGCTCCCGTCTAGACGCTCGAGGCGGCAGCCCGCGATGCCTACCTCGGGCCGCTCGCGCATGAGCTCCAGGAGCACGTCAAGCGTTCCGGCCCTCAGCTCCGCGTCGGGGTTCAGGGCGAGCACGAACGGCGCGATCCCCTCGCGGATCGCGGCGTTCGTGGCCGCGGCGAAGCCGACGTTGCGGTCGTTCGCGATCAGGCGGACGGCCGGGAACCGCTCCTGTACGAGTTCGACCGTGCCATCGTTCGAGGCGTTGTCGACGACCCAAGTCGTCGTCCCCGCCGGAGCGTGCTCCTCGATGCTCGTCAGGCAGCGCCGGAGCAGATCACGGCAGCGGTGCGAGACGACGGCCACGTCGAGGAGGCCCGTCATGCGGTCGTCGTTCCCCGCCGCATTCGGCGCCGCCGGCTCGCTCGCCGTCGAAACTCCCGCGCAATCGAGAGGCGCGACGAGCCGACAGCCGCCGCCGGGAAAGGATGGGCCTGCACGCTGCCCGCGGCATGCCAGCCCGCTATTCGGCCGCGGATCCCGGCGGGCGTGCGGTCGACTGCGAGTTGGGCGGCGCAGATCCCCGCCTCGCGCGCAAGCGCGACGGCCCCTCGCCCGCCCGCGAGGACTCCCCACTTTCGAAGCACGTAGCCACGTCCGAAGCCGGTCAGGTAGTCCTTGCGGGCCGACCCGGCACCGAGCGTCGCCGAGTGCGAGTGGATCGCTCGCGCGTTCGGCACGAGCACGCATCGCCCGCCGGCAACTCGGAGCCGGAGGATGAGGTCGACGTCCTCCCAGTAGGCGAACAGCCGCTCGTCGAAGCCGCCGCATTCGATGAATGCAGAGCGATCGAACGCTGCCGCCGAGCCTGACGGGCCGAGCGGATCGGCCACGGCGCGGTCGAGGACTTCGACCGGCTGGCCGTTCAGGTAGTCGAACACGAGCAGAGTGTCGTCGAGTTCGACACCCGCGCTGTCGATGACCGTCGGATCATGAGCCTCGAGCAGAACGCCGGCGGCCATCGGCACGCCGCGCGCCGGGTCGAGGGCGCCCGCAAGTCGCTCGGCGAAGCCCTGCTCGCACACGCAGTCGTCGTTGACCAGCACGATCGCGTCCGACGAAGCGACCGCGGCCGCACGGTTGACGGCTTTCGAGAAGCCGTTGTTACGCGCGAGGCGGATGATCTCCACGTGAGGAAACCGGCGCGCAAGGAGGTCGGCCGTTCCGTCGGTCGAACCGTTGTCGACGACGACCACCTCGGAGTCGGCGCCGAGCGACGGAAGCAGCCGCTGCAGCCGCTGAGCGCCGTTCCAGCTCGGCACGATCACAGTCGCGGTCACGCCGCGGGCCGCTCCGCGTGGACGACGACTGCGCCGCCGAGCCCGGCGGCCATCGCGGCCGTCTCGAGGAGCGAACCTGCAACCGCCGCCGGAACGATCGCCGCAGCGCTCACGACCAGGTCGCGCGTCGGGACGCCGGCGAGGTCGCGCTTGAGCGTGCGAAACGCCACGTTCTGCTCGCGCGTGAGGCGGTTCAGGAGTGTCTGGGTAGCGCCGAGAAGGTTCTGGTCGAGAACCAGGTTGCCGATATGCGTCACCCTGAGCCCGCAGCGCCCGATCAACTTGACGAGCCCTCGTCGGGTGAAGTGGACTGCGTGGCGCGGCACGTCGAGATGGAACCAACATCGCCCGCCAATGCGTGCTTGAAGGCTGCCGAGGTTCGGCACCGAGACGACGATCCGGCCGCGGCAGCCGAGCGCGTCGACCGCGCGGCGCAAGCCGAGTTCGGGGTCGTCGAGGTGCTCGAGCACGTGCCAGAGGACGATGACGTCGGCACCCTCCGTGGGGGGGCCGAACGCCTCGACCGCCGTGTCGCGAACCTCGAGCACTGCGTGCCTCTGCAGTGCGTACGGCTCGAGCCCTACGACTGTGCAACCCTGTTCGGCCAGCTGGCGGAGAAGCCGGCCGTCACCCGATCCGATTTCGATCACCCGCGCTCCAGGCGCAAGTGGGCCGAGCGCACGGAGGACTGCAGCCTGCCCGAGGCGGCGCAGCGGCTCGAGCAGCCGGTCGACGACAGCGGGCGGCTGGGCGTAGGCGCCGCCGCGGTACAGCCCAGTTGCGTCACCTCGGGAGCGACCGACGGTCACCGCCGTGCCGCACGACCGGCAGCGATCCAGGCGGTAGAGAGGCGCCGTCGCCCGCCGGTCAGTGCGGCGTACCGAGATCCAGGGCTCCATGCCGGCACAACCGCAGGCAACGCAGGCCTCGTCCGTCCCCATTAGTACGCCCCCCGCCGCCGCAGAACGGGCACGATCGTGAGGGCGAGGATACGCAGGTCTCGGCCGACCGAGATGTTCTCGATGTACTCGCGCTCGACCGCGAGACGCTCGTCGAAACGAAGGGCGCCGCGCCCGTAGACCTGCATCGGTCCCGTCAGTCCAGGCTTGACGAGCAAGCGGAAGCGCTGCTCCGGCGTGTACTGCTCGACGATCTCGACTTGCTCCGGGCGCGGGCCGACGAGGCTCATCTCGTTGCGCAAGACGTTGACGAGCTGCGGCAGCTCGTCAAGGCTCGTGCGGCGCAACAGGCGCCCGACGGTGGTCACGCGAGGGTCTTCGCGGAGTTTGAACGCCGGCTCCTCGAGCTCGCCGATATCGACGAACTCGCCAAGGCGTTCGTCGGCGCCGTCCTCCATCGTCCGGAACTTGAGCATCCGAAAGGGCCTACCGCCGATTCCCGCGCGCTGCTGCACGAAGAGCACCGGGCCAGGTCCCGCGGCGCGGATCGCCACCGCGATCGCGACCAACAGCGGCGAGAGCACGATGAGCGCAACGAACGAGACGGTCAGGTCGAGGAAGCGTTTGCCGGCCAACGTCGTCCGGCTTGCGTCCCAGGTGTGGTACTCGATGAACGGCAGGTCCGCGACGTGCGAAAGCTCGACGGCGGTGCCGAGCATCCCGCGGATAGGCGGCACCACGCTGAGCTTGAGCTGCCGTGCACGGGCCACTGCGATCACCTCGGCGAGCAGACGCTCGTCAAGCGTCGGCGATGCGACGATTATGCGATCGATCCGGTCGAGGGACTCGTCGTGACAGAGCTCCCCGGGGCGCCAGCTCTCGCGCGAGGCGACCGCCTCGACGTGGATGTCCGGAAAGAGCTCGAGCTTCCTCCGTGTCCCGTCCGCGAGCGCACCGTCTCCGAGGATCAGCGTGCGCTCGGGCGGAGTCACCCAACGCCAGATCCTGCGCGCGGCAACGCGGAACGTGAAGACGCCGGCTGCGACGAGGATCCAGAGCCGGAGCTGTGCCGACGCGGTCAGCTCGTTGACGTCCAGGATGAGAATCACCGTCGCAAGAGCGGCGGTGCCGCCGACCGCGAGGCCGACAATCCGTCCCAGCTCGTCGATCGTCAAGCACCGAATCGAACGGTGATCGCGGTCGTACAGACCGCACGCCTTTGCGACGAGGAGCCAGCCAGGAGCGAAGAGCACGACTGCGGCAGCGTCCTCGGCCGGCGCGCCGGATGCCCAGAAGGCCCCGGCTGCAACGATCACCGCAGTCACATCGGCGAGAGCGAGCACCCGCCGCCGCAAAGAGTCGTGCCAGAAGCGGCGTCGCCCGGGAAGGGTCGGCGCGCTCGCGGCGGCCGGCAACTGAGTTTCGTCGACGACGCGGGTCAGCACAGCGACAGCCACCACCCCCTCGGACTAGGTCAGGATCCGTCCTCGAGGTGCACAATAGGGCAGGTCGGCGATGCCTGTGACTGCGGACGTCAAGGTCTCGAAAAGAGCGGGGACCGGGGGTTGAGACGACGCGCCGCTCGAAGATCGGCCCGCGCCGCGACGATCGCACCGCGTCGGGTTTCGATCCGCGCCGCGAGGAGTCGAACCCGCCAGTCGTCGGCATTCGCGCGGCGCGCCTCGTCGGCCCACCGCTGCGCCTCGACGAGATCCCCGCGCGACTCGGCGAGCAGTGCGAGCTGCGCGAGTGGCGCGGTCGCCCACGGCTTCAGCGCATGCGCGCGGAGCGCGGCGTCACGCGCAGCCAGTGGTCGACCGTCCGCGGCGGCCCGTCGGCTCTGCGCAAGAGCATGGCCGGCGAGGAGCGGAACCAGCTCGAGCACCAGGACGAGGACGATCAGGGATGCGAGCGCGGCGCGCACGCCCCAGCGGCGGCGCTGGGCCCTTTCACGAACCGGAGGACCGAGCGCGAGGGCCAGCGCCGAGACGCCGACCAGCGAGACCGCGGGAAGCTGCCAGAGCCAGTCCACTCCGGCGCCGACTCCGAACGCGAGGGCGACCGCGGTGGCGCCCGCGAGTGACGTCCGCTCCTCGCCGTCGAGGCGACGGCAGGCGCGAACGCCGATCGCACAGCCGCCGACCCAGATCGCGGACGCGAGGAGGAAGCCTACGGCCCCCAGTTCGCCGAGGCTTTCGAGGTAGAGCGAGTGCGCGTTGCGGACGAACAACGCCAAGGATCCGTGCTCGGCCCACCAAGCTTCGAACGTGCCCGCGCCGGTGCCGACGACCGGCGCCGACTGCCACTGGTCGACTGCAGCTGTCCAGAACTGCCAGCGGCCGCTGCCGCTTCCGCTGGCGAGATGGGCGCGCACGAAGCTGGGCGTGTCGGACGCTACGGGAGGCTCCGCGAAGGAGTGCAGGCGCGCGAGCGGATGCGACAACGCGACGACGACGACGAGGGCGGCGGCAGCCGTGGCCGCAAGTCCGACGGCGGCCTTTCGCGGTAGCGCTGTCCGCCGCACGACGGGGTCGACAAGCACCCAGGCGACGGCCGTTGCCGCGACGACCGCCACGAGAAGCGCCGCAACCTCACGACCTGCGACGGTTGCTGCAGATGAGGCGAACGGCCCGTTGACGAGCACGGGCCGGGACTCGAGCGCGAGCACCGCCGCGACCCCCCCGCCTACGCCGACGGCCGCCGCAGCCATCGCGGGCACGCGATCGCGGACCAGGGCCACGAACGTCGCAACCGCTATGACGCCCACGATCGCGCCGCCCCGCGACGACGCGAGATAGATGTCGGCGACGACCAGCGGGATCGCGGCCACCGCCGCCGCAGCGAGGAATCGCGACCTCGTGCCGGCGACGATCCGAAGCAAGAGCGGCAGCCCGAGCGCGACGAGCATCGCGAGCCCGTTCCAGTAGCCGACCGGCCAGCTCAGGCGCTCGACGAGAGCGGGCAGCGCGCGCCCCGCCGCGCTGGTCGAGGCGACGCCGGGGAACAGCCTGCCGATGAGCGCGACGAGCGCAATCGCCACGATCGCGAGTGCGATTCCGTCGAGGACACGCGGGGTGGCCTCGCGCGTGACCATGGACGCCACGAGGAAGAATGCCCCGGCGTAGAGCGTCACCTCGGCGGCTTGCAGGTACGCAGCGTCCGCATCGGCCGTCCACTGCGTGGACACGAGGGCCCAGGCGCCAAGGAGCGCCAGCAGCGTCCCGGCGACCAGCGCCGTTCGCCGCGGCCGTCGCCCGGGGAGAACGTCGACCGCGACGAGCCCCAGCGTCCACCAGACGAGCACCGCCGCCGCCGCCCAGGTCGTCGTGTCGTAGCTCCCGTTCTCGTAGGCGAGGACGAAGAACACGCCGCCCGACCAAGAGCGTGATGGCCCCGTCCAAAACGAGCCGGGCTCGGCCCGGGCGACCCCAGCGCGCCTCGTCCACGACTTGTTAGCCTAGTCGTCGATGCGCTGGCTCATCGCTGCGACCTGCTCGGCGGGTGTCGCGGTCGTGGTGGCATCACCCGCGATCGCCGCCGTTCCGCCGCCGACGGTTCCGTCCGATGCTGCGATCGCCCAGTACATCGAGGTCGTACCCTCCGCGACAGGACTTGTGCCGACCGGCGGACGCCGCCCGCGAGTGGCGCGGCACTCCCGACCGCCTTGCGAGCCAAGGTCGAGAGGGTTGCCGGCGTTGACGCGCCCGCGCTCCTCGACCTCGCCCAGGACCCTCGGTTCGGCGCCCCTCCCGAGCGCCGCGGCAACGCCGCTCCAGCGACCCCTCGGCATCGCGCCGACCCTGCTCCCGCAATCCCACGCCACCCCGTCCTTGAGTCGACCGGCGCGCCTACGCCCAGCCCGCTCGCCGCGGCGGCCTCGACGGCCGGTTCCGGCGGGCTCCTGCTCGTCGCCCTCCTGCTCGTCGCGATCACGGCGGCGGGCATCGCTGCCAGGGCGGCGCGGCGCTAGCGGGCCGCGCGGCGCGGCGTCCGTTCCGACCGCCATGACGGCTCCGGCCTCCGAGCGACACCCTGTCGACCCCGGTGCAGCCCCGCGCCACATCGTCGTCTCGTTGCCCGAGTGCCCAGACGGGCTGCCGAATGCCCCCAAACGGGCTACACGACTCCCGTCCGCCATCCGTACACTGGGCCGCCGTGCGTCTCGCAGCGATCATCGGCTCGGCTCTCGCCCTCGCGGCGGTCTCGAACGCTGGGGCCGCCGGCCCGTTGGAGACCGGCTTCCTGGATCCCGGTGCGTTCACTGGCCCGAACGCGGACGTAGTCCGTCGTCCGCGCCCGAAAGGCGGGCGCGACTCTGACGCGCGTTCCCCTCTTCTGGAACGCCGTCGAGACCGCAACGCCGGCCGACCCCGAGGATCCGAACGATCCGGCGTACGACTGGGCGTCGCTCGACCGCCAGGTCAGAAACGCCGTCCGCGGCGGGCTCGCGCCGATGCTGTGCATCACCAACTCGCCGAAGTGGGCGGAAGGTCCGGCGGTCGGCCTGCCCGGGACGTGGCCCTCGCCGGCGAAGTTCGCGCAATTCTCGCGTGCAGCGGCGCGGCGCTACAGCGGCACGTTCACTCCCCCCGGGCAGACGGAGCCCCTGCCGCGCGTGCGCTACTGGGAGGCGTGGAACGAGCCGAACGCGGGAAGCAACCTCGCCCCGCAGCGGATCAACGGGCGCGTTGCCTCGCCGGCCCACTACCGGAAGATGGTCAACGCGTTCGCCGGCGCCGTGCGGGCCGTCGCGTCGAGCAACAAGGTCGTGGCCGGGACTCTAGGACCCTTCGCCCACAACTCGAAAGACATCCAGGTGGCCGCTCCGATGCAGTTCATGAGCGACCTGCTCTGCGTCTCGATGCGGCCACCGCACCGCAAGACGTGCTCGGCGCGCACGCGGTTCGACATCTGGGCCCACAATGCCTACGCGAACGGAGGACCGGACTGGGAGGCGAAGATCCCAGGCAACGCCTCGATCGGCGAGCTGCCGGAGATCCGCGCCTTGCTCCTGGCCGCGAAGCGTCAGGGCACAGTTGTCTCGAGCGGGCAGCCCCTGTTCTGGGTGACCGAGATCAGCTGGGACACGAAGCCGCCTGATCCGAAGGGCGTGCCTCAGAAGCTGCACGCGCGTTGGGTGTCGGAGGCGCTCTTCCGCATGTGGCGCGCCGGGGTCAGCGCCGTGATCTGGTTCCGGCTTCAGGACGATCCACTCCGGGTGAGCCCGTACCAGTCGGGGTTCTTCACGACGAACGGTCAAGCGAAGTACTCGCTCGAGGCCTTCCGGTTCCCCTTCGTCGCGTTCAAACAGAAGGACGCCGTCTCGGTCTGGGGACGCACACCCTCCGGCAAGCCCGGCGCGGTGATCGTGGAGCGCATGACCAAGAACCGCTGGGTCGCAGCCGCGCGTCTCCGTGCCGACCGCTACGGCATCTTCTCCGCCCGACTTGCAGCTCCGCCGGACGGCACGACTGCGTTCCGTGCCCGGCTCGCCGCCCCCGCGGAGCTGTCGATCCCGTTCTCGCTCACGGTTCCGCCGACGCGCCCGATCAGCCCCTTCGGCTGCGGCGGCACGATCCCCTGCTCGCGCGGCTAGAGCACTGCCGTCGGGCTACATCCGTCTGCGCACCTGCGCGGCGGCTGGTCGACAAGCAAGCTTCGCTTCATAGAAGGGCCGCCCTGAGGCGGCGGGACAATGTCACGGAGCGCTGCGCTTCCAGCGCGGGCGCAGACTTGTTAGGGAGCCCGTGCGACTTTGGGCCGGCATACCCCGTTGCAGTCAGCCACTCGCAACGGCACGCTTAGTCGGTGTGGGGGTCGTTCGGGCTTGGCGCTGTGCATACAGGTGTTAGGAAGCGACTGCTAGTCGCCGTTTTCGGTAGCAGCTTCAGAACGGGTGATGAATCAAGTGAGCAGTTGAACGATAGCTAGCAGGTCTAGTCGTCGACGTAGGCCCGCGCCTTCACCGAGATACAGAGGAGGGCGCTCGTGAACTGCATCGGCGGCACCACCTCGATGTCCTTCGAGTCGTGCCCGAACGGGCCGACCCCGCCGCGACGACCAGGTTGCCGGCGCGAACAACGTGTACGGCGTCTGCGAAGGCGTTGACTATGCGTCTCCACCCGCTCTTCTACGTGCTCGGGATCGTGATGACGCTCGCCGGCTACGAGCCGGTTCGGTGAGGTCCGCCTAGCGTGCAACATGTCGTACGCCCCCGCAACGTTGCCCACCCGCGAGTGGACGTGGCTAGTCTTCACGCCCGTGCAAGAGTCGAATCACTGGCCTTTCGCCAAAGCTCTATCGCTGAGCGATGACCAATGGGTCGACTTTCTCGCGCACGCGCGCGTTGCAGAGAGTCTCGTCGCGCCGGCGCTTCCCGGGGACGAAGTCCAGCGCGCCTGGGTCGGTTCGAGTGGCCTTGACGCTTTGCGCGAGGCCGGGCGGTTCTACACTCGCGCGTTGCGTTTGCTAACCGATCGGGGTGTTCCAGCCCAAGAGATAGGGCGCGTCCTCGACTTCGGCTGCGGCTGGGGGCGAATCTACCGTCTCTTTCTGCGGAACTGCCGGCCGGGTGACTTGGTTGGCGTCGACATCGACGATGGTTGTATCGACATCTGCTCCAGCTCTATGCCGTACGGGAATTTCGAACGGTGCGATCCGATGCCCCCGCTTGGGTTCGGCGACGGGTCGTTCGACGTCGTCACGGCATACTCCGTCTTCTCGCACCTCGCCGAGGACCCCCTACGCGCTTGGCTGCGGGAGTTTGGCCGCCTTCTACGGCCGGGGGGCATCGTCTTCCTCACTACGCTCAAGGAGGCGCATGTCGACTCGTGGAACGCACGCCGGAACGAGGATGCGCATGGCGCGGCGCTCGCCACTGCCGGATTCAACCACGAGTCGTGGCGGCGGCGGGCCGCATTTGGCCACGTCCTCTTCGTCCCCACTGGCGGCGGCGGTAGCCGTGAGGCGCCTGCCTTTTACGGTGAGACGATCGTTCCGCATGCGTACTTCGAGCGCGAGGCCGGCGGTTTAGGGTTCGAAATGCTGGACTACAGCCACGGCGACGATCTTCCCCAGGCATTTGTAGCCCTTGCCACTCCTGCGAATGCTGCGGCCCGTTGGTAGGCTTGCGCGCGTGACCAGCATGGTCTCAGCTGGACTCTGGCTCGATGAGCCGGGCGCGCGCGAGCAGATCGCGCGCCGCGCCGCTGGCGACGCCGTGTTGGAGCGTGTTGCGCACGAGATGATCGATGTCGGTTTCACAGTGATTCCGGGGCTGCACTCGGTCGAGCTGATCGATGCGGCGCGTGAGGATTACCACCGTTACCTCGAGGCGAACGCCGCGGAAGCCTCAAACCACCGTGACTCGGAGGGCCGACAGCACCGGCTGACGAACTTTCACCTTTCCTCGGACGCGGCGATGCGCATCGCGAAGAACCCGGAGGTGATGCGCGTCCTCGACTTCGTCTTCGGCCGGCCGGCGGCGGTCTACACCTCGCTGACGTTTCAGTACTCGACGATGCAGGCCCTGCATCGGGACGCGCCGTACTTCCACACGTTCCCGCCGAGCCTGTTTGCGGGGGTCTGGACGGCGTTTGAGGACATTCATCCCGACTCCGGTCCGCTCTCGTACGTGCCGGGAAGCCATCAGTTCGAAGTCGACCAGGTGGAGCTCTATCGAGTCGCGCTCGAGAGGACCGGCGACGCCGAGGGCGCGCATCGCGATGCACTCGGGGAGTACCAGCGGCTCATCATAGAGCGAGGCGAAGCGATTGGGCCGCGCGAGTACGCCCTGCTCGAGCGCGGCGACGTCGCGATCTGGCACGGGCAGCTGGTGCACGGCGGATCCCCTTCGCGGCGCCCCGAGTTGACGCGCAACAGCATGGTCGTCCACTGCTGCCCCGAGGACGTCTTCGTCTTCCAAGACGACGCCTTCCTCCACGACGACGAGGGCGAGCCGGCGCCGCGCTACCGGTACGCGGAGAGCCTGGGCCGCAAGCACGCCGACTGGGGCGTTGCCGGCTTCATGGACTCGATCTAGCCGACGTCTTCTACGGGCGGGCGCGTCCGCACACTCACGGCTCCCGCCAGCAGCTGTGGCTTTCGGCTTCGAGAGGTAGTACCGATAAGTGTCCATCTGACACGGCCGTTGAGCCTCCTCGCCGACACCCGGGGCGGTCACTGAGGTACCGAGGCTTCGCAAGGTGCCCCTCTGCGCCGTTCCCGCGATGAACGTCGTCGACCGCGTGCTGCTCGGGCGCCCGGTGCCGCATGAGTCAGCGGGCACGGTCGATGAACGAAGCCACCGCGGAGCGTTGGAGAAGCAAGTGGCGCCACGGCGGAACGTGGAGCGGCGTTCCGATCGCACTGGTCGGATGTGCCGGCGTGGGCTGGCGTGGGCTGGCGCCACTACTGACGAACGATTGCAAGCATCTGTTGTGAGCGCGGGTGCTCCCACTCGCCAATCCAGACGGGAACCCATCCAGGCTGACGCGCTTCCCGAACGATTTCCGGGACACTCGAGTGGAAAGGGTCGCGGTCGTAGTGAGTCTCGATGCCGTGCGGCTGCAGCTGTGGGGAGTCGAGGACACCGGGATCAGGTGCGACGAACCAGGTGCTGAAGAAGATCGCACCCGCCCGGAGAAACGGTGCAGTCTCGTGGAGCGCTTCGACCAGTCGCTGCCGGGGGAGATGCGTGAACACGGACTGTGCGATGGCGAAGTCGAACGTGGTTTCGAACGCTGCGAGCTGGAAGCTACCTGTCACTGCGAGGTGATTTCTCGGCATGCGCTGCTCATGTGATGTGCCGACGATCTCTCGCTCGTACCCCGCGTCGAGAAGCGTCGGTGAGATGTCAATGCCGTAGTAATTCCCGGGCTCGAGGTACGGAATCAGCTTGACGCCAGCGCGAAGCGCGCCGCACCCAATGTCGATCAACTTGTGATGCGGCATCAATCCTTGTTGGACAAGGAAGTCGCGCTGGAGCGTCCCGATGTCCTCCCAGAGGCCGCCGACAACTTCGCGGTGCCTTCCTTCGGCAACCGCCGCACGCAAAGACGCCTCATCCTCGTACATGCTGCCGCAATCGGACGCGCCTGTACTCACACCGAGCTATTGAACACGATGCCTCCCTACGCGTACCCCGCTCAACTTTCGGACTGCGTTGCGTACTAGCGACATGGTGGCGTCCGTGCGGTGGTGCGGACGAGGCGCCTCGCCAGCAAGTGGGCCGCAGCCCGGGACGCCGTCAACGCACCGACGCAGACCGACCGCCGAGCCGTCCTCTGCACGAACGCGATGCGCGCGCACGTGGCGGGTCGTTCGTCCGCGGCGGCGTAAACTGGTCGTCTCGTGCGTCTCGCAGCGATACTCGGCTTGGCTCTCATCGATACTTTCGCGAAGCGCTGTGTCGTTCGGGCGTCCGCGCCGTGTATCCACGCGTTAGGACGGGGCTGCTAGTCGCCACTCTCGGCAGCGGCTCAGGACGGGCATATGAAGGAGGTGCGGATTAGTTGAACGGTGAGTTTGACGATCTAGTCGTCGATATCGGCCGCAGCCCGCTTACCCCCGTTCTCGAGCGCACAGCGATTTTGGTCGCCGGCTCACACAGGAGCGGGACGTCTGCGCTGGCGCGTGTACTGAGCCTCCTTGGCTGCGACCTACCCAAGCACGTCCTGGCGCCGGCAGAGGACAACGAGCTTGGCTTCTGGGAACCGGTGAGGGTGCTTCAAGCGCACGATGTCTTCCTGGGTAGCATGGGTTCCTCCTGGGACGACGTGGCAGCAATCCCGGATGGAGCGTTCGTATCGGCCGCAGCTCGGGAGCTGCGCCAGGAGCTGGCGCTTCTGCTTCATGAGGAGTACGGCTCCTCGTCGCTGTTCGTCGTAAAGGATCCGAGGATTGCGCGTCTACTCCCGGTTTGGCTCGCAGTCCTGGCAGAGCTCCAGGCTGCGCCGGCCATCGCTCTCGTCGTTCGCAACCCACTCGAGGTCGCGGCTTCTTTGAGAGCACGCAATGGGTTCACGACCACGAAGTCGCTCCTCCTCTGGCTGCGACACACAATCGAATACGAGCAGCATTCGCGCGGTCGCGCACGGTCGGTCGTCCTGTACGACGAGCTCCTCCGCAACTGGCATGGAGTCGTTGCGAGAGTCGGAGAAGACCTTGGCATCACATGGCCCGGGAGCTCCCACCGAGCTACTGTCGAAATCGAGCACTTCCTCTCGGAAAGACAGCGGCACCACGTCTTCGACTGGAGAGACCTCGAGGGACGATCTGACGTCGTCAGTTGGGTAAAGGAAGCGTATTTTGCGCTTCGGGGAACGGACCCGGTACAGGTTCTCGATCAGGTTCGAGACGAGCTCGCGCGCGCAGACAAAGCCTTTGGCCCGATCCTCGAAGAGGCGCGGCTCGAACTTGACGCGTCCCGAGAGCAGACGCTGCAAGGAGCGGCAGCACGGGACGCACTCGGTAGGGACATAGAAGCACGCAGTCTCGAGCTCGAGGCGAGAGAAGTCGAGGTTCAGCAGCTGCGCGAGGAGGTCGGAGAAATGACCTCCTCTCTAGCCGCCGTTGCCTCCCAAGCTGCCACACACGAGGCCGACGTGGCCGCGCTCCACGCTGAACGTGACCGGCTGGCACACGAAGTAGAGCGCTTTGGTGAGGAAGCAAGACAACTAGCCGCCGCGGTCGAGGCGGCTCAAGCACGCGTCGATGCCGCGGATGCAGAGACCGCCCGCACGCGTGAGGAACTGAACACCGCTCAGGCCGAAGTCGACCGACTCAGGAATTCCGCGGACGAAGCCGTCGCCCGCGCCGCGGCATTGGAGGCAAACGCTAGCGCTGAGCGGGAGACCTTGTTGAGCGGTCTCCACACCGCGCGGGCGACCGTCGAGCAACTCGAGGAGCGCATCGCAGGCGCCAACGCCGCACTCGGCGCGCTGGAAGCACAAGCGGCGTCGGACCGCGGAGCGCTGCTGCAAGAACTCACAGAAGCTCGGGCGGAGGCGGAACGGCTCACTGCGCGGATCGTTGCCGAAGAGTTGGAGGCTGCCGCGGCGCGCAGGAAAGCGCTGGCAGATCTCGATGCCGCGAACGCCGAAGCGAACCGGCTCGCAAAGCAGCTCGAGGACACTTCTTTCGCGGCCGACGAGCTCGCATCGACGGCCGACGAATTGCTGTCGTCCGTCGAGGCGGAGCTAGAAGCTTCCCAAGCCGCGCAGGATCGGCTGCGAGCCGAGATCGTTGACAACCTCGAGGAGAACGGCGAGCTTCGCATCCTGGTCGAACACCTCGAGGGTGCGCTCGAGAGCACGGCCGCGGCGCTCAGAGAGCACGAACAAGCCGCAGCCGCAGCTGGTCGTGAGTCCGCTGCACGGCAGGCGGAGGTCGATAACGAGCGCACTCGACTGCGGCACGAGCTCGAGACCGCACGAACGAACTTCGAGAACGCTCGCGCGGAAGTCGAGTTCGCTCACAACGAGCTCCAGATGCTGAGATCCGAAGCCGCCAGTGAGCGAGAGGCTCTCAGCGCCGAACATGGCGTCGTACGGGCGGAAGCAGATGGCCTTGTCGCGGAACTCGAATCCGCGCGCGCCCATGCGGACGGCCTTGCGGCCCGCACGGCAGAGCTCGAGGCAGCGCTAGGTGCGCACACAGCACTGCTTCACAGGTTGCAGTCGGTGAGCGGCCGCCGCACTTCACGGTGGCGAACCCTGTCGCAGCTTGGTACGTGGCTCTTGCCGCCGACTCCAAGGAAATTGAACTACCTCCGGCAGTACCTGGCCCTCCGAGGGTCTGGCGAGTTCGACGTCGACGCGTACCTGTTGGGTAACCACGATGTCCTGACGTCGGGGATCAACCCTCTGATGCATTACGTCGAGTACGGCCGCCGAGAAGGTCGGATGGTGCACGTGAAGGTGCATCAGCCGGATCGCGCAATGGCTTCGATTTCTCCTGACTCATCATTACAGGCGCGAGATGAGCCCATGCCGACGCATGATGACGTGGTGGCTGATTCCGCGCAACACTCCGAGTCTGCGTGGCTATCGGAAAATCAAAGGGACTTGCTGGCGGCCCATTTCGACGCCGATTACTACCTAGCCACATATCCTGATATTACCGCGGCTGGGGTCGATCCACTTGACCACTACTCCGCCGTCGGATGGCGCGAAGGGCGTGATCCTAGCCCCCGTTTTTCTAGCAGCTACTACCTAGACGCATACCCTGACGTTCGCGAGGCAGGAATGCAACCGTTGCTGCATTACGTAATCGCAGGTCTGGGCGAAGGTCGACGATCCGTACCGCCAGAAGTGATCTCCACAGCTGAGTTGCCTCCCCGAAGCCTGGAAGAGGAGATCGGGGAGTGGCTCTGTCCCACCGGCAACCCAGGGCTCACGCCGAACGCGGCAGATCTTGGAGATACGACGCTGGAGCAGGACGACGCCGAGATCGTGAAGCAGGTACTCGCGTGGCGTGGCCGAGCCGAATCAGTTCGCATGGCGGAGCAACTTGCATACCGACCTCTTATTTCGATCCTCATTCCTACGTTCAATACACCTACTGAGGTACTGTCGGACACGGTCAAGTCCATCCTGTCGCAATCGTACTCCCAGTGGGAGTTGATCGTCGTCGACGACGGCAGCACTTCCCAAGCGCTTACCGCCTTCCTGTCAGGGCTGATTGCGTGGGACAATAGAATCTCCGTCACGCATCTGCCTACAAATTCGGGCATATCGGCTGCGACTAACAAGGCCTTGCATCTTGCGCGTGGTGAGTACATCGCCCTGGTTGACCACGACGATCTCGTTCTTCCGGATGCTCTTCTCGCGGTCGTTCGTGTAATGAATGACGATTCAGCCGTCGATGTGATCTACACTGATCAAGAGTACGGAGACCAAGACGGAGTTCCTCAAGAACCGCTTGTCAAACCTGATTGGGACCCGTATCTCTTTCTCGGCGTCATGTACGTTGGTCACTTGCTTGTCGTTCGGAGGACT
This sequence comes from uncultured Gaiellaceae bacterium, assembly GCA_963705515.1. Taxonomy (GTDB): domain Bacteria; phylum Actinomycetota; class Thermoleophilia; order Gaiellales; family Gaiellaceae; genus Gaiellasilicea. The sequence continues at coordinate 433,485 of CAVPJV010000008.1, forward strand.
CTGGCGACCACGGTTGGTGGTTTCGACTCCAACTTCGACAACGTTCAGGACTTCGAGTTCATGCTTCGGTTGAGCGAGCACACCGATCGCATACGGCACGTACCGGCCATCCACTACCGCTGGCGTCGCGTACCTGGCAGCGTCGCTGCTCAAGGCGATGCGAAAGCAGACATCGAGTCGCTCCAATCGGCCGCCGTTTCAGCACATCTGCGTCGACGCGGGGTGGCGGCATCCGTGAGACCGCATCCCTATCTCGCGCATCGCGCGTTGTTGGCCCCGAGCCCCGCGAAGCCGCCCTCTCTTTCGCTCATTCTGGGGCCGATCGACGATGCCAACGCCGTTGCTTCAACATTCCAGACGTACCTCACGAACCTCCCAACGCCTCTCGACGTGTGGTGTTGGGGAGTTGACGCCGCGGCTGCGGTGGGCTCGACGCCCGCACAGCCGATCGCGATGAAGCCTGCGCACTGCCTAGCAGATGCCGCCGAATCTGCGCTGGGGGATATGCTGCTATTTCTTGAACCAGGATTATTGCCTGCGAGCGAAGAGTGGCCTGAGCATCTGCAGTTCTACGCGCGACTGGATAAGGTGGCATGTGCGAGCGGCGTCGTGGTCGACTCGGCCGGACTAATAGACGAGGCGGGGTTGGTAATCGGCATAGATGGCGCCGTAGGTGCGGCGTTTATTGGTAGGAATGCTGACTCCGATGGTTATGCAGGATCCCTGTCGTGCACTCGTGCAGTGGCGGCAGTGTCGGGCCGCAATGTCATGATTAGCAGGGCGTTGCTCCTCTCTCTCGGCGGCATGAATCGTCACTACAGCGAAACGAAACTCGCCTGGGTCGACCTTTCCTTCCGCGCGGCCCAACGCGGTTTGCACTGCGTCGTCTCTCCACAAGCGCGATTCGTTCGCGAGGCGACCAACCGGCAAGTGGCGGCGACCACCTCTCTTGATCTGTTGCTCTTGCGTGATCGTTGGGGGCGTCGCCTGGATGCCGGTGATCCTTACCACATCGGCAGGTTGTTTGATCAGTGACGTCGCGTACGAACCCGAACGTCTTGTTGGTCAGCCACTGCGACTTCTTCGGCAACAGCGCGTACCACGCACTCGCACTCGCGCGGATGTTCAGAGCGCAGGGAATCAATCCCGCCATCGCGATACCCGACAACCTTGCTTCGTTCGAAGTCGTCGGTCAGCAGTCCTTCGTAATCACGACCTACGCACACGCTCTTCGCGGCGAGCAACTATTCGGAGATCGCGCCAAGCCCGACATCATTCATGCATTCACGCCGCGCGAGCATGTGCGCAAGTTCACCGAGGCACTTAGTGCGCAGTGCGACTGTCCTTACGTCGTGCACTTCGAAGACAATGAGCGCATTATTGTAGAGGACGAGATCGGCAAGGAAGCGCTTGCTGCGCTGGACGACCTGCCGCCTGCACTCACGGAACCCTTGATTGCCGGTTGGCGGTCACATCCACAGCGGGCCAATAGCTTCGTGGAGCGGGCCAGCGGCCTTACAGCAGTGATCGACCGACTGCTCGACGGCGTACCACCTGGCATCCCCCGAACTGTATTTTGGCCGGGATTCGATGAAGGTGCCCGAGATAATCGGGGCGCGGGCAGTCTACGGACAGATCTCGGTATCGCCGCCGACGAGATCGTCCTCGTGTATACGGGCAACCTTCACGCCTCGAACGTTTCCGAGATGCGGAGCCTTTACCTTGCAGTTGCCCTATTACGAAGAGGAGGATACCCCGCGCGGCTCGTAAGAACGGGTCATAACCATACGCCCGCGGAATGGCTCCAGGAGCTCGAACTTGGTGATGCAGTGCTTGATCTAGGCTTCCTAACTCGATCTAAGCTGTGGCAGGTACTGCAACTGGCAGACATCCTCGTGCAGCCGGGAGCGGCAGATGACTTTAACGAGTACCGCTTTCCGTCTAAACTGCCCGACTTCTTGGTTTCAGGGAAACCAGTCGTCCTACCCAGATCGAACATCGGCCGGCAACTCATCCACGCGGAGAACGCGTTGCTCCTTGACCGAGGCGACGCCGAAGAGATCTTCGACATGGTCGCGACCTTGGCCGACGACGCGAGTCTCCGTCAGCGGATTGGCGAGGCGGGGAAGGCGTTCGCCGAGACGTATTTGCGGTGGGATCATGCTGCTGCGAAGGTGAGCTCGCTTTACTGCGAGGTGCTCGATCGAGGCGGGGACGGCGCAGGATGGGTCGCTGTTCCCGCGGCTGTCGAACCTGACGTCAAGTTGATCGCGTTCTATCTTCCTCAGTTCCATCCGATCGAAGAGAATGACGAGTGGTGGGGTGAGGGGTTCACCGAGTGGACGAATGTCCGTGCGGGCCGTCCAGCATTTCGCGGGCACTACCAACCGCAGGTTCCTTACGACGGCGGGTATTACGATCTCCGCGACCCACTCGTGCTGGATCAGCAAGCGGCCCTCGCTAAGGCATACGGCATTTACGGTTTCTGTTACTACTACTACTGGTTTGATGGTCGCCGCGTACTAGACCTACCGCTGAACCAGATGATCAAACGCGGCGAGCCGAACATGCCGTTCTGCTATTGCTGGGCAAATGAGAACTGGACTCGTCGTTGGGACGGCCTCGACGAGGAGATCCTTCTTCAGCAGACGTACTCCGGTGACTGGGCGGAGCGTTTCATGGAAGATCTCCTGCCTGTTCTTTCGGATAGTCGCTACATTCACGTTCGCGACCGCCCGCTGCTGCTCGTCTACCGAGCAAATCTCATTCCTAATGTGCGAGCCGCGACGGAAACGTGGCGGTCGGTAGCACGAGGTGTTCTCGGAAAGGACATTCACCTCGCAGCAGTTCAGAGTTTTGGGATCGACGACCCCCGTCCGTTTGGGTTTGATAGCGCGGTCGAGTTTCCGCCGCACACGGAGCGTTTTCTGCTCGAACACGCCGCGGTGGAGGGAGTCGTGCCAGACTTTGCAGGGTATCTCGAGGACTACGTTGAGGTCGCGATGCATCAGGTTGCCCGGGACATCCCCGAGTACGAGTGGTTTCGGGGTGTGATGCCGTCCTGGGACAATACCGCCAGACGCCGTAGCCGAGCTCACATTCTGGTTGGCTCAAATCCGGAGCAGTATGAAGAATGGCTTCGAAAGATCGTGTTCCAAACCGCGCTGAGACGCAAGATCGATGAACCGTTTATCTTTCTTAATGCATGGAATGAGTGGGCGGAAGGGACCCACCTTGAGCCCGACACGCTCCACGGCTATGGCTGGTTGAGTGCTACTCAGCGGGCGCTCCACGACGGCGTCTCCAAGTATCACGAACTTGTGCGCCAAGCCGTCGCACGCACGGTTGCCGACCGAGCTGCCGGCGAAGCCACCTCTATCGCGCGCGACACCCCATCTCCACCAGCGGATGGAGAAGGCTCACCCGCGCTAGACGCGCCGGCCCGGAACGAGCGCCGGACCGTTGCGAGCGGTTGGTTCAGCGAGCGCGACCTCGAGCGGGTTGTTGAGCGTTACGCCACCTATTCGACTGAGCCACTCAGCTATGCGACCGTGGGGGACTTCGTAGACAGTTACGAGCATCTAAGACCGCTATCAACCGCCCAGGGAGACCTGAAGGACGTTCAACGTCCATGGGCCGTTAAGGCCGTCCTCTCGAATGTCCCGCGCGGCGGTCGAATTCTGGAGATCGGGGCGGGCCAACCGTTCGTAGCAGACCTTCTGGCTCGGTGCGGTTACGACGTCTGGGTAGTCGATCCTTACGACGGCTCAGGAAACGGGCCAGTTGACTTCGACAGGTTTCGAGACGAAAGTCCAACCGTCACGTTCGTGCGGGACGAGTTCAGCGACAGGCTTGACGCGATCGCGCCGTCTGACTTCGACTGCGTCTACTCCATCTCAGTTCTCGAACACATCGACGAGAACGGCCTGGACGCAGTCATTGCTGGGATGCTGAGGGCGATGAAGCCATCAGGGATCTCCATCCACGCGGTCGATCACGTGCTCAGTGGGAAAGGAAGCGATGACCACCTTGCGCGGCTCAAGTACTTGACGGTGCGACATGGGGATCAACCCGACCGTCTCGAATCAGTTCTATCGAAAGCGATGGATGACCCCGATACCTACTTCTTGTCAGCCGAGAGCCACAATCGGTGGCGCGGCGACATGCCTTACCACGACTTCCCGATGCGGAAGTGCATCAGCGTGCATCTGGTCGCACCAACGAAAAAGCTGGGCGGGGCTCGCAATGGGACGCTTCGCTCCCTGGTCGGCGTACCGCATCCGGAACAGGCCGCGACCGCGCACGACTGATCTCGTCAAAGGATCCGTTTACACGCAAAGGTTTGTCAGAAGCCATGATCTCTGCCGGCGCCGGAACCTGTCCGGAGCGCGCCAGTAACGTTCTTTTCCTCAGGAGAACGCGCCCTCACGTATGCCTGTCGGCTCGACGTACGACGCGTGGTAGTTGGCCAAGACTGTGTCGAGCTCTCCCTGCTCGCGTACACGCCCTTGATCGAGCCAGACGGCGGTGTCGCACTGGCTGCGGAGGAGATCGTCGCCGTGGCTGGCCAGGACGACGATGCCGGCGGACGACATGAACTCGCGGAGCCGCTCGTCGGCGCGATGTGCGAACTCTGCGTCTGCGGTCCCGAGTCCCTCGTCGAGGAGCAGGATGTCCGGTCGGAGCGACGTCAGGATCGAGAAGCGAAGGCGGGCTTGCATCCCGGTCGAGTACGAGTAGACCGGGTGGTCGATCCGGGCGGCGAGCCCGCTGAACTCGGTCACGTCGTCGATCCGTTTCCGCATGGCCGCGGGCGTCTCGCCGAGCTGAACGCCGGTGCTCACGATGTTGTCGCGACCTGTCGCCTCCTGGTCGAGACCCTCCGCCGCGCCCCCGAGCAGCGCGAGCACGCGACCGTGCACCTCGACGCTGCCGCTCGTCGGCGGTAGCACGCCGGCCATGATCGCGAGCAGCGTCGACTTGCCTGCTCCGTTGGCGCCCACGAGTCCGAGCCGCGAGCCGTCCGGTACTTCGAGGTCGATGCCGCTGAGGGCGTCGATCGATTACCGGAGGGGCGGCCTTCCGTCGAATGGTCTCGACCACGCGACGCTTCAGGCTGTAGTCGAGGACCGACAGCAGCTCGTACTGGGCGCGAACGTTGCCGAGGCTGATCTGAGCCATCACGCCACCCAGTACGGAAGCCGAGAACGGGCGCGCGTGAACACGGCGAGCCCGACGGCAACGTTGATCACCGTCACGATCGCGGAGCCGACGTAGTACGACCACAGCAACGGCTCGCCAAGCAACGGCGCGCGGAACGCCATGATCAGGTACGTGAAGGGGTTCCAGACCAGCAGGACGTTCCTGATCCCCGAGCTCAAGCTGTCGAGGTCGTAGAAGACCGGGCAGAAGAAGATGGCCACCCCGAGGATCGAGTTGACGAACGGCTGGAGGTCGCGGAACCGTGCGACGGCGATTCCGAGCCACAGGCCAAGGAACAACCCGTTCGCCGCGATGACCACCACGATCAGCAGCGCGATCGGGATCTTCGGGCTGAGCGGCACGAGTCCGATCACCAGGAACACGAGGTAGATCACCATGTTGTGCGCGAAGTTGATGAACTCGACGCCGACGTCGCGCAACACGAGGTTGCTCAGCGGCTGACGCGTGCTCTTCAGGGTGCTCGAGCCGGCGATGAAGACAACGGCGGCGGTGCTCGTCAGGCCGCTGAGCAGGCTGAAGACGATGTATCCGAGTCCGACATACGGGACGAAGGTTCGGAGGTCGGTGTTCAGGAGCTGCCCGAAAACGATGCTGATGCCGACGATGAGGATCACCATCTGCAACGTCAGCCACCAGGGGCCGAGCACGGTCCGCCGGTAGCGATTCTTCACGTTCTCGACGGCGAGATAGCTCCAGCTCCGCCGGCGTCGGAGACCCTCTCGGATGTCGCTGACGGCCGCCTGGAACTGCACGCGTGCGTCCGCGTCGAGCGGCGCGTAGCCCGTCCAGCTGGTGGGCGATATCGCGGTCATCAGTGCGACCGCACCGTCGAAGCCGGGCCACGGAACGCGAGGCGCGCCCGGGCGCGCCTCGTCAGGAGCTCGCGTGCCGATTCGTCCGCCTTGCCGGCTGCCGTCCACGCGGCGGCGACCTCGGCAGCGCCCAGCGACTGCTCGCTTGAAAAGGCTGCTGTCGTCGTCGTCGCCGCGAGCGCCTGCAGCGGCGTGTAGACGTCTGCCGGGACGTCGTCCATCACCCGCCCGGCGACGACTACGTCGGGTGAGACGTCTGCGGCCAGCGGCAGCCGGCACGCTTCCAGCCGCATTCGCGTCCATGCCCAAGCACCAGTGACCTGGTCGGGAGGCGCACCGGCCGCCAGCCGACGCCGCACCCGCCGCCATGCGAATCGCGTGGAGAGCAGGCGCGCCGCGAGCAACGCGGCGAGGACGAGCACGACGAGCACGATCGCAGCGACCACGTAGAGCCAGATCGACCGGGACGTGTGCTTGCGAACCGGGGCGGGATCGGGCCGAACTGCGTCCTTCGCGGCTGGTCTCGAGGTGGGGCGAGGTGTATGAGGCTTCGTGCTGGAGCTAGACGGGTTCGCGGCTGTCTTGGGCGGCTGTCACACCGAGTGCATTCGAAGCCGTGGCGAGCGGGTCGGTCCAGGCGGGCTTGATTCCGGGGTACTCCACACCTTGTGCGATCAGCGCCGGGTCTCTCGGATCCTTCTGCGCCTGCAGCAGTACGGCTCCGGTTGCGGCCGCGCCGGCGAGCAGCGACAAGAGAACGAGCGCGATGCCTCGCCGCGGCGGTGCAGTCCAGTTGCGGTGCGACCGTTCGATCCAGCCGAGCGTGAGCGCCGCGCACACCGCGGCCGCGACGACCACGATCCGAACTTCGCCGGCTGCACCGAGAACGAGCGCCCCGACCACCACGCCGGCGACTCCGGCGAGAAAGAGCGCGGGCCGGCGCGAGTGTGCGAGGACCACGGCGATCACCGTGCACCCCGCTGCGACGGCTGTCGAGCGGGCGGCCGGCCCATTGGCCGTGCCGGTCCAGATGTTCGCGAGCTCCGCCCAGCCCAGCACAAGGGCTCCGACGACGCCAATCGCCATCCCCGACATGCGGCGCGCCGCAAGTAGCGTCGCGAGCAACGCCGCACCCGCGACACCCGGAAGCACGAACAAGCCCATCGCCCACGTCGTGACCGCGCCGGCATAGGTCACGGCTGCGACGAGGCACGTGACGGTCACCGCGAGCTGCTGTCCGCGAGTCACTGCGCTGCCACCAGATCCTCGGCGCCGACGACGTCGAGCACGCGTAGACCTTGCAGCGGTTCTTGCCGCCCAGACGCGACACGGACGATCGTCAGCGAGGACGTGATCGGCGCGACCGTGCGCATCGCCCCCACGACGCGCGGTCCGGGCGTGCCCGTGATCAGCATCAGCAGGCGGCAATGCGTCCGCCGGACGAGCGGTGCAATCTCCTCCGGCGCCGTGTCGACCGGTGGCACTGCGCTCGCCGCCGCGAACGCATCGAGGAACACGTCCGTCGCGCCGGCGGCAGCCGTGGTCACCGAAGCGCCGCGCGACGTCGTGACCACGTGCAGCTGCGCGGCTCGGTCTGCCTGAGCGACCGCGAAGGAGGCAGCCACTTCGACTGCTGCCTCGAACCGCTCGGCAACCCAGCTGCTGCCGAACTGGTCGTCGGAGGAATATGCCGACGCGTCCGTGTCGAGCACGATCACGGTGTGGTTCGGAGCCCCCGACACCTGCTGCTTGACGACGAGCTTCCCGGCTCTCGCGGACGAGCGCCAATGCACGGTCCGCGGCTCGTCGCCGAGCACATAGTCGCGCAGCGCGAAGAAGTGCTCGTCGCCGGTGCGGCGGCTCGCGAACTCGGACTCTTCCTGCTGGAGCGCCGGCAACGCCGACCGCCGAACCCGGACCGTTCGCGGGTGGACGGTGAGCACGCCGCCCTCCGACCGGGCGGTCACGCGCCGCACGATCGACCACGGGTCGCCGTGCACGACCGCGTAGGGTCCGATCGGCCGCTCGCCGCGCAGCGAGGTGTCGAGGGGCAGACGAAGCGTGAGGTCATCACCCGCTCCAGAACCGGTCAGTGGCGACGTCGCGACCGGCGCGGACGGCGATCCCTCGACGATCCGGAGCCAGCGCCGGCGCCGGGGGAGGTGCAGTTTCATCCGCACGGTTGCCTCCTGCCCGCGCACGACTCGCAGCGCCGCTTGGTCCACGGCCACCCGCACTCGAGGTGCAGGTCCCGCGACCAGCAGGACGAGAACGACGAGAGTGACCGCGGCGGCGCCCAACGCGGTGAGCTCCGGCCAGCCGGCTGAACCAGCCCCACAACGCCAGACCGGCTCCACCGACGAGAAGGCCTGCGGCGCGGAGCGTCACCGGTGCCGGTCGGTCGGCGGCGCGGGCACGGACGCGATTGCCTCCGCGACCGCCTCGGCCACGGTCCCACCCGACGCTTCGAACGACGGCGACATCAGGATGCGGTGGGCGAGCACCGGCTCGGCGAGAGTCTGGACGTCGCCGGGCACGACGTAGGGACGTCCGCGAAGCGCCGCGTAGACGCGACTCGTGCGCAGCAGTCCCAGGGCGCCGCGCGGGCTTGCGCCTAGCCGTAGTTGCGGCATCTGCCGCGTGTGGCTGGCGAGCCGGACCATGTAGTCGAAGACCGCCGGCGCCACGTGGATGCTTCGGGCGGCGCGGACGAGGCGCTCGATCTCGTCGGGCTCGCTCACCTGCCGCACGTCGTCGACGCCGGCGCCGGAATGCTCGCCGACGAGCACCCGCACCTCCGCCTGATGGTCCGGGTACCCCACTCGGGTCTTCACCAGGAAGCGGTCCAGCTGTGCCTCCGGCAGCGGGTACGTGCCGTCCATCTCGATCGGGTTCTGCGTCGCCATCACGAGGAACGGCCGCGGCACGCGGTACGGGCGGCCGTCGACCGTGACCTGGCGCTCCTCCATCACCTCGAGCAGCGCCGACTGCGTGCGCGGCGAGGCACGGTTGATCTCGTCGGCGAGGACGACGTTGGCGAAGACGGGGCCCGGGTGGAACACGAACTCGCTCGCGTCCTGATGGAAGACCGAGACGCCGGTGACGTCGCCCGGCAGCAGATCCGGTGTGAACTGGATCCGCTGCCACGGCGTCCCCAGTGCGCCTGCGAGGCTGCGCGCGAGCGACGTCTTCCCCACGCCCGGGACGTCCTCCAGCAGCAGGTGACCCTCGGCGAGCAGGCAGACGAGGGCGAGGTCGACCACCTCGGCCTTGCCCTGGATGAAGCCGTTGACCGCGGCGGCGATCCGCCCGGCGGCCTCCTGGAACTCGGTCGCGCCCTGCTCCGAGAGTGGAGACGCGCCCGCCGCGACTGCCTCGAGATTCACCACGGGCTCGCTCATCCCGCCACGCTCTCGGCCGGCACTGGAGCCGTTGAGATCGGCGCCCCCTGATCGACGTCCGACTGCGTCGCGGACCGCCTCGAGGTAGGCGCGGCCGAACCGTGCGTCCGGCTCGAGATGTGCTCCCTCGGCCCACTCGTTCCAGGCGTTGACGAACAGCAGCGCAGTCCCATCGCCCGCGAGCGCAGCAGCGCTCGCACGCGTCAGCCAGCGGCGAAACGAGAGCGGGTTCGCACCGTGGAAGACATAGGACGCGTCACGACGCCTCGGCGTGTTGTCCCAGCCGGGCATTACTCCGGGATGGACACGGAGCCCGTGCGGCCCCGTTGTCGCGAGGGCTGCACCGTTGACCGCTGCGTCGTAGGAGTAGACGTCGCCCGAGTGACTCGAGGACATCGCGTGGGCGAGGTTCTTGACCGACTGGAGCTCGATGCCGGCCAGCGGCGGGAAGTGCACGAGGCCGTCGATCGCATCCTCGACGCCGCGCGGCAATCCCTCGAAGTGGCGGGAATGGTTGACCGCGAGGACATGCAGGCCACCGAGGCCGTCGTCGCGCGCACGCTCCTTCCAGCGTTCGATCGCCGCAGACGGGTTCTTGATGTGCCCGATGCGATAGAGGACGAGCAGCGGCCGACCGTCGACCGTCACGTACCGCGGGTCGTTGAGCGCCGGGAAAATGTCGTCGTAGAACCGGTCGGCCCAGCCCTCGCTGTAGCTCTGAGCGATGAGAACATCCGAGTCGAGGCCGTCCCAGCGCCGCGTCCAGTTCTCGTTCGCCCAGCACAGCGCGAACGGGAAATCGATCGACGGGTCGTCGAGCAGGTTGCGCAGCGGCGTGTCGAGGAGCTTCCGCCCGTCGAACCAGTAGTGGTGCATGACGAACCCGTCGACTCCGTGCTCCACGGCCAAAGCCGCCTGGCTGCGCATCACGTCCGGATCCGCCAGGTCGTATCGGCCGAGCTCTCCCGGCTCGACCGGCTGCAGGTGCCCCGCGTAGAGGGGGCGGGCGCGGTCGACGTTCGCCCAATCGGTGAACCCTGTCCCCCACCAGGCGTCGTTCTCAGGGATCTGATGGAACTGAGGGAGGTAGAAGGCGAGCACCTGGGGCCGCCGGGTTGGCCTCCGCCGCGCGCGGTGCAGCCGCGACGAGACGTCGTCGGTCTCGACGACGTCGAGGCCCGACGTGGCGGTCGCGACGCCCACGAAGCGCTCGAGCGCGTGCGCGGTGGATCCGTCGACGTGACCCGCCTCCGGCTCGAAATGCTCCGGTCCGAGCCGAAGATCCGCGAGCCGGCGGAGAACCCACGGCCGTGCCCAGAACATCGAGCCGCACGGGTAGCGCAGCATGTCCGGTTCGAAGGCGAAGGGGATTCGCGCAGCGAGCGCCTCGACGAGTACCTGGTTCGAGCCCCAGGTCTCGGGTCCACCGACGTGGCCGGTCGGCACGACGAGCCCCACCGAGCGATCGCGGCGTAGCAGCTCGACGATGCGGCGAATGCCCTCCGGCGACGGCATCAGCGCGTCGAGCAGCGCCACTCGCCAGGCATCCCCGTCAACCCGGTGCGGGCTGCGCTTGGTGTGCACCTTGAGAATCGCGTCGTAGCCGTCGAAGACCCCGGCCCCGGCCAGCTCGACGAGCGAGCCGAGATCGCGACCGAGGTTCGGGACGCGGTGGATCATCGCATGCGGCAGCCGCTCGGCGATCTCCGGCTCGAGCACCTCGGTGCGGCCTTCGACCAACGAGACGACGAGGTCGTACGGCTCCGGAATCCGGACGAGCCGGTCTTCGATGTCGAACCAGACCTCCGGGTAATAGACATGAGCGACCACGAGCACCCGGGCGTCCGACGGCGAGCCTTGAAGCCGTGGCTGCCGCCGATCCGTCGCGAGCTCTGGATGCGCGAGCAGCGGACTGGCAGCCGTCACGAGTCCTCCGGGTGGCGGCACTTCGGGCGGAAAGAGTCCGGCCGTGCTAAAGGTGGCAGGGGCTGGGCGAGGCGCCAGCCGCTCGGGCAGCTGCCGGATCCGGCGGCGGGCCAGGCGAACGCTGGCGGCGAAACTCCGCAGCGGCGCCGTAACCCGCCACGACGATGAGGTCAGGAGGCCTTCCATCTGGCGCCGGTACTCGTCTCTGGTCGCTTCCAGATGGGCGACCCGGACGAGGAGCGCTTCGTTCTCCTCGCGTAGGGAATCGAGGAGGTCGTCTGGCTTCACCCCGTCATTCGGGACACTTTATCCAGGTATTCGACGCTGTTCGGCCCGGCGCCCCGAGCCAACGCGCCTCATGGACACGAAGCAGAGATCCAGGAGTTCCTGACTTCGACACGCCCGCGCCGCGTCCCCGACCTGCGCCGTACATCGAGGATGAGGAGCGGCGGCGCGGTGCTCAGATGAGCTCTCGCCGCTCGAGCTCGCGCAGGACGACCGCCGCGTTCGCCTCTGGTGAGCCGTTCTCGCTGTCGAGCACGAGATCGGGACTCTCGGGCTCCTCGTAGGGGGCGGTGACGCCGGTGAAGTCTGCGAGCTCGCCGGCGAGCGCCCGCGCGTAAAGACCCTTGTCGTCGCGGGCGGCGCACGTCTCCACCGACGCGCGCACCCACACGCAGACGAACGGGCGGCCGAAGGCCTGCGTCAGCGCCCTCGCGCGCTCGCGCGCCTCCTCGTACGGCGAGATGGCCGACACGACGACGGCGACACCGGCGCGCACGAGCCTCGACGCCACCCACCCGATCCGCTCGACATTCGTGTCGCGGTCCTCCTTCGAGAAGCCGAGTCCTCTCGAAAGGTGCGTGCGCACGATGTCGCCGTCCAGCGCCTCGACCAGCCGGCCACGACGCTCGAGCTCGGCGGAGACGAGCCCGGCAAGCGTCGTCTTCCCCGCGCCAGAGAGGCCGGTGAGCCAGACCACGAAGCCGGGCGGAGGGGACTGCAAGGAGCCGGGCATCGGCGCTGGATTGTAGGCACTGGGTAGCTTCGCTATTCGAAACGAAGCGACCGCCTGTCGCGCGCCTCGCGGATCCTTATCGGGGACGCGATCGGCGCGTGAGCGCCGCGCGTGAACCACGCGGTGATCGGCATGCTCGCGCTCGGCGCGGTGACGGTCGGGCCGCAGTGGCTGCTCGCTCTGCTGGCGCTCTAGTTCGCGCTCGGGCTGACGGTCGGACGGCGCTGGGCGTCGCGTGCGTCTTCTACTTCGAGGTGCTGCCGCCGCGGTTCGGCGAGGGGCCGCTCGAGGACGCGCGGCCGCCGCGGTTCGCGAACGGGTCGGCCTCGTTGTCCTCTCGGCGGCGTCGCTTACGTCCCTCGGCGGCGCCGATGTGCTTCACCGCCGGCGAGCGCAAGCGCGCCGAGGGCGAGACCGACATCGTTCCCTCCTGGGTGTTCGCGCCGGAGGAGGGAGCCCGGATCGAGCGCTACATGGCGGCGCTACCGCTCAGCCGCGACCGCGCCAAAGCTCTTCACCGAAGACGAGCATGGCACAGGAGGAGTCTGTTTTTGGCTTATCCACGCGGTTCAACCGGCGTTTTGTCACGTGACATGGAGTCGAACAAGGACCTGCGTTGACGGCTAGCCGGCTCGCCTGCGGCGAAAGTAGCTAAGGGCGGCTAGCGCAACGATGACGATGATGATGATCCAAAGCCAGGTGGGCATGTGATCCTTTCGTCGGGACCGCCGACTCTACGGCGAACCGATCGGGGTTTGCAATTTAGACCGCGATCGTCAGGCTCTCGATGTCCTTCGGGTACGAGGTGAGGATGTCGATCCCGTCCTCGGTGACGACGACCGTGTCCGAGTGGCGGAAGCCGCCGATCTCGGCCTGGTAGAGCCCGGGCTCGATCGTGAAGACCATCCCCGGCTCGACGAGGGTGTGGTCGCCGACGTCGAGGAACGGCGCCTCGTGGTTGCGGAGGCCGATTGCGTGGCCGACGTGCTGGCGCCAGTACGGGAGCAGGTCGTTGTCCTCGAAGTAGTCCAGCACGGCGCGGTCGACCTCGGCGCACGTCACGCCGGGACGGAGCGCCGCGAAGGCGACCTCCTGGGCGGCGACGGTGTGGTCGAAGAGCCGGCGCATCTCGTCGGTCGGCTCGCCGATGATCATCGCGCGCTCGAGCTCGGCGTTGTAGCCCCAGATCGGGGCGCTCGTCTCGGTGACGAGGACGTCGCCCTCCTCGAAGCGGATGTTGTGGGCGACTGCGTGCGCCCACGAGCTTCGCAGCCCGATCTGGCCGCGGTAGCCCGCCGAGACGCCGTCGGACGACGCCTGCTGGCCGCCGTAGCTGCCGTCGAGCGTCTCCAGCAGCGCCAGCGTCGCCTCGTGACCGGCCCGCAGGCTGGCCTCCGCTTCCGTCGCGCCCGGCCGCGTGTACTCCTGCAGCAAGCGGTGCGCGTGCTCGCACCAGCGCGCGCTCTCGCGGATCAGCTCGACCTCGGCCTCGCTCTTCCGCACCATCATGCTCTCGATGAACGGCGCGAGCGGCGTCACGGGCTGCCCGGTGGTCTCGCTCAGCGCAGGGCCTTCGTAGCCGAGGATGCCGGGATAGCCGTCCTCGTCGGCCCCCGTCGGGCCGGTGACCCAGAGCTCGCGCAGCACCCCGGCGAGGAGGCGGAGCGGGTGCTCCGTGCCCGGATACTCCGGATAGGACTCGACCAGCTCGAACGAGGTCTCCGCGCGGACGCGCTCGACCTCGAATTCCGGGACGAACGCGGCGAGCTCGCCGGCCGTGTTGCCGACGACCGCCACGGGGCGCTCGGTCGCGAGGAAGTTGAAGTTCGTGAAGTAGCGGATGTAGTCCGCGCCGAAGAGCGCAAACCCGGTCAGGCCGAGGCCGCGAACGTGTTCAAGCAGGCGCTCGCGACGCGCCTGCAGCTCTGCCGGCGGGATCCCGACTCTCACGTCCACGTGTCGCAGCCTCTCAGATCGGCTAGCAGCTCTGCTTCGCCGTCTTCGCCTTGCCGGCCCGTTTCAGCAGCTCCGGGTTCAGGATCGCCTGGCGGACGGTCGTGCGGATACGGCCGATCGCGGGCACCGGATAGTTGCCGGACTTCTGCCGGCCGAAGAAGTAGTCGAAGCTGAACGTGACCGTCAGCGTCTTGCTCGAGTCGACCGAGCTGACGAGCCGGACGAGCGACGGCAGCCGGTTCAGCGGGATGTCCGTGTGGACGTTCGTCTCGATCGTCTTCGCCAGCGAGCCGAAGTTTCGGATCGCCCGGACCGGGTCGAGCTGGTCGGCCATCGCGCTGAGGAAGCAGCGCTGCCGGGCCATCCGCGTGTAGTCGCTCGAGTCCTTCCGCGAGCGGACGTAGGCGAGCGCCTCGCGGCCGTAGAAGCGGTGCCGCTCGCCCGGCTCGACGTCGATCCGCGGCTTCGGCTCGCCCCACGCGGCCCGCGTCACCTCGTCGTGCAGCCGCTCCTTGACGAGGATCTCGACACCGCCGAGCGCGTCGACCAGGTCGGCGAAGCCGACGAGGTTGACGAGCGCGTAGTAGTCGACCCGGATCGCGAGCAGGTTCGAGACCGCCTGCTTCAGCGCCGCCGCTCCCTGCTCGCCGCCGCCGTTGAGGCCGAAGATCGCGTTCATCGGCTCCTTCGACGGACGCCCCTTCTCGCCGAGCGGCACCTGGGCGAGGTTGCGGGGGACGCCGAAGGCGGCTGCGCGGCCGGTGCCGTGCTGGATCGCCACGAGGATGATCGTGTCGGTACGGGCGCCCCAGTTGCCCGGGCCCTCGTCGGTGCCGAGCAGGAGGATCGTCGTCCACGGCTTCGCCGTCGCGGCCTTCGCCTCCGCGAGGACGCGGGCATCGGCCTCCAGCGGCGCGACCTCACCAGGCCCGAGCCGCTCGACGAGCGCCCACTCCCACGCGTCCTTCGGCACCCACTCCGGCAGCGGGTGGACGACGTGGGCGAGCAGCACCGAGCCGCGGTCGCACGCAGTGCCGCACGGCTCCTCGTCGGCGAAGACGCTGTCGAGCACGTCGTAGCTGCGCACCGTCACCCACGCCGCCGCCACGTGAGGCGCGGCGGTGAGCGCGACGAGGACGGCGAGCCCGACCGCCCAGCCTCCCCGGGAGGCGTCGACGACGGCGAAGAGCCGGAGCCCGAGGAGCGCCAGGTCGACGGCGAGCACGGCGGCGACGAGCCGGCGGTCGATCGACTGGAGCTGCGCCTGCTCCACGACTGCGAGCAGAGCGAGCAAGAAGACGGCCGTGAGCGCAAGGAGGACGAGGCCGCGGCGCTTCGCCCCGAGGTAGAGCTGGCCCGTTCCGGGCAGAAGCATCGAGAGCACGCCCGCCGTGAACCGGCGGCTTGCCGGTGGGAGCATCATCCGAGTGTAGGCACCGGTCTGGCCGGCGGCTCTCACGGCCGGAGATAGACGATGAAGTCGCCGGTGCGCAACCGCCGGTAGCCCGCGGCGAGCAGCCGCGGTCGCAGCCGCGGCTCGCGGTCGCTGCCGGCGAGGAAGACGTATGCCGCGCGCGGGTCCGCCAGCACCTCGCGGTAGAACGGTGGATAACGACCCTGTTCCTCCGTGCCGCGCCGAAGCCGTCCCTCCCCCTTCGCCGAGATGATCTCCTCGTCGCTCTCGAAGGCGATGCGCCACGCGATCCAGTAGTCGGCGAAGGCGTGGCGCACGCCGTGCGCCTCCAGCGTGCGCAGCAACGGATCGATGCTCGCGGGAATCGCCACACCATCCGAGTAGGCGGACGGCACGTCGCGCCGATCGAGGATGGCGATGCCGGCAACCGAGAGTGCGGCGAGCCCACAGGCGATTCGCCGCGGCTCGGCCGGCGGTCCCGCCCGCAGCGACGACGACGAGCGCGAGCAGCGGCCCCACCAGGACCAGATACCTGGGCTCGACGTTGAACCACGAATACGGCGAGAGCGCGTAGAAGGCAGGGAACGTCACGAGCACGGGGACGAGCGGGCCGAGGCGCGTCCGCCGGGAGACGAGCGTCCAGACGATCGCGGCGAGCAGGACCGCGTACAGGCATGCGCCGACGACGGCGCCGCCCACCCACTCGAGCGTGAACGGCACGCGTGCTCCAAGCGCCGTCGGGAGCGTCGCGGCGAGGAGGTTGTGGATGCTGTCGGCCAGCGACCCGCCGCGAGGGGGCGTATTGAGCGAGTACCAGTCGTGCCTGACGTTCGAGACGAACCACGGGAGCGAGCCGACCAGGGCGGCGCCGAGCACGAGCCACGCGGATCGGAGCAACTCCCGCCGTCGCCAGAGAAGCCACGCGACCGAGGGGAGAGCGATCACGAACACCTGCGGCGTGGCCCACCAGCCGAGTCCGAGCGCGAGACCGAGCAACAGCAACTCACGCCGGTTCGGCCGGTCCTCGAGGCGGAGCGTCAGGAGCACGACGGCCAGGCCGAGCACGAGGCCTGCCCCGTAGAAGCCGTGCGCGCGCGTCGACTTCCAGACGACGTATGCGGACCAGACCCAGAAGGCACCGGCGCCGAGCCGTGCGTATGGTTCGCCGACCGTTCTGACTCCAATCCGCCACGTCAGCAGGGCGCCGACCGCGAACAGCACCAGCGGGACGGACCGGAGGGCCTCGACGCTTGCTCCGGTCAGCGCGAACACCCCCGCTGTCAGGAGCTGTTCGTGCGTCCCTCCATAGGCCTGACCCCAGTAGAAAGCACTGAACTCGCCGTCCAGGATGTGGCGCGCCATCGTTCCCGGCACCGCTTCGTCGGCGTCGAAGGCTCCGACATCCGAGCCGAGAATCCAGGCTCTGAGGACGATCCCAGTAGCTGCGAGGCCGACGACCACGGCAGTGACGCGGATTCGACGCACGCGCAATCATTACGAAGGCCTGGGGGCCAATTCCAGCGGGGCCGACCGGTGAGCCGTCGCCTCTGGCTTGGCGCGCTGGCGGCGCTGGTCGCGCTTCGCGTCGCGATCCCACTCGTGGTGCTCGCCGCGTCGGGCCACGACCTGCCCGGCGTGCCGCCCTACGACTACAGGCCGCTGAACGGCGACGCCACCGGCTTCTACGCCGAGGCCCGCGAGCTGATCTCGGTCTCGTTCGGTCCCGCAGGCGCGGCGGCGGCCCTGCTGCTCGTCGCGGGAGCGGTCGCCGTGTGGCGGCTACGCCGCAGCTGGACGTCGATCGCCGCCGGCTGTCTCGCCGTCTCGCTCGCGGCGAGCGCCCTCGTGCTCGGGAGCAATCCGACGGGGTCCGCCGTCGTCGGCTGGCCGCTCCTCTGGTCGGTCCTGCTCTTCCCGTTCCGGGTCGTCGGCCTGCTCGACGACGACGTCGCCTTCGCGGTCGGGCTCCTGCTCTCGCTCGCCGCGAACGCGGTGACCGTCGTCGCGACGGCCTTCATCGGGCTGCGCTCGACGGGGAGCCGTGCGGTCGGCGTCGCGGCTGCGGCGCTCTACGCGGTGTGGCCGCTGCTGACGCGGCCGCTCGCAGGGGCGAGCGCCTGGGAGAACGGCCAGTGGAACGTCGACGTCGGGCTTCACCTGTACACGGAGCCGATCTCGACCGCGCTCGTCGCGACCGCGATCGCGCTCCTGCTCGCACGGTCGCTCGATGCGTTCCGGCTGGCGACGGCCGGCGCGCTGCTCGGCTACGCAACGGTCGTGCGGCCCTCGAACGGGCTCTTCGCGGCCGCGGCCGTCGTCCTGCTCGCGCTCCGGCTCGGGCCGGGGCGGACGGTGCCGGCGGCAGCCGCGGGGGTGGCGTGGGCCCCGCTCGTCGCCGTCTACTGGCCGAAGGGATACCCCAAGATCGAGAACGTGCCCGGCTTCTCGCTCGCGCAGGCCGATCGCAGCTGGGTCGACTCGCTGATCTTCGACCCGCGGACCCTGCTGATCCTCCTCCCGCTGGCCGTGCTCGGGCTCGCCGCGGTCGCCCGCTGGAGCGCGGCGCTGCTCGGCGCGGTGATCGCGACCAACGTCGTCCTCTACACGTTCTACGAGCACACGCATCTGCATCCGCGCTTTCTCTACGTCACCTTGCCGGCGCTCTTCACATTCGAGGCTGCAGGCGCCTGGTTAGTGATTCGTAAGGCTTTCAAGTCTCGTCGCGAACGCGGGCTATGATCGCCCGCAATGCCTACTTCGGTCGTCACCGGCGGTGCCGGTTTTCTCGGCTCTCATCTCTGTGACGCGCTGCTGGAGCGGGGTCAGCGGGTGGTTTGCGTCGACAATCTGGAGACGGGCTCGCTGGCGAACATCGAGCACATGCGGCAGGACGAGTTCGCGTTCGTTCCGCACGATCTGACCCAGCCGATCCGGATCGAGGAGCCGGTCGATTTCGTCTATCACCTCGCGAGCCCGGCCAGCCCGATCGACTACCTGCGGCTGCCGCTTGCAGACGCTCAAGGTCGGCTCGCACGGGACGCACAACGCGCTCGGGCTGGCGAAGTTCAAGCGCGCGCGCTTCCTGCTCGCCTCCACCAGCGAGGTCTACGGCGATCCGCAGGTGCACCCGCAGCCGGAGACCTACTGGGGCCACGTCAACCCGATCGGCCCCCGCGGCGTCTACGACGAGGCGAAGCGCTACGCGGAGGCGTTGACGATGGCCTACCACCGCCAGCAGGGCGTCGACACCGCGATCGTCCGCATCTTCAACACCTACGGGCCGCGGATGCGCCCCCACGACGGCCGCGCGATCCCGACCTTCGTGCGCCAGGCGATGGAGCGCAAGCCGATCACCGTCTTCGGCGACGGCTCCCAGACGCGGAGCTTCTGCTACGTCGACGACCTGATCCGCGGCCTGATCGGACTCGCCGAGAGCGGCGAGCATCTGCCCGTCAACATCGGCAACCCGCAGGAGTTCACCCTGCTCGAGCTGGCCGAGAAGGTGCTCGAGGTCTGGGGCGGCGGCAGCGAGATCGTCTACGAGGCGCTGCCGGTCGACGATCCCAAGGTGCGCCAGCCCGACATCACACGGGCACAGCAGGTACTCGGGTGGGAGCCCGAGGTGGGTCTCGACGAGGGGCTGCGCAAGCTGCACTCGTCGCTGCGGGAAGCCCCGGTTGCGTAGGCACTGGCTCGCGATCGTGCTGGCGCTGGCTGCGGCCGCGCTCGTCACGGTCCCGTCGGCGTCGGCGTCGCGCTTCATCCAGCACGGCATCTTCGACGACGCGCAGATCAACTACGGCGACCCGGACAAGGTCTTCCCGCAGCTGAAGCAGCTGAACACGCAGCTGATCCGCGTCAACCTGGTCTGGGGCGGGCCGAACGGCGTCTCCAAGCGCCGGCCGGTCAACCCGACGAACCCGAACGACCCGGCCTACGACTGGTCCGTCTACGACCGCACCGATTTCTACGCGCAGCAGGTCGGGATCAAGGTCGTGTTTGCGATCGTCGGGACGCCGCCCTGGGCGAACGGCGCCAAGGGCGTCAACGTCGTGCCGAAGAGCTCTCTCGATCTCGAGCGCTTCGCGACCGCGGCCGCCCGGCGCTACAGCGGCACCTTCAGGACGAAGGAGGGCCGGATCCTGCCGCCGGTCCGCCAGTGGCTCGCCTGGAACGAGCCGAACAACCCCGCTTTCCTGCGGCCGCAGTTCGTGAAGGTCAAGGGCAAGCCCGTGATCCAGAGCGCGATCGACTACGCGAAGATCTGCAACGCGATCGTCAAGGGCGTGCGCAAGACCACAGTCGGCGCGTCGAAAGTCGCCTGCGGCGTCACCGGCCCGAGGGGCAACAACAACCCGAACTCCTCCCGGCCGGCCGTATCGCCGCTCCCGTTCGTGCGGGCGATGAAGAAGGCCGGCGCGAAGGGCTTCGACGCCTACGCGCATCACCCGTATTACGGCGCCCCGCGTGAGACGCCGAGCACGCCGCCGCCGCCCGGGATCCACGGCAACGCGGCGACTGCGATCACGCTCGGCAACATCAACCTGCTCATCCGCGAGGTGACACGCCTCTACGGGAACAAGCGCTTCTGGATCACCGAGTACGGCTACCAGACCAATCCGCCGGACCGGATCTTCGGGGTCTCGTTCGCGAACCAGGCGCGCTACCTGACGCAGGCGTACGAGATCGCGAAGCGGAATCCCCGGATCGACATGTTCCTCTGGTTCCTGCTCCGCGACGAGCGCCGCGGCGGACGAGGGCTGGCAGTCGGGCCTGCTGACCGCCTCGGGGGCGAAGAAGCCCGCTTTCGCAGCGTTCCAGAAGCTCCGCGGGTAAGTTCTCCCACGTGCCGAAGGTCGACGACTGGCCGCGCTACGAGCGGCGTCACCCGCGCATGAGCTCGCCCACCTGGGCCGTACGAGCGCCTCTCGCCGAGTGGCTCCAGACCCAGGCGCGTGAGGCGGGTACGGGCTACCGCGTCCTCGATGTCGGCTGCGGCCCGAAGCCGTACTACCCCTTCTTCGCCGAGCGCGCGAGCAGCTACGTCGGCGTCGACGTCGACACGAGCGAAGGCGCCGATCTCGTCGGCCGGGTGGAGAGCCTCCCCGTCGGCGACGGCGAGTTCGACCTCGTCCTCTGCACCCAGGTGCTCGAGCACTGCGACGACCCGGCGCAGGCGGTGCGGGAGCTCCGGCGCGTCACCGCCCCCGGTGGGCGCGTGCTCGCGTCGACGCACGGCACGCAGTGGTACCACCCGGCGCCGGTGGACTACTGGCGTTGGACGCACGAGGGCCTGAGGCGGCTCTTCACGACGAACGCCGAGTGGGGCTCGATCGTGGTCCAGCCCTCCGGCGGCACCGCCGCCTGTCTGGCGATGCTCGTCGGCGCGTACGCCGAGCTCGGGCTCGGCCGTGTCGGCCTGCGACCGCTGGCGCGCGGGCCGGTCTGGCTCATGAACCGGGCAGCGGGCGCTCTCGACCGGCGCTTCCCGCTCCTGGGCGAGCCTCGGCCCGGCTCGCTGACGGCGAACTTCCACGTCGTCGCCACCGTCGACGGCTGATGCGGCTCTTCCGCCGCAACGCGATCGGGTTCTACGCCGTCTACGCCGCGGCGATGGTCTCGGGCCTCGTCGTCACACCGATCCTGCTCGACGCGATCGGCACGGAGGCGTTCGGGATCTGGGCGTTCATCGGCGGGATCACGATCTACCTCGCCGTGCTCGACTTCGGCCTCGGGCCCTCGGTCGTCCGCTTCACCGCCGAGGCGCACGGGCGGCGAGATCCCGACGAGATCAACCGTGTCACCTCGGTCGCGCTCGTCCTCTATGCGGCGATCGGTGTGCTCACGCTCGTCGCCGGCGCCGTCCTCGCCTGGTTCGTCCCGCTGTTGATCGAGACGCCGCCCGACCTCGTCTGGGACGCGCGGGTCTCGACGTTTCTCGTCACGCTCGTCTCTCGCCGTCCGCTTCCCGCTCGGGCTCTTCTACAACCTGCTCGGCGGCCGGCACCGCTTCGACCTGCAGAACCTCGGCAACTTCGTCGCGACCGTGCTGTACGCGGTCCTGGTCGCGCTGCTGATCCCGCGCGGCGGCGGCCTCGTCCTGCTCGGGCTGCTGACGATCCTCGTCACCGTGCTGCGACTAGGGCTGCCGCTGATCTGGCTGCGGCGCGAGCTGCCGGAGCTGAGCTTGCAGCGCGCCTACGTCACGCGCGACGGGATCCGCGACCTCGTCGGCGTCAGCTGGAGCAACTTCCTCGTCCACGTCGCGAACAAGGTCGTCTTCTCCACCGACGTGGTCGTCGTCGGGATCGTGCTCGGGCCGGAGGAGGCGGCGTTCTACGCGATTGCCTCGCGGCTCTTCCAGCTCGTCTTCGGCCTCGCCAGCGTGGTCACGTCCCTGCTCTACCCGGCGTTTGCCGAGTACGAGGGCTCGGGCGAGCGGGAGCGGCAGCGGCGACTGCTGCTGTCGGGGCTTCGTGGCGGCTCCGCGGCCGCGCTCGTGCTGGCACTGCCGCTACTCCTGATCCCGGCGAACCTGATCCACGCGTGGGTCGGCGACGGCTACTCGGAGTCGGCGCCGGTGCTGGCGCTGCTCGCCCTCGTCCTGCTCGTCCACCAGCCCGTCTGGATGCTGACGCAGTACCTGATCGCGCGCGGGCGGCAGCGCGAGATCGCCCGGCTGCTGATCCTCGGCGCGGCGGGGAACCTCGTCCTCTCGATCATCATGGCCCTCACCGTCGGCACGTGGGGGGTCGCACTCGCGACGCTGATCGCAGACGTCGCCGTGCTCGTGGCCGCGGTCCCGCTCTCGGTCGGCCCGGCCGCCGGACTGCGCATGGCCGAGCTGTCGCGCGCCCTTCTGCGCCCGGCGCTGCCGGCCCTCGTGATCGCGCTCGTGCTCTTCGGTTTCGCGCGCAGCATCGGCGCGGACACGAAGCTCGAACTGCTTCCCTTCGGCATCGCCTGGCTGGTGCTGGCGAGCGCCGCGGTCTGGCGGCTCGGGCTCACCGGCGAAGAACGCCGCTCGTTCTCGCGCCAGATCGGTCGCGGCGGCGGCGGCGGCAGTGGTGGTGCGCCGCCGGCGCTCGCCGAGACCTAGGAGTGTCCGGCGAAATCACTCAAGCGCTGGTTTTGTCTGGGGTCGATCGAGTGTGATCAACCCTTCGCCTCCCGATCGCGAGGAGTAGCGTTGGTGGCTCAAGCCGCAGGGGTCGCGCAAGGAGGCACAGTGGAAGCTGCCAACCTCACGCCCGTGCTGTTCGTGCACGGTGCCTGGCTCTCGTCCGGAAGCTGGGAGAACTTCACTACGTACTTCGGCAATCGGGGCTATCCGGTGTCCGCCCCGGAGTGGCCGCGGAAGGAAGGTGACGTCGCCAGGCTCCGCGAGGACGCTGACGCGATCGAGGGTCTGGGTCTCACCGAGATCGTCGACCACTACGAGCGGGAGATCCGCGCGCTCGACGAGCCGCCGGTGCTGATCGGCCACTCGTTTGGCGGACTGATCGTCGAGTTGCTGCTTGACCGCGGGCTTGGCCGCGCCGGCGTCGCGATGAGCCCGGCACCACCCAAGGGCATCCTCGTCCTTCCGTTCGCGTCGCTGAAAGCCGCGTCCCCCGCGCTGGCGCATCCGTCCCGCTGGCACGGCGTCGTCCCGCTGACACTCGAGGAGTTCACCTACGGCTTCGTCAACACCTTCTCGCCGGAGGACGCACAGGCCGCGTACGAGAAGTACGCGGTGCCCGAGACCGGGCAGATCTTCTATGAAGCCGGCTTCGCGAACTTCCACCTCCACGCACCGACGGAGGTGCACTTCAAGAACGACGATCGCGTGCCGCTCCTGATCGTCGGCGCGACGAAGGACCACACCGTCCCGGCATCGGTGGCACGCAAGCAGTACGAGAAATACGAGAAGTCAGCCGCTCAGACTGACTACATCGAGTTCGAGCGCCCGCACCTGGTGATGGCCGCCGACGGCTGGGAAGAGGTCGCGGCCGCGATCGAGACCTGGATCGAGCGCGTGCTCGGCCCCGCGCCCGCGCACGAGCTGACGGCGTAGAGAGCAGAGCCGCCCATGAGAGTCGGAGGTGACCGACGCCACGGCCACCTCCGACTCTCTCTCCCGTTTTCGCGTCCCACCGAATCGAGATGTAGAGGGCTAACTAGCCGGGCTGCGCGTCCGCGTAGACCGCCAGCGTGCGCTCGGCCATGCGGGCGACCGAGAACTCCTCCCGCGCGCGCGTGCGGCCGGCCTCGCCGAGCGCGGTCGCGCGGCCGCTGTCCGCGAGCAGCGCACCGAGAGCTTCCGCAACGCCCGCGTCGTCGCCCGGCTCGACGAGGATCCCGGTCTCGCCGTCGGCGACGATCTCGGGGACGGCGCTGACCCGCGTCGCGACCACAGGCAGCCCGGCGAGCATGGCCTCGAGCAGCACGATCCCGAACCCTTCCCAGCGCGATGTGTGCACGAAGACATTCGCGCGCTCGAGCCAGTCGCGGATCTCGGTCCGCCCCGGCAGCGTCACGGCGTCGTCGAGACCCAGCTCGGCGGCGAGCCGCCGGGTCTCCGCTTCGAGCGGACCGCTGCCGAGGATGGCGAGGCGGGCCTGCGGCACAGTCGCGCGGACGCGCGCGAACGCACGCAGCAGCGTCGCGTGATCCTTCTGCTCGATCAGCCGGCCGACTGCGAGGGCCAGCGGTACGTCAAGCGGGATCCCGACGGCGGCCGGCGTCGGCTCGGACGGAGCGGCCGGCAGCTCGTCGAGCCCGTAGCGCACCGTCACCAGCTTCGACGGGTCGTGGCCCGCCCGTTCGAGGAAGTGACGCACCGCATCCGAGATCGCGATCAGGCGGCGCGCCGGGCGCGCGAAGGCGCGGTCGACGTAGCGGAACGGGCCGAGCAGGTAGCGGTCGTCGTTGTGGCGGGTCGAGATCGACGGGATCCCGAGCAGGCGCGCGGCAGTACCGCCGTAGACGTCGGCATGAACGAGGTGGGTGTGGACGAGGTCCGGCTGCTCGGCGCGCACCGCGCGGACGACGTCCCGCGCCATCCTCGGGCTGACGTCGAGCCCGCAGCGGACCGAACGGTGGGGGACGCCGAGCCGGTCGAGCGCCTCGTAGAAGCGCCCCGCATCGGTGCCCGGCACGTCGAGCCCGAGGAAGCGGGCGTCGACGCCGCGTTCACGCAGGGCCGGGAGCAGCGCGAGCAGGTGCCCCTCCGAGCCGCTGACGCCGGTCAGCTTGTGCAGGTGGAGGACCTTCACGCGAGCAGCCGGCGGTAGATCGCCTCGACCTCGTCGGCCATCCGCCCGACCGCGAACCGGGCGCGCACGTCCGTCGGCCCCGCGCTCGCCCATCCGCGCGCGCAGCTCGGGGTCGCGGGCCAGCGTCGCGAGCCGCGCCGCCAGCGCGGTCGTGTCGCCGATCGCCTCGAGGTAGCCGCTCTCGCCGTTCCTGACGACGGTCCCGGTCCCGCCGGCCCGGGTCGCGACGACCGGCCGCGCTGCCGCGAGCGCCTCGATCGCGACCACCGGCGTGCCCTCGTTCGCCGACGTCAGCAGCAGCGCGTCGAACGACGCGTACCAGGGGCGGATGCTCTTCTGGAAGCCGACGAGCCGGCAGCGGTCGGCCACCGCCAAGCTCGGCCGCGAGCGCCTCGACCTCCGGCCGGTCCTCGCCGTCGCCGACGAGCACGAGCAGGGCGTCGACGCCGTCGTCCCCGAGCGCGCGCAGCGTGCGGATCAGGTCGAGCGGGCGCTTGATCGCGGTCAGGCGGCCCGCCCAGCCGACCACGAACGTCTCCTCGCCCGCGCCGATCTCGGCGCGTATCGCCCGCCGCGCCTCCTCGTCCTCCTCGCCCCACGGCGGCAGGTCGAAGCCGTACGGGACGACGACGAAGCGCTGCGCCGGCGCGACGCCGAACGAGACGAGGTCGTCCCGCACCTCGTCGCTGACGGCGATCAGCGTCCCGGACATGAGCGCGAGCGCACGCTCGATCGAGCGGAAGATCCGCTCCCAGCGCCGGCTGAAGTAGCCGCTGAGGACGTGGCCGTGGTAGGTGTGGACGATCGCCCGCGGGCGGGCGCTGCCGGCGGACATCGCGGCGAGCCGGCCGGTGGCGCCGGCCTTGGCGGTGTGGGTGTGGAGGACGTCCGGGCGCCGCTGCCGGATGATCCGGCGCAGGGCGAGGATCGCGGCCGGGTCGGCGCGGAGCGAGAGCTCGCGCTGCAGCACCGGCAGCTTCAGCACCTCGACGCCGAGCTCCTCGGCGACGTACTCCATCGATTCCTCGCCCGCGGCCAGGGTGCCCGCGACGACGACGACGTCGTGGCCGCGCCGCGACTGCTCGTGTGCGAGCTGGAGGACGTGCAGTGCGGCACCGCCGACGTTCAGCCGTGCGATCACGTGGACGATCGAGAGGCTCACGCCGCGACCTCCGGCTCCGTCGGCCGGGCCGCGGCGACTCCGAGAGCCAGCCAGAAGAGCGCAGCCAGCGGCGAGCCACCGAAGAGCGCGGCGCCGGCGATCGCGCCGGCGATCACGGCCAGCCAGCCCAGCGGGACGTAGGCCTGCTCGCCCCACGGCTCGCCCGGGCGGGGCTTGCGGCCGGCGACCACCGCGTCGAAGACCGCCAGGCAGACCAGCACGACGAAGAGCACTCCCCCCACCAGTCCCAGCTCGAAGAGCACCTGATCCCACGTCTGCTGCGGGATCAGCGTGCCCGTCGCAGGCGGGAAGTAGTGCGGCGGCTGGTCGGAGAAATGCGCGCGCGCGTCGGGGAGGTACTGGGCGTAGTCGTGCGGCTTCAGCTCGCCCTCCCAGCCGGTGCCGAAGATCGGATTGTCGAGGAAGACGCGGCCGCCGATGTAGACGTAGATCAGCCGGTGGCTCCAGCTGGCGGCGTACTGGCCCGGCGTCTCCGGGGGCGGCCCGAACCACGACTGCAGGAAGCCGAGGTCGGCGCTGCGGAGGCCGTACGTCCCGGCCGTCACAGCTGCGCAGATGAGGACGGTGACGACGACCGCCCGGCGGCGCAGATCGCGGCGTCCGAGGGCGAGCGCGATCATCGCCACGGTCGCGAGATAGAGACCGAGCACGCTCGCGAGCGAGGCGCCGAGGACGATCCCGAGCGCGCCGACGACGATGCCGACGAGCGCCGACCGTCGGCGGGCGCCGGTCCCGCTCGAAGAGGTACGCCAGCCCGTAGACGAGCGCCATCGTCGAGAGCGCCGCCAGGTCGTGCTCACCCATGAACGACCCCTGCCGCTTGCCGCCGTTGACGACGAACTCGACCGCGCCCCAGGCGACGGCGACGGTGCAGAAGGCGACGAGGAACGCACGCGAGGTCGGCGAAGCGCTTCCGCGTGTCGATGAACGCGGCGGCTCCGAGCGCGAGCATGGCGAAGTCGGACAGCTTGCCCGCGGCCGTGACGGCACCGGCCGAGTTGGGGATCGCGCTGACGACGATCAGCACGGCGAAGGCGGCGATCGCGGCCAGCAGCCACGGCGAGGGCACTCGCGGCCGGATCCAGAGCTGCCGCGGACCGCGAGCACCGCGGTGAGGAGCAAGGCCGGGTCGGCCGGGCCGATCGAGAGCGTCGTGCCGCCCACGCCGATGTCGAGGCTGGGGAGGTCGGCTGCCCGCAAGAGGCAGAGGCCGAGGGTGACGAGAAAGACGTAGAAAGGGAGTTCAGTCACCGACAGCCGGGTCGGGCGTGGCTGCGGGCTGGCCATCGGAAGAGCCTATGATAGGCCGCCGTGGCCGGTGCACCGCGCCGGTTCGACACGGTATGCGCATTGCTTTCCTCACCGGTATCTGGCCGCCCGACGTCGGCGGGCCCGCGACGCACGGGCCCGACTTTGCGCGCTTCCTCGTCGGCCGCGGCCATGCGGTCCACGTCGTGACGATGGGGGACGGCGAGCCGACCGAGCAGCCCGTGCGAGGTCGAGGTGGTGTCGCGGAGGCTCCCCTTTCCCGTCCGCTACGGCCAGGTGGCGCTCCGTGGGGCGCGCGCAGCCAGGGACGCCGACGTCCTCTACGCCTCGGCCACGTACGCGGCCGCGGCGGCCGCGGCCGGTGTTGCGCGGCGACCGTTCGTCGCGAAGCTCGTCTCCGACCCGGCCTACGAGCGGGCTCAACGCTACGGCCGCTTCCACGGCTCGCTCGAGGAGTTCCAGGATGCGTCGACGCCGTCGGTCCGGGCGCTGAAGGCGCTGCGGACGAGAGCGCTGCGCGCCGCACGGACGATCGTCGTCCCCAGTGCCTATCTCGCCGAGATCGCTGCCGGCTGGGGCCTTCGCCGCGACCGGCTGCACGTGCTGACGAACCCGGCGCCGCCTCCGCGCGAGGTCGAGGGCGAGCAGCTGGCGCCCGGGACATTCGTCTTCGTCGGCCGGCTGACGCGGCAGAAGGCGCTCGGCACGGCGATCGACGCGATCGCCCGCGTGCCCGAGGCGCGCCTCGTCCTCGTCGGCGACGGCCCCGAGCGCGCTCGTCTCGACCGGGCGGTCGCCGACTCCGGAGCGGCCGACCGGATCTCGTTCCGGGGTGCGCTGTCGCGAGACGAGGCGCTGCGCACAGTCGCCGGCGCCGATGCGGCGCTGCTCTCGAGCGACTGGGAGAACCTGCCGCACTCGGCCGTCGAGGCGCTCTCGGTCGGTGTGCCGGTGGTCTCGACGGCCGTCGGCGGCGTCCCCGAGGTCGTCCGGGACGGCGAGAACGGCCTGCTCGTGGCGCCCGGCCGCGCGGACGAGCTCGCTGCCGCGATCGGCCGGATCGTCGCCGAACCCGGGCTGCGGGGACGTCTCGCCGCCGCCGCGAAGCCCTCGGTCGCCGCGATCTCGAGCGAGGCGATCTACGGCCGGCTCGAGGCGCTGCTCGTCGAGGCCGCGAGATGAGCGCGAAGCCCCGCGTCCTCTTCGTCGGGCGGATGCGCTACCACCTGCCGCTCCCGGCGTGGCTCGCCAAGAAGTGGGACGCCGTCGAGAACGAGCTCGACTACCGCGTCGTCGGCGCGGCGTCGGCGGACAGCGCCCCGAGCGATGCCCGCTTCCGGCTGACGCCGCCGTTCCGCCCACATCTGTTCGACGGCTTCGTCTTCTACATGCGGCTCCCCTTCCGGGTGCGCAAGCACATCCGCGATTTCCGCCCCGACGCGATCTTCGCCTCCGATCCCGTCCTCGGGTCGGCGGCGCTGTTCGGACGCAGGCTGTCCGGACGTCGCTCGCGCGTGATCGTCGAAGTGCACGGCGACTGGCGCACGTTCGCACGCGCGTACGGCTCGCCGTCGCGGCGGGTGATCGCGCCCGTCGTCGACGTGCTGGCGGCGCGGGCCGTCAAGCACGCCGACGCGACGCGGGCCGTCTCGACCTACACCTCGAAGCTGATCGAGGACGTGCGGGGTGTCGCGCCGAGCGCCGTGTTCACGGCCTTCAGCGACCTGTCGGCGTTCACCGAGCGTCCGCCGGCGCCGTTGCCCGAGCGGCCGACCGTGGTCTTCGTCGGCTCGCTCGAGCCGTACAAGAACATCGAAGGCCTCGGCGACGCCTGGCGGCTCGTCGCGGAGCAGCTGCCCGAGGCGCGGCTGGTGATCATCGGCAGCGGCTCGCAGCAGTTCGTCGTCAAGCGGCTGCTGGCGGACTTCCCCGGCCGGGTCGAGCATCACGAATGGCTCGATCCAGGCGCCGTCTCCGAGACGCTCGACGACTCGACCGTGCTCGTGCTGCCGTCGTGGCCGGAGGGGCTCGGCAGGGTGATCATCGAGTCGTTCGCACGCGGGCGGGCCGTCGTCGCGACCGACGCCGGCGGCATCCCCGACCTCGTCACGCACGGGGTCGAGGGCCTGCTCGTGCCCCCGGCCGACCCGATCACGCTCGCGTCCGCCCTCGCGCGCGTGCTCGGCGACCGCGAGCTTGCCGAGCAGATGGGCGCGGCTGCGCGGGCGCGGTACGCCGACTGGCACTCGACGCCGGAGGAGCTCGCGCGCGAGATGCGCGCGCTGGTCGACGCGACGATCGCCGGCACCGCCCGCTGAGCGTGCGGATCCTCTTCGTCACCCAGAAGATCGACGCCGACCACCCGGTGCTCGCGCAGACGGTGGACCTCGTCCGCGAGCTGGCTGCTCGCTTCGACGCGGTCGACGTGCTCTGCGACGCGGTCGGCCGCCACGATCTGCCCGCGAACGTCCGGCTCCGCACCTTCGGCGCGTCGTCGCGCATCGCGCGTGGGACCAAGTTCGGGCGCGGCCTGGCGGCCTCGGTGCTGCCCCGGGCGACGCGGCCGAACGCCGTGCTGATCCACATGATCCCGCTCTTCGCGCTGCTGGCGGCGCCGCTCGTGAAGCCGCTGCGGATCCCGATGCTGCTCTGGTACACGCACTGGAACCCGAGCCGCTCGCTGCGGCTCGCGCTCCCGCTCGTCGATGTCGTGATGAGCGTCAGCCGCGGCTCCTTCCCGATCGAGACGCCGAAGCTCCAGGCGACCGGGCACGCAATCGACGTCGAACAGTTCTCGCCCGGCGCCGGAGAGCGAGCCGGCGGGGCCGCTGCGCCTGCTCGCCCTGGGGCGCACGGCGCGCTGGAAGGGCTACGACACGATGCTCGAGGCGCTCACGCTGGCGAGCCGCCGTGGCTGCGACGCGGAGCTCGAGATCAGAGGGCCGCAGCTGACCGAGGACGAGCGCGCGCACGTGCGTGAGCTCGAGCGGACGGTGGCCGACTCGCCCGAGCTGCGCGAACGGGTCCGGATCGAGCCGCCGTTGCCGCGCGACGAGCTTCCGGGGCTGCTCGCCGGGGCCGATGCGCTCCTGAGCGCGACTCAGCCGCGCGGGAGCGAGACGCTCGACAAGGTCGTCTACGAGGCCGCCGCCTGCGAGGTGCCGGTGCTTGCCAGCAACGCAGCGCTGAAGGAGTTCCTCGCCGGCTTGCCGCTGGAGCTCTCGTTCCCGCCGCGCGATGCCGAGGCGCTCGCCGACCGGCTCGTCGCGCTCGCGGCGGCCGCGCCCGCCGTGCGCGCTGAGACCGGCGCCGAGCTGCGCCGGCGCGTCGTCTCCGGCCATTCCGTCGGCTCCTGGGCGGACGCCGTGACGGCCACGGTTGCCCGCCTGGCACCGGAGTAAGCTCCCGCTCGTGGCTACCAAGCCCACCGAGCCGACCGAGCTCGGCCGCCGCGAGCGCGACGTGCGCGCGTCGCGGCCGTATCTCCTCTCCCGGGGCACGGCCCGCGCGACCGTCAGGCGCGTGGCCGCGATCGCGGTGCTCGCGGGACTCGACGCGCTCGGGCTCGCGCTCGGTCTCTACGCGGCGCTCGTGCTGCGCAGCATCGTCTTCGGCGATCCGATCTTCTGGAACCTGCTCTGGCAGGCGGGTCCGGCGGACTGGCTCCCGTTCCTCGTGCCGATCACCTGGCTCGTCTTCTGGCAGGCGGGGCTCTACGCCGGGCGGGAGCGGCGTGCCGGCGCCGGCAAGATCGCCTCGTCGATCGTGCTCGTCGCCGCGATCACGCTCGCGTTCGGCTGGGGCACGAACTACGACTTCACCACGTCCGGCCTGATCCCGACGGCCTGCGTCACCTCGGCGCTCGCGATCGGGCTCCTGCGTGCGGCGTACGAGTCGTTGACGCTCGAGTTGCAACGGCTGCTGCACGTGCGGCGTCGGGTCCTGCTCGTGGGCGAGGGATCGCATCTCGAGTCGCTCGAGCGGGTGCTGACCTCGCGCGCGCGCACACGCGTACGACCTCGTCGGCTCGTTCGCGCCGCGGGCAAGACGGCCCACTGGAAGCGCGTCTGGCGCAGGTGCGGCCGGACGAGATCGTGCTTAGCGAGGGCGGCTTCGACGAGGAGACGGTGTTCGAACTGGTCGAGACGGCGCACCGGACGGGGGTGCGGGTGCGGATCGCGCCGAAGACGACCGAGCTGCTGCTGCAGCGCGGCGAGTACGTGCCCGGGCAGGGTATGCCGTTGTTCGAGCTGCGGCCGCCCGTGCTTGCGGGCTCCGACTGGGCGGTCAAGAAGGCGTTCGACCTCGGCGTCAGCTTCGTGGTCGTGCTCCTCGGCTTGCCGATCTGGCTCCTGATCGCGGCCGCGATCAAGCTCGACTCGCGCGGCCCCGTCCTCTACAGCGACCGCCGCATCGGCGTCGGCGAGGGGGAGTTCGGGATGCTCAAGTTCCGGACGATGGTGCAGGGCGCGGCGGGGCAGCAGGCGGAGCTGGAGGAGCAGAACGAGGCCGGCGGGGCGCTGTTCAAGATCCGCGACGACCCGCGCGTGACCCGTGTCGGCCGCGTCCTCCGGCGGCTGTCGATCGACGAGCTGCCGCAGGTGCTGAACGTGCTCCGCGGCGAGATGAGCCTCGTCGGGCCGCGGCCGCTGCCGCTGCGCGACTACCTGCAACTGGAGGCGTGGCACCGCAAGCGCTACAACGTCCTGCCCGGGATCACGGGTCTCTGGCAGATCTCCGGCCGCTCGAACCTGACCTTCGACGACCTGGTGCGGCTCGACTTCTACTACATCGAGAACTGGTCGATCTGGCTCGACATCTCGATCCTCGTCAAGACCCTGCCCGCCGTGCTCGCGGGCCGCGGCGCGTACTAGCTTCCTTACGGCGCCTTCATCCCCGCTCCCTATGCTGTCCAGCGTGAAAGCGCCGAAGATCCTGGCCGTCGCCTCGGCGGTCGACCTCGACTTCCGCTACGGCTGCACGCCCGCGTGGTGGCAGCTCTGGAAGGGGCTGTACGAGGTCGGGACCGACCTGATCGTGACCCCGTACCGCGGCCGGCCGGTCGAGTCGCCGTGGTGGCGGACGGCTCCGAACCCGACCTGGGTCGAGGGTGAGAGCTTCGCCGCCGTTCGCAGCGGGCTCGCGCGGCTGAAGGGCGACAGGTACCTGCGCCGCGCCGAGGAGTCTCCGGACGAGACCGTCTTCGACAAGGCGACGCGCGAGGCGATCTGGCGCTGGGTGACGCCGCGCTGGAGGCGGCACCTGACAAAGGTGCTCGAGGCGGAGAAGGACGTCGACGCAGTGATCGTCTTCACCGTCCCGATGGCGCACTTCCGCGGCATCCCGACCTACCTCCGCGACCGCTTCGGCGTGCCGGTGATTTTCTACGACGGCGACGTGCCGATGAGCCTGCCCGAGTTCGGCGGCATGGACACGGGCTTCAACTACTACCACGGCGCCGATCCGTCCGAGTACGACCTCGTCGTCTCGAACTCCGAGGGCGGCCTGCCGAGCCTGCTCGAGCTCGGCGCCAAGCGGGCGGAAGCGGTCTTCTGGGGCGCCGACCCCGAGTTCTTCGCGCCGAAGCCGGTCGAGAAGCTGCACGACGTCTTCTTCTACGGCTACGGGGACAAGTTCCGGCGCGACTGGATGGCGGCGATGGTGGGGGAGCCGAGCCGCGCCGCGCCGGAGCTCGAGTTCGCTCTCGGCGGGCGCGACTTCCAGGGCGACACCGGCCGCGCCTGGCTCGTCGGCGACATCCCCTTCAACGCCTTCAACCAGGCGATCTCCGCCTCGCGGATCAACCTCAACATCACGCGCCGCTCGCACGCCACGGTTCCCGCCTCGTCCTCGTGCCGGCCGTTCGAGCTCGCGAGCGCCGGCGCCGCGATCGTCTCGAACCCGTACGAGGGGATCGAGCGCTGGTTCGAGCCGGGCTACGAGCTGCTCGTCGTCAACGACGCCGACGAGGCGCTCACCGTCTACCGCAGCCTGCTCGACGACCCGGCGCAAGCGGAGGCGATGGGCGCGCGGGCGCGCGAGCGCGTCCTCGACGAGCACACGTACGCCCACCGGGCGCGGCAGCTGCTCTCGCTCGTCGGCCTCGGCGTCCCGGCTGGTGCGCGTGCCTGAGCACCGCCGCGTCGCGATCGTGCCCGCCCGCAACGAGGAGGACGCCGTCGCGGGCGTCGTCCGTGAGCTGCGCGCGTTCGATCCCGAGCTCGACGTCGTCGTGATCGACGACGGCTCCGAGGACCTGACGGCCGAGCGGGCGGCTGCAGCCGGCGCCGCCGTCGTCAGCCTCCCCTTCAACCTCGGCATCGGCGGCGCCGTCCAGACGGGCTTCAAGTACGCACTCGACCACGGCTACGACACGGTGATCCGGCTCGACGGCGACGGCCAGCACGACCCGCAGCAGATCCCGAACCTGCTCGCGCCGCTCGCGCGCGACGAGGCCGACGTCGTCGTCGGCTCCCGCTTCGCGGAGGGCGCGGGCGACTACAAGCCGCCGTTCGCCCGGCGGGCGGGGATCCGCTGGTTCGCGCAGCTCGTCTCGCTGCTGACCCGCCAGAAGCTGACCGACACGACGTCGGGCTTCCAGGCCGTCAACGCGCGGGCGATTCGGCTTTTCGCGGCCGACTACCCGCACGACTACCCCGAGGTCGAGGCGGCCGTGATGGTCGTTCGCCATCGCCTGCGCATCCTCGAGGTGCCGGCGCAGATGCGCGGCCGCGAGACCGGACGCTCGTCGATCACGATGCTGCGCTCTCTCTACTACGCGATCAAGGTGACGCTCGCCTTGCTCGTCGGCATCTTCCGCCGTCGCGTCGTCCCCCTGGAGGAGTCGTGAGATGGACCCCGTGACACCGCTCTACGTCTCGATCGCCGCGTCGATCGCGTCGATCGTGCTCATCCTCGTCGTCTTCGAGCTGATCCGCAGCCGCCGGCTGCGGGAGCGCTACGCGCTGCTCTGGCTCGTGACCGGCGTCGTGCTGCTCGTCCTCTCGGCGTGGCGCGGCGGCCTGAACACGATCGCCGGCTGGGTCGGCGTCACCGGCTATCCGCCGGCGGTGCTCTTCGCGGTCGCGACGCTCTTCATCTTCGCCGTGCTCTTGCACTACTCGACGGTGATCTCGAAGCTCGCCGACCAGAACGTGATCCTGGCGCAGCGGCTCGCGCTGCTCGAGCAACGCATCCGGCCCGAGCGCGACGCGCAGGACTAGGGCGACTCGACCGGCGGGCTCAGCGTCGCGACGTCGCCTCCGTTGATGTCGTTGCGCGAGTTCGCCGCCACGCCGATCCGGTAGCGGACGCCGGGCGGCGGCGATCCGTCGCGCCAACGGCGCTCGCGCGTCGTCCCGAGCAGGACCATCTCGAGCGAGCACTCCGCCGCTCCGCCGTGGTCGAGGCACTTCTGCTCGAGGCCGTTCCGTCCCGTGCGGTAGACGCGATAGAAGACATCGCTCGAGCCTGCGGGCGGGTGCGACCAGCTGACGATCCGCGCCTCGCCGTCGGCCTTGACCGACACGTCGATGCGCTCGTCCACGGGCGTCACGATCGTGTCGACGGCGATGGCCTTGGCCGGCGTGTCGATCGGCTGGACAAGCGCGACTACGGCGAGCGGCACGGCCGCGAGGCAGACGCCGAGCACGACGACGAGCCTTCGTCCGATCGGACGCGGCGCGGCTGCCGGCCACCGGGCTGCGAGGCGGCGGCCGAGCGTCGGGATCAGCAGCGGAATCGAGACGCCGAGGAGGAAATACGCGGGGAATCCGGGCATGAGAAAGCGGAAGAAGCTTCCTGAGGAGACGGTGGAGAGGACCGTCGTGCCCTTGACGACGAGGAAGACGCCGAACCAGGTCGCGAGCAGCGCGCCGAGCACGGGGGAGCGTCGCGCGACTGCGAAGGTGCCGGCGATCGGCGCCCACTCGAGCAGGCGGGCGCTCCAGAAGTACTCGCGCAGATTGTCGGCATTTTCGTGCAGGTGCGCCCAGTCGAGGTCGACGTAGCGGTCGACGACGGGCACAGCCGCGACCACGCCGAGCGCCAGTCGCGTCTCTTCGGCCGCGAAAGCCGGCAGCGAGCCGAAGCCCCGCTGTTTCCACACCGCCAAAGTCAGGAGCGCCGGCATGATCGCAAGCGCGAACGGCAGCAGCGGCCGGAGATTGCGCGCGACGAGGGCGGCGGCGATCGGCGCCGCGACGAAGAGCCCGTTCGACGGCTTCATCCCGATCGCGAAGCCGACAACGAGCCCGGCCGCCACCGCCTCGAGCGGCGTCCGGAGCTGGAGCGCGCGCAGAAACAGGACCGAGCCGACGAGCAGCAGCACCATCGACTGATAGTCGGCCAGGCCGGTCAGGCCGAGGGCGCCGGGCAGAAACTGCTCGATGTAGCGCTCGTGGTAGTCGCCGCGCCACAGCGGGATCACCGCGTACGGCACCACGACCCACACCGCCGCCGCCAGCAGGCCGAACGCGCGACCGGCGATTCTGCTCCCGAGCTCATAGAGCGTCCAGAGCAGCAGCGGGCCGAGAATGAGCACGTTGAAGGCGATCACCC
Organism: uncultured Gaiellaceae bacterium; assembly: GCA_963705515.1. Classification (GTDB taxonomy): domain Bacteria; phylum Actinomycetota; class Thermoleophilia; order Gaiellales; family Gaiellaceae; genus Gaiellasilicea. The sequence continues at coordinate 469,503 of CAVPJV010000008.1, forward strand.
ACGGCATGGCGTCGACGAAGCTCGGTCCTGTCAGCCACGTGAGTGGCGCGAGCAGCAGCGGCCAGCCGTAGCCGACCTCGGGCGGCCCGAGCTCACCCTGGCCCAGCAGCCAACCCGTGGTCGTCAGCCAGATCTGGTCGCCGCCCTGGTAGAAGATCCAGCCGTTGTGCCGCACGGTCAGCGCGAAGGCGAGGATCGCCAGCCACTGCAGGACCGCAAGCCCGGCCACTGCGGCCAGGGGACGTCCGACGAGGAAGGTGACCCCACGGTCGAGTGCGTCCAGCGCCCGCCGACCGAGGTCGGACAGGGTTGGCAACCGCGTGGGCGTCGCCTCAGGCGCCTGCATGCGCCGTGCGCCGCGACCGGTACCAGGCCACGGTCCGCTCGAGCCCGTCCCGGAGCGCCGTCGTCGCCTGCCAGCCGAAGAGCTCGCGGGCACGGCTCGCGTCGAGTCCCCGGCGCGGCTGCCCGTTCGGCATCGAGGTGTCCCAGGTGATCCGGCCCTCGAAGCCGGTGACGTCGGCGACGAGCTCGGCGAGGTCCCGGATCGCGATCTCGTCGCCGGTGCCGAGGTTGACCGGCTCGCGCCCGTCATAGCGCTCGGCGGCGAGCACGAGCCCCTCGACACAGTCGTCGACGTAGAGAAACTCCCGCGTCGGCGTGCCGTCGCCCCAGAGCACGATCTCGGCCCGGCCCTCGAGCATCTTCCGGATCAGGTCCGGGATCACGTGCGCGTTCGTCTCGTGGAAGTTGTCGCCGGGCCCGTAGAGGTTTGCGGGCATCAGGTAGGCCGACCGCAGCCCGTACTGGTCGCGGTACGCCTGCGCGCCCATCAGCACGGCCTTCTTGGCGACGCCGTACGGCGCGTTCGTCTCCTCGGGGAAGCCGTTCCAGAGCTCGTCCTCCTGGAACGGCACCGGCGTGAACTTCGGATAGCTGCAGACGGTGCCGGCGATCACGAGCTTCTCGACCTCGTGCAGCCGGGACTGCTCGAGCACGTGTGCGCCCATCATCAGGTTCGCGTACCAGTAGCGGCCGGGATTGGCGCGGTTCGCGCCGATCCCACCGACCTCGGCCGCGAGGTGGAAGACGAGCTCGGGGCGCACCTCGTCGAAGAGGCGTGCCGCCGCGTCCATCGTCGTCAGGTCGAAGTCACGTCGCCGTGCGGCGACCACCTCGTGCCCGTCCGACTCGAGCCGTTCCACGAGCCGTGAGCCGACGAAGCCGCCGCCTCCCGTGACCAGCGCTCTCACGAGGCGAGCCCGTTGCTGGTGACGAGGAACGACTCGGCCAGCACGCCTTCGAAGCGCTGCGGCGGGGACTGGACGGCGCTGTTCGCCTTCCGCGCCAGCGGGACCGGAACCGGGCCGACGCGCTTCGGTAGCACCGCGTAGGCACCCGGTTCGATCGTCAGGCCGCCCGCCTTCGTCGTGAGGCCCGTCTCGGCGAGCATCGACTCGACCTCCCCGCGCGTCCAGAACTTCATGAAGTGAGGCGGGCGGAAGCGCTCCGGCTTCAGCCTCAGCAGCAGGTTCGTCGGGTTGTGTGCGTTCGGGAAGGAGACGTCGAAGACGACGTCGCCGCCCGGCTTCAGCGTGCGTGCGATCTCGGCGACGGCATCGCGGACGAAACGCTTGCCCATGTGCAGGAAGACGGCGCTCGTGATCGCGAGGTCGACGCTGTCGTCCTCGAGCGGCAGCGCGTCCGCGGAGACGCAGATCGGGTAGAGCCGGCTCTCCGGTGCCGGCGCGAACTGGTCGCGGTACTCGACGAAGCGCTCGAGCATCGTCCCGGAGATGTCGACCGCGCAGTAGGTCGACCACGTGACGTCGCGCTCGCGTGCGAGGTAGAGCGGGATCCGCCCGTAGCCGGCGCCGATCTCGAGCACAGTCCCGAAGTGGCGCCCGCGCGGGAACCGCTGCCAGACGGGCGCGATCTTGCCCGTGAGCGTCCCATAGTCGACGCGCTCGGTCTGGCCGGTCGCGATCGCCGAGCGCACGTGATCCTCGGCCGCCTCGCCCTCCCACCGCTGTCGGTACTCGGAATGCTCGTCTGCCTCCGTGCGGTGGAAGATGCCGTTGCGTTCGACGAGCTCGTCCCGCCGGAGCACGCCCTCCTGCTCGTGCGCGACGCTCATCGCGACGCGGGGGCGTCGACCGGATCGAGCCAGTCGACGCGTCCGATCCAGCGATCGCGGTGCTCGGCGTACCACTGAATCGTCCGCAGGACGCCTTCCTCCCACGACACCTTCGGCTCCCAGCCGGTCTCGCGGTTCAGCTTCTCGTAGCCGACGCGGAGCGCCATCACGTCCGTGACGCCGGGCCGCAGGCGGCCCTCGTCGATGACGATGTGGCGGTCGTCGGGCCAGAAGCCGTGCTCGACGCCCGTCCGCAGGATCAGATCCGCCCAGTCGGCCATCGAGATGTTCGAGCCCTGGCCGTAGACGTAGACGTCGCCCGGGACGCCCTTCGCGGCGACGGTGAGGTGGCCGCGGACGCCGTCGGTGCAGAAGCAGAAGTCGCGCAGCGGCTCGAGCGCGCCCAGCTCGATCCCGGGCCGGGTCAGGGCCTGCGTGATGATCGTGCCGGTGACGTAGCGCGGGTTCTGGCGCGGCCCGTAGTTGTTGAACATGCGCGTGACGACGCCGGGGACGCCGAACGCGTCGTGGTAGTTCATCGTCAGGAAGTCGGCCGCGACCTTCGCGGTGGCGTAGATCGACTTCGGGTTGATCGGCGAGCGCTCGTGCAGGATCAGCCCGCCCGCGTCGTCGAAGTCGTGGTGGTGCGCGACGTTCTCGCGCACGTTGCCGTACTCCTCCGAGGTGCCGGCGGTGTCGAACTTCTCCAGCTCGAGCCCCCAGTCGACGACGGACTGGAGCAGGTTCAGCGTCCCGATCGTGTTCGCCATCATCGTCTCGTACGGCCGGTGCCACGACTCGCCGACGTGCGCCTGGGCGCCGAGATGGAAGATGTACGGCTTGTCCGAGACGGTGTCGCGCAGCTCCTTGATCAGGTAGTCGATCGACGTCTTGTCGGTCAGGTCGGCGAACTTCACCTTCAGCCGGTTGCGGAGGTGCGAGATGTTGTTGAGCGCGCCGCTCGAGGTCGCACGCACGAAGGCGTGGACGTCGGCGCCGACCTCGACGAGCGCATCCGTCAGGTGCGAGCCCATGAAGCCGTCGGCGCCCGTGACCAGCACGGTGCGGCCGGCGTAGGCGTCGCCGAACTCGCGACGGAGGTCGGCGAGGGCGTTCTCGGTCCAGATCGGGTCGGTGCTCATACGGAATACGCTTGCGCGCGTGGCGAAGCCTAGCGCCCGGGCCCCCCGGAGCATCCTCTCCAGCGGTCTCCTGACCGCGCTCTCGCTGGCGGTCGTCACCGGGCTCTCGGCCGCGGTCGGCGTCGTGATCGCGCGGGAGTTCGGCCGCGGCGTCGAGACCGACGGGTTCTTCGCCGCCTATGCCGTCTTCCTCGTCTTCGTCCTGGCCGCCAGCGCGGTGCGCGTCGCCGTGCTGCCGAGCCTCGCGCGCGCCCGGGCCGCCGGCACGTTCGGGAGCGTCATGTCCTCGTACGGGCTGGCGCTCGCGCTCGTGGCGGTGCCCGCGATCGCGCTCGGCGTCCTGGCGAACGACTGGACGGCGGAGCAGCTTGCCGGCGGACTGCCGCCGATCGCGCAGAAGACGGCAGCGGACGCGCTCGTCTTCCTCGTGCCCGCGGCGATCGCGCACCTCTATGCGGCGCTCGCGGCGAGCGGGCTCGCGGCGTTCGACAGCTACGGCACTGCTGCCGCCGGCTACGCGCTCGGCAGCATCCTCGGCCTGGCGGTGATTCTCTGGCGGGTCGACGAGGACGGGATCATCGCGTGCGCCTGGGGGCCGCTCGTGAACGGCGTGGCGACCCTGTCGGTGCCGCTGATCGGTCTCGCGCTGCGCGCCGACTGGGGGCGCCGCGTCGCGCTCGACATCGGCGCCCGCTTTGCCGAGCTGGCGCGCGCCACGGCGCTGCCGATCGTGCTCCAGGCCTTCTTCGTCGTCTGCCTCCGCTTCGTCAGCGGCCTCGGGACGGGCTCGGTGACGAGCTTCACCTACGCGTACTTCGTCGCGGCGGCGCTCGTCGCGGTCACGGCGTCCTCGCTCGGGCTGGTCTCCAGCGTGCCGCTGACGCGCGCCTCGCTCTCGGACGAGCGTGCGTCGCGCCACGTCGTCAGCACGTCGCTCGTCTCGTTCGCGGCCGTCGCGGCTGCCGCCGGCGTCTTCGCGCTCGTCGGCGAGCGCATCGTCCACGCCGCGCTCGGGCCGGAGTACGAAGGCGCCGCCGGGGACGAGATCGGCCGCCTGATCGTGCTCCTCGGCCCGTGGATGGCGGTGTCGATCGGCGTCACGATCACGTTCCCGATGCTCTTCGTCGCGAACAAGGCCCGGCGCCTGCCGCTGCTCGCGATCGGCGCGCTGCTCCTCGACGTCGCGCTCACGTGGACGGCCGTCGACGCGTTCGAGCTGGACGGTGCCGCGCTCGCCCTGACGATCTCGACCCTCGTCGTGCTCGCCGTGCTGCTCGTGCTGCTCTCGCCGCGCGTGCTGGCGGAGAGCGGCCGCCGGCTCGCAGTGGGCGCGGCGGCGATCGGCGCGCTCGCGCTCGTCTCCTTCGCCCTGCCCGCCCGGGTGCTGCCGGACACGGCGGCCGCTGTCGTCGGCGTCGCGGCCTTCGCGGCGCTGCTCGTCGCCGTCCGCGACCGCGGCCTGCAGCAGGCGTGGAGCTACCTGAGAACGCTGGACTAGACTCCCCGCGTGCTGCGCGACCTCGTGAAGCGGGCGCTCGGCGCCGCAGGGCGGACGGGGGTCGGCAAGAACCTCGTCAATGCCGCCGTCCAGGCGGATCCCGGCCTGAAGCGGTACCCGAGCGTGGAACGCTGGCCGGAGTCGCTCGACGGCTTCGAGGATCTCGCCTTTCTCTTCTCCTCGAACCAGCTCAGCCACGGGATCGCGTCGCTCCAGCTCGACGAGGCGGCGCTGCTCTACCGGCTCGCGAAGCACGCCGCCCCGGGCGCCGCGATCGCCGAGATCGGCCGCTTCAAGGGCGGCACGACGCTGATGCTGGCGAGCGCGCTCCCGGACGGGGCGGAGCTCTGGTCGTACGACCTCCACGTCGCGCTCCGCGCCGACATGAGCGGGCCGCGGCTGGACGCCGAGCTGCGCACGGCGCTCGACCGCTACGGCCTCTCGGACCGCGTCCACCTCGTCGTCGGCGACTCTCGGACCGCCGAGCCGCCGCCGCGGCCGTGCTCGCTCGTCTTCGTCGACGGCGACCACACCTACGAGGGCGCTCGTGCCGACTACGAGCGCTGGCGCGAGCTGGTCGCGCCCGGCGGCGACATCCTCTTCCACGATGCCGTCGACGTCGGCGGCTACGGGAACCACTACCCGGGGATCGCGCGGCTGGTGGGGGAGATCGAGCGCGACGACAAGAGCCTCGAGCGGCAGCCGAACGCCGGCTCGATCGCGCACTTCACGCGTCGTCCGTGATGCGGATCGTCGCGGTCGTCCTCTCGTACAACGGGCGCGACGACACGCTGGCGGCGCTCGAGTCGCTGCGGGGGATCGAGACCGTCGTGGTCGACAACGGCTCGGCAGACGGCTCGGCGGCTGCGGTCGCGGAGCGATTCCCCGAGGTCGAGCTCGTCCGCGCGGGCGTGAACCTCGGCTTCGCGGGCGGCAACAACGTCGGGATCAGGCGCGCGCTCGACCGGGGCGCGGAGTGGGTCCTGCTGGTGAACAACGACGCGCTGGTGGAGCCGGGCCTCGTCGACGCGCTGGGCGCGGCGGCGGCGGCGCGGCCCGACGCGGGTGTGCTCGCGTGCAAGGTGCTCTTCGCCGACTCCGACCGGCTCTGGTACGCGGGCGCCGGCTTCGACCCGATCCTCGGGCGCAGCCGGCACGAGGGCTTCGGCGAGCCCGATGCGCCCGGAGTCCTGGCGGACACGCGCCGCGCCACCGGCGCCGCGATGGCCGTCTCGCGCGCGGCGATCGAGGCCGCCGGCCTCCTCGACGAGGAGCTCTTCCTCTACGCGGAGGATCTCGAATGGAGCCTGCGCATCGCCGCGGCCGGCTTCGCCGTCGTCTACGTGCCCGAGGCGAGAGTGCGGCACCGCGTCTCCGCCGCAGCGGGCGGCGCCGGCTCGCCGACGACGAGCTACTACGAGACGCGCAACATGCTCGCGGTCGTCGAGCGCTACCGGCCGCTGCCGCGCGGCCTGACCGGGCTCCGCCGCGGGCTCGTCGTCGCCCCACGGGTGCTGTTCGCGGCACGACGGCCGGCGTCGGCCCAGGCGGCGCTGCGCGGCTGGCGGGACTATCGCCGCGGCCGGATGGGCCGTCGCTAGCCTCTCCGCCGTGGCGAACGAGCGCAGCAGCTTCTACCGCCGAGTCCTCGAGCAGCTGCTCGAGGAGGGGGTGATCCGGCGCGACATGAGCGTGCTGGTCGTTGCCGGCGGTCCCGCCGACCGCGACGCCTTCCGCGAGCTCGGCTTCGAGCAGGTGACGATCTCGAACGTCGACGAGAAGGTTGCCGCCGAGGAGCTCGAGCCCTACGAGTGGAGCTTCCAGGACGCCGAGGCCCTCACCTACCCGGACGGGAGCTTCGACCTCACCGTCGTCTCGGCGGGGCTTCACCACTGCCGATCCCCGCACCGCGCGCTGCTCGAGCTGTACCGCGTCGCGCGTGTCGCCGCGCTCGCGCTCGAGAGCCGGGACAGCGCCCTGATGCGCGTCGCGGTCAAGCTCGGCGCCGTCGACGAGTACGAGCTCGCGGCTGTCGCGGCCCACGGCCTCCGCTCCGGTGGCGTCGCAAACACGAGCACGCCGAACTACGTCTACCGCTGGTCGGAGCGCGAGGTCGAGAAGACGGTCGCGTCGTTCGCGCCGCACGCCCGCCACCGGATCCGCTTCTTCCGCGAGTTCGAGCTCCCAGAGGCGCTCGTGGAGATCGATCGCGGCGCACGCGCCGGAGTCCTGCGTCTCGCCCGACCGGTCGTGACCGGGATCACGCACGTGCTGCCGCGGCAGGCGAACCTGTTCGCGTTCGCGATCGAGAAGCCGCGGCTCCCGGACGACCTCCAGCCCTGGATGCGCGCCGAGGGCGGCGAGCTGCAGCCCGATCCCGAGGTGGTCGCCCGGAGGTACGGAGACGGCGCGACGAGCCTCGACCGCCACCAGCAGGACTGGGACCGCCTCGCAGAGGTTGACCCGCTCTGGGCCGTGCTGACGCGGCCGGGCCGGAAGGGCGGCCGTTGGGACGTGGACGAGTTCTTCGCGACTGGCGAGGAGGAGATCGCGCACGTCTTCACCGTCGCTGCGTCGCTCGACCGACCGGCGCGCCGCGGGCGGGCGCTCGACTTCGGCTCCGGCGTCGGCCGGCTGACGCGTGCGCTCTGCACCCGCTTCGAGCACGCGATCGGCGTCGACATCTCCGCGGCGATGGTCGAGCAGGCGCAGCGCCTGAACGCCGACTTCGACGGTTGCGAGTTCCGCGTCAACGCCGCCTCCGACCTCGGGCAGCTGGAGACGGGGTCGTTCGACTTCGTCTACTCGAGCATCGCGCTGCAGCACATCCCGACGGTGGCCGAGATCGAGCGCTACGTGACCGAGTTTCTCCGCGTCGTCCGCGGCGACGGTCTCGTCGTCTTCGGGATTCCGTACCACATCCCCTCGCTCTGGTCGTTCCAGCCGCGCCGCCGCGTCTACGCGCTGCTGCGGCGTCTCGGCGTCTCGGAGCAGTGGATGCTGAGAAAGACGCCGCTGACGCCGATGCGGATGACGACGGTGCCCGAGGCGGAGGTGCGCCGGCTGCTCGACCGCGAGGGCGCCACCGTGCTCCACACGGAGCCGATCGACGAGGGCCCGATCCGCGCCCTCCGCTACTACGTCAGCCCGGCGTAGATGGCCTCGTGCCGGCGGGCCGTCTCCGCCCAGGTGAAGCGCCGCGCCTGCTCGGGGCCCGCGGCGGCGAAGCGCTGCGGCGCGTCGAGCACGCCCGACACCACTGCTGCGATGTCCTCCACGTCCTCGGGGTCGAAGAGCGCCGCAGCCTCTCCCGCGACCTCGGCGATCGCGGGGATGTTCGAGGCGGCGACGGGCGCGCCGGACGCCATCGCCTCGAGCGGCGGCTGGCCGAAGCCCTCGTAGAGGCTCGGGAAGACGAGGCAGGCGGTGCGCCGGTAGAGCGACGCGAGCTCTTCGCCCGGAACGAGACCGCGCACCTCGACGCCCGGCGGGACCGCTCGGCCCTCGTGCCCGCCGCCCGTGAGCACGAGCCGCAGCTCCGGCCGCTCCTCCCGCAGCAGCGCGAACGCCTCGAAGAGCCGAGCGTGGTTCTTGTGCGGCCACGGCCGGGCCGGATAGAGCAGGAACGCCTCGCGCTCCTCGCTTCCGAGGCGGAAGCGCTCGTGGTCGACGCCCCAGGGGATCGCGTGCACGTGCTCCGGCGCCAGCCCCAGCAGCTCGATCGCTCGGCGGCGGACGAACTGGCTCGGGACGACCACGACGTCGGCGGCGCGGGCCGACCGCTCGTGCGTGCGCGCCCGCCAGAGCCGCTCCGCGCGGGAGAAGAGCTCCGGATGGTCGAGGTGCTGGAGGTCGTGCACGGTCACGACGGTCGGCACGTCGAGCGGCGGCAGCGCGATCGTGAGCGGGTAGTGGACGGCGTCGAGGCCGGCGAGCCGCTCGCGCAGCCTGCCGGGGCGGATCGCCGCGAGCGTCATCGCGACCAGGCGCTCCCGGATGCTGCGTGCATCCCGGTACTCCGGCACGGGCGTCTCCGGGAGTCCCTCACCGGCGCCGGGAGCGGCGGGCGGGGTGAAGGCGACGTAGTCGAGCGTCCCCACCTCGGCCAGGCCACGGGCAAGGCCTCGCGCGGACGTCTCGGCGCCGCCGACCTCGCCGGGGACGAGCGTGAGGAGGCTGAGCCCGACCCGCATCCGGGGGAGCGTATCCCGCCCTCCCGGTACAATCGTCCGATGCCCGACGGCTCCCCGGAAAATGGCGATCTTGCAGGGATTTCTTCGAGCCCGGAGACCGACCTGACGGCACTCTTCGAGCAGTTGAAGCAGGAGGTGCGGCGCTCCGGCGCGGCGCCCGGCGACGCGGGCGGCGGCGCCGACGACCGCAGCGCCGCGCGCGCCGAGGCCGAGCGGCTCTGGCCGGTGTCGGCCGACAGGAACCTCCGCCTCCGCCCCGGCGTCCGCGGCGGCCTCGCGACGCCCGCGAAGGCGGTGCTCCGCAAGCTGATGCGCTGGTACGTCGAACCGCTCGCCTACGACCAGCGCTCCTTCAACGCGGCCGCGCTGCGGCTGATCGACGACCTCGAGGCGCGCGTCGCCGCGCTCGAGGCCGAGCTGAAGCAGCGCTCATGAGGATCGCGGTGTGCGCGCCTCAGGTTCCGTTCGTACGAGGCGGGGCCGAGATCATGGCGGACACGCTCGTCGACGAGCTTCGCGCCCGCGACCACGAGGCCGAGCTCGTCACCGTTCCGTTCAAGTGGTATCCGGGGACGCGCGTGCTCGACCAGGCGTTCCTCTGGCGCCTACTCGACCTGACCGAGTCCGACGGGCGGCCGATCGACCTCGTGCTCGCGACGAAGTTCCCCTCGTACGTCGTCCGGCATCCGAACAAGCGCGTGTGGGTGCTGCACCAGTTCCGCCAGGCGTACGAGCTCGATCGAACCGATCTGGGCCAGTTCTCCGAAGAACCTCAGGACCGAGCGTTGCGGCGCTCGGTCCAACGCCTGGACCGGGTCGCGCTCGGCGAGGCGAAGCGGCTCTTCGCCACCTCCCGCAACGTCGCCGACCGGATCGAGCGCTCCACCGGTCTCGCCGCCGAGGTGCTGCCGCACCCACCCCAGGCGCTCCGCTACCGCAACGACGGCTACGGCGACTTCGTCCTCTCGGTGGGCCGGCTCGACCGGGCGAAGCGGAACGACCTGCTGCTCGAGGCCGCCGCGCTCGACCCCGGCCTGCGCGTCGTGATCGCGGGCGACGGCCCTGATCGTGACCGGCTCGAGGCGCTTGCCGCCGAGCGCGGCCTGAACGGGCGCGCCGAGTTCCCCGGACGCGTCGACGAGGCCGAGCTCGCGTCCCTCTACGCCAACTGCCTGGCCGTCTACTACGCGCCGGTCGACGAGGACTTCGGCATGGTCCCCTACGAGGCGTTCCTCTCCGAGAAGCCCGTGCTGACGACGACGGATGCCGGTGGCCCGCTCGAGGTGGTCACGGACGGCCGCACCGGCTACGTGACCCCGCCCGACCCGGCCGAGCTCGCCCGCGCCGCCGGACGCCTGCGCGAGCGCCCGGACGAGGCTGAGGCGTACGGGCGCGCGGGCAAGGAGCTCGCCTCCCGTGTTACGTGGCACGCGTGCATCGAGACACTGCTCTCGTGAAGGTCGCCTACTACAGCCCGATGCCGCCGGAGCGGTCGGGGATCGCGGACTACAGCGCCCACCTGTTGCCGGCGCTGCGCGAGCGGATCGGCGTCGAGGTCGTCAAGCGCGGCCGGACACGGCCGGCACGGGGCACGGACGTCTCGCTCTACCACGTCGGCAACAACCCGGACGCGCACGGCTGGATCGTCGACGCGCTCCGCAAGCGGCCCGGCGTCGTCGTCCTGCACGACTTCGTCCTCCATCATCTCGTCGCCGGGCTGACGATCGGCCGCCGCGACGGGCACGGCTACCTCGACGCGATGGAGCGGGAGGGCGGCGTCGTCGGCCGCCTGCTCGGGCACGGCGTGCTCGACAAGCGGATCCCGCCGCTTTGGGAAAGCCGGCCGGAGGACTACCACCTCGCCGGCGACGTGCTCGACCTCGCGACGGGCCTGATCGTCCACTCCCGCTACGTCGAGGACCGGGCGCGCGCGGCCGGCTACGAAGGGCCGGTCTGGCGGATCCCGCACCCTGCCTGGGAGCACGCGCCCGTCTCGCCGGCACCGATCGAGGGCGCGCCGCTGATCGGATCGTTTGGGAACGTCAACGCGAGCAAGCGGATCCCGCAGCTGCTCGAGGCCTTCGCACGGCTGCGCCGCGAGCGTCCGAACGCACGGCTGCTGCTGGTCGGCGCCGTCTCGCCCGGCTTCGACCTGGATCGCCGGCTGCAGCGGCTCGGCCTGTCCGGTGAGGGCATCGTCCGGGAGGCGTACGTCGAGGAGGAGCGGCTGTGGGCGCTGATGGCCGCGTGCGACGTCTGCGTCAGCCTGCGCTCGCCGACCATGGGCGAGACGTCCGGGAGCGTCATCCGCCAGCTCTCGCTCGGCAAGCCGGTCGTCGTCAGCGACGTCGGCTGGTTCGCGGAGCTCCCGGACGACGTGGCGCTGAAGGTGCCGGTCGGAGACGGCGAGACCGAGACGCTCTACGCGGCGCTCGAGCTGCTCGCCCGCGACGAGGGTGCGCGCGCGGCGATGTCCGCCGCCGCGCTCGCGCTCGTCCGCAGGGAGCACGATCTCGCCCGCGCCGCCGACCTCTATGCCGCCGCGCTCGAGCAGGCCGCGGGCGGGGACGCGGTCGCCACGGCGGTTCTCGGCGACGTCGCGGCCGCCGCCGCCGAGGTCGGGATCGAGGCGGGCTCGCCCGAGGCGTCCGAGCTGGCGCGGCGGCTCGCCGAGGTCGAGCTTGGTCGATAGGTTGCGCCGCGCCCCGGCGTGGGCGTGGCTCGCTGTCATCGTCGTTGCTTCGATGGCGTTCCGGGCGTGGCTCGGCAGCCGGATGCCGGCGCCGTTCATCTTCACCGACGAGCTGACCTACCAGGAGAACGCGCGCAGCCTCGCGGCGGGCGCCGGGATCCAGGTGCGGGACGCGTCCTTCGGGATCGTCAGCGTGCTCTACCCGCTCCTGCTCGCTCCCGCGTACATGCTCTTCGACTCGCTGCCGGACGCCTACGCGGCTGCGCGGACGATCAATGCGGTCGTGATGTCGCTGGCGGCGATCCCCACCTACCTGATCGCGCGGCGGTTGCTGCCGCAGGGCCTGTCCCTGTTCGCGGCACTGCTCGCGGTCGCGCTCCCCTCGCTCGCCTACACCGGCACGCTCATGTCGGAGAACGCGTTCTACCCCGCATTCCTGCTTGCGGCGTGGGCGCTGCTGCGCGCGCTCGACGAGCCGACGCTGAGGCGCCAGCTCGTTCTGCTCGGGGCCTGCGGCGTCGTCACGCTCGTGCGGGTGCAGGGCATCGCCGTCGTCCTCGGGGCGCTGACCGCGCCGCTCCTGCTCCGGCTCGTCTCTCGCAGGCCGTTGCGTCCGTGGCTCCCCTTCTTCGGGATCGTCGCGGGCGGCGCCGTGCTCGTGCTCGGTGCGCAGCTCGCCCGCGGCGGGTCGATCTCGGGCCTCTTCGGCGCCTACCAGGTCGTTGGTGAGGAGAGCTACGACGTCGTCGACGTGCTCAAGTACCTCTTCTGGCACCTCGCAGAGCTCGACCTGTACGTCGGCGTGATCCCGTTCGCGGCCTTCCTGCTGCTGGCCGCCCGCATCCGTACGCTGGAGCCGCGCGTGCAGGCGTTCGTCGCCGCCACGATCGGTCTGACCACCTGGACGCTGATCGTCGTCGCCGCCTTCGCATCCCGCTTCGCGGGCGCGATCGTCGAGCGGAACATGTTCATGGTCGCGCCGCTGCTGCTGATCGGCCTGCTCGTCTGGATCGACCGCGGCGCGCCGAGACCGCGCGTCTATGCGGTCGTCGCGGCGTGCGTGGCGGCCGTGCTGCCGGCGCTGATCCCGTACGAGCGCTTCCTCCAGTTGAAGGTGCGCTCCGACACGCTGATGATCGTGCCGCTCTGGAACGTCCAGGACCACGTCGGGCTGCCACGGCTCGACGAGGTCGTGCTGATCGGTTGCATCGTCGCCGCCGCCCTCTTCGTCCTCGTCCCGCGCCGCTACGTGCTCGTCCTGCCTGCGGTCGTGCTGGCGTACTTCGCGATCGCGATCCAGCCGATCCAGGCCGGCCCGCACGGGATGGAGCAGGCAGCGGCGGGCGCGCTCTTCGAAGGAATCCGGACGGGTCAGCGCGACTGGATCGACAAGGCGGCCGGTCACGACACCGTCGCCGTCCTCTGGACGGGGAAGACGAATCGCTTCACGGTGCTCATGAACGAGTTCTTCAACCGCTCGGTCGGCCCGGTCTACACCCTCGGCGGGCCGATGCCGGGCGGCCTGCCCGAGACCGCCGTCCGGGTCGACCCCGAGACAGGTGAGATCCGGCGCGTCGACGACGGGAGCGTGGTCGAGGAAGGGTACGTCCTCACCGACGGCACGATCGCCCTCGACGGCGATCCGGTCGCCGCCGACGAGCAGCTCGGGGTCACCGTGTACGGGGTCGGCGGCCCACTCGTCTCGACGACGAGCGTGACGGGCGTGGACAACGACTATTGGTCAGGCCCCGAAGCCTCCTACCGGCGTGTCCGGTGCCGCGGTGGCACGCTCGAGGTCACGCTCGGCAGCGACCCCGGCACGTTCAAGGAGGAGCAGACGGTCCTCGCCACCGACGCAGACGGGAACGCACTCTCGGCGATCACCTTCATGCCGCAGGAGACGGTCAAGCTCCGCATCCCGCTGAGGCCGGAGAACGACGTCTGCACGGTCCACTTCCGGATCTCGCCGACCGCGGTCCCGGGCGGTGGCGACCTGCGGGAGCTCGGCGCGCGCTTCCTTGCGTTCGAGTACGAGCGGCCGTGAGGATCGTCTACGACGTCAGCCCGCTCTCGCATCCGCTGACCGGCGTCGGCAACTACGTCCGCGGCTCGCTCGCCGGGCTCGTCGAGGCCGCGGCCGGAGAGCACGAGATCGTCGCGTTCGCGCCGACGAGCCCGGCCGGCCGCAAGGCGATCCCGCGTGCGCTCGACGGGCTCGATGTCGAGCTCCGTCTCGTGCCGCTGCCGTTCTCGCAGCGCTGGCGCGATGCCTGGAGCCGGCTCGGCAGGCCGTCGCTCGAGCGGTTCCTCGGCGAGGTCGACGTCTTCCACTACTCCGACTGGATGTACCCGCCTCAGGCGGGCGGTGTCCGCGCTACCACCGTGCACGACCTCGTGCCGCTGCGCTTCCCCGAGTGGGTGACGCAGAAGACCGCTGCGATGCACGGAGCCAAGTACGTCGACACGGCGCGCTCGGCCGATCTCGTCTTCGTCAACTCGGAGTTCACCGGACGCGACGTCGTCGAGCGGCTGGGTGTCGGCCCGGAGCGCGTGAAGGTCGCGTATCCGGGCGTGAAGGAGGTCTTTCGGCGGGAGGGCGAGCGCGCCGACCTCGGCCGCCCCTACGTGCTCACGGTGGCGACGCTCGAGCCGCGCAAGAACCTGCAAACCCTCGTCGCCGCTCATGGTCTCCTCGGCGACGACACCCTGCTCGCGGTCGCGGGCGGCAGCGGCTGGGGCGACCAGCCGGAGCTTCGGGAAGCCAATGTCGTCCGGCTCGGCTTCGTCTCCGACGACGAGCTGGCGCGGCTCTACCGGGGCGCGGCCGTCGCCGTCTATCCGTCCCGCTTCGAGGGCTTCGGGATGCCGATCATCGAGGCGATGGCCTGCGGCGCGCCCACGGTGGCGTCGGCGCACGCGTCGATGGACGAGGCGTCCGGCGCTGCGGCGGTACGCGCGGACCCGGAGGATCCCGAGGCGATCGCCGCCGCCGTCCGCGAGGCGATCGCGCGGCGGGACGAGCTCGTCCCGGCCGGTGTCGAGCACGCGCGGCAGTTCACCTGGCGGGCGGCGGGCGAAACGTTCCTCGCAGGGTACGAGGGAGCGTCGGCGTGATCCGGGCTGCGGTCGACGTCTCCCCGCTCGTGCAGACACGGGCCGGGACGGCGCGGCACGTGCGCGGGCTGCTCGGCGCGCTCGCCGGTCGGGAGGGAGTCGAGGTGGCGCCGCGCTCGTTCGGCGGGCCCGGCAAGGCTGCGTCGGTGGCGCGGGACACGTGGTGGTACTACGCCGGGCTGCCGCGCTCTGCGCGCAGCGTCGACCTGCTCCATTGCACCACCTTCCGCGGCCCGCTACGGGCGTCCGTGCCGTTCACGGTCACGCTGCACGACCTCGCGCTCGTTCGGCATCCGGAGCTCTTTCCGCGCTGGCACCGTCTCTCCGGCCGCGCCGGGATCGGCCCGGTCGCGCGGGCGGCGGACCGGGTCTTCGCCGTCTCGGAGTTCACGAAGCGCGAGGCGGTCGACCTGCTCGGCGTCCCCGAGGAGCGCGTGGCCGTGATCGGAAACGCGATCGAACCGGTCTTCACACCCGACGGGCCAGCCGCGGAGGGCGACTACCTGCTCGCGGTCGCGACGCTGGAACCGCGCAAGAACCTCCGCCGGATCGCGGACGCCGCGGCTCGGCTCGGCGTCGAGCTGCGCGTCGTCGGCGCGCGCGGCTGGGGCGGCGTCGAGACGCCGGGCTGGGTCGGCGAGGTGTCCGACGACGAGCTCGCCCTGCTCTACCGCGGCGCCCGTGCGCTCGTCTTCCCGTCGCTGTACGAAGGGTTCGGCATCCCGGTCCTGGAGGCGATGGCGTCCGGCGCGCCCGTGGTGACGAGCCGAGGCGGCGCGACCGAGGAGGTTGCGGGCGGCGCGGCGGTCCTCGTCGACCCACTCGACGTCGAGGCGATCGCGGCCGGGATCGAGGCGGCCGCGGCGCGACGCGACGAGCTGCGCCCGCTGGGGCTCGAGCGGGCACGCAGCTATTCGTGGGCGTCGGTCGCGGACCGCGTCGAGGCCGTCTGGCGGGAGCTCGCATGACTCCGCTCGTCGTCGTCGACGCCGACGTCCTCGGCCGCGAGCGCACAGGCGACGAGACGTACGTGCTCAACCTCCTGCGCGAGCTGTCGCCGCTCGCGCCCGCCGCCGGCCTCCGGCTTGCCGCCGTCACGCGCGATCCCGACCTCGTTCCAGAGGGGATCGAGGCCGTACGCCTCGCGACGTCGTTCCAGGAGCTGCGGATGGCTGTGACGCTGCCGCGCCTGCTCCGGAAGCTGGGCGCGGCGCTCGGGCACTTCCAGTACGCCCTGCCGCTCCTGCTCCCGTGCCCGGCGGTCGTCACGATCCACGATCTCTCCTTCGAGCACCAGCCCTCGCTGATGAGCGCCAAGGACCGTTTCGTCTTCCGGAAGGTCGTCCCGCGCGCGGCCCGGAAGGCTGTCCGCGTTCTCACCGTCTCCGAGCGGACGCGCCGCGACCTCCGCGAGCTCTACGACGTGCCGGACGAGAAGATCGTCGTCACCCCGAACGGTGTCGACCCCGCCTTCACGCCAAGTAACAGTTTGTTGCAAGGCGACTACGTCCTGCTCGTCGGCGCCGTCCAGGAGCGGAAGAATCCGCTCGCGGCGCTCGCCGCGGCCGACGCGGCCGGGCTGCCGCTCGTCGTCGCCGGGCCGGCCAAGGACGAGGCGCTCGCTCGCGAGCTCGGACGGCGCGGCGCCCGTGTCACCGGCTACGTCGAGCAGGACGAGCTCGTCCGCCTCTACCGCGGCGCAGCCTGCCTCGTGCAGGCGTCGCGCTACGAGGGCTTCGGCCTGCCCGTGCTCGAGGCGATGGCCTGCGGGACGCCCGTCGTCGCCGTGCCGGAGCCCGCGCTGCGGGAGGTCGCCGGCGACGCCGCCGTCTGGGCCGAGGAGCACGAGCTCGCGGACGGGATCCGGCGCGCAGTCGCCGAGCGCGAGCGCCTCGCAGCGGCCGGGCTCGAGCGGGCGCGCCTTTTCTCCTGGCGCGAGAGCGCTCGGCGCACGCTCGACGTCTACCGGGAGGCGTTGGCGCAGTGACCGTCTCCGCCGTCGTCGTCTCGCACGGCCACGCCCGCGAGCTCGAGCGCTCGCTGCCCGCGCTGGCGCCGCAGGTCGACGAGCTGGTCGTGATCTCGAACGTCCCCGGCAGCGTCGGGGAGAGCACCGCTGACGCCCGCGTCCTCGAGAACGCACACCCGGTCTCGTTCGCCGCGAACGTGAACCGCGGCGTCGCGGAGACCTCCGGCAAGCTCGTCGTGATCTCGAATCCCGACGCCTACCCGGAGCCCGGCGTCGTCGCCGAGCTGAGTCGCTTCGCGGAGGAGCATCCCCGTGCCGGCCTCGTCGGCCCGCTCGTGCTCTGGCCCGACGGCACCTGGCAGCCGAGCCTGCGCCGCTTCCCGACGGTGGTCGGGACGGTCTGGCGCCGCACGCCGCTGCGGCTGCTCCGCGACCCGTACCGCCACCAGGTGTCGCACTACGGCACCCGTCCCGACGAGCCGGTGCAGGGCGACTGGCTGCTCGGCGGCGCCTGCCTGCTGATGAGGCGCTCGATGCTGGACGAGCTCGGCGGCTGGGACGCCGGCTTCCGCCACTACGTCGAGGACATCGACCTCGCCTACCGCGCCGCGCAGGCAGGCTGGGAGCGCTGGCTCGTGCCGTCCGCCGTCGTCCACCACGACTACGCCGCGGTCGTCGACAAGCGCTTCCTCGACCGGCACACGCTCTGGCACGCGCGCGGGATGGCGCGCTTCCTGCGCAAGCACCCCGAGCGGCTGCTGGCGCTCCGCTAGCTCTCGTCGCCGAGCGGGATGAAGTCGAAGCCGACCTGGGCGCCGAGCTCGCGCACGTCACCGCTGGACGCGTCGATCTCGTGCGGTATGAAGGTGGGCGAGACGGTGACCTCGACGTGGTACGGCACGGTCGCGCGCGTGACGACCGGGACCAGGCCGCACGCCGGGAGCTTGCGGTGGACGACCTCGTCCACGCGCGCGAAACCCGGCTGCTTGTCGACGACCGCGACAGGGCCGATGCGGACGGTCACGTCGGCCGTCGGGACGCCGCCGCCGCAGGCCCCCTGCCGTGACACCACGACCTTGGAGAAGCCGCGCGACTCGCCGTTTTCCGGCGCGTACTGCGAGAAGGTGGCGCTCTCGCTCATCCACCCGTCCGGGTAGATGCCCGTCTGCGTGTTCCGGAACCGGGCAGGCGGCTCGATCTTCCAGAGCTGCATCCCGTTGCGCGGCTCGCCGACCTTCTCGCCGACGACCTCGACGCCGTTGCCGGTCACGACCCAGCTCACGCCCGGGTCGGGGCTCATCGTCCCGTCGGGGGCGCCGAGATCCGGAGAAAGCGACGGCAGCGGCGCCGTGCCGTCGAGGCTCCAGATCTTGTCGATCGCGTAGTTCCAGAACTCGAGCAGCCAGATCGGATTCGTGTCCTTGCCGAGCTGCTGGCCGAGGAAGAGCGTCGGCTCGCCGCCCGTTGCCTGGTCGACCCAGTCGACAGGCTTCGGCGAGATCTGGTGCATCCGCTCGGAGAAGATGTTGAGGCCGCGTGAGGCGTAGATCTCGGTCGTCAGCGCCCAGGTTGTCACCGCGCAGGCGGCGACGACGGCGACCGCGAGCCCGATCGTCCGCGAGCGCACGAACGAGCGGGCCGCGAGTAGCGCGACGGAGATCAGCGCGACGACCACGAGTGCCCGCTCGAAATGCGCCGCGTCCCAGATGAAGTTGCGGTTCGCGAGCGCGCCGATCGCCAGGCTCGGGGCTTCGAAGTAGGGGTACTGGTCGAGCCTGAACTCGGCCTTGAGGACGAGGATCAGTGCGACGAGGAAGCCGATAGCGAGCGCCGGGGCGGTCGCGACCGGGCGCGCCAGCACGGCCGCCGTCGCCGCGAGCACGATCGGCACGAGGTAGATCACGTTCCGCTCGACGATCAGCAGCGAGAACACGGTCGAGAGGAACGCTCCCTTGACCGCGGCGTAGGTGACGAAGGCGACGAACGCCGAGATGCCGACGACGACGAAGGCGCGGCCTTCAGGAGTGGCGCGCACGCGACGCGAGGCGAAGGCGGCGATCGTCGCGATCAACGGGAGCACGGCCAGCCCGATCATCATCGCCGCCACCGACCAGAGGCCGTGATCGATTAGGCGGTGCTTCTCGAAGCCCGTCGCGACGTACCAGGCGTCGGACCTGTGGCCGGCTGCAGCGCTGAAGGCGATCACGACACCGAGGACGAGCATGGCCGCGCCCACCCAGTCGCCGACGCTCCAGCCCGCGCGCCACCGCGTGAAGCGGGGGGTTCGCCACAGGAGGAAGCCGAGGCCGGCGCCGTAGACGGCCAGGAGCACCCCGAGCTCGCCGCGCACGAACGGGGCGACGAGGCAGAGCGCGCCGGCGAGGACGAGCCGGCGCCGCGTCGGCCGGGCGATCGCAGCGGTGATCGCCCAGAGCGCGGTTGTGCTGAACGGGTAGGCGAGCGGCTCCTCGAGCAGATACGGCGCATAGGCGAGCGGCGGCGCCGCGACCGCGCCGATCGCAGCCGCGATCGCCCAGGGCCGCGAGACGACGAAACGGGCGAGCCCGTAGGCCGGGAAGATCGCCGCCGTCATCACGAGAGCGCCGATCAGCTTTGCTGCCTCCCACGCGTCCGTCGGATCGAGCCACCACGCCGGGGCGACGAGATAGGTGTAGAGCGAGCCGAAGCCGCTCGGCTCGCCGAGGCGCGAAGGCATTCCGGTGTCGGCGATCCCGCGTGAGATCTGCGTGAACTCGATCTCGTCCGAGAAGATCGACGGCGACACGCGCTGCGAGGCCTGCCAGGCGTACAGCGACGCGAGGACGAGGTACGCGACGCCCAGGAGCCAGCGGGCGGCTCCGGGCGAGAGCCGCTCCGGTTCGTGCGCGGGTTCGGAGGTCACTCGGCCGGCACGCGGGTCAGAAAGGGCGGCGGGGCGATCTCGCGGACGACGAAGCGGCAGCCGACGCCCGCGTCCGTGCAGGACGCGACCAGCAGCTCGAGCCGCTCCGACGCGGCTTCAGGGATCGTCACCAGGACCTCACCGACCTGGAGGTCGCCGAGCAGGCGGTCGACGTCGTCGAGGGCGCCGTGGACGGTGACGCCGTGGATCCGGCGCCGCCTCAGTGCAGGGTTGTCGTCGACGAATCCGACGACGCGCGTCTCCGGCGTCTCGGCCAGCTCACGGGCAAGCGCGCGGCCCGAGCGGCCGGCGCCGACGATGAGGACGCGCTGCTGCGAGGCCCGGACGTTGCCCAGGCCGGGCAGCAGCCGCAGCGCGAGGCGCGATCCCGCCACGAGCGTCGCGCAGAGCAGTGCGTCGACGACGAAGACCTCGAGCGGGAAGTCGAGGAACGAGCGGATCGCGCGGACGATCCCGATCGTGAGCGGGACCGAGAGGGCGACGGCGCCGGCGATCGCGAGCAGGTCGCGCGCCGAGGCGAACCGCCAGATCCGCCGGTAGATCCCGAAGACGACGAAGAGGACATACCGGACGCCGAGCAGGATCGGCAGCGTGGCGAGGAAGAGTGCGCGCTGGGTGTTGGTGCCGCCGCCGTCGACGAACAGGAGATACGACGCCAGGAACGAGAAGCAGATGATCCCGAAGTCCGTCATCACCTCGACGAGGCGGCGGGGGTTGGAGAAGAACGCGCGCCAGAGCGGCGGCGCCGGGCCTGGATCCTCGCGGCGCGAACGCTCCTGCAGGTCGCCGAGGAAGCTCGCGAACTGGACGAGGACGACGAACGAGATCAGCAGCCCGACGGCGGTGACGCGGGCGTTCGCGAGCACGTTGTAGGCGAGCGCGGTGGCGCCGAGCAGCGCAGCCAGCAGCGTCAGCGCGGCGACCGCCTGCTGCTCGGAGAGGCCGTAGTAGACGAGCCGGTGCGAGGAGTGGTCGGTGCCGCCCTGGGTGACGGGCCGCCGCTCGATCGTCCGGCGCACGGTCACCAGCGTCGTGTCCAGGATCGGGACCGCCAGCACGAGCAGCGGCAGCACGAGGCTTGTCAGCGTCGCGCCGGCCGTGGTCCAGCTCGATGCGAGCGCGAGCGAGGCAAGGCCGAAGCCGATCACCTGGCTGCCGGAGTCGCCCATGAAGACCCGGGCGCTGCGGCCGGGACGCAGGTTGAAGGGGAGGAAGCCGAGGCAGGCGCCGCCGAGCGCAAGCGCGACCACGAGCGCGAGCTCGCCCGAGTCCTGGTCGAGCGCGGCGACCGCGAAGACGGCGCACGACACGGTCGCGAGCGACGCGGCCAGGCCGTCCATGTTGTCGAGCAGGTTGAAGGCGTTCGTGATCCCGACGAGCCAGACGAGCCCGAGCACCGTCGCGAGCACGTTGTTGCCGACGATCTCGACCGTCAGCCCGGAGGCCAGGACGACGGCCGCCGCCGCGAACTGGGCCGCCAGCTTCGCAATCGGCTTCAGCGTGTAGACGTCGTCGATGAAGCCGGCGACGAAGAGGATCGCGCAGCCGGAGAGGATCCCGAGCAGCTCGCTGCTCGCGTCGGTGGCCCCGACCGCGATTGCGGCGCCGACGCCCGCCACGAGCCCGAGGAAGATCCCGACCCCGCCGAAGACCGGGGTCGAGCGCTCATGCCAGCGCTCACCGGAGGGATCGGCGACGAGCCGGCCGCCCACGCCGGCACGCAGCAGCCCGTAGAGGGTCAGCGCCGCGACGGAGAGCGCGGCGACCGCAGCGATCGCGTTCACGGAACGACAGGGTAGAGCAGTCGTGTTAGGCCGAGATGTGCCTGCACCGGACTACAGTAGTCCCCGGCCGTGACGGTTTACGCAGACCTCTTCCGCTATCGCGAGCTCTTCGGGAGCCTCTTCCGCCGTGACCTGCGCGCGAAGTACAAGGGCTCCGTGCTCGGGCTCGCCTGGTCGCTCGCCCATCCGGTCGTGCTGATGCTCGTCTACCTGCTCGTCTTCAGCGTGTTGCTGAAGATCCAGACCTCGGACTACGAGCACTATTGGCTCTTCCTGCTTGCAGGATTGCCGGTGTGGGTCTTCTTCGCGACCTCGCTGCAGTCGTCGTCGCGCAGCCTGCTCGAGAACGCGAACCTGATCCGGAAAGTGCGCTTCCCGCGCCAGCTCGTGCCGCTCTCGATGGTCGCGACCCAGCTCGTCGGCTTCGCGGTGATGACCGCGATCGTCGTTGTGCTCAGCCTCGTCTATCTGCCCGAGTCGCGCGCGACGGTCTGGCTCTCGCTGCCGGTCGGCGTGCTGATCGTCGGCTTCGTCGCCGGGCTCTCACTCGCCGTGGCGTCGCTGAACGCGATCTACCGTGACGTCGAGCACCTCGTCGCGGCGCTGCTCCTGCCGTGGTTCTTCCTGACGCCGGTGCTCTATTCGCTCGACGCGATGCCGGGCGCGGAGGACCACCCGTGGCTCGTGGACTTCGTCCACTGGGGCAACCCGGTCACCCCCGCGATCGAGTCGTTTCGGGACCCGATCTTCTTCGGCGAGCTGCCGCCCGCCGCCGACGTGATCTACCTCGTGGTCGCCACCGTCGTCTCGCTCGCGCTCGGCGCGCTCGTCTTCACCCGCGTCGACGACCGCGTGGCAGTCGAAGTCTGATCCGACCGTCGAAGATCGCCGGTTCCCCGTCCGGGACGTAGGCGGGGAGACCCTCGTGCTCGCCCGGCTCGAAACCAGTGAGCAGCGACGGCAGCAGCAGCGGATGCGAGAACGCCGGGTTGCGGCCGCCGCCGGGTGCCCACGCGCGCAGCGCGCGCTCCCGGGTCTCGATCGAGCCGCCGACCGCAACGAAGCCCTCCGCGTGGGCGTCGAGGATCCGGCGTGACCAGTCCGGCTCGGGGATCGCGCCGGCGACGAGGTGGGCGGTTGCGACGGCGTCGTCCTCGACGAGCGGCTCCTCCTGGGCCGCCAGCGCCGCCGTCGTCTCAGGGTCGTCGCCGCCGCGGACGACGACGGCAAGCCGCCGCTCGTCGATGCGTGGCAGCACCTCTGCATCCAGCTCGAGCGGCTGCGAGCCGACCTCGGCGAACCAGAAGCGCAGCTCTTCGACGAGGTCGAAGGCGAGCCGGTAGCGGCCCGGCGGCTGCGGCGCGCGCACGCGCAGCGCGACCTCGATCTCGTCTCCGGGCGCGACGGGACCGCCGAAGTCGACGCGCGGGCCGTCCCAGACGATTGCGTTGCCGCGGTCGTCGAGCCAGTGGTAGGAGAGCTTGACGCCGAGCTCGCCGCGGAGGCGCCAGGTCGCGGTGCCGGCGTTCTGCAATACCACCTCGACGGCGCCTTCTGCGCCGGCGCGGAACGTCGGCAGCTCGTACGCGAGCCACCGGACGGCCAGAGGTCCGGCGGGGATAGGGTGCTCGCCGACTCGCTGCATCAATCGGCGCAGGGTGAGCATTCGCAGGAGCGAACGCTCACCGCGCAAGACCCCTGAAGGGGCCGCTTCGCGGCCCGACACCCTCGTGTACGGATCCCATTGATAGCTAGCCTACTGCCGCGATGAGCGAGCCCCTTCTCGTCCGCGCGGCGCGCCTGGAGCCGACCGAGCGCACGCCCGTCTGGTTCATGCGCCAGGCAGGCCGTTCGCTGCCGGAGTACCGCGAGATCCGGAAGTCGCACACGCTCTTCGAGGTCTGCTACGAGCCCGAGCTCTGCGCCGAGGTGACGCTGCAGCCCGTGCGCCGGCACGACGTCGACGCGGCCGTGATGTTCGCGGACATCATGCTGCCGCTGCTCGGGATGGGCGTGAACGTGGAGCTGGTCGAGAACGTCGGCCCCGTGATCGAGCAGCCGATCCGCTCGCTCGCCGACGTCGAGCGGCTGACCGTCCCCGAGCCGGAGGAGTCGGTGCCGTTCATCCTCGAGGCCGTCTCGATCGTGCGCCGCGAGCTGCGTCCCGACCAGGCCGTGATCGGCTTCTGCGGTGGCCCCTTCACCGTCGCCGGCTACCTGATCGAGGGCAAGCCGAGCCGGGAGTTCCTGAACGTGAAGCGAATGATGTACGCCGAGCCGGAGATCTGGCACGCGCTGATGGAGAAGCTCGCTGACGGCTTCTCGCGCTACGTCCGCGGCAAGGTGCGTGCAGGCGCCGACGTGATCCAGCTCTTCGACTCGTGGGTGGGCGCGCTCTCGCCCCAGGACTACGAGGAGTTCGTGCAGCCGTACTCGGCGCGCATCCTCGCCGCGGTCGAGTGCCCGACGATCCACTTCGGCACCGGCACGGCGACGCTGCTCGAGCAGATGCGCGACGCGGGCGGCGACGTGATCGGGCTCGACTGGCGGATCCCGCTCGACTGGGGCTGGCGGCAGGTCGGCGACGACCGCGGCGTCCAGGGCAACCTCGACGGCGCCGTCCTCTTCGGGCCGTGGGAGCGGATCGAGGCGGCGACGCTGGACGTGCTCGCCCGCGCGGCCGGACGGCCGGGCCACATCTTCAACCTCGGCCACGGGGTCATGCCCGACACCGACCCGGACGTGCTCGGGCGGCTGCGCGCGTTCGTCCACGAGCAGACCTCCCGCGTGCCCGCGTGAACGCGGCGGTCGTGCTGATGGCCTACGGGTCGCCGGACCGGCTCGAGGACGTGCCGGCCTACTACGCCGACATCCGCGGCGGCCGGCCGATCAAGCCCGAGCAGCTCGAGGACCTCGTCGCCCGCTATCGCCGGCTCGGGATCGAGGACTCGAACCCGCTCAACGAGATCACCGAGGCGACCCGGGCCGCGCTCGAGGCCGAGCTCGGGATCCCCGTCTTCACCGGCATGCGCCACTGGCGGCCGCGGATCGCCGACGCGGTCGAGCAGGCGCTCGCCGGCGGCGCCGACGTGATCGTCGGCCTCGTGCTGGCGCCGCACTACTCGTCGATGTCGATCGAGCGCTACCGCACGCAGCTCGTCGACGCCGTCGGCGGCCGCGCCGAGATCCGCTTCGTCGAGCGCTGGGGCGACGAGCCCGGGTTCGTCGAGCTGATCGCCGACCGCATTCGGGGTACCGATGCCCACGTCGTCTTCACGGCCCACTCGTTGCCGGCCCGGATCCTCGCCGAGGGCGACCCCTACCAGGACGAGCTGCTCGAGACGTCCCGCCTCGTCGCGGAGAAGGCCGACGTCGCGGACTGGTCGTTCTCGTTCCAGAGCGAGTCGCCGACGGGCGAGCCCTGGCTCGGCCCGGACATCCTCGAGCATCTGAACGCGCTCGCCGCGGACGGTGTTCGGAGAGTGCTCGTCGCGCCGGTCGGGTTCGTCGCCGACCACCTCGAGATCAAGTGGGACCTCGACGTCGAGGCGCAGGAGCGCGCGGTGGAGCTCGGCCTCCAGCTCGACCGGATCGAGCTGCCGAACGCCGAGCCCGCCTTCATCCGCGTGCTCGCCGGGCTCGTCCGGCGTCACGCCCCGGTACCGTCCGCAGGGTGAAGACGGGCCAGATCCGGGTCGACGGAGTCTCGCGCCGCTTCCGCGTCCACGCGAACGAGGCGCGCAGCCTGAAGGAGCTGTTCGTCCTGCGCGGCCGCACCGACGCGCAGGACGTGCAGGCGCTCGAAGACGTGTCGCTTGCCGTCGAGCCAGGGGAGGCGGTCGGACTGGTCGGCCGCAACGGCTCCGGCAAGTCGACGCTGCTGCGGCTGATCGCCGGGATCATCAAGCCGACGACGGGACGTGTCGATGTCGGCGGCCGGATCGGCTCGCTGCTCGAGCTCGGCGCCGGCTTTCACCCCGACTTCAGCGGGCGCGAGAACGTCTTCCTGAACGGCGCCATCTACGGGCTCAAACGAGCCCAGATCCGCGAGCGCTTCGACGAGATCGTCTCCTTCGCAGAGCTCGAGCACGCGATCGACCGGCCCGTGCGCACGTACTCCTCGGGGATGTACATGCGCCTCGGCTTCGCGATCGCCGCCCACCTCGACGCCGACATCCTCCTGCTCGACGAGGTCTTCGCGGTCGGCGACGAGGCCTTCCAGCGCAAATGCTTCGGCAAGGTCTTCGAGTTCAAGCAGCGCGGCGGCACGATCGTCTTCGTCTCGCACGACGCCACCCAGGTGGAGCGGCTGTGCGAGCGGGCGGTGCTGCTGCGCGAGGGCCGGCTCGGGTTCGACGGGCCGACGCATGAGGCGATCGTCCGCTACCGAAAGGTGCTCGCCGCCGAGGCCGACCCCGCAGAGCGGGCAGCGGGCCTGCGGGAGTGGGGTACGGGGGAGGCGACGATCGCGGCCGCGCGCCTCGTCGGCCGTGAGGGCCAGGAGCGCCAGCAGTTCCTCGCCGGCGAGCCGTTCTCGTTGCGGCTTCGGATCGAGGCCGAGAACGGGATCGCGCCGCCGCAGCTTCAGCTCGAGCTGCGCGACGAGGCCGGCCTGCTCGTGGCGTCGGACGTGCTCGACACGGGCCGGGTCGGCTGGGCGGACGGCGCGCGCGAGCTTCGCTACGACGTCGACCGGCTCCCGCTCTCCGACGGGCGCTTCCACCTCCGGCTCGGCCTCGCCGACGCGAGCGGCGAGCGGGTCCTGCACTGGCTCGACGACGCGCTCACCTTCCTCGTCTACCCGGCCGGTGAGGAACGCGGCGTCGTCCGGCTGGAAGGGAGCTGGGCCGCCGAGAAGAATTCCGTCGAGCGATGAGCTCGCGCACCTGCCCCAACTGGCCGGACCTGATGGAGCTCGCTCCGGACCTCCAGTTCATGCACTACACCGTCGCCGAGGCGCAGCTGCCCGTCGACGTCCTGACGGCGATCTCGCACGTCTCGCTCGGCGACGTCGCGATCTGCTGCGACCTCGAGCACCATGTCTATTACGACGGGCACACCGATCCCGAGGTGGCCGAGGCGCTCCGCGGGACGCACTGGTACGAGGTGCACGAGTACGCCGAGCGCGGCCCCGGCTCGGGTCAGTCAGCCGCCTAGGAGCTTCGCCAACGACAGCGTGTTGAGGACGGAGCCGCGAGGAGCGGCCCCGCGCCGCGCCGTCGTCACCGAGAGCGCCATGTTGCCGAGCCCGCGGACGGAGTGGGCGTCGGTCGAGCAGACGATCGGGACGCCGGCGGCGAGCGCCTCGCGCACGTGCGCGCCGGACAGGTCGAGCCGGTCGGGGAGGCCGTTCACCTCGACCGCGACGCCCGTCTCGAGCGCGACCTCGAAGACGCGGTCGAGGTCGAGGGCATTCTCGGGGCGGTGGTTGAGGATCCGTCCTTTCGGGTGCGAAAGGCACGAGGCAGCGGGATGGCGCATTGCCTCGACGACCCGGTCGGTGATCGCCTGGCGGGGCGCGCGCTGGCCGGCGTGGAGGCTGATCTGCACCCATTCGAGCTCGGCGAGCACGTCGTCCGGGAGGTCGAGCGACCCGTCCGGGAGGATGTCGCACTCGCTCCCGCGCAGGATCCGGAACGGAGCGAGCAGCTCGTTCGCGGCGGCGATCTCCTCGGCCTGACGGCGGAGGTCGTCGGCGTCGAGCCCTGGGACGACGCGGACGTTGCGCGTGTGGTCGCAGATCGCCAGGTACTCGTAGCCGAGCACCTGCGCGGCGCGGCCCATCTCCTCTACGGTCGCCTTGCCGTCGGAGGCCGTTGAGTGGACGTGCAGATCGCCGCGGATGTCAGCGAGCTCGAGCAGGTCGGGCGGTGGAGGAGGCGCATCGAGCTCGCGCAGCTCGGGCGGCGGAAGCGGCTCGCGCGGACGGTCGCTCTGTGCGGCCACCCACTCCGGCGAGCCGATTGCACGGATGAGTTCCCGGTCCCAGCTCTCCGCTGTCGCGCCGATCACCTCGATCGGGTAGCCGTCGGCCGTGACGGCGACGACCCGGCGCTCGTCGCGCTCCAGCACGGCGACGAGCTGCGGCATGCCCTCAGCCTCCCCGAGCCGCCCCTGCGGAACGACGACGGCGAAGCGGGTCGAGAGCTCGCAGCCGCGCCGCGGGTCGCCTGCCGGCTCGCCGCCGAGCGCTGCCGCCACCTCGCCGACGAGGGCGAGCGCGCGGTTCAGGGTCATCCCGCGCCGCGGCCTCGCGGTCGCGAGCCCTGCGAGGCCCTCGTTGATCCGCGCAGCCGTCTTCGGCCCGATCCCGGGCACGACGTCGAGCCTGCCTGCCGCCGCTGCTTCCCGCAGCTCCGGCAGCGTCCTGATCCCGAGCGCGTGCCCGAGCTCGCGCATCCGCTTTGCCGAGACGCCGAGCAGTGCCGCAACGCCGACGAGCTCCGGCAGCGCCTGCGCCTCCAGCTCGTCCAGCTCGGCGATCCGTCCCGTCTCGACGAGCTCGCGCAGCCGCGTCTCGATTCCCGGCCCGATCCCGGCCAGCTCGCGCGCGCGACCCTGGCGCACGAGCGCACCGACGTCGGCGGGCGTGGAGCGGATCATGTCCGCCGCACGGCGGTACGCGCGCACGGTGTAGTGGCCGGAGCCGTTGAGGTCGAGCAGGGCGGCGAACGCGTCGAGGCGGTCGGCGAGGGTCGCGTTGTCCACGACTAGAGTCTTGCCCGATGACGCAGATCGTGGTCCCCTACCGCGGCGAAAACGGCAAGCGACGGCTCGACACGTCCGACGACGCCCGCTCGCAGCTCGCCCTGGCGATGCTCGGAGACGTGCTCGCGGCGGCGACCGTGACCGGCCGCACGCTCGTCGTCACCGACGACAAGGCAGGCCGCGCGCTGGCAGCGGAGCTCGGAGCCGAGCCGCTTGCGGACGCGCCAGGCGGGCAGGGAGCCGCTGTCGCCGCTGCGCTCGAGCGGCTGGGCGAGGGCACCGTGCTCGTCGTCAACGCCGACGTGCCCTGCGTCGTCCCCCACGATCTGCGCACCCTCGCGGGCGCGGCCGAGCTCGGTGCGATCGGCTACGTCGAGGCCGAGGACGGGACCACGAACGCGCTGGCGCTGCCGGCGAAGGATCACTTTGCGCCGCTGTACGGCGGCGGCAGCGCCGCCCGCTTCCGCGACCACGCCGACAGCCTCGGCGTCCCGGCGATCTCCTGCGCGATCCCGAACCTGAGCGACGACGTCGACACGCTCGACGATCTGGATCGAATTGGGTTGCGAGCCGGTCCGAGGACGCAGGCCGCGATCGGTCGCGCGCTGCACCGGTGAGGGTCGTCCTCCTCTCCGGCGGCGTCGGCGGCGCGCGCTTCGCCCGCGGCCTCGTCGATGCGGCCGGCGCCGCGAATCTGACGATCGTCGGCAACGTCGGCGACGATCTCGACGTGCTCGGGATGTCGGTCTCGCCCGACCTCGACAGCATCCTCTACGCGCTCGCCGGGCTCCACGACGAGGAACGCGGCTGGGGACGGGCCGGCGAGACATGGGAGGCGCTCGGAACCGTGTCGAGCCTCGGTGGCGAGGCCTGGTTCCGGCTCGGCGACCGCGATCTCGGCTTGCACCTCGTTCGCACGCAGGCGCTGCGCGCGGGGGAGCCACTGTCCGCCGTCACCGCCCGGCTCGCACGGGCGCTCGGGGTCGAGCCCGCGATCCTGCCGGCGACCGACGACCGCCTGCGCACCTGGATCGACACGCCGGCTGGGAGCTTTCCGTTCCAGGAGTGGTTCGTCGCGCGCGGTCACCGCGACGAGGTCGACGGCGTCCGCTTCGAGGGCGAGGCGCACGCGGCTCCGGGCGTGCTCGAGGCGCTCGAGGCGGCCGACGCGATCCTGATCGCGCCCTCGAACCCCTACGTGAGCATCTGGCCGATCCTCGCCGTGCCGGAGATCCGGGCGGCGCTGGAGGCGCGCCGTGTCCCCTGCGTCGCTGTCAGCCCGCTCGTCGGCGGCCGCGCGGTCAAGGGACCGGCAGACCGTATGCTCGCGCGGATGGCGGGCGGCACGACACCGGAGCACGTCGCGGGCTGCTACTCGGGCCTGATCGACGCGCTCGTCGTGGACGAGTCCGATCCCAACGGGCCGGACGCGGTGCGCCGCGTGGCGACCAAGACGCTGATGACCGACCTGGCCGCCTCGCGCCGCCTCGCCGAGACGGCGCTCGGGGCGGCCGCATGAAGGTCGCGGTCGTCGGCGGCACCGGCAAGTTCGGGCAGGCCGTGGCGAAGCGGCTCGTCGACGCCGGCATCGAGGTCGTGATCGGCTCCCGCGACGCGGAGCGGGCACGAGCGACGGCTGCTGACCTCGGCGCCACGGGGGCGAACAACGACGACGCCGTCCGCGGCGTCGACCTCGTCGTCTTCGCCGTGAACGCGGATGCCGCCGTCGAGACCGCGCGCGACCTGCGCCAGTCGATCGGGTCGACGCCGGTTCTGTCGGTGTGCGCCGAGCTCGAGTTCGGTCCCGGCGGCGTCAAGCCGACGGCGGCGCCGACGTCGATCGCGAAGCGGATCGAGGACGAGCTCGACGCGCCCGTCGTGGCCGGCCTGCATTCGCTCGCCGCGGCCAACCTCGCCGCGGCCCCATGCGACGAGGACGCGCTCGTTTGCGGGGACGACGCGCCGGCGAAGGAGCTCGCGCTCGATCTGGCCGCGCGCCTCGTCTCCGGCAAGGCCGTCGACTGCGGGCCGCTCGCGAGCGCGCGTGCGCTCGAGGGGATGACCGCGGTGATCGTGAACGTCAACAAGCGCTACAAGGCGCACGCGGGCGTGCGCATCTCCGGCATCCCGTGACCAGCGGCGGAGGCTCGACGGAGCCGCCAGGAGCGGAGATGTCGGCTTTGCCGACATCGGAGCGGGGAAGCGAGATCCGGGTGATCCCGCTCGAGGGCATCCCGGAGATCGAGGACGGCGACGACCTTGCGGCGCTGCTGCTCGACGCGGCGGGGCGGGCAGGCGGCTTCGAGGACGCGGACGTGCTCGTCGTCGCCCAGAAGGCGGTCTCGAAGGCCGAGGGCCGCGTCGTGCGGCTGGACGACGTCGAGCCGTCGCCACAGGCGCTGGAGCTCGCCGACGACCGCGATCCCCGACACGTCGAGTGGATCCTTCGCGAGAGCGCCCACGTCGTCAGGGTGCGGCCGCCGCTGATCATCTCCGAGACGAGGCACGGCTACGTCTGCGCGTCGGCCGGTGTCGACGCCTCGAACGCGAAGGGGGAGGGGACGCTCGTCCTGCTCCCGCTCGATCCCGACGCCTCCGCCGCCCGGATCCGCGATGCGATCCGCGCGCGCGTGGGCCGCGACGTCGGCGTGATCGTCAGCGACTCGTTCGGGCGGCCGTTCCGCCAAGGGACGACCGAGGTCGCACTCGGCGTCGCGGGCCTGACGCCGATGCGCGACCTCCGCGGCGTCCGCGACAGCGCCGGCTACGAGCTGCACGCGACCCAGATCGCGGTCGCGGATGAGCTGGCAGGCGCCGCCGAGCTCGTGATGGGCAAGGTGAACGGGATTCCGGCAGCGGTGATTCGCGGCGTCGATCTCCGAGGGCCGGGCACGGGAGCCGACCTCCCCATCCCCGAGGAGCGCGACCTCTTCCGCTAGAGCGCCTCGAACGCGAGCGACGCCAGCTTTCTCCCGACCCACGGCGCGAACTTGAAGCCGTGGCCGCTGCAGGGGGAGCCGACGACGATCCGGCCGCGGCGCTCGAGCAGGAACTCGTCGTTCTCGCGGATCGTGTAGAGGCACGTTTCGAGCCGCGTCGCCGGCCCCGCGAGGCCGAATCGCCGCTCGACCCAGGCCGCGGTTCGCGCGGCGAGCTCGCGGTCGACGAGCCCGGCCTCGTCCGGATCGACCGGCCGGCCGGTCTGGTGGATGCCCGCCTTGAGCGACCCGCCCGGCGATTGCAGCGCGTAGCCGGAGTGAACGCCGGTAGTGGTGTCGATCACGGACGGCAGCGGCTCGGCCCAGTCGAAGTACGAGACGGTCTCGATCGTCGGCGTTGCATCGACTCCCACGAACGCCGGCGCCCATGCGCCCGCGGTGACGACGGCCGCACGCGCGCTGATGCCGCCGGCCGTGACGCCGTCGCCGGTCTCCTCGATTGCATCGACTCGGTGGCGCTCACGCAGCTGCACTCCGGCGGCCGCAGCCCCGGCCGCGAGCGCGGCCACGGCCGCGTCCGCCCGGACGATGCCGCCGTCGGCCTGGAAGAGGCCGTGCTCGGAGTCGGCCCGGATCCGGAACCGCCGCTCGATCTCGCTCGCGTCGAGCACCTCGAACGGGATTCCGCACGCGGCGAGCGCGTCTCGGTTCGGCCCCCAGTCCCCGAGGTCGAGCGTGCCCTGGAGGTCGAGCAGCGTGCGTGCCCGACTCAGCCTCGAGCTCACGCCAGAGCGGGAAGCTCTCCTGCGCGAGCCGGACCCAGCGCTCGTCCGGATAGGACACGCGCACGATCCGCGAGCCGCCGTGGCTCGACCCGCGCTCGTGACCGAGCTCGAATTGCTCGCAGACGACGACGTCGCGCCCCGCCTGCGCGAGTGCTCGTGCGGTGGCGAGGCCCATCACCCCGGCTCCGACGACCACGACCTCGGTGTCGAAGGCGCCCACGGGCCGCAGCGTAACGAGCGGCTAGCCGAGCAGGTCGAAGAGCTGACGCGGGGTCAGCCGGTGGGTGACGCCGTCCTCGAGCAGCTCGATCCGGAGTTGCCGTGCCTGCTCGTCCAGTGCGAGCGTCAGCTGGGCGGCGCGGCTCGTGAGCTCGTCGAGCGCCCGCGCCGCAGCGTCGAGCTCGGCCAACAGGTCGGCCGGGGGCGTCCCGGGGATCGTGGAGGAAGCGGTGAACGTCATGCCGCTCACCGGTGATCGGCCGGGCGGGACCGCGCTTGAGCGGTCTAGCCGGCGCGGTGGCCCGACGCATGCGCCAGAGCGATCGCGAGCGTCTGCTCGGTCGTGCCGGTGCCCGCCGCCCGCCTGATCGCGAGCACGTCGTCGAACGAGACCACGAAGAGGTCGAGCAGGTCGGCGTCGAACTGCGTGCCGCGGCCCTGGAGCATCAGCTCGCGCGCCTCGTCGGGCTGGAATGCCTGCCGGTAGACGCGGTCCGACGTGAGCGCGTCGAAGACGTCGGCGATCGCGCAGATGCGTCCCTCGACCGGGATCGCGTTGCCCGCGAGCCCGCGCGGGTAACCGGAGCCGTCGATCCGCTCGTGATGCGTGAGTGCCATCTCGGCGGCGAGATCGAGGAGCTCGACGCCGGAGCCGGCGAGAATCCGATGGCCCATCTCGGCGTGCGCCTCCATCACCTCGCGCTCCTCGGCGGTGAGGTGGCCCGGCTTGAGCAGGATCCGGTCGGGGATCCCGATCTTGCCGACGTCGTGCATCGGGCTCGCGATCCGGATCAGCTCGGCCTGCTCGGCGTCGAGGCCGGCGAGGCGCGCCAGCAGCGCGCAGTAGAGGCTCATCCGGACGATGTGCTCGCCCGTCTCCTGGTTGCGGAACTCCGCCGCCCAGGAGAGCCGGCGAATCGTCTCCTCGCGCAGGCGGCGCAGCTCGGTGTCGGAGCTCTCGAGCTGCGCGATCGTCTCGCGCAGCGCCGTCGTGCGCGCGAGCACGGTCTGCTCGAGCATCTCGCGGTGGTTGCGGTTCTCGATCTCGAGCGTGCGGCGGCGGAGCGCGTTGCCGACGTTGATGATCAGCTCGTTCGGCTTGAACGGTTTCAGCACGTAGCCGTAGGCGCCGAGCTCGATCGCCACCTCCGCGTAGCCGGGGTCGTCCATGCCGGTGACCATCACGACGGCGGTCTCCGGGTGGTGCGCGAGCACCTCGCGGGTGAAGTCGATTCCGGACTCGCCGGGCATGTTGACGTCGCTGAGCACGAGCGCGACGTGCGTCTCCTTGAGCACGCGGCGTGCCGCCGCAGCCGAATCGGCCGTGAGGCACTCGTAGCCGTGGGCTCCGAGGAGCCGCGCGAGGAGGGCACGGATCTGCTCCTCGTCGTCGACGATCAGGACCCGTTCGTCGGGGCGCGGCTCGCTCATTAGTGGGTTATCGGCAGCTAGGCGCTGTTCTCAACCGCGACGAGCTCGATCCTGTTCTGCCAGGGATCGGCGACATAACACCTGCGTCTGCCGGGAATCGCGTCGTCCGGAACCACCTCGACCCCGGCGGAGCGGAGCTGCGCGACGAGCTCGTCGTAGCGGGGGACGGCGAAGGCCGGATGCGCCTTGCGCGCCGGCGCGAACTCCTGCTCGACGCCCACGTGCAGCTGCTGGGCCCCGATCCGGAACCAGACGCCGCCGCGGGCGCGCAGCGACTCGGGCTTCTCGACCTCCTCGAGGCCGAGCAGCTCGCCGAAGAAGCGGCGCGCCTCTGCCTCGCAGCCGGGCGGCGCGGCCAGCTGGACGTGGTCGATGCCGTCGAGCATGGCCGCGAAGGATAAAGTCGCCCGAATGCTCTCCGAGGGTCTCGCCGAGCTGCACACCCACCTCGGCGGCTCGGTCGCCTCCGAGATCCTCTGGTCGCTCGCGCACGAGCAGGGGATCGCGCTGCCGGTGAAGGACTACTGGGAGTTCGACGCGCTCGTCACCGTCTCCGACCCGCGGGGGGTCGAGAACCTCGACGCGCTCGACCGGATCTACCACTGGACGGAGCTGATCCAGTCGTCGCCGCTGGCGGTCGAGCAGTCCGTGCACGGCGCGATCGGCGGCGCCTACCGCAGCCAGGGGATCACGACGCTCGAGCTCCGCTTCAACCCGATGAAGCGGAACCGCGGCGGCGAGCGCGACCTCGACCACATCATCCTCGCCGCGATCCGCGGCCTCGACCGCGCCTCGCTCGAGTACCCGCAGGTGCGCGCGGGGCTGATCCTGATGATGGATCGCACCTTCGACGCGCGCCAGAACGAGGTCGTCGTCGAGAAGGCGATCCGCTGGGCCTCGCGCGGCGTCGTCGGGATCGACATCGCCGGTCCGCGGCCCGGCGGCGGCCGCTACGACTACACGCAGATCACGCCCATGGTCGAGACCGCGCGCGCGGCCGGGCTCGGGATCACGATCCACGTCGGCGAGGAGGGCGAGACCGGCGGTGAGGAGCTGGGCGAGGTCGTCGAGCACCTGCGCCCCGACCGGATCGGCCACGGCATCCTCGCCGCCAAGGATCCGGAGCTGATGCGGCTTCTCCGCGAGGCAGGCACCGTGCTCGAGATCTGCCCGACCTCGAATCTGCTCACGAAGGCGCTCCCCGACGAGGACGCGGTCCGCGAGACGCTCGGAGCGTTCAAGGAGCACGGCGTCGCGTTCACGATCGCCACCGACGGGCCGGAGATGATGCGCACGCACCTGCGCGACGAGCTCGAGCTGCTGGAGCGGATCGGTGCGCTGACCCAGGACGAGCTCGTCGCCGCGAACAGGCGCGGGCACGAAGCCTCGTTCATCCGCTGAGGAATCTCACGACGCGGGCGGTCGTTGCGTTGTAGGGAGATGCCCGCCGCCCGCTGGAAGCTCCTCACCGCCCTCTGGACCGTCTACCTCGTCTGGGGCTCCACGTACGTCGCGATCAAGCTCTCCGTGCGCACGCTTCCGGCCTTTCTCTCCGCCGGCTCGCGCTTCCTGCTCGCCGGTGTTCTGCTGGCGGTGATCCTGACCGTCACCGGCCGCAGCATCCGCGTCACGCGGCGTGAGCTCGCCGCGTCGGCGCTGCTCGGGCTCTCACTGCTCGCGTTCGGGGTGGGGATGGTGACGCTCGCCGAGACGCGGATCGACTCGAGTATCGCGGCGATGATCGCCGGCTCCGTGCCGCTGCAGGTGATCCTGCTGCGCACGCTGGCGAGAGAGCGCGTCGCCCTCGCGACCCGCCTGAGCGTGCTCGTCGGTCTCGCCGGGCTCGCGCTCGTCGTGATCCCCGGCGGCGGCGGCGCCGCCAACGCCGTCGGGCTCGCGGTCGCGCTCGCCGCGAGCATCTCCTGGTCACTCGGCTCCTTCTTCGGTCACAGGCTGCCGTTGCCGCGGGACGGGTTCGTGGCGACGACGTGGGAGATGCTGAGCGCCGGCGTCCTGCTGCTCGTGCTCGGGGTCGTGACCGGGGAGCCGTGGTCGATGGACGCGTCGGGGTTCACGCTGCAGTCGATCGCCGCCTGGCTCTACCTCGCCGTCTTCGGCTCGCTGATCGGCTTCACCGCCTACGCGTGGCTGCTGCGGAACGCGCCGATCTCGAAGGTCGTCACGCACCAGTACGTGAACCCGCTCGTCGCGATCCTGCTCGGCGCGCTGCTGCTCGGCGAGCAGCTGACGCTCGCCGTCGGCCTCGGCGCCGCGCTGATCGTCGGGTCGGTCTTCGTCGCCGTGCGCTCGGAGAACGTCGCTGCTAGGCGCCGTTCACCTGGGATCGCTGATGTGCGAGGTACTCCAGCAGATCGGACCGTGTGAGGATCGCGGCCGGGCGACCGGCCGAGGCGACGACGACAGCCGCATTCGGGCCTGAGAGGTCGGCGAAGACCTGGTCGAGCGAGTCGCCGACGTCGACGGCGGCCAGCGGCGGCTGCATCATCACGGCGACGTCCTCGTTCATCGCGTCCGGGTTCTTGAAGACCCGGTCGAGCACGCCGCGCTCCTGCAGCGAGCCGACGACGTCCGCGAGCGACTCGACGGGCTGGCTGCGCACGACCGGGAGCTGCGAGATCGAGTAGCGCTGCATCAGGTCGATCGCCGCTCCCACCTTGGCGTGCGACTCGATCGTGACGAGGTCGGGCACCTCGTGCTCCTCGCCGCGCTTGAAGCGCAGCACCTCGTCGATCGTCGGCGCCGGCGACTTTCGCTCGAGGAAGCCGTACTGGAGCATCCAGTTGTCGTCGTAGAACTTCGACAGGTACGAGCGGCCCGAGTCGGGGAGAATGGTGAGGATCCTGGCGTCGGGACCGAAGTCCTTCGCCACCTCGAGCGCGGCCCAGATCGTCGTCCCGGCCGAGCCGCCGGCGAGGATCCCCTCTTCGCGCGCAAGGCGCCGCGCGGTCACGAAGGAGTCGCGGTCGGAGACGCGCACCCAGCGGTCGACGACGTCGCGCGACATCGTCTCGGGCCAGGTGTCCTTGCCGATCCCCTCGACGAGGTAGGGATGCGTCTCCTCGGAGGTGTAGACCGAGCCCTCGGGGTCGGCGCCCACGATCTGGATCTTCGGGTTGCGCTCCTTCAGGTAGCGCCCGGCGCCCGAGATCGTGCCGCCGGTGCCCACGGAGATGACGAGCGCGTCGATCTCGCCGTCCGTCTGCTCCCAGATCTCCGGCCCCGTCGTCTCGTAGTGAGCCTGCGGGTTCGCCATGTTCGAGTACTGATCGGGCTTGAAGCCGCCCGGGATCTCTTCCGCGAGCCGGTCGGAGACGCTGTAGTAGCTCTCCGGCGAGTCGTGCTCGACCGCGGTCGGTGTGATCACGACCTCGGCGCCGTAGGCCCGCAGCATCGAGATCTTCTCCTGGCTCATCTTGTCGGGCATGACGAAGATGCAGCGGTAGCCGCGTGCGGCCGCCGCAATCGCGAGCCCGACGCCGGTGTTGCCGGAGGTCGGCTCGACGATCGTCCCGCCGGGCCGCAGCTTCCCCTCGCGCTCGGCGGCCTCGATCATCGCCATCCCGATCCGGTCCTTGTTCGAGCCGCCGGGGTTCAGGTACTCGAGCTTCGCGAGCAGGGTCGGCTCGACGTCGCGCGCGATCCGGTCGAGCCGGACGATCGGTGTGTCGCCGATCAGGTCGAGCAGCGTGGGGTACTCGCGCGCCATCGGCGCGTAAGCCTACGCAATCCGTACTCTCCCGCAGCCGCGATCAGCGGGGGCACCGATGGGTCCGAGCGTGGACGGATGCATCCTCTGCGGCATGACATCGCGGGTGACACCGAAGCAGTGCAGCCTTCGCGAGGCGCTCGGCGAGCGCGAGCTCTGCCCGGGTTCGGCCTGTCTCTTCTGGGAGGCGGGCGGGGCGGTCGTCGAGCCGGGCTGCGCGGTGGAGCGTCTCGGCATCCCCGTGCAGCGACAGCGCGATCTTGCGCGCCATCTGCTCGACCTTCGCCTGAGCATCGACGACGAACGGACGGAGGCCGAGCGGCGCGACGCGCACCGCCGCTTCGCCGAGCTGCTGAACCTGAATCGCGAGTAGCTCAGCTCAAGCGCCAGAAGCCGCCCGTCAGCCCGAGCTCGTCCAGGATCGCCTGTGACTCCGCGGCCGTCCGGGGCCGCCAGTCGGGCTCCACCCGCGTCCACCACCACCGGCGCGCGAGCTCGTTCAGCGTCGTCGCAGGCATGCTCGCGCCGGGCTCCTGCCCGGTGGCGTCGAGCCAGCGCTCCAGGTGCTCCTCCGACCGGAGGAAGACCATCGTGCTTCAGGTGAAGGCGATGTCGTCCCACCAGCGGCGCGCGGGGACGACGAAGTGGACGAGCAGCTCGGCGCCGCGGACGAGTTCGCCGTCGCGCACCTCCAGCTCCAGCGGGTCGCCGCAGTCCGGGCACTCGGAGCTCACCGAGCCGTCCGTGTGCAGGGCGGCCGGGATCCCGAGCCCGTCCCAGGCGCAGTTCGCGAACCACGAGCGGCCGCCGGCCTCGACCCGGTGCGGCGTCTCGACGGCCGAGAACGGGTTCAGCATCCGGATCTCGGTCGTGCCGGCGTCGAGGACGAGCGTGTGGGCGTCGTGGAGGCGCCGGTAGGCGGCCGCGACCTCGCCCTCGGCGAGCCCGAGCGCCGCGGCGGTCTCGGCCGTGGTCTGCGCCCGTCCCTCGGCGACGAACGTCGAGTAGACGTGATTCCGGACCCGCAGGTCGAGCGCGTCCACAGATCAGTGGCGGAAGTGCCGGCGCCCGGTGAACACCATCGCCGCGCCGGCGCTCTCGACCGCCTCGATCACGTCGAGGTCCCGCTTCGACCCACCGGGCTGGATGAAGGCGTTCACGCCCGCGTCGAGTGCGAGCCGCGGTCCGTCGGGGAAGGGGAAGAACGCGTCCGAGGCGAGTGAGGCGCCCGTGAGTGAGTGGCCGTGCTCGTGCGCCTTCTCGATCGCAATCCGGACCGCGTCGACGCGGCTCATCTGGCCGGCGCCGATCCCGATCGTCTGCAGGTCCTTGGCGATCACGATCGCGTTCGAGGCGACGTGCTTGCACACTCGCGCGGCGAAGAGCAGATCGCCCCACTGCGTCTCGGTGGGCTCGCCCGTCGCGGTCTCCATTCCCTCGCGGTCCTCGACGTCCCAGTCGCGGTCCTGCACGAGCAGGCCGCCGAGGACGCGCTTGTAGTCACGTTCCCACGCCTCCACCTGGCGCCGCTCGATGTCGTTGAGGATCCGGATCGACTGCTTCTGGATCAGCGCCTCGAGCGCGACCTCGTCGTAGCCCGGCGCGAAGAGCACCTCGACGAACTGCTCGGAGAGGCGCTCGCCCAGCGCGGCGCTGACCGCGCGGTTCAGGACGACGACGCCGCCGTACGCCGAGAGCGGGTCAGCCGCGAGCGCGACCTCGTACGCCTCCTCGATCGACGCTCCGACGGCGACGCCGCACGGATTCGCG
The DNA here is from genome assembly GCA_963705515.1 of uncultured Gaiellaceae bacterium. GTDB lineage: Bacteria > Actinomycetota > Thermoleophilia > Gaiellales > Gaiellaceae > Gaiellasilicea. The sequence continues at coordinate 508,534 of CAVPJV010000008.1, forward strand.
TGCTTGACGATCACGCACGCCGGCAGCGCGAACTCCCGCACGAGCAGCCGCGCGGCGTTGAGATCGTTGAGGTTGTTGAACGAGAGCTCGCGGCCGTGCAGCTGCTCGACGCGGGCGAGCAGGTGCGTGCGGACGCCGCGCTCGGCGTAGTAGGCCGCGCTCTGGTGCGGGTTCTCGCCGTAGGCGAGGTCGAGGTGCTTCTCGAAGACGGGCGTGAAGACCGGCGCGAACGACTCGCGGCCGGCGAACCAGGACGCGATCGCCGCCTCGTAGGCCGCCGACGTCGCGAACGCGGTCGCCGCGAGGCGCCTGCGCGTGTCGAGCGAGAGCTCACCGGAGGCACGCAGCTCCGTGAGCACGGGCTCGTAGTCCTCGGGACGGCAGACCGGCGCGACGTGCGCGAAGTTCTTCGCCGCCCCGCGCAGCATCGACGGGCCGCCGATGTCGATCATCTCGACAGCCTCCTCCTCGCGGACGCCGTGCTCGCGCGCGACCTGCTCGAACGGGTACAGGTTCACGCAGACGAGGTCGAACAGCTCGATTCCCTGCTCGGCGAGCGCGGCCAGGTCCGACTCGACCTCGCGACGGGCGAGGATGCCGGCGTGGATGCGCGGGTGCAGTGTCTTCACCCGGCCGCCGAGCATCTCGGGGAACTCGGTCAGGTTTTCGACGCTCGTCACGTCGAGGCCGAGCTCGCGGATCGAGTCCGCCGTTCCGCCGCTCGCGACCAGCTCCCAGCCCAGTGACGAGAGGCCCTTCGCGAGCGTGTCCAGACCCGTCTTGTCGAAGACCGAGATCAGCGCGCGCATAGCTCGCTCACGACCTCGGGCAACAGCCGGTGCTCGACCGCCCGGATCCGCTTGATCAGCGTCTCGCGCGGTTGGACGGGGACGGGCTCCTGGCGGATCACCGGGCCGGTATCGAGCCCTTCGTCGACCAGGTGCACGGTGACGCCGGTCGTCTCGACCCCGGCGGCGAGCGCGTCGTCGATCGCGCGGGCGCCGGGGAACTCCGGCAGCAGCGACGGATGGACGTTGACGATCCGGTCGGGGAAGCGCTCGAGGAAGCCTGGCGTGAGCAGGTGCATGTACCCGGCGCAGACGACGAAGCGGACGCCCTGCTCCTGGAGCCAGTTCGCCATCGTCGTGTCGCGCTGGGCACGGTCGGCGTACTCCGCCAGCTCGAAGGCTGCGGCCGCGACGCCGGCGGCGGCCGCGCGCTCCAGCGCGCGCGCTCCCGCGCGGCTCGAAGCGACGGCGCACACGGGCAACCCCGCGTCGAGCAGCGCCTGCAGGTTCGAGCCCTCGCCGCTGACCAGGACGCCGATCACGCGCGCTCCTGGCCGGCGCCGCCTCGCGGCCGGCGGAGCCGGCCTCCGGCGTCGCCTCGCGTTCCTGGCGGCACCGGGCTCTCCGGGGCCGTATGTCCATACTGTCCCCTCCGGCCCGGCACCGCCAGGAACGCGCCAGGAACGCGCGTCATGCCGCGACAACCCGGCCGATCACGAGATCCTCGCCCGGCTCGGGCAGGACGGCGCAGTAGCCGATCCCGAGGTTGAAGACGCGTCGCGCCTCCTCCTCCTCGACGTGGCGGCCGAGCCACTCGAACACCGGCGGCCGCTCCCAGGCCTCCCAATCGATCTCGGCGCGCAGGCCCTTCGGGAGGACGCGGCTGAGATTGCCGTCGATGCCGCCGCCGGTCACGTGCGCGAACGCGTGCGCCTCGTCCCGCAACCGGCGGACGTCGTCGAGGTAGAGCCGCGTCGCCGCGAGCAGATCGGGGCCGTCGTAGTCCTCGACCTCGAGCACCGAGCGGACGAGCGTGAATCCGTTCGCGTGCACGCCCGCGGACGGCAGGCCGATCACGTAGTCGCCCGCCTCGACCGCGGCGCCGTCGATGACGCGATCGCGGTCGACGATCCCCACGCAGGTGGCGGCGAAGTCGAGCTCGTCCTCCCGGTAGACGCCCGGCAGCTCTGCCGTCTCACCGCCGATCAGCGCGACGCCGGCGGCGCGGCAGACCTCTGCGGCGCCCTCGACGAGGTCGGCGACCTGCTCCAGGTCGATGTGATTCGCGGCGACGTAGTCGAGCAGGATCAGCGGGTCGGCGCCGCAGGTGATCACGTCGTTGATGCAGTGGGCGGCCATGTCGGCGCCGCAGGCGCGCAACGCCCCCCGACGGCGCGCGACGATCGGCTTCGTCCCGATCGAGTCGGTCGAGGCCGCGAGCAGCCGCCGCTCGTCCAGCGGATGCAGGCCCGCGAAGGCGCCGAAGCCCAGGTTTCCGAAGGCTTGTGCGCCCGTCGACTCGGCGGCTCGGCGGAGCCGCTCGACGATTCCCTCCGCCGTCGCGAGCGAGACCCCGGCGGCGGCGTACGTCCGGTCGTCGCTCACGGGTCCACTCTACGAGGTGGGTCGGGTGTCAGGTGAGCAGCTCGCCGTGCAGCTGCGGGCGCCCCTGCGGGCCGCCGGGGATGAAGCTGACGACCGAGTCGCCGACCATCACGCTCGCGCCGTCCAGCTCGGTGTCGAGCAGCTCGGCCAGGACGGTCGCTTTGGCCTCCGGATCGTCGGCGAGCAGCTGCAGCTCCGTCAGCTGGAGCACGTCGCTCGCCTCCAGCAGCTCGTCGAGCCACTCGCGCGGCGGATGCACCTCGAGCCGGTAGCCGGCGTTCGTGGCGATGAACGTGCGGCGGCCGCCGTGCGCCTGGACGCGCAGCTCCTGCTCGACGGCGCGGTCGACGACGTCGGCGAACTCGTCCTCGTCGAGCGCCAGCCCGAGGTGGTCGACGCGCGGCAGATCCCACTGCCCCGGCTGGACGACCACGTTCACGGCGCCGCGCTCGAGCTCGGTCAGACGGAGCTTGAAGCCGATCGTGTCGAGCTCCTCCCACGACATCCCGGGCTCGAACGACTGGTACTCCTCGCCGATGCGGCCGTGGCGCGCGACGAGGTTGAAGCCGAGCTTGCCGAGGTAGCGGGCCTCCACCTCGCGGACCCGCGAGGTGACGAGGTGGTAGTGGAAGAGCTTCACGGCGGGCGGAGTCTAGTCTGGCGACGTGCTGACGGACTGGACGCTCGATCCGCTGCAGCTGGCGCCGGTCGTGCTCGCCGCGTTCGCCTACGCGACCCGCGCGCGCACGCTGCGACGCCGCGGGACGCCGATGCCGCTGTGGCGCGTGCTGCTCTTCTCGACCGGGATCGGGTTGCTGCTGCTCGCCTTCGCATCGCCGATCGCGGCGATCGGCGAGCAGGAGCTCTTCAGCGTGCACATGCTCCAGCACGTCATCGTCGGCGACCTCGCGCCGCTCTGCCTGCTCGCGGGGCTGAACGGGCCGATGCTGCGTCCGCTGCTCGCCCTGCGGCCGGTCGAGCGGCTGCGCGTGCTCGCCAACCCGTTCGTGGCGCTGCCGCTCTGGGCGGCCAATCTCTACGTCTGGCATCTGCCCTTCCTCTACGAGGCGGCGGTCGAGCACTCCGCCGTCCACGCGCTCGAGCACATCTGCTTCTTCAGCGCGGGCATCGTCGCCTGGCTGCCCGTGCTCGAGACGCTGCCCGCGCCGGAGTGGTTCGGCACCGGCCCCAAGCTCGCCTACATCGCGATCGTCCGGCTCGTCGAGACGTTGCTCGGGAACGTCTTCGTCTGGTCGGGCACCGTCTTCTACGGCGTCTACGACCGCGGCGACGAGCTCTGGGGGATCTCGCCGCTGCAGGATCAGGGCCTGGCGGGCGCGGTGATGATGATCGAGGGCTCGCTCGTCACGATCACCGCGCTCGCGTGGCTCTTCCTGCGGCTGGCGCAGGAGGGGGAGCTGCGCCAGGAGCTGCTCGAGCGAGGGCTCGATCCTCGCGCAGTGCGCCGCGCCGTCCGCTACGGGCGGGCGCAGGAGCTGGCCGAGCGCCGCTGAACTCGAAAGCTCGATGCGCTCGAGCGGCGTCCATCACGTCGACCTGGTCGTCTCCTCGATCGAGCGGAGCCTGCCGTTCTACCGCGAGCTGCTCGGGCCGCTCGGCTACACGCGGATCGGCGAGGTCGAGGGCGAGCGAGGCGAGACGATCTGGTACCTCGGCGGCGCCGGCTGCGCGGTCGGCCTCCGGCAGGCGCAGAGCCACGGAGCGACCGACCGCTACCGGGTCGGCCTGCACCACGTCGCCTTCAACGCAGCCTCGCGCGAGGCAGTCGACGAGCGCCACGAGTGGCTCGTCGGGGCGGGGGCGACGATCGAGTCCGTGCCGCGCGAGTACGCCTACATGCCCGGCTACTACGCGGTCTTCTTCTACGACCCGGACGGGATCAAGCTCGAGATCGTCAACGTGCCGCCGCCCGGGCCGACCGCCGCCTAAGGAGCCCGAGGATCGCTCTCGGCAGCGATCATTGCGGCCTCGCCGCGCTTCCTGACCAGCGACCAGTCCTCGTGCTCCACCACGACGTCCTCGACCTCGATCAGCTCGTGACCCGGCACGACGATGAACTGGGCCTCATCGCTTCGCACCGCCTCGTACTCGCGCGGCGTCAGTCGCACCGCGTGCGTGCAGTCCTCGTCGCCGCACTCGCAGACGAGCTCGAGCACGCCGTCGCCGGGCCCCCAGGTGTCGCTCCCGTCCCGCAGCCGTTCGTTCAGCGCGCGGAAGCGCACCTCGTTCTCCGCCAGCCGGCGGTCACGGGCCTGCACCCACCCGACTCTACGCCGATACAGAACGGCCCGTGCCGGGTATGACCCGCGACATGTCAGCGGGTCTGGATCGGGGGAGGCTGGAGCTCTATCTGCCGTCGGCGGAGACGGCGATCGGCCAGGCCCGGGCCGCAGTCGACCACCTGGAGGCCCTCGACGAGCATCCCGAGGCGCGGTTCGCGGTCAGGCTGCTCGTCAGCGAGCTGTTCACCAACGCCGTCAAGTACGGCGAACGGCGCGAGACCGCGCGCGTGCGCTTCGTCGTCGAGGTCGGCGATTCATGCGTGCGGGTCGAAGTCGGCGACCGCGGCGACGGGTTCGTCGCCGACCGCGTCGAGATGCCGGGGCCTGAGAGCGAATCGGGCCGTGGGCTCGCGTTCCTCGACGCACTCGCCACCCGCTGGGGCGTGATCCGGAACGGCGAGAGCTGCGTCTGGTTCGAGCTCGATCTCTAGCCCGGCGACGCGGACCGAGACGAGCTTCATCGGGACGTGGCTGGTGGCGTGAGCGGCGTGTGAGCCTCGCGTGAGCGGTGGTACCGACGATCGGGACATGTTCGGAACCCCGCTCGTCGTCACCGCCCTCGCACTCCTGCTTGGCAGCAACGAGCCGGCGCCGCAATCGCCCGCCAAGGCTCCCGCGCGGATCGAGGCGGTGCCGGTGCTGATGTACCACGTGCTCGCAGACCCTCCCGCCGGCGCGGCCTGGCCGCAGCTCTACGTCTCGCCTGCGGAGTTCGGCCGTCAGGTCGAATGGCTCGCCGAGCATGGTTACGAGGCAGTCACGCTCACGGACGTGTGGCGGAACTGGCACGCGGACGCGGCTCTGCCGCAGCGGCCGGTGGTGATCAGCTTCGACGACGGGCACGCCAGCGTCCGGACGCACGCGCTGCCGATCCTCTCGCGGCGCGGCTGGCGGGCCGTCCTGAACCTGAAGCTCGGCAATCTCGAGCCGGGGAGCTTCACGGACGCCGACGTCCGGCGCCTCGTCGCGGCCGGCTGGGAGCTCGGCGCGCACACCTTCACGCACCCTGATCTGCGCACCCTCGGCGACGCCGAGCTGGAGCGCGAGGTGGCCGGCTCGCGCGTCGAGATCGCGCGACGGTTCGGCGTCCCGGTCGACTTCTTCTGCTACCCGGCCGGACGCTACGACGCGAGGGTCGTCGCAGCAGTCCGTCGCGCGGGCTTCCTCGGCGCGACGACGACGGTCGAGGGCCTGGCGACGCCCGGCAGCCCCTACGAGCTGCGCCGTATCCGGGTCAGCCGGGGCGACGGTGTCCGCAGACTCGCTAGCGCGCTGCCGGCTCGAAGCGGAGCTTGACCAGGTTGCGTCCCTCGGGGACGCGAGTCGGGTAGTCGCGGGTGAAGCAGGCGCGGCAGACCGACTGCTCCGGCAGCCGTGTGGCCGCCTGCATCCCCTCGAGCGAGAGGTAGTGGAGCGAGGTCGCGCCGATCAGCTCGCGCATCTGCTCGACGGAGCGGTGCGCCGCCGCGAGCTGCTCCTCGTCGGCCATGTCGATGCCGTAGAAGCACGGAGCGACGATCGGCGGCGACGAGACCCGCACGTGCACCTCGGCGGCGCCGGCGTCGAAGAGCATCCGGACGAGCTGCTGCATCGTCGAGCCGCGCACGATCGAGTCGTCGACGATCACCAGCCGCTTGCCGTCGACCTCCGCCAGCGGGTTGAACTTCATCCTGATCCCCTGGCGGCGCAGGTGATCGTCCGGCTGGATGAACGTGCGGCCGACGTAGCGGTTCTTGATCAGGCCCTCGCTGTACGGGATCCCGGACGCGCGCGTGAAGCCGACGGCCGCGGGCGTGCCCGAGTCGGGGATCGGCATCACGAGGTCGGCCTCCACCGGCGCCTCCTGGGCGAGCCGCTCGCCCATGCGGACGCGGACACCGTGTACCTCGGCACCGGCCAGCGTCGAGTCCGGACGGGCGAAGTAGACATGCTCGAAGATGCAGAGCGCCTGCCGTCCCTCCGGGACCGCCTGCGTCACGTGGACGCCCTCCTCGTCGATCACGACCAGCTCACCGGGGCGGACATCGCGCTCGTAGACGGCGCCGATCAGATCGAAGGCGCACGTCTCCGAGGCGACGACCCAGTCGTCGCCGAGCCGTCCGAGCGCCAGCGGCCTGATCCCCTGCGGATCGCGGAAGGCGAGCAGCTTCCCCTCCGAGAGCGCGACGACCGAGTAGGCGCCCTCGAGGCGCGGCATCGCCTGCGCGACCGCTGCCGCGATCGGGGCGGGGTCGTTCGCGATCAGCGCCGCGATCACCTCGGTGTCGGAGGTGGCGCCGAGCGCGATCCCGTCGGCGGCGAGCCCGGCTCGCAGGTCGGTTGTGTTGGTCAGGTTGCCGTTGTGCCCGATCGCGACGGTGCGGGAGCGGCCGTGATGCACGAGCGGCTGCGCGTTCGCCCAGGCGTTCGAGCCGGTCGTCGAGTAGCGGGTGTGCCCGATCGCGACGTCGCCGGGGAGCGCCTGCAGCTTCTCCTCGTCGAACACCTGGGCGACGAGGCCCATGTCGCGGAGCACCGTCAGCCGGCCGCGGTCGGAGACCGCGATCCCCGCCGCCTCCTGGCCCCGGTGCTGGAGCGCGAAGAGGCCGAAGTACGAGAGCCGCGCCACGTCGCGGTCGGCGGAGCGGATGCCGAAGACGCCGCACATCAGCCGTGCGCCTCGCGGAGCTCGGTGAGCGGGACGCCGAGCAGCGCGTCGTCTCCGACGACCCCCAGCCTGCGGATCGGGACGCCGCCGAGCCGATCGACGTCGGCGGGAGCGCACGCGAGCACCGCCTGGCCGCCGCCCTCGCCGAACCAGGCGCGCGGGTCGGCCGGCAGCGAGACCTCGGCGCCGATCCCGGAGTGGAGGGCCGCCTTCGCGAGCGCGACGGCGAGTCCGCCGAGCGAGACGTCATGGAGGAGCGAGCAGCTCGGCGCCGCTCGCCGGAGGAACTCGATCAGCGCTGCCTCTGCCTCGAGGTCGAGGCGCGCCGGGCGGCCGCCGACCTGGCCGAAGCGGGCCTGGTACTCGGAGCCGGCGAGCGCGACCGGCGAGGCACCGGCGAGCAGGACGACGTCGCCCTCGCGCCATGCGCCCGGCACGCGGCGGACGTCCTCGAGCAGTCCGACGCAGCCGACGACGGGCGTCGGGTCGATCGCGCGCCCGTCGGTCTCGTTGTAGAGCGAGACGTTCCCCGAGACGATCGGGATCCCCAGCGCCTCGCACGCCTCCGCCATCCCCTCGATCGACTCGACGAGCTCCCAGGCGATCGCCCCCTTCTCCGGGTTGCCGAAGTTGAGACAGTCGGTCAGGCCGATCGGCTCGGCGCCCGTGCAGGCGACGTTCCGCGCCGCCTCGAGCACCGCCAGCCGGCCGCCCGTGCGTGGATCGAGTCGCCCCATCCGGCCGGTGCCGTCGAGCGAGACGGCGAGACCGCGGTAGCCCGGTCGCAGCCGCAGCACGGCCGCGTCGAGTCCCGGCCGCCGCACCGTGCGCGAGCCGACGAGATGGTCGTAGCGGCGGTAGACGTGCGCGCGGCTGCGGATGTTGTCGCCGCCCAGCAGCTCGACGAGCGCCTGCGCATTGGGCGGCGCGTCCAGAGCACCTTGCAACAGACTGTTACTTGGCTCCGCGCGCGGTGCCGGCTCGACGGTGTAGCGCGGGCACTCGTCGGTGAGCAGCCGCGCCGGGATCTCGCCGACGACCTCGTCGTCCCAGAGCGCTCGCAGCAGGCCGGTGTCGGTGACCTCGCCGATGACAGCGTTGTGCAGCTCCCACCGCTCGCAGACGGCGAGCACGTGCTCGAGCATCTGCGGGCGGACGACCGCGACCATCCGCTCCTGGCTCTCGGAGATCATCACCTCCCACGGCTCCATCGCCTCCTCGCGCAGAGGCACCTGGTCGAGGCGGAGGTCGATCCCGCACTCGCGCGCCATCTCGGAGAGGGAGGAGGCGAGGCCGGCGGCCCCGCAGTCCTGCAGCGACTCGACGAGCCCCGACTCGACGAGCTCGACCGAGACCTCGATCAGCTTCTTGCCCATGAACGGGTCGCCGACCTGGACGGTCGGGCGCTTGTCGGCGTCGTCCTCGCCCAGCTCCTGGCTCGCGAGCACGGAGGCGCCGCCGATCCCGTCGCGCCCGGTCGTGGCGCCGTAGAGGACGACGAGGTTGCCCGGGCCGGTCGCGCCGGCGCGCGCGATCCGGTCGGCGGGCAGGAGCCCGACGCACATCGCGTTCACGAGCACGTTGTCGCTGTAGGTCTCGTCGAAGACGGCCTCGCCGCCGACCGTCGGAACGCCGACCGAGTTGCCGTAGGCGCCGATCCCGGCGACGGCGCGGTCGAAGCGTGGGTCGCCGGGCCCGAAGCGCAGCCCGTCGAGCAGGGCGATCGGCCGCGCCCCCATCGCGATGATGTCGCGCAGGATCCCGCCGACGCCGGTCGCCGCCCCCTGGAAGGGCTCGACCGCGGACGGGTGGTTGTGGCTCTCGACCTTGAAGCAGACCGCCTCGCCCTCGCCGAGATCGAGCACGCCGGCGTTCTCACCTGGGCCCTGCAGCACGCGTTTCCCCTCAGAGGGAAGCCGCTTCAGGAGGAGGGCCGAATGCTTGTACCCGCAGTGCTCCGACCAGAGCAGCGAGAAGACCGCCAGCTCGAAATGGTTCGGCTCGCGCCCGAGCAGCTCGACGATGCGCTGCAGTTCCCCGTCGGTCAGTCCGAGCGCGCGGTGGATGGGCTGATCGGCGACCTGGGACAGGTGGTTCAGTGTAGACGGGAAGGCCGACGGCGGCGGGCGCGTTTGGAGGAGGTGTGAGCCGTCGCCACCTCCTGATGCTCGGCGCGCTCGCAGCGATCTGGGGATCGTCGTTCATGTTCATCACGATCGCGTTGCGAGATCTCGCGCCGTCGACGCTGATCCTCTTCCGGATGGGCTTCGGCGCGCTCGCGCTGGCGGTCTTCGTGCGCATGGCGGGCTACGGCCTGGCGCAGCTGCGGCCCTACGCCTGGCCGCTTGCGCTCCTCGCCCTGATCAACACGGCGGTGCCGTTCTTCCTGATCGCCTGGGGCCAGCAGTACATCGACTCCGGCCTCGCCGCGATCTTCAACGCTTCCGCGCCGCTCTTCACCGCGCTCTTCGCCCTCTCGATCGACCGGAGCCAGCGCGTCACCGGCACGCGGCTCGCCGGCGTCGTGCTCGCCTTCGGCGGCGTCGTCCTCCTGGTCGGCTTCGAGCTCGGCGGCGGCGAGCGGGCCGTCGCCGGAGCGCTGGCCGTGGTCGCCGCGGCCGCCTTTTACGGCATCGGCGGGCTCTACGCCGGCAAGCGCTTCGCCGATCTGCCGCCCGCGCTCGTCGCGTTCGGGTCGCTCGCCTGGGCGACGCTCTTCGTCCTGCCGGTCGGCGCCGCGCAGGCGACGACGTTCGGCTGGGAGACGTTCCTCTCCGTGCTGTATCTCGGCGTCGCCGCCACCGGCGTCGCCTACCTCCTCTACTTCGGCCTGATCGCGGGCGCGGGCGCGTCGAAGGCGGTCCTCGTCACCTACCTCGTGCCGTCGCTCGCCCTCGTCTACGGCGCGGTGTTCCTCGACGAGTCGATCACGCTGGTCTCGCTCGTCGGTCTCGCGCTCGTGCTCGCGGGCGTCGCGCTCGGCACGGGCACGGTCGGAAGGAGCCGTCGGGCGCGCCGCGCACGCGCCGCTAGCCTGACCCGATGAAGCGGTACTGGCCGATGCTGCTGACGCTCGCCGCCGTCTGGGGCGCGTCGTACCTCTTCATCAAGGTCGCCGTCGACGAGATCGAGCCGGCGCCGATGATGGCCTTCCGGACGCTGCTCGCGGCGGCGGTGCTGTTCGGCTACGTCGTCTGGCGGCTCGGCCGCGAGCGGGCCTTCGGCGAGTTGAGAGCGGCGTGGCGGCACTGCCTCGTACTCGGCGTTCTCAGCGCGGCACTCCCCTTCTGGCTGGTCGCCTGGGGCGAGCAGTACATCGACTCCGGCCTGGCCGCGGTCGTGCAGGCGTCGGTGCCGATCTTCAACGCGCTCCTGGTCCTGCGCTTCCTGCCGCACGAGCGCCTGACGCGGATCCGCGCGCTCGGGCTCGCGATCGGGATCGTCGGTGTCGCCGTGGTCACCGGAATCCACCCCGAGGGCGGCAGCCTGGCGATCCTCGGCGCGTTCGCCGTCGTCCTCTCCTCGCTCTCGTATGCCGCCGGCGGCGTCTACGGCCAGCGTGCCGTCTCCGGCACCGCCGGGCCGGTGCTGGCGGCCGGGTCGATGCTCGACGGCCGGCCTGATCCTGCTGCCGTTCGCGCTCTTCCAGCGTCCGGACGCGGTCCCGTCGCTCGAGGCGGTCGCGTCCGTGCTGGCGCTCGCGCTGCTCGGGACCGCCTTCGCCCAGCTGATCCTCTTCCGCATGCTCGCGCTGCACGGCTCGTCGCGCCTCTCGCTCGTCACCTACCTGATGCCGGGCTTCGCGCTCGTCTACGGCGCCGTGCTCCTCGACGAGGCGATCACCGCGGCCACACTCGTCGGGCTCGCGCTGATCCTCGGCGGCGTCGCGCTCGCCTCGGGCGCCGTGCGCCTCCCCTGGCGCGAGGCCGCCACCGTCCGCCCGTGAGCGTCTCGATCCGTCCGGCCGTCGCCGCGGACGTCGACTTCCTCGTCGAGCTCTACGCCGACGAGGACGTGCGGCCGTTCCTCGCCGCGGCGGGGTCGTACGACCGCGACGGCGTCGTCGCCAAGGTCGAGCAGGACGCGGAGCGCGGAGGCGTGATGATCGTCGAGCTCGACGGCGAGCGCGCCGGCGCGATGGCGTGGGAGCTGACCAACCGGCGCAGCGGGATCGTCCACGTCAGCGGCCTCGCCGTCCATCCCGGCTTCCGCGGCCGCCGCCTGGCCGACGAGGCCGCCCGGCTCTTCCAGCGCTATCTGATCCACGAGCGCGGCTTCCACCGGATCGAGCTGGAGGTGTACGGCTTCAACGAGCGGGCGCAGCGGCATGCGGAGCGCTCGGGCTTCGTGCGCGAGGGCGTCAAGCGGCAGGCGTACCGCCGCGGCGACGGCTGGGTCGACGGCGTGCTCTACGCGCTCGTCGCCGAGGACCTCGAGCCGCCGAGGTAGGCGGTCAGCAGGTCGCCGGTCTGCGGCAGGTCGGTGCGCAGGCTGTAGACGTTCTCGTCCCCGTCGCGGATCGTCACGAACCCGGCCTGGCGCAGGATCGCGAGATGGTGATGTGCGGTCGACTTGGCGACGCCGAGCTCGGCTGCCGCCTCGGAGAGCTTCATCGGCCCGTCGCTGAGGCGCCGCAGCAGCTTCAGCCGGCCCTCGTCGCCGAGCGCCTTGTAGACCCGCGCGACCTCGGCCGGCGAGGCGCCCTCCTCGGGGGCGGGTGCGATCGGATAGCAGAAGATCTTCGTGCTCTTGTGCTCCCAGAGGATCACCCAGGGGCGCATGAACCAGCTCGGGAAGAACACGAGCCTCCGGATCGCGGCGGGCGGGCTGTACTGGTAGCCGCGGGTCGCCAGCTCGACGAGCTGCTCCGGCGAGTGCCGCTTCGCGAGCGCCCGCTTCGCCTCGGCATCGCGCTCCGCCGCCGCGCGCCACTCCTGCTCGTGCGGCGCGAAGACGTGCTCGTACCAGCGCGGGAGCAGGTCGACGATCCGCGACTTCACCTCGAGTCCGTCCATCTGGAGGAGGCCGCGGTAGAGCTCGTGCTTGTCCGACCACTCGGCGAGCGCCTCCAGCACCTGGTCGATCGCGGCCTCGTCGCCGCGCGCCGCGCTCTCGACGATGTCGGGCGGGATGTGCCCCGACGTCGTGTCGTAATGGCCGAAGAGGTGCAGCTTCAGCTCGACCGGGTCGATCGCCTCGCAGCCGCTCCATGAAGGCGGCGAACGTCCGCGGGCTCGGCGTCTCGTAGACGATCCCGAGCAGGTGGGCGGCCACTTTCATGTCGCCCAGCCGCAGCTCGAGGACCTGCTCGCGGAGATCGTTCGGGACCGACTCGAGCTGTGTCTCGAGCCACTCCGCGCCGAGGTCGAACGTGTCGTGGTCGCCCCGGTCGGCGACGGCGCAGATGCTCATCAGCACCTCGGCCGCCTCCGCCACCTCGATCTCGACCGTGACCGCGCCGGGACGGGAGAGGTCGAGCACCTGTGCTCGCGGATTCTGTTCGACAGCCATGGAACGGACGCAGCGTACTCGCAATCAAAGGGCTTGACAAGGGGAGGTGTCGTTCGATAACTTTCGAACAGATCAAGCATGTCGAATGCGTTAGGAGCCCGATGTACGCAGCGACCGACTTTGACGCCCAGATCATCCACGACCGGCAGCAGGACCGGCTGGCCGCCGCTGCCGTGCACCGGCTCGTCCCGTCGAGCCCGGCCCGCAGCAGGATCGCGCGCTCCCTCCGGCGCACCGCGGACCGGCTCGACGCGGCGACCGCCTCGACGAGCCCGGTGCGAAGCGCAGTTCCCGGCGGCGGCTGCTAGCCGCCGCCGGGGCCTCGTGCCCCGAGCAGGAACTCGAGCAGGATCGGGTTGACGACCTCGGGGCTGCGGATGTCGGGCCTGTGCCCGCCGCCCGGGATCACCACGAGCCGCGCATCGGGTAGGTCGTCTGCGATCGCTCGGGCGGTCTCCAGGGGCACGGGTACGTCGCCCTCGCCGTGGACGACGAGCGCCGGGCACTGGACTCGCGCGAGGCTGCGGGCCGGTGTGACCCAGTCGAGCTCGAGCTCCTGCGCCGCCACGATCTCGGGTGAGGCGTCGAGCCCGATCGCGATCATCTCCTCGATCACCTCCGCCGAGTCCGGCTCGCTGAAGACCGCGTGCATGAACGGGACGACGAATCCGGGCCAGTCGTCCCGCCAGCGTTGCAGCCGGTCCGGGGCGGGCGGCTGTGGATCCGGCTCCAGCCGCATATAGGGCGCAACGGCTGCGATCCGTGTGACCCGCTGCGGGTGCTCCGCGGCGAGCAGCACCGCCGCGTTCAGCCCGCGCGAGGCGGTGACGGCGGCGGCGTCCTCGACGCCGGTTGCGTCCATGACCGCCAGTGCGTCGGCCGCGTGGAGCGGAAAGTCGTAGCCGCTCGCCGGCCGTTCGCTCTCGCCGGCTCCGCGCGGGTCGAAGGTGACGACGGTTGCGTGCGGCTCGAGCGCGGCGACCTGGTGGCCGACAACGCGCGCGTCGACGAGGTTCCAGGTCGGAACGAAGAGGATGCTCTGGCCTGCGTCGCCGTACCGGCGCCAGGCGATGCGCGTCCCGTCGACGCTCGTCGCGAGGCCGCGATTGCGGGGCTTCGGCGCAGGGATCACGCGGCGATCGTATGCAGCTAGTGCGACTTGAGAAAGCCTTCGATCAGGCTCTTGGCCCTTGATGAGCCGGCGACCAGGCCGACGCCGTGCGCCGTTCCCGGCAGCAGCTCGAGCCGCTTGTCCGCCGCTGCGGTCTTCGCGAACATCGCCTCGGCGTCGTCGGAGAAGTCGTAGCCGGCGTTGTCGTCACCGGTCGCGGCGAGGTAGAGCACGGGAACGCGCAGCCGGGGTGCACTCGCGATCGCGTTCATGCCCATGAACTGAGCCGGCCCGGAGATGCTGATGACGCCGTCGACCGGCGGCTTCACGCTCGTGCCGGCGGTGAGCGACGCGATCCCGCCCATCGACGCACCGACGAGGAAGACTTTCTTCGTGCCGAGCGCGCGGACCGCCTTGGCCGCGCCGGCCAGGTCTGACGCGAGCCGGTTCGCCGCGGCTCCGCTGCGCACCTGCGAGAGGCCGTGACCGCGGAAGTCGATCGCGAAGACGAAGTACCCCTTGCTCGCGAGGCGACGCGCATACGGCAGCCACTCGCAGAGGCTGCCGTTCGACTGGTGACCGAGGATGACCGCCTTCGTCCCCTTGCCGAAGCGGTGGCCGACGAGCTTCGTCCCGTCTCCTGCCCGGAACTGGACCTCGGGTCCCTGCACGCAGTCGTGCTCGGCTCGCTGGGGCGCCGCGCCCACCGGGGCAGCGGCAGCGGCCAGGAGGGCGGCGAGCAGCAGCAGGCGTCTCACTGTCCAACGTCTAGCAGGGCTGCTATGACATGTCAACATTGACAGGTACGCTCGGCCATGCGCTGCTCGGTGTCCTCGCGGAAGGACCGCGCACGGGCTACGGGCTCGTCCGGCACCTGGCGCAGTCGATCGCCTACACCTGGCCCGCGAGCCACAGCCAGGTCTACCCCGAGCTCGCGAAGCTGCGCGAGGCAGGGCTGATCCGCGAGGGTGCAGCCGCGCCGCGCGGCGGCCGCGTCTACGAGCTGACGGACGCCGGTCTCGACGAGGTGCGCCGCTGGCTGCGCGAGACGGAGCCGTCGCGGACGGTCCGCGACGAGGCGTCGCTGCGCCTCTTCTTCCTCTGGCTGCTCGACCCCGAGGAGGCCGAGGCGTATCTGCGCGTGGAAGCCGAGCGCGCCCGCGCGATTCTGGCTCAGCTGGAGGAGATCGCCGCCCAGAGGGATCCGGACTCGCCGAAGACGCGCGCCTACCGCGTTGCGCTCGAGCTCGGCCTGCGGACGACCAAGGCCCGGCTCGCATGGGCGAGGTCGGCGCTCACAGCATCCGCCCGCCCGCGGCCGTGACCTCGATCACGTCCTCGACCCGGACGCCGAAGCGGCCGTCGACGAGGATCGACGGCTCGTCGGTGAACGTCATCCCTGCCTCGAGCGGCGTCTCGTCCTCGACCGAGAGGAACGGGTGCTCGTGCACGTCGAGCCCGATCCCGTGCCCCATCCGGTGGCGGAAGCCGTCGCCGTACCCCGCCTCCTCGATCGGGGCGCGGCAGGCGGCGTTGACGTCACACGCGAGCGCGCCCGGCCTCGCGGCGTCCCGGCCGGCCTCCTGCGCCTCGAGCAGCACGCGTTGCGCGTCCTCGTACTCCGCCGGCGGCTCGCCGCAGGGCACGGTGCGGCCGAAGTCCGAGCAGTAGCCGTGCCAGACGGCGCCGAAGTCGAAGAGGACGACCTCGCCTTCGCGCAGCCCCTCGTGGGCGCCGGTGCCGTCCGAGTCCAGCCGGCGCTCACCCCAGGTGAAGATGTGTGTCGGGAAGGAGGGCCCGCGCGAGCCGCGGGCGCGCAGCTCGTGCTCGACCGCCTCGACGAGGTCGACCATCGAGACGCCGGGCACGACGCCCGGGTGGACCACATCCATCGTCTCGCGTGCGATCCGACACGCCTGCGCCATCAGGCCGAGCTCGGCCCCCGACTTGACGCGCCGGAGCTCGTTCACGAGCGACGACCCCTCCGAGAGCTCTGCGTCCGGCACGAGCGCGAGCAGCTCGATCGCGGTCTCCGCCCACGCGCGCTGACCGATCGCGATCCGATCCGGTGACCCGATCTCGCGGACGGCCTTCGCGAACGCTGCGCGCCCGTCGCCGTCGTCCTCGACCACGAGTGTCCCCGGCGGCGCTTCGCCGTCGAGATGGAAGCGGACGAACATGCGCGGCAGGACGTAGACCGGCTCCCGGCCGGGAGCGAGGAAGGCGCCCGTGACCCAGCCGTGCGCGTACGAGATGTTCCCGAACGTCGGCAGGTCGCGCTCGATCCCCGTCAGGTACTCGAGGTCCGAGCCCGGCGGGACGAAGAGCGCGTCGAGGCCGCGACGGGCGAGCAGCTCACCGAGCCGCTCGCGCCGTCGCGTGTATTCGCTCGCGTCGATTATCCGGCGTCCACCCAGTACGCGGCCGAGCCGAGGGCGGGCCACTCGCGCTCCGGGTCGGCGCGGTAGAGCGGGTTGAACGCGAACGCGGTCAGCCGGGGAGCCCCGGCCGTCGTGCTCGTGCCGTGCGCGACCATCGGCGCGCCGGGCGCCGACGCCGACGCGGCGTCGATCAGCCAGAGCCCCGCGGCGAAGAAGCCGGCGATCGGCAGGTTGGCGTCGATCGACCAGCCTGCCGGCACGCCGGTGAACCAGGTCGGCGGGTCGACGATGGCCGTGTCCCTGGACGGGTACGCACCCGTGATCGGGCTCGCGGCGCCGCCCGTGTTGTCCCAGAAGACGATGCCGCTGCGGCCGTTGCCGCCGCGCGTAGCGGCGGTGAGGCCCGTCGCGAGCCCGCCGGTGACGATGAACTGTGCGCCGGCCGCGCCGCCGCCGACGTAGCCGTTGCCGGCGGCGAAGAACGCCGCCAGCCGCGCCCGTGCGACCGGGTTGGCCGCCGACGGGTAGCCGGCCGTGCTGAAGACGACGTCGTAACTCACGAGCGGGTTGGACGCGCCGTTCAGCGCCGTCGTGCCGACCGGGTCTGCCGTGAAGCCGAGATTCCGGAGCGACCAGACGCTCTGGTCGAGGGCGTTCGTGAACACCGCGATCCGTGGCGAGCCGTCGACGTCTTCGAGCGACGCCGGCGCCGACGCGACCGCACGGAACATCAAACCGGCGCTGGATGCGGCCGGTCCGATCACGCCGGCCGTCGCATCGTCGAAGAGCACCGTTCCGGCCGGGAAGCTCGCGCCGCCCGAGGTGAACGGGGCCGTCGCCAGCTTCGCCGTCAGCCCGCCCTTCAGCAGCGTGTTCAGCGTCCGCACCGCCGTCGGCGAGTCGACCTCGAGCGCGTAGTAGTCGGCGGGGCCGCTCTCGAGGCCACCGCCGAGGGCGATGCCGCCGGGGACGGTCGGCTGCGAGATCGGCTGCGTCAATTTCGCGGTGAGCGGCACGCCGTTCGGCACCTGCAGCACGTCGGCGCCCCAGAGGTAGCCGTGGCTCCATGCTGCGGGCGGCGCGTAGAGGATGCCGATCCGGCTGGAAACGTCGACGCCGATCCCGAGCGCCGTCTCGGCGAGACCACGGTGGGCCTGCGCCATGTCGACGACGTACGAGCCCTTCGCGACGGCCTGGCCGAGAATCGTCTCGTCGAAGCGGGTCTGCCGGACCTCGATGCCGTTGAAGAGCAACCAGTCCACGAGGCGGTTCGCCTCGGGGTTGCTGCGCTGGCCGGCACCGACCGGGATCACGTACGCGGTCGGGAACTCGTACATCCAGTTGTTCTCGACGTCGAACGGTGCCGGGCAGCACGGTGGGCGCGCCTCGCGGGCGACGCCGCGCCGGTAGATCTCGAGCTGGTCGTTCAGGAGCTCGTTCCGGTTGGCCGTGTCGAAGCGCAGCGTCGACCAGCTCACCGTCAACTGTGCCAGCAGCGACGCGTTTCGGCCGATCGGGTTCTTCGCCGGATCCGGGTCGGCGTTCAGGTAGCAGCGGTTGAGCGGGTTCGACGACGTCGACGTGCTGCTGCACATCTCGACCGTCGAGCCGTTCAGGCCGACGAGCTGCGAGTACATCGGCGTATAGAACGGGCCCCAGTCGTCCCAGCTCTCGGCGACCGCCGGGCCGGCCGGCCGGCCGTCCGGGCAAGGGCCGCCCTGCACCGAGACGCTGCCGTCTGAGCACCAGTCGTTGACCGGGCGGGTGACGTTGAGGTTGACGGCGTTCATCGCCGCCTCGTTCGCGTCGATGCGCGACTGGTTCCACTTCAGCCAGAGGTCGTAGTCGATCCCCGGGTTGTGCGGCTTCGTCGTCGCCTCGATCAGGGTCGGCGTGACGTAGCCGTGCAGGTCGAGCGTCTCCGGCGGGAGCCACTCCTGCATGAGCCGGACGGACGCCTTCGTCTCCGACTGCGACTGCGTCAGGAAGTCGCGGTTGAGGTCGAAGCCGTTGCCGTTCGCGCGCGTGCCCGCGACGCGGCCGTCCGGGTTCTGGATCACGTTGAAGATCACGATGGCGCCGTCGAGGATCGCGTCCACCTCGGGGTCGGTGCCGTACGGCGTCGTGGCGAGGCGCTCGATCGTGCGCATGTTCGCGTCCACGCCCTCGTACTCGTTGCCGTGGATGGCTCCCTGGATGAAGATCGGCACCTTGACCTCGTCGCCCCACGCGCGGAGCTGCCGCTGCGCCGTGGCCGGGTTCGTGAGCGCTTCGCGGCGCAGGCTCGTCCAGTGCGAGTAGGCAGACTTCTGCTTCCCCGTCTTCAGCTGGTTGATCACGACCTTGTACAGCGGGCGGCCGGTCGCGGACGTGCCGTGCGTCCTGAAGGTCATGCGGCCGTCGAGGCTGCGCGACTGGATGTCTGTGAGCGTGCAGCCGATCGCGTAGAACGGGATGTGCGGGAAGCTCGTGCCGGTCGACGGCAGCGCCTCCGCGGCGTCCGGTTCGGGTGTTCCACACCAGGGCGGTGCGATCGCGGCGCCGGCTGGACGGGCGAAGCCGACGAGCGCGGCGGCCAGCGCCAGCAGGAGTAGGGACGGGAAGCTGACGCGGCGCACCATGGGATCCTCCAAGCGTTGGCGGGTTCGGTCTTATAAAACGTGGGACTGCCGTTGTCAAAAAGAACGGAGGGACAGCACGCCATGGAGCTCATCCACACCTGCTACCGGATCACGGACATCGACCGCTCGGTCGCCTTCTACGAGGCGCTCGGCTTCGAGGAGCGCGCGCGGATGCCGATCCGCGAGGAGGCGATCAACGTCTTCATGGGCCTGCCCGGCGACGGCGACCGGCTCGAGCTGACCTACAACTTCGGCGTCGACTCCTACGAGCTCGGCACCGGCTACGGCCACATCGCGATCACCGTCGACGACCTGGACGGGACGCTCGCCGCGCTCGGAGAGCAGGGGATCGAGCCGGAGCGGCCCAAGTACCAGGTGAGCGAGGGCGGTTCGTTCATCGTGTTCGTCCGCGACCCGGACGGCTATCGCGTGGAGCTGATCGAGCGCAGCGGAAAGTAGCTGTAAACAGACGCTTTCTCTTAGCTGTCCGCTACGTACTCATCGGTAGACCGAAGGCCTCGCCTCGCGCTCGTCAGCCGCCTGGGCGCAGACGGGCCTTGACGGCATCGAAGGCCGGCCACGGCAGCTCGGGCCGGAGCGGCCGCAGCTCGCGCTCGAGCAGGTCCAGGAGCGCCGGGCCGCCTTCGGCGGGGTCGAGTCGAACGATCGCCGCGAGCTCGGCGCCGAGCTCCGGGTAGGCCTGCTCGAAGCGGCGGAGCGAGTCGAAGCCGTCGAGGATCGACGGGGTGGCGCCGGGCAGCGTCCTGATGAGGAGGCGGTTCAGGTACGTCGTCGCGCTCGTGAGCATGAAGGCGGCGCTCAGTGTCTCGCCGCGACGCCCGCGCCCACACGCGACGAGTGCGGCGACCAGCGTCTTGCCGAACAGAAACCGGTCGTCTCGCGGCGGGCGCGGGTTCGCAGCGACGTGCTCGATGCGCTCCTCGACCCCGCCGCGGTCGAGCAGCACGCGGTAGCGGTTGACGCGGGCGAGCGCGATCTCGTCGAGGTCGAAGACGGCGAACTCGAGCAGGTGGCCGTCCTCGTAGATCACGACCAGCCCATGCTCGGTCTCGTGGAACGAGAGCGCGACCCGGTCGTGGTCGGGGAGCCACGAGAGGTCGTTCCGGAGGGCCTCCTGCTCGCCCCGAGGGGTGATGACGAAGAAGTCGTGGTCGGACCACTCGTCCGGCGCGTAGTCGCGATCCGCCATCGAGCCGACCGCGACGAGACCGATCGCGCGGCCGTCGTCGCGGAGGCGCTCCGCCAACTTATGCGTGAAAGCGCGATAGGCGTCGGGCTGCACTCGACGGGCAACGCTACCCGGATAGAAGCTAACGATAGCGAACTGATTTTCCGACCCAGCTCTCGCGGCGGCGCGGTTGGCGGCGTCCAACAGGGCGATCGCCTCGTCGGCGAACCGGCTCAGCTGGTTCGAGCGAGCGCCGCCTCGAGCCGCTCAAAGCAGTCAGTCCAACCCGCCTCGTGGAGCGCGTGTCGGGCCTCTGTCTTGAATGGGCTCTGGTCGAGAACGACCATGGTTCCCACGTCGTGGTCGAGGAACGAGAGCGTCACCACCGTCTCCTGGTCGTCGGGGTCCGGTTCCTCCCACACGAACGTGTAGACGAGGTGCCGCGGCCGATCGATCTCGCGAAACTCGCCGCGAAGATGGAATCCTTCTCCCTCGGGCGGCTGCATCGTGATCCTGTAGCGCCCGCCGTCGCGAGCGTCGAGTTCGAGGCTGGGGGACGTGAACCCGGCAGGCCCCCACCACTCTGCGAGCTTCGCCGGATCGATGCAGGCGTCGAACACCTCCTCTGGCGATGCCAGTAGCACCTTCTCCAGATGAAGTGTCAGGCCTTCCGAGTCGCTTGCCATGGGGCCGGCTTCAGTCGCCGGCCAAGACGTGTGACGCTTCATGATCAGATACCTCCCAGTTGGTTGTTTCACGCCCGGAACTGGAACCTGGCGATCGACGGTTCGGCCTTGATCGCGTCGAGCGTCCCGAACAGTCGCTCGGTGTCGACGCCGTTGCGGATGACGTCTGCGGTGGTTGCCACTGCTTCCTCCTTCGTGTTCGTCCGGCCCCGTGCCGGATCGGTCGGTGACAAGCAGACACGGGCGTGGTTGGTCGCCGGTTGAACGCCGGTAAGACCCTGGTAGCTGCGCCGCACGCGTTCGCCGTCGGCCTTTACCGCGGACATACACCGAGGCCAACCAGCCGTTAGCCGGCCGCCTGTCTGATTGCAGGCATGGCTCGGCCAAGGAACAGCGTGGGCAGCAGGTACGTCGCCACGACGGGCGCTCTCTTCCTGTGCCTGTTCGCAGCTCAGGCGGCAGTGATCGCGATGTCGCCGGTCCTGGCGCAAGCGGCAAGCGACCTCCATGTCTCGACGGCCGCGGCGGGTCAACTGCGCACGATCACCGGCCTTGCTGCGGGGATCACGGCGCTGACACTCGGCGCCGTCGCAGGACGCATCGGCCTCGGTCGTCAGCTGTTGCTGGCCTCGGGTCTCCTCGCCCTCGCGTCAGTTGGGAGTGCCGCCGCTCCGTCCTTCGCCGTGTTGGCGGTCAGCCAGCTACCGGTCGGCGTCGCCGTTGCCGTGCTGACAACAGCGGGCACGGTGGCTACAGCCGAGTGGGTGGCGCCGGAGCAGAGGACGCGAGCGCTCTCCCTGGTACTCATCGGTCAGCCTGCAGCCTGGATCGTCGGCATGCCGGTGATCGGGCTTCTGGGCGAGCAGAGCTGGCGCTACGGATGGCTTGCTCTACCGCTTACCGCCGCCGTCGCAGCGGGAATTTGCGTTGCGTCGCGCGCCGGGCAGCCGCCTGCTCGCTCACGGCCCGCCGGCGCTCGGGCCGCGCTCGCCGACCGTACTCTTGCACGCTGGCTGGCGTCCGAGCTGCTCGCCAACGCCGCCTGGGCGGGAACGCTCGTCTACGCAGGCGCGCTCTTCGCCGAGTCGTACGGCACCTCCGCGAAGCTCAGCGGCTGCCTGCTCGCCATCGCGGCCGGCGCCTACGTCGCCGGCAACCTCACCTGCCGGCACCTTGTCCGGCGCGACCCGCTGCGAACTCTTGCGCTGCTCGCAGTCCTCCTCGCCGTCACCGACTCTCTCTTCGGACTTGCGCGCTCGGATGTCGTCCTGAGCGCGGCTCTCCTCTCGAGCGCCGCGTTCTTCGCGGGGGCGCGCACGCTCGTCGCGAGCTCGTTCGCCCTTGCCACGCCGCCCGAGCTCCGGCCGGTTGTGACCAGCCTCCGGGCTGCGACGATGCAATTCGGCTACTTCGCCGGCTCGATCGCGGGCGGCGCAGCGCTCACCGTCGGCGGCTATGGCGCATTCGGCGCCGCCATGGGCCTCTTCTTCATCGGCGCCGCAGCAACGCTCGCCCGCTGTCTGGCCGCCGGAGGCGACCGAGTGCCGTCCACGCGGAAGGCCGGCCTTCCGCCGTCTGGGTTGGTCTGGAGGGTACGATCGCCGCTCACCGGGAGCGAGGGCGCCGAGCGATGAGCCCGTCCTCGCCGCATGATCTGAAGTGGCACGAGCACATCGCGCGGCTACGCATCTCCGGCGCGGCAGCACCGGCTGCGATGGGGACGAGAGAACAGCGGGGAGATGAGCGATTGCGTGGCAGCCGAAGCCGCCCACGGCGAATGGACGGCCACGCGCCCCGGTCGGCTCGGGCGACCTCTCCTCGCCGAGATCGAGTCTTATCTCGAGTTCTTCGCAATCGCGCGAGCAGGCGCTGAGCAGCGAGGCCGGGTCTCACAGCCCCCCGTCCAGACGCGACAGTGGTAACGTCGAGCCTCTCTCGAGATGGACTTTCGCCTGCTTGGCCCGCTGGAGGTGCTCGATGGTCATGTGCCGCTGCAGATCGCGGCAGGCAAGCAGCGGGCGCTCCTCGCGATTCTGCTTCTCCACGCAAACCGCACGCTCGCCCGCGAGCGGATCATCGACGCCCTCTGGGGCGAGGACGTTCCGGACTCTGCTCAGAAGATGGTGCAGATCCACGTCTCGCACCTGCGCAAGGCGCTTCCCGAACCACGGCTGCACACCCGGCGTCCGGGCTACGTGCTCGAGGTGGGCGACGACGAGCTCGACCTGGCCCGGTTCGAGCGCGCTTTCGCCGACGCTCGCCATGCGCTCGCGCAGAGCGATTCCGGGAAGGCGAGAGAACTGCTCGGCGAGGCGCTCGCGCTCTGGCGCGGGCCCGCGCTCGCCGAGTTCTCGGAACCGTTCGCGAGACACGAGGGCGCGCGTCTCGAGGAGCTCCGCCTCGTCGCGCTCGAGTGGCGGATCGAGGCCGACCTCGCGCTCGGCCATCACCGCGACGTGGTCGGTGAGCTCGAAGCGCTGATCGCCGAGCACCCGCTTCGCGAGCGCGTCCGCTCGCAGCACATGCTCGCGCTCTACCGGTCGGGCCGGCACGCAGAGGGGCTCGCCAGCTACCAGGCGTTTCGGCGGACACTTGCCGACGAGCTGGGAATCGAGCCGTCTGCATCGCTTCGCGAGCTCCAGCGGCGGATGCTGCAGCAGGATGCGACGCTCGAGCTGCCGACCGCCTCGAAGACAGGCGCCGTCACCTCGGCACCCGACAAGTCAGCCGGGGTCGTCGGCGCGGCGCAGCCAGGCGAGGTCGCGTACGCGCGCAGCGGCGACGTCCGGATCGCCTACCAGATCGTCGGCGATGGTCCAGTCGACCTCGTTTTCGTCCACGGCTGGGTCTGCACGTTCCAGCCGGGCTGGGAGAACCCGAAGCTGGCCGACTTCTACCGGCGACTGGCATCGATGGGGCGGCTCATCCTCTTTGACAAACGCGGCACCGGGCTCTCGGACAGAGTCTCGCCCGAGCGCTTGCCCGACCTGGAAACCCGCATGGACGACGTGCGTGCGGTGCTCGATGCCGTCGGCTCCGAGCGGGCAGTGCTGCTCGGCATCTCCGAAGGCGGGCCGATGTCGACGCTCTTCGCCGCGACGCACCCGCAGCGGACGCTGGCGCTCGTTCTGATCGGGACCTTCCCGCGGCAAATGTGGGCCCCTGACTATCCCGCCGGGGCGACCGACGAGGATCTCCGCCGGCGCCTCGCCGTGCTCGAGGAAGACGACTGGGCGTCGGCGACGACGAGAAACTGGCTCGCACAGGTCGCTCCGGGCATCATGCACGACACGGCTGCCGTGCGCTGGTACACGTCGTACGTTCAGCGCGGCGCGAGCCCCGGCGCGAACAGGGCGATTCGGCTCATGAACGCCGGGATCGACATTCGCGACCTCCTACCGACGGTCAGCGTGCCGACGCTCGTCCTCTATCGGGCAGACGAGTCCTTCCGCGAGCGAGCTCGATACATGGGAGAGCGCATTCCGGGAGCGCACATTGTCGAGCTGCCGGGCAACGACCACCTGCCGTGGGAGGGCGACCGCGAATCGCTACTCGACGAGATCGAACGATTCCTCTCCGGCCTCAGCGACGACGTCGAGCCCGACCGAGTCCTCGCCACCCTGCTGTTCATGGACATCGCCAAGGCGGCCAACGCCGGCGACCAGGCCTCGAGCGAGCTGCTCGCGCGGTACAACCGGGTCGTGCACGCGCAGGTGTCGCACTTTCGCGGCCGCGAGGTCGACAACGGCGATGAGGGGCCGATCGCAACCTTCGACGGTCCCGCCCGCGCCGTTCGCTGCGCGTCCGCGATCGTCGCTTCCGCCCAGGAGCTCGGCCTCGAAGTGCGCGCCGGCGTCCACATCGGCGAGATCGAACAGGCGGACGCGAGTGTGCGCGGCGTCGCCGTTCAAATCGGTGCGTGCATCGCCGCAGCCGCACGTCCGGGTGAAGTGCTCGTCTCGAGCACTGTCACGGACATCGTCGCCGGTTCCGGCATCGACTTCGAGGAGCGCGGCGAGCACGAGCTGTCAGGAGTACCGGGCAGGTGGCGCTTGTTCGCAGCCGCCCCTGACGGCTACCGGTTCGAGCTGATCGAGCGGAACCGGAAGTAGGCTCGGCGATCAGGTCGTCTGATGCGGGTGATGCGTCGCGTCCGCCCGCCCCGGCATGATCCGCCTGGTGGGCAGAAGACAGGGAGTGACGAGGCTGTTCGTTGCAGCGCGGTTCGCGGCAGCTGCGTTGCTCGGGCTGCTCGCCGCCCTCGCGCTCGGGTCCTGCGGCGGCGACGGTGAGGCGGTCCGGACCGGGACCGCGACCCTCTCGCTGCCCGCAGCCTCGGCGCCGGCGCGAACCGCGCCTGCGGTCGTCGAGACCGTGACCCTGACCGAGACTGCGCCGGCGGTGACCGAGACGGTGACGCAAACGGATGCGGCGCCGGCGCTCCCCGCGGCGGCGACGGCGACGGAGACGGTGACGGAAACGGAGACCGTGACGGAGACGGAGACGGTGACCCTGACTGAGACCGCGCCTGCGGTGACGGAGACGGTGACGCAGACAGAGACCGCACCGGCGGCGACGACGAGCGCACCGGCGGCCGAGACGGTGACCGAGACGGTCACGGTCACGACGACGACGGGCGTCAGCCCCGCCGGCGCCGCGGCCGCCGCGGCTGCGGCCTCCGAGGACGAGGGGCTCACGAGCACGGAGTGGGGCTGGGTCCTGTTCGGCCTGCTCGCGGCCGCGGTCGTGATCGGCGGGATCGTCGTGTGGCTGCGCAGGCGCTCCGCGGCGAAGCGGAGCGACTCAGCACCGCCGTCGGCCGACCTCACTCCGTAAAGGTCAGACTGTGAGCCGCTCGATCACGACCACGGGAATCTCGCGGTCGGTGCGGGTCGCGTACGTGTCGTAGTGGGGCCAGATCTCAGCCATCTCCCGCCAGAGGCGCTCGCGCTCGTCGCCCTCGGCCGTCCGGGCGCGCCCGCGGAAGCGGTCGCCCTTGACCTGCAGCTCGACCTCGGGCTGCTTCGAGAGGTTGCGGTACCAGCCCGGGTGCTCGGGAGCGCCGCCCTGGGAGGCGACGAGGACGAAGTCGTCGCTGTCGCGGCCGAAGATCAGCGGCGTCGTCGTCGGCTCGCCGGTGCGGCGGCCCGTCGTCGTGAGCAGCAGCGTCGGCGCGCCGTTCCAGATGTAGCCAACCTCACCGTCGGTCTCGCGGTAGCGCCGGACGTGCTCCTGGCCGAAGAGCGAGCGATCGATCATGAGCGGAGCGTAGCGGCTGATAGAACGGTGTCACGCGAGCGTTCAGCCTCGGCGGCTTCGACGGGCAACCAGGATTCCGAGATGACCTCGAGGTGCCTGAGACAGGACCGGACGAGGTTCTCGTGCGCGTCGTCGCATCGTCGGTCAACCCCGTCGACGCCTTCATCGCGGCGGGCGCGCTGAAGGAGATGGCCGAGTACGAGTTCCCGGTCATCCTCGGCCGCGACTTCGCCGGCACGGTCGAGCGGGTCGGTGACTCGGTCGACGGCCCAGCGGTCGGCGACGAGGTCTTCGGCTTCGTGCGACACGCCAGCCCGACCGTCGGAGCAGGCAGCTGGGCCGAACTGATCGCCGTCCCGGCCGACACCGTCGCCGCGAAGCCGCGCACGCTGGACTTCGACCTCGCCGGCGCCGTGCCCATCGCGGCGTTGACCGCGCTTGCCGCGTTCGACGCGCTCGCACTCAAGAGCGGAGAGGCGGTGCTCGTCGTCGGCGCGACCGGCGGCGTCGGCAGCTTCTTCGTCCAGCTCGCCGCCGACGCCGGCGCGACCGTGATCGCTCCCGCGCTCGCCGAGGACGGCGACTACCTGCGCGGGCTCGGGGTGACGGAGGTGATCGACCGGAACGGGGACGTCTCGGCCGCCGTGCGCGAGGCCCATCCCGCCGGCGTCGACGCGATCCTCGACGTCGTTTCGGGGCCGGCCGACGCGTCGCTGCTGAAGGACGGCGGCCGGCTCGCGTCGCCGCTCGGCGCAGCCGGCGACGGCGAGGGGCGGTTCAACGTCATGGCCGAGCCGGACCCGGCCAAGCTCGAACGCCTGGCCGATCTGCTCGACGCCGGCACGCTGCGCGTCCCGATCCAGCGGAGCTACCCGCTCGAGCAGGCGGGTGACGCCATGGCTGAGCTGCAGACGGCGCACACGCAGGGAAAGCTCGGCGTCGTGATAAAAAACAGCTGATGGCCACGCACGTCGCGAAGCACCTGACCACCGAGGAGCTCGAAGCCGGGCTGGACGAGATTCGGCGCGCGCCCGCGGACGACGGCACGGTCGCGCTGATCGTGCGTCGGCCGGCCGAAGACGAGCGCGAGGTGCTCGCGGAGGCCTTGCTCGATCTCGACGAGGGGCTCGTCGGGGACAGGTGGAGCGCGCATCGCAGTTCGAAGACCCCGGACGGGTCTCCCAACCGCGAGACGCAGCTGACGCTGATGAGCGCGCGCGTGGTCGACCTCGTCGCCGCGGGCGACCGGGAGCGCTGGGCGCTGGCCGGCGACCAGATCTACGTCGACCTCGATATCTCTGAGGCGAACCTGCCCGCAGGAACGCGGCTCTCCTTGGGCTCGGCGGTGATCGAGGTGACGCTCGAGCCGCACACGGGCTGCGTCAAGTTCGCCTCCCGCTTCGGGAACGACGCCCACCGATTCGTGAACACGAAGCCGTTCCGCCACCTGCGCCTGCGCGGTCTGAACGCAAAGGTGATCGAGCCGGGCACGGTCTCGAGCGGCGACGCGATCCGCAAGCTCTGACGCGGTACGTCGCCCTCCTCCGCGGCATCAACCTGGCCAAGCGGCGGCGGGTCTCGATGGGCGAGCTGCGCGAGCTGCTCGAAGGCCAAGGCTTCAAGGGCGTCCGGACACACCTCCAAAGCGGCAACGTCGTCCTCTCGAGTCCGCTGGCGGCGCGGAAGCTGGAGGCGCAGCTGGAGCGGCAGCTCGCCGCAGGTCTCGGGATGGATGTGCGTGTGCTCGTGCGGACGCGTGCGGAGCTGGCGAAGGTCGTCGCGCTCGATCCGCTCCGGAAGGTCGCGACGAATCCGTCTCGCTACCTCGTCGTCTTTCTCTCCAAGAAGCCGCAGGCGGAGGCCGCTCGCGAGCTCGAGGCTGCTGGTGTAGTCGTCGGCGGGCGCGAGCTCTACGCGTGGCATCCGGACGGCGTCCAGCGCTCGCCGCTCGCGAAGCTCCTCGACGACAAGCGCCTCGGCGTCGTCTCGACGGCGCGCAACTGGAACACGGTCACGAAGCTGCTCCAGCTGCTCGACGACTAGGGTCGCGGCATGCGCTCGCGGCGGATGATCACCGTCGTCGGCTGCCACGCCGGCGGCGAGATCGGCAACGTCGTCGTCGGCGGCGTTCTGCCTCCGGCGGGCGCGACCGTGTTCGAGCAGATGCAGACGCTCCAGCGGGAGGGCGACGCGCTCCGGAAGCTGCTGCTGCGCGAGCCGCGCGGAAGCGTCGCCTGCAACGCGAATCTGGTCGTGCCGGCGACGAGGCCGGACTGCGACGCGGGCTTCATCATCATGGAGCCGACCGAGTATCCGGCCATGTCCGGCTCGAACACGATCTGCACCACCACCGTGCTGCTCGAGACGGGGATGGTGGCGATGACGGAGCCGGAGACGGTCGTGCGCCTCGAGGCGCCGGGCGGCGTCGTCGAGGCGCGGGCCGCCTGTCGCGACGGTCGCGTCGAGAGCGTCGAGTTCACGAACGTGCCCTGCTTCGCCGACCGGCTCGACGCGCCGCTCGAGGTCGAGGGGCTCGGCACGATCACGGTCGACGTCGCCTACGGCGGCATGTGGTACGCGATCGCGGACGCGCGCGAGCTTGGCTTCGCGATCGAGCCGCACGAGGCGCGCGACCTCTCGCTCGCCGGCGAGCGGATTCGTGTCGCCGCGCGCGAGCAGCTCCCGTGCACGCATCCGGAGAACCCGGCGATCGCCGGCGTCAGCATCGTCCAGATCGCCGAGCCGTGGCAGGGCGTCGGCAACGTGAGCCGGAACGCGGTCGTGGTCGCCCCGGGGCGCCTCGATCGCTCGGCGACCGGCACCGGCCTCTCGGCACGGCTTGCCGTGCTCCACGCCCGGGGGCTGATGGGCGTCGGCGACGCGATGGCGCACGCGTCGGCGATCGGCTCGACCTTCGACGGCCGCATCGTCGCCGAGGCACGTGTCGGCGAGCGGGAGGCGATCGTGCCGGCGATCCGCGGCAGCGCCTGGATCACGGGAGTGACGCACCTCTACGTCGACCCGGACGATCCGTTCCCCGAGGGCTATTTGCTGTCGGACACCTGGGGCGTCAGCGGGCTCGACAGCCAGGCCTGACGGCGGGGCGCGGCTGCCCGCGCCCCGCCGCTCCCCCTCAGGACATCGGGACAGTCGTCAGCGCGAAGGCCGCGTGCAGCGGCACTCCGAAGCGCACCACACCGGCTGCGTTGGTCGTGACGGTGCCCACGATCGTGTTCGTGCCGTCGCCGCTCGCGTTCCAGAGCGCGAGCCCGAACTGCGTGTTCGCCGGCAGCCCGCCGACGCTGTACTCGGGCGACTCCAGTGAGACGGTGTTCAAGTCCCGGCCGCGCGAGTCGAGCCCCATCAGCGTCAGCTGCCCGCCGTCGCCCGCGAATGCCGTGAGCTCCTTCTCAGCCTGGTCGATGACGCCGAACTTCCAGTCGTTCTCGTCCCACGGCCCCACCTGGAGCACCTGCCAACCGCGTGCAGTGGTCTGGAGCAGCAGGTTCGTGGCGTGGTACCCGGGGAAGAGCGGCCAGCCCTCGGAGGCAGGTCCGATCAGGGAGTAGAGCGAGTTGTAGGTGCCGTGGTACCGGCCCCAGTAGGCGTCCCACTTGACGGAGCCCGTGAAGCCGAGCTGAGCTGCTGCAAGATCGAACCAGAGCTGCTGGAACGCGGCCACGTTCGTGCGTGCGATGTCCGTGCCGTCGTCCCAGTAGCCGGACTCGACGTTCGGCTTCCCCGGGAAGCTCTTGCCGCGGACGCCGAACTCCATCACGTAGGTCGGCTTGCGGGCCGACGCCGGCAGCTCCTCCGTCACGATCCTGCGGATGTCCTTCAGCCGCGTCTCCTTGAAGAACGGCGTGTTCCAGTAGTCCCAGTAGACGTGCACCGAGTACGCGTCGAAGAGGTCGTTCATGTTCGCCGCGATGTAGGCGAACCAGGCCCGCTGACTCGTGCTGACGAGGTCGCCGCCCATCATCCGGATGTGCTCACGCAGACCCCGGGCGACGAGTTGGGCGTCGAGTGCGCGGTTCAGCGTTTCGTACTGCGCCATCGTCAGCTCGGTGGAGTTCGGCTCGTTCGCCACCGTCACCCAGCGGACATTCGTGTAGCCGTCGACCTTGACCAGCTTCTCGAGGACGTCCGCGAAGGTCGTCATCGCTTCGACGGGCTTCGTCTTGGCGACGTTGACCGCCTGGTAGGTGATGTTGATCGTGGCGCCGGCCTCGTGGGCAAGCTGGACGGTGTCGACGAAGGACGCCAGGTTGCGCACTCGATTCGGCTGCCGCTCCTCGAAGTCGTCGTTGTAGAAGATGCGGACGAGCTGAGGCTCGAGCGCCTTGACCTTCGCCTCCATGCCCGGCAGCGACGCGGCCGGGGGATTGGTCACGGGCGCGTAGACGTGCTGGTTGAACTGGGCGCCATACCCGCCGAGCGCGTCGACGAGCACGTTCGCGCGGACGAGCTCGTTCTCGGTCACCTCGATCGTGCGCGAGCGAGCGTTGTTCGTCGCGTCGGTCTCGAACGGCGCCGCGTTCTCGACCCGAACAGTCAGCTCCGCGGTCATCGCCGTCTCGAGCTTCACGCCTGCGAACGTGACCGCGTCGGTGCTGCCGGCAGCGACCGTCACCGTCTTCGCCGCGGCGACGGGCGTCGGGCCGAGCATCAGCGTCATCGTCGCCGTCGCGCCGGTGTCGGTGTTCAGCTCCGCGATGTCGGCCACGACGTCGACGGGCCTGGTCGAGAGCGTTTGCTCGGGCGCGTGCACAGCCGTGACAACGAGGTCCGGGCGGAGCATCGCCGTCGTGGCGCCCTGCAGGACCCGCGTCCTCGGCGGGCTCTGCTCCCGGAGGTGCAGCCGGACGACGACCGCCGTGCCCCGCTCGAGCGAGGCGATCTCGACCGTCGCGCTGCCGTGCGGCGCCGCGACATGATGCAGGTTGAGGACCCGATGGCCATTCTCCGTCGAGCCCGCGGGTGCGAACAGACGGATGGAGACCTGCTCGATCGAGTCGGTGGCCGCGCCACCCGGCAGCGTGATCGTGATCTCGCCGCCCTCGGGTCCCGTCAGCCCAGTCACCTGCAGAACGTCGTCGCCGACGGCTGCAGCCGCAACCGGACCCGTGCCGAGCCCGACGAGGACCGAGGTCCCGACGCAGCAGAGAGCAGCCACTTTCCTCCAGCTCGTGTGCATCACCTGCTCCTTTCGTAGGGGTGAGCACACGGTGCGCCCGCCGACTCATCCGGCGCTCACGCACGGCTAATGCAGTGGCGTCCCGCTGTCGATCGAAGGAGCGTGGCCCCCGTCAAGCGCAAGTCGTGCACCAAGACCTGCTACGAGAGCGTGCGCGCCGCCGAGCAGGCGATCGCCGCGATGGCGCGGAAGTTCGGCGCCTTCACGTTCAAGCGGCCCTACCGCTGCGGCCGCTGCCGCGCCTTCCACATCACGAGCACGCCGCCGTTGAAGGGCAGGCGCAAGCAGTGGTGAGTGCACGCTCTCGTTTCGTCGCGGAGCGCGTCCCGCGCGCCGCGACGCTCTCACAGTGGAGCGATTGATTCTGTTTCGGCACGAAGTCGTCGATCTCTCGTGACGACTCCCCGCGTAGCGTGGCCGGCATGGGTGGTGGAACGACGAAAGCGGCGACTCCATGGGGCCCGGCGACCCTCGTCGAGGAGCTACGGCTGCCGCAACAGTCAGGAGGGAAGCGCTTCGCTTCGCTCGTCCAGCTGCTCGAGGACGGGAACGGGGAGCGGCTCGTCCGCTTCGCGTACGCCACCGACGGGGTCGCACGCCGCGGTCCGGTGACGCTACGGCTCCGGGATCTCGAGCGCCTGCGCGCGGCGCTCGCGAAGCACCCCGGGCTCGAAGAGGTGCTGCGGCTCTGACCGGTCTGGGTGCGTCAGGCAGGAGCGAGCGTGTGCTCGCGGGCGGCGTCGACGAGCGCCGCGAGCAGCAGCGCACCGTCGCCCGAGCCGAGCAGCGGGTCGACCGCATGCTCGGGATGCGGCATCAGGCCGAGGACGTTTCGCGCCTCGTTGCAGACTCCGGCGACGTCGCCCACCGAGCCGTTGCAGTCCTCCGCATACCGCAGCACCAGCTGGCCCGCTGCCTCGAGCTCCTCGTACAGCTCCTCGTCGCGCGTACCAGCAGCCCTCGCCGTGCTTGACCGGGATCGTCAGCTCCCGGCCCGGCTCGCAGCGCGCGGTGAAAGGAGTGTCGGCCCGCACGACGCGGAGTCGCACATCCCGGCAGACGAACTCGAGGTCGCGGTTGCGGCGCAGCACGCCCGGCAGGAGGCCGGCCTCGCAGAGGATCTGGAAGCCGTTGCAGATGCCGAGCACGGGGCCGCCCTCGGCTGCGAACGCGCGGACTGCGTCCAGCACCGGGGCAAAGCGGGCGATCGCGCCACAGCGGAGGTAGTCGCCGTACGAGAAGCCGCCGGGCAGCACGACGGCTCCGGTTCCTCGCGGCAGCTCGGTCTCGGCGTGCCAGACGAGCTCGGCGTCGGCGCCGAGAGCACCCAGCGCCCAGGCGGCATCCCGGTCGTCGTTCGAGCCGGGAAAGACGAGCACTGCGACCTTCGGCCGGCCGTTCACGCGCCGTCCACCTCGATCTCGAAGCTCTCGATCAGCGGGTTCGCCAGCAGCTCCTGGCACATGCGCTCCACCTGGGTCTTCGCCTCCTGCGAGCTCGTGGCGTCGACCTCGAGATCGACGAGCCGTCCGACGCGAGCGCCGCCGACGGCGAAGCCGAGCTTGCGCAGCGATCCCTGCACCGCCTCCCCCTGCGGGTCGAGGATGCCCGCCTTGGGGCGGACGAGCACGGTCACCTTCACCGCAGCACCGCCTGCGGGTCGGCGACGTAGGCATCGAAAGCGAGCCCTGTCAACAACTCGAACGCCTCGACATAGCGGGCTCGCGTCCCTGCGACGACGTCGGCGGGCACCTCCGGGCCGGGGTGGGTCTTGTCCCAGCCGAGGCTCTCGCAGTAGTCGCGGACGTACTGCTTGTCGTACGACGGCTGCGGGCCGCCGGGCGCGTACTCGTCGGCAGGCCAGAAGCGCGACGAGTCAGGGGTGAGCGCCTCGTCTCCAAGGATGAGCGTCCCAGCCCGGTCCAGCCCGAGCTCGAACTTGGTGTCCGCGAGGATGATCCCGCGCTCCTCCGCGTGCTTGGACGCGAACGCGTAGAGCGCCAGCGCCACCGCTTCGACCTCGGCCCAGCGGTCGGCGCCGACGAGCTCGGCCGCGGTCTCGGCGTCGATGTTCTCGTCGTGGCCGGACGTGGCCTTCGTCGCCGGGGTGACGATCGGCTCCGGCAGCCGGTCGGACTCGACGAGCCCGGCGGGGAGGGCGTGCCCGCAGACCGACCCGGTCGCCCGATAGTCCTTCCAGCCAGAGCCGGAGAGGTAGCCGCGCACGACGACCTCGACGGGCAGCATCTCCAGGCGCCGGCACTCGAGCGAGCGGCCGTCGTCGCGGAGCGCCAGCAGGTGGTTGGGAACGATCTCGCGGGTGCGCGCGAACCAGAACGCCGACAGTCCGGTCAGAACGCGTCCCTTGTCGGGGATCTCGGTCGGCAGGATCACGTCGAAGGTCGAGATCCGGTCGGAGGCGACCAGCAGCAGGCGCTCGTCGTCGAGCGCGTAGAGCTCGCGCACCTTCCCGCTCGCGAGATGGACGGCGGCCTCAGGCATGCACGTGCTCCTCGCGCAGCGCGCGCAGGCGGTCGAAGACGACGCCGGTGTTCCGCGTGTAGGCGCCGAGGTCGAAGACTGCGTCGAGATCGACGGCGTCCGCGATCTCGGCGTCGGCGCGCACGAGCTCCGGGAAGTCGAGCCCCTCGTCCCACGCCCGCATCGCGTGACGCTGCACGAGCCGATAGGCGTCGTCACGGGAACGGCCCGCTTCGACGAGCGCGAGCAGCAGCCGCTGGCTGAAGTAGAGGCGGTGGCTCGCGTCCAGGTTCTCACGCATCCGCTCGGTGCGGACGACGAGGCCTTCCAGCAGCCAGGCGAAGCGGTCGAGCATGTAGTCGACGGCGAGGAAGGCGTCCGGCAGGACGACCCGCTCGGCCGAGGAGTGGGAGATGTCCCGCTCGTGCCAGAGCGCGACGTTCTCGAGGCCGACGACCGCGTATCCGCGCACGATCCGCGCGAGGCCGCAGATGCGCTCGGAGACGATCGGGTTGCGCTTGTGCGGCATCGCGGACGAGCCCTTCTGACCGCTGCCGAATGGCTCCTCCACCTCGCGCACCTCGGTGCGTGCGAGATGTCTCAGCTCGAGCGCGAATCGCTCCAGCGAGGCGGCGAGCAGGGCGAGCGCGTTCAGCACCTCGGCATGCCGGTCGCGCTGGAGGATCTGGGTCGAGCTGGGCGCGGGCTCGAGCCCGAGCCGCTCGCAGGCGATCCGCTCGACCTCGGGGTCGGCCGCCGAGTACGTGCCGACGGCGCCCGAGAGCTTCCCGACGCGCATCCCTTCGAGGGCGCGCGAGAGGCGGGCGCGATCCCGCTCGAGCGCGAACGCCCAGCCGGCGAGCTTGAGCCCGAACGTGGTCGGCTCGGCATGGACGCCGTGCGTGCGCCCGATCGTGACCGTGTCGCGATGCTCCTCCGCCCGGGCGATGACGGCGGCGAACGCCCGCTCGATGCCCTCGAGCACGAGTGCGCCGGCCTCCCGGATCTGCAGCGAGAGCGCAGTATCGAGTACGTCCGACGAGGTCAAGCCGTAGTGGAACCAGCGACCCTCCTCGCCCAGCTGCTCTGCGACCGCGTCGACGAACGCAGCGACGTCGTGGTGCGTGCGCGCCTCGATCTCCGCCACCCGCTCGGCGGTCGGCGGTACCGCCCGCGCCCGGATCGAGTCGACGGCCTCCTGCGGGACGACCCCCGTCTCCGCCCACCCGTCGAGTGCCGCCAGCTCGACCTCGAGCCAGCGGCGTAGCTTCGCCTCGTCCGACCAGATCGCCGACATGGCCGGGCGGGAGTAGCGCGAAATCACTCGAGCGAGTCTAGCGTCCCGCCCGGCCGATCGACCGTCGGTCAGCCCGGCGTGGCGGTCGCGTCCAGCGCGATGTCGCGCCGGTACTGCATCCCCTCGAAGCGAATTCGCCCGCAGCCCGCGTACGCAGACTCGCGGGCCTCGGCGATCGTCGCGCCCGTCCCCGTCACGCCGAGGATGCGGCCGCCGTTCGTGACCAGCTGATCGCCGTGCAGCGCCGTTCCGGCGTGAAAGACGATCGCACCCGTCGCCTCCGCTTCTTCGATCCCCTCGATCGGCGTGCCGGCGTCCGACCGCTCCGGATAACCGCCGGCCGCGAGCACGACCGTCACCGCGGCGTCGTCGGAGACGCCGAGCTCGACCCCCTCGAGATCCCCTCCCGCCGCGGCGGCGAGCGCGCCGAGGAGGTCGCCGTCGAGGCGCGGCAGGATCGACTGCGTCTCCGGGTCGCCGAAACGCGCGTTGAACTCGAGCACCTTCGGCCCGGACTCCGTCAGCATCAGCCCGGCGAAGAGAACCCCGACGAACGGCGCGCCGCGGCGGGCCAGCTCCTCGACCACCGGCCGGTGGATCTGCTCCACGAGCTCTGCGACCTCGCTCGCGCCGAAGCCGGGGACAGGCGAGAACGAGCCCATCCCGCCCGTGTTCGGGCCTGTGTCGCCGTCGCCGATCCGCTTGAAGTCCTGCGCCGGTGCGAGGGGAACGACGTGATGCCCGTCGGAGAGCGCGAAGACGGAGATCTCGTCGCCGTCGAGCAGCTCCTCGATCACGATCGGGCCGTCGTAGGCCGCGGCCGCGCGCAGCCCCTCGTCGAGTTGCTCCGCGGTCTCGCAGATGAAGACGCCCTTGCCGGCGGCAAGGCCGTCCACCTTGACGACGCAGGGCGGCCGCGCGACCGCGAGCGCCTCGGCCGTCGGCACGCCGGCGGCGGCCATCACGTCCTTGGCGAAGCTCTTCGAGCCTTCGATCCGCGCGGCGGCCTGGCCCGGGCCGAAGACGGCGATCCCGTTGCGACGCAGCGCGTCGCCCACGCCGGCAACGAGCGGCGCTTCCGGCCCGATCACCGCGAGGTCGACCTCGAGGCTGCGGGCGAGGTCCAGCAGCGTCTCGGCGTCGTCTGCCCGCACGGGATGGCAGTCGCCGAGCGCTGCGATCCCGGGATTCCCGGGCGCGGCGTGCAACCCGGTCAGACCGGGTGCCTGCGCCAGCTTCCGCGCGAGCGCATGCTCACGGCCGCCCGACCCAACAAGGAGCACCTTCACGGCGGCCGAGTCTACTCCCCGGGGTATCGCGCAGACCGTCGCGGCGCAATCCTCCCGCCGGATCTGCGGAGCGGCGCAGTAGCCTCAAGGAGTGCTCGCCGAGAGCCTCCTGCTGCTCGTCTTCCTCCTGCTCGGCGCGGCAGTCCAGCTCGCCGGCGCGCCGCCGCGACTGCGCGACGCCGTCTGGATCGCCTTCTTCTGGACGTTCTCACCGGTGCTGGTCTTCGTCACGTTCTTCACCGTCGACCTCGACGAGGGCCTCGGTCGCGCACTCGCTGCTGCGATCCTCGCGAGCTGGCTCGTCGGGCTCGCCGGCTACGGCTACGCCCGGCTCGTCTCGAACGCGCGCGACGAGCGCGGGGCACTGACCCTCGCGGCGGGTTTCGGCAACACCGGCTTCGTCGGCTTCCCGCTCGCGCAGCTCGCCTATGGCGCCGACGGGCTCACGCTCGCCGTGCTCTACGACCGGCTCTCCTGGCTCGTGCCGGCCTCGTCGATCTCGACGACGATCGCCCGGCTACACGGCCGGCGCGAGGTCGAGGTCTCGCGGCGGCACAGAGTGCGGGCGGTGCTCGCGAACCCGCCACTGCATGCGTTCTGGCTCGCCCTCGTCCTGCGCGCGGCCGGCGTCGACGTCCCGGGCACCGGCGCCGCGAAGGACGTCGTCGGCGCCGTGATCGGGCCCTACGGCTTCTTCCTGCTCGGCCTCTCGCTCACCTTCGTGCACGTGCCGCAGCCCCCTGAGGAGCTGCGCCGAGCGGTCGGCGCGGTCGCGATCCGGTTCGCCGGCGGGCCGCTGGCCCTGCTCGCGACGGGCCGACTCCTCGGGGCCGACGTGCCCGGCGTCTTCTACCTCCTCTCCGGGATGCCGAGCGCGTTCCACCTGCTGATCCTCGCGCGCGTCTACGAGGTGCGGCCGGCGCTGATGAACCGGATCGTCGTCGGGACGACCATCCCCGCGGTCGCGGCGGTCGTGCTCGTCGTCGGGATCGCGCGCTAGACGACGCGTGCGAGCGCTTGGACAACCGCCAGGTCGAAGTGCGTGTCCTCGCAGCGGCGCAGCTCCGCGTTCACTCGGACGAGGGATTCGGTGACCGGGCCATTCCATCACCCCTGCGGGGGATTGCCTGTACGGCCGCCGCGAGGACACTGCGAGCGGCGGCACAACGGGAGAGGGCGAGATCTGGGAGCTGTGGGCGCGAGGGCATTCGGTGACTGCTGGTGAACACGGGGGCGCTCGTCGCACAGGCGGTGGCGAGTGCGTGACCGGCAGGAGCGGGCGACGGATCGTTGCCCGGTTGCGGCCATCAGCCGATGCACGCGTTCCTGCAGTGGCTCGACCCTCTCCCGTCTACCCTCGCTGAGAGGTGATCGAGCGCTCAGCCGCGCGCGAGCACCTGCTCGCGCGCCGCACCGGTTCCGACGAGCTCGACGGTGACGCCGAGCTCGCGCTCGACCAGCTCGACGTAGGAGCGCGCGTCCTTCGGCAGGTCGTCAAGCGTTGCGCACTCGTCGAGCGGCTCCGCCCAGCCCGCCACCTGCTCGAAGACGGGCGCGGCGTGGTGGAAGTCGCTTTGATGCGCCGGGAAGTCGCGCGTCTCGGAGCCGTCCGGGAGCCGGTAGGCGACGCAGACCTCGAGTTCGTCGAAGGCCGAGAGAACGTCGAGCTTCGTCAGC
This sequence comes from uncultured Gaiellaceae bacterium, assembly GCA_963705515.1. GTDB lineage: Bacteria > Actinomycetota > Thermoleophilia > Gaiellales > Gaiellaceae > Gaiellasilicea. The sequence continues at coordinate 546,576 of CAVPJV010000008.1, forward strand.
GCGAGGGAGGTGATCCCGTTCAGGCGCACCGCGTAGCGGAGCGCGACGAGATCGAGCCAGCCGGGGCGGCGGTCGCGGCCGGTGACGGTCCCGTACTCCTGGCCGAGCTCGCGCACCTGCGCCGCCAGCTCCGGCTCCATCTCGCTCGGAAACGGGCCGGCGCCGACCCGCGTCACGTATGCCTTCGAGACGCCGACCACGCGGTCGATCCGCGTCGGCCCGATCCCGATCCCCGTCGCCGCGGCCCCGGCGATCGGGTTCGACGAGGTGACGAACGGATACGTGCCATGGTCGAGGTCGAGCAGCGTCCCCTGTGCACCCTCGAGCAGGACGCTCCGACCGTCGCGGATCGCCTCGTCGACGAGCAGCGAGGTGTCGGCGACGAACGGCCGCAGCCGCTGCGCGAAGCCCTCGTAGCGGGAGGCGACGTCCTCGAGCTCGAACGGCTCGAGCTCGTAGACGCGCTCGAGCCAGATGTTCTTCTCGGCCAGGGCCGTCTCGATCTTCTGGCGCAGGATCTTCGCGTCGAGGAGGTCCTGGACGCGGATGCCGAGACGCGCGGCCTTGTCGGCGTACGCCGGCCCGATCCCGCGGCGCGTCGTACCGATCTGCAGCTTGCCGAGCCGCTTCTCGCTCGCGCCGTCGATGGCGATGTGCCACGGCATGATCAGGTGCGCGTTGCCGGAGATCCGGAGCGGCTCGGCGGAGATCCCGCGCTCCTCGAGCCCGTCGATCTCTTCGAGCAGCACCCCGGGGTCGACGACGCAGCCGGCGCCGAGCACGCTCACCTTGCCGGAGAGGATCCCCGACGGGAGGTGGCGGAACTTGAACGTCTCGCCGTCGACGATGACCGTGTGGCCCGCGTTCGGGCCGCCCTGGTAGCGGCAGACGACATCGCTCGACTGCGCGAGCAGGTCGACGATCTTCCCTTTGCCCTCGTCGCCCCACTGGGCGCCGACGATCACGGTCGCTGGCACCCTGCGATCATGCCCGAAGGAGTTCGGCGAAGTCCTCCTCTAGTGGAATCGCACGCCGACAGGCTCGTCTGATGTCCGCACGACGCTGATCGGGTGCCCTCGCGTGCAGCAGGTGGCGGTGTGCTCGCGTTCGAGCTCGAGCCGTCCCTCCACCCGCGCGGCGAGATACCCGTGCTCGGCCGCGCACTCCTCGCAGACGACCGTGTACGACGTCGCCCGCGCTGCCAGCCAGACCTTCTGATCGATCATGCCCTGCTCTCCTTTCGACCCCTTCTCTCAGGCGGCGCTGCTCCTAGGCAGCCCCGAGCGCCCGGTAGTCGTTCGTTGGAGTCAGCCTCACCTCCTGACACAGCCGACGCAGGCGGCTTGCGATCGGCTTGCCGACGCGGTCGTCGAGCTCGCCGAGGGTCAGATTCGTGGTCACGATCGTCAGCGAGCGGGACGACTCGCGCTCGTTGACGAGGCTGTAGAGGCGGCCGCGCGACCAGTCGTCCGGCTTCTCGTTGCCGAGGTCGTCGAGCACCACGATCTTGAAGCCGCGCGGGAAGCTCCAGTGGATCTCCTCGCCGTCGAGCTGCTGGCTGCGCAGGTCGCGCAGGCGCTGCAGCCACGTCGGCACGTTGATGAAGAGGCTCGCCGATTCCTGCATGTACGCGGCCTCGCGCAGGATCGCGATCGCGAGATGCGTCTTGCCGGCGCCGGGCGGGCCGTGCAGGAGCAGGCCGCGGCTCGGCCGCCGCCCCTGCCGAACCTCCTTCGAGAGGTTCATCGCCTGCGTCAGCGCATCGCCGGTTCCCGGGACGCGCCGGAAGGTCGCGAACGAGCAGTCGCGATAGGCGAGCGGCACGCCGGTGCGGACGAATCTGGCTGCGGCCTGGCTCTCGGCCTGCTCGACCTCCTCGGCCTGGCGGCACACTTCGCAGTAGCGGCTGCCCGGGAAGGTGAAGTGCAGCACCTTCACCTCGATCGTCTCGAAGGCGCAGCCGCACTTGAGACAGGTCGCTTTCACGCGGCGCGGTGGTCGGAGAACTTCGCGTAGCGCTTGACGAAGTTGAGCTTGATCGTCTCGGTCGGCCCGTTGCGGTGCTTGGCGACGTGCACCTCGGCGAGCCCCTGGTGCTCCGACTCCTCGCCGTTGTAGTACTCGTCGCGGTAGATGAACATGACGAGGTCGGCGTCCTGCTCGATGCTGCCGCTCTCGCGCAGGTCGGAGAGGACCGGCCGCTTGTCGGTGCGCTGCTCGACCGCGCGCGAGAGCTGCGAGAGCGCGATGATCGGCACGTCCAGGTCCTTGGCGAGCGCCTTCAGGCCGCGGGAGAGGGACGACACCTCCTGCAGCCGGCTCTCGACGCTGCCGCCCATCGCCATCAGCTGCAGGTAGTCGACGATGATCATGCCGAGGTTCGGCTCACGCCTCTTCAGCGTCTGGGCGCGGGAGCGGAGCTCGAACAGGGTGAGCCCGGGCGTGTCGTCGAGGAACATCGGCACCTGCTCGAGCGTCGCGCACGCCTTCGAGAGCCGCGACCAGTCCTCCTCGGCGAGCTTCCCCGTCCGGATCTTGTGCGAGTCGATCTTCCCCTCGAGGCAGATCAGCCGCTGCGTCACCTCCTGCTTCGACATCTCGAGCGTGAAGAAGGCGCACGGCGTGCCCGTGCGGACGACGTTGGCGGCGATGCTGATCCCGAGCGCGCTCTTCCCCATCGAGGGACGGGCGGCGAGGATGATCAGGTTGCCGGGCTGGAAGCCGGCCGTGACGGCGTCGAGCTCGGAGAACCCGCTCGAGATGCCCGTCACGGACGCGCCCTGCTCGTAGAGGTGGCTGACCCGCTCGAACGTCTCGACGAGCGCCTCCTTGAGCGAGCGCAGCTCCCCCGGGCTGCCGGCCTGGCTGACCTCGAACAGGGCCTGCTCGGCCTGTGAGATCAGGTGGTTCGTCTCGTCGCCCCGGTCGACCGCGAGCCTCGTGATCTCCCGGCCGGCGTCCGCGAGCCGGCGGATCAGTGCATGGTCGCGGACGATCAGCGCGTAGTGGGCGGCGTTCCCGGCCGCGGACGCCCAGGCGGCGATCTCGTGGATCTTGGCGCGCCCGCCGACGAGCTCGAGCTGGCCCTCCTCCTCGAGCTTTGCGGTGACGGTGATCGCGTCGACCGGCTCGCCGCGCTCGAAGAGGCCGCGCGCGATGTCGAAGATGACGCCGTGCGTGCGCCGGTAGAAGTCGGACGCCTTCAGGTGCTCGCTCACGGCCGCGATCGCGGTCGGGGCGAGCAGCATCGCGCTCAGCACCGACATCTCGGCATCGAGGTCGTGCGAGGGGACGTGGGGAGGCTGCGCCCCGGCCGGGGGCATGGTTGTAACCTGGCTGGCGGCGACCTGAGCCATGGTCCCATTCAAGCCGCAGCGGCGGACGGCCTCAACGGCTGGGGATCCACAGGCGGCTGTGGGAAGTGGACGACGGCGATCTGCAGGGGAAAGAGAACTCGTGTTCGTTCGGTTCTCCACCGGAATCGCGGCCCGGCGCCACCACTGTCCACAACAGCCGTGGCCGCTTAGAGCGGAAAGTTCACAGCGCGCTCCACAGGGCTGTGGAGCGCGCTGTGGACGGGCTCAGTGCTGCTCGGCGTCCGCGTCGGTCTCGGGCTCGCCGTCCGCCTCGACGGCCGGCTCGGCGGCTGCTGCTGCAGCGGGCTCGGCCTCCGGGTCGGCGGCTGCCTCCGCCTCGGCGTCGGGCGCCGCGGCGACCTCCTCCTCGGCGGCGAGCTCGGCCTCGAGGATCTCCTCGGCCTCGGCCCGGTGCGCCTCGGCCTCGGCCTCCTTGGCCGCCTCGGCCTCGGCCTCCGCCGCCTCCATCGCGGCCAGCTCCTCCTCGGGCGGCAGCTCGCCGCCCTCGGGGACGACCAGCGTCTTCACCTCGACGGTGACGTCCTCGAAGATCTGGATCGGGATCGAGTAGCGGCCGATCCGGCGGATCGAGTCGGTGCCGATCTTCTTCCGGTCGACGCGGATCTTGCGCGTGCGCCAGAGCTCGTCGGCGATGTCGGTGGTCGTCACCGAGCCGAAGAGCGCACCGGTCGGCCCCGACTTGACGTCGAAGCTGAGCACGGTCTTCCGGAGCACGTCGGCGATCTCGTTCGCCTGCTCGACCGAGCGCGCCTCGTGCCGGGCGCGCTGGTCGTCGAGCCGCTTCAGCTCGGCGACGCGGCCGGCAGTGGCCGGCTCGGCCAGCTTGCGCGGGAGGAGGAAGTTGCGCGCGTAGCCGCGGGCGACGTTCACGACCTCGCCGCGCAGCCCCAGCTTGTCGACGTCGCTGAGCAGGATGACCTCCATCAGCGCGGCTCCACGTAGGGCAGGAGCGCCATCTCGCGCGCCCGCTTGACCGCGACCGCGACCTGCCGTTGGTGGCGCCGGCAGGCACCGGTGATGCGGCGGTTGCGGATCTTCCCCTTCTCCGAGATGTAGCGCCGGAGCTGGTTCAGGTTCTTGTAGTCGACCTCTTCGACCTTGTCCTTGCAGAAGAGGCAGCTCTTCCGCCGCCCGGGGGCGAGCGAGGAGCCGGGACGCTTGCGCGTCTGCTGGGTTTTCGGCTGTGCCATCAATGTCTCCTAGAACGGGATGTCGTCGTCGGCCGCAGCCGCGGGGAAGTCGGCGGAGGCGCTCTGCGCCGCGCCCTGGGGGACGAACTGCTGGCCGCCGCCCTCGCCGCCGCCGTCACGGCTGCCGAGGAACTGGACGTTGTCGGCGACGACCTCGACCGCCTGCCGCTTCGTCCCGTCCTGGGCGTCCCACTCCCGCCACTCGAGGCGGCCCTGAACACCCACCGGCCGACCCTTGGCGAGGTACTGCGCGCAGTTCTCGCCCTGGGCGCCCCAGACGGTGATGTCGAAGTAGTTCGGCTTGTCGGCCCAGTTGCCGGTCTCGTCCTTGCGGCGCGAGTTGACGGCCAGGCGCAGCGAGCAGACGGCCATCCCCGACGGGGTGTGGCGCAGCTCCGGGTCGCGCGTCAGGTTGCCGACGAGGACGACGCTGTTGATATTCGCAGGCATTACTCCTCCTCCAGCGAGCTGTCGATCGGTTCGGCGACATCCTCGCGCGCCGGCCCGCCCACCGCTACTGGCTGGGTCGAACCAGGCTTGTAGCGACGGGTGGCCAGGTGCCGCATCACGTCATCGTCGATCTTGAGCACGCGCGCGATCTCGTCGAGCGTGTCACCGTCGGCGCTGAACGAGAGCAGGTGGTAGACGCCGTCGCCCTTCTTGTTGATCTCGTAGGCGAGCTTGCGGCGGCCCCATGCATCCTGGCCGTCCCACGTTCCCCCGCCCTTCTCGACGAGATCGCGTGTGCGCTTGACGATCTCCTCCTGCCGCTCCTCGGGCAGGTCGGGGTCCAGCATGAGCAGAATCTCGTAGTCGATCACGTTCCCGGTCTCCTTCCGTCGGGCTTCCCCTGGTCTTAGGCGGCCTCGCCGGCAAGCGTGAGCGGGAACGGCGCACGCGAAGACGAGGCAGGAAGCGGCCGACAGAGTAGCATCCCGCCGCCCCCGGCCGGCTACGCCTCCCGGCCGGCGGAGCCGGCCTCCGGCGCTGCCTCGTGCCGCTCGCGGCGCTCCGGCCGGCGGCCCGTACCGCCGTACTGTTCCACCGGCCTACGCACCGCGAGCGACACGCCTGGAGCGGCGGGGAGCGTCGCGTAGGATCTGTGGTCATGGGACGGCTGCTCACCGGCCTCGGCGGCGCGCTCGGGCTCGCCTGGCTCTGGCGCTTCCTCACGCGCGAGCGGGCTCAGCCCGAGGCACCGAAACCCGACCCCGCCGCGGAGCTGCGCGAGAAGCTCGCCCAGGCCCGCGAGGCTGCCGACGACCGGGACGAGTTCGACGCGTCGGAGGGTCAGCCGGTCGACGAGATCGAGCGGACGCCCCCGGCCGCGGAGCCCGAGACGTCGCCCGACCCTGAAGCGTCGGTCTCGCTCGACGAGCGCCGTCGCGCCATCCACGAGAAGGCACAGCAGGCGCTCGGCGAGATGGGCCAGCTCGGCCGCGACGACTAGCCCGTCCGCCCGGCCGCACGGAAAAATCGGCCTGAGCAGGCTTCTTCGCTCCGGCGGCATACTTCAGAGAGATGAGCAAGCTGCCCCAGACGGACGATCTGCCCCGGGCGGGCGAGGGGTACGACGCAGAACGCGTCGAGGAGGCGTTCAACGCCTTCGCCGATCGCGTGCGCGAGCTGGAGGCGGTCGCGGGCGAGCTGCGCGCCGAGCTGAAGTCGCTGCGCGCGGAGCGGTCCGCGCCGCCGCCGGTGCGCTTCGACGACGAGCATTGGCCGGCCGAGCCCGGCGCCCACCCGTCGCCCGACTGGGTCGCGGCGGTGCCGCCGCCGCTCGCGCGCGGCTTCACGGTGCCGCGGCTCGCGCTCGAGGCGCTGTTCCTGCTCCTCGTCGCCCTCTTCGCCGGCCTCGCCGACCTCTCCACCGAGTGGATCGTGCTCGTGATGGTCGCGGCCTGGACGCTCGTCGTCCTCTCCGAGTGGGCCGCCGCGGCGAAGCGCGCGCGCTGGCATCTCGACGAGATCCCGCCGCCGCTCGAGGCGGAGGCCGCGGACACGACCGGACCGTGGGACATGCCGATCGTGCAGGCAACCGTGGTCGAGTCCGGCCCGGATCCGGAGTCGAAGACGATCGTGACGAAGCTGCCTGCAGACCCGGCCGAGGAGGAACGGGTGGCCGGAGAGACGACCCAGACTCCCAAGCGCCGCCGCGGCCTTCGGCGGCGGCGGCAGCAGCCCGCCGAGGCCGGGGCCGCCGATCCCTGGGAGGCGTGAGCTCCTCGCGGCCGTCGGTGCGGCCTGGGCGGGCGGCCTGCTCGCCGGCGACTGGGGCCGCGGCGTGATCTATCGGATCAGGAAGCGCTGAGCGCCGCGGGCGAGCGCGCCCGCGAGCTGCTGCTGGTACGCCGCACTGCGCAGGAGCGCGGACTCGCGTGGGTTGGACATGAAGCCCGTCTCGACGAGCACCACCGGCACGTCGGCCCAGTTGAAGCCGGTCAGGTCGGCGCGCTCGACGACGCCGAGGTTCCGTGCTCCGGTTGCTGTGACGAGCTCGCTCTGGAGCAGCCGCCCCGCCCGGCGGCTGGCGCCGTAGACGTCGCTCGTCCAGCCCCCGCGCCGCGCAGGCACGAGCGTCGAGATCCCGTGGACGCCGGGATCGGTCGAGCCGTCGGCGTGGATGCGGATCATCAGCGCCGCGCCGCGGGCATTGCAGAAGCGCGCTCGCTCGCGGTTGCCGCCGCGGTAGCCGAGGCCGTCGCGGGTCATCGCGACCCGGTAGCCGCGGGCGCGAAGAAGCGCTCGCGTCCTCCGAGCGATCGCGAGCGCCACCGGCGCCTCACCGGCTGCGCCGCCCGGGTCCTTGATCTTCAGCTGCGACGAGCCGGGGCCGATCGGCTCCAGTTGCCGGCCGATCTCCGGCGCCGTGCCGTGACCGGGGTCGAGGCAGACGAGCGCGGCGGCGGCGATCTCGGCGAGCACCGCTAGAGGAGCGAACGGAGCTCGGCGAGCTGCGCTTCCGTCGGCTCCCACGCGCCCGCGGCGGCGTTTGCGCGCACCTGCTCCGGCTTCGTCGCGCCGGCGATCACCGACGCGACGCCGGCCACCGCGGCGAGGCCGCCGATCGCGACCTCGAGCAGCGAGGCGCCGTGGCGCTCCGCGAACTCCCGCAGCCGCTCGACGGTGTCGAGGTCCGCGTCGTCGAGCTCACGCCCGGCCAGGCGGGTGCCGTCGGGCGCCGGCTCGCCCTTCACGTACTTGCCGGTGAGCAGGCCGCTCGCAAGCGGGAAGTAGGGGATGAAGCCGACCCCGAGCCGGCGGCAGGTTGGAAGCAGCTCCTGCTCGACGCTGCTGTCGGAGCCAGGAGTACTCGCTCTGCTCGGAGACGAACGGCGTCAGCCCTCGTTCTGCGGCGATCGCCGCCGCCTCCTCGACCATCGCCGGGGTGAAGTTCGAGGAGCCGATCGCGCGCACCGTCCCCTCCTGGACGAGCTCGTGCAGAGCTTCGAGCGTCTCGCCGAGCGGCGTGACGCCGTCGGGGCGGTGGTACTGGTAGAGGTCGATCCGGTCCGTCTGCAGGCGCCGCAGCGAGTTCTCGACCGCTTTGCGGATGTACGTGCGCGTGGCGCGGGCCGTCTCGCCGTCGCCGAGGTCGTGGCCGAACTTCGTCGCCAGCACGACCTGATCCCGCCGGCCGGCGAGCGCGCGGCCGATGATCTCCTCGCTGCCGCCGCGGTTGCCGTAGACGTCGGCCGTGTCGAAGAAGGTGACGCCGGCGTCGAGTGCCGCGTCGATCACGGCGCGCGCGGCCGGCTCGTCGATGCGGCCGCCGAAGTTGTTGCAGCCGAGACCGACGACGGTCACCTCGAGGTCGGAGCTGCCCAGGCGGCGCGTGCGCATCCGGGCACACTAGTCGCACGATGAGCCGAGGAGACGGAAAGAAGTCGCTGCACGATGTGCTGCGCGCGCGGCGGGAGGCCCCGTCGCTGCTCAGCCCTGCCGAGGCGGCGCAGCGCGAGGCGGCGAGACGCCGCGAGGAGGTCGAGGCCGAGGCGGCGGCCGCGCTCGAGCGCTGGCGCGACGGCCGCTCCCCCGACGCGCGCGGGAAGCTCGCGCCCGAGACCTACAGCGCTCTCTTCCGGCTCAGCGAGGGCGCGTACGAGGCGACGGGCCACTGGGCACGGCGGGCGAAGGCGCAGCTCGCGCTCGCTCCCTCGTGCGAGGTCGAGCGCTGCCGGGCCGAGACCGGGGTTGCCGCGCGGCACCTGACGCACGCGACGCTCGGTGACAGAGGAGCCGGGCCGCGACCTGATCACGCTCTGCGACGGCTGCCACCGGCGCGCGCAGAAGCTCGGCCGCGAGCTCGGGCGGGTCCCGCGCCGCAAGGAGATCGTCGGCCTCGATCCCAGGCGTCCGCTCTACGAGCCGGCGGACATCGCCGCGCTGAAGGCGAAGTACGGAGGCGAGGGCTGAGGGAGAAGAGGTGAAGCGTGGGGGGCGCTTTGGCGGCCACCCCCCACTGCTTCGGAAGGAGCTCTACATGGACAGCTGCGGCACGGCCCACGGAACTCGCTAGTTCTCACCTCATCGGCGCGTAGGACCCGATGCTTGAGGTCCTAGGACCTGCAGACGTCCCTCGATCGAGTGATTCTTGCCTGGCGCAGCGCAGGGCGCTTTCGGGGCGGCCTGACTCGGAGACGGCGTGTTCAGCTGCCGAGGTAGGCGCCGAAGGTGCCCTGGATCCAGGTCAGGCTCCAGCTGCGATCGACGCGGAAGACACCGCCCGTGCCGGCGCAGTTGCCGTTGACGGCGTACAGGCACGAATCTGCCACGATCGAGGCAGAACGAACGGCCCCGGAGTCGAAGCACGAGCAGCCGTGTCGGGTTCGAGGCAGCACGAAGCACCGGGCCGATTTTGAAGACCAGGAACGGGGGTGCGACCATCCGGATCCGCAACGCCTGGTCCTTCCAAGCGCGGCGTCCGGGAATGCGTTCTGAGGCCGTAGCCAACCGAGGTGAAGGCGCGCCGCAGCGGCGTGAGCGGGCGGCGGATCAGGGCCGGCAGCGTGCCGGTACGGGGTCACGGCCATAGCGCGAGCACCGCCCGGATGCGGTTCGCGGCCGTGATCAGATCGGCTGCATCGGCAGGCGCGATCACCTTGGCCGGCAGCACGCGCACCTCGGCAACGAAGACACCGAGGACCGCACTGGCCAGTTTCGGCTGTCCGCGCGCGAGCGCCCCCTGTGCCGCTCGCAACTCGAGGTCGAGGCTGCGCGCCACGAGCGGTCGCAGCCCGAGCGACGCGACCTGGGTGCGCAGCAACGTGAGCTGCTCGCGGCGCCGCGGACTGCACGACGAAGCTCGCGGTCGCCTGTCGATGCTGGTGGCGGTCGTCACGTCCGTCGTCTCGCCGATCGTAGGTCAGACAGCGCCGACCGACGCGCGGTGTGGCAGGTCGCGATTGACGACGGTCAGGCCGGTCTCCACGGACACGTACAGTCGATCGCCGGCACGGTTCACCGCGATCACGTCGGGTCGCAGCGGGCGGCCGTGCCCGCAGCCGTCGCGTCGTGTCGGCGACCACTTCGAGGCAGCGATCCAGCGTCGGTCGCCCGTGGAAGCGTCGCGCGCGAAGACGGCATCGTTCGAGTCGATGACGCGCGAAGAGCGTCCTGTTGTCCGGCGACAGCGTCAGGGCGATCGGGCTGGCGACACCCTCGCCTGGGGTGCACGACCTCGTCTCGGCGTCCTGCAGGATGCAGCCTTGTTGCCTGAGCAGCCCTGTCTCGACGTCGCGACGAACGTGAGCACCGCCGCTCGCGGCGGCGCCGATGTACACGTGCCGCCCGTCGGCCGAGACGGCGACGCGGCTGCTCCGCGCAGCGCGTCGCCCGTCGTGCAGAGTCGGTCGTGACCGTCGTCGCTGATGCAGCCGAGCTGCGTAGGAGCCGGGGTCACGTCGCGCGCGAACATGACGACGGCGTTGGACTCATGGCGCCCGCGACGGCGTTGTTGCCGTCGGGCTGAAGACCGACGCTGAGGCGCTACTCAGCGCGCGTGCGCGGTGCACGTCGCGACGAGCGCACGCAGCCGTCCTGCCGCAGGCGGCGTCGTTTGGTTCCGTTCGAAGATGGCGATGCCGCCCGAGTGAAGGACGCCGCGTATACGACCTTCCGCCTGGGCAACCCAGGGCCTGGCGCCGCCGAGCGAGATAGTCGTGGCGCAGTCACCGTGGTTCCGTGATGCCGCCGGTCGCGGTCGCGGAGACGCAGTTCCGCCGCGTGAGTCATCGCCGGTCGCCTGGTCGCGTGCGAAGACCGACGTGATGCTCCCGGGCGTGAGGTCGTACTGCCCGGTGAAATCAGTCGACCACACGCCGTTGCTGTCGGTTTTTGCCCAAATGCCCAAGTTGACAGGGCGGACGCTCCCGAGCACATCGGAGCCCGGGTCCGCTGTCCCACGCATGATCTCGGTCGCCGGATTCACATCGGTGATCGAGATGTCTCGGACGGTGTGTGTCTTCGTGATCACCGTCGGTCACGGTGATGAACCATCCCGGCCGGAGGCCTGGGAACACCTGGTCTCCGAGGAAGCCGCCGCTCGCGTCCGTGGCGAGGGTCAACTCGATGTCCGGAGACGCGCCCGTGCCGGGATCGTCGGCGGTAACCGTCAGATTCACCCCAGCGGGCCAGAAGGATCCGACGAGGCCGTTCCAGTCCAGGGTCACCCCGAAATGCCCAGCTGAGGTCGCGCTGGTCGAGGCCGCGCCCGGCACGGCCACGACGGCGGCGAACGCCATCAGGAGGCCCGCAGGAGGCCGAGCGGACCATCGTGCCGAGCACCGTCAGCGTCGACGTGTCGCGATGGGCGGGCCAGACGGTGCGCCTGCGCCTCGCCGCCACCGACAACGCGAGGTCCACGCGCGCCGGCGTGGACGACAACCGGTTCGAGCCGATCGGCGCGAACGCGGAGGCCGGATCGAGCTGCTCAACCCATCAGGGGCGCGCGTGAGCATCGGGGCCACGCTGACCGAAGCGGACGCGATCGGTGCTTCGACCTGCGCCGAAGCCTCGCCGCAACAACAGGTGGCGCGCCGAGCGCCGGCCGACGTGCGCTTCGGGGACGACGCGCGCGCCGTCCGCGCGACGGTTGGACACCGTGGCGCGTCGCCGCGGCTCGAGCAACAAGTCTGACCGCGGTCGCGAGGATCACGGTCGAGCGGGAGCGCCAGCCGGAAGCTCCGATGTGCGTTGCCGAAGACGGCGATCATGTTCTCGACGTAGGCTCGGACGGCCTGTTGAGACTGACAACGAGCGGCAGCGCCGATCTCCTCTTCGCGGCGGTCTTCTAGACCCGAGCAGCTCGTATGAGTACCGATAGCTGCTCGTGGTAGTCGTAGCCCCGGATACGGCGGCGACGTGACGATCCCGGTGGGCCTCATAGGCGTGTAGCGACGCAAGAACTTGATCGCCTCATCGACTGGGCGGCAAGTGCGACTGTGCTTGTGACACCAGCACGCTCGAGTTGGGGCGTTCGCGGGAAGTCGAGATCGAAACAAAGCTGCGTCCAAAGTGAACTTTTCGAGCCTCTGGCCGTGAGCGGCGAGGGCGCAGAAATGCCTCAAGCGGAGCGGCCCCGGAGTCGAACCGAGCAAGCCGTGGGTTGCACGACCGGGCCGATTTTGAAGACCGGCTGGGCCACCGGGCCCGTGCCGCTCCGCCGCAACCCTAGTTGCAAAGCGTCAGTGCAAGCACGCGATCAGGACGCTGTACGGATTCGGTAAAACCGCGCCGCAACCGGCTTGGGAGCGTCGCGGCACGGGGATGCTGGGCGCATGCGACGCACACTCCTCATCCTCAGCTCGCTCGTCGCCGCCCTCGTGGCCGTGTCACCGGCCACCGCCGCCACGACGAAGACCGTCTCGATCAAACGGGCGGCATTCTCGCCCGCGACCGTCAACATCATCGCCGGCGACTCGATCCGCTGGCGCAACGACGACACCCAGAACCATCAAATCGTCTCCACGACCGGCGCGTTCGCCTCGCCGGTGCTCGCGCGCGGCAAGACCTACACCTTCAGGTTCGACGTTGCGGGCACCTACAACTATCGCGACGCGCTCCACCCGTCCGTCACCGGCACGGTCAAAGTCGCAGGCCCGCCACCGGCCGTCACGCTCGCGACCTCCCAGCCGCAGATCGCCTACGGCCAGAAGGTGACGCTCTCGGGCCAGGTCAACAACAAGAAGGCCGGCGAGAACGTCCAGCTCAGCTACCAGCCCTACGGCCAGGCGTCGGAGATCGTTCTGGCGACCGTGATCACCGGCGCCGACGGGACGTACTCGTACAACGTGGCGCCGAAGATCCTCACGACCTACCGCGCGAAGTGGAAGACCGCGTCGAGCCTCGTGATCAGCACGGCCGTGGCGCCCTCGATCTCGTTCGGGCGCAACAACGGGTTCCTCGCGCGCGTCTACGCCGGCCGCAGCATGGCGAAGAAGCAGATCCAGCTGCAGCGGCTCTCCGCCTTCGGGCAGTGGGTCACGATCAAGCGCATCTTCCTCGATCTCAACTCGCGCGCCCGCTTCCAGGCGACGCTCCCATGCGGGGCGAACCGGCTGCGGATCGCGATGTCGGTCAACCAGGCCGGCGCCGGCTATCTCGGCGCGTTCAGCCGCGAGACCACGTGGCGGCGCGCCTGCTAGCCACACCCAAACGAAGCACGGAAGGGGCACCAGCATGAAACGACGCACACTTCTCTCGACGGCGCTCGCGGGCATGCTGGTCGTGCTCGCGGCCGTCGCCGGCCTGGCGGAGGTCGCCGACTCGGCGCCGCAGGCGGCACCGTCGAACCAGTCGCCGCCGGCGATCTCCGGCACGCCCGAGGAGGGCAAGACGCTGACGACGAGCAACGGCAACTGGACCGGGACGGCTCCGATCACATTCACCTACTCGTGGCGGCGCTGCGACGAGAACGGCGGCAGCTGCTCCCAGATCGGCGGTGCCACCGACAAGACGTACGTCCTCAAGAAGGTCGACGTCGACAACACGATCCGCTCCCGGGTCACCGCGCGGAACAGCGACGGCTCCACCGCCGCGACGTCGGTCCCGTCGGCCGTGATCCGCGTCGCGCCGGCTCCGGTGACGGGCTGCAACGGCAACGCGCCGATCCCGATCGCGAACGTGTCCCTGCCGGACAGGCTCCTCATCGACGGGCAGTCGATCAGCCCGGGGGTCGTCGGCCGTTCCACGACGACCATCTCGCTTCGCTTCCGCGTCACGTGCAAGGGCAAGCCCGTCCAGGGCGCGCTTCTCTATGCGGACGCGGTTCCGTACAACCAGTTCTCGACGCCGGCCGAGCAGCCGACCGGTGCGGACGGCTTCGCGACGCTGACGATGAACCGCGCGGCCGGGTATCCGGCGACGAACAGCCAGCAACTGCTGGTGGTCTTCGCCCGCGCCCGCAAGGCCGGCGAGGACGTGCTCGGTGGGGTCTCGACGCGCCGGCTCGTCTCGTTCCCGGTCGACCTGCGCCGGTAGAGGGGGAGAGAGGAGCGCCCGGGGAAGCTCAGGACGAGCTTCCCCGGGCCTCGTCCATTCTGCGAGGATCGAGGCGTGGCTCACCTGCGCCTGACCGACGTCGACGAGGCAACCGGCCCGCTCAAGGACGAGTACGACGCCGCGGTCGGTCGCGCCGGGAAGGTCTTCAACATCGTCAAGGCGATGAGCCCGAACCCGGACGTGCTCCACCGCTCGATGGAGCTCTACAAGGGGGTCATGTTCGGCCCCTCGAAGCTCTCCCGCCAGGAGCGCGAGCTGCTCGCCACCGTCGTCTCGCGGGAGAACGACTGCCATTACTGAACGCGATCGCATGCAGACGACCTCCGTGCCGAGGGCGCCGACGAAGGACTCGTGGAGCACTGCGCCCACGACTACCGGACCGCCGACCTGCCTGCGCCGGTGCTCGCGCTCTGTGACTACGCGGCCAAGCTCACGCACGTCCCGACCTCGGTCGGCGCGGCCGACGTCGAGGAGCTGCGCCGCCACGGCTGGGACGACGAGGCGATCCACGATGCGATCCAGGTGATCGCGTACTTCAACTACATCAACCGGATCGCCGAGGCCGTCGGGGTCGGCCCGGAGCCGGAGTGGGAGGAGAGATGAGCGGCTTCACGATCGTGCACATGGACGACTTCGAGCGTCCGTTCCCCAAGTGGGCGCTCGCGCGCAAGTCGCTTGGGCTGCAGTCGTTCGGCATGAACGTCGTCGAGCTGCCGCCGGGCGAGACGATCCCCGAGCACGACGAGACGGGCAGCGACCAGGAGGAGGTCTTCATCGTTCTTTCCGGTGACGCGACGATGGTGATCGACGGCGAGGATCACGCGGCACCGGCGGGGACGTTCACGCGGCTCGATCCAGAGCCGAAGCGGACGGTCGTCAACCGCAGCGACGCCGACGCGACCGTGCTGATCGTCTCGGCGCCGCGAACGAGCGGCTACACGCCGATGGACTGGGCGTGAAGGAGCGCGTCACCGCCGCCTGCGTTCAGGTCGAGCCGGCGATCTTCGACCGCTCCGGCACGATCGACCGCGTCGCAGAGCGCACGGCGGAGGCGGCCGTGGCCGGCGCGCAGCTCGTCGTCTTCCCGGAGACCTTCATCCCCGCGTATCCGTCGTCCGTCTGGGCGAAGGCGCTCGCCGGCTGGTCCGAACCGGGCGCGAAGGAGGCGTTCGCGCTCCTTCACCGCGAGTCGCTCGAGGTCCCGGGCGCCGACGCCGACCGGCTCGGCGCGATCGCCCGCGAGCACGGCGTCTGGCTCGTCGTCGGCGTCAACGAGGCGGATCCGGAGCGAGCCGGGACGCTCTACAACTCGCTGCTCTACTACTCGCCGGAGGGCGAGCTCGCACTCCACCACCGCAAGCTCGTGCCGACGAACCACGAGCGGCTCGTCTGGGGCCAGGGCGACGGGCGCGGGCTGCGGGCGATCGAGTCGCCGCTCGGCCGGCTCGGCGGCCTGATCTGCTGGGAGAACTACATGCCGCTCGCCCGCTTCGCGCTCTACGAGTCCGGGGTCGAGATCTACATCGCCTCGACGGCCGACGACGGCGACTCGTGGCAGGCGACGCTGCAGCACATCGCGCTCGAGTCCCGCTCCTTCGTGATCGCGCCCTGCCACTTCCAGCGCGCAGGCTCCTACCCGGACGACTTCCCGCTCCGCGGGCTGCTGGAGGGCCGCGACCTGCTCGGCCGCGGCGGCTCGGCGATCCTCGCTCCCGACGGGAGCTATCTCGCGGGGCCGCTCTACGACGAGGAGGGGATCCTCTACGCGGAGCTCGACCCGGATGTGCTCCTGCAGGCGCGGCAGCGCTTCGACCCCGCCGGCCACTACCACCGGCCGGACGTGCTCAGGCTGACGGTCAGCCCGCTGGAGTAGCCCGGACGACGACTCGGTCGCCGGCCCGGACCCGCCAGCGGCGGAACGAGCCCGCGTTGACCTCGAGCACCGAGCGGTAGGCGACCTCGGGGTCGTAGATCCGACAGGGATCTCGCCGGCAGGGCTGCATCGTGAAGGTGCGCAGGATCTTCCCGCGGGCGTCGGCGAACGCGATGTCGAGCGGGATCAGCGTGTCCTTCATCCAGTAGCCGCCGCGGTGGGCATTGGGGTAGAGGAAGACCATTCCCGCTTTCGCCGCCAGCGAACGGCGGTTCATCAGGCCGCGCGCCCGTTCGGCCTGCGTGCGGGCCAGCTCGACCTTGAGGACGACTCGCGGCGCGCCTGAGGCGGGCGTGATCGTGGACGTACCGCGCCCGAAGCTCGTCGAGGCGAGGGCCGCGGCCGGCAGGGCGACGGCGAGGGCTGCGAGCAGGGCCGGGCGCACGCAGCCAGTGTTGCAGCCGACGTTCGGCCCGTCTTGTGGCGTCCGGCGCGATCCCCTACCCTGGATTCCAGATGTAGGAGCGAACGGGAGTCGTGCGGCCGGCTCGGGAGGGATTCCGGATGGCCGAGATCGCGCACCCGTACCAGGACACCGCGGTGGAGGCGGCGAAGACAGCCGCGCCAGCTCGCAAGCGGGTCTCCTTCGCCGAGCTCGTCGAGGCGTGGGCTGTCCGCGAGTCGGGTGACGGGGCCGAGGAGCGCTACCAGCAGCTTCGCACCGCCTTCGTTCACGACCACGGCGAGATCACCGACTCCTACATCTGCGAGAGCGGGCCGATGGCCGTCGCGGTGACGGCGATCCCGCCGAAGCCGCTCGAACGGAAGCTGCTCCGCCTCAAGGACCGGATCGAGATGCACAGCGAGACCGAGCGGCTCGTGCGGACGCACCCGGAGGTGGCACAGGTGCTGCATCGCGCCGAGGTGCAGTACGTCTCGGTCCGGAACGCGCTCCGCGGCCTGAGCCAGCGGCTGCTGGTGAACTGGCTCTTCGTGTGGATGCGCGACCTGATGCTCGTCTCGATCCCGAACCCGGACGGCACAGTCGTGCCGCTGACCGCGGAGGAGATCGAGCAGCAGGGCAAGGAGCTCGACCGGATCGCGGAGAACTACGAGCAGGCGGCTTCGCGCGAGGCGCAGATCGTCTACCTCGGCGGGATGCTCGGGGGCGTGCTCGCGCTGTGTGCGATCACGGTCCCCGTCGGGATCCTGCTCGCGGCCAGCGATGTCCCCGTCAACCTGACGACGTTCTTCGGCTGCCTGATCGCCGGCGCGCTAGGCGCCCTCGTCAGCGTCGTCACGCGGATGAGCGCCGACAAGTTCCACGTCCGCCATGAGGTCGGCCGCTCGTACGTGCAACGGGTGGCGGCCTTCCGGCCGTTCATCGGCGGCGTCTTCGGCCTGCTCGTCTACTTCGCGCTCCAGGGCGGCCTGATCCGGCAGCTCGACGTGCCGGAGGACCCGCGCGACCGCTTTGCCTTCTTCCTCGTGCTCGCGTTCGCGGCCGGCTTCAGCGAGCGGCTGGTGAAGGAAGTGCTGCGCTCGACGGACGGCGATGAGCCACCGGCTACGACGTCGGCGTCGAAGCCCGACGCCGAAGCACCCGCGCCTCCCCAACCCGGCGGGTGACCCCGTCGGCATCCAGGCGCTCGAGCAGCAGCTGGGCGTCGCGGCGGCCGCAGCCGGCGAGATCGCGGAAGCGGGCCAGCGAGATCTGCCCTGCCGCAGCGCACTCCCCGAGCACGAGCGAGCGCGCCCGCTCGTAGGCGGCTGCCGTCACCGCCCAGCCGTCGCCAAGACGCACGAGCCTGCCCGCACGCTCGAGGAAACGGGCGAGCTCCGCGTCCTCTGCCTTCGCAGCGCCAGGCTCCGCCGCAGCGACCGACGCCAGCAGCCGCTCGGCGTCGGCAGCGCGGGCACCGAGCGCCCCGGTCGCGCCCGGCCGGTAGAGCATCGAGCCGCGCCGTTCGAACGGGAGCCGGGCGAGCACGTCCTTCGCCCACGGCTCGGTCGGCGCGGGCGTGCCGGGATCGAGCGGGTCGGCCCGGTCGAGCTCGTGCTCGAGCCGGGCTTCGAGCTCGGCCAGCCACTCGTCGGAGAAGCGCCACTCGCCGCCGACGAGCGCCGGTGCGTGGACGCGGGCTTCGCCGTGGCGGGCCTGCTCGAAGCGGGCCGGGTCGGCATGGCGGGAGGGAGCCGGGTCGAGCACGGTGCCACCGCCGACCGTCGTGGCGTCGCGAAGGACGACGCGGTCGTCGCGCGCCGCGACGATCGGCGCCGCCAGCCGTAGCTGCGCGTCGTCGCCGACGCGGACGACGCGGGCGAGGACGGCTGTCGTTCCGTGGTGGACGTGCAGGCGCGCGCCGTCCGCGATCGGCTCGAGCTCGTCGAGCGCGACGTCGAGCCGGTAGCTCGGCCGCAGGCTGCCGGGCGCGATCAGCACGTCTCCGCGGCGCAGCTCGCTTCGCTCGACGCCCGGGAGTGCGAGCGCGACCCGCTGCCCCGCCTCTGCCCGCTCGACCGCACGGTCGTGCACCTGGACGCTGCGGACACGCACCTCGCGCCCGGCCGGCTCGGCCCGGAGCACGTCGCCCTCGGCGACTGTCCCCGACCAGAGCGTTCCGGTCGCGACCGTCCCGATCCCGCGCAGCGAGAAGACGCGATCGACGTAGAGGCGTGCCGCCTCAGAGTCGGCGGGCTTGTGTTTCTGAAACACAAGCTCCGCCACGCGGCCGAGCGCGTCGCGAAGCTCGTCGAGGCCGGCGCCGGTCTTGGCGCTCACCGCGATCGCCTCGGCCTCGGGGACCAGCTCGCGTGCCTCCTCGAGCGCGAGGGCGAGCATCCCCTCGTCGACGGTGTCGGCCTTCGTCACCGCGACGACGCCGTGCTCGATTCCGAGCAGGCGGATGATCGCGAGATGTTCAAGCGTCTGCGGCCGAGCGCCCTCGCCCGCGTCGATCACGAGCAGGAAGAGGTCGATCCCGGTCGCGCCCGCGACCATGTTGCGGACGAACCGCTCGTGCCCCGGAACGTCGATCAGCGAGAGCCGGCGTCCGTCGGGCAGGTCGAGCGGGGCGTAGCCGAGGTCGATCGAGATCCCGCGCTTCTGCTCCTCGGGCAGCCGGTCGGTGTCCTTCCCGGTCAAGGCCCGGACGAGCCACGTCTTGCCGTGGTCGATGTGCCCGGCCGTGCCGACGGTCAGCGGCATGCCTGCACTGCCGCCGCGACCTCGTCGGCCTCGGAGTCGGTCAGCGTCCGGCAGTCGAGCAGCGTGCGCCCGTCGCGGACGACCGCGATCACCGGCGGTTCGTGCGAGCGCAGCGCGACGGCCAGCTCCTCCTCGACCGCGCAGGCGAAGCTCGGCAGCTCGGCCAGCGGCAGCGCGCCGCCTCCCACGCGCGCGACGGTCTTCTCGACAGCGCCGCCGGTCGCATTTGCGAGGCGCTCGGCGCGGCGGCGGACGACATCGGCGGGCTCGCGCAGCATGCGCACCACCGGGATCTCGTCGGGCCGGTCGAGGTAAAGCGCGAGCGTCCCCTCGAGCGCCGCGAGCGTCAGCTTGTCCGAGCGCAGGGCGCGGTGGAGCGGGTGGCGGCGCAGCTTCTCGACCAGGTCCGCCCGGCCCGCGACGATTCCGGCCTGCGGGCCGCCCAGCAGCTTGTCCCCCGAGAAGCAGACGAGGTCGGCGCCCGCAGCGAGGGCGGCCGCGGGGGTCGGCTCGCCCTCGACGTCGACGAGCGCGCCGGAGCCGAGGTCGTCGAGGAGCGGCAGCTCGTGGCGGCGGGCGACGGCCGCGAGCTCGTCGAGCCGCGGCTGCTCCGTGAAGCCGACGACGCGGAAGTTCGACTGGTGGACGCGAAGCAGGAGCGCCGTCTCCGGCCCGATCGCCCGCTCGTAGTCGGCCGCCCGCGTCCGGTTCGTCGTCCCCACCTCCACCAGCCGCGCGCCGGAGCGGGCGAGCACGTCGGGAATCCGAAAGCCGTCGCCGATCTCGATCAGCTCGCCGCGCGAGACGACGACCTCGCGGCCCTCCGCGAGCGCGGCCAGCGCGAGCAGCATCGCCGCGGCGTTGTTGTTGACGACGATCGCGGCCTCCGCGCCGGTCAGGCGGCGAAGCAGCGGCGCCAGGTGGTCCTGACGCGAGCCGCGCGAGCCTGAGGAGAGGTCGTACTCGAGGTTGGAGAAGCCGCTCGCGTTCGCGATCCGGTCAAGCGCCGCCGGCGCCAGCGGCGCACGCCCGAGGTTCGTGTGCACGAGCACGCCGGTCGCGTTGAGAACGCGACGGAGCGCCGGCCGGCGAGCGGCGGCGAGCGCCTCGTCGAGCCGCGCCTGCAGGTCGCCGGGCTCGGAACCGGCCCTGATCTCCTCGCGCGCGCGCTCGAGCACCTCCCGCGCAGCCGCGACCGCGAGCGGATCGCTCTTGCCGCGCACGAGCTCGTCGACGGAAGGAAGATCCCGCAATCTCACGGAAAACGAGTGTAGTGCCGTCGCAGCGGCTACTTTGCAAATCGTGAGACGTGCCGGGTTCATCACCGCTGTGGTGCTCGCCTGCCTGGCCGGAGCCGCCGTGGCCGCCGCGGGCGTGCGCGACGCCTATTACTGGGATCGCCCGCTCCCGGGTGTCGAGCTCCGCGAGGCGCAGCTGCAGACGCCGGTGAGCCTCGTCGTCGGCGGCAAGACGTACGACGTCAGGCCTGCCGAGGCGCTCCGCGTCGACGCCGCTGCGACCCAGCAGGCGCTCTGGAATGCCGGCCGCGCCAGCTTCATCGAGCGGATGCGGACGATCGTCGACCCGAGCCCGCCGACCCGCGTCGTCGACCAGGTGCTCGTCGCGCGCCCCGAGCTCGACGAGGTCGCCGCCCACGTGTCCACCGCGCTGCCGAAGCCGCGCCGGGCGCAGGTGGTCGTCCGCAACGGCCTCGAGGTCATCCCCGCCCGCCCGGGCGACGGCGTCGACGCACGCCGGCTGGGAGCGTCGCTCGCGAAGGCGTCGCTGACCGGCGTGCGCACCCTGTCGCCTGCGCTGACGCACGTCGAGCCCGAGCTGACGACGTCGGCGGCACAAGCCGCGGTTGACGAGGCGACCTCGCTGATCGACGAGCCCGTGACGCTGGAGTTCAAGGGCGAGGACGTCGGTACGCTCGCTCCCGCCCGGCTCGCAAAGCTGCTCAGCTTCCGTCCCGCCGGTGAGAACTTCCGCATCTCCTTCCATCCGCAGCGTGTTGCCAAGGCGGTCGAGCCGATGCTCGCGCCATGGCGTTCCCGCGCCGTCAACGCCCGCTTCGTCGTCGACGGCAAGCGGGTGCGCGTGCGACCCTCGCGTCCGGGGCTCGCCGTCGACGGCCGCTGGGCCGCCGACGCAATCGCGGCCGCTGCGGCGGCGCCCGTGCACCGGGCATCCGTGCGCCTGAAGCAGATCCGCGCCGACCTGACGACCCGGGAGGCGGAGAAGCTGGGCATCCGTCAGCAGATCTCGACGTTCACGACCGACATGGGGACGTCGTCGTCGAACCGGATCCACAACGTGCAGCTGATGGCGCAGTACATCGACGGCACCGTGATCAAGCCCGGTGACACGTTCTCGTTCAACGACCGCGTCGGCCCGCGCACGGTCGAGCGCGGCTTCCGCGAGGGTCAGATGATCATCGGCTCGCTGCTCCTGCCAGCGATCGGCGGCGGCGTCTGCCAGACCGCGACGACGCTCTTCAACAACGCGTTCGAGCTCGGGCTCCCGATCGTCGAGCGCCACAACCACAGCTTCTACATCTCGCACTACCCGCTGGGCCGCGACGCCACGGTCTCCTGGGGCGGCCCCGACTTCGTCTTCAAGAACGACCTGAAGACCGGGATCCTGATCAAGACGCGCTACACCACCTCGACGCTCACGTTCTCGTTCTACGGCACCCATCCGCAGAGACGGGTCGTGACCTCGACCGGCGAGCGGACGAATTGGCGCTCGCCGAAGACGACCTATGCGCTCGACCCGTACGCGCCGCGCGGCTCCGTCCGCACGGTGTCCGGCTCGAACCAGTCCGGCTTCGACGTCACGGTCACGCGCAAGGTCTACGAGCACGGGAAGCTGCTGCGCCAGGACGCGACCACGAGCAACTACGTCGCCGTCGGCCCGACCCAGATCTACGGCCCCGGCCGCTCGATCCCCGGGCCGTACTTCGTCCTGCCGAGGGTCTAGGCGCTACTGCGCGTCGGCCTTCTCGGCCCGCGCCGGCGAGGGCACCGTGTTCCGCTCGTCGTAGCTCGCGACCACGAGCCGCACTGCCTCGGCCGGCTCGTCGGTGACGTGCAGAAGCCGCATGTCCTCGAGGGAGATCATCCCCTCGGCCACGAGGCGGCCGTTCACCCACTCGAGCAGCGGCCGCCAGTAGTCGTGCCCGAAGAGGACGACGGGGAAGTTGAGCACCTTGCCGGTCTGGATCAGCGTCAGCGACTCGAAGAGCTCGTCGAGCGTGCCGAACCCGCCGGGGAAGATGACGAACCCCTCGGCCGCCTTCACGAACATCGTCTTGCGGGCGTAGAAGTGCTTGAAGGTCATCGAGATGTCGCAGTACGGGTTGATGCCCTGCTCGTGCGGGAGCGTGATGTTGAACCCGACCGAGAGGCCGCCGCCCTCCTTGCAGCCGCGGTTTGCCCCCTCCATCACGCCGGGTCCACCGCCGGTAACGACGGCGAAGTGGGCTTCGGCGAAGAGCTTCGCCGTCGCCCGCGCCTGTTCGTAGGGCCGGCTGCCGGGAGCGACCCGGGCCGAGCCGAAAATCGAGACGGCGGGCCTGTTGATCTCGAGCACCTTCTGGAAGCCGCCGAGGAACTCGGAGGCGATCACGGCGACGTCGTTCTGCAAGTCCTCGTGCGTCCGCTCGAGGACGCGGCGGTCGTCCATCAGAGGCGGTCTTGCGGGAAGTGCGTCGCCACCATGCCGAGGGCGAACCCGACGATCATGCCGCCGTAGAGCAGGCTGGCGATGCCGATCCTCGCCGGCGACGACCAGGGGACGTGCTCGCGCTGGCCGTGGCGCAGCGCCTTGATCGAGCGCCAGATGAACCCGCCGTCGAACGGCCGCACGGGGATCAGGTTGAAGAGGTTGAGGAAGAAGCCCAGAGTAGGCGAGCGCGACCAGGAACCTCGAGTCGTTCGCCTCGCCCGCAATCCAGAGGCCGAGCGACGCGAGTCCGCCGAGGAGTGGGCCGGCCGCGGAGACGAGCAGGTTGCGCCAGGGGTCGAACGGCGCGTTCTTCATCGCCACGTACGCCCCGAGGAACGGAATGAACACCGGCAGCTGCGGGTTCAGCCCCTGCCGCCTCGCCTCGATGTAGTGGCCCAGCTCGTGCACGAGGATCAGGGCGACGAAGCCGGCCGCGAAGCGCCAGCCGAAGATCAGCGCGTAGCCGCCGACCGAGATGAAGATGCCGAAGAACTTGATCGCGAAGGCGCCGAACTTGAGCGCGAGCAGGCCGAGCGCGAGGATCGGCGCGAACAGCTTCCCCAGCAGCTCGCGCGGGGTCAGCGGCTGCTTGATCGGCGAGCGCTCTTCGAACGGCTCCGCCTCGCGCGGCTGGTACGGGTCGTAGCTCATCGCAGCTGCAGTCGGCGTCCGCCGGCCTTGACTTGAGGGACCGTTCCGTGGGGGTGGCTCACGAGCCCTGTCCGATCCATTCCTCGCCGCCCTCGTAGACCTCTTTCTTCCACAACGGCACCGTTCCCTTGAGAGTGTCGATCGCCTCCTTGCACGCGGCGAGCGCCCCGGAACGGTGGGGCGAGGACACGGCGATGGCGACGCTGGGCTCGCCGATCTCGACCCGGCCGACGCGGTGGTGGATCGCGACCGCAAGCAGCTCGTGCTGCTGGGTCAGCTCGCGCGCGAGCTCGGCCATCGTCTCCTCGGCCATCCCCTCGTAGGCCTCGTACTCGAGGTAGAGCACCTTCCGGTCGCGGGAGCGGTCGCGGACCGTGCCGAGGAAGGTCGCGATCGCGCCCGCCTCGTCCCGCTGCACCTCGCGCACGACCGCGTCGAGCGAGAGCGGGTCCGCCGTGAGCCGGAAGTCGCCGCCGGAGACGGGTGGGATCAGCGCCACCTCGTCGCCGTCCGTGAGCGCCGTCTCCGTGTCGGCGTAGCGCTTGTTGACCGCGTAGAGGAGGCCCGACGGCTCGGCGCCGAGGCCGAGCGCCGGCCAGACGTCGCCGAGCGTGGCGCCGTCGGTGAGCTCGAGCGCGCGGGCGCCCGTGCCGGCTCGCTCGCGCAGGCCGGCGAAGAGGCGGATGCTCACCTGCATCGAGTGAGCGTAGCCGTGCGCCACCGGGTTGCCTCCGGGCACGTGTCATGTTACGTATGCCTCATGTCCGTCTCCGCTCCCGCCCGGACGAACCTCAACGACCGCGTCTACGAGACGCTGAAGACGAGGCTCGTGACGCGCGAGCTCCGCCCGGGGGAGAAGGTGAGCCTGCACGAGCTGGCTGCGACGCTCGGCGTCTCGCGCAGCCCCGTTCACCACGCCTTGACAAGGCTCGTCGCCGAGGGCCTGCTGACGGTCAAGTCGCGTCGCGGCTACTACGTGACCGCCCTGACCGAGGCGGCGGTCGCGGACGGCTACGACGTCCGGCTCGCACTCGAGCTGCAGGCCGCGGAGTGCGCGGTCGGCCGCGTCGACCGCAGCGAGCTGCGCCGCTTCCGCGAGCTGCACGAGGCGACGGCCGAGGCCGTCTCGCACGCCGAGTGGGACTCGGCGAACGCCGCCTTCCACGAGCACCAGGTCGACCTCGCCGGCAACACACTCCTGTCGCGCTTCTACCGGGACCTCTCGGTGAACCTGATGATGCAGGTGATCCGCGGCGGCAAGCTCGAGGGCGGCTCGTATCTCCCCACCGAGCACGGCGCGATCGTCGACGCGTACGAGGCCGGCGACCTCGAGGCGGCGCGGGACGCGATCAGGGCGCACATCGCCACCGGCCGCCGGATCGCGCTCGACGCGATCGAGAAGTCCGGCGGCGTCCTCTAGTCCGTAGCATCCGCTCCGTGGAGCGGCGGACCGAGTCGGGGATCGAGATCGAGCCGGTCTACGGCGACGGTGAGCGGCCGGGCGAGTTTCCCTACACCCGCGGGCCGTACCCGGACATGTACCGCGGGCGGCCGTGGACGATCCGGCAGTACGCCGGCTTCGGCTCGGCGGAGGAGACGAACGAGCGCTTCCACTACCTGCTCGACCGCGGCCAGACCGGGCTCTCGGTCGCCTTCGACCTGCCGACGCAGCTCGGCTACGACTCCGACGACCCGCACGCGCTCGGCGAGGTCGGCCGCACCGGCGTCGCGATCGACTCGCTCGAGGACATGCGCCTCCTCTTCCACGGGATCCCGCTCGGCGAGGTCTCCACCTCGATGACGATCAACGCGCCCGCGTCGCTCCTGCTCCTGCTCTACGAGCTTGTCGCCGAGGAGCAGGGCGTCCCCGGCACGGCGCTGCGCGGCACCGCCCAGAACGACATCCTCAAGGAGTACATCGCGCGCGGGAACTACATCTACCCGCCGCGGCCGTCGATGCGGCTGACGACCGACCTCTTCGCCTACGCCGCCGAGCGGATCCCGAGCTGGAACACGATCTCGATCTCGGGGTACCACATCCGTGAGGCCGGCTCGACGGCGGTCCAGGAGCTTGCGTTCACGCTCGCGAACGGGATCGCCTACGCGCAGGCGGCGGTCGACGCAGGCCTCTCACCGGACGAGTTCGGCGCCCGCCTCTCCTTCTTCTTCAACGCCCACAACCACTTCTTCCAGGAGGTGGCGAAGTTCCGCGCGGCCCGGCGGCTGTGGGCGACGATCATGCGCGACCGCTTCGGCGCCACGAACCCGAAGGCGCTGACGCTCCGCTTCCACGCTCAGACGGGCGGCTCGACGCTCACGGCGCAGCAGCCGGAGAACAACATCGTCCGCGTCGCCATCCAGGCGCTCTCGGCCGTCGCCGGCGGCGCGCAGAGCCTGCACACGAACGGCTTCGACGAGGCGCTCGCGCTCCCGACCGAGCGCTCGGCGCGGATCGCGCTGCGGACGCAGCAGATCCTCGCGGCCGAGGGCGGCGCCACCGACACCGCCGATCCCCTCGGCGGCTCCTACTTCATCGAGGCGCTCACGGACGAGCTCGAGCAGCGCGCCCGCGAGCTGATCGAGCGGATCGACGAGCTCGGCGGCGCCGTCGCCGCGGTCGAGCAGGGATTCGTCCAGCGCGAGATCGAGGACGCCGCCTTCCGCTGGAACGAGCAGGTCGAGTCGGGCGAGCGCGTGATCGTCGGCGTCAACCGCTTCGCCGAGGACGACGAGGAGCATGTCGAGCTGCACCGCCTCGACCCTGCGATCGAGCGCCGTCAGCTCGAGCGGACCGCCCGCGTTCGGGCCGAGCGGAACGCGGACGACGCCGAGCGCGCCCTCGCCGAGGTGAAGCGCGTCGCCGCAACCGACGAGAACCTGCTGCCGCCGATGCGCGAGGCGCTGCGTGCGCACGTCACGGTCGGCGAGATCTCGAACGTGCTCCGCGAGGAGTGGGGCACGTACGACGCGTCGCGCGCCTAATTTCACCACTCGGATACGGGATAATCACCTCCAAGCAGCCCACGAGGGCGCATCGCTGGAAGACGATGCGCCCGTCATCCAGGGGAGGATCCGCATGCGTAAGACATTCATCGCGGCGCTGCTGATTTGTGGTGCCGTGACGGCCGCGGCGCTTGCCGCGGGCTCGACTCAGACCGGTCCGAGCAGCTCGCTCGCGCCGTACGTGCTCCCGTCGCACGACGGGGTCCACGTGATTTCGCTACTCACCGTCGGCGACTCGGTCGACGGCTATCGGATGGTCGGGATCCCGGACGGGCTGGGAGCCTACGAGAGCCGCCCGGGCACGTTCACCGTCCTGATGAACCACGAGATCGCGGTCGGTCAGGGCGCGGTCCGCGACCACGGTGCCAATGGCGCCTTCGTCTCGCACTGGGTCGTTGAGGACAAGAGCCTCGCCGTCGCGTCCGGACGCGACCACATCGTCCGCGTCGCGACCTGGAACACGGCAACGAGCACGTACAACCCGCCGGCGAAGGGCGTCGCGCTCGGCCGGCTCTGCTCGGCCACCCTCGCCGCCCGGGAAGCGTTCTACGACAAGCGTTCGAAGATGGGCTACAACGCCCCACTGTTCCTCGACGGCGAGGAGGTCGGCAACGAGGGGCGCGCGTTTGCACACGCCGAGGGCGGGATCAGTTGGGAGCTCGCCTCGCTCGGCAAGTTCTCGTGGGAGAACGCCGTCGCCAACCCGTCGACGGGACGCAAGACGGTCGTCTTCGGCACGGACGACACCAGCCCGACGGGCCAGGTGTACATCTACGTCGGCGAGAAGAAGGCAACCGGCAACCCGGCGCAGCGTGCCGGCCTGACGGGCGGCACCCTCTACGGGATCAAGGTTCCGGGCCTCGCGACCGAGCCGGTCAACACTGGCGTCCCGAGCGGCACCGCCTTCACCGCGGCGAGTCTCGGCGACGTCAAGAACATGACCGGCGCCCAGATCGAGACGGCCAGCGACGCCGCTCAGGTGACCGAGTGGCAGCGTCCCGAGGACGCGTCTTGGGACCCGAAGCATCCAAACGACCTCTACTTCGTGATCACCTCGAGCTTCACGACGCAGAGCAAGCTGTACCGGCTCCGGTTCGTCGATCCGGCGAACCCAGCGCTCGGCGGCAAGGTCGACCAGCTGCTGGACGGGACCGAGACGGGCGGGACCGCCGAGCGGTTCCACATGCTCGACAACATCGCCGTCGACACGCGCGGCAACGTGCTGCTGCAGGAGGATCCGGGCAACCAGCCGTATCTCGCCCGGATCTGGCAGTACGACATCAAGCGCGACGCGCTCACCGAGGTCGCGACGTTCGATCCGGCGCAGTTCACGCCGGGAGCCGCGAACTTCATCACGCAGGACGAGGAGTCGTCGGGAATCATCGACGCGGGCGACATCCTCGGCGAGGGTTGGTACCTGCTCGACGCGCAGGTGCACAAGACCAATCCCGACCCGGAGCTCGTCGAGTACGGGCAACTGCTCGCGCTGTTCGTGCCCGGCGGCGGCATCGTCGGAGGCGGGTTCGGGGACGACGACTGAGCCGCTCGCGGCACGGGGCTCCGGCGCGCGTGGGGGCGCGCCGGAGCCTCAGGCCGAGGCGCCCGAGTAGCGGCGCAGGCCGAACCCCCACCACCACCGCGTGAAGATGAAGAGCACCGCGGCGAAGCCGACCGCGATCCCGACCGTCGACCACTCGAGCCGCGACGTGATCGCCTCCGCGGGCACGGTGATCGCGAACGCGAGCGGGAAGATGAAGGTGACGCCGAAGCGCAGCCAGCCGGGGAAGATCGACGTCGGCCAGCGACCGGCCTGGTAGATGCCGTCGAAGAGCTCGATGATCTCCCAGACGTTGACGATCCAGAACGCCAGCGTCGCGATCACCAGCCAGAAGCAGTAGATCGTGACCGCGCCGAGCAGGAGCAGGCCGAGGAACAGGAGCACGTTGCCGATCCCGACGCTCGCGTCGAGCCCGTCGATCCCGTACGCGAGCACGGCGGCGCCCGCGATCACGTCGACCGCGCGCCAGATCTGGACGTTGCGAATGCTGACGAGCACCTGTGAGTCCTCCGGCTTCGTCAGCGCGAAGTCGAGCTTGCCGTCGCGCACGTCCTCCATCAGCCGCTGCATGTTCGGTTGGATCAGTGTCCGGATCACCCCGCCGAGCAGGATCTGGATCCCGAGCACGATCATCAGCTCCGACTCGTTCCAGCCGTTGAGCTCGGTTGTCTGCGAGTAGACGAGCGCGAGGACGACGAGCGCGACGCCGACCGAGACCGCCGACTGGAGCAGCTGGATGAAGAAGTTCGCGCGGTACTGGAGCTCGTTCAGCGAGCCGACCTTGAAGAAGAGCCAGGCGAGGCGGCCGATGCGCACGTCTAGTTCCCGACCGCCGAGTAGCGCCTGACCGCGAACCGCCAGGCGGCGAGGAAGAGCCCGGTGAGGGCGACGATCCAGAGGAGCTGGATCCCGAGGCCCTCGAGCAGCTCCCGGTTGGACAGGTCGCCGACGAGCGTCTGGATCGGGAAGTAGAACGACCACTTGAACGGGAGCACGTTCGCGACGTCCTCGGCCCAGTCCGGCATCAGCGGCAGCGGCACGAGCCGGCCGGAGAGCAGCAGCTCGAGCCCGATGAACAGCTCGAAGAGCGCGCTCACGCGCGTCGTCCAGAACGTCACCATCCCGAGTGCGGACAGGACCATCGTCCGGATCAGGTACGCGCCCCAGATCGCGACGCTGAAGGCCGCGATCTCGGCCGCGCGAATGTCGATCGAGGGATCGAACGCGATCCAGAGCACGGCCGCGATCGGGAGCCAGAGGATGATCGTGACCACCTTCCAGCCGGCGAAGCCCGCAATGTCGTCGTGGATCGGGTGGAGCGGGCGCAGCAGCGCCGCCGACAGCTCGCCCTCGCGGATCCGCCACTCCCAGCCGTACGGCGTGAAGACGATGTTCATGTTCCTGACGAGCGTCCAGACGATGTAGTAGGCCGCGAACTCGCCGGTCGTGATCCCCTGCACCGAGCCGCCCTGCTGGTCGGCGATCGTCGTCCAGACGACGAGGTAGACGATCGGCTCCGCCAGCATCCCGATCAGCCACATGTAGGTGGCGACGCGGTACTGGAAGTTCGACTGGATCTGGGTGCGGGCGCGGGTGAGGTAGTAGTCGAGGTAGGAGCGGAAGCGCCCCTCCTCGACGGTGCTCATCTCGGTGCTCACTGCGGCCGCTCCTGCGCGAAGACGAGCTCGATCACGTCCTCGATCGGCGGGTCCTCGACGGTGAGGTCGGCGATCTCGCGCTCGGCGAGCAGCCGGGCGGTGATGCGCGCCGTGTCCGCCTTCGGCACGCGCAGCTTGACGCGGCCGTCCTCGCGCTCGAGCACGTCGCCGTACCCGGAGAGGTCGGCGGAGAGGTCCTCCAGCTCGACGGTGAGCGTCTTGTACGCGTCGAACTGGTCGCCGAGCCGCGCGAGTGGGCCGTCGAAGAGGATCTTGCCGTGGTGGATGACGACGACGCGCTTGCAGAGCGCCTCGACGTCCGCCATGTAGTGGCTCGTCAGCAGGACGGTCGCGTCGTAGCGGCGGTTGTACTCGGCGACGAACGTGCGGATCCGCTTCTGCATCGTCACGTCGAGCCCGATCGTCGGCTCGTCGAGGAAGAGCACCTGCGGCCGGTGCAGCAGCGAGCCGACCACCTCGACCTTCATCCGCTCGCCGAGCGAGAGGTTCCGTACCGGCTTGCGGACGAGGTCGCCCACGTCGAGCAGTTCGATCAGCTCGTCGCGGAGCGTCGTGAACTCGGCACGCGGGATCCGGTAGATCGCCCGGTTCAGCTCGTACGAGTCCAGCGCGGGCAGGTCCCATTGGAGCTGGTTGCGGTTGCCCATCACGAGCGTGATCCGGCGGAGGAAGTCGCGCTCGCGCTTCGAGGGGACGTGGCCGAGCACGCGCGCCTCGCCGGAGGTCGGGTAGAGGAGCCCGGAGAGCATCTTCAACGTCGTCGTCTTGCCGGCGCCGTTCGGGCCGAGGAAGCCGACGACCTCTCCCTGGCCGACCTCGAAGTCGATGTCGTCGACTGCGCGGACCTCACGATGCTTACGTCGGACGAGGCTCTTGACCGACGCGCGGAGGCCCGCCTCTCGCTCGGGGACGAAGAACGTCTTGTTCAGCTCGGCGACTCTGACGGCGGGCTCGGCCACCGCCAGAACCTAGATGATCCCCCGGTGCGCATCCTGCTCGTCTCCCAGATGTACCCCTCCGCCGAGGCGCCCGACTTCGGCGTCTTCGTCCAGGGGCTGGAGCGCGAGTTGGCGGCACGTGGACATGAGATCGAGCGGGTCGTGCTCGACCGGCGCGGCGGGGGCAAGCTGCGCCACGCGAGGCTCGCTGCCCGTGCGGTGCGGGCCGCGCGGCGCTTCCAGCCGGATGTCGTCTACGCGCACTTCCTCTTCCCGACCGGCCTCTCGGGGCTGCTCGCGGGGCTCGTCTCGCGAGCACCTCTGGTCGTCACCGTCCACGGGCAGGACGTCGCGAACCTGACCGAGTATCCGTTCGTCCGACCACCGGCCAGGCGGGTGGTGAAGAGCGCAGCGGCGGTGATCGCGGTCTCGGAGTGGCTGCGCGGGCGGCTCGTCGCGTCGATCCCGGAGGCCGCCGCGAAGACGGAGGTCGTCGACTGCGGCGTCGACCTGGAGCGGTTCCGGCCGCTCGAGCGCGCGCCTGGTCCCTCGCCCGCCTTTCTCTGCGTCGGCTCGCTGATCGAGCGGAAGAACGTCGTTCGGCTCGCGAACGCGTTCGAGCGGCTCGGCGAGGGCACGCTGACGTTCGTCGGCGACGGGCCTCTGCGTTCGGCCCTGGAGGGGCGTCCGGGCGTCACGGTCACCGGCTACGTGCCTCACGACGCCGTCCCGGGCTACCTCGCGGCGGCGGACGTCCTCTGCCAGCCGAGCCTCGTCGAGCCCTTCGGCCAGGCTGCGCTCGAGGCGCTCGCGTGCGGCCGCGCTGTCGTCGCGACGCGGAACGGCGGGCCGCCCGAGTTCGTCCCGTCCGGCGGCGGCGTCCTCGTCGACCCACTCGACGAGGACGCGCTCATTGCGGGGCTACGGGACGCTGCCGCCCTTCCCGTCCCGAATCCGGCCGCGCGCGAGGCGGCGGAGGAGCACGACCTCAAGCGTCAGGCGGCTCGGGTCGAGGCGATTCTCGAGCGAGCCGCTCGAGATCGGCGAGCCTGATCTCGACGAGCGGCCGCACCGCGTCCTCGATCCCCGCCTCGCGCGCCAGCGCGAGCGCCTGCTCGTAGCTCTGGCGGGCCTTCTCCGCCGCGACGCCCTGTTTCAGCCTGTTGTCGCCGGTGACGAGCAGGCGCTGGATCTTCGCCCGCGTCTCGTCACCGGCAGGGGACATGCGCGTAGCCTAACGAGGCACCAGTCCGTTGGTTTCCTAATGCCGCCGCCAGTTCGAGTATTGATCGCAGACGATCATCGCCTCTTCGCCGAGGCGCTCGAAGCCGTGCTCTCGACCGAGGAGCGGATCCAGGTCGTCGGCCGCGCCGCGGACGGCGAGGAGGCCGTCGAGCTCGCCAGGCGGCTGCGGCCGGACGTGGTCGCGCTCGACATCAGCATGCCCGTGATGGACGGCTTCGAGGCGGCCGCCGCGCTCGAGCGCTTCGACGACCCGCCCGCGGTCCTGATGCTGACCGGGTCGAATGCTCCGGCGGACATCGATCGCGCCCGCCGCGTCGGCGCCAAGGGCTACATCACCAAGGACGCGATCGCTGCCAGCCTCGTCGAGGCGATCCTCGCCGCTGCGCGTTAGCTACCCTTCCCGCGTGCTTCCCGTCTCCGCCGTCTTCCAGGTCCTCGTCTCCGTGGCGCTCCTCGCGCTCATCCTGATGCACTCCGGCCGCGACGCCGGCATGGGCGGCATGGGCTTCACGCCCGCCTCGCAGGGCGGCACGCACATCGTCGAGCGGAACCTGACGCGGCTGACGGTGGTCGTCGCGACGATCTTCTTCCTCAACAGCGTGATCCTGTACCGCCTCCTCGCCTAGGAGGGTTTGGCGAAATAGCGGCTGGGCCGCCGGCCCGCGCTGGTCGTCCCGATGCGGCGTCCTCAGTCGCGCCGATAGCTTCGGCTATCGGCGCTCCCTGCGTCCTTGCCTCGGGACGACCATCGCACCCCGACGGCGAGCGCCATTCCACCAAACCCTCCAGCGCAGGCCGCGGCTACACTGCACGTCCCCGCGCTGGTGGCGGAATTGGTAGACGCGCAAGGTTGAGGGCCTTGTGGCCTTAGGGCCGTGGAGGTTCAAGTCCTCTCCAGCGCACTGTGTGGGATAGCGCAAGATGCAGGATCCGCAGGAGCGGATCCTGCATCGCGCGAAGACCCCTGAAGGGGCCGCTTCGCGGCCCGACCTTACCCCGAGTTGTCAGCGGTAGAGAGCCGCGAGCTGCGCCGGGCTGATGTTGCCGCCGCTCGCGATCAGCGCGATCCGCTGTGCCGCGGAAGCGGTCGGCCAGCTTCAGCGCCGCCGCCAGCGGCGACGCCCCGGCCGGCTCGACGAGATTGCGCGTGTGCTCGATCATCAGCCTCGTCGCCTCCCTGATCTCGTCCTCGCTGACGAGGACGAAGTCGTCCAGGTGCTCCCAGAGGATCTGCTGCGGCAGCTCGAACGGGACGCGTGTGGCCAGCCCTTCGGCATGCGTCGAGGTCTCGCCGTCGAGCATGGCGCGCGCCTGCCAGGAGCGGAACGCGGCCGGCGCCGCGTCGGACTGGACGCCGATCACCTCGATCTCCGGCCGGATCGCCTTCGCGACGATGCACGCGCCCGCTGCGCCGCTGCCGCCGCCGATCGGGACGACGATCACGTCCACGTCGGGCCGGTCCTCGAGGATCTCGAGCGTCTCGGTGCCGACGCCCGCGATCAGATGGGGCTCGTTGCCGGAGTGGACGTAGCGGTAGCCGTGCTCAACGGCGAGCCGTTCGCAGTGCTCTCTCGCCGCGTCGAAGTCGAGGCCCTGCTCGATCAGCTCCGCACCCTGAGCTCGGATCGCGGCCAGCTTCACCGGGTTCGCTCCCTCCGGCACGCAGACACGGGCGGTGACGCCGAAGAGGCGCGCCGCGTAGGCGACCGACTGGCCGTGGTTGCCCGTCGACGCGGCGATCAGTCCCCGCCGCCGCTCGTCCTCGCCGAGCTGCGAGACGAGGTTGACGCCGCCGCGAACCTTGAACGCGCCGACCGGTTGATGGTTCTCGTGCTTGACCCAGACTTCGGCGCCGAGCAGCTCGTCCAGCCCGGCGTAGGGATAGAGCGGTGTCGGGCGCAGGTGGGGGCCGATCCGCCGCTTCGCTTCGACGACGTCCGCGAGCGTGATCGTCGGCCACTGCACCGTGCCGAGTCTGTCAGCTTCCTTGACGTCGTCCGGAAGGATCTCTACGCTTTCGAGCGAACACATGTTCGACAACCATTCCCGGAGGGCCAATGTCAGCCGCACCCCAGCTCACCGCACGGCAACAGGAGATCTGGCAGTTCCTCGTCGACTACGTCGACCGGCACGGCTATCCCCCGACCGTGCGTGAGATCGGAGAGGCGGTCGGTCTTGCCTCGCCCTCGACGGTGCATGCGCACCTCGCGAACCTCGAACGCGCCGGCCTGCTCCGCCGCGACCCGACGAAGCCGCGGGCGCTCGACCTGATCGGCCACCGGCGCGAGTCGCGCGCCGAGGAGCCGGTTACGCCGGAGCTGCAGAAGCTGCCGCTGCTCGGCCAGATCGCCGCCGGCGGGCCGCTGCTCGCGGAGGAGAACATCGAGGACGAGCTCGCCGTCCCGGAGCCGCTCGGCCGTCGCGCCGACTTCCTGCTTCGCGTCAAGGGCGAGTCGATGATCGACGCCGGCATCCTCGACGGCGACATCCTCGTCGTCCAGCGCGCCCAGGAGGCACGCAACGGCGAGATCGTGGTCGCGCTCGCGGGTGACGACGAGTCGGCCGACGAGGCGACGGTGAAGACGTTCTACCGCGAGGCCGGCCGCGTCCGCTTGCAGCCCGAGAACGAGCTCTTCGAGCCGATCTACGCCGACCACGTCCAGATCCTCGGCAGAGTCACGGGGGTCTTCCGGAGCCTCTGATGTCCGTCGCCTCGTTCAACCGCACACTCGACCAGGAGCTGACCGCGATCGCCCGCGGCGCCAGCTTCGAGTGCCTCGTCTGCGGCGAGTTCCTGCTCCACCGGCCCGCCGCGCACGCCTGCCTCGAGTGCGGGACGCTCCTCTGCGACGGCCTGCAGATCCCGGAATCCGAGCTAGAATTCGTCTCGCAGGCCGGGTGACCGCGTCGCCTTCTTCGGAAGGCGCCGAGGAAAGTCCGGACACCGAAGGGCAGGACGCTGGGGAAATCCCAGGCGGCGAAAGCCGACGGAAAGTGGAACAGAAAGCAGACCGCCGCCGAGGCGTTCTCCGGAGGTCTCGGCGGTAAGGGTGAAACGGTGGGGTAAGAGCCCACCAGCGCCGTGGTGACACGGCGGCTGCCAAACCCCGTCCGGTGCAAGGTGAAGCAGATCCCGTTGAGGCGGCCCGCCGAGGGATCGGGTACACCGCTCGAGCCGTGAGGCAACTCCCGGCCTAGAGGGATGGTCACCCTCGACAGAATCCGGCTTACAGGCCTGCTAAAGAAAAGCCTCGCATTTGCGGGGCTTTTCTATTGATGGTCGACCCGCGATGCATCACCAGTGCATCACGCGATTCAGCTGAGGCTCACGACTCGCGACGTGTCATGACCGCGATCCCTCTTGTTCATGCGGAATCCATGGACGCGACCCCGCCGATCCCCGCCAACCTGACAGTTGGTTACTTCGTGGCGAAGGCGTACCCCCGACGGCTCATCGGTCTGGCACCCACCCGCCGACTTGACGGAGCATCTCGCGGCCACGGATGTCCTCGACGGCAGGTCGGACGATGAGCCGAGTGGCTCCAGGAGGTGAGCTGACGCAGACGTCTGCGGCTTGTCGCCCGCACCGCTGTCCCGGCCAGCGAGTGCACCTATTACCCCCTAAGCTCCGATCCGTGAACCGATTCAGCGGTCTGCACCTCGGGGTCCGAAGAGGTTGCGCAAGCGTTGGTCCGGTTCTGAGCCGATGTCGCGTTGTCTTAAACCTGCGAGTCCGAGTGTGGTGAGGCCAGCGGCGAGCGCGACGAGTGCCGCGAGCGGTGGGGCGCTCAGATCGGTGGCCGGGTACCGGGGAACGTGCTGGAACGGTGATATGTCCTGGATCCACGGTGGGAGGTCGAGAAGCTGACCGAACATCCCGATCACGAAGCAGCCAGCGAGCGCCGCCCAGGGCACCATGGTTGCTCGCGGCGCTAGTCCGACGATCGCGGCGCTGAGTCCGACGAGCACCCACACCGCAGGGGCGTAGGCGAGCGAGCCGACGATCGACCGCCAGATCGCGTTGGTGTCGTCGGTCACGGCGGCGTCTGACACGCCGAAGGTTGCCCCGATGAGGAAGAGGACGACGAGCGTCCCCCCGAACGCCATCGCGAGATGACTCGTGGCCCATCGCGCCCGCGACACCGGTGTGGCCAGCACCTCCTCGGCGTGCGCCGACGTCTCCTCACTGCGGATCCGCAGCGCCGACTGGATCGCGAAGGCTCCAGCAACGAGCGCGAGAATCCGGAACGACATCGCGAGATACTGCTCGACGAGGGTTCCCTGTCCCTGCGCGGCGATGATGTCGGTGAGCGTCTTGTTGTCCTCGACGAAATCGTTGATCGAGTCGGTGATGGAGCCGTAGGCGACCGCGAGCACGGCCAACCCGGCGCTCCAGCCGATGAGGCTCCCGCGCTGGAGCCGGGCCGCGAGCCCCAGGGAACTCCCCAGGGAAGGACCGGCGTGTGCGCGGCCGGCGCGTGGCGCCACGAGCCCGGCGCCGAGGTCGCGCCGTCGCGACAGGATGACCGCGAGCCAGGCGATCAGTCCGATCGCGCCGACTACGACCAGGAACGGCCACCACCGCTCGCCCGCGAACGGTCGGGTCTTTTGCGCCCAGCCGATCGGCGACAGCCACGAGATCGTCCCGTCGCTGATGTCACCAATTGCGCGCAGCACGAACGAGGTCCCGAGCACGCCGCCGCCGATGCCGTACACGACGCGGGTGTTCTCGCTCACCTGCGCCGCCGCCAACGTGCACGCGGCAAGCAGCAAGCCGAACAACGTGAACGACAACCCAAACACGACCGAACCCGTGACCGGCAGACCGAGCGCGACGAGCGCGAGCGTCACGAGCGCGCCGGCCACGACGTTCATGGCGGCGACGGTGACCATCGCGGCCGCGGCCAGCGAGTGCGGCCCGACGGGCAGCGCACGCAGCAGCTCCACGCGTCCCGCCTGCTCCTCACCTCGGGTCAGCCGCCCCACCATGAAGACGCTCATCAGGCCCAACAGGATCAACCCGAAGCTGCCGGTCTGGAACGCGACCTGACCTCCGACAGTGTCGAGACCTTGTGCCGGCCCGTTGAAGATGATCGCAGCCGCGTTGTCCTCCGACGCCCGCGCCGCCTTGTCGAGCTCCGCCTGGTTCGGGTAGAGACCCTTGATGCTTCCGACCGTCGCGACCACCAGCAGCACGATCCCGGCGATCCACACGACGATGCGCACCCGGTCCCGTCGCAACGCGAACCGGGTGAGCGGGGCGGTGGCGGTCAACGAGTCGGGCGTCGTCACAGCCTGTTGTCGCGCATGCGCTCCGCGAGCTCTCGCTCGTGCGCCAGCTGATCGCCGTAGTGGCGCAGGAACAACTCCTCCAGGGTGGGCGGATGGCTCTCCAAGCTGCGGACGCCGAGCTCTCCGAGCCGCTGCACGGCGGCCTCGAGATGGGCGGCGTCGACGTCGAAGCGGACGCGAGCACCCTCGACTTCGAGTCCGTGGATACCCGGCACTCCGGCGAGACCGTCGGCGGCGTGCGCGACCTCAGCGGTGATCGAGGTGCGCGTCATGCCCCGCAGCTCCTGCAGCGTTCCGCTCTGCTGCGTCCGGCCGTTGCGGATGATGCTCACCCGATCACACAGCGCCTCGACCTCGGCGAGGATGTGGCTAGACAGCAGCACGGTCCGTCCCGCGGCTCTGACCTCGCGGATGCAGTCTTGGAAGACCGCTTCCATCAGCGGGTCGAGGCCCGACGTCGGCTCGTCGAGGACGAGCAGCTCGGCGCTAGGAGACGCGAGGGCCGCCACGAGACCGACCTTTTGACGGTTGCCCTTCGAGTAGGTGCGAGCCTTCTTGGTCGGGTCGAGCTCGAAGCGCTCGAGTAGCTCGTCGCGACGTCGCGGGTCGAGATCGCCGCGCAGCCGACCCAGCAGATCGATGATCTCTCCACCGCTCAGCCTCGGCCACAGCGTCACCTCACCCGGCACGTACGCCAGCCGCCGGTGCAGCGCGACCGCGTCGCGCCACGGGTCGCCACCCAGCAGCACGACGCTCCCGCGGTCAGCGCGCAGCAGCCCAAGCAGCACTCGAATCGTCGTCGTCTTCCCCGCACCGTTCGGTCCCAGGAAGCCATGCACCTCGCCCGTCTCGACGACGAGATCAAGACCGTCCAGCGCCCTCGTCAACCCGAACGTCTTGACCAGACCCGAAACCGAAATTGCCGCGGCCATCACTTACTGTCTAGCATCGCTCGGGGGCGCGGCACTCTGCGGTCTCTTCCAGGAGCGGGCAAGGGAGCGCCTCGACAGTTCGTCTTGAGGCATTGGTTCCGGGCTGCCCCATGGCACGCCCGCAGCGCAAGCGAAAGCGAAAGCGACGTCGCCGTTTGCGACAACAGCCAGTGTGCACCACCACCGCATCACGAGGGCAACATTCGACGGCGTCTGACACACGGGAACGCGGCGCGACCCGGCATGGTTGAGACAAGTGACGAAGAACTCGCGAAGAATCCGGCTTACAGGCCTGCTGACGGAGAGCCCCGCACCGCGGGGCTCTCCCATCTCCTCGACCGCGAAAAGGCGGGTCGACGAGCGCCGCGGGGGCAAATCGCGCGAAAGTGTGCGCATGAATGTGCGCGCGACGCACCCGCAGTTCCGGATCGGCCTGATGCTCTGGACGGTGCGGGAGGACTGCGCGCGTGCCTTCGAGCCGACGCTGCGCGAGGTGGCCGCGATCGGCTACGAGGGCGTCGAACTCTTCGACCTCCACGGCCATGAGCCGGATGAGGTTGCCGCGTGGCTCGCCGCCGCAGGGCTCGTCGCCTGCGGCCGCCACGCCCGGCTCGAAGCGATCGAGTCGCAGCTGCCCGATCTCGCGGCGGAGGCGCGCGCGCTCGGCTGGCGCCGCGTGAGCGTCAGCTGGGTCGATCCGGCCGAGTTGGGGCCGGAGCTGTTGCGCCGGCTCGCGGCCGCCGCCGATGCCGCCGCGGCGCACGGGCTGGAGCTCGGCTTCCACAACCATGACGCCGAGGCGAAAGAGCGCGGCGGCGGCGGCTGCTTTCTGGACGACCTCCTGGCCGCGGGGACGACGTTTCTCGAGCTCGACCTCGGCTGGGCCTGGGTCGCGGGCGCGGACCCCCTCTCCCTCCTCGCTCGCGCCCGCGGCCGGTGCCCACTCGTGCACGTGAAGGACTTTCACAGCCGCGAGCCCGAAGCGTTCGCTCCCGTGGGTGACGGCGCTGTCGGCTACGAGCGGGTTGCGCCGGCCGCGGTCGCGGCGGGCGCCGAGTGGCTGCTCGTGGAGCAGGACGAGACCGAGGGGCCGGCGCTGAACGCCGCCCGGCGCTCGTTCGATGCGCTCACCGCGATGGTCGCCGAGGTGGCGCGCTGACCTCGCCTGCACGGGTCGGCGTCGTCGGCTGCGGCGTCATCAGCCGCGCGTACGCCGCGAACGCGAAAGCGTTCGACTCCTTCGAGCTCGTCGCCTGCGCCGACGCCGACGAATCGCAGGCGCGGGCGCTTGCGGAGACGCACGACCATCTCGCGGTCGCGACGGTGGACGAGCTGATCGGCGATCCGTCGATCGACATCGTCCTCAACCTGACGCCGCCGGTCGCACACGCGGGCGTGATCCACGCGTCGCTCGCGGCCGGGAAGCACGTGTACACGGAGAAGCCGCTCGCATCGACCACCGTCGACGCGACGGCGCTCGTCGCCGAGGCCGCCCGGCTCGGGCTGCGGATCGGGTGCGCTCCCGACACGTTCCTCGGCGGCGCGTATCAGGCCGGCCGTGCGCTGCTCGACAGCGGCGCGATCGGCGAGCCGTTGTCGGTGAGCGCCGTCATGATCGTCGGCGGCCAGGAGAGCTGGCACCCCAA
Source organism: uncultured Gaiellaceae bacterium (assembly GCA_963705515.1). GTDB lineage: Bacteria > Actinomycetota > Thermoleophilia > Gaiellales > Gaiellaceae > Gaiellasilicea. Next base: position 586,398 of record CAVPJV010000008.1, read on the forward strand.
CCCGGACATCTTCTTCGCCGACGGAGCCGGTCCGCTGCTCGACATGGGCCCGTACTACCTGACCGCGCTCGTCTCGCTGCTCGGCCCGGTCGCGCGCGTGGCCGGGTTCGCGTCCACCCGCATCCGGCAGCGCACGATCGAGATCGGCTCCCGCGCGGGCGAGCGGTTCGACGTCCTCACCCCTTCGCACACGACGGCTGCGATCGAGCTCGAGAGCGGCGTGACGGCCAACCTGATCGCCAGCTTCGAGGCGCAGGGCCAGTCCATCGGCGACTTCGAGCTCCACGGCACGGAGGGTGTGATCGCGTTCCCGGATCCGAACTCGTTCGGCGGCCGGGTTCGGATGCGCCGCGGCAGGGAGGGCTGGCAGGAGGCTCCGTACGTGTCTCGCGGAGATCGCGACTGTCGTGGCATCGGCCTCGACGACCTCGTCGCCGCGATCGCCGCGGATCGGCCCGAACGCGCGTCGGCAGTCCTCGGCCTCCACGTCGTCGACGTCGCGCGCGGGATCCTGACCGCGGCGGCCGAGGGCCGGATCGTGGAGATCGAGTCGCGGGCGCCGAAGCCCGCGGCGATGCCCGTCGAGACGACGGCCTGATCGCCGCCGGCGTTCAGTCTCGAGCGTTCAGCGGCAGCGTGGCCGTGATCACCGTCCCACGGCCCGGCGGGCTGATGACGACGAGCGTGCCGCCCTCCGCTTCGGCGCGGTCGCGGAGGCCGAGTAGTCCGGTCCCCTTCGACGTGTCCGCACCGCCCGTGCCGTCGTCGGTGATCTCGAGCCGGACGGCGCCGTCACGAAGCTCCACCGTGGCCGTCGCCCGCGACGCCTGCGCGTGCTTGACCACGTTCGTCAGCGCTTCCGAGACGATGAAGTACGCGGTCGCCTCCAGGTGCTGGTCGAGTCGCTCGGCGGTCACCGTGATCTCGACCGGAAGCGGCAGCCGATCCTGGAGCGATGCCAGCGCTCCGCGGAGCCCGTGCTCGGTGAGCGAGCCGGGATGGAGCCCGCGTGCGAGCTCGCGCAGCTCCTCGAGCCCGGCGTCGAGCTCCCCGGCGGCGTCCTGGAGCAGCTTGGCCGCTTTCTCCCGGTCCTTGTCGAGCTGTGCCTGCGCGACGCGGAGCAGCAGCGTCGCCGCGACGAGCCGCTGCTGGGCGCCGTCGTGCAGGTTCCGCTCGAGCCGCCGCCGCTGCTCGTCGCCGGCGCGGACGATGCGGGCGCGCGACGACTGCAGGTCCTCGCGGGCCTGTGCGCTCGCGACCGCGAGCGAGACCAGGTCGCAGAACGCGGCGAGCCGGAACTCGGTGTTCGCGGGGAGCGGGTCGGCGCTGCCGATGGTGACGGCGCCCCAGAGCGTGCCGGCGACGATGATCGGAGCCGACACCGTCGAGCGGTAGCCGAGCTGCAGCATCAACCCGGCGAACTCGCCCTCGGCAGTGCCCCAGTCCTCGACCCGAGCCGGCGCGGCCGTCTCGCGGGCGCGTCCCATCGAGGTGGTCTCGTCCACATACAGGCGCGCGCCGAGCGGGAAGCTGTCGATCCCGTCGCGGTTGTAGCGCCCGACCACCGTCGCCGTGTCGTCGCCCTCGTAGCGCCAGACCGAAGACGCGGTCACCCCGAGCACGCGCGCGCACTCGGCCGAAACCGCCATGAAGACGCTCTCCGGGCTCGCCTCTGACGCGACGAGCGTCGCCACTCGGCGCAGCGCTCTCTGTTCCTGCGCCAGCTCGCCGATCTCCACCAGCTTCGCCCCCGGGTCGCCGGCGAACGCCGGCTCGTCCTGAGTCTGAGGTCGGTCGGTGAGATCGAGACCGGCAGTGACGAGGTACGCGGGCGAGTCCGCGGTCGCGGGGACGAGCTTGTTCGACCAGGCGATCAGGCGGCGGCCGCCGCTCTTTGTCCCCCAGTGGCCGACCTGTGGGCTCGAGTGCCCGGATTTCCAGATGAACGCGAGCACCTCGCGGAAGGCCTCCGCCTCCTCGGGCGGGATCAGCGTGTCGGCGAGCGGCCGCCCGACCACCTCCTCGCGTGAGAAGCCGGTCGCACGCTCGCACGCGTCGTTGAAGAGCAGCAGGACTCCGGACTCGTCCAGCACGCACACGAGCGACTGCGTCGTCTCCGCGAGCGCCCGTGCGAACTCGTCGCCGAGCTCGAAGTGAGTGGTCTGCCGCTTTGTGCCCATCGCCCGAAGGTGACCCTAGCGGTAGAATTTTGCAAGTTCCTGACATCGGCGCTATAGCGTTCGTCTCGTGCGCGTGGCCCTGATCGCTCTCTCGCTCCTCCTCGCCGCACCCGCTGTCGCCGCGGACGACCCCTCGACCTACGCGATTGCGCAGCGCGGCAGCCTCAAGGTCGTCAGCAACGTCCTCTTGAGCCCGACCGGCGGTGAGATGAAGGGCGTCTGGCTCGACGGCAAGCGAGGCTGCCGCGACACGCGGCCTCTCCGCGTCTCGATCCAGATCGACCTCGTCTCGACGGCCGGCAAGACGACGCGGATCAAGCGCTCACGGCGGGGCAACGTCGACAACTGCGCCGAGGGCGGCCCCAACTTCGGCTTCGACCTGACGCCGAAGGCCTACAGGATGGCCTGCGCCAACGGACGCTGGAAGCCGGGGCGTTACGCGCTCACGACCCGCACGCTCGACATCCGCTCGGGCATCCTCGCTCAGGCGAGCCTGTACCACCAGGTGACGAGGCGCTGCTAGCGGCCTAGGCGCGGAGGACGACTTCGAGCGCAGTCCCGCGCCCGGGTCGTGAGCGGAGGTTGAAGCCGCCGTCGATCGTCTTCGCCCGCAGGCGCATGTTCTTCAGGCCCTGGCCAGCAGCCGCCTCGCCGCCATCGAAGCCGACGCCGTCGTCGCTGACGGTGACGATCCGTCGTCCGAGCCGCTGGCCGATCCAGACCTCGGCGTGCTGTGCGTCCGCGTGCTTGCGCACGTTCGCGAGCCCTTCCTGGACGATCCGGAAGACCTCGATCTGCTCGTCCGGCGCGAGCAGGATCCTCGGGTCGATCTCGACGTCGACCTCGAGCACGCCGTCCGCGGTGAGGAACTCCACGTAGCGGCGCAGGGCGGCGTCGAACGGGGCCGTGCCGCTCGCGGACGAGAGCGCAAGCACGGCGAAGCGCGCCTCCTGCTGCGCAGCTGCGGCGGCCTCCTTCAGCTTCGGCAGCGTCTCCTCGAGTGGCGCTCCCGACTCCAGCATGCTCGCGTGTGTCGAGACGGCGAAGAGGTACTGCGCGAGGCCGTCGTGGATCTCCCGCGCCACTCTGGCGCGTTCCTCTGCGACCGCTCGCCCGAACTCGGCGAAGCTGATCGCGCGCCAGACCCCGACGAGCAGCAGGCCGTACGCGAGCAGGCGGAGGAAGTCGCCCTGGGAGATGAAGTCGCTCGAGAGGCGAGGCGTGAGGACGTAATGGAGCTCGGCGAACAGCGTCAGCGTGGCGCCGAGCGCGAGCCAGCTGTCGAGATCCTCGCCCCGCGCCCGGTAGCGGATCCCGAATCCGAGCACCGCGAGCAGCGCGAGCAGCGCCAGGAAGGAGGTGGCGACGGTCAGCTCGACTGCGCGAACTCCGTCGCCCGACGAGTCGAGCAGGCTCAGCCTGGCTCCGAAACCGCGTAGCGGCAGCCAGACGGCGATCAGCGCTCCGATCAGCACCACGAGGCCGATCAGCAGCACCCGCTTGCGCGCAACGATGCGCGGCGCGGGCACCAGCGGTGCGAGGGCGATCAGTGTCGCTGCGAGCATGCGCGCAGCGATCGCCGCCCATGCCTCCGGTGCGTCCTGGTTCGAGCCGCCGAGCACGGGCACGACCGAAAACGCGAGCGTCCCGGCGCCGGCGACGAAGAAGCCGGCGGCGAGGAGCAGATCGAGCACCCGCCCTTCGACCGAGAAGCGGACGCCCGCGAGGATCGCGACGATCGAGGCGGCGAGCACGACGGCGGTGTCGAGCACGAGCCGGCCTTCCGGCAGGTCGTAGGTGTTGCGGAGCGCCGGGTTGGTCAGAAAGAGCGCCGTCGCCGACCCGAGCAGGGCGACGAGCAGCAGCTCGCCGACGAGCCAGCTTTCGAACGTGTCCTTCGCGTTCTTCTGCACGTTCCCCTAATCGGCAGCGGACGACCTGCCGATGAGTGGGACATGGCGGAGCGAATTCTCGTCGTCGACGACCATCCCCTCACGCGCGACGCGCTCGGGTCGCTGCTGGCGCAAGGCGGCTTCGACGTCGTCGGCGAGGCGGCAGACGGCGCTGAGGCGCTCGAGCTCGCCGCCGAGCTCCAGCCCGATCTCGTCCTGCTCGATCTCTCCATGCCCGGCCTCGACGGGCTGGCGGCCCTGCCGCGGCTGCGCGCCGCGGCTCCCGGCTGCGAGGTCGTCGTCCTGACGGCCTCCGGCACCGAGGAAAACCTGCTCGCGGCGATTCGCGCCGGAGCAGCCGGCTACCTCTTGAAGAGCGAGCCGCCGGAGCGGATCGTCTCGTTCCTCCGCGGCGTCGCCAACGGCGAGGCTGCGCTGTCCGGCGAAGTCGCCAGGCGCCTACTCGATCAGCTGCGCAGCGGCGGCCGGATCGGCGGCGGCGTTCCCAACGACATCGCCGGCACGTTGTCGGCACGCGAGGTCGAGGTGCTGCTCCTGCTCGACGAGCATCTCTCGACCGACGACATCGCCAAGCGGCTCTTCATCTCCGAGCACACCGTTCGCTCACACGTGAAGAGCATGCTCCGCAAGCTCGGCGTCTCGTCGCGCCGGGATGCGCTCGAGCAGCTCGCGCTCGCGCGACGTTGACTCGAGGAAGCTCCCTCACGCCGGGGGATGCGATTCCCGAACGATGGGCGTTGAACCTTGGTTCGTTCTCGCCGATGCTGGGAGTGCGCGTTTTCCTTCCAGGAGCGCTGCGGCGGCGAAAGACAGAGAACGGTCGGCGGAAGCCGGCCGTTCGCGTTTCTCAGCTGCCCCTGAAGCCGCGGTGGGCCGCGGCAACGAGGGTCGGCAGCGTCTCGAGGTTGTAGCCGCCCTCGAGCACGGCGGCGACGCGCGGGCCGAGTGCGGCGCAACGCTCGGCAAGCTCCCGGAATCCGTCTACCGATACTTCCATCTGCGCGAGCGGGTCGGCCCGGTGCGCGTCGAAGCCGGCCGAGACGAGGACGAGGTCGGGCCCGAACGCTCGCACCGCCGGCTCGACCGACGTCTCGAACGCGCTCCGGTAGTCGTCGTCTCCCGACAGCGCCGGCAGCGGGATGTTCAGCGTCGACTCGTCGCTCGTGCCCGGGCCACCGGATCCCGGCCAGAACGGCCACTGATGGAGCGAGACGAAGAAGACGGTGTCGTCGCCGCGGAACAGTTCCTCGGTGCCGTTGCCGTGGTGGACGTCGAAGTCGACGATGGCGACTCGCGCGAGCCCGAGCTCCTCCTGGGCGTACCGCGCCGCCACCGCCACGTTGTTGACAAGGCAGAAGCCCATCGCCCGCCCGGCGAGCGCGTGGTGACCCGGCGGCCGGACGAGTGCGAAGCCGCCGCGGTCGACGGCCTCGAGCGTGATCCCGGCCGCGAGCGTCGCCGCTCGCCATGACGTTTTCGAGCAGACGGTGTCGGCGTCGAGCTGGACTGGGCGGTCGATCGCCTCCAGCAGCTCCAGGTAGCCATGCTCGTGGACCCGCGCGAGCTGCTCCTCGGTCGCTTCCCGCTCGACGATCTCGCCCTCGAGCACCAGCAGCCGGTCGGGGCGCTCGGGATGGTCGCCCGTCGGGTGCAGGTGAGCGAGGACCGGGTTCGTCAGGAGCTCGACAGCGCCTCCAGCCGACGGGCGAGCCGCCCCAGGCCCCATTCCTCGGCGAGTGCGGCCGCCCGCTCCCAGGTCGGCTGCTGATCGTCGAGCTCCGGCAGCGGCGCCTCCCGATCCATCGTCGCGATGTGCCGGTACAGACGCAGCGCGTCCGCCTCGGCACTGAAGCGGCCCTGCTCGAGCGCCTCCTCGAGGCTGCCGTACTGGGCGAGCACGGAGGCGGCCGTCTTCGCGCCGACTCCGCGAGCCCCCGGGATCTTGTCCGAGGGGTCGCCCCGCAGCGCGATGAAGTCCGGCACCTGCGCGGGCTCGACGCCGTAGCGCTCGCGCACGTCTGCAGGCCCGATCCTGGCGAGCGGCCCGCCGCCCTTCTGCGGCTGCAGCACGATTGTCCGCTCGCCGACGAGCTGGAACGTGTCGCGGTCGCCGCTCGCGACGATGGCCGTGCCGCCGCGGGACTCCTCGAACGCCACGCCCGCGGCGAGGAAGTCGTCGGCCTCGTAGCCCTCAGCTTTCGCCGGCGCAAAGCCCATCGCTTCGACGAGCTGCGGCGCCAGATCGAGCTGGTCGAGCAGCTCCTTGTCGAACTGGCGCCCGGACTGGTAGGCGGGCAGGGCCGTGTGCCTGTAAGTCGGCACGGTGAGCGTGTCCCAGGCGGCGAGCACGGCGCGCGGGGACTCTTCCTCCCAGAGCCGGACGAGCAGGCCGCCGACGCCGTCGAGCAGGTTGCCGCCGCCGCCGTCGGCGCGCCGGATCGACTTCGGCAGCGCGTGGTAGTAGCGGTGCGCGAACGAGTCGCCGTCGACGATCAGGAGCGGTCGCGCGGCGGCGCTCAATGGACCGCGACCTTGAGCGCTACGAGGATCAGCCCGAGGAACCCGTTCACGGCTCCGACGGCGATTGCTGCCGGCCAGCGATCGTAGCTCCGCCAGCCGACGAGGATGCCCCAGCCGAGGAGCTGGAGGACGGCGAGCGCGAGCGCGATGCCTGCGCCGACATTCGCCGACCAGACGCCGGCCCACGCAAGCGCAAGGGCTGCACCTGGGACGAAGCCTGCCTCTACAAGTGGCCACTCGCGGCGGACCAGCTCGACCAGTCGAGACAGAACGAACCCGTGGCCGAAGGCAATCCGCTCGCCGACCGCTTCCGACCACGCATGTGCGACCGCGAAGACGATCGTGGTCGAGAGCAGCGTCAACGTCATTTCCTGCGCGGTTGCCTCGGTCACGTCGAGTGCGGCGACGAGCGCCGTCGTCAGGATCGAACCGTAGATGGCCGCGCTGAACTTTCGCTCGTCGGCGTCGCGAGCCTTGCCCGAGATTGCGCGGGCCGCCGAGCGATGCGGGATCACGCCGAGCGCTCGAGCTCGCCGATCGCCGCCATCAGCCGCTCGGTCGCGACCTGCGGCGCATCCTCGCGGCCGGCGAGGTCGTCGAGCGGGATCGGCGGCCCGTAGGCGACGCGCAGCCGCGCCAGCCGGCCGAGCCGGTCGGTGCCGGCGATCCCCGCCGGAACGAGCGGAACCCCCGCCTCGAGCGCGATCCGCGCCGCGCCGGTGTGTGCGCGCGCCTCGTACTTCTTCCGCATCCCCTTCTTCCGCCGCGTGCCCTCCGGGAACATGACGACGATGTGGCCCTCGCGGCAGAGCTGTGCCGCCGTCTCGAGCGCCTCGGTGTCGCGCTCGCCGCGGCGCACCGGGAACGCGCCGGCCGCGATCGCGAATTGCTTGAACGGCGTCCAGAAGAGCTCTGACTTGGCCATGAAGCGCAGATAGCGCTGTGGGAAGAGCGGCAGGCCGAGCGGCCAGGGATCAAAGTTCGAATTGTGGTTCGCGGCGAGCACGTAGGGGCCGTCAGGGAGATGCTCGCGGCCGCGCGCTCGCAGCCGGAAGAGGCCGTAGAGCAGCGGCCAGCTGAGGGCTGCCACGAGGATGTAGACGGGGCTCGGCCGGGGCGCCATACGAGGAGTATCCCAATGCATAGCTAACGTGTCCCGCGCTATGCCGAAGAAGCTTGTGATCGTCGAGAGCCCTGCGAAGGCGAAGACCATCGCGGGCTATCTCGGCGCGGATTACGAGGTCGAGTCGAGCATCGGGCACATCCGCGACCTCCCGAATCGCGCCAGCGACGTGCCCAAGGAGCAGCGCGCCAAGTACGGGACGATGGGCGTGGCGATCGACTCCGACTTCGAGCCGCTCTACATCGTCGACGCCGACAAGAAGGCCAAGGTCAGCGAGCTGAAGAAGAAGCTCAAGGACGCCGACGAGCTCCTGCTCGCGACGGACGAGGACCGCGAAGGCGAGGCGATCGCCTGGCATCTGCTGCAGGAGCTGAAGCCGAAGGTGCCGGTGCGGCGGATGGTGTTCCACGAGATCACCCGCGACGCGATCCAGCGTGCGCTCGGCGAGACGCGTGACGTCGACCAGCGGCTCGTCGACGCACAGGAGACGCGCCGCATCCTCGACCGCCTCTACGGCTACGAGGTCTCGCCGGTGCTCTGGAAGAAGGTGATGCAGGGCCTGTCGGCAGGACGCGTCCAGTCGGTCGCCGTCCGGCTCGTCGTCGAACGCGAGCGTGAGCGCCGTGCGTTCGTCAGCGCCGGGTACTGGGACATCAGCGGCACCTTCGATCCCGGTTCCTTCGAGGCGCGTCTCGCCGTCCTCGACGGCAAGCGCGTGGCGCAGGGCCGCGACTTCACCCAGCAGGGCGAGCTCAAGTCGGACGACCTCGCCCGGCTCGACGAGACGCAGGCGCGCGAGCTTGCCGCCGAGCTCGAAGGCCTCACCTTCGCCGTGCGCTCAGCCGACGAGAAGCCCTACACGCGCCGCCCGGCCGCCCCGTTCATGACCTCGACCCTGCAGCAGGAGGCGAGCCGCAAGCTCCGCTACAGCTCCCAGACGACGATGCGCGTCGCCCAGCGCCTGTACGAGAACGGCTACATCACCTACATGCGCACCGACTCGACGACGCTGTCGGAGTCGGCGCTGATCGCGGCGCGGCGTCAGGCCGTCGAGCTGTACGGCGCCGACTCGATTCCGGAGCAGCCGCGCCGTTACAGCCGCAAGGTCAAGAACGCGCAGGAGGCGCACGAGGCGATCCGTCCGGCCGGCGACTCCTTCCGGACGCCGAAAGAGCTCGAGCGCGAGCTGAACCGGGACGAGCTCGCGCTCTACGACCTGATCTGGAAGCGCACGCTCGCCTCGCAGATGGCCGACGCCCGCGGGCTGACCGTCTCGCTGCGGCTGGGCGCGACGACGCCGACCGGGCGCGACGCCGAGTTCTCCGCCTCCGGCACCGTGATCACGTTCCGCGGCTTCCTCGCCGCGTACGAGGAGAGCCGCGACGACGAGACGGAGAAAGAGGAGGAACGCCCGCTCCCGCACCTGAAGCCGGGCGACGAGCTGAAGGCGCTTCAGCTCGAGCCGGAGGGCCACGCGACCACGCCGCCGTCGCGCTACACCGAGGCGAGCCTCGTCCAGGCGCTCGAGGAGCGCGGGATCGGCCGGCCGTCCACCTACGCGTCGATCATCGGCACGATCCTCGACCGCGGCTACGTCTTCAAGCGCGGCACGGCGCTCGTGCCGTCGTTCCTCGCCTTCGCGGTCACCGGCCTGCTCGAGCAGCACTTCGGCCGCCTTGTCGACTACTCCTTCACCGCCCAGATGGAGGACGACCTCGACCGGATCGCGGCCGGCGAGCAGGAGCGGGTCGACTGGCTCCGCCACTTCTACTTCGGCGGCGACGGGGACGAAGGCCTGCACGCGCTCGTCTCGGATCTCTCCGAGATCGACGCGCGCGCCGTCAACTCGCTGCCGCTCGGGGACGGGATCGTGCTCCGCGTCGGACGCTACGGCCCCTACGTCGAGCGGGGCGAGGAGCGCGCGAGCGTCCCGGAGGACATGGCTCCGGACGAGCTGACGGTCGAGAAGGCCGAGGAGCTGCTGTCCGCTCCGTCGGGCGACCGCGTGCTCGGCACGCACCCGGAGTGGGGCACCGAGATCGCGGCGAAGGCCGGCCGCTACGGCCCGTACGTGACCGAGGTGCTGCCCGAGGGCGCGACCGACAAGCCCCGCACCGCGTCGCTCTTCCAGTCGATGTCCCCCGAGACGGTGACGATCGACGATGCGGTGCGGCTGCTGTCGCTGCCTCGCGTGCTGGGGCCGGATCCGGCCGACGGCGTCGAGGTGACGGCCCAGAACGGCCGCTACGGCCCGTACGTCAAGAAGGACACCGAGTCGCGGTCGCTCGAGAGCGAGGAGCAGCTGTTCACGATCTCGCTCGAGGACGCGCTGGCGCTGCTGGCGCAGCCGAAGGAGCGACGCGGCCGCGGCCAGGCGAAGCCGCCGCTGCGCGAGCTCGGCCCCGACCCTGTCAGCAGCAAGCCGGTGGTGCTCAAGGAGGGCCGCTTCGGCCCCTACGTGACCGACGGCGAGACGAACGCGAGCCTTCGGCGCGGCGACGATCCGGAGACGGTCACGATCGAGCGTGCGGCCGAGTTGCTCGCCGACAGGCGCTCGAAAGGCCCCGCGCCGAAGCGGAAGCGCGGCGGCGGCAAGCGCTCTGCAGCGTAGTCCGAACCAACCTGCAAACTTTCCGTGCCAATCGGCGTCTGTCTCTAGGAGGGCGCGATCAGACGCGCTAGCGTGCTACGCGCGAAAACCGATTTCCGCCCCTCATCGGAATAGACAGGAAGGGCTCGCCGTTTTGAGCTTGTAACAGGTCCGCGGGTCCCGTACCCCTGGCAAAAGCAGGATTGACAGCGTATGGTGCGTAAGTTTGTAGCCGCTATCGAAGCTTCGCCGGAAAGGGTTGACTTTCGACTTTGACGCAGAACCAGCTGATCGAACTGATTGAGTCGGAGCAGGTCAAGGCGCTTGTCGAGCGCTCGGAGGAACGCGGGGTGATCGAGCCCGCCGAGTTCGAGGCGTTCGTGCTCGAGCACGACTTGACCGAGGATGAGACGGAGCAGCTGACGCGCGAGCTGGAGACCCTCGGCCTCGAGGTCGGGCAGTCGCGCGCGGCGAAGGACAAGGCCGAGAAGGAAGCCGAGAAGGAGAAGGAGGAGGCCGAGCCGGCCCCCGTCGCCGTCGCCACCGGTGCCGCGGACAGCCTCCAGCTCTTCCTCGCCGACGTCGGCCGGCACAAGCTGCTGAACGCCGCCCAGGAGGTGCAGCTCGCGAAGCTGATCGAGCGCGGCGATCCGGTTGCGAAGCGGACGATGATCGAGTCGAACCTGCGGCTCGTCGTCTCGATCGCCAAGGGGTACCGCGGCCTCGGCGTCCCGTTCCTGGACCTGATCCAGGAGGGCACGCTCGGCCTCAACCGCGCCGTCGAGAAGTTCGACTGGCGTCGCGGGTTCAAGTTCTCGACCTACGCGACCTGGTGGATCCGCCAGTCGGTGCAGCGCGCCGTCGCCAACCACGCACGGACGATCCGCGTGCCCGTCCACGTCGTCGAGCGGCAGCAGAAGCTGTCGCGCGCCGCACGCCGGCTCGAGGTCGAGCTCGGCCGCGAGGCGACGAAGGAGGAGCTCGCGGAGGCCACCGGCCTGCCGATCCAGCACGTCGACGAGGCGCTCGGCGCCGCGCACGCGTCCGTCTCGCTGAACCAGACGGTCGGTGCCGACGACGAGGGTGAGCTCGGCGACCTCTTCGCCGACCGCGAGGCCGCCGACCCGTTCGACGAGGCGGAGGAGTCGCTGCGCAAGCAGGGCGTGCGCCGCGCGCTCGACGCGCTCCCCGAGCGCGAGCGGCGCATCCTCGAGCTTCGGTTCGGCTTCGAGGGCGAGCCGTGGACGCTGGAGGCGATCGGGCACGAGCTCGATCTCACCCGCGAGCGCGTCCGCCAGCTCGAGGGCCAGGCGCTCTCGCGGCTCGCGGCGCTGCGCGACCTCGCCTCGCTCGCCGCGTAAGCGAGCCGCATTCGAAACGACCTCAGTAGGGCGGCTCCGGCCGCCCTACTTGGTTAAGACGCCGCGTTCGATTTGCGTCCGGCGGCGTGACTCCTGGATACTCCCGCTGAACCCGGGGGTGCCGGATTGAAAGGAGACACTTTGAGACTCAAGTGGCACAGGCTCGTGATGCTGCTCGTGGTGGGGATGCTCGCCTTCGCGGCGGGCTGCGGTGGTGATGACAACGAAGCGGGTGGTACGACCGAGGCGTCGGCCGGCGCGGAGGGCGGGACGCTCGTCTTCGCGGGTGCCGCCGATCCGGTCCTGCTCGACGGCGCGCTCGTCTCGGACGGCGAGTCGCTGCGTGTGATCACGCAGATCTTCGAGACACTCGTGGCGCTCAAGCCCGGCACGACGGAGCCCGAGCCCGGCCTGGCCGAGAGCTGGGAGGCGAACGACGACGGCACCGTCTGGACGTTCAAGATCCGCCAGGGCGTCAAGTTCCACGACGGCACGGACCTCGACGCCGAGGCCGTCTGTTACAACTTCGACCGCTGGTACAACTTCAAGGGAGCGCTCGCGAACCCGGCAGCCAGCTACTACTGGCAGGTCGTGTTCGGCGGCTTCAAGGTGTTCGACGAGTCGAGCGGCGCCCCGAAGGAGAGCCTCTACAAGAGCTGTGAGGCGACCGACGACTCGACGGCCGTGCTGACGCTGACGAAGCCGTCCGCGACGTTCATCCCGGCGCTCTCGCAGCAGTCGTTCTCGATTGCGAGCCCGAAGGCGCTCAAGGAGCTACAACGCGGATGCGGGCACCATCGACGCCGAAGGCGTCTTCACGTCCACGGGCACGTTCGGCACCGAGCATCCGATCGGAACCGGCCCGTTCAAGTTCGACTCGTGGACGCGGAACGAGAAGCTGACGCTGTCGAAGAACGACGACTACTGGGGTGACAAGGCGCACCTCGACACGCTGATCTTCCGCCCGATCGCCGACAACGCCGCCCGCCTGCAGGCACTCCAGACGGGCGAGATCCAGGGCTACGACCTGGTCGAGCCGCAGGACATCGCCACGATCGAAGGCGACCAGAACCTGCAGATCATCGACCGGCCCGCCTTCAACGTCGCCTACGTCGGCTTCAACATCGCGAAGAAGCCGACCGATGACCCGAAGGTGCGCGAGGCGATCGCGTACGGCCTCGACCGCCAGTCGGTCGTGGACAACTTCTACTCCGGCCGCGGCGCCGTCGCGACGCAGTTCATGCCGCCGGAGGTCGTCGGCTATGCCGACGACGTCCCGACGTACACGTACGACCCGGAGAAGGCGAAGAAGATCCTGACCGACGCCGGCTACACGCTCCCGGTCGCGCTCGAGTTCTGGTATCCGACGGACGTGTCGCGTCCCTACATGCCAGATCCGAAGCGGAACTTCGAGGCGTTCGCCGCCAGCCTGAACAAGTCGGGCTTCAAGGTGACGCCGAAGAGTGCTCCGTGGAACCCCGACTACCTCGGCCGCGTCGACGCCGGCAACGCGGGGAACGCCCGCCTGCTCGGCTGGACCGGTGACTACGGCGACGCCGACAACTTCATCGGCACGTTCTTCCAGACCCCGCAGAAGGCGTGGGGGACGACGACGACGCCGTTGACGAAGATCATGGATCTTCTGAATCAGGGTGAGGCCGAGACGGACGAGGCGAAGCGCGAGACGATCTACCAGGACGCGAACCGGGAGATCATGACCGAGCTTCCGGGAGTCCCGTATGCGCACTCCGAGCCGGCGCTGGCCTTCAGCGCCGCGGTCAAGGGGTACGAGGCAAGCCCGACGACGAACGAGTCGTTCGCGCCGGTGACGCTGGAGAAGTAGGAGGAGGGACTAGAGTCCGGCGGACGACATGCTGCGCTTCGTCGTCCGCCGGCTCATCCTCATCATCCCGATCCTGCTCGGGCTCTCGATCCTGGTGTTCCTCTGGATCAGGGCTCTGCCGGGCAGTCCCGCGACGACCCTGCTCGGCGAGCGGGCAACCGCGGATCAGATCGCGGCGATCAACGAGCAGTACGGCCTCAACAAGCCGATCCACGAGCAGTACTGGGCCTATCTCCATCAGATCGGATCGGGCGACTTCGGCCAGTCGGTCACGTCGAGACGGCCGGTCTTCGACGAGTTCCTCGAGCGCTTTCCGGCGACGATCGAGCTGGCGATCGGGGCAATGCTCTTCTCGATCTTCCTCGGGATCCCGCTCGGCTTCCTGGCCGCGAAACGCTACGGCAGCTTCTTCGACCACTTCAGCTTATTCGCGTCGCTGCTCGGGATCTCGATCCCGATCTTCGTGCTCGCGATCATCCTCAAGTACATCTTCGCGGTCAGGCTCGGCTGGCTCCCGACCGTCGGCCGGATCAGCGTCCTGATCGAGCTCGAGCACCCGACGAACTTCTACATCCTGGACGCGATCATCACGGGTAACTGGGTGGCGTTCTGGGATGCGATCAGGCACCTGATCCTGCCTGCGATCGCGCTCGGCACGATTCCGCTCGCGATCATCACCCGGATCACGCGAGCAGCCGTGCTCGACGTGCAGAACGAGGACTACGTCCGCACGGCGCGGGCAAAGGGGATGTCGCCGCGCACCGTCGACTCGCGGCACATCCTCCGCAACGCGATGCTCCCGATCGCGACCATCATCGGCCTGCAGACGGGGCTGCTGCTCTCGGGCGCCGTCCTCACCGAGACCGTCTTCGCCTGGCCCGGGATCGGCACGTGGCTCGTCGACGCGATCGAGGCGCGCAACTATCCGGTCCTCCAGGGCGGCATCCTCTTCATCGCGTTCGTCTTCGTGCTCGTCAACCTCGTCGTCGACGTCTCGTACGGCTTCCTCAACCCGCGGATCAGGCTCTCGTGAGCGTTGCCGAGATCGAGGCCGTCCAGGTCGGGCGGGACCGGGGCGGCGGCGGCCTCTGGAGCGACGCGTGGTCACGGCTGCGCCGCGACAAGGCCGCACTCGTCGGCTTCGCGCTCGTCGGGACGTTCGTCTTCATCGCGATCTTCGCACCGTGGATCGCACCGGAGGATCCGCGCTTCCAGGACCTCTCACGACTCGGCGGCAGCTGCTGCCCGGGCCCCTCGCTCGACCACTGGTTCGGGATCGACGCGCTCGGGCGGGACGAGCTCTCCCGGATCGTCTACGGCGCCCGCTACTCGCTGCTGATCGGGATCGTCTCAGTCTCGGTCGGCCTCTCGATCGGCATCGTGTTCGGGTCGATCGCCGGTTACATCGGCGGGGCCGTCGACAGCGTGATCATGCGCCTGACCGACATCATGCTCGCGATTCCGGGACTGCTGCTTGCCATCGGGATCGTCGCGATGCTCGGGCCGGGCATCTTCCAGATCATGATCGCGGTCGGCGTCACGCAGGTGCCGATCTTCGCGCGCCTGATGCGCGGCTCGATCCTCGCCCAGCGCGAGAACGACTTCGTCCTCGCGGCACGCTCGATCGGGGTGCCGCGGCGGACGATCCTGTCCTCGCACATCCTCCCGAACGCGATCTCGCCCGTGATCGTGCAGGGGACGCTGGCGCTTGCGACGGCGATCATCGACGTCGCCGGGCTCGGCTTTCTCGGGCTCGGCCCGCAGGATCCGTCGACGCCCGAGTGGGGCACGATGCTGACCGACACGACGCGGTACCTGCAGACGGCACCGCATCTGGCGATCATCCCGGGTGTCGCGATCATCCTCTCGGTGCTCGGGTTCAACCTCATCGGCGACGGGCTCCGCGAGGCCCTGGACCCAAAAATGCGTGGTCGTGGTTAGGGAGCCGCTCCTCAGCGTCGACGACCTGCACGTCCGCTTCGGGACGGAGCGCGGCCTCGTCTACGCCGTCAACGGGATCTCCTTCGACATCGCACCCGGCGAGACGCTCGGAATCGTCGGCGAGTCCGGCTGCGGCAAGAGCGTCACCTCACTGGCCCTGCTCGGGATCCTGGCGCGCAACGGGCGCGTCACCAAGGGCACGGCGATGTTCGGCGGCCGCGATCTGCTCTCGCTGACGGACGAGCAGCTGCGCTCGGTCCGTGGTCGCGAGATCGCGATGATCTTTCAGGACCCGATGACCTCGCTCAATCCGGTGCTGACCGTCGGCCGCCAGATCCGAGAGGCTCTCCAGACCCACTTCGCGATGGACAAGGAGCAGGCCGAGCGGCGGGCGTCCGAGCTGCTCGACCAGGTCGGGATCCCGAGCGCGAAGATGCGCCTGCGCGACTATCCGCACCAGTTTTCCGGCGGGATGCGGCAGCGCGCGATGATCGCGATGGCTCTCGCGGGCGAGCCGAAGCTGCTGATCGCCGACGAGCCGACGACGGCGCTCGACGTCACGATCCAGGCTCAGATCCTCGAGCTGCTCAAGTCGCTCGTCGCCGAGCGCGACACGGCGCTGATCATGATCACGCACGACCTCGGCGTCGTCGCCGGCATGTGCGAGCGCGTCAACGTCATGTACGCCGGGATGTTCGTGGAGACGGGCAGCGCCGACCGGATCTTCGCGCGGCCGCGCCACCCGTACACCCTCGGCCTGCTCCAGAGCGTGCCGCGGATCGATGCCGGGCGCCGCCAGAAGCTGCAGCCGATCCCAGGCTCGCCGCGGAACATGCTCAGCGCCCCGGCGGAGTGCCCCTTCGCGCCTCGGTGTCGCTTCGAGGTTGAGCAGTGCCGGCAGGAGGTGCCGCCGCTCGTCGAGCTCGAGCCGGGCCAGCACGTGCGCTGCTTCAACCCCGTGCCGGCGGACGAGTGGCAGCGGACGCGGCTCGGCGGCGCGGCGTGACGACCAACGGGAGGCCGCTCGTCGAGGTGGACGACCTCAGGGTCTGGTTCCCGATCCGGAGCGGGATCGTGATGGATCGCCACATCGGCGATGTGAAAGCCGTTGACGGGGTTTCGCTGATGATCGAGCGCGGCGAGACGCTCGGCCTCGTCGGCGAGTCCGGCTGCGGCAAGTCGACCGTCGGCCGCACGCTGCTCCGCCTCTACGAGCCGACCGGGGGGAAGATCACGTTCGACGGCATCGACATCACCCACCTCGGCGAGGCACAGATGCGCCCGTTACGACGCCGGATGCAGATGATCTTCCAAGATCCGTACGCGTCCCTGAACCCACGCCACTCGGTCGCGCGGATGGTCGGCGAGCCGCTGCGGGTGCACGGCCGCGGCGGCAAGGGGCTCGGCAAGAAGGTGAGCGAGCTGCTGCAGACGGTCGGCCTGCCGGCCGACGCCGGGACGCGCTATCCACATGAGTTCTCCGGCGGGCAGCGGCAGCGGATCGGTCTAGCACGCGCACTCGCACTCAACCCGGACTTCCTCGTCTGCGACGAGCCCGTCTCTGCCCTGGACGTCTCGATCCAGGCGCAGATCGTCAACCTGATGGAGGAGCTTCAGCGCGACTTCGAGCTCACGTACCTGTTCATCGCCCACGACCTCGCCGTCGTCCGGCACATCTCCGACCGGATCGCGGTCATGTACCTGGGTCAGATCATGGAGCTCTCGCCGGCGGACGATCTCTACGACAACCCGCTGCACCCGTACACGATCTCGCTGCTCTCGGCGATCCCGATCCCGGATCCGAAGATCGAGCGAACGCGGACGTCGATCCTGCTCCAGGGCGACCTCCCCAGTCCCGCGAACCCGCCGCACGCATGCCGCTTCCACACGCGGTGCCCGTACGTTCAGCCGACTCGATGCGAGGAGGACGAGCCCGAGCTGCGTCCGCTCGAGGGCCACCTCGTCAAGTGCCACTACGCAGAAGAGATCAAGGCCGGACAGATCCTGCCGAAGCAGCGCGAGGTCGTGTTCGAGCCCGGAGCGGTCCCGAAGGTCTACGAGCCTCCGCCCGTCTGATGCTGTTGCGCGTCCGGGCAGGCGAGCTCGAGACCGGACCGCAGTGGGTCTATGCGTGGCTGGCACACGACGGCGTGGTCTACGTCGGCGCGACCGCTCTGCACCCAGAGACCCGGACGTGGCTGCACCTGCACCACGACGATCCCGAGATCGGCCGGATGCGCGCGCGCTTCGATGAGCTTGCCGCGGAGGAGCTCGACGTCGTCGCGGTCGAGTTGGCGGACGACGTCGACCGACAGCAGGTGCGCCACGGCGCAGTGGCGCTGTTGGCGGAGCGCGGCCTGCTCTCCGGCCGCCAGGTCTGTGATCCGCCCCTTCCCGCCGTGCCGACGCCGCAGGCCGAGGAGCTCGTCGCCGCCGTCGAGGAGCGGCTGCGCAGCTGATGCGCCGAAGCGTCTGCCTGGCGGCCGTGCTCGTGCTCGCCGCCGGCTGCGGCGGCACCAAGACGGTGACGCGGACGGTCACCGTTGACAGCTCCGCGAAGCGTGGCGTCGGTGCGCCGCTCGAGCGCGTCGAGTTCGGCTACATCAAGTCGCTCGAGCGAAAGGGCGCAGGCTACGAGCTGAAGTTCGATCCGGCGTGGTTCCTCTCCGGCGAGACCGCGAACAAGGCCGCCGCGGAGGACGGCGCCGTCGCCCCCGGCGAGCCGGTGCCGAACGACAACTACGTCGTCGACGAGGGTCACCGGCTGCTCACCTACCGCGTCCCACCGGATGCCAGGGTGACCGTGCTCGTCGATGGCCCGGACAGCGAGCCGATCACGGTCGCGGAGCTGGCCCAGATCGTGGACGGCAACCACAAGCCGCTCTGGGAGCCGATCGAGACCGGCTTCTGGATCCGCTACCGCATCGACACGGTGCACTCGCTCGACCAGCAGTACAGGCCCTAGGCGGCGACGACGGCCCGGGGCGCGACGATCTCGTCCACGAGCCCGTAAGCGACCGCCTCGTCCGGCGTCATGAAGCGGTCGCGGTCGATGTCCTGCATCACCTGCTCGAACGGCTGGCCGGTGTGGCGGGCAAGGATCTCTGCCATCCGCCGGGTCATCGCGAGCACCTCCTGGGCATGGATCTCGATGTCGGCCGGCGTGCCGCGGAAGCCGGCCGAGCCCTGGTGGATCATCATCTTCGCGTTCGGGAGCGCCATCCGCTTGCCGGGGGCGCCGCCCGCGAGGATCATCGCCGCCGCCGACATACCCATGCCGACACAGATGGTCGCCACGTCCGGCTTGACGTACTGCATCGTGTCGTAGATCGCCATTCCGGCATATGCAGAGCCGCCGGGCGAGTTGACGTAGAGCGAGATGTCCTTGTCCGGATCCTCCGCTTCGAGGAAGAGCAGCTGCGCTGCGATCACGTTCGCGATCTCGTCGTCGACCTCCCGTCCGAGGAAGACGATCCGCTCGCGCAGCAGCCGGGAGTAGATGTCGAACGAGCGCTCGTAGCGCCCGTCCGACTCGACGACCATCGGGATCAGTGGGCTCATGCCGCTCCTTCCGATAAAGTGCAACTGTCTGGTTGCACAGTATACGCAACCGTAGGGTTGCGCGATAAGGAGGCAGTCGTGGAGGTGACGCGGGAGGTGGTGCTCGAGGCGCCGCTCGACGAGGTCTGGGACGCCCTGACCGATCCGGCGCGGCTCGAGGAGTGGTTCTCGGAGGACGGCGAGGAGCGGGAGCTCGTGGTCGAGGAGGTCGAGACGCGCCGGCGCGTCGCCTACACGTGGGACGAGGGGCACGTCGCGATCGAGATCGAGGAGGTCGAGAGAGGCACGCGTGTCGTCGTCACCGAGACCGGCGAGCCCGGCTGGAACGCGGTCTTCTCCCTGCGGGCGATCGTCCACGCCTACGCTTGAGCGACGTCTTCGACGCGCTCGGCGATCCGACGCGACGTCACATCGTCGAGTCCCTCGCCCGGCAGGAGGCGTCGGCGACGCAGCTCGCCGCCGAGTTGCCCGTGACGCGGCAGGCGGTGTCGAAGCATCTGACCGCCCTGCGGGAGGCGGGGATCGTCGACTCGCGCAAGCAGGGGCGCGAGACCCTCTACCGCGTCAACACGGAGCCGCTCGACGCCGCTGCCGCCTGGATCGTGCGCGTCGGCGGCGAGTGGGATGCGCGACTGGCGCGGCTGCGCGGCCTCGTGGCATCGCGCCGTGAGTGACAGGCGCTTCTGCGCCGTCGACGTCGCCCCGGTTCACGCGGAGCCGGACGCGTCGAGCGAGCAGGTGACGCAGGCGCTCTTCGGCGAGCCGCTGGCCGTCGGCGCGGAGCGGGACGGCTGGGTTCAGGTGACGACTGCGTACGACTACCCCGGCTGGATCGCGACGGACGATCTCTCGGCCGAGTCGCTCGGGGAATGGCTGGCGCCTGCCCACGACGGAGATCCGGTCGAGGAGGCGCGCGGCTACCTCGGCGCGCCGTACCTCTGGGGCGGGATGAGCGACCGCGGGATCGACTGCTCCGGACTTATCCACATGGCCTGGCGCAGGCTCGGACGGCTGGTGCCGCGCGACGCCGATCAGCAGGAGAGTGCCGGTGTGGCGGTGGCCGCGCCTGAGTACGGCGATCTCGCTGTCTACGGGCTCGAGGCGGTGACGCACATCGCCTTCTGGCTCGGCGGCGGGCGCATCCTGCACGCCGCCGGCGGCCGCGGCGTGGTCGAGGAGGACGAACCCGCATCGTTGCTGGAGATTCGCCGCGGATTCGTCCGGCTCCGTCCCTGAGCCGGTTTACCTCTTTCGAGCTAAAGCAGGCCCTCCTTCGAGCCGATGTACGGCACGTGGACGCTGCTGAGCGCGAAGAGATCATGAGTCGCTACCTGGACCACAGCCGCCGTTTCGAGGCGGCCGCGGCCCGGCGGTCGAACGGCAACGCCGAGGTGATCCCGTTCACTCCGCCGATGCGGGAGCTGGAGCAGGAGCCGACGATGCGTGAGATCGAGGTGCTGCAGCTCGTGGCCGACGGTCTCGTCAACCGCGAGATCGGCCAGCGGCTCTTCCTCTCGGAGGAGACGGTCAAGTCGCACGTCCGCCACCTGCTCGCCAAGCTGCAGGCCCGGAGCCGGGCCCACGCCGTCGCCGTCGGCTACCGCCGCGGCCTGATCGGCTAGAGCAGCCTCACAAGAACCTTTGGATCAAAGAAGAGCCGCGCCTCTCGGCGCGGCTCTGAAGATCTGATGAGCTGAGGTCTTTTCCTCAGTTCCCACACCCTGTGGAGAACCACCCAAACGAGGGATGTCTCCTAGTGCAGAGAAGGAGAGGATTCGTCGGCTTTACCAAGCCTTTTGCCTGACCCGAAATGGCGGCGCGGGCCACAAGGCGAAGAACAGACTGACGCATGGGGTTGACTCCTGTTCGAGGAACTAACGGCTCGACCAGCATAACCCTTCTGGGGGACATTGCAAGAAATGCCAGAAAATTCAGTTGCGGTGCTGAGCCGCCCTGCGCGGCAGGATCCCTCGCCTCGCGCGGTGTGGATCTACGCCGGAGTCCTCGCGAGCCTAGCTGTGGGTATTGCTGCGGCCTTGATCATCGACTCAGTATCGATGGGGCCACCCCTCGTGGTTCTAGGGCTTGCCGTTGCGGCGGCATTCGCCGAGCGCGGGAGCGTGAAACTGAGTTCAACTGTGGACGAGTCGATCTCGGCTCTGCCAATGCTGTTCGCAGCGGTTCTTTTCGGTCCGCTGGCCGCAATGATCGTTGCGGCTGCCTCCATGCTCGGCGACTTCACGAGGCCGTACCTGCGCTGGGGCATCTATACGAGTAGCCGAGCGATTACGGCGGCCGTCGTCGGTGCAGTTGCTCTTGCGGTGAGCGGAACCATCGAGAATCGCTCTGTCGCGATTGCTGTCAGCACGATCGTCGCGGCTGTAGTCGCTCAGGCACTGGACGGCTTCTTTGCGTCGATGACGGTCTATCTACGTCGGCGTGGAGGTGCCGTTGAGACAGCGCGTCTGCTTCTCCCGGTGGCAGCAGCTGCAATCCCGCTCTACGCACCACTAGTAGCTCTTCTCGCGATTGGGTACGACCAGCTGTCTGCATGGGCGACCATGCTCTTTTTTGTGCCGGCGTTGGCCGCTCAACGCCTCTACACCCTCTACCAGGAGCAGCGTCAGCTAACAGACAACCTCACTGACGCGAACGAGCAACTCGAGCGCGCAAATCTCTCATTCGCGGCGGCACTCGTCGCAACACTTGACGCACGCGATCAGTACACGGCGGGCCACTCAGCCGCAGTTGCGATCTATTCACGTGACATCGCCCAGCGCATGGGTCTCGACGAGGGCGAACAGCAGAAAGCCCACCTGGCGGGACTTGTTCATGACATTGGGAAGATCGGTCTGCCTCCTGGCCTGCTCGAGAAGGCCGGCCCTCTGACGCTCGACGAGCGACGGGCGATGCAGAAGCATTCCGAGATTGGCGAGCGAATTCTGGTCAACGTCGATACCTACAGCGAAATTGCGTACATCGTGCGCCACCATCACGAGCGTGTCGACGGGAACGGCTACCCGGATGGCCTTACCGAGCCCGAGACCCCCGTTCTGTCCCGAATCATCGCCGTTGCTGATGCTTATAACGCGATGACCTCTGATCGACCTTACCGTGAGGCCATGCCTAGCCGCGTGGCGCGGATGCGTCTTGCACAAGCAGTAGGGACACAGTTCGACACGTCGGTGGTAGCGGCGTTCGAAGCAATTCTCGCGACGGCTGACGAGGACTACCGCCTCGGTCTGAGTGCCGACTTCAACTCCGGCGTGACTGCCCGTGACCACCAGGCGGAGCGCTCACCCGCCGTTGTCGTCGCCTAGTCACGGTTGAGCTGAGCGGCTCGAAGAGCGGCTTCTGTTCGAGACCGAACTCCAAGCTTTTCGAAGATGTGACGCACGTGAACCTTGACGGTGACCGGACTGATGAAGAGCGTCCTTCCTATCGCGGCATTGGAGAGGCCTTGGGCGACAAGTGCCAGCACCTCCTTCTCGCGCGGAGACAACGACAAGACCGAGTTGTTCCCGGGCTGGATACCCGCTGAAGCGGCTAGCTGCGCGTCTTCGGCGCGGCGGAGCACGAGCATGAGCGGGTCGTGCAGTTCGCGTCGCTCAAGGAGACAAACAATCAATTGGGGGCACCCGCGGTAGGCGCACACAAATGATTCGATCATTCCGGTCCCCACAGCGCGTTCAAGAGCCGCCGCGGCGTGCTCAAGAGCCGCATCGTGCTGACGGTTGGTCAGAGCCGCTACGGCCAGTGCGCATCGCGCGTTAATAGATGTCTCCACTCCAAGTGAGGCTTCGAGGCTGCTTTCGGCTAGCTCGCCTGCATGCTGCAGGTGCCCAGCAGCCGCGAGCGCGAGAGCCTTAACTCCTAGTAGTTCCCCGCGCAGAGAGCGCGTCACGTTCGACATGTCTACGTCCGATTGAACGACCGCTTCTTCGAAGAGCCCCTGAGCGATCAGCGCCCGTCCACGGATCGCCGTCACCATCTGAAGCGCAGCAAGGTCGCCGGTGCTTCGAGCGTGAGCTTCGGCTGCCGCAAGTTGGGATGCGCAGCCGTCGTAGTTCCGGCGACCCGTCGCCACCATGGCGTGAAGCAACAGTGCGTACGGAACGACAAAGTCAAGCCGGCAACGTTCCACATCCTGCAGCTGCTCATCCGTGAGCGCCGTTGCCTCGTCCCAGTGCGCAGTGGATGCAAGCGCGTACCCGAAGATGCTCCTGAACGACGTTCGGGCGACAGGGTCGCGCACGAATCGCAATAGCTGCGATGCGGACCGACCCCGATGGAGATCTACGGGCCGACTGAAGCGAGTCTCATATGCCAAGCAGCGATCCGCGATGGCAACTTCCGCGGCTGGGTCAAGCGGCCGTGCCGGCCTTAGCGAGTTGAGCAGATCCTCGGCGAGGGGGTCTTCAAGTTCGATGGCAGCCACAAGGGCACCAAGTGTTGCCCGCCACCTCAGCGTCTCGTCGCCCGCGAGCGACTGAGCGCTTTCGAAGTAGCCGCGTGCCTGCGCTTCACGTGACGCGATGTGGGCAGCACGCCCAGCAACGAATGCGGCTCGGGCCGAGAGGTCCGAACTCGAGTTGAGATCGTTGGCAGCGTGCGCCGCCAGGGCCTCGGCTTCGTAGAAGCGACCTTCGCGAAACGCAAGTTCCGCCGAAGCTAGGAGGAGGGCCGGATGTGTAACTATCGAGTCGCCCAGCCAGCTTCTTAGCGTCGCACTACGTCCGGTTGCAAGTAGGTCATCCATCGCCGCGTCCACGAGGCGTGGCAAATCCTCGGGCCTTTCGAACTCTGCGATCAGGCCGTGAGCCTCGTCCCAAAGACGGTGATTGATCAGCGTCGCGACTGCGTCGCCGACGACGGCACCCAAACCCTGCGCCTGCTCTTCGCGCAGCTTCATCTGAAGAAACTGTCTGGCGAGAGGGTGCACCTCGATCTCGCCGTCAACCTGCTCGGCAAGAAACCCGCTGCCGAGTCCCAAGGCAATCGCTCGGTGCGCCCCATCCGCCCCTAGCTTGGCGAGCGCGAACCGGCGTCCTTCGCGGTCGTACAGCGATAGTTCACACAGCGTCTTTCGGGTCCGCCGATCCAAACGGCCGTAGATCTCGTCGGCAAAGAAGCCGTACAACTGCGGTTCAGCTAGGAGACCGTGCGGCCGCGTCTCGGAGACAGCGGCGAACGTGAGGACGGCTGGCCACCCACGAGTCGCGTTGATGACGTCGGATGCCGACGCGCGGGTATCGCCGAGCATGTCGGCCGCCTCCTCGTCTCTCATCGCGAGCGCGGCACGATTGACCTCGAAGATTTCGCCGTACAGCATTCGTCGCGACGACGCCCACCGTGGACGCTGTCGAGACACGATCAATGCATTGAGCGGAGCGTCCTTGAGCAGGTGTTCGATCAGCGTCTCGGCCGTGACCGAGCGTGTGGCTTCGTGGTAGTCGTCCAACACGAGCCAGTGATCTCGCGGCCACCCGGACAGATCGCGGGCAAGCATGGCCTCTAGAGTCCGAACCTCGTCCTCCGGTCGGCTGGTCACGGAGAGTCGTTCCATTAGCGCGTCTCCAGCCCCGGGAACCACTTGTGACACCGCATCTCTGAGACCCGCCGCCAGGGCGGCGACGTCCACCGATGCGGGCGTCGCCGTATACCAGACCGCCTGCTTGTCGGCGAGCCACTGGCGGGCGAGCGTCGTCTTCCCGTAGCCGGCGGGGGCGACGAGCATCTTGATCCTCCCCTGGCTCTCGTCGAGCAGCCGCGTCAAGCGGGGGCGCTCGATGATTCTGCGGCGCCTCGTCTCCGGCTCGGTTGCAGTGCCCTCGCCCATCGTCTCGTCACGGGTGCCACAAAGCCCGCTCGGAATGTATCGCGCTTGGGGCGCCGTGAATAGGCGCGCCCGCGACCCCACGGGAGTCGCGGGCGCGCTGCCGTCAGCTCCCCGACCCGCAGGGGTCGAGGCCCTGTGCGAGAGGGTCGTCGCCGGTGAGGCTCCGGTACGCGATCGGCAGCTGGCGCCGGCGGCGGACGCCGAGCTTCTGCCGAAGGACGTCACAGTGCGCCTTCACCGTCCTGGGGGAGATGCCGAGCCGTTCCGAGACCTCGTCGTTGGAACAGCCGGCAGCGATGAGGACGATCACGTCGCGCTGTCTGGGCGTGATCGACGGCACCCTCTCGACCGTTGAATTCGCCATGGCACGAGGCTACGGCCAACGCTGCGAAAGCACCATCGCCCGCCAGGTGTACCCCGGGGCGTACTTCTCAGCGGTCGGTCGCCGACGCGACAAATGTGCGCAGGACCGGGACGAATCCGGGGTCGATAGTGTGTGGGAGCGGCGCCTCGTGGTAGGTCACGTCGGCTCCTGCGTCCGTGAGCGTGTCGCGCGCGGCGCGACTCCAGGAGACGTCGATGACGGGGTCGAGCGTTCCGTGGGCGATCGCAACCGGGTACCCACCGAGACCGGTCAGGTCGAGCTCGAGACCCTCGACCTCGGGCATGAACCCGGAGAGCGGCAGCAGCGCGGCCGGCCGGCCTGCGGCGCCGCGCGCGAACGCGAGTGCGTAGCTCATCACCGCTCCCTGTGAGAAGCCGCCGAGCACGATCGGCTCCTGGAGGCCGTCGAGGAATGCGGACAGCGTCTCGAAGCTCGGCCAGAACGTCTCCGGCTCGGGTGTCGGGATGCCCCCGAGCCGATACCAGTGCCGGCCGCCCGGCGGCAGCGCCAGCGGCCCGCCCGGGGTGAGCCCGCGCAGCCGCCGCTCCGGGTCGATCGCGTCGAGCAGCGGGTAGAGGTCGTGCTCGTCGGCGCCGCGCCCGTGGATCAGCACGAGCGTCCCGGCCGGCTCGCCCTCGGCCGGGCGCTCGAGGGCGTCCAGCGTCATCCGCGCGGGTTCGGCAGCGGTGTGAGCCGTGGCTCGATCTGCTCGCGCAGGTGCTCGAAGTCGGGCGGGAGCGAGAGCCGCTCGCCGAGATGCTCGGGGTCCTCGTCGGTCGCGAAGCCGGGACCGAGTGTGGCGAGCTCGAAGAGGACGCCGTTCGGCTCGCGGAAGTAGATCGACTTGAAGTAGAAGCGGTCGATCACCGGCGTCGGCCGCTGACCCGCCTCCGCGACGCGCTGCTGCCAGGCGTCGTGCTCCTCGATCGTCGTCGCCCAGGCGACGTGGTGGACGGTGCCGGCGCCGGGAATGCCGCGGCCCTCGGGGGCGGCGTCGTAGGCGTACCAGCCGCCGCGCTTGTCGCCGCGCGCCTCCCACGCGTAGTCGTCACCCTGCCGCTGGAAGCCGAGCGTGTCCTCGAGCAGCGCCGTGCTGCGCTCGGGATCGATCGCGTAGGCGCGAACGCCGTCGAAGCCCTGCAGCGCGTGCTCCTCCGGGATCTCGGGGCTCTTCGCCACGAAGCGACTCGTCGGTCGTCTCGACCACGCGCAGCTCGTGGCGCACGCCTTCGGGATCCTCGAAGACGAGGCTGTCGCCGGAGCGCGTCACGCTCGCCGCCTCGCCCTCCAGGCGCTGCTCCCAGAAGTCGAGCGCCGCGGGGGAGCCGACCCGCCAGACGATCGTGTGGATCATCCCCGGGCCGGCCTTGCCGCGCGCCGCGCCCGGGTACTCGAAGAAGGTGATGTCCGCCCCGGCACTGCCCTTCTCGTCGGCGTAGAAGAGGTGGTAGACGGTCGGGTCGTCCTGGTTGACCGTCTTCTTGACGAGCCGCAATCCCAGCACGCGGGTGTAGAAGTCGACGTTGCGCGGCGCGTCTCCGGTGATCAGCGTGATGTGGTGAACGCCTTCGAGCTTCATCGATGCATTGTGCAGCCGCGCGTAGACTCGTGCGGAGATGAAAGTGGGCATCGTCGTCCCCTTCTCGTGGTCCTTCTGGGGCGCGGTCGTAGAGCATGCGGAGCTGCAGGCCGCCGCCTTGCGGGAGCTCGGCCACGACGTGCGCTTGGTGATGGGCAACGACCCACCCGGGCAGTTCACGCGCGCGCTGCACCCGCGCGTGGGCCGCCACGGGGATCCGCCGCCGGAGGTGATCCCGATCGGCAGGTCGGTGATCGTGCCCGCGAACGGGTCGCTGCCGAACATCATCCTCAGCCCGCGTTCGATTCCGCGGATCAAGCGCGTGCTCGCGCGCGAGAACTTCGACATCCTCCACCTGCACGAGCCGATGACGCCGACCCCCTGCATCGCTGCGCTCGCTCTCTTCGACGGCCCGATGGTGGGGACGCACCACGCCAGCGGCGACCTCGGCTGGATGCGGCTGGCCAAGCCCGTGTGGGGCTTCCTCGAGGAGCGGCTCGACCGGCGGATCGCGGTCTCCGAGCAGGCCAGGGCGTCGGCACAGCGCTGGCTCCCGGGCGAGTACGAGATCGTCCCGAACGGCGTGCTCATCCCCGAGGGCGTCGAGCCGGGCGGCCGTGAGCACCGCGTCGTCTTCGCCGGCCGTCAGGAGCCGCGCAAGGGGCTGCAGATCCTGCTTCGCGCCTGGCCGGAGATCCGGCGGCGGACCGGCGCCCGCCTGCGGATCGCCGGCGCCGACCCGCTCGCGGTGCGGCTGCTGCTGACGCGGCTGCGGGTCTCGGACGACGGCATCGACGTGCTCGGTTTCCTGACGCAGGACGCCCTGACCCAGGAGCTGTCCTCGGCCAAGGCGCTGGTGGCGCCGTCCCTCGGCGGCGAGAGCTTCGGGATGGTGCTCACCCGAGCGTTTGCCTGCGCGACGCCCGTGGTCGCATCGGACATTCCCGGCTACCGCGACGTGATGACGCCCGAGACGTCGGTCGCCGTTGAGCCCGGCGATCCCGGCGCGCTCGCGGAGGGCGTCGAAGAACTGCTCGCGGACGAGGCCGGTCGCGCCGCGCTGGGTGCGGCCGCGAGGCAGCTCGCGATCGACCGCTACTCCTGGCAGGACATCGCCTGCCGGCTGGAACGGATCTACGACTCGGCACGCGGCGTCGCGCCCGAAACGGCGGCGGCATGAGCTACATGCCGCGGAGCCTCTGGCTTCGCGCGCTCCTCGGCATTCCATTCCTTGCGGTCGTCGCCGGCCTGCTCTGGTGGCGCGGTCCGGACTGGAACGTCGTCTACCACGCGTTCGATCTTGTCAACTGGGCCTGGGTCGCATTCGCGCTCGGGCTCAACCTCGTGTCCGTGCTCCTGCGCTCGCTCGCCTGGAAGCTGACGATCGACCAGGCGCTCGAGCCGCCGCAGCCCCGCTTCACCCAGGTCTTCTCCGCGTTCTCGGTCGGGATGCTCGGGAACGCGGTCCTTCCCGGACGGATCGGGGAGCTCGCGCGCGTGGCCGTGCTGCGGCGACACCTGCCGCGCGGCCGGGGCGCGAGCGGGACGCTCGTCGGGACGGTCTTCGCACACCGGCTCTTCGATCTCCCCGCGGCGCTGCTGCTGATTCTGTACGTGGCCCTGACGGCGAAGGTCCCGCACTGGGCCGTGACGAGCCTGGTGATCGTCTCGATCATGGGCGGCGTGCTCTTCACGGTCGCGTTCGTGACCGCGCGGCGACAACACCGGCCGATCGACGGCGCCCGCTCGCTCCGCCAGCTGCTCTCGATGGCGCGTCAGGGTCTCGCGGTGCTGCGCTCGCCGTGGCCAGCCCTCGGCGCGATCCTGCTGCAGTGTGCTGGTTGGCTGATGCAGCTGTTCGCGGTCTACGTCTCGATGCGGGCCTTCGACATCCACGCCTCGATGGCCGCCGCGGGCCTCGTCCTGCTGCTGATGAACGTCGCCACGATCTTCCCGCTCTGGCCGGGCAATATCGGGCTGCTTCAGGCGGCGGTCGCGCTGCCGCTCGTCCAGTACGGCGTCCCTTACTCCGTCGGTTTTGCGTACGCACTCGTCCTGCAGGTGATCGAGATGTCGGTGGGCGTCGGCGTCGGCCTGATCTTCCTCGCCCGCGAGGGACTGTCGTTCGCGAGCCTGCGGGACATGCCGGAGGAGAGCGAGGCGACAGTCGCCGACGAGGACGAGGAGACCCACCCGCCCGAGAGGCGTCGTGCGCGCGCTCGCGTGCCCGGCTAGCCTCAAGGGCGTCCTGACGGCAGCCGCGGCGGCGGCGGCGCTGGCCGAGGGGCTGCGCGCCGGGGGTGCCGACGCGGTCGAGCTGCCGATCGGCGACGGCGGTGAAGGCACGGCTGATGCGCTCTGGCTCGCCCGCGGCGGCGAATGGCGCGAAGCCGACGTGCACGACGCCTTCGGCGCGCCGCGGCGGGCGCGCTGGCTCGCTCTCCCCGACGGCACCGCGGTCGTCGAAGCCGCCGCGGCAGTCCCGCTCGATCCCGGGCGGCTCGAGCCGCTGACCGCATCGAGCCGAGGATTCGGCGAGCTCGTCGCCGCCGCTCTCGCGGGCGGGGCGAAAGGGCTCGTGCTCGCGCTTGGCGGCACGGCCACGATGGACGCCGGCTCGGGTTTTCTCGAGGTCGTCTCGCAGCTACCGGTGCCGGCCGTGGTTGTCTGCGACGTCTCGGCGATCCTGCTCGAAGCCCCCCGCTTGTTTGGCCCCCAGAAGGGCGCCGATCCGGCGACGATCGCGGAGCTCGAGCGGTCGTTCGCGGCGCGCGAGGGGCTTGTGTCTATCAGACACAAGCCCGGCTCCGGCGCTGCGGGTGGGCTCGGGGCAGCGCTCGCGTCGCTCGGCGCCGAGCTCGTTCCGGGCGCCGGTTACGTGCTCGACGCGGTCGGATTCGACGCTTCGACGTTCGACCTCATCGTCACCGGCGAGGGGCGCGTCGATGCCACGACGCCGCTTGGCAAGGCGCCCGGCGAAGTTGTGCGCCGAGCCGGCGAGACGCGGTGCGTCGTCTTCGGGGGCATCGTCGAGGCGGCGATCGAAGGAGCGGAGACCGTCGCGTTGTCGGGCGACCCGGCCAGAGCGCGGGATGACCTCGTCGCGCTGGGAAGAGACTTAGTGACTGATAGACACTAGGTTCAGCGCGCGTCGGCCTCGCGCAGCCGGTGCGCGAGCGCCTGGACGAGCTTCCACGCGATGCGGGCGTCCGTCTCGACGATCGGGCGGAACTCCCAGAAGGTCATCGCGTAGGTCGTCATGTCGGTCTCGGCCGTGACAGTGGCCGTGCGGGCACCCTCGTCGATCAGCGCGATCTCGCCGAAGTAGTCGCCAGGCCCGAGCGTCGCGCGCTCGTCGCCGTGAACCGTCACCTTGGCGGTGCCGTCGCCGATGACGAAGAACCCGGCGCCTCCGGAGCCCTCGTTCGCGATCGTGTCGCCCGCCGAGTAGTCGCGCTGCTTGAACGAGTCGGCGATCCGGTCGAGATCACGCGGCTCGAGGCCCGAGAACAGCGGAACACGCGCGAGCATCTCGTTCGTCGGGCGGGCCACGAGGCGATCCTAACGCGACTCGTCGGCAGGAGGAAGCGGTGCCGCCGCACTCGCCGCGCGCTGTGCGAGCTCCTCGATCCGGCCCTCGGCGGTCTCGAGCCGCGTCAGGCAGAAGCGCAGCAGCTCCTCGCCGCGCTCCCAGAGCGCGATCGCCTCGTCGAGCTCGGCCTCGCCGCGCTCCAGCCGCTCGACGATCTGCTCGAGCTCCTTCTGCGCGGTCTCGAACGTCAGCTCACTCACGGACGTCCTCCACTCGGGCGCCGAACGCGCCCTCGGCGAGCTCGACCTCGACGGCCGTGCCCGGCGCGAGACCGGCGGTACCGCGCAGGACCGCGTCGCCGGAGCGGACGATCGCGTAGCCGCGGCCGAGCGTCGCGCGGGGCGAGAGGGCGGCCAGCCGGCCCTCGGCGCGCTCGATCGCACTCCGGCGGCGCTCGAGCAGGAGCGCAGGGCCACGGCGGAGCCGCTCGCCGAGCGCCGTCACCTGCCGGTGGTCGCGTTCGAGCGTCTTGCGGGCGCCGCGCTCCAGTGCTGAGCGCGTGCGGGCGAGCCGCTCGCGCTCTCGCTCCGTCGCCCGGCGGACGCAGCGCTCGAGCGAGCTCCGTGCCCGCGTCAGCTCGACTCGGAGGGCCTCGAAGTCCGGCACGACGAGCTTTCCGGCCGCCGTCGGCGTCGACGCGCGCACGTCGGCCGCGAGATCGCAGAGCGGCGTGTCCTGCTCGTGGCCGACGGCCGAGACGACGGGCACGGGGCAGGAGGCGACGGCCCGCACGACCCGCTCGTCGCTGAACGGGAGCAGGTCGTCGAAGCTGCCGCCGCCGCGGGTGAGCACGATCACGTCGATCCCCGGCTCCGCCGCCAGCGCCTGCAGCGCCTCGACGATGCCGGCGGCTGCACGCGGCCCCTGCACGAGCGTCTCCGCGACGAGCACGCGCGCGGGCGGGAAGCGGATCTGGATCGTGCTGATCACATCCCGGCGGGCGGCGGCGTCGCTGCCAGTGACGAGCCCGATCCGGCGTGGGAAGCGCGGCAGCGCCCGCTTGCGGGAGGCGTCGAAGAGGCCTTCGGCGGCCAGTGTCTGCTTCAGCCGTTCGATCGCAGCGAGGTGCTCGCCGAGGCCGAAGCGCTCGAGCGAGAGAGCCCGTAGCCGGAACTCGCCCTTCGCCGCGAACAGCTCCGGCCGCCCGAGCACGTGGATCCGCTCGCCCTCGGCGAGGTCGAGCTTGAGCGCGTCGAAGGTTCGTCGTGGGATCGATGCGGGCAGGCAGGCGCCGTCGTCCGGGTCCTTGAGCGTGAAGAAGACGCTGCCCCAGTTCGCGTTCCGGCGGAGCTCCGTCACCTCGCCCTCGATCCAGAGCGTCGGCAGCCGCGTGAGCCAGTCGGCGACCCCGCGGTTGAAGCCGGCGACGGTGAAAACCTTCTTGTCGCCGTAGAGGAGAGGCTCGACCTTCATCAGAGCCGAGCGTAGATGATCGATCTCGTGACGGAAGCCGTCCCGCCGCTCGGCCTCGCGCGCTACGGCGCCCTGTTCCGCGTCCCGCACGTGCGCCGGCTCGTGCTCAGCGGGATGCTGGCGCGGCTGCCCATGGGGATGATCGGGCTGGCGCTGCTGCTGCTCGTCCGCGAAAACGGAGGCAGCTACGCGGCGGCCGGCGCCGTCTCCGGCGGCTACTTCGTCGCGACGGCGATCGGGGCTCCGATCGCGGGACGTCGCGTCGATCGTCGAGGGCAGGCCCGGATCCTCTTCGCCCGCGGCGTGATCTTCCCGGCGCTGCTCGCCTGCGTGTGCACTCTCGCGCTCTTCGACGCTCCGCTGGCGCTGATCGGCGCGGCGGCCGCTGCTGCGGGAGCGCTGATGCCGCCTATCGGCGCCTCGCTCCGTTCACTCTGGCCGCGGATGTTCGCCGACGCCGAGCTGCGCGCGGCCGCATACGCACTCGAAGCCTCGCTGCAGGAGATCACCTTCATCGTCGGGCCGTTGCTCGTGGCGCTGCTGACCGCAGCCGCGTCGCCGGTGCTCGCGCTCGGCGTCGCCGCGGTCCTGGGCGGCGTCGGCACGATGCTGATCGCGGTCGCCGAGCCCGTGCGGGCGTGGCGGCCCGAGGCGGAGCGGCACGCGTCGATCCTGGGCGCGCTCGCGTCGCGCGGCGTCCTGACGCTGATCGGCCTGTCCGCCTGCCTCGGCCTCGGCTTCGGCGGTACGGAGGTCGGCTTCCCCGCGTTCGCCGAGGGCCACGGCGGCGCGGAGCTCGGGAGCATCCCGCTCTCGCTCTTCGCGGGCGGCAGCCTCGTCGGCGGGCTCGTGGCCGGTGCGCGGGTGACGTTGCCGCCGCTGCGGATGCTGCGGGTCTCCGCGATCGTGCTCGCGTTCGGCCTCGCGCTGCCGCTCCTCGGGTGGTCGCTGCCGAGCATGGCGGTGCTCGCCTTCGTCGCCGGGCTGGCGATCGCGCCGGTGGTGATGTCCGCCTACGGGCTGGTCGACGCGGTCGCCGCCCGCGGGACCGCGACGGAGGCGTTCTCCTGGATCACGACCGCGGTCTTCGCCGGGTTCTCAGTCGGCATGGCGCTCGGCGGGACGTTGATCGACGCGTACGGCTCGAAGGCGTCCTTCGTCCTGGGGACGGCAGCCGCGGCGCTCGGCGCCGTCGTCGTCGCGGTCGGGTCGGGCCTCGACGACGGCTAAAGGAGGATTTCGGCGGCGACGCGTGGGTCGCAGCCCTGGTGCACGAGCTGGACCGCCTCGTGCAGGTCGGCGTCGAGCGCGGCCGCGATCTTCTCGGCCAGCGGGAGCGGATAGCCCGCCTCGATCAGGACGTGCAGACGCCAGGACTCGACCTTGGCCCGCTCGTTTCCCCTCTCGATCAGCTCGGTGGTGTCAGCCATGGTGCGCGTGTTCGTGGTGCAAGAGACGTTCCCTGCGTGGTTTGGTTAGCCCCAAATGGGCTAAACGCGGCGCAGCGCCGACGCTTCGTCGACGCGCCGGTGCAGGTCGGCGAGCCGCTCGGCGATCGCGGAGCGCTCGGCCTCCGCTTCCGCCGCGAACGCGCCGAGCATGCGCCTGAGATCGGCATCGGCCGCGGCGACACGTTCCTGGAACGACGCCACCAGCTCCTCGCGCTGGCGCTCGAATGCGGCCTGGGCCTGGCGCTGGCGCTGCTCGAGCCGCTGCTGGCCGGCCTCGCCCGTCTGCGCGAGCCGCTCGGCGAAGACTGCGTCGGCCTGGCGGACGAAGGTGTCGACGGCGCGGTCGAGCTCGCGCGAGAGCCGTCCCGCCGCCTCCTCACGCGCCGCGCGCATCGTCGCCTCGAACTGGATCCCGGCTGCCTCCGCGTGCCGCTCGGCCTCGCGGGCGGTGGCGCGCTGGAGCTGCTCGAGCTGGCGGCGCTCGATGTCGGCGAACGACGCCTCGATCCGCCGGGCCGCCTCCGTCTCGGCGCGGTCGACCTGCTCGGTCAACGCCTGCTCGCGCCGCCGGAGCCGTTCGGCGATCTCCTCGATCACACGGCGCCGCTCGCTCGTGTGCGCCTCGAGCTCCTCGAGCGCCTCGGCGACCGCCTGCTGGGCCGCGCGTTCGAGCTCCTCGCGAAGTCTCAGCACCGACGCCCGCTGCTCGTCGGACGTGGTCACGAGCTCCGATGCCTCGGCCTCGATCCGCGCCTCGGCCTCGGCGATCAGCTGCTTCTGGCGCTGCTCGAGCCGCCGCAGCTCGGTCTCGAGCGCCTGCTGCGTCCGGTCGAGGTCGTCCGTCCAGCCGCGCAGACGCTCGTCGACGCGGCGCTGGGTCGCGGCCAGCGCCTCTGCGAGCTCGACCCCAGCCGTGCGCTCCCGTTCCGCCAACTCCTGACGGCGCTCGTCGGCGATCCGCCGCTCGTCCTCGGCGAGGGTCGAGAGCGAGTCCGCGCGCAGCCGCGCCAGCCGCGCCTTCAGCTCCTCGGCGCTCACGGTGGTTTCCTCCTCGACGAGCGCCTCGAGCTGCCGCCGCGCCTCCACGGTCGGGTCAGCCCTCCGCCTGCGTGCGAGCACGACCGCAGCGATCGAGAGCGCGAAGGCGAGGATCGCCAGCGTGAGTGCCGCCTCCTCGAGCACGATTCCATCGTATGTTGCGGCGGTGACGCTGGCCGGGGAGCTCGAGCGCATCGCGGAGAAGACGGGGGCGGATGCGGTGCTCGCGGCAGAGCCTCATGCCGGCGAGCGGATCTACGTCTGTGCGTTCGAGGAGGCCGACGGCGGCCGCACCTGGCTGGCCGTCGAGCGCGACGCCGAGCCGATCTCGGAGCGGCAGCGCGTGCGCGACGCGGTCTCGATCGTCGCCCTCTGCGAGCTGGCGGAGGAGATCGCGGCAGGGGGCGACCTCGACGAGCTCCGCTCCCAGCTCGCCGCGTTGCGCATGACCGAGGACCCGGCCGGGATCGAGGAGGCCGAGGAAGCCGCGCTCGCCCTGCAGCGGGCGCTCGGAGCGCCGCCGATGCTCGCGACCCCGGCGCGCCTCGACGAGATCGGAGCGGCGACGCGCACGCTCGAGGCGGCGCTCGGCGGCGTCATGCAGGGGTCGCCGTTCGCAGCCGCCATGAAGGGCGCGAGCGAGGTGGTCGAGACGCTCTTCGCCGACGTCGCGGACTCCTACCGGATCCCACTTCGGTAACCTCGGAGCATGGAAGGTGGCGGTTTCGGCGGCTTCCCGTTCGGCGGTGATCCGGAGGATCTCCTGCGCGGTCTGCGCGAGTTCGCCGAGCAGCAGGCAGAGTCGGTGCAGGAGGCCCAGCGCGAGCAGTTCGCGACGCTGACGCTGAACACCGCGGTCGAGCTGACGGCGGCCGCGCTGAAGCAGGTGCAGCCGAGCGGCGCGATCGACCAGCAGACGATCGCGCTCCGCGACGCGATGCGCGTGCTCTTCCCCGAGGCGGTGGCACTCGTTTCGGCAGCCCGCCAGGGCTTCATGCAAGAGCGTTAGGCTCCCCGGCCGTGTCCCTGCTCGACCGCGCCGTCGTCACGCTGCTCCCGGCAGTCCCGAAGCGGGTGGTGCGCAAGCTCTCGTCCCGGTACATCGCTGGCCCCGAACTGGCGGACGCGCGCCAGACGGTCGCACGGCTGAACGCCGACGGGAAGCTCGCGACCATCGACGTGCTCGGGGAGGAGGTCCAGCGTGAGGACGAGGCGACCGCGATCACCGCCGAGTACGTCGCGGCGCTCGACGCGTTCGAGCAGGACGGGCTCGATGCCAACGTCAGCGTCAAGCCGACCGCGCTCGGGCTGAAGCTCGGGTACGACTTCTGCAAGCGCAACATCGAGACCGTGATCGCCGCGGCCGAGCCGACGAACCGGTTCGTGCGGATCGACATGGAGGACTCGACGACGACGGACGACACGCTGCGGCTCTTCCGCGAGCTCCGCGCCGAGGGCCACGGGCGCGTCGGCCCGGTGCTCCAGGCCTCGCTGAAGCGCACGGTGGACGATGCGGCGGCGCTCGCCGGCGCGAGCGTCCGGCTGTGCAAGGGGATCTACATCGAGCCGGAGTCGATCCAGTTCCACGACGACCAGGCGGTTCGGGACAGCTTCATGCGCGCGCTCGAGACGCTCGTCGACGGAGGCTGCTACGCCGCGATCGCCACCCACGACGAGTGGCTCGTCGACGAGTCGCTGCGGCTGCTGCGCGATCGTGCGCTCGCCGCCGACCGCTACGAGTTCCAGACGTTGCTCGGCGTCCGTCCGGAGTTGGGCGACCGGCTCGTCGCCGCGGGGCACCGGCTGCGGATCTACGTCCCCTTCGGGCAGCAGTGGTACGAGTACTCGCTCAGGCGACTGCAGGAGAACCCGAAGGTCGCCGGCTACGTGGCCGGCGACCTGGGTCGTTCCCTGTTCAAGCGCTAGCCGGCTTCTCGGCGGCGAGCACGAGGTGGCCGGGGACGTTCGTGTCCTTGCCAGGCCACTCCTCGAGGCCGCGCAGCAGAAGTCCCGCGCCGACGACCGCGGTGACGAGCTCGCCGACGCCGACGGAGGCGAAGTAGTCGCCGCGCCAGCGGCCGAAGGCGTCGAGCGCGGCAGCGGCCGGATGCTCGTCGTGGAGGAGGAGCACGCCACCCGGTCGGAGCGCTGCCGCGACGCCGCCGGCGAACGGCTCCGCGGCGCGCACACGGCGGAGCGAGCCGAAGCCGACGTAGACCAGATCCCAGCGGCCGAGCAGGAGCTCCGGCGGCAGGGCGTGCACGTCGGCGTGCACCCACGGCAGCTCGGGCGCGCGCCGGCGCGCCGAGTCGATCGACGCCTCGTCGTCGTCGACGCCGGTGACGAGCGCACCCAGGTCGGCGAGGTCGACCGACTCGCGGCCGGTGCCGCTGAAGAGGTGGAGCACCCGGTGGCCGGACGCGCCCTGCAGGCGCTCGCGGATCCGGTCGGGCATCCCCGGCACCTGGAGCACGTTCTCCGACGTGCGGTGCGCGTCGTCGAAGGCGCGGCGGTTGTGGTCGGTCGGCTCCACTACGCCCTCAGCGAGAAGCCGCCGTCGACGATCAACGTCTGCCCGCGGATCATCTCCGCCGCCGGCGAGCAGAGGAACGCCACCGCGTCGGCGATGTCCTCCGGCCGCACGAGCCGGCCGGCTGGGTTCGCGCGCCCGAAACGCAGCATGTCCTCCTTGTTCGGGAAGTACTCGAGCGCGCCCGTGTCGACAACACCGCCCGAAACGGCGTTTGCCCGGATCCCGTGCGGCGCGAGCTCGACGGCGAGGTAGCGGATCAGCGCCTCGAGCGCCGCCTTCGACGTGCCGACCAGGGTGTAGTTCTCGAGCACGCGCTGCGCACCGAGGCTCGAGATCCCGATGATCGACGCACCCGGGAGCATCTGCGGCGCGACCACGCGCGTCAGCGCCAGTAGCGCGCGCGTGTTCGCGGTCATCGTCCAGTCCCAGTGCTTGTCCTCGGTCTCGAGCGCGGGCCGGATCACGCCGGTGGCGGCGTTGTGGACGAGCACGTCGAGTGCGCCGAGCTGCGCGACCTCCTCCAGGACGCGGTCGGAGGAGATGTTGCCGCGGATCAGGACCGGCTCGGCGCCGAAGGCGGTCAGCTCCTCCGCCGTCTCCTCGGCCGCCTTGTCCGACCTGAGGTAGCCGATGGCGACGCGCCGGGCGCCGAGCGCGGCGAAGTTGAGCGCGATCGCCTTGCCGATCCCCCGCGAGCCGCCGGTCACGAGGACCGAGGCGCCCTCGAAGCTCATGACCGCTTCGGCAGCGGCTCGGATGCCGGGGCGGAGCTCGGCAGCTCCTCCCAGCCGATCCGTGAGCGCGACTCCTTGCCGCCCTGCTCGGCCTTCGAGGAGGCGAACGCGAGATCCTCGAGCAGGCGCATCCTCTCCTCGCCGTAGCGGCGCGCCGAGTGGTCGTTCGGGAGGTCCTGGATCAGCTCACGGACGCGTGCTCGGATCTGGAGGGCGAAGTGCGGCGTCGCCGGGCCGACGAGGGCGTCGATGTCGCGGATCGAGGGCTCGGCCATCGCGCGCAAGCGTAACGCGAGTACGCTCCGCGCCGGTGAGGCGGCCGTCGACGATCGAGCTGATGCTGCTCGCGACCGTCTTGCTGTGGGCTCTGAACCTGACGGTCACGCGCTACATCCTCACGCACGGGTTCGAGCCGCTCGCCTATGCGACCTTCCGCTACGGCCTCGCCACCGCGGTCTTCATGGGCATCGTCCTCGTGGGCGAGCGGACGCTGCGCATCGCGCGCGCCGACCTGCCGCTCGCCGCGGTCGCGGCGCTCTTCATCTTCCTCAACCAGCTCGCGTTCGTGTACGCGCTCGACCGCACCAGCGCGTCGACGATCGCGCTGCTGCTCGGCGCGACACCGGCGTTCGCAGCGCTGATCGGGCTCGTGCTCGGGCTGGAGCGGCTTTCGCGGCGTTTCTGGATTGCGGCCGCGATCTCGTTCGCCGGCGTCGGCCTCGTCGCGATCGGCAGCGGCGGCGACGTCTCCGGCGACCGGATCGGAATCCTGCTCGGGCTCGCGACCGCCGCGACGTGGGCCGCGTACTCCGTGGCCGTCGGGCCGTTGATGCGCCGCTACACGGCCTCGCGCATCAGCGTCGTGGCGCTGGGTGTTGCCTGGATCGGGATCCTGCTCGTCGGGCTGCCGCAGACGGCGGACCAGGACCTCGACCTCGGCGCGAAGGTCTGGGTGCTGCTCCTGTTCGCGACGCTGGGACCGCTGGTGCTGACGACGATCATGTGGTTCCGCGTCATCCACCGGATCGGCGCGTCGCGTGCGACGCTCGTCGCGAACCTGCAGCCGTTCGTGGCGGCGATCTTCGCGCTCGTGCTCCTCTCCGAGTCGATGTCGGCGCTGCAGGCGGTTGGCGGCGCCCTCATCGCCGGCGGCATCCTCACGGCTCGGCGCCGGGCTCCGGTGCCGCCGGCCTCCGAGTAAGATCAGGCCCGTGGCAGACATGGATTTCATGCCGCTCGACGGTTGGGACCACGTCGAGCTCTGGGTCGGGAACGCCAAGCAGGCGGCCTTCTGGTACGAGCATGCGCTCGGCTTCGACCGCGTGGCGTACGCGGGGCCGGAGACGGGTGTCCGCGACCGCGCCTCGTACGTGCTCGAGCAGGGCGAGATCCGCCTCGTGCTCACGAGCGGGCTGCGCAGCGACAGTGAGATCGTTCGGTTCGCCGGCAGGCACGGCGACGCCGCGAAGGACGTCGCGCTGCAGGTCCCCGACGTGCTCGCCTGCTACTGGGAGGCCGTGTCCCGCGGTGCGAAGGGGATCTCCGAGCCGCAAACGCTGGAGGACGAGCACGGGCGCGTCGAGCTGGCCACGATCGCGACCTACGGCGAGAACGTGCACACGTTCGTCAACCGCACCGACTACGCCGGCTCCTATCTGCCCGGCTACGTCTCGCTCTCGCCGAACGGGCACGCCGGGAGCGGCGTCGGCCTGATCTCGATCGACCATGTCGTCGGCAACGTCGAGCTCGGGAAGATGAACGAGTGGGTCGAGTTCTACGAGCGCGTCTTCGGAATGACGAACATCATCCATTTCGGCGACGACCAGATCCAGACCGAGTACTCGGCACTGATGAGCAAGGTGATGGCGGACGGCGCCGGCAAGATCAAGTTCCCGATCAACGAGCCGGCCGAGGGCAAGCGCAAGAGCCAGATCGACGAGTACCTCGAGTTCAGCGAGGGCCCCGGCGTGCAGCACATCGCCCTGCAGACGTCGAGCATCGTGCAGACGATCGAGACGCTGAAGGACCGCGGCGTGCTCTTCCTGGACACGCCCGAGACGTATTACGACGACGTCCAGGACCGCGTCGGCGAGATCGCGGAGGACTACGAGGACCTGAAGCGGCTGCGGATCCTCGCCGACCGGGACGAGGACGGCTACCTGCTGCAGATCTTCACGAAGACTGCGCAGGACCGGCCGACGCTCTTCTTCGAGGTGATCGAGCGGCACGGCGCGACGACGTTCGGCGAGGGCAACTTCAAGGCCCTGTTCGAGTCGATCGAGCGCGAGCAGGCGCTCCGCGGCAACCTCTAGCCTTCGCGGCATGACGCCGCAGCGCCGCACCGCGCTCGTCTCGATCGGCGCGGCAGCGGCTCTCGTGGCGCTGAAGCTGGGCACCGGCCTGGCGAGCGGCAGCCTCGGCCTCATCTCCGAGGCGCTCCACTCGGGCACCGACCTCGTCGCCGCACTGCTCACCTTCTTCGCGATCGGTGTCGCGGGGAGGCCTGCCGACCGCGCCCACCAGTACGGGCACGGCAAGGCCGAGCACCTGGCCGCGCTCGCCGAGGCGAGCGTGCTCGCCCTCGTCAGCCTCGCCGTGGCCGCGCTCGCGGTCACGCGCCTGACGGGGAGGATCGAGAGTGAGGTCGACCCGACCTGGTGGGTCTTCGCCGTCGTCGGCGTCGTGCTCGCGATCGACCTCGGCCGCACCGTCGTCTCGCTCCGCACGGCGCGGCGCTACGGCAGCGAGGCGCTTCGCTCGAACGCACTCCACTTCGGCAGTGACTTCGCCGGCACGCTGGCCGTGCTCGCGGGGCTGATCGCCGCCAGGGCCGGCTTCCCCGGGGGCGACTCGATCGCCGCGCTCTTCGTCGCCGCGCTCGTGCTCGTGGCCGCGGCGAGGCTGATCCGGCGCAACGTCGACGTGCTGATGGACCGCGCGCCGGCCGACGCCGAGGCCGCCGCACGCGCCGCGATCGCGGGGATCGAGCCGCCGGTGCAGCTCGAGCGGCTGCGCCTGCGCCAGGCGGCGGGGCGGACGTTCGCCGACGCCGTCATCTCCGTGTCGCCCGGAGCGGCGGTCGGTCAGGGACACGCGACGGCCGATCGGGTCGAGGAAGAGCTCGAACGCGCGCTGCCGGGCATCGACGTCGTCGTCCACGTCGAGCCGGGGCAGGGCGACGCGGCGCTGCGAGAGCGCGCGCACGCAGCGGCGCTGAGTGTGCCGCGCGTCCGCGAGATCCACAATCTCAGCGTCGTGTCGCTCGACGGGCACACCGAGCTCTCGCTCCACTTGAAGCTGCCAGGCGACCTCTCGCTGGAGGAGGCGCACGAGATCGCGGAGCAGGTCGAGCGCGAGATCGTCCGCGCCGTCCCGGAGATCGGCTCGGTGCAGACGCATCTCGAGCCGCTCGCCGAGGTCGACTCGGGCGAGGAGGTCGAGGCGGCCGAGATCGAGGACGCGGTTGCGCGGGCTGCCGGAGGGCCGCCCCGGGAGCTGCGGCTGCTCCGGACCGAGAAGGGCGTGGTCGCCTTTCTCACGCTTGGCCTCGACCCGGGCTCGACGCTTGCCGAGGCCCACGCCCGCGCCAGCGAGGTGGAGGAGCGGCTGCGCCGCGCCCGCCCCGACGTCGCCGACGTGATCGTCCATACCGAGCCCTGATGCGTCTCTGCATGTTCACTCCCGCCGACTCGGACCTCGTGCGCGGCTGGCCGGGCCGGATCGACGGCGACGTCGTCGTCCAACTCGCGGCGCAGACCCTGCAGTCCTTCTTCGCGAGCGGATCGAAGGCGCGGGAGCACGCCGCCTATCCACTCGCGGAGGTGAAGCTGCGGGCGCCGGTGCTCGAGCCGCCGGCGGTGCGGATCTTCGACAGCGAGAGTGCGTTCGCGTTCGCGAACCCGACCGCAGTCCGCTCGCCCGGGGCGGAGATCCCCCGGCCCGGCGGCCGCCTCGACGCAGTGCAGCGGCCCGCCGCCGTGATCGGCGCCGACGGCGCGATCGCCGGCTGGACCGGGCTCGTCGAGTGGCGCGCGCCAGAGCTCGCTGTGCCGAAGGACCGCGACTTCGCGCTCCTGCTCGGGCCGACGATCGAGACCGAGCTGCCGGCGGGCGAGCTTCGACTGGGAGACGGCGCGCGCGCTCGCCGGGGCGAACACGCGCCTGCGACCCGGCGACGTCCTCGCCGGCCCGGTGCTCGAGCTCCACGAGGAGATCGCGAGCGGCGGCTTCGTCGTCGGGTTCGACGGGATCGGCGAGCTCGCCGCCTTCGTCGCCTGAGCTCAGCTCGCGGCGGAGGCCCGCATCGCCTCGCTCGCCGCGCGTGAGGCCTCAGGTGGGGCCTGCCAGAGTGTGTTGGCTGCCGCGTCGGCGAGCGAGGCGGTCCAGAACGACTCTCCGGACCCCGCCGAGTCGGCCGTCGGATCGACCGGTTTCCGGTGACCGCGGCTGGGAGGAATAGGCGGTGTCCATTGTCACCACGAGACGTGCGGACACGCGATCTTCTTCCCTGCGCCGGGGGTATCCTCGGCGCATGCCCTTCTATCAGCGCCTCGGCGACGTTCCCCGCAAGCGGCACATCCAGTTCCGCGACAACGGGACACTCCTGACGGAGGAGGTGATGGGCCTCGAGGGCTTCAGCGGGAACGAGTCGATCCTCTACCACCTCCAGTCGCCCTGCCGCGTGCAGGAGATCGGGCCGTTCGAGCCGATCGTGCGCGAGGAGTGGGTGCCGGAGACGCACCAGCACCGGATGATGCACACGAGGGAGATCGAGGCCGGCGGCGACGAGGTGACGGGCCGGCGGCTGCTGATGTGGAACGCCGACGTCGAGATCTCGCTCTGCCGCCCGACCGAGCAGATGGACTACTTCTTCCGCAACGGCGAAGGCGACGAGGTGATCTTCGTCCACGAGGGCTCCGGCACGCTCCAGACGATCTTCGGCGAGCTGCCCTACCGGGAGGGCGACTACGTCGTCGTCCCGCGCGGCACGACCTACCGCTTCCGTCCCGAGGTTTCAGGAGACGCTGCCGAGCAGCGCTATCTGATCTTCGAAACTCCGGGCCTGATCGAGATCCCGCGCCGGTACCGGAACCAGCACGGCCAGATCATCGAGGGGGCGCCGTACTACCACCGCGACATCCACCCGCCGACCGAGCTCAACACCCATCGCGAGAAGGGCGAGTTCCCGGTCAAGGTGCGCGTGCGCGGCGGCTACCAGACCTACCTGCTCGACTACCACCCGTTCGACGTCGTCGGGTGGGACGGCTACCTCTTCCCGTGGACGTTCTCGATCCACGACTTCGAGCCGATCACCGGCCGGATCCACCAGCCGCCGCCGTCGCACCAGACCTTCGCCGGCCCGAACTTCGTCATCTGCTCGTTCTGCCCGCGCAAGCTCGACTTCGACCCGCTGGCGATCCCGATCCCGTACCACCACTCGAATCTGCAGAGCGAGGAGATGATCTATTACGTCTCCGGCAACTTCGGCTCGCGGAAGGGCGTCGACGTCGGCTCGATCACGCTGCATCCTTCAGGGCTGCCGCACGGGCCGCATCCGGGTCTCGCCGAGAAGTCGATCGGGCTGCACGAGACGGCCGAGCTGGCGGTCATGTGCGACACGTTCAACCCGCTGCGCCTGACCACGCTCGCGCGCGACCTCGACGACGGCAAGTACGCGCTCTCCTGGTACGAGAGCGACGAGACGCCGTCCGACGCCGGCCTTACCTCGCACCTCTAGGGTGCGGCTCTTCGTCGACTGGGACGGGACGGTCACCGTCCAGGACTCGCTCGTGCAGGTGATCCACGAGTTCGGCGACCCGGCGATCCTGGCCGAGCTCGAGCCGCGCGTCGGTGTCGACCTGACGCTGCACGAGGAGATCGCGCACGAGTTCAAGGCGATCACTGCGCCGCTCGACGAGGTCATCGCCTGGGTGCTCGAGAACGTCCAGGTGCGGCCTGGGCTGGCCGAGCTCGCGGAGCTGCGGCCGACGATCGTCTCCGCAGGCTTCCACCAGCTGATCGAGCCGGTGCTCGAGCGCGAGGGGATCGAGCTCCCCGTGCTCGCGAACGAGGTCGAAGCGCGGCCCGGCGGGTGGGTCGTCCGCTTCCGCGACGAGACGGTGTGCGCCACGTGCGGCGAGCCGTGCAAGCGCGGAGGCCTCGCGGGCGAGCCGTACGTCTATGTCGGCGACGGCTACTCGGACCGCTGCGCTGCGCTCGCGGCGGAGCGCGTCTTCGCGCGGGACTCGCTCGCCGCGTACCTCGGCGACCGTGGTTTCCCGTACGAGCCGTTCCGGGATTTCACTGATCTTCGCCGTCGACTCTAGGCGGACCGGGCGATGACCCTCTATCCTCGTCCTGTGAGCCGCATCCTCCTCGAGGGCGTCACCAAGGTCTTCTCCGGGGGCGTCACTGCCGTCGACGACGTCGACCTGGTGATCGAGAGCGGCGAGTTCATGGTGCTCGTCGGCCCGTCGGGCTGCGGCAAGTCGACGCTGCTGCGGATGATCGCCGGCCTCGAGGAGGTGACCGAGGGGACGATCATGATCGG
Source organism: uncultured Gaiellaceae bacterium (assembly GCA_963705515.1). Taxonomy (GTDB): domain Bacteria; phylum Actinomycetota; class Thermoleophilia; order Gaiellales; family Gaiellaceae; genus Gaiellasilicea. Next base: position 630,544 of record CAVPJV010000008.1, read on the forward strand.
CGACCGCGACGTCACCGACCTCGCGCCGCGCGCACGCGACATCGCCATGGTCTTCCAGAACTACGCGCTCTACCCGCACATGACCGTCGGCAAGAACCTCGGCTACGGCCTCAAGGTGCGGAAGACGCCCGCCGCCGAGATCGAGCGCCGCGTCGCCGAGGCGGCGCGCCTGCTCGGGCTCGAGGACCTGCTCGACCGCCGGCCCGCGGCGCTCTCGGGCGGTCAGCGCCAGCGCGTCGCGATGGGCCGGGCGATCGTCCGGGAGCCGGCGGCGTTCCTGATGGACGAGCCGCTCTCGAACCTCGACGCGAAGCTGCGCGTCGGCATGCGCGCGGAGCTGACGCGCCTGCACGAGCGGCTCGGCGTCACGACCGTCTACGTCACGCACGACCAGATCGAGGCGATGACGCTCGGGCAGCGCGTCGCGGTGATGCGCGAGGGCCTGATCCAGCAGGTCGACCGGCCGCAGGTGCTCTACCGCCGGCCGGTCAACCTGTTCGTCGCGGCGTTCATCGGCTCTCCCTCGATGAACCTCGTCGAGGGGCAGGTCGCGAACGGCGTCGTCGAATTCGGCGGTTGGCGGATCCCGCTCGACGACAAGCGGCGGCCGGCGAGGGAGGGGCGCGCGATCATCGGCATCCGGCCGGAGGACTTCGAGGACGCGGAGTTCGCCGAGAGCGGCCGCCCCGAGCTCGAGGTCGAGGTGTCCGTCGTCGAGGAGCTCGGCGCGGAGGCGCACGTGATCTTCCCGATCGAGGCGGCGCCGGTCGAGGCCGAGGACCTGCGTGCGGCGCACGACGAGCACGAGGCCGGCGCCAAGCTGCTCGCCGACGACACCAGGGCGCACTTCACCGCCCGGGTCGACGCGCGCACGAGCGCCCGTCCGGGCGCGACGCTGCGGCTCGCCGTCAACCCCGCGGCGTTCCACTTCTTCGACGCCGAGACCGGCGTGAGCCTCGCCGCGGCGACGGAGGAGCGCGAGCTCCAGACCGCCTAGGGGCCTAGGGCGGCGGCGCGCTCGTCCCGCCGAGGCGGAGGCGGGGGCGGAAGACGAAGCTCGGCAGCTCGACGTCCGGCTGCTCGATCAGGCCGCGGAGGGCCTCGAGCGCGGTGTCCGCGATCTGCTCGATCGGCTGCTCGACCGTCGTCAGGTGCGGCTGCGTCCACGCGGCCGCGATGCCGTCGAACCCGACGATCGAGAGCTCCTCGGGGACGCGGAGACCGAGGGCGGCCGCCTCCTGGAGGACGCCGATCGCGACGAGGTCGTTCGAGCAGATCACGCCCGTCGGGCGCGGACGGCCGGTGAGCAGGCCGTGCGCCGCCTCGCGCCCTCCGGCGACGGTGAAGGCGGCGTGGGCGACGAGCTGCTCCTCCGGCTCCAGCCCGGCCTCGAGCAGCGCCGCCTCGTAGCCCGCCCGCTTCTCGCGCGTCGGCAGCGTGAACTCCGGCCCGGCCACGAAGCCGACGAGCGCGTGGCCGAGCGAGAGCAGGTGCTCAGCGGCCAGCCGCCCGGCCGCGCGCTCGTCCACGCCGACCGAGGTGACGTGCAGCGCCGGCGAGCCGCCGTTGACGAACACGAGCTTCGCGCCCTCCTCGAGCAGCCGCACGTAGTGACCGTGGTCGGAGCGGAGATCCGTGACCTCGGAGGAGATGAAGATCATCCCGTCGACGCGCCGGTCGAGGAGCATGTGGACGTAGTCGGCCTCGCGGTTCGGCGAGCCCGCCGTGTTGCAGAGGATCGTGGCGAGGCCGTAGCGCGTCGCGTTCACCTCCATCGCCTGGGCGAGGGCGGGGAAGACGGGGTTCTGCAGCTCGGGCACGAGCAGCCCGATCGCACCGGTCGACGGCCCGCGTCCGGGGGCGATGTAGAGCAGGTCGCGCATCGCCCGCTCGACCAGCTCGCGCGTGTGCGGCCGCACCCGGGCCGACCCGCTCGCGACACGCGATGCCGTCGCCACGCTCACGCCCGCTCGTGCGGCGACGTCTCTGAGGCTCGCCATTTCGTGAAACACTATTTCACGATGCGGCTGCCGGGTTTCTACTGTTCTTGCGCTCCGTAGTTTCTCCCTTGACGCCTCTCTCGCCGCCGCGTTAGGTTCGCCTTTCGTTACATGTTTCTGAAACAGACTTTCAAGCGCGGCTCGATGTCGGCCGCACAGTCTCAGAGGGAGGAGACCTCGATGCGCTCCATTCGATCGCGGGCCGTGTTGTCCGCGCTGGCGGCGACTGACGTTCGCCGCCGTACTCGTCGTCCCGTCGGCCGCTGCGCGCACGGATGCCGGTGCGACGCCGCAGGCGACGACGACGATCACGTTCTGGCAGACGATGAACGACGAGGAGACGAAGACGCTCAAGTCGCTCGTCGCCTCGTTCCAGAAGGCCAACAAGACGATCAAGGTCAACATGGTCTACGTGCCCTTCGACCAGGCCCAGGCCAAGTACGCCACGGCCGCGCAGGGTGGCAAGGCGCCCGACGTGATGCGGGCCGAGATCGCCTGGATCGCCGACTACGCAGCCCGCGGGTTCCTCGCAGACCTGACGAAGAACATCTCGGCCGCCGACAGGAACGACTTCCTGGGGTCGGCCTTCGCGTACGGGGTCTGGCAGAACAAGTCGTACGCCGTCCCGCAGGTGACCGATGCGCCGGCACTGCTCTACAACAAGGCGCTCTTCAAGTCCAAGGGCGTGGGCGTGCCGAACTCGATGGCCAGCCTCGAGGCCGTCGTGCACGAAGTTCGGCGACGGCAAGGGCATCTTCCTCCGCGGTGACGCGTACTTCGTGCAGCCGTGGATCTGGGCCTACGGCGGCGGACTCGTCAACCCGCTCAAGAAAGAGATCCTGATCGCGTCGAAGAACTCGATCAACGGGATGACCGCCTACAAGCGGCTCTTCGACGCGAGCTGCGCGTTCAAGAACGAGGACTTCGCCAACGACTACAACAACGCCCAGACTGCGTTCAAGAACGGCGACGTCGCGATGATCGAGAACGGTCCCTGGGCCACGGCCGACGTTCTCTCCGGCAAGGCGTTCGCTGACAAGTCGAACCTCGGCGTCGCGCCGCTCCCGAAGGGGCCGGGCGGCCAGGGCTCGCCGGTCGGCGGCCACAGCTTCGTGATCGCGAAGAAGTCGAAGAAGATCGCCTCGGCGTACAAGCTGATCCAGTTCCTGACGAAGGCGTCGAGCCAGGCGTCCTTCGCCTCGAAGAACAACCTGCTGCCGACGCGGCGGTCGGCGTACCAGAACGCCGCGGTGAAGAGCAATCCGATCATCTCGGCCTTCCTGCAGCAGATGCTCGTCGCGCGCGCCCGTCCGGTGCTCCCGGAGGGCGGCGCCATCTACACCGACTTCACGCCCAACGTGCAGAAGGTGCTCCTCGGCCAGTCGACCCCGGCGCAGGGCATGAACGCCGTCGCGCTCGCCTGGAAGACGAAGCTCTTCCGCACCTACACGATCAAGCAGAACTAGGGCGGTAGGGGCCGAAACAGATGGCCTCGACCGAGCAGGTCCCCGCGGCGTCCATCAAAAGGGCGCCGCGGGGGCCGTCGCTGGCCCGGCGGCTCCGCCGCGGCTTCGACCGCTGGTGGTTCGCGTACGTGATGCTGCTGCCGGTCGTCGTCGTGATGGGGGTGCTCGTCTTCTACCCGCTCGCGCGCGGGATCGCGTTCTCCTTCACCAACGCCGACCGCTACACGATCGGCGGGCAGGACATCCCGTCGACGTACTCGTACATCGGGCTCGAGAACTACAGGACGCTCGATGACGACCCGAACTTCTGGAACGTGTTCAAGTTCACGGGCGTCTGGACGTTCGTCAACGTCTTCTTCCACTTCACGATCGGGCTCGGGCTCGCCTTGATGTTGAACCGGTCGCTCCGCTTCCGCGGCACGTATCGGATACTGCTGCTCGTGCCCTGGGCGGTACCGGTCTTCATCACCGCGCTCGGCTGGCGCTACCTCTACAACGTCCCGAACGGGTTCTTCGACCAGCTGCTGCGCGCGATCGGTATCGACGGCCCCGCATGGCTCGGCGACCCGACCTGGGCAAAGGTGTCCGTGATCGCCGTCAACGTCTGGCTCGGGATCCCGTTCATGATGGTCGCCCTGCTCGGCGGCCTGCAGGCGATCGACAAGGAGCTGCTCGACGCCTCGGCGGTCGACGGCGCGTCGGCCCTGCGGCGCTTCTGGGACGTGACGCTACCCGGCCTCCGCCCGGTCGCCGCGACCGTGATTCTGCTCGGGATCATCTGGACCTTCAACATGTTCGCGGTCATCTTCCTGATCACGCAGGGCGGCCCGGCGGATTCGACGCAGATCCTCGTCACGTACTCCTACCGCTACTTCCTCGACTACCAGCTCTACGGGGTGGCGGCTGCGTACGGCGTGCTGATTCTCTCGTTCCTGCTCGTGTTCTCGACGTTCTACCGCATGATGGTGCGCTGGACGGGCGAGGAGAGCTGGTCCTGATGGCGGTCGACACGCACGCCGCGGGCCGCGCCGCCCGACCGCGACGCCGCTCGGGGCGCGGGCGCGGTTCCTCGGCCGGCCTCCACCTCACGCTCCTCGCCGCCACCACGATCGCGATCTTCCCGGTGCTCTGGATCGTGCTCTCCTCGTTCAAGCCGAACGAGGTGATCAAGACGCAGACCGACCTTCAGGTCGTGCCGGATCCGTGGACGCTCGAGAACTACCGCACCGTCCTCACGCAGAACGACTACGAGTTCCTCCACTGGCTGGCGAACTCCGTCGTGGTCGCGCTGCTCACGACGGTCATCGGCGTGTTCCTCGCGGCGACTGCGGCGTACGCCTTCTCCCGCTACCGCTTTCCCGGCTACCGGGCCGGGCTGATGGCCCTCCTCGTGGCGCAGATGTTCCCGGGCGTGATCCTGCTGGTCCCGATCTACAAGATCATCGTCGACCTCGGTCTGCTGGACACGAAGGCGTCGCTCGTGCTCGCCTACACGACGTTCGCCCTGCCGTTCTGCGTGTGGATGCTGAAAGGCTACTTCGACACGATCCCGTTCTCGCTCGAGGAGGCCGGCCGCATCGACGGCCTCACCCCGTTCGGGACGTTCTGGCGGATCGTGATGCCGCTGAGCCTGCCCGGGATCGCCGTGACGGCGTTCTTCATGTTCATCACCGCCTGGAACGAGGTCTTGTTCGCAAACGTCTTCCTCACCGAGAGTGACAACTACACGTTGCCGATCGGCCTGCGTACCTACGTCTTCCAGTTCGAGCAGCAGTACGGCTGGCTGACGGCTGGTGCGGTCATCGTGACGATTCCCGCCATCATCGTGTTCCTGTTCGCCCAGCGCTATCTGGTGAGCGGACTGACGCGCGGCGGGGTGAAAGGGTGATCACCCATGAAGCGTCTGCTCGCCGCAGCCGTGCTCGCGTCGCTCCTCGCGCTCAGTCCGAGCGCGCCGGCATCCCACACTCCTGACCCGACCTCCGTCACGATCGCGGGCTCGCTCCAGTCCGAGCTCGGCTGCCCGGGCGACTGGCAGCCGGAGTGCGCCGCCACGCACCTCGCGTATGACGCCGCCGACACGGTCTGGCAGGGCTCGTTCGCCGTTCCCGCCGGCAGCTGGGAGTACAAGGCAGCGCTGAACGGCGGCTGGGACGAGAACTACGGCCAGAACGCGACCCAGGGCGGCGCCAACATCGCGCTGAACCTGGCAGCGGACGCGACGGTCAAGTTCTTCTACGACCACGAGACGCACTGGATCACCAGCAACCGCAACTCGGTGATCGCGAGCGTCCCCGGCTCGTTCCAGTCCGAGCTCGGCTGCCCCGGCGACTGGCAGCCCGACTGCCTGCGCTCATGGCTTCAGGATCCCGACGGCGACGGCACGTACGCGTTCACGACGAGGTCGCTGCCCGCCGGCGCGTACGAGGCGAAGGTCGCGCACGACGAGAGCTGGGACGAGAACTACGGCGCCGGCGGCGTCGCCAACGGCCCGAACATTGCCTTCAGCGTCCCGGACGCGGACGTCCCGGTCACGTTCTCGTACGATCCGGCGACGCACGTGCTCACGATCTCGGTCGAGGCCGGCGGCGGACCGGAGCCGGGCGACGAGCAGTTGGTCCGGCGGAGCCTCCGCGGCGAGACCGACGAGGTCTTCTACTTCGTCCTGCCCGACCGCTTCGCCAACGGCGTCGACGGCGAACGACACCGGCGGCCTCTCCGGCGGCCAGCTCTCGAGCGGCCTCGACCCGACCGACAAGGGCTTCTACCACGGCGGCGACATGCGCGGGCCTGATCGACCGGCTCGACTACCTCGAGGGCCTGGGCGTCAACGCGATCTGGATGACGCCGCTGTTCAAGAACCGGCCCGTGCAGGGGACGGGGGCGGACGCGTCGGCCGGCTACCACGGCTACTGGATCACCGACTTCACCCAGCTCGACCCCCACTTCGGCACGAACGCGGAGCTGCGCGACGCTGGTCGACGGCGCGCACGCGCGCGGGATCAAGGTCTTCTTCGACATCATCACGAACCACACCGCCGACGTGATCGACTACGCGGAGGGCACCTACGACTACGTCTCCAAGGCCGAGGAGCCCTACTGGGACGCCGACGGGCTCGAGTTCGACGACGCCGACTACGCCGGCTCGGACGACTTCCCGGCACTGAACCTCCAGAGCTTCCCCTACACGCCCGTCTTCCCGACGGCGGCGGACGCGACCGTGAAGGTGCCCGCCTGGCTGAACGACCGCACCATGTACCACAACCGCGGCAACTCGACCTTCGTCGGCGAGAACGCGCTCTACGGCGACTTCTTCGGCCTCGACGACCTCTTCACCGAGCGGCCCGAGGTCGTCCAGGGGATGATCGACATCTACTCGGCCTGGGTCTCCGACGTCGGCATCGACGGCTACCGGATCGACACGGTCAAGCACGTCAACGACGAGTTCTGGCAGGAGTGGGCGCCGGCGCTCGTGCAGCACGCCGCGAGCGAGGGGATCGACGACTTCTTCATGTTCGGCGAGGTCTTCGACTCGAATCCCGCCTTCACGTCGCGCTACACGAAGGACGCGAAGCTCCAGGCCGTGCTCGACTTCCCCTTCCAGAGCAGGGCCCGCTCCTTCGCGTCCGGGCTCGGCGACGACCGGGCTGCGAGGCGTTCTTCGCCGACGACGACTGCTACACCGACGCCGACTCGAACGCCTACAGCCTGCCGACCTTCCTCGGCAACCACGACATGGGCCGGATCGGCAACTTCCTCCGCACCGACAACGCGGGCGCGACCGACGCCGAGCTGCTCGCCGCGCGACGAGCTCGCCCACGCGCTGATGTACCTCGCCCGCGGCCGCCCGGTCGTCTACTACGGCGACGAGCAGGGCTTCACCGGCGACGGCGGCGACAAGGACGCGCGGCAGGACATGTTCCCGAGCCAGGTCGCCTCGTACAACGACGACGACCTGATCGGGACGGACGCGACCACGGCCGAGTCGAACTTCGACCCGACGCATCCGCTCTACCAGGCGCTCGCCGACCTGGCCGAGCTGCGGGCCGACCACCGCGCCCTCGCGCGAGGGCGCGCAGATCCATCGCTACGCGACCGGCGGCCCCGGCGTCTACGCCTTCTCGCGGATCCTGCACGACGAGCAGATCGAGTACGTCGTCGCGCTCAACAACGCCGAGACGCCGCAGTCGGTGCAGGTGCAGACGTACTCGAGCGGGCTGGGCTTCACCTCGATCTTCGGCGGCGGCGCGCCGGCGACGACGGACGCCTCCGGCCGGCTGCCGCTGACGGTGCCGGCGCTCTCGGCTGTCGTCTACCGCGCTGCCTCGGCGCTCGCGCCGAGCACGCGCAACCCGATCGTGACGCTGACGGAGCCCGCCGAGGGCGCCGAGGTCGTCGGCAACGTCGAGCTCGAGGCCGTCCTCGACCGGGCGCAGCTCGCCGAGGTCACGTTCGCACTCAAGGTCGGCGCGGCGACCGACTGGACCGTGCTCGGCACCGACGACAACCCGCCCTACCGGATCTTCCACGACGTCTCCGGGCTCGCGGCGGGCACGCCGCTCCAGTTCAAGGCGATCGTGCGCGACCGCTCCGGCAACCTCGACTCCGACACGGCGACGGCCGTCGTCGGCGAGGTCGCCCCGCCCCAGCCGGGCGCCGCCCGCGACTACGCCGTCATCCACTACCAGCGGCCCGACGCCGCCTACGACGGCTGGGGCGTCCACGTCTGGGGCGACGTGAACGAGCCGGACGTGACCTGGACGACGCCGAAGCCGCTCGCCGGCGAGGACGAGTTCGGCCGCTTCGCCTGGGTCAAGCTCGCGCCGAACGCCTCCCAGGTCGGCTTCATCGTCCACAAGGGCGACACGAAGGATCCGGACGGCAGCCCGGATCGCTTCTTCGATCCGGGACAGACGCCGGAGATCTGGCTGAAGTCCGGCGACGCCACCGTCTACACCTCGCGGGCGGCGGCGCAGGGCTACGTCGAGCTGCGCTACCACCGTCCCGACGGCGTCTACGCCGGCTGGGGCCTCCATCTCTGGGGCGACGCGATCGACCCCTCGGAGGCGACCGAGTGGGCGACCCCGAAGCTGCCCGACCGGATCGACGACTACGGCGCCCACTGGCTCGTCCGCGTCCAGGACGCGACGAAGGCCGTCAACTTCATCGTCCACAAGGGCGACGAGAAGGACACGACCGAGGACCGGAGCTTCCTGCCGGCCCAGAAGCCGTCCGTCTGGCTGCAGTCGGGCGACTCGACCGTCTACGCCACGCGCGGCGACGCCGAGGACTTCGTCCTGCTCCACTACCACCGCGACGACGGCAACTACGGCGACCCGACCTCGCCCGACTTCAACGACTTCTGGGGCCTGCACGTCTGGGACGGCTCCGCGGAGACGGGCGTCACGTGGCAGACGCCGGTGCGGCCGATCGGCCGTGACGGCTTCGGGCTCGTCTTCAAGGTGCGGCTCGTCGACGGCGCGGCGCGGCTCGCCTACATCGTCCACCGCGGCGACACGAAGGATCCGGGACCCGATCAGTTCCTCGACCTGGACGCGCTCGGGCACGAGGTCTGGATCCTGTCCGGCCACGTCGACGCCGACAACAACACGAAGTACCTGCTGCCGATGATCGGCGGACCGGGCATCGACGCGAACCTGAGCAAGGCCAAGGCGCACTGGCTCACGCGGGACACGCTCGTCTGGAACGCCGAGCCCGTGGCCGGAGGCACGTACCACCTCAGCTTCTCCCCGACCGGCGGTCTCGTCGCCGGGCCCGAGGGCGTCACCGGCGGCGAGTCGATCCCGCTCCGCCGCGTGCGCGAGCTCTCGGCGGAGCTGAAGGCGAAGTGGCCACATCTCGCCGGGTACAACGCGTTCCGGATCGACGAGGCCGACCTTGCGCGGGTGCCCGAGGCCCTGCGCGGCCAGCTGGCCGTGTCCGCTGAGGACGAGAACGGCTTCCTCCGCGGCGCGACCGGGGTCCAGATCCCGGGCGTCCTCGACGACCTCTATGCGAACGACGCCGACCTCGGCGCCACGTTCGCCGGCCGCACGCCGACGCTGCGGCTCTGGGCGCCGACGGCGCAGAACGTGAAGCTGCGGCTCGGCACGACGTCGCTGCCGATGACCCGCAACGCGGCGACCGGCGTCTGGAGCGTCACGGGCACCCCGGCCTGGTACGGCCAGGAGTACGCCTTCGAGGTGACGGTCTTCGCGCCGACCACGGGCCAGGTCGAGACGAACCTCGTCACCGATCCGTACTCGGTCGCCCTGACGCGGAACTCCGCCCGCAGCGTGCTTCTCGACCTCGACGACCGGGCCGTGATGCCGCTCCTCTGGCGCCTGACACCGAAGCCGAAGCTGTTGGCTCCCGAGGACATCGCGATCTACGAGTTGCACCTGCGCGACTTCTCGATCAACGACACGTCCGTCCCGGCGGCCCAGCGCGGGACGTACCTCGCGTTCACGCAGCCCTTCTCGAGAGGCATGAAGCACCTGCGGAGCCTCGGCGAGGCGGGCCTCACGCACGTGCACCTGCTGCCCGTCTTCGACATCGCCACGATCGACGAAAACCGGTCGGCGCACCAGCAGCCCGCGTGCGACCTCTCCTCGTTCCCGCCGGCCTCGACCGCCCAGCAGGCGTGCGTGATGGCCGTGGCCGAGACGGACGGGTTCAACTGGGGCTACGACCCGTGGCACTACACCGTCCCGGAGGGGAGCTACGCCAGCGACCCGAACGGCGGAGCGCGCACGCTCGAGTTCCGGAGGATGGTGCAGGCGCTCAACCTGAACGGCCTCCGGGTCGTGATGGACGTCGTCTACAACCACACGAACGCGTCCGGCCAGGCGTCGAAGTCGGTGCTCGACCGGATCGTCCCCGGCTACTACCACCGGCTGAACGCCGAGGGGGCGGTCGAGACCTCGACCTGCTGCCAGAACACCGCGACCGAGCACGCGATGATGGAGAAGCTCATGGTCGACTCGGTCGTGACCTGGGCGCGCGACTACAAGGTCGACGGCTTCCGCTTCGACCTGATGGGCCACCACTCGAAGGCGAACATGCTCGCCGTGCGGGAGGCGCTCGACGAGCTCACGCTCGCACGCGACGGGGTGGACGGGAAGAAGATCTACCTCTACGGCGAGGGCTGGAACTTCGGCGAGGTGGCGAACGGCGCCCGCTTCGAGCAGGCGACGCAGGCGAACATGGCCGGAACCGGGATCGGCACGTTCAACGACCGGCTCCGCGACGCCGTGCGCGGCGGCGGTCCCTTCGACGGCGACCCGGGCATCCAGGGGTTCGGCAGCGGGCTCTCGTACGACCCGAACGGGAATCCGATCAACGGCACGCCCGCCGAGCAGCGGGCGCGGCTGCTGCTGTACCAGGATCAGATCAAGGTCGGCCTGACCGGCAACCTCGAGGACTACCGGTTCGTCGACCGCACCGGCGCTCTCGTCACGGGCGCGCAGGTCGACTACAACGGCTCCCCCGCGGGCTACAACGACGACCCGGAGGAGGCGATCACCTACGTCGAGGCGCACGACAACGAGACGCTCTTCGACGCCTACGCGGCGAAGCTGCCGGTGAGGACGTCGAAGGCGCAGCGCGCTCGGGCGCAGATCGTCGCGCTCTCGACCGTCGCCTTCGGCCAGGGCGTGCCGTTCTTCCACGCCGGCACGGACATCCTCCGGTCGAAGTCGATGGACAAGAACTCCTTCAACTCGGGCGACTGGTTCAACCGCCTCTTCTGGGACTACTCGGACAACGGCTTCGGGGCGGGGTTGCCGCCGGCGGCGGACAACGGCTCCCGTTACCCGTACCTGGAGCCGCTGCTCGCCAACCCGGCGATCAAGCCGACGCGGACCGAGATCGAGTGGACGTCGAAGCGCTTCCGTGAGCTGCTCGAGATCCGGAACAGCTCACGCCTGTTCCGGATCGGCAGTGCCGCGGAGATCGAGCGCCGCCTGACCTTCGCCAACGGCGGGCCGACGCAGACCGGCGGGCTGATCGTGATGGCGCTGTCCGACAGGGTCTCGCCCGATCTCGACCATGAGGCCGAGTCGATCATGGTGCTCTTCAACGCGACGCCGGAGGAGAAGACGTGGAGCGACCCCGCCCTGCGTGGGCACCACTACAAGCTCCACAAGACGCAGCGGACGTCCGACGACGAGCTGACGAAGAAGGCGCAGTTCGTGCCCGGCCAGGGCCGCTTCCAGATCCCGCCGCGGACGACGGCGGTCTTCGTCGAGGACTGACGAGCGAAGGAGGGGCGGGGCCGGCCGGTCCTGCCCCCTCCTTCGAGGTACCCCGCCCACACTCTGATTACAGGCCGCTGACCGGACCCGTACGCGCTCCCCGCTCCCTCTCTTACCGGCGCTGCCGATGGTGCTCGCGAGGCAAGCAACCCACCAAAGGAGGAAGCACCATGCGGTACGGCATTCGCATCATCGCCGCGCTCGGCCTGGTCGCGCTCCTCGTTCCCGTTGCCGCGGTTGCGAAGGATGCGAGAGTCACAGGGCCGTCGACCCTCGTCGGGGCCGGCTACTACGGCGGCGAGCTCGAGCTCGCGATGGAGGAGGGGCAGCGGCCCGTCAAGCTCGCGGCGCGGGCCGGCTACATCGGCGTCCTCGACCTCGGCGGCGACCTGAAGATCCGCTGCGTCGGCACGGGTCGGCTCCAGAAGCAGGAGACGGAGAACGGGACCGTCTACCGGTGCGCCGGGCGCAAGGGCGGCGAGGTCGTCCTGCTCGGCAGCCACTTCACGTTCCGCGGCTTCGCGAGCCACTACAACGCGATGCTGCCGGCGGGCGCGAGCGGCGCCTGGCACGGCCGCTTCGTCGTCCGGGGCGAGCGCGGCGACGCCCAGGAAGGGCGAAAGCCCTCCGAGCGGGCGCCGAAGCCCGCCCGTGAGACCGACGAGATCCCGTCGCTCGAGGAGCTGGCGGCGATGCTCGAAGGCCTGGACGGCTAGCCGAGCCCTGCCTCGCGCAGCGGCCTGCGCGCCCACGCGAACCGGTCGCGGTACCACCCTTCGAACGGATGGAGGGTGGTGCCGTTGCCGGACGAGTGGATGAACCAGCCGCCGCCGAGGTAGATGCCCGCGTGATCGACCTGCGCGGGCTTCGACTTCGGCCCGTTCGCGCCCTGAAAGATCAGGTCGCCGGGCTGCAGGTTCTCGATCTTCGTGATCCGCTGCGCCGGCGGCACCTCGCCCGACATCTCGTAGGTCGTGCGGCCCCGGAGCACCGATGCGAGCGCGGATGCACCCACGAAGGGCTCCAGCTTGAAGACGCGCCAGACGTAGCCGGAGCAGTCGAAGCCGCCGGGCAGCTGCTTCCCGTTCCAGAGCTGCTGCGACGCCTCGGAGGTGCCGCCCCAGATGTACGGCCAGCCGACGAAGGAGACGGCGCGTCGGAGCAGCTGCCGCTGCGTGCCGACGACCTCGGGCAAGCACGAGCTGCTCGGTGGCGGCGCGGATCTGCTCCTGCTCCCAGCCAGAGAGCTGGAGCAGGCGGGCGAGCGAGTACGCCGCCTCTGCCCGCGTGGCCGGGTCGTTGGGGCCGAGCTCGAGCATGTCCTGCGCGGCCGGATGGTTGAAGCGGAGCCCGAGCAGGCGGGCGACGGTCTCCGAGCCTGCGCCCGCCTTCGGGGCGAGCCCGGCGTTGCGAAGCGCGCCGGTGATGAGACGTGCGGAGTCGCCGAGCCCGACATACGCGACGAGCGCCGCATCGAGTTCGCGGATCGTGACGGCGCGGCCGGGGACGGCGACCGGGTAGCTGTACGGGGCGGGCTCCTCGGCCGTGAGCGCGAGCGTCTCCAGCGCCGCGGCGAGCGCGCGCTGGGTCAGCGGCTTCTGCGGCTTGAAGGTGTCGACCGAGTCGGCGAGCAGGCCCGCCTCGACGACGGTCTGGATCTGGGGCTGCGCCCACGAGCGCGCGGCCCCGGCCGAGGCAGGCAACGCGAGCGCGCAGAGAACGACGGCGGCGAGACGGCGCATGCCCGAGTCATCGGCACCGCCCGCGGGCAACTTGAAAGCATGGCGGCGTGCTCGTTCCGCTCCCGCAGCCGTACGACTTCGAGGTCTCGACCGCCCGCTTCGACGTCTACGGGCTCGACCGGGCGACCGTCTGGCGCGCCAGCGGGATCCACCGGGTCTTCGGCGGCCGCGAGCTGCGGCTCGAGGCGGCGCCGGGCGGCGTCGACGTCTCGCCGTACGACGAGTCGGTCGCGCGGCAGGTCCAGCACTTCCTCGGCCTGCCATTCGACCTCGAGGGTTTCGCCGTCTGGGCTGCCGACGAGCCGGAGCTCAGCCGTCTCGTCGAAGCGCTCGCCGGCTTCCGGCCGCCGCTCCAGGTCGACCCGTTCGAGGCGCTCGTCACCTCGATCACGGCGCAGCAGGTCTCGCTCCAGTCGGCGGCCGCGATCCGGAGCCGCTTCATCGAGCGCTACGGGATCGCGTACCAGCACGCGCACTCGTTCCCGACCCGTGAGCGCGTCGCCCGGGCGACCGAGGACGAGCTGTTCGCGGTCGGCTTCTCGAACCGGAAGGCGGAGTACGTGATCGGGCTGGCGCGGAGCGACCTCGATCTCGACGAGCTCGCGTCGCTGCCGGACGCGGAGGTGACGGCGCGGCTGGTCGCGCTGCGTGGTCTCGGCGAATGGACGGCCGACTGGTTCCTCGCGCGCCACCTCGCCCGGCCCCACGCCTGGCCGGCGGGCGACCTGGGACTGCGGAAGGCGGTCGCCGCGTTCTATGGTGACGTGCTCGATCTTCGAGCCTTTGGCCAGCGCTTCCACCCGTATGAGAACCTGAGCGCCCACTATCTCTTGACCGGACTCCGACTCTTCCCGCCCGCATGACCGTCCGCCACGCGACCGCCGACGACCTGGACGCGCTGCGGGCGCTCTGGGAGCAGTGGCAGGCCGAGAGCCTCGAGCAGCCGGCCTGGGCGGACGTGAGCTGGGAGGCGAACCGGTCCGAGTTCGATCGCGCGCTGGACTCGAACGCGCTCTTCCTCGCCGAGGAGGACGGACGGCCGGTCGGCTTCGTCACGGCCTGGCTCGAGGATCACTTCGCGAGGATCGGCGACCTCTACGTGACGGAAGCCGGTCGCCGCCACGGCACCGGCCGCCTGCTTGTCGACACCGTGATCGAGAACCTCCGCGCGCGCGGTGCGACGCACCTCTTCGTGAACGCGAACCCGGCGGCGCTCGACTTCTACGACCGGCTCGGCTTCCGCGAGGAGTCGCGGAACCTGGTGCTGCGGCTCGAGGTGCGCGAGGTCGGCGGCGGCCGGTCGTGGGGCTCGATTCACGTCCAGAGCGACGATCTCACCGCCGTCGAGCGGGCTGTGCAGCAGTTCGTGCCCAGGCTTCCGGGTGGCTCGCGCGGCAGCGAGGTGACGCAGCCGCGGAACGGCTGGATCACCGTCTACGACGAGGCGTGCGACCGCGACCCGGCCTCGCTCCGGCGGCTCGCGAAGGAGCTCTCCGAGCGGATGGGCGCGGTCGTGATCGCGATCGGCGTCGAGAACGACCAGGTCGTTCGCTTCGTCCTGCACGAGGCCGGGCGGATCGTCGACGAGTATCTCTCCGTCCCCGAGCACTACGGCGCGCTGCCTCCGGGGGACGTGATCGCGCTCGCGGCGAACCCTCGCGTCGTCGCCCGCCTGACCGGCGCCGATCCGGCCGCGGTGCGTGCAGTCGCCCGCACGGCCGCCGCGCCGAGCGAGCTGCCGCCGGCCCAGGAGCTGCTCGAGTCGATCGCGGCGGCGATCGGGCTCGAGGGCGCGGAGCGGGGGTGGGAGGGTTGATCACGCTCTACGACGCCGCGCGGTGCCCCTACTGCGCCCGCACCAGGATCGTCCTGGCCGAGAAGGGGATCGCATACGAGTCGGTCGAGATCGACCTGCGCGACCGCCCGTCGTGGCTGTACGAGATGAACCCGGCGGGCAAGGTGCCGGTGCTCGAGGAGGACGGTTGGGTCCTGCCCGAGTCGGCCGTGATCGCCGAGTACCTGAACGAGCGCTATCCCGAGCCGCCGCTCTGGCCGGACGATCCGGGCGAGCGCGCCGCGGGGCGGCTGCTCGTCTTCCGCTTCGACGACTTCTCGAAGCCGTACTACGCGCTCCGGCGCGGCGAGGAGGGGGCGCGGGAGCGATTCGAGGAGGAGCTCGCCTTCCTCGACGCGATGCTGCGCGGTGTCCCCTGGCTGAGCGGGCGTGCGTTCGGCCTCGCCGATATCGCGTTCCTGCCCTGGCTTCTCCGCGCGCGAGACCTGCTCGGGATCACGCTCGAGCCCTGGCCGGCTCTCGCCGATTGGGTCGAGCGCGCCTGCGAGCGGCCCTCCGTTGCGGCCGAGCAGCAGCTGGTCGCCGCATTGTGACCGTCGTCTTCCTGCACGCCTTCCCGCTCGACGAGCGGATGTGGCGCACGGAGGCGGCTGCGCCGCGGCTCTACGGCCTCGGCCGCACGATGGACGACTGGGCCGATGCCGTGCTCGAGGCGCATCCCGGCCGCCTGATCCTCGTCGGCGCGTCGATGGGCGGCTACGCAGCGATGGCTGCGGCGCGGCGAGCGCCCGAGCGGCTCGCCGGCCTCCTGCTCGTCGGCTCACGCCCCGAGGCGGACACGCCCGAGCGCTTCGCGAAGCGGGCCGAGACGATCGCGATCGCGCGTGAGCGCGGGGCCGAAGGCATGTGGGACGCGATGCGCGAGACGCTCTTCCGGGACGAGAGCGATCCCGAGGTCGTCACCCGTGCCCGCACGCTCGTGCTCGACCGGACGGAGGACGAGCTCGTGACCGCGCTCGAGGCGATCCGCGACCGGCCCGACTCGACGGAGGCCTATCGGGCGCTCGGCGACCGGGCGCTCACGGTCGTCGGCGACCGAGACCCATTCGTGCCCGTCCCGGATGCGCGGCGTTTCGAGCCCGATGCGGTCGTGCTTCCCGACTGCGGCCACCTCGCCAGCCTCGAGCGTCCGGCGGAGTTCGGGCTCGTCCTCGACGAGGCGGTGGCGCGTTGGACGTAGAGCGCGACGAGGTCGTGCAACGGCTCGGCGAGGAGGGCTTCGTCGTCCTCGACGTGCGCAGCGCGGGCGAGTACCGGGGCGAGACGACTGCACCGTGCGACCCACGTGCGGGCCGGATTGCCGGCGCGGAGCACTTCGACCTGCAGGTGCTGCTCGTGCTGACACCGGACGAGATCCGCGAGCGGCTCGGGCCGCCGGAGGACGTCGAGCTCGTCGCCTACTGCCACTCCGGCTCGCGCTCCGAGCTTGCGGCCCAGATTCTCACCTCGCTCGGGTACCGGGCCGCGAACTACCGCGGCTCCTGGCACGAGTGGTCGCGGGACGACTCGCTGCCGTCGGAGATCGGCTAGACGGCCCGCAGGAAGGCCGAGCAGAGCCTGCGGCCGAGCTCGTTCCAGTCCACGATCCGCTCGCGGGTCGCCGCCCGCAGCGCCGCCGGGTCGGCGACATCGTCCGGATCCTCCGCCAGCCACGACTCGACCTGCTCGGCCCGCACCTCCGGGTGGAACTGGACGCCCCACGCACGGCCGAGCCGGAACGCCTGCGTGCAGACCGGGCTGCGGGCCAGCTCGATCGCCCCCGCGGGGAGGCCGTGCGTGTAGTGGTGCCACTGGAAGGCGTCGAACCGCTGCGGCAGGGCGGCCGCGACGGGATCGGCGGAGCCGCTCTCGGTCAGCTCGACTTGGAGCCAGCCGACCTCGGGCTCGGCGGCGCGGAAGACCTGCGCGCCAGCGGCACGGGCGATCAGCTGCGAGCCGAGGCAGACGCCGAGCAGCGGCGTCCCGCGCTCGAGCTCCCGCTCGAGGAAGCGGAGCTCCGGTCGCAGCCAGCCGTGCCGGTCCTCCTGATCGGGATGCATGGCGCCGCCGAGCACGATCGCGGCGTCGGCGGCCTCGTCGGTCACGCCGTCGCGGGCGACGTTTCGCTCGACGAGCTCGTGCCCTCCGGCCCGCACGGCGTCCTCGAAGACACCGGGGCCGACGTTGTCGCCGTGGGTGAGCGCGAGGATCCTCACGGCGGCGAGCCTACCGAGCGGTGAAGGCGGTAGCCGACACCCGCCCTCCCTACAATCCCGCAGATGGACGAGCGGCCGATCGGCGTGTTCGACTCGGGCGTCGGCGGCCTGACGGTGCTGCACGAGTGCCTGGTGACGCTGCCGCACGAGGATTTCGTCTATCTCGGCGACGGCGCGCGGCTGCCCTACGGCCCGCGTGCCGCTGGAAGAGCTGCGCCGCTTCGCGCGTGAGATCGGCTTGTTCCTCGAGGGGCGCGGCGTCAAGCTCGTCGTCGTCGCGTGCAATTCGGCGACCGCGGCGGCGCTGCCGGAGCTCCAGACCGAGCTGCGCGTCCCCGTGGTCGGCGTGATCGCGCCCGAGGCGCACGCGGCCGTGCAGGCGACCCGAAACCGCCGCATCGGGCTGCTCGCGACGCAGGCGACGGTCGCGAGCGGCCGCTACGAGGACCTCGTCCGCGCGCTCGACGCCGGTGCGAGCGTGCTGTCCGTGGCCTGCCCGCGGCTCGTTCCCCTGATCGAGGGCGACGACCCGTTCGCCGAGGAGACGACCGCGGCCGTGCGCGAGTACGCCGCGCCGCTGAAGGAGGCCGGGGTGGACACGGTCATCCTCGGCTGCACGCACTACCCGCTGATCCGGCCGATCCTGCAGCGGGTCTTCGGCCGCGACGTCACACTCGTCTTCTCCGCCGACGAGACCGCACGCGAGGTCGCCGAGACGCTGGCGCGCAAGCGGATCGAGAACGACCCGGCGCGCGAGGGCGCCTACAGCTTCCTGACCACCGGCGACACGGCCGCGTTCCGCGCGATGGGCCGGCGGTTCCTGCAACTCCCGATCGAGGAGGTCGAGCACGTGGAGATCGCGACCCTGGAAGCGGCTGCGGCATGAGAGCCGACGGACGGCAGCACGACGACGAGCTCCGCCCGCTCGACCTGATCCCCGACTTCGTCGAACTCGCGCACGGGTCAGTCCTCTACTCGCAAGGGAAGACGCGCGTGCTCTGCACCGCGATGGTCGAGGAGGGCGTGCCGCGCTGGCTCCACCGGTCGGGCCGAGGCTGGATGACGGCCGAGTACTCGCTTCTGCCGGCGTCGACGGGCGAGCGCGTCGCGCGCGAGGCGGCGAAGGGGAAGCAGGGCGGGCGCACGGTCGAGATCCAGCGGCTGATCGGGCGCGCGCTGCGGTCCGTGTGCGACTTCCAGGCGCTCGGCGAGCGGACGCTCTGGCTCGACTGCGACGTGATCCAGGCCGACGGCGGCACGCGCTGCGCCGCGATCTCGGGCGCGTACGTCGCCGCGTCCCGCGCGCTCGATCGCTTCGGCCTCTCGAAGGCGCTCACCGGCCAGATCGCCGCCGTCTCGGTCGGCGTCGTCGACGGCCGGCCGCTGCTCGACCTCGACTACTCGGAGGACTCGACCGCGGAGACGGACATGAACGTCGTCATGACCGCGGACGGCCGCCTCGTCGAGGTGCAGGCGACCGCCGAGCGGGAGCCGTTCACCCGCGAGGAGCTCGACGTGATGATCGACCTCGGCGCAGCCGGGATCGAGGAGATCATGGCGGCACAGAACGACGCCGTCGCCGCGGAGCGCGTTGCCTGAGCTCTCGACCGCCGAGGCGCTCGTGCGGCTGCTCGTCGCCGCCGGGCTCGGTGGCGCGATCGGGCTCGAGCGCGAGCTGCGGGATCACGAGGCGGGCTTCCGCACGCACCTGCTCGTCTCGCTCGGTGCGTGCGTCTTCACGCTCGTCTCCGCCTACGCCTGGACCGACTGGACGTTCTCGCAGCGCTCCGGCGTCGTCTTCGACCCGACCCGGATCGCGGCGCAGATCGTGACCGGGATCGGCTTCCTCGGCGCCGGCGCGATCATCGTGCGCGGCATCTCCGTCCGCGGGCTGACGACTGCGGCGACGCTCTGGGTCGTGGCCGCGATCGGCATGGCCGCCGGCACCGGCTACTACGCGGTCGGCGTCGGCGCGGCCGTGCTCGTGCTGATCTCACTCGGCCCGCTGAAGCTGATCTCGACACGGCTCGTCTCCCGCGTCCGTCCCGAGGAGGCGGAGCTCGCGATCAAGCTCGTGCCGGCCGGCGAGGCGTCGCGGTGCTGAGCGCGATCGAGGATCTCGGCGGCCAGATCAGCCAGGTCGAGTTCGGCGACGAGCGCACCGTCGACGTGACCCTACGCGCCTCCCGGCGAGTGGAGTCGGCGCGCGTGGCGGAGGGAGTGAACAAGCTCGACGACGTCGAGCGCGTGCAGTGGCGGCCGTGAAGGCCCGGCTCGCGTCGGGGAACCCGCACAAGCTGGAGGAGCTGCGCGCCGCGCTGCCGGGCTGGGAGCTGGAGCTGCTCGAAACCGACCGCGACTACCCGCCCGAGGACGGCGAGACGTACGACGAGAACGCGCGGGCGAAGGCCGTCTTCGGCCGCGGACTGGCGCCGCCGGACGAGTGGGTGCTCGGGGAGGACTCCGGGATCGAGGTCGCCGCGCTCGGCGGCGCGCCCGGCATCGCGTCCGCTCGCTGGGCGGTCGACGGCGTCGCGCAGCTACTCGCCGAGCTCGACGGCGTCGACGATCGGCGCGCCCGCTACGTCTGCGAGCTCGTCGCCCTCGGCCCCGCCGGCGAGGAGCGGCGCGGCACCGGGACCCTGGCCGGGACGGTCGCGACGGAACGGCGCGGCGACGAGGGCTTCGGCTACGACCCGATCTTCGTGCCCGCCGGCGAGGGCCGAACGGTCGCGGAGCTCGGCAACGACTGGAAGCGCGCGAACTCCCACCGGGCCCGCGCCGCGGCAGCCCTCGCCGCGACCATGTCCTGATCCGCCATGTCCGGGGTCAGACCCCGTCGTGTCCATTCCCGCCGTGGCCGCAAGTGCCACTTTCGCCGCAAAACGGCCGAATCGTCGTGTCCCTTGGGACAGTCCGGGGTCTGACCCCGGGCATGGCTCGTCAGGCCAGTCCCGCGATGTCGTCGTCGTTGCGGCGGCCGTACCACCAGTTCACCTCGGCGCCGAAGACGATCACGTTTGCCATCACGTAGATCCAGACGAGCAGGAGCGCGGAGGCGCCGAGCGCCTGCACCGACACGACCTCGCTGGAGAGGCGGACGAAGAGCGGCAGGATCTGGAACGTCAGCTGGAGCAGCACGGCGGCAAGCGCCGCCCCCGGCCACACCTCGAGCAGCGACAGCGGGACGTTCGTCAGCCGCTCGTAGGCAAGCACGAGGAAGACGAAGACGGAGAGCGTCGAGACGAACGCGGAGAGGCAATAGGCGACGAAGCCGTTGCCGATGGCGCCGCTGGCGAAGCGCTGGAGCAGGTCGTAGCCGAAGCCGCCGATGACGAGGCCCGTCGCGAGCGCGATGATCGAGCCGGCCATGAACAGCGTCGCGAGGAACTTGCCGCGCAGGAACGAGCGGTTCGGCCGCCCGTAGACGATGTTGAACGCCGACTCGAGCACGCTGAAGAGCGAGAGCGACGTCCAGAGCAGGAACGAGAGGCCGATGACGCCGAGCGCGGTGGCGTTCTCGCGGATCTCCTGGACGACCTTGACGATGTTCTCGATCGACTGCGAGGGAAACAGGTGGTCGAGAGCCTCGACGAAGTAGCTCGACTCCTCGGCGCGGCCGGTCCAGCCGAGGACGGCGAGCGCGAGGAAGATCAGCGAGACCGAGGAGAGAAGCCCGAAGTAGGCGATCATCGCCGCGAGGTGCGGGCCGCGATCGGCGAAAAACTTGGCGAGGGGTTGGGCGAACGGGCGGCGCACGCCGTGAGTATCGTCTGACCCGTGGATGCCGCGTCCGCTCTCGCCGACCTGACGGAGATCTCCTCGCACGTTCAGGCCGCCGCCGTGGTCGACGCCGACGGCGCCGTGCTGGGCTCGACGCTTCCGGGCGAGCCTGCCACCGACCGGCTCGTCCAGGCCGGCATCGGCCTCTTCGAGGCGGCGACGTCACGCTTCGGCTCGAGCGGCCGCTCGGTGACGCAGGTCGAGGCTGAGCTGCGCGACGGCAGCATCTTCGTCGTCCGCGAGGACGGCCTCGGGATCGTCGCGCGGACGAGTGCCGGCCCGACGTCGGGGCTCGTCCTCTACGACCTGAAGACCTGCCTGCGCGCCGTCGCGGCGACGAAGAAGCCAAAGCCGAGGCGCCGGCCGGCGAAGAAGACGGAGACGACCGATGCGTAAGCCGCTCGGGCTAGCCGTGCTGCTCGGCGGCCTCTTGTACCTCCGGCACCGGCGAGACGCGGGCCGCGAGCGCGTGCATCTCCACTTCGATGACGGCTCCAGCGTCACGCTCGCCGACGATGCCCCCGACGCGCAGCCGCTGCTCGCGCTGGCGCGCCGCGCGTTGTGAGCCTGCCGGCCTCAGTTTGTGAGGCTCTGGCGTGCGATCTGCGGCGCGATGCGTTGTCCTCAGTCGCGTCCATGCCAACCGGCATGGACGCTCCCTGCGTCCTAGCCTCGCTTGCAGCTCGCACGCCAGCCCCTCGAAACCGACGCCGGCAGGCTCACCTCTAGTGGACGAGCTCGGCGTCATGCTCCGCGAGCACGCGCTGCTCGAGGGCGACTTCCTGCTCCGGTCCGGGCGCCGGTCGAGCTACTACCTCGACAAATACCGCTTCGAGACGCGGCCCGAGCTGCTCGGCCCGCTCGGTGAACGGCTCGCCGCCGCTGCGCGCGAGCATGAGCCGGAGGCTGTCCGCCTCGCCGGCCCGGCACTCGGCGCGGTCGCACTCGCGGCGTCCGCGTCGCTTGCGTCCGGGCTTCCGTTCGTGATCGTCCGCGACTCCGCGAAGGAGTACGGCACGGCAAATCGGCTCGAGGGGCCGTTCGAGGAGGGGGAGCTCGTCTGCGTGCTCGAGGACGTCGTCACCTCCGGCGGCGCGCTGGCCGAGGCCGTGGACGCGCTGCGAGAGGCCGGGCTGGTCGTCAGAAACGCGATCTGCGTCGTCGACCGGGAGGAGGGCGGAGCGGACGCTCTGGCCCGTCTCGGCGTTCGCCTGCGCTCCCTCTACCGGGCAGGAGACCTGATCCCTGCCGCTAAGACCGCTCCAAATCCGCATGGTTGAGCCACGTAACCGTTGAGGCAGTCCGATTGTGCTGTTAGGGTGGCCGCGGGTTTCCGTAGGTCCCACGAACCAAAGGAGTTGCAAGTGACAAAGCAGGAGTTCGTTGACGCGGTCGCGTCCCGGGCGAATCTGTCCCGCCGCGACGCCGGCGCCGCAGTGGAGGCGGTCCTCGACACGGTGACCGACGCGCTCAAGAAGCGCGACACGATCACCTTCACCGGCTTCGGCAAGTTCTCGACGAGCGACCGCGCCGCGCGCGAGGGCGTCAATCCCCGCAATCCGAGCCAGAAAGTGCACATCCCGGCGGCGACCGTGCCGAAGTTCTCGGCAGGCAGCCAGCTGAAGGCAGCGGTCAAGGGCGGCTAGCACCGCATCCTCGTTCGAGGGTCGAGAAGGCCGCGCAGGCGTCGCGGCCTTCTCTTTGCCGTTGCAGTCGAACATATGTTCGCCTAGGCTCTGCGCATGCAGCTCTCGTTCGACGCGGCCGACCGGCTCGTGGAGCTGGTCGAAGCCAGGCACGGCCCGGTGCCGGCCGAGGACGCGGCCCGTGCGCTCTACGCGCTGCGCCACGTTCCGGCGGGGCTCGCCCGCTCGCTGCTCGCGGACGTCGTCGACGGCGACGCGCGCCTGGCCTGGCGCGGCGCAAGCGTCGGGCTCGCGGCGCCGCCGGGAGCGGCGCTCCCGCTCGAGGACGCGACGTACGTCGTCTTCGACCTCGAGACGACGGGTCTCTCGCCGGGGTCGTCGGCGATCTGCGAGATCGGCGCCGTACGCGTGCGCGGACTCGAGCTGGAGGAGCGCTTCGAGACGCTCGTGAATCCACGGCGGCCGCTCCCAGCCCCGATCGTGGCGCTGACGGGGATCGACCCGGGCGAGCTCCGGGGAGCGCCCCCCGTCGAGCTGGCGGTGCGCCGCTTTCTCGAGTTCGCCGGCGACGCCGTGCTCGTCGCCCACAACGCGCGCTTCGACATGGGCTTTCTCGACCGCGAGGTCGAGCGCCTCACGGGCCGGCGGGTGGCCTCGCCGGTCGTCGACACCGTCTGGCTCGCGCGGCGGCTGCTGGAGGGCCGCCAGAAGCGCGTCGGATTGGCCGCGCTCGCCTACTTCTTCGGCACGTCGACGCGGCCGTGCCACCGCGCCCTCGCCGACTCCGAGGCGACGGCGGAGATCCTGCTCGCTCTGATCGGCCTCGCGCAGGAGCGCGGCGCCGAGACGGTGGCGCAGCTCGTCGACCTCGCGGCGCCGCGGGCACGCCGCCTCGCCGGCAAGCGCTCGCTCGTCGCCGGCGCGCCGCCTCGCCCCGGCGTCTACCTCTTCCGCGACCGGAACGATCAGGTGCTCTACGTCGGCCGCGCCCGCGACCTGCGGGGACGGCTGCGGTCGTACTTCCGCACCGAGCGGCAGCGGCCCGCGGTCGAGGCAGCTCTCGGCGCGCTGGAGCGGGTCGAATGGCGCGTCCTCGGCTCGGAGCTCGAGGCGGGTCTCGAGGAGCTGCGCCTGCTCCGGGAGCTGCGTCCGCCCGCCAACGCGCGCAGCGCGCGCCCCGATCGCTACGTCTACCTCAGGCGCCGCGGCGCCGGCTGGTGCGTCACCGACTCGCCCGGTCCGTACGGCCCGCTCAAGAGCCGCAAGCGCGCCCAGGCAGCGGTCCGCGCGCTCAGCGACTGGGACGGCGAGCCTGCGGCCGCGCTGTCCGGTCTCCGGCGGAAGCTGCAGCGTCTGTCCGCCGACCTGCGCTTCGAGGATGCGGCGCGGCTACGTGACCGGATCGCTGCGCTCGAGGACGTCGCCGCGTCGCTCGCAGAGCTCGACCGGCTCCGCGCGCTCGAGCTGTGCCTCCTCGTGCCGGCGGCTGAGGACGGCTTCCAGCGGATGTATCTCGTCTCCGGCGGCCGTGTCGCCGCGGCGCGGACGCTGCTGCCCGGTGACGCCGGCCGGACGGAGGCCGAGGCAGCGCTGGCAGCCGCGGCCCGCGCCGAGCCGTCGCTCAGGCCTGCCGACGCGGACGAGCTGCTCCTGATCGGCTCGTTCCTACGCCGGCCGCCGCCGGAGCTGCGCGTGCTGCCTCTGGCGGAGGTCCGGCTGGCTGCCTAGTCTCTGCGCATGGCCTCGATCGCCACCGCGACCTTCGCCGACCGGCTTGCGGAGGCGGTCGAGCGCAAGCGCAGCCAGCTCGTCGTCGGGCTCGATCCGCGCCTCGACCTGCTTCCCGTCGAGCTGCGGGGCGAGGCGGTGCTCGGCCGCGCCGAGGCGGCCAACGCCTACGCCCGCTTCTGCTGCGGGATCATCGACGCGGTCGCCCCCTACGTCGTCGCCGTCAAGCCGCAGGTCGCCTTCTTCGAAGCGCTCGGCGGCGACGGGATCTCGGCGCTCGAGCGCGTCTGCCACTACGGCCGCGCCGCCGGCCTGCTCGTGATCGCCGACGGCAAGCGCGGCGACATCGGCTCGACCGCGCGCGCCTACGCCGCCGCCTATCTCGAGCCCCACGACGAGCGCGAGGCGCTGGCGGATGCGCTCACGGTCAACACGTACCTCGGCGGCGACTCGGTCGAGCCGTTCCTGCAGGCGTGCCGACTGCACGGAGCGGGCATCTTCTGCCTCGTGCGCACCTCCAATGCCGGCGCGGGCGACATCCAGGAGCTGACGCTCTCCGACGGCCGGCGCGTCTGGCAGCACGTGGCTGCGCTCGTGGGCGAGTGGGGGGCGGACCTGATCGGGGAGCGAGGTCTGTCGAGCGTCGGCGCCGTCGTCGGCGCGACCGTCCCGCGGGCGGTCGCCGAGGCGCGCAAGCTGCTCCCGCGCGCCGTCCTGCTGCTGCCCGGCGTCGGGGCACAGGGCGCCACCGCCGCCGACGTCGCGCGTGCGTTCACGAGCGGCCCTGCGAGCGCGCTCGTCACGGCCTCCCGGTCGGTGATCTTCGCCTACCGCGGCAGCACCGAGGACTGGCGCGGCGCGGCCGGAGCCGAAGCCGCTCGCCTTCGGGCCGACGTCTGGTCGGTCTCGGGCTGGTAATGCGGCGCAACGCCAGGCTCGCGCGGTATGCAGCTCCCATCGCCTTCCTCGCGGCGGCGACGGTCGCGATCCTGCTCGTCCGCTCCGGTCTCGACAGCGGCGACGCGACGCCTCCGCCGGCGACCACGGCGGCAACGACCACCGCCACGACCACCGAGCCGGGCACGACCGGCTCGACGACGAACGAGGCGGGCGCGGAGTTCTACGTGATCCAGGCTGGCGACACGCTCGCCGTGATCGCGGACGAGCACAACACGACCGTCGAGCAGTTGCTCGTCCTCAATCCGGACGTCGACCCGGTGGCTCTGACGGTCGGTCAGCGAATCCGCGTCAAGTAGAGTCCGCGCCGCGTGAAGCGGCTCGCCCTCCTGTCCGCGATCGCCGCGACGCTCCTGCTCGCAGTCGTCGCGGCTGCCGCCCCACCGCCCGTCGACGCGGACGCGTACGTCGTGCAGAACTCCGGCACCGGCGAGATCCTGGCCGCGCAGGACGAGCACGAGCACCTGCCGATGGCCTCGATCACGAAGCTGATGACCGCGATCGTGGCGCTCGAGCACGCCTCGCTCGACGACGTCGCGACCGTCTCCAAGCGCACGGCCGCCGTCGGCGAGTCGACGATCAACCTCGTCCCGGGCGAGCGGGTGACCCTGCGAGACCTGATCCGGGCGGCGTTGATCCAGAGCGCGAACGACGCCGCGAACGCGATCGCCGCCTTCGTCGGCGACGGCTCCGTGACACGGTTCGTCGGGATGATGAACGCCCGCGCGCGCCAGCTCGGGATGAGCGACACGCACTTCGCGAACCCCGACGGGCTCGATGCGCCCGGCCACTACTCCAGCGCGGCCGACGTGACGAAGCTGGGGCGGGTGGCGATGAACAAGCCGTTCATCCGCGAGACAGTTCGCCTCGTGGACGCGACCGCCGCCGGGCGTCGGCTGCACTCGTGGAACGACCTGCTCTCGACCTCCCCGAACGTGATCGGCGTCAAGACGGGACACACCGACGGCGCCGGCTGGTCGCAGGTCGCGGCCGCCCGAGGCGGCGGCGTCACGATCTACGCGACGATCCTCGGCGGCGAGACACGTGAGGGCCGCAACGCCGACCTCTCGCGGCTGCTGGTCTGGGGGCTTTCGCGCTACCGGACCGTCTGGGCGATCGACGGCGACCGCGTCTACGGAAACGTGCGCACCGCCTACGGCAAAGACCCGGTCCGCCTCGTCGCCGCCAAGCCTGCGCTGCGCGTGGTCCACGTCGAGCGGCCGCTGGTCGAGCGCGTGGTCATGCCCGTCGAGGCCGCGCTCCCCGTTCGCAAGGGCCAGCGCCTCGGCGAGGTCCAGGTGCTCGCAGGGGGCACCGTGATCGCCCGCTCGCCACTCGTCGCCGCGAACGCGGTCGAGAAGCCGGGTGCCGTCGGACGCGTAGGGTTCTATGCGGGCCGAACGCTCCACCATCTAGGGGGACTGCTGGGATGATCGTCACCGTCACGCTGAACGCCGCTCTCGACCGCACGCTGACCGTCCCGAACTTTCAACGCGGCCAGCGTCATCGCGCGAGCCAGGTGCTGACGCTCGCCGGCGGCAAGGGGATCAACATCGCCCGTGCGCTGAAGCGGCTCGATGTGCCGGTCGTCGCGACTGGCCTCGCCGGCGGCCGCACCGGCACGCGGATCGTCGAGGAACTGACGGCCGAGGCGATCCTGAACGACTTCGTCCGCATCGGCGAGGAGTCGCGCACCTCGACCGCCGTCGTCGACCCGACCGAGGGCTCGTACACGGAGATCAACGAGTGGGGGCCGAAGGTGACGAGCGACGAGCTGGAGACCCTGCTCGAGAAGCTCCACTACCTTTCCCGCGGCGCCGACTTCGTCGTCTTCGCCGGCTCGCTGCCGCGCGGCGTCGAGGAGAGCTTCTACGCCGAGGCCGTGCGCGACCTCAACCGCCGCGGCGTCCACGTCATCCTCGACTCGGAGGGGCAGCCGCTCCGGCTCGGCACCGAGGCGGAGCCGTGGCTCGTCTCGCCGAACCAGCGCGAGGCCGAGCACGTCGTCGGGCAGGAGCTCGAGGACGAGGAGGACTTCCTGATGGCGCTCGACACGATCGCCGAGCTCGGCGCGCGGAACGTGCACATCACGCTCGAATCCGGCTGCTACGCGCTCTTCCGCGAGGACCGGCAGGTCCGCCGCTACCGCGCGAATGCGCCCGCGAACGTCGACGCGGTGTCGGTCGTCGGCGCGGGCGACGTCCTGCTCGCGCAGTTCATCGCCGCCCACCTCGCCGGCAAGAGCGCCGAGGATGCGCTCAAGCTCGCGGTCGCAGCGGGAACGGCCTCGACGCTCGAGGTCGGCGCAGGCCTCTTCGACCCGCGCGACGCCGGCCGGATGGTCGGCGCCGTCGAGGTCGTGGAGCTCGCCCCGGTCGGCTAGCCCGTCCAGCGACGCTGTTACGCTGTCTGCCTTGGAGGGGCAGGAGCTTTCGTACGACGAGAAGTTCGGCCGTGAAGGCCTCACCTTCGACGACGTGCTGCTCGTGCCCGCCGAGTCGTCCGTGCTCCCGAACGATGTACGCACGGCGACGCGGCTGACCCGGACGATCGCGCTCGAGATCCCGATCGTCTCCGCGGCGATGGACACGGTCACCGAGGCCCGGCTCGCGATCGCGCTCGCGCGCGAGGGCGGGATCGGGATCCTCCACCGCAATCTCTCGATCGCCGACCAGGTCACGGAGGTCGACAAGGTCAAGCGCTCCGAGTCGGGGATGATCGTCGAGCCGGTGACCCTCCGGCCCGAGGACTCCGTCGCGGACGCGCTCGAGCTGATGGCGCGCTACCGCATCTCCGGCGTCCCGATCACCGACGACGGTGGTGTCCTCGTCGGGATCCTGACCAATCGCGACCTCCGCTTCGAGTCGAACACGCGTCAGCCCGTCTCGGCGCTGATGACCTCCCGCAACCTCGTCACCGCCCCCGTCGGCACGACCCTCGACGAGGCGAACGAGATCCTGCACCGCCACAAGATCGAGAAGCTTCCGGTCGTCGACGCGGAGGGCCACCTCAAGGGGCTGATCACGGTCAAGGACATCCAGAAGCGGATCGAGTTCCCGCTCTCGACCAAGGACGAGCAGGGCAGGCTCCGCGTCGGTGCTGCGGTCGGTGTCGGCCCCGACGCGTTCGAGCGCGCCGGCGCGCTGATCGACGCCGAGGTCGACGTCGTCGTCGTCGACACCGCGCACGGGCACTCGGCGTCGGTCGTCCAGATGGTCCGGCGGATCAAAGCCGAGTGGGACGTACAGGTGATCGCGGGCAACATCGCCACCGCGGAGGCGGCGGAGGCCCTGATCGACGCGGGCGCCGACGCGATCAAGGTCGGGATCGGGCCCGGCTCGATCTGCACGACCCGCGTGGTCGCAGGCGTCGGCGTCCCGCAGATCACCGCCGTGTTCGAGTGCGCGGAGCACGCGATCCGGCAGGGAGTCCCCGTCGTCGCCGACGGCGGCATGACCTCGTCGGGCGACATCGCGAAGGCGCTCGCCGCCGGCGCGGACACGGTCATGCTCGGCTCGATGCTCGCCGGCACCGACGAGAGCCCCGGCGACGTGATCCTCGTCCAGGGCGAGCGCTTCAAGGAGTACCGCGGCATGGGCTCGCTCGGCGCGATGAAGGCGCGTTCCTTCTCCAAGGATCGCTACTTCCAGGGCGACGTCGAGGACGTCGACAAGCTCGTGCCGGAGGGGATCGAGGGACGCGTGCCCTACAAGGGCCCGGTGCAGCAGATCCTCTACCAGCTCGTCGGCGGCCTCCGGCAGGCGATGGGCTACACGGGCGCGGCGACGCTGGAGGCGCTCAAGCTCGACTCCCGCTTCGTCCGGATCACGGGCGCAGGCCTCCGCGAGAGCCACCCGCACGACGTCACGATCACGAAGGACTCGCCGAACTACCGGCGGCCCTGATGGCCTCGGTGCACCCGCTCCCGCTTCCCGAGCCCGGTGCTGAGGAGCGGCCGGTGCTCGTCCTCGACCTCGGCGGCCAGTACGCGCAGCTGATCGCGCGCCGCGTGCGGGACGCCCGCGTCTACTCCGAGCTCGTGCCGCACACGCTCAGCGCCGAGGAGGTGCGGCGGCGGAACCCGGCGGCGCTGATCCTCTCCGGTGGCCCGGCCTCGGTCTACGCCGAGGGCGCGCCGCGGATCGACGAGTCGCTCTTCGAGCTCGGGATCCCGACGCTCGGCATCTGCTACGGCGCGCAGCTGCTGGCGCTCGAGCTGGGCGGCGAGGTCGCGCGCACGGGTGCGTCCGAGTTCGGTAAGACGGAGCTCGACGGCGGCACCGGCGCCCTCTTCGCGGGGCTGCCCGAGCAGCAGGTCGTCTGGATGAGCCACCGCGACACGGTGGTCGCGCCGCCGGCAGGGGCGGTCGTCACGGGGACGTCCCAGGCGACACCGGTCGCTGCGTTCGAGGACGAGGAGCGGAAGCTCTACGGCGTCCAGTTCCACCCCGAGGTCGTGCACACGCCGCACGGCCAGGACCTGCTGAAGAACTTCCTCTACGACATCGCCGGCGCGCCCCCGGCGTGGACGCCGGCCGCTGTGATCGAGGAGCAGGTCGAGCGGATCCGCGCGCAGGTCGGGAGCAACCGGGTGATCTGCGGCCTCTCGGGCGGCGTCGACTCGGCGGTGGCCGCGCTGCTCGTGTACAAGGCCGTCGGCGACCAGCTCACCTGCGTCTTCGTCGACCACGGCTTCATGCGCTCGAACGAGGCCGAGCAGGTGGCCGAGACGTTCGGCGGCCACTTCAACGTGCCGCTCGTCCACGTCCGGGCGGAGGACCGGTTCCTGGCGCGGCTCGAGGGGATCGCCGAGCCCGAGGAGAAGCGGCGGCGGATCGGCGAGGAGTTCATCCGCGTCTTCGAGGAGGAGGCCGGGAAGCTCGGCGACATCAGGTTCCTCGTCCAGGGGACGCTCTACTCCGACGTGATCGAGTCGGGCGGCACTGAGGGCGTGGCCGCGAAGATCAAGTCGCACCACAACGTCGGCGGCCTGCCCGAGGACATGCAGATGGAGCTCGTCGAGCCGCTGCGCCTGCTCTTCAAGGACGAGGTGCGCCGGGTCGGCGAGGAGCTCGGGATGCCGGAGCGGATGGTCTGGCGGCAGCCCTTCCCCGGCCCGGGGCTCGCGATCCGGATCATCGGCGAGGTCACGCGCGAGCGGCTCGAGATCCTGCGAGGCGCCGACGCGATCCTGCAGGAGGAGGTGCGGCGCGCCGGCCTCTACCGCGACCTCTGGCAGAGCTTCGCCGTCCTGCCCGCGATCAAGTCCGTCGGCGTCCAGGGCGACGAGCGCACCTACGCCTATCCGATCGTGATCCGCGCGGTCACCTCGGACGATGCGATGACTGCAGACTGGGCACGCCTGCCCTACGACCTGCTCGAGACGATCTCGAGCCGGATCATCAACGAGATCCCGGGCGTCAACCGCGTCGCGCTCGACATCAGCTCGAAGCCGCCGGCCACGATCGAGTGGGAGTAAGGGGCTAGCGGACGTCGAAGCCGGCGAGCCCTTCCGGCTCCTCGGTGACGACGTCGACCCAATCGACGCGCGCACCGCGCGGGCCGTCGCGCAGGAAGCCGACGAGGCGCTCGACCGCCTCGCGCTCTCCCTCGACGACCGCTTCGACGCTGCCGTCGGGGAGGTTCCGGACCCAGCCGGAGACGCCGTCGGCGAGCGCGCGGCGCCTGGTCGTCTCGCGGAAGAAGACGCCCTGGACGTGACCCTGGACGGTGACGCGTCGGCGCTGCACCGCTTCTAGGCTAGAGCGCGATGACGACGGGCTTCGTCGACCGGCTCGCCGCGGCGCGGATCGGCGCCACCTTCAACCAGTACGCGGACTCCGAGCTCCGGCGCGCCCGGCTGGAGCGGTACCTGCGCGAACGGCGCGAGACGCGGATCCTGCTGGTCGGCGAGGCGCCCGGCTACCGCGGCGCACGGGTCTCGGGGATCCCGTTCACGTCCGAGCGCCAGCTGTCCGGCTACGGGCCGGCGGAGGCGACGGCGACGATCGTGCAGCGGACGTTGGCGGAGCTCGGGCTCGAGGACGGTGTCCTGCTCTGGAACCTCGTCCCGACGCATCCGGGCACGGCGGAGTCGAACCGTCAGCCGACCCGAGCCGAGGTCGAGCAGTCCGACACGTTCCTCCGCGAGCTCGCCGACGGCCGCCGGGTCGTCGCGATCGGCCGGCTCGCTCATGCGCGGCTCGGCGGCCCGTACGTCCGGCACCCCGCGCACGGCGGCGCCGCGGCGTTCCGCGCCGGGCTCGCCGAGACGCTGCTGGGATAGGGTCGCGCGATGGAGCGCTTCCCGGTCCGTCGCAACACGATCCTGCTCGCCGCGACTCTGACGTCGCTCTCCGGCATGGTCCAGCTCGCGGTTGCGGTCGGCACGGTCACGCTCGTGCTCGTCACCAACATCGAAGGGATCCTCGGCCTCGGGCCGGCGATCTTCCTCACCGCCGGCGCCCTGGCGGCGCTCCCGGCCGGACGCCTGATGGACCGCTACGGCCGCGTCCCCGTGCTTGCGGGAGGCTGCCTCGCCGGGATCACCGGCTGCCTGACGACGGCGCTCGGCTGCCAGGTCGACTCGGCCGTGCTCGTGATCGCCGGCTTCGCCCTCGTCGGGATCGCGCAGGGGACGATCCTGCTCGCGCGGGCGGCGGCGGCCGACATGTACCCGCCGGAGCGCCGCGCCCGCGGGATCTCGTATGTCCTCTTCGGCGCGCTTTTCGGCGCCGCGCTCGGGCCGCTCGTCTTCCGGCCGCTCTTCGCCGGCAAGGAGCTCGACCTGGAGTCGCTCGTGCTGCCGTGGGTCGCCGCCGCCGGGATCATGGTCGTCGGGCTCGCGCTCGTCCTCTGCATCCGGCCCGACCCGCGGACGATCGCCCAGCAGCTCCATTTCGACGCGGGCGGCTCGGAGTTCGACGTGGCCGCGCCGCTCCACGAGATCGTCCGCCGTCCGGGCGTGCTGACCGCCCTCGTCGCTGCGATTGCGAGCTTTGCGGGGATGGTCTCGGTGATGAACCTGACCGGCTTTCTCGTGATCGACCACGGCCATCACCAGTCCGACGTCTTCACGGTGATCAGCCTCCACATCGTCGGCATGTACGCGCTCGTGCTCGTGATCGGCCAGCTCGTGGACGCGGTCGGCCGCCGGCCCTGCCAGGTCGCCGGACTGCTGCTGATGGCGCTCTCGACGCTCGGGCTCGCGTGGTTCGAGAGCGTCTTCTGGATGTCGGCCTCGCTCTTCCTGCTCGGCCTGGGGTGGAACATCTCGTACGTCGCGGCGGTCACCGACCTCGCCGACAGAGCGCTGCCGGCCGAACGTGGGAAGCTGATCGGGCTCACAGACCAGCTTTCGAGCTTCACTGGAGCGGCGCTCGTGCTCCTCGGCGGCGTCGTCTACAGCGAGCTCGGAGTCGAGGCGCTCTCCTTCATCGCGACGGCCCTGCTGGGCCTGCCCGCGGCCTGGATTCTGCTACGATCCGCCGCCGGCGCACCCGATGTGCGCCCTCTTTCTGTGAAATGAAGACTTACAGCGCAAAGCCGGGCGAGATCGCACGCGAGTGGTATGTCGTCGACGCCGACGGCAAGACCCTCGGCCGTCTCGCGACCCAGATCGCCGACACGCTCCGGGGCAAGAACAAGCCGGCCTACACGCCGCACATCGACACGGGCGACTTCGTGATCGTCGTCAACGCGGAGAAGATCGCGGTGACGGGACAGAAGCTCGACCAGAAGCTGTACCACCGCCATTCCGGCTATCCGGGCGGGCTCCGGACGCGGACGCTGCGCGAGCAGCTCGAGCGGCGGCCGACCGAAGTGCTGCGCAAGGCGGTCAAGGGCATGCTCCCGCGCAACCGGCTCGCGCGCCGGCAGATCACGAAGCTGAAGATCTACGCCGGTCCCGTGCATCCGCACGAGGCGCAGGCGCCGAAGACGTTGGAGGTCTCGTAGTGGCAGAGCAGGCGCAGTACCTCGGCACCGGCAAGCGCAAGACCTCGGTCGCGCGCGTGATCCTCCGCCCGGGCGACGGCAAGACGTGGTTCAACGGCCGGACGCTCGAGGACTACTTCCCGCGGGCCACGCACCGCACCCTCGCGCTCGCGCCGCTGAAGACGGCCGGCGTCGAGGGGACGTTCGACATCCGCGTCCGCGTCCACGGCGGAGGCCCGTCCGGCCAGGCCGGAGCCGTGCGCCACGGGATCGCCCGCGCGCTCGTCGAGGCCGATCCGGAACTGCGCGTGCCGCTCAAGCGCGAGGGCTTCCTCACCCGCGACGCCCGCGTCGTCGAGCGCAAGAAGGCCGGGCTGCACAAGGCCCGCAAGGCCCCGCAGTTCTCCAAGCGATAACCCGCGCCTTGCGCGCACCTCGCGTTCCTGGCGCGCCGCTCGCGGCGCGATGCCGGAGGGGACAGTGCGTGAGCACGGCCCCGGAGAGCAGCGTGGCGCGAGCGGCGCGAGCCGTGGCGGAGCCGGGCTCCGCCCGGCGGGAGCCACGGCGGCCAGGGGCGTGAGGCGGTACTTCGGGACGGACGGCGTCCGTGGCGTCGTCGGCCAGGATCTGACCGCGGAGCTCGTCGAGCAGCTGGGGAAGGCAGCGACCCTCTGGTCGGGGCGCGGCCGCGTCTTCGTCGGCCGCGACACGCGCGGCTCGGGGCCTGACCTCGAGGAGGCGTTCGCGCGCGGCGTCGTTGCGGCGGGCGGCAATGCGGTGCTCGCGGGCGTTCTGCCGACGCCTGCTGTCGCGCTGCTCGCGCTCGATCTCGGCGTCGTCATCTCCGCCTCGCACAACCCGCCCGAGTACAACGGGGTCAAGTTCTTCGACCAGCACGGCAGCAAGCTGAGCGACGCCTCCGAGGAGGAGATCGAGGGGCTGCTCGACGCGCCCGAACGTGGTGGCGGCTCGGTCGACCGGGTCGACGTCTACACCGAGAGCTACCTCGACCATGTGCTCGAGCGCTTCGGCAAGGACCTCACCGGCCTTCGGATCGGCGTCGACTGCGCCAACGGCGCCTATGCCGGGATCGCGCCGGAGGCGTTCGAGCGGCTCGGCGCCGAGGTGACCGCGATCGGCGACGCGCCGAACGGCGAGAACATCAACACGGATTGCGGCGCCACCGACCTCGCGCTGCTGCAGGAGACCGTCCGCGAGGGCGGACTCGATCTCGGTGTCGCGTTCGACGGCGACGGCGACCGGATGCTGGCGGTCGACGGCGACGGCAACGCGGTCGACGGCGACCAGATCCTCGCGGTCCTCGCGCTCCATCTGAACGTCGACCTCGTCGCCGTGACGGTCATGACGAACCTCGGCTTCCACCGGCTGATGGACGAGCGCGGTGTGCGCGTCGTGACGACGCCTGTCGGCGACCGCTACGTGCTCGAGGCGCTCCGGCGCGAGCACGGGATCCTCGGCGGCGAGCAGTCGGGCCACGTGATCTGCCTGCGAGACCACGTCACCGGCGACGGCCTGGCCGCCGCACTCCTTCTCTGCGACGCCGTGCGCGGCCGGACTCTGGCCGAGGCCGTGGCTGTGATGCCGCGCTACGCGCAGGCGAAGGAGAACGTCCGTGTCTCACGGCGGGAAGTGCCGCAGGAGGCGCTCGCGGAGGCCCAGCGACTCAATGAGGAGCTGAACGGGTCGGGCCGCGTCCTCGTCCGTGCGTCGGGCACGGAGCCGCTCATCCGCGTCCTCGGCGAGGCCGAAACGGAGGAGAAAGCCCTGCAATACTGTGCTAGGATCGCAGCCCTCGTGAAGAGGGAGCTCGGCTAGCCCGCGACGAAGCGGGAGGTGCGCCGGGCTTTTCCGCGTTCTCGGACGCGTTTTCCGGTTTCACAGTTCGGAGAAGGGGCTATGCATGTGCGGAATCATCGGATACGTCGGGCCGAGGGAGTGCAAGCAGCTCCTGATCCAGGGTCTCGAGCGGCTCGAGTACCGCGGTTATGACTCCGCCGGGATCGCGCTCCGCGAGGCCGACGGGCTCGAGTACGTCCGCGCCGTCGGCAATCTCCAGAACCTGAAGGAGGCTGCAGGCCCCAACGGCTCCAAGTCCACCCACGGCCTCGGCCACACACGCTGGGCGACGCACGGCGGCGTCACCGAGGCGAACGCGCACCCGCTGACCGGCTGCGACGGCTCGAAGATGTCGATCGTCCTGAACGGGATCGTCGAGAACTACCGCGAGCTGCGCGAGGGCCTGCTCGCCGACGGGCACGCCTTCACCTCCGAGACCGACGCGGAGACCGTGTCGCACCTGATCGAGCGCCATTACGAGGGCGATCTGACGGAGGCGGTCCGGCGCACGTTTGCCGAGCTCGAAGGCCACTTCACCTTCGTCGTCATCCACCACGACCACCCCGACCTGCTCGTCGCCGCGCGCCACCAGACGCCGCTCGTGGTCGGGATCGGCAACGGCGAGATGTTCCTCGCGTCGAATGCGGCAGCGTTCCTGAAGGAGACGCGCCAGGTCCAGTTCCCCGACGACGGCGACATCGTCACGATCACGCCCGCAGGCTCGGTCTTCACCCGTGTCGACGGCTCCCAGGTCGAACACGATCCGGTCGAGCTCGACTGGGACGACGAGGGTGCCGAGAAGGGCGGCTACGAGACGTTCATGCTCAAGGAGATCTACGAGCAGTCCGAGGCCGTCGCCGAGACCATCGGCGATCGCGTCCGCCACGGCACGCTCGTGCTCGAGGGGCTCGGGATGAGCGAGCAGGAGCTGCGTGACCTGCGCAGGATCGTGATCCTGGCCTGTGGCACGGCCTACCACGCCGGCGTCGTCGGGCGGTACGTGATCGAGGAGTGGGCCCGGGTCCCCGTCGAGCCCGACATCGCGTCCGAGTGGATCTACCGCAACCCGGTGATCGACGAGAACACGCTCGTGATCGGGATCTCGCAGTCGGGCGAGACGCGCGACACGATCGAGGCGATGAAGCTCGCCCGCGAGAAGGGCGCCCGCACCGTCGCGATCACGAACATGATGGGCTCGCAGATCACGCGCGAGGTCGACTCCGTCCTCTACACGCGCTGCGGGCTCGAGGTCGGCGTCGCCGCCTCGAAGACGTTCACGGCCCAGGTATCGCTCCTCTACCTCGTCGCGCTGAAGCTGGCGATGGTGCGGGAGACGATGCCGGCCGGAGAGATCTCGTTCATCCTCGACAAGGTCTACGACCTGCCGAAGAAGATCGACGTCTTCCTCGACGGCGACCATCCGATCGAGGAGATCGCGCAGCGATACGCGGACAAGCCGTTCTTCCTCTACCTCGGCCGCCACATCGGTCTGCCCGTTGCGCTCGAAGGGGCGCTGAAGTTGAAGGAGATCAGCTACATCCCCACCGAGGCGTACTCCGCCGGCGAGATGAAGCATGGGCCGATCGCGCTGCTCGACGACGACACGCCCGTCGTCGTCGTCGCCACCGACATCCACGTCTACGACAAGCTCGTCTCGAACATCCAGGAGGTTCGAGCGCGCGGCGCCCACGTGATCGCGATCGCGACCGACGGCAACGAGGACATCCAGCACCATGCCGACGACGTCATCTACGTGCCGAAGACGCCGAACTTCCTCCAGGCGGTGCTGGCGATCATTCCGCTGCAGCTGCTCGCCTACCGGATCGCGCGCCTGCGCGGCCTCAACGTCGACCAGCCGCGCAACCTCGCCAAGACCGTCACGGTCGAATAGGCGCCGGCTGGTTCTTGTGCTCGCCGCGCTCGCGCTGGGCGGCTGCGGAGGCGGAGACGATCGTCCCGCCGACGGCGAGCTCGCCCGCGCAGCGGGCCTTGGCGACCTGGAGGCGGTGAACGACCTGCTCCGGCGCGGCGCCTCGCCCGACGACCGTGGCGAGGGCAACCGGACGGCGGTCACCGCAGCGGCCTATGCAGGGGCGCCCGCAGTCGTCCGCGCGCTCGTCGACGCGGGAGCGGACGTCGACGTCCAGGACGAGACCCGCTCGAACGCGTTCCTCGCCGTCGGGGAGACCGGCGACGTCGACGTGCTGCGCGAGGTGCTTCGCGGCGACCCCGATCTCACGCGTACCAACCGCTTCGGCGGCACCGCGCTGATCCCCGCGGCCGACCGCGGCCACGTCGCGCTGGTGCGGGCCCTCCTGCAGACCGATGTCGACATCGACCACGTCAACGATCTCGGCTGGACGGCGCTGCTCGAGGCCGTGATCCTCGGCGACGGCGGCGCTGCCCATCAGGAAATCGTCCGGCTCCTCGTCGCCGCGGGCGCGAGCACCGACCTTGCCGACCGAGACGGGGTGACACCGCTCGAGCACGCCCGGAGCCGCGGCTACGACCAGATCGCCGAGCTGCTCGACTAGTAGAAGTCGGGATCCTCGGGCGGGTCGTTCCGGTCGATCATCCCGTACTCCATCGCCTTCCAGATCGCGAAGGTGAGCATCGGCGGGACGAGCAGCACGAACGGGTTCAGCAGAGCGAGTGCGAGCCAGATGAACGGGACGGCCGAGTAGACGCTCCAGCGGCGCAGACGGTCCCCGCGGATCCGCTCGATGTGCTCGACCATGCGCGCCTCAGGCAACGCTCTTCCTCCGCCGCATGCGGGCAAGCTCGTCGTCGTGGTCGGCTGGGCCGCCGAGGACCTCGTCGTACAGGGCCTGGGCGGCTGCGAGGAGGCTTCCGGCCCGGCCCGCGAGCGAGGCTTCGCGTGCGGCCAGCGCGCGCTCGCGATCGACCAGCTCGGCCTCGAGCGCCTCGAGCACGTCCAGGGACGCGCCCGAGGTCAGCTCGGGCTCTGGCGGCGGGACAACTACTCGCTCCAGCGCGATCTCGACCCGCTCGAAGGCGACTTCGAGCGTGGTCGGCTCGGCAAGTTCGAGGCCGAGGTGGGCGCGGAGGCCGGTTCCGAAATCTGCGGTCAATTCGTGCATCGGTAGGACTAAAGACGCCGGTCCGGCCTAACTCTTGCGCGGGGTCCGGCCTAACTCTTGCGGGGTACGCTGCAAGCGTGACGGCGCTCCCGAATTCGACGGCGCGCGTCCGGGTCACCCGCGTGCCGGGCGCGGTGGTCGACGACGTCGTCGCGGTCGAGGAGCCGCTCGAGATCCGGATCGCCGGCGCCGCCGTCGCGGTGACGATGCGCACCCCCGGCCACGACGAGGAGCTCGCGCTCGGCTTCTGCCTCTCCGAAGGGCTGCGGCCGCTCGGCGCCCACGTTCCAGAGGATCTGGCCGCGAACACGGTCGAGGTCGACGCGCCCGGCGCCGACGTCGGCCGCCTGCAGCGCAGCTTCTACACCTCCTCCTCCTGCGGGGTCTGCGGCAAGGGCGCGCTCGAGGCCGTCGCCGTCGAGGCGCCGCGCGTCGAGAGCGACCTGCAGGTCGACGCCGCGCTCGTCGCGCAGCTCCCGGATCGGCTGCGGGCGGGGCAGGCCGGGTTCGAGGCAACCGGCGGGCTGCACGCGACCGGGCTCTTCTCCTCCGGTGGCGACCTGCTCTGCGTGCGCGAGGACGTCGGCCGCCACAACGCACTCGACAAGGTCGTCGGCCGCGCGTTCCTCGACGGCCTCCTGCCGCTCTCCCGCTCGATCCTCTGCCTCAGCGGCCGGATCTCGTTCGAGCTCGTCCAGAAGGCGGCGGTCGCGGGCTGCCCGCTGGTCGTCGCCGTCGGCGCGCCTTCGTCGCTTGCGGTCGAGCTGGCCGCGGACCGCGGGATCACGCTCTGCGGCTTCGTTCGCAACGGCTCGCTGAACATCTACACCGAGCCGTGGCGGATGGATGGCTGAGGACCACTTCGGTGAAAGCGTCGCGGCGCGGTTCGACGAGAGGTACGCGCATCAGGCGGACACGGCCGTCGTCGGCCCGATCGTCGACCTCCTCGTCGAGCTGGCCGCCGGCGGAGCGGCGCTCGAGCTCGGAATCGGCACGGGGCGAATCGCGCTCCCGCTCGCGGCGCGCGGCGTGCCGGTGTACGGGATCGAGCTGTCCGAGGCGATGCTCGCCCGGCTGCGCGCGAAGCCGGGCGCGGAGCGGATCAGCGTGACCGTCGGCGACTTCGCGACGGCGACCGTGGGGGCGACGTTCACGGTCGCCTACGTCGTCGCGAACACGATCATGAACCTGACGACCCAGGACGAGCAGGTCGCGTGCTTCGAGAACGTCTCCACGCACCTCGAGCCCGGTGGCTGCTTCGTGATCGAGGTGCTCGTGCCGCACCTGAGACGGCTTCCGCCCGGCGAGCGGTTCCAGCCGTTCGCCGTCAGCCCGACACACCTCGGATTCGACGAGTACGACGTGGCGCGGCAGGGATTGATCTCGCACCACTACTGGATCGAGGAAGGCGGGATCGAGGTCCTCTCGCCGCCGTTTCGCTACGTCTGGCCGTCCGAGCTCGATCTGATGGCGCGGCTCGCAGGGATGTCGCTCCGCGGGCGCTGGGCCGGCTGGGCGCAGGAGCCCTTCACGAGCGAGAGCGAGAAGCACGTCTCGGTCTGGGAGAAGCCGGCGTGACCTCGGCGACGGGCGTGCTGCTCGTCGGCGGCGCCTCGTCCCGCTTCGGCTCTCCGAAGGCGCTGGCCCGGTTGCGGGACGAGTCGCTCGCCGAGCGCGCGTGGCGGACGCTCGGGGAGGCGTTTCCCGCTCGGCTCGCGGTCGGGAAGGGCGATCTCGAGCTCCCCTTCCCCGTCGTCGTCGAGCCCGCGGAGCCGCAGGCGCCGCTCGTCGGCGTCATCGCCGGGCTCCGCGCCGCCGCCACCCAGACCGCGGTCTTCCTCCCCGTCGACTGCCCCCTCGTCACGCCCGGGCTGCTGCACAGTCTGGGCGAGCGAGGCGCCGTCACCCAGACCGGGCCGCTGCCGGGCGCCTACTCGAAGTCCGACTTGCCGGAGCTCGAACGGCGGCTCCGCTCGGGCGAGTGGTCGCTGCGCGGAGTCAACCCACGCGTGCTCGCGGCCGATCCGCGGCTGCTCGCGAACGTGAACACACCGGCCGAGCTGTCAGCGCTCGAACAGGACCTCGCCGCTCTCGATCAGGACGAGGCCTGAGCTCGTGGCGACGGCGAGCCGGCCGTCGCGCGTGATCATCTGTGCGGTGCCCGCGACGCCGTCGAGCGACACGCGCCTGCCGCGG
Source organism: uncultured Gaiellaceae bacterium (assembly GCA_963705515.1). Classification (GTDB taxonomy): domain Bacteria; phylum Actinomycetota; class Thermoleophilia; order Gaiellales; family Gaiellaceae; genus Gaiellasilicea. Next base: position 671,260 of record CAVPJV010000008.1, read on the forward strand.
AGGAAGTCGCGCGCGCCGAGGTCCTCGTACAGCGCATCGAGCCCGGCCTCCCGCCACGCGTCGTATCTGCGCTCGAGCTCCAGCAGCAGGTCGGCGAGAAGCTCGCCCCGCTCGATACTCCCGGCCCGTCACCGAGTAGAGCGAGCCGGCGGCGACCTTCGTCTCGGCCGGGAGCTCACCGGGCCGCTGGTTGACGTTGATCCCGATCCCGAGCACGACGGCACCGTCCTTCAGCTCGGCGAGAACGCCGGCGACCTTGCGGCGATTGAGCATGACGTCGTTCGGCCACTTGATCTGCGCCGCAAGCCCCGTCGCCCGTTCGACCGCGACCGCGACCGCGACGCCTGCGAGAAGTGTCAGCTCGGCCGCGCGGCGCTCGGGCGGCGGACGCAGCAGCGTCGAGACGAGCAGCGAGGAGCCCGCCGGCGCCTCCCAGCGGCGGCCCATTCGCCCCCGCCCCTCCGTCTGCTCCTCCGCCACCGCGACCGCGCCCTCGGGCTGGTCGGCGTCGAGCAGCCGCTGCGTCGTCTCGGTCTGCTCGGCGTAGAGATAGGGCCGGCCGAAGCGGCCGCGCAGCAGCGGCTCGGCGAAGGCGGGTGCGAGCGTGGTCAGACGCGCTCCAGCCGGACCGCGGAGACCTTGTACTCGGGAGTCCCGATCAGCGGGTCGCCGACGTCGTGCGTGAGCCAGTTGACGCGGGCCTCGGCGAAGTGCAGCGCCATCCAGACGAGACCGGGGTAGACGCGGTCGGAGAGCTGCGCGCGTGCGGTGAGGTCGCCGCGGCGCGAGACGAGCCGCACCCACTCCCCCTCTGCAACGCCGAGCGCCGACATGTCCTCGGCCGCGATCTCGAAGAACGGATCCACCTGCTTGTCGGTGATCCCGTCCTCCCGCATCGTCATCCCCGCCGAGTTGTAGTGGTAGAGCGTCCGGCCGGTGGAGAGGACGAACGGGTACTCGGAGTCCGGCTCCTCGATCGGCGGCTGGTACTCGACCGGGTGGAACTTGCCCTTCCCGGAGGGCAGCGAGGGATGGCCCTCGTGCAGGAACATCGTCCCCGGGTGGTCCTCGCTCGGGCACGGCCACTGCAGCCCATGCTCCTCCAGCCGGGGGTAACGGATCCCGTACCAGTTGGGGCAGAGATCGGCGAGCTCGTTCCAGACCGACGCTGCGTCCGGATACTCGGGCCAGTCACAGCCGAGCGCGCGCGCCAGCGCGATCACGATCTCACGGTCGCCGCGGGCGTTGCCGGGCAGCGGCACCGCGGCGCGGACACGGTTGATCCGCCGCTCAGTGTTCGTGAACGTCCCGTCCTTCTCCGCGAAGCTCGACGCGGGCAGGACGACGTTCGCGTGCCGCCGCGAGGTCTCGTTCAGGAAGATGTCCTGCGAGACGAGGAACTCGAGCCGCTGCAGCCCTTCCTCGACGTGATTGGCGTTGGGCTCCGTCTGTGCGGGATTCTCGCCGACGAGGTAGAGGGCCTTGATCCGCCCGTCGTGCAGGCCGCTCATCATCTGGTCGAGCCGGTAGCCGGCCCGCTCGGGGAGGTCGACGCCCCACGCAGACGCGAACTTCTCGCGCACGTCGGGGTCGTCCCAGGGCTGGTAGCCGGGGAAGTACTGCGGGTTCGCGCCCGAGTCGTTCAGGCCCTGGACGTTGTTCTGGCCGCGGAGCGCGTTCAGGCCGGTCGACTCGTAGCCGAGGTGGCCCGTCATCAGGACGAGGTTCGCGAGCGACCAGATGTTGTCGACGCCGCACGCGTGCTCGGTGATCCCGAGCGTGTAGAAGATCGCTGCGTGCCGCTCGGTCGCGTACTCGCGGGCGGTGGCTCGAATCGCCTCGGCCGGAACGCCGGTGACGCGCTCGGCCTGCTCAGGCGTGTAGCGGGCGACGACCTCGCGCACGGCCTCGAAGTCCTCGCAGTGGGCGGCGATGTAGTCGTCGTCCTGGAGCCCCTCCTCGAGGATCACGTGCATGATCGCGTTCAGCAGCCAGACGTCCGAGCCGGGGCGGAGCTGCAGGTGGCGCTTCGCGAGCTTCGTCAGCCAGATCGCCCGCGGATCGGCGACGACGAGGGTCGCGCCGTTCCGCACCGCCTTCTTGATCCGCAGCGCCAGCACGGGGTGCGCCTCCGTCGTGTTCGAGCCGATCACGAGCAGGAAGCGGGCGTTCTCGATCTCGGGGATCGAGTTGGTGGAGGCGCCTCTGCCGAACGACCTGACCAGGCCGTAGAGGGTCGGAGCGTGTCAGGTGGCCTCGCACGAGTGGACGGAGTGGGTCTGCAGCCCGGTCCGGGCGAGCTTCTGGATCAGGTAGTTCTCCTCGTTCGTCAGCCGGGCCGAGCTGAGCACGCCGACGTGCTGCGGCGAATGGCGCTCCATCACCCCCTTCAGCCCCTCGGCGGCGACCTGGAGCGCGTGCTCCCACGTCGCCGGATGCAACTCGCCGTCCTCGCCGCGCACGAGCGGCTCGGTGAGGCGGTCGGGGTGGTGGACGAAGTTGAAGGCGAAGCGGCCCTTGACGCAGAGGTTGCCCTCGTTCGAGACGTACTCGGGCTTCGAGGTCACCTTGACGATCCGCTTCGTCTCCGGGTCGACGTTCAGGTCGAGCTGGCAGCCGACGCCGCAGAACGTGCACGTCGTCTTCGTCTGCTCGAGAGCGCGCTCCTCGACTCCCGCTCCTTCGAGGAACTTCTCGTAGATCGCACCGGTCGGGCAGGTGGAGAGGCAGCCGCCGCAGAGCTCGCACTCGGTGTCGAGCCAGCTCTTGCCCCAGGTCGGCACGATCCGAGCCTCCGGCCCGCGGCCCTCGAGCGAGAGCGCCGAGCACTGCATCACCTCCTGCGTGTAGCGCACGCAGCGGTTGCAGAGGATGCACGTGTCCGGCTCGTAGCCCATCAGCTTGTTCCGGTCCGCGTACGGCTCGCGCTTGGCATCGGGGAGAACGAACGGCGGCTCTGCCCCGAGCTCCGCGGCGAGGTCCGTGAGCTCGTTCGGCCGTCCACCGGGATCGGAGTTCAGGTGCTCGGTGAGGAGCATCTCGGTCAGCGTCTTCCGCAGCTGCGGCACGTTCGAGTTGGTCGAGACGACCATCCCTTCGCCGACCCGGGTGGCGCAGGCGGGGAGCGGTCGCGCCGAGCCCTCGACGCCGACGACGCACATGCGGCAGCCGCCGTACGGCTCGAGCTTGTCGTCGTGGCAGAGCGTCGGGATGAAGACGCCGTTGCGGGCGGCAGCGTGGACGAGTAGCTCTCCGTCCTGGGCGCTCGCCGTGCGGCCGTCGAGGATGAACTCGATCACGCGGTCATCTTCTCGAACAGCTCGGGCCAGTGCGCGAACGCGTTGCGGACGGGGATCGGCGCCGCCTGGCCGAGGCCGCAGATCGAGGTCAGCGCCATCGCCTCGAGCCACTCGTCGACCTGCCCGCGGCTCATCGTCCGCTCGCCCTCGAAGACGGCGTGAAGGGCGCGGTTGCCGATCCGGCACGGGGTGCACTTCTGGCACGACTCCTCGGCGAAGAAGCGCATCGTCTCGGCGAGCAGGCGGACCGGCGAGTAGCCGCTCGGGAAGACCTGGACGGCCGCCGAGCCGACGCCGCAGCCCCATTCGGCCAGCCCGTCGCGTGTCAGCGGCGCGTCGAGCGCAGCCGGAGGAAGGATCCCGCTGGCGGCTCCGCCCGGGACGATCGCGCCAGGCTCGGCGGTGAGCCCGCCCGCGTACTCGTCGATCAGGCCGCGGAGTGTGACGTCGAGCGGCGCCGCGTAGCAGCCGGGCTTCGCGACCGCGCCGGAGACCGACCAGAGCCGCATCGGCTCCCAACCGCCGCGGAGGATCAGCGCGACGTGGGCCAGCGTCTCGACGTTGTTGATCAGCGTCGGCCGGCCGAGGTAGCCGGACTGCGCCGGGAACGGCGGCCGCAGCCTGGGCATCCCGCGCCGGCCCTCCATCGACTCCAGCATCGCCGTCTCCTCGCCGCAGATGTAGGCGCCGGCGCCGATCACGAGCTCGACCGGAAGCCCTCGAGCCGCGATCGCGGCCTGGAGCACGGCCCTGGAGGTCGCGTATTCCTCGCGCAGGTAGACGTACGCCTCGTCGGTCTCGCAGAAGCGCATCGCCGCCGCGAGCCCTTCGAGCAGGAGCTGCGGGCGCAGTTCCATCACGTAGCGGTCCTTGATCGTCCCCGGCTCGCCCTCGTCCGCGTTGACGATCACGACCCGCGGGCCGGGCTCGCGGCGGACGGCATCCCACTTGCGCCAGGTCGGGAAGCCGGCGCCGCCCATGCCGGTCAGCCCGGACGCCTCGAGCCGCTCGAGCACGTCGTCCTGCGACAGCGCGGGCGGCTCACGGATCCCGTCCGGATCGAGCAGGAAGGCGTTCGTCGAGTGGGTGACGCCGCCACGGACGGCGTCGCCGTCGAGGACGACCGGCGCCAGGTCGCAGTGGCCGAGGCACGGCACCTCGATCGCGGCGCCGGTCAGCAGCTCGCGCGAGCCGGCGCAGTCGCAGATCGGACCGGTGCAGACCCGCACTCCGTCGACCGGCACCTGCAGGAACGAGTAGAAGGAGACGACCTCGTGCACGTCGCCGCGGCGCAGGTTCATCCGGTCGGCGAGCGCGTCCGAGAGCTCGGGGGTGATCGGGCCGACCTCGCGGCGGATGCGGCCGAGGTTGTCGAGCAGCCGGGTCCGCTCCGTCGGGAGCTCCTCGAGCAGTGTGGCGAGCCGGAGGACGTCCACGTGCGTCCTATGATCGCGCACGTGAAGAAGCGCGTGCACACCAGTGTCCTCTTCGAGCTCTACGTCGCCGGACAGCTGGTGAACGAGCTCGTCTCACGGGAGGTGGAGCGGCTCGGGCTGAAGGGCCCGGCGCAGATCCTGCTCTGGCACGTCGCCCTGAGCGGGCCGCTGACGCCGACCGAGCTCGAGCGCGCGACCGGCCTGCGGCCCTCGACGCTGCGCGAGCGGATGCAGCCCCTCTTCGACGGAGAGCTCGTGCGGCGGGTGCCGAGCGAGGAGGACCGCCGCTCGCACCGGCTCGAGGTGACCGAGCGTGGCCGCGAGATCCTGGACGCCGCCCGGCCGACGGTGGTGGGTGCGGAGCGGGCGCTGGAGGCGCACCTCGAGGGCGGGCTCGAGCAGTACCGGACGGCGCTGGAGCAGCTCGTCCGCGCAGGACAGGCGGCTCTCGCGGATTGACATACCGCGGAAGCCGCGGTATATCTGACCCGAGATGCGGACGCTCGTGCTCTCCGTGGTGCTGCTCGTCACCGCTGCACCGCTCCCGGGAGCCCGGAGCCAGAAGGCGTGCGACGGCGCCGGGCCGTACTGGCCGACGGCCACCCTCGCGATTACCGGCGGCACTGCCTGGGTCGCCTGCAAGGAAGAAGGCCGCGTCGTCCGCGTCACGCTCTCGACGGGCTCGCTCCGCTCGACGCCTGTTGGCGGCTCGCCGATCGCCGTGATCGCCGGGCTCGGCGCCGTGTGGTCGCTCGACTCGGGCGGCGACGTCTCACGGCTCGACCTCAGGAGCGGGCAGGTCACTGCGAAGATCGCGACGGGCGCGGCGGCGCCGTACAACCTCTGGATCGGCGACGGCTCGCTCTGGACGGTGGACGACCGGGCGGGCGCGGTCCTACGGATCGATCCCGCGCGGCGGAAGGTCGTCACCCGCATCCCTGTCGGCGACGGCCCTGCGGACATGGTCTTCCGTGGCAGGCGGGCGTGGGTGATCAACCACCGCGATCTCGGCCTCGTCGCGATCGATACGGCGACGAATCGTCCCCGGAAGCTCGGGAACGTCCCGGGCGACGCGCCGGAGCGGCTCGCGTGGGCCGCGGGATCGCTCTGGGTGACCGGCCGCGGGACCGATCTGCTGCGGCTCGACCCGGAGACCGGCGCCGTGAAGGCGACGGTCGAGATCGGCGCCGGTGGCATCGACGTCGTCGCGAACGGCAGCTCGCTCTGGGTACCGGCGCGCGCGGCGGCGGCCGACAAGGGCGGCTTTCCGACGATGGCGGCGCTCCGGCGCGTCGACGCCGGCACGGGGAAGGTGACGACCCCGGTGCGTGCACGCAGCCGCATCGACGTCCACGGGCTTGCTGCCGTACCGCGGCGGCGTCCTGTTCGCCGACAACACGGGCGGCCGGCTCTACACGGTGCCGGGCTAGTCCGGGGGCCGCCGACGGAGCTGCTTCGTCGTCGATCGCCTCTTCTTCGACTCGAGGCGCCGCTCGCGCGACGCCCGTGTCGGTCTCGTCGCGATCCGGCGGCGCTGCACCTTCAGCGCCTCCCGGAGTTGCTCGACGAGCCGTTCGACGGCCAGCTCTCGATTGCGCCACTGGCTTCGCTCGTCCTGAGCGATCGCGCGGAGCGACGGTCCCGCCTTTGCGATCACGCGCTTCTTCTGGACGTCGGTCAGCGCCGACGAGGCCTCGACGTCGAGAATCGCCTCGACGCGTGTCTCGGCCGTGTTCGCGTGCTGGCCGCCCGGTCCGCTCGAGCGCGAGAAGCGCAACTCGATCTCGGCCAGAGGCAGTAGGACTGAACGTGTCACCCGGATAGCATCCTGCTCCATGGCCGCCATTCTGCTGGACGTCGACGGCGTCCTTCACGTCTCGGGCGAGCCGATCCCGGGTGCAGTGGAGGCGGTCGCCCGCCTGCGTGCCGACGGGCACCGGCTTCGCTACGTCACCAACAACTCGAGCCGCACCCGCGCCGAGCTCGCGAACGAGCTGCGGGAGCTGGGGCTCGAGCTCGAGGACGAGGAGCTGCAGACGACGCCGATCGCCGCGGCGGAGCAGCTCGGCGGCCGCCGCGTCTACGGGCTCGTGATGTCGGCGATCGTGCCCGACCTCGCCGGGATCGAGCTCGTCGGCGAGGGCGCCGATGCCGTGCTCGTCGGCGGCTGCGACGAGACCACGGAGCCGAACCAGGTCTTCAGCCACATGAACCTTGCCCGCGCGTTCTCGGAGATCCTGGCCGGCGCCGATCTCTTCTGCCTGCACAAGAACCCGTGGTGGCAGACGGCGCGCGGGCCGATGCTCGACGGCGGCGCCTTCGTCGCCGCGCTCGAGTACGCGACCGGCGTCGACGCGACCGTGATCGGCAAGCCGAGCGCTTCCGCCTTTGCGGCCGCACTGGCGGCCCTCGACGCCGAGCCCGAGCTGACGTGGATGATCACGGACGACCTCGAGCAGGACGTCCGCGGCGCGCAGCTCTTCGGGATGAAGACGCTGCTCCTGCGGACGGGCAAGTTCCGCCCCGACGCGCTCGAGCGCTCCGCCGTCATCCCCGACGCCGTGCTCAGCTCGATCGCGAACGTCCCGGACTGGATCGAACGCTCGCCGTGACGCGGGTCGGCGTCGACCTGATCGAGATCGAGCGGGTCCGCCGCTCGCTCGAGCGCTACCGGGGCTTCAGGGATCGCTGCTTCACCGCCGCCGAGCAGGCCTACTGCGACTCGCGCAAGAACCCGGCCGAGAGCTACGCGGGTCGGTTTGCGGGCAAGGAAGCGGTCGGAAAGGCGCTCGGCTTCGGCGTCGCGCGCGCATTCGCGTGGAAGGACATCGAGATCGCCGGCCGCCCGAAGCCGTCGGTCCGGCTCTCGGGTCGCGTCGCAGCGTGGGCCGAACGCGTCGGCGCGGGCGCGATCGACCTCTCGATGACGCACTCGCGCGAGCTCGCCTCCGCGGTCGCCGTCGTCACCGATGCTTGAGGCGCTCTACACGGCCGACGGAGGCGCGGGCGGCGGAGGCGGGTCACGACGTCGCGGAGCTGATGGAGCGCGCCGGCGCGGCGGTCGCGCGCGAGGTGATGCAGCGGTGCCCGGATGCGCGCCGGATCGCCGTCGTCTGCGGCAGTGGCTCGAACGGCGGCGACGGCCGGATCGCCGCTCGGATCCTGCGCGAGGAAGGCCGCGACGCGGTCGAGACGACCGCCGTCGAGCAGGCCGACGTGATCGTCGACGCGCTGTTCGGGACGGGCTTCCACGGCGAGCCGCGCGAGGAGGCGGCCGCGACGATCGAGCGGATCAACGCCGCCGGCGCACCGGTCGTCTCCGTCGACGTCCCCTCGGGTGTGGATTCGTCCACGGGCGAGGTCGCCGGTGTCGCGGTCCGGGCCACGGTGACCGTCACCTTCCACGGCCGCAAGCTCGGGCTTGCGGTCGCACCGGGTCTCTTCCACGCCGGTGAGGTCGTGGTCGCGGACATCGGGCTCGAGCCCGTCGAGACCGAGCACCGGCTCGTGACGCCGGCGATCCTCTCGCTCGTCCCGCGCAAGCGGGCGGAGGACAGCAAGTACAGCGCCGGGTCGGTGCTCGTCGCCGGCGGCGCGCCGGGGATGACGGGCGCCGTCTGCCTCGCCGCCGAGGCGGCCTTTCGCGCCGACGCCGGCTACGTCGCGGTCGCGGTCCCCGAACCCTCTCTGCCGGTCGTCGAGACCAAGCTGCTCGAGCCGGTGAAGCTGACCTGGGCGGACGCCCGTGCCGCGGCCGCGAAGGCAGGTGCGCTCGCGATCGGGCCTGGGCTCGGCCGCGATGCCGCCGCGAAGGCGCTCCGCGAGGATCTGCTGGGCGCGGGCGACCAGAAGCTCGTGCTCGACGCCGACGCCCTGCACGAGCTCGAGCCGGGGGAATGGGGCGCACGGGCGGTGCTGACGCCGCACGCGGGCGAGCTCGCACGGCTTCTCGGCGAGAGCTCAGGCTGGGTCGACGCGAACCGGCTCGAGGCCGCCGGCGCTGCTCGGAGCGGTTCGGCTGCGTCTGCCTGCTCAAGGGCGCCGACACGATCGTCGCCGCGCCCGCGCAGGGCGTGCTCGTGTCGGTCGCCGAGGCGCCCGGGCTCGCGACAGCCGGCACCGGCGACGTGCTGACCGGGATCGTCGCCGCGTTCCTCGCCAAGGGCCTCGAGCCCCGGCTTCGGCGCGGCCGCCGCGGCGACGGCGCACGGCCTCGCCGCGCGGCGCCTGCCGCCCGCGGCCTCGTCGCGGGCGACGTGATCGCCGCTTTGCCCGCCGTGCTCGTCCTGAGCCCGGCGAAGTCTCCCCGATCGGGGGAGGCTCGTCACCCGAAACGGCCGAAACCTACCGCGGAATGCGTGAACAACCCCTCCTCCGATCTGGAGTAGACGACGATGACGCGAACGTTTTACGGACGGAGCCGGATCCTCGGAATCCTGGTCGTGGCGGCGGCGCTGGCCACAGGCGCGTACGCCTTCACGGCGACGAACACGGTGCCCGACTCGAACGCAGGCTCGGGCAGCGGCACGATCAGCGGCTACACGGTCTCCGGGATCGCGTACACGCTGAACGCGACAACCCCGAGCAACATCGACTCGCTGACCTTCACGCTCAACGCTGCGGCGACGACGGTCGAAGGCCAAGGTCGTCAGCGGCTCGACGACGTACACGAACTGCACGTCACCGGTGGCGTCAACGTGACCTGCGACTTCGCCCCGGACATCGCCATCACGACCGCCGACCAGCTGTCGGTGATCGCGACCTCGTAAGGGCTCGACGGAGACCGCCGGGCGAGGAGGACAACTCCTCGCCCGGCATCCCCTCACTCGCGGACATGAGCAGCAAGCGCGTCACCGGTATCGCGACCGGCCTCCTCGCCGTCGTGGCGCTGGCCGGCGCGTGGCTCTTCTTCGCACCGACCCAGTTCGGCGGCGGCACCTCGTACGCGATCATCGTCGGGAACTCGATGGAGCCCGAACCTGCATCGCGGCGACCTCGCCGTCGTGCGCAAGCAGAGCGTCTACCGCGCCGGCGACGTCGTGCTCTACGACAGCCGCGATCTCCGCTCGAAGGTGCTGCACCGGATCGTCCGCGTCGAGGGCGGCCGCTTCGTGCTCAAGGGCGACAACAATTCGTTCGTCGATCCCGAGCAGGCGACCGAGGAGCAGATCGTCGGCAGCCTCTGGACGACCGCGCCGGCGGTCGGCCGGGTGAGCGAGTGGCTGCGCGTGCCGATGCACAGCGCGCTGCTCGTCGGCCTCGTGACGCTGATCGCGCTCGGCGGCGGAATCGGCACCAGTGCGTCGGTTCGCCGCGGCAGCCGGCCCCGGACGCCGCCTCGGCTGGCGGCACCTGCCGCGTGCGCCACGGCAGTCCCGGAGGAGCTCAAGCCGCTCCTGCTCGGCCTCGGCGTCGCAGGGTCGTCTGCGTCGGGCCTCGCGGTCGTCTCGTTCGGACGCCCGCTCGAGACGAGCGCGGAGACCGTCGACGGCGTCTACGCGCACCAGGGCAGGTTCGAGTACGAGGCGAGCGTGCCGAGGACCGCCGCGTACCCCGACGGCCACGTCAGCACCGGCGAGCCGGTCTTCCAGCGCTGGTTCGGAGTCTGCGCTTCACGTTCTCCTACCAGCTCGAGTCGGAGCGTCCGGTCACGGCTGCGGGAACGATCGCCATGAACGCGCGGATCAGCGACGGCCGCGGCTGGGAGCGGACGTTGCCGCTGGTGGCGGCACGTCGCTTCGCGGACGGCGGCGAGACCGTCTCCGGTGTACTCGATCTCGGTCGCGTCCAGCAGATCGACGGACGAGGTTCGGACTCTGACCGGCTCGGTCAGACCGCGTACATCGTCGTGTGCTTGCCGCGCGTCGACGTCGCTGGACGTGTCGGCGGCGAGGCCTTCGAGACGACGTTCGCACCCGCGCTCTCGTTCGACGTCGCCGACCTGCGGCTGCAGCCCAACATCGAGGGCGACGAGGGTGTCGGGCCGTTCGCGCCGCGCCAGACCGGCAGCGGCACCCGGCCGTGCGCGGCGACGATCTCGCTCGGCCCGCTCTCGATCTCGGTCGCGACTGCCCGCTCGCGTGTCGTTGCTCGGGCTCGCCGTCGGTGCTGCTCCTCGGCGGCCTTGCGCTCGCCACGGGACGACGGCGCGACGGACGACGACGAGCACGAGCGGATCCGCGCGCGCTACGGGCATCTGCTCCTTCCCGTCTGCTGCCGCTCCGGCCACTGGGAGCATGCGATCGAGCTCACCGATATCGCTGCGCTCGTCGCGCGTCGCCGAGCATCAGGGCAAGCTGATCCTCCACGTCACCGAGGGCGAACGAGCGCTTCGTACGTCGTCGAGGACGGCAGCACGGTGTACCGCTATCGCGTGCACGCACCGCAGCCCGTCGCGTCGATGGTGTGGCCGCCGGCCGCCACGCGATCTTCGCGCCGAGCGATGAGGCCGGCAAGGCTCGTCACGCTACGCCGCGTCGGAGCGGCGTGCGGGCTCGTGCTCGTCTCGGCGCTCGCGGCGACGAACTCGGTGCCCGGTCTCGCGCGCGGAGCGCGACGTCAGCACGATCACGGTCGACCAGAAGAAGCCGCAGCCGACCTGCAACGGGATCACGGTCACCGTCATCGTCACGGGCGGCGGCAACGGCGCGAACAGCGCCGACCTCTGCTCGGCACCGCCGCGGCGAACACGAATCTCCGCGGCATGGCCGGCAACGACTGCATCCTCGGCGGCGGCGGCAACGACATGCTCCGCGGGGACGGCGGCACCGACGTCTGCATCGGCGGCCCGGGCACCGACACCTTCCACGCCACCTGCGAGACCCAGATCCAGTGAGAGCGCCTGGCGTCGCGAGACGCTGAGGCCCCGCAACGCCAGGCCTCCCCCGTAGCATCGGGCTCGTGGCCCGCTCTGACCTGATCGTCGACCTGGGTGCGATCCGGCGGAACGTCCGGACGATGCTCACGGCGCTCGAGGGTGCGGAGCTCTGGGCCGTCGTCAAGGCGGACGGCTACGGGCACGGCGCGGTCGACGTCGGCGGCGCGGCGCTCGGGGCAGGGGCGACCGCGCTCTGCGTCGCGACGGTGCCAGAAGGGCTGGCGCTGCTGCAGGCGCTCGGTCCGGCGCGCATCCTCGTGATGGGCCCGGCCACCAGCAGGGAGATCGCAGATGCTCGCGACGCCGGGCTCGAGCTCGTGATCGCCGACGGCGAAGTCCCGGAGGGTGTCCGCGTCCATCTCAAGCTCGACACGGGTATGGGCCGCTGGGGACTGGCCGAGCTGCCGGTGCCGGGGCGGGAGGTCGTCGGGCTGATGAGCCACTTCGCCTCGGCGGACAGTGACGCCGCCTTTACGGAGCTTCAGATTGAGCGCTTCGCCGCCGCGACCGCCGAGTACGCCTTCCTGACGCGGCACATCGCCAACAGCGCAGGCGCACTCCGCTATCCCTCGGCCCGCTTCGACGCCGCCCGCTGCGGGATCGCGCTCTACGGGATCTCGCCCTTCGGCACGAATCCTGCCGAGGACGGGCTGGAGCCGGCGCTGCGCTGGGAGTCACAGCTCGCGCAGGTGCGGCACGTACAGCCCGGCGACTCGACCGGCTACGGCCGCCGCTGGATCGCCGAGCGGCCGACCTGGATCGGGATCGTCCCGGTCGGCTACGCGGACGGCTTCCGGCGCGACCTGACCGGGACGGAGGTGCGCGTCGCCGGCGAGCTTCGGCCCGTCGTCGGAACCGTGTCGATGGACGCGTTCGCGGTCGAGCTCGACCGCGAACTGCCGGTCGGGACACCTGTGACGCTCCTCGGTCACGGCGTCCAGGCCGAAGCGCACGCCCGCACTGCGGGGACGATCGGGTACGAGATCGTCACCGGGATCCGCAGCACGCCCGATCGCACACGCCGGACCGTGATTGACGGCTAATACCCCCTAGGGGTACTGTGTACGGTAATGAGCGTCCAGCGGCTCGACCTGCCGATCGAGGGGATGACGTGCGCAGCGTGCGCCGTTCGCGTCGAGAAGACGCTGAACAAGCTCGACGGTGTGTCAGCGGCCGTCAACTACGCGACTGAACGCGCTTCGGTCGCGTTCGACACCGTCACGGTCTCGCCGGAGCAGCTGGTCGCGGCCGTCGAGTCGGCCGGATACGGCGCTTCGGTGCCGCGTGGCGAGGCCGTCGAGGAGCCGCACGGGACCTCGACGGACGGGCTCCGGCGGCGCCTGGCTCTCTCGGCGGTGCTGACGTTGCCCGTGCTGGCGCTCGCGATGATCCCGCCGCTCCAGTTCGACGGGTGGGAGTGGGTCTCGCTGCTGCTCGCGACGCCGGTCGTCCTCTGGGGTGGCTGGCCCTTCCACCGCGCCGCACTCCTGAACGCGCGCCACGGCGCTGCGACGATGGACACGTTGATCTCGATCGGCACGCTCGCCGCCTGGAGCTGGTCGTTGGTCGCGCTCGGCCTCGACGAGGGGGAGCTCTACTTCGAGGTCGCCTCCGTGGTGACGGTGCTCATCCTCCTCGGCCGCTACTTCGAGGCTCGGGCCAAGCGCCGCGCCGGCGCCGCCCTGAAGGCGCTGCTGGAGCTCGGCGCGAAGGACGTCGCCGTCGTCGGTCCCGGCGGTGAGGAACGGCGCGTGCCCGTGGAGGAGCTGCGCGTCGGCGATCTCTTCGTCGTCCGGCCGGGCGAGAAGATCGCCACCGACGGCGTGATCGAGTCGGGCCAGTCCTCCATCGATACGTCGCTGCTCACGGGCGAGAGCGTTCCCGTCGAGATGGGTCCCGGCGACGAGGCGATCGGAGCGACCGTGAACGTCTCCGGCCGGTTGGTCGTCCGGGCGACGCACGTCGGCGCCGACACCGCGGTCGCCCAGATCGGGCGGCTCGTCACCGAGGCGCAGGCGGGCAAGGCGCCGGTGCAGCGGCTCGCCGACCGGGTCTCGGCGATCTTCGTCCCGATCGTGATCGGGATCGCGCTTGCGACGCTCGGGTTCTGGCTCGTCACCGGCTCGGACCCGGCGTTCGCCTTCGGTGCGGCCGTCGCAGTCCTGATCATCGCGTGCCCCTGCGCGCTCGGGCTCGCGACGCCGACGGCGCTCCTCGTCGGCTCCGGCCGCGGCGCGCAGCTCGGCGTCCTGATCAAAGGGCCTGAGGTGCTGGAGCAGACGCGCCGCGCCACCACGATCGTCCTCGACAAGACCGGCACGGTCACCGAGGGCCGGATGACGCTCGTCGCCGTCGAGACGCTGAACGGCGCCTCGCGCGCCGAGGTGCTGCGGCTGGCAGGCGCGGTCGAGGATGCGAGCGAGCATCCCGTCGCCAGAGCGGTGGCCGACGCGGCGCGGGCCGAGGTCGGCGTGCTTCCCGTGGCCACGGAGTTCCGCAATCTCCCGGGTCAGGGCGTCGTCGGCACCGTCGACGGGCTCGAGGTGACGGTCGACCGGGCCGGTGTGCACTGGGGCGGCGAGCTGCGCGCGCGCCTCGTCGTCGAGGACACCGTCAAGCCGACGAGCGCCGAGGCGATCCGCGAGCTGCAGGCGCTCGGCCTGACGCCTGTCCTGCTGACCGGGGACTCCGAGGCGACGGCCCGCCGCGTCGCCGCCGACGTCGGGATCGAGCGGGTGCTTGCCGAGGTGTACCCGGGCGACAAGGCGGCCGAGGTGAGGCAACTGCAGGAGGAGGGCGAGGTCGTCGCGATGGTCGGCGACGGCGTCAACGATGCACCCGCACTCGCGCAGGCGGATCTCGGGATCGCGATCGGCACTGGTGCCGACGTCGCGATCGAGGCGTCCGACCTGACGCTCGTCTCGGGCGACCTGCGCGCCGCGGTCGACGCGATCAGGCTCTCGCGGCGGGTGCTCGCCACGATCAAGGGCAACCTCTTCTGGGCGTTCGCCTACAACGTGGCCGCGATCCCGCTCGCCGCGGCCGGCTATCTGAACCCGATCGTCGCGGCGGCGGCGATGGCGTTCTCGAGCGTTTTCGTCGTCACCAACTCGCTGCGCCTGCGGGCGTTCCGGAGCGTCCGCGCATGAGCGACCACGCCCACGGCTACGACAAGGACGCGATCGGGAAGCGGCTCCGGCGGATCGAGGGGCAGGTGCGCGGGATCGAGAAGATGGTCGACGAGGAGCGCTACTGCATCGACATCCTGACCCAGATCGGCGCGGCGATGACCGCGCTCGAGAACGTGGGCCTCAAGGTGCTCGACGACCACGTCAACCACTGCGTCGCCGACGCGATGGCGTCCGGGGACGAGGCCGACGCGCGAGCGAAGACCGACGAGCTGCTCGCGGCCGTGCAGCGGTTTACGAAGACGCGCTAGCTCGAGGCGGGCCGCTTGTAGCCCGAGCGGGCCACGAGACGCGCCGAGAGGCCGGGCAGCAAGACCTGGGCGAGCGAGAAGAGCCGGTACCACCGCGGCACGAAGAGCTCGCGCTTCCCCGACTCGACGGCGTTCGCGATCCGGTCCGCGACGACGTCCGGGGTGATCACCGCACGCCGGAAGAACGGGTTCCGCAGCACCGAGCGCTGCGGGAACCCCTCCGTCTCGACGAAGCCCGGCAGCACCGTGTGCACGCGCACGCCACGTCCCGCGAGCAGGCCGGTGAGCGAGCGGGAGAACGCCAGCTGCGCGTGCTTGGAGGCGGCGTAGGGCCCGGCGGGGGCGAAGGCGACGGTCCCCGCGACCGAGACGACGTTGACGACGTGCGAGCCGGGCTGTAGCCCCGCGTCGAGCGCCCTGACCATCCAGACGCCGCCGAGGTAGTTCGTCCGCAGCACTGCCTCGATCCGTTCGGGCTCGAGCGAGAAGAAGGTGCCGCGGCCCGGGATACCGGCGTTGTTGACGAGCAGGTCGATGCGGGGATGCCGCTGCAGGATCGCCGCGGCGGCGCGGTCGACGTCCGCGCGGTCGGAGACGTCGCAGACCTCGTACTCGCCGCCCAGCTCGGTCGCGAGCCGCTCGAGCCGGTCCTGTCTGCGCGCGACGAGGAGCGGCCGCCACCCGCGCCGCGCCAGCTCCCGCGCCGTCGCCTCGCCGATGCCGCTGGAGGCGCCCGTGACGACGGCGAGCTTCACGCGGGGGAGCCTACGGGCAGACGCGAACGACGCGCTGGGCTTCGGCTTTGCGGCCCTTGGCGTCGGTGACGATCGCACGGAGCGTGTGCCGGCCCTTCGCGGCGCCGCCGCGGCGCCAGGTCGTCCCGTAGATCCCGGCCGTGCCGCGACGGACGGTCGCGATCGGCTTGGTGCCGAGGAGGAACTGGATCGAGCGGACCTTCGCGGTCGAGCCCGCCAGCACGGTCAGCGGCGTGCTCGGCGTCGAGCACTCGCGGATCTCGGGCGTGAGCCAGGTGATCGTCGGCCCGTCGACGACTGTGATCGGCCCGCCGGCGAACGCGGTGTTCGGGAGCAGCTCGTCGCCGACGGAGTCGACGTTCTTCGCCTCCTGGAAATCGGCGGCGGACGCCTGCACCTGCCGCTTGCCGGTGCGGACCTGCGGCGCGTCGTTCGGGATCGGGAAGAGCGCGATTCCGCTGCTCGGGTCGTAGGCGACGGCTCCGATCAGGGTCTGGCCGTAGCCGACCACGAGCGAGTACGGATCGACGCCCGAGCCGAGATCGACGACGCGCAGGGCGATCGTCGGCCGGCCGGCCGAGACGCGGCTGGTCAGGAGCCCGAGCAGCGGCGGCTGGACGTCGTCGACCCAGGCCTGGAGGACGTAGGCGCCGCCGAGCGACCGGCCGGTGAAGAGATCGCGGCCCGAATCGACTGCGACGTAGTACGCCTTCGTGCGCGGGAAGACCGTGCCCGCCGCTCCGATGTCGAGCGGGAAGTCGACCGTCAGGTTGTTGACGTTCACGGGCAGGCCGGCGTAGCCCTGGACGTCGTTCTCGTCGGCCGAGCCGAGGAACCACGGGTGGATGAGCGAGCCGGGCGTCGAGACGATCACCGCGGCCCCGACGTTCACGGCCGGCTCGTCGAGCCTGATCCGGTACAGGGTCTCGCCGCCGTCCTCGTTCACGGGCGCGCCGGTGTAGTTGGGCGCCGGCCCGAAGGCTGCCGCGGGGTACTTGTAGACCGAGGCGCGCGAGACGCCGCGGCGCGTGTCGCCCTGCTGGATCTGCCGCAGGGGGACGACCGGCGCCGACTCGAGGCCGGGGCGCGTCACGAGAATGGCGTAGGCGACCTTGCGCGTGACCGAGCCGCGGCGCAGGAGCAGGAAGCCGTATGCCTCGCCTGCCGTTGCGTTCGCGGCGGCGTTGGCGGTGACCGGGATCTGCGCGCTGCCGCCGGGGGCGATCGAGACCGCGCCGGGGACGACGATCTGCACGCCGCTCGGCTGCGACTGCGCCTTGACCTCGATCGTCCACGTGCCGGCGCCGTCACCGGCGTCGGAGAGCGCCAGCAGCAGCGACTTCGAGGCAGCGCCGCGGTTGACGTTCATGTCCGAGTACGAGAGCGAGACCGGATCCGTGAACAGTTTCGGGTCGTTCGCGCCGAGCAGGTCGACCTCGCCGGAGCCTGACGTCAGGACGGGCGCCTCGACCGTGCGCGCCGTGTCTGCCCACGCAGGCGCGGCCGTCGAGACGAGTGCAGACTTGACCTGCTGCGGCGACCAGTTGGGATGGCGCTGGAGCAGGAGCGCTGCGGCGCCGGCGACGTGCGGCGCGGCCATGCTCGTCCCGTCGAAGACGGCGAACGGGCCGCCGGCGCTCGGGAGCGTCGCGGAGAGGATCTGTCCACCGGGCGCGCCGACGTCCGGCTTCAACAGGTGCCCGAAGGCGGTCAGGCCGGCCGACGAGAAGCTCGTGACGACGCCGCCGCGGCCGGTCGAGAGATCGCGCGGGCCGCCGCCGATCCGTACCGTCGTGCGGCCGCCCCGGGCGGCGAGGAAGGCGCGAAGCTGCTGGCCGTCGAGGTCGGCGATCATCCCGCCACGGACGTCGAGCTGGACCGGGATCGGATTGGCCTCGCCCGGCCGGTTGTCGACGATCACGATCCCGATGCCGCCGGCGGCCTTCACGCGGGCGCTCTTGAGCGCGAAGGTGCAGGTGCCGCGGGAGACGAGCGCGATCGCGCCGTTCAGCGAGCCGCCGGGGAGCGGGCTCGGGCCGCCGTCGAGGTTTCCGGGCGGGCCGCAGAGGTCGCGCGGCACCGGCTGACCGTTCGAGCCGAGGATCGTGCCGACGTCGACGATTGTCTGATCCGCCGTCGCCCAGGCGGCCGGTGTCGCCGGGCCGGCTGTGCGCGCGAAGGGGATCCTCGTCAGCGGCTCAGGCGTCCCCGGTGCGCTCACCGAGAGCGCCGGCGCATAGACGTGCGAGTTCGAGAGCGCCGCGACAGAGATCGCGTCGGGGGCGCTGCCGGGCGAGCCGGCCGAGCCGACCCCGTAGTCGTCGCGGTCGTTGCCGGCCGAGATCACCGGGACGACGCCTGCGGCGGAGACGTTCCGCACCGCCTCGATCAGCGCGTCGCTGAGCGGGTCCGTCTGCGGGCCGCCGCCGGAGAAGTTGATCACGTCCATGCCGTCCTGCACTGCCGCCTCGAAGGCGGCGACGATCTCGGGCGTGTTGCCGACGTGTCCGACGGGCGTCGGCACGTTGAAGACCCTGTAGTTGCCGAGGTACGCGCGCGGCGCGACGCCGGAGAGCCCGGTCGTCTGCGGATGGTCGGCGCCGGCCGGCGCAGTCGTGCCCGCGTTGCCCGCCGCGATGCCGGCGACGTGCGTCCCGTGGAACGAGGCCTGCGGGTCGACCGCGAGCTTGGTGCGGTCGTCCGCGCCTGCGCCGACGAACGAGCGGGCGACGATCACCTTTGGCGTCGTCCACTTCGTGCCGCCCTTCGGGAAGCCGGCCGGGTAGCTGTAGCCCTCCGGGTTGAAGAAGACGTTCGTCTGGTCGATGCCGTCGTCGACGACGGCGATCTTCATCCCCTCGCCGCTGCCGCCGCCGGCCGCCGCGAGCGCGCCCGCCCCGATCAGGCCGGGGCTGCGGTTGAGCGCGAGCGTGTAGCGGTAGCTCGGATAGAGCTTGCGCGCGAAGGAGAGCTTGGCCGCCTTCGCCAGCTGCGTCGCCGGCAGCTCGACCGCCATCCCGTTCAGGAGCAGCGTGTAGTTGCGCTCGACGGTGGCGCTCGGGATCGCTCGCTTCAGCGTCGCCGTGGCGGCCCGCTGCGCGCGCTGAAGCTTCGCGACATAGGCCTTGGCGCCGCGGCTCTGCACGTTCAGCCTGCGGGTGGCGCTGCTGCCGGCGAGCGTGCGGGAGTACGCGGCGAGCGGCGGGTCGGCCAGCGTCAGGATGACGGTGATCCGGCCCTTGCGATGAGCTGCCGGAACGGTGATCTTGCCGGCGCGAACGCGGGGGATCTGGAGTTCGCCACCGCGCCGCTCGATCGGCTGGAAGGCAGCGGCAGCAGACGACGTGGCGATCAGCGCCACGCCGAGTGCGAGAGATCCGACGAGGCGGCGCACGGACGGCAGAGTAGCCGTAGGATCGCCGAGTGTCACGATTCGCGGGGAAACGCGCTCTCATCATGGGAGTCGCGAACAAACGCTCGATCGCCTGGGCGATTGCGAGGCGTCTGGCGGACGAGGGGGCAGAGCTCGCCTTCACCTTCCAGGGGGAGCGGATCGAGAGCAACGTGCGCGAGCTGGCCGCCTCGGTCGACTCCACGCTCGTGACGCCGTGCGACGTCCGCGCCGACGAGGACGTCGACCGTGTCTTCGGCGAGGTCGCCGAGGCGTGGGACGGGAAGCTCGATCTCCTCGTTCACTCCGTCGCATTCGCGGCGGCTGAGGATCTGGAAGGACGGTTCACGGACACGCCCCGCGACCGCTTCTGGATGGCGGTCGACATCAGCGCCTACTCGCTCGTCGCAGCCTCGCGCGCGGCCGAGCCGCTGATGGCCGCCGCCGGCGGCGGCTCGATCGTGACGATGACCTACCTCGGCGGTGAGCGGGCCGTGCCGCACTACAACGTCATGGGCGTGGCGAAGGCGACGCTGGACGCGTCGGTCAAGTACCTCGCCTGGGACCTCGGCGAGCAGGAGATCCGCGTCAACGCCGTCTCAGCCGGACCGGTGCGCACGCTCGCCGCCCGCTCGATCGCCGGCTTCACCGAGATGGAGTCGATGTTCGTCGAGCGTGCGCCGCTGCGCCGTCACATCGACGCCGACGACGTCGCCGCCGCGTCGGCCTACCTGCTCTCGGACGACGCGAAGAACGTCACCGGCACGACGCTCTATGTCGACGCCGGCTACCACTCGATGGGCATGTAGAGATTGTGACAAGGCTGCGCGGCGTTAGCCGCAAGCCCTTTGTTCAAGCGATTCCGGTGTCGGTGCAGTTGGCTTGGTTGCTCACGCTTCATGCGTGGTTGCCTTCGGCGCGGGCCAGGACGAAGGCGCCGCCGGGCGAGGCGTGAGGCGGCCGCGGCCGAAGCGCGTGTGGTCTCGGTGATGACGCATGACTCACCTAGCGCTTTGGGATCGTGGCGCGATGTCTTAGCCTCAGCCCGGCTCAGGGCACGTCCATCCGCACTAGCTTCCTGACCGCGAGCGAGGTGAAGCCGACGAGCACCACCGTCGCACCGACGGCAGCGGTCAGCGGGCCGAGGGAGATGTCGACACTCGCCAGCCGGCCGTCGTCGAGGGCGTGGACGAGCGCGAGGGTGTAGCGGCGGACGCTGAGGAAGCGGATCCCGTCGAGGTAGGCGGCGAGCGTCGCCTCCCAGATGAACACGTAGACGAGCCCGATCAGGAGCGCGTGCCGTGTCGCCAGCCCCGCCCACGTGAAGATGGCCGCGTAGGCCGCCGCGCCCGCGAGCAACCCGGCGCCCGTCGCGAGGGCGCCGCCTCCGTCGCCACGCTCGATCACCGCGACCGCGAGGGCGCCGCCGAGCGCGACCGGGATCCCGCCGACGGCCACCGACGCCAGCAGCTTCGGCGCGACGATGCGCCAGCGCGCGATCGGCTTCGTCACGAGGTAGACGAGCGTGCGGTCGCCCACCTCGTTGCCGAAGGCCGCGGTCGCGAGCAGCAGCATCACGAGCGGCAGGATTGCAGAGGCGAGCATGACCCTCGTGACGTCGTCCGCGAACTCGTCGGGGGTCGCGGTCGCGTCGGCGACCTGGAAGAGCAGGCCGGCCAGGAGCGGCAACGAGACCAGTGCGAGCACGAGCCAGATCCGGCGGCTGCCGGAGAGCTGGCGTACGGTGAGCACGAAGACAGCGCTCATCTAGCCCTGCGCCAGGTACTCAAACACGCTCTCGAGCGAGTCGTCGAGCGGCTCGACGCGCAGGAGCCGGACGCCGAGCCGCTGCGCGACGACCGGCAGCGCGCGCTGTAGCTGGGTGACGTTTCGGCTGCGCACGCGCAGTCGGCCCTCCGAGTCGATCTCGATCGACTCGATCGCGTCGAGCTCGAGCATCCCGGCTGCAAGCGTCCGGGGGCTCGACGCGTCGATGCGAACGACGAAGGGCCGGTCGTTCAGCTGCTGCCGGATCGCGTGCGGCTCGCCGCTCGCGGCGAGCTTCCCACTGACCATCAGGTGGATGCTCCCGGCCAGCTCCTCGACCTCCTCGAGGATGTGGGAGGACACGAGCACAGTGCGGCCCTCGGCGGCGAGTCGGTGGATCACTTCGCGCAGGTGAAGCCTCTGCACCGGATCGGTCCCCGACAGCGGCTCGTCCAGCAGGAGCAGCGGCGGGTCGTGGACGAGCGTTGCAGCGAGGCGCATGCGCTGCCTCATCCCACGGGAGTAGCCGGCCATCGGCCGGTCCTGCGCTGCGGCGAGGTCGACGGTCGCGATCGCCCGTCCGACCGCAGCGTGCGGGTCGTCCACCTGCTGGAGCCGCGCGCACAACTCGACGAACTGCCGTCCGGTGAGGAAGTCGTAGACCGACTCGTGCTCCGGCATGTAGCCGATGCGGCGGTAGATCGCCTGGTTCCGGCGCACCGGCTCGCCGAAGACACGAGCCGTGCCCTCGGACGGCGCGATCAGGCCGGCGATTATGCGCAGCAGCGTCGTCTTGCCGGCGCCGTTCGGCCCGAGCAGAGCCGTCACGCCCGCACCGACCTCGAGCGTGACGTCGCTGACCGCGACCACGCCCCCGAACCACCGAGAGAGGCGGTCGAGTGCGATCGCCGGTTCGCCGGTGCCGCTCAACCGCGCACCATCCGCTCCGTCCGGCGCAGGAGCCACACCGCGAGCGCGAGCGTCAGGGCCGCGAGCCAGAGCGCCGAGACCCAACCCGGGGCGTACTCGGCGGCGATCTCGTCGCCGAAGATCCAGTGGACCGTGTCGACGAGGGAGCGCAGGACGTCGGCTTCGGAGAGCACGTGCGAGAGCGTGCCTTCGAAGTTGTCGTGGGCGATGCCGCCGACGGCGCCGCCGATGAAGAGCGCGGCCACCGTTCCGATCGCCGCGTATGCGCGCCGGGTCGTGAACGACGCGACGAACAGCGCCAGCGTCGTGAACACGACGGAGACGGCCAGACCGGACGCAAGGAACCGCGGCACGACAGCCCAGTTGTCCCGGATCCACGACCCGGTGTCGTGCGCGTCGAGCAGGTTCCAGACGAACAGCACCGCCTCGGGAATGGAGGCCACGGTCGCGGCGACGGTGAAGAAGCCGAACCAGCGCGACACGACGTAGTCCGTCGCCGTGATCGGCCGTGCCGCGTACAGCGAGAGCACGCCGTCCTGCCGGTCGGGACAGACAAGCAGCGGCGCGACGACGGCGGCGAAGAGGGCCAGCGGGATGATCGCGAACTCGTAATACTCGGCATACGAGGGCAGCTCGAAGTCATCGGGGCTCGTCGGCACCGAGCCCAGGAACGCGGCGAGCACGACCAGCACCGCGGCCGGCACGAGCGCCAGGGCGATCAGGACCCAGGGCGCCACCTTGGCGCCGGCGCCGCGGCCGAGCCCGAGCGAGATGCGCACGCCGTCGCGCCAGATGGCGCGCCGCCGCCGCCAGCGGCTCGTGCGCTCCCCGTCGTAGCCCTGGTAGCCGAGGTCGAAGATCTCGGCGCGGCCGGCCGTGCTCACGATGCCGCCGCCTCGGACGGCGCGTCGAACACGCTCGCGAGGGAGTGGCGCTCGGGCGCGAGCCGGTAGAGCAGCGCGCCGGTCTCGACGATCGCGTCGCGCAGCACGTCGTAATCATCGCCGGAGACCTGCGGCAGCGTCAGCCGGTTGCCGTCGAGTTGCGCGGCAATGCCCCGCTCGGAGAGGACGCGGACGAGCTCCGCCGCGCCCTCGACGAGGTCGACCAGCATGGTCTCGGTCTCCTCGGTAAGCCGCGCGACTACACCGGTTCGCAGCACCTTGCCGGCGTCGAGGACGATCACCGCGTCGCACGTCCGCTCGACGTCGCCCATCAGGTGCGTGGAGATCACGATGCTGATCCCGAACTCGCGGCCGACGCGGCGGATCAGTTCGAGCATGTCACGCCGCCCGAGCGGGTCGAGCCCGGCCGTCGGCTCGTCGAGAAACGCGAGCACAGGGTCGTGGACGAGCGCCTGCGCGAGCTTCACGCGCTGCTTCATGCCGGTCGAGTACGTGCCCATCGGCCGGTAACGCTCCTCGAACAGGCCGACGTGCCGGAGCAGGTCCGAGGCCCGCAGCCGGGCCGCCACGCGCGGGAGGCCGCTCAGCTCGGCCATGTAGGCGAGGAACTCCGCGGCAGACGTGCCCGGCGGCAGACAATCGTGCTCGGGCGAGTAGCCGATGCGCGTCCGGTACTCGACCGACCCGCGCGTGTCGCGTCCGAGCACCTCGACGGAGCCGGCGTCGGGCTCAATAAGCCCGATCAGGATCTTCAGCGAGGTCGTCTTGCCGGCGCCGTTCGAGCCCAGCAGACCGGTGACGCCCTCGCCGATCTCGAAGCTCGCCCCGTCGAGCGCGCGCACCGACCCGAAGCTCTTGGTCACCCCGGAGACGCGGACGAGTTGCATCGCGGTGAGCGTATTCGAGCCAGGAGGCGGACAGGCCCGCTCGCGGCGGGCTCGTCTCGAGGACACGGGCGGATAGCGGCCAAGTGCAATTTGGACGAGTTCTGGACGTAGCACCCCAGTCGGCTCGACCAGCATCTTCTTGGAACTACAACTAGAGGCTTGATGCGAAACTCGGGTGCGTGCGGGGATGGGCCAGACCAAGCGGCTCAGCCGGATCCGGCGCAGGGCGTAGTGGTTGCTACGGGCAAGCCCGAGCCGGCTGAACCGCGCCGCGTCTGGCACACCAGCCGTGCGTGCCGGAGTTTCACATCAGGCCTCTAGCCGCCACCGCGTGAAGACTCCGGCCGGTTGATACAACCTCAACCGGCCGAAGCCACTCCTGCACGCGACTCGAGACTGTGCTGCCGAGGCCCGTCCAGGTGTTGTCATCGTGGTGCCGTGAGCCGGCTGACGCCACGAAATCCCTGCTCAGAGGCACCGATGAACCACGCGATGGGGATGTAGAGGCCGCCGGCGCCTCCTGCGGCTGCTCCATCATCTTCGGCTCCCTTCTGGTGCGAGGTGCGCCGTAGGAGCCCGCGTGACGCCTGTCGCTTCCGGGGTCGCGATCCGGCGCCACATCGAGACGCCGAGGGCGATCTGCGTGACCAGAAAGAGTGCGAACCCGGCGAGCACGAGGACGAAGGCCAGATCGAAGACGAGCTCGAGCAGGTCGCCCGCCACCAGCATGACCGCGCTCGCCGCCGCAGCCCAGCTGATCCAGCGCGCGTAGACGCGCCCGGTCAGGAGCCCGACGGCGAGCGTCGCCAGGTACAGGCCAAGGGCGAGGAGCGCGCACCAGATCAGGGCCTCGTTCGCCTTTCCCGCCGCATCGAAGGTCGCCAGGTACGCGTGGGCTGCGTCCGGCCCGGCGTCTCCCCACGCGCTCGCCAGGTCCTTCATGATCGCCCCCACTGCGATTCCGCTTGCGCCGAGCGCGCCCATCAAGACGAGGAGCGGCTGACCGAAACGAGCCCACTCTCTCCCCGCACCTGCGCCGAGCGTGCGACCGACGATCGTGAGTGCGCCGACCGTGAGGAAGACGCCAATGAGATTGAGCAGCCGATCGCCGGTCCAGAGGTCGTTGCCGGCGACGACACGAACGGCCTGAGCGGGGTCGCTGCTCAATTCCGGCTCCAGCATCCAGGCGAACAGTTGAGCCGCGGCCCCGGCGACGGCCGCGACAGCAGCGATTCGAAGCAGGCCGTTGTTCATGCCGTCCAAGCTACGGCGTGGTCTGGCCCGGCCGCATCGATGAGATCCCCGGTCCGCGCGCAGTTTGGGGATTTCCCCAATGTCTGGATCCGATCTAGCATGAGACGATCCGCACGTGCCGCAGACGGTGTTGATCGTGGACGACCACGCCGGCTTCCGCGGTTTTGCCCGCCGGCTGCTCGAGGCTGACGGGTACACCGTCGTCGGCGAGGCCTCGGACGGAAGCTCGGCGCTCGCCGCGGTCGAGGCGCTGCGGCCCGAGCTCGTGCTGCTGGATGTCGTGCTGCCCGACACGGACGGGTTCGCGGTCGCCGAGCGGCTCGCGGAGCGCAGCGACGGACCGGTCGTCGTCCTCACATCCAGTCGGGAAGCGGCGGACCTCGGAGAACGGCTCGACCGTACGCCCGCCCGTGGCTTCATCCACAAGGACGACCTGTCCGGCGCCGCGCTCACCGCCCTGGCGCGGAGCTCGCCGTGAGCCGTCGGCTCCACGCCGTGCTGCTCGGGCTCGGGGTCCTGGCCGCGGGCTGTGCCGCGCTCACGCTGACGTTCTTCCGCTCGGGAGGCAGGCTGAACATCGAGCCGTGGCTCGCGGTGGCTTTCGTCGCGCTCGGGTCGCTCTGGATCCTCGCCGGCCTGGTCGCCTGGTGGAAGCGTCCGGACAACCACACGGGCGCACTCATGACCGCGGTCGGCTTTTCGGTCTTCCTGTGGCTTCCCAGCGGGTGGGAAGCTTCGCTTCCGGCCACCGGCTTCGGAATCACCGACCGCCTGTTCCTGGCCGTCGCCGTGCACCTGTTCGTTGCGTTCCCGCGCGGACGGCTCGCCTCGCCGATCGAGCGAGTCGTCGTGGCAGCGGCCTATGCCGACGTCCTTCTCGTTGCCGGTCTCGGGGCGCAGCTCTTCCGCGGCCCCGACGATCCGTTCTTGGTGGGCGGGCCCCGCAACCTGCTGCTCGTCCACGACAATCTCCGCCTGGCAGACGCCTTGGAGCTGTGGGCCGACGTGGCCCTTGCGGCCCTGTTCGTGGTGGCCGTCGTCCTCTTGGCGCGTCGCTGGCGCACCGCGAGCGCGCCTGCTCGCCGCGCGCTCGCTCCCGTGCTCTGGAGCGGAGCGCTCGTGCTCCTCCTCGGCGCCGCCCTGCTGACCCACTATCCGAGCTACGACTCGTCGCAGGGCTCGGTCCTGCTGTTGGCATTCGTGGTCGCCGTCGGCGTCGTGCCGCTCGCCTTCCTCGCGGGCCTGCTGCGCACGCGGCTGCACCGCACGGTCGTGGCGGATCTCGTCGTCGAGCTCGGCTCGCCGCTGCGACCGGCGCAGGTGCGCGACGCGATCGCGCGGACGCTCGGCGACCCGTCGCTCGAGCTGGCCTTCTGGCTGCCCGAGGGCGAACGCTACGTCGACCCGGACGGGACCGCGTTCGACCCGGAGGAGAATCCCGGACGAGCGGTCACCCTGCTCGAGCACGACGGGACACGCCTGGCGGCCCTGGTCCACGACCCCGCGTTGCTCGACGACCCAGAGCTCGTCCAGGCGGTCGGCGCGGCCGCCAGCCTCGCGCTCGAGAACGCCCGCCTTCAGGCGCAGCTGCGCGCCCAGCTTGCGGAGGTGCGCGCCTCGCGCAGCCCGAATCGTCGAGGCGGGTGACGCCGAGCGCAGGCGCCTCGAGCGCGACCTGCACGACGGCGCGCAGCAGCGCCTGCTCGGGATCAGACTCGCCCTCCAGCTCGCCCGCGGCCAGGCCGGGGACGAGCGAGCTGTCGAGCAGCTGCTCGCCGACGCTGACGCCGAGATCGTCGGCGCGCTCGAGGAGCTGCGCGCGCTCGCCCGCGGCATCCATCCCGCCATCCTCACCGACGAGGGACTCGCCCCCGCTCTTGCCGCACTTGCGCGACGCTCGCCCCTCCTGGTCGAGCTGGCCGTCGGCGCTGAGCGTCTGCCCGCGCCTGTGGAGGCGACGGCCTACTTCGTCGCCGGTGAGGCGCTGGCCAACGTCGTCAAGCACGCCGGCGCCTCCCGCGTCGTGATCCACACCACGCGAACCAACGGACGGCTCGTGATCGACATCACCGACGACGGAAACGGTGGCGCCGACGCCGACGGAGCCGGGCTCAGCGGGCTCCGTGACCGCGTCGAGGCGCTCGACGGCTACCTCACCGTCGAGAGCCCACGCGGCGGCGGAACGCGCCTTACCGCGGCGATCCCGTGCGCGTGATCCTCGCCGACGACGCCGTCCTCATCCGCGAGGGCCTCGCACGACTGCTGGCCGAGCAAGGAGTCGACGTCATCGGCCAGGTGGGCAGCGCCGACGAGCTCATGAGGATCGTCGCAAGCGACGCCCCGGACGTCGCCGTCGTCGACATCCGCATGCCGCCCACCTACACGAACGAAGGGCTGCTCGCCGCCCAGCAGATCCGGCGTGCGCACCCGCGGGTGGCAACCGTCGTCCTCTCGCAATACGTCGAGCTCGACTACGCGCTGAAGCTCGTGACAGGGACGAGCGAGCGAGTCGGCTACCTGCTCAAGGATCGGATCGCCGACGTCGGCGAGTTCGTCGCCGCGCTGCAGCGGGTCGCCGCCGGAGGCACCGTCGTCGACGCCTCGCTCGTCGACGAGCTCCTCGGAGCGCCTACCGCACGCGATCCGCTGGCGGAGCTCACGCCACGAGAGCGCGAGGTGCTGGCGTTGATCGCGCAGGGCAAGACCGACCGCGGCATCGGCGACGAGCTCTATGTGACACGCAAGACGGTCGAGGCGCACGTGCGCAGCATCCTCGCCAAGCTCGAGCTCCCCACCGACGCGAGCGAGAACCGCCGCGTCCACGCCGTCCTCACCTTCCTCCGAGCCGGCGGCAGCCACGATCCCGGCGGCGTGAAGAGTGGGGTTCTCATCGATGCGCCGGAGGTGTACCGGCCTTAGCTTCCGAGCCATGTACGAGGAGCCTTACCCGATGTGGATTCAAGTCGGGGCGCTCGCTGTGATCCTCGCTCCGACCGTCGCGCTGCTGCTGTCTCGGCGTCGCCTCGGCCTGATGAACACCGCAGCCGCCCTCGTCATCTGGGGCGCCCTCGCCGCGAGCGGCGAGCACGGCATGTGGGCGATGCGCCTGGCGATCCACGAACGCGCATGGTCGGAGCCGCATGCCACCGTCCACTACTTCATGGCCGGCGTCTACGCGGGTATCGCCGGCGTGCTCCTGAGCGTCATCGCGCTCACGCTCCTCCGCGAGCACCGGCGCTCCGGCTGGTTCACCGTCCTCTTCGTGCTCCTCGTCGGCGGAACCCTCGAGCTGACGATGAACGGCCCCACCGGATACCTGTACCACCACATCGGCCTCCCCGGCTACGTCGTCGCCTGGCTCGCTGCGCTGGTGCTTGCGTTCAAACCGACCTTCCGAGTGGCGACGCCGCGGGCACCCGGTCCGCGTGCGATGGGATGGAGGGCGGCGGAGCGAGCGCTCCGCCGCCCTTGATCACCTAGGCTGGCTCTTCGGCCGGCCGCTCGACGTCCACCCGCGAGGGCGGCGCCCGCCCTCGTGCGGCGACTCGATCGTGATGTTCGGAAGCAGCCGGTCGAGCCACCCTGGGATGTACCAGGACTTCTCGCCCATGAGCGTGAGGAAGGCGGGCACGAGCGTCATCCGCACGACCAGCGCGTCGGTGAGGATCGCGAACGCGAGCAGCAGCCCGAACTCCTTCGAGATGCGATCCGGCGTGAGGACGAAGGCCGCGAAGACGGTGCCCATGATCAGCGCCGCGGCCACGACCACGCGTCCGATCGCGGCGATGCCGTGCTCCACCGCCTCCCGCGTCTTCAGGCCGTGGACGTGCTCCTCCCGGATCCGGCTCATCAGGAAGACCATGTAGTCCATCGAGAGCCCGAACAGGATCGCGAACGCGATCGGTGGGACGAACGTCTCGATCGGCCCCGTCCGGTCGAGGCCGGTCAGGCCCAGCAGGTGGCCCTCCTGCACCACCAGCGTCAGGACACCGAAGCCGATGAACGCCGACAGGATCGTCGTGATCGCCGCCGTCAGCGAGATCACGATCGACCGGAACGCCATCGCGAGAACGAGGAAGGTGACGCCGATGATGTAGAGCAGGAAGATCGGCAAGCGCTCCATGATCCGTTCGGCGATGTCCTTGAACGCCGCGGTCTGGCCGGAGACGTATGCGACCGCGTCGCCGCCCTCGGTCGCGACCGGCACGACGTCGTTCCGCAGACGGTCGACGAGCTCACCCGTCGCCTCGTCCTGCGGCGCGGACGTCGGGGTGACGAAGACAATCGCAACGGTCTTCTCGTCGTTGAACTGCGGCTCGCCGACGGACGCTACGCCTGGAAGCCCTCGCACGCCGTCGTGGATCTTCTCCGGCGCCTGCTGGTCGCCGTTCACGTCCACAACGATCGGGATGGGGCCGTTGAAGCCGGGGCCGAATCCCTCGGCCAGGAGGTCGTACGCCCGGCGGGCGGTCTGCTCCTTCGGCTGGGTGCCCTGGTCGGACGCACCGAGGCGGACGAGCGCCGACGTGAACGCGAGCGCGAGTCCAAGCACCAGGGTCACCACGAACACCGCCCGTGCATGGGCGGTGACGAAGCGGCCCCAGCGGGCGATCGGAGTCTTCTCCCGCGCTTCCTCCGAGTCGTCGAGCCGGCGGAGGAAGGGCACCTTCCACCGGTCGATCTTGTGCCCCAGCTTTGCCAGAACCGAGATCAGCAACGAGTTCGCGATCGCCACGGTCGTGAGGACGCCGAGCGCCGACCCGATGCCGAGCTTGGTGACGAAGTCGAGGCCGAAGAAGGCCAGGCCGGTGACGGAAATCGCGACGGTCGCGCCGGCGAAGAGCACGGCGCGGCCCGCAGAGGATCCGGCCTCGGAGGCCGCGTCCACAGGGGAAAGCCCCTCGTGCAGGAGTTGTCGGAAGCGCGTGACGATGAACAGCGAGTAGTCGATGCCGACGCCAAGGCCGATCATCGACACGAGCAATGGCGTGATCGTGTTGATGTCGGTCAGGCCGGCGAGGATGAAGAGCAGGACGAACGCGATCGCCAGCGCCGTCAGCGCGAGCAGAATCGGGATCGACACCGCCACGAAGGTGCGGAAGACGACGATCAGGACGATCAGCGCCGCCAGCAGGCCGAGCAGCTCCTGCGGCCCCTGCTCGATCGGCGGAAACTCGGCGTCGCCGTTGAACTCGACCGTGAGGCCGGCCGGCTCGACCGTCTCGCGCACCGCGTCCTGGACGGCGACGACGGCCGCGCGATCCTTGTCGAAGATGACCCGGTCGAACTGAGCCTCCGCATAGGCGATCCGCCCGTCGTCCGAGAACCTGTTCGGGTCGAATGGATCGCTGACGCTCTCGATGCCGGCCTTGTCCTCGGTCGGCTTGAACTCCTGTGACTTGAGCTTCGCGACGGCATCCTCGACTGCCTGCTTGTTCGCGGACGAGTCCAGTCGCTCGCCCGAAGGCGCAGCGAAGACGATGTTCAGCACCCCGCCCTGCTCCGACGCGAACTGCGACTCGATCAGGTCGGTCGCCTTTTGCGTGTCCGAGCCGGGAATGTCGAACTCGTCCTTCAGGCTGCCGCCGACCGTCACGAGGAGGGCGATCAAGACGGCGACGATTCCGACCCAGCTCAGGAAGACGCGGCGCGGATGCGTCGCACAGGTTCGGTACCAGCGCGCAAGGCCTCCGGTCGAGAGTCGTTCATGTGCAGCGCGGTGTTCCGTCGGTCTCTCCGCCATTGCGGTGGCTCCTTTTCTCGTCGCTTCGGTCTACACCGTAGACATCCGGCGAGCCTCGAACTCATCGGTACTGAACGTTCGGGCTCCGAACTAGGGAGATCGGGTGCGGCGCGGGACGCCGCCGCGGTACTCGACGACGACGCTGACGCCGAGCTCGCGGGCGGCCTCCGGGAGCCTGCGGGCGGCAGCGAATGCCGCCGGCGGGGCCGAGGTCGCATAGCCGAGCGGCCGCTCGCGCGGCGCTTGCATCGAGTAGTAGAGGTAGACGCTGCCCGCATACGCGTCGGGGGGGAGCACGGGCACCTCGAGCAGCCGTCCGGGCGGCGCGTCGGCCACCCGGGCGTAGACGGGATTGTCCTCGTCGGCGACGAGCGGGTCGTAGAGCGGCACCCACAGGTCGGCCGCGACGACAATGCACGCGACCGCGACGACGAGCCGCGAGCGAGCTTGTGTTTCTGAAACACAAGCGACCGCCACGGCGGCGAGCGCGGCGAGGCAGAGGCAGGCGATCGGCAGCATCCGCTCGGGCACCCGGGTCGAGTGCAGGGGCGTATTCCGCCAGAGCAAGCCGTATCCGGGCAGGTTCGAGCCGAGCGCGAGCAGGCCGGGGACGAGCGCGCCGAGCCCCAGCACGAGGGCGAGGCGGCGGCCGGAGGAGATTGTGTTTCTGAAACACAAGCAGCCGATGCCGGCTATCGCGGCGACCGGGAGGAGCCAGCCGAGGTCGACGAAGCGCTCGAACTCGCCCGGGTCGCGCGAGAGGAAATCGCCGAGCGTGGCCGAGTAGCGCTCGACCTCCGAGAACGGGCGCTCGGCGGCGTCGCGGAGGGTGAGCGCCCAGACGAGCACGCCGGCGCCGACCGCCGCGGCGGCGGCGACCGTCCCGGGCCAGCCTCTCCGCCGCGCGAGCGCGTAGGCGAGCACGAACGGGATCGCCCCGAGGGCGAGGTGGACCTGGCCGGAGAGCGGGATCGAGGCGAGCGCGGCGGCCGCGAGCCACGTCTTCCGGCGCTCGACGCCGTAGAGCGCGAGCGGGAGCAGCATCGAGATCGGGCCGAGCAGGTGACCCGTCGACTGCGCGACGCGGTACGGCGCCAGTGCGAAGGCGAGCCCGCCGACGAGCGCCGGGCCGAGCCCGAGGCCGAGCGCGCGCAGCCACAGCGCGGCGAGCCCGCCGGCGCCGACGTACGTCAGCAGCACGAAGACGTTCCAGCCCGCCACCGTCCCGAGGAGCGCCTGCAACGGCCCGTAGACGGCCGCGAACGGCCAGCCGGCGAAGTTCAACCGAGGCTCGACCTCCGGCTGGAAGCTGTACGGATCGAGCCAGGGCTCGGCTCCCTGCGCGAGCTGGTGGCCGGGCAGCCAGAGGGCGTAGGCCGTCTGCAGGTGGTCGCCCGGCGTCACCCGGCCCTCGTGGGGCGCGCCGTAGCCGAGGAGGCGGTCGGTCTGGAAGACGGCGGGCGCAGTGGCGAGCAGCCCGGCGCCGAGGTAGAGGGCTGCGACTAGTCCCGCAACGCCTGCGCGGCTGCGAGCAGCTCGTCGAAGTCGGGCACGTCCGAGTCCTCGTAGCGCCACGATCCGAGCACCGTACCGTCCTCGCCGACGAGGAATGCGCTCCGTCGCGGCACGTCCTCCATCCACCGCCACACACGCGCGGCGCCGTACCGCTTGGCCAGCGCCCCGTTCCAGTCCGAGATCAGCGGCACGTCGACGTCGAGCACGTCCTTCCACGCCCGGTGCGACCAATGCGAGTCGCGGGAGACGCCGAACACGCGCACGCCCGCCCGCTCGAACTCCGGCCTCCTGTCACGCAGGAGGCGCAGTTCCTGCGTTCAGGTCGGCGACCAGTCGAAGAGGTAGAAGAGGAAGAGCACCGGGCCGCCCTCGAGCAGCTCCTCGAGCTCCATCTCCGCGCCGGTGTCGAGCCAGAACACGCGGCGAATCTACTCCGCGAGCCTCAGGACGGCCTCCGCGTAGCGCCGGGCGGCTGCGTCCTCGAGCTCGCCGGACGGCAACTCGACGACGAACGAGATCTGCCCGATCCCGTTCTGCCACCGCGAGGCGCTCCCCGGCGGCCACTGCATCGTGCGGTAGGGAACGGCGGCCAGCCGCGCGTAGCGGCGCGCCGCGACGCGGCTCGGCCCCCACGCACGGACGACCGCCTGCGGTTGGTGGAACCAGATCGTCACGTCGGGGCGAAGCCGGAGGATCAGCCTTCGGGCGATCCGCGTCTCACGCTGCGTCGCCGCGAGGAAGTCGCGGTTGAGGTCCACGCCTCGCGCGTTCCCGCGGCTGTGGCGCGCGAAGCCATCCGGGTTCAGTTGATCGACGAGCCAGAGGTCGACGTCCGGCCGCGAGCGCGCGAGGATCCGCGTCACCTCGGTTCCCTCGCACTCGTTCCCGTGGATGCAGCCGACGACGAGGATGCGCGGCCCTTCGCCCTGCACGTGCACCGCCTCGATCGGCCGGCCCTGCCACGAGCGTCCGAGCTGCTGCGCCGGCGCGACCAGCAGGGCGGTGACGATCAGGGCGCGCAGCACAAGCCGTAGCTACGCGGCAGCGGGAGCGGCCTCGGTCGCCTTCGCGATCTCCTCGACGACCTCGGCGATGTCGCGGTTGGCGTTGAAGACGCGGAGCTGACTGTCGGCGCCGTTCCCGCGCGCGAGGATCTCACCGATGCCCTCGAGCTCGCGGTCGGAGCCGAGCTCACGCGCGTGCGGCTGCAGCTCCTTCAGCGTCCGCCGGATCAGCTGCGCGACCGGGATCCGGTTCCGCGCGCCGGTGGCGAGGTCCATCACCGGCGCCTCGAGGCCGTAGCGGGCCGCGAGCCACTTGTTCTCGGTCGTCAGGATCCGGTGGTACGAGGGGATCTGCTCGCCGCGGTCGTGCTGCTCGGAGAGCTGCTTCACGGCCGCCTGGCAGTAGGCGGCGAGCGCGACGGCGTCCTCGACCCTCGTGACCGCGTCGCAGATCCGGATCTCGACCGTGCCGAGCCGCGGGTGCAGGCGGATGTCCCACCAGATGTGGGTGTAGTCGGCGATGCAGCCGGTGCGCTCGAGCTGGCCGACGACCTCGGCGTAGTCGGAGTAGTCGCGGAAGCGCGGCGGCGGCCCCGAGCGGGGGAACGCGGCGAAGACCATCTGGCGGCTCGAAGAGAGCCCGGTCGGCTCGCCGCGCCAGAACGGCGAGGAGGCCGAGAGCGCCAGCAGCGGACCGAGGTGGGGGAGCAGGCCGTTGACGACCTGAATCGCCTTCTCGGGATCGTCGACGGCGACGTGCACGTGCATGCCGAAGATCAGCTCGCGCCGCGCGATGTACTGGAGCTGGTCGACGAGATTGCGGTAGCGGTCGCGGGCCGTGATCCGCTGGCGCTCGAAGAGGCTGAACGGGTGCGTGCCGGCCGAGCCCACGCGCATTCCCTTCTCGCGCCCGACCTCGCTGACGTACGCGCGCAGCTTCAGCAGCTCGCGCTGGACGTCTCCCGCAGTCCGGCAGACCGGCGTTGCGATCTCGAGCACCGACTGCATCAGCTCGGCGTTGATCCGCGGCTCGAGCTCGTGACCGGAGATCGCCTGCAGCACGGTGTCGATGTGCTGAACGAGGTCGAACGTCTCGCCGTCGAGGAGCATGTACTCCTCCTCGACCCCGAGCGTGTACGGGTCGGACTGTCCGAAGGTGTGGTCGAGCACACTCCCGCCCTGGACGGCGCCCTTGCCGGTGATCGAGTTGGGGTAGATCTGCTTCACGGCAGCACCGCGTCGGCCTCGATCTCGACGCGCCAGCGCGGGTCGAGCAGGCCCTTGACGACGACTGCCGTCGAGGCGGGCCGGATCTCGGAGAAGACCTCGCCGTGCGCGCGGGCGACCTCCTCGTAGTCGTCGCGGTCGGTCAGGTAGATCCGCGTTCGCACGACGTCCGGGAAGCCGGCGCCCGCTTCGCCGAGCGCGCCGCCGACGATCTCGAGACACAGTCGCGCCTGCTCGTAGGCGTCGTCCGGAGGATCGCCGTCACGCGGGATCGGAGCGGTGCCTGAGACGTGGACGTTCGCGCCGCTGACCACCGCCCGTGAGTAGCCCACCACCGGCTCGTACGGCGAGTGGCCAGGAATGAGGCGGCGGCCCATGGGGCTAGTATCGCCGCCCGTGGAAGCGCTCCGCCAAATCGACGCCTGGGATGCGGACAACGCCGCCGCGGCGGTCGTGCGCCCACACGGACTCGTCGCGCGGCACGGGCCGGACGAGCACGTCTTCCGTTGGGCGTCCGTGACGAAGCTCGCGAGCGCTCTCGCAACCCTCGTCGCCGTCGAGGAAGGCGTCGTCGATCTCGACGAACCGGCCGGGCCGGAAGGATCGACCGTCCGGCACCTGCTCGCGCACGCGAGCGGCCTGCCCTTCCACGACGGTCCGCCGATCTCGCCCGTCGGCCGACGGCGGATCTACTCCAACCAGGGTTTCGAGGTGCTCGCCGCACACGTTGCCGAGCGCGCCGAGATGCCGTTCGAACGCTACCTCGCGGAGGCCGTCTTCCGGCCGCTCGGGATGACGGCGGAACTGCGCGGCTCTGCGGGCGCTGACGTCTACGGGACGCTGGCGGATGCGGCGGCGCTCGCGCGGGAGCTGCTCGCGCCGACCCTCGTCGCCGGCGAGACGCTCGCGGAGGCCACGGCGGTCGCGTTTCCCGGTCTCGGCGGCGTGCTGCCCGACTACGGCCGCTTCGACCCGATGGACTGGGGCCTCGGCTTCGAGCTCAAGGACGACAAGGCGGGCCACTGGTCGGGGACGCTGACCTCGCCCCGGACGTTCGGCCACTTCGGCGGCTCGGGCACGTTCCTCTGGGTTGACCCCGACCGCGCTCTCTCGCTCGTCGTTCTCACCGACCGGGAGTTCGGCGACTGGTCGAAGTCGGCCTGGCCCGCGCTCTCTGACGCGCTACTGGAGGAAGTCGAGCAATAGCCGGTTGAGCTCGTCGGGCCGTTCGAGGCTCGGCAGGTGGCCGGCGCCCTCGACCGTCGCGAGGCCGGCGTCGGGCAGCTCGTTGGCCAGCCGTTCGGCGAGCGATCGGAGCTCGGGGAGGTCGGCGTCGCCGACGACGAGCAGCGTCGGCACGTCGAGCTCGGCGAGCCGCGTCTCCGCCGACGGCTCCGGCCAGACCGCTCGCACCTCGTCCTCGAACGGCAGCTGCTGGTCGTACGAGCGGACGGTCATCGCCACCGTCAGCTCGCGGACGTCGGCCGACGAGTCCGGGGCCAGCCACATTCGCGCCTGCTGTTCGGCCGCCCCGGTGAGATCGCCGCTCTCGATCAGCGCCTCCTCCTCGGCGAAGCCGGCCCGCGCCTCCTCCGACCACTCCGTCGAAGCGAGGCCGGGAGCGACGAGGACGAGTCTGCCGACGAGCTCCGGCTTCGAACCGGCCAGCTCGAGCGCCACCCGCCCGCCGAACGAGCAGCCGACGACCGCCGCTTGCCCGTCGAGCAGCCCCGCCGCGAACTCCACGTAGTCGACGGTGGGCGGGGTGAGCGCGGTGTCGCCGAAGCCGGGCAGGTCGGGCGCGACGACGTTGTGCCCGGCCGCCTCGAGCGCAGCGACCTGCGGCGCCCACATCCGCCGGTCGGCGATGCCGGCATGCAGGAGCAGGACGTTCACTCGTCGGCGAACAGCGGCCGCAGCAGCTCGTCGAACGCCGCCTGGTCGCAGCTGGCGACGACCGCCGGTGTCACCGCGCGCACGGAGGCGGTGCGGGGGATGCCCATCGCGAGCGCCACCTCGCCGAACGCGTCGCCCGGCCGCAGGATCCGGCGCTCGCCGAGCCCTTCCTGGCTCACGTTCAGCATCCCCGAGAGGACGATGTAGAAACGATCGCCGGGCTCGCCCTCGCGCACGACCGTCTCGCCGGGGGCGACGTCCTCCCGCTCGAGCCTGGCCGCGAGCTTCGACAGGTGCTCGCCGGGCAGGCCGGAGAGCAGCCCGACCCGGGTCAGCTCGTGGATGGTTGCGGGCACGTGGCGCGGCACGGGAAGTACCGTAGCGCCGTGGGCGTCCTCGACGGTTGGCGGTTCTGCCCGCGCTGCGGCGTCGAGGGCGAGCATCTCGGTGACCACTTCGTCTGCCCGGGCTGCGGCCACGTCGTCTGGGCGAACCCCGCGCCTGCGGTGCAGGCGCTCGTCGAGCGCGACGGCCGCCTGCTGCTCGGGCGGCGGGCCTTCGAGCCGAGCTTCGGCCTGTGGGACCTCCCCGGCGGCTTCCTCGAGGAGAACGAGCACCCGCTGGAGGCGCTCGTGCGCGAGCTGCGCGAGGAGACCGGGCTCGAGATCGAGCCGCAGGGCTTCGTCGGCGTCTGGATCGAGCCCGGCTACCAGGACCGGACGGTGCTCTGCCTGACCTGGGACGCGCGCGTGACCGGCGGCACGGAGCGGGCCGCCGACGACGTCTCGGAGCTGGCGTGGTTCGCGCCGCACGAGTTGCCGAAGGACGATGAGCTCGCGTTCCGGCACTTCCCGGAGCTGCTCCGGCTCTGGCGCGCGCGCCACGAGCACGCGTAGATCGAGTGGAATCGCTTGATCAAGTCGGGCCTGGCAGGCCTGCAAGATAGGCCGTTCGGCCCATGCCGCCAGGGGGGTCGGTGTCGATCATCAGCTCAGATGAGCGAGCGCGGCCTCCACATCATCGAAGACGACCTTTCCGAGACGTGGATCGAGGACTGGGCGGCAGTTGGCCTGAGCGAGATCGAAGCGCTTCTGGCCAAGCACGCGGCCTTCCTCGGCTATCTCGAAGAGGCTGTCGACGAGTCGTAAGTCCCGGCGACTGCCACGGCGTCGCGGCGGCAACGCCCGGCGCAGATGGCGCTTGACCTCCTTGAGCGCAGCACGCCCGGCCGTCCGGCTCTTCCCCCGCTGACCTGCGCCCGCCCGCGCCGACCTCGGTCGAGGAACCGGCGAGTCGTCCAACCTCGCCGATCCCCCGCCCGGATGAAAAGCCGCAGAGAACGAGCTACTCGGCGGCGAGGCCGAGGCTGCGCTCGAGCGCGCCCTTCGGCTGTGCGCCGACCGCGACCTGCGCCGGCTCGCCGTCCTTGAAGAGAATCATCGTCGGGATCGAGGCGATCCCGTAGCGCTCGGCCAGGCCGCGCTCCTCGTCGATGTTCACCTTGACGAGCTTCACCTCGCCGTCGCGCTCCTCGACGATCTTGTCGAGCACCGGCGCGACCGCGTGGCACGGGCCACACCACTCGGCCCAGAAGTCGACGATCACGGGCTTGTCGCTCTGGAGCACCTCCGACGTGAAGGTGTCCTCTTTCACTGCTGTTGCCATTCGGGCGTTCCTTTCGCTGGTTTAGGAAGGCCGGTCCCCCGGCCTCCGTTAATGAAAACGACGGAGGCGGACGGAGTGTTCCCTAGAATCGAAGCGCATGTTCAAGCCGCTCCCGGACAAACCCGATCACCCCGCGCTCGAGCTCGAGATCCTCGACTTCTGGGAGCGCGAGCGGACCTTCGACCGCCTCCGGGAGCAGAACCGGAGGGGTCCGCGCTTCAGCTTCGTCGACGGCCCGGTGACGGCGAACAAGAAACTCGCCGTGCACACGGCCTGGGGCCGGACGCTCAAGGACGTCTTCCAGCGCTACAAGGCCATGCGCGGCCACCACCAGCGCTACCAGAACGGCTTCGACTGCCAGGGCCTCTGGATCGAGGTCGGCGTCGAGCGTTCGCTCGGCCTCAACTCGAAGCGCGAGATCGAGGAGTTCGGGCTCGCGGAGTTCGCGCGCCGCTGCCGCGAGGTGGTCGTCCAGTCGTCTGCGGACATCACGCGCGGCTCGATCCGGCTCGGGCAATGGATGGACTGGGGTCGCGACTACTTCACCTTCAGCGACACGAACATCGAGTACGTCTGGCGGATGCTGAAGCGCGTGCACGAGAACGGTTGGCTCTACATGGGCCATCGCTCGACGGAGTGGTGCCCGCGTTGCGGCACCTCGCTCTCCCAGCACGAGCTCTCGCAGTCCGGCGTCTACCAGGATCGCGCCGATCCCTCGCTCTACGTCCGCTTCCCCCTGCTCGACCGTCCGCACGAGTCACTCGTGATCTGGACGACGACGCCGTGGACGCTGCCCGCGAACGTCGCAGCGGCGGTCAAGCCCGACGCGGAGTACGGGCGCCGGGAGAACGGCGAGTGGGTCGCCGTCGCGCGCTACCCCGACGAGGCGTTCGCCGAGCGGAAGCGCGGCGAGGAGCTGGTCGGCTGGCGCTACTCGGGGCCGTTCGACGAGCTCGCCCCGGGGGAGGGGTGGAGCACCGCGTGATCCCGTGGGACGAGGTCACGCTCGACCAGGGCACGGGTGTCGTCCATATCGCGCCGGGCTGCGGCGGCGAGGACTTCGAGCTTTCGAAGGTGCACGGCCTCGACGTGCTGACGCCCGTGGACGAGGCCGGCCGCTTCTACGACGACTACGGCTGGCTGCACGGTCTCTCCACGGTCGAGGCGGCGGATCAGCTGATCGGAAATCTCGGCGAGCGCGGCCTGCTGGTCGAGTCAGGCCTCTACGAGCACGCCTACCCGCACTGCTGGCGCTGCGACACGCCGCTCATCTTCCGCCTCTCGGACGACTGGTTCATCTCGGTCGAGGAGCTGCGGCCACAACTGCTCGCCGCGAATCAGGACGTCGAGTGGACGCCCGCGTACATGGGCAAGCGCATGGACGACTGGCTGAACAACATGGGCGACTGGAACATCTCGCGGCGCCGCTACTACGGGCTGCCGCTGCCCTTCTACCCCTGCTCGTGCGGCCGCCTGAACGTGATCGGCTCGAAGGCCGAGCTCGAGGAGCGCGCGACCGAAGGGCTGGAGCAGCTCGAGGAGCTGCGGCGGCCGTGGATCGACGAGGTGCCGATCGGATGCGAGTCGTGCGGCGAGCCGGTGCGCCGCGTCGTCGAGGTGGGCGACGTCTGGCTCGACGCCGGCATCGTCCCGTTCTCGACGCTCGGCTGGCAGAACCCGACGTTTACCCCCGAGGGATACGCGACCGGCGCCGCCAAGGGACTGACGACCGCCGACCTCCACGATCACGCCTACTGGGAGGAGTGGTTCCCCGCGGACTGGGTCTCGGAGATGCGCGAGCAGATCAGGCTCTGGTTCTACTCGCAGCACTTCATGTCCGTCGTGCTGACGGGTCGGGCGCCGTACCGGAAGGTGCTGGGCTACGAGAAGATGCTCGACGAGACCGGCCGCGAGATGCACGGCTCGTGGGGGAACATGATCGAGGCCGAGGACGCGTTCGAGCGGATGGGCGCGGACGTGATGCGCTGGCAGTTCTGCGCGCAGCCTCCCGACCGGAACCTCCTCTTCGGCTTCGGCCCTGGACGAGAGATCCAGCGCAAGCTGCTCACGCTCTGGAACTCGGCGCGGTTCCTCGCCGACTACGGGCGGATCGAGCATTTCCGGCCCGAGTGGGGCGCGCAGCCGAACCGGGGCGACCTCCGTCCGCTCGACCACTGGCTGCTCGAGCGGACGAACGCGCTCGTGCGGGACGCGACCGAGGGCTACGAGGCGTACCTGACGGTCGACGTGATGCGAGCCTTCGAGGCGTTCGTCGACGATCTCTCGAACTGGTACATCCGCCGCTCGCGGCGCCGGTTCTGGGACGGCGACCAGATGGCTCTGCACGTGCTCTGGCTCGCACTCGTGCAATCGCTCCGTGTTGTCGCGCCGATCCTGCCGTTCCTCACGGAGCACCTGTGGCAAGCGCTCGTGCGCGATGCGGCCGGGAACCCGCCGCTCTCCGTTCACCTCGCGGGCTGGCCGGAAGCGCCGCTGCCCGACGAAGACCTGCTCACGGAGGTCGCTGAGGTGCGCCGCGTCGTCGCGCGCGGCCACCAGGCCCGCGCTGCGTCCGGCCTCAAGCTGCGCCAGCCGCTGCGGCGTCTCGTCGTCGAGGGCGCCCCGCTCGCGCGCGGGCACGTGGACGAGCTCCGCGAGGAGCTGCGCGTGAAGGAGGTCGAGTTCGGCCATGTCGATGCGACCGAGCTGCACGTGAAGCCGCACCTGCCGGCGCTCGGCCCCAGGCTCGGCAAGGAGCTCGGCGCCGTCCGGGCTGCGCTCGCGGCAGGGGAGTTCGAGGAGCTCGCGGGAGGCGGCTTCCGGGTCCTGGGTCATGATCTCGCGGCCGACGAGGTGCTGGTCGAGCGCTCGGGCAAGCAGGGCTGGGCCGTGGTCTCGGAGGAAGGCGTGACCGTCGCCCTCGACACCGGCGCTCGACGAAGAGCTCGAGCTCGAGGGCCGCGTCTACGACCTCGTCCACACGCTCAACTCGATGCGCAAGCAGCAGGGGCTCGAGCTGACCGACCGGATCGCCGTCACCCTCCCGACGGCCGACGCCGATCTCGTCGAGCGGCACGCCGAGTGGATCAAGGCCGAGGTGCTCGCCGTCTCGCTCGAGACGGACGGCGTCGACGAGCCGCACATCGAGAAGGTCGCGCACTCCGGTCGCCGCCGGACCGACTGAGCCGCTAGCGCTGAGATTCGGCGAGCGCCAGCTCGCGGCGAAGCTCCACCGGCAGCCTGAAGGTCACGTCCTCGTCGACCATCCGGAACGGCTCGATCCGCTCGACGCCGCGCGCGCGGAACCAGTCGCAGACGCGGTTGACGAGCTTCTCCGGAGCCGACGCGCCGGACGTGACGCCGACCGTGCGGACGCCGTCCAGCCAGGCGGCGTCGATCTCGGTCTCGTCGTCGATCAGGTACGAGGCGACGCCGCCGGCGCGGGCGACGTCGACGAGGCGGTTCGAGTTCGACGAGTTGCGCGAGCCGATCACGAGCAGGAGGTCGACCTCGGTCAGCATCTCCTTCACCGCCCACTGCCGGTTGGAGGTCGCGTAACAGATGTCCTCTTTCTTCGGCGCATGGATCGCGGGAAAGCGGCGGCGGAGCACGCCGATGATCTCGGAGGTCTCGTCGACCGAGAGCGTCGTCTGCGTGATGTAGGCGAGCCGCGCGTCGGCCGGCAGGTCGAGCGCCTCCGCCTCCGTGACGTCCTGGACGAGCACCGTCGCCTCGGGCGCCTCGCCCATCGTCCCGACGACCTCCTCGTGGCCGGCATGTCCGATCAGGACGACCGTGTAGCCGTCCGCCGCGTACCGGCGCGCCTGCACGTGCACCTTCGTCACGAGCGGGCAGGTCGCGTCGATCACGTTGTGGCCGCGCTCGGCCGAGGCGGCGTTCACCGCCGGCGCGACCCCGTGCGCCGAGTAGACGATCGTCGCGCCCGTCGGCGCCTCGGCCTCGGAGTCGACGAAGATCGCGCCGCGCGCCTCGAGATCGCGGACGACGTGGATGTTGTGGACGATCTGCTTGCGCACGTAGACCGGCGGGCCGTAGTGGTCGAGAGCGAGCTCGACCGTCTCGACGGCGCGCTCCACCCCGGCGCAGTAGCCGCGAGGCGAGGCGAGGAGGACGCGTTCGACCATCGCGGCGATCGTAGCTCTCGCGCCGCGCGACCAGGGAAAACAGCCCTGCCGCGTCGGGGGGGTCGTCGCGACAGGGCCGCTTCCAATGCGCCCACATGAATGCGGGTCGCATCGCCCAGTGCAGCCACGCTATTCCGCCGTCGGGTGGGTGCCAATAGGCCGGACGGCCCATCTTTCAAAGCAAGATCCGCGTCTCTATCATCGAGGGCGCCCAGTGGACGCAGAGACTTACACGGTGCTGTTCAATGCGGCGCCGTCGCTCACGGTCACGGCGCTGCCGCTGGCCGTCGTCGGCCTCGCGTTTGCTTCCTTCCTCCGGCGGGATCGCGGCCGGGCGACCAGGCAGGGCGTCACCACCGACCGCGAGCCGATGGGGACGGGGCTGTCGCAGCAGCTGCTCGACGCGTCCGAACCGTCCGACGTCGCGCGGGTGCTGCTGGACGAGCTGGCCGGCGCCTTCGAGCTCGACCTCGCCAACCTGGCGTTGATCGAGGACGACGGGCTGGCCGCCGCGGTCGTCGCCGCTCGTGAGCGAGGCAGGGATCACACCGGCCTCGTCGGCAAGCGGGTCGCGCTCGACCGTGAGGCGTCCGGGATCAACACCGCCATGCGCGAGGGGACGGCGTTCACGGTCTACGACGCCGAGCACTCGGCCGTGGTCAACCAGCGCCTGAACGCGGTCGCGAAGGCCAAGAGCTGCGTCTACGTGCCCGTTCGCGTCGCGGACGAGGTGATCGCCGTCGTCTTCGGGGCGGTTCGCCGCCCGCGCGTGTTCGACGAGGAGGAGCTCGGCCGGATGCAGGCGTTCGTCAGCGAGGCGGGGCTCGCGCTCGAGCGGTCGCGCGCGACGATCGCTCTCGCCGATGCGCTCGAGCGGGAGCGCCTGATCTCGCACGTTTCGCTCGAGCTCCGGTCGCGCCGGGACGTCGCAGAGGTGCTGCCGGCGGTGCTCGAGGAGATCGGCCTCGCGGTCGACGCGGCGCGCTGCTTCGTCCGGCTCGGCGAGGAGCACGACCCGGCCGGGGTTGCGGCCGAATGGGACGCGGTCGGTGTGCCGCCGCTCGGCGATGCCAGCCGGCTGCCGGTCGCGAACCTCGCCGCCAGGCTTCGCCGCACGGTGGCCATCGCCGACGTCCTCGAGACGCCGGCGCTCGACGACGGCAGCCTCGGTGACGTCCGCGGCCTCTCCGAGCACGGCGTTCGAGCCGTCCTGGCGACGCCGATCCTCGCGCAGGAGCGGCTCCTCGGCGTGCTCGCGTTCCATCGGGTCTCCGTCGGTGACTGGAGCCCGAATGAGATCGCGCTCGCGGAGGCCGTCGCCCGCGAGGCCGCGGTCGCGTTCGACACCTCGCGCCTGCTGCGCGAGAGCGAACGCCGCCTCGCCGAGCAGCAGGCGCTGCTGAAGGCCGGGGAGGCGCTCACGAGCGACCTCCGCTTCGACACCGTGATCGAGCGCCTCGTCGACGAGCTCCGCTCGCTCGTCAACGCTGACGCCGCCGACTGCTGGACGCTGCTCCCCAGCGGCGACGAGCTCGTCTGCCGCGCAGTGCTCGGGCTGCCCGAGGACGAGATCGGCCGGACGGTCCGGGTCGCCGGCACGATCGGCGACGCGATCGCAACCGGCAAGCCCGTGCTGCGACGCGACTTCGCCGAGACCGAGCAGCCTCCGCCCGCCGGCAGCTATACGGGGTTCGCCGAGGTGATGGAAGCGCCGATCTTCTCGTTCGGCGAGATCCGCGGCGTGCTCGGTGTCGGTTCGCGCGACCCCGACCGCTTCGAGGAGTCCGACCTGCCTCTGATCGAGGCCTTCGCCAGCCTCGCGTCGATCGCGCTCCGTAATGCCGAGGCGTACGAGGAGAGCGCGCGGCAGGCGCAGGTCGAGCGCGGCTTCTACCGGATCGCGGCCGTCTTGAGTGAGCCCCTCTCCGAGCAGGAGACGTTGGACGCGGTCGCACAGGCCGCGGCGGAGTCGCTCGGCGGCGACTCGTCCGCGGTGCTCCGCTCCGCAGGCTCCGGTCTCGAGCTCGCCGGCGCCTACGAGCTCTCGGACGGGCTCGCGGCGCATCTCGGCGAGGCCGCCTCGGCCCTGGCCGTCTGCGCGCGCGGCGGCAAGGTGCTCGCATCCCGGCGGCTCCGCGAGGACGATCGCTTCGGTGAGGGGCTTGGAGCAGCCGCGGCGGCGGCCGACCGAGGCTCGCTCCTGGCCGTCCCGCTCCAGCAGCCCGGCGGCGAGGGTGCCGGCCTCGTCCTCGTCTTCTTCCAGGGCGAGCGCGCCTTCGACGACGCGCAGCTCGAGCTGGCGGCACACGTGGCCGCGGCCGCGCGCGGCGCGCTCGAGCGCAGCGATCTCTACGAGCGCGAGCGGCGCTCCCGGCACCTGGCGCAACGCCTCGCCCGGGCCGGCCGCGACCTGGCCGGCGA
Source organism: uncultured Gaiellaceae bacterium (assembly GCA_963705515.1). Classification (GTDB taxonomy): domain Bacteria; phylum Actinomycetota; class Thermoleophilia; order Gaiellales; family Gaiellaceae; genus Gaiellasilicea. The sequence continues at coordinate 715,816 of CAVPJV010000008.1, forward strand.
GCTCGATCCGGACGATGTCCTCGACCAGTCGGTGCGGTACGCCGTCCAGCTGCTCGGGGGCGACGGCGCCTCGGTGCGAATGCTCGAGGGCGACGAGGTCGTCGTGCGCGCGGCGGCCGGCCCCGGCGAGCTCGACGCGCTCGACACCCGTGCGCCGTCGACGGCCTGGCTCGTCGGCGACATCGTCCAGACGCAGTCGACGCGGTCGATCGCCGACATCGGGGTCGATCCGCGGATGGGGGAGGCCGACACGATGCTCGCCGCCGGCTATGCGGGCTACCTCGGGGTGCCGATGATCGGCCCCGACGAGTCGGCCCACGGGATCCTCGCCGTCTACTCGACCCGTCCGCGTGAGTGGCGGGAGGAAGAGGCGGAGGCGCTGCTCGCCCTCGCGGCGACCGCAGCCGCTGCGCGCGTCAACGCCGAGCTGTACCAGGGCGTGAGCCACGAGCAGCAGCGCGGCGAGGCGATCCTCGCGAACGTTGCCGACGGGATCGTCGCCGTCGACCGCGACGGCAAGGTCGTGCTGTGGAACCCCGCCGCCGAGCGCGTGACCGGCGTCTCGCAGGCGGAGGCGCTCGGCCAGACGCCGACCGAGGCGCTCGGCCGCCCGCTGGATGCCGCGCGCGGCGCGCCCGGCGGCAGCAGGCTGCTGCCGATCCGCCGCGGCGCCGAGGAGGTCTGGCTCTCGCTCAGCGAAGCCGTCATGACCGATCCGGCGGGAGCCGTCGCCGGCCGCATCTACGCGTTCCGCGACATCTCGGCCGAGCGGAGCGTCGAGCAGATGAAGTCGGACTTCGTCTCGACCGTCTCGCACGAGCTGCGGACGCCGCTCACCTCGATCTACGGCTTCGCCGAGACCCTGCTCCGCCAGGACGTGCTCTTCGGCGACGAGGAGCGGTCGACCTTTCTCCGCTACATCGCCTCCGAGTCGGAGCGGCTGACCTCGATCGTCGACCGGCTCCTCTCCGTCGCGCAGCTCGACACCGGCGCGATGGCGGTCCAGCTGGCGGACACGGACGTCGGCGCCGTCGTCAGCGAGGCGGTGCGCTCCGCCGAGGGAGCCGACGGCCAGAACGGGCATCGCTTCGTGGTCGACCTCGCCGACGAGCCGCTGTCGGCGGAGGCCGACCGCGAGAAGCTCGGCCAGGTTCTCGCGCACCTGCTCGACAACGCGGTGCGCTACTCGCCGGCCGGCGGAACCGTCACGGTGGCCGCACGCCGCCGCGAGGACGCGGTCGAGGTCAGCGTCGAGGACGAGGGCGTCGGGATCCCGCACGCCGAGCAGGAGCGGATCTTCCGCAAGTTCTACCGGGGCGATGCGGCCTCGTCGGGCGCCGTCGGCGCTGGTGCGGCAGGGCTCGGCCTCTTCCTCGCCGAGGGCCTCGTCACCGCGATGGGCGGCAGGATCCGCGTCGATTCGGGCGAAGGCAAGGGGTCGACGTTCGTGCTCGAGCTACGCCCCGCGGAGAGTGAGACATGACACGGCTGGGTAGAAGGCGAAGCGGATGACCACCGTGCTCGTGATCGACGACGAGGCTCCGATCAGGCTGCTCTGCCGCGTCAATCTCGAGGCCGAGGGGATGCCCGTGCTCGAGGCGGGCGACGGGCCGTCCGGGCTCGAGGCGGCGCGAGACGGCAGCCCCGACGTGATCCTGCTCGACGTGATGATGCCCGGGCTGGACGGCTGGGGCGTCGCCGAGGCCTTGCTCGAGGACGAGCGCACGGCCGACATCCCGATCATCTTCCTGACCGCGCGGGCGGAGTTCCGCGACCGCGCCAGAGGGCTCGACATCGGCGGCGTCGACTACATCACGAAGCCGTTCAACCCGGTCGAGCTCGCTCCGCTCGTGCGCGGGCTGCTCGATCGGCTCGAACGCGGCGAGCGCGACGAGCTGCGCCGCGAGAAGTTGACCGAGCTCCGCGGCCTGATGGCCTCCTAGCGGCCCGCGAAGTCCGCGGTGAACACGGTCGCGCCACGGTAGCCCCCGAAGGTGCCCTTGAGCGCGCCGAGGCCGATCCGCGTCCAGCCCGGGCGGAGCAGGTTGGCGCGATGTCCGGGGCTCCCCATCCAGCCACGGACCACCTGGCGGGCGGTCGCGTATGGGCCGGTCCCCCAGGCGAGGTTCTCGCCGTACATCGGGCCGGCGGCGCCCGAGCGGCTGAGCCGTCCGAACATGTCACCGTGGCTGAAGACACCGGTGCGAAGCATCGTCGCCGTGTAGGAGCGCGCGGCGCGGGCGAGGGCCGGGTCGACCTTCAACGGCCGGAGGCCGTGGTTGCCGCGAACCTCGTTGACGACGCTGAGGAGCGAGCGCTCGGTCTGGTTCAGCGAGGTCGCCTGGTTCCCGGCACCGGCCACGGGGGCGGTGACGGCAACGGCGAACAGGACGCACGCCGCTGTGCGGATGGGGGTCCAAACCTGCGGCAAGGCGGGAGACTGACGAACGAGCCGGACGGCGGCCTCACCCTTTTGGGGGAGAGAACGTAAGGAAAGTGTGTGCTGCTAACGGGCCGTCTGGGCGAGCAGGATCGCGGCCAGCACGACCGCACCGCCCAGGAGCTGCGCCGCTCCGAACGACTCGCCGAGCCAGACGAAGGCGACGGCGCTCGCCGCCACGGGCTCGAGCATCGCCACGATCCCGACGCGCGTCGCCGAGATGTGGCGCAGCGCCGCGACGACGAGCAGGAAGGTGACCATCGTCCCCGCGACCACGACGTAGAGCATCAGCAGCCACACCGGAAGCGAGAAGCGCTCGAGGTGGCCGAGCAGCGAGACGCTGTCGTCCAGCCGTTCCGTCGGGAAGCGCCAGAGCGGCTGGACCAGCGCCCAGAAGAGCGCGGCGAAGAGGAAGCCGTAGGCGGTCAGCGAGGCCGGGTCGCGCCACTTGACCGCGTGCTCGGCCATCAGCACGTAGATCGCGTACGCGACCGCGGCGGCCAGCGCCGCAGCCACCCCGAGGCCGTCGAGCGTCATGCCGCTCCACACCTCCACGACCACCGCGAGCCCGACGATCGCAAGCACGAGCGCGAGCCAGATCCGGCGGCGGATCGGCTCCTTGAAGACCGACCACGCCCAAAGCGCGATCAGGATCGGCGCGATGTACTCGATCAGGAGCGCGATTCCGATCGGCAGCCGCCCGATCGAGACGAAGTAGAGCCACTGCACGAGCGCGACGCCCGCGATCCCGAAGACGATCAGGTACGGCACCTCGCGTCGCGTCAGCCGCAGGCTCTTGCGCCGCGTCAGGGCCAGCACCAGCGCGAAACCGAGGAACGCCCCGGTCGCGCGCACCTGCGTCAGCTCGAGTGACGAGATCCCGGACTGGAGCACGACCTTCGAGACCGTCCCGTTGAGGGCGAAGAGCAGCGCGGCCGAGATCACCATCGCATAGCCGACGGCCGGCCGCTGTTCGCGGCCGGCCTCGCCCGGGATGTAGGCGACGTCGGCCACAGGCCGACGCTACCAGCGGCTCAGCGGGTCCAGTTCGCGCGAATCGTGCAGGTCTCCCCGCGCCTGGTCGCGACCGCCCGGATCACGTCCGGGCCGGCCGGGTTCGCGACCAGCTTCCGCACGGAGAACGACCCGCTCGGCGCCTTGGTCACCCGCGTGGCACGCGCGACCCGCGTGCCGTCGCGAGTCAGCACCACCGTCCAGGGCACGCCGTTCCGGTTCTGGTCGACCTCGACTTCGACCTCGATCCGGCCGTTGTCGCTGCTCAGCTTCAGCTTCGCGGCGCTGCCCGCCGTGCACGTCCCGCGGACGAGCACGTCGCCGTCCTTCGCGAGCGCGGGCGATCCGACTGCCAGCAGTGCGAGCACTCCCGTCAGCACGAGCGTGAGTCCTACCTTCGTCTTGGCCATGGATCTGCTCCCTTCCGCAGTTGACACCGGAAGCATCGCGGGCGTCGATCCAAGCGCAGGTAAGGCCAGGGTTAGGGTTTGCACAAGCTTCGCGGCGCGGGTCCAGGCACGTACGCTGGGCCCGTGAGGGACCGGCGTCAGGCGGTCGAGATCGTCTTCGACCATGCGACCAAGCGGTACCCCGGCCGCGACACACCGGCGGTCGACGACCTGTCGATGACGATCCCCGCAGGCGAGGTGTGCTGTCTGGTCGGCCCGTCCGGCGGCGGCAAGACGACGGCGATGAAGCTCGTCAACCGGCTGGTCGAGCTGACGGCCGGGGACGTTCGCGTCGACGGCACGAGCGTCAACGCGCTCGACGAGACGGCGCTCCGTCGCGGGATCGGCTACGTGATCCAGCAGGTCGGGCTCTTCCCGCACATGACCGTCGCCGAGAACGTCGCCACGGTGCCGAAGCTGCTCGGCTGGTCGAAGCGCGAGATCGCGCAGCGAACCGACCAGCTGCTCGACCTCGTCGACCTGCCCGCCCGCGACTACCGCTCCCGCTACGCGTCGCAGCTCTCCGGCGGCGAGCGCCAGCGCGTCGGGCTCGCACGCGCGCTCGCCGCGGACCCGCCGTTGATGCTGATGGACGAGCCGTTCGGCGCGCTCGACCCGATCACCCGCACCCGGCTCCAGAACGAGCTCCTGCGGATCCAGCGGGAGCTGCGCAAGACGATCATCTTCGTCACGCACGACATCGACGAGGCGATCCTCATCGGTGACCGGATCGCGATCCTCCGCGAAGGCGGCGTCCTCGCCCAGTACGACACGCCCGAGGAACTGCTCGCCCACCCCGCCGACGACTACGTCGCCCGCTTCGTCGGCGCCGACCGCGGTCTGAAGCGGCTCTCGCTCACGAAGCTGGACGAGGTCGAGCTCGAGCCCGCGAACGGCGCCGTCGGGCCGCTGCTCGACGGGCAGACGACGCTCCGCGACGCGCTCTCCGCGATGCTGACCGACGGCGCCCGCGCGGTCGTCGTCGAGTCCGGCGACGGGACGCGGAAGCAGCTGACGCTCGACCGGCTGACGGAGCTGCTGCGGTAGTGGCCGAACCCGTCATCCCCGACTTCGGCCAGGCGAGCGACTGCGTCGCGGAGAACCACCTCTTCTGCACCGACTGGGTCCGGGAGAACTGGGACCCGGTCCTCCAGCCCGCGCTGATCGACCACATCAAGCTGACCGTGATCGCGGTCGGGATCGGCTTCGCACTCTCGCTCGTCGCTGCCCTTCTGGCTCACCGCTTCCGCCACGTCGAGCGGCCGGTCGCGTTCCTCTCGGCGGTGATCTACACGATCCCGAGCCTCGCGCTCTTCCAGCTGCTCGTGCCCGTCACCGGGCTGACTGTGACGACGGTCGAGATCGCGCTCGTGGGTTACACGCTGCTGATCCTCTTTCGCAACAACCTCGCCGGGCTCCGCTCGGCGCCGCCCGAGGTGCTCGAGGCCGCGCGCGGGATGGGGCTGACGCGGAACCAGATGCTCTGGCGCGTCGAGCTGCCGCTGGCGCTGCCGGCGATCGTGGCCGGGCTGCGGATCGCCGTCGTCTCGACGATCGCGCTCGCGACGGTGGCCGCGTTCGTCGTCTCCGAGGGGCTCGGCGGCCCGATCCTCGGCGCGCTCCGGCTCGATTTCCGCACGGAGATCATCGCCGCGGGCGCGCTCGCGGTCGGCCTCGCGATCCTCGCCGACGCACTGCTCGTGCTGGCCCAGCGAGTCGTGACGCCGTGGGCCTCGGCCAGGAGGGTGACGTGATCGCTGCCGCGCTCGGGGTCTTCGTCGACAGCCTCCAGTTCATCGTCGACGAGCGCGACCTGCTGCTCGAGAAGACGGTCGAGCACATCGTCCTCTCGGGTGCGGCGCTGCTCGTCGCGATCGCGATCGCCGTCCCGCTCGGCGTCGCCCTCGGTCACCTCCATCGCGGCTCGTTCGTGGCGGTGAACGTCGCCAACGTCGGCCGAGCGCTCCCGACGCTCGTCGTGATCGCGGTCGGCTTCATCCTCCTCGGGATCGGCTTCACGACCGTCATGCTCGCCCTCGTGGTGCTCGCCGTGCCGCCGATCCTGACGAACGCGTACGTCGCCATCGACGAGGTCGACCGGGACGCGGTCGAGGCCGCGCGAGGGATGGGAATGACGCCGTCCCAGGTGCTGTTGCGCGTCGAGCTGCCGCTCGCGCTGCCGCTGCTCTTCGTCGGGATCCGCACCGCGGCCGTCTTCGTCGTCGCGACCGCCACGATCGCCGCGATCGCCGGCGGCAGCGGCCTCGGGGAAATCCTCGTCAACCAGGCTGCGTACGGCGGCGAAGGGCTGGTGGGCGCGGCCATCTGCGTCTCTCTGCTCGCGCTTGGCGCCGACGCGGCGCTCGGCGTCCTGCAACGGCGGCTGACGCCCGCTGGATTGAAAGAAGAGGTTCCGACGTTCGAACCGGATGTGCGCCCGGTCGTCTAACCGGGTGGATCCACGACAGGGAGGTGGGGTAGTGATCAGGAAGCACAACCGCCGGGCCGCCAAGGCGGCCTTCGCGATCGCCCTCGGTGTCGCGATCGTCCTCGGGGGAGCCGCCGCGGCGCCGGCCGCGCTCGAGAAGCAGCAGGCGACACCGATCATCATCGGGACGAAGAACTTCCCCGAGCAGTACGTCCTCGGCCAGCTCTACAAGCAGGCGCTGGAGGCGAAGGGGTTGAAGGTGCAGTACAAGGAGAACCTCGGCTCGACCGAGCTGATCGACGCGTCGCTGAAGAGCGGCCGCGTGACGCTGTATCCGGAGTACACCGGGATCATGCTCTCGGTCACGTTCAAGAAGAAGACGCTGCCGAAGTCCGCGCTCGGCACCTACACCGCGGCGAAGGTGTTGTACGAGAAACGGGGTCAGACCCTCTTGCGCGCGACGCCGTTCCAGGATCGGGACGGGATCGCCGTGCTCCGCTCGACGGCGTCCAAGTACGGGCTGAAGACGGTCGGCGACCTGCGCAAGGTGCCCGACCTGACGCTCGCCGCGTTCCCCGAGTTCGAGACGCGGTGGCTGCCGCAGCTCGCGAGCCGCTATGGAGTGAAGAACGTCGAGTTCACGCCGCTCGCCGGGATCAGCTCCTACAGCCTCCTCGATCAGGGGAAGGTCGAGGCGGCAGGCATCTTCACGACCGACCCGCAGCTGATCTCGAGCAAGTACGTCGTCCTGCAGGAGCCGCGGAACATGTTCGGCTTCCAGCAGGTCGCGCCTGTGCTCTCGAAGAAGCTCGTCAGCGAGTACGGCTCGAACCTGACGAGCACGCTGAACAAGGTCAACTCGCTGCTGACGCTGCGGGCGATGATCGCCATGAACAAGGCCGTCGCGCTGGACAAGAAGTCGGCCGCCTCGGTGGCCAAGTCGTTCCTCAAGGCCAACAAGGTGACCTAGATCGTCTGCGCCTACGCCGCGACTGTTGCGAGGCCTTCGCCGGCCTCGTGGCAGTCGCGGCAGCGCGCCTCGTACTGCTCGTTGGCGCCGACGACGATCGTCGCGCCGGAGTACGGAGCCGGCCTGCCGTCGACGAGCCGCTGCGTCGTCGTCGCGCCGCCGCCGCAGCGGTGGCAGACGGCCTGGAGCTTGTCGACGAACTCGGCGTGGGCGAGCAGCTCCGGCATCGGTCCGAACGGCAGCCGCCGGAAGTCCTGGTCGAGCCCGGCTGCGATCACGCGCGCGCCGCCGTCGGCGAGCGCGAGCGCGGCGCTGACGATCTCGTGCTCGAAGAACTGCGCCTCGTCGATCCCCACGACCTCGAAGCCGCGGGCGTGCTCGACGAGCTCGGCGACGCTGCCCACCGGCACGGCCCGCATCCGGATGCCGGCGTGGCTGACCACGTCGGCCGCGTCGTAGCGGTCGTCGATGCGCGGCTTGAAGATGACTTCGCGTTGCCCCGCGATTTCCGCGCGGCGTAGCCGGCGGATCATCTCCTCACTCTTGCCGCTGAACATCGGCCCGCAGACGACCTCGAGCCAGCCACCACTCTTCGGGTTGATCCGGATCATCGGTTTGCGATCGTAGGAGACGGGCCGGACGTGTCCGCGCTAGCCCGCTATTTCACTCCCGATGTTGCTACACTCTGCCCCCGGCGCGGGGCGGCGTAGCTCAGTTGGTTAGAGCAGCGGAATCATAATCCGCGTGTCGCAGGTTCGAGTCCTGCCGCCGCTATTCCTCAGCAGTCTTCTTCAACCGAAACCGAGAGAACACGATCTAGATGGCAGCCGGAGTACGAGTCGCGATCACGCTCGCCTGCACCGAGTGCAAGCGGCGCAACTACCAGACGAACAAGTCGAAGCGGAACACGCCCGACCGTGTCGAGTTCAAGAAGTACTGCCGCTGGTGCGGCCAGCACACGGTTCACCGGGAGACCCGCTAGTGGCCCGCGAGACCCGTCGGCAGCGCCGCGACCAGCGGAAGAGCTCGGCCGCGCCGAAGCCCGCCGCGCCGCGCACCCGCAGCAGCAGCCAGCCGCAGGTGCGGCCCGGCACGCAGCCGTCCTCGACCCAGACGGGCCGGCGGGAGCCGCGCGAGCGCGGCCGCTTCGTCCGCGAGTCGTGGGCCGAGCTGAAGAAGGTCGAGTGGCCGAGCCGCGCGCAGGTTGTCCAGGGGACGATCGTCGTCATCATCGCCTGCCTCATCGTCGGCACGTTCCTCTACACGTGCGACCAAGTCTTCAAGCCCTTCGTCCGCAACGTCCTCCTGGGGTAGCCGAGATGTTTCGCTGGTATGTGATCAACACCTACTCCGGGCACGAGAACAAGGTCAAGGCCAACCTCGAGCACCGGATCGTCTCGATGAACCAGGCACCGCGCTTCCGGCGCGTGGTCGTCCCGACCGAGCAGGTGATCGAGACGAAGGACGGCCAGAAGGTGCAGATCGAGAAGCGCGTGCTTCCCGGCTACGTGCTCGTCAACATGGATCTGAACGACGAGGCCTGGACGGTCGTGAAGAACACGCCGGGCGTCACCGGCTTCGTCGGGGCCGGCGCCAAGCCCGTGCCGCTGGCCCAGGGCGAGGTCGACCGGATCCTGCACACGGGCGCCGCCGCCACGGGCGCGGCCCTCCGCTCCCAGGTCGAGTTCACGCTCGGCGAGTCGGTCAAGGTAACCTCCGGCCCGTTGTCGGACTTCGACGGCGAGATCGTCGACGTCAACGCCGACCAGCAGAAGCTCAAGGTGCTGGTCGACATCTTCGAGCGCCAGGTGCCGGTGGAGCTCGGTTTCGACCAAGTCAAGAAGCTGGACTGAGGACAGGAAGAATGGCGAAGAAGGTTCTGACACTGATCAAGCTGCAGATCCCGGGCGGGCAGGCCAACCCTGCGCCGCCGGTCGGCCCGGCGCTGGGCCAGCACGGGGTCAACATCATGGAGTTCTGCAAGGCGTTCAACGCGCAGACGGCGCAGGAGAACGGCCGGATCACGCCGGTCGAGATCACCGTCTTCGAGGACCGCTCCTTCACGTTCATCACGAAGACGCCGCCGGCGGCCGTGCTGATCAAGGAGGCGCTCGGGCTCGAGAAGGGCTCGTCCGAGCCGAACCGGAACAAGGTCGGCAAGATCTCGCAGGCGCAGCTGCGCTCGATCGCCGAGACGAAGCTGCAGGACCTGAACGCCCGCGACGTCGACCAGGCGATGCTCGTCATCGCCGGCACGGCCCGCTCGATGGGCGTCGAGGTGGAGCGGCGATGAGCGCGCACGGCAAGCGCTACGAGGAGTCGCGCTCCAAGATCGAGCGCGAGAACCTCTACTCGCCGGCCGAGGCGGTCGCGCTCCTGAAGGAGCTCCCGGACGCCAAGTTCGACGAGACGGTCGAGGCGCACTTCCGCCTGGGCCTGAACGTCCGGCACGCCGACCAGCAGCTCCGGGGCACGCTGATGCTCCCGCACGGGACCGGCAAGACCGTCCGCGTCGCCGTCTTCGCCGAGGGCGACAAGGCCCGCGAGGCCGAGGAGGCCGGAGCCGACGTCGTCGGCGCAGCCGATCTCGCCGCGAAGATCGAGGGCGGCTTCACCGACTTCGACGTCGCGATCGCGACGCCGGATCAGATGGGCAACGTCGGCAAGCTCGGCCGGGTGCTCGGCCCGCGCGGCCTGATGCCGAACCCGAAGACCGGCACTGTCACGTTCGACGTCGGCAAGGCCGTCACCGACGCCAAGGGAGGCAAGCTCGAGTACCGCACCGACCGCGGCGCCAACGTCCACGTCTCGATCGGCAAGAAGAGCTTCGACGCCAAGAGCCTGCTCGAGAACTACGCGACCCTGATCGAGGAGATCGTCCGCGCGAAGCCCGCGTCGGCCAAGGGACGCTACATCCAGCAGATCACGATCACGACGACGATGGGCCCCGGCGTGCGCGTCGACCCGGCGCGCGTCCGCGGGATCCTCGAGGAGCTCGACTCCCAGAAGGAGCCGGTTCCGGCGTAGTCTTTCCCGTCCATAGCCCGTCGCCGAAGAAAGGAGGCAGCCGTTCGCGGCAGAGGTCCTCCCGAGGTGGCGCTCAGAAGGTGCACCCTGCCCTCTTCCGAGCCCGCCTCCGTGCGGGCTCGACCGTTTCAAGGAGGTGACAGATGCAGAAGAGTGAGAAGGAACGAGTCGTCGCAGAGCTGACCGAGCGGCTGCGCACGTCGGAGACGTTGATCGTCGCCGACTACCGCGGCCTGACGAACGCCGAGATCGACGGCCTGCGCTCGAAGCTGATCGAGCATGGCGCCCGCTTCTCGGTCGTCAAGAACACGCTCACCCGCCGCGCGGCCGAGGCCGCGGGTGCGGATGCGCTGCTCGCGCTGCTCGAAGGCCCGTCGGCGATCGCGTTCGTCGAGTCCGACGGTGATCCCGCCGCGGTGGCCAAGGCGCTTCGCGACGCGGCCACGAGCACGAAGATCCTCGCGATCCGCGGGGGCGTGCTCGAGGGCGTGGCGATGTCGGCCGACGAGGTCGAGGACCTCGCCAAGCTGCCGCCGGCCGACGTGCTGCGTGCGCAGCTCGTAGGGGCGATCGTCTCGCCGCTGACGACGATCGTCGCACTCGTCGCGGCACCGTTGCGCGACCTCGCCGGGCTGATCGACGCTCGGATCGAGCAGCTGAAGGAGCAGGGCGACACGTCCGAGGCCGAGGCTGCTCCGGCCGCCGAAGCCGCCCCTGCCGAAGAGTCCGCCCCGGCCGAGGAGGGAGTGGCCGAGGAGCCGGCTGCCGAAGCGGAGCCCGAGGCCGAGGCAACGGCCGAGCCAGAGGCCGAGGCGAGCGCAGAGCCTGAGACCACAGAAGAGACCACTGACACTGACACGCAGGAGGAGCAGGAGTAATGGCAACGGATACCGCGAAGGTGCTCGAGACGCTCGGCAAGATGACCGTGCTCGAGCTCGTCGAGCTGAAGAAGGCGATCGAGGAGGAGTGGGGTGTCACCGCCGCCGCTCCGATGGCGGTCGCGGCCCCCGGCGCTGCGGCGGCGGGCGGCGACGGTGGCGCGCCGGCGGAGGAGAAGAGCGCCTTCGACGTCGTCATCACCGCTGCAGGCGACAAGAAGATCCAGGTGATCAAGGTCGTCCGCGCAGTCACCGGCCTCGGCCTCAAGGAGGCGAAGGACCTGGTCGACGGCGCCCCAGGGACCGTCAAGGAGGGCGTCAACCAGGAAGAGGCCGACTCGATCAAGGCGCAGCTGGAAGAGGCCGGCGCCGCCGTCGAGTTGAAGTAAGTACCCGACAACGGGGTTTGCTCGTTGTACGTAGGGGTCACTGCCGAGGGCGCCATTTTGGCGCCCTCGGCCACTTTTGGCGCGTCTGATATCCTGGGGGAACCATTCGGCTCCCGCCGCGGCTCACGCTTGCGGAGAGGGGCCTGCGTTCGCTACCCTTCTGGGTTGCGCCGCCGATCGCCGTTCCGCTCTGCCCACTGAAGAATTCGCTCGTAGCTATAAGGGAGGCTGTTACCACTTGAGCAGCACTGCTGTCGCGCCCCGTGCGCGCAAGAGCTTTTCACGCCTGAAGCACGTCCTCGACCTCCCCAACCTGATCGACATCCAGAAGGCGTCGTTCGAATGGTTCAAGAACGAGGGCCTGCGCGAGACGATTGCCGATATCTCGCCGATCGAGGACTACACCGGCACGCTGGCGGTCGAGTTCGGCGACTTCGAGTTCGGGGAGTCGCAGTTCACGATCCAGGAGTGCCGCGAGAAGGACCTGACCTACCAGGCCCCGCTCTCGATGACGGTCCGCTTCGTCAACAAGGAGACCGGCGAGATCCGCGAGCAGCGGGTCTTCATGGGCGACTTCCCGATGATGACGGAGTGGGGCACATTCATCATCAACGGCACCGAGCGCGTGATCGTCACGCAGCTCGTCCGCAGCCCGGGCGCCTACCTGATGGAGCCCAAGGACGCGACGAAGCAGGTCTTCACCGCGAACCTGATGCCGAGCCGCGGCTCGTGGCTCGAGCTCGAGATCGACAAGAAGGGCATCGTCTACGCCCGTATCGACCGGAAGCGCAAGCTGCCGGTGACGACGCTCCTGCGCGCGCTCGCGCGTGAGGACTACAACGACGGGCTCGCGCTCGACACGAACGAGGACCTGCTCGCCCTCTTCGACAACTCGCCCTTCATCCAGAACACGCTGGACAAGGACACGACGACCCGCGAGGAGGAGGCGGTCGTCGAGGTCTTCAAGAAGCAGCGCCCCGGCGAGCCGCCGACGCTCGACAACTCGCGCAACCTCGTCCGCGCGCTCTTCTTCGATCCGAAGCGCTACGACCTGACGAAGGTCGGCCGCTACAAGCTCAACCAGCGGCTCGGCGTCTCCGTCCCCGACGATACGCGCACGCTGACGACGACCGACATCGTCGCGCTCGTGCGCAAGCTCGTCGACCTGCCGATGAAGCTCGGCGTCGACCTCGAGGCGAAGGACTTCGCCGCCGAGGCGGTCCAGCTCAACCGCGACCCGATCCGGGCCGAGCTCGACGAGTACGAGCACTTCGGCAACCGGCGGCTCCGCACGACGGGCGAGCTGATCCAGGAGGCGTTCCGCGTCGGCCTCTACCGGATGGAGCGCGTCGTCCGCGAGCGGATGACGACCGAGGACGTCGACACGATCACCCCGCAGACGATCATCAACATCCGGCCCGTGGTCGCGGCGCTGAAGGAGTTCTTCGGCTCCTCGCAGCTGTCGCAGTTCATGGACCAGACGAATTCGCTCTCCGGCCTCACGCACCGTCGCCGCCTCTCGGCGCTCGGCGCCGGCGGCCTCACGCGCGAGCGCGCGCCGATCGAGGTGCGCGACGTCCACCCGACCCACTACGGCCGCATGTGCCCGATCGAGACGCCGGAGGGCCCGAACATCGGCCTGATGGGCTCGCTCGCCTCGATGGCGACCGTGTCCGAGTTCGGCTTCATCCAGACGCCGTACCGGGTGGTCAAGGGCGGCAAGGTGACGGACGAGATCGTCTACCTGGATGCCGCCGCGGAGGCGCAGTACACGATTGCCCAGGCCTCCGAGCCGGTGGACAAGAACGGCAAGCTGATGAACGACATCGTGCTCTGCCGCTCGAGCCTCGGCGAGGCGGTCACCGCCGCGCCGAAGGACGTCGAGTTCATGGACGTGGCGCCGGCGCAGATCGTCTCGGTGGCGACTGCCCTGATCCCGTTCCTCGAGCACAACGACGCGAACCGCGCGCTCATGGGCGCGAACATGCAGCGGCAGGCAGTGCCGCTGATGATCCCGCAGGCGCCGCTCGTCGGCACCGGCCTCGAGTACCGGGCTGCGATCGACACCGGCGACGTCGTCCTCTCCCGCACCGACGGGACCGTGATCGATGTCGATGCGGAGCGGATCGTGGTCGAGGGCCGCGGCTCCCGCGAGGAGTATCACCTGACCAAGTTCATGCGCTCGAACCAGGGCACGCTGATCCACCAGAAGCCGGTGGTGGGCCTGGGCGACAAGGTCAAGGCGCAGCAGGTGCTGGCCGACGGCTCGTCCACGGACGGCGGCGAGCTGGCGCTCGGCGCCAACCTGATGGTCGCCTTCATGACCTTCGAGGGCTACAACTTCGAGGACGCGATCGTCCTCAGCGAGCGGCTCGTCAAGGACGACGTGCTCAGCTCGATCCACATCCACGAGTACGAGATCGACGCCCGTTCGACGAAGCTCGGCGACGAGGAGATCACGCGCGACATCCCGAACCGCTCGGAGGAGTCGCTCGCGAACCTCGACGACCGCGGCGTCGTCCGCATCGGCGCCGAGGTCGGCTCCGGCGACCTGCTCGTCGGCAAGGTGACGCCAAAGGGCGAGACCGAGCTGACCGCGGAGGAGAAGCTGATCCGCGCCATCTTCAAGGAGAAGGCGCGCGAGGTCCGCGACACGTCCCTCAAGGTCCCGCACGGCGAGGGCGGCAAGGTGATCGGCGTCAAGTCGTTCTCCCGCGAGGCGGGCGACGACCTCTCGCCGGGCGTGAACGAGCTCGTCCGCGTCTACGTGGCGAAGAAGCGCAAGATCTCGGAGGGCGACAAGCTCGCCGGCCGCCACGGCAACAAGGGCGTCATCTCCAAGATCGTCCCCGAGGAGGACATGCCGTTCCTCGAGGACGGCCGCCCGGTGGACGTGATCCTGAACCCGCTCGGCGTGCCGAGCCGGATGAACATCGGCCAGATCCTCGAGACGCACCTCGGCTGGGCCGCGGCGCACGGCGTCTTCGGCGAGGAGGGCGACGGCGGCGTCAACCCGAAGGCCCCGATCAACGCGCCGAACCCGCGTCCGGTGGCGACGCCGGTGTTCGACGGCGCCAGCGAGGAGGACGTCGACGAGGCGCTCGTGACCTGGTCGAAGCAGAACCCCGACTCGCCGATCAAGTTCAACGTCGACCAGAGCCGCGACACCGGCCGGAAGGTCTCCGGCAAGGTCCGTCTCTTCAACGGCAAGACCGGCGAGCCGTACGACCAGAAGGTCACGGTCGGCTACATGTACATCCTGAAGCTGCTCCACCTCGTCGACGACAAGATCCACGCGCGCTCGACCGGCCCGTACTCGCTCGTCACCCAGCAGCCGCTCGGTGGTAAGGCGCAGTTCGGCGGCCAGCGCTTCGGCGAGATGGAGGTGTGGGCGCTCGAGGCGTACGGCGCCGCGTACACGCTCCAGGAGATGCTCACGATCAAGTCCGACGACACGATCGGGCGCGTCAAGGCCTACGAGGCGATCGTCAAGGGCGAGAACATCGCCGAGCCGTCGATCCCCGAGTCCTTCAAGGTGCTGCTGAAGGAGATGCAGTCGCTCGCGCTCGACGTCCACGTCCTCTCGGACGAGGGCCGCGAAGTCGAGGTGCGGGAGGAGGACGACGAGCTGCTCCGCGCGGCGGAGGAGCTCGGGATCGACCTCTCGCCCGGCTCGCTCCGCGCGGCCGCGCGCCAGCCCACGGCCGAGGAGACCGAGGAGGGCGCGGAGAGCGTCGTCGACGGCGAAGGCGAGCTCGTGCTCGCAGCCGACGAGGAGCTCGACGACCTGACCGACGTCGCACTCACCCCCGGCGAGGAGGCCGAGGAGGAGGCGCAGGCGCAGGTCGGCCCGCTCGGCGAAGAGGTCGCAGACCTCGAGCTCGACGACTGACCCGAAGACCAGAGAACTGAACCGACTGCAGAGAAGAAAGAGGCGCTGATCACTTGATCGACATCAACGATTTCGACGCGATTCGAATCGGGCTTGCTTCCAGCAAGCAGATCCGGGACTGGTCCTCGGGCGAGGTCACCAAGCCGGAGACCATCAACTACCGCACCCTGAAGCCGGAGCGCGACGGCCTGTTCTGCGAGCGCATCTTCGGTCCGACCAAGGACTGGGAGTGCTACTGCGGCAAGTACAAGCGCGTCCGCTACAAGGGGATCATCTGCGAGCGCTGCGGCGTCGAGGTGACGCGCCAGAAGGTGCGCCGCGAGCGCATGGGTCACATCGACCTCGCCGCTCCGGTCAGCCACATCTGGTTCTTCAAGGGCGTTCCGAGCCGCATCGGCTACCTGCTCGACATCGCCCCGCGCGAGCTCGAGAAGGTGCTCTACTTCGCCGCCTCGATCGTGACGGCGGTCGACGTCGAGGCGCGCGCCAAGGATCTGAACGACCTCGAGGACAAGGTCAAGTCCGAGTCGGAGCAGATCTACGTCGACCGTGACGAGGCGCTCGCCGCGCTCGAGCAGCGGCTCCAGCGGCGCCGCGACTACTTCGCCAAGGGCAAGGACAAGGGCTTCGACGAGGACGACGACTTCTGGGCCCGCGGTCTCGCCAACTGGGCCGAGGAGGCCGGTCTGCCGACGCTCGAGGAGGTGCGCTCGCTCGCGTCCGGGATCTTCCCGGAGCTGGCCGGCACCGTCTCGACCGAGGACCCGAAGAAGATCCGCGAGCTCGTCCGCGCCACCGCGACCCGGTCCGACCGCAAGCTCGCCCCGCGCGAGCACGAGCAGGTCGCGACCGCCGCACAGCAGATCCAGGAGGCGCTCGCGCCCCTGCGCGCCGAGCTCGAGGCCGCGTCCGGCTCGAAGAAGGGCGCCCTGACCAAGCACGTCAACAAGATCGTCGACGCGCTGCTCGCGGGTACCGAGCTCGAGGGCGAGGACGCCCAGCTCGTCGCCGGCGTCGACATGAAGAACCTGGAGAAGGCGCGCGAGGTCGGCAAGGGCCTGCTCGCCGACGTGATCGCGAAGGCCGACCCGAGCGCACCCGCCGAGGACGTGCGGGAGCTGGCGTACGACCTCTGCCTGAAGGAGGGCGCGCGCAAGGACGACCTCGACACGGTCGGACAGTGGGTGCTGAAGGTGCGCGAGATGTACGCGGACATCGAGTCGCGGCGCGAGGACGCCCGCGAGGCGTCGGTCGACGCCGTTCGCCGGCTCGAGGAGACGTGGAAGCTCTTCCGCGAGCTCGAGCCGAAGCTCGTCGTCAACGACGAGCAGATCTTCCGCGAGCTGAAGGACCGCTTCGGCAGCCCGTACGGCTTCGGCGTCTACTTCCGCGGCGGCATGGGGGCGGAGTCGATCCGCGACCTGCTCCGCGATCTCGACCTGACCGAGGAGTCGCGCTCGCTCCGCGAGACGATCAAGACCTCGAAGGGCCAGAAGCAGCAGCGCGCGATCAAGCGCCTGAAGGTCGTCTCGGCGTTCGTCACCTCGGAGAACAAGCCCGAGTGGATGATCCTCGAGGCCGTGCCGGTGATTCCGCCGGAGCTGCGCCCGATGGTGCAGCTCGACGGCGGCCGCTTCGCCACCAGCGACCTGAACGACCTCTACCGGCGCGTGATCAACCGGAACAACCGCCTCAAGCGGCTGCTCGACCTCGGCGCGCCCGAGATCATCGTCAACAACGAGAAGCGGATGCTGCAGGAGGCCGTCGACGCGCTGTTCGACAACGGCCGCCGCGGCCGCGCCGTCACCGGCCCGGGCAACCGGCCGCTGAAGTCGCTCTCCGACATGCTCAAGGGCAAGCAGGGCCGGTTCCGTCAGAACCTGCTCGGCAAGCGCGTCGACTACTCCGGCCGCTCGGTGATCGTCGCCGGCCCGTACCTGAAGCTGCACCAGTGCGGCCTGCCGAAGCTGATGGCGCTGGAGCTGTTCAAGCCGTTCATCATGAGCCGGCTCGTCGAGCGCAAGTCGGTGCAGAACATCAAGGCGGCGAAGAAGTACGTCGAGTCGATGACGCCCGAGGTCTGGGACGTGCTCGAAGAGGTGATCGCGGAGCATCCGGTGCTTCTGAACCGCGCTCCGACGCTGCACCGCCTCGGCATCCAGGCGTTCGAGCCCGTCCTCGTCGAGGGCAAGGCGATCCAGGTGCACCCGCTCGTCTGCCACGCGTTCAACGCCGACTTCGACGGCGACCAGATGGCCGTCCACCTGCCGCTCTCCGCGGAGGCGCAGGCCGAGGCGCGCGTGCTGATGCTCTCGTCGAACAACATCCTCTCGCCGGCGCACGGTCGTCCCCTGACGACGCCGACGCAGGACATGGTCCTCGGCGTCTACTACCTCACCTACTCCGGGGTCGACCTCGCGGCCACCACGGCCGAGGCGGTCGCGAAGGAGCAGAAGGTCAAGGGGATCAAGCGCTTCCAGAACGAGGAGGAGGTCGAGTTCCACCTCGAGTCGGGAGAGATCGGCCTGCAGGATCCGATCGAGTACCGCTGGCACGGTGAGCTGGTCCTGACCACGCCTGGCCGTGTGATCTTCAACACCGAGGTCGAGCGCTCGCTCGAAGAGGCTGTCGTTGTCGGCGAGGCCGGCGTGCACACGTTCATCAACCGCACGCTCTCGAAGCGCGAGATCGACATCTTCATCGCGGAGCTCGTCGACCGCTACGGGGCCCATGCGATCGCGTCCGTCCTGGACACGATCAAGAGCCTCGCGTTCAAGTACGCGACGCAGGCCGGGATCACGATCTCGAAGAACGACATCGTCATCCCGCCGGAGAAGGACGAGATCCTCAAGGGCTACGAGACCAAGGTGAAGGCGGTCGAGGGCAACTACGAGCGCGGCCTGATCACCGAGGACGAGCGCCACGAGCAGATCGTCAACATCTGGACGGAGGCCACGGACACCGTCGCCGACGCGATGCAGGCGAACCTGAACGAGCTGAACTCGATCTACATGATGGCCAACTCCGGGGCGCGAGGATCGTTCAAGCAGATCCGCCAGCTCGCCGGCATGCGCGGCCTGATGGCAAATCCGAAGGGCGAGATCATCGAGCGCCCGATCAAGGCCAACTTCATGGAGGGCCTGTCGGTGCTCGAGTACTTCATCTCGACGCACGGCGCCCGCAAGGGCCTCGCCGACACGGCGCTCCGCACGGCCGACTCGGGCTACCTGACGCGGCGTCTCGTCGACGTCTCGCAGGACGTGATCATCCGCGAGGCCGACTGCGGCACCGAGGAGTTCATCGAGCTCCCGATCAACCTGCCGGAGGGCGTCAACAAGTCCGTCATGGGCCGGATCCTGGCCGAGGACGTCCACAAGCCGCTCGCGAGCGGCAAGCCGGGCAAGACCGTCGTCGCCGAGAAGGGCGAGTCGATCACGGCTCCGCGCCTGCGCGAGATCGCGGAGGCGCTCGAGGACGAGAACGCGAAGCTGCCGGTGCGCTCGGTGCTGAAGTGCCGCGCCGAGACCGGTGTGTGCCAGACCTGCTACGGCACCTTCCTCGCGACGGGCAACGTCTCGGACATCGGCGACGCGGTCGGGATCATCGCCGCGCAGTCGATCGGCGAGCCGGGCACGCAGCTGACGATGCGGACGTTCCACACCGGCGGCGTCGCCGGCGCGGACATCACGCACGGCCTGCCGCGTGTCGTCGAGATCTTCGAGGCGCGGAACCCGAAGGGCGCCGCGACGCTCGCCGAGATCGGCGGGCGGGTCGAGATCGAGGAGGCGGACCGGACCGTGAAGGTCACGGTCGTGCCGGACGCGCTGGACGAGGACGGCGAGCTGATTCCGCCGAAGGAGTACTCGCTCCCGCGCCGCTCGCGGCTGCTCGTCACGCAGGGCCAGATCGTCGAGCCCGGTGACGCGATCAACGAGGGCTCACGGGCTCCGGCCGAGCTGCTCGACCTGCACGCGAAGGCGGGCAAGGGATCGACCGAGACCGAGCTGTACCTCGTCGGCGAGGTGCAGAAGGTCTACAAGTCGCAGGGCGTCGACATCCACGACAAGCACATCGAGCTGATCGTCCGGCAGATGCTGAAGAAGGTTCGCGTGATGGAGGCCGGGGACACGTCCCTGCTCCCGGGCGAGCTGGCCGACAAGACGAAGCTCGAGCGCGAGAACGCGAAGCTGAAGAAGAAGGACGAGGCGGCCACGTTCGAGCCCCTGATCCTCGGGATCACGAAGGCATCGCTCGCGACCGAGTCCTTCCTCTCGGCGGCCTCCTTCCAGGAGACGACCAAGGTGCTGACCGACGCCTCGATCGAGGGCAAGGTCGACCACCTGCTCGGCCTGAAGGAGAACGTGATCATCGGCAAGCT
Organism: uncultured Gaiellaceae bacterium; assembly: GCA_963705515.1. Taxonomy (GTDB): domain Bacteria; phylum Actinomycetota; class Thermoleophilia; order Gaiellales; family Gaiellaceae; genus Gaiellasilicea. The sequence continues at coordinate 735,681 of CAVPJV010000008.1, forward strand.
GATCCCGGCCGCGACCGGTCTCAAGCGCTACCGCCAGATCGGGATCGGCCCGTCCGACTCCGTCCCCGCGCACCTGTACGCGCGGCCGGAGACGGAGGCCGAGCTGCTGGCGGCGCTGGAGGAGATCGGCGGCGACGGCGACGGCCTCGACCTGGAGGCGCTGGGACTCACGTTCGGCGGCCAGCCCGGCAGTGGCAACGGCGGTGCGGACGAGGCGAGCTCGCACGACGCAGGTGAGGCGACCGAGGTCCCCGAGGTCGACGCCCCGCTCGACGAAGACGCCTAGACCCGAGCGAACAGAACGACGAGCGAGGGCGGCCACGAGGCCGCCCTCGCTGTTTTCCGGGCGTGCGGCGGAGAGGACAACGGCGCGTCTGCTAGAAACCGGGCGCTCTTGCGGTATCTCGTGACGACGCTTCTGGCGGTTGGCGCCTTCGCCGCCGCATCCGCCCCTGCGGGCGCGGCCGGGCCGGCCGTGGCCGACGCGTGCGGCCTGCCCGAGACGAAGCCGCTCTGGATCGACTACGGCACCCCCGAGCTGATCTCGGTCTTCGCTCGCCCCGGCGTCATCGTCGCCGGCTCGGGCGCCGACTACCCGGAGCGGGCGCGGTCCGCCGGCGCGAAGACGGTCTACTGGGACATGTACCTCAGCTCCCGCGTCGGCACGCCGATGAAGCCGGCCGACCCCGCGGGGCTGCCGGCGAAGGCGCAGCGCGTCTTCGACTTCGCCGTGCTCTCGGCGGGCTGTCCCGACCCGGTGATCGTGATGAACGAGCTCTTCGGTGCGTCGACGCCGACGCCGTGGACGCCCACGACCGCGCGCTACCGCGCGAACGTGCTCGCATGGGCGCGCCTGCTGAAGGAGAAGGGCGGCCACCCGCTCCTGCTCGTTTCCAGCGAGCCTTTCACGGGCGGGGACGCCGGCGCCTGGTGGCGCGAGCTGGCGCAGGTCGCCGACATCGCACTCGAGAAGTACTTCAACGCGCCGGCGATCCACAGAGCCGGCCCCGAGCTCGGTAGCCGGCGGATGCGCACCTCGATGCGCGACTCTCTGGCCAAGCTCGTCTCGATCGGGATCCCCTCTGCTCAGCTCGGCGTCGTGATGGCGTTCCAGACCAGGCGCGGGTCGGGCGGGCGCGAGGGGCTCGAGCCGGCCGGGGCATGGTTCGAGATCGCGAAGCTGCAGGCGCTCGCCGCGAAGCACATCGCCCGCGAGTTCAGGCTCGGCTACGTCGTCTCGTGGGGCTGGGGCTTCTTCAACGAGCAGGCGCGCGACCCGGACAAGCTCGGCGCCGGCTGCGTCTGGCTCTGGGCGCGCGACTCGTCGCTGTGCCGTGTCGACGCGGTGACCGGGCGCTTCGACCGCGACCTCTCCGCCGGGCAGATCGACCTCGGGTCAGGCGTGCGTTGCATGCTCGGCACGGCCACGATCACGACCAACGAGATCGCTGCCCTGGCGCGCGTGACGCGTGACGCCGACGCAGCGTTGACGATCCTCTTCGCCAGGGCGGTGCAGCAGCAGGCGACCTCGATCGGGCCGGGCGATGTGCGCGCGGCGGAGCGCGTGATCGTGCAACGCCGCTTCGGCGGCAACCGCGAGCAGTACCTCGGCGCCTTGCGGCGCGCAGGCGGCACCACCGCCCTCGCGCTCGGCGGGATCGCCGACGAGCTGAGACGGGAAGCGCTGCTCCTGAAGCTGCGCGCGACGACGCCCAGCGCCGTGGAGGTGGCCGAGTTCGCCGTCACGTACGCCTCGGTGCCGCTACGCGACATTCCCGGCACAGGTGCTCTGACCGGCGTGGATCCGGCGACGCCGCTCGGCTTGCTCTCGGACGAGCTCGCCCGTCCGGCGATCGTGCGCGCCCTTCAGCACGTCGCCCGCGCCGAGCGCTACGCGTCCTGGGCCGAGCGGCAACAGGAGCGTGCGTTGAATCAGATTCGCTGCGTCCGCGACCGCCTGCCGACAGTCGGGACGGTGCCCCTTACGAGCTGGATGCCGTTCCTGGCGCCTCTCGCGGCAACCGGCTAGGCGACTCGATCGCGACGACGGTTCCCTTGCCCGCGCCCTTCGCGCGGTAGAGCGCATCGTCCGCCCGCTCGAAGAACGAGATCGCGTCGTCGTCGGGACGCAGCTCGGTGACGCCCGCGGAGAGGTGCACCAGGCCGGCCTGTGGGATCGGATGATGCGAGATCGCCTGCTCCAGCCGCTTGTAGAGCTGATCCGCGTCCTTCAGCGACGACTCGGGCAGGATCACGGCGAACTCGTCGCCGCCGACACGGCAGGCCACGTCGGCGGAGCGGACCACGTCGCGGATGCGGTCGGCCGCCTCGGCCAGGACGCCGTCGCCGGCGAGGTGGCCGATTCGGTCGTTGATGACCTTGAAGTCGTCGAGGTCGAAGACGACGAGCGCCAGGCTGCGGCTGTAGCGCTGGGCACGGGCGACCTCGCGGGCCAGCATCTCGTGGAAGTAGCGGCGGTTGTGCAGGCCCGTGAGCGCGTCGAGGTCGGCGAGCTGGCGTGCCTCGCGGAAGCGGCGGGCGTTGTCGATCGCCGGGCCGGCGCGGAGCGCGAGCTCCTCGAGCTCGGCGGCGCCGGCTGGGCCGAACGCGTCCCGCCCTGAATGGGAGTACGCCGCGAGGTAGCCGAGCTGCTCCCCGTGACTGGAGAGCGGCACCGCGAGCCCGGCGCGGATCGACCCGGCGTTCACCGAGTCATCGGGGCCGTAGTCGTACTCGACCGAGATCGAACGGGGCTGCGACCCGTCGGGCGGGCCGACGATCGCGCTCGCCGGCTCGACGGCTCCGAGCCCGGACGCGGCGGTGAGAGACTCGCCGCCCGCGCTGACCGCGACGACGACCGCGTCGACGCCGCCCATCGTGTTCGCCACGTCGAGCGTGCGCTCCACGACCTCGTCGAGATCGATGGTGCTGCCGAGCTCGCCGAGCGCGCGGCTGCGCCGGCTCTCCTCCTGCGCGCGCACGAGCGCCTCCGAGAGGTCCCGCACCATTGCCTGCATCCGCTCGTCGATCTGCGCTGCGACCGCGTTCAGCCTCCTCTCGGCCGCGTTGCCCGAGCGGCGTCCGAGCAGGAACACGAGAGCGACGAGAAGCGTCGCGGCGAGGGCCGAACCGCAGGCAAGCAACATCGTGTTCATGGAGGGTACGGCCCGTGCTGCCGCAGAAGCCTCACTGTAAGCGAGCTTTGCCGCCGTGGCTATGGCTTCAAACACATAAAGGTAGTCGAAAACGGCTCCGTTTGCCGATGCGGCCGATCTTCGCTACCATCCGCTGTCCGGTTGGCAGGGTGATTTGCGTGCCCGGCCGACCGTTGCTGTGTGAGCACACAGCACCCGTCGAAGTGATCCAGGAGAGTTACCGCGTGCCGACAACAAACCAGCTCGTCCGCAAGGGCCGCCAGACACCGCAGTCGAAGACCAAGACTCCGGCGCTGCGCGGGGCCCCGCAGAAGCGCGGCGTCTGCACGCGTGTCTACACGACGACCCCGAAGAAGCCGAACTCGGCGCTGCGCAAGGTCGCGCGCGTGCGGCTCACGAACGGGATGGAGGTCACGACCTACATCCCCGGCGAGGGTCACAACCTCCAGGAGCACTCGGTCGTGCTGATCCGCGGGGGTCGCGTCAAGGACCTGCCGGGCATCCGCTACAAGGTGATCCGCGCCGCGCTCGACACGGCCGGCGTCCCCGACCGCAAGCAGGCCCGCTCGAAGTACGGAGCGAAGCGCTCGTAATGCCTCGCCGCGCAGACATCACCCCGCGCGAGCTCGAGGCCGACCCCGTCCACGGGTCGAAGCTCGTGACCCAGTTCATCAACGCCGTCATGCTCGACGGCAAGCGGTCGACCGCGGAGCGGCTCGTCTACGACGCGCTCGCGATCGTCGCCGAGAAGACCGGCAAGGCCCCCGTCGAGGCGCTCGAGGGCGCCATCAAGACGGTCACGCCCGTGCTCGAGGTTCGCTCCCGCCGCGTCGGCGGCGCGAACTACCAGGTGCCCGTCGAGGTGCCGCAGCGCCGCGCCCGCACCCTCGCAATCCGCTGGCTCGTCCAGTTCTCGCGCGAGCGCCGCGAGAAGGGGATGCAGCAGAAGATCGCCGGCGAGCTGATGGACGCGATCAACTCGCAGGGCGGGGCGTTCAAGAAGAAGGACGACATCTACCGGATGGCGCAGGCCAACAAGGCCTTCGCGCACTACCGCTGGTAAGGGAGCTATGAGCACGACCGCCACACGAATCGGGCTGGACCGCGTCCGCAACATCGGGATCATGGCGCACATCGACGCCGGCAAGACCACGACGACCGAGCGGATCCTCTACTACACGGGCCGCACCCACAAGATGGGCGAGGTCCACGAGGGCGCCGCGACGATGGACTGGATGGCCCAGGAACAGGAGCGCGGGATCACGATCACCTCGGCGGCGACGACCGCGGAGTGGCGCGACCATCGGATCAACATTATCGATACGCCCGGGCACGTGGACTTTACCGTCGAGGTGGAGCGGAGCCTGCGCGTGCTCGACGGCGCCGTTGCCGTCTTCGACGCCGTCGCAGGCGTCCAGCCGCAGTCCGAGACCGTCTGGCGGCAGGCCGACAAGTACAAGGTGCCGCGGATCGCGTTCATCAACAAGATGGACCGCACCGGCGCCGACTTCTTCGGCTCCGTCAAGTCGATGGTCGACAAGCTCGGCGCCAACCCGGTGCCGATCCAGCTCCCGATCGGCCAGGAGGAGAATCACCGCGGCGTCGTCGACCTCGTCGAGATGAACGCGATCACCTACGAGGACGACCTGGGCGAGAAGTACACGGTCGGCGAGATCCCGGCGGAGTTGCTCGAGCAGGCGAACGAGTACCACCACCTGCTGATCGACGCGATCGCCGAGCACGACGACGAGCTGACCGAGACCTATCTCACCGACGAGTCGCTCGTCACCCCCGAGATGATCAAGCGCGCGCTTCGCGCCGGCACGCTCGCCGACGCGCTGACGCCGGTCGTCCTCGGCTCCGCCTTCAAGAACAAGGGCGTCCAGCCCCTGCTCGACGCGGTGATCGACTACCTGCCGAGCCCGCTCGACGTGCCGGCCGTCCAGGGCATCGACCCGAAGACCGAGGCCGAGCAGTCCCGCGACGCGTCGCCCGATGCGCCCTTCTCGGCGCTCGCGTTCAAGGTCATGTCCGACCCCTTCGTCGGCAAGCTCACGTACTTCCGCGTCTACTCCGGCACGCTCAAGGCCGGCGACCGGGTGCTGAACACGACCAACGGCAAGACGGAGCGCATCGGCCGGATCTTGCAGATGCACGCGAACCACCGCGAGGAGCGCGAGGAGATCTGGGCGGGCGAGATCGCCGCGGGCGTGGGGCTGAAGCAGACGACGACGGGCGACACGCTCGCGGTCGACAACGCCCCGATCGTGCTCGAGCGGATGACCTTCCCCGAGCCGGTGATCTCCGTCGCGATCGAGCCGAAGACGAAGGGCGACCAGGACAAGCTCGGCGCCGGCCTCGCGCGGCTCTCCGAGGAAGACCCCACCTTCCGGGTCACCTCCGACGAGGAGACCGGGCAGACGCTGATCGCCGGCATGGGCGAGCTGCACCTCGAGATCATCGTCGACCGCCTGATGCGCGAGTTCAAGGTCGACGCGAACGTCGGCCGCCCGCAGGTCGCCTACCGCGAGACCATCGGCAAGCCGGCCGAGAAGATCCAGGGCCGCTTCGTCCGCCAGACCGGCGGCTCGGGCCAGTACGGCGACGCCGTCATCAACCTGCTCCCGCAGGAGCCGGGCGCGGGCTACGAGTTCGCGGACAAGATCGTCGGCGGCAAGATCCCGAAGGAGTACATCAAGCCGATCGACGAGGGCATCCAGGAGGCCATGAACTCGGGCGTTCTCGCCGGCTACCCCGTCGTCGATGTCAAGGTCGAGCTGATCGACGGCTCCTACCACGACGTCGACTCGAGCGAGCGCGCCTTCAAGATCGCGGGCTCGATGGCCTTCAAGGAGGCGATGAAGCGCGCCAAGCCGAAGCTGCTCGAGCCGGTGATGAGCGTCGAGGTGGTGACGCCGGAGGACTTCCTCGGCGACGTGATGGGCAACCTGAACAGCCGCCGCGGCCGGATCGAGGAGATGAACCCGATGGGCAACGCGACCACGATCAGGGCGATCGTGCCGCTGTCCGAGATGTTCGGCTATGCGACCGACGTCCGCTCGATGACGCAGGGGCGCGCCACTTTCAGCATGCAGTTCGAGCGTTACGAGGACGTTCCCGGCAACATCGCCGCGGACATCGTCGACCAGTCAAGTTCGGCAAGTTCGTAAAGGAGAAGAGAAAGCATGGCCAAGCAGAAGTTCGAGCGCACCAAGCCGCACCTCAACGTCGGCACGATCGGTCACATCGACCACGGGAAGACGACGCTGACAGCCGCGATCACGAAGGTGCTCGCCGAATCGCAGGGCGGCACCGCGGTGGCCTTCGACGAGATCGACAAGGCCCCCGAGGAGCGCCAGCGCGGGATCACGATCAACACCGCGCACGTCGAGTACGAGACGGCGAACCGGCACTACGCCCACGTCGACTGCCCGGGTCATGCCGACTACATCAAGAACATGATCACGGGCGCCGCCCAGATGGACGGCGCGATCCTCGTCGTCTCGGCCGCCGACGGCCCGATGCCGCAGACCCGCGAGCACATCCTGCTCGCGAAGCAGGTCGAGGTGCCGTACATCGTCGTCGCGTTGAACAAGGCCGACATGGTCGACGATCCCGAGCTGCTCGAGCTCGTCGAGATGGAGGTGCGCGAGCTTCTCTCGAAGTACGACTTCCCCGGCGACGACATCCCGATCGTCCAGGTCTCGGCGCTGAAGGCGCTCGAGGGCGACCCGGAGTGGACGCCGAAGATCCTCGAGCTGATGGAGGCGGTCGACTCCTACATCCCGGAGCCGACGCGCGACGTCGACAAGCCGTTCCTGATGCCGATCGAGGACGTGTTCACGATCACGGGCCGCGGCACGGTCGTCACCGGCCGCGTCGAGCAGGGCCAGATCAAGATCGGCGACGAGGTCGAGATCGTCGGCATCCACGAGAAGGTGGAGAAGACGGTCGTCACCGGCGTCGAGATGTTCCAGAAGACGCTGGACGCCGCCCAGGCCGGCGACAACGCGGGCGCGCTGCTCCGCGGCGTCAAGCGCGAGGAGATCGAGCGCGGCCAGGTGCTCGCGAAGCCCGGCTCGATCACGCCGCACACCGGCTTCGACGCCGAGATCTACGTCCTCAGCAAGGAGGAGGGCGGCCGCCACACGCCGTTCTTCTCCAAGTACCGCCCGCAGTTCTACTTCCGCACGACGGACGTGACGGGCGAGATCACGCTCCCGGAGGGCCAGGAGATGGTCATGCCGGGCGACAACACGCAGATGACGGTGCAGCTGATCCAGCCGATCGCGATGGACGAGGGACTCCGGTTCGCCGTTCGCGAGGGCGGTCGCACGGTCGGCGCCGGCGTCGTCACGAAGATCACGAAATAGCGAAGGGAAATCGGGAATCGTGGCGCAGCAGAAGATCCGCATCAGGCTGAAGGGCTATGACCACCAGCAGTTGGACCGTTCCGCGTCTCAGATCGTGGAGACGGCCCAGCGCACCGGTGCGACGATCACCGGCCCTGTGCCCCTGCCCACCGAGAAGAACGTGTACTGCGTGATCCGCAGTCCCTTCAAGGACAAGGACTCGCGCGAGCACTTCGAGGTGCGCACGCACAAGCGGCTGATCGACATCCATAGCCCGACGCCGAAGACGGTGGACTCGCTGATGCGCCTCGATCTCCCGGCCGGCGTCGACATCGAGATCAAGCTCTGATGAAGGGCATTCTCGGACGCAAGCTGGGCATGACGCAGGTCTTCGATCCGGAGAGCGGCGAGGTCACCGCCGTGACCGTGATCGAGGCCGGTCCGTGCCCGGTCGTCCAGGTGAAGACGGTCGAGACGGACGGCTACGAGGCGGTCCAGATCGCGTTCGACGAGGTCGCCGAGCGGAAGATCTCGAAGGCCGAGCAAGGGCATCTCGCGAAGGCGGGCGCCTCGGCGCACCGCCATCTCGTCGAGTTCCGCGGCCAGAGCCAGCTGCAGGTCGGCGAGGCCGTCACGGTCGAGGCGTTCGAGCCCGGCGAGAAGGTCAAGGTCGCCGGGATCTCGATCGGCAAGGGCTTCCAGGGCACGATCAAGCGGCACAACTTCCACCGCGGCCCCGTCTCGCACGGCTCGCACAACGTCCGCAAGCCGGGCTCGATCGGCGCGTCGGCGACCCCGTCCCGCGTCTTCAAGGGCCAGAAGATGGCCGGCCGGATGGGCGGCGTCCGCATCACCCAGCCGGGCCTCGTCATCCACCAGATCGATCCCGAGCGCAACCTGCTCCTCGTCAAGGGCTCCGTGCCCGGTCCGAAGAGCGGCATCGTCGAGATCAGGGAGGCGAAGTAATGGCCGCTCGAAGTCATCCAAACCGGTGGCCAAGCTTGTCGGCGGCAGCGCTGCCAAGGACGTCACCCTGGACGCCGAGATCTTCGGCGCCGACGTGAAGCCACACCTTGTGCACGAGACCGTGCGCGCCGAGCTGAACGCTCGCCGCGCCGGCACACGTGGCGCGAAGACCCGTGGTCTCGTCTCCGGCGGCCGCGCGAAGCCGTGGCGCCAGAAGGGCACGGGCCGCGCCCGCGCCGGCACGACCCGCGCACCGCAGTTCACGGGCGGCGGCGTCGTCTTCGCGCCGACGATGCGCAGCTTCGATGTCAAGGTCAACCGCAAGGCGCGCCGCTCGGCGCTCCGCGGCGCCCTCTCGAGCCACGCCTCGAACGGCACGCTCGGCGTCCTCGACGCCTCCGGCTTCGAGGCCCCGTCGACGAAGCAGGCCAAGGGCGTCGTCGAGTCGTGGGCCAAGGAGCAGCCGCTGCTGGTCGTCGCGACCGAGGACGAGGAGACGCTGATCAAGTCGTTCCGCAACCTCCCGAAGACGCTCGTGACGGTGCCGTCCGAGCTCGAGGTCGCCACGATCGTCTGGGCGAGGAGCGTCCTCGTCACCGAGGCCGCGCTGCCGCTCGTCGAGGGGAGGGCCTCCTGATGAGCCTCCACCCGAACGAGGTCCTGCTCGCTCCGGTCGTCTCGGAGAAGAGCTACAGCCTGATCACCGACCGCAAGTACACCTTCAAGGTGCACAAGAACGCGCACAAGACGCAGATCCGCCAGGCCGTGGAGGAGCTGTTCGAGGTCCACGTCGAGAACGTGAACATCCTCAAGGTGCAGGCGAAGCCGAAGCGGCGCGGCGTCTCGAAGGGCACCCGTCCGGGCTGGAAGAAGGCCATCGTGCAGGTGCGCGAGGGCGAGACGATCGAGATCTTCGAGGGGGCCCAGGTCTAAGCCATGGCACTGAAGAAGTACAAGCCCACGTCACCGGGACGCCGCTTCATGTCCGTCTCGACCTTCGAGGAGGTCACGAAGACGACGCCGGAGCGGAGCCTGACCGAGCCGCTGAAGAAGCGCGGCGGCCGCAACAACATGGGCCGCATCACCACGCGCCACCAGGGCGGCGGCCACAAGCGCCGCTACCGCGTGATCGACTTCAAGCGGACGAAGGACGGCGTGCCGGCGAAGGTCGCAGCGATCGAGTACGACCCGAACCGGTCGGCCCGGATCGCGCTGCTCCACTACCTCGACGGTGCGAAGGCGTACATCATCGCTCCCGCACGGCTGCGTGTCGGCGCGATGGTCGAGTCGGGCCCGTCCGCGGACATCAAGCCGGGCAACGCGCTCCCGCTCGAGAACATCCCGACCGGCACGATGGTGCACAACATCGAGCTGAAGCCCGGGCAGGGCGCCAAGATGGCCCGCTCGGCCGGCGCGAGCGTGCAGCTCGTGGCCAAGGACGACGGTTATGGTGTTCTGCGGCTACCCTCGGGAGAAATGAGACGTGTGCCGCTGACCTGCCGGGCCACGGTGGGGCAGGTCGGCAACACCGATCACGAGAACCAGTCCGGCGGCAAGGCGGGCCGCAGCCGCTGGAAGGGCAAGCGGCCGGCAGTGCGCGGCTCGGCGATGAACCCTGTCGACCACCCGCACGGCGGCGGCGAGGGCAAGTCGAAGGGCGGCCGCCACCCGGTCACCCCGTGGGGCGTGCCCACGCTCGGCAAGCGCACGCGCCGGAAGCACAAGGAATCCAACAAGCTGATCGTTCGCGGCCGCCGCCGCGGGAAGGACAAGCGCTAAGTGAGCAGATCGTCGAAGAAGGGGCCTTTCGTGGAGGAGCGGCTGATGAGCCGGATCGAGTCCATGAATGCGGCCAACGAGAAGCGGATGATTCGCACCTGGTCGCGCTCGTCCACGGTCTTCCCCGACATGGTCGGGCACACGATCGCGGTCCACGACGGGCGCAAGCACGTGCCGGTCTTCGTCAGCGAGCAGATGGTCGGGCACAAGCTCGGCGAGTTCGCCCCCACCCGGACCTTCAAGGGCCACGCCGGCGACCGGCAGGCCAAGGTGCAGAAGGGCCGCTAGTGGCTGCGACGCAGACAGCCGAGCAGGTCGTGCGCGCGGAGGCCAAGTGGGTTCGCCTCTCGGCGCGCAAGGCGCGGGTCGTGCTCACGCACATCCGCGGGCGCAGCGTGCCCGAGGCGCGGACGATCCTCGCCTTCACGCAGCGCGCCGCCGCCAAGGACATCGAGAAGGTGTTGCGCTCGGCCGTCGCCAACGCCGAGACGAACCCGCTCCTGCACTGGAACGGCGACGACCTGATCGTCAAGGCCGCCTACGCCGACGAGGGCCCGACGCTGAAGCGCTGGCGCCCGCGCGCCCGCGGCCGCGTCAACCAGATTCTCAAGCGCACGTGCCACATCACGATCGAGCTCGCGCAGGATCCGAAGGCCGGCCAGACGCGCAGGCCGCGCGCCGCCGCGCCGACGGCGACCGAGACCCCGGCTCCCGAAACGCAGCCGGCTGAGAAGCCGAAGCGCTCGCGCGCGAAGAAGAAGGAGGCGGTGGCCTGATGGGCCAGAAGGTGCATCCCGGCGGCCTGCGGGTCGGCGTCATCCACGACTGGAAGTCCAACTGGTACGTGGGGAAGAAGGAGTTCCCGACCTACATCCTCGAGGACGTCCGCATCCGTGACCACATCAACACGAAGCTCGGCCACGCCGGTCTCTCCGACATCCTGATCCGCAAGGACAAGCAGCGGATCACGGTCGACATCTTCACCGCCCGCCCCGGGATCGTGATCGGCAAGTCCGGGGTCGAGGTCGACGCGCTTCGCAAGGAGCTGCACTCGATCACGGGCAAGAACGTCCACATCAACATCAACGAGATCAAGCGGCCCGAGCTGGACGCGAAGCTCGTGGCCCAGTCGATCGCCGAGCAGCTGCAGAACCGTGTCAGCTTCCGCCGCGCGATGAAGCGCTCGCTGGCCTCGGCGATGCGCTCGGGCGCCCAGGGGATCAAGATCCAGTGCGGCGGCCGCCTCGGCGGCGGCGAGATGAGCCGCTCGGAGCGCTACACCGAGGGCCGCATCCCGCTGCACACGATCCGCGCCGACATCGACTACGGCTTCGCCGAGGCGAAGACGACCTACGGCCGCATCGGCGTCAAGGTCTGGATCAACAAGGGCGAGATCATGCCGGAGGGCTTCGAGGGCATGACCACGGGCAAGGACACGCGCCTCGGCGACCAGGATCAGGCTCGCCGCCGGCGCGGTGGCGCAGCCGAGGGTCTCGGCGCCTCGCGTGAGTCGGGCCGTGGCCGTGCGCAGGATCGTGAAGGCCTCGGCCTCGTCAAGAAGCCTCGCGGCCCGCGCCGTCCCGGCGGCGGCGGTGCCGGCGGCCCCGGTGGCCGTCCCGGCGGCGGACGCCCGCGTCCTGCCGGCGGCAGCCGTCCGCGGCGCCAGGACAGCGTCGAGCAGCCGAAGACCGACGCCGTCGTCGAGCCCACCGTCGAGGAGACCACGCCGGTGACGGACGCTCCGGTGACGGACGCTCCCGTGACAGATGCTCCGGCTCCGGAGGCTCCCGCAGCCGAGGCTCCGGCGACACCGGAGACGGATGCCGGCGAGGGGAGCGAGAGCTAGATGCTGCTCCCGAAGAAGACCAAGTTCCGCCGTGTGCACCGCGGCCGGCGGCGCGGCGTCTCGCGCGGCCAGACCGACGTGCAGTTCGGCGATTACGGGATCAAGTCGCTCGAGGCCGGTTGGATCACCAACCGCCAGATCGAGGCTGCCCGAATCGCGATGACGCGCAAGATCAAGCGCGGCGGCAAGGTCTGGATCAACGTCTTCCCGGACAAGTCGGTGACGCAGAAGCCGGCCGAGACCCGCATGGGCTCGGGCAAGGGCTCGCCGGAGCACTGGGTCGCCGTCGTCAAGCCGGGCCGCGTCATGTTCGAGCTGGCCGGTGTCGCCGAGCCGCTCGCCAAGGAGGCGCTGCAGCTCGCAAGCCAGAAGCTGCCGGTGAAGACCAAGATCGTGAAGAGAGAGGCTGATCTCTTTGAAAGCTAGAACGCTCCGCGACATGACCGACGACGAGCTCCAGCGGACGCTCGGCGAGCGCCGCCAGGAGCTCTTCAACCTCCGTTTCCAGTCCGCGACCGGCGCGCTCGAGAACAGCGCCCGCGTTCGGTCGGCGAAGCGGGAGATCGCACGTATTTTGACCGTCCGCCACGAGCGGGAAAGGGCTGGGAACGCGTAGACCATGGCTGAGAAGAAGACGAAGAAGAAGGACGAGACCGCGGTCGAGGAGACCGCCGCGGAGGCCACGGAGACGGAGGCCGCCGCGCCGGCCGTCGACGAGGGCGAGGCGGTGGTGTCGCCAGAAGCGGCCTCGAGCGAGGTCATGGACGACGCTGCCGCCGAGGAGACCGCTCCGGTCGCCGAAGAGGCGGCCGAGGAGCCTGTCGCCGAGGAGCCTGTCGCCGAGGAGGCTCCCGCTACCGAGGAGCCCGTCACCGAGGAGCCTGTGGCAGAGGAGCCTGTGGCAGAGGAGCCTGTGGCAGAGGAGCCTGTGGCAGAGGAGCCCGTCGCGGAGGAAGCGCCGGCTGAGGAGCCTGTCGCCGAGGAGGCTCCCGCCGAGGAGCCGGCGGCGGAGGCCGAGCCCGAGGAGGAGACCGCCGCGCCCGCCGCGCCCGCACCACAGTCCGGTCCCAAGCCGAAGCGGAAGCGCCTGCCGCGTGCCCTGCGCCCCACGAAGGGCCGCGTCACGCGCGAGAAGTCGAGCGAGCGCAAGCCGATCACCCGGGTCCCGAAGCCAGAGAGCGAGTTCGGCCGCCGCCAGGAGCGTCAGGGCACGGTCGTCTCCGACCGAGGAGACAAGACGATCGTCGTCAAGGTCGACACGATCAAGGCGCACCCGAGGTACAAGAAGGTCGTCCGCCGCTCGAAGAAGTTTCACGCGCACGACGAGCAGAATCAGGCCAAGATCGGCGACGTCGTCAAGATCATCGAGACGCGCCCGATCTCGAAGACGAAGAACTGGCGCCTGGCCGAGATCCTCGAGGTGGCCAAGTGATTGTCGAGGTGAAACTGTGATCCAGCAGGAATCCCGGCTGCGGGTCGCCGACAACACCGGTGCGCGCGAGATCCTCTGCATCCGCGTCATGGGCGGCTCGAAGCGGCGCTACGCCCGCGTCGGCGACGTGATCGTAGGTACCGTGAAGTCCGCGACGCCGCAGGGAACGGTGAAGAAAGGCGAGGTCGTCAGGGCGGTCGTCGTCCGGACGAAGAAGCCTTACGGCCGTAACGACGGCACGCAGATCGCGTTCGACGAGAACGCAGCCGTGATCATCGACGCCGCGCGGAACCCGCGCGGGACGCGCATCTTCGGGCCTGTCGCCCGTGAGCTGCGCGAGAAGAACTTCATGAAGATCGTCAGCCTGGCTCCCGAGGTGCTCTGAGAAACGTGGCAAACAAGATGAAGATCAAGCAGGGCGACATGGTGCAGATCCTGGCCGGGAAGGACCGCGGCAAGCAGGGCCGCATCATCGAGGCCCGCCCGCGCGACGGCCGCGTGCTCGTCGAGAACCTGAACGTGATGACGCGGCACACGCGGCCGCGCCCGCTGCGCGACGCCAACCGCATGGGCGGGACCCAGATGACCCCGGGCGGCCGGGTCGAGAAGGCGGCGCCCGTCGACGTCTCGAACGTGATGCTCGTCTGCCCCGTCTGCAACCTGCCGACGCGCGTCGGGATCAAGGTCAAGGAAGTGAAGGGCGAGATGGTTCGCGTCCGCGTCTGCAAGCGCGACGGCTGCGGCCAGGAAGTGGACAAGTAATGGCGACCGCGACCTACACGCCGCGCCTGAAGGAGCGCTACCTCGAGCTGCGCCCGCAGCTCCAGGAGGAGCTCGGGCTGAGCTCGATCATGCAGGTGCCCGAGATCGCGAAGATCACGCTGAACATGGGCGTCGGCGATGCCAAGACCGACGCGAAGGCGCTCGACGCCGCGATCGAGGAACTGACGATCATCGCCGGCCAGCGCGCCCAGGTGCGCAAGGCGCGCAAGTCGATTGCGAGCTTCAAGCTCCGCGAGGGGATGGCGGTCGGCGCGCGCGTGACGCTGCGCGGCGCCCGCATGTACGAGTTCCTCGACCGGCTCGTCTCGGTCGCGCTGCCGCGGATCCGCGACTTCCGCGGCCTCAACCCGCGCTCGTTCGACGGCCGCGGCAACTACTCGCTGGGTGTCCGCGAGCAGATCATCTTCCCGGAGATCGACTACGACGCCGTCGCGTCGATCCGGGGTCTCGACGTCACGATCACGACCTCGGCGCAGACGACCGACGAGCAGGCGTTCGCACTCCTGCGCGGCCTCGGGCTCCCGTTCGCAGCCGACGACAGAAGGGATCAGTAACGCATGGCCAAGACGTCTCTCGTCGTCAAGCAGAAGCGCGGGTCCAAGTTCAAGGTCCGCAACTACACGCGCTGCAACAAATGCGGCCGCCCGCGCGCGGTGTTCAAGAAGTTCGGCCTCTGCCGGATCTGCCTGCGCGAGCTCGCGCACAACGGCTCCATCCCCGGCATGACGAAGTCCAGCTGGTAGGAGAGAAGAGATGCTGACCGACCCGATCGCAGACATGCTCACGCGGATTCGCAACGCCAACAAGGCGATGCACGACACCGCCGAGATGCCGACCTCCCGGATCAAGGAGGAGATCGCCCGCGTCCTCAAGGATGAGGGCTACATCAAGGACTTCCGCGTCGTCGAGGTCGAGGGACAGCCGTACTCGACGCTCGTCATCGAGCTCAAGTTCGGCCGCAACCGCCAGCGGGTGATCACGGGCGTCAAGCGCGTGTCCCGCCCCGGCCGCCGCGTCTACGCGCGCAAGGACCGCCTGCCGCGCGTTCTCGGCGGGCTCGGCACCGCGATCCTGTCCACGTCGACCGGCCTGATCACGAGCCGCCAAGCTGCCGAGAAGGGCATCGGCGGCGAGGTGATCGCGTTCGTCTGGTAGCGGCATGAGCAGAATCGGCAAGCGACCCATTGAGCTCCCGAGCACGGTCAACGTGGCGATCTCCCCTGGGCGCGTTCAGGTGAACGGGCCGCTCGGCGAGCTCTCGCAGGTCGTGCCGCAGCGGATGAAGATCGAGCAGGCCGACGGCGAGCTCCTCGTCACCCGTCCGACCGAGCGTGGCGAGGATCGCGCGCTGCACGGACTCACGAGGACGCTGATCGCGAACATGGTCGAGGGTGTCACGAACGGCTTCGAGAAGCACCTCGAGATCCAGGGTGTCGGCTACCGCGCCTCGCTGCGCGGCAGCGACCTCGAGCTCAACGTCGGCTACTCGCACTCGGTCGTGATCAAGCCGCGGCCCGGCATCACCTTCGAGGTGCCGGCGCCCACGCAGGTGATCGTCAAGGGCACCGACAAGCAGCAGGTCGGCCAGACGGCCGCCGAGGTGCGCCAGGTGCGCCCGCCGGAGCCCTACAAGGGCAAGGGAATCCGCTATCGGGACGAGTACGTCCGCAGGAAGGTCGGGAAGAGGGCATGAGCACGCTGACGACCCGCCAGGCGCGCGAGCGCAGGCACCGGCGGATCCGCGGCAAGGTCGCCGGCACGGCCGAGCGGCCGCGCCTCGCGGTCTTCCGCTCCAACAAGGGCATCTTCGCCCAGCTGATCGACGACGAGAACGGCCGCACGCTCGCCGGGGCGAGCTGGCTCGGCCTCGCGAAGTCGTTCAAGGGCAACCGGATCGAGCAGGCAGGCGCCGTCGGCAAGGCTGTCGCCGACGCCGCCAAGAAGGCCGGGATCGAGACCGTCGTGTTCGACCGCGGCGGCTACCTGTACCACGGACGCGTCAAGGCGCTCGCCGACGGCGCGCGTGAGGGAGGACTGAAGTTTTAGATGAGCATCGTCGAGCGTGAAGTGATCGCCCGCGAAGAAGTCCGCGAGCTCAAGGAGCGCGTGATCGAGATCAACCGCGTCGCCAAGGTCGTCAAGGGCGGCCGGCGCTTCTCGTTCACGGCGCTGGTCGTGATCGGCGACGAGGTCGACCGCGTCGGCGTCGGCTACGGCAAGGCGCGCGAGGTGCCGCTGGCGATCTCGAAGGCCGTCGACGACGCGAAGAAGAACCTCTTCACCGTGCCGAAGCACGGCACCACCGTCACCCACGAGATCCTCGGTGTGTTCGGCGCCGCCCGTGTCTTCATCAGGCCGGCCTCGGAGGGAACCGGGGTCATCGCCGGCGGCGGCGTGCGAGCGGTGCTCGAGCTCGGCGGGATCCGCGACGTGCTCGCGAAGAGCCTCGGCACGACGAATCCGATCAACATGGCGAAGGCGACCGTGGACGGCCTGAAGAAGCTCCGCCGCCCCGAGGACGTCGCCAAGATGCGCGGCAAGACGATCACCGAGGTGCTGCCCTATCGCGCGCCCGCCCCCGAGGCTGCAGTCCTCGAGGAGGCGCCCGCCGCGCCGGCGCCCGAGCCTGTCGAGGCGACGACCGAGGTCGAGGAGACCGCGTCGTGAAGCTGACGCAGGTGCGCAGCGCGATCGGTCAGAACCCTGCGAACCGGGGCACGCTCCGGTCGCTCGGGCTCGGCCGGATCGGCCAGACGAACGAGCTCAAGGACAGCCCGGAGCTCCAGGGTAAGCTGAGAAAGGTTGCCCACCTCGTTCGAGTTGAAGGCAATGAGGTGGAGGGCAACTGATGGCCGACGAATTGAACCTCTCGACACTCAAGCCGGCGCAGACGCGCAAGGATCGCAAGCGCGTCGGCCGCGGCCTGGGCTCGGGTAAGGGGCGCTACTCCGGCCGCGGGATCAAGGGCCAGAAGTCGCGTGCCGGCTCGAAGAAGATGCCTGCCGGCTTCGAGGGCGGCCAGATGCCGATCGACATGCGGATGCCGAAGCTGCGCGGTAACACCTCGGCCGACGCGATGCCGATCGGCCCGTTCCGGACCTACTCGCAGCCGATCAACCTGCGCGATCTCGACCGCGTCTTCGCCGACGGCGACACCGTCAATATCGAGGCGCTCGTAAGTAAGGGCCTGCTCAAGAACACGAAGGCCGACGTCAAGATCCTGGGCACCGGGGACCTG
The DNA here is from genome assembly GCA_963705515.1 of uncultured Gaiellaceae bacterium. Classification (GTDB taxonomy): domain Bacteria; phylum Actinomycetota; class Thermoleophilia; order Gaiellales; family Gaiellaceae; genus Gaiellasilicea. The sequence continues at coordinate 753,232 of CAVPJV010000008.1, forward strand.
ACGAAGAAGCTCGCCGTCACCGCCCACGCCTTCTCCGCCACCGCGCGCGAGAAGATCACGGCTGCCGGGGGCAGCGCGACCGCGCTCAAGGAGCCGAAGGACCCGCGCAAGAAGAAGAGCAAGGCGAAGCCCAAGCCGGTCGCCGCGGAGGAGGAGCCCGAGGTCGCCGAGACCGAGGACGCCGCTCCAGCCGCCGAGGAGGAGTAGGAGCGAGTGTTCAGCTGGCTCGCCAACGCGTGGCGCGTTCCGGAGCTCCGGCACCGCGTTCTCTTCACCGCTCTGATCCTCGCGATCTATCGCCTCGGCTCGTGGATCCCCGCGCCGGGCGTCGACTCCGAGACGATCGCCAACTACTTCAGCGGGCGCGGGGGCACGATCCTCGGCCTGCTCAACCTCTTCTCGGGCGGAGCGCTCTCGCAGTTCTCGATCTTCGCGCTCGGGATCATGCCGTACATCACCGCCTCGATCATCCTCCAGCTGATGACCGTGGTGATTCCGAAGCTTGCCGAGCTGCAGAAGGAGGGCGAGTCGGGCTACGCCACGATCAACCAGTACACGCGCTACCTCACCGTCGTCCTCGCGGCGGCTCAGTCGACCGGCTACGCGTTCCTCTTCCGTCGCCAGGGCGCGCTCGACGCCGACCTCGGCCGGATGACGCTGATCATCCTCACGCTCACCGTCGGCTGCACCCTGCTGATGTGGATGGGCGAGCTGATCACCAAGCGCGGAATCGGCAACGGCATCTCGCTCCTGATCTTCGCCTCGATCCTCACCAGCGCCCCGCTGGGCGTCGTCGCCTGGTGGAACGGCGGGCCGATGGAGAAGCTCTTCTTCCCGCTGATCGCCCTCTCGGTCGTCGCTTCGGTCGTCTTCATCCAGGAGGGTCAGCGCCGGATCCCGATCCAGTACGCCAAGCGCATGGTCGGCCGCCGCATGACCGCGGGCGGATCGACCTACATGCCGCTGCGCGTGAACATGGCCGGCGTCATCCCCGTCATCTTCGCGGCCGCCATCATGGCGTTTCCGCCCACGATCGGCCAGTACTTCCCCCAGACGCAGGATTTCGTCAACAAGTACTTCCTGCCGTCGAACGTGCCCTACATGATCATGCAGGGCATCCTGATCGTGATCTTCACCTACTTCTACACGGCGGTGCAGTTCAATCCGGTCGACCAGGCCGACAACCTGCGCCGCTACGGCGGCTACATCCCGGGCATTCGCCCCGGGCCGCCGACCGCGCAGTATCTCGACCGCGTGCTCACCCGGCTGACGCTGCCCGGTGCCATTTACCTCGCGCTCATTGCGACCCTGCCGACCCTCTTCATTCGCTACGGCGGGTTCTCGCAGTCGACCGGCCGGGCACTCGGCGGCACGTCCGTTCTGATCGCAGTCGGCGTCGCGCTCGACACGATGAGGCAGATGGAGTCGCAGATGATGATGCGCTCCTACGAAGGTTTCCTGAAGTAGGTGGCCTGCCTGACAACGTCCTCCGGGCCGCTGGCGTCCGCAAAGACTTCGCATGGCGTCGTCCTCAGTCGCGTCCATACCTCGTCGGTATGGACGCTCCCTGCGTCCTAGCCCTGCTCGCTTTGCGAACACCAGCGGCGCGCCAACGTCACCAGGCAGGCCACCTGTGAACGTGCTCGTGCTCGGCCCGCAGGGGTCGGGGAAGGGAACGCAGGCCAAGCTCGTCTCGGCCGAGCACGACATCCCGCACGTCTCGACCGGCGACATGTTCCGCGCGCTCGACGAGGCGACGCCGCTCGGCCGCGAGGTGAACGAGTTCATGGAGCGCGGCGACCTCGTTCCGGACGAGATCACGATCCGCATGATCCGCGAGCGGCTGGCCGAGGACGACGCGCTGAACGGGTTCATCCTCGACGGCTTCCCGCGCAACCTCGCGCAGGCGGAGGCGCTCGACGAGATGCTGCGCGAGATCGGCCGCGGCCTCGACGTGATCTTCTTCTTCGACCTTGACGACGAGACGGCGAGGACGCGCGCGCTCGGCCGTGCCCACGAGGAGGGACGGACAGACGACACGCCCGAGTCGATCGGCCGCAGGCTCGCGATCTACCACGAGCAGACCGAGCCGGTCGTCGAGTACTACCGGACGACGGGCAAGCTCGTGCCCCTGCATGCGGGCCTGACGGTCGAGGAGGTCTTCTCGGAGGTCCAGGGCGCTTTGGATACCGTGGGAGCGAGATGATCATCCGCAAGTCGGCGCAGGAGATCGAGAAGATGGCCGCTGCGGGCCGCGTCGTCGCCGAGACCATCGCGCACGTCGGCGAACAGCTCGAGCCTGGGATCACGACCGGCGAGCTCGACCGGATCGCGGACGAGCACATCCGCTCGCTCGGCGGCGTGCCCACGTCGCAGGATTACCGCGGGTACCCGAAGGCGATCTGCATCTCGCCGAACGACATGGTCGTGCACGGGATCCCCGGCGCCTACGAGGTCGCGGACGGCGACCTGATCACGATCGACGTCGGCGTGACGCTGAACGGCTACATCGCCGACAGCGCCTTTACCTTCCCCGTCGGCGACGTCTCCGAGCAGGCGCAGCGCCTGCTGGAGGCCGGCCGCGACGCACTCGCCGCCGGGATCGCCCAGGCACAGCCGGGCAACCGCGTCGGCGACATCTCCGCCGCGGTGCAGCAGCACGTCGAGGGCGCGGGCTTCTCGGTCGTCCGCAGCCTCGTCGGCCACGGCGTCGGTCGTTCCTACCACGAGGATCCGCACATCCCCAATTTCGGCCAGCCCGGCCGCGGGCCGCTGCTCTCGGAGGGGATGACGCTCGCGATCGAGCCGATGATCACCGCCGGCCGCCCCGAGGTCTACGTCCACGACGACGAATGGTCGATCTCGACCGAGGACGGCTCGCTCGCGGCGCATTTCGAGCACACGGTCGCGATCACGGCCTCCGGGCCTCGGATCCTGACGGAAAGCCGCGTCCCTTTGCTACGATGAGCGGCCGCGCGGCGTAGCGCCGTGCTTTGCCGCGCGTAGAGAACTCACCACCAAAACAGAGGTTAATGGCAGTCAAGGAAGAGAAGATCGAGGTCGAAGGCGAGGTCGTCGAGGCGCTCCCCAGCACGATGTTCAGGGTGCAGCTCGACGGCGGACACGCCGTCCTCGCAACGATCTCCGGGAAGATGCGCAAGCACTACATCCGCATCGCGCCGGGCGACCGCGTCAAGGTCGAACTCTCTCCCTACGACCTCACCCGCGGCAGGATCACCTACCGCAACCGCTAGTCAGGAGCCGTCTTGAAAGTCCGTCCTTCCGTGAAGCCCATGTGTGAGCGCTGCCGTGTGATCAAGCGGCACGGGCGCACCATGGTGATTTGCACGAATCCGCGCCACAAGCAAAGGCAGGGGTAGTCACTTGGCACGAATCGCAGGCGTCAACCTTCCGAACCAGAAGCGTCTCGAGATCGGGTTGACCTACATCTACGGGATCGGCCAGACGACCGCGCAGAAGATCTGCAAGGTGCTCGAGCTCGACCCGAACGAGAAGGTGAAGGATCTCACCGACGAAGAGGTCAACAAGATCCGCACCTACATCGACGGCGAGCTGCAGGTCGAGGGTGACCTGCGCCGCGAGCGCTCCCAGGCGATCAAGCGCCTCTCCGAGATCGGCTGCCTGCGCGGGATCCGCCACCGCCGCGGCCTGCCGGTGCACGGCCAGCGCACGAAGACCAACGCGCGCACGCGCAAGGGCCCGAAGAAGACCGTCGGCCGCGGGAAGAAGGCGAAGTAGATGGCCCCTCCTCGTAAGGCTGCGGCCCGCGGCCGTACGCGCCGCCGTGTCAAGAAGAACATCGCCGTCGGCCAGGCGCACATCAAGACGTCGTTCAACAACACGATCGTCGCGCTGACCGACAAGGACGGGAACGTGATCGCGTGGGAGTCGGCCGGCTCCGCGGGCTTCAAGGGCTCGCGCAAGTCGACGCCGTTCGCCGCGCAGGTCACCGCCGACTCGTGCGCCCGCAAGGGGATGGAGCACGGCCTGCAGAAGGTCGAGGTCTTCGTCAAGGGCCCTGGCTCGGGCCGTGAGACGGCGATCCGCTCGCTCCAGGCCGCCGGCCTCGAGATCCTCGGCGTCCGCGACGTCACCCCGCAGGCCCACAACGGGGTTCGCCCCCGGAAGCGGAGGCGTGTCTGATGGCCCGCGATCTCGGAGCCAAGTGCCGCGTCTGCCGCCGCGAGGGGATGAAGCTCTTCCTCAAGGGTGAGCGCTGCCTGACCGAGAAGTGCGCGATCGAGCGCCGCTCGTATCCGCCGGGCGAGCACGGCCGCGGCCGGATCAAGCAGAGCGAGTACCTGCTGCAGCTGCGCGAGAAGCAGAAGGCGCGCCGCTACTACGGGCTGCTCGAGAAGCAGTTCCGCAACTACTACGAGAAGGCGACGAAAGGCTCCAGCAACACGGGCGAGAACCTGCTCCGGATGCTCGAGACGCGGCTCGACAACGTCGTCTACCGGCTCGGCTTCGCGGGCTCACGCGCCCAGGCGCGCCAGCTCGTCCGCCACGGCCACTTCCACGTCAACGGGCGCCGGGTCAACATCCCGAGCTACGGCGTGCGCCCGAACGACGTGATCACGATGAAGGCCGGCAGCCCCGCCGAGCAGACCATCCGCGACGCGACCGACCTGACCGCCTCCGTCGCTCCCTGGCTCCAGGCAGACCACGAGGGCCTCACCGGCAAGGTGCTGAAGTGGCCCGAGCGGGCGGAGATCGACGCGCCCGTCCAGGAGTCACTGATCGTCGAGCTCTACTCCAAGTAAGAACGCTCTGTTTCCGGTAAAGAAGGGATCGTCTTGGCTACACGCACCAGCTTGATGGACTTCCAGATTCCGCGCATCGTCCACGAGGAGATCAACGAGGACCGTGGCGTCTTCGTGATCGAGCCGCTCGACCGTGGCTTCGGCTACACGTTCGGCAACTCGCTCCGCCGCGTGCTGCTCTCGTCGCTCGAGGGCGCCGCCGTGACCGCCGTCAAGATCGAGGGGATCACGCACGAGTTCACGACGCTTCCGGGCGTGCGTGAGGACGTCACCGACATCATCCTCAACCTCAAGAACCTGATCGTGCTGCTCCACGGCGAGTCGCCCGAGATCGAGGTGCACATCGCGAAGAAGGGCGCGGGCTCCGTCACGGCCGCCGACATCCAGGCGCCGGCGGATCTCGAGATCCTGAATCCCGACCTCGAGCTGGCGCAACTCTCGGACAAGGGCAAGCTCGAGATGACGCTGACGATCGGCCGCGGTCGCGGCTACGTCCCGGCCGAGCTGAACCGAGGCCCGGAGACGACGATCGGCGTGATCCCGATCGACTCGATCTTCTCGCCGGTCCGGCGCGTCTCGTACGACGTCGAGGCCGCGCGCGTGGGCCAGCGCACCGACTACGACAAGCTCCGCCTCGACGTGACGACCGACGGCTCGATCGAGCCGCGCGACGCGATCGGCCAGGCTGCGGAGATCCTGATCCGCCAGCTCGCGATCTTCACCGATCTCGAGAACATCGACGACTTCCGCGGCGGCGGGGCCGAGGACATCGCCCCCGAGCAATCCAGCGGCGCGGGCGCGATGGAGAACTTCCCGATCGAGGAGCTCGAGCTCGGCGTGCGCTCGTACAACTGCCTCAAGCGCGTCGGCATCGAGACGATCGGCGATCTCGTCAGCAAGTCCGAGAACGAGCTGGCCGCGATCCCGAACTTCGGCAAGAAGTCGATCGAAGAGGTCAAGGAGACCCTCGCGACCCAGGGCCTGAGCCTGCGGGGAGACGAGTAGCGTGAGGCACGCCCGCGCAGGCAAGAAGCTGGGGCGCGACGCCGCGCACCGGAAAGCGCTCTACTCGAACCTCGCGGGCGCGCTGATCACCCACGGCCGGATCCAGACGACCGAGGCGAAGGCCAAGGCCGTCAAGCCGTTTGCGGAGAAGATGATCACGCTCGGCAAGCGCGGCGACCTGCACGCCCGCCGCAAGGCGCTCGCCGAGCTGCGGTCGCAAGACGTCGTCCACGAGCTCTTCGCCGAGGTGGCGCCCCGCTTCGCGGAGCGCCCGGGCGGCTACACGCGGATCATCAAGCTCGGCGCCCGGCAGGGCGACGCCGCCGAGATGGTCTACCTCGAGCTCGTGGACTACGAGCCCGAGAACGCCCTCGCGGGCTAGTGATCTCTGGGGCCGGCACTGTGACCCGGTGCTTGGCTGTCGAAGCCCCCGCGGTCGTGGCGCATCTTGCCGCACCGTGAGCACAGCGAAATCGTTCCGGCCGGGTCAGCCTGCTCCTCCCAGCTGTGACCGCGGAAGAGACACACCACTCTGTCGAGCGCGCTAATAGCGGCAAGTATCTCGCGGCTCCGAACGCAGCGTCAAGCTCTGCCTAGTAACAGACTGTCACTAGATACGCACGAAGTCGGAAGACAGGCGCTACTCGGCTTGTAACAGACTGTTGCTAGGCCAACGGCCGGCGCGAGCTCGCGGCCGATCAGCGCGACCATCTCCAGGTCGCGGTGGTCGAGGTGCTGCAGCATCACGCGCTCGACGCCGGCGCCGCTCGTAGGCCCGGAGCTGCTCTGCGGCCTCGTCGAGCGTGCCGAGGATCGGACGCGCTTCCCCGCGTCGGCCCTGTACTCGTCGGGATCGACCGTCTGGCCGGCCCGTTCGAGGCGACGCCGAATACGCTCACGCGCCTCCTCCGGCGTTCTCCCGATCGCGCAGGCCGTCATCAGCGAGAGCGGGATCGGCGCCCGGCTCTCGCGCTCACACGCGCGTACGAGCTTCCTGTGGCGCTCGGCGCACTCCTCCGGCGTCGCGAAGATCGTGTTGTACTCGTCGGCCCACTTCGACGCGGGCCGGATCGTGCCGGAGAGGCCGCTGCCGCCGACGATCAGGTGTGGAAGCGGCCTGTCGCCCCAGAAGCGGCGCACGGCCTGGATCTGCTCTTCGAGCCACTGGAGCCGCGTCTTCATCTCCGGGAACGGGAAGCCGAACGCCTCGTGCTCCGCCTCCATCCAGCCCGTCCCCATCCCCAGCGAGACACGGCCGGCGGCGATCTCGTTCGCGGTCGCCGAGACGTTCGCGAGCACGGCGGCGGCACGGAAGGTGACGGGCGAGACGAGCGTGCCCAGCTCGAGCCGAGTCGTCTGCGAGGCGAGCGCGGCGATCACCGCCCAGGCATCCAGCGCCGGTTGCTCGGCGCCGGTCTGGGAGAGGTAGTGGTCGGAGCGGAAGAGCGCCTCGACGCCGTGCTCCTCGCACGCGCGCGCGAGCGCCAGCCAGTCCTCCCAGGAGACTCCCTCCTGGCCCTCGATCATCAGCGCCAGGCGCATCGGGGCATCCTATGCCGATGCTGCTGATCGTCTCGCTCCTGCTGGCCGTCTTCGTGCTCGAGGAGCCCTGGAGCTGGGCTGCTGTCGTCGTCGGGGTGACACTCGAGCTCGGCGAGAGCTGGTTCTACGTCCGCTGGTCGCAGCGCCGTCGCCCGCACGTCGGCGTCGAGGCGCTGGTCGGCCGGCAGGCAGTGGTCGCGTCCGACTGTCGTCCGGAAGGGCAGGTGCGGGTCGCCGGCGAGTTGTGGCGCGCGCGGTGCGAGGAGGGCGCGTCGGCCGGCGAGGCCGTGGTCGTCCGAGCGGTTGAGGGCCTGACGCTCGCGGTCGAGCCGCTACCAGGCGACCGGTAGCCCGGCGACGCGGCGGAAGGTGGGCGTCGGACGCCACTCGAGCTCGTGCGGCTCGATCGCGAGCCGGAGCCCGGGCAGGCGGCGGAAGAGCGTCTCGAGCGCAATCTCGGTCTCGAGCCGGGCGAGCGGCGCTCCGAGGCAGTAATGGCTGCCGCGCCCGAAGGCGAGGTGCTTCGTGTCCGCCCGGCAGACGTCGAGGCGGTCGGGCTCGGCGAAGCGCTCGGGATCGTGATCGGCGGCGCCGAGGATGGCGATCACGAGCTCGCCGCGGCGAATCGTGTGGCCGCCGAGCTCGACGTCGGTGGCGGCCCAGCGGTTCAGCGTCCGCTCGACCGGCCCTTCGTAGCGCAGCACCTCTTCGATCGCGCCCGGCAGGAGCGATGGGTCGGCTCGCACCTGCGCGAGCTGCTCGGGATGTGCGAGCAGGTTGACGACTGCGTTGCCGATCAGGCCGACCGTCGTCTCGTGGCCGGCGACGATCAGGAGTACGACCGTGCCGAAGAGCTCCGACTCCGAGAGCGCGTCCTCGTCGTCCCGTGCGGCCAGCAGCGCGCTGACGAGATCGTCCTGCGGGTCGGCACGCCGGGCTGCGAAGAACTCGGTCAGGTAGGCGACGAAGTCGCCCATCTTCGCGGAGAACCGCTCGAGCTCGTCGTCGTCGAGCACGGGCGTGATGATCGCGTCCGACCACTCCTGGAATCGGGCATGGTCGCCGTGCGGCACTCCGAGCATCTCGGCGATCACCGTGATCGGGAGCGGGAAGGCGTACTCGGCGGAGAGATCCATCTCGCCGCGGGGCTCCACAGCGTCCAGCAGTTCGTCCGCGATCGCCTGGATCCGCGGGCGCAGCTGCTCGACCATCTTCGGCGTGAACGCCTTCGTGACCAGGCGGCGCAGGCGGCGGTGGTCGTCGCCGTCGCGGTTGAGCATGTGGTTCTCGATCAGCTCGAAAGCCGGCAGCATCGGGATTGCGGCCAGCTCCTCCTCCGTCAACGCGAGCCGCTGGTCGCGGACGAAGCGCTTGTCGTCGAGCAGCATCGCGGCGGCGTCCTCGTGCCGGGTGACGAACCAGATCATGCTCTCGCCGTCGATGCCCGGCTGGCAGACGACGGGGTCGTGCTCACGCATCTGCGCGAAGACGCGCTGCGGATCGGCTCGGAAGTCCGGCCCGTAGAGGTCGTACTTGCGCTGCGTCGACGCCACCTCCAACCAGCTTAGACTGCGCGGCCGCCTACTGAGATGACGCGAGGCCGCCCCGAAGGGCGGCCTCGCGAATGGTGCGATCCGGCTCGCGCTACTTCGTGACCGTCAACTCGACGGGCACCTGCGTGATACCGGGTGTGACATTCGACGTCAGCCCGGCGAGCGAGCTGAAGATGCCGTCCCTGGTGGCCGACACGTCGTAGGTCACGGTCTGCGTTCCGCCTGCCTGCGGCGGCGTCAGGTTGATGGTGAAGTCCGTGTTGTTGCCGGGGTTCGCAGCGAGGTTCTTGCCGCTCGACCCGTCACGGTTCTCGGCCCCGAAGTTGGTGCCCGAGGCCGGATCGCCAGCACCTGCGCCGGGGTTGCCGTACGTCATCGTGACCTGCTCGGCGCCCGGGGAGATCCTCAGCCACACCTGGAACGAGTGCGTCGTCACGTTGCTGAAGTTCCGGACACCTGCCCAGTCGACGACGATCCACGTGCTCACGCCGTCGGTCAGCGTGCCGATGCGGATCGCGCCGGCCGCGGCCGGGTTGAGGTCGCTCCAGAACGGCGCGACCACGTTGTTCGGCCGGGCGGCGTTCGGGAACGTCTGCGGGGTGAACACGATGTCCGCAGCCGTTCCGCCGCCGAGCACGAGATAGCCGTTCGACACGACGCCGAGCCGCGTGTAGGGCTCGCCGCCGTACATGAACGTCGGCGTGTTGAAGTTCGTGATCGTGTCGTCGCCGACTCCGGCGATCGGCGCGATCCCGAACAGCGACAGCGGCAGGTAACCGCCCGCAGGCGAACCGCCTGCCGTGATCGACGTCACCTGCGGCGGCAGCGCAGGCACGAGCGAACCGGCGAACTTCACCTGGTTACCCGTGACCGTTGCCGGAGCCGAGGCGTTCTTGTACACGAGCTTGCCGTTGCTGTCGCCGTTGCCGACCGTGAGGTTGACGTTGGCGGCGAGGCTGCCGAGGTTCGACAGCGACACCGAGCAGTGGCTGAGGCCCGTGTTGACAAGGAACGTCGTCGGAGCGCAGGTGTGCGTCATGCTGACCGCTCCCTGCTTCCGCACGAACGCGACCGGGATGGTCACGCTCTTGTCGCCGTTCCGCGGGATCAGGTAGATCCGCGCGAAGTACTGCCCGTTGGCGACTGCTGGTGCGCTGATCGTAATCGGGAACGTCAACGAGGTGTTCTTGTTGATCTTGAGCGCCTTGTTCTTGTCCCCGACCGTGATCGTGACGCCGGCCGGCTGCGTGATCTTGATGTCGAGCGTCTGGTTCTTGTTCGACACGTTCCGCGCAGTCCGCTGCGTCGTGACCTCACCGGTCATCGTCGTTGCGTCGATGCTGGCGAGGTTCAGGTCGATCCGGTGCAGCGGGTCGGTCACCGAGGCGAGGAAGTTCGCCGTCGTCTCGTTGAAGACCAGCGTCGGATCGATCGCCGCGAGCACGTCGAGCCCGCCCGCACCGGCGTCGAACGGATCGAAGTCCGTCACGCCGTCTTCCTTCACGACGTCCTGAGACGCCGATGTCATGAGCGCCGACTTCACCTCGGCCGGCGTCCAGTCCGGATGGAACGCCCGCACGAGCGCGGAAGCGCCCGCCGAGTGCGGTGACGACATCGACGTACCAGCGATCGCCTGGAAGAACTGCCCAGGCGGGCCGTTGACGGTGCCGATCGGCTGCGGCGTCATCCCGGCCAGGATCTGGATACCCGGTGCCGTGATGTCCGGCTTGATGAAGTCGCCCACCGGGCCGCGTGACGAGAAGGTCGCCATCACGTTGCCCTTGGCCGGCGACTCGATGCCGGTCGTCCACGTCGCCGTCACTCCCGGCTTGGTGGAGATGAACGTCGTCAGATCGGCGTTCGGGCCGTCGACGTGGATCGCCGGCAGCCAGTGGTTGTCCGTCTCGACGTCCTGCGAGATCGGGTTGTAGAGGATCATCCCGGCCGCGCCGCCCTGCGCGACGTTGAAGCCCTTGTCGACGCGGGCGTTGACGCCACGCTGGCAGGCGACGATCTTGCCCACCGCCGTGCCCGCCACGAGTGGCGTCTGGCACAGCGCGTCCTCACCCGGGATCGACTGCGAGAGCACGACCGGCGTCGCCGACGAGATGCCGCCGGTGATGGTCACGCCAGGCTTGTCGAGCGTCGAGCCGTCGGACGACTTCAAGTGGAGCGTCGTGGTGAACGCCCCGTTCCACGTCGACGCGCCGACCGTCGTCTCCCACGGTCCGCCGTGGGCGGCCGTCGCAGCACCCGGGCCGGAGTTGCCGGCCGAGGCGTTGACGTTGATGCCCGCGTTGAACGCGTCGAGGAACGCGAGGTCGACTGGATCGGTGTACGGGTTCGCACCGCCGCCGATCGAGAAGTTGATCACGTCGACGCCGTCCAGGATCGCCTGGTTGACGGCCCTCACCGAGTCGGAGTTGAAGCAGCCCTGCTCGAGGCAGACGCGGTACATGATCACGTGCGCGCCCGGTGCGACGCCCGAGATCGGGCCGCGCTCGACGCCGAACGTCTTCGCCGTGTCGAGGACGTTGCCGGCCGCGGTCGACGAGGTGTGGGTCCCGTGACCTTCGGCGTCGCGTGGCGAGCAGACCGCCGTGACGTTGTTGCAGAACTCGCCCGGAATCGCGCCGACGACCGCGAGGTACGTCTGCAGGAACGCGTAGGCGCCGATCAGCTTGTTGTTGCAGCTGAACGGAGCGCCGAGCGCCGGGTCGAGGCCGTTGCCGAACTGGCACCCGTAGGTCCCGGGGGGTGCCGCGAGGCCGTGGTCGCGCGAACGACGGATGCTCGGGCCAGATACCGGTGTCGAGGACGCCGACGATCTGCCCCTTGCCTGCGTTGTCCGAGCCGCCGGCCTTGTTCCAGACCGTCGGCGCGCCGATCCACGAGATCGACTGGTAGTCGGGCTGGCGCAGCGAGTCCTTCTGGACCGCCACGACGCCGTCGACCTTCAGCAGGTTCGAGATCTGATCCGCCGGCACGATCGCCGAGACGCCGCCGTACACCGTCTGGAACGACTGCTTCACGTCGGCGCCCGGAACGGAGCTCTCGACTGCCTTGTCGATCTTGTCGCTCACGGCCGCGGTGTAGGTCTCGTACGCGTCGACCGCGCCCTTGTTGGCCTCCAGCTCCTTGCCCGTCTTGCCCGGGCTCGTCGCTGCGAGACCTGCCACGCCGCCGTCGTAGGACGCCGTGGAGTCGTAGTCGTACTTGATGATCACGTTGACCGGCGTGCTGTCGGTACGCCCGAGCAGCGACGGATCGGTCTGTGCGAGTCGCGCGACATCCGACTTCGCGCCCTCGATCGTGTTGTCGGCTACGAGCGGCGACGCCGTCAGGTTCGACGGGTTCACCGCGCCGCTCTGAGCCGAACTACTGGCTGCAACGACGCCGAGTGCAAGCAACATTGCGAGCACGACGGAACCGGACAGCCTTCGCCCAAGCTTCGCCCTCAAGTGTCCTCCCCTTCGATTGTCGTACCGGCAGGGCCGCTTTCCTACGCATTGCCGGTAGGCGCGCATTGTCTCGCTCCGCCCACCAAAGTTCAAGAGTTCGACATCAGGGTACGATCCGTGACATGAAGGCGGTGCCACTCGTCGCGGTCGTTGTGATGCTGTTGGTGATGCCCACCGGAGCTGCTCTCGCGGCCGGCGACGGAACCTCCGCCCGCCTGAGGATCGCGCGCACGCATCCGCTCGAGTTGCGCGGCGAGCGATTCCTCCCGAACCAGTCCGTGACGCTCCGCGTCGAGATCGGTACGAAGGTCTACAAACGGTCGCTGCGCACGTCGGCGGCGGGGAGGTTCGAGACGACGTTCACAAGCCTGGTCCTCGACCGGTGCAGCAACCGCCTCGCCGTGAAGGCCGTCGGCGCCCGCGGCGACAAGGTCGAGTTCGAGCTTCAGACGCTGCCGTGCCCGAACCGGCACGTGGGCTGACCGTCGCCGTCGCCGACTCGCGGCCGTGGGCGAGAAGACGCTGAAGCTGACACTCGAGTACGACGGATCGGGATTCCGGGGCTGGGCGCGTCAGCCGGGCGAACGAACCGTGGAGGGGGCGCTGCGGGAGGCGCTCGACGCGGTCTACGGGCGCTGGAGCGACCTCGCCGTCGCCGGGCGGACGGACACGGGTGTCCACGCGTCGGCTCAGGTCGCCTCGCTCGTCGCCGCCGGCGGGCCGCCGCCGGAGCGCGCGCCCGACGCGCTGAACGCGGCGCTGCCGGCCGACATCGCCGTGCTCGGTGTCGAGCCGGCCGCCGAGGGGTTCAACGCGCGCTTCGCCGCCAAGTCTCGCGCGTACCGTTACCGGGTCCTGCACCGCCGGGTCCGCTCACCCTTCGCCGACCGGCGCGCGCTCTGGTGGCCGCGGCCGCTGGACCGCGACGCGCTCGAGGCGGCGGCTGCGCTGATTCCGGGAAAGCACGACTTCACAGCATTCACGCCGACCGAGACGCAGCACCGGCTCTTCACCCGCACCGTTCTCAGCGCCGCCTGGGAGGACCACGACGAGGAGCTTCACTTCACGATCGCCGCCGAGAGCTTCCTGCGGCACATGGTGCGGACCCTCGTCGGGACGATGCTCGAAGGGCGCGAGCTGGCGCCGTTGCTGGCGGGGCGGCCGCGGGCCGAGGCGGGGATGACGGCACCGCCGTGGGGTCTCTATCTCGAGCGCGTGGACTACTGAGCCGCCTCGCTACGATCGGCAAGTGCCTGCAAAGGCAATGTCCTCCGAGCTGCTGCCGGCCGCACAGCGGCGCGCTGCGGCGTCCTCAGTCGCGTCCATACCTTCGGGTATGAACGCTCCCTGCGTCCTTGCATCGCTTGCTGTGCGCCCGGCAGCAGCGCGGCAACATCACCTCTGGAGGCACTGATGCGCTTCCCGGTCGTGCTCTTCGACTTCGACGGCACCGTGATCGACTCGGGGTCGATCATCATCGCGTCGATGCGCCACGCGACGAAGACCGTCCTCGGCCGCGACATCCCGGACGAGGAGCTCGGCCGAGCGGTCGGCGGCTCGGGTCTGATCGAGCAGATGCGGCTGATCGACCCCGACCGGGTCGACGAGCTCGTCGCCTGCTACCGCGAGCACAACGAGCCGCTGCATGCCGAGCTGGCCGAGTGCGCGGGGATGACCGACGTGCTGACGATGCTGAAGGCGGAAGGCCGCCGCCTCGGGGTCGTGACGGCGAAGCGCCGGGAGACGGTCCGGCTCGCCTTCTCATACCTGCCGCTGGAGCAGTTCTTCGACGTCGTCGTCGGCTCCGACGACACCGACCGTCACAAGCCCGATCCCGCGCCGCTCGAGCACGCGCTCGGCCTGCTCGACGCCGGCCGGGACGAGGCGGTCTACGTCGGTGACTCGCCCTTCGACATCCGCGCCGCCAAGGGTGCAGGCATGCACTCGATCGCCGTCACCTGGGGCGGCATCCATCCACGCGAGCGGCTCGAGGCGGAGGAGCCGGATGCCGTGGTCGCGTCGGCCGAGGAGCTCCTTGCCGCCCTCTGAGACGCAGCGCAAACGCGCCGCGCAGCTCCGGGAGCAGCTCCACCACCACAACTACCGGTACCACGTGCTCGACGACCCGGAGGTCCCCGACGCCGAGTACGACCGCCTCTTCGACGAGTTGAAGGCGCTCGAGGAGGAGCAGCCGGAGCTCGCGACCGATGACTCGCCGACACGGCGCGTGGGCGGGCCGCCCTCCGACAAGTTCAAGAAGGTCGAGCACCTGGCGCCGATGGGGTCGCTCGAGAAGGTGACGACCGACGAGGCGATTCAGAAATGGGCCGACGACGTTCGCAAGCGGCTCGACTCGGACGAGCCAGTCTCGTACGTGATCGAGCCGAAGATCGACGGCTCCGCGATCTCGCTCGTCTACGAGAACGGCCGGCTCGTTCGAGGCGCCACGCGCGGCGACGGCCTCCGCGGCGAGGACGTGACCGTCAACCTCCGCACGATCCGCTCGATCCCGCTGACGCTGAAGGGCGACGTGCCGCCGCTGATGGAGGTGCGCGGCGAGGTGTACTTCCCGCTCTCCGGCTTCCGGCGCTTCAACGAAGAGCAAGTTGCGGCGGGGAAGGCGCCCGCCCCGAACCCGCGCAACGCCGCGGCCGGCTCGCTGCGGCAGCTCGACTCGCGGATCACGGCCGCGCGGCCGCTCGCCGTCTGGGTCTACGGCACCGGCTATCGCGAGGGCGTCGCGCCGGACACGCACTTCGAGACGCTCGCCTGGCTGCGCGAGCGCGGCTTCCGGACGAACCCGTTCGCGGAGCGCTTCGAGTCGATCGAGGAGGTGGCCAAGGCGATCGAGGGCTGGGAGAAGCGCCGCGCCGAGCTCGACTACGAGATCGACGGGATCGTGATCAAGGTCGACTCCTTCGACCAGCAGCAGCGGCTCGGCGCGCTGCACGAGCGACCCCGCTGGGCGCGTGCGTTCAAGTGGGCGCCGATGACCGCGGAGACGAAGCTGGTGAAGATCGCGATCCGCGTCGGCCGCACCGGGGCGCTCAACCCGTGGGCGATCCTCGAGCCGGTCAACGTCGGCGGCGTCACCATCTCCCGCGCCACGCTGCACAACGAGGAGGACATCAACCGCAAGGAGATCCGCGAGGGCGACCGCGTCATCGTCCAGCGGGCCGGGGATGTGATCCCGCAGATCGTCGGCCCCGCCGGCCCGCACGCGAAGGGCACGAAGGAGTTCAGGATGCCCGAACGCTGCCCGCTCTGCGACGCCGAGATCGTCAGGCCGGAGGGCGAGGTCATGCACCGCTGCCCGAACCGGGCCTGCCCTTCACGCGGGCTCGAGACACTGAACAACTGGGTCATGGGTGCGATGGACATCGAGGGGGTGGGGGAGCAGTTCGTCCGCCGGCTCTGGGACGAGGGGCTGCTGCGCTCGATGCCCGATCTCTACCGCTTGACCGCCGAGCAGCTGATGGAGCTCGACGGCTACGCGGAGATCTCCGCCCGGAACGCGGTCGAGGCGATCCAGCAGTCGACGGCCCAGCCGTTCTCGCGGGTCCTCTTCGGGCTCAACATCCCGGACGTCGGCTGGGTGACGGCGCGTAACCTCGCCCGCCACTTCGGCGACGTCGACAGACTGCTCGGCGCGAGCCAGGAGGACATCCAGGAGGTCGATGGGATCGGCCCCGATCGGGCCGAGGCGATCGCCGGCTGGTTCGACGACGAGCAGAACCGGACGCTCGTCGCCGAGCTCCGCGAGCTCGGTCTCCGCTTCGAGGTCGGCGACGAGGAGAAGCCGGTGGAGGGACCGCTGACCGGCACGCAGTACGTGATCACGGGAACGCTCGAGGGATTCACGCGCGACGAGGCCGCAGCCGCGCTCGCCTCGCTCGGCGCCAAGGTCTCCGACAACGTCTCGAAGAAGACGACCGGCGTCGTCGTCGGGGAGAGCCCGGGCTCGAAGGTGGCCAAAGCCGAGAAGGCCGGCGTTCCGATCCTCTCCGAGGCCGACCTGCGCGAGCTCGTCAAGGACGCGCCTGCGAACGCCTCCACCGGCGAGCTGCCGGCACCCCGGCGGCGTCGCTAGCCGGACGCCGCGAGCGTGGTGGCGAAGCGGTCCTGCGCCAGCCTCGCCCAGTACGTCGAGATCGGGCGGCCGTTCTGGAGGACGGCGAAGACGTAACGGTTGCGCACGAACCCCGACAGCGCCGATGCAGTCCGCGTCGTCCCGGTCTTGGCGATCACCTGGCCGCGTGCCGGGTGCTTCGCCATCCTGTCCTCGAGGGTGCCGTTGACGCCGGCGACCGCGAGCGACTGGAGAAAGGCGTCGCGAAGATCGCCCTGCGCCAACCCCGCCTCGAGGAGCGCGACGACCGCCGCCGCGGTCAGGCGGTCGAGGCCCGAGAGCCCCGAGCCGTCGGCGAGCCGGACCCCGGCGAGCGGCACGCCCGCCTCGCCGAGCGCGGCGCGGATCACACGCGTCCCGGCGGCCGTCGAGCCGGCGCCTGCGTAGGACGCTCCGAGCTGCTTGACGAGCATCTCCGCCGTGTAGTTGTCGCTCTCGCGCCCCATGAACCGCACGATGTCGGCGAGCGGCTCGGAGACGTCGCGCGCGAGCGGTAGTCCGGAGGTTGTCAGCACGCCGCCGTGGGTGCGCCCTCTCACCTTGACGCCGGCGGCCTCGAGCGATTGTCGGAGCAGCGATCCCGCCGCCAGCGCGGGCGTCGCCGACGTCCGGCCGCGGTACCAGCCCCGGTCGACGGCGAGGGCGGAGAGCGGCGGCGACTCGTAGAGGTAGAAGCTCGGCCGCCAGCCCGGCGCGGTCCGGCGCGCGTCGAACCAGGACTCGTCCGCGATCACGGCGCCGTCGACGCGTCGGATCCCCCAGGAGGAGACCTCGGCCGCGAGGGCGTCGAGGTCGGACGGCTCCAGGGTCGGGTCGCCGAATCCGCGCAGCCAGAGGTCTCCGTGCCAGACATCGCCGACGAGCGTTCCGCTGCCCACGACCTCGGTGTGGAAGCGATAGCCGGGGCCGAGCAGGGCCAGCGCGGCGTAGGCGACGGGAAGCTTCTGATTCGACGCCGGAACGAGCGACAGGCTCGCGTTCCGCTCGAAGACGACGGCGCCGGTGCGCAGGTCGATCGCGAGCGCAGCCGTTCGTGCGGGGTCGACGTGCGGCACCGCGAGCGCCTTCGCCAGCCGCGTCGTGAGCGTCGCGTCGGCTGCGCGCGCCGGCGCAGCGACCGCGAGCAGCAAAGCGACGAGCGCGAGACATGGGCCGAGGCGGCGCCGAAGATAGGCCCGGCGGCCCATGTCCCGCGCCGCTCTGCGGCTGATAATCGAAGTGCTGTGGACGACCGCCTCCCCGGGGTGATGGCCGAGATTCGGTCCCTTCTCGACCTGCCTGCGGGCGCCGAGCTGCCGCCGCGTGCCGATGTCGAGAACACGCTCACGAGCGGCTACGCGTACGCGCTCGGGCTGGAGCGCGACCGGCTCCGGATCGAGCGGTCGCTGCGGGCGCTCGTGCGCTCGACCGAGCGGCCCGACCAGCACGAAATCGCCACGCTCTCGCGGACCCTCGCCGAGGCCGATCAGGAACTCGCGGGCGTTCGCGCCATGCTTGCTTCGGTGCGCGCTCAAGCCCTGGGTTAGACGATCCCCGACCGCACCGCATAGACGGCGGCCTGGATCCGGTTCTCGATCTGCAGCTTCATCAGGATGTTCGAGATGTGGTTCTTGACCGTCTTCGGGCTGATGTGGAGCTCGCCGGCGATCATGGCGTTGTCCTTGCCGTTCGCGATCAGCTTCAGCACCTGGATCTCGCGGTCGGAGAGCTCGGTTCGGATCGTCGCGGCCGCCTCGGGCGCCGCGGTCGTCGCACGCACGTGCTGGAGCACCTTGCCGGCGATGTGCGGCGAGATCAGCGACTCGCCCACCGCCGCGGCCTCGAGGCCCTGCATCAGCTCCTGGATTGAGGCGTCCTTGAGCAGGTAGCCGCACGCTCCGGCGAGGATCGCGTCCATCACGTCCTGCTCCTGGTCGGAGATCGTCAGCACGACGACGCGCGTCAGCGGCGCGTCGCGGCTGATATGGCGGGTCGCCTCGACCCCGCTCATCCCCGGCATGTTCAGGTCCATCACAACGACGTCCGGCGCGGCCTCCCGCACGTACTGGAGCGCTTCCGATCCGCTCGACGCCTCGGCGATGATGTCGACGCCCTGCTCTTCGAGCAGGTTGCGCAGCCCGGTGCGGAAGAGGTCGTGGTCGTCGACGAGCAGCACGCGGATGGCGGGCGTCCCGGTGTCGTGCATCGAAGCGGTGTCGTCCAGCGCTGCCCCCCTCGGTTTCGGCAGGCGCGAGTCTACTAGTGGACGGTGACGGTGACGGTGCGGCGGCCCCACTGGCGCGCCTGCGCGGCCGTCGCGAACCACACGTCGATCATGTTCCCGTGCACCGCGCCGCCGGTGTCGGCGGCGATGCCGACGCCGTAGCCGGGGATCGTCAGCCGCATTCCGAGCGGGATTACGGCCGGATCGACCGCAACGACGCCGGGCGCCGTCGGGATCCCGGTCGACGTCCGACCCCGGATCGTGTAGCCGGTCGCGCTGACGGTGAGCGTGCGCTCTCCGGAGGGGGTGACCATCGGCGCCGCGATCTCGACCGGCGACAGCGCAGGCGGCGGCGAGGCGACCGCGAGGGCCGTCGTCCGGGTCGCGGCCGTCCGTGCCTGAGCTTCGATCGCTGCGATCCGGACTGCGTTCAGACCTTGCTGGCGGCGCAGCTCGCCGATCAGCCCGCGCCGCTCGACCGCCGTCGCTTCGAGCGACGCCGTGCGAGCCTCGGCGGCTGCCGCCAGTCCGTCCAGCTCGGCATCCCGCTCGGCCAGACGCGCCGAGAGCCCCGCCAGCCGGGTACGCGCCGTGCGCGCCTGCTCGACGATCCGGTTGTTCTGGCCGACGGCCCTGCTGATCCCGTCGAGGCCGGCAATGGCCTCGTCGAGCGACTTGGCGCCGAGCAGCACGGCGAGCGGATCGTTGCCGGACTGCTGATAGAGCGTGCGGGCCAGGTTCGAGAGCTCGCTCTGAGATGCCAGCAGCGCCTGTCTCGCGACCGCCAGCTGCGTCTGTGCGGAAGCCCGCTCGCGTGCCAGTGCCTCGCGGCGCGCTTCGATCCCGGCGAGCTCGGTGCGCGCCCGGCCGAGCTGCGACTCGAGCGAGTACAGCTCGAGCGTCGCCGCCGCGGCGCGTGCCTCCAGCGAGCCGGAGCGAGCCTGCAGGCCCGCGGCAGCAGGCTGCGGGCCGGTCGCGCCCGCCGCGAGCGCGACGGGGACTGAGGCGAGCAGGAACAGTCCTGTGAAAACGGCTGCGAGACGCGCCGCATCGCTCGTCGGATGCGCTTTCACGAGGCGACGACCGTAGCACCTTTACCGCCTCGGCGCGGTTGTTTGTGCTTCGTAAAGCCGTGACCGCCGTGGGCGAATTTGGCTCAGTTGAGCGTTGCAGCTATCCGGCAGGGCTGCTAGGGTGCCGCACTTGTGACGGACCTGGCCCCCACCGGGCTGCCACGTGTGTCCGAACGGGAGAACGCGTAATCCGTTCGCGCACGAGACAGGCGCCGCTGATCTTGATGCTGTTGACGGCACTTTTCGTGGCCGCCTCTTTGGCATCCGTCAGATCCGCGGCCGCGGATCCGTCCATCTCCGCCAAGCGCGCCGAGGCTCAGAGCGTCCTCGCCCAGATCCAGGAGATCGACGGCCAGCTCTCGCATGCGATCGAGTCGTACAACCTCGCGAACATCCAGCTCGACCGGATCCGGGGTGAGCTGAGGACGAATTCCCACCATCTGACGGTCGCGCGGACGAGCCTCAAGGCGGCACAGGCACACCTGTCGGCCCGCCTCGTCGCGCTCTACAAGGGCGGCGGCAGCGGCGGCACGATCGAGGTCATCCTCGCGGCCAAGTCGATGGACGACCTGCTGAACCGGATCGATGCCGTCGATCGCGTCTCCGCGCAGGACACGCGCGTGCTCCGGGAGGTCAAGAGCTTCCGCGCGCAGGCGATCGAGAGCAAGCGCCGACTCGAGCGCGCCCAGAAGGAACAGGTTCGGGTCGTCGCCGACAAGGCGGCGCAGCGCAGCTCGATCGAAGGCCAGCTCGCGGAGCGTCAGCGCCTGCTCTCCTCGATCAAGGATCAGATCGCCAGCCTCGAAGCGGCGGAGCAGCGCCGTCAGGAACGGCTCGCCGCCGAGGCCCAGGCGCGCTTCCGCGCCACCCAGCAACAGTCCGCCGAAGCCGCGCCGCAGGCCCTGATCGAGTCGGACTCGTTCGAGGAGGCCATCGCTCCCCCGCCGGACGCCCGCTACGGCGGCGTGGTCGGGATCGCGATGCAGTACCTCGGCACGCCGTACGTCTGGGGCGGCGCCAGCCCAGGTGGCTTCGACTGCTCCGGTTTCGTTTCGTACGTCTACGGCCAGATGGGCGTCTCGCTCCCGCATCACGCCGCCTCGCAGTACGGGATGGGCACGCCCGTCTCGCGCGACGAGCTCCAGCCCGGCGACCTCGTCTTCTTCGATGGGCTCGGCCACGTCGGCATCTACATCGGCGGCGGCCAGTTCGTCCACTCGCCGCACACGGGCGACGTGGTCAAGATCTCCAGCCTCTACGACTCCTGGTACGCGAGTACCTGGGTGGGGGGGCGCAGGATCTAGCGCCCGTGGGCGTGGTGGTGCTCGTGCACCACTGCGTGACCCTTGCCGCGGGCGATCAGCCAGCGGTTGACCGGGAAGGCGACCGCGCCTGCGATCACGAGCGCGGCGGCGAGGCTGCCCCAGAAGAGCGCGTCGGTCAGGCCTGCCCCCAGCGCACCGGGGATCAGCAGCATGATCGCGTTGTCGACGATCTCCATCACGGCGATCGAGATCGTGTCGGAGGCGAGCGCGAGCGGGATCGCTGCGCTCAGCGCCATGCCTGCGCGCAGCAGCGGCAGCATCGTCAGCGAGTAGCCGAAGAGGAAGGCGAGCACGACCGCGAGCACGATCGTCGCGACGTCGCCCCAGCCCAGTGCGGTGCCGATCACCATCCCGAGCACCTCGCCGATCGCGCAGCCGGTGAGGCAGTGGGCCGTAGCGCTGAACGCGAGCCGGTTGAGGCTCAGATACCGGCCGCCTGGTTCAGCGTCTCGCCCTCGTAGAGCTCGGCGAGCTCGCCGTCGAAATGGCTGGCGACAACGCGCCGCTTCAGCTTCAGCGTCGGCGTCAGCTCGTCGTCGTCCATCGTGAAGTCGCGCGGCAGGATCACGAAGCGCTTGATCTGCTCGTAGCGCGAGCGCTCTGCATTGACGCCGTCGACGACTTCCTGGACGAGGTCACGGACCTCCTCCGACCGGGACAGGCTTGCCATGTCCGTCGGCAGGCCGCGCTCGGCGGCCCAGGCCTGCAGCGCTTCGGGGTCGAGCGTGACCAGCGCCGCGATGTAGGGCTGGCGGTCACCGACGACCATCGCCTGGGAGATGTACTTCGAGGTCTTGAGGTCGTTCTCCAGGTTCTGTGGGGCGACGTTCTTGCCGCCGGCCGTGACGATGATGTCCTTCTTGCGGTCGGTGATGGTCACGAATCCGTCAGCGTCGATCTCGGCGATGTCGCCGCTCCGGAGCCAGCCGTCGGCGCCGAGCACCTCAGCCGTCGCCTCCGGATCCTTGAAGTAGCCCTGGAAGACGGTGTCGCTTCGGATCAGCAGCTCGCCGTCCTCGGCCAGCTTGAGCTCGGTGCCCGGCAGCGCGCGTCCGACGGTGCCGAAGCGGTAGTCCTCCTGCGTGTTCGTCGACGCGGCGGTCGTGCACTCGGTCAGGCCGTAGCCCTCGACCAGGAGGATGTCGATCGCGTGGAAGAACTCCGCGATCTCGGCCGAGAGCGGCGCACCGCCGGAGATCGCCAGCCGCAGCCGGCCGCCGAGTCGCGCTTTCACCTTCGCGTAGACGAGCCGGTCGGCGATCCGATGCTGGGCCATCAGCGTCGCCGGCACCGGCTGCCCGGCGCGTCGGAGCTCGCTGACGCGGCGGCCGACGCCGAGCGCCCAGTCGATCAACCTCCGCTTGACGCCCGACTCGGCGTCGAACTTGGCGACGACGGCGGTGTGGATCTTCTCGTAGACGCGCGGGACGCTCGGGAAGACGGTCGGCTTCACCGCCGGCAGCGCCGCGGCCGCCTGGAGCGGGTCGGGCAGGAAGGCGATCGCGTAGCCGACGTAGGCGCCGGACAGGTGCATCAGCCGGCCGAAGTTGTGCGCGAGCGGGAGGTAGAGGAGCATCGTGTCCTCCGGCCCGGTGAAGCTCGGCAGGTCGTCGACGACCGCGACCATCGCGTAGTAGTTCCGGTGCGAGATCATGCAGCCCTTCGGCGGCCCGGTCGTCCCGGACGTGTAGATGTACGTGAAGAGGTCGTCCTCCTCGATCCGCTCGCCGGCCTCGCGCAGCGCGTTCGGGTGCTCGGCCGCGTAGGCGCGCCCACGGGCGGCCAGGTCGTCGAGGTCGGCGTAGGTGAGCACGTGGCGAAGCTTCTCCGCGTCGCCGCGCACCGACTCGACCTTGGCCCGCTGCGTCTCGTCCTCGCAGAGCACGCCGACCGACTCCGAGTGCTCGAGGATGTAGCCGGCTTCCTTCGGCGAGCTGTTCGCGTAGATCGCGGCGCCGATCGCCCCGATCGAGCCGAGCGCGAAGTCGAAGAGCGCCCACTCGACGCGGCTCGAGCCCAGGATCGCGAAAGCGTCGCCCTTGCGGACACCGAGCGAGAGCAGCCCGTTCGCGTAGCTCTCGACCCGTTCCGCCGCCTCCGCCCACGACAGCGGCTTCCACTCCTCGCCGTCCTGGATCAGGTAGGCGGGCGTCTGCCGCCCGGCGGCCGCAGCGTCGCGCCAGAGCCGCTCGATTGTGCGTTTATCCTCCACGGGTCAGACTTTAGGTGGAAGGGATGTCGTCGGGAAGGGCGAATCGGTTCGGTCCCTCTACACTGGAAGGCCAGATGCGCACCACCTGGAACGGCTCGATCAGCTTCGGACTCGTCTCGATCCCCGTGGGCCTCGCCCCGGCGACCAAGCCCGCCGCGCGCGCTTCGGACATTTCCTTCCGGATGCTGCACCGCGAGTGCGGCACGCCGATCAAGCAGAAGCGCTTCTGCCCGGTGCACGAGCGCGACCTCGGCCCCGACGAGATCGTCAAGGGCTGGGAGGTCGCGAAGGGCCAGTTCGTGATCGTCGAGGACGAGGAGATCGAGGCGCTGCAGAACCGCGACGACTCGCGCTCGATCGAGATCAGCCGCTTCGTCGACGCGTCCGAGGTCGACCCGATCTTCTTCGACCGCACCTACTTCCTCGTTCCCGCCAGCGAACCCGCGGCGCGGCGGCCGTACGTGCTGCTGCTGAACGCGATGAACGAGAGCGGGATGGCGGCGCTCGGCCGGTTCGTGCAGCAGGGCCGGGAGAAGCTCTGCCTGATCCGGCCGAAGGGCGACGCGCTCGCGCTCGAGACGCTCTTCCTCGTCGCCGACGTGTACTCGCAGGCCGAGATCGAGGAGGCCGTCGAGGAGACGAACGGTGAAGGAGCCCGAGCTCGCGCTTGCGCAGCAGGTGATCGAGAGCCTGGCAGGCGAATTCGACCCGTCCTCGCTCCAGAGCGACTACCGGCGCGACCTGAAGGCGCTGCTCGAGGCGAAGCTCGCCGGCGAGGAGATCGCGGTTGCGCCGGAGCCGGCCGAGGAGGCGCCGACCGTCGATCTGATGGAGGCGCTCCGCCGCAGCGTCGAGGAGGCGAAGTCGGCCAAGCAGGCCGAGAACGGCGCCGCCAAAGGCGCCGAAGAAGGCATCCGCGCGGCCGAAGAAGACCGCGACGCGCTGACTCTCTGCGCAGGATCGAAATCCGCAGAGGCGGATTCCGATCGCGCCAAGACCTCTAAAGGGCCGCTAGCGCGGCCGGGCGCTGCTCTCCGTCAATGTGGTTGGGGCATTGCCCCGAGCGCTTCGAGCTGCGCTGCAAAGAGGGTCTTGTCGATCTTGCCCTGGTAGATGGGTACGCCTTCCTCGATGCACACCCGAATCACTTCCTGCCGGTCGATGCCGAGCTCCTTCGAAAGCTCATCGGGCGTCAGGTGATTCGCCATTGGTCTGCCTCCTCTGTCTCGCGGCAATGAAAAAGCCCGCTGGGCGCAAGCTTGCTGCGCTCAGGCGGGCTCGGACATCGCTCGCTCGTTGTTCGCGGGAATCAACGGGCCCGCGCCCCCACATTCGCCATAGTGATCGAAGGATACTTTGCCCGGATGACGGCTGCAACGATCCTCGAGACCAGGCTCGCCGGCACCGTCGAGTACCACGTCGGCGGTGAGGGCGAGCCCGTGCTGCTCGTCCACGGGCTCGGCGGCTCGTCGGGGAACTGGGTCGAGGTGGTGCCCGAGCTCGTCGAGCGCTACCGCGTGATCGCGGTCGATCTCCCCGGTCACGCGGGCTCCGGGCCGCTCGCTCGTGGCGCGACGATGGACGACTTCGCCGCCGCGACGGCAGCCGTGCTCGATGCGGAGGGCGTCCAGCGCGCGGTCGTCGCGGGCCACTCGCTCGGAGGCCTGGTCGCGCTGCGGCTTGCCCGCAGCCGGCCGGAGCTCGTTCGCGGGCTGCTCCTCATCGCCCCCGCCGGCATCGCGACGACCTCGCGGGTCATGGAGGCGCTCGTGATTGTTACCGCGGCGATCCGGCCGGGCCGCGCCGTCGCGCGCTTCCGCCACCGCTGGGCCGATCGCGTCTGGTACCGGCGTGCGGTCTTCCGGCCGTGGTTCGTCTCCGATCCGGTCGCGCTGACGCCGCGCGCGACGCACGGCCTGCTCTCCGACCAGCCCCGGCACACGGACACGAAGCTCGCCGGACGGGCGATGATCGCCGACGATCCGCGGCGGCATCTGCCAGAGATCGGCTGTCCGGTCGTGATCCTCTGGGGCGCCCGCGACGCGCAGCTGCCGCTCGAGGACGCGTTCGAGTACGCACGTCGGCTCCGCGCCAGG
Organism: uncultured Gaiellaceae bacterium; assembly: GCA_963705515.1. Lineage (GTDB taxonomy): Bacteria > Actinomycetota > Thermoleophilia > Gaiellales > Gaiellaceae > Gaiellasilicea. The sequence goes on from CAVPJV010000008.1 coordinate 778,615, forward strand.
CTGCGCCTGGTCGCCGACTGCGGCCACCTCGTGATCGTGGAACGGCCGCACGCCGTCGTGGACGCTCTGGCGGACGTGGCCGCGTGATCGCGCTGCGACTGCTGCGGGAGAACGAGTACGCCGACTGGGACGCGGCGCACCGGGCGGAGTACGCGCGTGGGCTGATCTCGCACGTCGGCATGTCTCCGGAGGACGCCGAGGCGAAGGTCGAGCGGGACGTCGCGGCCGTGCTCCCGGACGGGCCGGCGACGCCCGGGACGCAGATCTGGGCGGTCGAGGACGACGGCCGCAGGGTCGGGACGGTCTTCGTCGGCATCCGCGACGCCGGCGCCTGGCTCTACGACATCACGATCGACGAGGACGAGCGCGGCCGCGGCTACGGGCGGGCGGCGATGGTCGCGCTCGAGGACGAGGTGCGTGCGCTCGGCCACGCCACGATCGCGCTCAACGTCTGGGGCGCGAACGAGGTCGCGCGCGGTCTCTACAGGTCGCTCGGCTGGGCCGAGGAGTCGGTGCACATGCGCAAGCGCCTCTAGACGGGGTTCTCGACCGGGACGAACTCCCAGTCGAGGCCGAACTGCTCGGCGAGCCGCGCCGACAGCGCCTGGACGCCGAGCCGCTCGGTCGCGTCGTGACCACCAGCGACGAAGTGGATCCCGAGCTCGCGGGCCGTCTGCAGGCTCGGCTCCTCGGGCTCGCCGGTGAGAAGGAGGTCGTAGCCCTCGTGGGCGGCGTCGATCAGGAGGCGCCCGGCCGCTCCCGAGCAGATCGCGACGCGCTCGATCCGATCCGGGCCGTGCGCGAAGACGAGCGGCGCGCGGCCGACCGTCTCGCGAACACGTGCGGTGAACTCCTCGATCCCGAGCGGCCCCCGCAGCCTCCCGCCCTGCCCGACGTCGGCGAACGGACGCTCGACCTCGACCCCGAGCGCCTCGGCGAGCAGGGCGTTGTTGCCGAGCTCCGGATGCGCGTCGAGCGCAAGGTGATAGGCGGCCAGGCTGAGGTCGGCGGCGAAGAGCGTCTCCAGCCGCCCGCGCTGGCGCCGGTCGATCCAGACCGGCTCGTTCCGCCAGAACAGCCCGTGGTGGACGATCAGCAGCTCCGCGCCGGCCGCGGCCGCGCGCTCGAAGAGCTCCTTCGACGACGAGACCCCGCACGCGATCTTCGTCACCTCGTCCGCGCCGAGCACCTGCAGGCCGGGTGTCCCGTACTCGGGGAAGCGGTCGACCCCGAGCAGTTCGTCGGCGAAGCGGATGATCTCGTCGCGCTGAGCCACGGGCCGATTATCGCTACCCTTTCCGCGCTCGGGGTGTGGCGCAGCCTGGTAGCGCGCTCCGTTCGGGTCGGAGAGGTCCGGAGTTCAAATCTCCGCACCCCGATAGAGTCGTGGGGGAACTCTGGTTCCCCCACGAACCTTTAGGAGGAGGTCGCAAGCGACGTGCTCGAAGGCGGCTGCGCCTGCGGGGAGGTTCGGTACCGGCTCACGTCGGACCCGCTGTTCACGCACTGCTGTCACTGTCTCAACTGCCAGCGGCAGACCGGAAGCGCGTTCGTCGTCAATCTGCTGATCGAAGCCGACCGCGTCGAGCTGCTGGCCGGCGAGCCGAAGCCGGTCGACGTACCCCGCAGCGGTGGCAAGAAGCAGCGGATCTTCCGCTGTCCGACGTGCGAGATCGCGGTCTACAGCCGCTACACCCGCGCGAGCATCCTGTTCGTCCGCGGTGGCACGCTCGACGACCCGTCGAAGGTGACGCCCGACGTCCACATCTACACGCGCTCGAAGCTGAGCTGGGTCATGTTGCCGGACTCGGTTCCGGCGTTCGCGACCTACTACGACACGAAGAAGCTGTGGCCGGCCAGCAGTCTCGACCGCCTCGGGGCGATCGCAGCGTCGAGGCGCTCCGCCGGTTGAGGAGCTGACGACACCCGCTGACCGGTGGGGCTACGGATGTGGTCGCAGCTTGTCGAGCACCTTGTCCACGACCTTGCGATCGGCCCGTAGGGCGATGCCGGCGAGGTCGAGCGCGTCCGCAGATCAGGTTCTGCGCGAGCGTTCGCGAATGACGCCCGAAGCAGCAGCCGGCTGGCGGTCGACGCGACGCGACCGTTGTCTAAGTGAGAGGATCAGCCGAGCAGGCTCACGTAGGGCATAGACCGTCGAAGGGAGTCTCCATGCCGGTCATCATGGTTCAGGAGATCGCGGCCGATCCGAATGGACTCGAGCAGTTCGCAGCTGCCAATCAGGAGTCGGTCAGAGCGATTCTCGAAGCCGCCAGGAAGCACGGCCTGACCGCACATCGGTTCTATGGCTCCGAAGCTGGAAAGAAGGTGCTGATCGTGGACGAGTGGCCCGATCGGGAGAGCTTCGAGTCTTTCGCCGCGGAGCAAGCGCCGCAGATCGAGCCAATGCTCGAGGCGGCTGGCGCGACCGAGGTATCCGAGCCGACGTACTGGCGTGAGCTGACAACTCATGACGCTTTCGGCTGGGGTGCTTGACGCGGTTGCCTAGCCCTCGGAGGCCGAGGAAGTCGGCCTGCGCCAGCGTGCGGGAATGTCCCCGACGGGGAGGCTGCGAGTAGGCCGGACGGTGCGTAGGTTCCGTCAGCGCCGTTTCCGTCGCTCGGAGCGCCACCGGCGCAGTCGCATCGAAGAGCCAACTGGTCGAGAGACCTCGGCATCGATTGATGCGAAGCGATGACTTCGCCTCGCGGCAGGAGTCGTACCGTCGGTAAGAGGTTGATTGGTGATGACGCCGCCCACGATCACGCCGCTGCTCGCGGCCGACCTGCTCGCCGAGGGCGAGCGGATGCCGGTCTACGTGCACGTCATCGACCATCCCGATGCGCGCGTGCTGGTCGACACCGGCATGACGGAGCTGCACCCGGCAGTGGCCGACCTCGATCCACGCCTCGTCCCACTGAGCGAGCAGGCCTTCGACCTCGCCGGCATCGACATCGTCGTCAACACACACCTGCACTTCGACCACTGCGGCGGCAACCACCTCTTCGCCGGCAGGCCGATCTACGTCCAGCGGCGGGAGCTCGACGACGCTCGCAACGAGGACGACTACACCATTCGCGAGTGGGTCGAGGCGCCCGGCGTGCGGTACGTGCCGGTCGACGGCGAGCACGAGCTGCTGCCCGGGCTCCGGCTCGTCCCGGCGCCGGGCCACACGCGCGGCATGCAGGTGGTCGTCGTCGAGACCGGCGGGCGTCCGGTCGTCGTAGGCGGTGACGTGGCGGTTTGGTTCGGCGAGCTCGACGAGCCGCACACCGAAGGCCAGCTGCGGGTGCGCGCGCTCGAGCCCGAGCTCGTCTGGCTCGCGCACGAGCACGAGCCCTGGCGGCCGCGCACCATGTAAGGCGCGCCGCAGTGCATGTGGCCCGCGGCCTACAAGTGGGTCGTCCTCTCGAACACAACGATCGGGACGGCGGATCGCTGGCAGAAGCGGACGGGCAACGAAGTCGAGCCTCCGTCGCACTAGGTTCAGCCCGGGGAGTGTGCGTTGCCGTGCGCGAGTGTGAATTTGTCGCTTGAGCCTTGTCGCCAGCTTCGTCAAGCTCCTGGCTTCGATCGATGACTTCTGACGCGCTGGGCGGTCTCACGAGCATGTCTGCAAAGGGAGGATCGATGAGCAAGCTGAAGCTGACCATCACGATGTCGATCGACGGCTTCGTCGCCGGCCCGGACCAGTCGCCAGAGCATCCGCTCGGGGTCGGCGGTGAGGAGCTCCACGACTGGCTGGTCCCGCTCAAGGCGTTCCGCGAGAGCCACGGCGAGGAGGGCGGCGAGGTCAATGCGAGCACGCCGTTCGCCGAGGGCATCCTCGGCGGCGCCGGCGCGACCATCATGGGCCGGAACATGTTCGGCGGCGGCCCGGGACCGTGGGACGAGTCGTGGAAGGGCTGGTGGGGAGACGATCCGCCCTTCCACCATCCGGTCTTCGTCCTCACTAGCCATCTGCGCGAGCCGCTTGAGATGCAGGGCGGAACGACGTTCCACTTCGTCACGGACGGGATCGGGTCGGCGCTCGAACAGGCGCGGGCAGCAGCCGGAGAGAAGGAGGTGTCTCTCGGGGGCGGGGCGTCCGTCGCGCAGCAATACCTCGCAGCGGGTTTGCTCGACGAGATCGTCGTCTCGGTCGTCCCGATCCTGCTCGGAGGCGGCGCTCGGCTGTTCGAAAACGTGGGAAATGTGAAGCTCGAGCAGGTCGAGTCGGTCGAGGGCCCGGGAGTGACTCACATCAGGTACGCCCGGGCATAGCTCTTTGCTGGAGCGCGGGGCGCACCGCGAGAAGCCAAAAAGCCAGGAGCCCAACGTGCGAGAGAGAAGGTGCTCGGATGGGCCAGCGTCCAGGAATGTCCCCTGACGACGCGGGACGCCCCGTTAGGCTGTCCGCCATGTTGACCAATCGCTCTGCGCCGCCTGCCACGGTGACACCGGTACTCGTCTATGACGATGTACGCGCCGCGGTCGCGTGGCTCGAATCGGCGTTTGCGTTCGGAGAACGTGTGCGGATTGGTGACAGGCACCGCGCTCAGTTGCGCGTCGGCTCAGATGGTGCTGTCGTCGTGGCCGATGCGGGTGCCGATCGAGTTGCGCCAAGCAGCGGCGGTGTGACGCACATCGTCAAGGTACGTGTACCGGACGTGGACGCGGCGTTCGCTCGGGCGCGCGAAGCCGGCGCACGGGTCGTGGAGGAGTTGACGACGTGGGAATACGGAGAGCGTTCGGGCGTCGTCGAGGACATCGGCGGTCACCGCTGGGAACTGACGCAGACAGTACGCGACGTCGCGCCCGAGGAATGGGGTGGAGCGACAATCGCCCCCTGGTGAGAGCCGTGCGATGTCCATGCCACGGCTGCGCATGTGCTCGACTGCGGACTCGGTGAGCCGCGAGCTGATGCCGCGCCGCTGATGGTCGGGATCGACGCCGATGATGTCGATCACGCCCATCCCCTCATGAAAGGCGTTCAGAGCGACCGCGACGAATCCGATGGGCCGTTCATCCGTGACCGCGACCAGCACGTCCCGCTCCTCGTTCGTGCAAGCCGACCGGACGGCGTCAGCCTGGTCTTGCTTCCAGTCCGGATGCAAGCGGAGGAACATGTCGTCTCCCAAGACATCCCGTCCTGACGCGAAGACCGGTTCCCAGGCGCGTAGCGAAAACTCGACGATCGCCCCGAGGTCGTCCGGGCGGAACTCACGGATCATCGTCTCTTCGGCCACGACTGTCGACACGCTACCCCGCGGTCACAGCGCCGTTGGATGGGCCAGCGATCGGGAATGTCCCCTGAGGAGACGGAGCGACCAAGCACGACATAGGCTTCTCTCCGGCGCAGATTGGATACGTTCGCCGAATGAAGACGTTCAACCTCAACAGCGACGAGTGGGATGGGACGCGGGACCGCGAGGGCTGGCGCGTCAAGGGCGCGCTTGTCGGCCAACACATCGGCGGTGAGCTAATCGGCGCGACCATGTCCGAGGTCGAGCCTGGCGACAAGCTCTGGCCCTACCACACGCACTACCTGAACGAGGAATGGGTGATCGCGCTCCGCGGCGAGCCGACACTGCGCACGCCCGAAGGTGAGCATGTGTTGAAGGAGGGTGACGTCGTCTGCTTTCCGCGGGGCAAAGACGGTGCGCATCAGATCATCAACCGAACAAACTCACCCATTCGCGTACTCATGCTCTCCTCGATGATCCGCGGCGAGATCATCGAGTACCTCGACACCGGAAAGGTTCTCGCCAAGGACGCCCAGGACGAGGACATCATGTTCGCGAGGCCGGGACCCGACGTCGAGTACTGGGAAGGCGAGGACTAGCTCCGGGCGACGCTCCGATTGACCGGGCCGCCGGGGTCGCGGAGTCGCATGGGCCAGTGTTCGGGAATGACGCCTGACGAGGTGAACCCGGATCGGCTGGAGCAGCGATGAGTCTTCGGTGGTTTGTCAGTCTCTACCGCGTACGGGGCGAGGCTGAGATGCGGCCGGAGCAGGCCGCCGAGAGAGGAGTCATGAGATGACGCGGTATCTGATTTCGTTCCCCAGCGGCGCGATGGACCACATCCCCGCTGAGGAGTTACCCGCCGTGGGAGAGGCTGCTCATGCGGTGGTCCAGGAGGCCATGGACGCAGGCGTTCTGGTGTTCGGCGGCGGGTTGGCCGAGAACGTGGATCCCGTCATGGTGGCCGGTGACGGGACGATCACCGCTGGCACGTACCCGCAGACCAAGGAGTTCAATGGCGGGTTCACGGTCCTCGACGTGACATCTCGGGGGGCAGCCTTGGAGTGGGCTGCGAAGATCGCAGCCGCCTGCCGCTGTGCTCAAGAGATCCGCGAGTTCGGGCCTGACTCAGCGGTGGGCAATTGAGCGAAGCCCCAGATCGCCCCTTCATGCCAAGGCTCCCGACAGACGATCGCCTGGGCGAGCGTGCGGGAATGTCACCCGACGAGCCCGACCTTCACGGCTCACGCGGTGATCCGATACGTGGAGTGCCACTGGGCCCACGCACCCGACCGACGTGCGAACAGGCTTCGCCTCGGGCACGAAGTCCCACGGCTCGGGGTTTCTGCCCTGAATACGGTTCTGCGGGTAAGCCGCAGGACGACTGGGGAGCGCCCCGATGGGCCAGCGTGCTCTCGCCCGGTTAGCCCGGGATCTCGTCCAGCTCGGCGCCGCCGCGGCCGAGCGTCGTCGTCACGATCGAGATCACAATCGCGGACCCGAGCACGAGCGACGCCCAGGCGATGCCGCTGATGTTGTCCGACCAGCCGATGGCGCGGTCCAGCGAGAACCGGCCCGGCCCGGTCGCAGCGAGCGCAATGACGACCGTGAGCAGCATGAACTCAAACTCCCAGCCGCCGAGGAATCCCTTTGGAAGGACGACGGTGACGATCGCGTTGAGCATCACCGTCGCGATCAGCAGGGACGCGAGCGGGGTGAGCAGGCCGGAAATGAGCAGCAGGCCGCCGACGAACTCGGCGAGACCGGCGACCACCGCCATCAGCCGCGGCCTCCGGTAGCCGATCGAGGCGAAGAACTGGGCTGTTCCCTCCAGCCCGCTGCCGCCGAAGCGGCCGAAGAGCTTCTGCGCGCCGTGTCCGACGAAGATCACGCCGACGACGATTCTCAACATCAGCAGTCCGTAGGCCACGGGCATTCTTACCTGGTTTGCGCGTCCCGAATCTCGTAGCGGTGCACCACGGCCGTGCAGAGATCCTCGACGTAGTCCATCCCCGCCTCCTGGGCGATCCGGCGCGACTCCGCCGAGACGATCCCGAGCTGGAGCCAGAGCGCACCGGCGCCCACCGCGGCGGCCTCCTCGGCGTGCGGCGGTGTCAGCTCCGCCCGGCGGAAGACGTCGACGAGGTCGATCGGGCGGTCGATCTCCGCCAGGGTCCGGACGCAGGGCACGCCGAGAACCTCGTCGCAGTCGGCCGGGCGCACCGGGATCACGTCGTAGCCCTGGGCGAGCAGGTAGCGCATGACGCCGTGACTCGGACGGTCCGGCTTCGGCGAGGCGCCGACGAGGGCGATCGTCTTCGCGTCGCGGAGGATCTCGTCGGGAGCGCGCATGGGCCAAGGCTATCCTCGGCGGTGTGCTCAAGGCCGTGATTTTCGACGTCGACTTCACGCTCGCCCGGCCCGGGCCGGAGCTCGGGCCGGAGGGCTACCGCAAGGTAGGCGAGCGGCATGGGCTCGCGCTCGACCCCGGGCAGTACGAGGGAGCACGGCTGGATGCGCTCGACTCGCTGCAGCGCCACCCCGACCACGAGCACGACGACGAGCTCTGGATCGCGTTCACCGAGAAGATCGTCCGCGGCATGGGCGGCGACGGCGAAGGCGCGCGCGCGTGCGCCGAGGAGCTCGTCCGGGCCTGGGAGCAGCACGAGCGCTTCACGCTCTACGAGGACGCCTTGCCGGCGCTCGCGGCGCTACGCGAGCACGGGGTGAAGATCGGCCTGATCTCCAACGGCAGCCGCGACCTGGAGGAGTTCGTCGCCCATCACGGGCTCGACGCCGACTGCGCGATCGGCTCCCGCGCTTTCGGGAGGACGAAGCCGCATCCCGAGATCTTCCGCCACGCGCTGGCACTGCTCGGCGTCGAGCCGGAGGAGACGGCGATGGTCGGCGACTCGTACGAGGACGACATCGAAGGCGCGCGGGCGCTCGGGATGAAAGCGTTCCTGCTCGATCGCGACGGCCGTCGGCTGGACGAGCCCGACCGGCTGCCGGATCTGTTCGCGCTCCCGGCGGCGCTCGGCCTGACCGCCGTCTAGCAGTCGGCCGACGACTGGCAGGTGCGCAGCGTCTCGACGTCGGGCCGACCGCCGTGCCAGGTGAGCCGGATCCGCAGCGACGCGTCGTTGTTCGTGTAGTCGAGCTCCTCGAGCCGCTGGTCCGGGTTGGCTCGGTGGACGAGGAGGTAGATCCCGGCCGGGACACCGCGGAGCTCGAGGTTCTGGCCGTGGAAGTGAGCGGGGTAGAGATCGGTGAAGCCGATCGACGTCCCCTGCTCGACGGAGAGGACGCTCGGGTTGCCCTGGGCGCAGTTGCCGTAGAAGTGGCCGCCGGTGAAGACCGCGACCCGGCGGGCGGCGAGACCGTAGTGGTCCGCGAGGCAGAAGCCGCTCTTGCGGTCGCGCACGATCACATGGCCCGCGAGCGTGCGCAGCTCGTAGCGCTGAAAGCCGAGCAGGTGCCAGTGCGTGTGCGTCGGCGAGGGCGTGTAGCGAAGCCGGCCGGCGCCGGGATACGCCCGTACCGAGCGGTCGGACATGCGGACGAGCTGGGTCGCGCGCATCGGACCGGTCGCGCTGGCACGGCTGCCGCGCACCCACACGGGCCCGTCGCCGATGTTGTCCGTCGCCGAGGCGAAGCCGAGCTTGGTGCCGGCGACGGTCAGTCGGAACGGCGCCCGCTGGTCGAGGTCGGGGAGCAGCTCGCGCGGCCCCACCTGCGGCGTGCCGGAGTCGCTCGTCTTGACCGGGAACGGCTCGCCCGGCGTGAGCGCCTTCGCGGTCACCTTGCCCGACCGCGTGAAGGCGGGCGCGATCTGCTCGGCCGGTCCTTCGAGGACCCGGCGCGGCGTGCCGGCGTCGGGTGCGACCGTCCAGACGTCGAAGCTGCCGCCCGCGAGCGGGCTGGCGGAGTAGGCGAGCATGCGGCCGTCGCCGCGCCACGCCGGCATCGAGACGACCTGCTCGCCGCTGGTCAGCCGCTGCAGCGCACCGCCGTCTCGCCGGATCACGTACAGGCTCGAGGAGCGCTTGCCCGGGTCCTGGCGGACGAAGGCGATGCGACGCCGGTCGGGCGACCAGTCGGGATCGCTGTCGTCGCCGCCGCTCGTCACCTGCCGGTCGCCGACGTAGAGATCGCCGTCACGGACCGAGACGACGGCATGGGCGAGACCGCGCGAGGCCTCCGCTTCGGTGTTCCAGGCGACGGCCGCAAGCAGGGGCAGCGGCGCCAGCGCGACCGCGGTCAGGAGGAGTCGAGCTCGGCCCGCCATGCCGCCGTATGCTGCCCGACGCGGGCGGACGGCATGGCGGTTCCGCCGCCGAACTCGGCCGCGGCCTCCGCGAGCGTCGCGACCGGCCCGACGCACACGTCCTCGCCGTCGAAGAGCTCGAGCCACGCCGCGAGCGGCCGTTGCGCGAACACGGCAGCGAGCTCCGCCGCGAGCTCGTCCTGGGCGTCGGCAAGCAGCTGGCGCTCGGCGAGCTCCGGGCGCCCGATCAGCTCGCAGAGACGGATGAAGAACTTCGGCTCGAGCGCGCCGACGGTGAGCTGCCTCCCGTCGGCCGTCTCGTAGATCCGGTAGCAGGCGAGCCCGCCGGTGAGGAATCGCGGCAGCGGGTCGCCGCCGAGCCGGTGCGAGACGAGCCGGTGCGAGCCGTGCGTCATCGAAATGGTCAGGCGGGCGCCGTGCCCGGTGCGCTCACGCTCGAGCAGCGCCGCCAGGATCTCCGCGACGGCCCCGAGTGCCCCGGCGGCCAGGTCGGCGGGCTGCAGCGGCGGCAGCCCGGGTGCGGTGTCCTCGAGCACCCCCGCCCAGCCGAGGTAGTTGAGGTCGTGCCCGGCGCGCGCGGCGTGCGGCCCCTCGGCGCCGAAGCCCGTGATCGAGCAGTAGACGGCCGAGGGCGGCGCGTCATCCGGGCCGACGCCGAGACGCGCGGCGACACCGGGCCGGAAGCCCTCGAGCACGACGTCCGCCCTGGCGAGCAGCGCTCGGGCGAGCTCCGGCTCGGTCTTCAGGTCGCAGGCAACCGACTCCTTGCCGGCGTTCAGCGCCTCGTCCCAGGCCGGTGCGACATGGCGCATCGGATCGCCCTCGGGCGGCTCGAGCCGCACGACGCGGGCCCCGAGCCGCTGCAGCTCCCGCGATGCGAACGCGCCCGGGAGGTACCGGGTCAGGTCGACGACGAGATGTCCGGCGAGGGGCTTCACCGCCGCTGAACGTACTACAGTGAGTCGGCGTTGACTGAGCGTTCAACCAGCACCTCGGACAAGCGACGCCTCATCCTCGACGCGGCCGTCCGCGTGTTCGCGGCGAAGGGCTACCACACCTGCCGCGTCGGCGACATCGCCGAGGAGGCGGGGATCGCGCACGGCCTCCTCTACCACTACTTCTCCTCCAAGGAGGAAGTGCTCGAGACCGTCTTCCGCGAGAACTGGAGCCAGCTGCTGGAGGCGTTCGCACGGATCGAGGCGTCGGCGGAGCCGCCGCTCGAGCAGCTCGGCGCGATCGCGAAGACGCTGCTGCGCGCCTGGCGCGATCAGCCCGATCTCGTCCGCGTGATGGTGCGCGAGGTCGCTCGCAGCCCGCAGCTGCAGGGACAGGTGGACGAGATCGGCGCCGGCTTCCGCGCGATCCAGCGCGTGATCGAGCGCGGCCAGGCAGACGGCTCCTTCCGGGACGATCTCGACCCCCGGCTCGCGAGCTGGATCTTCTACGGCGGGCTCGAGGAGATCCTGACCGGCTGGGTGCTCGGGCAGCTGCCCGATGGCGAGGAGGAGGTGGCGCGTGCCGAGCGAACCGTTATCGCCCTCCTCCGCGGCGGGCTCACACGGGACGGAGCAGCAGCTCCGGTCTGAGCCGGGTTACGGCCGCGTCGTCTGGACGCTCGGCCTCGGCGCCTTCGGGCTCGCGTTCTCGCTGACGACGACAGCGGCCTACCTGCCGCCGCTGCTGGGCCAGTTCACGACGTCGGCGACGTTGATCGCGCTCGTGCTCGCGGCCGAAGGGCTGTTCGCGATCACACTGCCGCTCGTGATCGGGCCGTGGAGCGACACGTTCCACACGCCGCTCGGCCGCCGGCGTCCCTTCATGCTCGTCGCCCTCGGCCCGATCGGCTTCTGCCTGGCGCTGATGGCGTTCATGCCGAGCCTCTGGACGACGGCACTGCTGGTCTTCGCGTTCTTCTTCGCCTACTACGTCTACGAGCCGCCCTATCGCGGCCTCTATCCCGACCTGCTCCCGGAACGGATCTTCGGCCGCGCCCAGAGCGCCCAGCACCTGATGCGCGGGCTCGCGCTCGGCACGGCGCTGATCGGCGGCGGCGCGCTCTTCCACGTCTGGGAGCCGTTCCCGTTCCTCGTCGCGTCGTTCGTCGTCGTCGCAGCCTGCGCGGCGCCGATCCTGTTCGTGCGCGAGGACGGCGGCCACGGCCGGGTCTTCGAGGGCGTGCGCGCCTACCTGCAGCACAGCTGGACCGTCTTTCACCGCGACGCCGACGTACGGCGCTTCCTGATCGCGAACACGGCGTGGGAGGCGGCGTTCGCCGGCGCCCGCACGTTCGTCGTCCTCTATCTCACGGTCGGCCTCGGCCAGCCGCTCGGGACGACGACGGCCGTGCTCGCCGCGGTCGCGGGCGGTTACATCGTCGCCGCGGCCGGCTCGGGCATCCTTGGCGACCGACTCGGGCTCAGCCGCGTGATCGCGTTCGCGTCCGTGATCTACGGGCTCGGGCTGCTGCTCGGCGGCTTCGCCAACGAGTGGCAGCGGTGGTATCTGCCCGTGATCTTCGTCGTCGCGATCGCCGGCGGGACGGTGATGACGCTCGCGTGGGGCCTGCTCTTCAAGCTGATGCCGCCGGCCGACCGGGGAGCGATCTCGGGGCTCGCGACGACGACGAAGGGGTTCGGCCTGCTCATCGGCCCACTGCTTGCGGGCGCCGCGATCGACATCCTCTCCGGCTCGCTCGACGACACGCGTGGCTACCAGGCGCTCTGGCCCATCCTCGGCATCCCGGTGCTGCTGTCGATCCCGCTCGTCTGGAGGCTGTCAGCGGCAGAGCGCGACGCTGGGGCGGGAAAGCCCGAAAGCCCAGAGCCGATCACCTAGGACGTAGAACGCGGTGACGGTGTTGCGCGGGTGAGCGTCAGCACGGAGTAGCCGTCGCAGCCGAACGTCTTCAGCGGCCCGTACATGCCGGTGATCCGGGAGGCGGGGTCGTTCAGCTCGAGGCCCTTCGTGCGTCCGCCAGCCGAGCGGCTGGTAGATCGTGAACAGCCCGACGACGCGGCCCTGCCGCCACTCGACGCTGACGCCCCGCGGCTGGAAGGCGTAGTAGTTGAAGTACCAGGTCTCGAAGACGCAGTTGCGGCAGACGCCGTACGCGCGGCCCCAGCGCTGCTCGACCTCGGCCTTCGTCGCCCCGAGCTGGAGCCCGCCGAGGCTCCGTCCCGGGACGAGCACGCCCGCACCGGGGGGCGCGGCTGCCGCGGGCAGGGCGAACGCGAGCGCGGCTGCGATTGCTGCGACGACGACGCGCACCGTGGGAGGATAGGCGTCGTGGAGTCCTTCAACCTCTTCGACGGCGAGCTGGACGAGGAGCGCACGGAGCCTGCCGGGTTCACATGGCGGGCCGCCCGTCTCGGCCCGAGGCTCGGTGCCGAGAAGGTCGGAGCGAGCGTCTACGAGCTCCAGCCGGGCGAGCGCTCGTTTCCCTACCACTACGAGTACGGCGCCGAGGAGTGGCTGATCGTCGTCGCCGGCCGGCCGACGCTCCGCGTTCCGGACGGCGAGCATGAGTTGCGTGCGGGCGACGTCGTCTGCTTCCCGGAAGGGCCTGAAGGCGCTCATCTCGTCCGCAACGACTCTGACGAGCCCGTGCGGTTCCTGATCGCCTCGACGAAGCAGCTGCCCGACGCGGCCGTCTACCCGGACAGCGGCAAGGTCGGGCTCTGGACCGGCAACGAGAGCGATCCGCCTCGGCTCTTCCGGATCGGCGACGCCGTCGACTACTGGGACGGCGAGGCCTGAAAAGGCAACGACCCCGCTTGCGGACGGGGTCGTTGCGGGGGATGGGCACTGCCTCTGCGGCGGCGGCAGCGCGGGGCGTACGCAGAGAGTGTCGGCAGAGCTGCCGCCGGCAACCATCCCCGATCTCGCGTAGGGAGGCTCCCCGGAACGGCGTCTAGCGGAATGCGTTCTCGCCGGTCAGCGCGTTGCCGACGACGAGCGTGTGCACCTCGTGCGTGCCCTCGTAGGTCAGGACGGACTCGAGGTTGTTCACGTGGCGGATCACCGGGTACTCGAGCGTGACCCCGTTGGCGCCGAGGATCGTGCGGGCCTGGCGGGCGACCTCGATCGCGCCGCGGACGTTGCCCATCTTCCCGAGGCTGACGTGCTCCTGGCGGAGCGTGCCGTCGTCCTTCATCCGGCCGATGTGGAGGGCGACGAGGAGGCCGCGGTTGAGCTCGAGCGCCATCTCCGCCAGCTTCTGCTGTGTCAGCTGGTAGCCGGCGATCGGCTTGTCGAAGACGATCCGCTCCTTGGCGTACTCGAGCGCCGCCTCGAAGCAGGCGCGCCCGGCGCCGACGGCGCCCCAGACGATCCCGTACCGAGCCTCGTTGAGGCACGACAGCGGGCCGCGGAGAGTGTCGACGTCGGGGAAGCGGTTCTCCTCCGGGACGCGGACGTCCTGGAGGACGAGCTCGGAGGTGACCGACGCGCGCAGCGAGAGCTTCTTGTGGATCTCGGGGGCCGTGAAGCCGGGCATCCCCTTCTCGACGAGGAAGCCGTTGATGGCGCCGTCCTCGGTGCGTGCCCAGACGGTGGCGACGTCGGCGATCGTCCCGTTCGTGATCCACATCTTGGCTCCGTTGAGGATCCAGTCGGAGCCGTCGCGCCGCGCCGTCGTCCTCATCGAGCCGGGATCGGAGCCCGCATCCGGCTCGGTCAGGCCGAAGCAGCCGATCGCCTCGCCGGTGTGCATCGGCGGCAGCCAACGCTGCTTCTGCTCCTCGGAGCCCCACTTCCAGATCGAGAACATGGCCAGCGAGCCCTGCACCGAGACGGCGCTGCGGACGCCGGAGTCGCCCGCCTCGAGCTCGAGGCAGGTGAGCCCGTAGGCGACGGCGCTGGCGCCGGGGAGGCCGTAGCCGTCGAGGTGCATGCCGAAGAGGCCGAGCTTGCCGAGCTCCGCCATCAGCTCGCGCGGGAGGATTCCCTGCTCGAACCAGTCGCCGACGTCGGGCAGCACCTTCTCGCGGACGAAGGAGCGCACGGTGTCGCGGATCGCCCGCTCCTCGTCGTCGAGGAGGGCGTCGATCGCGAGGAAGTCGAGCGGGTCGAGCGCGGTCTTCTTCTCGGTCACGGCCATGGGTGCAAGGGTACCGTGACCGGGTGCTCGCGACGATCTCGACCGCGCTCGCGCTGCTCGTGACGGGCTCGGCCGAGGCGGAGGTCGCGGCGATGACGCCGCGCGAGAAGGCGGAGGCGGTGGTCGTGGCCGGGATGCCCGCGCCCGAGAGCTTCGGCGGCGTGCTCGTCCGCCAGTGGAACGCCGACGCCGCGCGTCCGCCCGGTTCGATCGTCTTCGCCGACCAGGAGGGAGGCGCGGTGAGGACGTTCGGCACGCTCCCGCCCTCGCGCGCCGCATCCGAGTACCGGAGCGCGGCCGAGGCGTTCCGTGCCGGCCGCGAGACGGCGGCCGGGCTCCGGCGGGTGGGCGTGCACGCGACCTTCGCGCCGGTGCTCGACCTCGCCGACGGTCCGCTCGGCTCGCGCCAGTTCGCGAAGCCGGAGTACGGGGTCGCGTTCGCGCGCGGGCTCGGCGCCGCTGCCTGTCCGAAGCACTTCCCGGGGCTCGGCTCGACGCCGGAGTCGACCGACGTCGCGCGCGTCCATGGCGTCCTTCGCAGCGAGGATCTGGCGCCGTTCCGGGCTGCGATCCGCGCCGGTGTGCCGTGCGTGATGGTCGGTCACGCGATCTACCCGCGACTCGGGCCGCGCCGTGCGTCGTTCGAGCCGAAGACGTACGAGCTGCTGCGACGGCTCGGCTTCCGCGGCGTCGCGATCACGGACTCGATCGGCGTCCTCGGCAGCCCCTACGCGCCGTTCTGGGCGCGGCTCGCGCTTCGGGCGGGCGCAGACCTCGTGCTGACGACGAGTGCGCGGGACGCGAGCCGGATCGTCGACGCGCTCGTGCCGCTCGCGCGCGCCGGCGAGCTCGACGTGAAGCTCGTGCGGATCAGCCGGTATCGGAGCTCGGTGGCGGCACCGACACCGTGACCGTCGCCTCGACGGCCTTGCCGTTCGCGCCGACGGCGCGCGCCGTCAGCCTGTGCTCACCCGGCTGCTCGGCGTCTGTGTTCAGGCCGAGCGTGTAGGGCGCGGCGACGTCGCTGCCGCGCAGGACGCCGTCGACGAGGAACTCGACCCGCTGCGCGCGCCCGCGCACGTCGACGCGCCAGACGACGAGGCCGGTCAGCTCCTGACCCTCGGCGACGTTCATGCCGGTGACCGCGACCGGCACCGGCTTTGGCTTCGGCCGTGGGGTCGGCTTCGGCGGCGCCTGCACCACCACCGGGATCCGCCGGGTGGCGACTCGGCCGTCGATCGAGGTCGCGACCACGGCGAGCACGTGCTTGCCTGGCTTCGCCCGCTTCGCGCCCCACGAGAAGAGGAAGGGCGGTCGACGGTCGATCGAGCGCCGCTTGCCGTCGACCTTGAAGACCATCTTCGCAGCCTTCTGGCCCCACGGCCGCACACGCAGCCGGATCCTGCTCGGCGCCGGCATCCACGGCCGCGCGCCCGCGCTCGTGAGGGCGAAGGTCTTGTTGTCGACGACGACGCGAGCCCCCTCGACGTCATAGCGACCGGGGCCGGCGATCCCGTGCACCTGCAGCTTGTAGCCGCGGTTCGCGAGCCTCGCCGTGTTGAGCGGGTACGCGAACGGACGGCGCCGGTCGACGTGGACGACGTGCCCAGTCGACGATGAACTCGACCCGGCCGATATCCGGTGAGGCCTTTGCGCGCCAGGAGACGATGCCGCGCAACGGGCCTTCGGGCAGGAGCGGCTTGACGCTCAGGCGCACGACACCGGCGTAGGTGCGGACGAGGCGGAGGTACCGAGCCCAGTTCCAGTGCGGGCCGGGGTCGGTGTGGTGGGCGGAGCCGCCGCGGCCGCCGCGGCCGTCCGGCACGTCGGCGTGTCCGATCAGGTGCTTCCGGTCGATCGGCATCAGCGCCCGCCGCGCGATCCAGGCGGCGAGTCTCGCGGACGCCTGATACTGCGCGTCGGTGAAGCCGTCCGGGCCGTAGGTGAACCCCTCGTGCTCGATCCCGACCGACTGCTCGTTCGTGCCCCAGTGCCCGGCGTGCCAGGCGATGTCGGAGAGGTGGACGAGCTGGATGATCCTGCCGCTGCGCGCGACGACGTAGTGCGACGATGCGTGCGCGCGCGGGCTCTTCAGCCACCGCACCGAGCCCCAGAAGGCGCCCTCCGTGACGTGGATGACGATCCTGTCGAGCGACTCGGGGCTTCGGTGAGCCTTGGTGAAGTTCCCCTCGCCCTTCAGCCAGACGACCGGCGGACGCGCACCCGAAGCTGCGTCCGCGACCGGGACGACGAGACACGGGATCGCGACCGCCGCGGCCAGGACACAGACCCTCCGGAGACCCATCGAGGGCCCAGCGTAGCCCGGCCCGAGCGGGGTTGCGGCGCATTTACATTGCTCCTACACTGTTGACTGACTAGTCAATCGACACTGGGACGGAGTTGAGCATGGCCACGATCGAGCAGGGAGTGGGCTCGGGCGTCTCGTTCGCCCTCACCGAGGAGCAGAAAGGCCTCCGGCAGCTGGCGCGCGAGTTCGCGGAGAAGGAGATCCGGCCGAAGGCGGCCGAGTACGACGAGCACCAGACCCATGCCGCCGACCTGGTCGCGAAGGCGCACGAGCTCGGCCTGATGAACCTGCACGTGCCGGAGTCGCTCGGCGGCCTCGGGCTCTCGACCTTCGAGGGGATCCTCGTCGGCGAGGAGCTGAACTGGGGCTGCTCGGGCATCGGCACCTCGATCGGCGCCAACGGCCTGGGCGCCGGCCCCGTGATCATCGCGGGCTCCGAGGAGCAGCAGGCCACGTGGCTGCCGCCGCTGCTCGAGGAGCCGATCCTGTGCTCGTTCGGCCTCTCCGAGCCGGAGGCGGGCTCCGACGTCGCGAAGCTGAAGACGACGGCGGAACGCCGCGGCGACGAGTACGTCCTCAACGGCTCCAAGACCTTCATCACGAACGCCGGCCACGCGGCCTGGACGGTCGTCTTCGCGAAGACCGACCCGGCCAAGGGCCACAAGGGGATGTCGGCCTTCATCGTCCCGATGGACACGCCGGGCGTGCAGATGGAGAAGCACCTGGACAAGATGGGGCAGCGCGCGACGGACACGTCGGCGTTCGCGCTCACCGACGTCGTCGTCCCCGCGGCGAACCGGATCGGCGAGGAGGGCGAGGGCTTCAAGATCGCGATGCAGACGCTCGACTTCACCCGGCCCGGCACCGCCGCCGGCGCGGTCGGCGTCGCGCAGGCCGCCTACGAGTACGCCGTCGAGTACGCCAAGCAGCGCGTCACCTTCGACGTGCCGATCGCGATGCACCAGGGCGTCAACTTCATGATCGCCGACATGGCGACCGAGATCGCCGCGGCGCGGCTGCTCGTCTGGCAGGCCGCGTGGCTGCACGACCAGGGCCAGCGGGCGACGCTCGAGTCGTCGTTCGCGAAGCGCTTCTCCGCCGACACGGCTATGAAGGTGACGACGGACGCGGTGCAGGTCTTCGGCGGCTACGGCTACATGAAGGAGTACCCGGTCGAGAAGCTGATGCGCGACGCGAAGCTGTTCCAGATCTACGAGGGCACGTCGCAGATCCAGCGGCTCGTGATCGCGAAGGAGATCTTCCTGCCGCGAACCTGAGCGGACGCGCGAGGACGACTTAGTTGCTGTCAGCAACTAAGTCGGCTTGAGCCGCTGCGGCAGCGCCCTCAGCAGACTTAGTTGCTGTCAGCAACAAGGTCGCGGCTACGACGCGAGCGGCGTTGAAAGGGCGGTAGGAAGCCGGGCGAGAAACGGACGTCGCCGACCCAGGCCGCCAGCCGTGCCGCCTCTGCCTCGATCGCGGCGACCGCGTCGGCGTCGACGTCCTCGAGCAGGCCGAGCACGATCTCGCCGTCACGGCGCTGCGACCAGCCGCCGACGACGCGGCCGTCCCACCAGACGGTCGGCCCCGCGTTGCCGTTCGCGTCGAACAGGGTTGAGCCGTGCGGGCCGAGGTACCAGTCGCGCTCCTTCCAGCCCATCGTCGTCGGGTCGAGCGTCGGCAGCAGCGCGGCCGCCGGCTCGCGCCGCGGCGTCGGCTCGAGGTCGCCGTCGAGCACGTAGCCGGCCGCGCCGCCGAGATCGACCTCCGTGTGTCGCACCGCGGCGAGCGCGGCGCGCGTCTCCCGCAGAGTCCAACCGGTCCACCAGCGGATGTCGGTCTCGGTCGCAGGGCCGAAGGCGGCAAGCCAGCCGCGGAGCAGCTCGACCTGCGCCGCCGCGACCTCCAGCTCCTCGATCGGCCCGCCGAGCCAGTCCTCGGTCGTCACCCAGCGGAACTGCGGGCTGATCCACGTCCCGCGCGGCCGGCCCCGCACGAGGCGACCCTCCATCGCCAGCTGCGGCAGCACGCGCGCGCCGGCGCTCTGCTCGACCACCCACTTGCCGGAGCCGAAGCGGAGCTTCTTCGCCAGCAGCGGCACGTCCGTGGTCACCTCTGTCGTCATCGCCTCGCCGCGCGCGGCGACCGCGGCGACGGCCGCGTTACCCGCGCGCGTGATCCACGAGCTCGGACGCGTCGAGACGCCGCTGTCGCGGACGAAGCCCTCGAGCCGCTTCCGCTGCGTCGCCGCGACGGCCCGTGTCGCGGCAGCGAACACGACCGGGACGAGCTCGCGCGGGACGGCCCAGAGCGTGCGGCGCATCGCGAGCATGCGCACGATGCTCCGCTCGTCGTACAGCGCGCGCTCGACGTCCTCCGGCGCGACGCCGTCGCTGCGCGCCCGGATCGAGAGGAAGACGCTGACCGCGTCGGTCGCGTGCAGGCACACGAGCGAGCGGGCGACGGTGAGCGGATCGGCCGCGCGCCCAGCCGGCGCGAGCCGGTGGCGGCCGACGAGGCGCGCGCGTCGTTCCTCTTCACCCATTCGGTGCACGGGACGTAGGATCGCACCATGGCGATCGAGATCGATCTGTCCGGCCGCGTCGCGCTCGTCACCGGCGGCTCTCGCGGGCTCGGGCGCGCGGACGCGCTTGCGCTGGCACGAGCCGGGGCGGACGTCGTCATCGCCGACATCCAGGTCGAGTCGGACGAGTCGACCGAGACGGCCGAGTCGTACGGCGTCCTCGCCCAGGTCGCGAAGGCGCAGGGAATCGTCTTCACGGAGGCGACGGCGAAGGAGATCCAGGCGCTCGGCCGCCGCTCGGCCGCGATCAAATGCGACGTCACCGACCGCGAGCAGGTGAAGGAGACGGTCGACCGTGTCGTCGAGGAGTTCGGCTCGGTCGACATCCTGATCAACAACGCCGGCACGCTCGACCACGTCGGCCAGTTCCACGACCAGAACCCGGACCTGTGGGAGCGCGACCTCCGCGTCAACCTGACCGGCGGCTTCAACTGCGCCCAGGCCGTCTGGCCGCACATGAAGGAGCGCGAGTGGGGCCGGATCATCAACATGGCCTCGGTCGCGGGCACGCTCGGCGGCTTCGGCCAGGCGAGCTACTCGACGACGAAGGCCGGCATCCTCGGCCTGACCCGGACGCTCGCGATGGAGGGCGGCCGCCACGGGATCACCTGCAACGCGATCGTGCCGGGGATCATCGGCACCGAGGCCTTCCACTTCGCCAACCCGGCGATGAACGAGCGGATTGCGAACCGGACCGTCTTCAAGCGCCCCGGCGAGCCCGAGGACATCGCCAACGCGATCTGCTTCCTCTGCTCCGACCTCGCCAACTACATCACCGGTGTCTCCCTCCAGGTGAGCGGTGGCGTCGAGCTCTTCGTCTTCTAGCGTCGCGCCCGGGATCGGCTTCGAGCTCTCGGCGGAGCAGCGGGAGCTGCGCGATCTGGCGCACGACTTCGCCGAGCGCGAGCTGCGCCCGATCGCACGGGAGTGGGACGAGCGCGAGGACTGCCCGCCCGAGCTGCTCGCGAAGGCGGCGGCGCTCGGGCTGACCTCGCACGCGATCCCGGCCGAGTACGGCGGCGGCGGCGTTTCGGCGGTGACGTCGAGCCTGATCGCGGAGGAGCTCTCGTGGGGCTGCGCCGGCCTCGCAGCGCCGATCGGGGCGACGATGTTCCCGGTGCGGCCGTTGCTCCGCTCGGGCACGGAGGAGCAGAAGCAGCGCTGGCTGCCGCGGCTCGCCTCGGAGGAAGGCTGCCTTGCCGCGATCGCGTTCACCGAGCCGGGCGCCGGGTCCGACGTCGCCGGCATCCAGGCCACCGCCCGCCGGGACGGCGCCGAGTACGTCCTCGACGGCGAGAAGTGCTACGTCACGAACGGCGGCATCGCCGAGCTGACGATCGTCTTCGCGAAGCTCGACGGCGCGATCACCGCCTTCCTGGTCGAGGCGGGCGACGCCGGCGTGTCGGCGGGGCGGAAGGAGCCGAAGCTCGGCCTCCGCTCGTCGTACACCGGCTCGATCCTCTTCGACGAGGCGCGGCTTCCGGCCGGCCGGCTGCTCGGCGAGGAGGGTGAGGGGTTCGCGATCGCGATGGACTTCTTCATGCACTCGCGCCCGCAGGTGGCCGCATCCGCGCTCGGAATCGCCCGGGCGGCGTTCGAGTACGCGACCGACTACGCGAACGAGCGGCGTGCGTTCGGCAAGCCGCTGATCGCGAAGCAGGGCGTCTCGTTCAAGCTCGCCGACATGGCAATGCAGGTCGAGGCGTCGCGGCTGCTCGTCTGGCGTGCTGCGGCGGCGCTCGACGCCGGCGAGGACGCCGGCCTGCTCGGCTCGTACGCGAAGGGGTTCGCCGCCGACGTCGCGATGAGCGTCACCACCGACGCCGTGCAGGTGCTCGGCGGCGCCGGGATCATGCGCGACCACCCGGTCGAGAAGTGGATGCGGGACGCGAAGGTGCTCCAGATCGTCGAGGGCACGTCCGAGATCCAGCGGCACGTGATCACGCAGTACCTCCGCCGCTAGCTCCGCCAGAGCTTCACCACTCCGTAACGGCTGACCTCCAGAGGCCTGGCTACACTGATCTGCTCGTGCGGGTCGATGCGACATCGGTCCCCGCCCGGGTGGGGGATCGCCCTGCGCGCTTGGTGGCGCGCTGGGTCATCGTCACCTTGGCTCTCCTCGCCGTCCTGACGGCGCTGATCGGCCTTGCCTTCGCCGGCTCGTCGGTGCGGATCGCCGACGGTGTGCAGATCGCCGGCGTCGACGTCGGCGGGCTGACGAAGAACGAGGCGCGGACGCTCCTCGAGCGCCGGTCCGAGGGGGTCGCCCGCGTTCCGATCGTCTTCACGGCGGGCGGCAAGGAATATCCGATCAAGGCGACGACGCTCGGCGTCGAGGCCGACTGGACGACGGCGATCGAGTCCGCCGCGCGCGAGGGCGAGGGCTTCGGACCCGTTCGAGGCTTCAAGCGGCTGCAGACGCGCTTCTTCGGATCCGAGATCGCGCCGCCGGTGCGGGTCTACGAGGCGGCGCTCGAGTTCAAGCTCGCAGGCCTCGCACGCGCGATCGATCAGCGCCATGTCGAGGCGAAGCTCGTTCGGCGCGGCCTCGCCGTCGAGGTCGTCCCCGGCCAATCCGGTCGGCGGCTCGCCCGCGCCATGGCCGAGGAGCAAATCGTCCGTGCCCTCGCGGGGCTCGACCGGGGCCGGCCGGTCGCGCTTCCCGTGCTGCTCGACCCGGTCGAGGTGACCGCGGCCGATCTCGCTCCCGCCGCCGCGCAGGCGCGAGTCGCGCTGTCAGCTCCTGTCCGGCTCGAGTACGAGGGAACGCGCTGGAAGCTGCCGCGCTGGCGGATTGCCGAGCTGCTCAGCCTGCCCGTCGACGGCGCGACAGACGTCGCGATCGCCGGCCCCGGTGCGGAGGCCTGGTTCGAGAAGCTGCGCAACACGGTCGAGCGCGCTCCCGTCGACGCGGCATTCGCGGTCAAGCCGGGTGGCATCGACATCGTCCCGGACAAGGACGGACTGAGCGTCGACGTCCCCGCGACGGCGAAGGCGCTCCTCGCTGCGGCGACGTCGGCGACCGCTCGGACTGCACCCCTGTCGGTCCGCACCGCCCCCGCCGAGCGCTCGACGGCGGATGCGCAGGCGATGGGGATCACCGGCGTCGTCGGCAGCTACTACACGACCTACGGCGGCATTCCCAGCCGCCTGCACAACGTCGCGCTCGTGGCGAAGCTGATCGACGGCGCGCTGGTCGCGCCCGGCAAGGACGTTCTCGTTCAACGGCACGACCGGCGAGCGCACGGCGGAGAAGGGGTTCGAGGAGGCGCCGGTGATCATCAACGGCGAGCTCCAGACCGGTCTCGGCGGCGGCATCTGCCAGGTCTCGACGACCGTGTTCAACGCGGTGTACGAGGCGGGCCTGCAGATCGACGAGCGCACGAACCACGCGCTCTACATCTCGCACTACCCGCTCGGCCGCGACGCGACCGTCAACTATCCCGACCTCGACCTCAAGTTCACGAACGACACCGACCACTGGCTGCTGCTGCGGACGTTCGTCGGCTCCGGGTCGCTGACCGTCAACCTCTACGGGACGCCACAGAACCGGCGTGTGGAGACGACGGCGCAGCCGCTCCGGGTCGTCGGCGCTCCCACGATCAATCGCGTGCCCGATCCGACGCTCGAGAAGGGCACGTCCGAGGTCGACGAGTACGGCCAGCCGGCCCGCTCGACGAGCGTCAGCCGCAAGGTCTACGACGCGGACGGCGCCGTGCTGCACGAGGACACCTGGTACTCCTCCTACGACTCGGAGCCGAAGGTCGTCCGCGTCGGCACGAAGCCGAAGCCCAAGCCGAAGGCAAAGCCCAAGCCGACGAAGGCCGACACGGCGCTCCCCACGACGACCGACGTCCCTGACGCGCCGCCGGCGTCTACGCCGCCTCAGCCCTAGCGACCGCCTCGATGAACCACGGCGGCAGCCGGATCGGCCGGTGCGTGCTGCCGTCGACGATCGCGTGGGACGTCCACCCTTCCGCCACCGTCTCGCCGTCCCGCTCGACCACGTACTCGTAGCGGAAGCGCGCACCGCGGAGGTCGACGCAGCGCGCCCAGATCCGCAGCCGGTCGTCGAAGCGCACGGCCGCGAGGTAGCGCACGTTCACCTCGGTCGTGAGCGCCTCGACGCCCTGCTCCTGGATCGCCCGGTAGCCGCCGGCGTGCTCGGCGAGGTAGCCGACGCGCGCGACCTCGAGCCAGACGACGAAGGAGGCGTGATGCGCGATCCCCTGGGCGTCCGTCTCCGCAAAGCGGACGACGACGTCGGTCGAGAAGTTGTAGCCCTCCATCGGGAGGACTTTCGCAGCCGGGACGGATCTCCCTACGCTGCGGCTCGCCGCACGGTCCGCTCGTCGAGAACCGTGCGGCAGTCGGTGCAGACCTTCTGCTCGACCTCGTACGGGATCCCGGCGTGCTGGCGGAGCGCGTGTGCGATCACGGCCTTGTGCTCGTGCAGCTGGGCCGCTCGCTTGCTGATGTTGCTGGCTGCCATCTCACCTTTCACGTTAGGCGCTGGTCGGCTGGAACAGGACTCGAAACGGTGAACAAGCTGCGTCGACCTGGTTACGGGCCGTCCGTGCGTTGCAGTGCTGGTGATACTCCTCACGTCGGCTGGTGTCGGCTGCTTCTCCTCCTTCAGACGTCGTCGGCGCGAAAAGGACAGCGCGTGCCGGCATGTCTGGTGCTGTCCGAGCCGGACGGGGTACGATCGCGCCATGGCGAAAACAAGCACGACGGCAAAGACAAGCACGGCCAAGCAGCCCGACATCCTCGCCCGCTTCACCGAGCTCGGCCACGAGGCGCTGAACAGGCTCACGGAGGTGCCCGGCGGCTCGAAGGTCGTCGACATGATGAACGAGTCGAAGGCGCGGCTCGACGAGATGCAGAAGAAGCTGCGGGGCCTCGACGCGCTCGAGAAGAGGGTGACGGCGCTCGAGAAGCGGCTGGCCGCGACGGCGAAGAAGCCGGCCGCAAGGAAGCCGGCCGCGCGCAAGCCGAAGCCGAAACCGGCGGCGCCGACGAACCCTCCCGCCTAGTAACAGACTGTTACTAGGCGGCGCGCTCCTGCTCGGTTCGGCCCAGGTGCGCCCGACTTCGCAACAGACTGTTACGAGGCGGCGGGGACGCGCAGCCGCAGCGCGCGCGGAACGATCTCAAACCGCACCGGTGTGGTGCCCGGCTGCTCGCCGTCGAGCTCGACCGGCAGCGGCGCGTCGGCGTCCACCGTCACGACCGAGCCGCGGAGCAGCTCGGCCTTGGGATGCGGGAGGTGTGAGCCCCGGTAGGTCTTCGGCAGCGTCACGAGCAGGTCGCGCTTCGTCAGATCGCCGATCGTGAGCACGTCGAAGAGGCCGTCGTCGGGCTCGGCGTCCGGGCAGATGATCATCCCGCCGCCGAAGGTCTTGCCGTTCGCGACGACGACGTCGTGCATCCGGCCGATCCTGCTCTCGCCGTCGACTGTCAGGCGGAGCTCCGAGTTCTGCCACCGCGCGAACACCGCGAACGTGGCCAAGAGATAGGAGACCTTGCCGCCGAGCGCCTTCGTCGTCTCGTTCGCGCGCTGGGCGATCGCGCCGCTCATGCCGGCGCTCGCGACGTTGGCGAAGTGCGACTCGGCCTCGCTGCCGTCCCAGGCGCGGTAGCTCGCCCGGCCGAGGTCGATCGTCCGCGTCGTCCCCGTCAGCGCGACGTCGATCGCCCCGTCGAGCTTGTGCGGGATCTTGTACGTGCGGGCGAAGTCCCAGCCCGTGCCGCGCGGGATCATCGCGATCTCGACGTCGTCGCGGCCGGCGATCCCGTTCGCGACCTCGTTCACGGAGCCGTCACCGCCGACGACGACGAGGAGCTTCGCGCCTCCGTCGGCAGCGTCGCGGGCGAGTTCCCCGAGCTGTCCCGGGCGCTCGGAGAAGAGCGTGTCGCCTTCGAGCCCCTTCGTCGCTGCGCGGTGCGCCATCTCCGCCCAACGCCGCCCGGTCGACCCGTTCGCCGAGGCCGGGTTGACGAGGAAGACGGTTTCGTTAATGAGCCGAGGTCGCGGTGGCGAGCGCCACGCGCGTCATCCGGTCGACGGCAGCCTTCATCTCGTCGTCCGTCACCCGCTTGAACTCGCCCTCGACGATGATGTCGCTGACGATCAGCAGGCACCCGGCCTGGACGCCGCGCAGCGCACCGACGGTGAAGAGCGCTGCCGCTTCCATCTCGACTGCGAGGACGCCGCGCTTCGACCAGCGCTCGTACTGGCCCTCGTCCGGGTTGTAGAAGAGGTCGCTCGAGACGATCGGGCCGACATGCATGTCCTGGCCGATCTCCTTGGCGACGTGGACGGCGCCGTGGATCAGATCCCAGCTCGCGGTGGGGCAGTGCGGCTCGTTCGCGACCAGGTGCATCGCGGTCGAGTCGGCGGGCACGGCGCTGATCGCGACGATCATGTCGCCGAGCTTGTGATGCGCCTGGAGGCCGCCGCAGGTGCCGACGCGCAGCAGTTTCTTGACCCCGAGCTGGACCAGCTCCTCGAAGACGATCGTCGCACCGGGGCAGCCCATGCCCGTCCCCTGCACGGAGACGCGCTTGCCCTCGTACGTGCCGGTGTAGCCCAGCAGGCCGCGCTCGGAGTTCTTCTGCTCGACGTCGTCGAGGTACGTCTCGGCGATGTACTTGGCCCGCAGCGGGTCGCCGGGGAGGAGGCACGCCTCGGCGTAGTCGCCGGGCTCGGCTCTGATGTGGATCGGCATCGGCGAGACCCTATACGCGAAGATCGAGGGGATGGCGCACACGCACATCGTCGAGCCGCCGCTGGCGCAGATCCTCGAGTACTGCGCCGAGGACCCGGTCGAGCGCGTCTTCCTCGAGGACGTCGCGCGGCGCGGCCTCGGCCGCTTCAGCGGGATCGAGGACGGCGGCCGTCTCGTCGCTCTCTGCCACTCGGGCGCGAACGTCGTCCCGTCGGGGCAGGGGTGCGGCGCCTTCGCGTCCGTCGCCGTTCGGGCGCGCGCCCGGATGCTGATCGGCGAGCAGCGCGCCGTCTCCGACCTCTGGGAGGCGGCGCGGAAACGGCTTCCTGCAGCTCGCGAGGATCGTCCCGGCCAGCCCGTCTACGCGATGTCTTCGGTACCCGAGCCGGGTGGGAGCGGCCTCCGTGCCGCAACGTTCGCCGACCTCGAGCTGCTCCTCCCCGCCTGCGCGCTCGCGCACGAGGGCGAGCTCGGGATCGATCCCCTGCGCCGTGACGCTGACGGCTTCCGCTGGCGGACGCGCGCGCAGATCGACGAGGGCCGCTCGTGGCTCTGGGAGGAGGACGGGGTGATCCTCTTCAAGGCGGAGGCCTCCGCGTGGACGCCGGAGGCAGTGCAGCTGCAGCAGGTCTGGACCGATCCAGAGGCGCGCCGGGCCGGGAACGCCGGCCGGGGGCTGCGCGACCTGATCCGGCTGCTGCTCCGGCAGGTGCCGACGCGTCTGCCTCTTCGTCCGGGCCGACAACGACGCTGCGATCCGGCTCTACGACACCGTCGGGATGGAGCACGTCCTCGACTACCGGAGCGTCCTCCTCTAGTCCATCGGGATCACGCGCTCCGGCGGCACGGCGCGGCGGACCTCCGTGGCGAGCTCCTCGTGATGCCGCACGTCGTTCGGCCTCATCACGAGGTGGTTGCCGTTCTGGTCGATCAGCTGGAACGAGCCGTCCGACCAGGTCATCAGGCCGACGCAGTCCGCGAACGCGACGGCGATCTGGCTTCCGTCCGGGAACTGCCAGGCGAGGCCGCGCTCGCCGAGGACAGCGTGGGCGGTGCGGCCGAGCCGGCCGCGGATCCCGGACGACGCGAACTTCCGGCCGCTGATGCGGAGGTCGATCGGCGCCGGCCTGAACTCCTGGAACGGCGGCGGCGGGTCCGCGGCGCCTTCCTCCGGGATCAGCAGCAGCGCCTTCTCGAGCGCCACGCGGAGCGCGGCCGCGGCTTCGGCCGCCGTGACCGCCCGCATCTGCTCGAAATCGTCCTCCAGCGTCTGCACGTCGTCGTGGATGAGGTTGTCGGCGTAGGCGTGCGCTATCCCGATGGCCGCCTGGGGATCGGTGACCTCCAGCTCGAAGCCCCGCAGCCACTGCTCCCGCTCCTCGTCGGTTGGGCCGTCGGCCGCGATCTCCTCGAACACCTCGACGAGGCCGGCGCGCACGGCGTCGACGTTCTCGTCGGTGCACTCGGCGACGAAGACCACATGCGCGTCGTGCTTGTTCGGCGGGTTGCTGGAGGCGGAGAGGCCGTAGATCAGGCCGCGGCCAAAGCGAAGGCGGTTGAGCGCGCGCTGCTCCGCCGCCCGCCAGGCGAGCCCGAGAGCGAACGAGCGGGGCGCGAAGAGGGTCAGCGTCACGCCGCCCCGTCCCCAGCGGCTGAACGCAGGGAGCTGCTCGGGCGGTTCGGCGTAGCGCGGGGGTGGGAGGCGCGGGCCGTCGGGCAAGTTCAGCCGGAGTTCGGGAGGCGGAGGCCCGTTCAGCCACAGCGCCGCATTTCCGCGGGTGAACCGCTTCGCAGCCCAGGCGGCAACGGCGTCGGCGTCGACGGACCGCAGGCCCAGCTCGAGCCAGTCCAGCAGTCCGATTCCGACAGCGCCGAAGCGGAGGCCTGCGGCGACGGCGGATGCGTAGCGCGCCCCCGACGCCTCCTCGGCCCGGAGGATGCTCCGCTCGGTCTCCAGCCGCGCGAGCGGCAGCTTCTGGAGCTGCCGCGTCACGTCACCGACGAACGTGCCGACGTCGGCCGGCTCGCCCGAGGCCCAGAAACCCGTGGTTGTCAGGCCGACCCACCCGTTCCAGTCGAGGCCGGGCTTCGGCGCCCATGCCGGCAGCGCCAGATGCTCGACGATGTGGGTGATGCCTGATGTGTAGAGCTGCTCGTCGATCTTGCCGACGCGGAAGAGAAGCCCGGCGAAGCGCGGGCCAGGCCCGTCGACCCAGAAGGCCGGCACGCCGTCGACCTCGGTCTGGTGGATCTCGGTCAGCTCGGCCACTGCGGACGGGGACGCTATCCGACCATCCGGTCGACTAGGCTCGCCGCCTGTGGAGACTCTCCTGCTCGCACGGCACGCCGAGTCTGAGTTCAGCGCGAAGCAGCTCGTCAACGGCGATCCGGGCGTGTCCTGCCCGCTCACGGAGACCGGACGGGCGCAGGCGCGTGCACTCGGTGCGGCGATCGCAGACGAGCGGATCGACCTCTGCGTCGTGACCGAGTTCGAGCGCGTGCGTCAGACGGCTGAGATCGCACTCGCCGGCCGTGACGTGCCGTTCCTCGTCCTCCCGGAGCTGAACGACCCCCGCTACGGCACGTTCGAGGGCGGCTCGATCGTCGCGTACCGCGAGTGGGCCTGGGCGCGAGGGCCGCTCGACGCGCCGGAAGGCGGCGAGCACCGTGGCGAGCTCGCGGCCCGGTACGCCCGCGGCTTCCGCAGGCTTGCCGACCGGCCCGAGGACACGATTCTCCTCGTCGCTCACTCGCTGCCGCTCGCGTACCTTCGAGACGCGGCGGCCGGTATCGCACCGCGGAGTCGAATGGACATGGTCGAGTACGCGCAGGTGCTCCGGCTCGAGGCAGGAGAGGTCGAGCGGGCCGTCGGCGTCCTCGAGGCCTGGGCCTCGGCACCCGCCTTCTAGGGCACACTGAAGCGATGCTGCGGCCCGTCGAAGCCGTGATCCGTGAGCACTGCCTGATCGAGCCGGGCGGCGAGGTGACCGTGCTCGTCTCCGGCGGCGCCGACTCGACCTGCCTCTGGCACGTCCTCCGTGAGCTCGGCTACCGCGTCGCCGCCCTGCACGTCGCACACGGCCTGCGCGGCTCGGAGTCGGACGAGGACGCGCGCTTCTGCCGCGACGTGCTCGGAGCCGAGGTGGTGGAGGCGACCGGGGCGACCGAGGCCGAGCTGCGCGAGCTGCGCTACTCGTTCGCGACCGAGCGGCTGCGGGCAACCGGCCACACCGCCTCGGACCAGCTCGAGTCGGTCCTGCTCGGCCTCGTCGCCTCGGGCTCGCCGCAGCGGATCAAGGCGCGACGCGAGGACGGGATCGTGCGGCCGCTGCTCGGCGTCTGGCGGGAGGAGACGCGCGCCTACTGCGAGGAGCACGGGCTCGCGTACCGGGAGGACTCGTCCAACCCGGGCACGAAGCGCGGGCTGATCCGGAACGAGATCCTGCCGCTGCTCGAGCAGCTCGATCCGCGCGCCCGCGCGTCGCTGCTCTCGCTGGCCGACGAGCGCCCGCGGCTGCCGCGCACGCTCGAGCGGACGCTCGCAGAGCTGCTGGCGGGCCGTGACGGGACGAAGTCGGCGGACCTCGGCGCCGGCGTCCGCGCCGTGCGGGAGTACGGCACGCTCCGGCTCGAGGGGTCGGTCGAGTGGGGGCCGTGGACGATCTCGTCGGAGCGCATCGGGCTCGAGGTGCGGGCGCGCCGGCCGGGGGATCGGCTCGCAGGCCGGCGGAAGAAAGTGCAGGATCTGCTCGTGGACGCGAAGGTGCCCCGGGCGGAGCGCGACGGCTGGCCGCTCGTCGTGTGCGGTGACGAGGTCGTCGCGGTGCCGGGTGTCGCCGAGGCCCCGGGCTGGGAAGGAGCGGTGACATGGAAGCGGTGAAGGACTTCTCGCGCCCCTGGGGCGCTGCTCGCGCCGCGCGGCCGGAGCGGACAGTATGAGAAATACGGACGCGGAGAGCCGCGTGGCGCGAGCAGCGTCAGGCGACGGCGGAGCCGGGCTCCGCCCGGCGGGAGCCGACGCCGGCCAGGTGAGCGAGGCGGTCGGCGAGATCCTGATCGAGGAGGAGCCACTGCAGGCGCGGATCGCCGAGCTCGGCGCCGAGATCTCCCGCGAGTACGAGGGCCGCGACCTGCTGCTCGTCGGTGTGCTCAAGGGGGCCGTCTTCTTCATGGCCGACCTGATGCGCGAGCTCACGATCCCGTGCGAGATCGACTTCATGGCGATCTCGAGCTACGGCGCGGCGACCGACTCCTCGGGTGTCGTCCGGATCCTGAAGGACCTGGACACGAACATCGCCGGCCGCGACGTGCTCGTGGTCGAGGACATCATCGACTCCGGGCTGACGCTCTCGTATCTGATACGCAGCCTGAAGGCGCGCAAGCCCGCGTCGCTCGAGATCTGCGCCCTGCTGACGAAGCCGGAGCGGCGTGAGATCGACGTTCCCGTCAAGTTCGTCGGCTTCGAGATCCCGAACAAGTTCGTGATCGGCTACGGCCTCGACTTCGCCGAGCGCTACCGCAATCTGCCGTACGTGGCGGTCCTGCATCCGGATCTGATTCCGCCCCATTAACAGGGGATTAGGCGTCTGTGGCCAATGTGTCACGGCGCGGGTGCGCAGCAAAGAGGCTGCTACCCTCCTATGACCCCTGTGAACAGATTCTTCCGCAGCGCGCTGTTCCCCCTGATCGTGATCGTCTTGCTCGTCTATCTGGCGAGCCAGACCCTGATCCCGCGTAAGGACGCCCAGGACAAGGTCACCTACTCGGAGTTCATCCGGCAGGCCGAGGCGGGGAACGTGCAGGACGCCAAGTTCACGCCGACCCGTCAGCAGATCGAGGCGACGCTCGTCGGCGGCCGGAAGGTCAAGGTCAACTACCCGAACGACCAATCGGCGTTCAGCGTCGAGCAGATCCTCCGCAAGGAGAACATCACGTACGACTCCAAGGGCAAGGGGTCGTCGTGGTGGAGCAACCTGCTGATCTCGCTGCTCCCGTTCGCGCTCCTGATCGGCTTCTGGATCTTCCTGATGAACCAGGTCCAGGGCGGCGGCTCGAAGGTGATGAGCTTCGGCAAGTCGCGCGCGAAGCGGATGACACCCGACTCGCCCAAGATCGGCTTCAAGGACGTCGCCGGCGTCGACGAGGCCGTCGAGGAGCTGCACGAGATCAAGGAGTTCCTCGAGAACCCGAAGAAGTTCCAGGCTCTCGGCGCGCGGATCCCGAAGGGCGTCCTGCTCTACGGCCCTCCCGGCACCGGGAAGACGCTGCTTGCCCGCGCGGTCGCCGGTGAAGCCGGTGTCCCCTTCTTCTCCATCTCCGGCTCGGACTTCGTCGAGATGTTCGTCGGCGTCGGCGCCTCCCGCGTGCGCGACCTCTTCGAGCAGGCGAAGCAGTCGAGCCCCTGCATCATCTTCATGGACGAGATCGACGCGGTCGGCCGCCACCGCGGCGCCGGCCTCGGCGGCGGTCACGACGAGCGCGAGCAGACGCTGAACCAGCTGCTCGTCGAGATGGACGGCTTCGAGATGAAGGACAACATCATCCTGATCGCCGCCACCAACCGCCCCGACATCCTCGATCCCGCCCTGCTCCGCCCGGGCCGCTTCGACCGCCAGATCGTGGTCGACCGCCCCGACCGGATCGGCCGCCGCCGCATCCTCGAGGTGCACTCGAAGGGCAAGCCGCTCGCGCCCGAGATCGACCTCGACACGCTCGCCGCGGGAACGCCGGGCTTCACGGGCGCCGACCTCGCCAACCTGATCAACGAGGCCGCGCTCCTCGCAGCGCGCCACGGGAAGAAGATGATCGACCAGGACGAGCTGGAAGAGGGGATCATGCGCGTGATCGCCGGGCCGGAGAAGAAGGCGCGGCTGCTCGGAGAGAAGGAGCGCAAGATCACGGCCTACCACGAGATGGGCCACGCGCTCGTCGGCTTCTTCCTCGAGAACACGAACCCGATCCACAAGATCACGATCGTCTCGCGCGGCCAGGCGCTCGGACTGACGATTTCGCTGCCGACCGAGGACCGCTACCTGACGACGCGCTCGGCGCTGATGGACGACCTGGCGATGACGCTCGGCGGCCGCGCTGCCGAGGAGCTCGTCTTCCACGAGGTCACGACCGGAGCGGCGAACGACCTCGAGAAGGTGACGGCGACGTCGAAGGCGATGATCATGCGCTACGGGATGAGCGAGAAGCTCGGCCCGCGCGTGCTCGGGCGCGACCACACGCAGCCGTTCCTCGGCCGGGAGATGGGCAACGAGCCCGACTACTCGGATGAGATCGCCCGCGAGATCGACGACGAGATCCGCCGCGTGATCGAAGAGGCGCACGCGACCGCGCACCGTGTCCTCCGCGAGCACATGAACGACCTGCACAAGCTCTCGGCGATCCTGATCGAACGCGAGACGATCGACAAGGATCAGTTCGAGCGCCTGCTCGCCGGCGAGTCGGAGGAGTCCGTCTTCCCGGAGGAGGCGGTCGAGCCCGAGGAGACGCCTGCGGAGGGCGAGCCCGAGCGGAAGCCGAAGCCGAAGCCGACGCCGCGCCCCGTCCCGGGCGTGTCGATGCAGCCGCCTGAGCCTGAGTCCAGCCGGCTAGCTCGCTCGTCTGATCGCAGCCAGCGCCAGGAGCGCGATCGCGCCCACCGCTGCGACGGCACCGACCATGTCGATCGCGACGCCACGGGCCTCGACGCCGCCGACTATCGCGAGCACGACCGTCCCGGCGGCGATCGTGACCACGGTGAGGCCCGACAGCAGCGCCACCCGGCGCATGTAGGTGCCGGGCTCGTCCGCGAGCGTCCCGCGCAGCTCCAGCGACCAGTACGCGAGCTCGGCGGTCAGGAAGAGGATGCCCGCGAGCAGCGGCGCCCGCGTGTCGATGCCGTCGATCTCGAACCCGAGCGCGGCGACGTATGGCGCCGCGAGCACGATGATCGCCGCCGGGATCACGACGGGGCGCCGGAGCGCCAGCCCGCCCGCGAGCAGGGCGGCGGCCACGGACGTCGACAACAGCGTCGCCCGGACGAGATAGCCGTCCTCGGCGATCGTCGCCAGCCAGAGCCCGGTTCCCACGGCAGCCGCGACCGAGGCTGCGCCGGCTGCTAGACGCGCGCGATCTGCGCGTGGCGCCTGAATGCCCTCACCCCCTCGAGCACAGCGTCGAGAGGCGCGTCGTCGCTCCAGCTCGCGACGGCGACACCGAGCCGCTCGTAGCGCGCGCGGATCTCGTCGCGCCGCAGCACCCAGAGCCGGTGGGCGAGCTGGTCGGACTCACTCTCGCCCGGCTCGGTGAACCCGACGGGGGAGACCTCGACGATGGCGAGGTCGTAGCGGCGGGCGCGCAGGTCGGCGAGCGCCTCGACGGCGCGGTCGTCGAGCAGCGGCGTCACCGCGACCACCAGCGCCGCGGGCGGCAGCACGCGTGACGGGATCACCGAGACGTCCTTCCAGGCGTAGTTGAAGACGATCTCCGACTCGAGCAGGGCATCGACGATCCGGTAGCGCTGCGTCGACCCCATCCCCGGCGTCAGCCAGCGGAGCACCCCGCCGAAAGAGACAAGCCCGACCCGGTCGCGCCGCTCTAGGTAGCGCGACGCCAGCGTCGCAGTCGCCCGCACCGCGAGGTCGAGTGTCGAGCGGCCGCCTGAACGCGCGTCCGCGAACGTGTCGAGGAAGAGGATCACATCGGCGTTCCGCTCCGGATGCCGCTCGTTGACGACGAGCTCGTCTCGGCGCGCGCTCGCGCGCCAGTTGATCGAGCGAACGCGGTCGCCGGGGGCGAACAGCCGCAAGTCGGCGAACTCGGTCCCCTCGCCCTTCTGCCGCGCGACCTCGTTGCCGGTGTAGAGCTGCGTCGAGACGGGTCTGACGATCCGACGCAGCGTCTCGGGGAGCGGGTAGACGCGCAGCCGCTGCTTCCGGTCGACGCGGGACTCCCAGACCGTCAGGCCGAGCCGGTCGCGCGCGCGGAGGCGGACGTCGCCGATCTCGTAGTTGCCCCAGCGGGCGCAACGGAGCTTCAGCTCGAGCGTGCGTTCGTCCTCCCAGCCGAGCCGGAGCGACTGCGCGCTCGCGCCGGACACCACCTCGAGGCCGTCCGCGACGACGAGGACGAGCTCGAGCCGCTCGACCGGCACCTCGGAGGAGACCGTCAGCTCGACGTCCAGCTCGTCGTTCTCGAGCGCCGTCGCACGCTCGACGTCGACCCGAACACGGATCTCCGGTGCGCGCGCGAGCCGGAGCCCGAGCGCCAGCGGCAGCGCGAAGGGCAGGGCCAGCACGGCCAGCTCCGGCCGGCGCAGCCCGAGCGCGGCGAGGAGGAAGACCGCGGCGAGGACGGCGTATGCCGTCACGCGGGGCGACTGCGTGGCCCTCACTCGGTCGTGGGCGCCGCCGCTTCGGCCGCGGGCGTCGGCACGGTCTCGAGCAGCTCGCGGACGATGTCCTCGGCGGCCAGCTGCTGCACCCAGAGCTCGGGCTTCAACATCAGCCGGTGGGCGAGGCCTGGGACGGCCACAGCCTTCACGTCTTCGGGCGTGACGAAGTCGCGGCCGGCGAGTGCGGCCTTGCAGCGCGCGAGCTTGAGCACGGCGAGGCTGCCGCGCGGGCTGGCACCGACGGTGGTCGAGGTGCTCGTGCGCGTCGCCGTGACGAGATCGACGATGTAGGCGCCGACCGCGTCGCTGACGTGGACGTCCTCGATCGCACCCTGGAGCGCGAGCAGCGTCTGGCCGTCGACGACCGGGTTCAGCTCGACCTCGTCCTCGCGCCGCTCCATTCGCCGCGACAGCACCTCCCACTCGTCGCTCCGGCTCGGGTAGCCGAACGACACGCGCAGGAGGAAGCGGTCGAGCTGCGCCTCGGGCAGGGGGTAGGTGCCCTCGTACTCGATCGGGTTCTGGGTCGCGAGCACGAGGAACGGGCGTGCGAGCTGGTGCGTGACGCCTTCGATCGTCACCTGCCGCTCCTGCATCGCCTCCAGCAGCGCGGCCTGCGTCTTCGGCGGGGCGCGGTTGATCTCGTCGGCGAGGAGGAGGTTGGTGAAGATCGGGCCGGGACGGAACTCGAAGTCGCCGTCGCGCTGGTTCCAGATCGAGGAGCCGGTGACGTCGGACGGCATCAGGTCGGGCGTGAACTGGATCCGATTGAAGCCGGTCTGCGTGACCTGCGCGAACGACCGTGCGGTCAGCGTCTTCGCGAGCCCGGGATAGTCCTCCAGCAGCACGTGGCCGTCCGCGAGCAGGCCGAGCAGGACGAGCTCGAGTGCGTTGCGCTTGCCGACCACGGCGCGCTCGACCTCGTCGAGGATCCGCGTCGCGTACTCCTGCACCTGGGCGAGCTGCATCAGATCGCCTCCAGTGAGACGACGACGCGTCGCAGCGAATCGAGGTCGAGCCCGCGCCCGAAGCGGTCGTGCGGCGGCTCGCGGTCCTCACGCACGAGCTCCCACGTCTCGTCGCCGAGCGCACGCCGTGCTGCAGCCGGGTTCGCGTCGAGATCGATCCCGCGCCGTGCCCGCAGCAGCTCGGACGCGATGCGGCGGAGCGTGGGCCGCAGACGGAAGTGGAGGTCGAATGCGGTCGTCAACCCGAGCGTCACCTCGCGCTCGATCTTCTCGAGCTCGGGGACGCGCGTGACCGGCCGGGGCCGGCGGGCGAGCGCCGCATCGACGGGCGACGTGGCGCGCTCGGGCAGGGAACGGCGGAGGCGCTCGAGGAGCTGCGCGACGACGAACGTCGCGATCAGGAGCCCGTAGATGCGCACGAGCAGCTCGGCCCGTCCGGGGAAGACGACGAGCGCGACGAACAGAGCAAGGGTCACGAAGGCGGGGAACCGCCAGAAGCGGAGAGCGCGGGTCACTCCGTCGCCGCCCGCTCGCGCTGCGCTTCGATCACGGCGGCCCGTTCCTTCGCGGCCAGCGCCTGGGCCGCCAGCAGATCGTCGCGCACCGTCTCGAGCGCGTCGATCGCCTCGTCCTTCATCTCGGCCCCCACAGCATGCTGCGAGAACTTAGCCCTTTCGAACAGATCGGTGAGCGCGCGTGCCGCTCTGTCGGACACGGACAGCTCGGCGAGCATGCGGCCGAGATACTCGAGCGGCGCCTCGGCCGGCTTGCGCGGCAGGCCGTGCGCGGCGAGCACGCGCTCCAGCCGCGCGTACGTGGCGATCACGGCGCGGCGCGGGTCGGGCTCGGCCCGGAGGTCGTCCAGCGACTCGTCGACCGCCTGGGCCACGGCCGCGGCGAGTCCGGTGTGGAGCTCTCCGCGCGCCCGCTTCCGCGCCCGCCCGGCGTACCAGTATGCGACCACCGCCAGCAAGATCAGCCCGAGCGTGACGAGGACCGGAAGCCACGAGACACCGGACTCATACGAGCCCGAGGTCGGTTGCGTCGTGGTGTCGATCGGGAGCGTGTTCGCGCGGCCAATTGCCTCCTCGGGCTCGGCGGGCGCCGGCCGCTGCCAGGTCGCGAGCCGGCGGGCGAACAGGGTTCCCACCACGACGAGCACGAGCATCGTCCCGAGCATCTCGACGAGACTCCTGCGCGGCGCCTTGCCTGACTGCACCTTGACCCGGCGTTGCAGGACGAGGAGGTAGACGAACATGACCGCGCCGCCGACCAGCGCGACGAGATAGAGCGCGAAGAGGATGTCCGTCAGCGCGTCGCTCGGCTTCCTCGTGGTGCTGTCGCCCAGCGACGTCGAGCCGCGCGACGCGACCGCGACGAGCACGATCGCCGCGATGACGCCGGTCGCGGTCAGGATGGCGTTGCGGGTGCGGGCGCTAACCTCCACGCAGGGTGAGACGTCCAGCGGTGGAGGAACGTTTGCAGCGACCTGCCGTGATGGGGATCGTCAACGTCACGCCCGACAGCTTCTCGGACGGCGGCGACCACCGCGAGCCCGATGTCGCGGCGGCTGCTGCGCGCCGGATGATCGCGGAAGGGGCTGCGATCGTGGACATCGGCGGCGAGTCGACGCGGCCCGGATCGGAAGGGGTCTCGCTCGACGAGGAGCTGCGGCGCGTCGTCCCCGTGCTGGAGCGGCTCGAGGGCGTGCCGGTGTCGATCGACACGGCGAAGAGCGAGGTCGCCCGCCGCGCGCTCGAGCTCGGCGCCGAGCTCGTCAACGATGTCACGGCGCTGCGCGGCGACCCGGAGCTGGCAGGCGTCGTCGCCGACGCGGGCGGGTATCTCTGCCTGATGCACATGCAGGGAGAGCCTCGGACGATGCAGCTCGACCCGCGCTACGACGACGTCGCCACCGAGGTGGCTGCGTTTCTCGAGCAACGGCTGGCAGTCGCGGTCGCCGCCGGGATCCCGGAAGAGCGTGTCTGTCTCGACCCGGGCATCGGCTTCGGCAAGACGCCGGCACAGAACTTCGAGCTGCTGCGGCGGCTCGACGTGCTGCTCGCGCTCGGCCGTCCCGTCCTCGTGGGGCTCTCGCGCAAGAGCTCGCTGGGGAAGCTGTTCGACCCCGAGGCGAAGACCGGGACGCTCGCGGCGTCGCTGGGCGCTGCTGTCGCCGCCTTCGAGCGCGGCGCCTCGATCTTCC
Source organism: uncultured Gaiellaceae bacterium (assembly GCA_963705515.1). Classification (GTDB taxonomy): domain Bacteria; phylum Actinomycetota; class Thermoleophilia; order Gaiellales; family Gaiellaceae; genus Gaiellasilicea. Next base: position 816,403 of record CAVPJV010000008.1, read on the forward strand.
GCGTCCACGACGTCCGCGAGCACGTCGAGGCGCTCACCGCTGCGGGGGCCGTATGCGGCTAGAGCTGAGCGGGATCGAGCTCCGCGGCTTCCACGGCGTCCTCGAGCACGAGCGCCGCGACGGTCAGCGCTTCCGCTTCGATGTCGCCGTCGAGACGGCCGAGCCGGCCGAAGACGACATCGACGCCGCGATCGACTACCGCGACCTCGTCGCCTGCGTGCGCGAGATCTCGGACGGCACGCACTTCCAGCTGCTCGAGACGCTTGCGGCCTCGGTCGCCGACGAGCTGAAGCTCCGCTTTTCGCTCGAGCGCGTCGAGGTCCGCGTCGGCAAGCCCGACCTGCGGCTCGAGGGCGGGCTCGCGACGGTCATCGTCGAGCGGTGACGCGCGCGTACATCGGCGTCGGCGCCAACCTGGGTGACCGGGAGGCGACGATCCGGGCCGCCCTGGGGGCGCTCCCCGGGGTCGTCGGCGTCTCGCAGCTGCGCGAGACCGATCCGGTCGGCGTCGTCGACCAGCCGCCGTTCCTGAACGGCGCCGTCGCCCTCGAGACCGAGCTCTCCCCGCGCGAGCTGCTCGACGCGCTGCTCGCGGTCGAGCGCGAGCTCGGACGCGAGCGCCGCGAGCGCTGGGGGCCGCGCACGATCGATCTCGATCTGCTGCTCTACGGCGACGAGACAATCGACGAGCCGGGATTGACCGTCCCGCACCCGCGCCTGCACGAGCGCCGGTTCGCGCTCGAGCCGCTCCTCGACCTCGATCCCGACCTGGCGATTCCGGGCCGCGGCCGGGTGGTAGACCTGCTTGCAGGGCTACACTGAGCGGGTGAGCCATCTCGACGATCTCGACGAGTTCGAGGCAGAGCTCGAGCTCGCGCTCAAGCGTGAGTACACGGCGGTCTTCGGCCTCTTCCGCTACTGCATCCTCACGGCGGACGCGACGTATCTCTGCAACAAGCTCGACCTGCAGGTGACCCCGCAGGCGAGCTATCCGTTCTTCCACGTGCGGATGGAGGACGTCTGGGTCTGGGACAAGAACCGCCCGACGCGGATCATCCCGCGCGCCGAGGTCTACACCTCGAGCGACGTCACCGTCGAGGAGCTGCGCGGGGAGAACGACGATCCGAAGCTGACCGCCGATGCGCTCGCCGAGCGCCTCGGCGAGCGACTCTCCACGGACGACGACACGCCCTAGGGGCGCCATGCTCCTCGCCGTCGACGTCGGCAACACGCAGACGGTGCTCGGCCTGTTCGAGGGCGAGCGGCTGGCCGACAGCTTCCGCCTCGCGACCGACCGCAGCCGCACCGGCGACGAGCTCGGCGTCACGCTCGGCTCGCTCTTCGAGCTCGAGGAGGTCGACGGGATCTGCCTGTCGACGACCGTGCCGGCGCTCCAGCGCGAGTGGGAGCACGTCGCCGAACGCTGGGCCGAGGCGCCGCTGCTGACCGTCGGGCCCGGCGTCAAGACAGGGATCCCGATCCGCTACGACGATCCCCGCGAGGTCGGGCCCGACCGGATCGTGAACGCGGTCGCGGCGAGCGAGCGCTACGGGGCGCCGTGCATCGTCGTCGACTTCGGCACCTCGACCAACTTCGACATCGTCTCCCCGGACGGCGAGTACGTCGGCGGCGTGCTTGCGCCGGGCATCGAGGTCTCGATGGACGCCCTCTTCGCGCGGGCGGCGCGGCTCGTCAAGGTCGACTTCTCCGCGCCGGCGACCGTGATCGGGAAGACGACGGTCGGCGGGCTCCAGTCCGGGCTGGTCTACGGCTTCGCGGGCCAGGTGGACGGGATCGTCGGCCGGATCCGGGGCGAGCTCGGTGTCGACGCGCAGACCGTGGCGACGGGCGGCCTCGCCGATCTGATCGCGCCGCACGCCCGGACGCTCGACCGGATCGACCCGCACCTGACGCTCGAGGGGCTGCGGATCGTCTGGTCGCGGAATCGGTAGGGGCTAGCCGCCGCCGTAGATCGAGATCGGCAGGTCGAGCTGGATCTCGTCGCCCGAGGGCAGCTCTGCCTCCAGCTCCTCGATCAGCGGGAGCGCGCCCGGCGCGGCGGCGATCAGCAGCCGCTCGACGTCCTCGGTCGAGTCGAGCACGACGAGCTCCTGCTTGAACGGCCGCGGGAAACGCCCCCGCCCGAGGTACCAGCCGTAGAACTTCTTCAGGAACCCGGAAGCACGCCGCTCGCCCAGCTCACGGACGGTCTCGCGGATGAAGAGGACGAGTTCGGCGACGACCTCCTCGCGGGTCGGGTCGTTGCCGGCGCCGTCGACGATCTCGCGGAGCGCCCACGGGTTGCCCTGGGCGCCGCGGCCGACCATGACGGCGGACGCGCCGGTGGTCGCGAGCACGGCCTGCGCCTTCGCGCGTGAGGTGATGTCGCCGGAGGCGATCACGGGCACGTCCACGAGCGAGACGAGCTCGGCGGTGAGCGAGTGGTCGGCCGTCCCGGTGTACATCTGCTGCGCCGAGCGCGGATGGAGCGTCAGCGTCGCCGCGCCGGCGTCCACGAGCTGCGGGCCGACCTCGAGGCACGTGCGCGCGCCGTCGCGCAGCCCGCGGCGCATCTTGACGCTGACCGGCACGTCGACTGCGTTCGCCACCGCCTCGACGATCGCCGCGGCACGAGCGGGCTCGTCGAGCAGCGTCGCGCCGGCGCCGGTCTTCGTCACCTTGCGGACGGGGCAGCCGAAGTTGATGTCGACGAGGTCGGCGCCGGCGGCCTCGACCATCCGCGCCGCGTCGGCCATCGTCCGCGGCTCGGAGCCGAAGATCTGGATCGCGAGCGGGTGCTCGTCGGAGGCGACCCGGAGGTAGCCGAGCGTCTTCTCGTTCCGGTGCTCGATCCCGGCGCAGCTGACCATCTCCGAGCAGACGAGCCCGGCGCCAAAACGGCGTCCCTGGCGGCGAAACGCCTGCACGCTGACGCCCGCCATCGGCGCCAGGACGAGCCGCGTGGGGATCTCCACGTCGCGGATGTGCCAGCTCTCGCGCAGGTCGATTTTCACGGTTTGTCGATGGTACTCACAGGTATTGACCCCATCCGGCCGTGCCGCTACCATTCCGGCCCGCGTCGGCGCGTTACCGCCGGCTTTTGTCTTAGGGAGGCCCGTTGAAGGAAGTCATTCTCACGCCCGAGGGCTACGAGAAACTGAAGCAGGAGATCGAGGTGCTCTCGACCGAGAAGCGGCGCGAGGTCGCGGACCGGATCCGCGTCGCACGCGAGTTCGGGGACATCTCCGAGAACGCCGAGTACGACGACGCCAAGAACGAGCAGGCGATGCTCGAGCACAAGATCGCCCAGCTCGAGGAGCGACTCTCGAACGCGCGCGTGATCCAGAAGCGCGACGTCGACCTGAGCGTGGTCTCGATCGGCGCCAAGGTCAAGCTCCGCGACGTCGACGCCAAGCGCACGGACGAGTACTTCATCGTCGGCTCGGCCGAGGCGAATCCCGCCGAGCTCAAGCTTTCGAACGAGTCGCCGGTCGGCAAGGCGATCATCGGCAAGAAGAAGGGCGAGACCGTCGAGGTCGCGACACCGCGCGGCTCGCTGAAGTACAAGATCATCGACATCGCCGCCGCCTAGCGCGGTCCCTGGCCGGGCGGCTCCCGGCGGGCGGAGCCCGCCTCCGCCGCCCTCGCGCGTCTGAGCGCACGCCAGGAACGCGCTAGGAGCCGGGTCGACTTCACGAGCCCGTGCGTCACTTATGGTGGGTTCGTGTTCGAGCGTTTCACCGAGCCGGCGCGCCAGATCGTCGTGCTCGCGCAGGACGAGGCGCGCGGGCTCGGGCACGACCACATCGGCGGCGTCCATTTCCTTCTCGGGCTGCTGCGTCTGGAGGATGGGCTCGCCGCGCGAGCGCTCGCTTCGCAGGGAGTCGATCTCGACGACGCACGGTCGGAGGTCGTGCGCTCGCTCGGGAGCAGCGAGCCGCCGACGACGGGGCAGATCCAGTTCTCGCAGCACGCGGTCGAGACGCTGAATCTCGCAGCCGGCGCAGCCGACACGATGGGTCACGGGATGGTCGGTACCGAGCACCTTCTGCTCGGCCTGATCGACGCCGGCGATGAGCAGGTCGACGAGGTCCTGATCGCAGCGGGTACGACCGCTGCGCAGACCCGCGCGAAGCTGCTCGCGCTGCTGTCGGGCTCGGCCTGACGCCGTCTAGACTCGCCCGATGTTGCCGAAGCGCTTCCCCGACCGGGACGGGATCACCGCAGTTCGTGCGGTCGCGGACGAGGTCGAGCCCGGCACGACCGACGACTCGAAGACGTTCCGTCTCGCCGGCCGCGTCCTGGCGCGGCGCGAGATGGGGAAGATCACGTTCCTCGACCTCGTCGACCGCAGCGGCCGGATCCAGCTGCTCGCCGGCAAGGTCGACGTCGATCTCGGCGACATCGTCGGCGTCAGCGGCCATCCCGCCAAGTCGCGCCGGGGCGAGCCCTCGCTGCAGGTCGTCGAATTCGAGCTGCTGGCGAAGAACCGGGCGCCGCTGCCGGACACCTTCCACGGGCTCACAGACGTCGAGCAGCGCTACCGCAAGCGCTACCTCGACCTGCTCATGAACGAGGAGACGCGCGCGGACTTCCTCACCCGCAGCCGCGTCGTCGCGGCGATCCGGCGCCACCTGGACGCCGACGGCTTCGTCGAGGTCGAGACGCCGGTGCTGCAGCCGCGCTACGGCGGCGCCTTCGCCGAGCCGTTCGTCACCCACTGGAACTACCTCGAGCAGGACTTCTATCTCCGGATCGCGACCGAGCTCTACCTCAAGCGCCTGATCGTCGGCGGGCTCGAGCGCGTCTACGAGATCGGCAAGGACTTCCGCAACGAGGGCATCTCCTACAAGCACTCGAACGAGTTCACGATGCTCGAGTGGTACGAGGCGTACGCCGACTACAACGACGTGATGGTGCGGATCGAGAACCTCGTCGAGGCGGTCGCGCTCGAGGTGACGGGGACGACGACCACGACCTTCCGCGGTCACGAGCTCGAGCTGAAGGCGCCGTGGCGGCGGCTGCGCTTCACCGACGCACTTGCCGAGCACGAGCTCTGGATCCGCGACGAGGACGAGCTCCGGGCTGCGCTCAACGAGCGCGGCGTCGACACGCACGCCGACAAGGACTGGGCGCAACTCGTCGACCACGCCTTCAGCTTCTACGTCGAGCCGACTCTGATCCAGCCGACGATCATCCACGACTACCCGATCGAGATCTCGCCATTCGCCCGCACGACCGACGGCGACCCGTCGCTGACCGAGCGCTTCGAGTACTTCGCCGGTGGGATGGAGCTCGGCAACGCGTTCTCCGAGATCAACGACTCCGAGGAGCAGCAGGAGCGGTTCCGCCGCCAGTCGGAGCTCGTCGGCGGCGAGCAGGAGGATCCCGACTACGTCGAGGCGCTCTCCTACGGGATGCCGCCGACCGGCGGGCTCGGTCTCGGGATCGACCGCCTGGCGATGCTCCTGACCGGGCGGGAGACGATCCGCGACGTGATCCTGTTCCCGGCCCTGAAGGAACGTTCCTAAGGGGATGTCCCTCCGCGCTCGGCTCTCCGGGCCTGCCGGACCTCTGCTCGGCGCCGCGGTCGGGCTTCTCATCGCAGTCACGGTCACGCTCCTCCAGGACTCGGTCTACCGCGCCGACGCGTCGATCCTGCTCGTCCGCCAGGGCCAGCCGCCCGGTAGCGACCCCCGACTCGCCCAGGCGGCGGACGCAGCTGCCGAGCTGTTCGCGAGCCGCGCGGTTGCAGAGTCGGCGATCCGGAACCTCGGCCTCGACGAGACGCCGCAGCAGCTGCTCGACCGGCTCGACGTCGCGGCGCCGGAGGGCAGCTCGCTCGTCCGGATCGAGGTCGAGGCGCCGAGCAAGGAGCAGGCGCGCCGGGCCGCTCAGGAGGTGGCCGAGGTCGCGACCGTGCGCTTCAACGACCGCTTCGCCCCGGAGACGACTGCGTCGGTGTGGGAGCCCGCGAGCGCCGACGAGCAGCGCGTGTCGCCGAAGCCCGCCAGGAACATCGCGCTCGGCATCCTGATCGGGGCGCTTGCGGGCCTCGCGTTCACGCTCGTCGACCTGTTCCGCGGGCAGCGTCCGTCGCGGCCCGTCACGAGCACCCAGAAGGCCGCGCCGACGCCGCGCACCGAGGCTCCGCCTTCGACCCCGGCGCCGGCCGCGCCTGCGCAGACCGAGCAGGAACCGGCAGAGCCGCCGGCAACCGGCCCCTTCACCCTGCCGCGCTTCGGCGAATGGACCGTCGGCGACGTCGAGCGGCTGCTGGCCGAGCAAGGCGACGCTTTTCCCGAGCAGCGCGAGGAGCTCGAGCTGTATCTCGACTCGTTCCGCAGCGTCGCAGGCCCGGACGGCCGCCTCCCGGGCGACGTCGACCTCGTGCTCGAGGACGTCTTCGCAGACCTGATCCAGCGCGCGCGCTAGCGGCCCACCCGGGTGGGATTCTGGGTCGCGAGGGATGCGTCCGATACCATGCGGGCAGACCTTCGACCCGGAGGGTTGATGAGCTTCCCTCCGGACCCACTGTCGGAAGGAGGGTCGAGAGGTTGTTCGAGCGATTCACAGAACGGGCTCGCCAGGTCGTCGTTCTCGCACAGGACGAGGCCCGCGCCCTCAAGCACAACTACATCGGCACTGAGCACATTCTCCTTGGCCTGCTGCGCGAGGAGGAGGGGCTTGCGGCGCGGGTGCTCGAGTCGCTCGACATCACCGTGGAAGAGGTGCGCGCGCAGGTCGCCCGCATCGTCGGCCAGGGCGACGAGGTGACGACGGGCCAGATCCCATTTACGCCGCGCGCGAAAAAGGTTCTCGAGCTGGCGCTGCGCGAAGCGCTCTCGCTCGGCCACAACTACATCGGCACCGAGCACATCCTGCTCGGGCTCGTGCGCGAGAACGAGGGGGTCGCCGCACGGATCCTCCTCGACTTCGACGCCGACGCCGAGAAGATCCGCAACGAGATCATCCGCATGCTCTCCGGCCCCGGCCGGCGCCAGCAGGGGTCGGGAGGGGGTTCTGGAGAGAAGGCAAAAAGCTCCAAGCTGCTCGACCAGTTCGGGCGCAATCTGACCAAGGCCGCCACCGACGGGAAGCTCGACCCGGTGGTCGGCCGCCAGACCGAGATCGAGCGCGTGATGCAGATCCTCTCGCGCCGCCAGAAGAACAACCCGGTGCTGATCGGCGAGCCGGGCGTCGGTAAGACCGCCGTCGTCGAGGGCCTCGCCAACCGGATCTCCACCAACCAGGTGCCCGAGCTGCTGAAGAACAAGCAGATCTACACGCTCGACCTGGCCGCCCTCGTCGCCGGCTCGAAGTACCGCGGCGAGTTCGAGGAGCGGCTGAAGAAGGTGATGAAGGAGATCATGCAGCGGGGCGACATCATCCTCTTCATCGACGAGCTCCATAACCTCGTCGGGGCCGGTGCGGCCGAGGGCGCGATCGACGCGGCCTCGATCCTGAAGCCGGCGCTGGCACGCGGTGAGCTGCAGACGATCGGCGCGACCACGCTGGACGAGTACCGCAAGTACCTCGAGCGCGACGCTGCGCTCGAGCGGCGCTTCCAGCAGGTTCGTGTCGAGGAGCCGACGATCGACGACACCGTGCAGATCCTGCGCGGCCTGCGCGACCGCTACGAGGCGCACCACCGCTGCCAGATCTCCGACGACGCGCTCCGTGCCGCCGCCGTGCTGGCCGACCGCTACATCCAGGACCGGCACCTGCCGGACAAGGCGATCGACCTGATCGACGAGGCCGGCTCGCGCCTGCGGATCAAGACGATGACGGCGCCGCCGCGCTACCGCGAGCTCGAGGATGAGATCGAGCGGGTGCGCACCGACAAGGAGAACGCGATCGAGGCACAGGAGTTCGAGAAGGCCGCGTCGCTGCGTGACAAGGAGCGCAAGCTGACGCAGAAGAAGAAGGAGCTGGAGGAGAACTGGCGCTCCGAGGAGTCCGAGGAGCAGCCCGAGGTCGGCGAGGACGAGATCGCGGACATCGTCTCGATGTGGACGGGGATCCCGGTCTTCAAGCTGACCGAGGCCGAGTCGCAGAAGCTGATCCGGATGGAGGACGAGCTGCACAAGCGCGTGATCGGCCAGCACCAGGCGATCGTGGCGGCCTCCAAGGCGATCCGCCGCGCCCGCGCGGGGATCAAGGATCCGAAGCGGCCGACGGGCTCGTTCATCTTCCTCGGCCCGTCCGGCGTCGGCAAGACGGAGCTCGCGCGCACGCTCGCCGAGTTCCTCTTCGGCGACGAGGACGCGATGATCCAGGTCGACATGTCGGAGTACATGGAGAAGCACTCCGTGTCCCGGCTCGTCGGCTCGCCGCCCGGCTACGTCGGCTACGACGAGGGCGGCCAGCTGACCGAAGCGGTCCGCCGCAAGCCGTACTCGGTGCTCCTGCTCGACGAGATCGAGAAGGCCCACCCGGACGTCTTCAACATCCTGCTCCAGATCCTGGAGGAGGGGAAGCTGACGGACTCGCAGGGCCGCAAGGTCGATTTCCGCAACGCGATCGTGATCATGACGTCGAACATCGGCGCCGGCCAGATCGCGAAGAACCAGACGCTCGGCTTCTCGGTCGGCGACGAGCACGGCCTCAGCTACGACGAGATGAAGGGCCGCGTCACCGGCGAGCTGAAGAAGGTCTTCCGCCCCGAGCTGCTGAACCGGATCGACGAGATCATCGTCTTCCACAAGCTCGAGAAGGAGGAGATCCTCACGATCGTCGACCTGCAGCTGAAGCGGCTGCGGGAGCAGATGGCGACGTACGAGGTCGCGATCGAGCTGACCGACGCGGCAAAGGAAGTGCTCGTCGAGCAGGGCTTCGACCCGGCGATGGGCGCCCGGCCGCTGCGCCGCGCGATCCAGCGCTTCATCGAGGATCCGCTCGCCGACTTCGTGCTCGGCCGCGAGCTCAATCCGGGGTCGACCATCCTGGTCGACAAGAAGGAGGAGCTCACCGGTGAGGAGGGCGAGTCGCTCGTCGACATCAAGATCGTCGAGGGCGAGCCGCGGGCGGAGAAGGTGACCGTCCCACCGGACGAGCCTGCCGAGCCCGAAGAGGCTCCGGTCGAAGAGGAGTAAGCCCGAGAGGCCGCCGCGAGGCGGCCTCTCTCGTTCGACCGGCCGGTGCCTGTCACGGTGCCTGTCACGGTGACAGGCACGCCTCGACTCCTTTGGCCCTGGCCTTTGCAACGATTGCGTGACGCAGTCGTGAAAATTCGTGCGCGGCGACGGTTCTGGGCGCCGGCACGGAGTACCGTCGAAACATGAGCCGACGACCCCGAGTCTTCGTGCCGGGTGGCGCCTATCACTTGACGACGAGGGCGGTCGACGACGAGTCGATCGTCGCCTCGGCGTTCGACTGCTTCCAGCTACTCGCTCTGCTGCGCGATGTGACGAAACGGATCGGCTGGGCGGTCACGGCCTGGTGTTTCATGCATACGCACTACCACTTGGTCGTCCTGGCGGATCCGGAGGCCCGCATCGCCGAGGCGATGCACCGGCTCAACGGGATCTACGCGCGCGAGTTCAACCTGCGTCACCACCGCAAGGGCCACCTCTTCGCCGAGCGCTACGCGCACACGCCGATCGTCGACGAGCGACATCTCACGGCCGCGTCCGACTACGTCCTTCTGAACCCGGTTACGGCCGGACTCGTGCGCACGGTCGAGGAGTGGGCGTGGTCGGGTGACGGCAGACTCGAGCCGCGCCCCAGCGAGCAGAATCGCTACGAATTCGTCACTAGGCTGTGACATCCTCGTCCGCCGCCGCGGCTAGCCTCGCACCATGGCCAAGGCAGCAGTCAACTTCGCGTGCACCGAATGCGGCTACTCGGCGGGACGCTGGTTCGGGAAGTGCCCGGGCTGCAACGCGTTCGGCTCGCTCGTCGAGGAGACGCCGGCCGCGCTGAAGACGGCCGCGGCCGCCAAGCCGCTCCTCCGCCTTGTCGACGTCAACGCGGAGGAGGCGAAGCGGATCTCGACCGGCGTGCCCGAGCTCGACCGCGTCCTCGGCGGCGGCCTCGTCCCCGCGAGCCTCGTGCTCGTCGGCGGAGAGCCCGGTGTCGGCAAGTCGACTCTGCTCCTCAGCGCCCTCGGCGCGATCTCCGCCGACGGCCGTCGCGCGCTCCTCGTCACCGGCGAGGAGTCGACCGCGCAGGTGAAGCTCCGTGCGGCGCGCCTCGGCGGCACCGAGAACGTCGAGATCCTCGCGGAGACCGAGCTCGACGCGGTCTGTGCGACGCTCGAGCGCGAGCAGCCCGACGTCTGCGTGATCGACTCGATCCAGACGCTCTACGCGGCTGAAATGAGCTCGGCGCCCGGCTCGGTCGGCCAGGTCCGGGAGGCTGCCGGCCGCCTGCTCCGCGTCGCGAAGGAGCAGAACGTCGCCACGATCCTCGTCGGCCACGTGACCAAGGACGGCGCCGTCGCCGGGCCGCGCGTGCTCGAGCACCTCGTCGACTGCGTGCTCCAGTTCGAGGGCGACCGCTACCACGCCCATCGCATCCTCCGGGCGACCAAGAACCGCTTCGGCTCGACCAACGAGCTGGGGGTCTTCGAGATGACCGGCGAGGGTCTGATCGGTGTGCCCGATCCCTCCGAGCTCTTCGGCAAGACGATGCCGGGTGAGGTCGGCGCGGCCGTCGCCTGCGCGCTCGAGGGCACCCGCCCGATCCTGCTCGAGATCCAGGCGCTCGTCGCGCCCACCGACCTGGCGATGCCGCGGCGTGTCGGCACGGGGGTCGACCCGAAGCGGCTCGCGATGATTGTCGCTGTGCTGTCGCGCCACGCCGGTGTCCCGCTCGGATCCGCGGATGTCTTCGTCAACGTCGCCGGCGGGCTTCGCATCGACGAGCCCGGCGCCGACCTCGCGATTGCGATGGCGATCGCGTCGGCGCAGAAGGGAACGCCCGTGCGCGAGGGCATCGCCGTCTTCGGCGAGATCGGCCTCACCGGCCGGCTCCGGACGGCGGCCCAGTCGGAGCGCCGCCTCGAGGAGTGCGCCAAACTCGGCATCCTCGCGGCCGTCGCCCCGGAGGGAACACGCAGCCGCTCGCAGATCAGGGTCTCCGGTTCGGGCACCCTCCGGGACGCGCTGCGCGCCGGGCTCGAGAGCCGCGAAGAAAATCCCCGCAAATCGCGATAATCCCCGAAAATCACGCGTTTTCCAGGGGTTTCTGCTACACTGGTAGCCGTTCGCCGGTGAGCTCTCGAGCCCGCCGGCTTCTTCACGGTAGAGACGATTTAGGGGAGGCTGGCTTGTTCGACGTTGGCGACAAGGTGGTGTATCCGCACCACGGTGCAGGCACGGTCGTGAAAAAGGAGAAGCGCGAGGTCTTGGGTCAGACGCGCGAGTACCTCACGATCCAGATCCTGCACAACGACATGACGGTGAATGTGCCCGTCGAGAATGCGGAGCAGGTCGGACTGCGGACAGTGATCGACGAAGACCTGGTCAACACCGTCGTCAAGGCTCTCACCGCGGGTGAGTCTGAGATGCCGAAAAACTGGAACCGCCGTTTCAAGCACAACCGCGACAAGATGAAGACCGGCGACATCTTCGAGCTGGCCGAGGTGGTCAAGAACCTCTCCCTGCGCGACCACGAGAAGGGTCTCTCGACCGGCGAGAAGCAGATGTTCGTGAAGGCGAAGAAGATCCTCGCCTCCGAGCTGATGTACGCCAAGGCGGTCGACGAGGAAGAGGCTGCCGAGTGGCTCGAGGGCGTGCTGGCCGGGAACGGCGAGAAGCCGAAGAAGAAGAGCAAGGCGAAGGCCGCAGCGGCCACTGCGTAGCATCGAGGAATGAGCGTCTGGGCCCTCCTCGTTGCCGCGGGGACGGGAGAGCGGCTGGGCGAGGAGCGGCCGAAGGCGTTCGTCGGGCTCGGTGAGCTACCCCTGCTCGCCGAGCCGCTGCGCCGGCTGGACGACTCCGACTGGGTCGACGCAATCGTCGTCGCCGTTCCGGCCGGGTGGGAGGAGCCCGCGATCCTGCTCGCGGAAGAGCTTTCGGCGACCAAGGTCGTGGCGGCGGTGACCGGTGGCGCCACGCGGGCGGAGTCGGTGCGCGCCGCGCTCGCCGAAGTGAGGGACGACGCACTCGTGGCGCTCGTGCACGATGCGGCACGGCCGCTCGTCACCGACGCCGTGATCGAGCGCGTGCTCGCGCCGCTCTCGGAGGGCTGGGACGGCGTGGTGCCCGGCCTCCCGATCGCCGACACGGTCAAGTCGGTCGACGGCGACCGCATCGTCGGCACCGTCACCCGTGAGAAGCTCGTCGCCGTGCAGACGCCGCAGGCTTTCCCCGCCTCGACGCTGCGGGACGCTTACGCCGGCGATCTCGCGGACGCCACGGATTGCGCATCGCTCGTGGAGAAGCACGGCGGACGCGTCACGTGGGTGGAGGGCGACCCGAAGCTGCTCAAGGTGACAACCCGCGCCGACCTGGAGCTCGTCTCGTCGTGGCTCTGAAGGCGGTCGTGTTCGACGTCGGTGAGACCTTGATCGACGAGACGCGCCTCTGGGAGCGCGCCGCCGACACTGCCGGCGTTCCACGCTTCACGCTGATGGGAGTCGTCGGCGGCCTCGCCGCCCGCGGTGAGCACCACCGTCGCGCCTGGGAGCTGCTGGGCGTCGACCAGCCCGCCGCGACCTGGGGGTCAGACGACTTCTACCCGGACGCGCTGCCCTGCCTGGCTGCGCTCAGGCGCCGGGGAGTGCGCGTCGGCGCCGTCGGCAACACGCTCACGGAGGCCGAGGACCTCCTGCGCGAGCATGTCGACCTGGTCGGCTCGTCGGCACGCTGGGGCGTCGAGAAGCCGGCGCCCGCGTTCTTCGAGCGGATCGTCTCCGAGTTCGGTGTCGACGCCGACGAGATCGCATACGTCGGCGATCGCGTTGACAACGACATCGCGCCGGCGCTCGCTGCGGGGTTGCTCGCAGTGCACGTGCGCCGAGGGCCCTGGGGACACCTCCACGAGCCTCCGTCGGACGCGCTCGCGATCGACTCGCTGGACGAGTTGCCCGAGGCGCTCGGTGTCTGACCTCCGCGTCGGCATCGGCGTCGACGCGCATGCGTTCGAGGAGGGCGCACGGCTCGTGCTCGGCGGAGTTGCGATCGAGCACCTGCTCGGCCTCGCGGGCCACTCGGACGGCGATGTCATCGCCCACGCGCTCACCGACGCCGTGCTCGGGGCGGCTGGGCTCGGCGACATAGGCGGTCTCTTTCCCTCCGGCGACGCCCGCTGGCACGGCGCCGACTCGCTCGACCTGCTGCGCGACGCCTATGGCCGGGTGCTCGAGGCAGGCTTCACGCTCGTCAACGCAGACTGCGTCCTGATCGGCGAGGAGCCTCGGATCGCCGGCCACCGGGAGGAGATGCGGCGTCGTCTCGCCGGCGCGCTCGGCGTCGACCCGGTGCGCGTCAACGTCCGTGCGACCACGACCGACCGGCTCGGCTTCACCGGTCGCGGCGAAGGGCTTGCCGCTGAGGCAGTCGCACTCCTGGAGCGCACGTGAAGCTCGTATCGTACGTCGAGCGGCCGGATCTGCTCGAACGACGCGACGAGCTCGGCGCCGCCTGGGACGAGTTCATGTACCACGACGCCGTCGCCAACGTGTACTGGAACCGGCAGTACGAGGAGTACCCCGACCTGCAGCTGTTCCTCCTCGACGAGGACGACCAACTGCTGGCGGAATCGAACGCCGTCGCGATCCCGTTCGGTCCCGCCGACCTTCCCGGCGACGGTTGGGACGCGGCTCTCGAGCACGCGTTCGCCGGAGTGCCTGCTGCAGCCGTGTCGGCGATCGCGATCACGATCGGGGTCGACCAGCGCGGCAAGGGCCTCAGCCGGACGATGCTCGACGGGATGCGGAAAGCGGTGGCGGCGCGCGGCCTCACGGACCTGGTCGCGCCCGTCCGCCCGAGCCAGAAGCACGTCTACCCGCTGACGCCGATGGAGCGCTACGTCGAGTGGCGCCGCGACGACGGGAAGCTTCACGACGCGTGGCTGCGCACTCACGAGCAGGCGGGCGCCGAGTTGATCGGGGTCGCGCCGACCTCGATGCGGATCTCGGGCTCCGTCTCGGACTGGGAGAGCTGGACCGGCATGCGCTTCCCGGACAGCGGCTCCTACGTCGTTCCCGGCGCGCTCGTCCCGGTCGAGATCGATCGTGAGCGCGACGAGGGCGTCTACGTCGAGCCGAACGTCTGGATGCATCACAAGGTCTAAGCCGGCAGACGCACGAGCTCCCCGGCCTGCTCGACCAGGCCGTCACGCAGCAGCGAGTCGACCGCTTCCCGGTCGAGCTCCTCGAGCGGCCGAGCCTCCGCGGCGACGAGTCGGAGCAGTGCCGCCCGCCGCTGCCGAAACGACCCTTCGAACCGGGACTGCTTCCGCAGCGGCTCGTACCGCAGCCCGCGCGACGGGCACCTCTCCGCCAGCGGGCAGATCTCGCAGCGGGGCACGCGCGCGAGACACACGGTCGCGCCGAGATCGAAGAGCGCTTGCAGCGCCTCGGGGCCGAAGGAGTGCCCCGTTCGTTCCTGGATCCGGGCGACGTTCGTGTCGACCGGAAGCACCGGCTCGCCGTAGGCCTGATTCCGGATCGCGGCCGCCGTGTAGGGGCCGATCCCCGGGAGCGCCGTGAGGTCGTCCGGCCACCCGTCCGCCGCCACGGCCTGTGCGGCTCGGTGAAGGCTGACGGCGCGGCGGTTGTAGCCGAGCCCCTGCCACTCCCTGATCACCTCGGCCGGTGAGGCTGCCGCGAGCGCGGCCGGCGTCGGCCAGCGCTCGAGCCAGGCGAGCCAGCGCGGGAGCACGCGCTCGACCTGCGTCTGCTGCAGCATCACCTCGCTGACGAGGATCGCGTACGGATCGCGCGTCCTTCGCCAGGGGAGGTCGCGGCCGAAGTGGCGATACCAGGCCGAAAGCGCCGCATCCATGAGCGAGACGCTACTGAAAGGACCGGAGCGAGAGGGAGTCATTGCCCCCCGGACGGACGAGAAAGCCCGGCCGTTGCACGAGCCGGGCTTCCCCACTTCGTCGAACCCTCGCGGCCTACTTCCTCAGGCGACGAGCCCGATCGTGTAGTCCATGTACCAGGGATCCACGTACACCTTCCGCATGCCGAGCGTCCTGCCGCTGCCGGCGGAAATGTCGCTGCTTGCCGCATCAGTCCGCCAGATCCAGCCGACGCCGCCCGCGACCACCCCGAGACCACAACCGACGACACGTCCGTGGGTCTCCGCGACGACACAGACGGCGCCTGCGTCCAGCAGCAGCCGCATCGACACGTCCAGGCCCGGCCACGCCTCACCGGCAGACTCCCAGAGACCCACCACCTGCCCGAGGTCCTCGGAGCGGTGGGGCCTGACGAGGGCATCCATGCCCCAGCATGCCTGCGTGACCACGAGCCTGTCGAGAGCGCGGACGCCGGGACGGTCGTCGCGACCGCCCCGGCGTTCCTCTCTTCGGACCGATCAGAAGTCCGACGAGCTCGATCCGTTGGTACCGGACGAGCCGCCGGAGCCGCTTCCGGAGTCTCCTCCGGAGCCGCCGCCGGAACCGTCCTGATGGTCCGGACAGTCGTCGGCCGACGGAGCCGGCTCCTCCTGGCTCTGCACGAACTCGACCGCCGGCTGGCTGCTGCCAGGGTCGCCCGAAGCCGAGGACGAGCCACCGCCCGCGAGCGCGGTCGCCGCCCAGATCGCGGCGACGGCGAACGCAGCCGCCAGCAGTGCGAGCAACACCGGAGCGTTGCTCTTGTGGGCTCGTTCCATCTCGATCACCTCCTTCCGTTCGTCGCGGGTCAGGGAATGCGGCCGAACCAGAGCATCGAGAGCGCTCCTCCCAGCAGGAGCAGCACGGCGCCGGCGGCGGTGAAGAGGACGGTCAGCTCCCGCTGCTCCTCGTCCACC
Organism: uncultured Gaiellaceae bacterium; assembly: GCA_963705515.1. Lineage (GTDB taxonomy): Bacteria > Actinomycetota > Thermoleophilia > Gaiellales > Gaiellaceae > Gaiellasilicea. Next base: position 832,332 of record CAVPJV010000008.1, read on the forward strand.
CCGACCTGCGACCCGATCTCGTCGTAGACGCTCTTCAGGGAGTCCTGGTCGGCGGCCTCGAAGAACTTGCCGCCGGTCATCTCGGCCACCTGGCTCAGGGTCTCGGGATCGGGCGGAACGCTGATCGTCCGCATGCCGCCGTAGCCGTCCGGCCCCTGCACCGTGCCCTGGTCCGTGCCGAGCGCGACCGTGTAGACGGGCACCTTGGCGTCGACGGCCTTCTGCGCCGCCTCGAGCGGCTCGTAGTCGCCGGTCGTGTTCGCGCCGTCGGAGAGGACGAGCACGACGACCGGTGTGTCGCTTTCCTTCGCAGCGGCGAGTTCCTGGTCGAGGCTCGTGACGCCGAGATCGACCGAGCGGGCGATCGCGTCGCCGAGGGCGGTGCCGTTGTCGGCCTGGAGCGCACTCAAGCCGCGCAGCGCCTCGTCCCGGTCGTCGGTCGGCGGCACGACGACGTCTGCCTGGTCCGAAAACGAGACGACGCCGACGCGGAAGCCCTTCGGCAGGTCCTTGACGAACGAGCTCGCCGCCTCGCGCGCCGCAGTCATCCGGTCGGGAGCGACGTCGGTGGCCATCATCGAGCCGGAGCTGTCCATCGTGAGGATCACCGTCGCCTCCTCGCGGGCCACGGCCACGGCGACTTGCGGCCTCGCCATGCCGATCACGAGCGCGGTCAGGGCGAGCAGCGCGAACGCCGCCGGGATGTGACGCCGCCAGCGCGGCGAGTCGGCGACGATGTTCTCGAGCAGGTCGAAGTTCGTGAACCGGACGACGTAGCGGCGCCGTCTGTGCTGGACGACGATGTACGCGATCAGGGCCAGCGCCACGAGGACGAGGCCGAGCAGGGCGATCGGCCAGCCGAAGCTCATCGCCGCCTCCCCTCGGTCTGGAGGAAGCCGACGAGCCGGCGAAGCCAGTCGCCCGAGGTCGAGAGGGTCAGGTGCGGCACGCCGAGCGAGCGCAGCTCGCGGGCGAGCGCGTCGCGGTCCGCCGCCGCCTCTGCGCCGAACCGCTGCCGCAGCTTGCGGCTGCGGGTGTCGACGCGCAGCTGCCGCCCGGACTCGGGATCGACGAGCCACAGATCGCCGACGTCCGGCAGCTCCTGCTCGCGCGGGTCCTGGATCTCGACCGCGACGACGTCGTGGCGAGCCGCCAGCTGGAGGAGCCGCGCCCGCCAGTCGCGAGGGCCGCGAAAGTCGGACACGACGACGATCACGGCGCGCCGCCGCGCCAGACGACCGATGCGAGTCAGCGCGGCGCCGAGCGACGTCGGCCCCACGGGCTCGAGATCGGGCTCCCGCCGCAGCGCCTGCAGGAGCGCGACCAGGCCGCGGTCGCCCTGGCGTGCCGGCGACGCGACGGGGTTCCGGTCGCCGAAGGTGGCGAGCGCGAGCCGGTTGCCGCGACGGACGGCGAAGTGGCCGATCGCGAGCGAGACGCCCTCGGCGACGTCCCACTTCCGCCGGTCGGCGGTGCCGAAGGTCATCGAGGCCGACGTGTCGAGCAGGAGCCACGTCTCGACAGCCCGCTCGGCGACGTTGACGCGGACATGCGGCTCATCGGTGCGGGCGGTGACGTTCCAGTCGATCAGGCGGACGTCGTCGCCCGGCGTGTAGGGCCGCACCTGCGCCAGCTCGGTCCCGTCGCCTGTCGCCCACGAGCGGTGGTCGCCCGCGAGCAGCCCGTCGATCCGCCGGCGCACCGTCAGGTCGACCTTGCGCAGGAGCGCAGCCGGGAGCGGCCCGGGGCCGGGCCGACCGGGCGTGCGCGTCGGCCGGAGTGCCTGGACGGTGCTCATGCGACCTCCTGCCGGGAGAGGTCGAGCTGCGGCATCGCGATCGTCTCGAGCACGCGGTCGAGGATCGAGTCAGCGTCGACGCCCTCGGCCAGGGCCTCGTAGCTGAGCACGAGCCGGTGCCGGAGCACGTCCTTGGCCAGCTCGCGGACGTCCTGTGGGAGGGCGTAGCGGCGTCCGCGCAGGAGCGCGAGCGCGCGTGCGCCGACGACGAGGTTGATCGGCCCGCGTGGGCTGGCGCCGTACTCGACGTAGCCGGCGAGCTCCTCGAGCCCGTTGTCCGCCAGCCGCCGCGTCGTCGTCGCGATCGCGAGCGCGTAGCGCGAGACGGCCGGATCGACGTAGACACGCCGGGTGGCGGCCTGCAGCTCCGCGAGCTCCTCGACCGAGAGCAGGCTCTCGACGACGACGGGCTCGGCGAGCGCCCGCTCGATCACGGTCAGCTCGTCCGCTTCGGCCGGATAGTCGACGAGCACCTTGAGCATGAACCGGTCGACCTGGGCCTCAGGAAGCGGATACGTGCCCTCGGACTCGATCGGGTTCTGCGTCGCCATCACGAGGAAGGGCGACGGAACGGCGTGTGTCTCCTTGCCGATCGTGACCTGCCGCTCCTGCATCACCTCGAGCAGCGCCGATTGCACCTTGGCCGGCGCGCGGTTGATCTCGTCGGCGAGCAGGAAGTTGCAGAAGACGGGGCCGAGCTCCGTGTCGAAGCCCTCCTTGCCGCCGCGGTACATCCGCGTCCCGACGAGGTCCGCCGGCACGAGGTCGGGCGTGAACTGCACCCGCTGGAAGGTCCCGCCGAGCACGTCGGCGACGGTCTTGATCGTCAGTGTCTTCGCCAGGCCGGGTACGCCCTCGATCAGGAGGTGGCCGCCCGCCAGCAGGCAGACGAAGACACGCTCCAGCATCTCGTCCTGGCCGGCGATGACGCGCTTGATCTCGAAGAGCGCGGTCTCGACCACGTCTCGGTCTGCGCCGCTTTCGAGTGCTCTCAGTGAGTGTCGTTCCATGCTTGCTCCTTGCCGGTTGAATTGGTCGAACCAGACTTCCGGCGCGACCTAAGAGCAGCGTGAGAGCAACCTGAGAATCAGCTGAGAATGTGCGCGGGTGCGGGGCCGCACGAAAGCCGGCGACCGTCGCTCGGGACGGTCGCCGGCTCGTGGGGGCGCTGCGAGCGAGTCCTACGGGCCGTGGTGGCCGCGGCCGCCGCCGAAGCCGCCGTGGAACCCGAACCGGCTCTGCTTGTAGCCCGGCAGGTCGGCGTCGTCGAGGTCGGCCTTCGCTTCGGCCGCCTCGTCTGCGTCGATGTCACCGTCCTCGAGGGCATTGTCGATCTGCGCGGTGATCAACGCTTTGCGGGCTGAACGGAACCCCGTGTTGAGCTGGGCTGTCGTGATTCCGAGCTCCTTCGCGACAGTGCTCGCCCGGCTGAGGGAGTACGCAGTGTTGAGGTTGTCCTGCACCTCCTCCTTCAGGTCGGCAGCCTCGTCGGCGTCGATGTCCTCGTCCGCAGCCGCCTCGTTGATCTGCGTCACGGCCGAGGCGACCATCGCCGCCTTCAGCTTCGCGGGCGTCACGTTCAGCTGCTTCGCGGCCGCGTTGACGAGCTTCGTCGTGCTGACGCCGTGCGGGCCACCCTTGCCTCCGTGCGCCGACGCAGCCGTGGCGCCGAGCGCGAGCACGGCGGCGGCGGCGAGCAACAGCGTCATGGTCATGCGTTTCACTGGACTCCCTTCGTCGGTTGTTGCTCCTGATCGAAGCAACTGCCCCTGTGAAAGCCCTGTGAACGGTCTGTGAGTTGTCTCAGGATGCCGGTGAGAGCGGGAGCTCGATGCTGAAGGTCGTCCCGCTGCCGGCGGCCGAGACGACGCTGACGCGGCCTCCGTGCGCTGCCACGATTGCCGCCACGATCGAGAGCCCGAGCCCGACGCCGCCGCTCGCGCGCGAACGCGACGGATCGGCTCGGTAGAAACGCTCGAAGACGCGCTGTTCGTCTTCCGGCGTCAGCCCCGGCCCCTGGTCGGCGACGTCCAGAACGGCGACGTCGTCCGCCCGCGAGAGCCGGACGTCGACGGGTGTTCCGGCCGGCGTGTGAGCGCGGACGTTCGCGAGCAGGTTGTCGAGCGCCTGCCGGAGCCGGTCGCGATCACCCTCGACGAGCGCGGGCTCGATCTCCGTCCTGATCGGGCGCTCGGGATCGAGAGCGCGGGCGGCGTCGACCGCCTCGCCGACGACGCCGTCGAGCGCGGTCACGGCCCGGTCGAGAGGGCGGCCTTCGTCGAGCCTCGCGAGCAGGAGCAGGTCGTCGACGAGCAGGCTCATCCGCTCCGATTCCCTCCGAATACCGGCCATCGAGCGCTCGAGGTCGTCCGGGTTCTTCGCCGCCCCGCGTGAGAAGAGCTCCGCATAGGCGCGGACCGCGGCGAGCGGCGTCCTCAGCTCGTGCGAGGCGTCCGCGACGAAGCGCCGGAGCCTTCGCTCGGAGGCGTCCTTGGCCGTGAAGGCGCTCTCGATCTGACCGAGCATCGTGTTCAGCGCCAGGCCGAGCCGCCCGACCTCAGTCCTGCTCTCCGCCCGCTCGACACGCCTGGTCAGATCCCCGGCCGCGATCGCCTCCGCCGTCTTGCCGATCGCGTCGAGGGGCCGCAGGCCGAGGCGGACGACCCAGAGGCCGAGGGCCGCGAGCGCGGCCACAACGGCTGCCGTCACGAGTAGCTCGATCAGCAGCAGGCGGCGGAGGGTCGCGTCCACGTCCGCCAGAGACGTCGCGACGATCAGCGTCGCACCGGAGTGAGGCTCGCTCGACGCCCGCACGCGATAGCGGCTCTCACCGTCCTCGGAGGAGACGGTGAAGTAGCGGGGGCCGTCGGACGCCGCGACAACGGCCGGCAGGCGCGGCGGCGAGGCGGTCGCGTCGAAGCCAGGCACCTGCGAGCTGCAGGCGACGTCGCCGTTCCCGCTGCGCACCTGGACGAAGTCGCCGGCGTTGCCGCCGCGGGAGGGTCCGCCCGGCCCACCCTTCCGGTCCTCGCAGTCTCCGTGGCCGAGGAAGCGGTCATACCCGCGGCGGGACTCCTGCAGCGCCTGGTCGGTGCGGTCGATCAGGAACGAGTGCAGCGACGTGTAGGTCGCGACGTTGGCCGCGGCGAGGCCCGCAGCGGCGAGCACGATCACGCCGAGGACGAGCCGCGCGCGCAGCGAGAGGCGCGACACCCTATTCCGCCGCCGTCGTGTCCAGCATGTAGCCCGCCTGCCGGATCGTCTTGATCAGGGGCGGGCCGGCAGCGTCGAGCTTTCGCCGGAGGTAGCTGATGTACGTCTCGACGACGTTCGCGTTCCCGCCGAAGTCGTAGTGCCAGACGTTCTGGAGGATCTGCGCCTTCGAGAGGACGCGGCGGGGGTTGAGCATGAAGTAGCGGAGGAGGCTGAACTCGGTCGCGGTGAGCGCGATCGGCGTCTCCTCGCGACGGACCTCGTGCCGCTCCTCGTCGAGGAGCAGGTCGGCGAAGCGGAGCACGTCGCCGGGGAGCTCAGACCCCGTGCGCCGGAGGATCGCCTCCGCGCGGGCGACGATCTCGGCGAGGCTGAACGGCTTCGTGACGTAGTCGTCGCCGCCCGCCCGGAGCGCCTCGACCTTGTCCTCGATCCCGTCCTTGGCGGTCAGGAAGAGGACGGCGGTCCTGAAGCCGCGTGCGCGCAGGCGGCGTCCGACCTCGATCCCCTCGATGTCGGGCAGCATCCAGTCGAGCACGACGAGGTCGGGGCTCCCGATCGCGACCGCTTCGAGCGCCTCGCGGCCGGTCGACGCCTCCGTCACCTCGTAGCCCTCGTAGCGGAGCGCCGTCGAGACGGCGTCGACGATCGATGGCTCGTCGTCGACGACGAGGATCCGCTTGCCGTTGCCGGGGAGAACCGCGTGCATGGGCGGGATGGTTGCAGCGGTTTCTGAGAATCACCTGTGAATCACGCCGCGTCCGCGAGCGGCTCTGCGCCGACGACCACGTGCAGCACCGGCAGGTCGGACTGCTCGCAGAGTCGGTCGACGAGGCCGTGGGCGAGCCAGTTCGACCGCCCCTCCGGGTGCGTCGCGACGACGATCTCGTCGGCAGGGAAGAGCGCGAGCGCGTCCAGTGCGGCCTGCAGCGGATCGGCGTCGCCGATCATGCCGTCGGCCGCGACGCCGGCCGCGGCGAGCGCGTCGAGGCAGACCAGCAGCCGGGATGCAGCGCGCTCTCGCGCCGCGTCGCTGTCGGAGAGCCAGTGGCGGAGGCGGTTGTTGTACGCGGGGGCGACGACCAGCACGTCGCCGCCGCCCTTCGCCGATGCGGTCACGGTGTGATGAAGAGCTGCGCCGGCGAGCGTCTCGTTGGCGAGGACGAGGATGCTGCGGGTGTGGGTCGCGTCGAACATGAGTGGCTCCTTTCGTGGTTGGAGCCCCAGCAGATCAGCCGCGTCTAGCAGGAGCCTAAGAGCGGCCTGCGGAAACGCTGTGAGAGCGGATCCGACGCGGAAGCGCCGACCGTAGACTCACTCCGTGTCCACCAGAGTCCGCTTCGCGCCGAGCCCGACCGGCTCGCTGCACCTCGGCAGCGCCCTCTCCGCAGTCGCCAACAGGCGTCGCGGCGACTGGCTGCTGCTGCGGATCGACGACACCGATCGCACCCGCGAGGTGGACGGCGCGGTCGAGGCGATCCTCGAGGATCTCGAGTGGCTGGGGCTGCCGTGGAACGAGGGACCTTCCCGCCAGAGCGAGCGCGTCGTCCGTCATCGTGAGGCGGCGACGAGCGTGGGGGAACCCGACGCCGACGGGTCGATCCGCTTTCGCGGCACGACCTTGCTCCGACCCGACGGCTCGCCGACCTATCACCTGGCGAGCGTCGTCGACGACCACGACTTCGAGATCACGCACGTCGTGCGCGGAGCCGACCACCGCTCGAACACGGAGCTGCAGCGCGAGCTCGCGCGCGCGCTCGGCTTCGAGCCGCCGGAGTACGTCCACCACGGCCTCTTGCTCGGCGCGGACGGGAAGAAGCTGTCGAAGCGCGAAGGCGCGCCGACCCTGGCGCAGTACCGCGATCGAGGGGTCCCCGCAGAGGCGCTGCGGGCCTACCTCGAGGAGCTCGGCGAGCCCGCGCACGACGTGCACCTCGACGAGCCGCGGATCCGACGGCTCGCGATCGACGCGATCGGATCGCTCTCGGACGAGGAGCTCGCCGCCCGCGCCGGGGCGCCGCCGCAGCTCGCGCGCGCGCTTCGCGGCGCGCGCGACCTCGTCGAGGCACGCCAGATGGCCGCCGCAATCCTCGAGCCGCAGCAGGTCACGTTGCCCGAGGAGGCGAGGCCGACTCTGACCCGGTTTGCCGAGCTGCGCGCCAGCGGGCTCGACGGCAAGGACATCGTCCGCGAGCTGAAGGCGGTCGGCGGCGACCTGAAGGCGCTGCGGCTCGCCCTGACCGGCGCCGAGCGCGGGCCGGAGCTGTGGGCCGTGATCGCGGCGCTCCCGCAGGACGAGGCGCTGAGGCGGGTCGATGCGGCTCTATAACACCCTCGCCCGCGAGCTCACCGAGCTCCCCGAGCCGCCGGGACCGATCGGCATGTACGTCTGCGGTCCGACCGTCTACGCACGCGCCCACATCGGCAACGCGCGCCCCTTCGTGCTCGCGAGCTGGTACAAGCGCTGGCTGCGCGAGCGCGGTTACGACGTCACGCTCGTCCACAACATCACCGACGTCAACGACAAGATCTACGAGGCGGCCCCGGGCGCGAGCGCCGAGCGCGCACGCCAGGCGACGGAGTGGTACCTCGAGGACACGGGCCGCTTCGGGCTCGACGAGGTCGACCACTGGCCCAAGGTGACGGAGACGATGGACGAGATCGTCGCGTTCATCGCCGACCTGATCGAGCGCGGCTTCGCCTACGAGGTCGACGGCGACGTCTACTTCCGCGTCTCCCGGTGGGCCGAGTACGGGCGGCTCTCGGGGCAGAAGCCCGATCAGGTCGAGGAGCAGGAGCCGAACCCGCGCAAGGAGGATCCTCGCGACTTCGCCCTTTGGAAGGCGAACAAGCCGGATGAGGACACGTGGTGGGACTCGCCCTGGGGGCCTGGGCGGCCGGGCTGGCACATCGAGTGCTCGGCGATGGCGGAGAAGCTGCTCGGCCCCGTGTTCGAGATCCACGGCGGCGGGCTCGACCTCGTCTTCCCGCACCACGAGAACGAGCTGGCGCAGTCGCGCGCCCGTGGCCACGAGTACGCGAAGGTCTGGATGCACAACGGCATGCTCCGCTTCACCGGCGAGAAGATGTCGAAGTCGGTCGGCAACGTCGAGACGATCGCCGAAGTGCTCGACCGCTGGGGGCCGGAGACGACGCTGCTCTTCTTCCTCACCGCTCACTGGCGCAGCCCGATCGACTTCTCCGACGAGCGCATGGCCGACGCGCAGGCACGCGCCGAGGGGCTGCGCGAGGTGTTCCGGAATCCGTCGGAGCCGGCCCCGCTCGACGCCTGGGAGCGGTTCCAGGCGGCGCTCGACGACGACTTCTCGACCCCCGCCGCGCTCGCGCTCATGCACGAGTGGCGCGACCACGAGCTCCTGCGCCGGGCGCTCGACGTCTTCGGTCTCTCCGGCTTGGCAGAGCAGGAGGAAGCGCCGGCGGAGGTTCACACCCTGGCCGCCGGTCGACAGGAGGCGCGCGCCGCGAAGGACTTCGCACGGGCCGACGAGCTGCGCGAGCAGATCGAAGCGGCGGGGTGGGACGTGCGTGATGACCCGGGCGGCTACCGCCTCGTTCCCAGGCAGTGACGCGGGACCAGGTCTACGGGCGCAGGCCGGTGCGCGAGGCGCTCCGGGGCCGGCGGCAGGTGCTCGAGGTCTGGGCGACTGAGCGCGCCGTCGCGTCCGAGCCGTGGCTGGAGGACGCTCCGCGCCTCCAGATCAAGCCGGATCGGGAGATCGGCGAGGCCGCCGGCACCCGCGACCACCAGGGTGTGCTCGCCTGGACGGAGCCGTACCGCTACGGCGACGCCCATGAGCTCGCTGCAGCCGAGCAGCCGTTGCTCGCCTGCCTCGACCAGGTCACCGACCCACGCAACCTCGGTGCAGTCATCCGCAGCGCCGAAGGCGCAGGCGCGACCGGCGTCGTCGTCCCCGCGCACGGCTCGGCGATGGTGACAGCCGCCGTCGCACGGGCGTCGGCGGGGGCGGTCGAGCATCTGCCGGTCGCCGTCGTCCCGAACCTCGCGCGCTACCTGAACGAGATCAAGCGCGGCGACCTCTGGATCTACGCGGCCGCAGCCGACGCGGAGCAGGACCTCTGGCAGGCGGATCTCACCGGCGGCCTGGCGCTCGTCTTCGGCGCCGAGGGGAAGGGCGTGCGGCCGCTCGTCCGGCGCGCGTGCGACGCAACGATCTCGATTCCCCTCGCCGGGAACGTCGAGTCGCTCAACGTCAGCGTCGCCGCGGCCCTGTTCCTCTACGAGGCACGCCGGCGGCGCGATGGCTGAGCCGACCCTCTACCTCTTCGACGGCCACAACCTCCTCCACGCAGGCGGCTACGGTGATCAGCGCGAGCTGACCGACACGCTGGCGTCGTTCGTGGCGCTGCGCGGCGCCCGTGGCTTCCTCGTCTGGGACGGCGTCGGGGTCGATACGGAGGTCGGGCCGCTGTCGGTGCGGTTCGCGCCGCACGCGGATGCGGTGCTCGAGCGGCTGGCCGCCGAGTACCGCGCCAGCGAGGTCGTCTGCCTCGTCTCCTCCGACTTCGCGGTGCGCGGCACCTCGGGGCAGGAGGTGCAGAAGCGCTCGTCCCGCACGTTCGTCGCGGATCTGCAACAGCCGCACCATCACGAGTCGCACGGCACCCGGCTCGGCGACAGCCTCGACGACGAGACGCGTGAGCGGCTCGAGCGGCTCCGCCGCGGCGACGGCTAGGAGGGATTGACGAAACATCGGCTGAGCCGCCGAGACCGCGCTGCTCGCCTCGATGCTGCGTCCTCAGTCGCGCCGATAGCAACGACTATCGGCGCTCCCTGCGTCCTTGCCTGGAGGCGAGCATCCCGGCCTCGTCGGCGAGCGACGTTCCGTCAAGCCCTCCACGCGAACATACGTTCTTAGCAGAATCGATCCTTTGCAATCTCCTTGTAACTTGCGCATGAGCTTGCTATCTTCTGCCTCAACCTAAGGGTGAGAGTTGGGTGTCCGGCACGGCGGGCACCGCCGCTCTTTCCCGCCCAATCCAGGGAGAACGCGAATGTCCGCTCAGACCGCCATCGCAGCGAAGTCGGCCCAAAAGGCTCAACGAGAGCTTGAGGATCTGCAGTTGGTGATGAAGGCCCGGAACGGCAGCACGGCCGCGCTCGACACCCTGATGCGCCGCTACAACGGCTTCGTCCGGCTCAAGGCGAGCTCGTACTTCCTCGCCGGCGGCGACTCCGAGGACCTCGTCCAGGAGGGGCTGGTCGGGCTCTACAAGGCGGTCCGCGACTTCCGGGCCGACAAGGAGACCTCGTTCCGCAGCTTCGCCGAGCTCTGCGTCACACGCCAGATCATCACGGCGATCAAGACGGCGACGCGGTTCAAGCACCAGCCGCTGAACCAGTACATCTCCTTCAGCCACACGCCGGCCGGCCAGGACTCCGACGGCGAGTGCACGCTCGGCGATGCGCTTCCCGGCCCGTCGACCAACGACCCGTCGGTCTGCGTGATCTCGACCGAGGAGCTGCAGAGCCTTGTCTTCACGCTCGGCACCGGCCTGTCGCCGCTCGAGTCGGACGCGCTCCGCTGCTACCTGGAGGGGCTCTCCTACGAGGAGATGGCCGACGAGCTCGGCTGCGACTGCAAGACGATCGACAACGCGCTCCAGCGGGTCAAGCGCAAGATCCTGGCCCACCAGAAGACGCGCGAGGTGCTCAACTAGGCGCGGAGTACCATGTCCGGCGCCCGTGCCGGAGTAGCTCAGCTGGTAGAGCAACTGCCTTGTAAGCAGTAGGCCGTGGGTTCGAGTCCCTCCTCCGGCTCCAAGAACGATTGAAGCCCCGCCCCCTCCGTTGCAGGGGGCGGGGCTTCGCGTTTCAGGTGGTCGTGACTACGCCGCTTGCGGCAGGGGCTGCGCCTCGGGAGGGGCAGCCTCATGCTCGAGGCGGGGGAGCCAGCCGAGCCACTTCGGCAGGTACCAGTTCTTGTCGCCGAGCAGCTTCATCGTGGCGGGCAGGAGCACCGCGCGGATGAGGGTTGCGTCGATCAGGATCGCGGCTGCGAGCCCGATGCCCATCTCCTTCATGTCGATCAGCGGCAGCAGGGCGAACACCGAGAAGGTGCCGACCATGACGACGGCGGCGCTGGTGACGACACCTGCCGTGGACTTGATCCCGTGGGCGACGGCGTCGTCGTTCGAGAGACCGCGGTCATACGCCTCGCGGACGCGGCTCAGGACGAAGACGTGGTAGTCCATCGAGAGTCCGAACAGGATCACGAACAGGAACATCGGCAACCAGGGCGTGATCCCGCCGTTCGACTGGAAGTCGAACAGGCTCTCGCCCCAGCCCCACTGGAAGGTGGCGACGAGGATGCCGTACGCCGCTCCGACGGAGAGCAGGTTGAGCAGGATCGCCTTCAGCGCGACGACGATCGAGCGGAACGAGACCAGCATGATCAGGAAGGCGAACAGGAGCACGAAGCCGAAGACGAGTGGCGCGGTCGTCGTCATCTTCGCTTCCCAGTCCTTGTCCAGCGCGGTCGTGCCGGTGACGGCGTACTCGACGCCCTCGACCTCTCCGAGCGTGCTCGGGAGCAGGTCCTCGCGCAGCGTTGCGAGAGCGGCCTGTGACTTGGCGTCGGAGCCCGTGCCCGCAAGCGGGATCGAGAGCTGGGCGACGGTGCTGTCACGGCTGACCTCGAGCTCGATCGGGCCCTTCATCTGGCCGGATGCGAGCGCTTCCTGCTTGAGCTCGACGATCGCGTCCTGGATCGCCGGGGTGCGGACGTCGTCGGCCTGGATCGCGATCACGGCCGGGTCGTTCCCGCCCGGGAAGGCGGCGTCGAACTTCTTCAGCGGCTGGATCTCGGGGATCGAGATGTCGTCGACGCCCGTCGTCGTCGTGTTCAGAGAGAACGCGGGGATCGTCAGCGCGACCAGGACGGCGCCGGCGGCGATCGCCGAGACGACCGGGCGGCGGAGAACACGATCGAGGATCGCGCCCCAGAAGCGGCTCTCGCCGTTCTTGCTGCGGAGCCGGCCCAGGAACGGGATCCGACCACGCTCGACCTTGTCGCCGAGCCTGCCGAGCAGCGCGGGCAGGACGGTGAGCGAGCCGAGCATCGCGACGGCGACGACCATCATCGTGCCGATCGAGAAGGACATGAACGTCTTGTCGCCGGAGAGGAACATGCCGGCCATGGCGATCAGGACGGTGACGCCCGAGATCAGGACGGCGCGGCCGGAGGTGGCTGCGGCGGCCTCGAGGGCGGCGTGCTCGCTGCGTCCGGCAGCCCGCTCCTCACGCTCGCGGCGGAGGTAGAAGAGGGAATAGTCGATGCCGACGGCGAGACCGATCAGGAGGATGACCTCGGCGATCGACTCGTCGACGGGGATGAACTGGCTCGGCAAGGCGATCAGGCTCGTGGTCGCCATGACCGCGGTGATCGCGAGCAGCAGCGGCACGAGCGCCGCGACTGCGGAGCCGAACACGAACAGCAGGATCACGAGCGTCAGCGGGATCGCGACCATCCCGGCGGTTGCCAGCATGCTGTTGAAGGCGGCATCGGTCGCTTTCGTCGTGGTGACGCTGCCGAGCTGGTTGACCTCGAAGCCCGGATGCTCAGCTGCGGTCTTGTCCACCGCCGCCGTGAGCTTGTCGATGTAGAGCGCGGCCTCGTCGTAGGTGCCGACCGGCTGGTACTGCACCATCGCCGAGTGGCCGTCGTCCGAGACGAGGTCGGCGTGACCGACGTCGAGCGGGGTGTCGATCTTGCGTGCCTCGGGGAAGCCGCCGACCGTCTTGGCGACGTCCTCGATCACGGCCTTGAAGGCCGGATCGTCGGCCTTGAGCGTCTTCGACTGGATCAGGACGATCTCGCCCTGCTCGTCGGCGGCCTGCGGGAAGCCGGCCTCGATGATCTTGGTCGCGGTGGCGGCCTCGCCGACGGCGAGGTCGTTGTCCTCGAGGTACTTGGTGCCGACCTGGCCGCCGATGACGAAGGAGGCGACGACGAACGCGAGCCAGCCGAAGACGGCTGTCTTCCAGTGGTTCGCGCTCCACCGGCCCATGCGGGCGGCGAGGTTGTTGCTGCGCTTCAGGGGTGACATGGCTGCGGGGGTCCTTTCGGTTCGTGCGGGGGGTGGTGGACTTCGGTGGTGTGCTCAGGCTGCCCTGGCGTGGGACTGCGCGGAATGCGGCGTCCAGGCCTTCTGACGTGCGGGCAGCCGCACCGGCTCGACGGCCGGTGCCTGCAGCCGGGAGGCGACGAGCCAGCCGACCGCGACGACGAGACCGCCTGCGGTCGCGTCGAAGATGAAGTGGTTGCCGGTGCCGACGATGATCAGCAGCATCAGCGCGGGGTAGGCGGCGCCGAGGAGGCGGAGCCACCGGTACGGGGCGAGCCGGGCGAGCGCGACGCCGACGATCAGGGCGTAGCCGAAGTGGAGGCTCGGCACGGCCGCGATCGGGTTGTAGAAGCTGCCGAGCAGGTCGGAGCTGAGGTTCAGCCCCGTGTCCTTGCTGACGGTGTCGGCGAAGCCCATGTTCGCGAGCCGCGGCGGTGCGGCCGGGTAGAGGACGTAGCCGACGAGGGCCAGCGCGGTGCTGACGATCAGCGTCGAGCGGAGGAACGGAAACGCGTGCGGGCGCCGCTTGTGAACCCAGATGAGGACGGCTGCGGTGCCCGCGAAGTGGAGGAGGACGTAGAGGAAGCCGAGCAGCGCCGGAACGCCGGCGACCGAGCCGACGAGGTCCTGGATGTCGCGCTCGACGAAGAGATGGAGGCGGCGCTCGAGCGCGACAATGTCGGCCGTATGCGCGCGAGCCGCCGCCCAGTCCTCGCCGCCGAAGCCGCGGACGAGCTCGTACACGCCGTAGAGGGCGGCCAGCGCTGCGAGCTCGATCCGGCCGGGGTAGGGCCGGCCGGCGAGTCTGCGGATGCGATCGAAGGACATGGCTGCAGCCTCCCATTGCCAAAACCCCCAGACGATGCGGCGGGCCAGCGTCTTCCGGTGCGGGTATCCGTACATGCCTCTGAGAGGATCCCCACCGCGCGAGGCGGGCGGTATGGGGCATCACCCCGGGCCGACCCTGGTCTTTCCCTGACACGCGGCTCCGGCACTGCGATAGTCGTCGAATCGGGGCGCCAGCCTTCATTGCCGGAGACCGCGTCGTCGTGCTTCCATCCCTCGACCCGACCCTGGGTGGGCAGCTCGCGCTGTTCGAGCTCGAGCGCGCCGGGTTCGAGGCCGAGCTCGGAGGGCGGGTCGCGTTCTCCAACGTCGACCCCGGGAGCGGCCGCCGCTGGCTGCTCGAGATCGACCCGGCGCTCGAGTCGCCACCGGTGACCGCGCTCGAACCGGGCGGTGACACGATCGTCTCGCGGGCGAGGGACGTCGACGGGATCTTCGAGGCCCTGAACCTCTGGCGGACCGTTCGCCGGGACGGCGGGGCGGCGACCGCTACCGACTGCGCGACGCTCGACGAGGCAATCGACCGGGTCGTCGTCGAGGTCGGCGACACATACCCGGCGTTCGAGCTGCGCGATCTCAACTGGGAGGAGATCTGCGAGCGTCGCCTGGACGCGGTCAGGGGCGCGGCCGACCCGCTCAGCGCCTGCCAGGCCTGGCTCGCCGAGCTCGAGGACTCGCACACGTGGGTCTGGCCGGGACACGGGAATCTCCCGTACGCCCTCCGAGTCGATGTCGACGACGTCTGGTTCACGCACGTGCCGCCGGAGTCGGCCGCGTTTGCAGCCGGCGCCCGGCCGGGCTGGCGGCTGGTCGAGCTGGACGGCGAGAGCCCCGACGGCCGCGGCTGGCTGGCGAGGACGGCGGCGCCCCCGCATTCGCGCCCTGCCCTTGCCGGCCGGCGGCTGCTCGCAGGCCCACCGGGCGTCCCGCGCGTCCTGACCGCCGCCGACCCGTCGGGACGCCGCGTCTCCTGGGAGGACGAGCCGGCGACTCGCCCGCCGGAGCCGGTCGTCAGCCGGCGCCGGCTCGACTCGGGCCACGGCTACGTCCGGATCGCTGCCTGGGTCGACGAGGGCGACGCCGCGATCGACGCCGCGCTCGACGAGCTGCGCGGCTGTGAGGCGGTGATCGTCGATCTGCGCCGCAACCCCGGCGGCAGCCTCGTCGCGGCCTGCCGAACGAGGGACCGCTTCCTTCGCACGGCGACGACGCTCGGCTCGATCCGCTACAGCGTCGGCTCGGGTGGCCTCTCCGCGCCGACGCCGCTGCACGCGGAGCCCGCGGCCGATGCCTGGCCCGGCAGGCTGATCGTCCTCACCGACGAGCTCACCTTCTCCTCCGCCGAGGACTTCCTGCTCGGGCTGCAGGGACTCGACCACGTGCGTGTCGTCGGAGCGCCGAGTGGCGGCGGCAGCGGCAGGCCGCGCGTGCTCCGCCTCTTGCCCGGCTGGTCGTTGACGGTGAGCACGGCGCTCACCTACGACCGGAACGGCCGCTGCGTGGAGGGCGCCGGGCTTCCCGTCGACGTGTACGTGCCGTCGTCGCTCTCCGAGGTCGATGCGGCGCTCGAGGTGGCGGCGGCGCTCTAGCCGCGAAGCAGGGCGAGCACGGCGAGCACGCGCCGGTGGTCCTCGGCGGTGGCCGTCAGGCGCAGCTTCACGAAGATGCTCGTCACGTGCTTCTCGACCGCGCGGAGCGTGACGAAGAGGCGTTCAGCGATCGCCTGGTTCGAGCGGCCCTCGGCCATCAGCTCGAGCACCTCGCGCTCGCGGGGTGAGAGCTCGGCGAGCGGGTCGTCGCGGCGGTGGCGGCCGACCAGCTGGCTGACGACGGCCGGGTCGAGCGCCGAGCCGCCCTCGGCGACACGCCGCACGGCGGCGGCGAACTCGTCGACATCGGCGACGCGGTCCTTGAGCAGGTAGCCGACGCTCTCGGCGCTGTCGGAGAGAAGGTCCATCGCGTAGCCGGGCTCGACGTATTGGGAGAGCACGAGCACGCCGACCTCGGGGTGGCTCTCGCGGATCTCCTTCGCGGCGCGCAGGCCCTCGTCCGTCTGCGTCGGCGGCATCCTGATGTCGACCACCGCCACGTCCGGCTTGTGCATGGCCACGTGACGGAGCAGGTCGTCGGCGTTGCCGGACTGCGCGACGACGTCGAAGCCGGCGTCGTCGAGCAGGCGAGCCACGCCCTCGCGAAGCAGCACGGAGTCGTCGGCGAGGACGACGCGAACCGGGGTCGCGCCGGGGCGCGCGCGAAGCGGAGGGAAGTCGCCGCCGAGGCCGGGCTCGTCGAGCTGGAAGATCCGCTCCGGCTCCGGCAGCTCCGGCAGCGCCCAGAGGCCGAGGTCGCGGAGCTCGCGGCCGGGGGCGAGCACCAGTGCAGACGCCTCCGAGGCGACGATCTGGCCGCCGTGGCCGGCGTTCGCGATCCGGTACGCGCGGTGGACCTCGACGCCGACATAGCCGTCCTCGCCGAGTGCCGCGGTGCCGGTGTGGAGGCCGATCCGGATGCGCACCGGCGCGGGCCAGGTGTGGCCCGACATCCGTCGCTGCGCTTCGATCGCCGCCAGTGCGGCGGCCTCTGCCTCTGCGAAGACGGCGAAGAGCTCGTCGCCGCGCGAGTCGACCTCGTGGCCGTCGGCTCCCGCTACGGCTTCACGCAGGAGGCGCCTGATGTCGACGAGCACGTGCTGCCACTCCTCGCCGAGCTCGCGTGCAAGCCGCGTCGAGCCCTCGACGTCGGCGAAGAGGAAGGTGACCGTTCCGGTCGGGAGCGCGCTCACCCAGGGGAGTGTAGGAGCAGGGAGCGCGCTCGCCCAGTCGTACTACGCGGCGACGTCCAGCAGTTCGGGGCTGCGGCGGGCGGCGTAGGCGAAGGGGTGGTAGAAGGCGTCGAGGGCGCGGGAGCGCTCGACCGAGAGCTCGAAGGACGAGTCGCTGGCGAGGTGGAGCACCTCGACGGCGACGCTGTCGTCCTCGGGAGTCCACCAGAGGACGACGTCGATTCCGTCGCCGCGGCGGTGGGCCAGATCGATTCTGTGATCGGCGAACATGACTTCCTCCTTGGGGGTTGCGTTCATGGCGCAACACTCCCACGCAGGCGATCCCGCGCCGATGCGGCGGGCAGGTCTCTGGAGGTGCGGGTTTCCCTACCCCTCGGGGCCGGGATCCAGGGGGATTTCCGCCGTGATGCGGGTGCCGCCGGCCGGCGGGCTGTCGACCTCGAGCGTGCCCTCGAGCGCCGCGACGCGGTCGGAGAGGCCGCGTAGACCCGATCCGGTGGCCGGATCGGCGCCGCCGACGCCGTCGTCGGCGACCTCGACCCGTGCGCTGGTCTCGTTGGAGCTGACGCACACGTTGACGACCGACGCGCGGGCGTACTTGATCACGTTCGCGAGTGCTTCCGCGATCACGTAGTACGCGGCGGCCTCGACTGCCTGAGGCAGCTCGACCTCCGGCGTCTCGATCTCGACCGGGATCGGCAGGCGCGAGGCGAGCGCCTCGAGCGCCGCGGCGAGGCCCCGGTCGGTGAGGACGGCGGGATGGATGCCCCGGGCGAGCTCGCGCAGCTCGTCGAGCGCGGCGGCGAGCTCCTCGCGCGCCGACTCGAGCACCGCGTGGGCGGCGTCGGGGTCGGTGCCGAGCCTGCTCTGGGCGAGCCGGAGCGAGAGCGAGAGCGCGACCAGCCGCTGTTGGGCGCCGTCGTGGAGGTTTCTCTCCAGGCGCCGCCGGGCCTCGTCGCCGGCCTTGACGATCCGGGCGCGCGACGCGCGCAGCTCCTCCTCCTGCCGCTTCCGATCGGTGATGTCCGCGAACAGGGCGACGTGGCTGACGACGGCTCCCGACGCATCCCGGATCGGTGCGGCCGAGACCTCGACGTCGATCAGGCTGCCGTCCTTGCAGAGCCGCTTCCCCTCGACGCCGGCGAAGACCTCCCCCGAGCGGACCCGCTGCATCAGCAATGCGAGCCGGTCCCGCTCGTGCTCGGGAGTGTGCCGGAGCGGGCCGCCGATCATCTCCTCCTCCGACCAGCCGAACATCCGCTCTGCGGCGGGGTTCCACATCACGATCTGGTCCTCGAGGTTGACCTCGACAACGGCCACCGGCGATGCCTCGATCGTCGCCCGCAGCCGCTCCTCGCTCGCGCGCAGATCGTGCTCGCGCATTTCGCGCTCGGTGACGTCGTCACCGCACACGAGCACGCGCTCGCGGCCGAGCATGTCGACGATCGGCGTCGCGGTCCACTCCATGACCCGCTCGCCGCCGTCGTGCGTGACCCAGCGCGAGAGGCGCAGCTGCGGGTCGACGCCGTTGAACGCCGACGCGACGCCGATCGCCGCGAAGTAGCGATCCTCCTCGTGGAAGAGCTCGCCGAAGCTGCGGCCACGCATCTCCTCGTCCGACCAACCCATCACCTCGACAAAGGCATCGTTGACGGCGTCCTCGACGATTTTCGCCTCGTCGTCGACGACGATCAGCAGGCTCGGGGTGATGTCCGCGACCTTGCTCAGGAAGTCGCGCTCGCGGTCGAGCTCGATCTCATGCTGCTTGCGCTGGGTGACGTCGAGGCCGCCGCAGATGATGTTGCGGACGTTGCCGGACTCGTCCAAGAGCGGCGCGGTCGACCACGCGATCACCATCTCCTCGCCGCGCCGGTTGACGAACGTGTTCTCCCAGATGGCCGACGGATGGGCCGGGTTCCTCTCGAAGCGCTCGCGCACCTCGTCGCGCTCGCCGGGCGAGATGAAGACGTCCCAGAAGTACTCGTGGCGAACGTCCTCGACGTTCTCGTAGCCGCTGGCCTGCTCGCAGGCGGTGTTGTAGTTGGCGATCCGTCCATCGAGCTCGAGGGACATCAGCAGCGACGGAGCCGTGTTGACGATCGTCTCGAGGAAGACGAACTGCGCTCGCAGCTCGGCCTGCAGCTGTTCGTTCTCGAGCCAGAGCGCCGCCGCCGCCGCGACCGCATCGACGAGCTCGGGCTCGTCCGCGAGCGAGGGATCGTGGATGAGGGCGCCGACGAGCTGCCCGTTCCGCCGCACGTCGTGCCTCACGCGGGTGCCGTCGCTGCCGGGGAACAGGGTCCCGTTGGGCAGCACCAGCTGCTCCCGCTCGGGCAGCCAGTAGACGAGGTCGAGGGACGGGTCGCGGAGCGAGTGGGCGAGCGCGTCACGGATCGGGATCCCGCGGCCGAGCTCGACGAGCAGGTCGGCGACGCCGCTCCGCGCGAGCCGGCTCCGGAGCACCCCGGCCAGGAACGCCACCGGCACGAGCGCGAACGTGACGAGGAAGAGGAAGTAGAGCGGCTGGGCCGCATCCTCGGAGATCGTGTCGACGACCAGCTGGACGAAGAGGACGCCCAGGACGAGTGCGCCCGTGCCGAGGACAGGGCCGAGCGCCCGGTGCAACGCCCCCCTTGAACGGACGAAGCGGGTGACGACGATCGCGATCACGGCGATCAGGAGTGCAAGGGCGACCACGCTGACGACGCTGCGAACGAGTGTGTGCGCCGTTTCGCTGCTCGTGACGGCGATCGTGCTGGTGCAGGTGGAGCAGTTCGGGTCGGGCTGCTCGTCGACCAGCAGCTGCGCGAGGGAGCCGACGAGGACGAGCACGTACGTGCTGATCACGAGCCACAGATCGCGGCGGCCCTGGAGATGCCCTGTCGGGTACGCCAGCAACAGGTGGACGAACGCACCGAGCGCGAGGCTGCTGACCAGCACGCCGAGGGTGAAGATCCAGTCGTTGTCCGACTCGGTGAGCGCCCCGAGGAACCAGAAGTACGCGACGAGGACGAGCAGGAAGCCCGTGCGGTTGTCAGGACGCCTCCAGAGCGCGATCACGCCTGAGGCGAGGAACGAGAGCCCGACGGTGAGGGCGAGCGAGAGGAAGGCGGCCGTGTTCTCGACGTGGTCGCTCGCAAGGACGAGCGCGGTGCCGATCGCGGCGAGCGCCAGCCCCCCGGCCGCGACCAGGACGAGTGTGCGGGTCCTCATTCGAGCAGGTCGGCCAGAGCAGTCCCGCCAAGCTCATCCTTGGGGATGAAGCCACGGGCACCGCTCTGCTCGATCAGCCCGCCGTAGTCGGCTGCATCCCGGCTCGAGACCAAGACGACGGCCGGTGGGCCGCCGTTCAGATTGAGCTCCCGGCAGACGGCGAATCCGTCCATGTCCGGCAGCTGCACGTCGAGCAGGATCACGTCCGGCGCGAGCATGCGCGCGGCGGCGATCCCGGAGGAGCCGTCTGCGGCCTCACCGACGACCTCGAATCCTTCAGCTTCCAGAATCGCCCGTGCGGAGGCGCGAAAGCTGGGGTGGTCGTCGATGATCACCACGGTGTTGGGCATGGACATATCCTGGCAGAGGCAAGCGGCTTGGGAAGTGCGGTAAACCGCACAGTTACGCGTGTGCGCACCACATCGCGGTCCGGCGGGCGTGGGTCAAACGGTTGCAGGTTCCGCCTCCCGCGCCGCGATCGCCTGCTTCGCCTTGACCGCGAGCCAGAGCTCCATGCGCTGCGCCGGGTCGTCCGGATGGCGCCCGGTCTGCTTGCGCAGCTGGTCCATCCGGTAGCGGAGCGTGTGCCGGTGGACGCCGAGCCGGTCCGCGGCGTCGCTCCAGCGGCAGCCGCTGTCGAGCAGCGCCGCGAGCGACTCGAGCAGCCACGCATTCGTGGACGCGGGGCCGAGCACACGTGCGACGAACGCCTCCAGGGCGGCGCCCGGCAGGCTCAACAGCAGCTCGAGGGAGCCGAGATCCTGGTACGAGGCGACCGGCCCGGCGACGGCGTCGAGCGCGGCGCGCGCCTCGAGCAGGCTGCGGCCGAGGCCGGATCCCGAAGCGGGACGGCCGACACCGACCCGGGTTCCCGGCGCGGCCTCGACCAGCTCCCTGGCGATCGTGAGCGCGTCCTCCTCCAGGTCGGTCGCGACGAGGAACGCGGCCCGATCGCGCCGTGAGGCGGAGAGATACCGCGCCCCGCGGGCGTCGAGCAGCTTGGCCGCCGCGGTGCGGACGTCGTCGCCGAGCTGGGCGCCGACCGCGACCGCGAGGAGCGCCGCGTAGCGATCCTGCGGATCGAGCCCGAATGCGGCGATCCGGCGTGCGATCTCGCGCTCGTCGAGCCGGTCGTGCTCGAGGTCCTCGAGCAGGTCGCCCGCGAGCCGCAGCTCGGCTGCCGAGATCGCATGTCGCCGCGAGAGCTCGAAGGCGAGCGCGGACTGGCCGTGGTGGAGCACGAGGCGGTCGTACTCCGAGAGCTCGTCGCGCGGCTTGCCGGCCCGCAGCGACCAGGTCTCGCCGTCGGCGACGACCGGCAGCTCGAGCACGTGCTCGCAGTCGTCGAGCCGTGCGCTGTGGCGCTCGCCGACGACGCGTCCCGCCTCGTCGACGAGGGCGAGCGAGCAGCCGACGTGATCGCCCAGGATCGCCAGCAGCGCCGGCGCTCCCTGGCCCTCGAGGACGGAGTCCGCGAGCCGCTCGTGCACCTCGAGCGCACGCTCGAGGCGGGCGAGCTGCGCGTTCGCGAGCCGGGAGGAGATCGCCTTCGTCAACGCGATGAACGGCACCTCATACGGGACGGTGACGAGCGGGAAGTCGAGCCGCTCCGCCTCGTCTGCGAGCGCGGCCGGCGGCTCGGCCCAGCCGAAGCCGACGCCGAACGCGAGCCCGGCGAGGCCGTGGCCCGCCAGCCGGCGCACGTACTCACGGTGGGGTCGCGAGAGCTCGCCGATGCCGATCCCGGTCGTGATCAACAGCTCGCCACCCTCGAGCCACGGCGTCGGGTCGGGGAGCTCGGAGACGTGGACCCAGCGGATCGGATTGTCGGCGCCGGTCGCGCCCGCGGCGAGCTCCAGCCCGAGGCCCGGCAGGTTCGCGATGTCACGGACGGTCAGCATCGAGTGGGCGGCGCCGCTTGGACGCCACGGCCAAGACGCTACTCCTTGCTCGCGGCAGGAAGCAAGCAATCACGCAGTACGGCCATGCGCCGCGAGTGTGCCTTTACGACATCGTGTCGAAGAACGGCGCGCGACGGTACGACCCCCGGTCCATTGCGCTCGCCGGTTGCGGCGCGAGAGAATCGCCGCGTGTCTCTCCGCGAGCACACGCCCGCAGACGACGTCCTCGAAGCACGCGAGCGTTTCGTCGCGCGCGGCGTCGCGACGCCGCGACTCGTGGTCGCGCGTGCCGAGGGCGCGCACGTCGAAGCCGCCGACGGCACCGTCTACCTCGACTTCGCCGGCGGTATCGCCTGCCAGAACACGGGTCACGGGTTCGCGCCCGTCGTCGCCGCGATCCACGAGCAGGTCGACCGCTTCCTCCACCAGTGCTTCATGGTCGGCACCTACGAGCCCTACGTCGAGGTCTGCCGGAGGCTCGCGGAGCACTCGCCCTGCACGGGCGAGGCGCAGAAGTCGATCCTCGTCAACTCCGGCGCCGAGGCGATCGAGAACGCCGTCAAGATCGCGCGCGCCGCCACCGGACGGCCCGCCGTCGTCGTCTTCGAGAACGGCTTCCACGGCCGGACGCTGCTGACGATGGCGATGACGAGCAAGGTGCGGCCCTACAAGGCGGGGTTCGGCCCCTTCCCCGGCGAGGTCTACCGTGCCGCCGCGCCGTATCCCTACCGCGGTATCGACACGGACGCCGCGATCGCGTCGCTCGAGCATCTGTTCAAGAGCGAGGTCGAGGCGGAGACGGTTGCGTGCGTCGTGCTCGAGACCGTGCAGGGAGAAGGCGGCTTCATCCCGATGCCCGGCGACTACCTGGGGAAGCTGCGCGAGCTCTGCGACCGGCACGGGATCCTCTTCGTCGCCGACGAGGTGCAGTCGGGGGTGGGGAGGACCGGGCCGATGTGGGCGATCGAGCACAGCGGCGTTGCGCCGGACCTGCTCGTGTCGGGGAAGTCGCTCGGCGGCGGGCTGCCGCTGGCTGCTGTCACCGGACGCGGCGAGGTCATGGACGCGCCCGGCCCGGGCGGGCTCGGCGGCACGTTCGGCGGCAATCCCGTCGCCTGCGCCGCGGCCGCCGTCGTCCTCGACACGGTCGCCGCGCCGGACTTCCGCGCCCGCGCGGACGAGCTCGGCGAGACGCTCCGGGCGCGGCTCGAGGAGATCGCCGCGCGGCACGACGCGATCGGCGAGGTGCGCGGGCTCGGGCCGATGCTGGCCCTCGAGCTCCGCGAGCAGAGCCCCGACGTCGCCCAACGGGTCACCGCCGCCGCGTTCGACCGTGGCCTGCTCCTGCTCTCGTGCGGCCTCTACGGGAACGTCCTGCGGCTGCTGCCGCCGCTCACCGTCACCGACGAGGAGCTCGGGCGCGGCCTCGAGCTGCTCGAGGAGTCGCTTGCCGCCGCAAGCTGAGATCGACGTCCGCGTCGCCGGGCTGCGCAAGCGCTACGGCGACGTGACCGCGGTCGACGGCGTCGATCTCGAGATCCGGCGCGGCGAGTTCTTCACCATGCTCGGCCCCTCGGGCTCGGGCAAGACGACGACGCTGCGCGTGATCGCCGGCTTCGAGCAGCCGGACGAGGGCAGCGTCGAGCTCGGCGGCAAGGACGTCTCGAAGCTGCCGCCCTACGCGCGCGACGTCAACACGGTCTTCCAGGACTACGCGCTCTTCCCGCACATGACCGTCCAGGACAACGTCGAGTACGGGCTCCGCGTGAAGAAGGTGCCGCGGGCCGAGCGGCGTCGGCGCGCGGGCGAGGCACTCGCGCTCGTACGGCTCGAGAGCTACGGCGGCCGCAAGCCCGGGCAGCTCTCCGGCGGCCAGCGACAGCGCGTCGCGCTCGCCCGCGCGATCGTCAACCGGCCGCAGGCGCTGCTGCTCGACGAGCCGCTCGGGGCGCTCGACCTGAAGCTGCGTCAGGAGCTGCAGATCGAGCTGAAGCGGATCCAGCAGGAGCTCGGGATCACCTTCGTCTACGTCACGCACGACCAGGAGGAGGCGCTGACGATGAGCGACCGCCTGGCGGTGTTCAACGAGGGTCGGATCGAGCAGATCGGCGCCCCGGCCGAGGTGTACGAGCATCCCACGAGCGAGTTCATCGCCGGCTTCGTCGGCATCTCGAACGTGCTCGAGCGCGCCGGTCGCCGCTTCACCGTGCGGCCCGAGAAGATCCGCCTGCTCGGCGAGGGCGAGAGCCCGGAGCCCGGCGGCGTCGTGGAGGCGGGGCGGATCGCGAACGTCGTCTATGTCGGTGCGATCACGCGCTATCACGTTGCGCTCGACGCGGGTGGCGAGCTGACGGCGGTGAGCCAGAACCTCGAGCGCGGCTCGAGCGAGGTGTTGGAGCGACAGGGAACGCGGATCCGGGCGAGCTGGCTGCCCGAGAACGCATTCACGATCGAGACCAAGTCGAACGGAGGAGACGAGGCATGAGCAAGCAGAAAGTCGGACGCTGGGCGGCAGCGCTGCTGGCGACCGGCATATTGAGCGTCATGGCCGCAGGCTGCGGCGGCGACGACAACGAGGCTGGCGGCGCCGGGACGACAGCCGCGGAGACGACCGGCACGCCCGAGGGCATGACGCAGACGCTCGGCGAGGGCGAGGGCCAGGTCAACCTGATCGCCTGGGCCGGCTACGTCGAGGACGGCAGCACCGACCCGAAGGTCGACTGGGTGACGGACTTCGAGACGGAGACCGGTTGCCAGGTCAACGTGAAGACGGGCAACACGTCGGACGAGATGGTGACGCTGATGCGCACCGGCCAGTACGACGGCGTCTCGGCCTCGGGCGACGCGACTCTGCGGCTGATCGCAGCCGGGGACGTCGCACCTGTCAACACCGACCTGATCCCGAACTACGCCGACGTCTTCGACGGCCTGAAGGACCAGCCGCACAACTCGGTCGACGGCCAGATGTACGGCGTCCCCCACGGCCGCGGCGCGAACCTGCTGATGTGGCGCACCGACAAGGTGACGCCCGCACCGGACTCGTGGAGTGTCGTCTGGGACGAGAACTCTCCGTACAAGGGGAAGGTGACGGCGTACGACAGCCCGATCTACATCGCCGACGCGGCGCTCTACCTGAAGGCGACCCAGCCCGACCTCGGGATCGACAACGTCTACGAGCTCGACGACGAGCAGTTCACGGCGGCGATCGACCTGCTCAAGAAGCAGCGGGCGATCATCGGCGAGTACTGGTCCGACTACACCAAGGCGCAGGCGGCCTTCGCCGCGGGCAACTCGGTCGTCGGGACGACGTGGCAGGTGATCGCGAACCTGTTGCTCGGCGGACAAGGCGAAGGTCGAGACGACGCTGCCGAAGGAGGGCTCGACCGGTTGGTCGGACACCTGGATGATCTCCTCGAAGGCCAAGCATCCGAACTGCATGTACAAGTGGATGAACCACATCATCTCGCCGAAGGCCAACGCGGCCGTCGCCGAGTGGTTCGGCGAGGCGCCGTCGAACGCAAAGTCCTGCGCTCTGACGGCGGACAAGAACCACTGCACCACCTACCACGCCGACGACGAGGCCTACTTCGACAAGGTCGCGTACTGGACGACGCCGGTGAAGGACTGTGGCGACGACCGGGGCGAGGTCTGCAAGGACTACTCGGAGTGGGTGCAGGCCTGGACGGAGATCAAGGGATAGCCCATCGCAACGCCTGAGGCACTCGAGGCGCCGCCCCGGAACACTCCGGGGCGGCGCCTCTCGTCGTTTCTCTACCGGCACCCGCGGCTGCGGGTCGGGCTGCTGCTCGCACCGCCGCTCTCGTGGCTCCTGCTCGCCTACCTCGGCTCGCTCGCCGTTCTGTTCGTGGCCGCTTTCTGGCGCCTCGACCCGTTCACGGCCGAGATCGTGCACGACTACGGGTTCCAGAACTTCGAGCTGCTCTGGAAGAGTGACGTCTACCGGACGATCACCCAGCGGACGATCCTGATCGCGGCGGCCGTGACCGTCACCGACGCGGTGCTCGCATTCCCGATCGCGTTCTACATGGCCAAGGTCGCCTCGCCGCGGACGCGCAGCCTGCTCGTCGTCGCGATCCTGCTGCCGCTCTGGGCGAGCTACCTCGTGAAGGTCTACGCCTGGAGGATCATCCTCCAGGAGCAAGGGGTGCTGAACTGGGCGCTCGAGCCGTTCGGCCTCACCGGCCCCGGCTTCGGGAACGTTGCCACGTGGCTCGTCTTCAGCTACCTCTGGCTGCCGTTCATGATCCTTCCCATCTATGCCGGTCTCGAGCGGATCCCGGGCTCCCTGCTCGAGGCGTCGTCCGATCTCGGCGCGAAGGGGCTCCGGACGATGGCCAGCGTCGTCTTCCCGCTCGCGCTGCCGGCGGTCGCAGCTGGCTCGATCTTCACGTTCTCGCTGACACTCGGCGACTACATCACCCCGCAGCTTGTCTCGAGCACGCAATTCATCGGCAACGTCGTCTACGCCAATGTCGGAGTCGCCAACAACCTCCCGTTCGCGGCTGCGTTCGCGACTGTGCCCGTGGCCGTGATGGTCGTCTACCTGCTGCTCGCGCGGCGGGCCGGAGCGTTCGACAGCCTGTGACCTCGAGAGCGGGAACCTGGATCCTGCGCGGCGCGACGGGCGTCACGCTCGCATTCATCTACCTGCCGCTGCTCGTGATCGTCCTCTACGCCTTCAACACTCGGCGGACGCTCGTGTGGCCGATTCCCGGCCTGACGCTGAAGTGGTTCGGGAAGGCGATCGACAATCCGGGTGTCCGCGACGCCCTCCTCGTCTCGCTGAAGGCGGCGCTCGGCGCGACAGCGATTGCGCTGCTGCTCGGCTCGCTCGCGGCGATGGCGGTCGCGCGGTACCGCTTCTTCGGGCGCGACGCGATCTCGTTCCTCGTCATCCTCCCGATCGCGCTGCCCGGGATCGTGACCGGGATGGCCCTGAACGCCACCTTCCGCAACATCCCCCAGCCCTTCGGCGTCGAGCTCGGGCTGTTCACGATCATGGTCGGGCACGCGACCTTCTGCATCGTCGTCGTCTACAACAACGTGATCGCGCGGCTGCGGCGGACGCAGGGGTCGCTGGAGGAGGCATCGTCGGATCTTGGCGCCGACATGTGGCAGACGTTCCGCCTCGTGACCTTCCCGCAGCTGAAGACGGCGCTGCTCGCAGGCGGGCTGCTCGCGTTCGCGCTCAGCTTCGACGAGGTGATCGTGACCACGTTCACCGCGGGGCCCGACCAGACGCTGCCGATCTGGATCCTCAACAACCTCTCGCGGCCGAACCAGCTCCCGATCGTCAACGTCGTCGCCGTCTTCGTGATCCTGCTCTCGATGATCCCGGTCTACTTCGCCGCGAAGCTCTCGAGCGACACGACCGGCGGCGTTGGTCGCTGACGCCGCGAAGGGACATGTCCGGGGTCAGACCCCGTCCAGTCCTGAACAGGCGTGCGGTCACGTCGGCAAGCGGCTTTGCGTCGGCGTGCCATCGTCCGTTCCGGCCATGTCCGGGGTCAGACCCCGTCGTGTGCGGAACGGCCGCGTCCGACTAGGCCCGCGTCTGCGGCTTCGCCGTCCCCTTCGGCTTATTCGCGGCGGGGGGCGAGCTCGTCGCCTATGAGACCTTCTTGAACAGACGCTCCTCGGCGTCGACCTCCTCGAATGAGCGCTCGTGCGGGGAGAAGCGGATCGTCTCCTTCGGCCCCAGCGCGAGGACCCCGAGCTGCGCCAGGCTGTCGTAGAAGAGCTCGTGCACGCGCTCCTGCAGCGGCTGCGCAAAATAGATCAGCACGTTCCGGCACACGATCACGTTGAACTCGTTGAAGGCCGAGTCCGAGACGAGGTCGTGCTGCGTGAAGGTGACGCCGTCGACGAGCTCGCGAGCGAAGCGGGCCCCGTCGTGGCGTGCGACGTAGTACTCCGAGAACGAGCGCGTACCACCGGCGCAGATGTAGTTCTGCGTGTACTCCTGCATCTTGTCGACCGGCAAGACGCCGAGCCGGGCCTGTTCGAGCACGGTCTCGTTGATGTCGGTGGCGAAGATGCGGACGCGATCGGCGAGGCCCTCCTCGGCGAGCAGGATCGCCAGTGAATAGACCTCCTCGCCCGTCGAGCAGCCCGCCACCCAGAGCCGCGCCAACGGATACGTGCGCAGCATCGGCACCACCTTCTCCCGGAAGGAGAGGAAGAAGCTCGGATCGCGGAACATCGAGGTCACGTTCACGGAGAGGTCGAGCAGCAGCCGCTCCATCACCGCCGGGTCGTGCAGGAGCAGGTCCCGCAGCGCCGAGATCGTCTCGACCTTCTCGCCGTCCATCCGTCGGCGCAGGCGCCGCCGCAGCGAGGCCGGCGCGTACTGACGGAAGTCGAAGCCGTAGCGGCGATGGATCCCCTCGAGCAGGAGGTCGATCTCGATCCGCTCGAGCTCCTCGCCTCTGTCTTTTGGTAGAGCCACGAGAACTCCCGCGAGTGGGGTTACGCGCGGGCGAGCGCCTGCTCGAGGTCGGTCCAGAGCGCGCCGGCCGGCTCGAGCCCGACCGACAGGCGCAGCAGCCCCTCCGGCACGCGCCGGCCCTCCCAGCGGTGGCGCGACTCCATCGTCGAGGTGACACCGCCCAGGCTGGTCGCGTTCACGATCAGCGCCGTCGCCGTCTCGACCCGCCGCGCCGCTGCGCCGTCGGCGACGTCGAAGGAGATCAGCGCGCCGAAACCGGGATAGCGGACGTTCTGCACCCCCGCGTGCGCTTCAAGCTGGGTGGCCAGCGTCTTCGCGGTCTCGGTCTGCGCTCGGACGCGCACCTCCAGCGTCTGCAGACCGCGCAGGAGCAGCCAGGCGGGGTCGGGGGCGGCCACGATCCCCGAACGGCTGCGGAACTCGTGCAGCCGGGCTGCATGCTCGCTGCTCTTCGCGACGACCGCGCCGAGCTGCACGTCGTGGTGGCCGCCGAGGTACTTCGTCGCCGAGTGGAGGACGAGGTCGCAGCCGCGCTCGAGCGGCCGCAGGTGGACGGGCGTCGCCGCCGTGGCGTCGCAGAGAACGAGGCCCGGGTGCGCGGCGGCGGCTTCGAAGTCCGGCATCGTCAGGAGCGGGTTCGACGGCGCCTCGAGCCAGACGAGGTCGGCACCTGCGGGCGGCGGCCCGGTCTGGTCGAAGAGAACGTGCTGCAGCCCCCAGCGCTCGAGCTCGGTCAGGAGCACGCCGGTTCCGTAGTAGGCGTCCTGCGCGAGCGCGACCGTTCGGCCGGGCTCGAGCAGCGCGAGCACGACAGCCGTCGTCGCGCCCATGCCCGACGAGAAGAGGAGAGCCTCGCCGCCGTCGAGCACGCCGAGCACGCGCTCGACCTCGACGCCGACCGGATGCGCGTTCCTCGCGTAGTGGAACGGCCCCGGCTCCCCGTCGACGTACGGCCAGATCGTCGAGCGGTCGAGCGGCGGTTCCATGCCGCGAATCTACCGCGCACCCGCGCGTTAGGCTCCCGCGATGGCCGAGACGCACGACACCACCGCCGCCAAGCTGGCCTGGCTGCAGGAGCTCTCCGAGCAGGCCGCCACCGCCGGCAGCGAGAAGGCGGTCGCGCGGCAGCGGGAGCGAGGGAAGCTGCTCGCCCGCGAGCGGGTCGAGAAGCTGCTCGACCCAGGCTCGTTCGTCGAGCTCGACCGCTACGTCCGCCACCGCAACCCCGACTTCGACTCGATGGCCAACCGGCCGTACGGCGACGCCGTCGTGACCGGCTACGGCGAGGTCTTCGGCCGCAAGGTCTTTGTCTTCTCCCAGGACTTCACCGTCTTCGGCGGCTCGCTCTCCGAGGTCTTCGCCGAGAAGATCTGCAAGGTGATGGACATGGCCCTGAAGTACGGGTGTCCGGTGATCGGGATCAACGACTCGGGCGGGGCGCGGATCCAGGAAGGCGTCGTCTCGCTCGCCGGCTACGCGGAGATCTTCTGGCGCAACGTCCAGGCCTCGGGCGTGATCCCGCAGCTCTCGCTCGTGCTCGGCCCGACGGCCGGCGGCGCCGTCTACTCGCCCGCGATCACCGACTTCGTGCTGATGGCCGAGTCGAGCTCGTACATGTTCATCACCGGCCCCGACGTCGTGAAGACCGTGACCGGGGAGGAGGTCTCGTTCGAGGAGCTCGGCGGCGCCGAGACGCACGCGGCCAAGTCGGGCGTCGCGCACTTCACCGCGGCCGACGAGGAGGCCGTCCTCGAGGACGCGCGCTACCTGCTCTCGTTCCTGCCCGCAGAACAACCTCGAGCGGCCGCTGCACACGCCGCCGACCGACCCGGTCGACCGCGAGGCACCCGAGCTGGACACGTTCATCCCGGACGAGGCGACCAAGCCGTACGACATGAAGCAGGTGATCGCGAAGGTCGTCGACGACGGCGAGTTCATGGAGGTGCAGCCGCGCTTCGCCGCCAACATCGTCTGTGGCTTCGCGCGGCTCGGCGGCCATCCCGTCGGCGTCGTCGGCAACCAGCCGGCCGCGCTCGCCGGCGTGCTCGACATCGACGCGTCCGTCAAGGCGGCGCGCTTCGTCCGCACCTGCGACGCGTTCAACGTCCCGCTCGTCACCTTCGTCGACGTCCCCGGCTTCCTGCCCGGCACCGAGCAGGAGTGGGGCGGGATCATCCGCCACGGCGCCAAGCTCCTCTACGCCTTCGCCGAGGCGACCGTGCCCAAGCTGACCGTGATCACGCGCAAGGCGTACGGCGGGGCGTACGACGTCATGAGCTCGAAGCACATCCGCGCCGACTTCAACGTCGCCTGGCCGACCGCGGAGGTTGCCGTGATGGGCCCGGAGGGCGCCGTCAACATCATCTTCCGCAAGGAGCTCGAGGAGGCGGACGATCCCGAGGCGCGCCGGGCCGAGCTGATCGCCGACTACAAGGAGCGCTTCGCCAACCCCTACCACGCCGCCGAGCGCGGCTACGTGGACGAGGTGATCGAGCCGCGGCTGACGCGGCCGATCCTGATCTCGGCCCTCGAGATCGCGAAGACCAAGCGTGAACCACGCCCCAAGCGCAAGCACGGCAACATCCCGCTCTAGACGAACGCGTACTGAATCGAGTCGCAGACGCGCCGGTAGCCGATCGCGACGTAGATCTTGTTCGACGTCGGGTTCGCGAGATCCGTGTAGAGGAAGCAGAAGCTGCGGCCGGCGGCGAGTTGCTCCGCCGACACGTGCGCGGTGAGCGCGCTCGCGTAGCCGCGGCCGCGATGCGCGGGCGGCGTGTAGACGGGCCCGATCCGGACGCCGGTCGGCGTCGGGCTGCCGTAGCGCGACCAGCGGACACCGGCTCGCCGCCGTCCTCCCAGAGCGCGATCCCGTTGCCGGCAGCGGTCAGTTTGTGGTCGACGCTGCGGCCGTTCTCCTCCTCGTCCTGCTCGAGCGCCCCGAGCGCCTCGCGGCCGAACTCGCCCCACCAGCGGACGAGCAGTTCGCGGTCGGCCGGCGTCGCCGCGCGCGGAGCGCCGAGCGGGCGCTCGGGCGGCACAACCGACTCGAGCGCGTAGATGCCCTGCTGCACGCGCGGCTCGTGCGCGACACCGTGCAGACGTGCGCAGGCGGCGACGAAGCCGTCGATCTCCGGCACGGCGCCGACGGCCCCGGGGATGCCGGCGCCTACGACGCGCGCGAGCGCCTCCAGCGCCGCCTCGCCGCCGTCGCCGAGAACGAGGTTGTACGGCGGAGTCCGCAGCGCCGCACCGACGATCGCGCCCGCGTCCTCGACGAGCCAGAGCTCGTGCTCGGGATAGAGGCCGGGCTCGTCGCGGAGCGTCCCGGCGAGCCCGAGGATCAGGTTGTGGCGCGCCTCGTCGGCGAGCAGCTGCGCCGCCCGTGCGAGGAACTCCGAGACGTCGGTCGGCTGGACAACCTCCATCCCGCGATTCTATGATGCATAGGCAATGCCTAGGCAGATGCTCTCGGCCGCCGAGGCCGCCCGCGCGCTCGGGATCAGCGTCGACACGCTCCGCCGCTGGGATCGCGACGGCAAGATCACGGTGGAGCGCGATGCCGCCAACCGGCGCGTCGTCCCCGTCGCCGAGGTCGAGCGCCTGCGCGCGCCGCACGGCGACGAGACGCTCTCCGCGCGCAACCGCTTCCGCGGCGTCGTCCGCTCGGTCGAGCTGGACGGCCTGCTCGCACGGGTCGAGATCGACGTCACCGAGCCGTCGCGCGTGGTCGCGATCGTGACGCGCGAGTCGGTGGACGAGCTCGGGCTGAAGGCGGGGATGAGCGCCGCCGGCGTCGTCAAGTCGACCTCGGTGATGGTGGAGCGATGAGGTCGGGGCTCGTCTTCGGTGGCGCACTCGTGGCGGCGGTCGCGTTTCTCGCCGGCTTCACGTCCCAGCGTGCGGACGGCCCCGCAACGGTCTACGCCGCAGCCTCGCTCACCGAGGTCTTCCCGAAGGTCTCGCCCGCGTCGCGGTTCCAGTTCGCCG
The DNA here is from genome assembly GCA_963705515.1 of uncultured Gaiellaceae bacterium. Classification (GTDB taxonomy): domain Bacteria; phylum Actinomycetota; class Thermoleophilia; order Gaiellales; family Gaiellaceae; genus Gaiellasilicea. The sequence goes on from CAVPJV010000008.1 coordinate 864,650, forward strand.
GCTCGAACCAGCTCGCCCTCCAGATCTCGCGCGGCGCACCGGCGGACGTCTTCGCCTCGGCGAGTCCCGTCTACACGCAGAGCCTCTTCCGCGACGGCCTCGTCGAGAAGCCGCGGACGTTCGCCACCAACTCGCTCGTGCTCGCGGTCCCGCGCTCGAACCCGGCGAAGATCCGCTCCGTCTTCGACCTGGCCAAGCGGCCGAAGCTCAAGCTCGTCGTCGCGGGTCAGAAGGTGCCGATCGGCCTCTACACCCGTGAGGTGCTGAAGCGGCTCGCGCTCCTGAAGGTGCTGCGCAAGGCGGTCAGCCAGGAGCCGGACGTGAAGGGGATCGTCGGCAAGCTGGCGCTCGGCGAGGCGGATGCCGGGTTCGTCTACGCAACCGACGTGCGCGCAGCTTCGTCGCGCCTGCTCGCGATCCCGCTGCCGAAGCGCTCGCAGCCGACCGTCCGGTACGAGGTCGCGGTCGTGAAGGGGTCGAAGAACCGGGAAGCCGCCCTCGAGCTCGTCGCCGACCTGCTCAGCACGGACGGCAGGCGCGAGTTGCGGGAAGCCGGCTTCGGGCTTCCGTGAAAACCCCGTTCGGCGTCGTGCTCGCGCTCGCGACCGCACTCGCGCTCTCGTTCCTCCTCCTCCCGATCGTCGCGATCTTCGTCGACATCCCGCCGGGTCAGCTGCTCGACGGGATGAACGATCCGGCCGCGATCGACGCGCTCGTCGTGACCTTGAAGACGACGCTGATTGCGAACGCGGTGATCCTGCTGGTCGGGACGCCCGCTGCCTATCTGATCGGTTCGTACTCGTTCCGTGCCAAGCCGCTGCTCGTGACCGCGGTGGAGTTGCCGCTCGTGCTCCCGCCCGCGGTTGCCGGCATCGGCCTCCTCGCCGCGTTCGGCCGCGCCGGCCTGCTCGGTGGCACGCTCGAGGTGCTCGGGCTCTCGATTCCCTTCACCCAGCTCGCGGTCGTCTTCGCGATCATGTTCGTCGCCGGCCCCTTCTACCTCCGCGCTGCGATCTCGGCGTTCGAGTCAGTCGACCCGACGCTCACCGGCGCTGCACGCACGCTCGGCGCCGGCCCCGCCCGCACCTTCCTCCGCGTCGCCCTGCCGCTCGCATCCGGCGGGCTCGGCGCAGGTTGGGCGCTCTCGTTCGCCCGCGGCCTCGGCGAGTTCGGCGCCACGATCATGTTCGCCGGCTCGCTCCAGGGCGTGACGCAGACGCTCTCGCTGGCCGTCTACGAGCAGTTCGACGTCGACTTCGACGTCGCGCTCGCGATCGGCGCCGAGCTCGTCGTCATCAGCGCGTTCGTCCTTCTCGCCGTCAAGCTCGTGCCCTCATGGACACGCTCGAACTCACCCTCGACCACCCCCTTCGCTCCTTTCGGCTCTCGCTAGCGGCGACGCTCGGGCGCGAGACGCTCGCGCTCGTCGGGCCGTCGGGAGCGGGGAAGTCGAGCGTGCTGCGCGCGATCGCGGGCCTGCTGCGGCCCGACCGGGGAACGATCTCGTTCGGCGCGCAGACGTGGCTCGACACCGACGCGGGAGTCGACCTGCCGCCTGAGCAACGCTCTGTCGGGCTCGTCTTCCAGGAGTACGCGCTCTTCCCGCATCTCGACGTGCGCCGCAACGTCGCGTTCGGCGGGCGGGAGCGCGTGGACGAGCTGCTCGAGCGCTTCCGGATCTCACACCTCGCGCAGGCGCGACCGGCCGACCTCTCTGGGGGTGAGCGGCAGCGGGTCGCGCTTGCGCGGGCACTGGCCCGCGACCCGGCGGTGCTGCTACTCGACGAGCCGCTCTCGGCGCTCGATGCGCACACGCGCAACGTTGTCCGCGGAGAGCTTGCAGAGCTCCTGGCCGAGTTGCGGCTGCCGACGCTGCTTGTCACGCACGACTTCGAGGACGCAGCGGCGCTCGCCGAACGCGTCGGCGTGATCGTCGACGGGCAGATCCTGCAGCTCGGGCCGTCGGCTGAGCTGCTCGCCGCCCCGGCGGACGCGTTCGTGGCGAGCTTCACGGGCGCGAACCTGCTCCACGGGACCGCTCGGCCGGGCGCCGAGGGTCTGACGGAGGTCGTGCTCGACGCAGGTGGCTCGATGTACTCGGCCGACGGCGTAGAGGGCCGCGTCGGGCTCGCCGTCTACCCGTGGGAGGTCTCGCTCGCGCGTGCCGAATCACCCGACTCGGCGGTCAACCACGTCCGCGGTGAGGTGCGGTCGCTCGTCGTCCTCGGCAACCGTGTCCGCGTCCGGGTGGGGCCGCTGACGGCCGAGATCACCACGGCGTCGGCGGAGCGCCTGGAGCTGCGCGAGGGGGAGCCCGTCGTCGCCTCCTTCAAGGCGACCGCGTCCCGGCTCGTACCGCTGGGTTAGGCCGGGATTGCGGCCGCGGCGGACCAGGCGGCGCCAATGCCGAGCTCGTCGGCGAGCGCGGCGACGACGTCCGGGTCGAACTGGCTGCCGGAGCAGCGCGCCAGCTCGGCGACCGCCTCGTCGTCGGTGAGCCGGCCGCGGTAGACGCGGTCGGACGTCATCGCGTCGTAGGCGTCGGCGACGAAGATGATCCGGGCGCCGAGGGGGATGTCCTCGCCGCCGAGCGCGTCGGGATAGCCGGTGCCGTCCCAGCGCTCGTGGTGATGGAGCACCCAGTCGGCGACGGGGTCGACGCCGAGGCTCTCGAGCATCCGGTAGCCGATCTGCGGGTGACGCTCGAGCACGAGCCGCTCCGTCTCCGAGAGCGGGCCGGGCTTGCGCAGGATCTCCTCCGGAATCGCGAGCTTGCCGAGGTCGTGCAGGCTGGCCGCGAGGCGCGTCAGCTCGATCTGCTCGCGGTCGACGCCGAGGCGGGTCGCGATCCGGGCTGCGAGATCGGAGACGCGCTCCGAGTGCGAGCCCGTGTAAGCGTCGCGCGCGTCGACGGCCTTGGCGAGGCTTGCAGCGGCGCGGAAGCGGGCGGCGCGGTCGGGGCCGGCGGCGAGCCGCTTCAGCTCCGCGATCTCGACCACGTCCGGCCGGTAGACCCGCGTCTGGTTCTTGCCGTACTCCTTCGCCCAGTAGAGGGCGCTGTCGGCGCGGCGCACGAGCTCGTCGCGGCAGACGTCCTCGGCGGGAGCGGTGGCGATGCCGGCGCTGACCGTGACCGGCCCGGCCGGCGGCAGCTCGGCGGCCGAGATCCGGTCGATGATCGACTCGGCCGCGATCCGCGCACCCTCCTCGTCGCGGCCGGGCAGCAGGATCGCGAACTCGTCGCCGCCGAGCCGGAACGCCTCCCCGCCCTGGCGCAGGTTCGTGGCGAGCTGGGCGAGCACCTTGTCACCGGCGGGGTGGCCGAAGCGGTCGTTGATCTTCTTGAAGTCGTCGATGTCCACGAGGCAGAGGCTGAGCGGATAGCCCTGCGCCTGCGAGTCGGCGAGCTCGCGCTCGAGCCGGTCGTGGAAGTGGCGGTGGTTGCCGAGCTGGGTGAGCGGATCGGTGAGCGCCAGGCGCATCGCGCGCAGCTCACGGAACGTCGAGCGCTGGTAGAGCGCGATCGCGAGCAGCGGCCCGACGAGCGCGCCCGACAGGAACGGCGAGCGCTGCCAGAGGATCACGAGCATCAGCGCCGCCGAGGCCATCAGCGCGAACGGCATGCTCGTGGCCGCGACACTCGTCCGCGCGACCGTTCTGAACGGCTTGTGCGCACTGACGCCGACCACGAGGCTGATCAGGATCAGATTGACGGAGTAGAAGGCGAAGGCGGCGAGGACGACCTGCGCGAAGACGAGCTCTGCGCCGTCGCCGCGCACCGGGAGGATCGTCGCGCCTGCGACCGCGGCGGCGATCGACATCACGGCCGCGTTGTAGATGACGCGGATCGGCGGGCGATGCTCGAACAGGTGCATGATCGGCGCCGCCATGCCGACGACGACGCCCGCCTGCCAGCCGTAGAGCACGATCGCGGCCGTGCAGAAGACGAAGCCGAGCGAGACGCCGCCGGTGTCGATCCCGTCGAGCGGGACCGGGTAGCGCTCGGCGAGCGTCGATGCCGCCAGCAAGCCGGCGATCCCGGCGATCGTCGCCAGGTCGCGCGGTGAGACGGCGAACGAGACCGCGGCCGCAGCAGCGACCACGAATCCCAGCAGCCCGACCGGCAAGACGACCGCCGCGAGCCGCGGGGGGAGTTTCCCCCACGGACTCATCGCGCGGTCCTTACCAGCCCCAGGTGAAGCTGTCCCAGCCCCAGTTTCCGATCGCCGTGGCGAGAGCCACGAGCGCGATCAAAACCCCGACGAGGCGGCCATTCCTCCACTGCAACATGTCCGTGCCCTCCCTGTTGCGGATCAGATCGTCAGACCCCGGGATGATGAACGTCGCTCTGCGGCCCGTAATCCCTCGAAAAGGTGATTTCGCCGGGCTAGGCTACGGCCGTGTCCGCGACGATCGAGCCCGAGCCCACCGAGGAGGAGCGCGAGGCGATCCTCGCCGCGCTCGCCCGGCCCGCCTCCGCGGAAGGCGGCTGGGCGTCGGCGGCCCTCGCCGAGGGCGTCGAGGAGGACGACCTCGACCCGTAACCATTCCGCCGCCGGCGCCGTTACAGAAGCACGATGTGCTGCCGCTGTGGAGACCATCCCGCCCGCTCCGCCGAGGAGCCGTTCTGCCCGATCTGCGTGATCTCGATCAAGGTCGAGGTCGCCCGCGGGCTGACACAGCTCGCCGGCTACCTGAACGCCTGGGCCGCCTTCGGCGACTGGTGCAGCGAGCGCCAGACCGCCTGAGACCGCCACCTGCCGCGGATCGACTTCTCGCCCTCGGAGTGGGATGATCGGGCCGTGGTGCGTGGGTCGCTTGCGGCGACGGCTCTGATCGGGCTCAGCCTGGCCGCAATCGCGCCGATCGCGACTGCCCTGCCGGCCGCGCCGGTGCTGACGAAGCCCCAGGCGGTCGCCGCCGTCCGCGCCGTTCTGCGGACGAAGGCGTCCGCATGCGGGCTCCGGATCGGGCGGATCACGGCGACCCGCGCAGGGTCGGGTTGGCGAGTGAGCGTCCAGACCTCGGGCGGGGCGAGCGGGCTGTCTCGCTGGAGCGTCGGCCGCAAGCCGGCGCCGTTGAACCCGCTCGCGCGCAGGATCGTCGCCGGCTGCCCCAGACCGAAGCCGCCTCAGCAGCCGGCAGTTCCACCCACTCCGGCGCCGGGGGCGCCGGCGACCTACGTCTTCGGCTCGCAGTTGAGCGCGGCGCAGCAGGCGCTCGTCCGCCGTGGGCTCGACGCGGGTGCGCGGCTCTACCGCTCGACGCTGGGCCGCGAGCTTCCGGCATTCACCGTCTGGGCACACACGAACGTCGAGGAGCTCATCGCCGCCTATGCCGCGAACGTGCCGACGTCTCCGGAGAATGCGCGGGCACTCTGGTCAGGCGGGCAAGTCGGGCACGCGACCCTCCGGCAGGTGTGGCTCGGCCCACCTTGGTTCGCCTCGGGACCGGACTCCAATCAGCTCAAGATCGCGGCGCACGAGGCGTTCCACCTGCTCCAGTACGAGGTAATCGGCCAGCGCGCGATGAGCGTCTCGGGACTGGACGAGGTTCCTCAGGCCGGGCCGTGGTGGCTGCTGGAGGGCAGTGCCGAGTACTTCGCGTACCTCGCTGTCACCGGGGACGGCGCCACGACGCTCGGCAGCGTGCGCTCGCGCTGGATCGGCTCGGCGAGAGCATCCGGGGCGACGCTCGTCGCACTCTCGACGCTGCGCGGCCAGCGGGAGACCGGCGGCGCCTACGACATCTACGCGCTCGCGACCGAGCTGCTGCTCCGCGACCGCGACCCGAAGCTGACGTTCGCCTACTTCGAGGCGATCGCCCGCGGCGTCGAGTGGCACGAGGCTTTTGCATCGACATTCGGCCGCACCTTCGACGCCTTTGTCGCCGAGTTCGAGGCGTTCCGCCGCTCCACGTAGAGCGTCAGGCGGTCCCGCGCAACAGTCGGGGCGCGGCCCGGGCGTAGTCGAGCCCAGACACCCAGGTGAGGATCAGCGCGACGAGCAGCGCCCACCAGGCGACGCTGTCGTCCCAGGCACCGGCCGCCGCGAAGCCTCCGAGCGCGGCGGCGACCGCCTGCGCCCAGGTCTTCAGCTTCCCGAGATCCCGGGCCGCGATCACGACCCCGCGCTCGATCGCGGCCAGGCGCAGACCGGAGATGAGGATCTCGCGCGCCACGATCGCGGCCACCATCCAGGCCGGCCAGATCCCGTCCTCGATCAGCATCACGAGCACGGCGAGCACGAGCACCTTGTCGGCGATCGGGTCGAGCAGCGAGCCGAGCGGCGAGGTGACGCCCCGGCGCCGCGCGATCCGGCCGTCGAACCAGTCGGTCGCCATCGCGACGCAGAAGATCGCGGTCGCCCAGTACTCGTTGTTCGGGAAGTCCCACGCGTAGAGCAGCACCACGAGCGGCACCGATGCGGCGCGGGCGACGGTCAACTGGTCGGGCAGCGTCACGGCTCGATGCCCGACCGTGGATTCTCGCACCGCCGATGACGACCCAGACGCGGCGTCGGATCACCGCCCTCGCCCTTGGCCAGGCTTCCGGCCTGGCCGGCGTGCGAGTGCGGCGTCCGACTTGGTCTGGGCCGCCCTCGCCGATACGTCAATCCACGGTCAGGCATCTCCGTGAGAATACGCGGCGCCATGGCCCTTCCCTCGAAAGTGCTCGTCGCGAACCGAGGCGAGATCGCGGTCCGGATCTTCCGGACGCTGCGCGAGCTCGATATCGGCTCGGTCGCCGTCTACTCGGAGGCCGACCGCGACGCCGTTCATCCGCGCGTCGCCGACGAGGCATATCTGATCGGGCCGGGCCCGGCCGCGGAGAGCTATCTCGTCGGCGAGAGGATCCTCGACGCGGCGCGGGAGGCGGGCGCCGAGGCGATCCATCCGGGCTACGGCTTCCTCGCCGAGAACGCCGCGTTTGCACGAGCCGTCGAGGATGCCGACCTGATCTGGATCGGGCCGCCCAGCTCGGCGATCGAGCTGATGGGCTCGAAGACGGAAGCGCGCACCGCGATGCGGGCCGCCGGCGTGCCGATCATCCCGGGCGCGACCGACCCGGTCGAGACGGTCAAGGAGGTGCTGCGGCTCGGCGACGAGGTCGGCTACCCGCTGATTGTGAAGGCGGCGGCCGGCGGGGGCGGCAAAGGGATGAAGCTCGTCGCGTCGCCCGAGGAGGCCGAGCGCGCGTTCGAGTCGGCCCAGCGCGAGGGCGAGAAGTACTTCGCCGACGGCCGCGTCTACGTCGAGCGCTACCTCGAGGATCCCCGCCACGTCGAGGTCCAGGTGCTCGCGGACGCGCACGGCAGCGTCATCCACCTCGGCGAGCGCGACTGCACGATCCAGCGCCGCCACCAGAAGCTGATCGAGGAGACGCCGTCGCCGGCGGTCGACGCGGAGCTGCGCGAGCGGATTGGGCAGATCGCGGTCGATGCCGCCCGCGCGGCCGGGTATCGCTCCGCCGGCACGATCGAGGGGCTGCTGACCGCGGACGGCTCCTACTACTTCATGGAGATGAACACGCGGATCCAGGTCGAGCACACGGTCACCGAGGAGGTGACCGGAATCGACCTCGTGCGCGAGCAGGTGCTGATCGCGGCGGGTGAGCCGCTCTCGATCCGGCAGGAGGACGTCGTCCTGCGTGGCCACTCGATCGAGTGCCGGATCAACGCCGAGGACGTATCCAGCGGCTTCCTGCCTTCACCCGGGCGGATCACCGCCTATCGCGAGCCGGCCGGCCCCGGTGTCCGCGTCGACTCCGGCGTCGTCGCCGGCTCCGAGATCAGCGGTCTCTACGACCCGATGATCGCGAAGCTGATCGTCCACGGTGTTGACCGCGAGCACGCCCGGATGCGGATGCTGCGCGCGCTCGACGAGTTCGAGATCGGCGGCCTGCCGACCCTGCTGGGCTTCCACCGGGCTCTGCTCGGGCACCCCGAGTTCGTCGCGGGCGGCACCGGCCACGACCTCGTCGAGTCCGAGGAGCTGGCGGCCCTGGCGGAGGAGCTGACCCGCGAGCCCGCGGCGGAGGCTGCGGCGTCCAACGGCCGCGTGCGCCCGCGCGCGACCGCCGTCGAGGTGGGCGGCCGCCGCTACGACGTGACCGTGCTCGAACCCGAGCCGCCCTGGGCCGAGCTCGCGCGCCGCCGCCGCGAGCGGGAGGCATCCGGTCGAGGCGGCGCCGGCAGCGACTCCGTCGTCAGCCCGATGCAGGGGACGGTGCTGAAGGTCGACGTCGCGGCCGGCGACGAGGTCGAGGCCGGGGCCGTGATCTGCGTCGTCGAGGCGATGAAGATGGAGAACGAGATCGCTGCGCACCGGGCTGGGACCGTGACCGACATCTCGGTTGCGCCGGGCGACGCCGTCGCGAGCGGGCAGGTGATCTGCCGTGTCGTCGCCGACGAGGCCTGACTCGGCGAAGGCGCTCTGCGCGGAGATGAGCCGCGCCCATGCGGAGTCGCTCCATGCGACCGCGAGCCGTGTCGACACCTGGATCCTGATCGAGTACCGCGGCCTCTGGGCGCACGACGCCATCGACGGCTCGACGCTCAGCAGCGCCCTGAAGGCGCATCTCGTCGCCGAGCGCGTGCGCTTGCCGCAGGCCCGCATCCTCTTCGTCCGCCGCTCCGAGCGGCGCAGCGGCGACGGGATCCTTGCCTTCTACGCCCGGTCGACTCCGACCTCGCGCGAGCTCCGCTGCATCGAGCTCGAGCGTCACGACGATCTGATCGGCCTCGACCTCGCGACGGCCGGCCGCTCCGTCGACCACCCGCTCTTCCTCGTCTGCACGCACGGCAAGCACGACCGTTGCTGCGCCAAGTTCGGCCGCCCGCTCTACGACGCGGTGCGCGAGCAGGTCGAGGACGGCTGGGCCTGGCAGTCCTCGCACGTCGGCGGCGACCGCTTCGCCGGCAACCTCGTCGTTCTCGACGACGGCGCTTACTACGGGCGCGTCGAGCCGTCGGACGCCTGGCCCGTGGTCGAGGCCGCGGTCGAGCGCCGCGTCCATCTCCCGCTCTACCGCGGCCGCTCCTGCTACGGCTTCGCCGCGCAGGCGGCCGAGATGGCAGTGCGCGAGCAGACCGCGCTGCTGGGCCTCGACGACGTCCGCGTTCGTTCGATCGCCCGTGACGGCAAGGGCTGGCGCGCCGACGTGGATGCGGACGGGACGGCCTACGAGGTCGACGTGCACGTCGAGGAGGGCGCTCCGACCCACCTCACCTGCTCGACGACCCGGCTCAGCCGCCCGAAGCGCTTCGTCGCAGGAACCCCTCGCGGACGAGGCGCCTGACGAGCACGAGGCGGCCCGCGTCGTCGAGCTCTCCCGGCAGCTCGGAGACGCGGAACGGCGACTCGGTCGTGACGAGGAACTCGAGCTCCGACGCGAGTCGGGCCGGGAAGCGGAGCGTCCTGCCCTCGAAGGCGAGCGCCGTCCCGTCGAGGTCGGCGATCACGGTGTCGCGCCGCTCCAGCTCGGTGTCGCTGGTGAGCGTGTCGAGCGCCCGCAGCTCGGAGATCTGGCCGTCGAGGATCGGGCGGCGGGTGTTGACGAAGCGCGCCCGCGCCCGCTCCCGGACGGCGTCGGCGTCGAGCGTCGGCAGCTCCGGCGGCTCCTCGGCGTCGATGGTCTGCCGGAACGCGAGCTCGTTCTCAGCCTCGTCGAGCTCGGCCCGCGCCTCGTCGACCCAACGCCTGACGTTGATGCCGACGGTGATGTGGAGCGAGTCCTCGTCCGAGGTCAGCGCCTGGTGGAGCCAGCCGCGAGGCAGGTAGAGCGTGTCGCCGGCGCGCAAGGTGACGTCGTGCACGGGCTCGCCCGGCTCGCCGAGGGCCGAGCGGTAGCGCTGGTTCTTCAGCGGCAGCTCCAGCACGGGCTCGTAGACGAGCCATCGCTTCGAACCCGAGACCTGGAGCGAGATCACCTCGTGGGTGTCGTGGTGGACCGGCAGGCCCTGTGAGCCCGCCGGCGTGTAGTAGGCGTTCGCCTGCACCGGATGGCCGAAGAACGCCTCGAGCCGGCGGCAGTAGCGGGCGAGCGGCAGCCAGTTGTGGTGCAGCCCCTGGAGCACGATCGTCGCTCCCCGCTCGAACTCCTCGAGCACGCGGGGCACGTCGGCCACACCCGTGAACGGCGAGGGGCGCCAGGAGAGGTCGGTCGTGTAGCCGCTGACGGTCTCGCCGGCCTTGACGAGCCGGAACGCCGGCAGGCGGATCGCCGACTCGGTGATCAGCCGCTCGACGTCCCGTGCGGAGAGGAGGTCGTCGAAGCGTCCTTCCTCCCCACGCGGAACGATGAGCGGCTGTCGCTCCCAGTGCTCCGCGAGGAACCGCTCGAGCTGGAGCGGCTCGACCGCGCGCTCGAGCGCGGCGGAGCTACGCGGCGTCCGAGTCGGAGTCGTCCGCGTCGGCGTCGCTCGAGTCGCCATCTGTCGTGTCCGCGTCGTCGCTGTTCGAGTCGCCATCTGTCGTGTCCGTGTCGTCGCCGTCGGCGTCGTCGGTGATCTGCGTGATCTCGCCGTCCTCGACGGTCACGATCTCGTCGTCGGTGAGCGTCGTGGTCTCGTCCATTGCTCCTCCTTGGCGGCTGGACTTCAGAGCGGCGGACGTTACTACAGGTGGTACGCGTGATCGGTGAACCAGACGACACGCTTGAACTCGTCCGGCGCGTCCTTCTCGCCGACGAACGTGCCGAAGACGACGCGGACCCAGCTGCCGTCGACGAGCGATCCCGGCGCGCTCATCGTCGTCCGCCAGGTCTGGCCCGGCTGCAGGAACGTCGGCGGGGCGGGCTCGAGCTCGGTCGCGCGCCGGATCGCCGGCAGCACGCCCTGGCGATTCGCCTCCTGGACCGTCTTCAGGTCGCCGGTGGGAAAGAGCATCAGGCCGAAGCTGTAGCCGCCTGGGCCGGTCTCGATCTCGAAACGGAGGTCGGTGTGGTTCGTGACCGCGATGCGGGCCGACCAGCCGTCGACGGTGACGGCGAGCGTCTCGACCTCGAAAACGAGCCGCTGGCCGATCGGCGTGGGGTGGAACTCCCGCCAGCCGAGCTCGGCGCGCTGCGGCTCGGCCGCGTGCACTGACACCGACACCGACGGCCGGCTGCCGGTCTCGGCGGTGCCGCAGCCTCCCAGCGCGAGGGCGAGCGCGAGCAGGGCGACGGTCCGGCGCACCCGGCCAATCTACGCACAGCTAGACTCGCCGTCGCTTTGGACCTCTACGAGTATCAGGGCAAGCAGCTCTTCAAGCGCTTCGGTATTCCCGTCTCGGAGGGGAGGCCGGCCAAGACTGCCGGGGAGGCGCGCGCCGCGGCAGAGGAGCTCGGAGGCCCGGTCGTCGTCAAGGCGCAAGTGCTGACGGGCGGTCGCGGCAAGGCCGGTGGGATCAAGCTCGCTGACGACCCGGCCGACGCGGAGGCGAAGGCGAAGCAGATCCTCGGCCTCGACATCCGCGGTCACGTCGTGCGCACGCTCTGGATCGAGCAGGCGTCGGACATCGAGAAGGAGTACTACCTCTCGATCACCTTCGATCGCGGCGTCAAGAAGCTGCTCTTCATGTTCACGACGCAGGGCGGAATGGACATCGAGGAGGTCGCCGAGACGACGCCCGACGCGCTCGTCCGCCTCCACGTCGACCCGCTCGAGGGCTTCCAACCCTGGCAGGCGCGCCGGCTGATCTACGGCGCCGGCGTCGAGGATCCGAACGAGCAGAAGCAGATCGCGGCGATCGTCGGGAAGCTCTACGACGCGTTCGTCGGTTCCGACGCGATGCTCTGCGAGATCAACCCGCTGATCGTGACGCCGGACGGCGAGGTCAAGGCGCTCGACTCCAAGTTCACGGTCGACGACAACGCGCTCTACAAGCATCCCGACATCGCCGAGATGCGCGACATCGAGGCCGCCGACCCGCTCGAGGCGCTCGCGCGCGAGCAGGGCGTCACCTACGTCAAGCTCGACGGCGAGGTGGGGATCCTCGGCAACGGCGCGGGACTCGTGATGTCGACGCTGGACGTGATCGCGCTCGTCGGCGGCGCGCCGGCGAACTTCTGCGACCTCGGGGGCGGCGGCGACGCGGAGGGCGTTGTGGACGCGCTCGAGGTGATCACCCGCGACCCGCAGGTGAAGTCGATCTTCTTCAACATCTTCGGCGGGATCACGCGTTGCGACGAGGTCGCGCGCGGCATCCTCGCCGCTCTCGAGCGGATGACGATCGAGCAGCCGATCGTCGTGCGGCTCGACGGCACGAACGCGGAGGAGGGCCGGAAGGTGCTCGCCGACGCGGCACCGGAGGGGCTCCACGTCGAGGCGACGATGCTCGACGGGGCGCGGCGCGCGGTGGAGCTCGCACGATGACGGACTGGAGCTCCCGGGCGGAGGCCTACCGGAACGCGCCGGAGCACCGCGAGGGTGAGGACCTCGACCTGATCGTGCACTGGGCTCAGCAAGCACAGGCCGAGGGCTCGCGCACGGCTTTGGACGTCGCCACCGGCGGCGGCCACGTCGCCCGGCGGCTGCGCGATGCCGGCCTCCAGGTCGTCAGCGCCGATCCGGCCCCGGGGATGCAGCCGGACGTGATCTGCCGCGCCGAGGACCTGCCGTTTGCCGACGGCGCCTTCGACCTCGTCGTCTCCCGGATCGCGCCGCACCACTTCGAGGACGTCGCCGTCGCGGTCGCCGAGATGGCGCGCGTTGCGAACGACCTCGTCGTCGTCGAGGACACGCTCTATGTCAGCGAGGAGGTCGAGGAGGCCGAGAAGCTCCGTGACCCGACGCACGTCCGCTCCTACTCCGAGGAGGAGTGGCGGGCGCTGCTCGAGGCCGCCGGGCTCGAGGTCGAGCAGGTCGAGGCATTCGAGAAGCGCCATCCGCTCGAAGCCTGGCTCGACCGCTCGGCGACGCCGGACGACGATCGGCGGCGCGTGAAGGAGTTGCTCGCAGACCAGATCGAGGGCGACGAGTACGTGGACACGAAGCTCGTCCTGAGAGCGAGGAAGCGCTAGCCGTGGCAATCATCGTCGACAAGGGCACGAAGCTCGTCGTCCAGGGCCTGACCGGCTCCGAGGGCTCCTTCCACGGCCTGCGCAACAAGCGCTACGGCACCCAGGTCGTCGCGGGGGTCACGCCCGGCAAGGGAGGCCAGGACGTCGAGGGGGTCCCCGTCTACGACACGGTGGCAACCGCCGTCGCCGAGACGGGGGCGAACACGACCATGGTCTTCGTTCCAGCGCGCTTCGCAGCCGACGCGATCTACGAGGCCGTCGACGCCGGCATCGAGACGGTGATCTGCATCGCCGAGGGCCTGCCGGCGCACGAGATGCTGCAGATCTACAACTACATCCGGCCGAAGGGCGTGACCATGCTCGGCCCGAACTGCCCCGGCGCGCTCTCGCCCGGGAAGGCGAACGTCGGGATCATTCCGGCAGAGATCTTCGCCGAGGGGAACATCGGCCTCGTCTCCCGCTCGGGGACGCTCACCTACCAGATCGGCCACGAGCTGACGCAGATGGGACTCGGCAACTCGACCATCGTCGGCATCGGCGGCGACCCGGTCGTCGGCTCGTCGTTCATCGACGTGCTCGGCAAGTTCCAGGACGACCCGCAGACCGAGTACGTCGTCATGGTCGGCGAGATCGGCGGCGACGAGGAGGAGAAGGCGGCGGCGTTCATCGAGGAGAAGATGACGAAGCCGGTCGTCGCCTACATCGCCGGCTTCACCGCGCCGCCCGGGAAGACGATGGGCCACGCCGGCGCGATCATCTCCGGCTCGTCCGGCACCGCACAGGGCAAGAAGGTAGCGCTCGAGGCGAAGGGCATCCGCGTCGGCACCTCGCCGACGGAGGCCGCCGAGCTCGTCGCCGAAGTCGCGCGCGGCTGAGTGCCCGCAGACGGGCTGTTCTGCCGCGACGTGGGCGAGGGCCCGCCGATCGTCGTCGTCCACGGCGGCCCCGACTTCGACCATTGCTACTTCCTGCCGGAGCTCGATCGGCTGGCGGACTCATTTCGCCTCGTCTACTACGACCAGCGCGGCCGCGGCCGGTCGGCGGACGGAGTCCGCCCGGAGGACGTCACGCTCCGGTCCGAGGCCGAGGATCTCGACTGGGTACGGAGCCACTTGGGGCTGGAGTCGATCGCCGTGCTCGGCCACTCGTGGGGAGGGGTCGTGGCGATGGAGTATGCGATCCGCCATCCCGATCGGGTCTCGCAGCTGCTGCTGATGGACACCGCTCCCGCATCGGCAGGCGACTGGCGGAGGCTGCACGAGTCACTCGCCGAGCGGCGCCCGGCCGAGGATCGCGCGCAGATGGAGGCGATCGCGGCGACCGACGCGTACCAGCGGGGAGACCTCGAGGCGGAGGCCGCCTACTACCGGATCCACTTCAGGATGACGCTGCGACGACCGGACCTCCTCGACGCGCTCGTGACGCGGCTTCGTGCCAACTACACCGACGCAGGCGTTCTCCTCGCGCGCGCGATCGAGGAGCGGCTGTACGAGGAGACGTCCGGCTCGCCGGAATGGGATCTCTTCCCTGCGCTCCGAGAGCTCGGCGTCCCGACGCTGGTGCTGCACGGCGAGCACGACTTCGTCCCGGTCGAGCTCGCCGCGCGGATCGCCGACGCGGTTCCGGGAGCGAGCCTCTCGGTGCTGCCCGGGTGCGGCCACTTCACCTACCTCGAGGCGCCGGACGTCGTCTTCAAAGAGGTCGCCGGCTTCTGCGGCGGCTAGCCCGCGGGCGGGCCATTCCGGCCGCGGCCTGAGCCGACATGTCTGGGGTCAGACCCCGGGCATGTCTCCTCCGGGCGCTGACTTGGCGGCAAGAGCGCGTGGTTCGGAGCCATCCGACGTCAGTTCAGGACACGACGGGGTCTGACCCCGGACATGTCCGAAAGGGCTAAACGGACCAGCGCGCTTCGAACGCGCGCTGCTTCTCCGTCGCCTCGCCGAGCGAGAGGCCGAGCGTCGCCAGCTTCGTCCGCGCGATCTCGCGGTCGAGCTCGTCCGGGAAGCGGTGCAGCCCGGGCTCGAGCCCGCCGCGGGCGAGCAGGTGCGCGGCGAGCGCCTGCACGGAGAAGGAGAGGTCCATGATCTCGACCGGGTGGCCGTCGCCGCCCGCGACGTTCGTCTGGCGCCCCTCGGCGAGCACGTAGGCGTGACCGCCGCCGGCGAGCGTGTGCTCGGTCACGCCAGGCCGCACGTCCTCCCCGGCGCCGAGGCCGTCGATCGCGACCTCGCGCTCGTGGTGGCCGCCGTTCGCGATCACGACGCCGTCCTTCAGGAACCGCAGGGCGTCGGCCGGGACGCAGTCGATCGCGCCCGTGGCGGCGATCAGGACGTCGGCGTTCGGGAGCGCCTGCTCGAGCGAGGCGACGCGGTGGCCGTCCATGTGCGCCTCGAGAGCCGCGACCGGGTCGATCTCGACCACGGTGACGCGGCCGCCGGCGCCGCGGGCCGCACGCGCGAGCCCTTTCCCGACCCAGCCGTAGCCGACGATGCAGAACTCGCGCCCCGGGAAGCTCAGGTTCGTGAGCCGGTCGATCGCGGCGAGCGTCGACTGGCCGGTGCCGTAGCGGTTGTCGAACAGGTGCTTGCAGAGCGCGTCGTTGGCGGCGATCGCCGGGAACGTCAGCTTCCCGGCGGCCTCCATCGCGCGCAGCCTCGCGATCCCCGTCGTCGTCTCCTCGGTCACGCCGGCGAGACCTGCCGCCACCTCGGGCCGGTGCTCGACGATCCGCGCCGTCAGTTCGGCGCCGTCGTCGACGACGATCTCCGGCTCCGTGTCGGCGACGGCGAGCAGATCGGCGTCGAACTCCTCGCGCGGGGCGCCGTGACGCGCGTGGACCTCGATCCCGCGCGCAACGAGCGCGGCGCAGATCGCGTCCTGGGTCGAGCCCGGGTTCGAGCCGGAGGCGACGACCTGAGCACCCGCGTCGGCAAGCAGCGTCGCCAGGTACGCGGTCTTCGCCTCGAGATGGACGACGACCGCCACGCGCTTCCCGCGTAGCGCCCCGTCGGAGAGCCGCTCGCGCGCGAGCCGGTTCAGGACGGGGGAGTGTTTCGCCACCCACGCGATCCGTTGCTCGCCCTGAGGTGCGAGCGACGGGTCGGCGATGTCGGAGCGAGCGGCGGCATCCACGGCCGGAATCTATCCGCCGGATGCGAGTACCCCCGCGCGCACCCGTGTCGGGCAGCGCGCGGGGGTGAAGCCCAGAAAGACTGAGCTAGATCTTGCGGCGGGGCCGGGAGGGGCCCCACTTGGAGTTGCGCCGCTTCGACTGGTAGACGAGGCGGGGCGGGGCCACGGTCATGCCCTGGCTGACGAACGTCTCGGTGTGCCCGAGCATCCGCGCAACGTGGCTGACCTCGGCCTGCTGCTCGGGGAGGACGAGCGTGACGCCCGTGCCGTTGCGGCCGGCGCGGCCTGTGCGGCCGACCCGGTGGACGTACGCGGTGTGCTCCTCCGGCGGGTCGAAGTTGATCACGTGCGTGATGTCATCGAGGTCGAGGCCGCGGGCTGCGACGTCGGTGGCGACGAGCACCTTGACGGTGCCGTTCTCGAAGCGCTTCAGCGCCCGCTCGCGCTGGTTCTGGTTCAGGTCGCCGTGCATCGCAACCGCGGTCACGTCGTGACGCGAGAGCTTCTGGACGAGGCGGTCGGCGCCG
Source organism: uncultured Gaiellaceae bacterium (assembly GCA_963705515.1). Classification (GTDB taxonomy): domain Bacteria; phylum Actinomycetota; class Thermoleophilia; order Gaiellales; family Gaiellaceae; genus Gaiellasilicea. The sequence goes on from CAVPJV010000008.1 coordinate 881,312, forward strand.
CGCTTGGTGCGGACGAAGACCAGGGCGAGCCCGCGCTCCTGCGCGAGCAACCCGGCGAGCGTCTCCACCTTGTTGTCGGCCGTCACTGGCAGGAACTGGTGGTCGATCTCACCCTGCTGCTGGTCGATGGTGAGCTCGGCCTCGTAGCGACCGGCGTTCGTCGTGTACGCCCGCGCCAGCTCGCCGACCTTGCCGTCGAGCGTGGCCGAGAAGAACATCGTCTGCCGCTCTCTCGGCAGGCGGGCGACGATCCGGTCGACCTGCGGCTGGAAGCCCATGTCGAGCATCCGGTCGGCCTCGTCGAGGACGAGGATGCGGACGCCGTCGAGCGAGACGATCCTGCGCTCGATGAGATCCTGCAGGCGACCCGGTGTCGCGACCAGGATGTGCGCGTCGCGCGAGGCCTTGGCCTGCGAGCCGATCGAGATCCCGCCGTACACAGCCGCGACCCGAAGGTCGTGGGCGGGGGCGATCGTGCCGATCTCGGCCGTCACCTGGGCGGCGAGCTCGCGTGTCGGGACGAGGATCAGGCCGGACGGCCGTGCCTCGGAGCCCTTGAGCCGCTCGACCATCGGGACTGCGAAGGCGAGCGTCTTGCCGGAGCCCGTCGGCGACTTCGCGAGCACGTCGCGGCCGGCGAGGGCGTCCGGGAGGACGAGGCCCTGGATTCGGAATGGAGCATGGATGTCGCGCTCGGCGAGCGCTTGCGCGACGCGCGCGGACACACCCAGCTCAAGGAAAGACTGCATTGAGTAGTTGACTCCTTCGTGTTCGGTCGAGATCCGCCTGCCTCGACCGCCTGCACCTCAAGCACAGGGAAAACCGAAGAAGAACAAACCTCACAGGACGACACCACGCCGTCCATGTGAAACACGGTAGCAGCAGGTTCGGTCGAGCCGCGTCCACCTCTTTAGGGATCTTGTGCGCCGAGAAAAAATAGGGTGTCCTCGTGATCTCGTTCGCCAGAGGCGCCCCGGCGCTGGAATGCCTCGATGCGGAGCTGCTCGCCGACTGCGCCCGCGCGGCCGTCCTCGGCGACGTGGGGGTGCTCGCGTACGGCCCCGGCGGCGGCTATGAGCCGCTCCGCACCTGGCTCGGCGCTCGCCACGGCGTCGACGCCGCCCGCGTGGTCGTGACGAACGGCGGCCTGCAGGGATTCGTCTTCTACACCGAGGAGCTGCTCGCCGAGCGTCCGGGCCGCGTGCTGGTGGAGGCGCCGACCTACGACCGCCCGCTGAAGATCCTCGCCCGGCTCGGCGCGGACGTGGTGCCCGTCACGATGGACGCGGAGGGACTCGACCCCGACGCGCTCGAGAGCGCGCTCCGCGACGGCGAGACGAGCTTCCTCTACACGATCCCGACCTTCCAGAACCCGAGCGGGCGTTCGCTCTCGACCGAGCGCCGCCGCCGCGTCGTCGAGCTGGCGCGCGAGCACGGCGTGCCGGTCCTCGAGGACGACCCGTACGGACTCGTCCGCTACGAGGGCGAGCCACCGCCGTCACTGCACGAGCTCGAGGGGGGCGAGCTCGTCACGTACGCGTCGTCGTTCTCGAAGACCGTCGCGCCGGGCGTGCGGGTCGGCTGGTTCGCGGCGCCGGCAGACCTAGCGGCCCGGATCGAGGCCCGCGCCGTCTCGAACTACATCTCGCCGCCGTTCCTGACGCAGGCAACGGTCTACGAGTTGATCGACCGCGGCGCCTTCGAGCCGAACCTGGAGCGGATCCGCGGGCTCCTCAAGACTCGGCGCGACGCGATGCTCGCGGCGCTCGAGCAGGAGCTCGCCGGCGAGGCTACATGGAGCAACCCGGAAGGCGGCTACTTCCTCTGGGTCGACCTGCCCGTCGACGCGGCAGACCTGCTCGCGCGCGCCGAGGCCGCCGGCGTCACCTTCGTCAAGGGCGCCGACTTCTTCGCCGACGGCAGCGGGAGCCGCTCGGCGCGGCTCGCGTTCAGCTACGCGTCGCCGTCGGAGATCGGTGAGGGCGTCTCGATGCTCGCCTCGCTCCTGCGCGCCTGACGGCGCCGGTACAGCTGCGAGAGCAGCACGCCGCCGACGAGCCCTGCGAGGAGCGAGAGCAGGATCACCCAGATCAGCGAGGTTCGCGCCTCGCCGAAGACGAAGTCGACCGAGGCCTCCTTGTCGTTGCCGGCGACGAACGCGATCAGGTAGCCGCCGATCAGCACGAGCAGGCCGACACGGATCCAGAGCCGCGGCTGCCAGCTGCGGTCGAACTCCTCGCGCGGCGACGCCATGAGAGAGAGCCTACGCGGCAGCGAATCCGGGTGCAGCAGCCGGAAGGGGGACGAGGCGTGGCTGTCGGGGCGGCTCGAGCACGCCTGCCGTCGCTGCGCGGAACGTGGGGCACGGGTTATCGCCGGGGAGAGCGCACAACCCTGCGCGGCGGAAGTAGCAGTCACTACATTTTGCTTGAGTGCGTTTGCCCATTATCCCTTTTGCTCGTCTCTCGTCCCCTCCGGACTCGGCCATTGTGGCGATCCGGTTACGAGGCATCAAGCCCCCTTTCGAGGAAAACCGTGCAATTTCCGGAGGATTCGGCGGGCCAAAAAAGCACTGCTAACTACTGTTTTCTTTTCAACGTTGCCAGTGCTTGCAACGCCTGTCGAAAACTCTCCACAGGAATGATCCGCAAATCCCCTGCATGCCGCCGGGCCTCCTCTGCGTTCTCCCCAGCCGGCACGAGGAAGACGTCCGCGCCGGAGCGTCGTGCGCCGATCACCTTCTGCTTCACGCCGCCGATCGGCAGCACGCTGCCGTCGAGCTCGATCTCGCCCGTCGCGGCCACCTTGAGACCGTGATCGACGTTGCCGCGCAGCTCCTCGACGATGTCGAGCGCGAACGCGAGCCCGGCCGAGGGGCCGCCGACGCCGGCCAGGTCGATGTCGACATCGATCGGCAGCTTGATGTCGGCCGACTGCTCGACCTGGACGCCGACGATCGGCCGACCGTCCTGGCTCGCGATCGTCCCGACCTCGATCACCTTCGTCGCGCCGTCGCGCCGGACGCGGAGCTTCACCGTCTCGCCCGGCTTGTGCGTTCCGATCAGGCGGCGCAGGTCGTCGGGCGTACGGACCGGCTTGCCGTCGACGCCGACGACGACGTCGGTCGGCACGATCTTCCCGTGGGCCGGCGCGTCGGATGCGACTCCGACGACGAGCGCGCCCTCCGGCTTGGCCGTGACCTTGTAGCCGAGCTCGCGGAGCGCGACCGCGGCTGCGACCTGCTGTGAGCGGCTCATCGCCTGGAGGTTCTGGCGGCGGCGCTCGCCGAAGTTCGACCCCGGCGGCACGAGCGCCTGCTCCGGGACGATGTCGGCGCCGTCGGGCCTGGTCGCCGCGGACAGCTTCTCGAGCAGCGAGGCCTCGCGCACGACCACGTCGACGTAGTAGATGCCGCCGGGCGCGTGCGGCTTCTCGCCTTCGACCTTGACCTTGTCGGCGAGCGGCTTGGCCGCGTCGGGCAGGAGCAAGTAGCTGTTCGAGGGCACGACCCACATGGCGCCGACCGTCAGCGCGCCGAGGACGAGCCCGCCGGCGGCGAGCCGGCCGAGCTTCACAGTGAGCTCCTGGTCAGGCCGCCGTCGACGCCGATCGCCGCGCCGGTCACGTACGAGGCGCGGTCGGAGGCGAGGAAGCAGACGACGTCGCCGATCTCACGCGGCGTGCCGAGGCGGCCGGAGCGGGATCGTGGCGAGGTCGGCCTCGGTCGGCCCGTCCGGATAGACCTCCCTGATCCGTTCCGTGTCGATGCGGCCCGGGGCGACGGAGTTGACCGTGATCCCCTTCGGGCCTAGCTCCCGCGACGCCGTCTTCAGCCAGCCGACGAGCCCGGGCCGGACTGCGCTCGAGAGCGCGAGCCGGTCGATCGGCTCCTTGACGGCGCTCGACGTGATCGCGATCACGCGGCCGCGGCCGCTGGCCTCGAGGTGGGGGAGGCAGAGGCGCACGAGACGGATCGACGAGAGCAGCAAGAGGTGGACCGCGTCCTCGAGCTGCTCGTCGGCGAACTCGAACGAGCCGGTGCGCGGCGGGCCGCCGGAGTTGAGGACGACGACGTCGACGCCGCCGAACCGCTCGACGGCCGTGTCGACCAGCCGTGCGAGGTCGTCGAGGCTCCTGACGTCGCCGGCGACGGGCACGGCGCCGAGCCGGGCCGCCTCGCGCTCGAGCGTCTCGCGGCCGCGCGCGAAGAGCACGAGGTTGGCTCCCGCCTCGGCGAGCGCTTCCGCGCAACCGAGGCCGATCCCTGCGGAACCTCCGCAGACAATCGCCGTGCGCCCGCGGAGACCAAGTTCCATCCGGCTAGGTGGTGAGGACGGAGACGACCTCGCGGACGGCGTCCGCGGAGGCCTTCAGCGCCTGCTGCTCGGCGTCGTCGAGGTCGAGCTCGACGATGCGTTCGATCCCCTTCGATCCCAGCACGACCGGCACGCCCATGTAGAGGCCGTCGATGCCGTACTCCCCCTCGAGATAGGCGGTGCAGGGGAGGACGCGCCTTTCGTCGAGGACGATCGCGTCGACCATCTGCGCCGCGGCGGCGCCGGGCGCGTACCAGGCCGACGTCCCGAGCAGGTTGACGAGCTCGCCGCCGCCCTTCGCGGTTCGTTCGACCATCGCCTGGATCCGGTCCTCGGCGACGAGCTTGCGGAGCGGGATCCCGCCGACGGTGGTCGCCGTCACGACGGGCACCATCTGGTCGCCGTGGCCACCGAGCACCATCGCGGTCACGTCCTTGATCGACATCCCCGTCTCCCACGCGATGAACGTCGAGAAGCGGGCCGTGTCGAGGATCCCGGCCATCCCGAAGACGCGCTCCTTCGGCCAGCCGGAGACGTTCTTCGCCACGTGGCACATCGCGTCGAGCGGGTTGGAGACGACGACGACGATCGCATCCGGGCTCGCGGCGGCGACCTGCTCCATGACGGAGCCGACGATCTTCTCGTTCGTCTGCACCAGGTCGTCGCGGCTCATCCCGGGTTGGCGCGGCAGGCCGGCGGTGATCACGACCACCTCCGAGCCCGCGGTCTCGTCGTAGCCGTTCGAGCCGGTGACGCTCGCCTCGTAGCCGAGCACGGCGCCGGCCTGGTCGATGTCGAGCGCCTTCCCCTGCGGCAGGCCCTCCTTGATGTCGACGAGCACGACAGCGGCGTAGTCGCGGCGCGCGAGCTCCTGCGCGCAGGTTGCGCCGACGTTGCCGGCGCCGACGACGGTGACCTTGTGCCTCACGGGAGAACCTCCAGCTTCTCGATGATCGCGTCCGCGACCTCGCTCGTGCCGACTGCAGTCGGGTCGTCCCGGGTCGGCTTCATGTCGTAGGTGACGCTCTTGCCGTCGGCGATGATCTCCGCGATCGCGTGCTCGAGCCGGCCGGCCGCCGCGCCCTCGTCCAGGTGGCGGAGCATCAGCATCCCCGAGAGCATCATCGCCATCGGGTTGACCTTGTTCTGGCCCTGTGTACTTCGGGGCCGAGCCGTGCGTGGGCTCGAAGACGGCGGCGTTCGCGCCGAAGTTCGCGCCCGGCGCCAGGCCGAGGCCGCCGATCAGGCCGGCGCAGAGGTCGGAGACGATGTCGCCGTAGAGGTTCGGGAGCACGAGCACGTCGTACTCCTCGGGCCGCTGCACGAGCTGCATCGAGAGGTTGTCGACGATGCGCTCCTCGAACTCGATGTCCCCGTTCTCGGCCGCGACGTCCTGCGCGACGTGGAGGAAGAGCCCGTCGGTGAACTTCATGATGTTCGCCTTGTGGATCGCCGTCACCTTGCGGCGGCCGTTGCGGCGCGCATAGTCGAAGGCGAACTGGACGATCTGGCGCGTCCCCGTCTCGGAGATCGGCTTGATCGAGATCCCGGAGTCGCGGCGGATGTCCGGATAGCCCTTCTGCGCGAGCCAGTCGAGCAGTTCGTCGGCATCCTCGGTGCCTTCCTCGAACTCGACGCCGGCGTAGAGGTCCTCGGTGTTCTCGCGGATCACGATCAGGTCGACGTTCGCGTAGCGCGAGCGCACGCCCGGGTAGCTCTTGCAGGGACGGACCTGGCCGTAGAGGTCGAGCGACTTGCGCAGGCCGACGTTGACGGAGCGGAAACCGCCGCCGACAGGCGTCGTGATCGGCCCCTTCAGCGCGGTCCCGTTCTGCCGGATCGACTCGAGCACGTGCTCGGGCAGCGGGTTGCCGTCGTTCTGATCCATCACGTCGCTGCCCGCGTGCTGGACGTCCCAGTCGAACTCGACGCCGGTCGCCTCGAGCACGCGGCGGGTCGCCTCGGCGAGCTCGGGGCCGGTCCCGTCGCCGGGGATCAGTGTCACGCGATGCGCCATCCGGCGCAGCACTTTACCGACCGGCGCAGGCTTGCCGGAGCCGGCTGGTAGCGGAGGTGCCGGCTTCGCGGGCGCCGGAGCGGGAATGAGCATCGGGGCGTGCCGTTGCGGGTAATGTCCTGCGCGATGGCAGGCGCGAAGAAGTCCGTCGCCCTCTCGGGCGTCTCCGTCGCGGAGACGAGCATCTGCTCGATCGACCCCGACGAGGGTGTCCTCATGTACCGCGGCTACGACATCGCCGGGCTGGCGGAGAACGCGAGCTACGAGGAGGTCGCGTATCTCCTGCTCGAAGGCGACCTGCCGACGAGCGATGAGGTCGACGCCTTCAAGGAGCAGCTGGCGTCCGCCCGGGAGCTGCCGCGGGCGGTGACGACGATCATCGACGGCAACGCGATGGACGCGTCGCCGATGGAGATGATGCGTACCGCCGTCTCGGCGCTCTCCTTCTCCGATCCGGCCGAGGATGCGATCGACCGCGAGAACGAGCACCGCAAGGCGGTCACGCTGATCGCCCAGCTGCCGACGATCGTGGCGCGCTACGAGCGCCGCCGCCATGGCGAGCGCGCGATCGACCCGGACCCGACGCTCGACTACGCCGAGAACTTCCTGACCATGCTCCGCGGCGAGACCCCGACGGCGGAGGAGGCGCGTGCGTTCGAGGTCGCGATGATCCTGCACGCCGAGCACGAGATGAACGCGTCGACGTTCACCGCGCGCGTCGTCGCCGGTACGAACGCCGACATGCACTCTGCGATCGTCGCTGCGATCTCGGCGCTGAAAGGGCCGCTCCACGGCGGCGCCAACCAGGCCGCGATGACGATGCTCGCGGAGTTCGGCTCGCCCGCCCGCGTCGCGGACGGCGTCCGCGCCCGCCTCGAGTCGAAGAAGCCGCTCTATGGCTTCGGCCACCCGCTCTACCGCGCGATGGACCCGCGTGCGCCGATCCTGCGCCGGCTCTCCGAGCAGTTCGCCGATGAGCAGGCCGATCCTGACTTCCTCGAGCTCGCGAAGGCAGCCGAGGCGGAGGCGCTCAGGCAGAAGGGCCTGTGGCCGAACGTCGACCTCTACTCCGGCGTGCTCTACGACGAGCTCGGGATCCCGACCGACCTCTTCATCCCGCTCTTCGAGATGAGCCGCGTCGCCGGCCAGGCGGCGCACGTGCTGGAGCAGCACGCCGGCGGCAAGATCATCCGGCCGAGCGCCGAGTACGTCGGCGAGCCGCGCCGGGACTATCCGGTCCGCGAGCCGAGCTGAGGGAGGGACGAGTGAGCGACTTCAAGCCGGGCCTCGAGGGCGTCGTCGCCTTCGAGACCGAGATCGCCGAGCCCGACCGCGAGGGCGGCGCGCTCCGCTACCGCGGCGTCGACATCGAGGAGCTCGTCGGCTCCTATCGCTTCGAGCAGGTCTGGGGCCTGCTCGTCGACGAGAGCTTCTCGCCGGGGCTGCCCGCCGCAGAGCCCTACGAGGGCGGCGGCCTGACCGGGAACACGCCGGCCGACCTCCAGGCCGTGACCGCTCGGCTCGGCGCCGAGTGGGGCGTCAAGAAGCTGATCGACATCTCGGATGACGACGCGCGCGAGGACTTGCGCCGCCTCTCTGCCCAGTTCATCTCGATCGCCGCCCAGTCGGCGCGGATCGCCGGCGGCGACGATGACCGGATCGCACCGCAGACGGTCGCCCAGGGCAAGACGACCGCCGAGCGTTTCTTCCTCGAGTGGCGCGGCGAGGCCGACCCGAAGCACGTGCAGGCGCTCGACACGTACTGGATCTGCACGTGCGAGCACGGGCTCAACGCATCGACGTTCGTTGCCCGGATCACCGCCTCGACCGGCTCCGACTGCGCCGCTGCGCTCTCGTCGGCGGTCGGCGCGCTCTCCGGCCCGCTCCACGGCGGCGCCCCCGCGCGCGTGCTCCCGATGCTCGACGCAGCCGCGGAGTCAGGCGACCCCGAGACCTACGTTCACGGGCTGATCGAGCGGGGCGAGCGGCTGATGGGCTTCGGCCACCGCGTCTACCGCGCCGAGGATCCACGCGCCCGCCTGCTCAAGAAGACGGCGAAGGAGCTCGGCGCGCCGCGCTACGAGGTCGCCGACAAGCTCGAGGCCGCCGCGCTCGAGGCGCTGCGGAAGAAGTCGCCTGACCGCCCGCTCGAGACGAACGTCGAGTTCTGGTCGGCCGTCGTGCTCGACGTCGCCGGAGTCCCGCCGGAGCTCGCGCCCGCGATGTTCGCCTGCTCCCGCACCGCCGGCTGGTCGGCGCACATCCTCGAGCAGAAGAAGCTGAGCCGGCTCGTGCGGCCGTCGGCCCGCTACGTCGGTCCCGGCGCGCGCCCGGCCTCCTCGATCTCGTGAACCTCGCCGAGGCAGCGACTCGCGCCGACGAGCTCGCCGCTGCCGGTGACCAGAAGGCGCTGGCGACCCTGCGCCAGCAGTGGGACGAGGAGCTCGAGCACTCGGCCCGGAGCCCCGATTACCGGATCCGGGCCCAGGCGTACCGGGCGATCGCTCAGTTCCGCTTCCGCCAGAAGCTCGAGCTCGTCCGGCGCGGGCTGCAGGACGAGAGCCCGGCCGCACGCGGCTCGGCCCTGATCGCGCTCGAGGGGCTCTCGCGCGACCATCCCGGCGACGTCAACGGGATGCGGGCGCTGTTGCACGAGATCGCGACGAACGATCCCAACCTCGCGGTGCGGCGGCTCGGCATCGTCGTCCTCAAGAACGGCTCGCCGCAGCGCGAGACGATCCTCGTCCTGAACGGGCTCGCCGACGACGACGAACAGGACGCTGAGCTGCGCAAGACCGCCAAGGCCGTCGCGACGGCGCTGCAGAAGCGCGCCAACACGAAATGAGCGGCGTAGGCTCGACGGAGCCGCCCAGGAGCGGAGGTGCCGGCTTCGCCGGCGCCGGAGCGGGGCGGAGCGCGGTCGTCGGCGTGATCATGGGCTCGCGCTCCGACTGGGAGACGATGCGGCACGCCTGCGAGACGTTGGAGGCGCTCGAAGTGCCGTTCGAGCAGCAGGTCGTGTCGGCGCACCGGACGCCCGACCTCCTCTTCGAGTACGCGGGCTCGGCGGAGGAGCGCGGCCTGCAGGTCCTGATCGCCGGCGCCGGCGGCGCGGCGCACCTGCCGGGAATGGCCGCGTCGAAGACGAACCTGCCGGTCCTCGGCGTCCCGGTCGAGTCGAAGACCTTGAAGGGGATGGACTCGCTGCTCTCGATCGTCCAGATGCCGGCGGGGGTGCCGGTCGGGACGCTGGCGATCGGGCGTGCCGGCGCGGTCAACGCCGCGCTGCTCGCCGCGGCGATCGTTGCGCGCTCCGACGAGGGCGTCCGCGAGCGGCTCGCGCGCTACCGGGCCGAGCAGACCGAGTCGGTGCTCGCACATCCCGATCCGGCCAAGTAACAGTCTGTTACTTGGCCACGGTCGGCGTCATCGGGGGAGGGCAGCTGGGGCGCATGCTCGCGCTGGCGGGGATCCCGCTTGGGCTCTCGTTCCGCTTCCTCGACCCCTCGCCCGATGCGCCGGCGGCGGAGGTAGGGGAGCTGCTCGTCGGCGAGTACGACGACCCGGAGCTCCTCGACCGGCTCGCCGACGGGGCTACGGCGGTCACGTATGAGTTCGAGAACGTCCCCGTCGGTGCGGCGGAGCGGGTCGGGGCGATTCCCGGAGCCGCGGCGCTCGAGGCGTCGCAGGACCGGCTCATCGAGAAGCAGCTCTTCCGCCGGCTCGGGATCCCGACGCCGAAGCTCGACGACGAGGTCGAGGAGTTTCCCGCGATCCTGAAGACGCGCCGGCTTGGCTACGACGGCAAGGGACAGCGTCTGATCGAGACATGGCAGGGGTCAGACCCCGGTCATGTCCTGGAGGAACGTGTCTCGTTCGACCGCGAGCTGTCGCTCATCGCCGTTCGCGCGGCCGACGGCGACACACGCTTCTACCCGCTCGTCGAGAACGTCCACGAGGACGGGATCCTGCGGACATCGCGCGCGCCGGCCGCAGCCGCGCCGCAGGCGGAGGCCGAGGAGTACGCCAGAGCGCTGCTCGACGCCCTCGGGTACGTCGGCGTGCTCGCGCTCGAGCTCTTCGACGTCGGCGGTCGCCTGCTCGCGAACGAGTTCGCGCCGCGTGTCCACAACACCGGCCACTGGACGATCGAGGGCGCCGCGACGAGCCAGTTCGAGAACCACCTCCGCGCCGTCCTCGGGCTGCCGCTCGGCTCCACCGAGAGCCGACCGTCGGCCATGGTCAACCTGATCGGCGCGACGCCGCCGGCCGCGGACGTGCTCGCGATCCCCGGAGCGCATCTCCACCTGTACGGGAAGGAGCCGCGGCCGGGTCGCAAGCTCGGCCACGTCACGCTCGTCGAGCCGGCGGGGACGAGCGAGAGTGACCTGCTGGCGCTGCTCTAGTGCTTTCTGCAGACCGTGCCGCTGATGCTGCGGCCGCAGGACGGGAGACGATCTGAGGGTCAATGGTCATCGGAAGACGTCCTTTTGAGCGTCGTACTCTTGCGCGCATGTGGATGCGCTTGGAAGTACAGCTCCCGACGCCTTCGATCGGATACGTGCGTGTAGAGCTCGGTCGTGGAGAGATCGGCGTGGCCCAGCATCTCCTGGACGCTGCGTAGGTCGGCGCCGCCCTCGAGTAGGTGGGTCGCGAACGAGTGGCGGAGGAGGTGCGGGTGGACGCGCTGTGGCTCGAGGCCCGCCTTCTCGGCGAGGCGGCGCAGGATCAAGAAGGCACCTGCGCGGGTGAGCGGCCCGCCGCGCGCGTTCAGGAAGAGCTCCGGGCGGTTGCGCCGGTCGAGGTGTGGGCGACCCATCGCGATGTAGCGGCGCAGGGCGTCGACGGCCGGCCGGCCGAGCGGGACCAGCCGTTCCTTCGAGCCCTTGCCGAGCGCGCGGACGAGCCGGTCCTCGAGGTCGACCGAGCGGCGCTGCAACCCCGTCACCTCGCTGACCCGCAGGCCGGAGCCGTACATCAGCTCGACGAGAGCGCGGTCGCGCATCGCCCGCGGCGTCGTCCCGTTCGCCGCGTCGATCAACCGCTCCGCCTCGCCGGGCGAAAGCGTCTTCGGCAGCGTGCGTGCGCGTTTGGGCAGCTGCAACGCGGCGGCTGGATTGTCCTCCCGGGCGCCGAGCAGCATCTGGTGGCGGAAGAAGGATCGAAGCGCAGCGATCCTGCGCGCGACCGTCGAGGGGGCGATGCCTGCGGCGCGCATCTCGGCGAGCCATCGCTCGAGCTCTTCGGTCGTCGTCCCTCCGACGACCCCCTGCCGCCACTCGGAGAGCTGGAGCAGGTCGCGGCGGTAAGCCTCGACCGTGCGCGGCGCCCGGCGCGTGGCGAGCAGCGCGAGGAATCCGTCGAGCTCGGGGTCGGGTCGCGTCGTCACGGCCGCTCCCGATTCCGCGCCGCAGCGCGGACCCCTCTATGAGCGTGGGTGGGAGGAGTCGTAGACCTTGCGTAGACGGCGTGCGTCGACGTGGCTGTAGACCTGGGTCGTCGAGAGCGACGAGTGGCCGAGTAGCTCCTGGATCGTGCGCAGGTCGGCGCCGCCCTCGAGCAGGTGCGTCGCGAATGAGTGCCGCAGCCGGTGCGGGTGGGGCAGCAGGCGGCGCAGCGTACTCGTGTCGAGCCGCTTGCCGCGGGTGGAGAGGAAGAGGGCGTCGTTCGCGCCGCGCGCCAACTCCGGCCGCGCCTCGCGAAGGTAGCGCGCGACCACGTGTGCGGCCTCCTCGCCCAGGGGCACGATCCGCTCCTTGCCGCCCTTGCCGCGGACGCGCACGAGCTCCTGCTCGAAGTCGACGTCGCCGAGGTCGAGCCCGACGGCCTCCGCGCTGCGCAGCCCGGCGGAGTAGACGAGCTCGACGAGCGCGCGGTTGCGCAGCCCGAGCGCTCCGTCGCCGTCGACCGAGTCGATCAGCTCCTCGACCTCGTCGCGCTTCGGCGCCTCCGGGAGCCGCTGCGGGCGCTTCGGCGTCAGCGACGCGTCGGGCACGCGGGTCGGGCCGAGCGTGAAGCGGAGGAAGGAGCGGACGGCTGCGAGCTTGCGCGCGATCGTGGCCGGGGCGAGCCCGTTGCGCGCCCGCCCGAGCTCCGACGCGTAGTCGACGAGAACGCGCACGTCGACGTCGTCGACCGCAAGCCCGCGCGGCTCGAGCCAGTCCGCGAAGCCGCGCAGGTCGGACGCATACGCGCGCCGGGTCGACTCGGCGAGTGCCGGTGACGCGAGGAAGCGGTCGATCGCCGTCGAAGTCGTCATCTCTGGCGAATTCCCCCGCTCGTCGGGCGTTCCTGCCATACTGCCCCGCCTCGGGCCTGAAGGTAATGGGAAAACTGCGGCACATATCCACGTGGCTGCTGATCGCGTCGGCAGCAGCAGCCGCTCTGGCAGCTGCGCCGGGCGCCCAGGCAGCGCGCTTCGGCTTCGCCGACGATGCCGGCAAGTACGCGGACGACGGCGGCGCGGCCTACTTCAGCGATCTGAAGGCGGCCGGCGGCACCGAGAACAGGATCACCGTGCTCTGGGATCCGAAGCGGCCCAACACGATCCTCGAGGACTCGTTCCTCGACCGGGTCGTGCCGGTGGCGACGGAGAAGGGGATCCGCGTCGTCTTCCACGTCTTCCCGATCAGCCCGACGTCGCTCGCCTCGTCGCCGGGCGCTGCCGATGACTTCGCCGCCTTCCTGGCCAAGCTCGCGACGACTTATCCGGATGTGCGCGACTTCGTCGTCGGCAACGAGCCCAACCAGCCGCGTTTCCAGCGGCCTCAGTTCTCCCGCGCCGGACGCGGCCTCGCAGCCGGGGTGTATGCGGGGCTGCTCGCCAAGTCGTACGACGCGCTGAAGGAGGTCGACCCGCGGATCCGCGTGATCGGCCTCGGCCTGTCGGGCCGCGGCAACGACCTGCCGCTGGCGACGTCGAACGCCTCCACCTCGCCGGTGCGCTTCCTCCGCGACCTCGGCGCCGCCTATCGCGCCAGCGGGAGGACGCTGCCGCTGATGGACGAGCTCGGTCTGCACCTCTACCCGCGGTCCGACCGCGATCCGGTGCGCGCAGGCGATCGCTGGCCGCGCGCGGGGATCGTCAACCTCGCCAGGATCAAGCAGGCGTTCTGGGACGCGTTCGCCGGCACCGCGCAGCCCACCGTCGAGCAGGGCCTGAAGCTCCGCATCGACGAGATCGGCTGGCAAGCCGTCGTGCCGGCGGGGAGCCGGGACGCGTACCACGGCCGCGAGACCGCAGCGGCCACGAGCGAGCGTGCGCAGGCCGAAAACTACGCGCAGCTGATCGGAATCGCCGCCTGCGACCGCAGCATCTCCGCCGTCTACCTGCTGCACCTCCGCGATGACGCCGATCTCGAGCGCTACCAGTCGGGCGTGCGGCGTGCCGACGGGTCGGCACGGCCTTCCTACGCCGCGGTTCGCACGGCAGCCGCGCGCGCGAAGCGCGGCTGCGCCGCCAAGCAGGTCAGCTGGCACCACGCAACGCGGGTCGTCGGGGGGCGTGCGCAGTTCGGGGTCGGCGCGGGCCTCGCCTCGCGGCTCCGCACGAGCTGGGGCTTCAATGTCACCGCCGCTGAGGAGGTCTCCTACGTCGCCGCGATCTTCCCCGCGACCGCATCCGCGCAGGTCCGCAGCCTCGCCTCGCCGCGCGCACCCGGCGCCGTGACGATGACGGCGGGGCGTGTCCGGGCCGGCTGGAGCCCGCGCCTGCGCTTCACGTCGCGCTACCTGCGACCGGGCCGCTACGTCTACGCGGTCCGGCTCCGAGCGAGCATGAACCCGCGCCGCAGCACCGTGCTCGTCAGCCGCGCGTTCGTCGTCCGCTAGCCGCGGATGCCCTTCGCCCTTCCGACCGGTGCCGATGCCCGCTGGACCGGCACGCCGGGCCGCCGCGCGGTCGTGTGCGTGAACGGCGGCACGGCCGCCGAGGTGCCCGGCACGTGGAGCGCGTCGGTCGAGTGGCTCGTGCGCCGCCTCTCGAGCCGCCTCCCCGGCCTCGGCTTCCTCGAGGTGCGCTACCGGATCAAGTCGTGGCGGCGGCTCGAGCTCTGCGTCGAGGACGCGGCGGCGGCGATCGGCAGCGCCAGGGAGGGCGGTGCGGAGGAGCTCGCGTTGCTCGGGTTCTCGATGGGCGCCGCCGTCGCCGTTCGAAACGCCGCCGCCGACGGCGTCGAGCTGGTCGCCGGTGTCAACCCGTGGCTGCCGCCCCAGCTCGAGCTCGGGACACTGCAGGGACGGCGCCTGGCGATCGCGCATGGCGCCTTCGATGCGCCGCTGCCGCTGATCCCGGGCGTGAAGCCGTCGATGTCACGGGCGGCCGCCGAGCGGGCGCGGGCGCTCGGGATCGAGGTCGAGCGGCAGGTCGTCCCGTTCGGCTTCCATGCCGTGGCGCTGCGCCGCCGCGACGGCGGCATGCTGGCGCTGCCGGGCGCGGAGCGCTACGCCGACGTCGTCGGCGACCAGCTGGAGCGCTTCTGCGCGTAGGGCTGTACCTCGGGCTTCGCCGCGCTACCCACGTCGCGGCGCGGCTGCTCTACCGGGTCGAGATCGTCGGCTCGGTCCCGCCCGGGCCGGTGATCGTGGCAGCGAACCACGAGTCGCTCCTCGACCCGCCGCTGCTCTCCCTCGCTGCGCGCTACCCGCTGCACTTCCTCGCCAAGGTCGAGCTCTGGCGCTACCGGCCGGGGGCCTGGCTGATGGACGCGCTCGGCGGGATCCCGATCCGCCGCGACCGCCGGGACCTGCTCTCGGTCGGCCGCGCGAAGGAGCTCCTCCGCGCCGGGGAGAGCGTCGCCATCTTCCCGCAGGGGACGGTGCAGGGAGGTCCCTGGACACGAGGTGCGGCCAGGCTCGCACTCGACACCGGTGCTCCGCTCGTTCCCGTGCGGATCGTGGGTACGAAGCAGGCGCTCTCGAAGGGCAGGATCGGCTTCCCGAAGATCCGGCTGATCGTGGGCGAGCCGATCCCGGTCGAGCAGTCGAAGCCGACGCTTGTGGCGGCGAGGGCGCTGACGGCCGAGCTCGAGAAGCGGGTCGGCGCAGCCCGCTAGCCGGTCCGTACGCTGTCACGGATGCCACGAGGACGAGCGCGCGCATTCGACTACGAGGAACCGCCGGAGCGCCCCGCCGATCCGGCTGTCCGCCGTGCCTACCTGCACCGGATCGTCGCCCTCTTCCGCCCCTACAGGCGCCGCCTCGGCGGCGTCCTCGGGCTGATCCTCTTCTCCTCCGCGCTCGGCGTCATCCCCGCGCTGCTGCTGCGACAGGTGATCGACGAGGCACTGCCCGAGCAGAACCTGTGGTTGCTCAACTGGCTCGTGTTCGGGATGGTCGCGATCGCCGTCGTCACCGGCGCCCTCGGCGTCGTCCAGACGCTGCTCTCGAACCAGGTGGGTCAGCGGGTCATGCACGACCTGCGGACGTCGGTGTACGAGCACCTGCAGCGCCTCTCGCTCGCCTTCTTCACCCGGACGCGCACCGGCGAGGTGCAGTCGCGGCTTGCGAACGACATCGGCGGCGTCCAGGAGGTCGTCACCTCGACGGCGACCTCGATCGTCTCGAACGTGACGACGGTGCTGGCCACCGTGGTCGCGATGTTCATCCTCGACTGGCGGCTGACGCTCTTCGCACTCGCGCTGCTACCGATCTTCGTCTGGCTGACGAAGCGCGTCGGCGACCAGCGCCGCAAGGTCGCGAAGGTCCGGCAGGAGTCGATGGCCGACATCTCCAGCCTGGTGCAGGAGTCGCTCTCGGTCTCCGGGATCCTGCTCGGCAAGACGATGGGGCGCAGCGGCGAGCTGGCCGGCCGCTTCCGGAACGAGTCGGAGCGTCTGGCGGAGCTCGAAGTTCGCAGCCGGATGACCGGCCGCTGGATGATGGCGTCGATCCAGACGTCATTCGCCGTCATGCCGGCGCTCGTCTACCTCTTCGCCGGCCACTTCGCCGGAGCGATCTCGATCGGCACCGTCGTCGCCTTCACGACTCTGCAGTCGCGCCTCTTCTTCCCGGTCGGCTCGCTGCTCGGCGTCGGGCTCGAGGTGCAGACCTCGCTGGCGCTCTTCGACCGCGTCTTCGAGTACCTCGACCATCCGATCGACATCGAGGAGGGGACGCGGACACTGGAGCGCCCGCGCGGCGACGTCGCCTTCGAGCACGTCTGGTTCCGCTACGAGAGCGGCCCCTGGACGCTGGAGGATGTCTCCTTCGACGTGCCGCGGGGATCGAAGACGGCGCTCGTCGGCGAGACGGGCTCGGGCAAGACGACGGCGGGCTACCTCGTCGCGCGCCTCTACGACGCCACGCAGGGGAGGGTCACGATCGACGGGATCGACGTGCGGGAGCTGACGTTCGAGTCGCTCGCGAACGCGGTCGGCGTCGTCAGCCAGGAGACGTATCTCTTCCACGCGACCGTGCGCGACAACCTCCGCTTCGCCCGCTCCGACGCGACCGACGAGGAGGTCGAGGAGGCCGCCCGCGCCGCGCAGATCCACGACCTGATCGCGGGCCTTCCGGAGGGCTACGACACCGTCGTCGGCGAGCGCGGCTACCGCTTCTCCGGCGGCGAGCGCCAGCGGATCGCGATCGCGCGCACGATCCTCCGCAACCCGCCGATCCTCGTTCTCGACGAGGCGACGTCCGCCCTCGACACGCAGACGGAGCGCGCCGTCCAGGAGGCGCTCGAACGGCTGGCCGAGGGAAGGACGACGATCGCGATCGCACACCGGCTCTCGACCGTCCGCGACGCCGACCAGATCGTCGTGCTCGACCGCGGCGTCGTCGCCGAGATCGGCACGCACGAGGAGCTGCTCTCGGCCGGCGGCCGCTACGCGGCGCTCGTCTCCCGCGATACGGAGGAGATCCTCAGCGGCTGAGCGCGTCGACCAGCAGCTCGTGCGGAAGGCCATGGACCGTGTTGCCGTTGCGGCCGGTCATCGTCTGCGAGGCGAGCATCGCGTTCAGGATCGACTCCTCGACCGCGTCGATCACGGCTTCGTAGAGCGCATCGATGCGAGCGTCGTTCAGCATTCGCAGCGGCAGCTCCGGCGCTTCGGCGACGAGCGCAGGGTTGCCGGTCGCGAAGCAGAGCGCGAAGTCGCCGCTCGAGCGCTCGCCCATCCCGCCGGTCCGGGCGATCCCGAAGCCGGCCCGGCGCGCGACGCGCTCGCACTGCCCCGGAAGCAGCGGCGCGTCGGTGGCGATCAAGACGATGATCGAGCCGGCGCCCTCGCCGGCGCCGCTCTCCGGCAGCGGCACGACCTCGGCGCCGATCCGTTCGCCGACGGGAATCCCGTTCACGCGCAGGCGCGGCCGGCGGCCGTGGTTGGCCTGCACGAGCACGCCGACCGTCCAGCCGTCCTCGACCACGCGGGACGCGGTGCCGATCCCACCCTTGAAGCCATGGCAGACCATGCCGGTGCCGCCGCCGACCGAGCCCTCCTCGACAGGTCCGTCGTGCGCGCCCTCGAGCGCGGCGACGACGTGCTCCGGACGGACGTGGAAGCCGTTGATGTCGTTGAGGAACCCGTCCCAGGTCTCCCCGACGACGGGCAGGCTCCAGTCCCACTCGCCGGGCCGCGCCGCCGCGATCAGAGCATCGCGCACGACCCCGACCGAGTGCGTGTTCGTCAGCCCGATCGGCGTCGTCAGCGTGCCCGAGTCGCGGATCCACTCGAGCCCCGTCAGCTCACCGTTGCCGTTGATCGTGTGCGAGCCGGCGAAGAGCGGCTCCGGGGGCGGCACGATCACGGTGACGCCCGTGCGGACGGCTTCACCCTCGATCAGCGTCGTGTGACCGACTGCGAGCCCGGGCACGTCGGTGATCGCGTTGACCGGGCCGGAGGGCAGGCGGCCGATCTCGATCCCGAGGTCGCGGGCGCGTGCCATCGCCCGACGATAGCTCTCCGTCGTCACTAAGATGCGCCGCGCATGGCTACGACCGAGTCACGCACGGGCCTCGCGGTCCACGGGATCGAGGCCACGGGCACCGTCCACTGGAACCCCTCGACGTCGCAGCTCTACACCGACGCGCTGACCCGCGGTGAGGGCCGGCTCGCCGAGGGTGGGCCGCTCGCAGTCGACACCGGCAAGCACACCGGGCGCTCGCCGAAGGACAAGTTCGTCGTCAAGGAGCCGGGCTCCGAGGACCGGATCTGGTGGGGCGACGTCAACGCCGGGATCTCGGAGGAGCACTTCGAGGGGCTGCGCGAGAAGGTGACCGCGCACATCGGCGCCGGTGACGATCTCTACGTCATCGACGCGTTCGCGGGCGCCGACCCGAAGCAGCGGATCGCCGTCCGGGTCGTCACGAGCTACCCGTACCACGCGCTCTTCGCGCGGACGATGTTCATCGACCCGACCGAGGACGAGCTGCGCGACTTCGAGCCGCAGGCCCTCGTCCTGCACGCGCCCGCGCTCGAGGCCGATCCCGACCTCGACGGCACGCGCAGCGGCACGTTCGTCGTGCTGCATCCGTCACGCCAGGAGGTGCTGATCGGCGGCACCTTCTACGCGGGTGAGATCAAGAAGTCGATCTTCACGCTGATGAACGACCGTCTCCCGCTCGAGGGCGTCTTCCCGATGCACTGCTCGGCGAACGTCGGCGACGACGGTGACGTCGCGGTCTTCTTCGGCCTCTCCGGCACCGGCAAGACGACGCTCTCGGCCGACCCAGACCGGTCCTTGATCGGCGACGACGAGCACGGCTGGGGCGAGGACGGCGTCTTCAACTTCGAGGGCGGCTGCTACGCGAAGGTGATCCGGCTCTCCCCCGAGGCGGAGCCTGAGATCTTCAAGACGACGCGCGCGTTCGGAACGATCCTCGAGAACGTCGTCCTCGACGAGAACGGCGTCGTCGACCTCCACGACTTCTCGAAGACCGAGAACACGCGTGCCGCGTACAAGTTGGAGCAGATCGCGAACGCGCTGCCCGAGAAGCGCGCCGGCCATCCCAGCTCGGTGATCTTCCTCACCGCCGACGCGTTCGGGATCCTGCCGCCGCTCGCGCGCCTCACCCGCGACCAGGCGATGTACTGGTTCCTCTCCGGCTTCACCGCCAAGCTCGCCGGCACGGAGATCGGCGTCAAGGAGCCGCAGCCGACCTTCTCCGCCTGCTTCGGCGCGCCCTTCCTGCCGCAGCATCCCGTCGTTTACGCGCGGCTGCTGGCGAAGCGGCTCGACGAGCACGGCGCCAAGGTCTGGCTCGTGAACACGGGGTGGACGGGCGGGCCGTACGGCGAGGGCGAGCGGATGCCGATCAAGGCGACGCGCTCGCTCCTTCGCGCGGCGATCGCGGGCGAGCTCGCAGGGGTCGAGTACCGGACGGATCCGGTGTTCGGCTTCGAGGTGCCCGTCTCCGTTCCGGGCGTCGAGTCGAGCCTGCTGCAGCCGCGGCTGACCTGGGCCGATCCCGAGGCGTACGACGCGAAGGCCCGCGAGCTGGCCGACATGTTCCGCGAGAACTTCTCCAAGTTCACCGCCGACGACAACATCGTCGCCGGCGGGCCTCGCGCGTAGCCCGGCGCTGACGCATCAGCGGGCGCAATTCGGGTAGCGTCAGTCCAGGTGGACGCGAAGCACGATGTACTCGTGATCGGCGCCGGCTGCGCTGGCATGCGCGCCGCGATCGAGGCTCACGACGCGGGTGCGGACGTCGCGATCGTCTCGAAGCTCCACCCGACCCGCAGCCACTCCGGCGCGGCCGAGGGCGGGATCAACGCGGCGCTCGGCAACTCCGGCGACGACAGCCCCGAGAGCCACGCGTTCGACACCGTGAAGGGCTCGGACTACCTCGGCGACCAGGACTCGATCGAGGTCTTCACCCGCGAGGCGCCTGGCGACATCTACCAGCTCGAGCATTGGGGCGCCGTCTTCTCGCGCGCCGACGACGGTAGGCTCGCCCAGCGCCCGTTCGGCGCCGCCGGCTCGCCGCGCACCGTCTTCGCGGCGGACATCACCGGCCACGTCCTGATCCAGGTGCTCTACGAGCAGCTCGTCAAGCGCGACATCACGGTCTACGAGGAGTTCTTCGCCTGGCAGCTCGTCGAGCACGAGGGCCGCTGCCAGGGCGTGATCGCCTGGGATCTCCTCCACGGCGGCCTGAAGGCGCTCGGCGGTAAGACCGTCCTGCTCGCCACCGGCGGCGTGGGTCGGCTCTATCGCGCGACCACGAACGCCTACGCCTGCACCGGCGACGGCATGTCGATGGCGCTCCGCGCCGGGCTGCCGCTGAAGGACATCGAGTTCATGCAGTTCCACCCGACGACGATGTTCCCGAGCGGGATCCTGATCACCGAGGGCTGCCGCGGCGAGGGCGGGGTCCTGCGCAACTCGGAGGGCGAGCGCTTCATGGTTCGCTACGCACCGACCGCCAAGGACCTGGCCTCCCGCGACGTCGTCTCCCGCTCCGAGCAGACCGAGATCGATGAGGGCCGCGGCATCAACGGCTCGGTGCTGCTCGATCTGACCCACCTCGGCGCGGAGCGGATCCTCACCCGCCTGCCCGGATCGCGCGAGCTGGCGATGGTCTACGCCGGCGTCGACCCGATCCACGAGCCGATCCCGGTCCGCCCGGGCGCCCACTACCACATGGGCGGCGTCGAGACGGACACGGACGGCCTGACGGAGATGACCGGGCTCTACGCGGCGGGCGAGGT
This sequence comes from uncultured Gaiellaceae bacterium, assembly GCA_963705515.1. Classification (GTDB taxonomy): domain Bacteria; phylum Actinomycetota; class Thermoleophilia; order Gaiellales; family Gaiellaceae; genus Gaiellasilicea. The sequence goes on from CAVPJV010000008.1 coordinate 902,299, forward strand.
CGCGTGCGTCTCGGTCCACGGCGCCAACCGCCTCGGCGGCAACTCGCTGATGGAGACGATCACGTTCGGCCGCCGCGCCGGTCGCGCCGCCGCCGAGTGGGCGCTTGCGAACACGACCGTCACCGTCCCGGAGTCTGCGACGCGCGACGCGGAGCGCGAGCTGACGTCGCTGCTCGGCCGGACGAAGGGCGAGCGGCCGTGGCAGATCCGCGACGAGCTCGGCCAGACGATGCTGAAGAACTTCGGCGTCTTCCGCCGCGAGGAGCAGATGGCGGAGCAGATCGAGGTCATCGACGGCCTCCGCGAGCGCTACCCGACGGTCGTCGTCGAGGACAAGGGCGAGGTCTTCAACTCCGACCTGACGCAGGCGATCGAGCTCGGCTACCTGCTCGACGTCGCCGCCTGCATGCTCCAGGCGGGGATCGCACGCAAGGAGAGCCGCGGCGCCCACTCCCGCCCGCACGACTACCCGACGCGCGACGACGAGAACTTCCTGAAGCATTCGATCTCCCGCTGGAAGGACGGCGGGCCCGAGCTGACGTACAAGGAAGTCCGTATGACCAGGTGGACGCCCGAGGAGAGGAAGTACTAGCCCATGCAGGTCGCTCTGAAGATCTGGCGTTACGACGCGGCCACCGGCGACAAGGCGCTGCGCGAGTACGAGGTCGACGCGCCCGAGGAGGCGACGCTGCTCGACTGCCTCGACCTCGTCAAGGACCGCCACGACGGCTCGCTCGCCTACCGCAAGAGCTGCCGGATGATGATCTGCGGCTCCTGCGGGATGCGGATGGACGGCGGCGCCGTGCTCGCCTGCAAGGTGCGGATGTACGACATCGCCAACGCGGGGCACGTGCCCGTGATCTCGGCGATGGGCAACCTGCCGGTGATCAAGGACCTCGTCGTCGACATGGATCCGTTCTGGACCAAGTTCAAGGCGATGAAGCCCTACCTGCAGCCGGGCTACAGCCAGCCGGAGGACGGCAAGGAGCACCGGATCTCGCAGGAGCGGATGAACGTGATCCACAAGGAGTCGCTCTGCATCAACTGCGGCTGCTGCGTCTCCGAGTGCAACGCGATGGAGTCGGACCCGGAGTTCCTCGGACCGCAGGCGCTCGCGAAGGGCATGCGCTTCGTCGGCGATCCGCGCGACGCCGCCAAGGCCGAGCGGCTCGACCAGTACTCGAGCGAGCACGGGATCTGGGAGTGCACCCGCTGCTACTTCTGCAACGAGCGCTGCCCCAAGGGCGTCGATCCTCGCGACGCGATCGCAAAGCTCGGCGCGGAGGCGATGAAGGAGGGGCTCGACGACGACATGGGCGCGAAGCACGCGAACTGGTTCGTCGTCTCCGCGAAGACGACTGGCTGGCTGCGCGAGACCGAGCTCGTCCCGAAGACCCAGGGCATCGTCTCTTCGATCAAGGAAATGAAGTTCGCGATGGGGCTGCTCAAGCACGGCAAGGTGCCGGTCCCGATCCCGCCGCACGTGGCCGAGGGCGTGAAGGAGTCGCGCGCGCTCTACGACATCGTCAAGTCACAGGACCGCCAGGGGGCAATGGGGATCGTCCAGGGCGAGCATGCGTTGTCGCGGCTCGAGCACGCCGGCCCCGATGCGGCCGAGCTTCCGGGTGAGAAGGAGCCTCCCGACGTACTGAAGTGGGGCCGGGCCGACGCCGACAAGGGAGACGACGCGTGAGGAAGGTGGCGTACTACAAGGGCTGTCTCGCCTCGCTAAGCGCGAAGGAGCTCGACATCTCGACCCGGGCTCTGTCTCCCAAGGTCGGGCTGGAGCTGCTCGAGCTCGAGACCGTCACGTGCTGCGGCGCCGGCGACATCCACGAGGCGGAGCCCGACTACTACCTGCACCTGAACGCACGGATCCTCGCCTACGCCGAGGCGACCGAGTGCGACACGCTGATGACGGTCTGCAACGTCTGCACGCTCAACCTGCGGCAGGCGAACTTCCAGCTGCAGGGCGACGCGGCCTTGCTCGAGCGGGTCAATGACAACCTCGCCAAGGTCGGTGTGCCCGCCTACACCGGCAAGGTCGAGGTGCTGCACTTCCTCTGGCTCGTCGCCGCCGGCGAGGGCTACGAGCTGCTGCAGACGGCCGCGCACAAGGGCCTCAAGGGTCTGAAGATCGCGCCCTTCTACGGCTGCCAGATCCTGCGCCCCTCGAAGCTGCTCGGCTTTGAGGATCCCGACAAGCCGTCGTCGCTCGAGCGGATCATCGAGGCGTGCGGGGGCGAGGCGATCGACTACCCGGCGAAGATCAAGTGCTGCGGCTTCCCGATCATCCAGGCGCGCGAGGAGACGGCGCTCGGCGAGCTGATCCAGCCGATCGAGCAGGCGAAAGAGGCCGGCGCGGACGCGATCGTGACGCCGTGCCCGCTCTGCCACCTCTCGCTCGACGCCTGGCAGACGAAGCTGAAGAAGACGACCGGCAAGGACTTCCAGATGCCGATCCTGCATCTCTCCCAGCTGATCGGCGTCGCCGCCGGGCTCACGGACTCCGAGCTCAAGTTCAAGCGGCACGTCGTCTCGGTCGATCCGGTGCTCGAGAAGCTGTCCGTCTAGGAGTTCGGGCCGGAATGAAGCCTTGAGTCGCCGGGGCGCGCCGGACGGCGCGATGCCGCGTCCTCGGTCGCGCCCATACATCACGTATGGGCGCTCCCTGCGTCCTTGCCTCGCGCCGCCCAGCACACCCCGACGACGAAGCATCATCCCGGCCCGAACTCCGATCGCAAGGTTCCGGGCGCCTCGGCGTCTTTATGACTGGAGGGGCGGTTTCGGGGCCGGTGATCCTGGGGGGCGCCGGCCCTGAACTATTTCTGGATCATGCTGGGGCTCGGCGCGGTGGCTGCGTCGGTCCTGGCGTACGGCTGGTTCGAGGCCGGATGGCTGCGGATGCGCGTGCTCGAGCTGCCCGTCGACGGCCTCCCGGCGTCTCTGGACGGGCTGCGGATCGCGCACCTCTCCGACTTCCATTTCGGGCCGGTCTCGCGCGGCACAGTCGCGGGGCTGCGCGCGGCCGAGTGGGTGCGGTCGCGCCGGCCCGACCTCGTGGTCGTGACCGGCGACCTGCTCTCGCGACCACGGGGGCGGGCGACGCTCGACGAGGCGCTCGCGCGCCTCGACGCCTTCGTCGTGCTCGGCAACCACGACGTCGCGGTCACGCGCGATCCGTTCTCCCGCGCCGCCGAGCTCGACGGGCTGCCGGCGACGTTGCTGGTCGACGACTCGAGGACGATCGAGCTCCGCGGCATCCCGGCCCAGGTCGCGGGGACGGCGCCGCGCGTTTCGGGGCCTGTCCCGGAGCCGGACGCTGCCGCCGCTTTCCGGATCCTGCTCAGCCACTATCCGCGCCTCCGCGCAGACGGCTACCAGCTCGTCCTCGCCGGGCACATGCACGGGGGCCAGATCGTGCTCCCGTATCCCGGCGGCAAGGTTCGCTTCGCCCACCTTCGCGCGCCGATGAGCGAGGGGGTCTTCCGCGCGGGCGGCGTCACCCTGCACGTCTCGCCCGGTCTCGGTACGACGTTCGTCCCTTTCCGTTTCTTCGCCCGGCCCGAGGTGACCGAGCTGGTTCTAAGATCGGGTTAGTGGAGGGCCACTCGGTCATCTCGCCGGACGTGCTCGCGCGCTACGCGGCCGACGCGGCGCGCGAGGTGCGCGGCGTCCACGGCCTGGTCGGGCGCAACGACGGCGTCAAGGTCGTGCGCGAGGACGAGCGTGTGGCCGTCGAGCTGCATCTGGCGCTGGAGTGGGGGGCGAACGCAGGCGCGGTCGGGGCGGCCGTTCAGGCTCACGTCGCCGATTGCCTCGCGCGCATGGCGGACGTCCGGCCCGACACCGTCGACGTGGTCGTGGACGAATGGCACAGCGCGTCACCGGCCTGACCGCCGGCACGGTCGAGCGTGCTCCCGGCGTCTGCCAGTCCTGCGTCTGGTGGCAGTCCCGCGACGGCCGCACGGCCTCGAAGGAGCGCTGGATGGAGCGGATCGAGGACGACTGGGGCGCCTGGGGCGCCCTCTACCGCGACGACGACGGGCGCCTCCTCGGCTCGATCCAGTACGGCCCGGCGACGCTCTTCCCCCGTGCGACCGAGCTTCCGGCCGGCCCGCCGACGGACGATGCCGTGCTGGTCACGTGCGTCTATGTCGTCTCGACGTCGACGCCGTGGGTGGAGCAGTCGCTCTTCCTCGCCGCGATCGGCGACGCGCGCGACAAGGGCGCGAAAGCGCTGGAGGCGTTCGCCTACCGTTATCCCGAGGGCGAGTCCACGTACGAGCGTTTCCTCGTCCACCGCACGGTGTTCCCGCGCGACTTCCTCGCCGACTTCGGCTTCACGTCCGTTCGTGCCCAGGGTCGCGTCGAGCTGTTGCGGCTCGAGCTCGGCGGCCTCGTGCCGGTGGTGGAGGGGAAGCGCGCCGCAGTGCTGCGGGTCGTGAAGGAGGCCTTCGCGCCCGCGCCGGTCCCGCAGGGACCGTGACTGCGTCGTCCGGCCGAGGGACCTCGTAGACTCGCCCGACGTTTTCCTGTTCGCGCCTGCGGCAACTAGCAGACATCATTTCCAACGCCACCCGCCCGACCCTTGCGGTCCTAGCAGCCGTAGCAGCTGCCGTCCTCCTCGCCGGAGCGACGCCGAACGCCGTCGGGGCGCTCCCGAACGGCTTCACCGACACCTTCGTCGCGAACGTCGAAAGCCCGACCGACCTCGCCTTCACGCCGGCCGGCCGCCTGCTCGTCACGAGCCAGTTCGGCGAAGTGCGGGTGATCGATGGCGACACGGAGCTCGCGCAGCCGGCGCTCGACCTGTCGGGAGTCCTCTGCACGGCCGACGAGATGGGTCTGCTGGGCGCGGTCGTCGATCCCGCGTTCGCCTCGAACGGATTCGTCTACCTCTACTACACACGGTCGAAATCCGGGACGTGCGTCAACCGCGTCTCACGCTTCACGATGTCGGGGGCGACGATCGGCCCGGCGAGCGAGCTTGTTCTGGTCGACGAGATCCCGGCTACCGGCAACCACAACGCCGGCGACCTCGCCTTCGGCAACGACGGCTACCTCTACGTCAGCGTCGGCGACGGCGGCTGCGACTACGCGGGGGGCGGTTGCGCCGGCGAGAACGACGCTTCGCGGGATCAGCATGCCCTCGTCGGGAAGATCCTGCGCATCACGAGCACCGGCGGGATCCCGGTGGAGAATCCATTCCAGGGGGCCGGCACGGCCCGCTGCAACGTCAGCGGCAGGACGACCGCGGGCAACAAGTGCCAGGAGACCTTCGCCTGGGGCCTGCGGAACCCGTTCCGGTTCGCCTTCGATCCCAACACTGCGACCACGCGTTTCTTCATCAACGACGTCGGTCAGGCGGAGTGGGAGGAGATCGATCTCGGCCAGCCGGGCGCGGACTACGGCTGGAACCTCCGCGAGGGACCGTGTGTGAACGGTTCGGTGACGAACTGCGGCCCGCCGCCGGCGGGGATGACGAACCCGATCTACTCGTACAGCCACGCAGAGTCCGGCTGCGCGGCGATCACGGGTGGCGCGTTCGTCCCGAACGGCGCCTGGCCGTCGGCGTACGACGGCGCCTACCTCTACGGCGACTACACGTGCGGCAAGATCTTCCAGCTCGTCGCCGAATGGCAGCGGCGGCTTCACCCGCACGGAGTTCGCGACCGGGGTTGGAGCGGTCGTGAACATGACCTTCGGGCCGTCGGCGAACGGTCAGGCGCTCTTCTACACGAACTATTCGAACGGCGGCGAGGTGCGCCGGATCGAGCCGACCGTTGTCGCCAACCGGCCGCCGACGGCGAGGATGACCGCCACGCCCACGTCCGGCGGGGTGCCGCTGGTTGTGAGCTTCGACGGCAGCGCGAGCTCCGATCCGGATGCGGGAGACACCCTCACGTACACCTGGGACTTCGGTGACGGGTCGTCCACGGTGACGACGACCGCTCCGACGACGACGCACACGTACACCGCTTCAGGCTCATTTACGAGCACACTGACGGTCCGGGACAACGGCGGTGCGACGTCGCCCGTCGCGTCGGCCCGGATCGATCCGGGCAACACGGCGCCGCAGGTGACGATCGACTCCCCGACGGCTGCGCAACGCTTCGCGGTCGGCCAGACGATCACGCTGCATGCGACCGCCACCGATGCCCAGGACGGGGCGCTGCCATCGTCGAGTCTCAGCTGGCGCGTGCTCCGCCATCACGACACTCACACGCATCCGTTCCTCGCCCCGACGGCGGGCAACGACCTGACGATCCAGCAGCCGGCGCCGGAGGATCTCGGTTCGGGAGCCGACGGCTATCTCGAGATCCTGCTCACGGCCACGGACTCAAGCGGGGTGACGACCACGGTGACGCGCGATGTGCTCCCGAAGAAGGTCAACCTCACGTTCGCCAGCACTCCCACCGGTCGGAACCTCGTCGTCGCGGGGACGACGTACACCGCACCTGTGACGCTGACGTCCTGGGAGGGTCACACGATCAACGTCGACGCGCCGGCGCAGACAGACGGATCGGGTGCGTCGTGGGTCTTCCAAACGTGGTCGGACGGCGGCGCGGCGACTCACTCGTTCGCGACGCCCGCGTCGGCGACGACCTACACAGCGACATTCGCTCAGAGTGCGGCGCCCGTCGGCCTGGTCGCGGCGTATGGGTTGAACTCGAGTTCGGGGTTGGGTGTCGTGGATTCGTCGGGGCGTGGTAATGGGGGGACGGTGTCTGGGGCGGTGTGGAGTGTGTCTGGCCGGTTTGGGTCGGCGTTGAGTTTTGATGGTGTGAACGATTGGGTGACGGTGGCTGATTCGGCCTCGCTTGATTTGTCGTCGGGGATGACGGTGGAGGCGTGGGTGCGGCCGTCGAAGGCTGGTGGCTGGCGGACGGTGGTGTTCAAGGAGCGCACCGGCGGCGTCGTTTATGGGTTGTACGGCGATCAGGCGGGTGGGCGGCCGTTGGGTCAGATCGACGTCGGTGGGGAGCGGAATGCGGTTGGGTCGGCGGCGTTGCCGTTGAATGCGTGGTCGCATCTGGCGACGACGTTCGATGGGGCGGTCGGTGCGTTTGTTCGTGAACGGTCGTCCAGGCTGGTTCGCTGTCGTTTCTCGGGCTCGATGGCGGCGTCGACTGGTGTGTTGCGGTTGGGTGGGAACGGCGTCTGGGGTGAGTGGTTCGCGGGCTTGATCGACGAGGTGCGCGTCTACAGCCGCGCGCTTGCTGCGAGCGAGATCCAGCAGGACATGCAGACACCCGTCGGCGGGTCGGCACCACCGGCGGACACGACTCCGCCGTCGGCGCCGTCGGGCCTCACTGCCTCGACCGCGGTCGGCTCTGCGACCGTGAGCTGGACGGCTGCGTCCGACAACGTCGGTGTCGTCCGCTACAACGTGCACCGGTCGACGACGGCAGGTTTCACGCCGGCGACCGCCAACCGGGTCGGCCAGCCCACGGGCACGAGTCACACCGATTCGGGGCTTGCGGCCGGGACCTATTACTACCGGGTGACGGCCGAGGACGCGGCCGGCAACGTCAGCGCTCCGTCGACAGAGCTCGCCGTCACCGTCCCACCGCCGCCCGACGCGACTCCGCCGTCGGCACCGTCGGGCCTGACTGCGTCGACGGCGGTCGGCTCAGCGACCGTGAGCTGGACGGCTGCGACCGACAACGTCGGTGTCGTCCGCTACAACGTGCACCGCTCGACGACGGCAGGTTTCACGCCAGCGACCGCCAACCGGGTTGGCCAGCCAACGGGCACGAGTCACACCGACTCGGGCCTCGCCGCCGGTACCTACTACTACCGGGTGACGGCCGAGGACGCGGCCGGCAACATCAGCGCCCCGTCCGCCGAGCTCGCCGTCGCTGTCCCCTCGTCGCCGCCCCCGCCGGCGAACGGTCTCGTGGCGGCGTTTGGGTTGAACTCGAGTTCGGGGTTGGGTGTCGTGGATTCGTCGGGGCGTGGTAATGGGGGGACGGTGTCTGGGGCGGTGTGGAGTGTGTCTGGCCGGTTTGGGTCGGCGTTGAGTTTTGATGGGGTGAACGATTGGGTGACGGTGGCTGATTCGGCCTCGCTTGATTTGTCGTCGGGGATGACGGTGGAGGCGTGGGTGCGGCCGTCGAAGGCTGGTGGCTGGCGGACGGTGGTGGTCAAGGAGCGCACGGGCGGCGTCGTTTATGGGTTGTACGGCGATCAGGCGGGTGGGCGGCCGTTGGGTCAGATCGATGTCGGTGGGGAGCGGAATGCGGTTGGGTCGGCGGCGTTGCCGTTGAATGCGTGGTCGCATCTGGCGACGACGTTCGATGGGGCGGTCGTGCGTTTGTTCGTGAACGGTCTTCAGGCTGGGTTCGTTGTGTTTTCGGGCTCGATGGTGGCGTCGACTGGTGTGTTGCGGTTGGGTGGGAACGGCGTCTGGGGTGAGTGGTTCGCGGGCTTGATCGACGAGGTGCGTGTCTACAGCCGCGCGCTTGCTGCGAGCGAGATCCAGCAGGACATGCAGACACCCGTCGGCTGACCCAACAGACTGCTCGAACGGTTAGTCGGTAACTCCCAGATCGGCCATTGCCGCGCCGCAGCTGACCCTGGATAACTGGTGGACGTTGTCCCGGTTTGCCCGTACATGGCGGCGAATTACTGCGCCGAGAGGCGGGGCTGCGCGTGCTCTGGGTCTGTGCGGGATCGTCACTGCCGTCCTCGTCACGGCGGCGCCCGTGTTCGGTTTCGGCATCAGGGCGTCGTCCTCCGAGCAGCTGTTCGTCGCCACCGCGCTCGGCCCTCCGAACGGGACGGTGTCGCTGACCCGCACGAGCGGCGGCCTCCGGGCACAGCTCCGAGGCGACAGCCTCTCGGTCGGCTCGGGATCGGCTGCGATCACCCTGACCTCCACCGCTCAGCGAGGCGGCGCCTGGACGAGACATCGCAGCGGTGCGACGCGCAAGACGCGGTTCGGCAGCCAGGCTGTCGTCTTCGCCACCGGGCTCACGGAGGAGTTCTTCGTCGTCGACCGCCGGCTCGGGCGCCGGACCTGGCAATGGCGGCTCGAGCCGGGACGCTGGACCCCGAGGATCGGTGCCGACGGGGGCGTCTCCTTCGGCGTCGCGGGGACCCTCGGCCCGCTGGCGATCCGGCCGGCGCAGATCTTCGACCGGCGCGGCCGCGATGTCACGCCGGCGCGCTCCCGCTGGGCGCTCCGTCGGGTCGGACGCGCCTGGCGGCTCGAGCTCCGAGTCGACGATTCGTCACTGCCGATCCCGTACGTGATCGACCCGGCCGTCACATACCGGGCTTCGGCGACTGCGACGAACGGCTCCGGAGGAGCCACCTCGCTGACGCTCACTCGGCCCACGGCGACGTCGGTTCGGGACCTGCTCGTCGCGCAGGTGGCCGCCCGTGGGGGCTCGGCAATGACCATCGACACGCCAGACGGCTGGACGAGGGCGCTCGACACCGCAGTCGACACGACGCTGAGGCAGGTCACCTTCTACCACGTCGTCGCAGCCGGGGACCCGACGACGGTCACGTTCGCGTTTGGCGGAACCGTGCCCACGCAGCAGGCGGTCGGTGGCATCACTGCGTACTACGGGCTCAAGGGGTCCGCGCTCGTCGATCGACACGCTGACACGGCGTCCACCGGCAGCTCCGCGACCGCACTCGCCGCATCGATCACGACCACGCTCCCGGGATCCCTCGTGGTCACGGCGTTCGCCGCGGCGACGGGGACCGGATTCGGCACTCCGAGCGGCACGACCGAGCGCTACGACGCCCAGTCGTCCGGCGCCTCCGGCACGCGCGCCAGCGTGGCCTCGGACAGCTTCGTCCAGGCGGCGGCCGGCCCGACCGGCGCGAAGTCGTCGACATTGACGTCCTCGCGCTGGCTGGCGCACCTGCTCTCGTTCGCCGTCGACGACATCGCGCCGACCGTCACCATCGCGGACCCCGGCGCGAACCTTCGCGCCACGATCACGCTCGAGGCGACCGCCGCCGACGTCGACTCCGGCGTCGCTCGCGTTCAGTTCCAGCGTGCCGTAGCGGGATCGGGGGCCTGGGTCAACGTCGGTAGCGCCGTCACGGCGGCGCCGTACCGTGTCTCGTTCAACACGAGCAGCGTTTCGGACGGTCTCTATGACTTCCGCGCCGTGGCGACCGACAACGCGGCGAATGCTGCATCGGCCTCGCTCAGCTCCGAGCGGATCGACAATGGCGTCCCGACGGTTGCAACGGCGTTCCCCGCCGCGTCGGGCTCGTACAACGAGGCCGGCTGGTCGTCCGGCTGCGCCCCTTCGGGTCTCTGCGGCAGTGCAGCTGACGTCGGTTCCGGCGTCCAGACCGCGCAGGTGTCGCTGCGGCGCTCGACCGGCGGGCTGTATTGGGACGGCACCGCGTTCGCGGCGGCCGCGGAGACCTTCAGAACGGCGTCGCTTGTCGACGGCAACTGGACATTCGCCTTCCCGGGGGGCTCGTTCCCCGCGAACGGCTCGTACGTGCTCAGGCCGCGGGTGACCGACGCGGCCGGCAACGTCACCACCGGCGCCACGCGGACATTCAGCTACGACACCGCGGCGCCGAACACGTCCATCAGCGCGTCACAGCCGGCGACGACCAACAACCCCGCGCCGACGTTCGCGTTCTCCTCGTCCGAGAGTGGAAGCACCTTTGCGTGCCGTCTCGACGGCGGAGCGTTCCAGCCTTGCCTAAGCCCGACCACGTACGCGCCGCTCGCGGACGGGGTGCATACGTTCGAGGTTCGCGCGACCGATCGCGCCGGCAATACCGACGCCACTCCAGCCTTGGCGACCTGGCGGATCGACACGAGCGCCCCGACGGCGAGCATCACGACCCCGGTGAACGGCGTAACGGTCGCCTTGACGGTCGCTGCAGCGGCTTCGGCGGCCGACGACATCGGTGTGGCCGGTGTCCAGTTCCAGCTCGACGGCGTCGCGCTCGGCGCAGAGGACAAGTCGGCGCCGTACACGGTCTCGTGGAACACGAGGCTCGTCGCCGGTGGCCCGCACACGATCGCCGCCGTCGCGCGTGACGCGGCGGGCAACCGGACGACCGCGTCGGCCAACGTTATCGTCGACAACAACGGTGTCGCGGGGCCGAACCTCGTCGCCGCGTACGCGTTCGATGAGAACCAGGGCACGTCGGCTGCGGATGCATCTGGGAAGGGGAAAGTCGGGACGCTGGTCGGCGCTCAGTGGGCCGAGGGACGCTTCGGGTCCGCCGTCTTCCTCGACGGCATCGACGACCGCGTCGATCTGCCCGCCCTCGGGACCTTCTATCGCACCGCCTTCACCTACGAGGCATGGGTGCTCAAGCGAGGCACGCGCAAGGACGTCGCGGTGATGGGCACCTGGGACGGGGACGGCCCGATGATCTGGACGCACCACTTGACCGGCCGTTACATGCTCACGCTTGGCAACGGCGAGTACCTGGACAGCGGCCGGCTGCCCGTCGTCGGTCAGTGGCAGCACGTCGGCGCGACGTACGACGGCGCTGTCGCGCGCTTCTACATCGACGGTGTCGAAGTCGCGAACCGAGCCTTCACCGGCGATGCGAGCACGTCCAATGTCTGGCGAATCGGGGCGTTCCGGTCGACGCCGACCGGCTACTTCGACGGCCTCATCGACAACGTCCGCATCTACAGCCGCGCTCTCCCCGCGGCAGAGCTGAACGCGGACGTGACCACGAGCGTCGCCGCGGCCGACAACACGGCGCCCTCGACGCCGACGGGTCTCGAGCAGGTGGCTGCGACGGGGACGACCGTTGATCTCCGCTGGTCTCCGTCGACTGACAATCTGCGCGTGGCGGGCTATCGCGTGTACCGCGGTCCGATCCTCGAGGCGACCGTCACCAGCGAGTCGGCGCGGCTCACCGGGCTCACGTGCGGCGGCTCGGCGGTTGCGGGTGTCGAGGCGTTTGACGGAGCCGGCAACGTCTCGGGACGGGCGACGCTCACGGTGACGGCTGCGCCGTGCGATCTCGCGCCGCCGACGATCACCCTGACAGCGCCCGCCTCCGGATCGACGCTCAACGGCACCGTTGTCGTCGCTGCTGCGGCGGCCGATGATGTCGGCGTCACCGATGTCTCCTTCAGCATTGATGGCAATGCGCTGGGGTCACCCGATGCCGACGTGCCGTACACGGCGGCATGGAACACGCGCCTGGTCGGCAACGGAGCGCATACGGTCCGCGCCGTCGCGCGCGACGCCGCGGGCAACAGCGCGACCGCACTGGCCGAGGTGACGGTCGACAACAGCGGCGCCCCTGCACCGGGTCTCGTCGCCGGGTACGGCTTCGATGCCGGCGCCGGCACGGTCGCCGTCGACGGGTCGGGCAATGTCAACACCGCCACGCTGGTCGGTGCCGGTTGGGGCGCGGGGAAGCACGGCTCAGCAATCTCGCTTGACGGCGTCGACGACCGCGTCGAGTTGCCGGCGCTGGGCTCCTTCTACCGGACGGCCTTCACGATCGAGGCCTGGCTGTCGAAGTCGAGCTCGCGACGGGACGTCGCCGTGGCCGGCTCGTGGAACCCAGGCAGTGGCGGTCCGATGATCTGGATCGACCACCTCCAGGGCCACTACATGCTCACGCTCGGCGGTACGTTCGACGACTATCTCGATTCGGGTGTCTCACCCGCGCTCGGCACCTGGCAGCACGTCGCAGCCACGTACGACGGCAGCATCGCTCGCTTCTACGTCGACGGCGTCGAAGTCGCGAGTCGGAGCTTCACGGGCGACGTCGGCTCGTCCGATGCGTGGCGAGTCGGCGCCTACAGGACGTCGCCGACGGGATTCTTCGACGGCCTGATCGACGACGTGCGGATCTACGACCGGGCGCTTCCTGCGGCCGAGGTTCAGGCGGATCTGGCGACTCCAGCCTCGGCGGACATCACGCCGCCCACCATCGAGACGACGGCGCCCGAGGCCGGCGCTGTCGCGGTCGCGACGACCGCGAGCGTGCACGCAACCTTCAGCGAGACGATGGACGCTGCCACGATCCACGGCGGGACGATGACACTGCGCGACGCGGAAGGACAGGCTGTCGCCGTCGCCGTCACGTATGCGCCCGCGACGCGGACGGCGACGCTGACCCCGGCGAGCGTCCTCCGTTCGGATACGCGCTACACGGCCACGGTCGCGGGCGGGCCGGCCGGCGTCGCGGACGCCTCCGGCGTCCCGCTCCGCGCCGACGAGAGCTGGTCCTTCACGACCCGTTCCGCTCCACCGCCGGTGCTCGTGCTCACCTCGACCGCAAACCGGTTTGGCGCGTACCTCGGCGAGATCCTGGAGGCGGAGGGCCTCGATGCATACGACACGATCGACGTCTCGCTGCTCTCGGCGTCGCTGCTCGACGGCTACGACGTGGTGCTGCTGGGCGAGATGCCGCTCACCAGCGGGCAGACGTCGATCCTGGCGGCATGGACGCAGAGCGGCGGCAACTTGATCGCATTTCGTCCGGATGTGCAGCTCGACGGCCTGCTCGGCGTCGCCGACGCCGGTGGCGCGTTCGCCAATGGCTATCTGAGGGTCGACACATCGACCGAGCCCGGCGCCGGCGTCACGGGCCAGACGATGCAGTTCCACGGGACGGCGGATCGGTACACCCTCGCCGGGGCACGCGCGGTGGCCACGCTGTACGCGGATGCCGCGACGGCGACGCCGAATCCCGCCGTGACGCTGCGTGACGTCGGCCAGAACGGTGGCCAGGCGGCCGCGTTCGCGTATGACCTCGCTCGTTCCGTCGTCTACACACGGCAGGGCAACCCGGCCTGGGCCGGTCAGGAGCGCGACGGTGTCGCGGGCGTTCGCCCGAACGACCTCTTCTACGGCGCGTCCTCCACGGATCCTCAGCCCGACTGGCTCGACACGACGAAGATCGCGATCCCACAGGCGGACGAGCAGCAGCGCCTCCTCGTCAACTTGATCACGCTGATGGCGCGCGACCGGACGCCGCTGCCGCGGTTCTGGTACTTCCCGCACGACCTGCGAGCGGCCGTCGTGATGACCGAGGACGATCACGGCGACGGCGGCAGCAGCGGACGCTTCGACCAGCACATCGCCGCGAGCCCGCCCGGGTGCTCCGTCGTCGAGTGGGAGTGCATCCGGTCGACCTCCTACATGTATGCGACCTCGCCGATGACCGATGCGCAGGCGAAGGCGTATCAAGACGCAGGCTTCGAGGTCGCGCTGCACGTCGCCGCCTCGAACGGCTGCGGCGAGTGGACGTACGACGGCGCGTATGCCGCGTTTTCGACGCAGCGTCTGATCTTCGGCGCCAAGTACCCGAGCGTGACCCCGCCGCGGACGAACCGGACTCACTGTGTCACCTGGAACGACTGGGCGACCGAGCCGCTCGTCGAGTTGGCGCACGGGGTGCGTCTCGACACCAACTACTACGCCTACCCGGCCTCCTGGATCGCAGACAAGCCCGGCTTCATGACCGGCTCCGGGATCCCGATGCCCTTCGCGAACGTCGACGGCAGCGTCATCGACGTCTACCAGGCCCCGACCCAGCTGAACGACGAAGCGGGGCAGGCGTATCCGTTCAGCATCGATGCACTGCTCGACCGGGCGCTCGGCCCGGAGGGGTATTACGGCTTCTTCGTCGCCAACGCACACGCCGACAATGCCGTGTCCGCGGAGTCCGACGCGATCCTGAGCTCCGCAGAGGCGCACAACGTGCCGGTGATCTCGTCTGCGCAGCTGCTCGATTGGATGACGGCGCGTGCTGCCTCGAGTTTCGAGGCCTTCAGCTGGGATGGCAACACGATGCGCTTCGCGATCGACGCCGACCCGGGCGCGAACGGACTGCGTGCGCTCCTCCCGGTCGTCGGCCGCGGCGGCACGCTGACCGCGCTCTCACGCGGCGGCGTTGCGGTCCCGTACGCGACGCGCACGATCAAAGGTGTGTCGTACGCGGTCTTCGGCGCGACGAGCGGCACCTACGCGGCCGTCTACGGCTAGGCGTCGCGAACACTAGCCAAGCGGCTAGTTGGAGCCTTCGCCGCGGCCGAGAATGATGCAAGTGAGGTCGACTCTCATGCTGCTATCGCCCGACAACAACACGGTTGCAGAGCTCGCCGGCGTCTCGAAGTTCTTCGGATCGCGAGAGGTGCTGAAGAGCCTGTCGTTCCGCCTCGAGGTCGGGACGATCCATGCGCTGCTCGGTTCGAACGGGGCCGGGAAGACGACGACGCTGAGGCTCCTCGCCGGGCTGGTCGCGCCGACGACCGGCACGATCCGCATCCTGGGGCTCGACGCCGGCGCCGAACGCGTTCGCGACCGTGCGCCGGTCGGACTGATCCCCTCCGGCGATCGATCTTTCTACCTCCGGCTCTCAGGCCGGGAGAACCTGCTCTTCTTCGGCAGGCTCCAGGGTCTGTCGCGGCGCGAGGCGGGCCGCCGGGCCGACGAGCTGCTCGAGCAGGTCGGGCTCGCACAGGCTGGGCGCACGCGCGTCGGCCTCTACTCACACGGGATGCAGAAGCGGCTATCGGCCGCCCGATCGCTGATCGTCGTCCCGGCTTTGCTCCTCGTCGACGAGGCGACGCACGATCTCGATCCCGACGGCGCCCGTCGGGTCAGGGAGCTCGTCGCGGAGATCGCCGCTCGCGGCACGTCGATCCTCTGGGCGACGCAGCGCCTCGAGGAGATTCGCGGCTTCGCCGCCGATGTGCTCGTCCTCCACGAGGGCCGGACGGTGTTCGCCGGCACCGTGCCGAGCCTGGTCACGCACACGACGCCCCGCAGGTTCCTGCTGCGCGTGCGCAACGGCGGCACTCCCGCGGCTGTGCTGGCCGCGCGGCTCGACGGGTCGCTCGCGGGGCTGGCCGCGATTGCGTCCACGGGCGACGCGGACGGCGAGACCTTCCTCCTCGACCTGAGCGAGTCGGCGTCGCTCGGCGACGCGCTTCGGGTCGTCCTCGGCGCGGACGTGGAGCTGCTCGCGTGCCGTGAGGAGACGCCGCCGATCGAAAGTGCGTTCCTGACCCTCGTCGGCGCGGAAAGGCGGCAATGACACCTCCCGCCGAGGAGGCAATCGCGGGAGTGGCCACATTCGGCCCGCCCCGGAACCGCAGGCACGAGGCGCGCAAGCTGCTCGCGTTCCTGCGCAGGGATTTCCTGAACGCGTGGAGCTACCGGACGTCGTTCATCTCGGACGTGCTCGGGCTCGGCTTCGCCCTGCTCTCGTTCTACTTCGTCGGCCTGATGGTGGATCCGAACGTGATCCCGGAGTACGGGGGCCGGCGGGCGACCTACATGGAGTTCGTCGCAGTCGGGCTGCTCTTCGGCGTCTTCGTCTCGATCGGGCTCGGCCGGATCGCGGGCGCTCTCCGCACGGAGCAGCTGACCGGCACGCTCGAGTCTGTGCTGGTGACGCCGACGTCGCCGAGCACCATCCAGCTCGGCTCGATCGTCTATGAGCTCATCTACCTGCCGATCCGTACCGCGCTCTTCTTCGCGCTGATCGCGCTCGCCTTCGGTGTCCATGTCCAGCCCGGCGGGATCGCGGCGGCCTCACTCGTGTTCGTGTCCTTCCTGCCCTTCGTCTGGGGCCTCGGTGTGCTCAGCGCCGCGGCGGCGCTGACCATCCGACGCGGAGCGGGCGGCATCGGCCTCGCGGTCGGCGCGATGACGCTCTTCTCTGGCGCGTACTTCCCGGCGCAGCTGCTGCCGGGATGGCTGGAGGCGACGGTGGCCGTGAACCCGATCGGGATCACGCTCGACTCGATGCGCCAAGCGCTCCTCGGTGACGCGCGCGTCACCGACGTCTGGAGCGACGTGCTCATCCTGCTCCCGATCTCCGCCGTCGCGCTCGCGTTCGGGACAATCGCCTTCAAGCTGGCGCTGCGCCGCGAGCGGCGCGCAGGCACGCTCGGGCTCTACTGAAAAAGGCGATTCCGGTGGAGCTACCGCGACGGCTACGAGCCGACGGTCGGGCAGTCCGCGAGGAAGTAGAACACGTCGTCGCGGCTCCACGCGAGATTCTTCTGCACGCGTTCGAACATACAGCCGTCGCCACCCGTCAGGGTCAGCTCGGCGACCGAGCCGATCACGACAAGAGCCGGCGCTTCGTAGACGATCTCAGATTCCATGCCTCTCCCCTGGCCAGAATTTTTATCCCCTGCAGAGAGATTAGGCCCCAATGGGCATGCTTGCAACTACTCGATCGGTCAGTAGCGCCGTGAGCGCGATACCGCTTGGTGCCTACGGTTTGCGGCTCGGCGGGCTGGATGCCGCGGCCTCACTTCTCGTTCCCGCGGATCCTTCCTGGCCGCGTTTCGCGATTTCGAGCCTCGTCGGCGACGAGGTGCTGGACGTGCAGACCGTCGGGCGCGACCGCGCCGAGCTCGCGCCCCCGAGTGGCACGATCGTGCGAATCGAGCGAGATCCCGGCCGCGCGACCTTCGTTGCGCCTGCGCCGCTCTCGGCACATGCGCTCGTGCATCCGCTGCTGGCCCACGTCGCCGCGATCGCCGCGTGGTGGCACGGGCGCGAGAGCCTGCACGCAGGCGCATTCGTCGTCTCGGACGGCGTCTGGGCGCTCGTCGGCGGCCGCGGGGCGGGGAAAAGCACAACGCTCGGCTGGCTCGCTCGCGAGGGAAGCCTTGTTGTGTGCGACGACATGCTCGTCCTGGAGGGCGACCGGCCGTTCGCCGGGCCGCGCGCGATCGATCTTCGGCGCAGCGCGGCTGAGCGGTTTGGAGACGGAGAGTCACTCGGAGTGCTCGGTGAACGCGAGCGGTGGCGGGTTCCGCTCGAGGCTCTGGCGGACCTGCCGCGCCTGAAGGGCTTCGTGAACCTCGCCTGGGGGGACGAGGTCCGGATGCGGCCGCTTCGGGCGCAGCGCCGCGTCGAATTGCTCATGGCCAACCGCGGCGTCCGGCTGCCCGCAGTCGAGCCGGGTGCCTTGGTCGAGCTCGCCTCCCTGCCCTGGTACGAGCTGGAGCGGCCGCAGCAGTGGGACGCGCTACCGCGCATTGCCGACGAGCTTCGTCGGCTCGCCGGCTGAGGCCACCTGCGTATCGTCGTCGAGGGCGCACCAGGCGGCCTGGAGGAGCGGCGTCGTCGAGGGATCGGTGAGCGGCCGGGCCCACTCGGTCCGGAGCACCTCGGGGTCGACGAGCGTCGCGTCGATGCCCTCGCCGCTCCAGCGCGCCAGCAGTTCGTGGCGCCGTCCTGGCGCGTCGACGTGGTCGAAGGAGGCCTTCGAGCGCCGGGTCAGGACCGCGTCCGGGAGCAGGTCGCCGAAGAGGAGCCGCATCGCGTCGGTCCGCGATGAGAACGACCGCGTGGAGGGGAGCGAGGCGAGAGAAGAGAGGAACCCGGGATCGAGCAGAGGGTGGACGATCGTGACGTCCTCCTGTGCTGCCAGGTAAGCCATGTTCTGCTGACCGACGCGGATGTAGGGCAAGCCCAGCCACCAGCTGAGACGTGGGCCGAGGTGGAGCGGCTCCGCCGCCGACTGAGCGGCGAGGGCGCCGATCGCGCGGCGCCGGGCGTCCGGGCGCAACCAGGGGCCGAAGCTCCGAAACCGCCGCCGCAGAACTCGTTGCTTCACCCGGCGCGGCGCGACCGCGTAGCCGACGCGCAGGACATCCCGCGTCCCCGGCCGCACCTCGCGCGCGAGCACGGACGCTGCTCGGGCAAAGCGTCCGCCGCCCATGACCTCGTCGCCGCCGACACCGGTGACGACGGCGCCGCCGCGGGCGGCCTCGAGCGTTGGGAGCTGCAGGTGCAGGTGCGATGGCCAGAGCGGGCCGTGCTGCCTGAGCAGGCGCGCGCTCACCGGCCCGAGCGAGTGAAAGGCGTCCGGGTCGAGCTCGAGCTTGACCCAGTCGTCGAGCCCGAGATGCCTGATCACGGCCTCCTGCCACTCGCTCTCGTCGCTCTCGGCGATCCCGGGATAGCGCTTCGTGAGCGGAACGGGCAGCGGCAGCCCCTCGGCGCGTGCGACGGCGACGGCCACCGCCAGCACTGCCGACGAGTCGCGGCCGCCCGAAAAGCTGACGATGCACGGAGAGCGTTCGAGTGCGGGGGCGAGTGCGGAGGCGAGGGCGTCTCGTGGTGTCGAGCCAGGCAGCGTCGGCGGCAGCTCCCGGCGCGCCGGCGGCGCCAGCACCTGGCCCGCCGCCAGTTCGAGGCCGGCGAGTCGGTACGGCCCGGGCGTGGTCACGACGCAGCGATCCGCTTGAGCTCGTAGTACCGCTCGGCCAGCGGGTCTCCGTCGCCATCGAGCCACGCATGTGCGCCGAACCGTCCTGCGGGCGAGGTCACGCCGATCACGACGTCGACGAGCCGCCCGTGCGCCGCCAGCCAGCGTTGGCGGACGAGCGACCGCTCGAGGCACGTCGCCGGGAAGCGGCGGAGAACGGCCTCCACGGTCCGGGATGCGTTCAGCGGCAAGGGCGGCGGAGCCGGTACCTCCGTTCGCTCGAGCCCACGCGTACGCAGCCGCCGCCGCGTCGCCGCGAGCGCGAACAGCGCCCAGATGGCGGCACGCAGGCTCACGGCTCCTACGCCGGCGCCTCGCAGACGAGGAGCCCGCGTGACTCGAGTGCGGCAAGGAACTGCTCGACGTCGGCGGTCGCCCGCGAGACCGAGACCCCGTAGCGGCCGACGATGAGGTCGACGAGCTCCCGCAACGTCGTTCCGCGAGCGAGCGACTGCCACAGAGCCGAACCGGTCTCGTTCGTCGCCAGGTAGGTCGACGTGTCGCGCTCGATCGCGATCACCTCGTCGCCGACGCGACGCCAGTCGACTGCGTCGGGACGTAGGGCAAGTGTCGTTGCTCCGGTCGTCATCGTCCTGCTCGGATCGTACGGGCAGTGACGCTGAATGTCCGCTCGCCGATGGTCGAGACGTCGGCGGCGAACCTCGTATGTCCGCCGGAACCCTGGCCGGACGGCTAGTTGGAGCCGCACAGGTGCGTGACAATGCTGAGAGAACCGTCGACCATGTCCCACGCATCGCCCATCCTCGATCCACGAACGATCCGACGCCTTGCCTGTGACTGAGCTCGCCGTGCACGGGCTGTTTGCGGGATCCGGCCACGGCGCCACGTCGTTGTGGGACCGCGTCGACGCCCTCGTCGACCGCGCCGGGCGGGATGAGGACGTGCTCGACCACCGGCTCGCTCCCTTCGGTGCGCGCCTCCGGCGACGCCGCGGGCAGTCCGTGCCGGGCTCGTTCGCGCAGGTGGAGCTCGCGGCCGCGGTCGCGGCGATCTCGGCACCCGTGACCCTCGCCCGCATCCGAGCCGCCGTCGAGGGCGAGCTGGTCGTCCTCAAGGGGCCGGAGGTGGCGGCGCGATACCCCGACCCGGGGCTGAGGGCGTTCGGCGACGTCGACCTGCTGACGCGTGACGCGACAGCGGCGCACGCCGCCCTTCGCAAGGCCGGCGCCGTCCCCGTCGGCGATCCGGCGCTCTTCGTCGGCATTCACCATCTGAGGCCGCTTGCGTGGCCGAATCTTCCGCTCGTCGTCGAGGTGCACAGCCGCCCGAAGTGGGTCGACCAGCTGCCAGCTCTTCCGGTCGAGGCGGTCTTCGACCACGTGGTCGACGCAGCCGTGGGTGCGGACGGCTATCTGGCACCTTCGCCCGAGGCCCATGCTGTGCTGCTCGCGGTTCACTCCTGGGCGCACGAACCGCTCCGCCGGCTTCGGGACATGGTCGACGTGGCCGCGCTCCTCGCGGACTCCGATCGGGCCGCGGCGGCTGCGGTCGCCCGCGAGTGGGGCGTCGGACGCCTCTGGCGGACGACGGAGGCGGCGGTCGACGCACTCTTCTTCGACGGGCCTCCGCCGCTCGCAAGCCGGGTTTGGGCACAGAACCTCGTCCGGGCGCGCGGACGGACCGTGCTCGAGCATCACTTGCAGCGCTGGTTCAGCGACTTCTCGATCATGCCGCCGCACCGGGCGCTCCTGCAGCTGCCCGGGACGCTCGTGGACGAGCTGCGGCCGGATCCCGACGAGAGCTGGCGGGACAAGTCGAGGCGGACGGCGCTCGCCGTCCGGAACGGGTTCCGCCGCCGCTTCGAGCACGATGACGAGCTGACGCGTCACCGTCGGCCGTAGGCGACGAGCCGTGCCCGGCCACCCAGCCGAACGGCTAGTTGCCCGCCAGGTGTCGTGTCTTGACGTTCTGGTCTATCCGGGACGGCGCAGAGCGAACAGGATTGGAGTCATGGCGGCAGACGTCGGCGTGCAGAAAACCTCCCAGATCAGTGCGAACCTCGAAGGTGTGGCGGCCCCGCAGACGCGGGTCGCACGGCACCGGCTGCGACGGGGGCGCACCCGCCTGCTCGCGATCGGCGATCTCGTCTCGCTCGTGGTGGCCTATGCGCTCGCGTACGTCGTTGCCGACTCCATCGCGCCGCTGCCGCCCGTGGCGGCGGATCGCTGGTTCCTCGCGCTCGTCGCGGTGACGGCGCCGGTCGTCTGGCTCGGCATCTTCACCGCGTACAACCTCTACGACAACGACAGCCTTCGGATCAGCGTCTCGAGCTTCGACGAGGTCCGCGATCTCTTTCACGCCATGCTGGTCGGATCACTGATTTACCTGCTCTTGTCGCAGGCGGTCGATTTCTTCTTCGACTGGTGGATCTACACGGCAGTCGAATCAGCTCTCTTCATGGCCGGCGCGCTGCTGCTCGTCCCGGTCGTCCGCGGTTCCATCCGGAGCTGGGTCTTCCCGCGAGTGATGACGGCACGACGGACGCTGATCGTCGGCAGCGGCGACGACGCTCGCCTCGTCTACCGGAAGATCATGGCGCACCCGGAGTACGGTCTCGAAATCGTCGGCTTCCTCGACGGTGACGCCGACGCGCCGCTCCCGGCGCCGATGTTGGGCTCACCGGCTGAGATTGCCCGCGTTGTCGACGAGCACGAGATCGACCGCGTGCTGCTCGCCTCGTCGGTCGGTAGCCACGAGGAGACGCTCGACCTCGTGCGCTCGGTTCGTCGGCCAGACGTGCAGGTCTCGATCGTGCCGCGGTACTTCGAGATCTTCACGAGCCACGCGACGCTCGACGATGTCGAGGGCATGCCGGTCGTGACGCTGCCGCCGATGCGGCTCGGGCGCAGCTCGCGTCTGCTGAAGCGGACGGTTGACGTGGTGGTTGCAGGCGCTGCGCTCCTCGTCCTCGCGCCGCTCCTGGCCGCGATTGCCGTTGCGATCAGGCTGGACAGCAAGGGCAAGGCGCTCTACAGGCAGCCGCGCCGAGGACGCCTCGGATCGACTTTCCACATCGTCAAGTTCCGTTCGATGCACGTAGGTGCCGAACAACGGCGGAGCGAGGTCCTGCACATGAACGAGGTGGACGGGCCGCTGTTCAAGATCAAGGGGACCGACCCGCGCGTGACCCGGGTCGGGGCGTTCATCCGCCGCACGAGCCTCGACGAGCTCCCACAGCTCTGGAACGTGCTCAAGGGTGAGATGAGCCTCGTCGGGCCGCGGCCATTCGTCGTCTACGAGGCCGACAAGATCACGGGTTGGGCTTCGCGGCGCCTCGACATGACCCCTGGGATCACCGGGCTGTGGCAGGTGCTCGGCCGCAACGACATCCCCTTCGAGGAGATGACGAAGCTCGACTACCTGTACGTGACCAACTGGTCGCTCTGGTGGGACCTCAAGATCATGTGCCAGACGATTCCGGTCGTCCTCGGCAAGCGCGGCGCGTACTAATCGGCCGCTCGGAGCCGCTCCCGCCACCGCTTCTTGACGCGGTCCGCAAGGCCGAGCTTCGCGAGCGCGGCCTGGGCGCCTCGTCCGGCGCCGACAATCGCGTTTCTCGTCGCATTGACGCGAAGAGCCCGGAAGGTGGGCGCGAACGCGATCACGTCCTGCTCCTCCCAGCTCTCGCTCCCGAAGCGACGTTTGTACTCCGCATCACCGCGTCCGTAGTCGACCACGTCGACGCCGGCGTTGGCGCAGAGGTCGCCGATCAAGCGCATCTGGACGTACGTGCCGACGCGGTGCTCGGCGTAGGCGGGGTCGTAGCCGGGGATCCCGATCGTGAAGGTGCGGTTGTAGACGTAGCCCGGCCAGAAGGCGACAGGTTGCTCGTCGAGGTAGAGGACCCAGGCGCGGAACCACCCGCGCTCGAGGCCGAGCGTCAGCCGGCGGCGCTGCTCGTCGGCATTCGCGAACGCGACACCGAGGCCTGCCTGGTAGGTCTTGGCCGCGACCGTATCGAGATCCTGGAGGATGCGCTCGAGGTGTCCGGGCTCGCTGAGGACGTCCAAGCGCAGCCGGTCGCCGAAGGTCTTCTCGAGCCGCTTGCCGTACCGCTTGACGCTCTCCCGCGTGCTCTTCGACCGCGACGCGAGGAAGTCCTCGAAACTCTCGGGCAGCTCGAGGCGCCAGTGCTGCGTCCGACGCGTGAACAGCTCCCGCCGGACGCCGGCGCGGGCGGTCGCGTTCCGGTGCAGAGGGGAATCCACGCTGACGCCGAGCAGCGAGAGAACATCCGCCTCGCCGCCCTCGAGAAGGCCGTGGAGCGCGTCGACGAGCGCGGCGGCCGCGCTGTCGTCCGCGGCGGTGGACGCTCCGAGCGGCACCGTCAGCACACGGAGGCGAGGTGCGTAGACGGTGCGGTAGCCGACCTTCGCCGGGAGCGTCGCACGCTCGAGGCGCCCGATCGCTGCCGCGCCGACGCGTCCGTCCTGTTCGACGATGACCGCGAGCGGCTCCGCGCCGGTCGAGGCGTCGAGCGTAAGTGGGAAGAAGTCGAGGTCGGCCTCGACCCGAGGCCAAGCGACTGTGTCCCAGAGCCCACGGAACGCGTCGAGCTCGCCGCTGCCCCGGGCTACGTGGACGACAATGCCTGCGCGAGGGTTCTCCACTGCCGCAGGAATCTAGCTCACCGCTTCCGGCACAATCGCCCCGTGCGGGGAACCCGATGAGGATCGTCGTCAACGCCGACGACTTCGGCCTTTCGCCGGAAACAGTTCGCGCGACGGTCGAGGCCTTCGAGGAGGGCAACATCACGAGCGCCTCGCTCATGCCCAACATGCCGGCGACCGAGGAGGCGCTCGCATTCGCCCGCGCTCGTCCGGATCGCTCCTTCGGGGTCCACCTCACCTTCGTCGGCGACGGCAGCGAACGGCCGTGCAGCGATCCGGCAGACGTGCCCCATCTGGTAGACGCCGAGGGTCGGTTCGAGGCCACGAACCGCATACGGCTGCGGGCGGCACTGCGCCGGATCCCCGCTGCCGAGGTCGAGCGGGAGGTCGTCGCGCAGGTGTCGGCCGTACGCGAAGCCGGCATCGCCGTCTCCCACGTCGACTCTCACCGGCACCTGCACAAGTACGGCGCGATTCGTGCCGGGCTCGAGCGCGCGCTTCCTGGGCTCGGCATCTCGCGGGTACGGAACGTCCAGGATGTGTACCTCCGCCGGCGGTTGCTCAGCCCGACGAACGTGTTCGGACGGTCGTGGCGACGCCGGTTGATGCAGTCCTTCGTGACCACCGATCACTTCTACATGGCGACGTCGGCCGGTGACGCGTCGTGGGACGCCATCTGGCCGAAGCTCGACGAGCTCCCGGCCGAGGCGACGCTCGAGGTCGGCGTCCACCCAGGGTTCGACGGCTGGCGCAACGACGAGCGGGTCGCCGTCGCCGCATTCGCCGAGCAGGCGCGCAGGCGCGGGCACGAGCTCGTTCCGTGGCATGCGATCGAGGCTCAGGCCGAGAGCCGCTGAGACCGCTCGCCGGCAACGCGCCTGTAGACGTCGGCGAGCAGCTCTCCCGCCTTCGCCCACGTAATCATGGGCGCGGTCGTCAGGCCCGCTTCCCGCAGGCGGGCGAGCAGCGCTCGGTCCTCGTAGAGCCGCGTGATGTGGCTCGTGAGCGCGTCGACGTCACCGATGCGATGCACCAGCGCGTTCTGCTCGTGGACGCACAGCTCGGTGCACGCCTCCGAGACGAGCGGGACCGCGCCGCACGCGAGCGCCTCGGTACAGACGAGCCCGAACCCCTCCTCGATCGTCGGCAGGACGAACACATCGCTCGCGCGCATCAGGTCGGGGACGTCGTCGCGATGGCCGAGGACGTGGACACTCGGGTGCGCCAGCATGGGGGCGAGCTTCTCGCCGTACGCAGGCAGCATCTCACCGGCGATCAGAAACCTCCCGGTCTCGCTGGCCGGTGAGCGCAGCCACGCCTCGAGCGCGTAGTGGAGCCCCTTGCGCACGGCGGCGACACCGACGTACACCATCGTGAACGCACGCGCTGCCTGCGGCTCGGCCGCTGGGAAGAACTTGTCCTCGTCGAACCCGTACCAGTGCCGGAGGAGCTTTGCCTTCGGATAGCCCGCATCCAGGAACGTCCTGGCGGTGAACTCCGACGGGCAGAGGAGGTAGTCGGCAAGTTCGTACTCCTCCTCCTCCTTCCGCAGGATCGTCTCGTTGTAGGCGTGCTCGTGGTCGGGAGGCAGCGGAACGCCGATGCGCTCGGACTCCTGTCTCACGACCTCGTATGCGAAGCCGGTGTGTGCGTTCGGCCGCTCCATGACGGTCGGGATCCCGAGGACGCGTGCCGTGCGGAGCGTCTCGAGCGCGCCGAGCGGCCACGTGTGGACGACGTCGATCTGACCTTGGAGCCTGGTGAGCCGCCGTGCGACGATCCGGTCGTGGAGCGCGAATGCGTTCAAGCGGCCGAGCGCCCGGTACGGGATCCGCCAGCGGCCGCGTGCGAGCGTCGGGCGCACTTCAACTCCGTCCGGGAGCGGCCGGTGCAGAACGCCTGGATGCACCGACATCGACGCGCCCGCCGCGGCGGCCCCGGCGACCTGGTGCCACGCCGTGTAGCAGATCCGTCCCGAGCCGATCTTGTGCGGGAAGCTGTAGAGAACGCGGACGTCGTCAGGCTGCCGACCGGGCAAGGCGCACCTCCTCGCGCTCTCTCGCCGTCAGCCCTGCGCAGCCGATGGCCAGCAGGATGAACAGGACGAGCGTGGCCTGGATGAACGAGAACGAGTCGTACGTCGCCATGCCGATCGCGAATCCCGTCGCCGCAGCGGCAGTACCGACGAAGAGCCAGCCTCGTTCGCTCTTATCCCTCTTTGCGGCACGGAACATCCGGCGGATGAAACGGACGAAGAGCCAGACCCAGACGAAGACGCCGGCGATGCCCGTCTCCATCGCCGTCGAGAGCCACTGGTTGTCGACGATGAACGAGTTGGCTGCGGGGCCGGTCGGAATCCTGCTGCCGTAGCCTCCGCCGACGAGCGGCCGCTTGCCTACCTCCGCGAGGCCGGGTCCGAACGACGCCGTACGGCTGCTGCCGACCGCTCCGCCCGCCTCCTTGGCGACGAGTCCGCCCTGCGGGAAGATGCCCTTGTACATGCTGCCGAGCACCCCCGGCATCGCGATGTGCACGGCGATCAGCCCCGGGAGGACGAGCGGCCAGAACTTCAGGGTCGCCCCCGGACGGAGCACGAGGTAGACGGCGGCGATTGCTGCGAGGCTGACGACCGCGGTGCGCGAGACGGTCGAGAACGCGGCGAGCCCGAGCAGCAGGGCGGCGCCGAACCAGATCCGCCGACGCGACGCGATCGCGACGTAGACCGCCATCGGGATCAGCAGCACGAGCAGCTCGCCGAGACCGATCGGGTGCTGGGCGGAGGCGTACACGCGGAGCCTGCCGGCTCGTAGGAGGTTGTTCTCGGGACCGCCGGTCGCTTGCAGGAACGGGATCACACGGTCGAGCTGATTGAACGCGTTGACGCCCGTCCAGAGCTCCACGAGCGCGAAGACGGAGAGGATCGCCCCGCCGCCGACGAGAATCTTGAGTAGGAAGTCGATCTGCTCGAACGAGTGGACGACGCTGACGACGAGTAGGAAGACGAGGACGAAGCTCAGCAGGAACGTGAACTGCTTGAGGACGTCCTGTGACACCTGGAGCTCCTCGATGTGCCGGACGTTGAGCGCGATCGACGCCGCGGAGACGAGCACGACCCCTATCAGTGGCGCGTGCAGCGGGCTGCGCACAACGCGTACCTTCGGGTCGATCAGCAGCGACGCGATCCAGGCGAGGCCGACCATGCCGATCAGCAGGCGGTACGGCTCGAGCTGAAACGGCAGGTTGCCCGGCAGGGCGTAGCGGCGGATCGGGATGAAGAGGATGACGACGATCACCGCGGTGATCAGGCTCCGCCAGCTGAGGAGAGCCGGCGTGGAGACCAGGATCGCCGTGCCCGCGAGGCCGACCGTCGCGGCCACGAACAGCATTGGCGGCCGTTCGAGTGCGATCGCGAGCGCCAGCGCGGCGGTCGCGAGCGCCAGCGAGGCCGCCAGGAGCACGTTCACCTGCCGGCCGACCTGGGTATCCGGGTGGATCACGCCAGGTTCTTCGCGCGGTCCTGCACGATCGGCACGACCGCCGCGTCCTCCGCCGGCCGCGGCCGCAGGTTCTCGAGCACGAAGACCAGCGACATCGTCGCGAACATGACGGCGAGGAAGATCACGATCGGCATCGTCTTGCTGCGCGGCGCGATCAGGCGGGGGGAGAAGCCCGTGTTCATCGGCCTCAACTCGATCCGTTGCCGGAATGGGATCCCCGCGGCCTCCTGCTGGTCCATGACGTAGGTCCGCAGCGCCGCCGCGGCGCGGTTTGCGATCCTGATCGAGTCGAGCACGGTGAAACCGTCCGCCGTGATGTTGACGACGGGAAGGGTTCCGTCCCCGTTCGGGTTCGCCGCCAGCGGGGCCGCGAAGATGACTCCGCGGATCGGCCCCCCGTCGCGCAACATGATTCCTCGCACCTGATCGCTGGTGACGAAGCTCGCGTACAGCGCCGTCAGCGTCGGCAGCCGTCCCTCGATCTCGCCCCCGTCGACGCCGGGGTTCGTGGCTCCCCACTTGAAACCGGGAGGCGTGACGAGCAGGCGTGCGTTGCTCTCCCACACCTCCGAGCCTCGATAGGACAACTTGAGGCCTCCGTCGAACCCGATCCGAACGAACGAGAGCAGCGCCAGCATCGTCGCCAGCAGGACGCCGATCACCACGATCAGACGGAACCGCGAGACGACGCGGAGGAAGAGCGGCAGGTCCACCGTCAGTCGCTCGTTGCCGGGCGCGAAGTCGGCATCTCTGCCTGGCTCTGCAGGTAGATGACCGCAGCAGCCGTCCGGTTGGAGACCCCCAGCTTGCGGTAGATCGAGGCGAGGTGGAACTTCACCGCGTGCAGGCTCAGGTTCATCTGCCGTCCGACCTGACTGTTCGTCAACCCGAGCGCCGTCATGCCGAGCACCTCGAGCTCGCGCGGCGAGAGCTTCGCAGTCGGCGGCGTGCCGAGCACGTGTGGCGTGCCTTCCATGTCCTGTCGGATGCTAGGGCGATCCCGGGGCCGCCCCAACCCGCAATCGTTCAGACACACGGCTAGCCGGTCGGCTAGGTCCGCGTCGGCCCATGTCTGGCCAATAGAGCGTCGTGCTTAGGCGCGCTCCCCGATACGTTGAGAGCGGCCTATGTGTGGCGTGTGTGGAGTAATCCAGGTGGCGGGCGAGGCGCGCCTGCCGGTCGAGCAGGAGACGCTCGACCGCATGACCGATGCGATGACGCACCGGGGTCCCAGCGATCGCGGCACCTATCTCGCGCCCGGCATCGCGCTGGGCGTCCGCCGTCTCAGCATCGTCGACGTCGAGGGCGGCCACCAGCCGTTCGCGAACGAGGACGGGACGATCTGGGCGATCCAGAACGGGGAGCTCTACAACCACGCCGAGCTGCGCAAGGGACTCCAGAGCCGCGGCCACGCCTTCCGCAGCCGGTGCGACACCGAGATCCTGCCGCACCTCTACGAGCAGCACGGCACGCGCCTTCCCAGCGAGCTCCGCGGGAAGTTCGGGCTGGCGGTTTGGGACGAAGGCAGGCGAAGGGCGCTCGTTGCCCGCGACCGGCTCGGCGTCAAGCCGATCTACTACGCGCACAGCGGCGACTACCTGCTCTTCGCCTCCGAGCTGAAGAGCCTGCTCGCCAGCGGCCTCGTCGGCGGCGAGCTCGACCTCGACGCGATCGACGCCTACCTCACGCTCGGATTCGTACCCGCGCCGCGGACGCCGCTCGCCCAGGTGAAGAAGCTCATGCCCGGCGAGCTGATCGTCGTGGAGAGCGGGAGGGTCCGGCTCGAGCGGTACTGGTCGTACCCCCTCCCGGAGCCGGAGCCGCTCGGGAGCCGAAGCGTCGACGATCTCGCGGCCGAGTTGCTCGAGGTCCTCGATGAGTCGGTACGCGTACGCCTGATGTCCGACGTGCCGCTCGGGGCGATGCTGAGCGGCGGCCTGGACTCGAGCCTGATCGTTGCGCTGATGGCGCGGCACATGTCGGAGCCCGTCAAGACGTTCTCCGTCGGCTTCACCGAGGCCGGCGAGTCGAACGAGCTCGGCGACGCGCGTGAGGTTGCGTCGTTCTACGGCGCCGACCACCATGAGCTCGAGCTCTCCTTCGTGCGGCAGGACGTCGCGCTCGCCGACCTCGCCTGGCACCTCGACGAGCCGCTGGCGGATTTGTCGTCGCTCGGCTTCCTGGCGCTCTCGCGACTCGCAGCGGACACCGTCACCGTGGCCCTTGCCGGCCAGGGCGCCGACGAGCTCTTGGGCGGCTACTCGCGCCATCGGAACGCCGCGCTCGCAGCCCGTGCCCTGCGCCTGCCGCGACCGGCCCGCGGGCTCGTCTACGCGGCCGCGGGCCACGCGCCGCGCCGATTCCGCACCGCCGCCGCCGTGCTGCGCGCGGGTGACCCGGTGAGCCGCCACCTCGTGGCCAACCGGAACATGGACGACGCCCTTCGCGACAGGCTCGTGCGCGGCGCGCTGCGCGACCGGCACGGAGTCCCTGCGCGCACCGTCGTCGCAGAGCGGCTCGGGGGCGCCTCAGGCGATCCGCTCGCGCTGATGCTCTTCCTCGACGGGCAACTCGGGCTCGTGGACGACATGCTCCACTACTTCGACCGAGCGTCGATGGCGCGATCGCTCGAGGTGCGCGTTCCCTTCCTCGACCACCACGTGGTCGAGTTCTGCGCTCGTCTGCCGACGGATCTGAAGGTGCGCGGCTTGACCACCAAGTACCTGCTCAAGCGGGCCGCGAGGGGCATCGTCCCCGACCGGATCATCGACAAGCGCAAGATCGGCTTCTTCAACGCCGCCGTCGGCGCGTGGTTCCGCTCGCAGGCGGACGGGGCGATCTCCGACTACCTGCTCGCGCCGAGCCCTGCGTACCAGGAGCTGCTCGAGCGGGACGTCGTCGCCGACCTGGTCGCCGAGCACGGGCGCGGAACGCCCGGTCTCGAGCACGCCCTGCTCTCGGTCCTGATGCTCGAGGTCTGGCTGTCCGACTTCCTCCCGCGCGCGCTCGCACCGGCCAGGCCGGAGCGGCCGCAGATCGTGGTGGCTCGATGAGGCCGCTGACCTACGCGCTCGTCACGCCGGCGAAGGACGAGCTCGAGAACCTGACGCGTCTCGCCGAGTCAGTGACGTGCCAGAGCGTGCTGCCGCTCGCCTGGGTGATCGTCGACAACGGCTCCACCGACGGGACGGCCGCGCTCGCAGCCGGGCTCGCCGAGCAGCACGGCTGGATCTCAACGCTGCACGTCCCCGGCGACGCCACGCTTCCCGGCCCGCCCGTCGTGCGCGCTTTCAACGCCGGCTTCGCGTCGCTGCCGGGCAGGCCGGACGTCGTGGTCAAGCTCGACGCCGACGTCTCGTTCGACGCCGACTACTTCCAGCAACTGCTCGCTGCGTTCGCCACGGACCCGCGGCTCGGGATCGCGAGCGGCGTCTGCTACGAGCTCGAGGACGGCCGCTGGATGGCGAAGCATGTGACAGGTGACCACGTCAGGGGTGCGACGCGCGCCTATCGCACCGTCTGCCTCGAGCAGGTCGGCCCGCTACCCGAGGCGGTGGGGTGGGACGGCGTCGACGAACTGAAGGCGAGCGTGCTCGGCTGGCGGACGGCGAGCATCGGCAATCTCTCGTTCTACCACCATCGCAGCGTCGGCGAGCGCGACGGTGCGCCGACCAGGCGCTGGATCGCCGAGGGCCAGTGTGCGCACTACATGGGCTACCGCCTCAGCTATCTCGTCGTGCGCACGCTCGGGAGGGCGGTGCGGGACCGCGATCCGGCGGTGTTCGCCATGCTCTGGGGCTATGCCGGCGCGGTCGCGAGCCGCAGGCCTCGCTACGACGACGAGGACGTGCGCGCGTATCTCCGACGCCAGCAGAGCGTGCGGCAGCTGCCGCTGCGCATGCGCGAGTCGTTCGGGCGGCGGTAGCAATGGCGGTGCTCGACGTCGTCGTCGTCTCGTACAACAGCGCTCGCGAGTTGCGGCGCTGCGTCGCGCCGCTGGCGGAGCTCGACTGGGTCGACGCGATCGTCGTCGACAACCAGTCGTCTGACGGCAGCCTCGCGACGATCGAGGATCTGCCCGTCCAGCGGATCGCGTCCGGTGGAAACCTTGGCTTCGCGACCGGCTGCAACATCGGCTGGCGCGCGGGCGCGAGCCCGCACGTCCTCTTCCTGAACCCCGACGCCGAGATCGACGAGGAGTCGCTGCTGCGGCTCGTCGCCGTGCTCGACGAGCGGCCCGAGGCCGCGATCGCCGCACCCCGCATCCTCGGCGAGGACGGCGAGGTGCAGCTCTCGCTGCGCCGCTTCCCGCGGTTGCGCTCGACCTACGCCCAGGCCTTCTTTCTCGATCGGGTCCGGCCGCAGGCGGCCTGGGCGGACGAGATGATCCGCGACACGGGGCACTACGACCGGCCGGGGCCGCAGGAGTGGGTCTCGGGAGCCTGCATGCTCGTCCGCCGGGAGACGCTCGAACGGCTTGGCGGGTGGGACGGCGGCTTCTTCCTCTACTGCGAGGACATCGACCTCTGCCGGCGCGTGCACGATCTCGGGCTCGAGGTCTACTACGAGCCGGCCGCGGTGGTGAGGCACCCGGGCGGCGGCTCCGCACCTCGATCGTCGACGCTGCCGCTGCTTGCCAGAAGTCGTGTCCTGTACGCGCAGCGCCACCGCGGAGCGGCCGGCGCGTTTGCGGAACGGCTGGGCATAGCGCTGGAGGCAGCAACACATCTCGTCGCC
Source organism: uncultured Gaiellaceae bacterium (assembly GCA_963705515.1). Taxonomy (GTDB): domain Bacteria; phylum Actinomycetota; class Thermoleophilia; order Gaiellales; family Gaiellaceae; genus Gaiellasilicea. The sequence continues at coordinate 934,382 of CAVPJV010000008.1, forward strand.
GCCGCAGGCGGGCGCCCGGCGGTCGCCGCACACGCCCGCGCGCTGCGGGTCTCGCTGTCGGCTGGAGGGCGGCCGGAGTGACGCACGTACTGCTGCTCGGGTACCACTTCCCGCCGCTGGGCGGAGCAGGCGTTCAGCGCAACGCCCGCGTCGTTCGCCATCTCACGTCGCTCGGCTACCGAGTGTCGGTGGTCACCGGGCCGGGCAGCCCGGAGCACCGGTGGTCGCCGGTCGACCAGACGATGGCGGCGGAGCTCCCGCCCGAGGTCTCGGTGCATCGCCTCCCCTCGCCGGAGCCGTCCTGGACCGGGTCGCGCGTCCAGCGCTGGCTGCGGCTGACGCGCGTTTGGCAGCGCTGGTGGGAGGAGCACGCGGTGCCGCTGGCAGTCGAAGCCGGTAGGGACGCCGACGTCGTCTACGCCTCGATCTCTCCTTACTCGACCGCGGGCGCCGCGGCAACTGTCGGCCGTGCGCTCGGGATCCCGGTGATCTTCGACTTCGAGGACCCGTGGGCGTTGGACGAGATGCTGATCCACGAGACCGCAGTTCACGCGTGGCTCGAGCGGCGGACGATGGGGCGCAAGCTGGCCCGCGCTGACGCGATCGTGATGAACACCGAAGAGGCGGCGACCCGCGTGCGGCAGGCGTTCCCGCAGGTCGCACGCATTCCCGTGCACGCGATTCCGAACGGCTTCGACGCAGACGACTTCGCCGGCTCTTCGGCCGAACACTCTCCGGGCACCTTCAGGATCGTCCACACCGGCTCGCTCCACACAGAGCTCGGCGGCCAGCGGCAACTGCTCCGGCGGCTCGTCGGTGGAGCCACGCCCGGCGTGGAGTTCGCGTCGCGCTCGCTCGTGTATCTGACCCGGGCGCTCGACGAGCTCGTCGCCGCGGATCAGGGCATCGCTGGGAGGATCGAGCTGCACCTGGCGGGGCGCCTCACGGACGGCGACCGTGCGGTCGTCGAGCACTTGCCCTTTGTGCACGAGCACGGGTTTCTCCCGCACGACGAGACGATCGCGCTGATCCGGTCGGCTGACCTTCTCTTTCTGCCGATGCACGACGTCGCTCCCGGGCGCCGCGTGACGATCGTCCCGTGCAAGACGTACGAGTATCTCGCCTCGCAGCGGCCGGTTCTGGCGGCGGTACCAGATGGCGACGCGCGGGACCTGCTCACGGCCGCGGGGAACGCCCGGCTCTGCCGGCCAACCGACGTTGCCGGGATGAAGGACGCGCTCCTCGACGGACTGCGCGACGCCCAGCTCGGAATGGAAGCGACGCTGCCTGCCGAAGGGGTGCTCGAGAGTTTCGAGTGGCGCACATTGACCGGGCGGATCGCAGGCGTGATCGACTCCGTCGCCGGCACCGCGGCGAGCGCCGCCGCGCCTCCTGTCCACGCGGTAGCGTGACCGGCGGCGCGTCACTTGCCTCCTTTCGGCTCCGGCGGGCGCTCCGGCGCTACGGGCTGGTAGGCACGATGCGCAAGGCCGCCGGCCGGCTCCTCTCGACCCGTTCCCGCCGCCGCGACCTCCGGCGCGAGCGCGAGTTCGACACCCGCCATGCGATCGACACGGCCGGCGTCGTCCATCTCCGGACGCTCGGGATCCAGAGCGCAAATCGGGACTTCGGCGTGCGGTACGAGGCGACCAACCCGGAGTGGTTCCGGAATCTGGTCGGATCGTTGCCGATTGACTACCGGGAGTTCCTCTTCGTGGACTTCGGCGCCGGAAAGGGAAGAGCCCTGGCGCTCGCGTCCGAGTTTCCGTTCAGGCGGATCGTGGGCGTCGAGTTCTCACCTGAGCTGGCGGACGTGGCGCGGCGTAACATGGCGAGCTTCCGCAGCGAAAGACAGCAGTGCCTGGCGTTCGAGGTCGTGTGCACGGACGCCGTCGAGTTCGAGCTTCCGCGCGATCCGGCTGTCCTCTACTTCTACAACCCGTTCGGCGAGCCGGTCCTGAGCCGCGTGCTCGGCAACATTCGTCGCTCGTACGACGACTCGCCCCGGACGCTGTACCTGGTCGTCACGGGTGATGCTCCGCTCGCCTCCTTCACCGATGCCGGCTTCGCCGCAGTCGAGGTCGGCCAAGACTCCGACCGCGGTCGCCGGGTCTTCGCGCCGAGCGCGTAACCCTCGCGCCTACCGCTCGTCCGCGCCGGCGTCGACCGTGCCGCTCGGTCGGCTCGCTTCGTCGATGTCTTGGGCGGGGTACAGCGACTGGTTCCCTGCACCCAGGGCGCAGGTGTCGTTGGCGGCGAGGTGATAGTCCGCCTGCCGGTCGACGTTCGTGTAGAGATTTCCGTCGGCGAGACGTGGCGTGCAGAAGCGGGCATTGCTCCCGCAGTTGTCAGATCCGGGCGCAAACACATTGCGATCGTACGAGACCGAAACCGTGCCCCCGCCGGCACAGCCGACGTACTTCGTCAGGAAGACGTTCGCATAAACGTTGGCGTTGCCGGGGCGGTCGGGGTCCCGGCCGTAGCCGTCATAGCCTTCGATCGTGTTGTAACGAACCGTCGTCGTGCCCATGACGGCGAGCTCCTGCGGGCCGTCACAGCCTCCGCCGCAGGCGTTGGTCTCCTCGATCATGTTGTTCTCGATCAGGATTGAGCTCGGGTCGCCCGTGAAGATGCACTGCGTCCCGCACCACCACACCCGGTTGCCCCGGATCACGCCGTCGACCACGTAGACGTCGAAGGCGTCGATGTGAGCGCCGCCGCAGCCGTTGCTCGTGTTGTCGTGGACGATGTTGTACTCGACGACCCAGCCGAACGTCGGCTCGTCGGCGCTCTGGACGAGATCGCTGCAGAGATTGCCGGTGCCCATGTCGCTCGGGCCGACGTCGCTGTAGCGCAAGACGGAGTAGTCGCTGCTGGTCTTGACGTTGCGAATATGGACGTCCTCGACGACGAGGTTGCGATGCTGGCCGTTCTGGCTTCCCTGGTTGTCGCGCATGCCGAGCGCCTCCTCATCGGGAGCCTGCTCGCCGCGGATCGTGACCCGGTTCGACTCGTTGGTGCCGACGACGTCGCCGCCGTCCAGGATGAAGTCGTGCGCATACAGCTGAAGCGAATTCATCAGAACGCTCTCGCCCGGAGCTGGACGGAAGACGATCGAGGTCGAGCCCACGGCGATGTTCGTGCGGTCGAGCACGCGCTGGGAGGGATAGGTGCCACCGCGCACGAGGACCGTGTCGCCCGGGCTTGCCGCCTGATAGGCCGCATTCCACGACGCGCACGCCTGTGCGTCGACGTACGCGCCGGCGGTCGCCTGCCGCGTGCACGAGCCTCCGTTCAGGTCGACCCACAGATTCGCCGTGCCGGTCGGCGGGGCAGGCGGCGGGGTCGGAGGGGGCGGGGGAGTCGGCGGGGGCGGCGGCGGGCTCGGCGACGAGCACGAGCTCGTTGCTGCGCTGATCGTGGCCCGCGACGAGCGGTTCCCCGCCGCGTCGGCGGCCTCGACGCCGAGCGAGTAGGTCGTACCGCACGCGAGGCCCGTGAACGTGTAGCTCGTACCGGTCGCTGTGGCCGCGCTCGCGCCGTTTCGGAACAGGCCGTAGAACGAGACCGCGACGTTGTCGATCGACGCCGACCACATGACGGAGATCGACGTGGTCGTCGATGCGGTCTTGGAGAGCGATCCCGGGATCGTGGGCGCGAGCGTGTCGGATGAGGTGCCGCCGCTGCCGCCGCCGGGGGGAGTGCCCGGCGCTCCAGGAGCCGGCGGCTCGGGCGTGGACACCGCCGTGCGCTCGCCGAGCAGGCGCGTGTAGGCGGTGAGCGCGGACGCCGCACGTGCGCCGGTGGGCGCGACGACGAGATCGAGGCGAGGCTCCTTCCGGGCGACGGCGATCGCGCGGCGCCATGCGGCGGCGTTGAATGCGGCGCCGCCGCGGAGTTCGACGATCGCGATCGTCCGACCCTTACGGAGCCCGCGAAGCTGGTGAATGCGCGCGGGACTCCCGAGGCGGACGAGCACAGTGGCACCGGTGCGGGACAGCTTGACTCCCGCGGTCGCCGAGCCCGCGAGCGGCAGGCAGCCGGCGCAGGCCGTCCCCGGGGTCCGCCCGGCCACGAGCGTGAGCCGGAGCTTTCGAGCCTGGCGCCGGAAGGCCACGTACCCGGGTGCGGAGAGAACCCGACGATCGACGACGACCGTGTTGAACCCCTTCTTCGGCAGCGTCGACGAGACCTTCCAGGCGACGTCGCGCGCCGGGGAGCCCGCGACCGTCACGCCCCAGACGCTGCCCGGCAGCTTGGGCGTCGCCGCGGCGCTGCCGCCGGCGGCGAGGCACGCAAGCAGGGCGAGCCCGGCCGTGAGCTTCACGACGACAGGTGTTCGGCGGCTATGTCCGGGTGCGGCGCCCGACATGTGCGTGGTTTCAGATCGGTTCGGCCGCCGTGAGACGCCATCCCTCGATGAGGTGTTGTCGGAAGTAGACACTGAGGTGAGACCCTGTGGGCGACGCGAAGCCGCGCAACCTTAGCGGCTAGTCCGGACGGACGCGTCGGTCAGCGTTCGTACGCGCCCGCGTCGGGCGCACGCCCCCGCGGTCGCTTCGTGCCGGAGATGTCGCGGAGTGGGTGGCTTTTGGGATCGCCGGCGTCAATCGCGGGGCTCCCCGCGGTCAGGTGCAGGTTCGGCTCTCGGGCGCCAGGCGCAACGAACCCGGCGGCAGCCAGCGTCGGCACGGTGCGGTCGGTCGCAGAGCACTTCGGCCCGCCGATGATGACGTTGAAGCGGTACGTCTCGCCCGCTCCGCATCCGTCGTTGGGCATCACGTTGCCGACGATCTGGAAGTTCGAGCGTGGCGTGTCCTTGTCACCAAATGACATCGGCATCTTGGCCGAGTTGTAGGCGAAGCGGAAGTTCTGAAGGATCGACCAGTCACCTGCGAAACGGATCGCGTAGCTGCAGCAGTCGTAGGAGCCGCCCCAGGTCGAAGCGTCGAAGACGTTGTTCTCGATCGTGACGTTCCGCATGGGCGGCAGACCGTCTTTCCACCACGGCGTTCCGGCGAAGATCGAGAAGACGTCGCACCGCACGAACTTGCTGTCGCGGATCGTGATCCCGTTGCCGCCGGTGATGAAGATGCACTGCGTATGGTCGCCCTCCTTCGCACGCGAGAAGTCGTGAAAGCGGACGCCGTCGATCAGCAGATTCCGAGTCTCGTCGTTCGTCTTGGCGCCGAAGGAGATCCAGACGGTGTGGAACTCTCCGGCGCGCAGGGAAGGCCCGACATCTCCGCCCAGGACGGACGTGTTGCGGGAGCCCCAGACCCCGAACCAGCCGACGTCGAGGTTCCGCGCGGTGAAGCCGGTCGACTCCTCGTAGACGTCCCAGGAGACCGCAGCCATGCTGCGGACTTCGAGGTTGTCTGCGTGCACCTTGAGCTCTTCGAGCGTCACCTTTGCGCCGGCGCGCGGCCGGAAGACGACACGGCGCGAGCCAGGCTTCGTGCCGCCGATCTCCTGCTTGGGGTACGAGCCACTCGCAACCTCGACGATCTGTCCGGGCATTGCGACCGCATACGCGCGTGCGAAGCTCCGGCAGGGATTGCCGCGCGTGCAGCGGCCGGCGTCAGTACCGCCGACGGAGACGAAGAGGCTGGGTTGGGCCGCGGGTGGGACGGCTGCTCCCGCCGGACGGGCCGCCGCGATGAGCCCCGCGACGATTCCGGCGGTGACCAGCGCGAGAATTGAGGCCCAAGCGAGATTTCTCATGAAAGACAACCGGCCGGCTCCGTCCCCCGGAAGGGAGACGGAGCCGGCCAGTCTAGCCCGATTCTGACGTCGGTTACCGTTAGCCGACCGGCTGCGCAGGCCGCGCCCCAACCCCGGCCGAACACGGGTCCGTGGGGGCGAGGAAGAAGTCGGCCTGACGGTCGACGTTCGTCCAGAGCTGCCCGGACAGAAGCCTTGGCGTACACGTCTTCGAGTTCGTGCCGCCCGACCCTGTCATAGAAACGTTGCTGTCACACGTCACCCTGACCGCCCCTGACGTGTCGGTCGTGCAGCCGGGGGAGCCAAGCCAGAGGTTGTGATGCGCGTTCGACACACCAGGTCGGTCGGGTTCGCGGCCCCAGCCGACACCTCCAACCTCAATCGTGTTGAACCGAACCTCGTTCGTGCCCATAAGCCCCATCTCCTGCGGGCCGTCGCAGCCACCGCACGAGTTCGTCTCCTCGATCATGTTGTGCTCAACCAGCATCGAGCCGGGGTCGCCGGTGAACAGGCACTGGGTGCCGCACGACCAGATGCGGTTGCCGCGCACGACACCGTTGTTCATGTTCAGATCCAGGGCGTCAATGTGGGCGCCGCCGCAACCGTCGCCCTTGTTGTCGTGGATCGAGTTGTACTCGATGACTGTGTCGTCGACGCCGCCCGTCACGAGCAGGTCGGCGCAGAGGTTGCCGTGTCCGCCGTAGTCGGAGGGGCCGAGCTCGCTGAACCGGATCGTGTTGTGATGGCTGTTGTCATCGAAGTAGGCGTTGCGAGTGTGGACGTCTTCCACGATGACGCCGTTGACGCCGGGGCTGTTGTTGCCGCGGCCGAGGTCGAGCGCGGATTCGTTCGCGGGGGATTCGCCCTGGATGAGGATGCGGTTCGGCTCGTTGACGCCGACGGTTCCGCCGCCCTCAAGGATCAGGTTGTGTGTGCTGATCAGGATGCTCTCGGACACGGTGACCGTCTCGCCCGGTGCCGGCTGGATGACGACGGGAGTGGTGCCGATCGTGCGGCTGGGGATCTGCTGTGCGGGGTAGGTGCCGCCCTTCACGACGATCACGTCGCCGGGGTTCGCTTTCGCGTATGCCGCGCCCATCGACGCGCAAGCATCAGCGTTCGAGTACGCGCCCGCCGTTGCCTGTCTGGCGCAGCTTCCGCCGTTCGGGTCGACCCAGAGGTTCGCGGTACCGTTACCCGAGGGCGGCGGCGTCGTCGGGCAGGCCGCGGTCGTGGCCGTCAGCACGGCCTTGCCCGAGCGATTCCCTGCCGCATCGACAGCGTCGACGGCGAGGTCGTAGCTCGTGCCGCACAGTACGCCCACGTACGTGTAGCTGGTGCTCGTCGGCGATCCGACGAGACCGTTCCCGCGATACGCCCCGTAGGACGCCACGCCCGTGTTGTCCACCGACCCCGTCCACGACACGGAGATCGTCGTGTCGGTGGAGCCGACGAACGTCAGGTTCGTGGGCGCCGTGGGCGCCTGCGTATCACCCGGCGCAGGCGGTGTCGGGGGTGTCGGCGGTGTCGGGGGCGCCGGGGGCGTGCCGTTCCCTGACACGGGCGTGCCCATGTCGGTCTTGATCTCGGTGCCGGTCAGCGCGCGGTTGTAGACGCGAGCATCGTCGATCCGGCCGGCGAACCACTCGCCCCAGACCGCGTTGCCTCCGATGCGGAGAGGTCCGCTCGATGCCGGGATGTTGCCGGAGACGGCGGTCGCGCCAACCTGGTCGCCGTTCACGTAGAGCCGGAGCGAGGAGCCGTCATACGTCACGGCGAGGTGGCTCCACGTGTTCAGCGGCAGACTGGAGCCCGTGGCGTTCCGCTCGCCGCCGATGTCGACCTGTCCGACGGGAAGGCTGTTTCTCTCGCTTGCATAGAGGCTGTATGCCGTTCCGTCGCTCGTCTCCTTGAAGAGCACTGTGCGCCAGTTCGGCCCTGCAGACGTGGGGCTGACCCACGCCTCGAGCGTCATCCCGGTCGACAGGTCGAGCGTGGCGGAGTCGGCGATCGAGACGGAGTCGTTCGCACCGTCGAAGCTGAGTCCGCCGCCGTTCTTGCCGGAGCTCCACGTGGCGTTCTCGATCGAGCCGGTATTGCCCTTCCCAGAGACGTCCGCGAGGGTCGACGCCCGACCCGGCGTCGAACGAGTAGGCGGCAACGGGAGCACCGGCCGCCGTCGGGCAGTCGGCGCTGGCTGCGGCTACCGAGGGCCTCGACGACTTGTTTCCGGCGGCGTCGTAGGCCTCGACCGCGAAGGCGTACGTCGTCCCGCACGCGAGGCCGGAGAACGTCGCGCTGGTCGACTGGGTCGTGCCGGCGCTGGCCGCGTCGCGGTAGAGCCGGTAGCCGGCGACGCCCGTGTTGTCGGTCGATGCCGTCCAGGAAACCGTGACCGAGCTCGTGGTGCGGCCCGTCACTGCGAGGTTCCCCGGCGTGGTCGGCGCCTGTGTGTCAGTCGGAGGAGGAGGGGGCGCTGTGGCGCCGACCGGGGTCTTCATGTCGGCGTCGAGCTCGCTCGTGCTGAGCGCGCGGTCGTAGATCCGCAGGTCGTCGATCTGGCCGGCGAACCACTCGCCCCAGATCGCATTGCCGCCGATCCGCAGCGGCGAGCCGGTCGCCGGAATACTGCCGGTGACGTTGATCGAGCCGACCTGCGCAGCGTTCGCGTAGAGGCGCAGCTTGCTGCCGTCGAACGTGACGGCGAGGTGTGTCCACGTGTTGAGCGGGAGCGTCGAGGCGAGGACGCTTCGCTCGCCGCCGATGTTCACCTGGCCGATCGGCCGGTTGTTCCGCTCGTTCGTGTAGAGGCTGTAGACCGTGCCCGTGGAGCTCTCCTTGAAGACGACCGTGCGCCAGCTTCCGTCGCCACGAGTCGGCCGCACCCACGCTTCGAGGGTCATGCCCGTCTTGAGATCGAGCGTGGCCGCGTCGGCGACCGTGACCCAGTCGTTGACGCCGTCGAAGTTGAGCGCTTGGCCGTTCTTTCCGGTTGTCCACGTAGCGCCGGAGATGGCGCCCGCGTTGCCGTTACCGGAGAGATCAGCGAGCGTCGAGCCGGAACCGGCGTCGAACGAGTACGCGGCAACCGGTGTCGGCGCGGCGGCTCCGGTGGCGACGGAGCCGGTGATCGCGGTCGCGAAGAGGACGATCGGAACGAGCAGTGTGGCGGCGTCGAAGCGCAAGAGCTTTTTCAGTCGCATCAGAGAAGTCCCTTTGGTCGGCCGGCCCTTTGGGGGTTGAAAGACCGGAACGTATGGCGTTGAACTCGGCTTGGGGGAAGGCGGCACTCTAGCGACGTTCCCTTCCACGTCAAACGAGAAGGAAACATGTGAAGCGGCACAAGCTACGGATGGGGGCGGACGGCTTGGGCCTCGGAACTGCGAAACTGATCGTCGATTGGCTTGAGCTGCCGCATCCCTCGAACGGGGGAGCGGCCTCGGATTTACGGGTCGTCTTGGCTGCCGAGGCCGGCGGGCCGCGCCGCCGGTCCGGGCATGCTACTCGCCGTCGGGAGCCGTCGCGCCGAGTACCGTGCGCGGCCGCTTGTCGCCGCGGCGCGGCCGGAACCGGCGGAGTTCTTCCACGACCTCGGGGCAGCGCCAGGCGCAGGCGGGGAGGTACGTGACGATGCCGACGGCGATCTCCGTCACGAGTCGCGCTCCGGCGGGCACGCCCTGCGCGATCAGGAGCTCGCGCGTCGCGATCACGGCGACGCCCATGATCGCCGCCGCCTGCGCAACGCCGTTGAAGGCGGCGACAAACCGCCACATCGAGATCCGAAGGGCGCGGCACGCGAGGTATGTGCGGACCGGCTCGATCAGGATGATGACGACGGCGTAGCAGGCCGCGACGCCGAGGACGCCGAATTGCACGCCGACGGCGAAGGCCACCACCGTCCCGGCGAACCAGAGCATTGTGAAGCGCAGCAACGTGCCCGCCCGACCGAGCGCGAGCAGGATCTCGCCGTTGAGTGTCTGCAGCGACTGGATGAGGCCGGCCCAGGCGAGAATCTGGATCACCTGAGCGGTTTCCTCCCAGCGGTCGCCGAGTACCACACTGACGAAGTCGTCGGCGACGATCACGAGCCCGACAAGTGCCGGGAACGAGAGTGCGCCGACGAGCCGTGAGACGCGAATCCAGACGGCGGCCATTCGCTCGCGGTCGTCCTGCATGCTCGAGAACGCGGGAAAGAACACTTGCTGGAGCGGTGCCGCGATGCGCGAAAACGGGACCAGGATCACGTTCGACGCGATCGCATACGCGCCCAGCGCTGCGGCGCCGAGAACGCGGCCGATCAGGAGGCCGCCAAGGTTGCGGCCTGCCTGATAGAGGAGGTTCTCGGCGAAGACATTGCCTGCGAACCCCGAGAGGTTCCGCAAGCTGGCCCAGGAGAAGGAGAACGACGGATACCACGATGTGCGGTACCAGAGCAGCGCGCTGAAGAGCGCTGCGTCGGTGACGTACTGCGCGACGATTGCCCACGGGCCCCCGCCGGCGACGGCCACGGAGATCCCGACAGCTGCACCCGCGAGCGTCGCGACGATCTGGCGCGACTCGAGGCTGCGGAAGCGCATGTCGCGCACGAGCAGTGCGCCCTGCGTCGTCCCGAGACCGGTGGCGCAGAAACTGAGCGCAAGCACGGCGAAGAGCGGCTGGACCTCTGGCTCGCCGTAAAAGCTCGCGAGCGCGCCGGAGAGCGCGACGCCGGCGGCCGCGAGCAGCACTCCGATCGCCGCGCTCGTCCAGAAGACCGTTGATCGATCGCGGTCGGTCAGGACGCGTCGTTGGATCAACGCGGTGCCGAGCGCATTGTCCGTGAACACGACGACGAATCCCGAGAAGACAAGTGTCATCGCCGCGAGCCCCCAGTCGTGCGGGGTCAGCATTCGGGCAAGAATGAGCGCGACGACCAGCCGCGACCCCTGCAGGATCAACTGCGACGCGACCTTCCACGCGACGCCGCTGACGACCCGGCTGCGCAGCGCGTCCGGCCGGCTGTCGGGCGCTTCGCTCATGCCTCGCCGTCTGCGGCTGACGTGCGCATCACCCGAGTCTCGATGAACCCCCGGATGTCCGCGGCGAGCGGCCCCGCGCCACCGCCGAGCGCCGGCAGCGTCGGGTCGCACTCATCGAGTGCCTGCCCGAGCCCAGCGGGGGAAGGCACGAACGTGACCAGTCCCGCGTCGGCGAAGCGCTGCCCGAACTGAACTTGGTGGTCGTCGACCGCCTCGCCGTAGCGTTTGAGCCGCGGCACGACGATCGGCCGCTTCCCGTTTGACAACGCGACGATCGTCGAGCCCACGCCGGCGTGGGTGACGACAAGTCGCGCGCCGCGGACATGCTCGACCAGGTCGTCGAACGGGAGGAAGTCCACGGTCTCCGAGCCCGGGACGGACACCGCCGACGCGCCTCGTTGAACGACCAACGTCTCGGTGGTCTCGAGCATTGCCACCGCCTCGACCAGGCGGTCGAACGGAGCCTCGTTTGTTCCGACCGTCACGAAGATCATGAGGCCGACGTGAAGACGCTGCCGACGAATCGCATCCCCGGATCGACCTCGGCGAGCTCCGGCCACTGCGCGTACCGCCGCTCCGCGACAGGCGCGATCAGCCTGCAGCTCAGTGAGCGCTCGCTGATCCTCGTCAGGCTCTCGACATAGACGACGCGAGCGCCGTGCAGCCGCGCCATCCAGGCAAACGGCACTGCGACGCCGGCTCCGGTCGTGATCAGAACTCTCGGCCGGATGCGCCGAACCACGCGGGCGGCCAGCCAGAGATTGCGGATGAGATTCCGGATGCTCCGGTTGGTGGGGCCGTACGCGAACACGACGTCTTCGTCGGCCAGCAGCGAGCGCGCGTCGCTCTTGTCGAACGTCACCCAGGTGCGTGAGTAGCCCTGCCAGGCGGCGCCGAGCGCGACGAGCTGGAGCAAGTGCCCGCCGGACGAGCACACCAGCAGCACATCGGACCGCGCCGGGTTCGGCTCGTCGCTCACGACGGTGCGACGAACCAGCGGAAGCGTCTGTTTAGGCGTCCCAGCAGCGGAACCTTCAGCAGGATCCGCTTGATCTTGTCCCGCCGTGCGCGCGCTGCGTTCCGCCGCCGCCAGTATTCGGTCTTCTCCTTGATCGGAGTGGAGTAGTACGGGCCGCCGGTGTGGTGCACGCGGAGGCTCGCGAGCACCGCAGCCTGGAGCCCGAGCGCCTCGATGTCCTGGATGTAGGCCTCGTCCTCGAGCCAGAAGACGCGGTCCTCGTGCTCCTGGAAGCCGCCGACACGCTCGTACAACGCCCGCGAGGTCATGGCGCAGCCTCCACCTGTCGGGCCACGCAGGAGCTTCACGCCGTTGACGTCGTCCGGCGTATACAGATGCGGGCGCACGTGGTGACGGACGTTCGACGCCTCGTCGTGGGGATCGTCTTCGAGATCAGCTGCGAGAAACCCCACCTCTGGCAGCGCCAGGAACGCATCTCTCAGCGCGCGGTCCCAGTTCGAAGGCGCGTCCACGACGTCGTCGTCGAGCTCGACCATGAGCGGTGACCTGGTCTGCCTGAATGCGTGTGCGTAGCCGTTCTGCCCGACGTTCCTCTCGCTCGTGAGCACGCGCACGCGAGCGTCGTCGAGTGACTCGAGGTACTCAGGCGTCCCATCCGTCGAGGCGTTGTCCCAGATCACGATCTCGCGCGTGGCGGACGACGTCCGCATGAGCACGTTCTCCACGCATTTGCGCAGGAGATGAACCCGATTGTGCGTCAAGACCACGATCGCAATCGCATCCTCGTCGCCCCCGGGCGGCCCGACGGGAGGCGTGGGTTCCACGTGCCTCATTCGCAAATCGTAGTTCGATCCGCGGCGAGGATAACGGGACGTTGGCACAGCATTTCTCGCCCGTCCCTAGCCGACCGTGTAGCCGACCACGAGGGCTTCCACATGCCTACGAATACGTCGCTGCGTAGACGCCCGAGACGGCGTCGAAGAACGCGTAGTCGATGCCCTTGATCCGCTGCACCGAGTAGGCGACGGGGGCGCCTGACTGGCTGAGTGCAGTCAGCGCCCGGCCGGTGGCATTGATCGGCAGCATCGCTCGTAGACCGTTCGCGCCGGACCCGACCGAGATCCGGAACTGGAGCACGCTTCCGTTCCAGCTGAAGTCGCGGAACGCGGACTTGTCGCGAGCGTCCACCCATGTCAGCGCCTGCTTCGCCGAGATCACCGGCACGCTGCGCGCCTGGGCGGACGCGATGATCGCGTCCGAGTTCGGATCCGCCGCGATGTCGGTGTGGTTGAGCGAGACGAACATCCCGTAGTAGCCCTCGGGCCCGACTGCGCGGTCGAGCAGGAAGTTGACGGACGCCGGCTGGGCCATGTTCGACTCGTCGGTCATGTGCGTGTGCGCCTGGTAGACGTCGATCACGGAGCCGTCCAGGTCGGCGAAGCGCATGATCGTGCCCGAGCCGGTCATGTAGCCCGGCTTGTTCCCGATCCACGTCGAGGGGTAGTGGTAGTAGTTCATGTCGAGCCGAATCCCGTGCGCCAGCTCGACCTTCGGCTCCGTTGCCCAGTCGATCCACTCGACACAGTGCATGCGGCTCGTGACCGGGGACGGGACCGACGTGTACTTGGCCGCGAACGCGCTCAGCTGCGGCGTGTAGTAGAGCGAGTCGAGCTCTCCCGTCGGCCACGGCTTGCACGAGTTGTCGATGCTCGGATGGAGCGCGACCTCGAATCCCTGGCCGACATACGACGACGCTTGCGCATTCGTCAGCGGGCTGTTGGCGTAGACGTATGAGGTCGAGCGCACGCAGTCCCAGTTTGCGACCGAGCAGCCAGGGGGACTATCCGCGATGTAGGTGTTGAAGCGGCCTGCTGTGCCGCCTGTGGCATGGTCGTCGCCGGTCATCACGAGTGCCGCCTTCTCGTCGCGCGGGAGGTACCAGAAGCGCGGCAGAGGCGTGCGGTCGCGATTCATCAAGACGATCAGATTCGCCAGCAGGCGCTGCTGCTCGTCTCCCTGGGGAATTCCGATCTTGTTGGTGTCCACCCAGTCGGGCTTCGAGTCGCCCGCGGCCGCCCCGTAGAACATGTCGTTCGGGCGCAAGTCACCGACGCCGTCGCGATCCTGCCCCGCCCACGCGGGGTTCCCCTGGCGCGTGTACACGATCGATCGGTTGAGGTCGTACGCGAACGCGGCCGCCTGGCCGCCGTTCGAACCGACGGAACGGAGCGAGACCGCAGGGCTGGTGGTAGCGGTCGACGCGTTCGTGTAGAGCGTCGCGATCGACGTCGCCCCGTTCAGCGTGTAGCGGTCTGCGGTGCCGTGGAACTGGATCGTCTGGCCGACGATCCCCGCGCCGGCTTCGGTAGCGGTGTTGACGGCCAGGTACGTGTTCGTCAGCGTCGTCCCGGCGTCGGTCAGCCCGAGCAGCCCGGCGAGCTGCTTGTCGGGTCGGAGCGCGATCAGGTTCCCGCCGCCGGTGACCCAGTTGGTCAGCGTGGTCACCTGGATCGGCGTCAGCGCCATGTCGCCGAGGACGACGACGTCGTAGTAGCCGAGGACCGTGGGCGACACCAGCGAGATGTCGAGCGTCGAGAAGTCGTTCAGGCCTTCGGCGCGCAGGATCTCCGTCGCATACATCGTGAACTTGTTCGTCGTCGAGCCGATCACGAGGATCGGTGGCGGGATCGATTCCGTGGAGAAGCTCCAGACGCGGTCGGTGGCGAGAGGGTTGCCGGAGCCGTCCTTGACGCCGGCTGGGCCGCCCTTGACCGTCGCGGTGTAGGTGTTTCCGTAGGTGAGCGCTGCCGTCGGCACGAGCGTCGCCGTCGACGTGGCATCGTCGTACGTCACGGTCGCGGGGACGAGCGCATTGGCCGCGTCGCGGAGCTCGAAGGCGCTCACCGACGCGGGATCCATCAGCTCGTTGAAGCGGGCGGTCGGCTGGACGCCGATCGGCACGTCGACCGCGCCTGCTGCAGGTGTGGTGGTGGTGACCGTCGGCGGTGTGAAGTCCGGCGTGACGGGCCGGTTCATGTCCGACTGGATCTCCGCCTGCGTCAGCGCGCGGTTGTAAACCCGCACCTCGTCGATCTTCCCGGAGTAGAACTCGCCGTCGATGTTGTTGCCACCCAGGCGGAGCACTCCGGTGGTGACGGCGATGTTGCCGGACGTCGCCGTCGTTGCCACCTGGGTCCCGTTGACGAAGAGCCGGTAGGTGGAGCCGTCGTAGCTTGCCGCGAGGTGCGTCCAGACACCAGTCGTGATCGCGGACGGGCCGTTCACCGACCTGGCTGTACCGCCGAGCACTGCCTCGCTGCGGGGCACGTTCGTGTTGTTCGACGAGTACAGCGAGTAACCGACGTTGTTCGCCTGCTCCTTGAAGAGGATCGTGCGCCAGCCCAGATTCGTCGACGGCAGCACCCACGCCTCGAGCGTCATCGCCGACGTCAGGTCGAGCGAAGAGGAGTCGGCGATCGTGACCCAGTCGTTGACGCCGTCGAAGTTCGCTGCGTTGCCGAACCTGCCGCCGGTCCACGTTGCGCCGGAAAGCGTGCCGGTATTGCCGCGGCCGGAACCGTCGGCCGTGCTCGTCCCGGACCCCTCGTCGAACCCGTAGCCTGCGACGAGGCCGGCCGGGGGCGGGTTCGTCACCGTGGCGCTCGCCTCGTTCGACACCGGGCCGACGTTCCCGGCGCCGTCCTCGGCGGTGACGCGGTAGTAATAGATCCCGACCGCGAGGTTTGTATTCGTGAAGCTCGTCCCTGTCGGCTGCGCGACGCGGTTGGCGGCTGAGGGCGTGAAGCCCGCCGTGCTGCCGCGGTGGACGTTGTAGCGCGCGACCCCGACGTTGTCGGTTGCCGCCGCCCAGCTCAGCGCGACCTGCTGGGTGCCGCCGACCGCGGTGAGACTCGTCGGCGCTGTCGGAGCTGCGGTATCGGCGGTGACGACCGCACTCGCCTCGTTCGAGGCGAGGCCGACGTTGCCGGCGGCGTCCTCCGCGGTAACTCGGTAATAGTAGGTCCCTGCGGCCGTGACGTCGACGTAGCTCGTGCCGGTCGGCTGGGCGATTCGGTTGGCGGCTGAGGGCGTGAAGCCCGCCGTGCTGCCGCGGTGGACGTTGTAGCGCGTGACGCCGACGTTGTCCGTCGCGACTCCCCACGAGAGCGTTGCACGGCCGATCGCGCCCGTCGCCGTCAGCGTGCCGGGTGCGCCGGGCGGCGTGAGGTCGCAGTCGTCCGTCGCCGCCGTCAGCGACGCACGCGGGGACATGTTCCCGACGGCGTCGCGCGCCTCGACCTCGAGGTTTGCACTCGTGCCGCAGGTGAGGCCCGTGAACGTGAATGCGGTCGTCGTCGCCGTACCGGCTGGCACGCCGTCTCGATAGAGCCGGTACTCAGTGACGCCGACATTGTCTGTCGCCGCTGTCCACGACGTCGCGATTGTCGTAGCGGAGCCGCCCGTTCGCGCAAAGTTCGTCGGCGCGCTCGGAGGTGTCGTGTCGGGGTTGGTGACCGGCCGGTTCATGTCCGCCTGGATCTCGGTCGCGTTGAGGGCTCGGTTGTAGATGCGGACTTCGTCGATGAGGCCGGCGTAGTGCTCGCCCCAGATGGTGTTGTCGCCGATGCGGAGGGCGCCGGTGGAGGTCACGATCGCGCCCGTCGTCAGGAGCGTCGCGTTCTGGACGCCGTTGACGTAGAGGGCGAGCACGGAGCCGTCGTAGGTGGCGGCGAGGTGTGTCCAGGTGTTGGCGGCGAGCTGGGTCGTACCGCGAAGGTCGCGGTCGCCGGTGTTGTAGATGTTGGCGGATGGGCGGCTGGTGCCGGTGTTGGCGTAGAGGGCGTAGGAGTAGTAGCCAGGCCGCTCCTTGAAGATGACCGTGTGCCAGCTGTTCAGCGTCGTCGGTTGCACCCAGGCTTCGAGTGTCATGGCGTTCGTCAGGTCGAGCGTGTTCGAGTCCGCGACGCTGACCACGCTGGTCGAGCCGTTGAAGCTGAGTGCGTTCCCGAACTTGCCGGCGCTCGCCCCTGCCCAGGTCAGGTTCGCGAGTGAGCCGGGGTTGCCCGTCCCCGACTGGTCGGCCGTCGTTGCGCCCGTTCCCTCGTCGAAGCCGTAGGCGGCGACGAGCCCCACCGCCGGCGGCGCGCTCACGGTGGCCGTCGCCTGCGCCGAGGCAGCGCCGACGTTTCCGGCTGCGTCCTCGGCGGTGACCTTGTAGTAGTAGGTGCCGGTAGCGAGTCCGGTATCCGTGTAGCTCGTTCCGGTCGGCTGCGCGATCCGGTTCGCCGTCGCCGGCGTAAAGCCGCTCGTCGTCGAGCGATGCACGTTGTAGCGCGACACGCCGACGTTGTCGGTTGCCGCCGTCCAACTGAGCGCTGCCTGGCCCGCGCCGCCGGCCGCGGCGAGTCCTGTAGGAGCGGTGGGCGCAGTCGTGTCCGCCACGGTCGCCGTGGCCGTGTTCGAGACCGGACCGACGTTGCCGGCAGCGTCCTCCGCTGTCAGCTTGTAGAAGTAGGTGCCAGGCGCGAGGCCGCCGTCGGCGTAGGGGCTCGACACGGGCTGCGAGATCCTGTTCGCCGCCGAGGGCGTGAAGCCGGACGTCGTGCCGCGGTGGAGGTTGTAGCGGGCGACGCCGACGTTGTCGGTCGCCGCCGTCCAGGTGATGGTCGCCGTCGAGCCGGCAACGGTCGCCGCGAGCCCGGTCGGCGCCGTGGGCGCCGTCGCGTCGGCGACGCTCGCAGTCGCCTCGTTGGACGCGGCGCCGACGTTGCCGGCTGCGTCCTCGGCGGTCACCTTGTAGTAGTAGGTGCCGATCGCGAGCCCGGTGTCGGCGTATGTCGTACCGGTGGGCTGCGCGATCCGGTTCGCAGCCGAGGGCGTGAAGCCGGCGCTCGACCCGCGATGGACGTTGTACCTCGTCACGCCGACGTCGTCCGTCGCCGCAGTCCAGGCGAGGCTGACGGTGCTGCCGGCGACAGTCGCGCCGAGGCCGCTGGTGGCGCCTGGCGGAGTGGTGTCGGACGTGACCGTGGCGGCGGCCTCGTTCGACGCCACGCCGACATTGCCCGCCGCGTCCTCGGCCGTGACGCGGTAGTAGTACGTCCCGGCCGCGATGAGGTCGACGTAGCTGGTGCCGGTGGGCTGCGCGATCCGGTTCCCGGCGGACGGCGTGAATCCCGGGCTCGTGCCCCGATGAAGGTTGTAGCGAACGACGCCGACGTTGTCGGTCGCTGCGCCCCACGTCAGCGTTGCGCGGCCGACGGCTCCCGCTGCGGCAAGCGTTCCCGGCGCGCCCGGCGCCTGCGTGTCGCCCACGATCGCGGTGGCCTCGTTCGTGGCGGCTCCGACGTTGCCGGCCGCATCCTCGGCGGTGACGCGGTAGTAGTAGGTGCCGGCCGCGACCGTATCGGTGTAGCTGGTGCCGGTGGGCTGCGCGATCCGGTTGGCGGCGGACGGCGTGAACCCGGCAGTCGTGCCGCGGTGGACGTTGTAGCGGACGACGCCGACGTTGTCGGTTGCCGCTCCCCAGGTCAGTTGCGCAGCGGTGAGAGAGCCGGTCGCCGTCAGAGTTCCGGGCGCAGTCGGCGGGACGGCGTCGGGGTTGGTGATCGCCGCGTTCATGTCCGCCTGGATCTCCGTCGCCGTGCGCGCCCGGTTGTAGATGCGGACCTCGTCGATCAGGCCGCTGAAGTGCTCGCCCCAGATCGTGTTGTCGCCGATCCGGAGCACACCCGTGGACGTGACGATGGCGCCGGTCGTGAGCAGGGTGGCGTTCTGGACGCCGTTGACGTAGAGGGCGAGCACGGAGCCGTCGTAGGTGGCCGCGAGGTGCGTCCAGGTGTTGGTCGCGAGTTGCGCCGTGCCGCGCACGTCACGGTCGCCCGAGTTGTAGAGGTTCGCCGAGGGCCGGTTCGTGCCGGTGTTCGCGTAGAGCGCGTAGGCGTAGTACCCCGGGCGCTCCTTGAAGATGACCGTGTTCCAGCTCGCGAGCGATGTCGGCCGGACCCACGCCTCGAGCGTCATCGCGTTCGTCAGGTCGAGCGTGTTCGAGTCGGCGACGTTGACGACGCTGTTCGACCCATTGAAGCTGAGCGCGTTCCCGAACTTGCCGGCGGCGGCCCCCGCCCAGGTCGCGTTCGAGAGCGTCCCCGGGTTGCCGCTCCCGGACTGATCGGCGGTCGTCGTGCCTGCACCCTCGTCGAAGCCGTAGGCGGCGACGAGGCCGACCGGAGTCGCCGGCTGGACGACCGCGCTCGCCTCGTTCGAGGCGGGGCCGACGTTGCCGGCCGCATCCTCCGCGGTGACCCTGTAGTAGTAGGTGCCCGCGGCGAGGCCGCTGTCCGTGTAGCTCGCGGCGCTCGGCTGGGCGATCCGGTTCGCGGCGCTCGGCGTGAAGCCGGCGGTGGTGCCGCGGTGGACGTTGTAGCGGAGCACGCCGACGTTGTCCGTCGCTGCCGTCCATGCAAGTGCCGCCTGGCCTGGTCCTCCCGTCGCCGTGAGGCCTGTCGGGGCGGTGGGGGCGGTGGTGTCGGCCACCGTCGCCGTGGCGGTGTTGGAGACGGGGCCGACGTTCCCGGCCGCGTCCTCCGCGGTCAGCTTGTAGAAGTAGGCTCCCGCCGGCACGCCCAGATCCGCGAAGCTCGTCCCGGTCGGCTGCGCGATCCGGTTGGCCGCGGAGGGCGTGAAGCCGGACGTCGTCCCGCGGTGGAGGTTGTAGCGGGCGACGCCGACGTTGTCCGTCGCGGCCGTCCACGTCAGGTTCACTGTCGAGCCCGCCACAGTCGCGGCGAGCGACGTGGGCGCTGTCGGCGGCGTCGCGTCGGCGACCGTCGCGCTGACCTCCGCGGAAGCGGCGCTGACATTGCCGGCCGCGTCCTCCGCGGTGACGACGTAGTAGTAGGTGCCAGTCCCGAGTCCCGCGTCAGCGTACGCTGCGGCGGTCGGCTGCCCGATCCGGTTTCCGGCAGTCGGAGTGAAGCCGGGGCTCGTTCCTCGATGGACGTTGTAGCGCGCCACGCCGACGTCGTCGGACGAGGCCACCCAGCTGAGGTTGACCGTGCTCCCCGTCACGGTGCGGGCGAGGCCCGTCGGCGCGCTCGGCGCGGTCGTGTCGGTCGTGACGGTTGCGCTCGCCTCGTTCGACGCCGGCCCGACGTTGCCGGCCGCGTCTTCCGCCGTGACCCGGTAGAAGTACGTACCTGCGGCCGTGGTGTCGGTGTAGCCCGGCGTCGTCGGCTGCGCGATCCGGTTCCCGACGGAGGGCGTGAACCCGGGCGTCGTGCCACGGTGGACGTTGTAGCGGGTGACGGCGACGTTGTCGGTGGCCGCTCCCCACGAAAGCGTGGCGCGGCCGACTGCGCCGGCGGCGGTCAGCGTCCCGGGAGCTCCGGGCGGCGTCGCATCGCCCACCGAGACCAACACTTCGTTCGAGGCCGCGCTCACGTTGCCGGCCGCGTCCTCGGCGGTCACCTTGTAGTAGTAGGTGCCTGCGGCGATCACGTCCGTGTACGCGGTGCCCGTGGGCTGCGCGATCCGGTTCCCGGCCGAGGGCGTGAAGCCGGGGGTCGTGGCGCGATGGACGTTGTACCGCGTAACTCCCACGTCGTCGGTCGATGCGACCCAGCCGAGCTGCGCGGACGTCAGGTCCCCGGTTCCGGTCAGCGCGGAGGGAGCGGAGGGGGCGCTGGTGTCGGGCGAGACGACAGCCCGGGTCATGTCCGCCTGGATCTGGGCGCCCGTGAGCGTCCGGTTGTAAACGCGGACCTCGTCGATCAGCCCGGCGAAGAACTCGCCCCAGATCGCATTCCCGCCCATCTTCAGGAGCCCGGTCGACGTGACAATCGAGCCGGGTGCGAGCAGCTGCGACGCCTGGACGCCGTCCACGTACAGGATCAGCATGTTCCCGTCGTAGGTGACCGCCAAGTGCGTCCACGCGTTCAGCGGCAGCTGTGCCGTGCCGCGGGTGTCCGCGTCGAGCGACCCGATCATCGCGTTGCCGGAAGGCCGGTTGGTGCCGGTGTTCGAGTAGAGGCCGTAGGCGTAGTAGCCGGGGCGCTCCTTGAACACGACCGTCCCCCAACTGCTGTGCGTCGTCGGCCGCACCCACGCCTCGACGGTCATCGCGGTCGTCAGGTCGAGCCCGTTCGAGTCCGGCGCCGAGACGAAGCTGTTCGAGCCGTTGAAGCTGAGCGCGTTCCCGAACTTGCCCTGCGTCGTCCAGGCGGCGTTCGACAGCGTGCCGGTCTGGCCGCCGCCGGCCGCATCCGCCGTCGTCGTTCCGATGCCCTCCTCGAATCCGTACGCGGCGACGAGACCGGTGGTGCCGCCACTGTTGCTCACCGTTACGGTGCGGGCGGCGGAAAGAGTCGTATTGCCGGCGCCGTCGCGGGCGAGCGCGGTCAGCGTGTGCGAGCCGTTCGAGGACGACGTCGTGTCCCACGCGATCGAGTACGGCGCGGTCGTGTCCTCGGCGCCGTAGTTCGTGCCGTCGAGCCGGAACTGGACGCCGGCCACGGATGTGTTGTCCGCGGCCGTCGCTGAAACCGTCACCGACAGCGACACCGTCGCGCCGTTCGTGGGGGCGGTCAGCGAGACCGTCGGCGCGGTCGTGTCCGACGTGACGACCGCGACGGCCTCGGCGGAAGCGGCCGACACGTTGCCCGCCGAGTCCTGCGCGGTGACCTTGTAGTAGTAGGTGCCGGCGGCCAGAGTGGGGTCGGTGTAGCTCGTCCCGGCCGGCTGCGCGACGCGGTTCGCCGTCGACGGCGTGAAGCCGCTCGTCGTCGAACGGTGGACGTTGTAGTTGACGACGGCGACGTTGTCGCTCGAGGAGGCCCAGGTGAGGTTCGCAAAGCCGGCGCCACCCGTGCTCGCGAGGCTGGTGGGTGCGGTCGGAGCCTGCGTGTCCGCGACGGTCGTCCCGGAGGTGTTGATCATCCTGCTGACCGAGGGGACGCCGTTCGTGTCGACGATCCAGAGCATGTAGTAGCCGGGTGGCGCGACTGCGGCGTTCGCCGGCGCCTGCACCGTCAGCGATCCGCTCCCGGTGCTGAAGCTGAGTGGGATGAAGCGCTGGCTCATGTTGATCGCATGCGTCATTGCACCCGTCTTGATCAGCGACACGGAGGCGATCCGCGACGCGTCGGGCGTATCGACGGTGATCGAGCCGCTCCAGTCGAACGTCGTCGGCGCGTTCGTGATCAGCGGCCGCGGTCCCTTGAAGAGGTACGGTGGCGAATAGATCTCGCCGTTGAGCTGGTTGGTGACCGCTCCACCCGGCGCCTGGCCACCGCCTGCGACGAGCACCCGGCCGTCGGGGAGCAGGAGCGCGGTCGAGTGGTAGAGGCGCCCGTTCTGCTGTGCGGCCATCGTCGTCCAGGTCTCCGTCGCCGGGTCCCAGAGCTCGGCGGTCTTCGCCGACTTCGTCAGGTCGCGGCCGTCCGAGGCGGTCTCGCCGCCGGTGACGAGTACCTGCCCGTCAGGAAGCATCGTCAGAACGTGGTAGCCGCGGCCGGTCGCCATCGGCGCGGTGTTTCGCCAGGTCGGCGAGGCCTGCGTCATGTCGAGCACCGCCGTCTGGTTGCTCGTCTGGAAGAGGTCGGCGCCGGTGAAGTCGGGATCCGTGTAGTTCCCCGACTTCATGATCTTGTCCGGGCGGTACATGACCGCGCTGCCGCCGTCGAAGGAGCTCGTCGCCACCGTGTTCCACGTCCACGTTCCGGGCGTGATCGTCCGCGTGACGGTGTCGGGGCCGACGTTGACGATCCGTCCGTCCGTGAGGGTGAAGAGGAAGGGATAGAGCGGGGACGTCAGTCGTGCGTTCGGCAAGGACTGCCAGGAGTTCGTGGTCGGGTTGTAGACCTCTGGGAGCGAGTTGATCGACGAGCTCTTGAACGCGTGCGGCACGGAGGGGCCGGCCGCGTCGATGTCGTCTCCAGCGAAGACGAACACCCGGCCGTCTGAGAGCTGCGTCGCGGTCGGGTACCAACGCGCGGCCGCCATGTCCGGCCCTCGTGTCCAGGAGTTGTTCGACGGATCGAAGATCGTCGTGTCCTTGATCCCGTTGTTCGCGCTCACGTGGCCGCCGACGATCAGCGTCTTGCCGCCCGCGATCTGCGTGTGCCCGGAGCAGAAGAGGTTGCGGGCGTACGGCGTCAGGGTGAACGCGCTCGTACTCGGGTTCCACACGTACTGCGTGTTCGGTGCGTCGCTCCACGCGTCAATTGAGAGGACGGTCCCGTTCGGCTCGAGCATCGTGTGGACGGCGACGTTCGGCCAGGCAAAGGGCGCGCTCCACTGGCCGATCTCCGCCGGTGTCGTGCCTGCCGCGCGTGCTCCGGTCGTCGCGCCCGCGACGATCAGCAGAGGGACCGCAGCGAGGATGACGGCGATGCGCCGGGGCCGCCGCAAGAGGCTCCCGGCGAGAAACCGCATCATCAAGTTGGCGTCCCCAGGCCGCACTCTGTAGTTATCTCGTTCTGGGCCTGCCGGTACAACGCCCTGGAGTCGAGGTTCGCCCTAGCCTCTGGGACGGGATCGGGTGGCTTGCGCCCGGATCAGTTCCGCGGCACGTAGACCCAGTAGTCGAGCGGCTCGTTCTCGATGCGTGCGAGGAGCCGGTAGTCGCTCTCGATCGCGTTCTGGATCTTCGACCCGAAGTTGCGCTCGCCGTACCAGAGGTCGTCGGTGGCGGGGTGGACGAGCACGATCTTGTCGAAGGCTCCGCGCTGGATCCGCTGCTCGAGGTCGGCGAGCCAATCAGGATGGTCGAGACCGACGCGGCGCACCGAGACCGCATCCAGCAGTACGGGCGTTTGGTCACGCAACACCGGGATCGCGGGATCCTCGGAGAGCACTGTGTCCTCGTCGCCGACATAGCGCTCGAGCGGATTGGTGGGATATGCGGTAGCGGATCGGCCGAGCAGTGACTTCGCCGCGTCGGCGGTGTCGGACTGCAGGACTTGCCGGTACGAGTCGGCGCCGCCGAGCAGCAGTGCGAGGGCGATCGCCGCGCCGAGCGCGCTCACCTCGCCCGGTCGCGGCTCGAGCCGAGCCCAGAGCTCCCCGATGACGAGGACGGTCAGCACGACGAGGTCGACGAGGTGGTTGAAGTCCGAGCCCGGGTCGGCGAGGACGAGCGCGAGCAGGGGCAGCTCGATCAGGAAAGCGAGTTGCCAGATGCTGAGCCGGCGCTCACCCAGAGCCAGCAGCAGCGCGAGGAGAGCGAAGGGAAGGAGAAGCCAGGCCGGACCCGCCGTGCGCACGAGGAAGTCGAAGAGGCGAGGCAGTCCTGCGAGCGGAGACGAGGCCTCCGAGTTCCCTGAGCCTCCGACGGCCAGCAGCGTCTCGGACATCCGACCGCCGCTCCAGAGCTCGAACGCGCCCAGGAGCACGATCAGCGACCCCGCAAGCGATGCGAGGTAGGGCCGGAGCCCACGGCGCGCGCGCAGGATGAGCCAGATGATGATCGTCACGGGCGCCCACACAGCGGCGAGCTTCGCCGTCACCGCGAGCGCGCAGAGGAGGCCGGCGGCGACGAGCGCCCTGGTTGAGAGCGACCGGGCGACGACGCCGACCGCTGCGAGCTGCAGCAGGAGCGGCAGCATGTCGCCGCGGATCGACGTGGCGGCGAAGAGACCCGCCTGCGAGAGCAGGATCGCACTCACGAGTGCAGCCGAGACGACCCGCGAGCAACCGAGCCGGCGCAGTAGCAGATAGACGAGCGTGAGCAGCGCGGCGGCCGTCGCGTAGGCGAGGAGCTTGCCCGAGACGATCCATTCGCCGGTGAGGAAGCTCGCACCCGCTTGCAGGACGAACTGGAGCGGCGTGTACCACGTCCCGCCGAAGACGCCATCGTCGAAGAGCGGTCGGTAGAGCGTCCCGTGGCGGACATCTGCGGCAAGCGCCATCCAGGTGCCGGAGACGTGGTTGACGTTGTAGCGGTCGTCGATGTGGGCGAGCGCGATCAGCCCGGCCGAGAGGAAGGTGATCGCGGCCATGCACGCGAGGCCCGCGCGGAGCAGCGTCCCGACGAGGGACGTCCGGAGGAGGCTGTCATCGATACGGTGAACAGCCGGCACTGCCACAGCTGTCGTGTTCGATCGCGGGCGCCCATCCCCTGTCGGCGTGGCCGCTGGGGAGATCTCGGACACTCAGGCTCTGGCGGACGCGCGCGGAACGTGGAGCCGCTGTTCGCGGTGCCACTCGATCGTCCGCGTCAGCCCGTCCTCGAGGGAGACCTTCGCCTCGAAGCCGAGCAGATCCTGCGCCTTCGTCGTGTCGGGGATCCGGTGCCGCACGTCCTGATAGTTGCCGGGCATCTCGTCGTAGCCGATGAACTTGGCGTGGAGCGGCTGCTCCGCACCGATCCGGTCCTGGATCGTCTGGGCGAGATCACGGATCGAGAGCGCGTCCGTCGAGCCGATGTTGACGACCTCGCCGCGCGACTCCGGCGTCTGCAGGGCGCGCATGAAGCCGTCGACCGTGTCCTCGACGTACGTGAAGCTCCGCGTCTGGAGACCGTCGCCGTGGATCTCGACGGGCGTGCCGTCGAGGAGCGACTCGATGAACGTGACGGTCGGGCCGCCCCACCAGGTGAGGTGGTTGCGCGGGCCGTAGACGTTGAAGAGCCGCAGGATCGTCACCTTGAGGTCGCGCTCGTCGGCGAGCGCGAGCGCGTGGTGCTCGTCGTACATCTTCGAGACCGCGTACGCCCACCGCTTGGAGGTCGGCGGCCCGATCACGAGCTGGCCGTCCTCGCGGTAGGGCGGCGTGCCGTCGCCGTAGACGTCGGACGTCGACGTGATGATCACGTCGGCGTCGAGCGCGAGCGCGACCGAGCAGGCCGCGTTGACGCCGGTGACGTTCACCTCGAGCGTCGAGAGCGTGCCGCCGTAGCGCGGGATCTTCTTCGCCGCGAGGTGCATGATCGCGTCGCAGCCGTCGAACGCCGCCCGCAGCGGGCGCCGCTGGGTGCAGTCGAGCACCTCGAACGTGAAGCCGCGATGGTGCAGGAACGGCTCCATGTTCGCCATCGAGCCGTACGAGAGATCGTCGACTCCGACGACCTCGTAGTCCTCCGCGAGCAGTCGCTCGCACAGGTGTGAGCCGACGAACCCGGCCGCACCGGTTACGCCGATCTTCTTCATCAGACCCTCCTCATCAAGCTGTGAAAGTGGCCGCAGTTCACGCCGCCGCCCGCTGTTCGGCCGGAAGCCGTTCGAGGATCTTGGGGACGACTGTGTTGGAGACGCCGATCACGGCCTGGCCGCTGACGATCTCCGGGTAAACGTGTGCCGTCGACGCGAGCGAGAGCCCGGGCACGGAGAACATCTCCGGCAGCCGCTTCGCCCCGCCGACGAGATGAACGGGCTCGGTGACGCGCGCCCGCTGCACGACCTTCGAGACGATCTCGTCGTCGCGCAGGTCGGGAAAGATCGTGCGCGCGTAGCCCATGTACTTCGCCTCGAGCTCCTCCGGCGACGCCTCCTGGTCGGGATGACCCGGGTCGACGTACTTGGAGACGTAGAGGAGGTGGCCGCCCACCTTCTCCGGGTCGACGACGTGCGTCGTCTCGACCACCGTCGTCAGCGGCACGCGCCGGTCGGTGATGTTCAGGTGGTAGTACGGGCTGACGCTGCGCGTCGTCCGGAGCAGCAAGCAGACCACGCCGAGGTAGCGGCAGTGGTCGGCCGGCGCCTGCTCGGCGAGCTCGGGTGCGAGCAGCCGGCGCGCCATCGGCGGCGCCAGCGTGCAGAGAACATGGTCGAAGCGCCGCAGGCGACCGTCGACGACAACACCGACGGCGCGGCCGCCCTCGGCGGCGATCGACTCGACGGTCGCCCCTGCGCGCACCTCGCCGCCCAGGGCGACGATCTTTTTCTGGAGCGCATCGATCAATGTCTGGTAGCCGCCCTCGAGCCAGCCCATCACCTCGCGCCCGCTCTTGTCGCGGGTCGAGCCCATCCGGCGCGTCCGCGCCCAGATATAGGTGGCCGGGAGATCGGAGAAGTTGCCGTCGAACTTGGAGTCGAGGAGCGGCTTCCACAGCTTCTCGACGACGCCCTTCCCGGAGTGCCGCCGCAGCCACTCCTCGAGGGAGAGGTCATCGAGGCGGTCGTGCTCCTTCGTCAGCTGGCAGCGGGCGACGAACATCGCCAGCCGCGCCCGCTCGCGCGGACGGAGGAGAGGAAAGGTGAGGAACTCCTTCGGCGAGGTCATCGAGAAGAGCCGTCCGTCGCCGTAGAAGCCGACCCTGGTCGGCCGGAACCGCCAGCGGTCGCCGAGCCCGAGCTCCTCGGCGAGGCCGATCACACGATCGTCCGACGGGAGCACGACGTGGTAGAAGCGGTCGACGGCCGTTCCGTCGAAGTCGAAGGAGCCGACGAGGCCGCCGAGGTCGGGCGCGCGCTCGTAGAGCGAGACGGCGACGCCGGCCTGCGCGAGCCGATACGCGGCGGTCATCCCGAGGATGCCCCCGCCGACGATCCCAACCGTCGGCTTCATGCGCCGAGCGCGCCTTCGGTTGCAGCCGGCAGAGGCTCCGAAGCGCTCGAGCGCTGCCGGAAGAGCATCCGCCAGTAGCAGAGCATCGTCTTGAAGACCGGCATCTTGCTGTCGCCGTTGCGCTTGGTCCAGTCGAGCGAGACCGGCACCTCGACGATCCGGGCGCTCATCGCGGAGAGCTTGGCGAGCAGCTCTGCCTTGCACGCGAAGCCGCGCTCACGGATCAGCCGGTCGCCGTAGCGGGCCGACGCCTCCCGGAGCGTCGAGGCCCGGTAGACGCGGAAGAAGGAGGAGACGGTGGTCGCCTCGAGCCCGAGGCCCTGCCGCACGACCCAGCCGGCCGCGGCGCTGAGCAGGCGCCGGTGCGCGCTGACGCCCACCATCCGCCAGTCCGCCAGGACGACGTCCGCGCCGCGCTCGACCTCGTCGAGCATCTGCGGCAGCGCGCCGAGGTCGCCGGTGGTGTCGGCCTCCATGGTCACGATCAGCGCATCCGGGTTCGCGCAGGCGAGCGCCGAGTTGAAGCCCTCGCGGAAGGCTGCGCCAGGGCCCTGGTTCTCCGGCAGCCGGACGAGCTCGACCGGCAGCGGGCCGTCGTAGGCCCGAACGAGGTCGGGCGTCTGGTCCACCGAGCCGTCGTCGACGATGAAGATCCGCGAGCCTGCACCCAGCAGCCGGCTCGTCTGCAGCAGATCCTCGAACAACGTCGGTAGGTTCTCCTGCTCGTTGAACGCCGGGATCACGAACAGCAGCTGCGCAGGCTCCGCCTGAGCCGTGTGCGGCGCCGCTGCCGCCGGCATTGAGATGTGCTGCGTCCCTTCCACGTGCCCCCACTCCGCAATTGGTTGTCGTTCGGCTTGCCTGTGAAGGAGCCTAGGAGGGCAATTGCGGCCAAACCAGGCCAGAACAGCAAGACCAACCAGCGGTCGGGGGTACTAGCCATCCGGGGGGTGGAGGCCTTTTCCGGGCCTCACGCATCCTGTCCCGAAGGGGATTTAACGCAGCACGGCTGCTGCGCATGATTCATCGCATGTGGCGACAAGGTTTTCGAGGGTCAGACACGATCTGCGTCGGCGGTAACGCGTCGTGACGGACATGGCCGTCGGACAGTCCGTCGCCGCCGAGCGCACGACGCCGCGGACGTTCGACGGCGCGGCGCTCCTGTCGGGCGCGACGCTCGCGTCGGGCGTCTTCGCCTACGCCTATCACGTCCTCGCGGCACGCACGCTCGGGCCTGAGGCCTACGGTCTCGTGGCCGTCCTCTGGGCGGCGCTCTTCCTGCTCGTGGTCGTGCTCTTCCGACCGCTCGAGCAGACGACGTCCCGCGCGCTCGCCGACCGGCTGGCCCGCGGTCAGGAAGTGCGCTCCGTGCTGCGGGCGATGTTCCGCATCTATCTCGTCGTCGCTGTCGTCGTCGGGGTCGCCGGCATCGTCGGTTGGAGCCTCCTGGCGGACAAGCTCTTCCTCGGCGACGGCTTCTTCGTCGGCTCGCTTCTCGTCGGCCTGGCGGCGTACGGCGTCGCCTACGTCCTCCGCGGCGTCTGCGCCGGCGTCGGCTGGTTCAACGGCTACGCGCTGCTGCTCGTCACCGACGGCGCCGCGCGGCTCGTGGTCGTGCTCCCGCTCGTCGCCGTCGCCTCGCGGGATCTCGCGGCCGCGGCGATGGTCGCCGCAGCCGCCGCGAGCGTGCTCATCCCGGTTGCCGTCGGCCGCCGGGTGCTGACGCCGCTCACGAGTCCCGGTTCGGGGAGGCCGTTCCACGTCGGCGCCGCCATCGCGTTCGCCTGGCCGGCCGCGGTGATCGCGGTCGCCGACCAGGTGCTCGTGAACGGCGGGCCGCTGCTCGTGATGCTCGGCGGCGGCGAGGACGTCGGCAAGGTGGCCGGGCTCGTCTTCGCGGCGACGATGCTCGTCCGGATCCCCGTCTTCGTGTTCCAGGGGCTGGCGACCTCGCTGCTCCCCAACCTGACGCGCCTCCACGCGGCATCGGAGGCTGCAGTCTTCCGGCGCGCCGTTCTTCGTGCCGCCGCCGGTCTCGCCGGCTGCGCCGTCGTGATCGTCGTCACCGTCTCCCTCGTGGGGCCGGAGGCGATGCAGGCGGTGTACGGCTCCGAGTATGAGGTCGGGCGGCTCGAGCTCGCACTGCTCGGAGTCGGTGTCGGCTGCTACCTGGCGACGTCGACGTTCTCGCAGGCCCTGTTGGCGCTCGACCGTGGCCGCATCGCCGCCGCCGGCTGGATCGTGTCGTCGGTGATCTTCCTCGGCGTCTACTTCGTCGCGCCCGGCGGTGCGCTGATGCAGGTCGCCGTCGCCTTCGCGGTCGGCACGGCCGCTGCCGTCCCGCTGCTCGGCCTCGCGCTGCTGCGCCGCAAGGAGAATCGATGAGGACGCCCGTCTCCGTCGGCGTCGTCTGCGGCCAGAACGGGCTGGGGGACAGGCTCGCGCGGGCGTTCGACGAGCTCTCGCAGGCGACGCTGCGTTGGATCTGCGACGACGCGATGCGCGCCTCGAGCATCGGCTACGGCCCGGCGACCGCGTGGACGAGGGACTTCGACGAGCTGCTCCAGGACGAGGACCTCGATGCGATTGCCTTCGGCTCCGCCGGGCTCGCCGGTCACGGGCGGGCGCTGGCGGCGCTCCAATCCGGCAAGCACGTCTACGTCGACGGCCTGCTGGACGCAAGCTCGACCGAGGCGGACCGGCTCGTCGCCGCCGCCGCGAGCGGCAACCGCCGGCTCCTGACGCAGGCTCCCGTGCTGCTGCGGCCTGAGGTGCTGCGGCTGCACCGGCTGATCGATCGCGGCGCGCTCGGCGAGATCTTCTACGTGCACGCGCGCCGCTTCGCGCTGCGGCCCGATCTCGAGCTCGACCTGCTCCGCGACCACGGCCTCGACCTGGTCGCGCTGACGCTCGACCTGCTCGGAGACGAGCCGGTCGAGGCCGAGGCATACGGTGAGTCGTACCTCGGTCGCCAGCGGCCTGACGTCATCTTCTCCAAGCTCCGCTTCGCGACCGGCATCGGCGCCCACCTGCACCTCTCCTGTCTCGAGGGCGAGTCGGCCGATCGGATCTCGGTGGTCGGCTCGAAAGCGACCGCGGTCCTGGACGCGGCCGACCCGGAACGGGCGCTCTCGGTCTACGTCAACGGCTCGACGCCGTCGATGTTCGACGAGCTTCCGGTCGAGCCGGGCGACAAGGTCGCGTTTCGCCAGGCGCCGGACGACGGGCTCAGGCTCGGCTGCTCCCGGTTCCTGACCGCAGTTCGCTCGACCGGCGACACGTCGTTCGGCCGCGAGGCCTCGGCGGCGCTCGCCGTGGTCGAGGCACTCGAGCTCTCCTGCAGGAACCGCGGCCTGGCGGAGCCGGTCGCATCCCGCGCAGTCCCGGACCAGAACGTGATCGCGTTCCGGACGCGCGAGCTCGGTTCACCACTGTGATACGACAGCTTTTCTAAGCTTTCTCCAGAAAAAGCTTCACTTTCTCCCGAAACTGCGCTAGGTTGAGCCCGTGGGGTAATTGGAGCGTGGAGGTAGGGAAGCACCACGCAGGACAGTGACACGAAAGGCGGCCCTTTCGGATGAGTCAGTACAACGGACGTACTGCGGTACTCGTAGATCAGCACCCTCTCTGGCTGGACGCGGTGAGACTGGTCGTCGAGGACCTCGGCATGACCATCGTCGGCACGACGACGTCGGCGCGCGAGGCACTCGCGCTCGTGACGGAGCAGCGCCCGGACGTTCTCGTCACCGGGATCCAGATGCCGGCAGGCGATATCGACGGCATCGAGCTCGTGCGCATCGGTCGGGAGAACGTCCCGACGCTGCGCGCGATCGTGCTCTCGATCCATGACGACACCAAGCACATCGACGCGGCCCTGGCGGCAGGCGCGGTCGCGTACGTGATCAAGACGGCCCACCCGGACGACCTTCGGTCGGCAATCCGGCAGGCCTTCGCACACTCGGTGTACCTGCCCGGCAGCCGGACGGCGGCGGCCGTGCAGAGCACCCACGTCCCGACCGAGGATCTGCCCGACCTGACGCGGCGAGAGCTGGAGATCCTGCAGCTGGTCGCGGAGGGTCACTCGAACACCCAGCTCGCGAAGATGCTCTGGGTGACCGAGCAGACGGTCAAGTTCCACCTGTCCAACGTGTATCGCAAGCTCGACGTCGCGAACCGGACCGAGGCCAGCCGCTGGGCGCAGCTCCACGGCCTGCTCTCGACTCCGGCGAAGCACGAGCAGACGCTCGGCAGCGCGACGGCCGGCTAACGATCTTCGGGGGCACTCCGGCTCCCGCGCGCGCCGCAAGGCGCACGCGGGAGCCGTTTCGCGTCAGCGGCAGACGCCCGAGCCGCGGTCGCTGAAGCTCGATCCGGCGACCGGCAGGAAGCGCCAGTCGTACCCGTCGGCCCGCAGCGTCAGCCGCAGCACGCCGAACGTCGTGTCGTTGACGACCTCGCTCCGCCGCACACGCCACAACACCGGGTAGTGGCTGCGCCCGCCGGTGCCGACGACGAACGAGCGGATCCCGTCGATCGGTGCGAACCGCTCGTAGTGGTGGTCGTGGCCCGCCAGCACGACGTCGGCGCCGGCGCGGGCGAGCGTGCCCCAGAGCGCGGCCATCGTCTCGTCCGAGCCGTGCAGGCCGGAGCTGAAGCGCGGGTGGTGCCAGTAGCCGAGCGTGCAGCGCGCCGAGTTGCGCGCGAGGTCGGCGGCGAGCCAGCGCTGCTGCGGCGACCCGTCCTGGCAGCCGCCGGCCGGGCCGCAGTTCGAGTTGAGCACGACGATGTGCCAAGCGCCGAGCTCGTAGGAGTAGTAGCCGCGCTCCGGCAGCCTGAAGTACGCCTTGGCAGGCCGTGCGCCCGTCGAGTTGTACTCGTGGTTGCCGAGCGCCGCGCGGGTGCGGCCGCGGAAGCGCCGCCACGAGTAGCAGTCGCGGAACTCGGCCGCCGTTCCCGCTTCGTAGACGTTGTCTCCGAGCACGGCGACGGTTCCCGGTGTGCGCGCCACGAGCGCGGCCGTGCGCTCGTCCCCGGACGAGCGGCAGGACGCGATGTCGCCGGCCGCGACGAGCGTGCGCGCCGGCGCGGGAGCAAGCAGCGACAGCGCGGTGGCGACTGCTGCGGCGAGGATCAAGCTGCGACGCGCTGCGACGCCAGGAGCAGCTCCGCGATCTGGATCGCGTTCAGCGCTGCGCCCTTGCGCAGGTTGTCGCCGGCGAGGAAGAGCGCGAGGCCATTCTCGATCGTCGGGTCCTTGCGGATCCGGCCGACGAGCACGTCGTCGCGGCCCGCGGCGCCGCCCGGCGTCGGGAACTGCTCGAGCGTGATTCCCGGCGCGCCGGCGAGGATCGAGGTCGCGTCCTCGGGGGAGAGCGGCTCCCGCGTCTCGAGCCAGACGGCCTCTGCATGGCCGACCAGGACCGGGACGCGCACGCACGTCGCGCTCACCGGCAGCGCCGGCAGCTCGAGGATCTTGCGCGTCTCCTCGCGCAGCTTCTCCTCCTCCTCGAACTCGACGCCGTCGAAGCTCCAGTCCATCCGCAGGTCGAGCTCGTCCGGCGACTGCCCGCGGAGCCGTTCCATCGCCTGCGCGCCGGCCCCCGAGACCGACTGGTAGGTGGCGACGCGGACGCGCACCAGCCCC
The DNA here is from genome assembly GCA_963705515.1 of uncultured Gaiellaceae bacterium. Lineage (GTDB taxonomy): Bacteria > Actinomycetota > Thermoleophilia > Gaiellales > Gaiellaceae > Gaiellasilicea. The sequence continues at coordinate 967,251 of CAVPJV010000008.1, forward strand.
GCCGCATCGTGCAGCGGCTTCAGGGTGCAGGTGAGCGGGATCGCGCAGCAGTTCGGGTTCGCGACGATGCCGTCGTGCTCGGCGGCACGGATGCCGTTCACCTCCGGGACGACGAGCGGCACGCCGGGCTCGAGCCGGTAGGCAGCCGACTTGTCGATCGCGATCGCGCCGCCGCGGACTGCGTGCGGGACGAGCTCGCGGCTGGCGGAGGTGCCGACGGAGAAGAGGCAGAGGTCGAGGTCGCCGGCGGCGAGTGCCTCCGGCGTCGCCTCCTCGACGATCGAGCCGCCCAGCTCCGTGCCCGCCGAGCGGGCGGACGCGAAGAGGCGCACGTCGTCGTAGCCGCGCTCGCGCAGGAGCTCGAGCGTGATCGTCCCGACTGCGCCCGTCGCGCCGACGACGCCGATCCGGGGCCGATTAGCCAAGCTCGAACGCCTCGTGGAGAGCCTGCACGGCGCGGTCGACGTCCGTCGACGGGACGTGGCAGGCGATCTTGATCGGCGAGGTCGAGACGATCGCCGCCTCGATCCCGGCGCGCTCGAGCGTGGCGAACGTCTTCGCGGCGACGCCAGGGTGGCTCTTCATCCCCGCGCCGACGAGGCTGACCTTGCCCAGGTCGTCGCGGGCGGTCCAGGAGACGCCGAGCCCGTCGAGCGTGCGCTCGGCGTCGGCCTTGTCCTCGACCGGGGCGGAGAAGACGATCTCGGCGTTCGTCTGCACGATCGTGTCGACGTTCACGGCCGCCTGTGCGAGCGCGCCGAAGAGCTGCGCCGGCCTGGCGCCGTCGACGCGGTACACGGTCTCCTCACGCTGGTGCACCACGCCGGAGATCAAGGCCTTCTCGAGCAATTCGATGTCCTCCTCCTGGATCCATGTCCCTTCTCCTTCCTCGAAGGTGGAGCGAACGTGGAGCCGCACATTGTGACTGCGCGCGACCTCGATCGAGCGGGTGGCGAGGACGCCAGCGCCCGAGGACGCCATCTCGAGCATCTCGTCGAAGCTGACGCGGGTCAGCTGGCGCGCATTCGGGACGAGGCGCGGATCGGCCGAGTAGACCCCGCGAACGTCGGTGTAGATCTCGCAGAAGTCGGCGCCGAGAGCTGCGGCAAGCGCGACGGCGGTCGTGTCCGAGCCGCCGCGGCCGAGCGTCGTCACCTCGAAGGCGGTCGAGACGCCCTGGAAGCCGGCGACGAGCACGATCGTTCCCTCGTCGAGCGCCTCGTGGATCCGGCGGGCACGAACTTCCACGATCTTCGCCTTGCCGTGGACGGTGTCGGTGACGATCCCCGCCTGCGAGCCGGTGAGCGAGATCGCCTCGTGGCCGAGATCCTGAATCACCATTGCTGCGAGCGCGCACGAGATCCGCTCGCCGACCGAGACGAGCATGTCCAGCTCGCGCGGGTGCGGCGTCGGCGAGACCTGGTGGGCGAGGTCGAGCAGCTCGTCGGTCGTGTGGCCCATCGCCGAGAGGACGCCGACGACGCGATGCCCTTCGTCGCGCGCGGCGACGAGCCTCGCGGCGACGCGCTTCAGCTTCTCCGGATCGCCCACCGACGTGCCGCCGAACTTCAGCACGAGCGTGCCGCGGGGCGGCGCCTCGGCATCCGCGTCGACCGCCGGAACGGCTTCGTACTCGGTCGTGGCCACTGTCGGCGAGTGTAGATGAGGCCCCGGAGACGACACGGAAACTGCCCCAGAAAAACACTGAACCGACGAACCCGAAGGCCCGTCGGTTCAGATGGGAAGAATCTATGGATCGGCCCGAACGCCGTCAAGCGGTGGCAGGACGAAAAGTCGCTCTTTGCGCAAAAATCGTGCCGGCGCTAGATCTCGCGCCGGCCGGCGAGCGCGCGGCCGAGCGTGACCTCGTCGGCGTACTCGAGGTCGCCGCCGACGGGAAGGCCGCTGGCGAGCCTCGTCACGGTCGCGCGGTCGCGAAGACGGTCGGCGAGGTAGGCGGCCGTTGCCTCGCCGGTCATGTTCGGGTTGGTCGCCAGCACGACCTCGCGGATCTCGCCCTGCGCGACCCGCTGCAGCAGCTCGTCGATCCGCAGGTGCTCCGGCTCGACGCCGTCGAGCGGCGAGAGCGAGCCGCCGAGGACGTGATAGAGGCCGCGGTATTCGTGCGTGCGTTCGAGCGAGATCACGTCGACGGGCTGCTCGACGACGCAGACGACCGTGCGGTCGCGCCGGGTGTCGAGGCAGATCCCGCACAGCTCCTCCTCGGTCAGGTTCCCGCACTCGCGGCAGAAGCGAACGCGCTCCTTCACCTCCTCGATCGCCGTCGCCAGCGCGAGCGCCTCGTCCTTCGGCGTCGCGAGGACGTGGAAGGCGAGCCGCTGCGCCGTGCGCGAGCCGATCCCGGGTAGGCGGGTCAGCTGCGCGACGAGGTTGTCGACGGAAGGGCTCAGCATTGCCGCAGCCTAGCCGTCCAATTCGGACGTGACCCCTGGAAAACCGTCCCCGAACCCATCCGTTCGTCCAGCGGTTTGGAGACCCGCGAAGGCGGTACGTTCGGCCTGACGACGCCGGGTGGGCCGCCGCCCTCGTCGTCGCGGCTGTCGGGCCTTCACGGCCTGCGGCTGCGGTGAACGGAGGTGCTCGGGGGACCAAGCCTGAGCACCTTCGTCACCCGTTCGGGGGTCGTATCCAGCCGGCTGGATTCCGACGATGCGACCAGCGACGTCTTGTCGCGCGGGCGGCCGCCCCTTCTTGGTCGGGGGGCGGCCGTCGGTCTGACCGGGTCTCGTACGAATCTGCACTTTCGACCATTTCCGAGGCGCTCTCTCCGGATCATCATGAGCGCACGGTTTTTCTCTGCGGCGAGGGGGTGCACATGAGGATTCGGGTCAGCCAGCCGGCGCTCGTCCCTGATCTGGTCGAGTTTCTCGGTCGCGCGTTCTGCACGACCGAGGCCGTGCACGGATCGGTGCTCGAGGTGGCGCTGCCGAGCGTCGGCGACCGCACACGCGCGCGCCGCGATCTCGACCTCTACCTCGCGGCGTGGCGCGGGCTGCACCCGCCGGTCGAGGCGACGATCATCGACGCCTGATCAGGCGCCCTCGGCCGCGACGCCCGCGTAGAGGACGCCTTCGCCGAACTCGGCGAGTCGGCGCTCGGCCAGCTCGAGGAAGGCGCGTGCCGCCGGGGAGACCGGAGCGGCGCGGCGCGCGATGAAGGCGAAGTCGTCGTAGAGCGGCTCGGCGAACGACACTCGCCCAAGCCGGCGGAAGGACGGCCGGTGCTCGAGGGCGGCCTTCGGCGCGATCGTGTCGCCGAGCCCGCTGACCGCGAGCTCGAGCGCCGCGTCCATGTCCTCGATCTCGATCACCGGCTCGAGCTGGACGCCGCCGCGCTGGGCGCGCTCCTGCAGCTGCCGCCGGGTCGGGTCGCTCCAGCCGTAGTGGGCGTCGTAGAGGATCAGCGGCGACGCCGGCGAGCCGCTCGATCGTCACCGGCTCGCGCACCCGTTCCGGCTCACGGCTGACGTAGACGACCTCCTCGCGCCTGATCGGGCGGATGTCGAGCCCCTCGTCGTCGACCGGCAGGACGACAAGCCCCGCCTCGAGCCGGCCGCGGCGCACGTCTTCGGCCACCTCGGACGAGTTCTGGCCGACGAGCCGCAGCCGCACGTTCGGGTGCCGGGAGCGGAAGTCGGCGACGAGCCGGGAGAGCAGGAAGCCGGAGGCGGTGCCGAACATGCCGATGCTGAGGGTGCCGCCGGCCAGCTCGCGGACCTCGGCGACCGCCTCGCGGGCGCCCGACGAGCGCCGCGAGCACCCGCTCGGCCTCGGGACGGAAGGCACGGCCGGCCTCGGTGAGGACGACGCCGCGGCCGACGCGCGCGAACAGCGCGACGCCGAGCTCGGCCTCGAGCGAGCGCACCTGCTCCGAGAGGGACGGTTGGGCGAGGTAGAGCTCGCGGGCGGCGCGGCTGAACGAGCCATGCTCGGCCGTTGCGAGGAAGTAGGTGAGCTGCTGCAGAGTCATAGGCTCTCCCTATGGAAGTTCAAGAGAAGTCAGACTAGCCCTTCTGCTCGCTCGTACCTACCGTGAGTGCATGTTCCGTTCCCGCTCACCCGAGCGCATCGGCGTCCTCCTCTGCCTCGCGGCGGGCGGCTCGTTCGCGCTCCAGCCCATCCTCGTCAAGCTCGCCTTCGACGGCGGTGCCGGCGTGGCCTCGGTCGGCGCGATCCGCTTCGCGCTCGCGGCCGTGGCGCTGGCCCTGCTGGCGCGGAAGGCGATCGCCGCCGCGCCGGCCCGGACGCTGCTGGCGCCGTTCGTGCTCGGGCTGACGATCTACGGACTCGAGACGGGCCTCTTCTTCGCGTCCCTCGAGCGGATCGACGTCTCGCTCGCGTCGCTCTTGATGTGCAGCTACCCGGCGCTCGTCGTGGCGGGGGCGGTGCTGTTGAGGCGCGAGCGTGCGTCGCGCCGCCGCGCTCTCGCGCTCGTCGTCGCGCTGGCCGGCGTCGTGCTCGTCCTCGCGGGCGGCGTCGGCGGCGCGATCGACCCGCTCGGGATCGGGCTCGCGCTCGGAGCAGCGATCGCCTATGCGGCCTACGTGCTCGTCTCCGACCGCCTGCTCGGTACCACCGAGCCGCTCGTGCTGGCGGCGATGCTCTGCGCGGGCGCCGCGACCGCGTTCGCGCTCGGCGGCGCCGCCACCGGCTCGCTCGAGGCGCCACGACCCTCGACGCTGCTCCTCGTCGGCACGATCGCGCTTGTCGCGACCGTGCTGCCGATCGCGGCGTTCCTCGGCGGCGTACACCGGATCGGACCATCGCGGGCGACCATCCTCGGCACGGTCGAGCCGCCGGTGACGATCGCGCTGTCCGCGCTCGTCTTCGGCGAGCGGCTCGGCCCCGTCCAGCTACTCGGCGCGGGACTCGTCGTCTCGGCCGTCGTGATCCTGCAGCTGCGCCGCCGTCCGAAGCTGCGCCCGGTGCCGCAACCGGCGCCGCGGCCCGCTCCTGAACCGGTTCCAGAGACCGAGCGTATTGCTGCGTAGACGTTAAGGATGTGTACAGATCGCCGATTGAGTGAAATGAAAGGGCGTTTGCCGGCGTTCTAACTCGTAGCGACGCACCCGGCCGCCCGTAGCGGCTGCCGCGACGACTGAGTCGGCTAGCACCCGAACACCCCTTGGAGGATCAATTGCGCACGGATGAAGCTTTGGGCACTGACGCCCTTGAACTGAACTCGGCCATCACCGCCTTCCTGCACGACGCAGAGGAGCGCGGCACCGTGGCCGCCGCCGAGCTCGAGGCGCTGCACGTCGAGCACGATCTCGACGAGGAGGCCCTCGAGACGATCCGCGCCGCCCTCGCGGCCGCGGACGTCGAGATCGAGGAGGCCGACGACCCGGAGTTCGGGCTCGACCTTCGCCCTTCGGCGCCGACGGGCACGACCGACAGCCTGCAGCTCTTCCTGAACGAGATCGGCCGCCACGAGCTGCTGACCGCCGCCGAGGAGGTCGCGCTCGCGAAGCGGATCGAGCGTGGCGACAACGCCGCGAAGGAGCGGATGACGAACGCGAACCTGCGGCTCGTCGTCTCGATCGCGAAGCGCTACCAGGGCCACGGCCTGCCCCTGCTGGACCTGATCCAGGACGGCACGATCGGCCTCAACCGCGCTGTCGAGAAGTTCGACTACCGGAAGGGCTTCAAGTTCTCGACCTACGCGACGTGGTGGATCCGCCAGTCCTGCCAGCGTGCGGTCGCGAACCAGTCCGACACGATCCGGATCCCGGTGCACGTGCAGGAGCGCCGGCTGAAGCTGCGCCGCGCCAAGCAGCAGCTCGAGGCCACGCACGGCCGCCCGCCGACGATCGAGGAGCTCGCGAAGGCGACCGAGCTGAAGCAGCACCACGTCGAGGAGGCCCTCGAGGCCGTCGAGGCGTCGGTCTCGCTGAACCAGACGATCGGTGACGGTGACGGCGAGCTCGGCGATCTCTTCGCCGACCGCACGGTCGAGGATCCGATCGAGTCGGCCGAGCTCTCGCTCGAGCAGCAGCGCGTGCGCGCCGCACTCGCCGACCTGCCGGAGCGGGAGCGGCTCGTCCTCGAGCTGCGCTTCGGCTTCGTGCACGGCTCGGAGGGCGCGAGCCTCGAGCAGATCGGCAAGCAGCTCGGGCTGACGCGCGAGCGGATTCGCCAGCTCGAGACGACCGCCCTCGGACGGCTCGAGGAGAAGCTGCGCACCGAGCCGCTGCCGTCGCGCGAGCGGCTCGCCGGCGCAGCCTAAGACGGCAAGCGCTACATCCCCGGCAGGCCTAGGCCACCTAGGCCGCCGGGGATCATGCCTTGCATCTTCGACTCCATCAGCGCATTGGCGCTGCGGAGCGCCTCGTTCACCGCTGCGAGGATCAGATCGGACAGCAGCTCCGGGTCGTCCGGGTCGATCGCCTTCGGGTCGATCTCGATCGAGACGATCTCGCCGCCGCCGGTCGCCTTGACCGTGACCATGCCGCCGCCGGCGGAGGCCTCGACGACCTCGTTCGCCGCCTCCTCCTGTACCTGCTGCATCTGAGACTGCATCTGCTGGGCCTGCTGCATCAGCTTGTTCATGTCGAACTTGCTCATCGGGGCTCCTCGACTTCCTGGGCGTCGAATGTGTCCTTGAACATCGAGATGAGAGCGTCCTCGCTCAGCTGCTCGTCCTCGTCGGGCTCCTGCTCGACGTCCTCGCCGAGCGACAGGGTGACGCCGAGCCGGTGGCCCGTGACCTCGTAGAGCGCCTCCCGGATGACCCCGACGTTCTTCGACTCCTCGGCCTGGCGGCGATGGAAGTCGGCCGTGGCGGGGAACTCGAGCGTCAGCGTCTCGCCCTCGAGTGCCGAGGGGCGCGCTTCGGCGAGCAGCGACGCGACCGGGATCGAGCGCGACTGGACTGCGGGAATGACCGTGCGCTGCCACGCGTCCTGCAGCTGGTCGAGCGCGAGCGGCGGCCCCTCGCCGCCGGGAGCGGGTGCGTCAGGCTCGGGCGCCGGCCGAGGCGCGACCGGCGCCGGTTCTGCCGCCGTCGCGGCCGCGGTGGGCGGCGGCGCAGGCGCTGGGGGCGGAGTGACGGGAGCCCCGGTCAACCGCTGTTCCAGCTGGTCGACGCGGAACGCGAGCGACTCCCGCGAGAGATCGGAGCCGGGGCTCGTCACCTTGACGAGCGCGAGCTCGAGCGGCAGCCGTGGGTCGGCGCCCTGGCGGGAGTCCTCGACGGCGACCGCGAGCAGGTCGCAGAGCCGGAGCACGGTCGGAGCGGGGAGCTGATTCGCCTGCTCGCGCAGCCGCTCGCGTGTCTCGTCGGTGACGGGCAGCGAGTCGGGCACGTGGCCCATGTGCTGGACGAGCAGGAGATGCCGCAGGTGCTCGAGCAGGTCGGTGACGAGCCTGCTGAGATCCTGGCCCTGCTCGGCGAGCTCCTCCAGGAACGTGAGCGCGCCGGCCGTGTCGCGGTCGACGATGGCATCGCAGATGCGGAAGAGGGCGTCCTCCTCGACGGCGCCGAGCAGCTGCAGCACCGACTGGACGTCGATCTGGTTCCCGGTCGCGGACGCGAGCTGGTCGAGCGTCGAGACGGCATCGCGGAACGAGCCGCGTCCGCCGCGAGCGATCAGCGCGAGCGCCGCGTCGGGCACCTCGATCTTCTCGGCGTCGGCGATGCGCCGCAGCACGCGCACAAGCTCGGGCAGACGCGGCCGCGCGAAGACGAACGTCTGGCAGCGCGAGCGAACCGTCGGCAGCACCTTGGCCAGGTCGGTCGTGCAGAAGACGAAGACGAGATGTGGCGGCGGCTCCTCGATCAGCTTCAGCAGCGCGTTCCACGCGGCATCCGTGAGCTGATGCGCCTCGTCGAGGATGTAGACCTTGTGGCGGCCCTCGGCCGGCTGAAGGATCACGCGCTCGCGGATCTCGCGGATGTCGTCGATCCCGCGCTGCGAGGCCGCGTCCATCTCGACGACGTCGAGCGACGTGCCGTTGGCGATCGAGACACAGGCGTTGCAGACGTTGTCCGGGGAGACCGTCGGGCCGGCGGCGCAGTTGAGCGCCTTGGCCAGGATGCGGGCCATCGAGGTCTTGCCCGTGCCGCGCGGGCCGGCGAAGAGGTACGCCTGGCGGAGCTGGCCGAGCTCGATCGCGTTCCGCAGCGTGCGGACGACCGCTTCCTGGCCGACGACGTCGTCGAAGTCCTGCGGCCGGTACTTGCGGTAGAGCGCCGTCACCCGCCTATCGTAGTCGACGGGTTCGAGCCCCCCAGCGGCCTCGGCTGACCGCCGTTCACCCGATCCGGACGATGGATCCCCGGACGGCCCGGATGATGCTTCTCGGGTGGAGGGACCTCCCAGAAGGGTGAGGACGTTCGTCGCACCGGCTGTCGCGGTGTGCCTCTTCGCCGCCGTCATCGGCTCGGCGGCCCTGGCCGGCGCGCCGCGAGCGTCCGACAGCCGAACGATCTTTCCCGGGATCCCGTCCGTGGACGGTGTCTACGGAGCTTGCTATGACGCAGTCGGCCGGATCCGCCTCGTCCCGGCGTCGGAGGGATGCGACCCCGAGACCGAACGCCGTGCGTCGTGGAGCAGGACGGGACCGGTCGGCCCGGTCGGCGATCGCGGTGCTCGGGGCGCGGCCGGGGCGACCGGACGCCGGGGCGCCCCCGGTGAGCAAGGCGCTGCAGGTCCAGCCGGCGCAACGGGTCCCGGCGGCGCGGCCGGGCCGGCAGGACCGGCCGGTTCTGTCGGTGCGACGGGCGCGACCGGACCAGCGGGAGCGGCAGGCCCTGCAGGCGCGGCCGGTCCTGCCGGCCCGGCGGGCGCGACGGGTCCGGCGGGCCCGGTTGGTGCGACCGGCCCGACGGGAGCACCGGGAGCACCGGGTGCGACGGGAGCAACTGGGCCGGCGGGCCCGGCGGGCGCGACGGGTCCAGCAGGCCCGGTTGGTGCGACCGGCCCGTCGGGAGCACCGGGAGCACCGGGTGCGACCGGAGCAACTGGGCCGGCGGGCCCGGCTGGTGCAACTGGCGCGACCGGCGCAACGGGACCGGCAGGGCCTGCGGGACCGGCAGGCCCGGCCGGTGCGACGGGTGCGACCGGCGCCGCGGGACCGGCAGGCCCCGCAGGACCGGCAGGGGCGACGGGTGCGACCGGTCCGGCCGGGCCGGCCGGACCGACGGGTGCGGCAGGTCCAGCGGGACCGGCCGGCGCGCCCGGGGCAACGGGTGCGACGGGTGCAACGGGTGCGACCGGCGCCACGGGCGCAACGGGGCCGGCAGGCCCGACCGCGTCCCAGCTCGTGAGCGTGTCGACGACGTCTGCGGCCAACGCCGCGCGCAACGTCCTTACGACCGCGACCGCGACCTGTCCTGTCGGCAAGGTGCTTCTCGGCGGCGGCGCGCAAGTCACGACCACCGCGACCGCGAAGGAGCGGGCGCAACTCGTCAGCTCGTACGCCTCGAGTGCAACGAGCTGGACCGCGACTGGCGTCGTCGCGATCGCGGCGCTGGGCGCGGGGATGACGATGACGGTCACCGCCCAGGCTGTCTGCACCGCCTGAGGCCAGGGATGCATCCGCTAGCTTCGCCGCGGTGACCAGGCCGGAGCGCCGCCTCACGCGGCGCGAGCTGAACCGCGCGCTGCTGGAGCGGCAGCTGCTGCTCGAACGGAAGCCGCTCAGTGCCGTGCGGGCAGTCGAGCGGCTCGGCGGCCTGCAGGCGCAGTCGACGCCGAGCCCGTATCTCTCGCTCTGGACGCGGCTCGAGGGCTTCGAGCGCGACGAGCTGACGAAGGCGCTCACCGGTCGCCGGCTCGTCAAAGCGCTGCTCCAGCGAGGCACGCTGCACATCGCGGCCCCGCGCACCTACTGGGCGATCATGACCGTGCGCCGCGAGCTCGCCGCGTCACTCTGGCCGCCGTCGTACGAGGCGCGGCTGCCGGCGGCGCGGATCGCCGAGCTCGCGGAGGACGTGCAGGCCGAGCTCGATGGGAGCGAGCTGACCTACGACGAGGTGCGCGCGCTGCTCGAGCCGCACGCGCGCGAGGGCGTGCCGCCGACGTTCCTCTGGCGACGGGTGCAGGGGAACGCGTACGTGATCCACGTGCCCCCGTCAGGGATCTGGGGCTACGGCGGCCGCGGCGTCTACACGGCGGCGACGGGAAAGGTGCGCGGCGAGCCGCCCGAGCCGCAGGAGGCATTCGACCGGATCGTGAGCATCTACCTCGCCGCCTACGGGCCGGCGACGAAGCAGGACCTCGGCCAGTGGGCGGGCGTGCCGCGGCTGAAGCCGATCGCCGAGTCGCTCGAGCGACTGCCGTTACGCACGTTCGCGAGCGAGGACGGGAAGGTGCTCTACGACCTTCCGCGGGCACCGCTCCCCGACCCGGACACACCCGCGCCGCCTCGACTTGTGCCCCGGTTCGACAACCTCGTTCTCTCGCACGCCGACCGCTCGCGGATCCTGGGCGACATCGCACCGTCGCGGATCGTGACGAACAACGGCCTCGTGCACGCGACGATCCTCGTCGACGGCGTGGTCGCCGGCACGTGGCAGCTCGAGCAGGGCCGCGTCGTCCTGGAGCCGTTTAGGAAGCTCGACGCCGGCGTGAAACGCGCGCTGAAGGACGAGACGGAGCGGCTGGAGGCGTTCGTCGCCTAGAGCGGCGCGGCGAAGACGACGTACCGATAGGCGGCGCTGCCGGCCGGGTGGCAGGCGGAGAGCACGACGCCGCGGTAACGCAGGATCCATGTCTCCCACGGCCGCACCACTGCGGTCCGGCGGACGACGAAGACGACGTTGTCGACACGGATCCGGTCGCCACGGCGGAGCAGGGGGAGGCGCGCGAAGGGGTGGCTGTGAGTGGTCCGGTGGCCGGCGACCGCGAGCGTGTCAGTGTCCTGGTAGTACGCGTACGGCCCCTGATTCAGCGACGGCGCCAGCCGCGTGTCGAGTCCCAGCCTCGGGATCACGAGACTCGAGCCCTGCGGCGACGCCGCGGTGGGGCCGGCGAGAGCCAGCCCCACCACCGCGGCGAGTAGCGCGCTAAGGAGTGAACGGGAGCGCACGAGGCTTCGCCTTCGCGGCTGTCGACTGCTTCTTGACCGCCTTCTTCTTGACGACCTTCTTCTTCACGACGACCTTCTTCTTGGCCACCTTCTTGACCTTCGCCTTTACCTTGGGAGTCGTCTTGGCGACCGGCGTTGCCACGCTGGTCGGCGTCCCCGTGACGAGTGCCGACGGCGGCGTCGCGCAGGTGCCGCTCGCATCCTTGACCATTCCGTCCGGGACCGAGGTCTGGATCCCCTCGAGGTTCGGGCACTCATCCGTCGGAGGCGCGGGCGGGGGCGGAGGCGGGGGCGGCGGCGTCGCGCAGTTGCCGCTCGAGTCCTTGACCATTCCCGCCGGCACCGACGTCTGCAGCCCGGCGATGTTCGGGCACTCGTCGGTCGGAGGGGGCGGCGGCGTCGCGCAGTTGCCGCTCGCATCCTTGATCATCCCCGTCGGCACCGACGTCTGCAGCCCCTCGATGTTCGGGCACTGGTCGGTCGGCGGCGGTGGCGGCGTGACGCAGTTGCCGCTCGCGTCCTTGACCATGCCGGCCGGGACGGACGCCTGGTTACCCGCGATGTTCGGGCACTGGTCCGGGGGCGGCGGCGGCGTGCAGCCGCTCGTCGACCGCAAGATCACCGTCGAGCTCTCCGGGTCGGTTCCGTTGCTCGACGGGGTGCCGTTCCCCCAGACGCCGATCTCCTTGACGTTCAGCTTCACGGAGTTCACGAGCGCCGGCACGACGAAGCTGCCGGAGAACGCGAAGCCGTTCGACGAGCGGAACTGGCCGCTGCCGACCTGCTGCGCCGGGCTGACCGTGGCGCCGTTCGTCTGGACGACGTAGATGCGCACGTCGTTGTGCGTCCGCCCGGACGTGCTGCTCGACTGCCACGCCGACGCCGTGAAGCTCACGTTGCCCTGGCAATCCATGCTGCCGCTGATGCGAGCGTGGTGCGCGAGCGCCGAAGGAACCACCGCCAGCGCCGCCAGGCACGCCAGGACCGCAGTCGTTCCTGCCCTAAATCGAGTCACCGTTCTCCCCCCGTTCCGCAGATGTGAGCCGCATGCGCCTGGGCTGTCGCCCGGCGTCCATACTCATTAAGGGTGATATCCGCGGCCCTGTAATCCCTCGGACGAGTGAAGCTGAGGTCAGGCCACCCCCTTCCGGGGGAACTTGCCGCTACGACGGGCCCTGCTGGCCGACGGCCTCGCGTGCTGTCTTTGCCCAGTCGCGCCGCCCCAGGAGCTGGCGCGCGCCGGCACGGAAGAGCACCGGCCAGATCAGCCACGAGTAGGCGGCGTACACGGGCACGATCAGCAGGCTGCGAAGGATCCCGCCGATGCCCCACTGCGCGCCTCTCGCGATGCAGCCGAGCACCACTCCCCCGAAGCCGAGCACGAAGAAGAAGAGCAGCTGCAACCAGCCGTCGTCGCCCCAGAAGTTCGCGACGTCGAAGATCGCCAGGATGATGCTCGCCGCGAACGCGACGCCGACGATCGCCTGCAGCACTGGCATCAGGAGATAGCCGACGAGGTCGAGCCGGACGAGCCACGGCCGGTCGAGCCGCACCATGGCTCCCAGCTGGTCCATCACCTGCATGTTCCCCTGCGCCCAGCGCGTGCGCTGGCGGAGCAGCCTGCCGAGTCCCCTGCAGCCCTGCTGGTTGACCGTCGTTCTCGCCTCTGCGACTCCCCGCCACCCGACCTCGAGCAGGCGGAGGCCGAGATCCTGATCCTCGGTCAACCGGTCGCGCCAGGGGCCGCCGGCCTCGTCGTCGGCGATGCCATCGAGCGCCGTCAGCCGGTTGAACTGGCCGTTTCCACCCATGCCGGCAGCGCCGTACCGCGCGCGCCCGGCCTGGTGGAGCAGCCCGTACACCGAAAACTCCACGTCCTGGCACCAGGTCAGCGGCCGCGAGCGGTTGTAGATCCGCACCAGGACGCACGAAGCGAACGTTGCCGACGCCCGCATTGCACTCGCAAAGTGTCGGCACTGCGCCGAGCTCCAGCGTCCACGTTGAGAACCACGCGTAGCAACCGCGAGCTAAGTTGCAATAGAAACGTGGTCACGACGTTCGATCGGCGTCGCCCGATCCTCCCTGGAAGGGGTTGGCCCATGGCCTACATCGTCAGCGTTCAACTCGGCAGGTTGATCTGCCGGAACAAGGAGTCCTCCTCCGCGCCGCACGACATCTTCGCGCTCGCCGGAGCAGTGGTTGTCGACGGTAAGCGGCACCCGTTCGCCATGCCATCGGTCCCGATCAACGAACGGCAGCCCTGGACCTACTTCGAGACGATCTACGACGGCTTTTCGGAGACGCCCCAGATCGGACTGGAACTCCTCGGGCTGGACATTGACGACAACGAGAAGTGGGTCAACAACAGAGAGGACGCAGGCAAGCTCGCTGAAAAAATGAGCGACCTCAGCGAGTACATACCCGTCGTCGGAGACATCGCTAGCTGGGTCATCAAGGCGATCCCAGAGGTTGTCGACCAGTTCGTCGAGTGGGACAAGAACGACGAGCTACTGAAGTTGACGAAGAACGTCGACATGGCCGCGGAGGCGGCCGTGCCGTATCACGAGGGGAGCCAAACAGTCGAGGTGAAGTTCAGCGGCTCTGACCCTGTCGGCTACTCAGACTGGGACTATTCCCTTTTCGTCACCGTCACCTGCAGGTTCAGTCCCGCCGTGCCGTTTGGAAACCACAAGGTCGAGAAGTCGTTAACGCCGTTCATCAACTCACGGCGCACGGACTGGATCGGAGACTGGGAAGGCGGCAGCGTGCGATGCGCAGTTCGTGCCGCGAAGCACTCTGAAAGCCTTCTTGATGTGTTTGTGACAGAGACAGGTCCGGGTGAGACGGACTACGAGACTCTCGGCGTCGGGATCTCCAAAGTCTTTCTAGAGGTGCCGTATGGGTATGACGAAGCGCCCCCTTTCGAAATGGACCTCACCGGCGCGGGGGCCGGGAAATAGCACCGGAGGGGGTGCCGACGCGCTCGAGTTCCACGGCCCGGTTCCGCGCGTGGTAGTGGAACGTGCCGCTGGGCGGACGGCGATAGTGGCGGAACTGTTCATCCCGATCCTGGTCTTCGGTAACGCTGCCGAGAAAGGGACAGTGGTCGGGGTAGACGCTGCACCGCCGAGACGCGAGCAATCAGGATCCGATCTCGTCGAAGTCTCGGGGAATGGGGTTCTCGAGATCTACCACGTTCTGCACGATGGCGAGGCCGTCGGCGACCTGCAGCTGCGTTACGTGCGACCCGTCGGCACCCTGCTCTGGCGCCACGGCGGCGCAATCGACGAGATGCTGCAGCCCAGAGTCATCTAGGAGGGCGGGGAATCCGCGCACGGTGCGCTGGGCTTCTGCTTAGGAGTCTCTTCCTCCGCTGCGTCACTCCGGTTCGTGGCTGTATTCCTCATGCGATTGGTATCGGCGTGGCGAGGGGAGGGCTGGGCGATCTCAGTCTCGGTCTTGCCGTCTCCCTCGGGCTTCCGGGTCATACCACTTCCGGGCTGACGAACCAGGTGCCAGTTGGACACGATCGTGTCTATCCCGTCGAGCTTTCGACCGGCACGCTGGCCGCGTGCACGTGGGCATTACGGTCAGATTGCAGGGCACCGACGGTGTGGACCTCGGGTTCGCTCACGCGCCGGGACCGGTCGAGCTAGGCGACCTACTCGCGCTCGCGGACGGCTCGACCTGGCGCGTCGTCAGCCTGATCGACGTCTCTCGCCTGGAAAGCAGCCCCCTCGTCGACACGGTGAACGGCTCCCGCGTGGTCGACGTGCTCTGCATGGTCGAGCCGATCGACGTCTAACGCACTCGCGGTGCGCGCACTCCGCGCAGACGATCACCTGGGCTCGCATCGCGCGGACCCCATCCCGGGCCAGCGTGTACCGCTTCGTCATCGTCGTTGAGAGCGAGGCCCGAACGCTGAACTCCCGAACCCGAGGTTCCGCCGTCGAACGCGACCGAGGAGATGGTGTGGCGTTGCGGCGAGGGGACGGACCACGACCGTAACCCTCGGCTCGTCCCGGTCTCGCAAGACCCCCTCCGCCAGAGGCGGTAACCGTCGCCCACCGAGTCGACGCTCGTGCGTCGACGCACGAGTAATGGGTGGAGCAGCGGCATACGGTGGATCTGTGAGCCTGCGCCGTGCCCCTCTGGTTGCCGCTGGTGTTGTCCTCGCCGCGGTTCTCGGCAGCGGCGCGTGGCCGCGTGGCTCCGCGATCGTCGCCCCGACTCAGCCCAGCGTCGAGGACCGAGGCAGGAATCGATGCTGCGCCCGGTCTTCACCTTCGGTGCCACCGATCGCCGCACGCCGCGGGGGAAACTTCGCTTCCGCTGCGCCTTCGACGGCTCACGGCTTCGGCCTTGCGCCCGGATCGACCGGCCCAACGACGGCCTGGCGTTGGGACGGCACGCGCTGCGGGTGCGTGCGCTTGATCTCGCCGGCAACGCCAGCCGCGTGACCTCCTTCTCGTTCCGCATCGTCGGCGTCTGGGAGGCCGAACGCGACTTCGAGCGGGCACCGCGGCCGGCCAGACCCCGGGAGAGACCGCTACGGCAACACCACCTGGTTCTACCTCTACGGCGCACGGAACGGCCAGCAGCGGCGGACCAGACCAGGCCGACTCGGGACGTGAGTCCGATGTTGACGGGAGACGTGGACGGAGACCGGACTGGTGCGCCAACGTCGGGAAATGGCAGTTCGTGATGCGCCGAACGGACATCGGCAGACGCGATCGAACGTCCCACCCACACGGCGTTCTCGTGCTGCGATCGGGCTGGACGCCGCTTGCACCTGTCGCGAACCCGGCAACGGCATCGTGGGTCGTTCGACCAGGTACCGCCCTGCGAACGGGTAGCTGGCAGCCGCCGCACCGCGTTGACGCGAGGACGGCGACGTCGGCCGGGGACGGCTCTACTTCGAGTGGAGGACAAGGGCGACACGCAATGTGACACCACGGGCGTCGAGTTGCGCATCGAGACGACCTGCCGCGGCCGTCGCCGTACGGGTACTGAGTTCGGGGGTCGCGGTGTGCGCCGCCGAGGTCGGCTCAGGACGGGCCGCGGTCGCGGCACGACGATCCGATGCGGGCTCGGTGCCGACGAGCGATTTGCATACGTCCCGGCCCGCTTCCCTCGGCATACCGGCTCGGTGCTCTCCCGCGGCGACGAAGGACGGGCACGCCGAGATCGCCGGAGCCTCCTCCAGGACGAGACGGGCGGCCAGCCGGGGGTCGGTGAGGCCGATGGCGCGCGCGTGTGCGGGCCGCGAGCGGTACGCGGAGGAGGGCGGGGCGTAGGCCTGCGGCTCGGTCAGGACGAGTTGTGGGGGCGCGCTCGGCGAGCGGCTCGCCGAGTGCCGCGCCGCACGAGCGGGTCCGGATGCAGCGGCAGGATGAAGCAACACTCCGGATGGGTTGCGCGGCCAGACGCCGACCGCGTCTCGACGCTCCGTGCCGAGGCCGCCGTTCCAGTTCTCGCGCCGAGACTGGGCGCGTGGACGAGCGTGCCGACCTCGGCCGCGAGGCGAGCCGGACCGCCAGCTCGGCTCCGCCTCCTCCGGCTCGAGGCCAAGGTAGGGCTCGTGGTCGGGGAGTAGGCGACCGCGTCGTCGTCGTACGCGCACGTCGACCGTCGGCCCGCGGTGCGTGACCGGCTGGGCGAGCACCGTAGCCGAGCCGAGCCGGAACTCCTCGGCCGGTAGATCGTGGCAGACGACCTGCGCCGGCACCTCCGAGAGCTGCACCGGAAAGCGCGGCGGCGTAAAGCAGTGGTCGATCCGCCGCAGGTGTCGACCGGTGACGGCAGCCCCCAGATCGCGCTCCGTCGCGGCATCCGATCGGCGCGACAACCCCAGGCCCTCGACGTGGTCGAGGTGCGGTGCGTGAGCAGAATGTGGATCGGGCGCGGGAAGGCCGCCACCCGCGAGCCGATCAGACGGCTGCCGGTGCCAGCTCTTCGGGGAAGGGGGTCGCGTCGATCCCGCGCCGGCAGCCGCGTCCTCGCCGTAGCCGACCGGTATCCGGGTCGAACGCGGCCAGAGCGGCGGCAGCCGCGGACGGTCGCCTTCACTCCCGGTCTAGCTCCCAGAACAGCATGAAGACCCCGAGCAGCTCCTCTCCGCCTCCCAGCAGCGGCGTTGCCGTGACCGACAGCGTCGTCCGCCGCCCGTCCGCCCACGTGTAGACGAGCGTGTCCTGCACCGGCCGGCGCTCGCGCCGCGCACGCGCCGAGGGCGTCTGCTCGCCCGGGACCGGCGCCCGTCGGGCCGCTCGACCTGGAAGCGGGTGCGCCACTCGCCTCGGGCATCTCTCCGAGCTCCGACGGCGTCGCGCCGACGATCCGCTCCGCACGCTCGTTGAAGAAGACGAGCGTTCCCTCGCCGTCGAGGACGAGGTACGGGGTCGCAACGTTGGCGGCGAGCTCGCGGGCGAGGATCAGCGGCAGCGGCCGGCGCGGCATCGACCGACAGCCTACTCGCGCTCTGCGCAACAGCACGACATGGCCGCACGGCGATAGCGTCGCGTGGAAGTCGAGACCGAGCCCGGACAGCACCCCCACGACCGGCTGCGGAGAACGGAGAAGGCTCCGCCTATACGGCGTCAGCGCATGGCCACCGCAACCAACGCGAACAGTGCCTTGCGCATGTGTCTCTCCACTACGCGTCTGTGGGCTCCGCCTCGATGGACTCGTCGGTCTCGACGGTCTCATTGAGCAGGATGCGACGGATGAAGGTGTCGCGCTTCTCACCCTTGAGCCGCGGCTCGTCCGTCCAGGTGCGGTCGGAGAGTGTCCGATGCGAGAGGAGGTGCTCCGCCATCTCAGCAGGAGGCAGGGACTTCCATGCCGGAGCCGACTTGACTCTCTTCGGCTTCGCCGTCTCCGGTTCGTCGAGTGACGGTCTCGGCTTACGCCTCAGCGGCCCAAGTACGGTGCTCGCAAGTGCGTCCGCTTCGGCGTTCGCCTCGCGGGGCACCCACGTGATCTTGATGTCAGCGAACTGTTGGATCAAAGAAACCGCTTGTTCATGCAAGGGCTTGAGCTGCTCCGCCTCGACTCTCGATCTGCCGTTCAGCTGGTTGACTAGCAGGCGCGAATCGAGGCACACGCGTAAGTGTCCAATCCCGCGAGAGCGGGCGGCCTCGAGGCCTCTGATGAGAGCTCGATACTCCGCGACGTGGTGGTCCTTCGCCGGCCCTATAGGCTCCGAGATCTCCTCGAGAGGGGCCTTCAAGACCACACCAATCGCGGCTTCACCCGCCATCTTTCCGGGTTGATCGGGGGCTATGCCCCCGTCGGTCGTGAGTAGGTGGTAGCGGGTCTTGGGGCCAGAGCCGTCGCCGGCGGACGTTCCACGTTCCGTCATGGAACCAAACGTATCGCCCGAGAGGCCGTCGCGGCCGGGTCGTGATGTCCCGGTGTCGCGATTCTCAATAGAGGCGTTCGGGTTGCTCCTTCGACCATTGCCAGAGCGCCTGGTCGAGGGTGCGCCCGTCGACGCTAGCCCGCTCGGCCAGCTCGCGACACGTCGAGACGTAGCCCTGCCAGAACCGGAAGCTGTAGGCCGACGGCGGATCGGACGCCGAGCGCGATCAGCGCCCGCTTGTCGAGGATCGGGTACCTCTCGGGATAAGCCAGGTGGAGAAGCACTGACGCCGTGGGCCACTCGACGCCGTCCAGCGACCGGAGCGCCTCGATCCGTTCGCGTTCGCCACTGCCGTCGGCCAGCGCGACCCGAGTCGCCTGCTCGACCCGTTCGTCGGTGTTCATCGCGACCCGAGGTGCGCTCCGGGGGGTCTTCCACCGGCACACCGCGACGAACTCATCGCGCAGGTAGCGGCCGCGGGCGCGAGCGACCTTCCCGATGGCGATGACCTCGTCGTCACCGGCGTAGGCGTACCGCCCCGCGTAGGCCGGCACCTGCTCAAGGGGAAACTGCAGGATGAAGTCCACCGCCGCAACCGTAACGATGGATCCGCCGGGGAGCCACGCAGAGGGCGAGACGGTCTTCGCGTCGAGGGAGGCTTGGCCCTCATTCGAGGGATGCGGCCCCCGCTGGCGCTGGCGATGGAGGAATAGCCATCGCAACTAGTAAGGAGCCGCCGCATGAGTGATACCGCCGCAACGAGCTTCGCCACTCTGTTTGTGTTTGCCCTCTACGCCTTGCACTTCGGCTCGGTCATCTGGGTCGGGTTCGACGCTCGCAAGCGCGACTTCAGCAGCAGTAAGTTCGCGAGCAAGACGTGGCAGTGGGTCGTTGGCGCTCTTTTCCTCTGGATCATCGTCTTCCCCGTCTATCTCTTCAAGCGGGGCAATGCACCGCTGAAGGCGTACTAGACGCGCACGCGAAGCCACGACGACTTACCGACGATCTGCGGCTGATTGGGGTCAGACCATGAGCTTGTCCAAAGCGAGGTTCGGCGGCGTTCTTGCCGCGCTGCTGCTCGTCGTTGTCCAAGCGGCCTACGCGGCCGAGAAGCAACCGCTCAAGTTCAACGCCGCCGACCAGGCAGCAGCGAAGGCGATCACGCTGAAGCTGTCCGACCTCGGCGCAGGCTGGAAGGGCGGCCCAGACAAGCTCGACTATTCGAACGACACCTGCCCGACGAAGGTGTCGGACCTCGTCATGACCGGAGCCGCGAAATCGTCATTCAGCGGCGACGGCGTCTTCGTGGTCTCGGAAGCGAACATCCTTCGCACGCCCGCGATGGTCAAGACCGACTGGCAGCGCACCGTCGCAAATCCAGCCTTCTGGGCGTGCGGCCGGCGAGAGATGGCAACCCTCGAGGGCGGAAAGCTCGTCTCGCTCAAGAAGATGGCGTTCCCGAAGCTGGCCCAGTACTCCGCCCGCTACCGTCTCGTCTACGACTTCGGCAAGGCAGGCAGCCCGACACTCGTCCTGATGGACATCGTCATGGTCGGACAGGGCCGAACCGAAATCACCCTGACGCTGTCCGCACCCTACGGCGACCGGGCAGCCGCCTGCACGAGGTCACGGTGCTGCCCGGTCGTGACGACGACGGGGGCGAACCACGTGCTCCGCTGGAGGGGGGCGGGTGTGGGGGCGCTGACGGGGTGGTAGCGTGTTGCGCGTGCACCACCGGGAACATCTTGATCGCCTCGGGCCGCGTCCCGATCAGGACGAGGACGTTGCTGCGCTGCCCCCCGACGGCTTGGCCCACCGGCCGAGCTTAACCGCCTGCGAAGAGACGGAAGTCACGTCGCATCGGTTTCATGGGCGCTGCCTGTGGGTAGGTCGGTTACCGCCGCGATGCGCTCGGGGTGTTTCTGGATGGAAAAAATTGCGGCGCGCGGCCGTCGGGTGGTCACGAGGGGGGAAGAAGGAGCATCGAGTCGCTCCCGACACGCCCCACCCCGAGGCATGAAGGAAGGAAGCCATGTTCAGCCCAGGTCATGGGGACTGACGATAGTGGCCACCGTCGGGCCGTGACTTCCTCGCCCGCCGCCGAGGTCACCGGGTGATTCAGCGTCGCCCAGGCCCGTCGAGCGAATGTTCAGCTCAGGTATGGGACTGACGACAGAGGACACCGCCGGGTCGTGACTCAGACTGCGAAGGAGGTCACCGGTGATTCAGCGTCGCCGAGGTCCGCGAGCGAATGATGCGAGAGAGAGAAGTGGCTCCAGGAGAAGGCTGACGAGCTGGCTGGAATCTGAGCGGCGCATACGTCAGGCGCTGACGTACGCGCGCCTCTGGAGATGGCGCGCTTCGACGATCGCCAGTTGCGCGAGGAGGAGCCGGATTGGCGGATCCGACTTGAGAGGTTGGAGGACGGCAGCGACGGGCCTTCCCGGACTCTGGACATGTCTGGATGTATGACGGAGGTAGCGGACTTGGAGCTTCGAGAGCTCGAGGCTCGCGGAGACCAGGGAGGCTGCAGGTCGCTGATGATTGAGCGGCATTACACAGCGCAGCAGCTCGCCGACTTGTTCGGCGTCCATCCTGAGACGGTTCGGCGCGAGGCGGCGCGAGGTCTGCTCCAGACGATTGCGGATTGGGCGCGATCTGCGTTTCGCTGAGAGCGCGTGTTGAGCTGGCTCGATTCGAAGCAGGTCGCTGCGTGAGCATCCGGCGGCGCGGGAAGCAGGCGTATCAAGTTCGCGTGCTCCCGTTTCCGGCTCGGACAGTGCGGACGCTTAAGGCCGCGCGAGCGGCTGGAGCTCGAACTCAAGCTGCCAGCGAGCGCTCGGTGAGCTCTACGTCGAGCAGGCTACGACGCTCGGCGAGCGAGATCGACGCGTTGCCTTGAACCGGCATGCGCGCGTCTAGCGGCTTGAGTCCAGGACGGTCGAGTACTACGAGCGGTCGGCGAAGGTGTGGGAGCCGTTCCGCTCCACGCCTGTAGCCGTCGCTGCGCCGAACGGTGGTGCAGGACTTCATCTTTGCTCGCGCGGCGAGCGCCACGGGCGTTCGGCGAAGAACGAGCTCGAGCTTCTTGAAGCGCGTGCTGACCGAGGCGAAGGAGCGCGGGCAGCGCGTCGATCCGGCAGTGCTAGCGATTCCGGCGATCAAGCATCGGCCGCGCCGAGGGCGGGCGCTTACGGTGCCAGAGCTCTACGAGCTCGGCGTCCTGGTTCCCAGAGCACGCGCAGCGGCTCGTTCTCGTCGCTGGCCAGGTTGGAGCTCGTCAGAACGTTGTGGTTCAACCTGACTGACGATCTGCTGGACGTGAAGGCGGGGACGCTGACGGTGCCGGCAGAGCTAGCTAAGAACCGGAAGGAGCATCGCGTCTACCTGACGCCGGTCGAGGCGCAGCTCTCCGCGAGCAGCTGCTGGCGCGCGCTACCAGGACGCGATTGGTCTTTCCGACGCCGACGGGTCTGCAGTGGACGCGGAGCGGCTTCCGCGAGCGTGTGTGGGTGCCGGCGGTGAAGCTGGCGACGACGAGCAACGAGCGCTTCGCCGGGCTTCACGTTCCATCTGCTTCGGCACACGGCGGGTTCGCTCATGGCGTCGTTCGGGATGGATCCGGCGTCGGCGGCGAGCGTCTCGGACACACGGACGGAGGCGCGCTCTTCCTTCGCACGTACCGGCACCTGTACGAGGGCGAGAAGCGGGCGCAGGCCGAGCGGTTCGGCGCTCAGGTGCAGGCGGCTGTTGGACGAGGAGTGGACAGAATCGCCTGCTGAGCCGAGAACGGCTTGGACAGTGGCGATCCTGAATGGGCGCACCTGGGATTGAACCAGGGACCTCTCGCGTGTGAAGCGAGCGCTCTCCCGCTGAGCTATGCGCCCGGGAGAGGACAGGATAGCGGCGCTGCTACGCTCCTTCTCGCCCGGTCGCGCTAGGTGGGGAGTTAGCGGTTCCCTGAACCCGACATCCGCTCCAGCGGGACCGAACGCCGTCCGAGGGCGGCTTCAACGGGATCAGGCTTCGCGCACGTGGCGTCGATGGTCGGGTTCCGCGCACTGGGAGCATCCGAACCGCGTCAGGTCCGGAAGGAAGCAGCGCTAAGGATTCCCTCTCAGGTGCCGCGGTCTCGCCTGACCGGAGCCGGCGACGCGAACGCCCCCCGCTGAGGCCACACGAAGACGGAGCGCGTGACCGGGCGTTACGGCTTGCGTTCGGGGTAGCGGGGGAGGCCGTCGTCCGGGATCTCCTCCCAGCTCGCGGCGTAGGCCACGAACTGGCGCCACTGCGGCCTGATCTCCGGGTCGGAGTCGAGCGCGCCGAAGCGGACGCCGATCGTCGGCGGATCGCCGGAGCGGCTGAACACGGCCGAGCCGCAGAGGCCGCAGAAGAGCTTCTCAGCGCCACCTTCGGGAGCCCACGCGCGCAGGTGCTCCTCGCCCGAGACGACGCGGAAGGACTCCGGCACCGTCCGGCCGTTCGCCGACGCCGCCGTTCCCGTGCGGCGCTGGCAGCGCGTGCAATGGCAGTAGTTCGACGAGGCGAACGGCTCGAGCACCTCGAAGCGGACGGCGCCGCAGCCGCAGCCCCCGGTCAGGTGAGCTGCCATGCGTCCCCGCGCAGGATCGGTACCGCCGTGCCGTCCTCGGCGATCCCGTCCACCTCCACGTCGGGGCCGCCGATCATGAAGTCCGTGTGGATCGTCGACGTGTTGAAGCCGAGCTCCTCGAGCTCCGCCTCGCTCTTCTCGGAGCCGTCCTTGATCGCGTCGAGGATGCCGGCGCCGTAGGCGATATGGCAGCTCGCGTTCTCGTCGAACAACGTGTTCAGGAACGTGAGCCCGGAGCGGCCGACGCGCGAGTCACCGTCGACGAGCGCGACCTCGCCGAGCATGCACGCGTCCTCGTCCTGGCGCAGCTGCTCGCGGATCAACTCGGCGCCGGTGCTCGCGTTCACCTCGACAGCTCGGCCGCCCTCGAACCGGAGCTCGAGGTCGCGGACGACGTTCCCGGAGAGCGCGAGCGGCATCGTCGAGCGGACGACGCCCTCGGTGCGGCGGCGGTCCGGCGTCGTGAAGACCTCCTCGGTCGGCATGTTCACCACGTGGCGGCGGCCGTCGACCGTCTCCTCGAGCGCGGTGCACCAGACGGCGCCGGGGATGAGGCCGACGGTGAGGTCGGTGCCGGGACCACGGAAGCGGACGGCTGTGAACGCGCGCTCGTCCAGGAGGGCCGCGCGCTCTTCGAGCTTGTCGATGTGCGCGCGCCAGGCATCGACCGGGTTCGACTCGTCCAGCCGGGTCGCCGACCCGACGGCGTCCCAGAGCCTCTCGACGTCGGGCTCGCCGAAGACCGACGTCGCCCAGCCCTCGTTCGGGTAGGCGACGATCGTCCAGTTGATCAGCCTCTCGTTCAGCGCCTTGACGTAGCGCTCGGCGAGCTCGCGCATGCGCGTCTTGCCGACCCGGCTGCCGTCGAGGTCGGCGAGGAGCTCTGGCTCGGGGTCGCCCACGATCTGGATCAGCGCGCCGTGCTTCTCCATGACGTGGTCGACCTTGGCCAGCGCCCACGGCGGGGTCCAGCCGAGCGTGTCCTCGGGCGCACGCTCGATTCGCGCGCGGCGGACGTGCTGGTCCGTGTAGTCGACGTCGACGTAGCTGGCGCCCTTCTCGTACGCAACGCGGGCGACGGCTCGTGCGAGCGGCGCGTGCTCGGGCAGGGCGATCACCCAGACGACCTGGCCTTCCCCGACATTGGACCCGACCTCGACCGCGAGACGGGCGTAGCGCTCGAGGCGCTCTTCCGGAGTCATGGCGGAGAAGCCTATCTCCCGCCGTTGCTACCGTCCGCCGCGATGAGCCCGGCGACCGTGACACCGGTTCGGAAGCCGCGCGCCGGCGATCCGGGCGGCGATCTCGACGCGCCGTGGCGGGTGATCGTCCTGAACGACGACCACAACACCTTCGACGGGGTTGCGTTCGCCCTCTCGTCCGTTCTGCCCGGCGTCGGCTTCGACCAGGGCATGAACCTCGCCAACAGGATCCACTCGACCGGCCGCGCCGTCGTCTGGTCCGGTCTGAAGGAGCAGGCCGAGCTCTACTGGGAGCAGCTCAAGGACCTCGGCCTCACGATGGCCCCGCTCGACCGCCTCTAGCCCTGGTAGGTTCCGGCCCGTGCTGCTCGCGATCACCTCGGAGGGGAAGCTCGGGCTCGGCATCCTCGCCGGCGCGTTCATCGCGTTCGCGCTGCTCTCGGCGTTCTACTTCCCACGACGCAACCCGGACTTTCCCGGCAAGCGGCTCGGCCTCTACATCACCGTCGCCGCCCTGTTCTTCGTCGGGACGATGGCGGGCGTGATCTTCTTCGCGCAGGAGGAAGAAGAGGCGCACGGCGCGGAGGCGACCGAGACCCACGGCACAGAGACCGGCGAGGAGCCGCTGACGACGACCGAGGCCTCCGGCGCGCCCGCGGGCGACGCGGCTGCGGGCGAAGCCGTGTTCGCGTCAGCCGGCTGCGCCGGCTGCCACACGCTCGAGGCTGCCGGCGCGACCGGGAACGTCGGGCCGAACCTCGACGAGGCGAAGCCCGACCAGGCGCTCGTGATCGACCGCGTCACGCACGGCAAGGGCGTCATGCCCTCGTTCGCCGGCCAGCTGAGCGAGAAGCAGATCCAGGACGTCGCCGCGTACGTGGTCGACTCCACGCAGGGGTAGCACCACCGCGATACCCTGTGCCGCGCCCGGAGAGGTGTCCGAGCGGCCGAAGGAGCGCGACTGGAAATCGCGTACGCGTCGAAAGGCGTGTCGCGGGTTCAAATCCCGCCCTCTCCGCTGCGGTTGTTTCGAGAACTCGGCTCGAGAGGGCCGGGTTCTCGATCCGTTCGGCTACGTGTGCAGCCTGCGCACGAGCCAGCCTGCAAGTGCGCCGATCACGAGCCCGGCTTCGGGCGCAAGCGGAACGTCCGTCGCGATGCTGACGAGGATGCCGAGCGCGAAGCCGATCCCCGCCCCGGCGACGAGGAACGGCCACGTCTTCCGCTCGGTCGACGTCGCTCCGGCGCCCATGCCGGCCATCCTCATCGGCAGGTCGTGAGCGGTCAACTCCTGCCTTCAGCGCGCGAGCACGAATGCCAGCACGACGATCAAGGCTGTGAGTGCGGCGCCGCGCACCGCGCTGAGCAAGATCGCCTCGGTCAGATAGGCGACGAGCGCAATCGGGAGCGGGGCGCGGCGCTCGGGCTCTGCGATCGGGTCGGGCTCGACGTGCTCGACGAGCGCGAGCCGTGGCCGCTCCGGGACCGGCGCGGCCGCCGGCCTCGGCTCGACCGCGAACAGCTCCTCGGGATCGACCGCGGGCAGGAGGGTCAGCGCGTGCTCGCGCAGCTCGGGACAGACGAGCACGAGCTCGGGGGAGATGGGGTGGGCTACCGCGGCGCCCATGCTCCTTCGTTTCGGCATTCCTGGCCCCACACCTTGAATGGTGCTCTCCGCCCCCGAAAACGCGAAACGCCCGCTTCCTGTTGCCGCAGAAAACGGGCGCCGCAGATGCCGGGGGGAAGTGAGGGGGAAATCCGGCACTCGTCATGTTCATGCCGACGCGGGGTTCGGTCATGACCCCGATGGGGGATTTCCGCTCCGGACCGTGCGATACCATGGCCGTCCCGGAGAAGTGGCCGAGTGGCTGAAGGCGGCGCCCTGCTAAGGCGTTATGGGGGTGAATTCCTCCATCGAGGGTTCGAATCCCTCCTTCTCCGCTCTCGCGTCCCGGCTACGCTGTCCGTCGCTCGGAGAGGTGGCAGAGCGGTCGAATGCGGCGGTCTCGAAAACCGTTACGGGTCGTTAGGCTCGTCGAGGGTTCAAATCCCTCCCTCTCCGCTCCATGAGGCGAAACCCGCTCACCTACGCGGGTTTTGCCCGTGAAGTGGGGCCGGCGATGAAGGCCACGTCTCACCGCCGACAACCGCTGTAGACCGCTTGGCGCTGGTCCTCACTGGCCCGCGACTGGCCCGCGACGTCTTTCCATCTTCGCTAGCGGCGACGCCGTCGTCGCCTTTGACGGTCGAAGAAGAGCCGCACGGCCATCCGTAAAGAAGCAGCGAGAGGCGTTGTCGATAGCGCTCACGTAGCGGGTGGGTCCGGCCGGCCGCCGCTCTGTGCCGATCCCAGCCGTACTGCGTGACTTCCTCGACGAGCACAAGCTCCGGTCTGGCCGCGAGACCGGGCTCGTCTTCGGACGCGACGCGACGCGGCCCTTCAATCACTCATCGGTCGTGCGGCGAGCGGAAGTGGCGTGGCGTCGAGCCTCAGGGAGCGCGCGCTGCGAGAGGAGCCGGAGCTCGAGCCGATCGGCCTGCACGAATCGAGACACACGTTCGCGAGCCTGATGATCGCCGCGGGTGTTGGTGCGAAGGCGCTGAGCACCTACATGGGGCACTCGTCGATCACGATCACGCTCGACCGCTACGGGCACCTTTTCCCGGGCAATGAGAACGAGGCAGCTGCTCTCCTTGACGCTTACCTGCAGGGCTCCGCAACCGCGGCTCGGCTCGCAGACGCCGCGATGACGTAGAGGTGCGGCCCGCGAGCCGGTCTCGTGATCCAAGCTTGTGGCTCAGGGCTCCGAGACGGGCTGACGGGCCGGACAATGTACTTCGACGCTACGGGCACCTATTCACCGCGGAGGTTGTCGTTGTTGCTCGACGCCGCCTTCTTGACGCTCTGCACCTTCGCGGGCTTGGCCGGCTTCGTCGGCGTGTAGGACATCGCGTACCCGTAGAGACTCTGCGGTGTCGCCTTCGTCGGCGTGTAGGACATCGCGTACCCGTAGAGACTCTGCGGTGTCGCCTTCGTCGGCGTGTAGGACATCGCGTACCCGTAGAGACTCTGCGGTGTCGCCTTCGTCGGCGTGTAGGACATCGCGTACCCGTAGAGACTCTGCGGTGTCGCCTTCGTCGGCGTGTAGGACATCGCGTACCCGTAGAGACTCTGCGCCTTAGCCTTGACGGGGGGCTTGGCAAGCGCCGACGGCGCTGCGACGGCAACACAAGCGACGGCGACGAGGCCGACGCGAGTGATGGCGGAAATCCTGAACATGTCTTCCTTCCTTTCGTGCATCTGGGTGGGGCGTGTCGCGGGAGCGAATCGATGCTCCTGCTTCCCCTCGTGACCACCCGACGGCCGCGCGGCCCGACTTCTTCCCGCAGACGATCAGGCGTCGCCTCCACGTCGTCGCCAGCGGAGAGGCCTCGCGTTCGGGGCGGGTCAGCGGTCGTCCCGGGTGGCCCGCACGGTGGCCCGCAGACCCCGAAAACCGCTCCTCTCAGCCGAAAATCGTGTGTCTCGAAAACCGGTACGGGTCGTTAGGCTCGTCGAGGGCCCAAATCCCTCCCTCTCCGCTCTCGAACGTCGCGGGGACCGCCGCCGTCAGCGGCGGTCCCGCCGGCGGCCACCCGATCGGGGTGACGGCCGCTCACCCCGTCGTGCGTAACCGTTGTCAGCGAGCGTCATGTACGCGCGCACGTTCACGATTGCGCTGGTGCTCGCGCTGGCTCCGCGACGTCCGTCCCGACGGCGGTGATCCAGAGCACGCAGACGATCACCGGCTGCCCGCCCGTGCAGCAGGCCGGGCGGCTGAGCCTCGCCGAGATCGCGCCGCCGGCGCGCCTGCTCATCGACCAGAAGAGCATCACGCTGGCCGTCGTCACCGGTGCCACGCGGACGATCAAGCTTCGCTTCCACGTCGTCGCCTGCGACGCGCGCGACGTCGTCGGCGCACTCGTCTACGCGACGCCGACTCCGTACCAGCAGTTCGCCGAGACCGAGACGGCGACCGGCACCGACGGCTGGGCGACGCTGACGATGCCTCGCCTGCGCTACTTCCCGGGCAGCAGCCGTCAGCAATTGCTGATCGTCTTCGTCCGCGCGCGGAAGCCGGGGGAGGACCTCCTCGGCGGCATCTCCTCCCGGCGGCTCGTCTCGTTCCCCGTCCGGCTCGCCGGCTAGCCCGCCGCGGACATTGCCCTCATCGGAGAACGGTGTTACGGTCCCGTTCGATGCGGGGGATGGCGGCGTTCGTGGTGGTGCTCGGCTTTGCCGTGGGATCGGCGAGCGCGGCAACGCCCACCGCAGAGCCGTGCACGGACTTGAAGGTCGCGCAGGCCCGGGCCGTGCTCGGAGCCACGGCGACCCTCGCCGAGAAGGCGAGCCCCAGGGAGCGCGTCTGCTCGGTCAAGTACGGAGGCTCTGTCGGCGTCACCGTGCGCAGTGAGCGCTCGACCGACTTCGACTGGGTCGTGGCGGGGCTCAAGGAAGAGCCGGTGTACGTGAAGAAGCTGAAGAAGCTGTCGCTCGGCGACCAGGGGTACAGCTACGACAGGTACGCGGTCGTCAACGGGAAGCCGACGTTCACCCTGCGGGTCCTCTTCTTCAAGGCGGGCGCGAGGATGTACCAGGTCGAGGTCGCAGCACGCCGGCCGCTGACGCCGGCGAAACACATGACGCTCGCCCGCAACGTCCTCCGGAACGCGCGCGGCGGCTAGCAGCTCGCGCGGCCACGCCGGAAGGCCTGCGGGCGGCAGGCCATCGGCGGTTCTGTCTCCAGACGTGCGAAAGACCGCGGTCGGCACTGGGAATGGCACCTGACGCGGTCTTTCGAGACTCTGCAGGTGGGCTGCGGCCCCCACCTCGCTGAGCTTGATGACCAGTTCATCGTCTGTGGGGCGCTTTCAGCCGATCCCTCGTTCAAGTGAAGTAACGCGGTCAACTCAGACTGGGGGATGGCGTGAAGCGGCACACGTCGTCCAGGATCCCGACTGAGGTTCGTAGCCCCGGGCGGCGGGGCAACGAGCTCAACGAGGCGGGAGCTCGATCCATGCGGCGGATCGCCCCGCCTCGTACTTTGGTCCCAGACGGACTCAGTCGTGGATGCGGGCCAGCAGGTCCTCGCGCCTGAGCACGCGGACGCGATGCGCGGAGCGCGCGAGCCTGACCTCGAAGCCCGCGTCGCGCGGGAACAGCACCTTGTCGCCGGGATCGATCGACTCGACGTCCGGCCCGACCGCGGCCACGATCGCCTGGCGCGTCTGCGCGCCCTCGTTGATCGGGACGATCAGGCCGCTCGCGGTCTCGGAGTCGTCCAGCGGCTCGACGACGATCCAGTCGTCCAGCGGCTCCAGCACGACATCTCTCGTGGTCTCCTCGAGCACACCTGCAGTGTAGGCCTACAGGCGCCCTGCTTCGATGATCCGGTCGAGGAACTGGCGTGTGCGCGGCTGCTCCGGCGAGCTGAAGATCTGCTCCGGCGAGCCCTGCTCGAGGATGACGCCCTCGTCGAGGAAGCAGACGCGGCTCGCGATGTCGCGGGCGAACCCCATCTCGTGGGTCGCGATCAGCATCGTCATGCCGCCGTCGGCGAGCTCGCGGATCACGCGCAGCACCTCGGCAACGAGCTCCGGGTCGAGCGCGCTCGTGACCTCGTCGAGGAGCATCACCTCGGGCCGCATCGCCAGCGCGCGGACGATCGCGACGCGCTGCTGCTGGCCGCCGGAGAGCCGGTCGGGATAGTCGTCGCGCTTGTCCGCGAGCCCGAAGCGGGCGAGCAGCTCCGCTGCGTCCGCCTCGGCCTGGCCCTTCGATGTGCCGAGCGCCTTCCGGGGGCCGAGCGTGACGTTCTCGAGGACCGTCATGTGGGGGAAGAGGTTGAACGCCTGGAACACGATCCCGATTCGCCGCCGAGCTCGGTTCTCGTCGACTCCGGCTGCGGTCAACTCCTCGCCGCCCAGGAAGATGCGCCCCTCGTCGACCGGTTCGAGGAGGTTGATACAGCGCAGCAGGGTCGATTTGCCGGAGCCGGATGCACCGATCAGGCACACGACTTCGTGCTCCTCGACCGCAAGGTCGATCCGGTCGAGAACGCGATGGTCACCGAAGGACTTCGACACGCCCTCGACTCGAAGCTGCGCGGTCACCGGCGCCGCCTCCGTTCGCGCGCGATCAGCCAGTCTGTGAAGCGGGTGAGGGGGATCGTCAGGGCGAGGAAGATAACGGCGGTGGCGACGTACGGCGTGTAGTTGAACGAGCCGGCGACCTCGATCTGCGACTGCCGGAACGCCTCGACGACGCCGAGCAGCGCCACGAGTGCCGTGTCCTTCGTGAGCCCGATGAAGTCGTTCAGGAGCGGCGGGATCACGCGCCGGATCGCCTGCGGCAGCACGACGTAGCGGAGCGCCTGGAACCGGTTCAGCCCGAGCGAGCGCGCTGCCGCCTCCTGGCTCGGGTGCACGGAGTCGATCCCGGCCCGGTAGACCTCGGCGACGTAGGCCGAATAGACGAGGACGAGCGAGACGGTCGCCCAGAAGAACTGGGAGGTCGGCACGCCGGCGAGCTGCAGCCCGGGGATGCCGAAGCCGAGCAGGAAGACGAGCAGAATCGTCGGGATCCCGCGAAAGACGTCCGTGTAGGCGGCCGAGAGCAAGCGGAGCGGGAAGAACACCGGCCCCTGCAGGCTGCGGAGGACGGCGAGCGCGAGGCCCCAGACGAGGATGAACACCTCCGCGACCAGGAACAGCTTCACGTTCGTCCAGAACTTCTCGAGGATGTCGGGGAACGACTCCCGGAACTCAGGGCCGTAGAAGAAGGCCTCGCGCACCTCGTCCCAGCCCGGCGAGGTGACGACGGCGAGCGCGATCGCGCCGAAGACGACGACCGTGCTGACGGTCGCGATCGCGAGGCTGCGGCCCCCGCCGCGGCCCCCCAGGATGCGGGATCCGCGGTCGGCTATTCGATCACGGGGGCGCTCGTCTTCTCGGAGAGCCACTTCTGCTGGAGATCCGCCAGCGTCCCGTCGTCGCGCATCGCCGTCAGCGCGCCGTTGACGCAGTCGCGGAGGGCGCTGCCCTCGGGGAACAGCATCCCGAAGTGCTCCTGGCCGCCGGTCGGCGCGAACTGGCCGACGACCGCGCCGTTCTTCACCTCACCTGCGCCGACGAGGAAGAACGCCGTCGGCAGGTCGACGACGATCCCGTCGATCTGCTTGCCGTTCAGTGCGGCGACGACGTCGTTCGAGTTGTCGTAGACGCGCGGCTCCTTCGAGGGCTTGATCGTGTCCTGGATGTAGGCGAGGCTCGTCGTCCCGACCTGGGCGCCGAGCTGGTAGTCGACGAGGTCGGCGAGCGTCGTCACCTTCGTGATCGGCGTCCCCGCGAGTCCGACGAGCGCCTGGCTGACCTCGTAGTAGGAGTCGCTGAAGTCGACTGCGCGGTCGCGGTCCTCCGTGACCGAGATCTGGTTGATGTCGAAGTCGAAGTTCTTCTCGCCGGGCTTGAAGGAGTTGTTGAAGGGGACGACGACCCAGTCGACCTCGTCCTTGGCGAACCCGAGCTGGTCGGCCACGGCGTAGGCGACGGCACTCTCGAAGCCCTCGCCGGTGTTGGGGTCGTTGAACTCCCAGTCGGAGCCCTCCGGCGTGCCGCCTCCGAACCACGGCTCGAACGCAGGGTTGTCCGTCCCGATCGTCAAGCGGCCGTCCGCGATCGTTTCGACGCTCTCCTTCGTGCAGTCCGCGGCGGACGCGCCGGTGGACGCTGCCTCCGTCGTCGCGGCCGGGGACGATTCCTCGTCGTCCGAGCCACAGCCGGCGGCGAGGACCGAGAGGACGAGGACGAGCAGCAGCGTGGCGAGCTTTCGCATGAGCGGTCTCCGTAGGTCGAGCGGAACGGATTTCGAACCTACCACGCGGTACCGTCTCGGCAGAATGCCGTCGCCGTTCGTAGAGATCGAGGTCGGGAAGCGGATCGTCAAGGTGACGAACCCGGACAAAGTGCTCTTTCCGGCCCGGCAGGAGACGAAGCGGGACCTCGTCGAGTACTACCTCTCGGTCGGCGACGGGATCGTCCGCGCTCTCTACGAGCGCCCGACGCAGCTGCGCCGCTTCCCGGACGGCGTCGAGGGCGAGATGATCTACCAGAAGCGGGTGCCCGAGAAGCGGCCCGACTGGGTCGAGGCCGCGCGCGTCACGTTCCCGTCCGGCCGCCACGCCGACGAGCTGTGCGTGACCGAGGTCGCGCAGGTCGCCTGGGCCGCCAACCTCGCCGTCGTCGACTTCCACCCCTGGCCGTCCCGTCGAGCCGACGTCGACAAGCCCGACGAGCTCCGGATCGACATCGACCCGCAGCCCGGGACGTCGTTCGAGGACGGCAAGCGCGTCGCGGCCGTCGTCCGCGAGACGCTCGACGAGATGGGGTGGACGGGGTGGCCCAAGACCTCCGGCAACCGCGGCATCCACGTGGCCTGCCGGATCGAGCCGAAGTGGGACTTCCCGGTCGTGCGCCGCTGTGCGCTCGCGTTCGCCCGCGAGGTCGAGCGCCGCAGTGACCTCGTTACGACCGCCTGGTGGAAGGAGGAGCGCGGCGAGCGCGTCTTCATCGACTACAACCAGAACGCCCGCGACCGCACGATCGCGTCCGCCTACTCGGTGCGCGGTCGGCCCGACGCGACCGTCTCCGCGCCGGTCACGTGGGGCGAGCTGCCCGACGTGGAGACCGAGGACTTCACGCTCGCATCGATGCCGGCGCGGTTCGCGAAGCTCGGCGACGTGCAGGCCGGCATCGACGACGCCGTCTGCGATCTGAGCGTCCTACTCGAATGGGTCGAGCGGGAGGAGAAGGCAGGCGTCGGCGAGGCGCCGTACCCGCCGCAGTTCCCGAAGATGCCCGGCGAGCCCAAGCGGGTGCAGCCGTCGCGGGCGAAGCAGGCCGACTCCAAGTAACAGACTGTTACAAGGTGAGGCGGCTCACCTCCGCGCTCGAGCCAAGTAACAGACTGTTACTTGGCTCAGATCAGCCGCCGCTCGGCGGCCCAGCGCGTCAGCTCGTGCCGGCTCGAGAGCTGCAGCTTGCGGAGGACGGCGGAGACGTGGCTCTCGACCGTCTTCACGGACAGGTGCAGGCGCGCGGCGATCTCCTTGTAGCGGTAGCCGCGCGCGATCAGCTGCAGCACCTCGCGCTCGCGGGCGGTGAGCGTGTCGAGCTCCGGGTCGACCGCCGCCTCGCCGGAGCGGAAGGCGTCGAGGACGAATCCGGCGAGTCGCGGCGAGAAGACGGCGTCGCCGTCGGCGGTGCGGTTGATCGCGTCGACGAGCTCGGCGCCCGAGATCGTCTTCGTGACGTAGCCGCGGGCGCCGGCCCGGATCACGTCGATCACGTCCTCTGCGGCGTCCGAGACGGAGAGCGCGAGGAAGCGCACGCCCGGGCGCTCGGGCGCGACCTGGGCGATCACGGCATGGCCGCCGCCGTCCGGCAGGTGGACGTCGAGCAGGACGACGTCGGGGTCGACCTCGCGGATCAACGGCACGGCCTCGGCGACGGAGCCGGCCTCACCGACGATCTCGACCGCTTCGCCGAGCTCCGCGCGGACGCCCGAGCGGAAGATGTGATGGTCGTCGACGAGGACGACGCGGCGGCGGCTCACGACTGTCTCCCCAGCCGCAGCTCGACCTCGGTGCCCTCCGGTGAGGACACGATCGCCGCGCTACCGCCGACGCGCTCCATGCGGCCGCGGATCGACTCGGCGATCCCGTGCGAGTCCGGCGGCAGCTCCTCCGGGTCGAACCCCGTGCCGCGATCGCGGACGTAGACCGCGATCGCGTCGTCGCCCACGTCGGCGAAGACCGAGACCTCGTCCGCGCCGGAGTGCTCGGCGGCGTTCGCCATCGCCTCGCGGGCCGCGAGCACGAGTGCCTCGACGCGGTCGTCCAGCGGCACGTCGCCGGTGCGGACGAGCTCGACCGGGACGCCGTGAAGCTCCTCCACCTCGACGGCCGCGGTCTCGATTGCGGAAGCCAGGCTCGCCCCATCCGAGCGCGCGTCGGGATAGAGCCATCCCCGCAGCTCCCGTTCCTGCCGGCGCGCGAGGGCTGCGACGCGGCGAGGGTCGTTCGCCTCGCGCTGGACGAGCGCGAGAGTCTGCAGCACGGAGTCGTGGATGCGCGCCGCCATCTCCGCGCGCTCCTCCGAGCGGATCCGGGCGACCCGCTCGGAGTTCCGCTCGGCCGCCAGCCTCCAGGCCCAGGGGCCGAGAACGAGCAGGAGGGTGATCGCGACCGCGCTGGACTGGAACGCCGCGTCGCGGCCGTCGGACGTCGCGTTCTGGTCGACGAAGAGGATCACGCCGACGGCGACGAGGGAGAGGCCCGCCACCACGGAGGCACCTGTCCGTCCCCTGGCAAGCAGGATCCCCGCCCCGCAGAGCGCGGCCGGCCAGATCAGCGAGTCCGAGAAGCCGAAGCCGCGGAGGGCGATCGCGCCGGCGAGCGCGAGTCCGACGTAGCCGAGGAGCCGGCGCTTTGACGACGGCGCCGGACCGCTCTCCGGCTCGAGAGCGAGCCAGGCACCGCCGTACGCGACGATCCCGGCGCCGCCGGCGAACGCGAGCAGCGCGAACGTGAGCCGGACGAGCGTTGCGTCGACCCGCAGGCTGCGCCCGATCCCGGCGCAGACACCCGCGATCGCTCCCTCGCCGGGCGCGCGCCGCAGGCGAGGGAGCGTCAGCGGCAGCCGATACGGCGTCGAGCTCACCCGCGCTGAACCTGGATGTCGCCGATCGCGATGTCGGCCTCGAGGTCGAGCACGGGAGCATCCGGAGTCGCGCCGGGCAGGGCGATGCGTCGATCCGCGTCAACGCCGTCGTCGCGCGCGCCGAGGAGGTCGATCGAGCCGACTCCGGCGTGGGCGTCGATCACGAGGGCGACGTCCTCCGGCACCGTGATGACGAGCTTGCCGATGCCGACGCTGGCGTCGACCGACGTCGTTCCCGCCGGCAGAGTGACGTCGCTGAGGTCGAGCTCGAGGTCGCCGATGCCGTGCTCGTAGCTCGTGTCCAGGGCGGTGACGGTCGTCGGTTGCTCGGTCTTCTCCCCGACTCCTGCGCCGACGGAGACCGGCGTGATCGCGGCCAGGGCGAAGGCGGCCAGCAGGAGCAGGCCGAGGAAGACGAGCCCGCCCACGCGCCGCTGCGTCATCGCCCCGAACGCGATCGCGGCGCCGACGATCACGACGCCCGCCGCGAGCGCAGCGGCGACGTCGACGTCGTAGATGTCGAGCACGGCGAGCAGCCCGAACAAACCGGCGGCTGCGAGCAGCGCGCCGAGGACGGGCGCGAAGAGCGACTGCCTCACCGGCGGCTTGGGCGGCGGGGGTGGTGGCTGGACTCTCGTCGTCGCTTGGTCGGGCTGGGCTGCTTCGTCCGCTGCGACGGGGGCGGCGGCGGTCTGAACGGCGCGTGGACGGTCGGCGCGCTGCGACACGTGCCACCAGACGAGCGCGCCCCCGACGAGGGTCGCCGCGAGCCAGACGTTGCCGGTTCCCGGCCAGAAGTGCGCCTCGGAGAGCGCAAAGAGCGCGCCGAAGGCGAGCAGGCCGACGCCGACGAGCAGCCAGGGGTGGTCGCGGCGTCCGCGCAGTGCCTCGACGGCGATCGACTCGTCGTCGTCCTCGCCGGGGATCACAAGCCAGGCGGCGAGATAGAGCAGCAGCCCGGTCCCACCCACCAGCGCGAGCGCGGCGAACGCGATCCGGTAGACGAGCGGGTTGACGTCGAAGTAGCGGCCGAGTCCAGCCGCGACGCCCCCGAGCCAGCGGCCTTCGGTTGGTCGGGCGAGCCGCCGGGGCGGTGCGTCGTCGGTCGTGGTCGGGTCGATCGTGTCGGACATCGTGAGCCTCCTGTTGATGATCTCCCACCAGCGTGCGTGGGGGAGAGGGCTCTACGCCATCCGGCACGTCCCTGAGTCGACCCTGATCTTTTTCCACGGTCAACCTCGGGTCAGTCCGACCACCAGCCGGGCTTGAGCTCGGCGTCCCGCGGGTCAGTCCCGGCGCCGAAAGCGATGTACTCGGCCCCGTCTGGGCCGGCCTCCACGGCTCGCATCGTGTTCTTGCCGATCCGGACCGCGTCCCACGGCTGCAACTCCACGATCTCGTCCTCGATCTTGATGCGGGCGCTGCCCTTGACGAGGACGTAGACCTCCTCCTGGTTCGGATGCTTGTGGCCGAACGGGATGCGGAAGTTCGGAGCGAGCGTGAACAGGCTGAGCCCGAGGGTCTCACCGTCGATCGCCCCGCGCGCGAACCGGGCCTCGATCTCCTCCGGCATCTGGAACTTCGGCGCGGAGTTCTCGACCTCTCTGAGGTTCTTCTTCGTGTAGTCGCTCATGGTCTGATGATATGGATGCTGTAAAGCAGGCTTGACATATTAGGAGTGTCAAGCTAACTTGACAGCGTGCTCAACATGATCCGTGAATTGCGGGCGGGACGGGGGCTGTCGCAGGCGGAGCTCGCTCAGGCGATGCAGGTCTCGCGGCAGACGATCAACGCGATCGAGACGGAGCGATACACCCCGTCGCTGCCGCTCGCGCTCGCGCTCGCTCGGTACTTCGGCATGACTGTGGAGGAGGTCTTCGATGACGGCACTGCATAAGACGAAGTGGTTCCTGCCCCTGTTCTCGGTCGGGCTGGGACTGCTGTTCTGCGCGGCGCTCTGGGCCGGCGGCGAGCGGAGCGCCGGGATCGAGTCGCTGGGGATCATGGTGGGGCTGGGTCTCGTCTTTCTCCTCGGCGGCCGCAGCGACCTGATTCGCGGCCTGCGGGGAGACGGACGCGATGAGTACTGGCAGCGAATCGATGTCCACGCGACCGCGCTCGCCGGCAACGTCCTGATCGTCGCGATTCTCGGCATGTGCGCCTGGGAGTGGGCGCACGGCGAGAGCGGCAGCCCCTATGTCCAGCTCGGCGCGATCGCGGGCGTCTCCTACGTCGTTGCGCTCGGCTTTCTCAGGTGGAGGAGCTGAGCAGGGTCTCGACCGTGGGGTCGTCGGCGCGCCGTGGCGGCCTCACCTCGCGCCACGTGCACTGGTCCGGGTCCTTGTCGTCGCGGAAGCGGATCAGCTTCGTGCCGTGGCGGAAGCGGTTCCCCTGCACCTTGTCGTAGCGCACCTCGGCGACGAGCTCGTGCCGTAGCGCCGATTCCTCGAGGCCGTTCGTCCCCCAGCGGTTGGGCTCCGAGAAGCGGCGGTCGGAGCTCTCGTCGAGGAGGGGCAGGACACGTCCCGCGATCTCGTCGTGGTTGCGGGCGCCGATCGCCGCCGAGCCGACGTAGTCGACCTCGCCGTCCTCGCCGTAGAGCCCGAGCAGCAGCGTCGCGAGCTTCTCGCGACCGGGCTTCCAGCGGACGCCGATGACGACGCAGTCGGCGGTCTTGTGCTCCTTCACCTTGACGACCGCCTCGCGCGAGCCGGGCATGTAGGCAAGCCCCAGCCGCTTCGCGATCACACCGTCGAGCCCGGCGGCCTCGAAGCGGTCGAGCCATGCGGTCGCGGCCTCGAGGGACGTGGTCGCCGGCGAGATCCAGAAGCCATCGCCGCGGCGCAGCAGCTCCTCGCGCCTCGCCTCGAGCGGGCGCTCGTGGACCGGGTCTCCGTCCCAGAGCAGGAGGTCGAACGCGATGAAGATCGCCGGGATCTCGGCGGACAGCTTGCGGACGCGGCTCTCGGCGGGATGAAGCCGCGTCTGCATCGAGTCGAAGTCGAGCACGCCGTCGCGGGCGATCACGATCTCGCCGTCGAGCGCGGAGTGGGGCGGGAGCAGCTCGCCGAGCGGCGCCAGCTCGGGAAAGTAGCGCAGGAGCGGGCGGCCGTTGCGCGACCAGAGCGCGAGCTCGCCGCCGTCGTTCTCGAGCACGCCGCGGAAGCCGTCCCACTTCGGCTCGTACTGCCAGCCCTCGCCGGCGGGGAGCTCGCGGACGAGCTCGGCCTCCATCGGCGGGAAGGGGACGTTCGGGCCGGGCACGTCTGCAAGGCTACTGCGATGGGCGAGCTCGACGGCGTGTGGGAGGTGCGGCGCGTCGGCGGCCTGCTGCCGCCGCTCTACGGCGTGCGCAAGCGGATCGAGGGAGCTGCCGGTGTGACGATGCTCATGTTTGTCGGCGCCCCGTTCGACGTCGTCGGCCGCGAGCTTCGCTATCGGGGCGCGCTCTCCCGCGGGCTCGTCGACACGGTCGAGCCCGGCGAGGACGGCTGGTGGGATGGCATTGCGCGCTACCGCGGCCGTGAGCTCGGCCGCTTCGCGATGCGCCGCCTCGACGGCTGACTAGGATTGCTCGATGAGAAGGGTGGCCGTCACCGGGCTGGGCGCGATCACGCCGATCGGCCTCGACGCGCCCTCGACCTGGAACGCCGCTGTCGCGGGTGAGAGCGGCATCGACTTCATCCAGGCGTTCGACGCGAGCGAGTACCCGGTGCGGATCGCGGGCGAAGTGAAGGGCTTCGACCCGGCCACGGTCGCGCCGGCGAAGGAGGCACGCCGGATGGACCGAAACGTCCTGCTCGCGCTCGGCGCCGCGCAGGAGGCCTGGCGGGAAGGCGGTCTCAACGGGGTCGACCCGGCGCGCGTCGGCGTCGTCGTCGGCTCTGCGATCGGCGGGCTGCCGGGGATCGTCGAGCAGACGCACGTGCTCCGCGACCGCGGCCCCGACCGCATCTCGCCGTTCTTCATCCCGAGCGTGCTCGTCGACTCGGCGAGCGGCCAGATCGCGATCTCGCTCGGGGTCCGCGGGCCCAACTACGCGCCCGTCTCGGCCTGCGCGACCGGCTCGCACGCCGTCGGCGAAGGCGCCGAGCTGATCCGCCGGGGCGACGCCGACGCCGTTCTCGCCGGCGGCACGGAGTCGTGCATCCATCCGCTGATCCTCGCCGGCTTCTGCGCGATGCGCGGCCTCGTCGCCGAGGATGAGGACCCGACGAAGGCCTCGCGGCCGTTCGACGCGACGCGCGCCGGCTTCGTGATGTCGGAGGCCGCATGCATCCTCCTGCTCGAGGAGCTCGAGTCGGCGCAGGCGCGCGGCGCGACGATCTACGCCGAGGTGCTCGGCTACGGGGCGTCGAACGACGCGCACCACATGGCCCAGCCGGAGCCGGAGGCGACCGGCGTGGCCGGGATGATGCGTGCGGCGCTCGAGCGCACCGGGGTCGAGCCGGAGCGGGTCGGCTACATCAACGCGCACGGCACCTCGACCCCTCTCGGCGACGCGGCCGAGACGCGTGCGATCAAGCAGGTCTTCGGCGACCATGCCTACGAGCTCGCCGTCTCCTCGACGAAGTCGGTGACGGGGCACTGCTTCGGAGCCGCCGGCGCGATCGAGTCGATGATGTGCGCGCTCGCGCTGCACCACCAGCTCGTGCCGCCGACGATCAACTACCGCAATCCCGATCCGGAGTGCGACCTCGACTACGTCCCGAACGAGGCGCGCGAGGTTGAGCTCGACGTCGCGCTCTCGAACGCGATGGGCCTCGGCGGTCACAACGGCTGCGTCCTGCTCGGCCGCGTCTAGGCGAGCGGCAACAACCGTGAAGAAAGGGGCGGAGACCATGAAGACTGGAACAGGAGACTCTCCCTCTCAGCTGATCGACGCGAGGATCGAGGAGCTGGGTGATTGGCGAGGCGAGACGCTCGCTCGGATCCGGGCTCTCGTCAAGCAGGCCGACCCCGATGTGGTCGAGGAGTGGAAGTGGAGAGGGGTTCCGGTGTGGTCGCACGACGGGATGATCTGCACCGGCGAGACCTACAAGGAGATCGTGAAGGTGACCTTCGCCAAGGGCGCCTCGTTGGAGGACCCTTCCGGCCTCTTCAACTCCAGCCTCGAAGGCAACACCAGGCGCGCCATCGACTTCCATGAGGGCGACGAGATCGATGCCGAGGCGCTGAAGGCGCTCGTTCGCGCCGCCGTGACGCTGAACACCGCTCGGTCCTAGAACGCCGCGCCTGTCAGCCGCGAACGAGCTCGGGCGTCAGCTCGTCCGGCGATGCGATCACTGCATCCGCGAGCGCCAGCGCGTCCGGCGCGGGCGGGTAGTGCGCGTTCGGGAGCGCGATCACGCGCATCCCGGCCGCGTGGGCGGCGCGGATCCCGTTCGAGGAGTCCTCGATCGCGGCCGTGCTCGCGGGCTCAGTGCCGAGGCGGCGGATCGCCTCGAGATAGACGTCCGGCGCCGGCTTGCCGCGCGGGACCTCCTCGGACGAGACGACGGCGTCGAAGAGGTTCGCGATCTCGGCACGTTCGAGCACCGTCTCGATCAGCGGCAGGTTCGAGGACGAAGCAATGCCGAGCCGGAACTCCGGCGCCAGGCGGTGTACCGCCTCGACCGCGCCGTCGATCAGCGGCAGCTCCTCGCGGTAGCGCTCGAGCATCCGCTCGACGACCTCGGCGTTGATCTCCTCAGGCGACTCGGGCAGCCCGATCTCGTCGTGCATGTACGCCGACCACTCGGGCGAGCTCATTCCCATCATCGCCGCCTGCGCCCCGTCGTGCCAGCGCCCGCCGTGCTCCTCTGCGAGCTGCTCGCGGACGTCGTCCCAGACCTGCTCGGAGTCGACGATGACGCCGTCCATGTCGAAGACGACGGCGTCGATCATGCGGGCCGGTAGTCGCCGCCGAGCCGCAGCAGCGGCGGCCTGTCGGCGCCGTGCTCTGCCCGCTCGACGCGGCCGACGAAGAAGGTGTGGTCGCCGGCTTCGAGCTCGCCGCCGAGCTCGCATTCGAGCCAGCCGACAGCGCCCTCGAGCAGCGGGCCGCGGCCGCTCTCGCGGACGTCGAGCCCGTGCCACATCGCGATCGGCGGGACGCCGCGCGAGAAGTGCTGCGCCAGCTCCAGCTGGTCGCCCGCGAGCAGTGACACGGCGAACCCGCCCGCCTCGCGCACGAGCTCGTGGAACGCAGCCTGGCGTGAGATCGAAAGCCCGACGAGCGGCGGGTCGAGTGCGAGCGAGACGAGTGACGACACCGTCAGGCCGAGGCGGTTGCCGTCGACCTCGACGGTTGCGACGGCCACCCCGAAGGGGTAGCGCCGGATCACCGCTCTCACGTGCTCGCCGCTCGCCACGGCGCGGATGTTACGGCGGAGACGGAGAGCGTCGGGCCTGGGCCGCTTGCGGCCCCGGCCCCTTTAGGGATTTCGCGCGCTGAGCATCCGCTTCTGCGGATGCTCAGCCTGCGCAAAGATCAGACGGCCTTGCAGAGCGGGTCGCCGGCCAGGAACTGCTTCTGCGTCTCGTGCATCTGCAGGTCGAAGGCCTTGTCGTACGCGCCGAGCGCGTCGGCCTCCCAGTAGATGTCGGGCAGCACGCCGGGGCCGATGATCGTGGCGCGGTACTTGGTGCCGTGCCCTTCGGGCCGGCTGCCGTGGCTGTAGAAGCCGTAACAGAACTTGCCGGTGCCCTTGTGCATCAGGAAGCTGTTCTCGCGGAGCCAGCCCTTGCCGTAGGCCGAGTCGAAGGTGTCGAGATAGAGGTTGCGGCCGAACGTGTCCAGCGGGACGCCGGCGGGTGTCGACTTGAAGCCGTGCACGGGGCGGCCGAGGTACGTGAACGAGCCGAAGACGTGGTGGTACTTCTTGTAGGCCCAGTTCAGGTTCACGGTCAGGACGGGCAGCTCGCCGCGGAAGTGCGACAGCCGCAGCTCCCAGACGGACTGCTTCGGGGTCGCCTTGAGACCGTAGTTCGGCAGCATCCGCTGCCAGGACTGGAGCGCCCAGTAGGAGCCGTCGGTCGCCTTGCAGCCGGCGATGAACCACTGGAGCTCGGGGCCGTCGTACGCGCGGCAGGCGTTCTTGAACGTCTTCCACACGTCCTTCTTGTAGGTGCCGTAGCCGCCCGAGTAGTCGAGCTTGAACTCGACCTGCTTGCCGGCCGGCGTCGGGTGCACCGCGTTGAGCGCACCCCAGGCGAGCACGTTCCAGCGCTTGCCACGAGCGCTGTAGCTGACAAGCGCCTGGCCATTCTGAGCCACCTTCAGGGAGACGTCGTTGGCGTTGCGGTCGATGATCTCCGAGGCCGAGGCGGTGGCGGGCACTGCGACGGCGGTGACGACGACGATCAGAATGGCGAGGCGAAGGCGCATGGAGGTAACTCCCAGGTCGGGGACGTCTGAGACGTACGTCGGCAGTCGGCACCTGGGGGTTCACCACTCGCCTGAGTGATCTAGTAACTCTTGTAAGTGAGAAAAGTGTGAAGGGCGGCTGTGAAAGCCGCCCTTCGGCAGAGCCGGATCCGAGCGATGGCTAGGCCGTCGACGCGACCCTGCTCTCGCGCGTCGTCAGGACGCCGAGGCCGATCATGCCGGCGCCGAGCAGCAGGTGGAGCCAGTTGTCGGCGTCGTTGACGGGGATCCAGTCGCCGCCGCCGATGACGCCGATCACGAAGAGCACGAGGTAGATCGCCCCGCCGCCGATCAGGTACGTCCGGGCACCGCTCGGCGTCGCCGCCAGGGCGAGACCGGCGAGACCGAACAGGCCGTGCACGATGTTGTGCAGGACGCTCACCTGGAAGATGCCGAGCAGCTCGGCGGTGCCGTCGTTACCGGCGAACTCGAGCCCGTCGTAGAGATTCGTGGTCAGACCGGGAATGAAGCCTGCGATGCCGACGAGCAGGAAGACGATTCCCACCAGTCGGGCGACGTTCTGCACGAGTGTGCGTTGCATGTCCTACCTCCTCCCGCGATCAGCTGGGCAGGATTCCGCGCGGCGAGCGCGTGTTCCTGCCGTTATTCGCCCGAAAGGCGCCGGCGGT
Source organism: uncultured Gaiellaceae bacterium (assembly GCA_963705515.1). GTDB lineage: Bacteria > Actinomycetota > Thermoleophilia > Gaiellales > Gaiellaceae > Gaiellasilicea. Next base: position 1,010,274 of record CAVPJV010000008.1, read on the forward strand.
TCACTCGTGCGGGTTGTCGTGCGGGAGCGTTGCCCGCAGCGTCGTGCCCTGTCCGGGCTCGCTGGCGACGTCGAGCTCGCCCCCTAGCGCTGCGACCCGGTCGGCGAGGCCGCGCAGGCCCGATCCCGTCGCCGGATCCGCTCCGCCGACACCGTCGTCGACGACCTCGACTGCCGTGCACGCGCCGTCGGTGATCACGCGCACGCGCACCAGGGATGCCTCGCTGTGCTTGCCCGCGTTGGCGAGTGCCTCGGCGACGAGGTAGTAGGCGGCGGCCTCGACCGCAGGCGGCAGCCGTTCCGACGGCGTCTCGGCGATCTCGACGGGGAGCACGGCGCGCTCGGCGAGACCGGAGAGGGCCGGCTCGAGCCCGCGGTCGCTGAGCAGGCGCGGATGCAGCCCGCGCACCAGCTCGCGGATCTCCTCGAGCGCGAGCGCGAGCTCGGTCTGCGCCGCGTCGACCAGCTGCGCCACCTCGGTCGGGTCGGTCTCGAGGCGGCGCTTGACCAGGTGCAGGTGGAGTGCCACCGTGACGAGCCGCTGCTGAGCGCCGTCGTGCAGGTTGCGCTCGACCCGGCGCCGCTCGGCGTCGCCGGCGGCGACGATCCGCGCCCGGGAGTCGGTCAGATCGCGCATCGCGCGACGCAGGTCGGTGACGTCGCGGACGACCGCCACGACCTCGTCAGGCCCGGACGGAGCCGCTCTCACCTCGAACTCGCGCTCGTCGCCCAGGTGGGTGCGGAGGGTGTACTCGACGGTGGCGAGCCTGCCCTGCTCGAGCGAGGTTCGGACACACTGCATCAGGCGCTCGGCGACGTCCGCGGGCAGGAGCTCGTGGGTGGTCGAGCCGACGACCTGGTTGGGTGGGTTCGCGAGCTTCGACGTGTCGCCGCCGATCTCGAGGTAGGTGCCGTCGGCGCGCAGGCGCAGGAGCAGGTCGGGCAAGGCGTCGAGCAGCGCCTTGTGCCGTGCGTCGACCGATGCGGAAGCCCCCTCCACGCAGCCATCGTAGACGGCGTGGTCGCGGTCGTCAGTCCCGTGGGAAGAGGTGGGGCGCCTCGCAGCGCCCCACCTCTCACTGCGCGCGGCTAGCCGAAGATGCCGCTCGTCTCCGTGTTGTCGGTCGGGCCGGTGCAGCCGGGATCGGCCGGGTAGTCGACCTTGCCGTCGCTGTCGTCGTCGGCGCCGTTCGAGCAGGCGTAGCTCGGGGGCGGCGGCGGCGGCGGGGCCGGGGCGTTGTACTCGTCGTTGTCGGTGGTGCTGGTGCAGCCGGGATCGGCCGGGTAGTCGACCTTGCCGTCGCTGTCGTCGTCGGCGCCGTTCGAGCAGGCGTAGCTCGGGGGGGCGGCGGCGGCGGGGCCGGGGCGTTGTACTCGTCGTTGTCGGTGGTGCTGGTGCAGCCGGGATCGGCCGGGTAGTCGACCTTGCCGTCGCTGTCGTCGTCGGCGCCGTTCGAGCAGGCGTAGCTCGGGGGCGGCGGCGGTGGCGGTGGTGGCGGCGGTGGTGGCGGCGGCGTCCCACCACCGGTGGTCGACGTGCCGAACTCCTGCGTCCAGTAGAGCGTGCCGCTGCTCGACGCTGCGGCGGCGACGCCGATCGAGCGGTAGCTCGCGTTCTCGATGTTGGCGCGATGCCCGGCCGAGTTGAGCCAGGCCTGCATGACCGCGTTCGCGGTCGCAAAGCCGTAGGCGATGTTCTCGCCCCAACCTGCCGTGGTCGCCGGGTAACCGCAGGCCAGGAGCCGGTCACCGACGCTGCGTGCGACCGGCGGCGCCGGGTCCGCATGCTGCATGTAGCGGTAGTACGCCATGTGACGCGACTTCCAGACGGCCGCGTTGGTGAGCGGCGTCGTCACGGTCAGCTGCGGCAACCCGCGCGAGGCGCGGTGCTGATTGACGAGCTGGACGACCTGCGTCGCGAGATCCTGGCGGAGCGTGCCCCAGTCGGAACCCGGCGTGCAGTCGCCGACGGCGGCGCCGGCGACGGCGGGTGTTCCCGGGACCCTGGCCGGTGCGGCCGCGACAACCGCAACGACCGTGACGATCACTGCGACGAGCCCGAGCGCCCGCCTGAGAAGAGTCTTCACGTGGTAGTCCCCCCTGTTGCGTTCCGTCCGGCGGCCGGACGGGTTCAAGCCCGGCAAGGTAGCCGCGATCGCGCTCAGGCGCAATCGCCGGATCGGGTGGAGCAGCGTCCCCTCAGTCGACGTTCGCGGCCTGTGCTGTGCAGAGCGCGAGCAAAGCGGGCACGAGGTCGCCCGGTGCGTCCAACTTGTTGACGTACCCGATCGCGCCGGCATCCCGTGCCTCCTGGAGCCGCGCCGGGTCCGCGCCCGAAAGCATCAGCACGCACATCCGCGGTCTCGCTTCGCGCACGAGCCGCGTCGCCACGATCCCGTCGATGCGGGGCATGTCGATGTCCATCAGCACGACGTCCGCGTCCTGCCAGCAGGCGAGCTGCACCGCCTCCTCGCCGTCCTTCGCGATCCCGATCACGTCGAGCTCGGGCCGGTCGTGCAGGAGCACGGCAATCAGTTCGGCATAGCGTTCGTCGTCGTCGGCGATGACGACGCGCAAGGGGGCGGACTCCGGCCACATCGGAGCCTCCACCGTATACCAGAGTCAGCACAGCGAACAGTGGCCAAAAGACCAGGCTTTGCAGCAGCTTTGGCTTTCGACGACGTGGGCGTGCGGACGCCGTAGCTCAGCGCGCTGTCGCCGGCCCCGTCCCGTTGCGCAGGAGGCTGCCGCGTCCCGTCGGCCACGGCAGGAGGTTCGTGCCCGAGCCCGGGACACGGAAGACGTCGATGCCGTGGTCGAACGTCGAGAGCACGATCTCGAGCGTGCCGTCGCCGTCGAGGTCGCCGATCGAGGGCGCCGCGGGGACGCCGATCCCGTTCCCGTTTTGCCCCTGGCGCGGGAGTCGGATGTCGTGCAGCCGCTTGCCCGCCGCCGAGAGCACGACCAGTCGGCCGGACCCAGGGGCGAGCGCGTACGTGCCGAAGACGAGCTCGGGCTTGCCGTCCCGGTTCAAGTCGGCGGCCACGACCTCGGAGGCGAACGTCTTCGGGGCGCCCTTGGCGTAGTCGAAGCGCCAGAGCCGCTTGGCCGTCGGGCCGACGGCGTACACGAAGCCGTCGGGCACCGAGGCCACGATCTCCGGCCGCCGATCGCCGGCGATGTCGACGACCGTGGGCGCCGGGATCCCCGACGGCGGATACCAGTCCCCCGGAGGCCGTACGGCCGGTTTGCCTGACCGCGGCGGGTTCGCGAAGCCTGCATGCCGGCGCGCCGACCGAGAGCCGTCGCCGTACGCGCCGTCGAGCACCATGAACGCGTACGCCTGGGTTTCGTAGGGCTCCTTCTGCTCCGCGTTCGGCAGGCCGATCACCTCGTTCCGGCCGTCGCCGTTGAGGTCGGCGACCGACGGAGGCGAGTCCGTCCACTGCAGCCACATCGTCTTCTGGACGTCGGGCCACGGGCCTGCATGCTCGTGGTAGTGGCGCGCCTCCACGGCCGGGTCGAGCCAGCGGATGAACTGGCCCCAGCCGAGCCGCCGCCCCGCGTGTTGGCTTTCGCGGTTGCGGAACCACGGCGAGGCGAGCACGGACGTGCCGTCGTGGTTGAAGACGTTGATCTGGTGGTTGTCGAACGTGACCACGATCTCGAGCTGCGCGTCGTCGTCGAGGTTGCCGATGCCGACGTTCTCGCCGTAGGCGCCGTAGCCACGGTTGCCGGCACCGTTGAAGTCGGCGTCGTTGCCCTTGCCGCGCAGCCGGTTGTATCGCGGCCACGCCGTCGCCGGCGCGCCCTTCGGCCGGTAGAGCGAGCCCCGTGCGTCGAAGACGAACACCTGCGCGCCGGTCGGCGAGGTGTTCGTCGTCGTCACGACGACCTCGATCCGGCCGTCTCCGTCGAGATCGGCCGCCGCGAGCCCCCGTGCCTCGGGGCACTGGCCCCCGCTGCACGTCGAGGCGGGCCAGCCCGGTTCGAGCTGGAGGCGACCGCCGCGGAGCTCGTACGCAGCCACCGTGCCCTCGTTGCCGCCGACGACGATCTCCATCCGCCCGTCGCCGTCGAGGTCAGCGACTGCGCCGGGGGCGTAGACCCGCCCTTTCGTTGCGCCAGCCTTTGCCGAGCTGGCGTCCCTTCGAGTCGAAGACGAACGTCGAGTAGAAGGGCGCGACGATCTCGAGCCGGCGGTCGCCGTTCAGGTCGACGAGTCCCGACGAGGAGAACCAGCCGGTCTCCCCGGTGCTGATGTTGCGCACGAAGCGCGGGGCGGCGACGGGTGCCGGCGCTGCTGCCGAGCGGACGCCGGTGCTGCCCGCCGTAGCTGCGCCGCCGCTCAAGGGCACGACGGCCAAGACCAGGAACGCGACGACGGCCGCCACGCGAAGCATCGCCCCAGCCTAACGACCCAACCGGTCGCTGCCAGGTGCCTCGCTCAGCCCTCTCGACCTAGGTGATGCACGCTTCGACCGCACCCTGGTCGTGGGCGTCCGGTACGGCCTCCCACGCCAGCACGACGTTCCCGAGCTGTGTCCGGTCGCCGCGGACGATGCCATAGTCGGTGGCGAGAGCGCTCGCCGCGTCCGCATCCGCCGCGAAGAGGACGGTCACGGTGCTGCTCGGCAGGCGCAGCCGCACCGCCTCCGACGCGCCCTTGGCGACGCCGCCGCGCACCGGGCTCGTCTCGGCGAGCCGCGCGAGGCAGGGCTGGACGGCGGCAAGCGTTGAGCGCTCCGCGTCGTCTCCGCCGCCGCAGCCGCCTGCGATCAAGAGGATCAGGGCAGCGGCAGTCTCCCGTTTCACGCGCATCGGTCCTCCGAGCCCGGGGCCTGGTCGTCACCCATCGTGTACCCGACGGGCGCCCGCCGAAATCCCGCGCGACGGCTTGGTACCGGGCTGGCCTCCGATGAGTTTCCGGTGGGCCGACGGTCCACATCCGAGATCACCCGACACACGCAACGAAGGAGACCAGCATGACCGCAACGCCGCCGATCGTCGACCGTGAGACCTGGCAGGAGCAGATCGATGCGCTCCGGGTCCGGGAAAAGGCGCACACCCGCGAGGGGGACGCGATCGCCGCGGCCCGCCGGCGGTTGCCGATGGTCGAGGTCGACCCGGCGACGCCGCTGGTCGGACCGGCCGGCGAGGTCCGCCTGATCGACACCTTCGAGGGACGTACGCAGCTCTTCGCGTCGTACATGATGTGGTACGACGGTGCCCCGGCCGCCGGTCAGTGCGAAGGCTGCACGAAGGACAACGCGCAGGTGCGCGAGCTGTCCTACCTGCACTCGCGCAACGTGACGTTCGCAGTCTTCTGCCAGGGACCGTTCCCGGAGAGCGACCGCTACCGGGAGTTCCTGGGCTGGGAGATGCCGTTCTACTCGGTGCCCGACACCTCGCGCGACGCGCTCATCTCTGGGCGGCACTTCGGGATGAACGTGTGCTACCTGCGCGACGGCGACCAGGTCTTCGAGACCTACTGGACCACCGGCCGGGGCAACGAGACGATGGGTAGCTCGTACGCGATGCTCGACCAGACCGTCTACGGGCGCCAGGAGTCCTGGGAGGACTCCCCGGAGGGCTGGCCGCGGCTGTACCTCGGCACGCGCAGCGAGCAGATGCGCACCGATGAGCACGGCCGCTCCGTCGGTCGACCAGGCGGCCGGCCGATCTCGCAGTGGCCGCGCCTGGCCGCTGGGCACTCCGACGACCTCGGCTCCACCGCCGTCGCCACCGACGCCCATCACAGCCACTGACAAGCGGTCTGGAGCGGTTTCCAGCCGCGACCGAGCATGGCCCCGCAACGAGGAGCAGTCGTTGCAGTCATGCGGAAAATGGCGGCGGGGGTGGGATTTGAACCCACGGGACGCTTGCACGCCCAACGGTTTTCAAGACCGCCCCGTTCGACCGCTCCGGCACCCCGCCGAGGGACGAGTGTAGAGGCGTGTAGCTTCCGTCCCCATGGGTCTCGTCGTCCAGAAGTTCGGCGGCACGTCCGTCGAGGGGCCGGAGCGGCTGAAGGCGGTCGCCCTCCGGCTCGTTGCCGCCCGCGAGGCCGGCAACGACGTCGTCGGCGTGCTCTCGGCGATGGGAGGCTCGACCGACGAGCTCGTCGAGCTGGCCCACGAGATCTCACCCGCGCCGGACCCGCGGGAGCTCGACATGCTGCTCTCGGTCGGCGAGAGGATCTCGTGCGCGCTCGCCGCGATGGCGATCCACGACCTCGGCCACACGGCGATCTCGCTGACCGGCTCGCAGGCCGGTGTGGTCACCGACACCGAGCACACGCGCGCGAAGGTGCTCGAGATCCGGCCGGGACGCATCCGGCAAGCGCTCGAGCAGGACGCGATCGTGCTCGTCGCCGGCTTCCAGGGCGTCTCGACCGCGCACGAGGTGACGACGCTCGGCCGGGGAGGCTCCGACGCGACCGCCGTCGCGCTCGCGGCCGCGCTCGGGGCGGACACGTGCGAGATCTACACGGACGTCGAAGGTGTCTTCACGGCGGATCCCCGGGTCGTGCCGCAGGCGCGCAAGCTCGACGCCCTCTCGTACGAGGAGATGCTCGAGCTGTCCGCATCGGGCGCCAAGGTGCTGATGCTGCGCTCGATCGAGTTCGCCCGCAACCACGGAGTCCGCATCCATGTGCGCTCCTCGTTCTCCGAGAGCGAGGGAACCTGGATCGTCAGTCAGGAGGAGTTGATGGAGCAGCCGATCATCTCGGGCATCGCCCACGACACGTCGGAGGCGGAGGTGACGATCCTCGGCGTCCCGGACCGGCCGGGGATCGCGGCCCGTGTTTTCCGCACCCTCGCCGACGTGGGTGTGAACGTCGACATGATCGTCCAGAACGTCTCGGCCGAGGGGCACACGGACATCTCGTTCACGCTGCCGAAGTCCGAGATGCGGCGGGCCGAGGAGGTGCTCCGGCCGCTGGCCGACGAGATCGGCGCGCGCGGGCTCGCGCACGACCCGGAGATCGCGAAGATCTCGCTCGTCGGCGCCGGTATGCGTACGCATCCCGGCGTGGCGGCGGACATGTTCGACGCCCTCGCCGAGGCGGGGATCAACATCGGCATCATCTCGACGTCGGCCGTGCGGATCTCGTGCGTCGTCCCCGCCGGCGAGGCAGAGCGTGCGGTGCAGGCCGTGCACGAGCGCTTCAAGCTGCACGAACCGGTGGTGTCGGCAGAGGTCTAGCGCGTGACGCGCTCGGGGGCGCCGAACTCGCGCAGCGTGTCCGGCACCTCGCCCTGGAAGTTCTCCAGGATCGCGAGCAGCGCCCGGTCGGTGACCATCGTCCCGTTCAGCGTGTGCAGCGGCTCGATCCCGCTCTCGCCCCGGGCGCGGATGCCGAGCCGGCGCGACTGGAAGTCGGTCGTGTTCGAGCACGAGGTGATCTCGCGGTAGCGCTCCTGCGACGGGAACCAGGCCTCGATGTCGTACTTCTTCGCGGCCGAGGCCCCGAGATCGCCGGCGGCGACGTTGACGACGCGGTAGGGCAGGCCGAGCTTCTGCACGAACGCCTCCTCGAGCGTCAGCATCCGCTCGTGCTCGGCCCACGACTCGGCCACCGTCGTGTAGACGAACATCTCCACCTTGTTGAACTGGTGGACGCGGAACATCCCGCGCGTGTCCTTTCCCGCCGCGCCCGCCTCGCGGCGGAAGTTGGTCGAGAAGCCGGCGTAGCGGAGCGGCAGCTCGTCGGCCGGGATGATCTCGCCCATGTGCAGGCCGGCGAGCGCGACCTCCGAGGTGCCGGTCAGGTAGAGGTCGTCGTCGGCGAGCGCGTAGATGTTCGAGCGCTCGGTCGGGAAGAAGCCGGTGCCCGTCATCGCCTCCTCGCGCACGAGCACGGGCGGGATCACGGGCGCGAAGCCGTTTTCAGCCAGATGCTGGAGGGCCGCGCGGTAGAGCGCGAACGCGAGCAGCGCGGTGTCTCCGATCAGATAGCCGAAGCGCGAGCCCGAGAGGCGCGCCGCGCGCTCCATGTCGAAGCGGCCGACCTCGGTGTGCTCCCGAGCCTCCGCGAGCGGCGGCGGCTCGCCCGACCGCGAGATCTCGACGGCGTCCTCCTCCTCGCTGCCGTCCGGAACGGACTCGTGGGGCGGGTTCGGCACCTGGGCGAGCAGCTCGTCGCGCGCCGCCTCGGCGGCGGCGTACTCCTCCTCGGCCGCGCGCAGCTGCTCCTTCACCTGCTGCAGCTCGGCGAGCTGCTCCGGCGAGGGCTTGCCCTTCAGCTTCGTCTTCCCGCGCAGCTCGTCGATCGTCGGCACGAGCGCGCGCCAGCGCTCGTCGGCCTCCAGCAGCGCGTCGAACGCGTCACCGGCGCCCTTCCGCGCCAGCGCCGCGCGGTAGGCGTCCGGATCGTTGCGGGCGGCCTTGAGGTCGATCATGGCGTCAAGTCTAGGAGGGCCTCGATCACCTGGGCGACGCCCTCTTCCTCGGCGGACGGGCAGATCCAGTCGGCACGGGCCTTCAGTCCGTCGTTCGCATTCTCGACCGCGATGCCGAAGCCGACCCAGTCGAGCAGCTCGAGATCGTTCTCGCCGTCGCCGAACGAGACCGTCTGCTCGGCGGTGAACCCGAGCTGCTCGGCCACGAAGGCGAGCCCGCTCCCCTTCGAGATCGCGGGGCTGGCCAGCTCGAGGAAGTACGGCAGCGACTTGGCGATGTAGAGGCGGCCGCCGAACTGCTCAGTGAGCCGTGGCCTGAGCCCGTCGAGGCGGTCGGGATCGTCGACGACGACGAGCTTCGTGGGCGGCCGCTCGATCCAGCCGAGCAGGTCCCCGACCTCGTGCAGCGGGATGCTCTGGAAGTCGGCGTAGGTAGCGGGAGTGCTCGGTGATTGCGGCGACGTAGAGGTCGTCGTCGACGTAGCAGTTGAGCGCGAAGCCCTCGGCCTCGACGGCCGCGATCGCCTCGCGCGCGAGCTCGAGCGGGATCGGCTCGTGCAGCAGCCACTCGCCCGTGACGGGGTCGACGACGGCGGCGCCCTGGTAGCAGACGAGCGGCGCGTCGATCCCGGCCGCCTCGGCATAGGGGCGCACCGAGCGGTACATGCGGCCCGTCGCGATGACGACGTGGATCCCGGCGGCGCGGGCGGCTCGGAGCGCCGCGGTCGTCCGCGGCCGCAGGACGCCGTCCTGCCACGTCAGCGTCCGGTCGAGGTCGCACGCGATCGCGGCGACGTCGCGCGGGAAGCCGTCGGGGAGCGTCAGTGCGTCGACTCGGAGACGTACGCGGCGACGTCGGCCATTTCCTGCTCGCTCAGGCTGTCCGCGAACGAGGGCATCGCGCCCTGGCCGTTGGTGACACGCTCGATCACGAGCGAGGGCTCGGGCTGCGCCTGGTCGAGGTTGGGGCCGACGCTGCCCGACGAGCCGGCCGCCTCGAGTGTGTGACAGCCGCCGCAGCCCGCCGAGGCGAACACCTTCGCGCCGTTCGAGGCATCGCCCTCGAGCGTCGACGTCGGCTGCTCGGCGGTCGTCGCCTCGGGCAGCGTCCCGACGATCGTCTCGGGCGTGGGGCTGACCTCCTCGCCGCCGCCGCACCCCGCGAGGCCGGCCGAGAAGGCGAAGATCGTGAGCAGAACGGCCGCGCGACGCATCGCTTCAGAGCTTAACCAGCCGTGCTCGGGTGTGTAGCGGGCAAGCGCGATCGCGATCGCGGCCCCCATCCCGAGCACGTCGCCGGGGGTGTCGTTGACGACGAGCGAGACGGCGATCCCGACGAGGAAGGCGTCGAGCACCGGGCTCCGGCGTGCGCGCAGCGCCACAGCGACCAGGATCGCGAGCGATCCGAGCACCACGACCGTGGCGCCGACGCTCGCCGCGGTGCGGCGCACGGAGAGCTCGATCCGGTCGGCGATGTCGCCGGCGAGCGCGACCGGGCCGTCGCCGACGGCGTCGGTGACGTGGCTCGAGCCTCCGGTCGCCGCATCGAGGCCGAGCAGCACGAGCGCGAGGGCGATCGCGCCCGCCGCGACGAGCCCGGCGAGCCGCCAGGTCAGCCGCTCGCCGCGCAATCGCAGCCAGAGGATTAGGTAGGCGACGGCGAGGACGACGATGCCGCCGCCGTCGGCGCCGAAGCGGTTCCCGCCGATGGTGACGAAGGCGAGCCCCACGACGAGCAGTCCAGCGCGGCCGAGCAGCGCCGCCCCGAGGAGGGCCGGCGCGAGCAGCATCGTCTCGAGCAGGTTGTTGATCCCGTAGAAGCGGCCCGACTGCGAGGGGCCGAACGGCGAGAGCGCCACCGTCTCCGCATCGAGCCCCATCGAGACGAGGTAGGCGAGGAGGATCGCCGCGCAGGCCCAGCCGAGCGGGAGCAGCAGCACGGCGACGCCCGCCGCGATGGCCAGCAACGGGCTCAGCCAGAGATTGAGAGCCAGCGCGACGAGGAGCGCGCGCAGCGCGTACTTCGGTCTGATCATCGCGAGCGCGATCAGGAGCGCGGCGAGGGCGATCGTCAGGGGCAGCCGCCAGTCGGAGTTGCGCTCGATGCGCCGGTCGAGCTCTTCGAGCGCCTGCGCCGGATCGTCGTCCGGCACGACGCGGAGTCGACCGGTCGCGACGTCGGTGACGGAGACGAGGCCGTCGATCCGGGTGGAGTCCGACGTGAGCAGACCGCGCTTCCCGAGGAGTGCGATCGGGTAGCGGACGTCGTTGTCGGTCCGGCCGGGGGGCGGCAGCGAGACGAGGATCTCAGGCCCGCCCGGCGCCCCGAGCTCGATCCGGTTCTCGCCCGGGGCGATCCCTCCGAGCAGCCCGTGCTCGAGCTTGCCCCGCAGGAGCGCGGCCAGCGCCGCCTCCCGCGTCACCGTCGGCCCTGCCCCCGGGACGAGCAGCCCGACCGCCGCCCGGTCGGCGTAGTCAGCCGGATCGAACGGCGCCACGACGCGAACGCCGGCCTGCGCTGGCGCGGCCGCGAGCAGGGCCAGGACGACGAGGGCCACGCGCATCGAGCGATTCTCGCCGTTTGGGAGGATCACGGGATGACGGTCACCGACGCGCTGCCGGTCTACCACCACCGCGAGCACCACTCGATCTGGATCGACGCCCCGCCGGACGTCGCGCTCGCGGCCGCGAGAGAGACACGGCCCGAGGACGTTCCGCTGGTGTCGATGCTCTTCCGCCTCCGTGGGCTGCGGTCGGGTCGCGACACGCCGATCTGGGCGTCGATGCGCGCCCGCGGCTTCCGGCCCCACGATCCGGAGACGCTGACGCTGATCGGACGGCCCTGGACGCCGGGCGGCAGCCTTCGGGCCGGTGAGGACTTTCTCAGCTTCAGCGAGCCGGGCTACGCGAAGATGGCGATGGATCTCCGCTCGCTCTCGGACGGCGAGGGCGCGCGGCTGGAGACGGAGACGCGCGTCTTCCTCACCGACGCCGCGGCGCGGCGTCGCTTCGGCGCCTACTGGGTCGTGGTCAGGCCCTTCAGCGGCCTGATTCGACGCCGCTGGCTCCGCGCCGCGAAGCAGCGTGCCGAGCGCTGACGCGCATCCTTTCCGGCGCTTCGGCCGTTGTGCTGACGATGGCCACGAGTCGAGCCAGTCCCGCGCGTGCCGCCGTAGACCTCACGTTCGAAGAGCTCTATCGGGGGCATCGCGCCGACGTCTACCGGGCGGCTTTGCGCGAGCTCGGGAACGCGCACGACGCCGAGGACGTGACGCAGGCCGCGTTCGTCGACGCCTACCGCGCGGTGCTGCGTGGCACGCAGGCCCAGTCGCCCCGCGCCTGGCTGCTCGCAATCTCCGAGAACGTGCGTCGACGCCGGCTTCCGCACCGCTCAGCGCCGACCGCGCGAGGAGCTCGTCGAGGACGCCGACTTCCCGCTCACCGGCGACCTGCCGCACGAGCAGTCCCGCGCATTCGCCGAGGCGCTCGCAGCCCTGCCGTCGGAGCAGCGACGCGTCTTCGTGCTCCGCGAGATCGTCGGGCTCTCCTACGTCGAGATCGCCGAAGAGGTCGACTCGACCGTCGCTTCGATCCAGATGCTGCTCTTCCGGGCGCGCCGTTCGCTGCGCGACCAGCTCGACCCGCCGACCGTGTTGCGTCGACCGATCTTCCTGCCGCCGCTGCCCGGCTGGCTCGTCGGGCTCTGGTCGCGGATCGAGGTCGCGACCCTGACCCCGCGCGCCGCCGGCGCGCTCGGCGCCACGGTGCTCACGGTCGCCGGCGCGAGTGTCGCAGTGCCGGTGCCGCAGGCCGTCGTGCCGAGCGGCGCAGCCGTGGCCGAGCCTGCGGCCGCTCCTGCCGTCGCGAAGCCGAAAGTCGGCGCGCCGAGGAAGTCGCGCGTCCGAGTCGGTGGCGTCGGGCCGACGACGACGCGCCCCGCGCGGCATTCGCGTCCAGCCTCAACGCCTGCGCCCGCCGCGGTGCCCGATCCTGCACCGCCCAAGCCGGACGTCGTGGCGACCGCGGCGACGCCGCACGCCGTGCCGGCGCTCGAGTCGACGGGCGTGGCGGCAACGGTCGTGGACGACGTGCTCGAGGTGCCATCGGAGCTGCCGCTGCCTCCGGTCGCGCTCCCTCCGCTCCTCCCGGTGCCACTGCCGCCGGTGCCGGATGTGATCGAGGCCGCGACCGGCGCGGCGGGCGCCGCTGGGGCGAGCGCACCGCCGTTGCCGGTTCCTGCGGTACCCCTTCCGACGCTGCCGCACGCGCCCTAGGAAGAGGCCCAGGCGCGTGCGGCTCTCTCGAGCGCGCGCACCCACTGAGAGAAGAGGCTTCGCCGGCCGCGATCCTTTCTCGCGGTGTTACGGTCTCGCCGTGCTGATCGAGCGGAGCATGCATCCCGACTGGCTCTCGAACGCGTACCTGCTCGCGGACGAGCCCGGCGGGACGGCGGTGTTCATCGACAGCGGCGCGCCGCTCGAGCCGCTGTTCGAGATCGTCGAGCGCGAGCGCCTGAACGTGACGCACCTGCTGACGACGCACTCGCACCCCGATCACGTCGCGGGCGACGCAGAGCTCGTCGAGCGCTACGGCGTCGAGATCGTCAAAGGCCCGCTCGAAACGGGGGGTCTCACGATCGAGGCCCTGGAGACTCCGGGACATGCGTCCGACCACCTCACCTTCGTCGCGAACGAGACCGTCGCCTTCACGGCCGACATCCTCTTCAAGGACGCGGTCGGCGGCGGGCCGGACGCGGTTCCGATCCGTGCGTCCGTGATGGACACGCTGATGACGCTGCCCCACGAGGTGCGCGTCCTGCCCGGGCACACGGACGAGACGACGATCGGCCGCGAGTGGGAGGAGAACCCGTTCATCCGCTACTGGCGCGGTGACGCGGCGTCGATCGACGAGCCGGTACGCGTCGGCGGCGAGGACGCGACGCTCGTCGTCTGGTCGCCCGACTACGACGGCAAGGGCAAGGCGCTGGTGCGCTTCGGCGACGGCCGCGAGGCGATCATCGGCGGCTCACGGGTGGAGCGATGAGCTTCATCGTCGATGAGAAGCTGGAGGAGTACGCCGAGCGGCACACGACCGCGCCCGACCCGCTGCTGGCCGAGCTGGCCGCCGAGACGAAGGCGACGATGTCGGCGCCGCAGATGCTGACCGGGCCGATCGAGGGCCGCTTCCTCGAGCTCCTCGTCGCCGGCATCGGGGCGAAGCGGGTGCTCGAGATCGGCACCTTCACCGGCTACTCGGCGCTCTCGATGGCGGCGGCACTGCCGGCGGACGGACACATCGACACGCTCGACGTCGAGCCGAAGCACGCCGAGGTCGCCCAGCGCTACTTCGACCGTAGCCCGGACGGCGGCAAGGTCACGCTCCACCTCGGCCCGGCGCTGGAGACGATCGGACAGCTCGAGGGCGAGTTCGACTTCGTCTTCATCGACGCGGACAAGGAGAGCTACGACGCCTACTTCGAGGCGGTGCTGCCGCGGCTGTCGGAGCACGGCCTGATCGCGATCGACAACACGCTCTGGAGCGGGCGCGTGCTCGATCCGCCCGACGAGACGACGAGGCTGATCGCGGCGCTGAACGACAAGCTCGCCGCCGACGACCGCGTCGTCGCCGTCCAGCTGACGGTGCGCGACGGCGTCACCCTCGTCCGCCGCCGCTGAGCCCTGTCCTTCGCGGCCATGTCCGGGGTCAGACCCCGTCGTGTCTGAAACGGACGAGCTCGCCACTGTTCAAGCGGTTGCAGGCGCACCGCGGCGGGCACGAAGGGACATGTCCGGGGTCAGACCCCGTCATGTCCGAAAGGGCCAGTAGGTTGAGCGGCCCATGCGCCTGCTCGTCGCCCGCTGCGAGGTCACCTACACCGGCCGCCTCGACGCCTTCTTGCCGGAGGCTGTGCGGCTGCTGATGATCAAGTCCGACGGCTCGGTGCTCGTCCACGCCGACAGCGGCGGCTACCGCCCGAGCAACTGGATGACGCCGCCGACCGTGATCGAGGAGTCGGACGAGCTGATCGTCGTCCGCAAGCGCGCCGGGAAGACGGAGGACCGGCTCGAGATCCGGATCGCCGAGGTCCTCTCGGACCAGGAGCACGAGATGGACGAGGTCGCCGGGCTCGAGAAGGACGGGGTCGAGAAGCACCTGCAGGAGGCTCTCGCCGCCGCGCCCGAGTGGCTCGAGGCCGAGCTCCGGCTCGACCGGCGCGAGTGGATGACCGAGATCGGCCCCGTCGACCTGATGTGCCGCGACTGCGACGACGGCTGGGTCGCGGTCGAGATCAAGCGGGTGGGGACGATCGAGGCGGTCGAGCAGCTGACCCGCTATCTCGGCTTCATCCGCGCCGATCCGGCCAAGGCGGGCTGCCGCGGCATCCTGGCGGCGCAGTCGTTCAAGCCGCAGGCGGTGACGCTCGCCGAGTCGCGCGGGCTCGCCTGCGTCGAGGTCGACCTGGCCGTGCTGCGAGGCGAGCGCGAGCCCGAGCTGACGCTCTTCGGCTAGTCCGTGCCGTCGTCCTCCGGCTCGCCGTCGTCGTAGTCGAGGATCTCGATCCGGCCGATCACGCCGAGCCCGCGCCAGGCGATCTTGTTCGAGCGAGGATAGAAGGCCATGTCGTTCGGCTTGCGGGTGCCGTAGATCAGCATCGTCAAGCCGCTCTCGCCCGCCCGGAACCAGTGGCTGACACGCGTCCCCGGCGGCCGCGCGATCACGTGGCCGGTTCGAATCGGGATCTCCTCCTTCTCGGAACCCGTCCCTGCCGCGAACGACGGCGACGGCCAGAGGTGGAGCGTTCCCTCGCCCTCGAGGATGGCGAAGATCTCCTCCTCCTCGGAGTGGCAGTGCGGCACCGAGCCCCGTCCGCCCGGATCGAGCCGTTCCCAGTGGAAGCCCGCCTGGTCGGAGCGTTCCTTCGTCGCCAGCGGCGCCGTCGTCGCCGCTCCCCAGCGCTCGAGCTCGACCTCGTCGACGTTGAGGATGTTCGCCGGCCGCTCGGCGGGCTCGCCGTACTCGAGCGGCGGTCCGGCCGCCTCGCGGTCCCACGGGTCATCGGTGCGGCCCTCGACCCACGGCCAACCGAGGCGGACGGCGCCCGAGCGGGGCAGCCAGCCGAGCTCCGTCGGATGCCGGGTGCCGAAGACGAGGTAGTCGAGGCCTTCCGGCCCCGCGACGAACGTGTGCTCGAGCTCGTTGGCGCGGTGGATGACGCAATCGCCGGGCCGGACCTCGTGCACCTGCTCGTCCTGCCACGCGAGCCCGGAGCCCGCGAGCACGTAGTAGACCTCCTCGGAGGCGCCGTGCGAGTGGGGCGGCGTCGGCAGCTTCCCCGGCGCGACGCGAACCCGGTTGAGGCCGACGTCCTTCGTCCCGGCCGCGTCGCCGAGCCGCTGCCACGTCGCATCCATCTCGCCCTTCGCCCGATGATGCAGCTCGACCTCGTCCCAGTGAGCGAGTCCCATGACCGGATTATCATGACCCCATGAAGGCGGTCTGGCAGGGGAAGATGGTTCAGGCGGCGGGCAAGTACGGCGAGCATGCGCCGATGGCCGCGGTGTGCTGCAACGCCTGCCGGACGTGCGCGACGACGAACCTCGCGTCGCTCGCGCTCGCCGGTGTTGCGGGGGCGGGAGCCTTCGCCATCCGGCTCGTCAAGGGATCACCGCGGCTTTGAGGATGGCGGCGGCCGAGTCGATCCGTGCGATCGAGGCGCTCGAGCGGCGCAACGTGGCGAACGCGGTGCTCGCCCTCGCCCGGGTCGAGTTCCTGCGCTCGGACGGGCAAGCCGTCGACCTCCCCCTCGGAACCTGACGAACCGTGCCCGAATCCGTTCGCTATGCGCGCAGCGGAGACGCCCACATCGCATTCCAGACGGTTGGCGCCGGCCCGCCGGACATCGTCTGGATCCAGGGTTGGGTGTCGAACCTCGAGCTGGCCTGGGAGCAGCCGGACTATGCGGCCTTCCTGCGGCGCCTCGCCGGCTTCAGCCGCCTGATCCTGCTCGACAAGCGGGGGACCGGCCTCTCGGATCGCGTCCCGGCGGACAAGCTGCCGACGCTCGAGGAGCGGATGGACGATGTCAGAGCCGTGATGGACGCCGTCGAGTCGGAGCAGGCGGTGCTGTTCGGCGTCTCCGAGGCCGGACCGATGTGCGCGCTCTTCGCCGCGACGTATCCGGAACGGACGACGGCGCTCGTCATGTACGCCGGCTACGCGCGCTTCCTCGCCGACCCGCCGGACTACCCGTGGGGCTGGCCCGCTGACGGGATCGACGCCTTCATTGCCGAGCTCGAACGCACCTGGGGCGCGAACGACGACCTCCTCCAGATCTGGGCACCGACCCGCGCCGACGATGCGGGCGCGGTCGCGTGGTTCAACCGCTACCTCAGGCTGTCGGCGAGCCCGGCCACCGCTTCCGCCCTCACGGAGATGAACGTGCGTATCGACATCCGGGACGTCCTGCCGGCGATCCGCGTCCCGACGCTCGTCCTGCAGCGGTCACGGGACCGGCTCGTTCACAGCGGGCACGGCCGTTATCTCGCCGAGCGGATCGCGGGAGCCCGCCTCGTGGAACTCGAGGGCGACGACCACGTCTGGTTCTGGGGCGATGCCGAGCCGATCCTCGCCGAGGTGGAGGAGTTCGTCACCGGAGTCAGACCGGCGCCGAGTTCGGATCGCTTCCTGACCACGATCCTCTTCACCGACATCGTCCGGTCCACCGACCTCGCCGTAGAGCTCGGCGACCGGCGCTGGCGCGAGCTCCTTCGCGCGCACCGCGACCGTGTCCGCGACGAGCTTGCCCGCCACGGCGGCACCGAGATCGACATGGCAGGCGATGGCGTCTTTGCGACGTTCGACGGGCCCGCGCGCGCCGTCCACTGCGCCGCGGCGGTTCTCACACGCATGCGCGAGCTTGGGCTCGACGTCCGTGCGGGCGTCCACACGGGCGAGTGCGAGCGGCTTGGCGACAAGGTGACCGGGATCGCGGTTCACTCCTGTGCCCGGATCTCCTCACTCGCGGCGGCAGGCGAGATCCTCGTCTCGAGCACCGTGAAGGATCTCGTCGCTGGATCGGGCCTCCGCTTCGAGGACCGCGGCGAGCACGTCCTCAAGGGCGTTCCGGACAAGTGGCGCCTCTACGCCGTGGTCTAGCATCTGGCTCATCCGCGCGCGCGGTGCTGCGACGCATTTCGGACGTGCGCGACGACGAATCTCGCCTCGCTCGCGCTCGCCGGTGTTGCGGGGTGAGCCTACGCGGCCCGCCTCATCATGGGATCACCGCCGCCTTCAGGTAGTCGGCTGGTGGATCGGCGAGCAGCGCGGGAACGTCCTCGAGCCGGACGTGGTGGGTGATCAACCGGTGCCACGGATAGGCGCCGCTCGCGAGGAAGGCGAGCGCGGCGCGGACGTGCCGTGGGTGCGTGATGGAAGGCGCCGCGCAGCGTCAGCTCCTCGTAGTGGAGCCGGTACGCGTCGACGCGCAGCTCGGCGCCGGATTCGCGGCCGCCGAAGTAGAGGACGGTGCCGCCCGGGCGCGACGAGCTCGAGCGCCCGCTGCCACGCCTCGTCGGTGCCCGCTGCTTCGATCACGACGTCGGCGCCGTCGCCGTCGCCGGTCTGGCCGCCGAACTCGGGGACGAGCGCACGCCGCTCTGCTCGCCCGCCGACCACCTCCGGGCGGCCGCCGGCATCGGCGACGCAGGCGCTCAGCATCAGCCCGATCGGGCCGGCGCCGAGGATCGCGACCCGGTTGCCGGCCCGGACCTCCGCCCGCTCGACGCCGCGCAGGCAGCAGGCGAGCGGCTCGACCATCGCCGCGACCTCGGGCGCGAGTCCCGCCGGCACGGGCAGCAGATTGACCGCGGCGATCGCGGCGGGAACGACGATCAGCTCGGCGTAGGCGCCGTTCAGGAGCTCGATCGGCGCTCCGCGGTCGTCTGTCGCGGCCGAGTTGGCGGCGACGACGCGCTTTCCGGTGGCGACTTCGATCCCGCAGAACTCGTGCCCGAACGGGCTCGGCAGCTCGCGGAGGAGGACCGGGTGGCCGCGCCGGAAGGTCTTCAGATCGGTGCCGTCCGTGAGCGCGACCTCGACCTGGACGAGCACGTCGCCCGGTCCCGCCTCCGGGTTCGGCACGTCCTCGAGCCGCAGGTCGCCCGGGCCGTGGAAGCGCAGCGCCCTCACGGCGTGAAGACGACCTTGAGTGCACCGCCGGAGCGGTAGAGCGCGAGCCCGTCCTCGAAGCGGTCGAGCGGGAGCACGGTCGGCTCGGGCAGGTCGAGCTCGGGTAGCAGCTCGAGCGCAGCCCGCATGTGGCGCGGCGTCGCCGAGCGGGAACCTGTCAGCGTCAGCTCGTTCCGATAGACGAGGTCGAGGTCGACCGGTGCCGCCGGGGAGAAGACGAGGACGGTGCCGCCGGGCGCGACCGCGTCGAGCGGCGCCGCCGGGGCGCACAGCACCGCGGCGTCGACGGGGCCGTCGGGCGAGCGCCCTGCGCGCTCGGCGCGCGCGTCGGTCGCATAGACGTCGTCGCCACGCGCCCGCAGCACTTCCGCGAAGAGCCGCCCGACGAACCCCTGGCCGACGACGAGCACACGCCCGCGCGGCACGCGCTCCGCTCCGCGGAGGACGCAGGCGAGCGGCTCGAGGTAGGTGCCCACCGCGTCGCCGATCGCGTCCGGGAGCTCGATGCCGTCGGCGGCCTCGACCTCATCGGCCAAGCCGCCGGGGACGATCGTCGGCGCAGCGAACCGCTCGCAGGTGGACTCGCGGCCTGCGCGGCAGCGCTCGCACTCGCCGCACGGGAAGTGGTGGATCAGCGCGACGCGTGCACCGTCCGCACGCCGCGCGACGACCTCGTGCCCGAGCACCGTCCCGGCGGGGGCGACGCCGATCTTCTCGACGTCGGAGCCGCAGAGCCCGCAGGCGAGCACGCGCATCGGGTCAGCCGGTGCGGCCGCGTCCGCGAGGCGGGGTTGTCCGTCTGCGTCGAGCACGACCGCGCGCACGAGCGCATCGTATGGATAGCCTCGCCGTCCGATGAGAAGGCGCCTTCCCGACGTTCTCCACGTTCGCGACTACACGCTCTCGATCGGGTCGAGCGTCTCGTACGGCTTCGGCCGCGAGATGGTCTTCGTGGCCGTCGGCTGGCAGGTCTACGACATCTCCCGGAACCCGCTCTACCTCGGCCTCGTCGGTCTGGCCGAGTTCCTGCCGCTGCTCCTCTTCGCACTCCCCGCCGGGGCGCTGGCCGACCGGCTGCCGCGAAAGCTGATCTACATGGGCTCGCTCGCCGTCGACGCGGTGATCACGATGCTCCTGCTCGTCGTCAGCATCAACGGCGCGAACGAGCTCTGGCCGTTCCTCGCCCTCTCGTTCGCGAGCGGGTGCTCAGCTGCGGTCGGCAATCCCGCGATCCGGTCGATGACGCCGACGCTCGTCCCGTTCGAGCTGCTCCCGAACGCGATCGCGCTCCGCTCCACTGTCTCCCAGGCCGTCGTGGTCGTCGGGCCGGCCGTCGGCGGGCTGCTCTTCGCGCTCGGGCCGGAGCTCGTCTACGCCACCGCGGCCGTGCTGATGCTGATTGCGGTTGGTTTCGTCGTGCCGATGAAGCTGCGGGCGATCGAGGAGGCGCCGTTCCAGATCGGCGGCTCGCGCCTGGAGTCGCTGCTGGCCGGGCTCCGCTTCGTCCGGCGGACGCCGGTGCTGCTCGGCGCGATCTCGCTCGACCTCGTGGCGGTGCTGTTCGGCGGCGCAGTCGCGCTGTTGCCGGTCTTCGCGCGCGACGTGCTCGACGTCGGCCCAGTCGGGCTCGGCGTGCTGCGGAGCGCGCCGGCGGTGGGAGCGATGCTTGCCGGGATCATGCTCACGCGCAGGCCGCTGCGGGGCATGGCGGGGCGGAAGCTCCTGATCGTGGTCGCCGTCTTCGGCGCGAGCATGGTCGTCTTCGGGCTCTCGAGCTCGTTCCCGCTCTCGTTCGCCGCGCTGGGCGTGAGCGGCTTCGCGGACATGATCAGCATGAACATCCGCTCGATGATCACCGCGCTCGCGACTCCGGATGCGCTCCGCGGCAGGGTGAACGCGGTCGAGATGGTCTTCATCAGCGCGTCGAACGAGCTCGGAGCCTTTGAGTCGGGCGTGGCGGCGGCCCTGATCGGCGCGGTGCCGGCGGTCGTGATCGGCGGGTCGCTGACGATCCTCTGCGCCCTCGTCTGGCCGAGGCTCTTCCCGAAGATGGCGAAGATCGACCGGCTCGAGTCGCTGCAACCGGTCGCGCCTTGACCGTTTCTTGATCCCGACTGTGTGACAATCGGCGCAACTCGAGCGGAGGTTGTTCACGCTGCGCAGGCTCTCGACTGCACACCTCCTCGTCCTGGCCGCGTTCGTCGCCGCCGGCGTGACCGCGCTGCCGGCGCTCGCCGTCCGCGCCGCCTCCGATCCGGATCCCGCGCGCTTCCCTGGCGGGCCGTACTTCGTGATCGGGTGCGGCGTCAGCCTGATGTCGAACGACGACCCGATTGTGCTCGCCGGCAAGCCCGGCGCGTCGCACCACCACACGTTCATCGGCAACCGGACCGTCGATGCGAACTCCACGGCCGCCTCGCTGGTCGGCGGCGAGTCGAGCTGCGAGGACATCGGCGACTCGTCCGCGTACTGGGTGCCGACGCTGTTCGCAGGCGGGCGAGCGTTGCGGCCGCTCGTCGGCGTCGGCTACTACGTGCGCCGCACCAAGGAACCCGTTCGCGCCTTTCCGCCCGGGCTTGTGATGATCGCGGGTAACCAGAACGCGAAGCGGCCGCAGTCGCTCTCCGTCGTCGGCTGGGGCTGCGGCGGGTTCGGCGCGCCGCCGAAGTCCGCGGTCGTGCCGAACTGTCCGGCCGACCGGGCGCTGCACCTGCGAGCGACGTTCCCGGGCTGCTGGAACGGAAGCGACCTCGACAGCCTCGACCACAAGCGTCACATGGCCTACGCAGTCAGCGGACGCTGCCCACGCACGCACCCGGTCGCGGTGCCGACGCTCGTCCTGATCTTCCTCTACCCGGAGACCGAGCAGCGCCGGCTGCTGCAGGCGTCGGGCCGCTTCGGGGCGCATGCCGACTTCATGAACGGCTGGAACCAGGACACGCTCGAGGCGTTGGTGGCAGCGCTCAACTGAGGCGCTACAATGCGCGACCGAGGGGCTATAGCTCAGCTGGGAGAGCGCCTGGATCGCACCCAGGAGGTCGGCGGTTCGAGCCCGCCTAGCTCCATCGCTAAAGGCCCGCAAACGCGGGCCTTCCGATTTCAGGTCGGGCAACGCGCCGGGGCGCTTGGCAACAGAATGGCAACGGCCAAGCGTTGGCGCCGCGCCGGCGCTGGAGGCCCTGTTTGCCCCGATCCCGGTGGCGCGGTGAAGGGCCGACCGTCTCGTGATCCCGTCCGGCTCGGCGGGCGCAACCATCGTGTCGCTCCGGGCGTGCGGCTGGTTCCCGGGCTTGACTATTGGTGAGGCCCGTCCTAGTTTCGGCTGGCGATGAAGGAATTCATCGGCCTCCTGACCGCAATCGTCGTGCTCGCCACGGCCTTGATCTCGCTGAACAAGACTGGGGTCATAGGCGGCGGCGACGATTCCCCGAGCACGCCTGTTAGTCCAAGCGGTGGTGACGGCAGTAACGGCGGCGTCGTCAACCCGCCACCACCCTCCACGAAGATCAAGGTGCCCGAACTCCGTGGCATGACTCAGCAGCAAGCTCAGGAGAAGCTCGCCGAGGTTGGACTGAGCGTCCAGAGTATTGAACCGATCAGGCCGTGTCGGTATGAACCTGGCGTCGTGGAACAATCGGGACCGCCGACGGGCTGGGAAATGACGAAGGGCGATGACGTCGTCTTGTTTGTCTGCGAGTAACTCGTTCCCCATGATCCTCGGCGCATCGAACACACTGGAAGCCCTAAAGCTCGCCGTCGCGCTCCTCACACCGCTAGCGATTTTCTTCCTCGGCTGGTTCGTTTCGAGGGAGGCTCGTGAGTGGGACCGTCAGCAGTGGTTACGGCGCACGCTTTACGAACGCCGACTCCGGTTCTGGGATGAGATGAGTCCGGGGCTCAACGATCTGCTCTGTTTCTTCACGTTGGTTGGCCATTACCGAGAGATAAGCCCTCCACGCGCGATTGCACTCAAGCGAGACATCGATCGAATCTTCTTTTCGAACGAGCACTTGTTCCCCAAGCCGGTGAGTGCCGCCTATACCGACTTCATCGACGCCTGCTACAAGCACTACACGGGCAAAGCGGAAGACGCGAAGCTACGTTCATCGATCGAGGAGCAGAAGTCAGAGCGCAGAAAGTGGAGTACCGCCTGGGAGCCATTGTTCGTCCGCAGTCCTGCGGAGGCGACCAAGAAGAGTGAAATCACCGCGAAGTACCGCGGCTTGGTCCGCCTGTTCACAACGGACGATTACGCTGAGCCGGCGCCATCTGGCGGTGAGCGGCAACCTGAGCAAGTTGGACCGTAGACGGACGCCTAAGGACGTCTAAGCTTTTATCGGTCGCGACGCATACGGCAAACCCATTGCCCATGCGGGTTTGCGACCATAGCGAGTTGCACGATCTGCAAGCGCATCCACCCAACCGACCCAGGAGGCCGGGGCGCCCACCACGCAGCCATGCGGGTTTGCCGCGTCCCGCCCCGTACAAGGCCCTCAGAGGTCGCCTAACGGCCCGCAGGCCCCGCCAGCCGCCTGGCCATGCGGGATTGGCACGTTCTGAAAACAGGGGCGTCCACAGCTAGTTCGCAGGGCACCCCGCGCCTGAAAAGGGGCGGCGCCAGCCCTAACTCGCAAGGGAGCATCGCTCCTCGGGTCGCTCTGAAAGCAGGGGCGCCGGAAGCTAACTCGCAGGCATCGCTCGCCGCTCCACTCTCCGCTCTCCGCTCTCCGCCATCATCCCGAAATGGGGTGGCCCCAGCGCTAATTCGCAGGGGGCACCACGTCGCCCGCCGCTCCAGAGGGCCCGCCCGAAAGGACCCCAGCCGAGCTCCTGAGTGGCGAGTGTTGAGCACCGAAAAGGGGCGGTGCTTGCGCTAAATCGGAGGCAGGGCACCTCAATCGCTCCGCTCCAGAGCTGGCCCGCCCGAAGTGTGCAGGGGCCGAATACAGGGGCGCTCGCAGCTAAGTCGGAGGGCACCGCCGAAGGGCTGAATAACGGTGGCCTCGCGCCTAAGGGTGAGGGCTCCGAAAAGAGGGGCGCCCGGCGCGGTGGTGCAGGGGCTGAATAGGGTGGGCCCCGCGGCTAACTCGCAAGGGTACGGCGTACCGCCTCTGGTCGTGACCGAGAACGGCGCCGCCTTCCCGGACGCGGCTGTCGACGGCCGCGTCGACGATCGGCGCCGAGCGGCCTACGTCGAGCGTCATGTCGAAGCGGTCGCCGCCGCGATCGCCGCTGGCGTCCCTGTCGCCGGCTACTTCGTCTGGTCGCTGCTCGACAACTTCGAATGGGCGGAGGGGTTCGCACAGCGCTTCGGGCTCGTCTACGTCGACGACGAGACGCTCGAGCGGATTCCGAAGGCGAGCTACCACCGGTACCGCGACCTCATCGCGTTGCGGGGACTCGAGCGCTCACGTGTGGCGGCTCGGAGTGGCTGAGCCCGTGGCGCCGGGTCGGGCGGACGCGAGCCGCGCCTGCCCGACCTGACTCGAAGCTTACTGCGGCTGCGGCACGATCCTGATGTAGGGCTTCGGCGACTCCCAGCCGTCCGGGTACATCTCCTTCGCCTCGTCGTCGCTGACGGAGCCGGCGATGATCACGTCCTCGCCCTGCTTCCAGTTGACCGGCGTCGAGACCTTGTGCGTCGCGGTCAGCTGGAGCGAGTCGATCACGCGCAGCACCTCGTCGAAGTTGCGCCCGGTGGTCATCGGGTAGACGAGGATCAGCTTGATCTTCTTGTCCGGGCCGATCACGAACACGTTCCGCACCGTCTGGTTGTCGGCCGGCGTCCTGGCAAGTGGATCGCCCTCGACGCTCGACGCCAGCATCCCGTACGCCTTCGAGACGGCGAAGTCCTCGTCGGCGATGATCGGGTAGTTGGGTGCGTGCCCCTGGGTCTCCTCGATGTCCTTCGCCCAGTCGACGTGCCGGTCGGAGGGGTCGACCGAGAGCCCGATGATCTTGACCCCGCGCTGGTCGAACTCCGGCTTGATCTTCGCCATGTAGCCGAGCTCGGTCGTGCACACCGGCGTGAAGTCCTTCGGGTGCGAGAAGAGGACCGCCCATGAGTCGCCGATCCAGTCGTGGAACGTGATCCGTCCTTCGGTCGTGTTTGCCTCGAAGTCGGGTGCCGTGTCGTTGAGTTGCAAAGCCATGAGTTGCCTCCTATCCCGCGTGCCGCGTGCCGAAGAGTTCGGCCGCCCGCGCTCAGCCGCCGTCTCGCGACTGTACCTTCCCGAAAGTAGGCTGCGCCGATGCTCGACGCGCTCATCGTCAGACCCGGATCGACCGCAGGCCTCGAGCAGCGCGACCCGCGCGCCACGCTCGGCTTGCCGGAGAAGAAGGATGCCGACGAGGAGCTCGAGGCGTTGCTCGACGAGCTCGGGTCGCTCCAGGAGCGTTTGTACGCCGAAGGGAAGCGGAGCGTCCTCGTCGTCCTCCAGGGGCTCGACGCGTCGGGCAAGGACGGCACGATTCGCCATGTCTTCTCGGGCGTGAATCCACAGGGCTGCCGCGTGACGTCGTTCAAGGCGCCGACGCCGGTCGAGCTCGCGCACGACTTTCTCTGGCGCGTGCACGCGGAATGCCCGGCCAGGGGGATGCTCGGGATCTTCAACCGCTCGCACTACGAGGACGTTGTCACGGTCGGGGTGCTCGGGCTCGCGCCGGAGGAGGTGTGGCGGCGCCGTCCGCAGCGGATCGTCGAGTTCGAGCGGCTGCTGGCCGACGAGGGGACGACCGTGCTCAAGTGTTTCCTCCACGTCTCCGCCGAGGAGCAGCAGGAGCGGTTCGCCGAGCGCGTGTCAGATCCGACCAAGCACTGGAAGTACGACCCGAAGGACGAGGAGACGTCGCGTCGTTTCGCCGAGTTCACGACGGCGTACGAGCAGGCTCTGACCGAGACCTCGACCGAGCACGCACCCTGGTACGTGATCCCCGCCGACCGCAACTGGGTACGGAACCACGCCGTCGCGACCGTGCTCGTCGAGGCGCTGCGGCGGCTCGATCCGCAGTACCCCTCCTAGTCGAGCTCGGCACGGGCGCTCTCCGACATCGGCCGTGGCCCGCTCGACGTCCTGCAGAGCGCGCTCGGCACGGCGTCGAGCATCCTCGAGCGCCTTCTCCGCCTCGGCGAGCTTCCGTTCCGCCCGGCGGCGACGCTCCTCGGCGCGCTTGTCCGTCTTCGGCGGCGCCGCTTTCGGGGCGGCGCGCTTCTTGGGCGTCGCCGGCACGAGCCCCGGGTCGATGCCGAAGCCGGACGAGGTCAGATCCTCGTGCAGCAGGCCGCGCTCGAGCAGCGGCCAGAGCTCCGGATCGAGCGAGGCGACGCGCAGGGTCTGCGTCGCCTTGTCGAGCGTGGCCGCGCTCAGCTTCCGCCGGCGCAGGTCACGCTGGACGCGCTCGAGCGCAACGCGGTGCTCCTTGATCGCCTCGTTCAGGTCGGCGCCCTTCTTGCCCGAGACGGCCGCCTCCTGCGCCTGCCGCAGCCGCTTGCCCGACTGGACGAGCGCCCGCACCTCGGACGGATCCTCGTGGACGAGCTCGTTCAGCGCTCCCGCCGCCACCGAAGGCTTGGGCACGGTCGCGACCGCCGCCGCCAGCTCCGCTTCCCCCTTCTTCTTCAGCGCCTTCGCGCGCTCGTTACGCGCCGCCGTGAACTGCGACAGCGGCAGGCCGTACAGCTTCTGCGTCTCCCGGACGAGCGGGTCGGCGGCCATGGTCGTACTGATACACGCTCGCCTGGAGCGGTGCTCCGATCCCTCCGGTCGCCCGCGCCCTTCCCGCAGCCTGCAGCGCGCGGCGGTAGGCGGCAACGGGAGTCGCGCCGCTCGCCATCACCTCGCCCGTCGAGCGCATCTCGACCCCACGGTCGCCGGCGCCCGTGAAGCGCTCGGAGGGGAAGATCGCCTCCTTCGCCCAGGCGCGCGTGGGGACGGCGCGGTCGGGGAGGTCGAGCTCGGCGAGCGTCGCGCCGAGGAGCAGGCGGCAGGCATGGTCGACGAGCGGGATCCCGGTCGCCTTCGCCACGAACGGGATCGTCCGCGACGCGCGCGGGTTCGCCTCGAGTACGTAGAGCGCGCCCTCGTGCAAGGCCAGCTGCAGGTTGAGCAGGCCGCGTGCGCCGAGCCCGTGGACGAGCGTCGACGCGAGCTCCCTGATCTCGGCCTCGAGCGGCGCGCTCACCGACGGCGCGGGCAGCACGCACGCCGAGTCGCCCGAATGGACGCCCGCGCGCTCGACGTGCTCGACGATCGCCGCGACCCAGCCGTCCTCGCCGTCGCAGAGCACGTCGACGTCGAGCTCGAGCGCGCCCTCGAGGAAGCGGTCGACGAGCGCCGGGCCGGCGAGCTCGAGCTCCTCCGGGCTGCGTGCAACGCGCATGCCGCGGCCGCCGAGGACGTAGGAGGGGCGGACGAGCACCGGGTAGCCGATCTCCTCGGCGAACGCGCGTGCCTCTACGGTCGTCGAGGCGGACGTCCAGGCCGGCGCGTTGACGCCGAGCTCCGCCAGCAGCGCGCCGAAGCGGCCGCGGTCCTCGGCGAGGTCGATCGCCTCGAGCGGGTCGCCGAGCAGCGGCACGCCCGCTTCGGCGAGCGCGGCGGCGAGCCCGAGCGGGGTCTGGCCGCCGAGCGAGACGACGACGCCGAGCGGCCGCTCGAGCGCCACGACGTCGAGCACGCGCTCGAGCGTCACCGGCTCGAGATAGAGGCGGTCGCAGGTGTCGTAGTCGGTCGAGACGGTCTCCGGGTTCGAGTTGACGAGCACGACCTCGTGCCCGAGCTTGCGGAAGGCCTGCGCGGCCCGGACGCAGCAGTAGTCGAACTCGATCCCCTGGCCGATCCTGTTCGTGCCCGAGCCGAGCACGACGATCGCTCCGGGAGCGGTCTCGTCGCCGTCGTCCTGCTCGTGCGACAGGTAGTAGTACGGCGTCCGGGCCTCGAACTCGCCCGCGCAGGAGTCGACGGCGAGCCTGCCGGGGAGGTGGCGCCGGTCGCGCACGTCCGCCTCCGTGACTCCGAGCAGAGCGGCGATGCGGGAGTCCGGGAGCCCGAAGCGCTTCGCCGCGATGACATCGCCCATCGCGACCAAGTCGTTCTCGGCGGCACGGATCGAGGCGAGCTCGTCGGCGAAGTAGGGATGCAAGCCGGGGATCTCCGGCAACGCGGCGCCCGCCTCGACGCCCTCGAGCGCCTTCAGCAGCGCCTCCGGCAGCGTGCGGCCGATTCCCAGCGCCTCGCCGACCGCGCGCATCTCCGTCCCGAGCGCGCGGCTGTTCCCGGGGAACTTCTCGAAGTCGAAGCGCGGCGCCTTCACGGCGACGTAGTCGAGCGCCGGCTCGAAGGCGGCGCTCGAGACGCCGGTGATGTCGTTCGGCAGCTCGTCGAGCGTGTAGCCGACCGCGAGGAGCGCTGCGAGCTTCGCGATCGGGAAGCCGGTCGCCTTCGACGCGAGCGCCGAGGAGCGCGAGACGCGCGGGTTCATCTCGATCAGCTGCAGCTCGCGCGTCTGGGGCTCGTAGGCGAACTGGACGTTGGCGCCGCCGGTTGCGACGCCGACGGCGCGGGCGCAGGCGAAGGCGGCGTCGCGGAGCCGCTGCAGCTCGCCGTCGCGAAGCGTTTGCTGCGGCGCCACCGTCCACGAGTCGCCGGTGTGGACGCCGACCGGGTCGAGGTTCTCGATCGAGCAGACGACGATGCAGTTGCCGGCCGTGTCGACGACGACCTCGAGCTCGAACTCCTGCCAGCCCTCGAGCGAGCGCTCGACCAGCACCTGGCCGATCGGGCTTGCGTCGAGCCCGTGCCCGACGCGCTCGCGCAGCTCCGCGCGTGTGCGCGCGATCCCGCCGCCGCGCCCTCCGAGCGTGAACGCCGGCCGCACGACCGCCGGCACCGGACAGTCGTCCAGCTGGTCGAGCGACGTGACGACCACGCTCACCGGGACCGGCAGGCCGGCAGTGGTCATCGCCGCGCGGAAGAGCGAGCGGTCTTCCGCAGTGCGGATCGCGTGCAGGTCGGCGCCGATCAGCTCGACTCCGTGCTCGGCCAGGACGCCGCTCTCCGCCAGCTCGACGGCGAGGTTCAGCGCCGTCTGGCCGCCGAGCGTCGGAAGCAGCGCGTCCGGCTGCTCGCGGACGATGATCTCGGCGAGCGTCGGCGCGTCGAGCGGCTCGAGGTAGGTCGCGTCGGCCCACTCGGGGTCGGTCATGATCGTCGCCGGGTTCGAGTTCGCGAGCACGACGCGGTAGCCCTCGGCACGCAGCGCCCGGCAGGCCTGGACGCCGGCGTAGTCGAACTCGCAGCCCTGGCCGATGCGGATCGGCCCGGAGCCGACGATCAGGATGCTGCGAAGGTCGGTGCGCTTCGGCACGCGTCCGCGATCCTGTCGAAGAAGGGAACGGCGTCGTGCGGGCCGGGCGCGGCCTCGGGGTGGAACTGGAGCGTCTCGAAGCCGTCGCCGCGGAGGCCCTCGACGGTGCCGTCGTTGAGCGAGACGTGGCTGACCTCGGCCGCGTCGCCCGGCGCGACGGCGAAACCGTGGTTCTGCGCCGTGACGAGGACGCGCTTCGAGCCGGTCACGCGGACTGGGTGGTTGGCGCCGCGGTGACCGAACGGGAGCTTGAACGTCTCCAGGCCGAGCGCGAGCCCGACGAGCTGGTGGCCGAGGCAGATCCCGAAGAGCGGCATCTGTCCGAGCAGCTCGCGCACGGTCTCGACCGGGCCGTCGAGCTGAGCCGGGTCGCCGGGGCCGTTGCCGACGAGCACCGCCGCGGGGTCGAGCTCGAGCACGGCCTCGGCGTCCCAGGTGCCGGGGACGACGACCGCTTCGACGCCCGTCTCGACGAGACGCTGCACGATCGAGCGCTTGCAGCCGAGGTCGAGCACGACGACGCGCGGGCCTGCGCCGACCGTGAACGGCTCGGTCACGCAGGCGTCGAGCGCGGGTGGGGGCGAGGCGAGCTCCGGTTCTGCGAGCATGCGCGGCCAGTCGAGGTGGGGGTGGGCAAGAGCGTGGGCGTGGAGCTCCTCCGCAGACGCTGCGCCGAGCGCGCAGCGCATGGCGCCGTCCTCGCGGAGGCGGCGGACGAGCGCACGCGTGTCGACCTCTTCCAGCGCGACGACGCCCCGCTGCGCGAGCCAGTCGGCCCAGTCGGGGCGCGCGCGCCTCATCACGACGCCCTCGGTCCAGACGCGGCCCGACTCGAGCAGCGCCTCGTCGACGCCGTAGTTGCCGACGAGCGGGGACGCGAACGTGAGCACCTGGCGCGCGTAGCTCGGGTCGGTGACGGCCTGCTCGTAGCCGGCCGAGGCCGTCGTGAAGCAGGCCTCGCCGGCGGCGATCCCGGCCGCGCCGACGGAGCGTCCGGGGAAGACGGTGCCGTCCTCGAGCACGAGCTTGGCGTCCATCAACTGCATAGTAATCACAATTTATGCATAATACGCAGGATGAGTGTTGCGACGACCATCCTCGGCGCCTCCGGCTATTCGGGCCAGGAGACGCTCGACCGCGTGCTCGCCCACCCGGAGCTGGAGCTCCTCGCGCTCGGCTCCGACTCGCTCGCGGGCTCGCCCGCGAGCGTGCTCGACCCCCGCTTGAACGGCTCGCTCCCTGCGTTCGTCACCAACGACGAGGCGCTCGCGGCCGGAGCGGAGCTCGTCTTCTGCTGCCTCGAGCACGAGCGAGCGGCGACGCTCGAACCACCGGCCGACGCAGTCGTCGTCGACCTCTCGGGCGCGCACCGGCTCGATGACCCCGCGCTCTATCCGGAGTGGTACGGGTTCGAGCACCCGGCCGCCGGCTCGCTCGGCGCCTGGAGCTACGCGATCCCGGAGCTCTTCCCGCCCGAAGGGCCGCTGATCGCCAACCCGGGCTGCTACGCCACCGCCGTCCTGCTCGCGCTCGCCCCGCTCGTGGACTCGATCGAGCCCGGCGGCATCGTCGTCGACGCGAAGTCGGGCGTCTCCGGCGCGGGGCGGACGCTCAAGGCCTCGTCGCATGCGACCTCGGTGCTCGAGAACGTCTCGCCCTACAAGGTCGGCTCGCACCAGCACGCCCCCGAGATCGCGCAGGCGCTCGGCTTCCCCGTCTGCTTCGTGCCGCACCTGCTGCCGGTGAAGCGCGGGCTGCTCGCCACCTGTTACGTGACCGCGACCGCCGACCTGCGGGACGCGCTCGAGGCCGCGTACGCCGCCTCGCCCGCAGTGACCGTGCTGGCGGACGGGGTCGCGCCCGAGCTCTCGCGCGTCCAGGGCACGGACGGAGCCGAGCTCGGTGTCTTCACCGACCGCTCGACGGGCACCGGCATCGTCGTCTGCGCGCTCGACAACCTCGGCAAGGGCGCCGCCGGCCAGGCGGTGCAGAACGCGAACCTCGCGCTGGGTCTGCCCGAGACGGCCGGCCTGCGGCTCTCCGGAGTGCTCGTATGAGCGTCACCGCCGCAAAGGGGTTCGCCGCGGCCGGCGTGCACGCGGGCATCCGCCGCAAGGGGCTCGACCTCGCCGTCGTCCGCTCGACCGTGCCCGCCGTCGGGACCGCGATGTTCACCGTCAACCAGGTGCTGGCCGCCCCGGTCGTCGTCTCGAAGCAGCATCTCGCGGCGGCCGAGCCGCAGGCGATCGTGATCAACTCGGGCGTCGCCAACGCGGCCACCGGCGAGCGCGGCGAGCTCGATGCGCTCGCGACCGCGGCCGAGGCCGGGTCGGCTGCTCGACCTCGACGCCGAGGAGGTGCTCGTCCTCTCGACCGGCGTGATCGGCGCGCTGCTGCCGCTCGAGAAGGTGCTCGGCGGCCTGCGCGACGCGGCGCCGGCGGTCTCGTCGGCGGGTGGACCTGACGCGGCGGAGGCGATCCTGACCACCGACACGAAGACGAAGGAGGCCGCAGTCACCCTCGACGGGTTCACCGTCGGCGGGATGGCGAAGGGCTCCGGGATGATCCATCCGCAGCTGGCGACGATGCTCGCGGTGCTCACGACCGACTACCCGCTCGAGCCGGGCGAGGCGATCGGCTTCCTCCGGCCGGCCGTCGAGCGCAGCTTCAACTCGATCTCGGTCGACGGCGAGTGCTCGACGAACGATGCCGTCTGCCTGCTCGCAAACGGTGCGAGCGGGATCGAGCGGACTCCCGCGTCCGACACGGCCTTTGCGCTCGCGCTCGGCCGCGTCTGCGAGCAGCTCGCGGAGCAGATCGTCGCCGACGGCGAGGGCGCGACCGTGTTGGCCGAGATCGAGGTCAGCGGTGCCGTCGACCGTGCTCAGGCGCGGGCGATCGCCGCGCGCATTGCCACCTCGCCGCTCGTCAAGACGGCCCTGTTCGGGCACGACGCCAACTGGGGCCGCGTCCTCGCGGCCGCCGGCTCGGCGCCACACAACGGCGGCTTCGCGGCCGTCGACGCGGCGAAGGTGACCCTCTCCTACAACGGCACCACCGTGCTCGACCGGGGTACGCCGCTCGGCGTCGAGCCGGATGTCTCGAACGGCAGCTGCCGGATCGAGCTCGACCTCGGCCTCGGCGAGGGCGCGGCCAGCTACCTGACGACCGACCTCTCCTACGACTACGTCCGCATCAACGCGGACTACCGGACATGAGCCCGGATCGTCCTCAAGGTCGGCGGGGCGGTCGCGGGCGAGGCGGCGACGCTGGCGCTCGCGCTGGCGCAGCGGCATGAGGTCTGCGTCGTCCACGGCGCCGGGCCGCAGATCTCGGCCGAGCTCGAGCGGGCCGGCCTCGAGGTCAGGTTCGTCGACGGACGCCGCGTGACGAGCAAGGCGGCACTCGCGGTCGTGCGTGGCTCCTTCGCCGCGGTCAACGCGGACGTCTGCTCGGCGATCGGCCCGCTCGCGGTGCCGCTCTTCGGGGATGAGATCGGCCTGGAAGCCGTGCGCGTCCCGGAGCTCGGGCACGTCGGCTCACCGCTTCCCTCCGCACCGGCGGCGATCGAGGACGCCCTCGCGGCCGGGCTCGTCCCCGTCGTCGCACCGCTCGGCGTCGGGCCCCTGAACGTGAACGCGGACGAGGCGGCCGCCGCGCTCTCGGTCGGGCTCGGCGCAGACAAGCTCCTCTTCGTCACCGACGTTCCCGGCCTGCTGCTCGGCGGCGCGGTCGCCTCGACGATCCGGGTCGCGGAGGCCGAGCGCCTGCTCGCGGCCGGCGAGCTGGGCGGCGGGATCGTGCCGAAGCTGCAGGCCGCGGTTGCTGCGACCCGCGGGGGCGTCGACGCGACGATCGGCGCGACGGCGGTGGTCGCGTGAGCTCGACGCTGACGACTGCGGCGCTCCTGCCCGCGTACGCGCGGCACGACGTCACCTTCGTCTCGGGCGACGGGGTCTGGCTGACCGACGCCGACGGCAAGCGCTATCTCGACCTGCTCGCCGGGATCGCCGTCGTCTCGCTCGGTCACTGCCACCCGGCGCCGCTCGCGGCCGCGCACGCCCAGCTCGATGCGGTCTGGCACACCTCCAACCTCTACGCGACCGAGCCGATGCTCCGGCTCGCGGACATGCTCTCCGATCGCTTCGGCGGCGCGCGCTCGTTCTTCTGCAACTCCGGTGCTGAGGCGATCGAGGCGGCGCTGAAGTGGGCGCGCAAGGCGACGGGGAAGCCGGTCGTCGTCGCGCTCGAGGGCTCGTTCCACGGGCGCACGCACGGCGCGCTCGCCGCGACCGGCCAGCCTGCCAAGCGCGCGGCGTTCGAGCCGCTGGCGCCGGCTGTTCGCTTCGCGCAGCTGAACGACGCCGACTCCCTCGCGGCGGCGGTCGGGCCCGACACGGGAGTGATCCTGATCGAGCCGGTGCAGGGCGAGGGCGGGATCCATCCGGCGAGCGCGGAGTTCCTCGCAACCGCACGCGCGCTCGCGGACGAGCACGGCGCGATGCTGATCTTCGACGAGATCCAGTGCGGCGTCGGCCGCACCGGCAGCTTCTTCGCGTTCGAGCAGCTCGGCGTCAAGCCCGACGCGGTCACGCTTGCCAAGGGGCTCGCCAACGGCCTTCCGATCGGCGCCTTGCTCGTCGCCGACGCGGCGCCGGAGGGGCTCGAGCCCGGCGACCACGGCAGCACGTTCGGCGGCAACGCGGTCGTCTGCGCAGCGGCCGGGGCCGTCGTCGAGACGCTCGACGACTCGCTCCTCGCCTCGATCCGCACGCAGGGCACGGTGCTCGCGGCCGGACTCGCCCAGCTCCCCGGCGTCGTCGAGGTGCGCGGCCGCGGCCTGATGCTCGGCGCCGAGCTCGACCGCCCGGCCGGCCCGGTCGTCGCGGCAGCACTCGAGGCGGGACTGCTCGTCGGCTCGGCCGGGGAGACCGTCCTCCGCCTCACCCCGCCGCTGACGATCACCGGCGCCGAGGTCGAGGCCGGCCTGACGCTGCTCGAGGAGGTGCTGGCGTGAACAAGTTCGAACGTCAGGGAGCGATCCTGCGCCTCGTCGGCGAGCGGGAGCTCTCGACGCAGAGCGACGTCGTCGAGGCGCTGCGCGACGAGGGCCTCGATGCCGTCCAGGCGACCGTCTCGCGCGACATCGCGCAGCTCGGGCTCGTGAAAGTGCGCGGCGAGAGCGGCCGCCTCGTCTACGCCCATCCTGGTGCGGCAGACCTCGACAGGCTCGGCGAGCTGACGACCGCCCTACGGCGCTGGGTCGTCTCGCTCGAGCCGGCGGCCGGCGTCGTCGTGCTGCGGACGCCGCCCGCATGCGCCAACGCCGTCGCGATCGCCTTCGACGACGCGGCGCTTCCCGAGGTCGCGGGCTGCATCGCCGGCGACGACACGATCTTCGTGGCGCCCCGCGACGGCACGACCGCCGCGGACCTGGCCGAGCAGCTGCGTCACCACCTGGACGGGGACACTTGATGGCCGCTGCCACGATCCCGCGCGCTCGGAGCGCGAGCTGGCGTGTCTGGGCCGCGCCCGTCCCGGCTGGTCGGCCTGGCGGCCGCCCAGCCGCGCCGGCCGCTTCGCGTGCTCAGGCCGTCACCGATGCCACCAGCATCGGCAACGACCTGATCCCGCGCCCCAGAGCGGCCAGCTCACGCCCCGAGACGGACGTTCTCATGGCAGCAGCCATCTGATGCCGCTCCCCGCCGCACTCTCGCTCGACCTCCGGGGCCGCTCGCTCACGCGTATCCGCGACTGGACGGCGGCCGAGATCGAGGCCGTTCTCGACCTCGCCGACGAGCTGAAGGTGCAGCAGCGTGAGCGCGAGCCGCACCGCCTCCTCGAAGGCCGCACGCTCGGCCTCCTCTTCCGCAAGCACTCGACGCGGACGCGCGTCTCGCTCGAGGTCGCCGCGGCGCACCTCGGCGCGACGGCCCTCTACCTCCCGGGCGAGCAGCTCCAGCTGGACCGCGGCGAGTCGGTCGAGGACACGGCGCGCGTGCTCTCCCGCTACCTCGACGCGCTCGCCGTCCGCACGCACGAGCACGCCGAGGTGGAGACGTTCGCCGCCGTCTCGAGCGTCCCGGTCGTCAACGCCCTCACCGACGAGGCGCACCCGTTGCAGGCGCTCGCCGACCTGCAGACGATCCGCGAGCGCTTCGGCACGCTCGAGGGCGTGCGGGTGGGGTGGGTCGGGGACGGGACGAACGTCTGTGTCTCGCTCGCGGAGGCATGTGCGCTGCTCGGGGCCGAGCTCACGTGCGCAGCGCCGTCCGGCTACGAGCCGACCGACTCCTCGATCCGGCTCGTGCGCGACCCGCGCGAGGCCGCCGAGGGCGCGCACGTCCTCGTCACCGACGTCTGGGTGAGCATGGGCCAGGAGGACGAGCGCGACCAGCGTGTCGCCGACCTCGCCGGCTACTCGCTCGACACGGACTTGCTGGCTCTGGCCGATCGGGACGCGATCGTGCTCCACTGCCTGCCCGCGCATCCGGGCGAGGAGATCGCCGCCGACGTCCTCTACGGGCCGCGCAGCGTGGTCTGGGACGAGGCCGAGAACCGGCTGCACACGGCAAAGGCCGTGCTCGCCCTCACAGTCGTCTAGGGTCGCCTCATGGCGCTGTGGATCGTCTACGCGCTGCTGGCGGCGCTCTTCGCCGCACTCGTCGCGATCCTGGGCAAGGTCGGCCTCCGCGACGTCGACGCCACGCTGGCGACGGCAGTGCGGGCGGTCGTCATGGCCGCCTTCCTCGTCACCGCTGCCGTCGTGCTCGGCAAGGCGGGCGGTGTCGGCGAGATCCCGCGGCGCGCCTTCCTCTTCATCGTCCTCTCGGGAGCGGCCGGTGCGGCGTCGTGGTTCTTCTACTTCCTCGCGCTTCGCGACGGCCCGGCGACCGGGGTGGCCGCACTCGACCGGCTCAGCGTCGTGCTCGTCTTCATCCTCGCCGTCGTCTTCCTCGGTGAGGCTTTCTCGGTGAAGGCGGCGCTCGGCGCGATGCTGGTCGTGGCCGGAGCGATCCTGCTCACGTAGCCGACCGGCCTCGCTTGAGCGCGAGGTACACGCGGCTCGGCAGCAGGGACGCGAGTTCGCGGCCGATCAGGTGCGGCGGGCGCGTCCGTCCGGGCGTCGCGACGAAGAGGCGCACGTCCGGGTCGAGCGCCGCCCGGACGAGCAGGCGGGCACGGCGCGCGTGCCACGAGGAGGTGACGATCACGACTTCGTCGGCGCCGATGTGCCGGGCCGCAGCCGCGACGGCACGGGCGTTGCCGGCAGTCGTGCGGGCGTCGCCGTCGGCGACGAGCCGTACCGCCGGACCCCGCCACGCCTGGCGCATCAGCTCCGCCTCGGACGGGCGGTGGCGCCGCCGCGACCAGCCGGACAGGAGGACGAGGTCGGCTCCCTCGGCGGGGCCTTCGGCCGCGACGAGGCGGGCCGCGCAGATCGGATGCAGGCCCTCGTGACCGCCGGTCGAGTACCCGAAGACTGCGACGAGGCGTGTCACCGACGCCAGAAGCGCCGCGCGGTGAGCAGTGTCCCGATCACCGTGACGACGAGCAGGAACGCCTTCTTGCCCTTCAGCTTCGACTCGCCGCTGGCCCGCTCGCGCATGTCGACGGGCACCTCCGCCACGCGAAGGCCGGCGTCGTGGAGCCGCAGCACGGCCTCGACCTCCGGCGCGCCGCTCTCGTACGGCTGCGAGAGCGCGGGGAGCGCCTTCGCCGACGCCGCGTAGAGGCCGCTCGTCGCGTCGTTGAAGGGGCGGCCGAGCGCCACTCGCATCGAGCGGCGCAGCAGGCCGGTGCCGAGCTTCCGGATCCCCTCCGGCTCGTAGCGATAGGGCTCGTAGCCCGGGCCGCTGACGAAGCGGGAGCCGACGGCGACGTCGGCGCCGTCGGACTGGACGAGCTCGAGCAGCTTCCGCAGCTCGCGGGCCGGATGCTGCCCGTCCGCGTCGACCCGCCCGCAGTAGGCGTACTCGTGCTCGAGCGCCCACGCGTAGCCGGCGGCGATCCCCGCCCGCAGGCCCCGGTTCTCGCCGAACGAGAGCACCTCGGCGCCGTGCGCGCGGGCGACGTCGGCCGTGCGGTCGGTCGAGCCGTCGTCGACGACGAGCACGTCCGCGGCCGGGAGCTCCTGGTGGAGCTCGTCGAGCACGGCGGGGAGGTTCTCCTCCTCGTTCCAGGCGGGGATGAAGACGAGGGTGTCGTTACTCATCGGGCCAGGTTAACGGCCCGAGCACCGCGGTATCGTGCAGTAGACCCATGCCCAGGAGGAGACAGTGAACGAGAGCTCGACGCACTACGAGTACACCGAGGCCGGGGCACCGTCCTCCGCGATCAGCGCAACGCGACTGTTCGGCCAGGTGATGTTCCTCGTCTCCGTTGCGATCGCCCTGCTCGCCGTCGGCGCGTATCTCGGACAGGATCTCTCCCGTGGCGCCGCCATGGCGTGCAGCTTCGGCGGTCTCGGCATGCTGCTGGCGCAGTCGTTCGGAGGCGAGCGGTTCCGCGTCGGCGGCTTCGCGATCGGCTGGCTCTACGGCCTGTCGGTGCTGATCGGGCTCGGGCTCGGGCCGGCGATCAGCTACTACGTCGAGTTCGATCCGGGCGCGGTCGCTCAGGCCGCGGGCGGGACGGCGCTGATCGTCGTCGGGATGGGCGCTGTCGGCCTCCTGCTCTCGAAAGACGTCTCGCCGTGGATGAAGCCGCTGTCGATCGTCGTCCTGATCGCGGTCGCGATCAGCATCGGCTCGCTGATCTTCGGCGGCGTCGGCTCGCTGAGCCCGATCCTGAGCTTGCTGATCCTCGCGGTCTCGGCGCTCCTGATCATGGTCGACTTCAACTACCTCCGGAAGCACGGCACGGAGAAGGACACGGTCTGGCTCGCGACCGGGATCTTCGTCTCGATCGTGAACATCTTCATCTCGCTGCTGAGTCTCTTCGGCGACAGCTAGGCGAGCGGCTTCACGGCGGGATAGAGCCGCCGGTAGCGGGCGTAGCCGTCCGCGTAGACGACCTGCCAGTCGGGATCGGGCTCGACGCGGTCGCGGACGCGGACGGTCGCCGCGACGGCGGCGTGCGCGTCCGCGAAGACGCCCTCCTTGACCCCGCCGAGGAGTGCCGCGCCGTAGGCGGCGCCCTCCTCGGCCTCGGTGCGCTCGAGCGGCAGGCCGAGGACGGAGGCGACGATCCTGAGCCAGAGCTCGCTGCGCGCGCCGCCGCCGGAGACGCGGGCGACCTCGGCTTCGACGCCGACGCTGCGGAGCAGCTCCAGCGAGTCGCGTAGGCCGTAGGCGACGCCTTCCAGCACCGCCCGGACGAGCGCGCCACGGTCGTGGCGTAGCTGCAGGCCGACGAACGCGCCGCGTGCAGCCGGGTCGGCGTGCGGCGTCCGCTCGCCCTGGAGGTAGGGCTGGAAGAGCAGGCCCTCGGTGCCGGGCGGCCAGGTCGCCGCCTCCGCCAGCAGCTCGTCGTAGGACGGCTTGCCGAGCGCGTTCCGGAGCCACTGCAGCGAGCCGGCCGCCGACAGCATCACGCCCATCGCGTGCCACGTCCCGGGGACGGCGTGGCAGAAGGTGTGCAGCCGCGCCTCGGGCTCCGGCCGGTACGCGTCGAGCGCCGCGAAGACGACACCCGAGGTGCCGAGGACGACCGACAGCGGCCCTGGCGCGTCGATGCCGACGCCGAGCGCCCCCGCGGCCTGGTCGCCGGCGCCGGCGATCTCGGTCGACTCGTACGCAGGCGGCAGCCACTCGCGCGGGAGCTCGAGCGCGGCGAGCACCTCGTCGCTCCAGCGGCGGTTGGCGACGTCGAAGAGGAGCGTGCCGGACGCGTCGGCGACGTCGATTGCATGCTCGCCCGTGCGCCGGAAGCGGACGTAGTCCTTCGGCAGCAGGACGTGCGCGATCCGCGCGAACGCCTCCGGCTCGTGCGTGCGCAGCCAGAGCAGCTTCGGGGCCGTGAAACCCGTCAGCGCGCGGTTGCCGGTCAGCTGGATCAGCCGCTCGAGCCCGATCCGCTCCTCGATCTCGGCGCACTCGGCCGCGGTGCGCTGGTCGTTCCAGAGGATCGCCGGGCGGATCACCTCGCCCGCGTCGTCGAGGACGACGAGCCCGTGCATCTGGCCGCTCCAGCCGATCGAGGCCGGCTCGACGCCGAGGTCGGCGAGAGCGGCGTCGGCGGCGCGGGCCCAGTCGTGCGGGTCCTGCTCCGCCCAGCCGGGCTTCGGCGTCGAAAGCGGGTAGTCGCGCTCGGCCCGCGCCAGGATCTCGCCGGCGGGGGAGAGCGCGATCGCCTTGACGCCGCTCGTGCCGACGTCGATCCCGACCAGGGCCGTCACGCGGGCAGCTGCGTCAGCTCAAGGAGGTTCCCGAACGGGTCGCGGCACATGAAGCGCGGGCGGCCGACGATCTCCGTCGGCGTCCTCGTCTCGATCCCTGCGGCTTCGACCCGGGCGCGCAGCTCGTCGAGCCCGCTGTCGACGGCGATGCAGAAGTGCGCGACCGGCGGCGGCTCGTCGCCGGTCTGCATCAGGTGCAGCTCGAGGTCGCCGCCGAGGCTGAACCAGACGAGCTGCTCCGGATCGAGCTTCGGCGGCACCGGCTTCTCCGCCAGTCCGAGCAGGCCGCCGTAGAACGCCCGGCCCGCGTCGGCGCCCTCGGGGTCGATCGCGACCGAGACGTGCTGGAGCCTCACGCGCCCATCGCAGCGTAGACGAGCTCGTACGCCCGCACCGCGTCCTTCGTCTGTTGCGCCGCCCGCAGTTCGGCGTCGTCGATCCGCGACGCGATCCCGTCGATGAAGCGCCACTGGAGCACACTGCGCTTGACGGCGCCGACCGCGTCCTCGGTGTAGGGGTAGAGGTCGAAGCCGAGGCGCTCGCCGTTGTCGCCGTAGCCCGCCCGGCGCAGCTCGACGGCCAGCTCGAGCGTCTCCATGAACCGGATCGTGCCGACCATGTTGTCGTCGTCGAACGTGCCCCAGCCGTCGTTCGCGTGCAGGTGGCCGAGCAGGCCCTCGGCGGCGAGCAGGCCCGCGTACTCGGCCAGGCTCTCGCCGTTCATCAGCAGGTGCTGCCAGTCCATGTTGACGCTGACGTTGTCGATCCCCTGGCGGCGGAGCGAGTGGATCACGTGCAGCGTCATCCCGACGTTGCGCATCAGGATCTTCATCGCCGGCTCCGAGTTCTTGTGCTCGAGGAAGACGGTGACGCCGCGCTCCTTCGCGTGCTGCGCGGCCTGGCCGACACCGTCGACGAAGCGCGCCCACGACTCCTTGTACGGCGTCTGGAACGGGTAGTTGTAGCCCTCGATCCCGGGCCAGATGATCATGTGGGCGCCGGTGTCGCCGGCGAGGTCGATCGCCTCGCGGGTCAGCCGCAGCGCCTCCTCGCGGGTGGCGTCGTCGGGCGAGCAGAAGGCGCCCTTGCCGAAGCGGGGGTCGAGATGAAGCCCGCTGGCGACGCAGTAGATCCCGTGCCCGTCGAGCGCGTCGCGGACCTCGTCGAGGTTCGCCGGCGCCAGCTCCTGCGGGTAGTGGAACTCGTAGTCGTCGATCAGGTCGCCGAGGCCCTCGACCGCCGTTCGCACCTTCTCGGCCGTCGACTTGCCGGTCAGCTCGGGCTTGTAGCCGGCCGCGTTGAAGCGGGTCGCCATGTTGCCGAAGGCCCAGATGCCGAGACTCGTCTTCATGTCGTTCCTTTCCGCACCCAGGCTGCGGTGTTCGGGGGGAGGGTCGTGGTGATGCCGGGCTCGCTTGCCAGCAGGAGCTCGCCGTCCGGCAGCTCCAGCTCGCTCGCGTCGACGTTGACGAGGCACGTCAGGTCGCCGCGGTCGAAGATCATCGTCCCCCGCGGGCTCTCGCGCCAGGCGAACCGGTCGTGACGCGGCCGGAGGCGGAGCGCGGAGCGGAAGAGCGAGAGCGTCGAGTCGGGATCGCGCTCCTGCTCCTCGACGCTGAGCAGTCCCCAGTCCTCGGGCATCGGCAGCCACGGCTCGCCGTCGGTGAAGCCGTACGCCGGCGGCTCCGTCGTCCAAGGGAGCGGCACGCGGCAGCCGTCGCGGCCTTTCCGTGCGCCGGCGGTGTGGTGGAAGATCGGATCCTGGCGCGCCTCGTCCGGGACGTCGACCTCCTCGAGCCCGAGCTCCTGGCCCTCGTAGGTGAACGCCGCGCCCGGCAGGCCGAAGAGCAGGAGCGCCGCCGCGCGGGCGCGCCGCCGCCCGAGCTCGCCGCCGCCGTAGCGAGTCGGCAGCCGGGTGACGTCGTGGTTCTCGAAGACCCAGGTCGCGGGCGCGCCGGCGTCGCCGAGCGTCGTCAGCACGCGGTCGATCGTCGCGCGCATCCGCTCGGCGTCCCATTGCTGGTGCAGGAGCGTGAAGTCGAAGGAGAGATGGAGCTGGTCCGGCGCGACGTAGCTCGCGATCGTGTCCTGGTTCTCGATCGTGATCTCGCTGACGTACATCCGGTCGCCCGGGTACGCGTCGGCGATCCGGCGCCAGCGGCGGTAGAGCGGGTGCAGCTCGGGCTGCATCAGGGCGGAGAGCCAGTCGCCGAAGGGCGGGCGCGGCGTCGGCTCGACCATCTCCGGCAGGTCCTGCGCCTTGAAGAGCGCGTGCGCGACGTCGATCCGGAAGCCGTCGACCCCTCGGTCGAGCCAGAAGCGGAGGATCTCGTCGAAGCTGTCCTGGACGGCCTCGTGATGCCAGTCGAGATCTGGTTGCTCGGGCGCGAAGAAGTGGAGGTAGTACTCGCCGGTCTGCTCGTCGA
This sequence comes from uncultured Gaiellaceae bacterium, assembly GCA_963705515.1. Classification (GTDB taxonomy): domain Bacteria; phylum Actinomycetota; class Thermoleophilia; order Gaiellales; family Gaiellaceae; genus Gaiellasilicea. Next base: position 1,051,996 of record CAVPJV010000008.1, read on the forward strand.
GCGTCCAGGCGGGGCCGCCGAAGGCGGACGTCCAGCCGTTCGGCGGTCCGCCGTTCCGGCCGGGCCGGAACATGTAGCGCTTGCGATCGGGGTGGGCCGGGTCGGCGATCGCGTTCCGGAACCACTCGTGCTGATCGGAGGTGTGGTTGGGGACGATGTCGATCGTCACCTTGATCCGGCGCGCGTGCGCGTCGGCGACCAGCTCGTCGAAGTCGGCGAGCGTGCCGAAGAGCGGGTCGACGTCGACGTAGTCGGCGACGTCGTAGCCGTGGTCGGCCTGCGGCGAGGGATAGAACGGCGTCAGCCAGAGCGCGTCGACGCCGAGCTCCTCCAGATAGGGCAGCCGGGAGCGGATGCCCTGCAGGTCGCCGACACCGTCCCCATTCGAGTCCTGGAAGCTACGAACGTAGATCTGGTAGTAGGTGGCGCTCCGCCACCACGGCTGTTCGGTCACTCGACCCCCTTCCCCGGCTGCCTCGACGGACCTCGTACGATCGGGATCATGATCACCCGCGACGAGCAACGTTACGCGCAGCAGTACGCGGCGGAGCAGCTGACCCTCGCCGGGATCGCGATCACCGACGCCGAGCGCGATGCGATCGAGGTCGCCGACTTCGGGCTCTCGCGCCTCCGTGAGCAGGGCCTGATCGTGCTCGTCTACGTCAACACCGACCGCTACTGCGCCAAGGAGCTCGTCCTCTATCCGGGCCAGATGTGCCCCGAGCACCGGCATCCGCCGTTCGACGGCATGCCCGGCAAGGAGGAGACCTTCCGCTGCCGCCGCGGGCTCGTGACGTTGTGGGTCGACGGCCGCGAGGTCGTCCTCGTGCCGGGCGAGCAGTTCACGATCCCGCCGGACACGCTGCACTCGTTCCGGGCCGGTCCGGACGGCGCGGTGATCACGGAGTTCTCGTCGACGAGCCGCGACGATCTCGACGTTTTCACCGACCCCGAAGTGCGCCGGGAGACGGTCGTAGCCTGACCAGGACGAGGCTGTCCTCGGCTCCCGAGTTGACGAGGCCACCCATCGCAAAGAGCCGGTCGGCCGTCGCGGCGAGCGGATCGATGTCCGTGATCGCGAGGAGGTCGCGCTCGAAGACGAGCAGCACGTATCGCGTCCGCGTCTGGGGCAAGCCGACGACGACCACGTCTGCGCTCGTCTCGCGGAGCGTGGCGAGCGCGAGCTCGAGGGCCTGGCGCCGCGCGGCGAAGGCGCCCCGCCCGAGCGAGCACGGCCGCAACGGCCCACGATCGCAGAAGCCAAAGTAGATGCCGTTCGCGGCGGGAACGCTGCGCCCGCTCCAGAGCACTGGATCGACGAGCTCGAGCGCGGCAACGCCACCGGTCGTCGAGCCGGGCGAGACGGAGATTGCGCTCGGGCTCGCGGCGAGGGCGGTTCCCGAGGCGCCGAGTGTGAGAGCGATAGTGAGGATCCCGAGTGTCCGTCGCATGACCTCCCGACGGGCCGCGGCCCCGCCATCTTCCACGTGGTAGACACTCGCCGTGGCCGACCTCTCGTACGTCCATCGCGACAGCGTCCGCTTCCGGGACTGCGACGCGATGGGCCACGTCAACAACGCCGTCTACTCGACGTACCTCGAGGAGGCGCGGATCGGCGTCCTCGGCGACCTGATCGATTTCATCCTCGCCCGCGTCGAGATCGACTTCCGCTCGGAGCTGCGGGCCGGGGAGGAGGTCGAGGTGCGCACGCGCTGCTCGCGCATCGGGACGAAGAGCTTCGACCTCGAGCACGTGATCACGGCCGACGGGCGGGTCGTCGCGGAGGCGAAGAGCGTCCTCGTCTCGTACGACTACGCGCGCGGCGAGAGCGTGCCGGTGCCGGACGAGTTGCGGGAGCGGCTGGGCGGCTGAAGCGCAGCCGCCCAGGACACTCTCCCTCCTCGGATCACGGAATCCGGCCGGCGCCGGCGTCTCTCAGCCGGAGGATGCGTTCCGTGGTCTGGTCGGCGACCCAGACGTCGCCGGCGACGGTGATTGCGCTCAGGTAATGGCCGGCGGGGAACCGGCGGCTCGGCTTGTGGCCGTCTGCCGGCCTGACTCGCGCGACGCGTCCGGGCACCGCCAGCCAGAGCTCATCTCCCGCGGCCGCCAGTTGCGGGCCCAGACCGTTGGCACGGTGGCCCGGAACTGCGATCCGCACGGCCCGTCCGTCCGTGATCCGGAGGAGCGCCGCGCTGTTGGCGATGCCGACCCAGACGGAGCCGAGCGCAACGGTGAGCGCGCGTGCGCCTCTGAGCGGGATGCGAAGGTCGACGGCCGACGTCTCGGGCCGGATTCGGTCGACCACGTTCCCGTCGCCGGCGACTGCCCAGACCGCGTCTGGTGTAGTGACGATCGCGTCGGGCCAGATCCCGCCGCGGTCCAGCTGGATCGTCGCGACCGTCCGGCCGGTCTCGGGCGAGACTCGGGAGACGGTCGAGTCGAGCTGGTTGGCGACCCAGACGGAGCCATGACCGATCGCGATTCCGGTCGGCATGCCACCGACGGGGATCCGATCGGTGATCCGGTTCGTTCCCGGGTCGATGCGGAGCAGGACGTCGGCGAAGATGTCGACCGCCCAGATCGAGCCGAAGCCCGCGGCGAGCGACACTCCGCCCGGCCGGATCCGCGCGATGATCTGGTTGGTGGTTGGATCGATGCGGGCGATCCCGTCGACGCCCAGCGAGACCCACAGCGAGCCTGCCGCCATGACCATGCCCGAGGGCGCACCCCGGACGTCGATCGTCGCGACGACCTGGAGCCGGGTCGCGCCCGTCCGCTTCTCAGGCCCGGCGCTCGACGCGCCTGACGCCGAGCTGAGCCCGCTCGCGAGGGTCACGAGTCCCACTGCGAGGAGCAGTAGCCGCATTGTCCTTGTCATCTGCCTCTACCTCCTGTCGGATGGACTGCGCCAACATCCGCTGAGGTGCTGAATTCCGGCCGAAAGGAGGCCAAACTGGATCCTGAAATGAGCGACCTACGCTTTCGGCTGCTCGGGCCGCTCGAGGTAGAGCGCGGCGGGATCCGGCTCGACCTGGGGCCTCGCAAGCAGCGGGCGGTGCTCGCCTTGCTCCTGCTCGAGGCAAACCGCGTTGTGCCGAGCGAGCGGCTGATCGACGAGCTGTGGGGCGACACGCCGCCGGAGACGGCGCGCTCGGCGCTGCAGGTCTACATCTCCCGCTTGCGCAAGGCGCTCGGGGAAGACGGTCCATCGCTGCGAACGCGGTCGCCCGGGTACGTGCTCGAGCTCGAGCCGGGCGCGCTCGACCTGCAGGCGTTCACGGCGCTCCGTGCGGAGGCACGCGACGCGTCCGAACCGGCTCGAGCGGCCGAAGCACTGCACGAGGCGCTCGCGCTCTGGCGTGGTGCGCCGCTGGCCGAGCTCGACGGAGCACCGTTCGGTACCGCCGCCGCGGCCCAGCTCGAGGAGCAGCGCTTGGGAGCGCTCGAGGATCGGATCGACGCGGATCTGGCGCTCGGCCGCCACGCCGACCTGGTCCATGAATTGGACGCGCTCGCGGTTGAGCACCCATACCGCGAGCGCTTCCGAGCGCAGCAGATGCTCGCGCTCTACCGGTCGGGGCGGCAGGCCGATGCGCTCGCCGCGTACCGCTCCGCGCGCGAGGCGTTCGTCGAGGGCCTCGGCATCGAGCCCGGCGCCGAGCTGAAGGCACTCGAACGGCAGGTGCTCGACCAGGATCCCGCTCTTGCCGCTCCATCTGGGGAGGCCGCAACTCCGCGGGCCGGGCGGCGGCGGCGCCGCGTCCGGACGGCCATGCTCGTGGGACTCGCCGTCGCGACGGTGGCCGTAGTGGCTGCGTTGCGCGACGAGGCGGCGCCGCTCGTCGCGCCGCCGAACTCGGTGGCCGTGATCGATCCGAAGTCGAACCGGGTCACAACGGCGATCCCCGTCGGCGCGCGGCCGGGGCCGATCGCCGCCGGCGCCGGCGCGGTTTGGACAGGCAACCTCGACGACAAGACGCTCACGCGCATCGACCCCGCGGCTCTTCGCGCGACCGGGACGACGACGCTCGCGGCGACTCCCACCGGAGTGGCGGCAGCGTTCGCTGCCGTTTGGGTTGCCCACGGCCTCACAGGCCAGATCTCCCGGGTCGATCCGCAACTCGGCGGCATCAGCCCGTTCGACGCGGCCCGCACGCGCCAGCGCTCCGTCGTCGGGGCTGTCGCGCCGGGATCCGAGTCGGTCTGGGCCATCTTCGGCGACGCGACGCTGGCGCGCGTGAACCCGCGCACCAATGCCGTCGAGAGTACGTTCGCCGGCTCGAGGCCGACGGCAGTGGCCGAGGGTGGCGGCGGGCTCTGGGTCGTCAGCTCCGGCGACTCGACGGTCTACCGGTACAACCCGGCCACGTTCCTCGCCGGCCCGATCGGACGACAGGGTGTCGGGCGGCGGTCGACCGGGATCGCGTACGGGCACGGCGCGGTCTGGGTCACCAGCAGCGGCGACGACCTCGTGACGCGGATCGATCCGGGCACGAACTCGACGCGTCAGATCCCGGTCGGAGACGAGCCCGTCGCCGTCGCCGTCGACGAGCAGGCGGTGTGGGTTGCGAACGCCGGCGACGGCACCGTCTCCCGCATCGATCCGGTCTCGGCCGACGTCGTCGAAACGATCGAGGTCGGCGGGTCACCGGCCGGGATCGCCGCCGCGCACGGGCTCGTCTGGGTGACGGTCGCAGGAGCCTTAGCGTTTCAGGCAGACGGTCGTCAGGACGAGTGAGGGCCGGAGCAGCTGGCAGCCGACTCGTTTCGAGAGGAGCGTCGCCTCGTTGAGGACGAAGAACGGCACGAGCGGAGCGGCGTCTCGCGCGAGCTCGAGGTCGAGCTGGGCGTATGCCTTGCGGCGGTCCGCGCCGCGCAGACGGGCCGCGTCGCGCATCTTCTTGATGTACTTGGGCTCGTCGAAGCGCGCGAGGTTGGTGCCGCCGCCGTCCCGTGTGTCGAGCATGCGGTTGACATAGCCATAGGGATCGACGAAGTCGGGTGTCCACAGCAGGAGCGCCATGTCCCAGGGCTCGTCCGGGTCGCCCAGGCGGCCCAGATACGCCGACGACGTCGTCCACTCCGCGAACGGCCGGAGCTCGACCTCGAGCCCGATCTCCGCCAGGTGCTGCGTCACGCACTGCGCGCAGCCGATCATCCCGGGCAAGTCGGGAACGTAGAGAACGATCTTGCCGCCGCGCAGGTTTGCGCCGGTGAGGGCCTTCGCACGGGCACGGTCACCCGTGCGCGGGTAGATGGTGCGATCCGTGAACCCCGGCACGCCTGGCGGCAAGAGCTGGTCGGTCACCGTCGACACCGACTTCTGGTTGATGAACGGACGGGCGCGGTCCCGCCCGACTTCGCGGAACCCGTCGAGCCGGAGACGCTCGGCAGAAGCAGCGCGCACAGCGCGCCGGCCACTACCGGGCTGAGACGAGAGCGGCGCTTCACGTGGCTCTGCGGCCACGCTAGACCCTTGTGCGGTCTGCGTCTAGGTGCCCGCGTCCGCGTGCTGGTTGCGGCAGCGCTTGTCCTCGAGCTTCTGCTGGATCAGCGTCGGCTTGACCTTCATCGACCGGGGCAGCTCGGCGTCCGCGAAGCGGGGGAGCACGAGGCCGCCGAACGCGCTCGCGGCGAGCGCCAGCGCGACCAGGAAGGCGGCGAAGCGTCGACCCGAGGGACGCTGCGGGCTCACGCCCCTTACGGTACCGCGCCCGGGGTCCTCCTGGCCACCTTGACGGTGACGAGCCGCGGCCCGCGGCTGTCGATCAGCTCGAGATCGAGCTCGTCGCCGACTTTCCTCTGCGCGATCAGCTTCGTCAGCGCGTTCGCGTTCCGGATCGGGACGTCGTCGGCGACGGTGATCACGTCGCCGACGGCCATGTTCGCCCTGTCGGCGGGGCCACCGGGATAGACGACCGTCACGGCGGCGCCACGGGTCGACGAGTCGAGCCCGAGCTGGACGGCCGCCGTCTCGGAGTCGACCGAGCTGAACGCGATCCCGAGCCACTTGTCCGTTGTGGGCGGCTCGTCGCTGATCTGGGCGATCACCGGCAGCGCCTCGTCGATCGCGATCGCGAAACCGATGTTCTCCGTGTCGGCGTTGCGGATGCCGGCGGTGTTGATCCCGACCAGCCGTCCCGAGCGGTCGACCAGCGGCCCGCCCGAGTTGCCGGGGTTGATCGCCGCGTCGGTCTGGAGCAGACCCGTCAGGTCGCCGTTCGGGCCCTCGATCGTGCGGTCGAGACCGGAGACGATCCCGGACGTGACGGTCGGGCCGCCGAGGCCCGCCGGGAAGCCGATCGCGATCACGACGTCTCCGAGCCGGAGCGCCGACGACTGCGCCAGCGCCACCGGGACGAGGTCGTTCGCCTTGACGCGCACGACGGCGAGGTCGCGCTCGGGCGCCGTCCCGATCACCGTTCCCTTCAGCGGCTTCGTGTGGACGCCGTCGTTGAAGGAGACCGTGATCCCCGTCGTGCCCTCGACGACGTGGTTGTTCGTCAGGATCAGCCCGTCGCGCCGCAGGATCACGCCCGACGCCTCGCCCTTGCCGCCGCCGAACGACGACGTCTGGACGTTGACGACGGAAGGGAGGACGCGCGTGACCGCAGCGGCGAGCGAGCCGGCCCGGTCGGGAGCGGCGGCCGTCCCGGTCGGAGTCGACTCGCGGACGGTGACCGTCTGCGTGGCGGTCGTGGCGGGCGCCGACTCGTCGTCGCCGCCGCCGTTGCAGCCGGCGAGCAGCGCCGCTGCGGCGAGCGGTGCGAGCCACCTCACGGCAGCCTCGGGAACGTGACGACCGCGACCGCGGCGGCGGCGAGCAGCAGCACGAGGCCGCCGGCCAGGAATGCGAACGTCACCTCCTGCTTCCGCTCCACCTTGCTCACGAGTGAGCCCATCTTGTCGTACGCGTCGCGGAGGTCGTCGACGTTCTCCGCCTCGTAGAAGTGGCCGCCGGTCGAGGTCGCGATCTGGCGCAGCGTCGCCGGGTCGGGCGGGACGGGGATGATCCGCGTGCCGCCGAAGCGGTTGAACTCGACGATCCCCTCGGGCGTGCCGAGCGCGACGGCGTAGACGGGGATCTTGAACGACTTTGCGCGCGCCGCTCCTTCCTGCGGGAGCAGGATCCCCTCGGTCTGCGAGCCGTCGGAGAGGAGCACGATCGCGGCCGGGCGTGCGACCCCACCCTCGCCGGTGTCGGCGGCCCGAGCCACCTCGACGCCGCGCGCGATCGCGTCGCCGATGGCCGTGCCACGCTGCGGGTAGAGGTAGTCGATCGCGTCGATCGCGAGCTGCCTGTCGTCGGTCGCGGGCGCTGCCACCTCGGCGGTCTCCGAGAACGCGACCACGCCGACCTTGAAGCGCTTCGGCAGGTCCTTCAGGAAGCCGCGGACGACCCGCTGCGCCGCCTCGAGCCGCGTCGGCGGGACGTCCTCCGCCTGCATCGAGCCCGAGACGTCGATCACGAGCACGATCGTCGCCTCCTCGCGGTCGGCGAGGCGCATCATGCTCGGCCGCGCGAAACCGACCAGCAGCGCCGCGAGTGCGAGCAGGAAGAGCGCCAGGCCGGCGTGGCGGCGCCAGGAGCGCGTGCTGCCGACGACGCCGGCGAGCACGTCGAGGTTCGTATAGCGGACGGCGTACTTGCTCGGCCGCCGCTCGAGCCGGCGGTAGGCGAGGACGAGGAGCGGCAGCAGCAGGAGCCCGAGCAGCAGCCATGGAGTTGCGAAGCTCAACTCGGCCCTCGGACGCAGATCGCGTGGATCTGCAGCTCGACGCGGACATCGGGCGGCCGTGTGATCCCGGAGCGCACGTTGACAACGACGCGGTTGCCCGCCCGCCGTGGCGTCGCGCGGACGGAGCCGAGGGCGCTGAGCGCAGGCGGCTTGTTCTGGCGGAAGGCGACGGCGCTCGAGTACGCGAGCAGCCGCTCGCCGGAGAGGCACGCGTAGGTCGCGCGCTCGCTCGGGGCGTCCTTGAGGCGGAGGTTCTTGACGCGCCGGATCGTCGCGTCGACCACGGGCCCGGGCGCGGCCGCCGTCAGCTTCCGCTTCGGCTCGTACGACGTGCGCGCGCGCCCGCCGCCGCCGCTTGCGGGGATGCAGCCGAGCAGCGGCCGGAAGCTCGCCAGCGAGCGCGTCGTCCGCGCGACGAAGACGGCCGATCGGTTCGTCGTCACGCCCGGGCCGACCGGGCCGCCCAGAGTGCCGAGGAACGAGAGCTCGAGCGGGCCGGCGCGGTCGGCGTCGAGGCCGCCGATCACCTGGCCGCGACCGGGGCAGGAGAGCTGGTAGTAGGTCGGTGTGCCGCCGCCCGGCACCTGCACCCACGGGCCCTTGACCGGGATGCAGACGATCAGGCCCTCGCACTCCGTGCCCGCACTCGCGGTGGCGGGGCCGAAGCCGGCGACGGCGGCGGCGATCGCGAGCACGAGCAGCACGCGCTTCACGGCAGCCGCCCGAAGAGGAAGGCGGAGACCGCGCCGGCGGCGAGCAGCAGGAATGCTCCGCCCGCGGCGAACCCCGCCGTGATCTCGCGCTCCTTCTTGACGCTGCCGATCCGCGAGCCCAGCTCCTCGTAGACCGCGTTCAGCTGCGCCGCGTCGGGTGCGGCGTAGAAGCGGCCGCCCGTCGTCTGCGACACCTTCCTCAGCGTCGGCGGGTCGGGCGGGACCGTGACGCGCTGCGTGAAGCCGTTGTCGTCGACGACCTCGACCACGCCCTGGTCGGTCCCGAACGCGACCGTGTAGACCGGGATCTTCAGCTTCTTCGCCCGCGTCGCCGCCGCCTGCGGCTCGAGCACGCCCTGCGTCTGGGCGCCGTCCGAGAGAACGAGGATCGACGCCGGCGGCTTCTTCCCCTCCTCGGCGGGAACCCGCTGCGCGACCTGGATCGCTCGCGCGATCCCCTCGCCGAGCGCGGTGCCGTCGCCGGTGCGGAGGTTGCGGAGCGCCGCCTGCGCCGCCTCGCGGTTCGCCGTCGCGGGCAGCACCGTCTGCGCGCTCTGCGCGAACGAGACCATGCCGACGCGGTAGCCCTCGGGGAGTTTGGTCCAGGAAGCGGCGCACAGCCTGCTGCGCCACCGCGAGCCTGCTCGGCGGCACGTCGGTCGCGGCCATCGATTTGGACGTGTCCATCGCCAGCACGACGGTCGCCTGCTCCTGCTTGACGGAGATCATCGCGTGCGGCCGCGCGAGGCCGATCGCCAGGGCCGCCAGCGCGAACAGCGCGAGCGCCGGCGCGAGGTGGCGGAGCCGGCCGGGACTGCGGCCGACGAGGTTCGGCACCAGCGCCGGCGTCGCGAACGCCGCCGCCTGCCGGTGCCGGCGCCGCTCGAGCAGGACGTAGCCGCCGATCGCGAGCGGGACGGCCAGCAGTGCCAGCAGCGCGAGCGGCCACTGAAAGCTCACCGTCTGCCTCCGCGGCGGCGCAGGTGCAGCGCGAGCGGGCGCAGCCAGTCGCCCTCGGTCGAGAGCACGACGTGGCCGACGCCGAGCGACGTCAGCTCCTGCGCGACCTCCTGACGCTCCGCGGCCGCCGCCGCTGCGAAGCGCTCGCGCAGCTTCGCGTTCGAGGTGTCGACGCGGAGCTGGCGGCCGGTCTCGGGATCGACGAGCCTGAGCTCGCCGACGTTCGGCAGTGCCTCCTCGCGCGGGTCGCGGATCTCGACCGCGAGCACGTCGTGGCCGCCCGCGAGCTGAAGCAGCGGCGGGCGCCAGTCGCGCGGGCCGCGGAAGTCGGAGACGACGGCGACGAGCGAGCGCTGCTGCGCCATCCGCGCCACCAGCCCGAGCGCCGCGCCGAGCGACGTCGCACCGCCTCCCTCGAGCACCGGCTCCTGCCGCAGCGAGAGCAGCAGCCCGAGCATCCCCGCCCGTCCGGCGCGCGGCGGGATCGCCCGCGACTGCTCGTCACCGAAGGCGACGAGGCCGAGCCTGTTGCCGCGCCGGCTGGCGAGGTGGCCGAGCGCGAGCGCGACCCCTTCGGCCACGTCGGCCTTTCGCCGCTCGGCGGTACCGAACGACATCGACGCCGAGACGTCGAGCGCGAGCCAGGTCACGAGCACGCGCTCGGCGAGGTCGACGCGGACGTGGGTCTCGCCGGTCCGCGCGGTCACGTTCCACTCGATCCGGCGGACGTCGTCGCCGGGCACGTAGGGACGCACCTGGGCAAGCTCGCTGCCCTGGCCGAGCACGGACGAGCGGTGGTCGCCGGCCAGCATCCCCTCGATCCGGCGCCCGATCGTCAGGTCGAGCGCGCGGAGCAGCGTCTCCGGCAGCGGCCCCGGCCCCGGCCGGTCGGGCGAGCGGGGGTGCGCCTCGGGAGCGACACTCAAGCCGCCGACTCCCTCCTCGCCACCTCGAGCTCGGGCGCCGTCACCTTCTCGAGCACGGCATCGAGGATCTTGTCGGCGTCGACCTGCTCGGCCAGCGCCTGGTAGCTGAGCACGAGCCGGTGGCGGAGCGCGTCCTTCGCGAGCGAGTCGACGTCCTGCGCGACGACGTAGTCGCGGCCGCGGAGGAAGGCGAGAGCCCGGGCAGACTGGACGAGGCTGATCGGGCCGCGCGGACTGGCGCCGAAGGAGATGAACGGCGCCAGGTCGCCGAGCCCGTACGCGCCGGGATCGCGGGTCGCGGTCGCGAGCTGGACCGTGTAGCTGATGATCCCCGGGTCGACATAGATCGCGGTGGCGGCGTCCTGCAGCTCCCGCAGCCGCTCCAGCTCGAGCACGCGGCGCAGCTCGGGCGCGGCGACGAGGGAGCGCTGCACCACCGTCAGCTCCTCGTCGTGCTCGGGGTAGCCGACCAGGATCTTGAGCATGAAGCGGTCGACCTGCGCCTCAGGGAGGGGATACGTGCCCTCGGACTCGATCGGGTTCTGCGTCGCCATCACGAGGAACGGCGACGGCACCGGGTGCGTCTCGTGGCCGATCGTGACCTGGCGCTCCTGCATCACCTCGAGCAGCGCCGACTGCACCTTCGCGGGCGCGCGGTTGATCTCGTCGGCGAGCAGGAAGTTGCAGAAGACCGGCCCGAGCTCGGTGTCGAAGTCGGCCGAGGTGGGGCGGAAGACGCGGGTGCCGACGAGGTCGGACGGGACGAGGTCGGGCGTGAACTGGATCCGCTGGAAGCTGCCGCCGAGCACCTGGGCGGTGGTCTTGATCGTCAGCGTCTTGGCGAGGCCGGGGACACCTTCGATCAGGAGGTGGCCGCCGGCGAGCAGGCAGACGAGGACGCGCTCGAGCATCGCATCCTGCCCGGCGATCACGCGCTTGATCTCGAACAGCGCCTGCTCGAGCAGCTCGCGCTGCTCCTCTACGGTGGACTCGCTCACGGCACGCTCCTTGCTCGCGGTTACGTGCCGCCAGTCAAGCAACCGCGCGATAAAGCGCGGATAAAAGCGGCGAGTACGATGGGTTAAGGATGCGCGTGCTTGTCGTCGAGGACGAGCAGGACCTGGCCGACGCGATCGCCGCGGGCCTCCGCCGCGAGGGGTACGCGGTCGACCTCGCTCACGCCGGCGACGAGGCGCTGCTGAAGGCGCGGGTCTACCCCTACGACCTGATCTGCCTCGACCTGAACCTGCCGGCGATCGGCGGGCGGGAGGTCTGCCGCGCGATCCGCGCCGAGCCGCGCGCCGACGGTGCGCCGCAGCCGAGAATCCTGATGCTGACCGCGCGCGCCGGCGTCGACGACCGGATCGCCGGGCTCGACGACGGGGCGGACGACTACCTCGTCAAGCCGTTCGAGCTGGGCGAGCTCGCCGCCCGGGCTCGGGCGCTGCTGCGGCGGAACGGCGACGGCGGCCCCGCTCCGCTCAGCGTCGGCTCGCTCGAGCTCGACCCGGCGCGGCACGAGGCGACGCAGGCGGGCGAGCCGCTCGCGCTGACGCCGAAGGAGTACGCACTGCTGCGCTACTTCATGACGCGACCGGGCGAGGCGCTCTCCGAGTTCGACCTGCTCACGCACGTCTGGGACGAGAACGCGAACCCGCTGACGCGGACGGTGCGCGTGACCGTGATGACGCTGCGGCGCAAGCTCGCCGGCAACCCGATCGAGACCGTCCAGGGAGCCGGCTACCGGCTGAGGGAGGACGCGTGAGGGCGTTTCTGAGCTCGATCCGGGTCCGGCTGACGCTGCTCTACTCGGGCGTCCTCTTCGGGGTCGCCGCGATCCTCGTCGCCGGGCTCTACTTCGGGCTGGCGCTCAGCCTTCGCGACGAGCCGGTCTCCCAGACCGTCGTGGTCGAGCAGGTGCCGGTCAACGACGGCAGCGGGACCGAGGAGCGCACGCTCGTCGATGCCCAGGCGTTCGAGCACCAGGTGAACGAGCGGACGCTCCGCAACCTGCGCACCTACTCGCTGGGCGCGCTCGCGGCGCTCTTCGTTGCCAGCCTCGCGGTCGGCTGGGTGATCGCCGGGCGGGTGCTGGCCCCGATCGCGCACATCACGAGCGTCGCGCGGGAGATCCAGGCGCGCGAGCTCTCGCGCCGGATCGAGCTCGACGGGCCCGACGACGAGCTGAAGCGGCTCGCCGACACGTTCGACTCGATGCTCGCCCGGCTCGACCTCGCCTTCGCGTCGCAGCGGCGCTTCGTCGCCGACGCCTCGCACGAGCTGCGGACGCCGCTCGCGATCATCAAGGCGAACCTCGACCTCGCGCTGACCGACGCCGAGGCGACAGACGAGAGCCGTGCCACGGCGGCCGCCGTGATCAAGCGTGCCATCGACCGGATGGCGAGGCTGACCGACGACCTGCTCGCGCTTGCGCGCCTCGACGCGCCGGCCTCCGGCCGCGAGCCCGTCCCGCTGGCGGCGCTGCTCGAGGACGCGCGCGAGGAATTCGCCGCGGCCGCCGCCGCTCGTGCGGTGGAGCTGGAGGCGGCCGTTGTCCCCGGCCGGATCGTTCAGGGCGACCGCGAAGTGCTCAAGCGGGCGGTCACGAACCTGCTCGACAACGCCGTCCGTGTCGCTCCGGAGGGGTCGAGCGTCCGGCTCTCGCACGGCGAGGTCGACGGCTGGGCCTGGCTTGCCGTCGCGGACGACGGCCCCGGGATCGCGCCCGAGCACCGGGAGTGGATCTTCGACCGCTTCTGGCGGGCCGACGACGGGCGCTCGCGCCCGGGCGGCGGCAGCGGCCTCGGGCTCGCGATCGTCCGGCAGATCGCCGAGGCGCATCGCGGCTCGGTCGACGTCTACTCCGACCCCGGTGCGGGGGCGACGTTCGTCGTCTGGCTGCCGCGGACGTCGGATCCGGGTGAGGTTCCGGGCGTCGATCCGACGGCGCTACTCGTCGCGTAGGAGCAGCCCGAGCACGCCGCCGAAGAGCGCGTGCGCAGCGACCTCCTGGGCGAAGACTCGCCGATTGCCGAGCAGCGGCGGCCAGGCGCCGCTCGTGCGATCGGGGTGAAACCCGTCGACGACGGCCATCGCCGGCCAGAGCGCGGCGCCCTCGAGCTGCGCGGCGGCGATCCCGCTCCTCCAGCCGCGGACACCGAGTCGCTGCAGGGCGACTCCGGCTGCGGCGCCGTTGGCAAGGTGAACGGCGGTGCCGGCGAGGCGCCAGTGGCGCCGCGAGAGCGGCGCCCCGAGCAGGCGCACGTCGGTGTACGGCGTCCCGAAGAGGCGCCGCAGGCCCGGCTCGGCGGCCGCCCACACGCCGGCCGCAACCAAGCCGGCCGCCGCAGCGCGCGCGTCGCTGTTCACGTTTGGCTCCCCCCGGTCCTGTCTATTCTTTGTCCATGATCCCGGCCATCGTCGTCCTCTTCACCCGCGATCTTCGCGTCAAGGACCACCCAGCGCTGTCCGCTGCCGCCGAGCAGGCGGAGCGGGTCGTGCCGCTGTTCATCTTCGACGACACGGTGCTCGCCGCCTTCGGGGCGCCGAACCGCGTCGCCTTCCTGCTCGACGCGCTCCGCGATCTCGACTCGTCGCTGCGGGCGCGGGGCGGGGCACTCGTCGTCCGGCGCGGGAACGTCGTCGGGGAGACCGTCCGCCTCGCTCTCGACACGGCCGCGACGGCGGTTTTCGTGAGCGAGGACGTCAGCGCCTACGCACAGGAGCGCGAGCGGCGCCTGCGAACCGCGCTCGCCGGCGCCGGGATCGGGCTCGACGTCTTCCCAGGCGTCACGGTCGTGCCGCCGGGCGACCTCGCGCCGGCGGGTGGCGACCACTTCCGCGTCTTCACGCCCTACTGGCGGCGCTGGCGTGATGAGCCGCACCGGGATGTCCTGCCGGCGCCTGCCCGCATCCCGCTCCCGGCCGGAGTTGCGGCCGGAACGCTCCCCGCACTCGACGAGCTGGTGCGGGGGCGACCGGCACCGGAGCTGCCGGCCGGCGGCGAGACAGCCGGCCGCCGTCGCCTCGACGCCTGGCTCGACGGCGGGCTGGCCCGCTATGCGGAGCTCGCCGACGATCTCGGCGCCGACGCGACCTCGCGTCTCTCGCCGTACCTCCACTTCGGCTGTGTCTCGGCCGGGGAGGTCGTCGCCCGGGCGCTCGACCACGAGGACTGCGAGGAGTTCGTGCGGCAGCTCTGCTGGCGCGACTTCAACCATCAGTTGCTGGCGGCGCGACCGGAGCTCGCGCAGGAGGATCTCCGCCCGCGCGCCGCGGGCTGGCGCGACGACGACGAGGCGTTCGCAGCCTGGCGCGAGGGCCGCACCGGCCACACGGTCGTCGATGCCGGCATGCGCCAGCTGCTGCGGGAAGGCTTCATGCACAACCGCGCCCGCCTCGTCGCCGGCTCCTTCCTGACGAAGCAGCTCGGAATCGACTGGCGCCGGGGCGCCGAGCACTTCTTCGAACACCTCGTCGACGGCGACGTCGCCAACAACACGGCCAACTGGCAGTGGGTCGCGGGCACGGGCACCGACTCCCGGCCGAACCGGAGGCTGAGCCCGCTGCGGCAGGCGGAGCGCTTCGACCCGGACGGCGTCTATGCGCGCCGCTACATCCCCGAGCTCGGCACCGCGGACTACCCCGAGCCACTCGAAGTGGCGGCGTGACCGGCTGGGAGTCGACTGAGCGTGTGCTCGACTCGGGCGGCTTCGAGTCCCGGCAGCGCGTGCTCGTGCCGGAGCCGATGGTCGAGGCGTCCGAGGCGGGCGCCCGCACGCTCGGCGTCACCTACTGGCAGGCGGTCGACCGCCTGACGCGGGGCGGCGTCCGGGCGAGCTGGAGCGGCGGCGGCGGCAAGCTGAAGCTGCTCGGCGGCGCCACTCTGCTCACCTTTGGCCCGCCCGAGCTCGGCTACGACCGCGACGTCGTCTCGTGCCGCCACGAGATCCGCGGTGGCCTGCTCGCGCTCCGAGCAGGCGGCTCGGTCACGCTCGCGCAGCGCGCCGAGGGCGAGGGGCAGGAACTGAGCGTCACCGTCGAGGAGTACCTGCCGCGCCTGGCCGCCCGAGCGGGCGCGCCGCGCTGGACGGGTGCGCTCTACATCAAGGGTCAGAGCCCCTTTCACGCCGCCGTCAGCCGGCGCTACTTCGACCTGCTCGTCCGGAGCCGGCCGTGAACGTGACGGTCTTCGGGGCGACCGGCGTCGTCGGCCGGGCGCTGCTGCCGCTCCTCGCCGAGCACGAGGCGACCGCCGTCTCGCGTACGCCGCGCGCCGAGGCCGGCGCGCGGTGGGTCGTCGCGGACGCGGCCACCGGTGGGGGCGTCGCCGAGGCGCTCGCGGGAGCCGACGTCGCCTACTACCTCGTCCACTCGCTCGGGTCGCGTGACTTCGAGCAGCAGGACCGCGCCGCCGCCGAGACCGTCGCCCGGGAGGCGGCGGGCGCGGGTGTTCGTCAGATCGTCTACCTGGGAGGCCTCGGCGCCGACGGCCCGGACGCATCGCCGCACCTGCGCAGCCGGCGCGAGACCGGCGAGCGGCTCGCGTCCGCCGGCGTACCGGTGACGACGCTGCGCGCCGCGATGATCGTCGGCAAGGGCAGCGCCGCGTTCGAGACGATCCTCGGCCTCGTCAAGCGGCTGCCGGTGATGATCACCCCGAGCTGGGTCTCGACGCCGACGCAGCCGATCGCCCTCGACGACGTCGCGCGCTACCTCGCCGGGGTCTGCGGGAACGAGAGCGCGTACGGCGAGGGCTACGACGTCGGCGGCCCGGAGGTGATGACCTACCGTCAGATGATCGAGCGGATCGGCGGCCTGCTCGGCCGCAGGCCGCGCATCGTCGAGGTTGCGGTGCTGACGCCGTATCTCTCCTCGCTCTGGCTCGAGCTCGTCACGCCCGTGAACGCGTCGGTCGCGCGCCCGCTCGTGGAAGGGCTGCGGAATCCGACGATCGCGCGCGAGGAGCGGATCCGCGAACTGCTGCCCCTCGAGCTCACGCCTTTCGACGAGGCTGCGCGGCGGGCGCTCGCGTGAGCAGGCGCGGCACCTCGCCTGCGCGGTAGTCGAAGATCCTCTCGACCCAGCCGCGGACGAGCAGCCGCCGCACGAGCGCGCCGAGCGGTCCGAGAGGGAGGCGGTAGCGGACGTGGTCGTAGATCTCCGTCCCGCCGTCGACACGCGTCAGCCGGTGCGTGTGCTCCCAGAGCAGGAACGGGCCGCGCCGCTGCAGGTCGACGAACCCGCGCGGCGGGCTCCACGCGACGATCTCCGTACGCCAGCAGATCGGGATCCCGAAGAGGCTCAGCCGGTACCGGAGGCGGGCGCCGACGCCGAGCTCGTCCGGCGCCTCGACGATCCGGAAGCGGAGCCACGGTGGCGTGATCCGCTCGAGGTTGTGCGCGTCGGCGAAGAACGAGAACGCCTCGTCGATCGGGACGGGGACGATCTGGGTGCGCTCGAGGACGTACTCGGTCACGCGGCGGCGGCGCGTTGATCCTTCGCCCACGCCGCCAGGAGGCCGCGGTAGTGGGCGACGAAGTGCTCGTGCTCGTGCTTCGGGAAGGTCGAGGTGACGGTGTCGACGAGCAGGCCGTCGAAGCCCGGTCCCTCGACCCACTCGACGAGGATCTCGTCCAGGTGGGGCAGCTTGGCCGCGCAGAACTCGTCGTACTCGGGCACCTGGAAGTAGGCGTCGGCGAGGCGCCGGTACTCCGCCAGCTTCTGCGGGTAGGTCAGGTCCTCGCGGTCGCCGACCTCGAAGTAGTCCCGCGTCGTCTGGTTGATCCGCATCTGCCGCCCGGTCGCCGAGCAGAACGCGGTCCAGCGGACGAGCGCGCGGATCGCCCACGGGAAGTAGTAGTGCAGGCTCGTGAGGGCGACGTCCGGCGACGCGTTCGCGTAGTCGATCGGCGAGGCGACGCCGTCCTTGACGATCGTCTCGCAGGAGTTGAACTCCCAGCGGAAGAACGCGTTCACAAGCCGGCTGATCGTCAGGACCTCGTCGCCGGTCTCGGCGGAGAGGAAGTCGTGGTCGACCTGGTAGCGGTCGTACATCGGCCGGTCGGGCTCGAAGTGCATCACCATCGTCTCGGCGCCGATCGAGAGGCTGCGGGCGAAGACGTCGAAGTCCTCGACCGAGGCCTGCAGGTGCATCAGCCGCTCGCCCGAGGTGTCGTAGACGGCGTGCAGCTGGCCGGGGTCCTTGATCCTGGTCACGCCGACCCACTGGCCGCCGTCGAATGGCTTCATGTAGAGCGGGTAGCCGACCTTGGCCGCGATCTCGTCGAGGTCGAAGGGGAGGTTGTAGCGCTCCGCCGTCGGTTGGAAGCGCTCGTTCGCGGGCGGGCTCTTGTGCGGGATCAGCCACGTCTCCGGCACGTTCAGCCCGAGCCGCATCATCGCGCAGTAGGCCGAGTGCTTCTCCATCGCCTGGAACGTGAACGGGTTGTTGAGCAGGTAGACGTCGTCCATCAGCGAGACCTTCTTCAGCCACTCGCGCGGGACCGTGTACCACCAGCCAAGGCGGTCGATCACGAGCGAGTAGCGCGGCTTCGAGCGCAGGTCGAACGGCTCGTTCGTGATCCGCTCGGTGGTCAGCTCGTGCGTCTCGCCGCCATGCTCGATCGGGCCGATCTGGGCGAGCAGGTGCTCGAATGCGCGCGGCCAGTCCTCCTCCGTGCCGAGCAGGAGCCCGATCAGATGAGTGCGCTCGCTCATAGGAAGCGGGGGAGATGATGCGCGATCTGGGCGCGCCACGCGGGCCAGTCGTGCGGCGAGTCGTGGCCCCACAGGTCGAGCTCGTGCCGGATCCCCTTCTCGCCGAGGAGCCCCGCGAAGCGGCGCGTGCTCTCGAGCGCGCCCGTCGTGTCCTCCCACTGGCCCTGGCCCGCGATCAGGAGCAGGTTGACGTGGTCGCGGAGCCAGTCGAGGTGGTCGCCGCCGAGGTGGTGGACGTAGTCGGCCGGGTTGTTGAAGTAGACGGCGTCGCCGCGCTCGCCGCCCGCCAGGACCGAGACGTCGTAGACGCCGCTCTGGCAGATCGCGAGCGGGAACACGTGCGCGTGCCGGAGCGCGAAGTTGGCGGCGTGGTAGGCGCCGAAGCTGACGCCGGTGACGATGATCTCGGCCGTGCTGGAGTCGGCCTGGATGAACGGGACGACCTGGTTCAGGATCCAGTCCTCGTAGCGGCCGTGCAGCTGGGCGCGCTCCTCGAGCGAGAGCCCCTCGCGGTACCAGCTGCCGGAGTCGAAGCTGTCGACGGCGTAGACCTTGACGCGGCCTTCCTCGATCGGGCCGCCGATCGCGTCGACCATCCCGCGCTCCTCGTACTGCCACGCCGGGCCTTCCTGGGAGGGGAAGGCGAGCAGCGGCCGGCCCCAGTGCCCGTAGGCGATCACGCGGCCGTCGGCGCCGATCGCCGGCGAGTAGAGGGAGAGGTGGCGGCGGGTCAGGTCAAGTCCTCTCGAGCAGGCGGCGCAGTTGCGGGTGGAAGGAGTCGCGCCATGCGACCCAATTGTGGCCGTCGCGGAACTCGTGCATCCGGGCGTCGTAGCCGCTGGTCGCGGAGGGACTGCTCGAGCGCCCGGTTCGCGGCCAGGTTCTCCTCGACGGTGCCGCACGTGAGCACGATCGGGATCGTCCGCTCGGGACGGCTGCAGTGGACGCCGTCGACGAAGCGGGCGATCCGCTCGTAGCGCGGGAAGCTCCGCTCGTAGCTCTCGGCGCGGCGGAAGAAGCTGCCCGACTGGAGGAAGAGGGCGTCGAAGCTCTCCGGATGGCGGCGGTGGGTGTGGAAGAGGGAGAGGGCACCGAGGCTGGTGCCGAGCCCGATTCGGGCGGGAGCGGGCGGGAGCTCCGGCAGGATCTCCTCGGCGAGCGCCCGCGAGTATCGCGCCGAGGCGGAGTAGATCTCGTTCCGGTCGACCGGCCCGATCAGTGCGGCCTGAAGCGGGGGGAGTTGTCCGAGATACGTCAGCAGCGCCGAGTGCTCGGCGTACTCGGGCCCGTCGTGGGCGACGAGGAGCGGGCTGTGCTCGGTCGCGTCGGGATGCGCCCAGATCAGCGCCGGCAGCTCGGTCTTGAGGATGCGGCTCGGGATCGTGACCGACTTCGGCTTGCCGACCGGTTCGTCGGCGACCCAGTCGGGCGGCTCGTAGCCGGGCTCCTCCCACACGGACTTGTACGCCCCACGGGCCCGACGCACGCTTCGGGTTCTCCGGGTCGAGGATCCACTCGCTGCGCCCGTCGCGGTCGATCAGCTCGAGCTGGTACTCGAAGCGCGCGACGTCGGGGGCGGTTGCCGTCAGCTCCCAGTCGCGGCCGTTCCGCGTCAGCTCGTGCGGCAGCCGCTCGCGCAGCTGGTGGGCGAGGCGGACGGCGGCGAGACGACGGCGCGGGTCGGGGACGTGGAAGCGGAGCTCGATCACGGAAGTGTGTCGAGTGTGTGGAAATTGGCGCGCAGAACCGTCTGTCCCGGCCGGTGCGGGCCGTTTCGGACACTAGGCAGGCACTGCATCCGTGGCTATCACGACTCCTCCCAGCTCACGAGGAGGAACGATGACGACAGGGATTCGGAAGCTGACACTGCGCACCGTCGCGCTCGGTGTGATCGTGCTCGCGCTCACGGTCGGCGGCGCGGGTGCGACGGCGGGGTTCGAAACAGCCGTCGACGACGGCGTGATCAAGGCGTGCCGGCACAAGTCCGGCGTCCTGCTGATTCCCTCGGCCGGGAAGCAGTGCAAGCGCTCGGAGCAGGCGCTGAGCTGGAACGTGAAAGGGCCGGCCGGCCCGGCTGGTCCTGCGGGCGCCGACGGCAAGGACGGAGCTCCCGGGCCTGCCGGCGCGAAGGGCGACCCCGGGCAGCGCGGCGAGACCGGGCCGGCAGGTCCGACCGGGCCTGCGGGGCCGGCAGGGCCTCCCGGTCCGGGCGGGACGCTTGCGGCGATCGAGGCGTTGAACGGGATCGCCTGCACGACGAGTACGGCGACCCAGGGCACGGTCTCCGTCGAGACCGAGATCGACGGCGCGATCGTGCTGACGTGCGAGGAGGGAGGCACGCCACCGCCACCGCCGCCTCCGCCCGGGTCGGCCGAGCTGGTCATCAACGAGATCGACTACGACCAGGTCGGCGCCGACAGCGGCGGCTTCATCGAGATCTACAACGGCGGCGATGCCGCGGCCGACCTGACGGGCGTCTCGCTCGTCCTCGTCGACGGCGGCACGGGGAACGAGTACCTGCGGCGGGCACTCACCGGCACCCTCGCTGCAGGCGCGTACCTGGTCGTCGAGGCCGACGCCCAGAACGGCGCTCCCGACGGCGTCGCGCTGATCGGCGCCGGCGGCGCCCTGCTCGATGCGCTCTCGTACGAAGGCGCGATCGAGGCCGCGACGATCGGCGGAGTGACCTACGACCTCGTCGAGGGCACAATGCTCCCCGCTGCGACGGCGGACTCGAACACGATCGCGGGCTCGCTCTCGCGCATTCCCAACGGGAGCGACACCGGCGACGCCGCCACGGACTGGGCGTTCACGACCACTGTGACCCAGGGAGCCGCGAACGTCGGCTGAGCGGATGGAAAGTCAGTCTCGCCGGCTGACGCCTGTCAGCCGGCGAGACTCAACGGCGTCCCTTTGCACGCATGTTCGCGCGACCCTGCGCTCCCACCTTTGCCCAGCGCTTCCGCTCCTCCGCCTGGAGCCGCTTGTCGAGCCGGCGTTCGAGGTGCGCGAGCTCCCGCTGCAGCTTCTTGTAGCTCGCCCAGCGGTCGAACGGCAGCGATCCGTCCTCGATCGCCGCCTGCACCGCGCACCCGGGCTCGGTGCGGTGGGCGCAGTCGGAGAAGCGGCACTGGGCCGCGAGCTCCTCGACGTCCGAGAACGTCTCCGCGATCCCGTCGGACGACTCCCAGAGCTGCAGCTCCCGCATCCCAGGCGTGTCGAGCACGAGTCCGCCGTCGGGGAGCAGCACGAGCTGGCGGTGCGTCGTCGTGTGGCGGCCCTCGCCGTCGTCCTCTCGGATCTCCTGCGTCGCCAGCAGCTCCTCGCCGGCGAACGTGTTCACGAGCGTCGACTTGCCGACGCCCGATGACCCGAGCAGCGCGATCGTGCGGCCCGGGATGAGGTGTCCGCGAACGAGGTCGAGCCCTTCGCCGGAGATGCTCGAGACCGCGTGCACGGGGACCCCGAACGCGATCGCCTCGACCTCGAGCACGCGCAGCTCCCAGTCGGGGCAGAGGTCGGTCTTCGTCAGCACGATCACGGGTTGGGCGCCGCTCTCCCATGCCATCGTGATGTAACGCTCGAGGCGGCGGACGTTGAAGTCCTCGTTCAGGGACATGACGATGAAGACGGCGTCGACGTTCGCGGCGAGCACCTGCTCCTCGGCCGCGTGGAGCGCGACCTTGCGCGAGAACTTCGTCCGCCGGGCGAAGACGTGCTGGATGGTCGCGGCTCCTTCGTCCGGCCGGGCGGCGATCGCGACCCAGTCGCCGACGGCGGGAAGATCACCTGCGCCGCTCGCCTCGTGCGAGAGCCGGCCGGCCGTGTCGGCCCGCAGCTCGCCGTGCTCCGAGAAGAGGACGTAGGCGCCGCGGTGCTGCGCTGCAACGCGCGCGGGCAGCAGGCCGTCCGCGGCGTGGGGTTCGAACTCGGTTGTGTGGCTGTCAGTCCAGCCGAGGTCCTGCAATGCGTACAAGCGAGGCTCCTTGAGCGAGAAGTGAATGGATGGGCGCGCGAGCGATGCGCGCGCACGAGCGACTCGAGGAGCTGCCGGGTGTGCCGACGGACCTAGAGCCGCGAAGCTCTATAGGCGAAGGGGGCAAGCTTTGTCATCTTGTTCGCACCTCCTTCGTCGTCGGGACGTCTCGAAGTATGCCTACGGCTGGTGAGGAAGTCGAGAACCGGGTTGGCAGCGGGGGATTGACGCGTTAGAGTCGCCGCGGACTTGGCCGAGTCGGCCACGGTCCGTTTCGGGGGAGCTGGTCAATATCAGGGGAGGGATTCTTGTGGCTCATCTTCGACTGCAGCTGATCGCTGCGGTAGCAGCGGTCGCCGCGCTGGTAGGCATTGGGAGCGCGACGACAGCGATGGCGTCAACGAGCGGCGTCGTCATCTCCGAGTTCCGCACTCGCGGCCCGGCGGGAGGGAACGACGAGTTCATCGAGTTGCGGAACGCCGGCTCGGCGTCTGTCGACATCTCGGGCTGGGCCCTCCAGGGCTGCGCGTCCGGCAGCCCCGGCAATCCCTCCAACCGCGCCACGGTGAACCGCAGGCGTTGTGCTCGCCCCGGGGCAGTCGTATCTCTTCGCCAACAACGGTGCAGCCGGGTACTCCGGTGCCATCTTGCAAGACCAGTCGTACGGGACCGGCATCACCGACTTCGCGGCCAACAACTTCGCCGGCATCCGGCTGCTCGCGGGCGCCGTCATCGTCGACGGTGTCGGCTCGCCGCAGAGCCCGTGCCGTGAGGGCACCGGGTTCAACACGCCCGCCGCGAACGGCGACAACTCGTTCGAGCGGATCGGCGGCACGCAGGACACCGACGACAACGCGACCGACTTCGCCGGCCCGAAGGCGGGCAACCCGCAGAACTTCGGCCCCACAGGCTCCGACGCCGCACCCACCGTGGCGAGCACGGTCCCGGGGTCGAATGCCGTGGACGTGGCCCAGAACGCGGCCATCTCCGTGACGTTCAGCGAGTCCGTGACGGCGAGTGCCGCAGCGTTCTCGATCTCGTGTGACGTCAGCGGCCCGCACACGTTCGTGCTGGGCGGGGGACCGACGACGTACACGCTCGACCCCGACGCCGACTTCGCTCAGGCCGACACGTGCACGGTCGTCGTCGACAACGTCGGCGTCGCGGACACCGACGGCGATGACCCGCCGAACAACATGGCAGCCGACTACAGCTTCTCGTTCTCGACGATCGCGCCGAGCTATCGGATCTACACGATCCAGGGCGCGAGTCACACCTCGCCGCTCGCCGGGCAGCTCGTCTCGGCGGTCCCCGGCGTGATCACGGCCGTGCGGCCGAACAGCCTCTACATCCAGGACGCAGTCGGTGACGGCAACCCCGCCACCTCCGACGCAGTCCTTGTCTTCCGCACGGGCGTCGGAGCAGGATTTACGACCGGTCAGGCCGTGCTCGTCAGCGGCCGTGTGACCGAGTTCCGGCCGGGCGGCGCGTCGAGCACGAACCTGACGACGACCGAGATCACGTCGCCGACCGTCACGCCGGCGGGCCCCGGCGTCCCGATCGCGCCGACCGTTGTCGGCCAGGGCGGGCGTGTCCCGCCGACCTCCGTGATCGAGGACGACGCCACGGGCAGCGTCGAGACCTCCGGCGTCTTCGACCCCGCGTCGGACGGGATCGACTTCTACGAGAGCATGGAAGCGATGCTGCTCCAGGTGAACAACCCGGTCGTCACCGGCCCGCGGAACGGGTTCGGCGAGGTCTGGGTGCTCGCCGACGACGGCGCCGGCGCTTCGCTGCGCACGACGCGAGGAGGCATCGTCATCCGGCCGACCGACTTCAACCCTGAGCGGATCCAGCTCGAGGACGACATCGTTCTTGGCGCGACGCCCGAGGTGAACGTCGGTGACCACTTCACGTCGGCCGCCGTGGGCGTGCTCGAGTACAACTTCGGCAACTTCGAGGTGATGCTGACCTCGGCGCTCACCCGCGTCGACGGCGGCCTCGTTCGCGAGGTCACCAGCGAGCCGAAGAAGCATCAGCTCAGCGTCGCGACCTTCAACGTCGAGAACCTCGACCCGGCCGACGGCCCGGCGAAGTTCGCGGAGCTCGCGGAGCTGATCGTCGACCACCTCCGCTCGCCGGCGATCGTCGCCCTCGAGGAGGTGCAGGACAACAACGGCCCGGTGAACAACGGGACCACCGATGCGACGCTCACCTACCAGACGTTGCTCGCCGCGATCGAGGCTGCCGGAGGGCCGACCTATGACTTCCGTCAGATCAATCCCGTCGACGGCGAGGACGGCGGCGAGCCGGGCGGCAACATTCGCGTCGGCTTCATCTTCCGGACGGACGTCGATGACCTCCAGTTCGTCGATCGTCCCGGTGCGACGGCCACGACGGCCAACGCCGTCGTGAAGGTGAAGCACGGAGCGCAGCTGCAGTACAGCCCCGGGCGAATCGACCCGACGAACCCGGCGTTCGCCAACAGCCGCAAGCCGCTGGCTGCCGAGTTCATGTACGGGAAGCGGCGACTGATCCTGATCGCCAACCACTTCAACTCGAAGGGCGGAGATGAGCCGCTGTTCGGCCGCTTCCAGCCGCCGACGCGATCGAGTGAGGTGCAGCGTCACCAGCAGGCGCAGATCGTCAACGACTTCGTCGACCAGATCCTGGCCGCGGAGCCGAAGTCGAACATCGTCGTCCTCGGCGACCTGAACGACTTCGAGTTCTCGACGACGCTCGATCTGCTCGAGGGCGGCGTGCTGACGACCTTGATCGAAACGCTGCCGCCGTCGGAGCGCTACTCGTACGTCTTCGAGGGCAACTCGCAGTCGCTCGACCACATGCTCGTCAGCGACGAGCTGGCGAAGCACGACCCCGGCTACGACGTCGTGCACGTCAACGCCGAGTTCGCCCAGCAGGCGAGCGACCACGATCCGCAGGTCGCGCGCCTCGACGTCCACGGGCCTGCCGTTCCGTAGGCGACGGCACGCGTGTGGGGGCGGCTCCGGCCGCCCCCACCGCTCTCTGTAGCTTCACGTCGTGTCCGGTCGAGTTCGCGACGGCGTCCGTGCCGCGCTGCCGCTTGCGATCGCGCCGCTCCTCTTCGGCGCGTCGTTCGGCCTGCTCGCGATCGACTCCGGGCTCGGCGCGGCCGGCGCGGTGGTGATGTCGGCGACGACCTTCGCCGGCTCGGCTCAGTTCGCCGCTGGATCGATCCTCGACTCGGGCGGCGGCGCCGCGGCGGCGATCGTGGCCGCCCTGCTGCTGAACGCGCGCTACGTGCCGCTCAGCCTGGCCGTGGCCTCGATCTTCCCCGGCTCGCGGCGGCGACGGGCGCTCGAGTCGCAGCTGATCGTCGACGAGTCGTGGGCGCTCGCCGGCCGGAGCGGCCGGTTCGAGTACGGCGTCCTGGTCGGGGCGGGAGTGGTGTTCTATGTCGTCTGGGTCGGCGGCACCGCAGTCGGCACGGTCATCGGCGACCTGCTCGACCCGGAGGCGATCGGCCTCGACGCGGCTTTCCCCGCGCTCTTCCTCGCCCTGTTGGCGCCGTACCTGCGCAACCGCCGTGCGCTCGTAACGGCTCTCGTCGCCGCTGGGATCACCCTCGTGCTGCTCCCGTTCGCACCGCCCGGCGTGCCGATCGTCGCCGCCAGCCTCGCCGCTCTGATCGGACTGCTCCGGTGAGCTGGCTCGTGATCGCGGTCGTCGGCGCCGTCACGATCGCCTTCAAGGCCTCGGGGCCGGTGCTGCTCGGCAAGCGGGAGCTGCCGCCTCGGGTCGCGTCGGTCGTCGACGTACTCGCGCCGGCGATGCTCGCCGCCCTCGTCGTCACCCAGACCGTCGGCGGTGACCGTGAGCTCGTGATCGACGAGCGGCTGGCCGGCGTCGTGGCCGGTGGGATCGCGGTCTGGCTGCGGGCGCCGCTGCTGGTCGTGATGCTGGTCGCGGCGGTCACGGCTGCTCTGGTCCGGCTGCTCTAGGATCGCTCGACATGCCGCGTGTCGAGGAGATGGTCGAGCGGGTCTGGCCCGGCCGCGACGCGCGCATCGACGCGCTCGGCGGCGGGATCACGAACCGGAACTTCAAGGTCTCCGTCGACGGGGGCACCTACGTGCTCCGGATCGGCGGCAGGGACACGGAGCTGCTGGGGATCGACCGGCGCGCCGAGCACGAGGCGTCTCTCGCGGCAGCCGCCGTCGGTGTCGGGCCGGAGGTGATCTCGTTCCTCGAGCCGGAGGGCTACCTCGTCACGCGCTTCATCGAGGGCCAGGTCGTCGTCGCGGAGGCGATCCGCGAGCCCGAGCCGCTCCGGCGGATCGCGCAGGCGCTGCGCGCGATCCACAACGGGCCGCCGATCCCGGCGAGGTTCGACGCCTTTCGCGTCGTCGAGGCGTACGCAGCCACCGCGACCGCGCACGGAGTCGCGCTGCCGGATGGCTTCGAGCGTGCCCGGGAGCTGGCGGCCGAGGTCGAGCGCGCCCGAGGCCCCGTGCCCGAGCGCCCTTGCCACAACGACCTCCTGACCTCGAACTTGATCGACGACGGGACGCGGATCCGGATCGTCGACTGGGAGTACGCCGGGAT
Organism: uncultured Gaiellaceae bacterium; assembly: GCA_963705515.1. GTDB lineage: Bacteria > Actinomycetota > Thermoleophilia > Gaiellales > Gaiellaceae > Gaiellasilicea. Next base: position 1,078,619 of record CAVPJV010000008.1, read on the forward strand.
GGGCGACGTCTTCTTCGACCTGGCGAATTTCGCCGTCAACAACGAGCTACCGGCGCCGGACACGGCCGAGCTGCTGCACGCCTACTTCGGCACCGTGACGCCCGACCAGGAGCGCGCGCTGACGCTGATGCGCTTCATGTCCGACTTCCGGGAGGCGATGTGGGGAGTCGTGCAGCAGGCCCTCTCGGACCTGGACTTCGACTTCCGCACGTACGCGAAGCAGCACTTCGAGCGGCTCGAGCGAACCGCCGGCGAGCGAGCGTTCAGGCGCGCGCTGGGCTAGCTACCGCTTCGGGAGGAGAACTGCTGCAGCCGCCGCCGCGTGCGCGAGCACCGAGACCGTCGCGACGATCTTGAGGGTCGTGTTCATCGTCACGAGAACGCATATCGGCAGCCACCCGATACGGCTTGACGGTCAGCCGACGGTGAAGCTGCCGTTCATCTGGCTCGCGTGCGGATCGCACTGGAACTTGTACTCGCCCGCGACCAGGGTCACGTCGAACGTCTTCTCGCCCTCCTCCGAGACCTCTGTCGAGACGTCGACGCCGCCGGGGCCGGTGAGGTGGAAGTTGTGGGCGGTGGACTGGTCGTTGACGACGAGCGTGTAGTCGCCCGCGGTGATCCCGTCCGTGCCGTCGAGGCTGATGTCGAAGCCGGGGCCGACGCTCCCGTTCAGAGTCGTCGCGCTGCCGCCGGTCGTGTCGCCGCCGGTGTCGCCCGCACTCGCCTCGGTCGTCGCGGCCGTGGTGCCGCTGCTCTCGTTGTCGTCGCCGCCGCAGCCGGCCAGGGCGAGGCCGAGCACGAGCAGCAGGATCGCGAACGTGAAGTGGCGGCGGATCACGGGAGCTCCTTCCGATCGGTGTCACCCACGACTACGCACATCCTTCCCGAGCGGTTCGGTCACAGCCAGCCCACCTTGCGGAAGCGGACGTAGAGGCTGATGCAGACGATGAGGATGAAGAGCAGCACCCCCGGGTAGCCGAAGCGCCAGCCGAGCTCGGGCATGTGCTCGAAGTTCATCCCGTAGATGCCCGCGACGGCCGTCGGCACGGCGATGATCGCGACCCAGGCTGCGATCGTCCGCATGTCCTCGTTCTGGCGCACGGTCACCTGGGTCAGGTTCGCCTGCAGCACTCCGGCGAGGAGGGCGCCGAACGCCTCAATCTGTTCTCCGACCCGGGTGGCGTGGTCGGCGACATCGCGGAAGTAGGGAGTGAGGTGTGGGTCGATGTTCCGGACGCCGGGCGCGGTGAGCTCGCGGAGCGCCGGGCGGAGCGGCATGGCCGCGCGAGCGAACTCGAGCACTTCCCGGCGCAGCCGGTAGATGCGCTCGACCGGGTTGGCGCCCCCCGGCGAGAAGACCTCCGCCTCGACCTCCTCGATGTCCTCGAAGACACCGTCCACGACCGGCTCGTAGGCGTCGACGATCCTGTCCACGATCGCATGGAGCGCCGCGCCTGGGCCGAACGCGAGCAGCTCCGGCTGCCCCTCCAAGTGCTCGCGGACATCGCCGAGGCCGCCGGCCTCTCCGTGCCGGACCGTGATCAGGAAGTCCGGCCCGACGAAGACCATCACCTCGCCGATGTCGACGAGCTCCTCGTGGCCGAGGTAGCGCACGGTCTTGATCACGAGGAAGAGCGTGTCGTCGTAGATCTCGAGCTTCGGCCGCTGATGCGCGCTGACCGCGTCCTCCACGGCCAGCTCGTGGAGGTCGAACTCACGCCGGACCGCGTCGAACTCCTGGACGGTCGGCTCGACGAGCCCCACCCACGCAAAGCCGCCAGCGTCGGCCGCGTCGGCGCGAACGCCCGGCACGCTCTTGGGCCGATCGAGGCGGCGTCCCTTGCCATAGACGGCGCAGTCGACGATCACGCCCACATCCTGACGGTTTACGTTGCCCGGATGCGAACGCGGGCGCGGGCGGTGGTGATCGGCGGTGGGGTCGGCGGCTGCTCGATCCTCTACTGGCTGACTCGGCTCGGCTGGGACGACGTCGTCCTCGTCGAGCGCGCCGACCTCACGTCCGGCTCCACGTTCCACTCGGCCGGGCTCGTCGGCCAGCTGCGGAGCTCGCTCTCGCTGACGAGGATGATGATGGCGAGCGTCGACCTCTACCGGACGATCGGCGACGAGGTCGGTCTCGAGACGGGCTGGCGCGAGGTCGGGATCGCTGCGGCTCGCGTCGTCCCCGGAGCGGCTCGAGGAGATCGCCCGCCAGGCCGGCTGGGCGAAGACGTTCGGGCTCCCGCTCGAGCTGATCTCCGCCGCGGAGGCGCAGGAGCTGTTCCCGCCGATGACCGCCGAGGGAGTTCTCGGCGCCGCGTACCTGCCGACGGACGGCTACGTCGACCCGTCCCAGCTCACGTTCGCACTCGCGGAGGGCGCCCGCCGCGGCGGGGCCGAGATCGCGACGAACACCCGCGTGACCGCGATCCCGGTCGAGCGCGGCCGCGTGACGGGCGTCGTCACCGACAAGGGCGAGATCGAGGCCGACCTCGTCGTCAACGCGGGCGGCATGTTCGCGGCCGAGCTCGGGCGGCTCGCGGGCGTGACCGTGCCGATCGTGCCGATGGCGCACGAGTACCTCGTCACCCGTCCTGCCGGGCTCGCGCTCGACATGCCGACGATGCGCGACCCCACGCTCCTCGTCTACTTCCGGCCCGAGTCCGGCGGCCTCGTCATGGGCGGCTACGAGCGTGATCCGGCGCCGTGGTCGCTCGACGGGATCCCGCCCGACTTCAACGGCAGGCTGCTCGAGGAGGACTGGCCGCGCTTCGAGCCACTGCTGGAGAACGCGATCCGCCGTGTGCCGGCGCTGGCGGAGATGGAGGTCGTGCGGCTGATCAACGGCCCGGAGGCGTTCACGCCGGACGGCGAGTTCATCCTCGGGCCGACCGACGTCCGCGGGTTCTGGGTCGCGGCCGGCTTCTGCGCCCACGGGCTCGCCGGCGCCGGCGGGATGGGCAAGCTCGTCGCCGAGTGGATCGTCGAGGGGACGCCGAGTCTCGACGTCTGGCACATGGACTCACGCCGCTTCGGCGCCGCGTACACGACCCGCGCCTACACGCTCGCGCGCACGACGGAGGTCTACTCGACCTACTACGACGTCAAGTACCCCGGGCACGAGCGCGAGGCCGGGCGTCCGCTCCGGCTCTCGCCCGCCTACCCGCGGCTGCAGGAGCTCGGCGCCGCCTTCGGCGAGAAGTCGGGCTGGGAGCGGGCGAACTGGTTCGACCCGAACGAGGCGCTCGGCGACGAGCGGCTGCGCCCGAGCGGGTGGGCGGGACGCCACTGGTCGCCGGCGATCGGCGCCGAGCACACCGCCTGCCGCGAGGCCGCCGCGCTCTTCGACGAGTCCTCGTTCGCCAAGATCGAGGTCGCGGGGCCGGGCGCGGCCGAGCTGCTCGAGTGGCTCTGCGACAACCGCGTCGCGCGCGACGTCGGCGCGATCACGTACACGCAGATGCTGAACGCGAAGGGCGGAATCGAGTGCGACTTCACGGTGACGCGGCTGGCGGACGAGCGCTTCCGGATCGTCACCGGCACGGCGTTCGGCCGCCACGACCTGGCCTGGATCCGCCAGCACGCGCCCGGGGACGGCTCGGTCACGGTCGAGGACGTCACGTCGAAATACGCCTGCATCGGGATCTGGGGCCCCGCCAGCCGCGAGATCCTCGCGCCCCTGACGACCGACCCGCTCGACTTCTCCTACATGCGGGCGCGCGAGCTCGACGTCGGGCCGGTGCCGTGCCTCGCGCTCCGCGTCACCTACGTCGGCGAGCTCGGCTGGGAGCTCTACTGCCCCTCCGAGTTCGGACTCCGGCTCTGGGACACGATCTGGGCTGCGGGCCGCGAGCACGGACTCGCGGCCGGCGGCTACAAGGCGATCGACTCGCTTCGGCTCGAGAAGGGCTATCGCGTCTGGGGCTCAGACATCACGGCCGACGACACGCCCGAGGAGGCCGGTCTCGGCTTCGCCGTCAAGCTCGACAAGGACTTCCTCGGTAAGGAGGCGCTCCTGGCCAGGGGCGAGCCGGACCGGCGGCTGGCCTGCCTGACGCTCGCCGACCCCCGTGCGGTTGCGCTCGGCTCCGAGCCGGTTCGCGTCGGCGGCGAGCTCGCCGGCCGCGTCACGAGCGGCGGCTACGGCTACACGGTCGGCCGGTCGATTGCGTACGCGTACCTGCCGGCAGCGAGCGTCGTGCCGGGAACGGCCGTCGAGGTGGAGATCTTCGGCGAGTGGGTGGCCGGCGAGGTCGCGGCCGAGCCGCTCTACGACCCGAAGGGCGAGCGGCTCCGGGGCTAGAGCCGCAGCTCGCCGCCGCCCGTCGCCGTGACGACGCCGTCGGCGACGACCAGCTCGACGACGGGGCCGCGGCCCGGGGCATCGAGCGCATCGAGGAGCAGCTCCACGAGCCGTCGCCGGATCTCGCCCGGACCGGCGACCGTGGTGGCATCGCCGCTCACCCGCAGCTCGACGTCGTGCGTCGGCTGCACGCGTTCGACGAGCGCGACCGCGTCGGCCGCCGCGGCGGCCACGGAAAGCTCCGCCGGCGGCTGCGACTGGAGCCGGACGAAGCCCTGCAGGGCGCGCACGATCTCGACGACCTCGGCGCCCGTGCGCTGCGTCAGCGCGATCCGGTCGTGGAGCTTCGTCCCCGGCTCTGCGTCGACGAGCGCGAGCTCGGCCGAGCCCAGCAGCGCCACGAGAGGATTCGAGAGCTCGTGCAACGCGCCGCGGGTCAGGCGGCCGAGCGTGGCGAGCGCGCAGGTCTCTTTGGTGTCGTAGGTCATTGTCTCTATGATCCTCGCGCGCATCGGTGCCCGAGGCGCAGTTTCTTGATGGCCGCCGCAGACCTTTCATGCTCCCCCTCGACGCTGTCGCTTCCTCGGCGAAGAGATCGTAGACCCCTGTGACTGATCGGACTGTGACCTCCGTGCTCGTCGCGGACGACCATCCAGCGGTCGTCGAGGCAGTCGCCGACGTGCTCTCTGAGCACGGGATCGAGATCGCCGGGCGCGCCCGCGACGGCAACGACGCCGTCGAGCAGATCGAGCTGCGGAAGCCGACCGTCGCGATCCTCGACCTCCGCATGCCCGGCCAGTCGGGGATCGAGGTCGCGCGGCTCGTCGGCCGCTCCGCGCCCGACACGGCAGTGATCCTCTACACGGCCTTCGGCGACCGCGCACTCCTGACGGAGGCGCTCGATGCCGGCGCGCGTGGGTTCGTCCTCAAGGAGGCGCCGCTCGCGGAGGTCGTCCGCGCGGTCGAGCTCGTCGCCTCCGGGCGCACGTACGTCGACCCCGTCCTCGCCGGCGTGCTGTCGAGCTCCGCGGCGACGGACAAGATGCTCAATCTGACCCAGCGCGAACGCGACGTCCTCCGTCTCCTGGCCGACGGGATGTCGAACGAGGAGATCGGCAAGAGCCTCTTCATCTCGCCGGAGACCGTGCGGACGCACGTCCGCAAGGCGATGGCCAAGCTCGACGCCGACACGCGGACGCAGGCTGTTGCGACGGCGCTGCGGCAGTCGCTGATCGCCTAGCGCTGCAGGCCGCTCGGCACGCCCACGAGCGCGGTGAGCAGCCGGCGGAACTCGGGCGCCGGCATCGCGGCCGACTCGTCGGACGGCGACTCGGGGCGGTAGGAGCTCTCCTTCGAGGGCCAGTAGGCCCAGGCAACCATCGAGGAGAAGCGCTCGCAACCGTAGGAGCCGTGCGAGAGGCCGTCGATCTCGTAGCACCAGGCGCTTGCTCCCAGCCGCTGCTGCAGGACCGAGCGGCGGACCGGGTCGAGGACGGTGAAGTCGACCTGGTGCGCGTACTCGTCCATCACCGTCGCCCAGGAGAAGCGGCCGGCGGCGAGCAGACCGCGATCGAGCCAGATGTGTCCGGGACGTGAGTTGGAGGTGCCGAAGGCGCCGACGTGGATCGTCACGCGTTGCGGGACGATGCTCCAGTCGAACGAGCTCGCGTTCAGCGCGGCGCGGACGGTCGCCCGCTCGGCCGGGGAAGCGCGGTCGAACGCGTAGTTGCCTCCCGCTGCGAGTGCAGTAGCGGGGAGGACGAGCGCAAGCACGACGGTTGCCGCAAACCGACGGAACATCTGCTCCAGTCATCGTCCAACCAGGCAAACGGCCGTATTCACGTTCCCGCTCGGGCCGCCTCACGGATCGGCGCGCCCGCCATCACCCGATTCGGGGATGGCTAGGCCGGCGGCCGCAGCGCGGCGAACGGATCGGTGATCTCGAGCCGGCGGGCGCGGAAGCGGTAGATCTCGGCGGGACGCCCGCCGGCGCGGCCGGGCTCGCGCCGGGCGCCGGTCGGCTCGAGCACGTCGCGGCGCAGGAGCACGCGCTTCAGGTTCGTCGCCGAGACGTCGTGCCCGAGCGCGGCCGCGTAGAGGTCGCGCAACTCGGAGAGCGTGAACGTCGCCGGCGCCAGCGCGAAGCCGATGTTCGTGTACGAGAGCTTGCCGCGAAGGCGCTCGCGCGCCGCGAGGACGATCTCGGCGTGGTCGAACGCGAGTGCCGGGAGGTCGTCGACGACGTGCCAGGCGGTATCGCCGGGAAGCTCCGGATCGACGTCGGCGGGGACGAGGCCGAGAAAAGCGGTGGCGAGCTCGCGGTGACCGGGATGCCGGCGCGGCTCGCTCCAGGTCCCGAGCTGCTCGAGGTGGGCGACCTCGCGGACGTCGACCTTGGCGGCGAGCTGGCGGCGGATCGAGCCGTCGAGCGTCTCCTCGGCCGCGAGCGTCCCGCCGGGGAGCGCCCAGGCGCCCCTGAACGGCTCGCGCGCCCGCTGCCAGAGCAGTGCCTGCAGCACCCGGTCGCGCACCTGCAGCACGGCCGCGAGCACGACCTGCGCGGGGGCTGTGGTAGGATCCTCCAGAGGTTTCTGCCTCACAGTCTAAAACCTTAATGGAAAGGCTCTGCCAATGCTCCGCTTGATCCCGCTTGCGCTGCTTCTCTCCGTCCTCGCGCTCGCCGGCTGCGGCTCGGACGACGAAAACGCAGCCTCGACGACTGCCGCGACCGAGACCCAGGCGGCCGAGCCGGTCAAGGTCGGCCTGGTCGTCGACAAGGGCCAGTTGGACGACGACGGCTTCAACGAGCTCGCATTTCGCGGCGTCACGCGCGCCGAGGACGAGCTGGGAGTCAAGGGACGCGTCGTCGAGTCGGCGACCGCGGCCGACTACATCCCGAACATGACCTCGCTGGCGCGCAGCGGCTACGACCTCGTGATCGGCGTCGGCTTCGCCCAGGGTGACGCGATCGGGAAGGTGGCGCAAAAGTACCCGGACACGAAGTTCGCGATCATCGACGTCGATCAGGCGTTCGTGCCCGGGAAGCCGGCGAACGTCCAGGGGCTGCTCTTCCGCGAGCAGGAGGTCGGCTACCTCGCCGGCTATCTGGCGGGGCTCGAGGAGAAGCGACGGGAGGGCAAGGACGTGATCAGCGCTGTCGGCGGGATGAAGGAGCCGCCAGTAGACCGGTTCATCGCCGGCTACTTCGCGGGCGCCGAGAAGGCGGCGCCGGGGATCAAGCTCATCCACGACTACTCGCAGGACTGGGACGACCAGGCGAAGTGCAAGGAGCTGGCGCTGAACCAGATCGCGCGCGGATCGAACGTGATCTTCCAGGTCGCCGGCGGCTGCGGCCTTGGTGCACTCAATGCAGCCGGCGAGCGCGGTCGGTGGGGGGTCGGCGTCGACGCCGACCAGTCCTTCCTCGGCCCGCACATCCTCACGAGCGCCCAGAAGGGCGTCGACGCCGCGGTCTTCCTGACGATCAAGGCGGTCCAGAACGGCGACTTCAAGGGCGGCGGCAACGCGACGTTCGGGCTCGCGGAGGACGGCGTCGGGCTCGGCAAGGTCAGCCCCGACGTGCCGCAGGCGGACGTCGACAAGGTCGACGAGATCAAGCAGCAGATCGCGGACGGCGAGATCACGGGGATCCCGACGACCGTCGGCAAGAGCTAGCGCGGACACGGCCAGAGGGGGCATGACGGGGTCTGACCCCGGACATGGCCTGTCGGGCCATGTCCGGGAGGCCGCGACGGCTTGCTGTAGCGGCTCGCGCGCCCCGGACGCGTCCCGTCGGGACGCGTCCGGGGTCAGACCCCGTCGTGTCCGTTTCAGCCGCCGGCGATCGCGGCGACGATGCGGATGCGCGCATCCGCGGCGACCGCCGCGGCGAGGTCGCCGGCGCGCTCGCCGTCGACGTAGACGTGGACGAGCGACCGGATGTCGCCGTGCTCGTCGAGGACGAGGTCCCGGACCGGGAGCGCCCGCAGGGCGTCGCCGACGGTCGCGGCGTCGACGTCGAACTGCTTCCGGCCGCCGGCCTCGGTCGCCAGCAGGCCGGGCAGGAGCACGGTCGCCACCGGGGCTACGCCGGGGCCGAGGCTTCGACCGAGAGGATCGGCGGCAGGTGCCGCGCCGCCTCGACGACCTCATCGTGCCGGAGCGCGTAGACGTGGCCGCTCTGGGTGCCCGCGTAGACGGCCTCGGCGTCCTGGCTCATCGCCTCGCGGAGCACCGCCGCCCAGGCGGGCTCCTCGGCCACGATCAGCTCCCAGCTCGCGCCGGCGTCGGTCGTGCGGTAGATCCCGATCCGGCCGTCGCAGGTGACCCGGTTCTCGGCGCCCTCCTCCGGGATCACGAACGCGGTGTCCGGGTCGCCCGGGTCGAGCGCCAGCGCGAAGCCGAACTCCGAGGGGAGGCCGTTGCCGTCGAGGCGCTCCCAGCTGCCGCCGCCGTCGTCGGAGCGGTAGACGCCGCAGTGGTTCTGCTGCCAGAGACGTCCCGGCCTGCCGGCGTGAGCGAGCACCTTGTGCACGCACTGGCCGACCTCTGGGAACTTGTCGTCGGGGAAGAAACAGGCTTCCGTGCCGTTGTTCGCCGGCTGCCCAGGAGGCGCCGCCGTCCTCGGTGCGGAAGACGCCGGCGGCCGAGATCCCGATCCAGAGGCGCTGCGCGTCGTCCGGGTCGAGCGTGATCGAGTGGGTGATCAGGCCGCCGGCTCCGGGCGACCACTTGTCCCGCGTCTCGTGCCCGAGCACGGCCTCGTTCACCTGCCAGCTCGCGCCGGAGTCGTCCGAGCGGAAGAGGACGCCCGGCTCCCCGCCGAGCCAGAGCGTGCCCGGCTCGGACGCGTGGCCCGGCTCGAGATGCCACGTGGAGGCGAGCTTGAGCCCGCTCTCCTCCGGCAGGCCGAGCCCCTCGGAGCGCTCCCAGGTCTTGCCCATGTCGGTCGAGCGCTGGACGGTGCCGCCGTACACCCAGCTGTTGGCGCAGGCGTACAGCGAGCCGTCGCGCGGGTCGACGATCGCGTGGTTGATCGACCAGCCGGGGAGGAGCGGCCCTTCGACCTCGAACGAGCGGCGCTCGTCGTCCCCGCGGAGGAGGAACAGGCCCTTCCGCGTTCCGATCAGCAAGAGCACACCCACGCAGCGAGCCTAACGAAGAGCAGACGATCGCGAAACCGACCGAGCAGCAGTGCGAGCCCTCGCGAACCGCGACCGGCTTCGACGAAGAGCGCTAGCCGAGATCTTCGAGGATCTCGCTCGCTGCGCGCTCGCCCGACTCGACCGCGCCGTTCAGGTACCCCTGGAAGTCCTGCGATGTGTGCTCGCCGGCGAAGTGGCAGTTGCCTGACCGCTCGCTCTCGACGCCGCCGAAGCGCGTGTACTGCCCGACCTTCCAGTACGCGTAGGAGCCTCGCGTCCACTCGTAGCCGGGCCAGTAGTCGATCGTCGCCCGGCCGTTCCACCGTTTGGTGATCCCGGGCAGGACGGGCTCGAGCTGCGCGAGGAACTGCTTCGCCCGCGAAGACGGTGTCCCCGACCCGAAGCTCGCACCGATCGTGCCGCCCGTGTAGTCGACGAGGATGCCGGACCTACCCGGCTGGGCCCGCGTCACCTCCCAGGTGTTCTGGTAGCCCGTGTCTGCGTAGGTCTCGCCGTTCGAGCCGAGGTCGCGCCAGTGCCGGCGGTCGAACTGGAGGTGCAGCTTCGAGTTCGTCCCCATGCCCTGCTCCGCGATCGCGATTCTCTTGCGGTGCGAGAAGCCGGCCCTGGAGATGTCGACCGACCGCCGGATGATCGAGAAGGGGAGCGCGAGCACGACCTTGTCCGCCGACACGTTCCTTGTCCTCCCGTGCTCGCGGAAGCCCAGCGAGAAGCCTCCGCCGGAGCGCTCGGTGACGGAAACGAGCTCGGACTCGTAGGTGATGTCGCGGCGGAGCTCGTCTGCGAGCGCGGCGGGGACCTGGTCGTTTCCTCCGGCGACGTGGAAGCGCTCGTCGGACTCGCCGAAGATCCTGAGCTTCGGGCCGGAGTAGCCGAGCAGGTAGAGCAGGTTCAGTGAGCTCTGCACGGCTGAGTCGGCGCCGTACTCGATCGTGTACGCGACGTCGAGCAGCTGCGCGAGGCGCGACGACATCCCGCCTGGGATCGTCGCCTCGAGGTAGTCGGTGATCGACATCGCGTCGAGCTCCCGCCCCCTCGGCGTGGAGTTGTAGTACGTCGTCGGGTAGTCGGCGTCGGTCACATCCTGGTCGATCGCCGGCCACACGACCTTGAAGTCCGCCGCCATCTGCTTGTAGGTGTAGGGCCTGCCGTCGAAGTAGCCGAGCAGCTCCGTGCCCCGTTCCTCGGCTCGGGGAAGGTCGTCCAGCCGGAAGCCGAGCTCGTCCACGAGCGCCCTCATCGACTCATGGCCGGAGTCGATGAACTCGCCGCCGTGCTCGGCGATCTGCCCGTCGGCGAAGGCGTCGCGCAGGGTCCAGCAGCGCCCGCCGGCGCGCTCCGAGGCCTCGTGGAGCTCGACGCTGTGACCGGCCTGGCGCAGGCGATAGGCGCAGGTGAGCCCGGCGAGCCCCGCGCCGACAATCACGATTCTCGCCCCACCGGACGCCCGCGCGGAGCTGGCAAGCCTGCCGAATGCAGTCAGGCCGAACGCCGCGACACCCGCCTCCTTGACGAACGTCGCACGAGTTGTCCGCCGGGAGTCTGCGTCGGCGGCTGCCGCCGCCGCTGCGTGCTGAACGGCTCGAGCGAGCGGCGTCCTTGCCACGCCCGGGACGATGAACGTTCCGCTGTGGAATCGCTAGGTCCCGCCGGGCTGACTGCGCGCGCGGCCTGTGGACATCGTGGCCAAAAAGTGGCCGCCGTCGCTGCTTCGACTTGTCCATACGGTCGAGTGCGAGCTAGGCTCGCGCCGAATCCCCGAGCGGAGGCTGGCCTGTGAGCGTGTCGGTGACCAACTACAAGAACCTCGTCGGCGGCGAGTGGATCGACGCGGCGTCGGGCGAGACGATGGAAGTCCTCAATCCGTCGACGGGTGAGGTGATCGCCGAGGTCCCGCGCTCGAGCGCCGAGGACGTCGAGCGCGCCGTCGAGGTCGCCCGCAAGGCGTACGCCGCGTGGGGCGACAAGACGCCGAAGGACCGGATGGAGCTGCTGCTCAAGCTCGCCGACGTGATCGACGACAACGCCGAGGAGCTGACGCAGCTCGAGTCGCAGAACGTCGGCAAGCCGATGGCGATCGCTGGCGACGAGATGCCCTTCTCGGCCGACAACCTTCGCTTCTTCGCCGGCGCTGCCCGCACGCTCGAGGGCAAGGCGGCCGGCGAGTACGTCGAGGGCTACACCTCGATCATCCGGCGCGAGCCGCTCGGGATCGTCGCCGGGATCACGCCCTGGAACTACCCGCTGATGATGGCGATCTGGAAGCTCGGGCCGGCGCTCGCCGCCGGCAACGTCCAGATCCTGAAGCCGGCCGAGCAGACGCCGCTGACGACGCTCCGCTTTGCAGAGCTGGCGCAGGAGTTCCTGCCGCCCGGCGTGCTCCAGGTCGTCACCGGCGACGGCGTCCCCGTCGGCGATGCACTCGTCCGCCACCCCGAGATCAGGCTGATCTCGCTGACCGGCTCGGTCGAGACCGGCAGGCTGATCGCCGCCGGCGCGGCGCAGTCGAACCTGAAGCGCGTTCACCTCGAGCTCGGCGGCAAGGCGCCGATGGTCGTCCTCGACGATGCCGACCCGGCCACGGTCGCGGAGGCGATCAAGATCGGCGGTTACTGGAACTCCGGCCAGGACTGCACGGCGTCGTCGCGAATCCTCGTCCACGAGAAGGTCTACGACGACGTCATGTCCGAGACGGTGAAGACGCTCGAAGCGATGAAGGTGGCCGACCCGGCGGAGGGAGACGACGTGGACATGGGCCCGGTGATCTCGAAGGAGCAGCAGGAGCGCGTGCTCGGCTTCCTCGAGCGGGCCGTCGACGGGAAGGCGACGATCGTCACCGGCGGCGAGTCGATCGGCGACCGCGGCTTCTTCGTCAAGCCGACCGTCGTCGCCGACGTCGCCCAGGACTCCGAGATCGTCCAGAGCGAGGTCTTCGGGCCGGTCGTCACCGTGCAGCGCTTCGGCTCCGACGAGGAGGCGATCACGATGGCGAACGACGTCCGCTACGGGCTCGCCGCCTCGGTCTTCTCGCAGGACGTCGGCCGTGCGATGGCGGCCGCGCGGAAGCTCGAGTTCGGCACCGTCTGGGTGAACGAGCACCTGTTCCCGCTCGCATCGGAGATGCCGCACGGCGGCTTCAAGGAGTCCGGTTACGGCAAGGACATGTCGCTCTACTCGATGGAGGAGTACACCCGCATCAAGCACGTCGCGGTGAAGCTGGCGTGACCTCCGACGTCCTCGACGCCGGCGTCGGCGTCGACCGCGGTCGCCTCGCGGCGCTGACGGCACGCGAGGCGGACGCGTTCGCCTCCGTCCGGCCGCGCTCGCGCGCGCTCGCAGAGCGCGCCAGGGGATCGCTGCTCGGCGGCGTCCCGATGACGTGGATGATGCGCTGGGCCGGCCCGTACCCGCTCTTCCTGGCCGAGGCACAGGGCGCACGCGTCGTCGATGTCGACGGGCACGAGTACGCCGACCTCTGCCTCGGTGACACGGGAGCGATGGCGGGGCACGCTCCCGGGCCGGTCGTCCGCGCCGTCGCCGAGCGGGCTGCGGCCGGGATCACCGCGATGCTCCCGACCGAGGACGCGGCCTGGGCAGGCGAGGAGCTCGCGCGGCGCTTCGGGGTGCCGCTCTGGCAGTTCACGCTCAGCGCAACCGACGCGAACCGCTTTGCAATCCGGATTTGCCGCGCGGTCACGGGCCGGCCGAAGATCCTCGTCTTCAACGGCTGCTACCACGGCACCGTCGACGAGACGTTCGCGACGCTGCGCGACGACGGCTCGGTCGGCGTTCGCCCGGGCAACGTCGGCCCGCCGGTCGACCCGGCGCTGACGACGAAAGTCGTCGAGCTCAACGACCTCGACGCGCTCGCGGCCGCGCTGACGCCCGGCGACGTCGCCTGCGTGCTGGCCGAGCCCGCCCTGACGAACATCGGCATCGTCCTCCCGGATCCGACGTTCCACGATGCGCTGCGGGAGCTGACGCGCCGGACCGGGACGCTGCTCGTGATCGACGAGACGCACACCTTCAGCGCCGGTCCCGGCGGCTACACCGCCGCGCACGGGCTCGAGCCCGACCTGCTCACGATCGGGAAGGCGATCGGTGGCGGCGTCCCCGTCGGCGCGTTCGGCGTCACGGAGGAGCTCGCGGGGCGGGCGCTCGCGCAGGCCGATGCCGACTACGAGGACGTCGGCGGCGTCGGCGGCACCCTGGCCGGCAACGCGCTCTCGCTGGCCGCCGTGCGTGCGACGCTTGGCGAGGTGTTGACCGAGGAGGCATTCGCGCGGATGCTGTCGCTGGGCGAGCGGCTCGCCGACGGCGTCGCCGCCGCGATCGCGGCCGCCGGGCTGCCGTGGCATGTGACCCGCCTGGGAGCGCGGGCCGAGTACCGCTTCGCGCCGCACCCGCCGCGGAACGGCGGCGAGTCGGCGGCGGCGGGCGATGAGGAGCTCGAGCGCTTCCTGCACCTGTATGCACTCAACCGCGGTGTCCTGATCACGCCCTTCCACAACATGGCGCTCGTCTCGCCGGCGACGAGCGAGGCCGACGTCGACCGCCACACCGAGGTCTTCGCAGACGCGCTCGGGGAGCTGGCATGACGGAACCGGACGTCCGGCTCGAGACCGTCGTCAAGAGCTTCGACGGCGTCGTCGCGGTCGACGGGATCACGCTCGAAATCCCCTCCGGATCCTTCTTCGCGCTGCTCGGCCCCTCCGGCTGCGGCAAGACGACGACGCTGCGGATGATCGGCGGCTTCGAGGAGCCGGACGAGGGTGCGATCTACCTCGGCGACCGCGACGTCGTCGGGCTGCCGCCCTACCGGCGAGACGTCAACACCGTCTTCCAGAGCTACGCCCTCTTCCCGCATCTGTCGATCTTCGACAACGTCGCCTTCGGGCTGCGGCGCAAGGGCGTCGACAAGACCCAGGTGAAGGGCCGGGTCGAGGAGATGCTGCGGCTGGTCGGGCTCCAAGGCCTCGGCGGGCGCCGGCCGCGCCAGCTCTCCGGCGGGCAGCAGCAGCGCGTCGCGCTGGCCCGCGCCCTCGTCAACCGGCCGCAGGTGCTGCTGCTCGACGAGCCGCTCGGCGCGCTCGACCTGAAGCTGCGCAAGCAGATGCAGCTGGAGCTGAAGGCGATCCAGCACGACCTCGGGCTCACGTTCGTCCACGTCACGCACGACCAGGAGGAGGCGATGACGATGGCCGACGCGATCGCGGTGATGAACAAGGGTCGGATCGAGCAGCTCGGGCCGCCGACCGAGCTCTACGAGAAGCCCGCGACCGCGTTCGTCGCCGGGTTCCTGGGCGTCTCCAACCTGCTCCACGGCTCGGTCACGAGTCCCGGTCGCGTCCGGCTCGACACGGGCGACGAGATCGCCGCGGATCCCGGCGAGCGAACCGGCCGCGTCGCGGTCGGGATTCGCCCGGAGAAGATCCGGATCGGCCCGCCCGGCGAGGGCGACAACAGCCTCGCCGGCACCGTCAAGGAGACCGCGTACGTCGGCGTCGCCACGCAGTACGTGATCGAGACCGGCGCCGGCACCCTGATCGTCTACGTCCAGAACGACGGCTCCGCGCTCTCGCTCCAGCCCGGCGCTGCGGCAATTCTCAGTTGGAGCCCTCACGCCACCTTCGTCGTCGACCCCGCACAGGAGGATTCACCATGACGCCCCCCTTGACCCGCCGTCAGCTGCTCGAGCGCGCCGCGCTCGGAGGCGCGGCCCTCACCCTGCCCGGGTTCCTGGCCGCCTGCGGCGGCGGAGGCAGTGGGACGGCTGCGGCGACGACCGCCGGCGGCGGCGAGCAGCAGCTCGCCAGCACGCTTCGCTTCGCCAACTGGCAGCTCTACATCGACGTCGACGAGAAGACGAAGAAGCGGCCGACGCTCGACCAGTTCACGAAGAAGACGGGCGTCTCGGTCGACTACTTCGAGGAGATCAACTCGAACGACGAGTACTTCGGGAAGATCCAGGGCCCGCTCTCGCGCGGCCAGGGGATCGACCGCGACATCATCGTCCTCACCGACAACTCGCGCTATCCCGGCCTGATGGTCGAGGAGGGGTGGGTCGAGAAGCTCGACAAGGGCGCGATCCCGAACATCGGCAACCTCGTCGACGCGCTCCAGAAGCCGTCCTTCGACCCAGACCGCACCTACTCGCTGCCCTGGCAGTCGGGGATGACCGGGATCGCCTACAACGCGAAGCTGACCTCGACGCCGATCACCTCGATCGACCAGCTGCTCGAGGACCCGAAGCTGAAGGGGAAGATCACGCTGCTCACCGAGATGGCCGACACGCTCGGCGTCGTGATGAAGGCGAACGGCGACGACCCGGCCGTCGTCACCGACGAGACGTTCAAGAGCGCGATCGACCGGGTCAAGGCCGCGGTGGACTCGGGCCACGTGCGCCAGTTCACCGGTAACGACTACTCCGGGCCGCTCTCGAAGGGCGACCTGATCGCGGCGCTCTCGTGGTCGGGCGACGTCGTCCAGCTCCAGGCCGACAACTCGAACCTGAAGTGGGGGATCCCGAAGGACGGCGGGATGATCTGGACGGACAACATGCTGATCCCGACGGACGGCGACGTCTTCACCGCCTCGACGTACATGAACTTCGTCTACGACCCGAAGATCGCTGCCCAGATCGCCGCCTACGTCAACTACGTGACGCCGGTGAAGGGCGCCAAGGAGGAGCTCGCGAAGACCGACCCGGAGACGGCGGCGAACCCGCTCATCTTCCCGGACGACGCGACGCTCGCGCAGGTCTCGGGCTTCGATGCGAAGGCGCTCAACAACCAGGACTACATCGAGCAGTGGCAGACGCTGCTGGGGGCGTAGGAGCGCTCACGACAGGGCGATGACGTTCTTCCACCGGCACCGGTGGCTCGCCCCATGGGGGCTGCTGACGCCTGGGATGGCGTGGCTGGTGGTCTTCTTCGTGGTCCCGCTCGGGTTTCTCGCCTACCAGTCGCTGCAGAGCGGGATCTTCCCGAGCTACGAGTTCACCTGGGAGTTCTCCAACTACCAGGAGGCGCTCTCGGACAACCGCGAGCAGCTCGTGCGCTCGTTCTGGTACGCGGGGATCGCGACCGTGCTGGCGCTCGCGTTCAGCTATCCGCTCGCGTACTGGATCGCCTTCCGGTCCGGGAAGTGGAAGAACGTCTTCCTCGTCCTCGTCGTCGCGCCGTTCTTCGTCACCTACCTGATCCGGACGATCGCGTGGCAGACGATCCTCTCCGACGACGGGGCGGTGGTCGGCGTGCTGCGGACGGTCGGGCTGCTGGCCGACGACGGCCGGCTGCTCGCCACCTCGACGGCCGTCGTCGCCGGGATCACCTACAACTACCTGCCCTTCGCGATCCTGCCGATCTACGTCTCGCTCGAACAGGTCGACCGGCGGCTGGTCGAGGCGGCCGAGGATCTCTATGCGAGCCCGCGACGGGCATTTCTGCGGGTGACGCTGCCGCTCTCGCTGCCCGGCGTGTTCGCGGCGACCGTGCTGACGTTCATCCCCGCGGCCGGCGACTTCATCAACGCGGAGCTCCTGGGCGGGCCCAACCAGGCCATGATCGGGAACGTCATCCAGTCGAAGTTCCTCGCCCTGATCGACTATCCATCGGCCGCGGCGCTCTCCTTCGTGCTGATGGCCATCATCGTCGTCCTGATCGCGGTCTACGCCCGCATCGTCGGCTCGGAGCGGTTGGGATGAAACGTGTCCGCGGCAGGGCCCTCGACGTCTACGCATTCCTCGCGATCGGCTACATGCTGCTGCCGATCGCGGTCGTGATCCTCTTCTCGTTCAACAACCCGGCCGGCCGCTTCAACTACGTCTGGCAGAGCTTCACCTTCGACAACTGGGTCAACTGGGACGCCGTTCCAGGCCTGCGCTCGGCGCTGGAGACGTCGCTCCTGATCGCGGTGCTCGCGAGCGTGACCGCGACTGCCCTGGGCACGCTGATCGCGCTCGCGCTCGTGCGCCACCAGTTCCGCGGGCGGGCGCCGATCAACTTCCTCATCTTCCTGCCGATGGCGGCCCCGGAGATCGTGCTCGGCGCCTCGCTGCTGACGCTCTTCCTCAACCAGACGCTGCTCGACCTCGGCTTCTGGACGATCTTCATCGCGCACGTGATGTTCTGCATCTCGTTCGTCGTCGTCACCGTGCGTGCCCGCCTCGTCGACTTCGACCGCCACCTCGAGGAAGCGGCGGCCGACCTCGGCGCGACCGGGTTGGAGACGTTCAGGCTGGTGACCCTGCCGCTCCTCTGGCCGGCGATCCTCGCCGGCGGGCTGTTGGCCTTCGCCATCTCCGTCGACGACTTCGTCATCACGTACTTCAACTCCGGCAGCGAGATCACGTTCCCCGTCTTCGTCTGGGGCCAGGCCGCCCGGGGCGTTCCCCCGCAGGTCAACGTGATCGGCTCCGCCATTTTCCTCGTCGCCGTCGCGATCATGCTCGTCAGCGTCATCGTCCAGACCCGCCGCCGGAAGGAAACCGCCGCATGACCCTCGCCGCCGCCGATCTCCAGCAGGCCGCCCGCGACCACCTCTGGATGCACTTCACGCGCATGAGCGGCTACGCCTCGAACGAGGTGCCGATCATCGTCCGCGGCGACGGCTGCTACCTCGAGGACTCGAACGGAAAACGCTACCTCGACGCGCTCGCCGGCCTCTTCTCGGTCAACCTCGGCTACGGCTTCGGCGAGGAGATCGGGCAGGCGGCGCTCGCGCAGATGAAGGAGTTGCCCTTCTACACCAACTGGTCGTACGCGCACCCGCGCGCGATCGAGCTGGCCAGCGAGCTGGCCTCGCTCGCGCCCGGCGACCTCAACCGCGCCTTCTTCGTCTCCGGCGGCTCCGAGGCCGTCGAGTCGGCCTGGAAGCTCGCGCGGCAGTACTTCCTCGCGCGCGGCGGCAAGCGGATCGAAGGCGGCGACGAGACGCGGCACGACGAGCGCGTGGGCGCCCCGCCGCCGCGCAAGTACAAGGCGATCGCCCGCCAGGTGGCCTACCACGGCACGACGATGGGCGCTCTCTCGATCAACGGGATCCCGGCGCTGCGAATGCCGTTCGAGCCGCTCGTGCCCGAGGTGCGGCACGTGATGAACACGAACCGCTACCACCGTCCGCCGGAGGAGACGGAGGCGGAGTTCACGCAGGTGCTGCTCGCGAACCTCGAGGACACGATCGTCTCGATGGGGCCGGAGACGGTCTGCCTGATCCACATGGAGCCCGTCCAGAACGCAGGCGGCGCCTTCACCCCGCCGGCCGGCTACTGGCAGGGCGTCCGCGAGCTCTGCGACCGCTACGACATCCTGCTCTCCGCGGACGAGGTGATCACCGCGTTCGGCCGCGTCGGCCACTGGTTCGCCTCCGAGCGCTACGACATCCGCCCGGACATCGTCTGCTGCGCGAAGGGCCTCTCCTCCTCGTACGCCGCGATCGGCGCCGTGATCGCGAGCGACAAGGTGACGGCGCCCTTCCTCGAGGACGCGTCGATGTACGCGCACGGAATCACCTTCGGCGGCCACCCGGTGATGTCGGCGATCGCGCTGAAGAACATCGAGATCATGAAGCGCGAGCGGATCATGGAGCGCGTGCTCGAGAACGAGGGAGCGTTCCGCGCCACGCTCGAGACCCTGCTCGAGCTGCCGATCGTCGGCGACGTGCGGGGGACCGGCTACTTCTACGCGATCGAGCTCGTCAAGGACAAGGAGACGCGCCAGACGTTCGACGACGACGAGTGCGAGACGCTGCTCCGCGGCTTTCTCTCGCCGGCCCTGTTCGAGCGAGGCCTGATCTGCCGCGCCGACGACCGCGGCGACCCGGTGATCCAGATCTCGCCGCCGCTCGTCGCGGGCCAGGCCGAGTTCGACGAGATGGTCGGGATCCTCGGCGACGTGCTCGCGGAGGCGGGCACGAGGATGCACGCCGCCTAGCGCGGCTGCGTGAAGGTGTGGATAACCGCCGTGCCTGAACCCCCGGAGAGCCGCTAGGGTCGGGACGACCGCCAGGGAGGGCAGATGGAGAACGGAAAGCCCGGCGCAGCCGTCGTCGTCGCCGACGAGGTCACGCGCCGCTACGGAGCAGGCGACACCGCAGTCGACGCGCTCAAGGGCGTCTCGCTCGAGGTCGGCCAGGGCAAGCTGACGGCCGTGATGGGCCCGTCCGGCTCGGGCAAGTCGACGCTGATGCACATCCTCGCCGGGCTCGACAAGCCGACCACCGGCACCGTCCAGATCGACGGCACCGAGATTACGACGCTGAAGGACTCCGATCTGACGAAGCTGCGCCGCAAGCACATCGGCTTTGTCTTCCAGTTCTTCAACCTGCTTCCCATGCTGACCGCGGAGGAGAACATCACGCTGCCGCTCTCGATCGCCGGCGACAAGCCGGATCCCGAATTCTTCAGCGGCCTCATCGACAAGGTCGGCCTCGCCGACCGGCTGTCGCATCGCCCCTCCGAGCTCTCTGGTGGGCAGCAGCAGCGCGTCGCGATCGCACGGGCGCTCGTCTCCCAACCGACGGTGCTCTTCGCCGACGAGCCGACCGGCAACCTCGACTCCACCACCGGCCACGAGATCCTCGAGCTGATGCGGGACTCCGTCGACTCCTACGGGCAGACGACGGTGATGGTCACGCACGAGCCGCGCGCGGCCGCGATCGCCGACCGGATCCTGTTCCTCGCTGACGGGGTGATCGTCCGTGACCTGCCGGGCGCGACCCAGCACGAGGTATTGAGGACGCTGGAGGAGATCGCCGCTGCGTAGGGGGAAGCCGTGACGAAGTTCGCACTCAAGGGACTGCTCGGCCGCAAGCTCCGGACGGCGCTGACCGCGCTCGCGATCGTGCTCGGCGTCGCGATGATCAGCGGCACCTACGTCCTCACCGACTCGATCGACTCGGCCTTCGACACGATCTTCACCGAGGTGCGGGAAGGCTCGAGCGCGGTCGTCACCGGCAAGGCGGCGTTCGACCTCTCCGACGGCAGCGGGGCGACTGCACCGGCGTTCCCCGAGAGCGTCCTCACGACGGTGCGCGGTGTCGACGGCGTCGAGCTCGCCGAGGGCAGCGTCGACAGCGACTCGACGACGCTGATCGGTCGTGACGGCAAGGCCGTCGTCAACGGCGGCGCTCCGAACCTCGGCTTCGCGATCGCGCAGGGCGAGTCGCCGTTCAACCCACTCGCCCTCGTCGAGGGCGACTGGCCCGGGCCGAACGAGGTCGTGATCGACAGCGGCACGGCAAAGGACGAGAACTTCAAGATCGGCGACGTCGTCGGCGTCCAGGCCGAAGGGCCCGTCCAGATGCTGAAGGTGTCGGGCATCGTCCGGCTCAACGCCTCGATCTCGATCGGCGGCGCGACGCTGGCCGGCTTCGACCTGCCGACCGCGCAGCGCCTCT
The DNA here is from genome assembly GCA_963705515.1 of uncultured Gaiellaceae bacterium. GTDB lineage: Bacteria > Actinomycetota > Thermoleophilia > Gaiellales > Gaiellaceae > Gaiellasilicea. Next base: position 1,099,487 of record CAVPJV010000008.1, read on the forward strand.
TCAAGAAGGTCGGCAAGCTGGACGAGATTGCGGTCGCCGCGGCTCCCGGCACGAGCGACGCGCAGCTGGTCGAGAACATCGCGGCCGTGCTCCCGGCCGGCACCCAGGTGCGCAGCGGCCAGGCCCAGGCGGCCGACGACGCGGCCGACACGAACGAGTTCATCACCTTCCTGCAGGGCTTCCTGCTCGCCTTCGCCGGCATCGCGCTCTTCGTCGGCAGCTTCGTGATCGCGAATTCGCTCTCGATCACGATCGCGCAGCGGGCGCGCGAGTTCGCGACGGTGCGGACGCTGGGCGGCTCGCGCCGGCAGATCCTCGGCTCGATCATCGTCGAGGCCCTCGTGGTCGGGCACGGCCGCGTCGGTCGTCGGCCTGTTCCTCGGGCTCGGCCTCGCGAAGCTGCTCTTCTGGCTCTTCGACGCCGTCGGCTTCACGCTCCCGAACAGCGGCCTGCTCTTCGAGACACGGACGATCGTCGTCTCGCTGGCGGTCGGGATCATCGTGACGCTCGTCGCAAGCCTGCGGCCCGCCGTTCGCGCGACGCGTGTGCCTCCGATCGCCGCCGTCCGCGAGGGGGCGACGCTGCCGCCGTCGCGCTTCGCCCGCTTCCGCACCGTCGGCTCGCTCGTGATCACCGGTCTCGGCTTCGCCGCCCTCCTCTACGGGCTCTTCGGCAGCGGGCTCGGGACGACGCAGATCCTCGTCTGGATGGGCGTCGGCGCGCTCCTGATCTTCGTCGGCGTCTCGCTCTTCGCCGCGCGTCTCGTCCGGCCGCTCGCGGCAGCGCTGGGCGCGCCGGCCGCACGGCTGGGCGGCTCCGCCGGGAAGCTCGCGCGCGACAACGCCCGCCGCAACCCGCAGCGGACCGCCTCGACCGCGTCGGCGCTGATGATCGGCCTGGCGCTCGTCACCCTCGTCGCGACGCTCGCCGCCGGGATCACGAGCACGTTCCGCGGCGCCGTGGATGAGCTCTTCATCTCCGACTACGCGATTACGGCGCAGAACAACTTCTCGCCGATCCCGATCGACGCCGCCGAGGCGGCCGCGAAGACCCCGGGCCTCGAGGCGATCGCGAGCACCCGCTCCGGCGAGGCCCGCGTCTTCGGCTCGACCGAGTTCGTGACCGCGGTCGACCCGACCGCGGCCGAGGTGATCAAGCTCGACTGGGTGGAAGGGTCGCAGGACGTCTTCGGTGAGCTCGGCGCCGACGGCGCGTTCGTCGACGACGGCTTCGCGAAGGATCACGGGCTCAGCGTCGGCTCGCCGATCACCGTGACGGTGCCCTCCGGCAAGCAGCTCGAGCTGACGGTGAAGGGCATCTTCGACCCGCCGGCCGGTGGATCGCCGTTCGGCGTCGTCACCTTCTCGAGCGCGACCTTCGACAAGGTCTACGACTCCCCGCGCAACCTCTACACGTTCATCCTGATGGACGGCGGCGAGTCGGAGGCGAACACGCAGGCGCTCGAGGCATCGCTCGGCACGGACTTCCCGAACGCGAAGGTGCAGACCCGCGACGAGTTCGTCGACAACCAGATCGCCGCCCTCAACCAGATTCTGAACATCCTCTACGTGCTCCTGGCGCTGTCCGTGATCGTCAGCCTCTTCGGGATCGTCAACACGCTCGTCTTGACCGTCTTCGAACGCACGCGCGAGCTCGGAATGCTGCGGGCGATCGGGATGACCCGCCGCCAGGTGCGCAGGATGATCAGGCACGAGAGCGTGATCACGGCCCTGATCGGCGGCACGCTCGGGATCGTCCTCGGCGTCATCCTCGGCGCGCTGCTGATCGCCCGCGTCGACTTCATCGAGTTCGCGCTGCCGACGACGCAGATCATCGTCTTCGCGATCATGACCATCTTCGTCGGGATCGTGGCGGCGATCTTCCCGGCCCGCCGCGCCGCCCGTCTCAACCCGCTCGAGGCGCTCCAGTACGAGTAGGGCTAGGGCGCGGAACGGCGCGCGACGCCGGAGCGCTCGGCCGCGGCGGCGACGGCCGCTGCGACGAGGGGTGCGACGTCCCGGTTGAACACGCTCGGGACGATGTACTCGGGTCCGAGCTCGTCGTCCGCGATCGTGCCGGCGATCGCGTGGCCGGCCGCCACCTTCATCTCCTCGGTGATCGCGGAGGCGCGGACGTCGAGCGCGCCGCGGAAGATCCCGGGAAACGCAAGCACGTTGTTGATCTGGTTCGGGTAGTCGGATCGTCCCGTCGCGATCACGGCGACGACGTCCTGGATCTCCTCCGGCAGCACCTCCGGGGTCGGATTCGCCATCGCGAAGACGATCGCGTCGTCGGCCATCCGGCCGATCGCCTCGGGGGTGACGGCGGCAGGCCCCGAGACGCCGATGAAGACGTCCGCGCCGACGAGCGCCTCCTCGACCGAGCCACTCTCGCCGTCCGGGTTCGTCACGCCGGCGTACTCGGCATGGGCCGCGCTCATGCCCTCGCGGCCGGCGTAGAGCGCGCCCTCGCGGTCGCAGCCGACGATCCGGCGAACGCCTGCGGCGAGGAGGATCCGCGTGATCGCGACGCCGGCGGCGCCGACACCGAGCACGACCACCTTGACGTCGTCCGGCCGCTTGCCGACGACGCGCAGCGCGTTCAGGAAGGCGGCCAGGACGACGACGGCGGTGCCGTGCTGGTCGTCGTGGAAGACCGGGATGTCGAGGCGCTCCCGCAGGCGCCGCTCGATCTCGAAGCAGCGGGGCGCGGCGATGTCCTCGAGGTTGATCCCACCGAAGCCGGGCGCGATCGCCGCGACGGTGGCGACGATCTCGTCGACGTCGGTCGTGTCGAGGCAGATCGGCCAGGCGTCGACGCCGCCGAACTCCTTGAAGAGGAGCGCCTTGCCCTCCATCACCGGCAGCGCCGCCTCGGGGCCGATGTCGCCGAGCCCCAGCACGGCCGTGCCGTCGGTGACGACGGCGACCGCGTTCTGCTTCACGGTCAGGTTCCAGACCGTGCTCTTGTCCTCCGCGATCGCGGTGCAGATCCTGGCCACGCCCGGCGTGTAGGCCATCGACAGGTCGTCCCGTGTCTTCAGCGGGATCTTCGAGACGACCTCGATCTTGCCGCCGAGGTGGAGGAGGAAGGTGCGGTCGGAGACGTGCTCGACCTCGATCCCGTCGAGCGCGCGCACCGCGGCCACGATTGCCTCCTCGTGCGCCTGCCCTGTCGCGAGCACGGTCACGTCGCGGACCTTCTTCCCGGGCTCGACGCGGACGAGGTCGATCGCGTCGAGCAGGCCGCCGGCGTCGCCGATCGCCTGCGCGAGCCGCGCGAACGATCCCGGCCGGTCGTCGAGGTGGACGCGTAGCGTCGTGCTGAACTGCGCTGAGAGGTGGCTCATGGGCCCTGCGGCGAGCCTAACGGTACGCTCCCCGCGGTGCGCGTGACCCTTTGCGACGTCGGGCCCCGCGACGGGCTCCAGAACGAGCCGGAGACGCTGGCGCCGGAGGTTCGCGCCGAGCTGGTTCGGCGGCTCGCGGCGGCGCGGCTGCCGCGGATCGAGGCGGTCAGCTTCGTCTCGGACGAGCGGGTGCCGCAGATGGCGGGCGCGGAGGAGGTCGTCGCCGCGGTGGGCCGCGTCGAAGCGGAGCTCTCCGGGCTCGTGCTGAACGAGCGCGGCTGGGAGCGGCTGGCGCAGACGCCGCTCGCCCGGGTCAACGTCACGCTCGCCGCGACAGAGACGTTCAACCAGCGGAACGGGAACGCGTCGCTCGAGGAAGCGGCGGCGCGCGTCGACCGGATCCTCGCCGCCGCCGACCGCCCTTCGACGGCGACGATCAGCTGCTCGTTCGGCTGCCCGTTCGAGGGCGACGTCGACCCCGGTGTCGTCGCCGACCTGGCCGAGCGGCTCGTCGCGGCCGGGGCGGGGGAGGTGGTGCTCGCCGACACGATCGGCGTCGCGACGCCGCGGCCGGTGGCGCGGCTCGTCGAGCGCGTCTCGATCCTCGGCGTCCCCGTCGGCGGCCACTTCCACGACACGCGCCACACCGGCGTCGCGTGTGCGTGGGCGGCGGTCGAGGCCGGCGCGACCGTGCTCGACGCGTCCGTCGGCGGCCTCGGCGGCTGCCCGTTCGCGCCGCGCGCGACCGGCAACGTCGCGACCGAGGACGTGCTCTACCTGCTCGAGCGCGAGGGCGTGGAGACGGGCGTCGACCTCGAGGCGCTGATCGAGGTCGCCGTGTGGCTCGAAGGACTACTCGGCCGCGAGCTCCCCGGCCGCGTCTATCGCGCCGGCCGCTTCGACGCCAAGTAACAGTCTGTTGCAAGAAGATCTTCGCTCGAGTGGCCACGGCGGCGCCCACTGCCAAGTAACAGACTGTTACTTGGCAGTGCGAACGACGCCGACTTCGGCGAGCGCGTCGATCTCTGCGTCCCCGTAGCCGGCCTCGGCGAGGATCTCACGGCTGTGCTGGCCGAGCAGCGGCGGCTCGGAGCCGTAGCGGATCCGCTCGCCGTCGGCCGAGAACGGCGGTGAGACGAGCTCGCGCCCGCCGAGCTGCTGCAGGATCCCGGTGGCGCGCAGCTGCTCCTCCTCGGCGACGGCGGCGAGGTCGTTCACCGGCGAGGCCGGCACCCCCGCATCGCGGAGCCGGGCGAGCAGGTCGGCCGTCGTCTCGGTCGCGATCCGTTCCTGCAGCAGCGGGATCAGCAGCTCGCGGTTGGCGATGCGGAGCGGGTTCGTGGTGAAGCGCTCGTCGCGCGCAAGCTCCGGCGCCCCCACTGCCTGGCAGGCCTTCTCGAAGAGGCGGTCGTTCGCCGCGACGATCATCAGCTCGCCGTCGGCCGTCTCGAACACCTGGTACGGGACGATCAATGGGAACGCGGTGCCGTGCCGCCCGGCAGGCGCGCCGCCCGCGAGGACGTCGACCAGCTGGTAGGGAACGAGCGACAGCGCCGTCTCGTAGAGCGAGAGATCGAGCGTGCGTCCGCGGCCCTCGTGCAGCGCCGCGACGATCGCGAGCGCCGCCCACACACCGGTGCCGATGTCGATCAGCGAGACGCCGACCCGCACCGGGTGCCCGTCGGGCTCGCCGGTGACGCTCATGATCCCCGCCGCCGCCTGCATCAGCGGGTCGTAGCCAGGCTCGGAGGCGAGCGGTCCGTTGCGCCCGAAGGCGCCGATCGTCGCGTAGACGAGCCGCGGGTTGCGCGCCCGCAGCGCCTCGGGCCCGAAGCCGAGCCGCTCGGCCGTGCCGGGACGCAGGCTCTGCACGGCCACATCCGCGCCGTCGGCGAGCCGCAGCAGCGCCTCGAGGCCGTCCGGCGACTTCAGGTCGAGCGCGAGCGAGCGCTTGCCCGCGTTCGCGGAGAAGAACATGACGCTGCCGCCCTCGAAGAAGCGCGGGCCCCAGTCGCGCGCCTCGTCGCCGCGGCCGGGGTGCTCGATCTTGACGATGTCCGCGCCCAGCGCGCCGAGGATCTCGGTGGCGGTCGGCCCTGCGAGCGAGCTCGTCAGGTCGAGCACGCGGATGCCGGCGAGGGGGCGGAAGGCCATCGCTGCATCATCGCGACACCGCCCTCTGCGAGGATGCGGGAAGTGTTCAGTTCGATCGTCGACGCCGTCTCCGGATCGAACTGGAGCTACCTGGTCGTCTTCGCGGTCGCGATGATCGACGCGTTCTTCCCGATCGTGCCGAGTGAGGCGACTGCGATCGCAGCCGGCGTCGTCGCCAGCACCGGCGGCCTCGACGTCGGGCTCGTCATCCTCGCCGCCGCGCTCGGCGCGATCGCCGGCGACAACATCTGCTTCGCGCTCGGGCACTTTCTCGGCTACCGCGTCGAGCGGCGGTTCTTCGCGAGCGAGAAGTCGCAGAAACGCCTGAAATGGGCGCAGGAGATGCTCGAGAAACGGGGCGGCTACCTGATCGTCGTCGCGCGCTTCATCCCCGGCGGCCGCACCGTGACGACATTCACCTGTGGTCTTGTCGAGACCTATCCGTGGCGCCGCTTTCTCCTGTTCGACGCGCTCGCGGGGCTGATCTGGGGCACGTACACGGTCCTGCTGGGCTACTTCGGCGGCAAGACGTTCGAGGAGGAACCCTGGAAGGGGCTCCTCCTCGCATTCGGGATCGCGATCGGCGTTACGGCAGTGGTTGAGGCGGCGCGACATCTTCGTGCCCGCCGCCGTGCGGGGCACGCCTGAGCCCGAGGTCGCGCATGCCGCGATGCGCGATCACGCCCGCCGTCACGGCCACGACGAGCGCCAGCATGCCGTGGAACCCGTGCACCCAGCCGCTGGCCGGGTCCTCGTCGGGCGGGGCCAGGAAGATCTGCGCCGTTCCGAGGAAAAAGAGGAAGAACGTGAAGCCGATCCACTTCCAGGCCCGCGGCCAGGCGCCGAACGCGGTCAGGAAGACGAGCAGCTCCGCCGGGTGGATGATCGCGAAGCCAATGAAGCCGTGCGTGTCGAGCGCGCCCTCGCCGGCGCCGGTGACGTACGCGGTGATGAAGTACGCCTGCGCGAAGACCAGGAGGACGATCAGCGACGCGAGCACGAAGTTGATCCACAGGAATATCCGTCTCATGCGCGCGAGCCTACGGGACCGGGCGGATAGCGTTTACCCGTGAAGCTGCACGTCACCGGCGCGACCGGCTACCTCGGTTCCGAGCTCGTCCGCCTCCGTCCCGACGCGACCACGGAGCGGGTCGAGGTACGCGACGCCGCCTCCGTCTCCGAGCTCCTCGGGCGGCTGCGGCCGGACGTCGTCATCCACACCGCCTACCGGCAGGACGAGGACGACGTGAACACGCTCGGCTCCGAGAACGTCGCGCGGGCGGCCGCTGCAGTTGGCGCCCGGCTCGTCCACCTCTCGACCGACGTCGTCTTCGACGGGCGCAAGGGAGCGCCGTACGTCGAGGAGGATCCGCTCTCGCCGCTGACGCAGTACGGCCACGCGAAGGCCGAGGCGGAGATCCGCGTGGCGCTCGCCCATCCCGGGGCGCTGCTCGTGCGGACGTCACTCATGTACGGGGGTCGGACGCCGTCCAAGCACGAGCTTGCCGTCCACGATCCGGCCTTCACCTTCTACACGAACGAGATCCGCAGCCCGGTGCACGTGACCGACCTTGCCCAGGCGCTGCTGGAGCTCGCCGAGCTCGACACGGCCGGACCGCTGCACGTCGCCGGCGCGGACGACGTCTCCCGCGCGGAGTTCGCGGAGCTGATCCGGGGCGGCCCGGTCCCCTCACGGCTCGCTCCTGAGACCCGTCCGCTCGACTGCTCGCTCGACTCTTCGCACGCCCAGGCGCTGCTTCGCACGCGCCTCCGCGGGGTGCGCGAGGTGCTGGGCTAGTCCCCTTCGAGTCGCTCGGTGATCGTCTCAGGGCTTTTCGCCGCGCGTTCGGCGAGCGTGTCGACCTGGGACGCAGCCCGCTCGAGCGACCGCTCCACCGCCTTGTGCACGCTCGCCTTGATCCGGTCCGCGAGGCGAGCACCGAAGTCGTCCGGCTCCTCCGGCGGCGGTGGCTGCGGTGGCGCCGGAACCTGCGGCTCGGCGGTCTCGTGCTCGTGCGGGGCCGTGGCGCCCTCGATCTCGAGCTCGAAGACACGCTCCGGCTCGTCGAAGTCCTTCAGCCGCCGCTCGCCGAGCGGGAAGATCGACACACCTTCCGGCAGCGTCGCGCCGACGAGCGCGCGTGTCGTGTCCGAGAGCAGGACGTGGCCGCCCTTCCCCGCGGTGCAGAGCCGCGCCGCGCGGACGACGTCGAGACCGAGGTAGCCCTCGCTCCCGACGGCCGGCTCGCCGGTGTGCAGCCCCATCCGGACGAGGACCGTGCAGCCTTGCGGCCAGTCGTGCGTGGCGTGGGCGCGTTGCACCTCGACAGCCGCCTTGACCGCGTCGCGGGCGCGCGGGAAGGCGAAGAAGAACGCATCCCCCTGCGTGTCGATCTCGACGCCGCCGCGCTCCGAGAAGCGCTCGCGCATCAGCCGGCGGTGGTCGGAGAGGACGCGGTCATACCCCTCGCCGAGCTGCTTCAGGAGCGCCGTTGAGCCCTCGATGTCGCTGAAGACGAATGTGACCGTGCCGCTCGGAAGGGCAGTCATGCGCCCAGTATGCAAGCGCGTGGCAAGCTCGGACTGTGAACAGGCTCGCCCAGGAGACCAGCCCGTACCTGCTCCAGCACGCCGACAACCCCGTCGACTGGTACCCGTGGGGCGAGGAGGCGCTCTCCCGCGCCCGCGACGAGGACCGGCCGATCCTGCTCTCGATCGGCTACGCCGCCTGCCACTGGTGCCACGTGATGGAGCACGAGTCGTTCGAAGACGCGTCCACGGCGGCCGCGATGAACGAGCGCTTCGTCAACGTCAAGGTCGACCGCGAGGAGCGCCCCGACCTCGACGCGGTTTACATGGAGGCGGTCGTGGCGCTGTCGGGGCACGGCGGCTGGCCGATGACGGTCTTCCTCACGCCGGACGGCGAGCCGTTCTATGGCGGCACCTACTACCCGCCCGAGCCCCGGCACGGACTGCCGAGCTTTCGTCAGCTGCTCGACTCGATCGCGGAGGCGTGGCGCGAGCGGCGCGACGATGTCGCACGGGCCGCGGCGCAGCTGGTCGAGGCCGTGCGCCACTCCGCCGAGCTGCGGCCGTCGAACGATCCGCTCGTCGACTTCGTGCTCGGCGCGGCGGAGCGCAACCTGGTCGCGACGTTCGAGCCCACACACGGGGGCTGGGGGAGGGCGCCGAAGTTCCCGAATGCGCCGGCGCTCGAGTTCCTGCTCCGCCGCGACGGCGAGTCGGCGCGCGCGATGGTCGTGAAGACGCTCGACGAGATGGCGGCAGGCGGGATGTACGACCTGCTCGGCGGCGGTTTTCACCGCTACTCGGTCGACGACCGCTGGCTCGTGCCGCACTTCGAGAAGATGCTCTACGACAACGCGCTCCTGGCGGCGGCGTACCTGCACGGCTGGCTCGTGACCGGCACCGGCCGTTACCGCGAGATCGCCGGGGAGACGATCGAGTACATGGTGCGCGAGCTGCTGCTGCCCGAGGGCGGCTTCGCGTCGGCGCAGGACGCCGACACGGACGGCGTCGAAGGGCTCACGTTCACCTGGACCGCGGAGGACGGGGCGCCGCCCGAGCTGCTCGAGCCGTTCGAGCACGGCCGTTCGATCATCCGCGGTGACGTCGACGAGGCGACGCGGGCGCGGCTGCTGGCGATCCGCGAGCAGCGGCCGAAGCCGTTGCGGGACGACAAGGCGATCGCGTCGTGGAACGGGCTTGCGCTCGCCGCCCTCGCCGAAGCGGGACGGCGGCTCGAGCGGCCGGACTGGATCGAGGCGGCGCGCCGGCTCGGCGACTTCCTCCTGGGGCCGCTCGCGGGAGAGGACGGACGGATGCGGCGGAGCTTCCGCGACGGCCGCACGAGCGGGGACGGGTATCTCGACGACTACGCCAACGTCGCGCACGGGCTGCTGGAGCTGCACGTCGCGACGGGCGAGCTGCGCTGGCTGCGCGAGGCGCGCCGGCTGGCGCTGCTGGCGATCGAGCTCTTCGCGGACGACGAGCACGGCGGCTTCTTCCTCTCGCCCGCCGACGGCGAGGAGCTCGTCGCCCGGACGAAGGAGCTGGACGACCATCCGCTTCCGTCCGGCAACTCGATGCTGGCCCACGTGCTGCTCCGCCTCGGGCGGATCTACGGCGACGACGAGCTCGAGCGCCGCGCCGTCTCCGTGCTCCGGCTGCTACGGCCCGCGCTCGAGCGGGTGCCGTCGTCGTTCGGCTGGGGGCTCGTCGCGCTCGACCTGCATCTGAGCCCACCGAGCGAGCTCGCCATCGCCGGTCCGGTCGGCTCGGAGGTCGCCCGCGCGGCGCTCGAGCCGTGGCAGCCACGGACGGTCGTGGCGGTCGGTCCGGCCGAGGACGTGCCGCTGCTGGCAGGCAAAAGTCTGGTCGGCGGTGAGCCTGCCGTCTACGTTTGCGCGCGACTTCGCGTGCCAGGCGCCGGTGACCGATCCCGCGCTCGTCTGACCAGCTTGGGTCATGCCCCTAACTTCCGGATCCTATCGTTGTCTAAGTCGGGGAAACGGAGTAGTCTCGCCGACCAGCGGGCCTCTTTCTCTTCGATCAAGGGGAGTCTTTATGCGTAGGGTCTCACTCGCCGGGTTGGCAGTTCTAGGAGCGCTGCTCCTTGCCATCCCGTCGGCCTTTGCCAAGTCGGATCTCGTCGCCGCCGACCCCGGCATCACATCGAGCTCGATCAAGATCGGCGGCACCTTCCCGCTGACCGGACCGGCATCGTCGTATGCGCCGATCCCGCAGTCGATGAAGGCGTACTTCTCGTACATCAACGCTCGCCGGGGCCCGGACGGCAAGCGCGGCGTCTACGGCCGGCAGATCATCTTCAACTACTACGACGACGGCTACAACCCGGTCAACTCCGTCCAGCTGCAGCGCAAGCTGATCCAGGAGGACAAGGTCTTCGCGGTCGTCGGCACGCTCGGCACCGAGGTCAACCAGGCGGTCCAGCCGCTGCTGAACGCGGCGAAGGTGCCGCACGTGCTCGTCTCGACGGGCGCCAGTGAGTTCGGCAAGGACTACGCCAAGTACCCGTGGACGATCGGCTGGCAGCCGGACTACGTCGCCGAGGGTCGCCTGTACGGGACCGACATTCGCAAGAACAAGCCGAACGCGAAGATCGCGATCCTGTACCAGAACGACAGCTACGGCAAGGACTACGTCAACGGCTTCAAGTCGGCGCTCGGCACCGCCAAGGTGAAGAGCCAGGTCATCGCCGAGCAGGCGTACGACCTCGTCGGCGGCACGACGCCGGCGTCGCAGCTCGCGCGGCTGAAGGCGAGCGGGGCGGACACGCTGATGATCTTCGTGACGCCGACGCCGACGATCCAGTCGTACGCGGTCCTGCGGGCGATCGCCTGGAAGCCGGCCGACATCTACCTCAACTCGGTCTCCGCGACCGACACGTTCATGGGGGCGGCCGTGCGCAACTCGAGCGCCGACCTCGTCAACGGCTCGATCAGCGCCCAGTACCTGAAGGATCCCGCGTCGCCGGCGTTCGCCAACGACGCGACGGTCAAGCAGTACGTCGCGCTGATGGCGAAGTACAACCCGCGTGGCAAGGTCACCGACGGGCTCAACTTCTACGGCTTCGCCAAGGCGGACACGTTCGTCCGGGCGATGTACAAGGCCGGGAAGAACCCGACGCGCGCGGGGCTGATGAGGGCACTGCTCTCGCTCAACGAGACGTCGCCGTTCCTGCTTCAGGGCTCGAAGCTGAAGACGTCGGCAACGGACCACTTCATCATCTCGCACCAGCGCCTGATCCGGTACAACAACGGCTCCTGGGCGTCGGCAGGCCCGCTCGTCGACGGGCGGCCTCGCGGCTAGACGCACAGCAGTCCAGTATGAAAGGATCGTGGGGGCCGGAGACGGCCCCCACTTTCTTGGCGCAAGATGAGCATCCGCGGGGCGGATGCTCATCGCGCGAAGACCCCTGAAGGGGACGCTTCGCGTCCCAAGGCATCATCGAAGAGCTGCAGGTGAAAGGATCGTGGGGCGACGACGGCCCCACCTTCGTTTCATGGACTTCACGCTGACACCCGAGCAGGAGCTGATCCGCGCGTCGGCGCGCGAGCTCTGCGAACGCGAGCTCGTCCCGCACGCCCGGGACTGGGACGAGGCCGAGGAGCTGCCGCGCGCGCTCGTCGGCACGCTCGCCGAGGCAGGCTTCCTCGCTGCGGGCCTGCCCGAGGAGCTGGGCGGCGGCGGGCTCGACTCGGTCTCGTACTGCCTGCTGTGCGAGGAGCTCGGCAAGGCGGACTCGTCGGTCCGCGGGATCGTCTCCGTCTCGAACGGGCTCTTCGGCAAGACGGTCGCGAAGTGGGGGACGGAGGCGCAGAAGCAGGAGCACCTGCCGCCGCTCGCGAGCGGCGACGCGCTCGGCTGCTACGCGCTCACCGAGCCCGGCTGCGGCTCCGACGCGGCCGCGCTCGCGACCCGGGCCCAAAGAGCGTCGGACGGCGACGACTGGGTGCTGACTGGCTCGAAGGTCTTCATCACGCTCGGCAGCTGGGCCGCGACCGCGATCGTCTTCGCCCGCACGGGCGGTGACGGCCCGAAGGGGATCAGCGCGTTCCTCGTCCCGACGGGCTCGGACGGCTTCGAGGCCAGGCCGATGAAGGGGAAGCTGGGACTGCGGGCGCAGGACACGGCCGAGCTCTCCCTCGACGGCGTCCGGGTGCCGGCCGAGGCGATGCTCGGCGAGGAGGGGGAGGGGTTCAAGGTCGCGATGTCCGCGCTCGACAACGGCCGCATCTCGCTCGCCGCCGGGTGTGTCGGGATCGCGCAGGGCTGCCTCGACGCCTCCGTCGGCTACGCGAAGGAGCGGGAGGCGTTCCGCAAGCCGATCGCCGCCTTCCAGCTCGTGCAGCAGCTGCTCGCGGAGATGCACGTCGAGACCGACGCGGCACGGCTCCTCACGTGGCGGGCGGCGTCGCTCGCGGACGCCGGCGCTTCGTACACGACCGAGGCCGCCGTGGCGAAGTGGTACGCCAGCGAGGCGGCCGTGCGCGCCGCGAACGCCGCCGTCCAGGTGCTCGGCGGCTACGGCTACGTGGACGAATACCCTGTGGCGAAATACCTGCGTGACGCGCGCGTTACGACGCTGTACGAGGGCACGAGCCAGATCCAGACGCTGATCGTCGGCCGTGCTCTCACCGGTGAGTCCGCCTTCAACTGAGGAGAGCCCTAGTGTCAGAAGCAGTCATCGTCAGCGCCGTTCGGACGCCGATCGGGCGCGCCGGAAAGGGCTCGCTCATGGACGTCCGCCCGGACGACCTGCTCGCATTCGCGATCCGTGAGGCCGTCGAGCAGGCAGAGGGCCTCGACCCGAACGACATCGTCGACGTGATGGTCGGCTGCGGCTTCCCGCAGGAGAAGCAGGGCATGAACCTCGCGCGCCGCGCCGCGCTACTGGCCGGGCTGCCGAAGCGGGTGCCGGGCACGACCGTCAACCGCTTCTGCGCCTCGTCGCTGCAGACGACGCGGATGGCGTTCCACGCGATCAAGGCGGGCGAGGGCGACGTCTACGTCGCCGCGGGCGTCGAGTCGATCTCGCAGGTCGACGGCTATCCGAAGGACTCGGAGGAGCTGCATCCGAAGCTCGTCGGCGAGGGAGCGATCGCCAACGTCTACATCCCGATGGGGCTGACGGCCGAGAACGTCGCCGAGCGCTACGACGTCTCGCGCGACGACATGGACCGGTTCGCACAGCGCTCGCAGGAGCGTGCCGTTGCGGCGCAGGAGTCGGGCTTCTTCGCCCGCGAGCTGACGCCGTACCCGAAGGAGGACGGGACGGTCGTCTCCGCCGACGACGGCCCGCGCCCGAGCTCCACGTACGAGAAGCTGCAGGAGCTGCAGCCTGCGTTCGTCCCCGAGGGGAAGGTCACCGCCGGCAACTCGTGCCCGCTGAACGACGGCGCGGCGGCGCTCGTGGTCATGTCCGAGGAGCGCGCGGCGGAGATCGGGCTGAAGCCGCGCGCCCGGATCATCTCGTCGGCCGTGACGGGACTCGACCCGGAGATCATGGGCGTCGGCCCGATCGACGCGGTCAAGGTCGCGCTCGGCCGCGCCGGGATGACGATCGACGACGTCGACGTGATGGAGCTGAACGAGGCCTTCGCGGCGCAGGTGCTCCCCGTCTGCCGCGAGCTCGGCGTCGACCCGTTCGGCGAGAAGCTGAACCCGCACGGCGGCGCGATCGCGCTCGGGCATCCCTACGGCATGACCGGCGCCCGGATCATGTGCACGCTCCTCAACGACCTCGAGACGGTGGACGGCACGATCGGGCTCGAGACGATGTGCGTCGGCGGCGGCCAGGGCATGGCGATGGTCGTCGAGCGCCTGACTTAGTTGCTGACAGCAACTAAGTCGGCTGGAACCGCGTCGCTGCGGGGGACGCACGGCTCAAGTTGCTGTCAGCAACTCGAGCCCTCCGGGTGAGCGACGAGCGGCCCGACCTCGGGCCGCTCGAGCAGGTGGCGCGCGACGTCGCGGCGATGTGGGGAGTCGAGCTCGGCGAGCCGTTCACGCTCGCGCTGCACTCGTACGCGGCGCCGGCGGGCGACGACGGTGTGCTCAAGGTGGTGCCCGAGCGCCACTGGGAGAGCGACCACGAGCCCGATGCTCTTGCGCACTGGGGCGGAGACGGTGCCGCGCGGCTGCTGCGTCGCGACCGCGCCCGCCGCGCCTTCCTGATCGAGCGCGCACGGCCCGGCAGGGACATCTCGGAGCTGCCCGACCCGGAGGCGACCGAGATCGCCGTCGACGTCGGTCAGCGGCTGTGGCGGCCGGCCGGCGCACCGTTTCGCCGCGTCGAGGACGTGCTGCCGCGCTGGCTCGACGAGGGAGAAGGTGAGCTTCGAGCACGGGCGGAGGAACTGCTCCGTGGCATGACGCTCCGTCACGACGTGCTCGTCCACGGCGACTTCCACCACCACAACATCCTCACCTCGGCGCGCGGCCACCTCGCGATCGACCCGCAGCCGTTCCTGGGCGAGCCGGAGTACGACGTCGTCCCCTTCCTCTGGAACCCGCTCCCGATCGGGCTGCGGCCGGCGCTGCTCGGCCCGCGGCTCGCCGCGTTCGCCGCGGCCGGGCTCGACGAGGAGCGCATTCGCGCCTGGATGGTGATCCGCGGCTCGTTCCTGCTGCCCGAGGAGGCGGAGGGGCTACTGGCGCTCCTCTAGGAACGGCTGCAGCTGCTCCCAGAGGTGCTCCATCGTCGTCGTGCGGGCGGGGTGGAGCGGGTCGTAGGGGACGTAGTTGACCGTGCGGACGATCCAGCCGTCGTCGCCGAGGTCGAGCACGTTGATACACGCCGGCGCCTGCTCGAACGTGCCGAAGTAGGTGCGGTCGCCGGACAGGGCGTACGAGATGACGATCCGGTTGACGCCGCCGTGGAGGACGGCGAGCGCGGTGTGCCAGTCCGCTGGCGAGCAGCCGCTCCAGAGCCGGGTGGACGCGGTCGAGCGCCTCCCCGAGCGACTCGCCGCCGAGGAAGCGCTGTGCCTCGTCCTTCACCTGGAGCGCGCCGACGAACGACAGCCTCGAGCTCGTCGGGCGGGATCGCGTCGAGCCTGCCGCCGCGCCATTCCGCGAGCTCCGGCCAGAGCTCGACGTGCTTTCCCGGTGCGACGATCTCGGCCGTCTCGAGCGTGCGCGGCAGGTCGCTCGCGACGCACGAGGTCGAAGTCGACGTTCGCGAGCGCGTCGCGCGCTGCGGCCGCTTGCTCGCGACCGCGCGGTGTGAGCGGCACGTCCTCCGGCTTCACCGGCGCGCCGGCGTCGTCCACGTACGACACGTCGCCGTGCCGCATCAAGATCAGGCGGCGTCTCACTCCTCGTACTTCGCCAGGTAGCGGGGGTTCGAGACGCGCAGCTTCTGCGCCACCTGCTCCTTCAGCAGCGCGACCGCGTTCTCGGGGACGTCGCCGGCGCGGATCCGGCGCGCCAGCTCCCAGTCGTCCGCCCGCGGAGGTGTCGTCGCCCACAGCTCCCGCTCGGCGATCCCGAGCCCGTTGATCGCGACGAGCGTCCGGAACTTCAGCCGGTGGTCGTCGAGGATCGGGAGGATCTCGTTCTGCAGGAACTCGCGCACGGCCTCGGCGAGCTCCTGCGGGCTGGGGCGGTCATGCTGCATGTTCGATCAGGTCGAGCAGCTCGTACTCCATCTCGGCCGCGAGGCGGCCCAGCACGGCGAGCTCGACGCTGCGCTCCTGCCCGTTGAAGTGGCGCCGCGACTGGGTCAGGCAGCCGGTCGCCCACTTGACGTTGCCGAAGACCTCCCAGACGAGCAGCTCCTCGCGCGTCACGTCGAGGCCCGTCAGCTCGGCGTAGCGGTCGAGGTAGCGGTCGAGCTCGCCGACGCCGCCGAGGTGCTTCTCGTCGGCGCCGAAGCGCCAGGCGCGGACGAGCGGCCAGGCGAGGTCCTCGACCGGGTCGGCGAGGTGCGCGAACTCCCAGTCGAGCACCGCGACGATCCCGTGCTCGTCGACCGCGATGTTGCCGATCCGCCAGTCGCCGTGGACGACGACGGGCTCGCGGTGCCTCGGCAGCCGCTCGCTTCACCCAGTGGAGGCCGAGCTCGATCGCCGGGTGCGGCTCGCCGACCGAGTCGAGCTCGTCGTAGAAGCGCGCGATCGCGTCGCCGGGCTCCAGGAACGGCAGCCGCTCGGGCGGGATCGCGTGGATCTTCGCCAGCTCCTCCGCCAGCTGGACGTCGAGCCCCGGCGGCGGGCTCTTGACGATCCGGCGCCCGATCGTCTCGCCGTGGATCCGCTCCATCACGAACGCCTCCCGCCCCTCGACCTCGCCCAGGTAGGCGATCGGCTCCGGCACCTTCACGCCCGCCTCGTGGGCGGCGCGGAGCACCTCGAACTCGTGCTCGAGCGACAGCGTCGCCTGGTGGATGACGCCGCCGGCGGCGCGGCGGATCAGCAGCTCGCGCCCGTCCGAGTCGACCGCCCAGGCCTCCTTCGACGCGCCGCCGGCGAGCAGGACGGCGCGCTCGACCGGCGCGTCGAGCGCCGCGGCGAACGCCAGCTCTCACCAAGCAGCAGCTCCGCCATCACCTGGAGCGCCTCGCGCTGGCGCGTCTGCATCACGAGCGTCGAGACACCCGCCTCGCGCCACGCCTCGAGCCGTTCGGCGATCCGCTCCTTCGGCCCGACGAGCGCGATCTCGTCGACGAGCTCGTCCGGCACGGTCATCGCCGCCTCGCCCTTCATCCCGGAGAGGTAGAGCTCCTGGATCTTCGCGGCGGCCTCCTCGTAGCCGTAGCGCTGCGCGAGCGAGTTGTAGAAGTTCTTCCCCTTCGCGCCCATCCCCCCGATGTAGAGGGCGAGCATCGGCTTCAGCATGTCGCGGCACTGCTGGACGTCGTCGCCGACGAGGACGGCGCAGAGCGGCGCGACCTGGAACCCCTCGCGCGCGTGCTCGAGCGACGGGCCGTGGAGCTCGCGGAAGCGGTACGGGGAGAAGAAGATCGGCAGCCAGCCGTCGGCGATCTCGGCGGCGAGGGCGACGTTCTTGGGGCCGAGCGCGGCGAGGTAGATCGGCACCTCGCGGCGAAGCGGCTTCAGGATCAGCTTCAGCGGCTTGCCGAGGCCGGTGGCGCCGTCGCCGGAGTAGGGGATGTCGTAGTGCTCGCCGTGGTGCTCGACCGTCTGCCGCTGCAGCGCCGCTCGGACGATCTCGACGTACTCGCGTGTGCGACCGAGCGGCTTGCCCCACGGGACCCCGTGCCACCCTTCGACGACCTGAGGCCCAGACGTGCCGAGGCCGAGCAGGACGCGGCCGCCGGAGAGCTGGTCGAGCGTCGCGACCGTCATCGCCGTCAGCGCCGGCGTGCGCGCGGGCATCTGCATGATCGCCGTGCCGATCCCGATCTGCTCGGTCGTCGCGGCGATCCAGGAGGCGACGGTGACGGCGTCGGCGCCCCACGCCTCCGACGTCCAGACGGAGTGGAAGCCGAGCCGGTCGGCCTCCTGCGCCATCGCCACCGACCCGACCGGGTCGTCGTACCCGAGCTGCATTCCGAGGTTCATCTCGCGCGATCCTACGAGACTCACGGACTACGATCGCCGCGTGCGGCACGCGATTCTCGGAGCGGGAGGGATCGGAGGCCTGCTGGGCGGCGCCCTGGCACGGGCGGGCAACGACGTCGTCCTCCTGCTCAGGCCGGAGACGCTCGCGCGGCACCCGCGCCGGATCCGCGTCGAGAGCGCCGTGCTCGGCGACTTCGAGGCCGACGTCGACGTCGCCGCGGAGCTCGACCGGGAGGTCGACGTGCTCTGGGTCTCGCCGAAGGCGCCCAGCTCGAGGCAGCGCTCGCGCTCACGCCGCCGGAGCGGGTCGGGGCAGCCGTCGTCGTGCCGATGCTGAACGGCATCGACCACATGGAGCGGCTGCGGGAGCGCTACGAGCGCGTGCTCGCTGCCGCGTTTCGCGTCGAGTCCGAGCGGATCGAGCCGGGCGTTTTTCGCCAGCCGACGCCGTTCGCCCGGGTCGACCTCGCTCCCGGGCGCGGCTCTGCGACGTCGCCGACGAGCTGCGGGCGGCCGGGTTCCAGGTCGAGGTCGGGCTCGACGAGCCGACCGTGCTGTGGGAGAAGCTCGCGCTCCTCGGCCCGCTCGCGCTGACGACGACGGCCGCCGGGGTCTCGGCCGGGGCGGTGCAGGCGGCGCCGGAATGGAGCGGACGCCTCTTTGCCTGCCATCGCGAAGCGGTTGCGGTCGGCGCGGCGGAGGGAGCGACCCTCGACGCCGAGGCGCTGGAATCGGTGTTGGCGACTCCCCTGGGCGAGATGCGCACGTCGATGCAGAAGGACTTCGACGCGCGGCGGCCGCTCGAGCTGGACGCGATCGCCGGCCCGATCGTGCGCGGCGGCAGCCGGCACGGGCTCGAGACGCCGGCAACCGCGGAACTGGTGCGGCTGATCGAGCAGCGGCTCGGCTAGAGCTGCGGCACCATCCCCTCGGCGCCCTCGACGCGCGGGCCGGGGACACCGGGGAAGCGGAAGAGCGTCGGCTCGCGGCCGGGCTGGCAGACCCACGCCTGGCCGGTCAGCTCGCTGCGGGCCGCCACGAGTATCGCCGCGGCGATCTGCTCCGGCTCCATCAGCGGGAAGCCGGCCGCGTCGAGCTTCGCCTGCTCCGGCTCCGTCATCGGCGTGCGCACGATCCCGGGGCAGACGAGGTTGACGCGGATCCCACGCGGCTCCAGCACCTCGGCCATCGAGCGTGCGTACCCGACGACCGCGTGCTTCGTCAGCACGTAGAGCGGGTCGGAGGGCATCGGGATCAGCCCGGCGAGCGATGCCGTGACGACGAAGGCGCTGCCCGGGCGCATCCGCGGTGCCAGCGCCTGCATGCCGAAGACGACGCCGTCGACGTTGACGCCGAGGATCCGGCGGTAGTCGTCGATCGTGCCGTCGCCCTTCGCAAGCACGCCCGCGTTCAGGCAGACGAGGTCGGCAGGCCTGACCTCGAGCCACTCCTGCGGGTCGGAGACGTCGAAGCCGCTCGTCAGGTCGAGCCCGCGCACGGTCGCGCCGTCGGCCTCGAGGGCGGCGACGAGTGCGTGGCCGATCCCGCCGGCGGCGCCCGTGACGACGGCGGTCTCAGGGAACAAGGACGACCTTGCCCGGTCGAGCGCCGCGAGCCGATCAGGTCGAGCGCCTCGTTCGCCTGCTCGAGCGGGTACTCGGCGCCGACGACGGGGCGGAGCGCGCCGCGGCGCCAGAGCGCGAGCAGCTCCTCGACCTCGAGGCGGACGAGATCGGGACGGAAGCCCATCAGCCGGCCGAGGTAGAAACCCTGGACGCCGACGTTGCGGCCGACGAGGCGCGCCGGGTCGACCGGCTCCCAGGTGCCGCCGGCGAAGCCGATCCCGATCGCGACGCCGAGCGGCCGCAATGCCTTGATGCACGACGCGAAGACGGGGCCCCCGACCGGGTCGAAGGCGACGTCGATGTCGTCGAGCTCCTCGATCTCCTCGTAGGTCACCACTCGCTGCGCGCCGAGCTTGCGCGCGAGCTCCCGCTTCTCGTCCGAGCCGGCAGCCGCCGTGATCGTGGCGCCGCAGAACGCCGCCACCTGGATCGCCGCGGTGCCAACCCCACCCGCCGCGGCCGTGACGAGCACGGTCGAGTCCGGATGGATGTGCGCCTGCCGCGTCATCGGGATCCACGCCGTCAGGTAGGTGGTCAGGAACGCGGCGCCCTCCGCGTAGCTCGCGCTCGCCGGCAGGTCGAACACCCACTCGTCGTCGACCGCGACGCGCTCCGCGTAGCCGCCCCCGTGGTGGCGCACGAACGCGACCACGCGGCGGTCGCCGATGTCCCCCGCGACCTCGTTGCCGAGGATCGTCGGCAGCTCCGGCGGCTGCGGGTACATCCCGTTCTTGATCAGCACGTCGGCGAAGTTGATTCCCGCCGCCTTGACCTCGAGGAGCGACTGTCCCTCGCGCACCTCCGGCTCGGGCACGTCCTCCACGGACAGCGGCGTGCCCGTCTCGCGGAGGACGGCGGCCCTCATCGCCCCGTGAACTCGGGCTGGCGCTTCTCGAGGAACGCGACGACGCCTTCGGCCCCGTCCTCGCTGCCGATGCACTTGATGAAGCCCTGCGCCTCGCGCCGCATCCCCTCCGAGAGCGGCAGGTCGCGCGTCTCGGCGGCGAGCTGCTTGATCACGCCCATCGCATGCGGCGAGCGCTGCGAGAGCGTCCGCGCCAGCTCGAGCGCCGCATCCATCAGCTCGGCCCGCGGCACCGCTTGCTCGACGAGCCCCCAGTCGTAGGCCTGCGAGCCCGAGATCGGGTCGCCGCTGAGATTCAGCAGGAGCGCCCGCCCGTGCCCGACGAGCCGCGGCAGCCGCTGCGTGCCGCCGCCGCCCGGGATCAGGCCGAGCTTGATCTCGGGCTGGCCGAGCTGGGCATCGTCGGCGGCGATCCGGATGTCGCATGCCATCGCCAGCTCGAGGCCGCCGCCGAGGCAGTAGCCGTGGATTGCCGCGACCACCGGCGTCCGGCCCGCGTCCATCCGCGCGGCCAGCTTCTGGATTCCGCGCGCCGAGCCGCTCTCCGCGGCCTCCTCGATCTGCTCCCGCATCGCCGGGAACTCGGTGATGTCGGCGCCGGCGACGAACGCCTTCTCGCCCTCGCCGCGCAGCACGATTGCGCGCACCTCGTCGTCGCGGTCGAGCCGGTCGTACTCCTCCTCGAGCTCCTCGAGCAGCTTCGACGAGAGCGCGTTCACGGGCGGGTGATCGAGGGTGACGATCGCGACGCGCCCGTCCTGCTCGACCTTGACGTACTCAGCCATCCGCGGATTCCTTTCGTTCTCGGCCGGGCCGCGAAGCGGCCCCTTCAGGGATTTTGCGCGACGGGCGTCCGCTTTGCGGATGCCCGTCTTGCGCGGTCAACGGGGTCCCATGCGGAGTGCTCCGTCGAGACGGATCACCTCGCCGTTCAGGTACTCGTTCTCGACGATGTGCTTCACCAGCGCGGCGAAGTCCTCTGCACGGCCGAGCCGCTTGGGGAAGGGGATCTGCGAGATAAGGCTCTCGCGGATGTCCTCGCGCATCGGCCCGAGCATCGGCGTGTCGGCCGGGCCGGGCGCGATCGTGACGACCCGGATTCCCTTCGAGGCGAGGTCGCGCGCGACCGGCAGCGTCATCCCGGCGACGCCGGCCTTGGACGCCGAGTAGGCGGCCTGGCCGATCTGGCCGTCGAAGGCCGCGTTCGAGGCGGTGTTGACGACCACGCCGCGCGTGCCTTCCTCATCGGGCTCGTTCTCGGCCATCTTCGCGGCCGCGAGCGAGAGGACGTTGAAGGTGCCGATCAGGTTCACCTCGACGATCTTCCGAAAGCGGTCGAGCGGAAACCCGACGACCCGGGCGCCGCCGCCGATCCCGGCGCAGTTGACGGCGCCGTGGAGCTCGGCGCACGAGTCGACGAGCGCCTGCACGGCGTCCGCGTCGGTCACGTCGGTCTCGGGCAGGTCGGCGATGACGACGTTCGCGCCCTCGCGCTCGAGCATCGCCGCGGTGGCCTCCCCGAGCCCGGAGCGGCCGCCCGTGACGATGAACGTGCGGCCGGAGATCCTCACGCCGAGGCCGGCGACTTCGCGAACTGCTCCCGCAGCGCGGTCTTGCGGAACTTGCCCACCGCCGTCTTCGGGATCTCGTCGACGAACTCGAACGCGTCCGGCAGCCAGAACTTGGCGAAGTTGGGCGCGAGGAACTCGCGCAGCTCGTCGGCGGTCGCGGTCTTGCCCTCGCGCAGGACGCAGACGGCGAGCGGCCGCTCGTCCCACTTCTCGTGCGGGATCGCGATCACGGCCGCCTCGGCGACGCACGGATGCGCCATCAGGGCGTTCTCGAGTTCGACCGACGAGATCCACTCGCCGCCCGACTTGATCACGTCCTTCGAGCGGTCCTTGATCATCACGTAGCCGCTGGGGTGGAAGGACGCGATGTCGCCGGTCTTGAACCAGCCGTCCTCGGTCCAGCGCTCGGCCTGCTCGGGCGTGTCGTAGTAGGCGGACGCGACCCAGGGGCCGCGCACCTCGAGCTCGCCCATTGCCTCGCCGTCCCACGGGATCTCCTTGCCGTCGTCGCCCATCGCGCGCAGCTCCACGAACGGAAGCGGCAGCCCCTGCATCGCGACCACATCGAGCTGGGTCTCCTCGTCGGCCGTCCGGAAGTCGCCGACGTAGTCGGAGGTGGTCGCGAGCGGCGACGTCTCCGTCATCCCCCAGCCGTGCACGACCGTCTTGCCGTGCCGCTGCCGGAAGCCCGCGATCATCGCCCGCGGCGCGGCCGAGCCGCCGACGAGCATGTACTTGAGCTTCTCGAGGTTCCACCGGTTCGGCTCAGCGTCGAGCATGCCGAGGATGCCCATCCAGATCGTCGGCACGCCCGCCGTGATCGTGACGCCCTCCTGCTCGAAGTCCTCGAGCAGCGTCTCGGGGTCGAGGAAGGGGCCGGGGAAGACCAGCTTCGTTCCGACCATGAGGCACGTGTAGGGGTAGCCCCACGCGTTTGCGTGGAACATCGGGACGACCGGCAGCAGCGTCTCCTTCTCGGTCACGTGCAGCCCAAGCGGCGCGACGAGCGCCTGGCCGAGCGTGTGCAGGACGGCGGACCGGTGCGAGTAGAGGACGCCCTTGGGCATCCCGGTCGTGCCGCTCGTGTAGCACATCGCTGCTGCCGTGTCCTCGTCGAGCTGCGGCTCCTCGTACGCGTCCGGGTCGGCGCCGGCGAGCAGCTCCTCGTAGCCGTCCTCGACGACGAAGACGTGCTCGATCGGCGTCTTGTCGGCGAACTGCTCCCAGAGCGGCAGTAGCGACTTGTCCACGATCAGGGCCTTGTCGCTCGCGTGCGTGGCGATGTAGCCGAGGTCGTTCGGATGCAGGCGCAGGTTGAGCGTGTGCAGGACGTAGCCGCCGCAGGGGATCCCGAGGTAGGCCTCCAGGTGCTGGTAGTGGTTCCAGCAGAGCGTCGCGACCCGGTCGCCCGGCTCGAGCCCGATCCCGTTCAGCGCGACCGCGAGCTGCCGCGCCCGCTTCCCGAAGTCGGCGAACGAGTAGCGGTGGAAGCTCCGGTCCGGCATCCGCGTCACGATCTCCTGGTGCGGGAAGTACGTCTCGGCCCGCTTCAGGATCGTCGGCAGCGTCAGCTGGAAGTCCATCATCAGGCCCTTCACGGTTGCTCCTTTCCGAGGTTGATCCGCAGCTCGAGGTCCTCGTCGCTCATCACGTGCCCGTCGCGCTCGACGTAGCCGTCCTTGCCGCCGATCACGAGCAGCACGAGCTCGTCGTCGCCGGCGTTCGAGATCCGCCGCGGCGTCGTCGACTCGACGTGGAAGAGGCCGCCTGGCCCGAGGATCCGCTCTTCGCCGTCGACCTCGACCTTCGCCGTGCCGCTGTGGACGAAGTAGAGCTCGTCCTGCGTGTCGTGGTAGTGGTGGATACCCGGGAAGCCGGGTGGGTAGACGACGCCGTTGACGCCGAAGGCGGTGACGCCGAGCGGCCCGCGGACCTTGCGGAAGCCGGGCCCGTCGCCGAGCTCGTCGAGCGAGCTGAACGCGTAGGTCATGCGGCCCTCCTCGGCATGTCGGTGTAGACCCGCTCGCCCTTGAAGCGGCGCGAGACCGGATCCCAGGGGAAGAAGATCGCGTTTCGCCAGGTCATCGTCTCGCCGGTCGGCTCGTTGTCGAGCCACTTCGCGCTGTGCGTCCCGGTGACGACCGCCTCCTCGACGACGCCCTGCGGCCCGATGACGATGTTCTGCAGCTCGAAGACGATGTCGGGGAACGCGGTCAGGAGCTCGGTGTAGAAGCGCGCGGCGCCCTCGTGGCCGTGCCAGGAGACGTCGTCTGGGTAGACGGTGTAGACGCAGTCGTCGGAGAGCGTGGCGAGGAGGCCTTCGATCGAGCGGTTGTCCTCCGCCTTCGAATGCTCCTTCCAGAGCTCCCGGATCTCGTCCAGCTCGGCCGGGTCGGCGTTCATCCGCATCAGCTCGAGCACCTCATCCTTCGGAACGGGCAACGGGCCTCCTTGCTTCGTCGAGGAGCGCAGCGGCGACGAGCTCGCGCTGCTTCGCGGCGTGGCCGCCGAACGCGTCGATCCACTGCGCGCGCTTGTAGTAGCGGTGCAGGACGTGCTCCCAGGTGAAGCCGATGCCGCCGTGCACCTGGATCGACCGCTCGCAGGCGGCGACGGCGGTCTCGGCGCAGAACGACTTCGCCGACGCGACAGCGACGGGCGTCCGCTCGTCCTCCTCGGCCACGCACCAGGCGGCCCAGTAGGCGAGCGAGCGGGCCAGCTCGGTCTCGACGTAGGTGTCGGCGAGCGGGTGCGAGACGGCCTGGTAGGTGCCGATCTTCTTGCCGAACTGCTCGCGCTCGGAGACGTAGGCGACGCCGAGCTCGAGCGCCTTCTGCGCGACCCCGACCGCCTCGGCCGCCAGCGCCGCCAGCAACCGCTGCCGCACGGGCTCGAAGTCGTCGTCGACCTCGGCGTCGTCGCTGGCCCCGATACGACCGAGCGGCCGCGACTCGTCGACGGTGGCAAGCGTCTCGCCGTCGGCGGCGACCGTGCTCATGTCCTCGCGCAGCACCATGTCGGCCGTGTCCAGGTGCGGGACGAGCCCGTCGAGCTCGACCGACCATGCCTGCTGATCGACCTCGGGCAGCGCCGGCAGGATGACGGCGGTCGTCAGGAACGGCCCCGCGTAGAGCGCCCGGCCCGCCTCCTCGAAGAGGATCGCCTCGTCGACGAACGAGAGCCCGCCGCCGCCGCGCTCCTCGGGGACCGAGACGCCGAGCCAGCCGAGCTCGCGCAGCTCCGCGAGCGGCGCGTCCGGGTTGGCCTCGAGGAACGAGCGCGCCTGGCGCCGCAGCTCCTCCTGCTCCTGCGTGAACGCGAACTCCACTAGCGGCTCCTCGGGAGGCCGAGCACACGCTCGGCGATGATGTTGCGCAGGATCTCGGAGGTGCCGGCTTCGATCGTGTTGCCGCGCGAGCGAAGCTGCTGGTGCTGCCAGTAGCCGCCGTTCTCGACGATCTGCGCCTCCGGGCCGAGCAGCTCGAGCGCGAGCTTCGTCACCCGCTGGTTCGCCTCCGACCACCAGAGCTTCGCGCCCGAGCCCTCCGGGCCGGGGATCCCCGTCTTCATCAGCGTCGTCAGCGAGCGGTAGTTCGTGTAGCGGACGGCCTGGAGGCCGATCCACTCGCGCGCGATCGCGTCGCGCTGCACCGGCGTCGCGCCGCGCTCCTTCGCGAGCGCGATCAGCTTCCGGATCTGCGCCTCGAGGCCGGCGGTCAGGGCGAAGCCCAGCGTGCCCCGCTCGTGCAGCAGCGTCGTCATCGCCACCTGCCAGCCGCCGCCGATCTCCCCGACGACGTTCTCCTCCGGCACCTCGACGCCCGTGAAGAAGATCTCGTTGAACTCCGCCTCGCCGGTGATCTGGCGCAGGGGCCGCACCTCGACCCCGGGCGCGTGCATGTCGACGAGCAGGTACGTCAGCCCGGCGTGGCGCTCGCTCTCCGGGTCGCTGCGCGTGACGAGGATGCAGTAGTCGGCGATGTGCGCGAAGGACGACCAGACCTTCTGGCCGTCGACGACGAAGTGGCCGTTCTCGCGGCGCGCGGTCGTGCGCACGGCCGAGAGGTCGGAGCCCGCGTCGGGCTCGGAGAAGCCCTGGCACCAGATCTCCTCGGTCGAGAGGATCTTCTCCAGGTGCTTCTGCTTCTGGGCGTCGGTGCCGTGGGCGATGATCGTCGGCCCGGCCATGCCGAGGCCGATCACGCCGAGGTGGGGCGGCGCCTCGGCGCGCGCCATCTCCTCGAGGAAGATCGCCTGGTGGCTGTAGGGCGCGCCGGCGCCGCCGTACTCCTTCGGCCAGGTCAGGCCTGCGTAGCCGGCCTCGTGCAGCTTCCGGCTCCAGTCGCGTCCGGCCTCCTCGAAGCGGCCGCGGCGGATCTCGTCGGTCAGGTTCGTCTCGATCCACGCGCGTAGCTCCGCGCGGAATTCAGCCTCCTCGGGCGTGTCGCGAAGATCCACAGAACGACTTTAAACCGCTGTGGGGGTGCCGCGGGGGAGGACGGCAGCGAGCTCGGCACGGGAGTGCAGCTCGAGCTTGCGGTAGACGTTGCGGAGGTGGAACTCGATCGTCCGCTCCGAGAGGAAGAGCGATGCGGCGGCCTCGCGATTCGTCGCCCCGTCGGCAACGGCGTGGGCGACGCGGTCCTCCATCGGCGTCAGCTCGTCGGTGGGACTCCGTCGCAGCCCCAGCGCGGCGATGTCGGCGCGCGCCCGGTCGGCCCAGACGACGGCGCCTGACTGTTCGAAGAGCACGACCGCCTCCTCGAGCGCCCGCCGCGCGTCACCACGCCGTCGTCGCCGCCGGCGCGCCGTCGCGAACGCCATCAGCGTCCGGGCGCGCTCGTACGGGCTCGGCGCCCGCTCCTGCAGCTCGAGTGACCGCGCGAACTCCGCTTCGGCCTCCTCGTGCTCGCCGCGGAGCGACGCGATCAGCCCGCGGTAGCGGCCGATCAACGCCAGAAGGCGCACATGGGTCTCCGGCGGGCAGCGCTGCTCGTATTCCGCGATTAGGGCGGCGGCCGTGTCGAGACGGCCGAGCGCAACCAATGCCTCGAGCTCCATCGGGGGATGCCGGAAGATCGGGTCGGTCCAGCCAGCAGCGTCGTAGCGTCGCCCGGAACGCTCGAAGCACTCCAGCGCCGCGGCTGAGTCGCCGCGTTCGAGTGCGGCAAGGCCGAGCGCGTGATCCCCCCACGCCAGCCATGGTTCGAGCACCGGCGAAAGGGCGAGCTCCTGACCTGCGCGCGCCAGCGCTTCGGCCTCGTCCGGTTCGCCGAGGAGCGCGAGAACTGTAGCGCTCTGAAACAGCCCGTACATCCGATTCGTCCTGTCGTCCTGCTGGTCGCCCAGCTCGACGAGCTCGGCGGCGTACTCGCGCGCGAGCAGTAGGTGTCCCGAGTCCGTTTCGACGTCCGACAGCATCACCAGCGCCGAAGTCCGGTTCCGCTCATCGCCACGCTCGACGGCCTCGTCCAGCAGTTCGAGGCAGATCTCCCGCGAGCGGTCGTATTCGCCCACTCGCCTCAAGACGTGGGCGAGCGTCGTGAGGGGCCGATCCTCGTCCACCGACGTCGATACCCCAGCCCGACGCTCGATCTCGACTGCCCTCTCGAGCTCATCGAGGTCGAGGGGTTTGCTGCACATGAAGTCGGCGAAGACGGCGCCGGAGATCGCGGTCGCGAGCGAGGCTTCGTCTTCCAGCCCCTCGGCGGCCGCGAGCGCGGCATGAGCGTGCTCGACGGAGCGCGCAGCTTCACCCGCACAGACGTGAAGTCCCATCAGGCAATGGTGGATTCGAACTGCGAGCGCTGGGCTCTGCTGTGCGTTCTCGAGCGCGGCGTACGCGTATCCAAAACCTCTCTGAGAGTAGGTTCCGCCCGCGAGTGCGAGCTCGAGCAGGACCTCCGCCACCTCCTCCCCGGGACGCGAGAGATCGACGGCGCGATCGAGCAGGCTGCGGGCGCGGTCGGTGTCACCGGCTGCGTGCTGGCAGCGCGCGGCCTCGAGACCTCGACGTCTTCGCGCGGCCCTGTCGCGGGCGGGAGTGACGGTGACCGCCTGCTCCAGGAGCCGGCCGGCGGTGTCGAGTGCGCCGCGTGCCCTCGCGGCGGCGGCGGCGGACTCGAGCTCGGCCGCGACGGCCGCGCTGGCTCGTGTGGCTGCGAGGGCGAGATGCGGAGCCCGCTCCTCCGGGCGGACAAGCGCTCGCGCAAGTCGCGCGTGGGCAGCACGGCGCCGGGCCGGCGTGGCGGCCTCGTACACCGCCGCTGCGATGAGGGGATGGGTGAAGCGGATCCGTTCGCGGTCAACCGCCACGATCCCGGCTGCTGCCGCCTCCACGAGGGCCTCTTCGACGTTCCTTTCCTCATACGCGTCCAGCAGGATCTCGACGGTGGGGCGAGGCAGGGCCGCCGCCCCCAGAAGGACGTCGCGCGTGGCGAGGCCGAGCTTCGCGACGCGCTGTCCGATCGCGTCGGACGCGGAGGCCGAAACCGGAATCGGCGCGGCCGGGTCGGCGGGAAGCCCGTTCTCGCTGAGCAGCGCCGCCACTTCCTTGCCGAACAGCGGATTGCCATCGCACGCCACGTACAGCTGTCGAAGCACCGGTCTGGGAAGCCGAGCGCTGCGACGCACCACGGTCTCGAAGGCCGGGCCGTCCAGCGGCCCGACGTCGACGGCGGCGACGCGGCCCTCGCCACCGGGCAGTTGGATCTCCACTACGCCGAGACGCAGCCCGGACGCGAGCCCGATTGGCACGTCATCCACACGCCGGAGAGCGAAATCGAGCGTCCGCAGTGAGGGCGGGTCGCACCACTGCACGTCGTCAAGCGCGACAAGGAGCGGCTGTTCCTTCGCGAGCGCCCGGAGCGCTGCGACGACCGCCAGGCTGAGCCCGAGGGGATCGACGGGGTGCGCCTCATCCGGGTCGGCCCGGCGCAGAGCCACATCGAGCGCTCGCGTCTGCGGGGCGGGCAGGTCGAGGTCCGACGTTGCGACGGGTTCCAGCAGTTCGGCGAGGACGCCGAAAGGAAGCTCCGCCTCGGTCTCCGTCGGGCGGGCTGTAAGGGCGCGGAAGCCTGCGGCCCTCGCCCGGTCGACAGTCTCCTCGAGCAGCGCGGACTTGCCGTAACCCGCGCCGCCCCGGAACACGACGGCCTGGTACCCCTCGCCGACCGACCGAAGGAACCGGTCGATCGTCGCGAGCTCCGGGTCGCGTCCGACGAGCGGCGGCATGCCTCACCGAATCGTAGGCCTGTCCCGCACCAAAACCTAGTGACGCCCCCTGATGTGTTGCCGGCGGCGGCTCCCTACCGTCGAGACCAGTGAGTCGACCCCAAGGAGATGTCATGCACACGATCGAGACACATGCGGAGCCGAAGATCCGAACGATCAAGCTGCGGGCGGCTCTCGCGGTCGGAGCAGCCGTCGTCGTCGGCGCGTTCGGCGCCGGGTACGCCGTAGCCGAAGCAGTCGGCGAGCCCGTTCCTGCCGCTGCCGCGGGTCCGAGCGCAGCCGTTGGTCACACGTTCAGCGCCGCCTTGACCGAGTCGCTGGCGCTCAAGAAGCACCAGCGATCCCAGGCGGTGACGGACATCCGAAAGCGCCGGATCGAGTAGCGGCGCCGCTGCGCTAGCGGAGGACGGGGAGCTTCGCCACGTCGGCGGAGAGCCAGCGCTTCTGCAGCCGGGCGATCGTGCCGTCGCGAATCAGGGCGCTCAGGGCCGCGTTCAAGTTCGGTCGCAGGAGACTCCCCTTCGGGAACGCAGCGCCGTAGCTCTCGCGGGTGTCGATCCGCCCCGCGAACGGTCCGTACCGCTCCGGCGCGGCCGCCCGCGCCGCCCCGAGCGCGGCCGTGTCGAAGACGATCGCGTCGCACCGGTCGTTGTAGAGGTCGTACGTGAGCTGGGACGGATTGGCAACCAGGCGCGGCTTCTTCGTCGGCTTGATCCGCTCGACGATCGCGCGGGCACCCGTCGTCGCCCGCTCGCCGCAGAGCTGGAGCGCGCGGAGCGCCGCGATCGAGGTCGGCACGGGCGCGAAGCCCTTGCGCATCAGCACGGCCTGGTCGCCCGTGAGGTAGGGCCTGGAGAAGTCGACCCGGCGGGCGCGTTCCGGCGTGATCGTGATCGCGGCGAGCGCGAGGTCCCAGTCGGCGGGACGGCCGCTGACGAGGGTCGAGAAGAACGGCTCGTTGACGAAGCGGACCCTCGGCACGCCGAGCCGCTTGGCGAGCGCACGGGCGAGGTCGATCTCGAGCCCCTTCGCGAGCACGACGGTGCGCCCGCGGACGGCGCCCACCTGCAAGCCCGTCACCGGCATCGAGACGCCCACGACGAGCTCGTCCGGGTTCTGCGTCGGCGGCGCCGCCGCAGCGGCGGGGAGCGCAAGCGCGAGCGCGAGCAGCGCGGCGGTCGCTGCGAGCTCTCACCGGGAGCTCCCGAGCACGGTGACGGGCGTCCCGTTCGGGGCGTGGTCGTAGACCCACTTCGCGTCGTACGGAGGCACCCGGACGCAGCCGTGCGAAGCGGGTTGCGTCGGCACGTCGGGCGACTCGTGGAAGGCAACGCCGCCGACGAAGTAGCTCGCCCACGGCAGCCACACCTTGTACGGGACCGACCAGGAGTTCACCTCCTTGCGGAAAACGCTGAAGCGGCCGACCGGCGTCTCGAACCCCTTCGCTCCCGAGGAGACGTGCAGCGTTCGGACGACGCTGCCGTTCTCGATGTAGAGCACGAGCTGGCGGTCGAGTAGGACTTCGAACCGGCTCCCGGCCCCGGCCGTCCGGGGCGTCGGCCGTGTCGCGCTCGCAAGCGCGGACTGCGTCGCGGGGCCGGCGACGCCGTCGCGGCCGAGCCCCTGCCATTTCTGGAACGCGATCACGGCGAACCGCGTCTGCTCTCCGGCCTTGCCGTCCACCGCCTCGGGTGGGAGGAACGAGAGGTCGGCGAGCCGCTGCTGGAGCGCGCGCACGGCCGCGGTCGGATCGGTCGGCGGGCCCGGCGCGGGCGGGCCAGGCGGCGGCACGTCCGGCCGCGTTGCGTCCCGAAGCGCGATCGGCCCCGAGGTGACATAGCCGGGGAAGAGCCCGAGCGGGGTGCCGCCCTTGACGAGCAGGCGGACCGACTTCACACCAGGGACGGAGGTCGCCGTCAGCACGAGCTGCGTCACGCGGGCCGACAGGCTCGCCGCTTTGGTCCCAGTCGCGAACCGCTCGCCGAGGTCGACGGTCGCGACGCCGTTCGCGACCGAGACGGCGCGCAGCGGCGTTCCCGACGCGACTTCGCTCGCGATCTCGCGCCCTCGCTCCGCGGCCGTCGGCCCGGCGAGCAGGGCGACCACCGCCTGGCGGAGCGTCGAGCCCGAACGGTCGACGTAGACCACCTGCTCGCCCTGGAGGAACGCAACCTTCACCGTCGCCGACGACGACGCCCCGCTGCCCGGCGCGAGCACGAGCACGGCCGCCACGAGCGCTCCCGCCAAGCCCAGCCTTCCCGCAAGGCCCCCCACCCGCCGAGCGTACCTTCAGCTCACGGCGGTCCGGTCGAGCTCTCGGACGGAGCGGGCGCCCGCGAGTGCCATCGTCAGGTCGAGCTCCGCGGCGAGCTGCCGGATCACGGCCTCGACTCCGGCCGCACCGCCGACGGCGAGCCCGTAGGCGTAGAGCCGGCCGAGCAGGACGGCGTCGGCGCCGAGTGCGAGCGCCTTGACGATGTCCGAGCCGCGGCGGATGCCGCCGTCCATCAGCACGGTCGCGTCCGGGCCGACCTCGCCGCGCACCTCGACGAGCGCGTCCAGGGAAGCGACCGCGCCGTCAACCTGCCGGCCGCCGTGGTTGGAGACAACGATCCCGTCGACGCCGTGGTCGAATGCGAGCCGCGCGTCCTCGGCCGTGAGGATCCCCTTGAGGACGACCGGTAGCTCGGTCCGCTCGCGCAGCCACGCCAAGTCGCTCCACGTGAGGGCGAGATTCGGGAACGCGGCGAGCGCCATCAGGGATGCGGTCTGCAGGTCGTCCTCGGGCGGCACGTCCAGCCGCTCGCGGAAGAGGGGGTCGCTGAAGAACTGCGCCAGCCCTTCGCCGCCGAGGAAGGGGAGGTAGCCGTTCCGCAGGTCGCGGTCGCGCCAGCCGAGCGTCAGCGTGTCGAGCGTGACCACGATCGCGCCGTAGCCCGCGGCGCCGGCACGATCGACCAGACTGCCCGCCAGCTCTCGGTCGCCCCACCAGTAGAGCTGGAACCAGCGCTGCGTCTCGCCGAGCTCCGCCGCGACGTCCTCGAGCGGTGTCGAGGCGGCGCTCGAGAGCACCATCGGCACGCCGGTCGCCTTCGAGGCGCGCGCGACGCCGAGCTCGGCCTCGGGATGCACGATCGAGAGGACGCCGACCGGACCGAGCAGGAAGGGTGCAGGCGAGCGCAGCCCGAGCACCTCGACCGAGAGCTCGCGTTCGGCGTTACCCGTGAGCATCCGGGGCCGCAGGCGGCGTCGCTCGAACGCCTCGCGGTTGGCCCGGACCGTCGCTTCCGAGCCCGCTCCACCGGCCACGTAGTCGAACGGCCCCTGCTCCAGCCGGTCGCGGGCGCCCGTCTCCCAGTCCTCGGGCGAGACCGGCCACTCGGCGCCGCCCGCGAGGTAGATCGCGTTCTGGACCTGGCTTCCCGGCTCCAACACGTGCAGACTCTCGCTGATGGCCGACCTCATGTTCAAGCCGGAGGTGACCGCACGCCGCGGCGAGGTCCGCGCGTTCATGGAGGAGCACGTCTATCCGAACGAGCCCGCGCTGGCGCGCGAGGACGAGTCCTCCGATGCGCTGATCGAGCAGCTGCGCGCCAAGGCGAAGGCGTCCGGGATCTGGGCGCCGCACCTGCCGCCCGAGGCGGGCGGCTCCGGCTCCGGCTTCATGGAGTACGCGCTCCTGAACGAGGAGATCGGCCGCTCGACCTGGGCGCAGCTGGTCTTCAACTGCCAGGCGCCCGACGCCGGCAACGGCGAGATCCTGCACATGTTCGGGACCGAGGAGCAGAAGGAGCGCTTTCTGAAGCCGCTCGTCGAGGGAACGGCGCGCTCGTTCTTCTCGATGACCGAGCCGGAGGTCTCCGGCGCCGACCCGACCGGGCTCCGCACGACGGCGGTGCTCGACGGCGAGGAGTGGGTGATCAACGGGCACAAGTGGTTCTCCTCCTCCGCCGAGGGTGCGGCGTTCGGGATCGTGATGGCCGTCACCGATCCGGACGCGCCGCCGCACCGGCGGATGAGCCAGATCCTCGTGCCGGCGGACACGCCCGGGTACGAGCTGATCCGCCCGATCCCGGTGATGGGCCACGCGGGCCGCGGCTGGTCGACCCACTGCGAGGTGCGCTACACCGACGTCCGCGTCCCGCGCGACAACGTCCTCGGCGAGCCGGGCGACGGCTTCCGGATCGCGCAGAAGCGGCTCGGGCCGGGGCGGATCCACCACGTCATGCGCTGGCTCGGTCAGATGCAGCGGGCGTTCGAGCTGATGTGCCGCTACGCGCTCGAGCGCGAGGCGTTCGGCGGCCCGCTCGCCGAGAAGCAAACGATCCAGAACTGGATCGCCGACTCGGCGGCCGAGATCCAGGCCTGCCGGCTGATGACGCTCGACGCGGCGCGCAAGCTCGACGAGGGCGACGAGGCGCGTGTCGAGGTCTCGTTGATCAAGTTCTTCGCCGCCAAGGTGCTGCACGACGTGATCGACCGGGCGCTCCAGACCCACGGCGCCCGCGGGCTCACCGACGAGACGCCGCTCGGGCAGATGTACGCGATGGCCCGCGGTGCCCGAATCTACGACGGCCCGGACGAGGTGCACCGGATGGTCGTCAGCCGCCGGATCCTGAAGGAGTTCGCGGACGGCGGCACGTACACGTTCGGCTAGCCGAGCTCCGTCTCGATCGCGTGCGCCAGTTCCTCGGGCTTGAAGCCGAAGGGCCCGACCTCGCCCTGGAAGGCGACCCGGCCGTCACGGCCGATCAGGTAGAGCCGGTCGGGCCAGCCGCCGTATGCGGAGGCGACCGCGTCGTCGACGTCGTCGAGCAGGATCGGGATCCGCGTCGCGAGCCGTAGCGCGCACGCGTCGGCGGCCGCCGCCCGCTCGTCGAGCGACACCGGGTCGACGACCGCGATCTCCTCGCGCCGGTTGTCCGCGAGCACCCAGCCGTCCTCGGGATGTGCCTCGCGGATGTAGACGACGAAGAATGCGACCTCGGCGCGGTGACGGTCGTAGAGCTGCTCCAGCTCGCCCAACTGGCGGCGGAAGGGCGGTCAGGTGTAGGAGCCGAAGATCAGCGCCACCGGGCGCTCGCCTGCGAAACCGACGAGCCGGACGCGCTCCCCGCTGGGACGGTGCGTCTCCGGGTCGAGCAGCGGTAGCTCGAATGCGAAGGCCGGCTCGCCGCGTTGAAGATCGGGTTCCATGAGCCGCCGGTAGAGCGGCGACGCCATCGCCGTCTCGAGCGTCAGCGGCGAGTCGGCCGGCGTCTCCGGAGCCTCGCTCATGAGGCTCAGCGTACGCGCCGGAACGGGCCATGTCCGGGGTCAGACCCCGTCATGTCCCCGCTAGGCATGTCCGTTCGCGAGTGGAGGGTGCAGTTGCAGGCGTTGTGCACCGGAGCGCCATTGGCCGCTTTGGACGTGTCGGGGTCTGACCCCGGACATGGCTCGAACGGACGGTCAGGCTAGGAGAGCGCCTCGCGGCGGCGCTGCTGCATCTCGCGCGAGGGTGCGTTCACCTTCCAGACGAGCCCGAGCCGGCGCATCAGCCTGATCACGAGGCCGCCGATGTCGAGCTCCCACGGCTTCAGTCCGTGGAAGGCCGACGACGGGAAGGCGTGGTGGTTGTGGTGCCACGACTCGCCGAAGGAGATCCACGAGAGCCACCAGACGTTGCGCGACTCGTCCTTGACGCGGAACCGGCGCGAGCCGACGAAGTGGCAGACCGAGTTGACCGACCACGTGATGTGGTGGAGCAGGAAGATCCGGATCAGGCCGCCCCAGAAGAGCGCCTGCAGCCCGGCCCCGACCGTTCCGCCCCAGAGCCAGCCGGCGAGGAACGGGAGCAGCAGCGACAACCCCACCCAGAGACCGAACCAGCGCGAGATGAAGACCATGCCGCGGTCGGCGAGCAGGTCCTTCGCGTACTTCGTCCACTCCGCACGGCCGACGTTGCGGAAGAGCCAGCCGACGTGCGCATGCCAGAGGCCCGCGATCTTGCCGCGCACCCCGGGGCCGAACCCGGCGTGCGGCGAGTGCGGATCGCCCTCGCGGTCGGCGAAGCTGTGGTGCTTGCGATGGTCCGAGACCCAGCGGATCACCGGTCCCTGCACGGCCATCGAGCCGAGGACGGCGAGGCCGTAGCGGATGCTCTTGAAGGTCTCGTACGACCGGTGCGTGAACAGCCGGTGGAAGCCGATCGAGATCCCGAGCGTGGTCAGCGCGTACCCGACCGCGAAGATGACCAGGTCGCGCCAGGTCACGTACTGGCCCCAGAGGAAGAAGATCGACGCGAGGAAGCCGGCGAACGGAATCGTGACGCCGAGCAGGTTCGTGATCTTCTGACCCCGGCTCATGTGCAGCTCGGCGGCGATTTCGGTCACGAGGCGGAGAGTAGCGGCCATTCTGGTCGGAGCGGGTCTTTTTGCCACGTGCGGCTCTGCCGGAATAAGCTCCTCCGGCCGATGGCCCTGCTCTCGCTGCGGAACGTGACTCGCCGGTTCGGCGGGATCGTCGCCCTCGACGGGGTCTCGCTCGACGTGCCGGAGGGCCAGATCGTCGGGCTGATCGGCCCCAACGGCGCCGGCAAGACGACGGCCTTCAATGTGATCACGCGGCTGTACACGCCGAACGAGGGCGACGTGCTCTTCGACGGCGAGACGCTCCTGAAGACGCCGGTGCACGGGATCGTGCGGCGCGGGATCGCGCGCACGTTCCAGAACGTCGAGCTGTTCAAGACGATGACGGTGCTCGACAATGTCCTCGTCGGCGCGCACGCCCGGAGCGGCGACACCGAGGCGCAGGCGCACGACGCGCTCGAGTACGTCGGCCTGGCCGAGCTCGCCGGTCGGCCCGTCGCGGGCCTGCCGTTCGGAACGCTCAAGCGCGTCGAGCTGGCGCGTGCGCTCGTCGCCGGCCCGAAGCTGCTCCTGCTCGACGAGCCTGCCGGAGGGCTCAACCACGAGGAGGTGGGGGAGCTCGGCCGTTTCATCCAGAAGATCCGCGACGATCGAAAGTTGACCGTCCTCCTCGTCGAGCACCACATGAACCTCGTCATGGGGATCTCCGACCACGTCTACGTGATGAACTTCGGCAAGACGATCGCCGACGGGACGCCGGCCGAGGTGCGGTCGAACCCGGCCGTGATCGAGGCGTATCTCGGCACCGACGAGGCGGCCCATGGCGCTGCTTGAGCTGCGCGACGTCGAGGCGCGCTACGGCCCGGTGCGCGCGCTCGAGGGGGTCTCGCTCGCCGTCGAGGAGGGCCAGATCGTCGCCGTCCTCGGCGCGAACGGCGCCGGCAAGACCACGACCCTCCGCTCGATCTCGGGCACGGTCAAACGCAACGGCCAGATTCTCTTCGACGGCAAGCCGCTCGGTCGCCGCGGGCCGGAGTCGGTCGCGAGGCTCGGCGTCGCGCATGTCCCCGAGGGACGGGGCACCTTCGCCGAGCTGTCGGTCGAGGAGAATCTGCGTTTGGGCGCCTACGTCCGCCGGGGCGGCTCGATCGCCGACGACATCACGCGCGTCTCGACGTACTTCCCCTGGATCGCGACGCGTCTCGGCCAGCACGCCGGCACGCTCTCCGGCGGCGAGCAGCAGATGCTCGCGCTCGCCCGAGCACTGATGAGCCACCCACGCATGCTCCTGCTCGACGAGCCGTCGCTCGGGCTCGCGCCGCTGATCACGCGTGAGATCTTCCGGATCGTGGGCGAGTTGAACGAGAAGGAGGGGCTGACGGTGCTCGTCGTCGAGCAGAACGCGGCGATCGCGCTCGAGGTGGCGTCGTACGCCTACGTCCTCGAGGTCGGCAAGGTCGCCGTCTCGGGGCCGAGCGAGGAGCTCGCCCGCAACGAATCCGTCCGCAAGAGCTACCTCGGCTACTGATGGCGGAGTTCTTCCAACAGGTCGTCGCAGGGCTCGCCACCGGCTCGATCTTCGCCGCGCTCGCGCTCGCGCTCGTGCTGATCCACCGCGCGACGGGCGTGATCAACTTCGCGCAGGGCGAGATGGCGGTGTTCACCACCTACATCGCCTGGACGCTGATCGAGAACCACGGCATGAACGAGTGGCTCGCCTTCGGCCTGACGCTCGTGATCGCCTTCGGGCTCGGCCTCGGCACCGAGCGCGTCGTCATCCGCCCGATCGAGCGGGCGCCGCTGCTGACGACGGTGATCGTCACGATCGGCCTCGTCTTGATCTTCAACGGCCTCGTCAGCCTGATCTGGACGGCCGAGGTGCGCGCGTTCCCGAGCCCGTTCCCGAACGACACCTGGGAGATCGGCGGGGTCGCGATCTCGCAGCAGGACGTGGGCACGTTCCTGACCGTGTTCGTGATGGTCGCGCTCCTGTGGGCGTTCTTCCAGTTCACGAAGGTCGGCCTGGCGCTGCGGGCGTCCGCGCTCAACCCCGAAGCGAGCCGGCTCGTCGGCGTTCGCGTCAGCTGGATGCTCGCGATCGGCTGGGGGCTCGCCGCGATGCTCGGCGCCGTCGCAGGGATGTTGACGGCGCCGACCGTCTTCCTCGACCCGAACATGATGCAGGCTGTGTTGATCTACGCCTTCGCGGCGGCCGTTCTCGGCGGGATCGACTCCCCGTTCGGCGCCGTCGCCGGCGGCCTGATGCTCGGCGTCGGGCTGAACCTGATCGGGACGTACGTCGACTTCGTCGGCGCCGGCCTGCGGCTGCCGGTCGCATTGCTGATCATCCTCGTCGTCCTGCTCGTCAAGCCGTCCGGCCTCTTCGGCAAGCCGATCACGAGGCGCGTGTGAAGCGCTCCGACCTCACCGGGATCGGGCTCTTCGTGCTGGCCGCGGCGGCGATCTTCCTGCTGCCGAGGTTCATCAGCGACTTCCGGGCGCAGCAATTCGCGTACGTCGGGATCTACTTCATCGCCCTGCTCGGGCTGAACGTGCTCACCGGGTACACGGGCCAGATCTCGCTCGGCCACGGCGCCTTCATGGCGATCGGCGGCTACACGACCGCGATCCTCGTCTCCGACGCGGGCCTGAAGCTCGGGGGTCACACGTTCTCGGCCGACGTGAAGGACGTCTGGACGATTCCGCTGGCCGGGATCGTCGCAGGCCTGATCGGCTTCGCCTTCGGGTTCCCCGCGCTGCGGCTGACAGGTCTCTACCTCGCGCTCGCGACGTTCGCGATCGCGGTGGCGATGTCGGGGCTGATCAAGTACGAGCGCTTCGAGCAGTTCACCGGCGGCGGCGGCGGGATCAACCTGTTCGAGTCCGCCGCGCGCACGCGCCCGGTCGAGACGACCGATCCGATCACCTTCGAGACGATCTCGGAGCCGATCAAGTTCCTCGGGTTCGAGATCGTGAGCTTCAACGAGTGGCTCTACTACCTGTGCTGGGTGGTCGCGCTGGTCATGCTCGCCGTTGCCTGGCTGCTGCTGCGTGGCAAGACCGGCCGTTCGTTCCGCGCCGTCCGCGACAGCGAGCTGGCCGCGGCCTCCTCCGGGGTCAACCTCGCCACCTACAAGACGCTCGCGTTCGGGATCAGCGCCTTCTACGCGGGCGTCGCCGGCGCGCTGCTCGCGATCGCGACCACCTTCGTCAACCCGGACACATTCCCGATCACGCTCTCGATCTTCCTGCTCGTCGGCGTCGTCGTCGGCGGCCTCGGCTCGCTCTGGCCGCTCGTCTTCGGTGCGATCTTCATCCAGTTCCTCCCCCTCTGGGCGCAGGAGGTCTCGAAGGCGCAGGGGGCGCCGGCGGTCGTCTACGGCGTCATCCTGATCCTCCTGATGATCCTGCTCCCGGGCGGCGCGGCCGGCCTGATCCGGCGCATCCAGGCGCTCGCTCGCGGCTACCATCGCGCTCGCTGAGCCGTTCACTTCTCCTCTCCCTGCTCGCGCTCGCGGGCGCGATCGCCACCGGCGCCACCGCGGCGACGAGCATCGACCCCGGGGTCACCGCGAAGACGATCCTGGTCGGCGGCACGACCCCGCTCTCCGGCACCGCGTCCGCGTACGCAGCCGTCGCGCGCGGCGCCAACGCCTACTTCAAGTACGTGAACTCGCGCGGCGGCGTCAACGGCCGCACGATCACCTACAAGACGGTTGACGACGGCTCAGACCCCGCCAGGACGGTGCAGGCGACCCAGCAGCTCGTCGAGCAGGACAAGGTCTTCGCGATCTTCAACTCGTTCGGCACCGAGCACAACCTCGCCACGCGCGACTACCTGAACGCCGCGAAGGTGCCGCAGCTCTTCGTCGGCTCCGGCGCGACGACGTTCGGGCGTGATTTCAAGCAGTACCCCTGGACGATCGGCTTCCAGCCGACCTACCGCGCCGAGGGGTGGATCTACGGCAGGTACCTCGCGCGCACGAGACCCGGCGCCAAGGTCGGCGTCCTCCTCCAGAACGACGACTACGGCAAGGAGCTGCTGGCGGGCTTGAGGCAGGGGATCGCGCGCTCGCAGGTGAAGGTCGTCGCGACGCAGCCGTTCGAGGTCACCGACGCGGACGTGCACTTGCAGATCTCGCGGTTGAAGGGGTCGGGCGCGGACGTGCTCGCGCTCTTCGCGGCCCCCGACCACGCGGTCCAGGGCTACGTCTTCGCGAACGGGCTCGGCTGGCGGCCGCTGATCATCAACAACGCCGGCTCGAGCACTTCGAAGGCCATGGCCCTCGCGTCCGAGGGCGGCTTGAACAGGGCCGTCGAGGGGTCGATCTCGATCGTCTTCCTCAAGGACCCGGCCGACGCGAAGTGGCGGGACGACGCCGCGGTGAAGCTCTACCGCTCGATCATGTCCCGCTTCGCGAACGGGGCGAACCAGAAGGACGTCAACCACGTCTACGGGATGGCGGTCGCCTACGAGTTCGTGAAGGTGCTCAAGGCCGCCGGTCAGAACCCGACCCGCGCGTCCGTGATCGCGCAGACCCGGAAGCTGAACGACCCGTCCAACCCGTTCCTGCTGCCGGGGCTGACGGTCGAGACGAGCGCGACGGAGCGCTTCCCGATCGAGCAGGCGCTCCTGCAGCGCTGGTCGAAGGGGAGCTGGAAGAGCTTCGGCGGGCTCTGGGAGTACCGGGCGGGATAGGCTCAGGGCATGCTCGACGCACCGCTCGACGACCTGCTCGCGGCGGCGCGGGAGCGACGCCGTGGCGACGGGCTCGTCACCTACTCGCCCAAGGTCTTCATCCCGCTGACGACGCTCTGCCGCGACGTCTGCGGCTACTGCACGTTCGCCCGGCCGCCGCGCCGCGGCGAGCGCGCGTACATGACCGAGGACGAGGTGCTGGCGATCGCGCGCGCCGGCGCGGCGGCGGGATGCACCGAGGCGCTCTTCACGCTCGGCGACAAGCCGGAGCTCCGCTACAAGGTCGCGCGCCAGGAGCTGGCGGCGCTCGGCTGCGGGACGACGCTCGAGTATCTCGGCCGGGTCGCGAGGCTCGTGCTCGAGGAGACCGGGCTGCTGCCGCACGTGAACCCGGGCGTGATGAGCCGTGAGGAGCTGGCGGCGCTGCGGCCGGTCTCCGCTTCGATGGGGATCATGCTCGAGACCGTCGCGGAGCGCCTGTCCGCGAAGGGCGGCCCGCACTGGGCCTCGCCGGACAAGCTGCCGGCGCGGCGGCTCGAGACGATCGAGCTCGCGGGCGAGCTGCGGATCCCGTTCACGAGCGGGATCCTGATCGGGATCGGCGAGACGCGCGCGGAGCGGGTCGAAGCGCTGGAGGCGCTGGCGGCGGTGCACGAGCGCCACGGCCACCTGCAGGAGGTGATCGTCCAGAACTTCCGCGCCAAGCCCGGCACGCGAATGGCGGAGCATGCGGAGCCGAGCCTCGACGAGCACCTCTGGACGATCGCGGCTGCGCGGCTGCTGTTGCCCGACGACGTCGCAGTGCAGGCGCCGCCGAATCTCGCCTACGACGACTTCCCGCGCCTGCTCGATGCCGGCATCGACGACTGGGGCGGCGTCAGCCCGGTCACGATCGACCACGTCAACCCGGAGGCGCCGTGGCCCGACCGCGACCGGCTTGCTGCCGCCACGCGCTCGCGCGGGCTCGAGCTGGCGCCGCGGCTGCCCGTCTACCCGCGCTACCTCTCGGGCCAGTGGGTCGACCCGGCCGTGCTGCCGACCGCGCTCCGCGCCTCGGACGCCCTCGG
This sequence comes from uncultured Gaiellaceae bacterium, assembly GCA_963705515.1. Classification (GTDB taxonomy): domain Bacteria; phylum Actinomycetota; class Thermoleophilia; order Gaiellales; family Gaiellaceae; genus Gaiellasilicea. The sequence goes on from CAVPJV010000008.1 coordinate 1,140,472, forward strand.
GCTCGCGCGCGAGGACGCCTGGCACCCGGGTGAGGCGGGCGCGGTCCCGTTCGTCGTCGCACGCGATGCACTCCCAGTGGACACGGCCGACGCGCTGGGGGAGGACGAGCTCGTGCGCCTCTTCTGCGCCCGCGGCGACGAGCGAGACCGTGTCTTCGCCGCCGCCGACCGGCTCCGGCGCGAGGTCTGCGGCGACGAGGTCAGCTACGTCGTCACGCGGAACATCCAGTACACGAACGTCTGCTACTTCCGCTGCGGCTTCTGCGCCTTCTCGAAGGGGAAGCTGGCGGCCAACCTCCGCGGCGCGCCGTACCTCGTCCCGCACGAGGAGATCGTCCGGCGCGCGCGCGAGGCCTGGGACCGCGGCGCGACCGAGGTCTGCCTCCAGGGCGGGATCCACCCGGCATTCACCGGCGAGTACTACGCGTCCGTCGTCGACGCGATCCGGACCGAGCTGCCCGAGCTCCACATCCACGCCTTCTCCGCGCTCGAGGTCTGGCAGGGCGCGGAGACGCTCGGCCTCCCGCTCGAGGAGTACCTGGAGCTGTTGCGGTCGCTCGGCCTCGGCTCGCTGCCGGGGACGGCAGCGGAGATCCTCGACGACGAGGTGCGGGCCGTGATCTGCCCGGACAAGGTCTCGACCGGGCAGTGGCTCTCGGTCCACGACGCGGCGCACCGGGTCGGCCTCCGCTCGAACGTGACGATCATGTTCGGCCACGTCGAGCGGCCTGTGCACTGGGTGCGCCATCTGCTGCGGGCGCGCGAGCAGCAGGAACGGTCGGGCGGATTCACGGAGTTCGTGCCGCTGCCGTTCGTCCACATGGAGGCGCCGATGTGGCTGCAGGGGCGGGCACGGTCGGGGCCGACCTTCGGCGAGTCACTGCTTGTGCACGCGGTCGCGCGGCTCGCCCTGCATCCGGCGATCACGAACATCCAGGCGTCCTGGGTGAAGCTCGGGCCGGAGGGGGTCGCGGCCGCGCTACGGGCGGGCGTCAACGACCTCGGCGGCACGCTGATGAACGAGTCGATCTCACGCTCCGCCGGCTCCGAGCACGGGCAGGAGATGCCGCCCGAGGTGATGGAGGCGCTGATCCGCGCGAACGGACGCACGCCGCGGCAGCGGACGACGCTGTACGGCGATGCTCCCGCAGATCGCCGCGCCGCCTCGTTCGCCGCCCCAGCGCTGGCCGAGCCGCTGAACCCGCCGGTCCGCGACGCCGGCCTGAAGGCGCCGCCGCGCCTCGTCCGCCCGGGCCTGCTCGCCCGCCCTCCTAGGAGCCCTCGCGGATCACTCTCGGCAGGCCGAGCAGCCAGCGCGGGATCCGCCGGCGGCCCGTCCTGATCGCGCCCTCGAGCGCCGCAGGCTGGTGATGGATCCCCTCGCCGTGGCCAACGAGCAGATGGTCGGGATCGAGACCCCGGAGCGAACGCGGCGGCCAGAGCCGCAGCACGGGGTGGAGGCCGGCAGGCTCTGCCCCCGCCCGGAAGAAGGGGATCGTCCCGATCGCGTCCGCGACGAGCAGCAGCCGCCGCTCCGGCCACCAGAGCGCCACCTCGCGCCACCAGCGGAGCCGGACGACCGGGCGCAGCTCGAACGGCGTTCCGGGAAGCGCGCGAGGCACGACGTGATGCGGGACGCCGAGCCGCCGGGCGACGGCGGCGCAGTCGCGGTTGTGCCGGTCGAGTAGCTGGACGACCCCGGCAGGCTCTCCGAGCTCCCGGACGCGGTCGTCGAGCCCAGGCCAGTCGACGACGTCGAAGAGCCAGACGCGGCCGTCGACCTCGAGCGCGTGCGACGTGCGCGCCATCCGCTCCTCCTCTATCCAGCCGGTGGCGTGCGCGATCTCGTCGACGATCCTCACGTGTTCTTTCTCCAGCTGCGCGTCGGGATCGCCGTTGAGCACGGCCCGAAGGCTACCCCGCCGCCGTGCCCACGAATCCACGGCGGCGGGGAGTGAGGAGCCGCTACGCCGGCGGGAGCAGCACGCGGTCGATCACGTGCACGATCCCGTTCGAGGCGGCCACGTCTGCCTTGGTCACCTTCGAGCCGTTGATCCGCACGGTCTTGCCCGTGACGCGGATGGTCACCGTCGGGCCGGCGAGCGTCTTCGCAGAGCGGAGCTTCACCACTTGCGCAGCGGTGACCTTCCCGGCGACGACGTGGTAGAGAAGCACGCGCTTCAACTGGGCCGGGTTCTTCGCCAACGCGTTCAGCGTCGCCTTCGGCACCTTGGCGAAGGCGGCGTTCGTCGGTGCGAAGACGGTGTACGCACCCGGCTTCGACAACGTGCCGGCGAGACCGGCCTTCTTCACGAGCGACAGCAGCGTCGAGAACTGCGGCGACGACGCGGCGATGGCCGCGATCGAGGGAGCCGCTTCCTGGCGGGCGGGCGCCGCCGAGGCCGCGGGAACCGCGAGGGCGAGTACTGCGAGAACGGTGATGGCGAGACGTGTCATTTCGATCCACTCCTTTCGAGAGGGGTTCAGGCGGTGACGGCGGACTGCGAGGACCAGCGGCGGCGGATGGCCGCCTGCTGGGCGATCTGGTAGACGGCGGCGAGGCCGACGAGGCCGTAGACGATTCGGCTGACGGCGTTCGTCTCGCCGAAGTCGAGGCCGACGAGGGCGGCGACGAGGTCGAACTCCGCGATCGCGATCAAGCCCCAGTTGAGCCCGCCGACGATCACGAGTACGGCGGCGAGGATGTCGAGTTTCTTCACGTGCGATCCCTCCCTGTTCAGTAGTTGTTCAATGTTTGTCCAAGGAAGCTAGCGCATCTACGCCGGTCTTGTCAAATCTCTGTCCAAAGTCTGTACGCTGTCGGCATGGACGGAGCCGCACAGCTGCGGATCGGCGAGCTCGCGCGTCGCACCGGCGTCGCGACGGAGCTCCTGCGGGCGTGGGAGCGGCGCTACGGCCTCTTCACGCCGGAGCGCACCGCCGGCGGCTACCGGCTCTACTCGGACGACGACGTCCAGCGGGTGCGACGGATGCGGGAGCTGCTCGGAACGGGGCTCTCGGCAGCCGAGGCGGCCAGGCAGGCCGGCTCCGAGCCACCCGCGCCGGCCGAGGTCGTGCCTGCCGGGGTTGCGCCGAAGGCGGCTGCCTCTGCCGAGCTCCGCCGCGCACTCGAGCAGCTCGACGACGCCGCCGCGCATGCCGCGTTCGACCGCCTGCTGGCCGACTACTCCACGCGATCCGTGCTCGCCGGCGTCGTCCTGCCGCTCCTGCACGAGCTCGGCGCGGGCTGGAAGCGTGGTGAGATCTCCGTCGCGCAGGAGCACTTCGCCTCGAACCTGCTCCGCGGTCGCCTGCTCGGCCTAGCGCGCGGCTGGGACCGCGGCTCGGGCCGACGCGCGGTGCTCGCGTGTCCGCCGGGCGAGCGGCACGACCTGGGTCTCGTGATCTTCGGGCTCGGACTCAGGGAGCTCGGCTGGCGGATCACGTTCCTGGGCGCCGACACGCCGCCGGACACGATCGTCGAGACGGTGCAGCAGCTCCAGCCGGAGGCGCTCGTACTCGCCGTCACCGACTCCGCGCGGCTCGAGGGAGTCGCCGAGACGGCAGCTCGCCTCCGAGACGCCGGCGCGGCGATCTGGGTCGGCGGCGCCGGGGCCGGAGCAGTCGACGGCGCGCGCGTCCTGGGCGGCTCGCCGCTCGAGGCGGCCGAGCAGGTGGCGGGCTAGACCTCCAGCTCGAGCAAGTCGTCGACGGTCTCTCGGCGGCGGATCAGCCGTGCGTCGCCGCCGCCGACGAGCACCGCGGCCGGCCGGGGGACGCCGTTGTAGTTCGATGCCATCCCGAGCGTGTAGGCGCCGGTGGCTGGGACGGCGATCAGATCGCCGCGCCGCGGCTCGGGCAGCTCGGCGCGCTCGATCAGCACGTCCCCCGACTCGCAGTGCTTGCCCGCGATCGTGAAGACGCCGTCGGGCTCCTCGTCGGCGCGGTTCGCGAGCACGGCCGTGTAGCGCGCCTGATAGAGCTGCGGCCGCGGGTTGTCGGACATCCCGCCGTCGATCGCGACGTAGCGCCGGTCACCGGCCTGCTTGACCGCGCCGACCCGGTAGAGCGTGAACGCCGTCGGCCCGACGAGGGCGCGGCCCGGCTCGACGATCAGCCTCGGCGCGTCCAGCCCGCGCATCAGCCAGTCGCGCGAGACCGCGGCCGCGAGCGTCCGCACGAGCTCCTCCACCGGCGGCTCCGGCTCCGCCTCGACGTGCCGGATCCCGAAGCCGCCGCCGACGTCGATCGTCCGCGGCAGCCAGTCGAGCTCGCTCCGGCAGCGGTCGGCGAACTGGGCCAGCAACGCGATCGCGAGCAGGTGCGCGCGCACGTCCGCGAGCTGCGAGCCGACGTGGACGTGGAGGCCCTCGACGTCGAGCCCCGCCGCGAGCGAGGCGCGCACCGCCTCGACCGCGTCGTCCTCGTCCAGCCCGAACTTGGAGCCGCGGTGGCCGGTGCGGATCTTCTCGTGCGTCTCCGCCTCGACTCCCGGCGTGACGCGGACCATGACGCGGCGCACACCCGCGTCGGCCGCGCGCCGGGGCTCGTCGAGCGCGTCCAGGACGACGAGCGCGCCCGCCTCGGCCGCCGCGCGCAGCTCCTCGTCCGACTTGTTGTTCCCGTGCATGAGCAGCCGGTCGCCCTCGATCCCGGCCCGACGCGCGAACGCGAGCTCGCCCAGCGTGGACACGTCCGCGCCGAGCCCTTCCTCGGCGAGCAGGCGCATCAGCGCGACGTTCGGGAAGGCCTTCGTCCCGTAGACGACGAGCGCGTCCGGAACGGCCCGCTGGAACATCCGCGCGCGCTCGCGCAGCGCGTCCTCGGCGTAGACGACGAGCGGCGTGCCGTACCGCTCCGCCAGCTCCGTCACTGGCATTCCGTCGAGCTCCAGCACGCCCGCCGCGACCCTGGTTCCGCCGGGGAACAGTGCTAGCATGCGCGCAAGTGAAGCAGCTTCTTTCCTAGAGCAGGAGGCCAGCGCGGCGAGGAGCCGCGAGAGCGTCCCCCGGGCCTCTCCTGCGAGAGGCTTTTTTGTACCCGGAGCCGGCGATGAGCGAGACGTACGACCCGAAGACGATCGAGGAGAAGTGGCAGCGCGTCTGGGACGACGCGCGCGCGTGGCACGTCGACAACCCGGCCGACCCGGCCGCGGCCGACCGCTCCAAGAGCTACGTGCTCGAGATGCTGCCGTACCCGTCCGGCTCGCTGCACCTCGGGCATCTGCTCGTCTACACGATCGGCGACGTCGTCATGCGGTTCCGTCGCCGCAACGGCCTGAACGTCCTCCATCCGATGGGTTGGGACGCCTTCGGCCTGCCGGCCGAGAACAACGCGATCAAGGAGGGTGGGCACCCGCGCGAGACCACCGAGCGCAACATCGTCAACATCCGCCGGACGATGCGCCGGATGGGCTGGTGGCTCGACTGGGAGCGGGAGATCTCGACCCACGATCCGCGCTACTACCGCTGGCAGCAGTGGCAGTTCCTCCGCTTCCTCGAGCAGGGACTGGCCTACCGCAAGGGCGCGCCGGTGAAGTGGTGCCCGAACGACCAGACCGTGATCGCGAACGAGCAGGTGCTCCCCGACGGCACCTGCGAGCGCTGCGGCGCGCTCGTCGAGTCCCGCGTCTTGGAGCAATGGTTCTTCCGGATCACCGACTACGCGGACGCGCTGCTCGACGACCTCGCCACCGTCGACTGGCCCGAGTCGATCAAGGCGCGCCAGCGGAACTGGATCGGCCGCTCCGAGGGCGCCGAGCTCGACTTCCGGATCGAGGAGTGGGGCGAGGACGTCACCGTCTTCACGACACGGCCGGACACGCTCTTCGGGGCGACGTTCTTCGTGCTCGCACCGGAGCACGAGCTGGTTCCGCGGATCGAGTCGGAGGAGGTGCAGGCGTACGTGCGCCATGCCTCGGCGAAGAAGACCGAGGAGCGCGCGGCGGCGGTGGAGAAGACCGGTGTCTTCACCGGCCTGCACGCGGTCAACCCCGTCAACGGCGAGCGGATCCCGGTCTACGTCGCCGACTACGTCCTCACCGACTACGGCACCGGCGCGATCATGGCCGTCCCCGCCCACGACCAGCGCGACTACGACTTCGCCCAGGCATTCGGTCTGCCGGTGCGCCAGGTGATCCGGCCGCCGGAGGGGGATGCCGAGCTGCCGTACGTCTCCCATGCGGAGGACGACGTGCTCGTCAACTCCGGCGAGTTCGACGGGCGCCGGCGCCGGAGGGCGGGCGCCGCATCGTCGAGAAGCTCGCGCAGGACGAGCGCGGCCGGTTCGCCGTCAACTACCGGCTGCGCGACTGGGGCTTCTCGCGCCAGCGCTACTGGGGCTGCCCGATTCCGGTCGTCTACTGCGACGGCTGCGGGATCGTGCCGGTGCCGGACGACGAGCTGCCGGTCGTGCTCCCGGATGTCGAGGACTACAAGCCGAAGGGCCAGCCGCCGCTCGCGCAGGCGGAGGACTGGGTGCGGACGACGTGCCCGCGCTGCGGCGGCGAGGCACGCCGCGAGACGGAGACGATGGACACGTTCGTCGACTCCTCCTGGTACTTCCTCCGCTACTGCGACCCGGACAACGACAGCGCTCCCTTCGACCGCGCGCCCGTCGACTACTGGAACCCGGTCGACCTGTACATCGGCGGCGTCGACCACGCGACGATGCACATGATCTACGCGCGCTTCTGGATGAAGGTCCTGAACGATCTCGGCTACATCGGCTTCCGGGAGCCGTTCGCGAGCTTCTTCTCGAACGGCTGGGTGACAACCGGCGGGAAGAAGATCTCGAAGCGCTCGGGCGCAGCCACGGGGCCGGACGCGGTGATCGAGCGCTACGGCGCGGACGCCGGCCGGCTCTGCATCCTCTTCCTCGGGCCGGCCGACCAGGACATGGAGTGGACGGAGGAGGCGGCGGAGGGCATGTCGCGCTTCGTCCGGAGGCTGTGGCGGGTCGTCAACGAGGTGGTGGAGAAGGCGCCTGCCGGGGAGCCGGAGGGAGGCCCGCTCGCGCGGAAGGCGCACGCGACGATCGCGAAGGTGACCGACGACGTCGGCCGCCGCTTCGCCTTCAACACGGGGATCTCGGCCGTGATGGAGCTCGTCAACGAGCTCTCCCCGGACACGGGCGGCCGCGACGCGCGCTTCGCGGCCGAGACCGCGGTCTCGCTGATCCAGCCGTACGCACCGCACGTCGCCGAGGAGCTGTGGCAGCGGCTCGGGCACGAGCAGCTGTGGGAGCAGCCGTGGCCGGTCGCCGATCCGGCGCTGCTCGAGCGCGACACCGTCGAGGTCGTCCTGCAGGTGAACGGGAAGCTGCGCGACCGGCTGCAGGTGCCGGCGTCGATCTCCGAGGAGGAGCTCGTCGCCCTCGCGCGCGCGTCGGAGCGAGTGCGCGCGCACCTGAACGGCGGCGAGCCGCGGAAGACGATCGTCGTCCCCGGCAAGCTCGTGAACTTCGTCGTCTAGCCCGAAATCCGGCACACAATTGTTGCGGAGGCGTTCACCCTCCGTGACCGTTGTCCCGGCACGCTCGGGACATGCCCTCCCTGCCCGTGTCGCGCCGGCGGGCGCTCGTGCTCGCGGCAGCCGCGCTCGCGCTGCTGGCCGTAGCCGGGCGCACGCTGGCCGGCGCGGGTGCGGCCTCCGAGCAGCCTCCCCAGGCGCTCGTCACCGAGCCTGCCGCTGCGGCGCCGAAGCTGGTCGTCCACGTCGCAGGCGCCGTCCGGCGACCGGGTCTCTACCGGCTGGCCGAGGGCAAACGCGTCGCCGACGCGGTCGCCCGTGCGGGCGGAGCGACCGCGCCGGCCGACACCGCCGCGATCAACCTCGCGGCCCCGCTCGCCGACGGGATGCAGGTGCTCGTGCCGCGTCGAGTCGCGGGTGGCGGTGGCAAGACGGCCGGCAGCCGCGTCAGTCTCAGCTCCGCCACAGCGGCCGAGCTCGACGCGCTTCCCGGAATCGGGCCGGTGACCGCCCAGAAGATCCTCGACTACCGCGCCGAGCACGGCGGCTTCCGCTCGGTCGATGATCTCGATGCGATCCCGGGCATCGGCCCTGCGCGCGTCGAGCAGCTTCGGGACGTGGTGTTTCCCTGATCGAACGCACCTGGCCGACACTGCTCGTGCTCGCGGCGTGCGTCGGCCTGGCCCTGGCGAACGCGATTCGTGCGCCGGCGTTGGGTGCGATCGTGCTCGTGGCGCTGGCGGCCGGCGCGGCGACGAGCTCGAGCGCGCGGCTACCTGCCTGCGCGCTGGCGCTCGCGCTCGGCGGCTGGTGGTGGGGGAGCGTGCGCCTCGACGCTCTCGACGCCAGCGTGCTCGCTCCTGAGATCGGCCGCTCCGCGGCGGTCACAGCCGTCGTCACCGGACCGGTGCGCCGATCGACGTTCGCGCTCCGTCTTCCCGCTGAGGTGCGGCGCTTCGACGAGCGTCGGCTCCGCGAGCGCGTGCTGCTCGAACTGCCGCTCGGCCGCTCCCCGCCGCAAGGAGCGGTGCTGGAGCTCCGTGCGACCGTCGCGGCGCCGCGAGGTCCGGAGGACGGCTTCGACGAGCGTGGCTGGCTGGCGCGCCGCGGCGTCCACGTCGTCCTGCACGGGCGCGAGTGGCGGATCGTCGGTCACCGTGGCGGTATCGGCGGGCTCTCGGATCGCCTGCGTGCGCACGTCGCACGTGCGATCGCGCCTGCGCTCGAAGGCGAGCGCCACGCCGTGCTCGCCGGGATCGTCCTCGGCGAGGACGAAGGGCTGACGGACGAGCTGCGCGACGACTTCAAGGCCTCGGGCCTCTACCACCTCCTGGCCGTGTCCGGGCAGAACATCACCTTCCTGGCGCTGGGCGTGCTTGGGCTGGCCTGGCTCCTCGGGATCCCAAGGCTTGCCGCCGAAGTGGCGGCGATCGCGGCGATCGCGGGCTATGTCCTCGCCGTCGGCTGGCAGCCGTCGGTCGTGCGCGCGGGTGTCGCGGGCGGCCTCGCGTCGCTTGCCTGGCTGCTCTCGCGACCCCGCGATCGCTGGCACTTCCTCGCGCTCGGCGCCGCCGTCCTGCTCGTGTGGACGCCGGCGAGCCTGCTCGAGCCCGGCTTCCAGCTCTCCTTCGCAGCTGTCGGCTCCATCTTCCTGCTGCTGCCCCGGCTGCGGCCGGCGCTCGAGGGCTACCCGCTCACGGACTGGCTCCGAGAGGCGATCGCCGTCTCGACCGCCTGCGGGGCTGCGACCGCGCCAATCCTCTGGCTCCAGTTCGGCAGCGTGCCGGTGTACTCGCTGCCGGCGAACGCCCTCGTCACCCCGGCGATCGGGCCGCTGCTGGGGATCGCGCTCGTCGGCTCGCTGATCGAGCCGGTGCTACCCACCGCTGCCCTCGCGCTCGGCTGGCTCAACGGCTGGTTAGCCGCGTACATCGCCGCCTGTGCCCGTGTGATCGGCGGGTTGCCCTTCGCTCAGGTCGGCTCTGCCACCGCGGTCTGCCTGCTGCTCGGGACGCCCGTCGCGCTGCTGGCCCTGCAGCGGCTGCCGCGGTGGCGCCGGCCGCTGGCGATCACGTGCGCGGCTGCGGTAGTGCCTGCGCTCCTCGCCTGGCAGCTCCTTCCGGACGTGCGCTTGCCGCCGCCGACCGGGCTGCGGATCACAGTCCTCGACGTCGGCCAGGGCGACTCGATCCTGCTTCAGGTGCCCGAAGGCGCGGTGCTCGTCGACCAGGGGCCGCCGGAGGCGGATGTGGCTCGCCAGCTGCGAGGCCTCGGCGTTCGGCACCTCGCAGCGCTCGTGCTCACGCACCCACAGCGCGACCACATCGGCGGCGCCGAGAGCATCCTGAGGCGGCTCGCGGTCGACCGCGTCCTCGACCCGCGGCTCGCCGTCTCGGGACCGTTCGAGCGTGCCGCGCTCGCCGAGGCGGCGGATCGCGGCGTGCCGGTGGTCGAGACGCGCGCGGGGGATGGGTTCCGGCTCGGCCGCCTCCAACTGCACGTCCTCTGGCCGGACGGGCCGGGAACCGCGAGCGAGGATCCCAACCTGCTCCCGATCGTCCTCCTTGCGAGCTACGGCGAGGTCGATGCGCTGCTGACCGCAGACGCCGAGACGGACGTGACGGCGCGCCTGCTGTCGCGCCGCATCGAGATCCTGAAGGTTGCGCATCACGGCTCGGCCGATCCCGGGCTCGCGGACGAACTGCGCGAGCTGCGGCCGGCCGTGGCGGTCATCTCGTGCGGTCGCAACAACGAGTACGGCCATCCGACGCCGTCCACGCTGGCCGCGCTCCGCGACAGCCCGGGGCTGACTCTGTACCGCACTGACGAGGACGGGCGCGTCGTGCTCGAATCGGACGGTCGGCGAATCTCGGTGCGTTCGAAGCGTTGAGTAGGCTGGCGTCATGGCCGATTCGCCCGCGCTCAAGCCGGTCTATCTGCTCACCGGCAGCGACAGGCCCAAGATCGAAACGGCGCTCGGGCGGCTTCGCCGCCACTTCGAGCCGGAGGCGACAGAGATCGTCAGCGCTCAGGAGCATACGGGCGGCGAGGTCGTCGCCCTCTGCAACGCCGGCAGCCTCTTCGGCGACGCGCGGCTCGTGCTCGTCGAAGGCGTGGACGGACGGCGCAACAGCGAGGGTAGGCTCGGAAACGGCTGGAAGGCCGCCGACGTGAAGCCGATCGAGGAGTACCTGGCTTCGCCTGCGCCCGGCACCGTGCTGGCGCTCGTCGCCGAGGAGTTGAAGAAGGACGCGCCGCTGACGAAAGCGTGTGCGAAGACAGGCGACGTGCTCGCATACGACGTCGCGAAGCGGAAGGCCGACGCATGGGTTGCGGAGCGCTTCAAGCAGGCCGGCGTCCGGGCCGAGCCCGACGCGGTTGCGGCGCTCGTCCAGCTCGTGGGCGAGGACTTCCACCAGCTGGCGAACGAGGTCGACAAGCTCGCGCTCTGGGCCGGCGACGAGCCGATCGGGCAGCATGAGGTCGAGCAGCTCGTCGCGGCCGTCGCGGAGACGCCGACGTTTGCGCTCACCGACGCCTGGGCCCAGCGCGACGTGGGCCGAACGCTCGACGCCAGCGAGACGATCTTCGAGCGGGAGGGGCGGCCGCGCCGCGACACCGCGCCGCGCATGGCGGGAGCGCTCGGCAACCATCTGGCCTTCATGCGCCGCTGCCAGCGGCTCGCTGCCGAGGGAATCCGCGCGCGCGACGCAGCCTCGACCCTGAAACGGCACCCGTTCTACGTCGAGAAGGTGTTCGGCCAGGCGGCGAACTTCACCGAGGACGAGCTGCGCACCGCAGTCGTCCGCCTTGCCGGGCTCGACCACGCGCTCAAGGGTGGCAGCAAGCTTGCGCCCGACCTCGAGCTCCAGCGAGCCCTGATCGACCTCAGCGTCGAGACCTAGGCGGCGACGTCGCCGGCGACGAGCCGGGCGGCGCGCGACTTCTTGCGGCCGGCGGTGTTCTTGTGAAGCGCGCCGTGCGACGCGGCCTTGTCGATCCACCGCGTCAGCTCGAGATGCTCGGCCGCGACCTTGTCCGTGTCGCCCTCGGCGACGGCAGCCTCGAGCCGCTTCGTCAGCGTCTTCACGGTCGAGCGGTAGCGGAGGTTCTCCTCGCGCTCTCGCTCGGAGATCCGGACACGCTTCTTCTGTTGCTGAATATTGGCCATGTCGGAGAAAGGCCCGCACTCGGCGGGCGCGCGAAATCGTAGCAGACCGTATTCCTATACTCGTTGCCGTGGAGACGCGGGCCAAGGCACGGAGGCTCGCGTGGTCGACGGCGTTGTTCTCGGCCGCGACCGGGCTCTCGCGCGTCCTCGGCTTGATCCGCGAGATCGTCGCCGCCAACTACTTCGGCGCCCGCGGGCCGATCAACGCGTTCACGGTCGCGTTCCAGATCCCGAACCTGATCCGAGCGCTCGTCGCCGACGCCGCGCTCTCCTCCGCGTTCGTCCCCGTCTTCAGCGAGCTGCTCGAGAAGGGGGAGAAGGCGCGCGCTTGGCGGGTCGCCTCGACCATCTTCTGGCTCTTCCTCCTCGTGGGCGGCGGCGTCACGGCCCTCTTCATCCTCGTCGCGCCGCTGTTCATGCCGTTGCTCACGGGCGCCTACGACGACCTGACGGTGACGCTGTCCCAGATCCTCTTCCCGATCGTCGTCCTGCTCGGCATGTTCGGGATCGTCACCGGGATCCTGAACAGCTACGACGAGTTCTCGATTCCGGCGCTGACGCCGGTCGCCTGGAACGTCGCGATCATCGTCGGGCTCATCTTCGGCGTCCCGCGGGCAGACACCGAGACGGGGAAGCTCTACGTCTACGCCGGCTCGATCCTGATCGGGACCGTGATCCAGCTGCTGCTGCCGCTGCCGTGGCTGCGCGGGCTCGACGGACGTCTCCGTCTCGCTATCGACATTCGCGATCCGGCCGTCAAGCAGGTGTTCCTGCTGATGGTGCCGGTGACCCTCGGCCTCGGCCTGATCAACGTCAATGCCGTCATCGGCACGATCGTGGCGTCGAAGTGGATCGACCCGTTCATCTCCCCGAACGCGATCGACAAGGCCTTTCGGATCTACATGCTCCCGCAGGGGATGTTCTCGGTCGCGGTCGCGACCGTCCTCTTCCCGACCCTCGCCCGGCTCGCGACCCGGGGCGACCTCGCCGGGGTGCGGAACACGATCGCGCTCGGCCTGCGCCAGATCAACTTCCTCCTGCTGCCCGCCGCCGCCTTCTCGATCGTCCTGGCCGAGCCGATCGTCCGCTTGCTCTACCAGCGCGGCGCGTTCCAGCCCGGGCAGACGCATGTCGTCGCCGGCGCCCTCGCCGCGTTCTCGGTCGGTCTCACCTTCAACGGGATGATGCTGATGCTGAACCGCGGCTTCTTCAGCCTGCAGCAGCCGTGGATCCCGACCGCGATCGCGCTCGCGAACCTCGTCCTCAACGTGGCGCTCTACGCCGTCTTCTACCGCGTCGGCACGTGGGGGATCCCGTTCTCGATCTCGCTCGCGAACATCGCCGGGGTGGGAATGCTGCTTTTCGCCCTCCGCCGCACGATCGGCCGGATCGACCTCAGCGAGACCGTGCGGTCGTTCGTCCTCGTCTCGATCGCCTCGGTCCTGCTCGGTCTCACGAGCTACGCCGTCTGGCGCGGCCTCGACGAAGCCCTCGGACGCTCCTTCCTCGCACAACTCGTCTCGCTCAGTCTTGCCCTCGTTGTGGGCGGCAGCGTCTACCTGGCAGCGTGCCGGGCGCTGCGGGTGCGCGAGCTGGCGACGCTACTCTCCCTGCGGCGCCGCACCGGCCGAAGCTGATCACCCATGGACCAGGACAAGATCCGCAACTTCTCGATCATCGCCCACATCGACCATGGGAAGTCGACGCTGGCCGATCGCATCCTGCAGGCGACGGACACCGTCGCGGAACGCGACATGAAGGAGCAGCTGCTCGACTCGATGGAGCTCGAGCGCGAGCGCGGGATCACGATCAAGGCACAGGCGGTGCGCGTGCTCTGGAAGGGCCACCAGCTGAACCTGATCGACACGCCCGGCCACGTCGACTTCACCTACGAGGTCTCACGGTCGCTGCAGGCGTGCGAGGGGGCGCTGCTCGTCGTCGACGCCGCCCAGGGGATCGAGGCGCAGACGCTCGCGAACGCCTACCTCGCGATCGAGAACAACCTCGAGATCGTCCCACTCGTGAACAAGATCGACCTGCCGCAGGCGGATCCCGACGCCGCATCCGCCGAGGTCGCCGACCTGATCGGCGACGATCCCGAGCACGTGCTCCGGATCTCGGCGAAGACGGGCCAGGGAGTGGAGGACGTCCTCGACGCGATCGTCGAGCGGATCCCGTCGCCCGACGGCGACCCCGACGCGCCGGCGCGGGCACTCATCTTCGATTCCTCCTACGACCAGTACCGCGGCGTCGTCGCGTTCGTGCGCGTCGTCGACGGCCGCTTCTCGACACGCGACGCGCTACGGGCGATGGCACAGGGAACGCGCTTCGAGGCGGAGGAGCTCGGCTTCCTCTCGCCGGAGCGGCGGCCGGTGCAGGCGCTCGAAGCGGGCGAGGTGGGCTACGTGATCACCGGGCTCAAGGACGTCTCGAAGCTGCGCGTCGGCGACACGCTCACGAACGAGAAGGCGCCGGCGGCGGAGCCGCTGCCGGGCTACAAGGAAGTGAAGCCGATGGTGTTCGCCGGCCTCTTCCCGACCGACTCGGATGAATACCCGGAGCTCCGCGACGCGCTCGAGCGGCTGAAGCTGAACGACGCGGCGCTCTTCTACGAGCCGGAGACATCGCAGGCGCTCGGATTCGGCTTCCGCTGCGGCTTCCTCGGCCTCCTGCACATGGAGATCGTCCGCGAGCGGCTCGAGCGGGAGTTCGACCTCGACCTGATCGTGACCGCGCCGAACGTCGCCTACCGGGTGCAGGAGCGCAACGGCGACTGGGTCGAGGTGCACAACCCGGCCGACATGCCCGCCGAGATCGAGGCGGCCGAGGAGCCCTACATCAAGGCGTCCGTGATCGTTCCGAAGGAGTACGTCGGCGCGGTCATGGAACTGAACAACGAGCGCCGCGGCAAGTTCGACCACATGGAGTACCTCTCGGAGGAGCGGGTGCACCTCACCTACGAGCTGCCGCTCGGCGAGATCGTGCTCGACTTCTACGACCAGCTCAAGTCGCGCACGCGCGGCTACGCGAGCTTCGACTACGACCTCGCCGGCTTCCGGCCGGGCAACGTCGTCCGCGTCGACGTCCTCGTCGGCGGGGAGCAGGTCGACGCGCTGTCGCTGATCGTCCACCGCGACTTCGCCTACGAGCGGGGCAAGCTGCTCGTCGAGCGGCTGCGCAAGGAGATCCCGCGGCAGATGTTCGACGTTGCCATCCAGGCCGCGATCGGCGCGCGGATCATCGCGCGTGAGACGGTCAAGGCGCGCCGCAAGGACGTGCTCGCCAAGTGCTACGGCGGCGACATCAGCCGCAAGCGGAAGCTGCTCGAGAAGCAGAAGAAGGGGAAGAAGCGGATGAAGCAGGTCGGCGGCGTCGAGGTGCCGCAGGAGGCCTTCCTGGCCGTGCTGAACCTGGACGAGCGGAGCAAGTGACCGTGGACAACCGGCACGCAACCGGCACGGCCGCGTCACACACGCGTGACGACTTGCGACGTACCGTTCCAGAAGGGGGTCTTGCGACCCCCATCCCGGGGGCTGGACCAGGCGCGCGCCACCTCTACGTCCACCTGCCTTTCTGCGCCCACCGCTGCGGCTACTGCGACTTCGTCACCGTCACGGGCCACGATGCCGAGCACGGCAATTACGTCGACGCGCTCCTGGCGGAGCTCGGGCTCGAGCGCAGTCTGCTCGCGGACGAGGTCGAGACCGTCTTCCTCGGCGGCGGCACACCCACCTTCACCGAGCCCGAGGCGCTCGCGCGCCTTCTGGCCGGGCTGCCCGAGGCGGCGGAGACGACAGTCGAGGCCAACCCGGAGACGATCACGCCTGATCTGGCTGCGTTGCTGCGCGAGCACGGGGTCGATCGCGTCTCGCTCGGGGCGCAGAGCTTCCAGCCGCACCTGCTCGACGTGCTGGAGCGCCGCGCGAGCCCCGATCAGGTGCGCGGCGCCGTTCACGCGCTCCGGGCCGCGGGCTTCGACAACGTTTCGCTCGACCTCATCTACGGCATCCCCGGTCAGAGCGCGGCAGACCTGGAGCGCGACCTCGCCGAGGCAATCGCGCTCGAGCCGGAGCACCTCTCCTGCTACGAGCTCGAGGCGAAGCCGGGCACCCGCTTCACCCATGCTTACGGCGACGAGCTCGAGCGGCAGGCCGACGCGATGGAGGACTATTTCGAGCGCGTCGTCGAGACCCTCACGGGCGCGGGTTACCGCTGGTACGAGACGGCGAACTTCTGCCGCACCGGCGACGGCCGCGACCTGCGCGCCCGCCACAACCTCGGCTACTGGCTCGGACACGACTACCTCGGCGTCGGTGTCGGCGCGGTTTCGACCGTCGGCGGGCTGCGCTGGCGGAATGTGCCGAGCCTACCGCGCTACCTCACGGCGCTTCGGCGCCACGAACGGCCGCAGCGCGAGCTCGAACGGCTCGAGCCCGGGACGACCGCGCGCGAGCGCGTCATGCTCGGGCTCCGGCTCGACGAGCCGCTCGAGCTTGCAGGCCTCGACACAGCGGTCGACCGTGATGCGTTGGCGCGGCTCCAGCGACACGGCCTGATCGAGGCCACCGGCAGAACGCTCGAGCTCACTCACCGTGGCCGGTTCCTCGGCGGCGGCGTCACAGCCGAGCTGCTGGTCGAGAGCTAGAATTTTCCTGCAAATGGCCGAGATCAGCGAGCGCAAGCGGGACCTCCTCCGGCGCCTGGTCGAGGAGTACGTCGCGACCGGAGAGCCGGTCGGTTCGAGGACGCTCGTGGAGCGGTCCGGCCTGCCCGTCTCGTCGAGCACCGTGCGGAACGAGCTCGCCGAGCTCGAGTCGCTCGGGCTGCTCACGCACCCGCACACGTCCGCCGGCCGGATCCCGACCGATGCGGGGTACCGCTTCTACGCCGAGGGCGTGCTCGAGCGGCAAGAGCCGCGGCCGGCGCGGTTCCCACTCGACCTGACGTCGATGCGCAGCGAGGTCGAGGACGCGCTCCAGTCGACCACCGAGATGCTGAGCCAGGTGACGCGCCTGCTCGCGCTCGTCTCCGCACCTGGCCTGGAGACGGCGTCCGTGCGCCACGTCGAGGTGCTGCTGTTGCAGCCGTCGGTGGTGATGGCGGTGACGATCACGTCCACTGGCGGCGTCGCCAAGAAGCTGATCACCTTCGACCACGCAGTCGATCCCGGCCTGGCGGCGTGGGCGAACGAGTATCTGAACGAGCGCCTCGTCGGCGTCGGGATCGGCACGCACACGCTGCGCAGGCGGATCGACGACCCCGGCCTGACGGGCCGCGAGAAGGAGTTCGTCGATGCGCTGCGGCCGGCACTCGCCGACCTGGCCGCGCCGACCGCCCAGTCGCTGTACGTCGGCGGCGCCGCCTCGCTGCTCGACGACGTCCGTGCGGACGAGCTCGAAGCCTGCCGCCGGCTGCTCTCGGTGCTCGAGAAGCGCGCAGCCGTGCTGGAGCTGATGACCGAGTCCTTCGACGTCCGCCGTCCGTACGTCCGGGTCGGGCTCGATCACCCGGGCCTGCACGACGTCGCCCTCGTCGGTGCGACCTACGGCCTGCCGACGCGCACGCTCGGCTCGATCGGTCTGCTCGGCCCCGTCCGGATGGACTACGACAAGGCCGTCCGCACCGTTCGCGCCGCTGCGCACGAGCTCTCTCGGCTCGTCGAGGCCGCGTACGAGGAGGACTGACCTCCTCGCTACGCTTGCTTGCATGGCCACGGCCGAACGCGACTACTACGAGCTGCTCGGTGTCGAACGGACGGCAAGCGACGCCGAGATCAAGAAGGCCTTCCGTAAGCTCGCGCGCGAGCTCCATCCGGACGTCAACGGAGACGCAGACGCGCAGGAGCGCTTCCGCGCGGTCGCGGAGGCGTACGAGGTGCTCTCGGACGCCGAGCGGCGCAAGCTCTACGACCAGTACGGCCACGCCGGCCTCAAGCGTGGCGGCTATGCGCCTAGCGACTTCGCCTTCTCGAACCTGAGCGACATCTTCTCCGCCTTCTTCGGCGACGACCTCTTCGCGCGCAACCGCGGCGGGCGCGCACGCGGCGGCGACGTCGGCGTCGCGGTCGCGATCGAGCTCGCCGATGCGTTCACGGGCGTCGAGCGCACCGTCGAGGTCGAAATCGCGGCCACCTGCGAGGTCTGCGACGGGAACGGCGCCGAGCCCGGGACCGAGCGCGTCACCTGCCAGACCTGCGCCGGCCGGGGCCAGGTGCAGCAGGTCTCGCGAAGTGTCTTCGGTGAGTTCGTCCGCACCCAGGCGTGTCCGACCTGCCTCGGCGCGGGCACGGTCGTCGAGACGCCGTGCAGCGCGTGCAACGGGAACGGCCGCACGATCGAAGCGAAGGAGCTCGAGGTCGAGATCCCGGCCGGGATCCACGACGGTCAGCGGATCCGCATCCGCGGCGCGGGCCACGCCGGTACCGGTGGCGGCCTCCCCGGCGACGCCTACGTCGAGGTGCACGTGGCGCGCGACCCACGCTTCGAGCGCGACGGCGACGACATCCTCTCCGAGGTCGACCTGACGATCGTGCAGGCGGCGCGCGGCGCCCAGCTCTCGGTCCCGACGCTCGCGGGCGATCTCGAGCTCGACTTCGAGCCCGGGACGCAGCCCGGCGAGGTCCGCGTCCTGCGCGGGAAGGGAATGCCGTCGCTGCAGCGATCCGGCCGCGGCGACCACCGCGTGCTCGTCAACGTCTCGGTGCCGAGACGGCTGACCGACGAGCAGCGGGAGCTGCTCGACCGTTTCGACGAGCTCTCCGGCGAAGACACCTACAGGCGAGACGAGGGCTTCTTCGAGAAGCTCAGAAACGCGATCCGCTGACACTCCTGCGCCGCGTCTCGATCACCGTTCCCGACGCCCGGGCCGAGGAGGCGCGCGCGGTCATGCTCGAGCTCTTCCCAGAAGGCTTTGAAGAGCTCGGCGGCGACGGCGGCTCCCTCGAGCTGGCCGCGTATACCAACGCCGCCGGCGAGGAGCGGATCTGGCAGGCCTTCGGCGGCGCCGCCTCGTCGGACGTCGAGGAGGACTGGCAGGACCGCTGGCGCCAGTTCCACAAGCCGGTTCGCGTCGGCTCGCTCTGGATCGGCCCACCCTGGGAGCAACCCGACCCCGACGCGCTCGCGGTCGTGATCGACCCGGGCCGCGCGTTCGGCACCGGCGGCCATCCGACGACGCAGCTCTGCCTGCAGCTGCTAGAAGGCGAGGAGAGGGGAAGCGTGCTCGACGTCGGCTGCGGCTCCGGTGTCCTCTCGATCGCGGCCGCGAAGCTCGGCTTCGGGCCGGTGCGGGCATTCGACTTCGATCCCCAGGCCGTCGAGGCGACCGAGCGGAACGCCGCCGACAACGGCGTCACGGTCGAGCTCGAGCAGGCCGATCTGCGCGAGGACGACCTGCCGGGGGTCGACCTCGCGCTCGCGAACATCGCCGCCGACGCGGTCGTCGCGCTCGGGCCGAGGCTCCGCGCGCGCCGTGCGATCACCTCCGGCTACCTCGTCTCCGACGAGCCCGAGCTGAACGGCTACCGACGCGAGCGCCGCGTCCAGTTGGGCGGCTGGGCGGCGGATCTGCACGTCCGCCAGTAGATTTTCGGCTCGATGGCGAGCTTCTCCGTCCGTTTCCTCGGTTGCAAGGTGTCCCAGACGGACGCCCAGGCGCTGCGCGAGCGGCTCGTCCGTGACGGACACGACGAGGTCGAGGGCACCGGTGACATCGCCGTCGTGAACACGTGCTGCGTCACGAACGAGGGCCTCGCGAAGTCGCGGCAGGCCGCAGCGCGGGCAGCCCGCTCGCACGCCCGCGTCTACGTGACCGGCTGCGGCGCCAGGCTCTCCGAGACCGCCTTCGCCGGGCTGCCCGGGAACGTGACCGTCGTCGCGGGCCAGATCGAGCAGGCGGTCGAGACTGTCGCCGGCGACGTCGGCGCGATCGCCTGCGTGCGGGCCGACGCCAGGCTCGACCGCGTGCGGGCGTTCGTGAAGATCCAGGACGGCTGCTCGTTCTCGTGCGCCTTCTGCGTGATCCCGCTCGTGCGCGGCGCGACGCGCAGCCGCAGCGCCGACGCCGTCCTGACTGAGATCCGCCGCCGCGTTGGGCAGGGCCACCGCGAGATCGTGCTCACCGGCGTCAACCTCGGCTGCTTCCGCGACCGAGCCGCCGGGATGACGCTGGCCGGCTTGATCCGCGCCGCCGGCGCGATCGAGGGCGTCGAGCGCCTGCGGCTCTCCTCGATCGAGATCAACCACGTCGACGACGACCTCGTCGCAGCGCTGCGCGAGACGCTGGTCGTCGGCCCCCACCTGCATGTGCCGCTTCAGTCCGGCGACGACGCCGTCCTGCTGGCGATGGCGCGGCGCTACACCGTCGAGACCTACCTGCGCAAGCTGGAGCCGCTCGCCGACTTCAACCTCACCGCCGACGTCATCGTCGGCTTCCCGGAGGAGGACGACGCCGCCTTCGAGCGCACGCTCGAGACCGTGCGCGCGGCCCGGCTGACCAAGGTGCACGTCTTCCCCTACTCGCCTCGCCCGGGCACGCGCACCGCCGCCGACGATCCCGTGCCTCCCGAGGTGAAGAAGGAGCGAAGCGCCCGCCTGCGCGCGCTCTCGGACGAGGCGTGCCGGGCCCGGTGGGTGGAGAAGGTCGGGCGCGAGGACGTCGTCCTCGTCGACCGCCCCGGGCGTGGCTACGGCGCCGACTACTCGCCCTGGCTCGTCGACGCGCCGGTCGGCGAGCTCGTGCGTGTCCGCGGGGCCGCGGTCGCCGAAGAGGGGATCCTCGCTGCCTGACGACTGCCTCTTCTGCTCGCTCGCCCGCGAGGGAGACCACGTCGCGAAGCTCGACGGCTTCGTCGCGATCCGCGACATCAACCCGCAGGCGGAGACGCACCTGCTCATCCTGCCGGAGCGCCACGTGGACACCTTCCGCGACGTCGGGGCGTTCCCGCCCGAGGAGGCGAAACGGATGCTCGAGTTCGTTGCCGAGGTCGCGCGCGACGCCGGACTGACCGACTATCGCGTCGTCGTCAACGTCGGCCCCGGCGGCGGCCAGACGATCTTCCACCTGCACTGGCACGTTCTGGGTGGGAAGATCACGAGGATGCCGGAATGACCCTGATCGCAGAGATCAAGAAGCAGCTCGAGGACGCGATGCGCGAGGGCGACACCGCGCGCCGCGACACGCTGCGCCTGATCCTCTCCAGCCTCCAGGGCGCGGAGAAGGAGCTGCAGCGTCCGCTCTCCGAGGACGAGGAGCTGCAGGTGCTCCAGCGCGAGCGCAAGAAGCGGCTCGAAGCCGCCGAGGCGTTCCGCAACGCCGGCCGCGACGAGCAGGCGGACAAGGAAGAGGACGAGCTCGACGTGCTCGAGGAGTTCATGCCCGAGCCGATGTCCGAGGACGAGCTCGAGGAGATCGTCGACGACGTGATCGCCGAGGTCGGCGCCACGAGCATGCGCGACATCGGCCGGGTGATGGCGGACGTGATGCCGCAGGTTGCGGGTCGGGCGGACGGATCTGCGGTGAGCCAGATCGTCCGCGAGAAGCTCGCCTAGTCACCCATCCGGGTCACGCGATCCGGGCCTCCGATTTGCTTTGATGCTTTGCAAATGAGGCGCTTGTTCCTGGTTCTGCAGGTCGTCGCGCTCGCCGTCGGGCTGACGGCCTGCGGCGGCGACGCGCTCGCGCTCGATCCGGTCGCCAGCGCCGCGACCAAGACGGTCGAGAGCGGCAGCTCACGTGTCGAGTTCACGATCGCCGCCAAGGCAGCCGGTCAGTCCGTCGACCTGACGGGCTCCGGGCTCTTCGACTACCGCCACCCGCGAGGTGCTGTCACCTACCGGATGCAGCTCCCGGGGCTCGGGAACGTGAGCATGGAGATGCGCATGATCGGGACGAAGCTCTATCTGCGCCTGCCGCATGAGGTCGTCGGTCCCGCACTCCCGAACGGCAAGCCGTGGTTCGGCCTCGATCTCGACAAGTCTCTCCAGCAGGCCGGTCTCGGCAGCCTCGGGTTCACGCAGCAGCAGGATCCGGCCCAGATACTGCAGTACCTCCGCGCCGCGAGCAGCGGCGTCAAGGAGAGCGGCAGCGCCACGGTCCGCGGCGTCGAGACGACGCGGTACGTCGGCCGGCTGGACTTCCACAAGGCACTCGACGCCGGGCTCGAACGGCTGGAGCTGCCGGCGGCGGAGCGCCAGCGGGCGCGTCAGGGGATGAAGCGGATGCTCGGCCAGCTCGGCGCGAAGGGCGTGCCGTTCGAGGTGTTCGTCGACGACGACGGCCTGCTCCGTCGTCTGACGATGGACATGTCGATGAAGGCCATGGGCCAGCCGTTGTCGACGAAGGTCTCGATGGACTACTTCGACTTCGGCGTCGACGTCGACGTGCAGGCGCCGCCGTCACGCGACGTCACCGACGCGACGCGCCTGCTGCATCCCTAGTCGGGCGGCGCGTCCGCCAGCAGGTCGAAGTCGCCTGCCAGCACCCGGTCGATCCTGCCCGTGCGCATCCCGGAGGCGTCGCGAACGAGGGGTGACGGCTCGTGCCGGTAGCGTCGCACGATCGCCGGTTCGCGCCGATCCGACGGTTGCGACCCGCTCCCGCCGTGCCCGACGGGCTCGACGTCGACGAACACGGTGACCCGGTCGAACGAGCGGTCGTCCTGGTGCGGCAGCTCGAGCACGTGCAGTCCGAGCTCCGGCTTCAGCAGCGTGTAGGCGCCGAGCCCCGAGACCTCGAGCACGACGACGCCATCGTCGCCGTCCCTGCGAACCCGCATCCCGCGGCCGTCCGCCCAGCCGACGTACATCGCCGCGAGCTCCTCCACGAACCGGCCGCAGGCCGCCGTGTCCTCCGCCTTGCCGGCGCGCACGGTCACGGTGGCGTCGCTCGCCTCGCGCGCGTCGAGCCCGGCGAGCGCGGCCGCGAGCACATGCAGACGCGTCGCCAGCAGCTGGAGGAGCTCACGCGAGTGGGCGTCGCGCGCAGAGGAGAGGCGCGCGGCGAGCCGTTCGGCGGTGGCCGTCGCGGCGCCCAGGCGGTCGAGGTACTCGATCAGGCCAAGCACCTGGTGCCGTTCCTCCGATTGCCAGAACGCCGGCTCGTGCGCCGCGGCCAGCGCATCCTGCTTCGACTCGTCCCAGGAACGGACGCGCTCGACGAGCGAGGCGAGCGCGCTCCGAAGGAAGGCGGCCTCCGCCTCGGTCCCCTCCGGCTCGAGTGCCACCCGCGCGAGGGTGAGGTCGCTCGGGCCGGCCGGCGTCTGGGCCGCCTCGGGCTCCGCTTCGCCCGCATCCGGGTCGACGAAGACGACGTCGAGGCCGGTCTCGTCTCGCGCCGTGATGAAGAGGAACTGATCGCCCTCGGGGAATTGCCGCTCGACGATCGCGGTCGCGATCCGCGTCAGCAGGTAGCGCTCGACCGCCCGCTTGAGCGGTCGCGCGCCGAATTCGGCACTGAATCCCTTTTCGATCAGAAAGTCGACCGCACCCTCGTCCCACTCGACTGCCCACGGCTGCATCCGGAAACCCCGGCGCTCGAGCACGTCGTTGAGCTCCTTCTCGAGCAGGCCGCGCATCACCTCACGGCCGAGCGGGCGGAAGACCACGACGCGGTCGAGCCGGTTCAGGAACTCGGGCCGGAAGGAGCGGTCGACGGACTTGAGCACAGACGCGGCGTCGAACTCGCCCGACCTGCCGACGAAGCCGACGCCGGGGCCGGTCGGGATCGCCGCGCCGAGGTTGGACGTGAGGATGATCACGCAGTGGCGCAGGTCGACCGTGCGCCCGTTGCGGTCGGTGAGCCGGCCGTCGTCGAAGACCTGGAGGAAGATGTCCCAGATCTGCGGGTGCGCCTTCTCGAACTCGTCGAGCAGCAGGACGGAGAAGGGCTGCTTGCGGACCTGGGCGATCAGCGGGGCGGCCTGTTGCTGCGGCGTGTTCGCGTCGCCGAGAAGGCGGTCGAGGCTCTCCGGCGTCTGGTACTCGCTCATGTCGAGCCGGACGAGCCGGTCCTCCGAGCCGAACACGAAGGCGCTGAAGGCCTTCGCGATCTCCGTCTTGCCGGTGCCGGTCGGGCCGACGAAGAGAAAGACGCCGAGCGGGCGCGTCGGATCGGTGAGACCCGCCTTCACGAGTGCGATCCGGTCGACGAGGCATTCGACCGCCTCCGGCTGCCCGAGCACGCGAGCCCCGAAGTAGGCGCGAACCCGCTCGAGGCTCAGCGGGGTCCTCGGGTCGAGCACGTGCAGCGGCAGCCCGGTGGCGTCGCTGAGCGTCGCGATCACCGTCTCCGGGTCGATGGCGGTCGCGACGCCGCGGGCGATCCGGTCGCGGACGAGCTCGAGCACGCGCAGGACGTTCCCGGGAGAGGCCGCCGCCGGCAGATAGTGAGTGGCGAGGTCGAACGCCTCCGCCAGCGTCTCGTCGTCGACGTCCAGCTCGTTGTGGGCGGCCCAGTCGCGCGCGATCTCGATCGCATTTGCGCCGGTCGCAGGCTCCACCCTGACCACCTCGAACAGCCGCGCGATCCGGGGCCTGTGCTGCAGCACGAGCTCGTAGGCGCGGGGGTCGATCTCGCCGACGACGACGGCGTCCCCGGCCTCGACATGGGGGAGGAGTGCGTCCAGCACGCCGCGCGGGCTCTGCATGTGCTGTCCCGACCAGAGCGCCTCCTCGAAGTTCGGGAACACCCAGACGATCGGCCGCTGAGAGAGGCGATCGACGATCTCCTGCACCCTCGCTTCGAGCATCCCGACGAACGCCTGGCCCGCGTTGACGTCGGCCGCGCCGGCCTGGAATGCGAACCGGTCGTCGCCGAGCCGCCGGAGCGCCTCGGCGATCAGCGTCGTCTTGCCGACCCCCGGGTCGCCGACGACGAGGACCGAGCGGGGCCGCGTAGCGGACAGGGCGCCGACGAGCGCGTCCACGGCCGCGATCCGGCTGCCGACGAGCGTTGCCGGAGGCCGGTCGTCCGGATCGACGAGACGCCCGAGCTCGCGGAAGAAGTCGACGTCGATCGTCGTCGTCTGCCACTGCTCGAGCGCGGGCCGGAGCGCGGCCCTGGTCGCGACGTCGGTTCCGTCGATCAGCTCGCGGACGAGCGGCTGCAGGCGGGCATCGAGCTCGTCGAGCTCCTCGAGCGTCAGGAGCTCCCCCGCCGCAACGCGCGCCTCGAGGAAACGTGAAACCTCCCGTGCGAGCGGGCTGCCGGACCAGTCCTCCTCCGCATTCGCGAGCACCGGCGGAATCACGGTGCCGTCGCTTCCCGCGAGCGCGCGGAGCAGCAGCTGCCGTTCTCCCCATTCGCCGCGCTCGAAGCGGCTCTCCGCGGTCTCCGTCCAGCCGGGCGGCGCAGAACGGCCGGCGGCGATCGCGGCCATGGCGCCGGCGCGGAGAAACTTCGCACCGCGGAGCGCGACGTCCGCGAACGTATCGTCGTCGATGCTCTCCGGATCGGTGAGCAGGTCGACGAGCTCTTCGAACTCGTCGTCGAGGTCGAGCTCCTCCACATCGACCCACGGGTACGTCGCCTCGAGCTCTTGCCCGAGCTCGATCACCTTCTGGATCGGAGTCTTCTTCCGCCTGCCCACCTTGCGGGGGATTCTGCTCCTACACTGAGCCGCGTGCAGGAAACGCTCTCCGTTCCGAACGAAGTCGCCGCCGAGCTCGCAGGCGTGGGCGACGGCGTGCTCGACGCGCTGCGCGCACGGCTCAGCTGCACCTTGCGGCTGCGCGGCAACGAGCTGACGATCGAGGGCGAGGACGACAGCGTCGCCGCCGCCCGGGCGGTCGTCGACGAGCTCGTCGAGCTGGTCGAGGGCGGGCACGAGATCGGCCCGGACACGGTCGGCGCCGTCGTCGCCGCGCTCGATCAGGCCGAGGACATCCGCGAGGTCTTCGACGACGTCGTCTGGCGCCACCGCGGCAAGAAGATCGCGCCGAAGACGGTGACGCAGAAGCGCTACGTCGACTCGATCCGAGAGTGCACCGTCACGTTCGCGATCGGGCCTGCCGGCACCGGCAAGACCTACCTCGCGATCGCGCTCGCCGTCGCCGCGCTGACCGAGAAGCAGGTCGGCCGGATCATCCTGACGCGCCCGGCGATCGAGGCAGGGGAGCGGCTCGGCTTCCTTCCCGGCGACATGCTCGCCAAGGTCGACCCGTACATGCGGCCGCTCTTCGACGCCCTCTACGACATGATGGATCCGGACCGGCTCTCCGCCTACATGGAGCGCGGCACGGTCGAGGTGGCGCCGCTCGCATTCATGCGCGGCCGCACTCTCAACGACTCCTTCATCATCCTCGACGAGGCGCAGAACACCTCGCCCGAGCAGATGCAGATGTTCCTGACGCGGCTCGGCTTCGGCTCGAAGGTCGTCGTCACCGGCGACGTCACCCAGGTCGACCTGCCCCGCGACCAGGCGTCCGGCCTGATCCAGGTGCGCAACATCCTCAGCTCGATCGACGGGATCGGCTTCGTCGAGTTCTCGCACCAGGACGTCGTCCGCCACAAGCTCGTGCAGCGGATCGTCGAGGCGTACAAGCTCCACGCCGAAGAGACGGGCACCGCCCGCAAGCGGTGACCGTGGTCGTCGTCGAGGTCGAGAACCGAAGCGGGGCGGAGGTCGACGAGGCCGCCGCGGTCGAGCTGGCGCAACGCGTCCTCGCCGCCGAGGGCATCGCCGAGGGCGAGCTCGGGCTTGCATTCGTTCCCCCCGAGGAGAGCCGGGCGCTGAAGCAGGAGCACCTCGGCATCGACGAGGCGACGGACGTGCTCTCGTTCCCGCTCGACGGGCGCGACGAGCTGCCGGAGGGCCTGCCGCGTGCGCTCGGCGACCTCGTCATCTGCCCCCAGGTCGTCGGCGACGCCTGGCGGCAGCCGCTCGTGCACGGCCTCTTGCATCTGCTCGGCTACGAGCACGGCGAGGAGATGGAGGCGCGGGAGGGGGCGCTGCTGTGAAGTCCCGGCGTCCGCCCTCGATCATCGAGTCGTTCAACTTCGCCTTCGAGGGGATCATCCACGTGCTCCGCACGCAGCGGAACATGCGGATCCACTTCGCCGTCGCCGTGCTCGTGCTGATCGCGGCGCTCGTGTCCGGGGTCGACAAGCTGGAGCTGATCGCGCTCCTGCTCGCGATCGCCTTCGTCCTGATCGCGGAGATGCTGAACACGGCAGTCGAGGCCGCCATCGACGTCGCGACGACCTCGTTCGACCCGATGGCGAAGCTCGCGAAGGACATCGCCGCCGGCGCCGTCCTGATCGCGACCGCCGTCGCGGTCGCCGTCGGCTACCTCGTCTTCTCCGGCTCGGTCGCAGACCGCAGTTCCCGGCTGCTCGACCGGCTCTCGACCGTCCCGGCCGAGCTGACCTTGATCGCGCTCGTGCTGACGACGATCGTCGTGATCGCGACGAAGGCGTTCACCGGCAGCGGCACACCGCTGCGCGGCGGGCTGCCGTCCGGCCACGCGGCGGTCGCCTTCGCCGGCTGGATGGCCGTGACGCTGATCCTCGAGGACAACGACCACCGCTTCCTGATCTCCTCGGTGACCTTCATCATGGCGTTGCTCGTGGCCCAGACCCGCGTCGAATCCGGTGTCCACTCCTCCGCCGAGGTCCTCTACGGCGGCCTGATCGGCGCGCTCGTCGCGCTCGCCGTCTTCCAGGTCGCGCAATGACCGGCGTAGGCTTGACGGAGCCGGCTCAGGGAGCGGAGGCGCCGGCTTTGCCGGCGTCGGAGCGGGGATGAGCGAACTGGTCGAGAAGGCGGAGGCGGTCGCCGCGCGCGCGTACGCGCCGTACTCGAACTACAACGTCGGGGCAGTCGTGCGGACGGACGACGGCCGCGAGTTCGAGGGCGTCAACGTCGAGAACGCCGCCTACCCGCTCGGCGTCTGCGCCGAGAAGAGCGCGCTCGTGGCGGCGGTCGTCGCGGGCTACGGCCCGGGCCGGATCGCGGCGATCGGGATCAGCGCCTCTCCCTGCGGCGGCTGCCGCCAGTGGCTGGCCGAGTTCCGGATCCCGGAGGTGAGCTTCCGCCGCGACGACGGCACGATCGCGACGTACGACGCGAAGGGCCTCCTGCCGGAGACCTGGGATTTCCCCGAGCCTGTGAAGTCCGGCTTCATCGCCGTCGCCGGGCGGCCGAACGTCGGCAAGTCGACGCTCGTCAACGCGCTCGTCGGCGAGAAGATCGCGATCACGTCCGCGGTGCCGAACACGACGCGCCGCCGCGTCTTCGGAGTCGCCAACGACGAGGACTGGCAGCTCGTACTCGTCGATCTCCCCGGCTTCCAGAAGCCGATGGACAAGCTGACCCAGCGGATGCAGAAGACGGTCGACACATCCTTCGAGGACATCGACGCGGTCCTGTTCGTCCTCTCGGCGCGAGACCGGGTCGGTGGCGGCGACCGCTTCATCGCCCGGCGCGTCTACGGGCTCGGCAAGCCGGTGATCGTCGCCGTCAACAAGGTCGACAACCTGAAGCCGAGCCACATCATCACCCAGATGAAGGCCGCCGCTCAGCTGGGCGACTTCCACGCCTTGCACCCGGTCAGCGCCAAGACGAAGGACGGGATCGACGAGCTCCGCTCCGACCTCGTCTACCTGCTCCCGGAGGGGCAGCCGTACTTCCCGCGCGAGGCCGCGACCGACCAGACGAGCGAGGAGCGGATCTCGGAGCTGATCCGCGAGAAGGCGCTGCAGCTGACGCGGGACGAGGTGCCGCACTCGATCTCGGTCGAGATCGACGAGCTGGACGAGAAGCTCCTGCGCGCCTTCGTGCTCGTGGAGACGGAGTCGCAGAAGCAGATCCTCGTCGGCAAGAAGGGCGCGATGATCCGCGAGATCGGCACGCGCGCGCGCCCCGAGATCGAGGCGCTGCTCGGGCACAAGGTCTTTCTCGAGCTCGTCGTCAAGGTGCGCCCGAAATGGCGCCGCGACGACTCGGCGCTCGAGCGGCTGGGCCTCTAGCCGTGGAGCGGCTCGCCTTCGGCGCCGACGTCGCCTTCTCGCCGGCGGAGGAGCTGCTCGACGGCGTCACGGTCGCGCCCCTGACGGGCCCGATCTTCGCCGGCGCGCCCTGCCAGGCGGCCGTCTTCCGGCTCGCTCCGGGCGGCCGGATCGTCCGTCACCCGGCCACCGTCCCGCAGATCCTGGCCGTGCTCGAGGGATAGCGGCGAGGTGAGCGGCTCCGACGGCGTCGCGCAGCCGATCGGCCCGGGTGAGGCCGTCTTCTGGGAGGTCGGTGAGGAGCACGAGACGACGTCCGCGACCGGTCTGACGGCGCTGATCCTGGAAGGCGAGGGGCTCGAGCCGTACCGCCGCTGACTACTCGACCTCGATCGACTCGACCGCGAGCTCCAGCGTCTCGATCACGACCTCGTTCCCCTGCGCGTTCAGGTCGCTCGTGACGTACTTCACCGGCCACGCGTCGCGGAGCAGCCAGCGCTGAACAGACTCGTGTCGTTCGTCGTGGAGGGTGACCACGACGTTCCGGCGCTGGAGGTCGCCGTCGCGAACGGCCTTGAACCACTCCCAGAGCGAGAGACCGCCGTCGATCCCGTGGTGGAGGACCACGTTGCCGTAGCTGACGCGGCCGGGCAGCTTGCGAACGGCGCTCGCGCGGTCGGCACCCTCGCGGTACTCGATCACGCCGATCTCGGCGGCAGGGATCTCGGCCCCGGCGAAGCCGATCTCGCCGACCGAGGCGCCGATGTCGACGGAGAAGTTGAAGTTCGGGTACGGGTTGTCACGCTGGACGGCCACTGGGCGGAACCTCCCTCTCGAGGTAGCCGAGATCGCGATAGATCTCGAGGTCGTGGACGATCGCTGCGCGGCGCCGGACGCCGGCTGACGTGCGCCAGCTGATCGCGGCGGTCAGCGTTGTCGGTTCGCCGCGCGCGAAGTAGGACGCGCTCCGGTCGAGGAAGACCTCGATCGCCTTGTGCGGCGCGAGGAACTCGAGCTTCCGGAACAGGGCCAGCCGGTCGATCCGCTTCGCGCCGCCGACGCCGGAGAAGTGCTCGCCGAACTTGACGCGTACGGCGTGCGCGGGCAAGTCGCCGGTGTTCTCGAGCACCAGGAAGAGGAGCCCGCGGTCGAAGACGACGTCGAGGATCACGTCGGCGTCGCAACGCTCGTTCATCGCGCGAGTCTACGCGGGGCAAAGTTCCGACGTTCTGACGATTTCAACGCGGCCGCCCGGTCGTAGCGTCGAGGGCGTGCCGAGCTACCTCGTCGAGACCTATCTCGCCCGCGGCGATGCCGGAGGGCGCGCCGCCCGCGAGCGGCGGGCCCGCTCGGCCGCCGAGGAGCTGACGCGAGAGGGAACGCGCGTCCGCTTCGACCGTGCCATTCACGTTCCCGAGGACGAGATCTGCTTCTTCGTCTTCGACGCTCCGTCGAGCCTCGAGGCCGTGCTCCTCGCCGAGCGGGCCGGGCTCGACCACCTTCGCGTCGTCGAAGCGATCCCGTCCGGAGAGGAGTACCAATCATGAGAGTCCGGATCGGATTCGCTGTGACGCTCGCGCTCGTCGTCGTCCTGGCCCTCGGGTCGACGGGAACGTCAGCGGCACCTGCGGCCGCACCGAGCGAGAACGCGGTCGTCTACTGGAGCGGCATCGCCGAGCAGGCCATCGCCCCTGGTCGTCCACCCGCGAGCAGCACTCCGCTCGCGGCGATGGTGCACGGGGCGATGTACGACGCCGTCGCCGCCATCCAGGGCGGTCTCGAGCCGTTCGCAACCGGAGTGACCGCACCGCCGGAGGCGTCCGCCGACGCGGCCGTCGCGCAGGCGGCACGAGACGTCCTCGTCACCCGCGTTCCGGGGCAGGCCGCGCTGGTCCAGGCCGCCTACGACACCTTCATGGCGTCGATCCCGGCCGGCCCCGCGAAGGACGGCGGCAAGGCCGTCGGCACCGCCGCCGCCGCGGGCATGCTCGCGATGCGGACCGGCGACCACTTCGACGACGTCGTTCCCTACGTCCAGCCGACACCGGGACCGGGAGTCTTCGAGCCGATCGCGCCGACGACGCCCTGTCGACGTCAAGCTCGGCAAGGTGCGGCCGTTCACGTTCGACTCGCAGTCCAAGTACCGGCCCGACGAGCCGTACAAGCTGACGAGCAGGAGCTACGCGCGTGACGTCAACGAGCTGAAGGAGATCGGCGGCGTCGCCAGCACGCTCCGGACGCCGTTCCAGACCGAGCACGCCCGCTTCTTCTCCGATCAGGCATATGCCCAGTACAGCCGTGCCGTCCGCGGCGTGGCCGTCTCCCGTGGGCTCGACCTGCGCGAGTCCGCGAGGCTGCTCGGCTATGTCTGGGTCGCGGCCGCGGACACGATGATCTCCTGCTGGGAGGCGAAGTATCACTACTACTTCTGGCGCCCCAACCACGCGATCCAGCGTGCCGACACCGACGGGAACCCGGCCACCTCGCCGGATCCGGCGTGGCTGCCGCTCCTCGTCGGCAACCATCCCGAGTATCCCTCCGGCCATGCGTGCATCACGGCGGCGGTCACCCAGTCGCTGAAGGGCTACTTCGGGACGAAGCGCGTGCAGATGACGTTCACCAGCAACGTCGTCGGCGCACCGAAGACGTACGCGAACCTCGACGAGGTCGTGGAAGCGATCGAGAACGCCCGCGTCTGGGGCGGCCTCCACTACCGCACGACGATGACGGAGACCGCGAAGCACTTCCCGCGGATCGCCCGCGACGTCGGCCGGCACTACTTCCTCTCGGACCCGAAGGATGACGGTCCGATCGTCGGCGGCGGCGACTGACCTAGAAGGCGACGAGCGGGCCGTCCTGGAGGCGGCCCGCTCTCTGATGTCGGTCAGGACCGACCCGCGAGGGTCATACTGAGCGAGCGACCCGTGACCACGAGCCCGGCTGAAACGAAGGCGGCACTGCTCGAGAGCGCGGTCGCGCGCGTTCGCGAACGGCTCGAAGGCGGTGAGTCTGACGACGTCGAGCGCTTCGTGCGCGCGTACTACGCGAACGCGGCGCCGGACGACCTCGTCGGCCGCAACGACCTCGACGTCTACGGCGCCGCGATGGCGCACTGGCGGCTCGCGCGCCTCCGCCGCCCGGGCGAGCTGAAGGTGCACGTCTACAACCCGAACATCGAGGAGCACGGCTGGAAGTCGCCGTACACGGTCGTCGAGACGGTGATCGCCGACATGCCGTTCCTCGTCGACTCGGTGACGATGGAGGTGACGCGGCACGGCAGGGCGATGCAGCTCGTTGCGCGGCCGATCATGCGCCTTCGCCGGGACGAGGAGGGGCGGCTCCTCGAGGTCGGCGGCGAGGACGGGAAACCGGAGTCGCTGATCCACGTCGAGATCGACCGCATCACCGATCTGGACGCACTCGAGCGGCTTCGCGCCGACCTCGAGCGCGTGCTCGGCGACGTCGCCGCGGCGGTCGAGGACTGGCAGGCCATGCGCGCCGAGGTGCACGAGGCGATTGCCGAGCTCGAGCAATCGCCGCCCCCGATTCCGGAGGAGGAGCTCGAAGAGGCGCGGGCGCTCCTGCAGTGGATGCACGACGACCACTTCACGTTCCTGGGCTATCGCGAGTACGAGATCCGCACCGAGGGCGGCGAGGACGTGCTCGCCTCGGTCGACGGGACCGGCCTCGGCATTCTGCGCGACAAGGACGAGCAGCCCCACTCACTCAGCTTTTCGAAGCTGACGCCTGAAGTGCGCAGGCTCGCGCGCGAGAAGACTCTGCTCAACCTGACCAAGGCCAACTCGCGGGCGACCGTGCACCGGCCGGCCTATCTCGACTACGTCGGCGTGAAGCGGTTCGACGAGGCCGGCGAGGTGACGTCGGAGCGCCGCTTCCTCGGCCTCTTCACCCACACCGTCTACAGGGCCACGCCGTGGGAGATCCCGCTGCTGCGGCGGAAGGTGCAGAGCGTGCTCGAGCGCACCGGCCTTCTGCCCGGCAGCCACGACCACAAGGCGCTGATCGAGATCCTCGAGACGTACCCGCGGGACGAGCTGTTCCAGATCACAGACGACGAGTTGCTCGAGATCGCGCTCGGGATCCTCCATCTCGGCGAGCGCCGCCGCGTCCGGCTCTTCGTCCGCC
Organism: uncultured Gaiellaceae bacterium; assembly: GCA_963705515.1. Classification (GTDB taxonomy): domain Bacteria; phylum Actinomycetota; class Thermoleophilia; order Gaiellales; family Gaiellaceae; genus Gaiellasilicea. Next base: position 1,173,202 of record CAVPJV010000008.1, read on the forward strand.
GCGACGTCTTCGGCCGCTTCCTCTCCTGCCTGGTCTTCATCCCGCGCGAGCGGTTCAACACCGAGAACCGGCGCAAGATCCAGGAGATCCTGCAGGAGGCGTTCGGGGGCGAGAGCGCCGACTACACGACCCGCATCTCCGAGTCGGTGCTGGCCCGCCTGCATTACGTCGTCTACACCGAGCCCGGCTCGGTGCCCGACTACGACGTCGGCGAGATCGAGGCGCGCCTCGCCGCGGCCACCCGCGCGTGGACGGACGATCTCCGCGACGCCCTCGTCGACCACGCCGGTGACGAGCGTGCCGTCGCGCTGCACGAGCGCTACGGCGACGCGTTCCCAGGCTCCTATCGCGACGACTTCTCGCCGCGTCAGGCTGTCCACGACGTCGACCGGATCGAAGCGCTGGCGTCGCCGGACGACCTCGGCCTCAGCCTCTACGCCCCGCTGGACTCGACCGTCGACCAGCTCGCCTTCAAGGTCGTCCGCGCCGGCCGGCCGATCCTGCTCTCGGACGTGCTGCCGCTGCTCGAGAACATGGGCGTGCGGGTCAGCGACGAGCGGCCGTACGAGCTGCGGCCGCTCGGACGGGACTCCGTCTGGATCTACGACTTCGGCCTCCAGCACGACGTCGGCGCCGAGCTGCGCGTCGAGAATTTGCGCGAGACCTTTCAGCACGCGTTCGAGCAGGTCTGGCGGGGCGAGGCCGAGAACGACGGCTTCAACCGCCTCGTCCTTGCGGCGCGTCTCACCGCGCGCGAGATCACGATCCTGCGCGCGATCGCGAAGTACCTGCGCCAGGCGGGAAGCACCTTCAGCCAGGCATACATGGAGGACGCTCTCGCCGAGCACCCGGACATTGCCCGCGGCCTCGTCGAGCTCTTCGCGCTCCGGCTCGACCCGGCGCGTCCGGCCGACGCGGACGAGCAGGCACGATCGCTCGAGGACCGGCTCGCCGGCATCGTCGACGGCGTCGCGAGCCTCGACGAGGACAGGATCCTCCGCGGTTTCCTCAAGACGGTTCGGGCCGTGCTGCGGACGAACTACTTCCAGGCGGACGAGGACGGGCGCGCAAAGCCCTACCTCTCGCTCAAGCTCGATCCGAAGCGGATCCCGGATCTGCCCGAGCCGCGGCCGATGTTCGAGGTCTATGTCTACTCGACCCGGGTCGAAGCGGTGCACCTGCGCGGCGGCAAGGTCGCCCGCGGCGGCATCCGCTGGTCGGACCGCAAGGAGGACTTCCGCACCGAGGTGCTCGGCCTGATGAAGGCCCAGTCCGTCAAGAACGCGGTGATCGTGCCGGTGGGGGCGAAGGGAGGGTTCGTCGTCAAGCGGCCGCCGGCCGGCGACGACCGCACCGCCCTGCTCGCGGAGGTCGTCGAGTGCTACCGCATCTTCATGCGCGGCCTGCTCGACATCACCGACACGATCGCGGCCGGCGAGGTCGTACCACCGCGTGCCGTCGTCCGGCACGACGAGGACGACCCGTACCTCGTCGTCGCGGCAGACAAGGGCACGGCGACGTTCTCGGACATCGCGAACGCGATCTCGGAGGCGTACGGGTTCTGGCTCGGCGACGCGTTCGCGTCCGGCGGGTCGGCCGGCTACGACCACAAGGCGATGGGGATCACGGCCCGCGGCGCCTGGGAGTCGGTGCGGCGGCACTTCCGCGAGCTCGGGGTCGACGTCGCAACCACCGACTTCACTGCGGTCGGGATCGGCGACATGTCCGGCGACGTGTTCGGGAACGGGATGCTGCTCTCCGGCCACATCAAGCTCGTCGGCGCTTTCGATCACCGGCACGTCTTCCTCGACCCGGACCCCGACCCGGAGCAGAGCTACCGCGAGCGCGAGCGTCTCTTCCGGCTACCGGGCTCGTCCTGGGCCGACTACGGCGCGGCGCTGATCTCGCCGGGCGGCGGCGTCTTTCCCCGCACGGCCAAGTCGATTCCGCTGTCACCCGAGGTGCGGGCGGCGCTCGGTATCGAAGCCGAGCTGCTGACGCCGGCTGAGCTGATCCGGGCGCTCCTGCAGGCGCCGGTCGACCTGCTCTGGAACGGCGGCATCGGCACCTACGTGAAGGCGCGCGACGAGCGGCACGCCGAGGTGGGCGACCGGGCGAACGACGCCGTTCGCGTCGATGCGGAGGACCTCCGGGCGCGAGTGGTCGGCGAGGGCGGCAACCTCGGCTTCACCCAGCGCGCCCGGGTCGCCTACGCGCTCGGAGGCGGCCGCATCTTCATGGACGCGGTCGACAACTCGGCCGGCGTCGACTGCTCAGACCACGAGGTCAACATCAAGATCCTGCTCGACGCGATCGTCGCCGACGGCGACCTGACGGGGAAGCAGCGAAACGAGCTCCTGGCCGAGATGACCGACGAGGTGTCGGCACTCGTCCTGCGCGACAACTACGACCAGGCGCAGGCGCTAAAGAGCTCCGCGGCCCAGGCCGCGTCGATGGCGGAGGTGCACGAGCGCTACGTCCGCAGCCTCGAGCAGGCCGGCGTGCTCAATCGCGAGCTCGAGTTCCTGCCGAGCATCGCGGCGTTCGAGGAGCGCGCCGCGGCGGGCGGCGGCCTGACCGCGCCCGAGTTCGCGATCCTCCTTTCGTACACGAAGATCGCGCTCTCGCAGGCGCTGCTCGCCTCCGACCTGCCCGACGACCCGTACCTCGCGGGCGAGCTCGCGCTCTACTTCCCGAGCCGTTTGGGCGAGCGCTTCCCCGCGCAGCTCGAGCGGCACTCGCTGCGGCGCGAGATCGTCGCCACGCGGATCGCGAACGACCTCGTCAACCGGAGCGGCACGACGTTCATCTACCGGCTCGGCGACGAGACGGGCGCTGCGCCCGACGAGATTGCCCGTGCCTACAGGGCCGCCCGCGAGGTGACAGGGCTCCGCGAGCTCTGGGCCGCGGTCGAGGCGCTCGACGGCAAGGTCCCGGCCGCGACCCAGACGGCGATGCTGCTCCGCTCCCGGATCCTGCTCGAGCGGACGACGCGCTGGCTCCTCCGCCACCGGCGCCGGCCGCTCGACATCGCCGAGACCGTCGCGCGCTACGCACCCGGTGCGGCCACCGTTGCGGAGGCGCTGCCGGCGCTGCTGGGACCGTCTGCGCTCGAGGAAGCGAGGGTGCGCGCGAAGGCGCTCACCGACGACGGCGTCCCGGCCGATCTCGCGGGGCACGTCTCTCGGCTGCTGTCGCTCGTCCCGGCTCCCGATCTCGTCGAGATCGCCGCCGCGGCCGGGCTCGACGTCACGTCCGTCGCCGAGACCTACTTCGGGCTGGGCGAGCGGCTCGAGCTGCAGTGGCTGCGGGACCGGATCGTCGGCCTGCCGCGCGACACCCGCTGGGCGGCGATGGCCCGGGCGGCGCTGCGGGACGACGTCTACGCGGAACAGGCGAGTCTGACCGCACACGTCGTGCGCTCGGGCGCGAACGGCCAGCAGGCGCGGGAGCTCGTCGAGAGCTGGCTGCGGCAGAACGCCGCCGCTGTCGAGCGCTCCCGACACGTGCTGGCAGACATCCGCTCCGGCGGCGCGCTCGACCTGGCGCGGCTCTCGGTCGCGGTGCGCGAGCTCCGGAACCTGATCCAGTCCTCCGGGGCCGGCCGGATGACCGAGGAGGTCGCCGCCGCGCCGCCCCCCGCGCCCCTTTCCTAGACGGAAGCCGCCGCCACCGACGCCGACCGCTCCGCGCCGGTCCTCGATCCGCCCTCCGCCACCGCGCCGCGCCACTTCATGCGGCTGATCATGCACCGCCGGCCGAGTTCCATGCCCCTCGGCGTACACTTCGCGCCATGGCCCAGGCGCCCGCACTGCCGCGCGGATTCGAGCTCCCGCTGGAGCCGAGGCTGCCGCGGATCGGCTCCGTCGACGCCGTCGCGCTCGAGGAGCGCGCCGCGACGCTGGCCAAGCGCTCGATCAAGCAGGACTCGAAGCTGAAGGCCTACGACCTCGCGGTCCGGATGATGGACCTGACGACGCTCGAGGGCGCCGACACGCCCGGCAAGGTCGCTGCGCTCTGCTCGAAGGCGATGCGGCCCGACCCGGTCGACCCGTCGATCCCGCCCGTCGCCGCCGTCTGCGTCTATCCGAACCTCGTCGCGACCGCGAAGGCGCGGCTCGACGGCTCCGGCGTCAAGGTGGCCTCGGTCGCGACCGCGTTCCCGTCCGGTCAGTCGCCGCTCGCGGTCAAGCTCGCCGACGTGCGCGAGGCGGTTGCGCTCGGCGCCGACGAGGTCGACATGGTGATCGACCGCGGCGCGTTCCTCTCCGGTCGGTATGCGAAGGTCTACGACGAGATCGTCCAGGTGAAGGAGGCCTGCGGGCCTGCGCACCTGAAGGTGATACTCGAGACCGGCGAGCTCGGCACGTACGACAACGTCCGCCGCGCCTCGCTGCTCGCGATGGCCGCCGGCGGCGACTTCATCAAGACGTCGACCGGCAAGGTCAACCCGGCCGCGACGCTGCCCGTCACGCTGTGCATGCTCGAGGCGATCCGCGACGTCCACGACGAGACCGGCCGCATCGTCGGGATGAAGCCCGCCGGCGGGATCCGCACCGCGAAGCAGGCGATCCAGTACCTCGTCGTCCTGCACGAGACGCTGGGCCTGCAGTGGATGACGCCCGACCTCTTCCGCTTCGGCGCCTCGTCGCTCCTGAACGACGTGCTGATGCAGATCCGCAAGCAGAAGACCGGCCGCTACCAGAGTGCCGATTACTTCACGATCGACTGATGAGCGAGCTCGCCAAGAAACACGCGCCGGCGCCCGCCCTGACCGAGTGGGAGTACGCGCCCGCGCCCGAGGCGCGCGACATCGTCAAGCTCGACAAGCGCTACGGCCTCTTCATCGGCGGCACAGTTCGTCAAGCCGCGCTCGGGCGAGTGGTTCCCGTCCGTCTCGCCGTCGAGCGAGGAGAAGCTGGCCGAGGTCGCGCAGGCGAGCGAGAAGGACGTCGACCTCGCCGTCAAGGCGGCCCGCGCCGCCTACACGGACGGCTGGTCGAAGCTCGCCGCGTCCGAGCGGGCGAAGTACCTGTTCCGGATCGCGCGGCTGCTCCAGGAGCGCTCGCGCGAGCTCGCGGTGCTCGAGAGCCTCGACGGCGGCAAGCCGATCCGCGAGAGCCGCGACGTCGACCTCCCGCTCGCCGCCGCGCACTTCTTCTACTACGCGGGCTGGGCCGACAAGCTCGAGTACGCCTTCCCGGCGCGGAAGCCGAAGCCGGTCGGCGTCGCCGGGCAGATCATCCCGTGGAACTTCCCGCTGCTGATGCTCGCCTGGAAGATCGCCCCTGCACTCGCGGCCGGGAACACCGTCGTGCTGAAGCCGGCGGAGACGACGCCGCTGACCGCGCTCTTCTTCGCCGACATCTGCCGTCAGGCGGACCTGCCGCCGGGCGTCGTCAACATCGTCACCGGCGACGGCCGCGCGGGCGCCGCGCTCGTCAAGCACCCCGGCGTCGACAAGATCGCCTTCACGGGCTCGACCGAGGTCGGCAAGGCGATCCAGCGCGAGCTCGCCGGCACGGGCACGAAGCTGACGCTGGAGCTCGGCGGCAAGGCCGCGAACATCATCTTCGACGACGCCGCGCTCGACCAGGCGGTCGAGGGGATCGTCAACGGGATCTACTTCAACCAGGGCCATGTCTGCTGCGCCGGGTCGCGGCTGCTCGTGCAGGAGTCGATCTACGAGTCGACCGTCTCGAAGCTGAAGCGCAGACTCGAGACGCTCCGGCTCGGCGACCCGCTCGACAAGAACACCGACATCGGCGCGATCAACTCGAAGATGCAGCTGGACAAGATCACCGAGCTCGTCGAGTCGGGCAAGGCGGAGGGCGCCGAGATCTACCAGCCGCCATGCCGGTTGCCGGAGAAGGGCTACTGGTTCGCGCCGACCGTCTTCACGAACGTCGCCCAGAGCTACCGGATCGCGCAGGAGGAGATCTTCGGGCCGGTGCTCAGCGTGCTCACCTTCCGCACGCCGGAGGAGGCCGTCGAGAAGGCGAACAACACGCCCTACGGCCTCTCGGCGGGCGTCTGGACGGAGAAGGGCTCCCGGATCCTCTGGATGGCGGACCGGCTGAAGGCGGGTGTCGTCTGGGCGAACACGTTCAACCGGTTCGACCCGGCGTCGCCCTTCGGCGGCTACAAGGAGTCCGGCTTCGGCCGCGAGGGCGGCCGCCACGGGCTCGAGCCGTATCTCAGCTTCGAGGACGCCGCGTGAGACGGTTCCGGCTGCCCCTGCTGCTGGTCGTGGGCGCGATCGCGCTGCTGCTCGGCGACCATCGTTTCGGGAGCGTCCGGTGAGCCGCCTCCCGGTCAAGAAGACGTACAAGCTCTTCATCGGCGGCGCCTTCCCGCGCTCCGAGTCGGGGCGCACGTACGAGGCCGAGGGGCAGAACGTCGCCCGCGCCTCGCGCAAGGACGCCCGCGACGCGGTCGTCGCCGCCCGGAAAGCCGTCTCCGGCTGGGCCGGCGCGACCGCCTACAACCGCGGTCAGGTGCTGTACCGGCTCGCGGAGATGATGGAGACCCGCGCGTCCGACCTCGCCGACGTCTGCTCCGGGAAGAAGGAGGTCGAGGCCGCGATCGACCGTGTCGTCTGGTACGCCGGCTGGGCCGACAAGCTGGCGCAGGTGCTCGGCTCCTCCAATCCCGTCTCCGGTCCGTACTTCAACTTCTCGATCCCGGAGCCGACCGGCGTCGTCGCCGTGCTGGCGCCGGAGGAACCTGCGCTCGCCGGCCTCGTCTCACGGATCGCCCCGGTGATCGTCGGCGGCAACGCGGCTGTCGTCGTCGCGTCGGAATCGCATCCGCTCGCCGCGCTCGAGCTGGCCGAGGCGATCGCGACGTCCGACCTCCCCGGCGGCGTCGTCAACATCCTCACCGGGCTGCAGGACGAGTTGGCGCCGATCCTCGCAGGGCACATGGACGTGAACGCGATCGACCTCACCGGCGCGAACGGGACGGCCCCGGAGCTCGAGCGTCTCGCCGCCGAGAACGTCAAGCGCGTCGTCCACGGCACCGCGGACGAGCAGAGCCCGTGGACGATCTCGAAGTTCCTCGAGCTCAAGACCGTCTGGCACCCGATCGGGCAGTAGCCCGCGCGCTGAGCCAAGTAACAGACTGTTACTTGGCACGATCGACACTGTCCCGTCACGTTCGCGTGACCGAGTGCCAGGCACGGTGGAAGAGTGGCGGACGCTGCTCCACGAATCGGCCCCCCGCTCCTCGCGGCACTCGAGCGGCTCGACGACGATCGCCTCCCGATCGCCGAGGTGCACCGGCGAGTCTCCGGCGTTGCGGAGATCATCGGCTGCTCGCGCCCGAGCTACGAGCAGATCCGGGTCCTCGTCCACGAGCATCGCGCCCGCGGGCTTGCACCTTCGGCAGGCGAGATCCTGCTCGCGGTCGCAACACGTAGACGGCCGCCCGAAGCGCTCCTCGACCTGCTCGACGGCGCCTCGTAACAGTCTGTTACTTGGCCGGGCGAGTGGCGCTCAGACCTCGCCGGCGAACGAATCCTCCAGGTACGCCTCCCGCGCGTCCGCGTCCCGCTCGGAGCGGAGGAACCGGCTCCACGCCTGCTGCTCGTGCCAGACGGCGCCCAGCTCCCAGACGCAGAAGGTCGGGCGGTGCGTCCCCGCGAGCGGCCACGGCCGGAAGCCGGCGGCGTCGTCGCTCCTCGCCCAGACCGTCTCCCAGAGCTCGTTGTCGTTGCGCCACGTCGAGACGAGGAGGAAGAAGAAGCCCTCGCCGCAGCGGTGCAGGATCACGAAGCCGAGGTCGTCCTTCAGGTCGATCGCGTCGGAGTCGATTGCGCCACGCAGCGTCGCGCGGGCGAGCGCGCGAATCGGGCCGGGGACGGGCTCGTCGGAGGGCGCGATGTCATACCACTTGAGCACGCTTGCGCCGAGCGTGACCGGCGCGGCCGGTGCGATCTCCTTCGTCAGATGCCGGTAGGCGGCCTCGACGGCGCTCATGCTTCTGCTCCGACGCGCGTGAAGTCGTTGACCCAGTTGGTCTCCCAGGTCTCGCCGCCGTCGTCCGAGAACGCCTGCTCCCAGCGCGGGCTGGGCGTCGTCACTCGCGACCAGGTGAAGCGGACGCGGATGGGCTTGCCCTTGAAGATGTCGTCGCCCTCGAAGACGCCGGTGTCGCCCGTGAACGATCCGACAACAGGCGGGTCGAGCAGCCCCGGCCGGCGGCTGTCGGCCCAGTAGATCGACCACTCGCGCGTGATCGGGTCGAAGAAGCGGAACGACATCCCGACGAAGCCGCCGTCGTGGTCGGTGCGGTAGGTGTCCTCGTTGCCGAGGCCGCCCAGGATCGGCCAGGCCTTGCTCTCGGCCTCGAACTCCTCCCAGTCGTCGGAGCCCGCGAGCCGCTTGCGCAGCCGCCGGTTCTGCACCTTCCAATCCCCCATCCAGAAGTCGAAGTCGCTGACGTCGCTCATCGCGTGTCTCCTCACTCGGGTACCTCGTCAGCCTAGAACGGAAATAGGGCGGTTCTTGCCCTCTATCCGTGCTTGACTGTCCCATGGCCTCGCCGACCTCTCGCCTGCTCGAGCTGCTGGAGCTGCTGCAGACGCGGCCGCTCACCACGGGCCGCGAGATCGCCGACCAGCTCGGGATCGATGCTCGGACCGCGCGGCGCTACGTCGGCGTGCTCCAGGAGCTCGGGATCCCGGTCGAAGGGCAGCGCGGCGTGGGCGGCGGCTACCGGATCCGGCCGGGATACCGGCTGCCGCCCCTGATGCTCGGTGACGAGGAGGCGGTCGTCGTCGTGCTCGGCCTGCTCGCGACTCGCAGCTCGGGGTCGGACGCCTCCGCCGCCGCGGTCGACGGCGCGCTGGCGAAGATCAACCGCGTCCTGCCGGCGACGCTGCGCCGGCAGGTCGAGGCGCTCGAGGAGACGCTCGCCTTCACGACGACGAGGCGGAGCGCTCCCGCCGACGCCGCCGCGGTGCTCCTGCTCGCCGACGCGATCCGCCGGCGCCGGCGCGTGCACATGGCCTATCGCACGTTCGACGGCGACGAGTCCGAGCGCGAGGTCAGCCCGTACGGCCTTGTCGTCCACAGGGGGCGCTGGTACCTCGCCGCACACGATCACCTGCGCGACGACCTGCGCACCTTCCGGGTCGACCGGATGTGGCGCACGACGCTCGAGGACACCGCCGCGCTCGCGCCGCCGGAGGGCTTCGACGCCGTCGAGCACGTGACCCGGTCGCTCGCGAACGTGCCTTGGAAGTGGGAGGTCGAGGTCCTGCTCGACCTGCCGGCCGATGTGGCGGCGCGGCGCATCCCGCCGACGCTCGCCGAGCTCGCCGACGATCCCGAGGGGACGCTGCTGCGCATGCGCGTCGACTCGCTCGACTGGATGGCGAGCGTCCTGGCCGAGCTCGGCTGCGACTTCACGATCCGGCGGCCCGACGAGCTGCGGGCGAGCGTCCGTGCGCTGGCGGCGCGGCTGGCGGCGAACGCCGGCTAGCCGCGGACGGCGTAGATCGCCTGCTGCAGGCGGCCGGGACGCGGCGGCGAGGCGAGCGCGAGCACGACGAGCGGGCGCCCGCGCACCCAGCTGACGCCGATGTAGTCCGCCAGCATCCGCCCGAGCGTCGTCTGCGGCATCCACTCGAGCGGCATCCGCCTCGCGTTGAGACGCTGCGGCGCGCTCCAGCGGGTGCCGTTCGAGGACGTGATCAGCTCGGCGTCGATCCCGTTGCGCTGGATCACGTAGTACGCGATCGCAAGCCGGCCCGTCCCCGGCTCGACGCCGATCGTGGGCAGGACGACGTTCCGGCCGGATGTGACACGTACGGGAGCGCTCCACGTCTTGCCGTCGGCGGAGCGCGAGACGACGACGTCGTTCGCCGTGCAGCCCGCCTGGAAGCGGCAGTCCTGCCACGCCGTCAGCACGGAACCGCTCCGCTCGAGCTCGGCCGCGATCAACGGCGGCGCGCGGAACGGCCGCGCGTTGCGCGTCGACAGCTCGGAGATGACGACGGGCGCGTCGAGCGTGACACCACCGTCGCTCGACGTCACCGAGACCATTCCGGTGCGGCCCGACCAGAACGTCAGCAGGAGCTTGCCGTCGGGCTGGGCGACGGGGATGACGCCCGTGACCGAAAGCTGCTGGGTCACCGCGGCAGACCACGTGCGGCCGCCGTCGTCGGAGCGCTGCACGGCGAGCTGGTCGGTGCGGTCGCCGATCAGCGTGTAGGTGAGGTAGCAGCGCCCCCGGAACGGGCTTGCCACGCCGTTGTCGCACGCCAGCCAGTTCTTGTCGTAGGCGAGGTCCTCCGACTGGGCGATCGTCGCGTCGATCGGTCCGCTCCACGTCAGCCCGTTGGTCGAGCGGTGGATCGTCAGCCGGTTCAGGTCCGGTGCCAGCGCCAGCGTGTTCGCGAGCCAGACGCCGTGGGCCGCGTCGTACGCGAGCACGGGATCGCTGGCGCGGGCGGACGGCCCCGCCGGCTTCGAGACCGCGGTCAGCGCGGGCAGGATCCCCTCGCGCCAGCTGCGGCCGCCGTCCTTCGACGTCGAGAAGCCGATGCTCGCCGCCCCGCCGCTCCGGTTGCGGCCGACCTGGAAGAGGGCGACCGTCGTCGCGCCCACCGTCAGCGAGTCCGGCTCCACCTCCGACTCGTGCTGGCTGTCCGGGTTCGTGAACTGGTCACGGTGGATCCGGCGGCCGACGATCTCGCAGTCGGTGCGCACGCGGTCGCGAAGATCGGCGGTGACGATGTCACGGCCGGTGCCGCAGGAGACGTCGTCCGGCCCGGCGTCGTACTCGACCGCGATCCTGTCGTCGCCGCTGCGCGCGTCGACCCGGTCGGGTCCGTCCCGGCCGAGCAGCACGTCGGCGCGAGGTGTCCCGACGAGGACGGGGCGCGCAGCTGCGGTCGCGACGGCAGGGAGCGTCACGAGCAGGAGGACGATCGCGACGCGACCCCGCACGATCCGCACCGTAGCGGCTCGGGTACGCACGAGGACGTTCGTCTCGAGGCGTGAGCTGGCAGCTCGGGCGCGGGGTCAAGCCGTTGCCGATGCTGGTGGCATCGGCAACGGCTTGAGCACGCGAAGCGGAGGGTCGGCTGAGCGGCCGCGAGGCCGATCAGGTGGCGAACGCGCGGAATCGTGGCATCCGGACGTGGCGAGTGACCGGCCCGCGACGTCTCAGTCAGGCCATTTCCGAGGGTGACGGAATCTCGCTCATCGTCGCCGTGCGCGACGCCGAGGCCGCGCAGCGCGCCGAGGCCGGCGGGGCGGAGGCCCTCCTCGCCGAGGACGCGCTCGACGCGATCCGCGCCTCGACGGCGCTGCCGATCTTGACGTCGGCGGGCTCGGCCGGCGACGCGCGGATCGTCTCCCCGGGCGACGAGGACGTCGAGCTGGGCGAGGGGGTCGAGCTCGTCGTCCAGGTCGAGAAGGAGGAGGAGCTGGACGAGGCGCTCGAGCGCTTCGACCCGGAGCTGTTCGTGCTCGCGGCGCCGGACGGCGACGGCGACCGGCTCGAGCATGTGCTCGACCTGCTCTCCGACCTCCCGGCGGGAAAGCTCGCGATCGCCGACCTGCGCGACGCGACCCAGCCGCAGATCGACGAGCTCGAACGAGCCGGCGTCGACGCGGTGCTCGTGCGCGAGCTCCCCTGATGCGCTCCCGCAGCCGTCGCAGCTCGACCGCGATCGCGGTCGCCGTCTTCCTCGCCGGCGCCGCCCTCCTCGGGCTCGAGATCGCGGCCAGCCGCGTGCTGGCGCCCTACTTCGGCAACTCGCTCTACGTCTGGGGCGCGCTGATCGGCGTCGTGCTCGCGGGCCTTTCGACCGGCTACTGGATCGGCGGCGTCATCGCCGACCGCTATCCGACCCCGCGGCTCCTCGTCGCGATGCTCGCGTCGGCATCGCTGCTCGTGCTGGCGATCCCCTTCGTCGACGACTGGGTGCTCGACAAGCTCGTCGCCTGGGACCCTGGGCCGCGGCTGAACCCGTTGCTCGCGACGATCTTCCTCTTCGGCGCCCAGAGCGTGATCCTCGGCACCGTCTCGCCGATCGCCGTGCGGCTGAAGGCGCACTCGCTCGACGAGCTCGGACGGACCGCAGGCGGCTCTTCGCGATCTCCACGGCCGGCTCGATCGCGGGCACGTTCGCGACCGCCTTCTGGCTGATCCCCGAGCTCGGCACCGACCAGGTGCTCGCCTCCGCCGCTGTGGCGCTGATGCTCGCGGCCGCCGCGGTCGCTTTTGTCGAGCGGCTGGTGCTCGCCGGTGCGGTCGCGCTCGCGCTGGCGGTCGCGAGCCTCGGTGCGGTCGTCTCGCTGGCGCCGGACAAGGGCGGCACCGTCGCCGCCTCGCAGCTGCGGAACTGGTCGCCGGTCTACCGGCAGCAGCGCGACGAGGAGCGGACCGGCTCTCTCGAGGACCAGCAGTCCGGCTACACGATCCTGCACACGAAGGACTCGCAGTACCACCGGATCGCGGTGGTCGAGGACGACGACACCCGCTACCTCCGCTTCGACAGCTCGTTCCAGAGCGGCATGTACAAGGACGACCCGTACCGGACGCGCTTCGAGTACACCGACTACCTGCAGCTGCCGCTCGCCTACCGGCCGAGCACGCGCAAGATCCTCTACATCGGCCTCGGCGGCGGCTCGGCGCCGAAGCGGACCTGGCGCGACTTCCCGGCGACGCGGCTCGACGTCGTCGAGCTCGACCCCGAGGTCGTCGACGTCGCCTACGAGTACTTCGACGTCCCGCGCGACCCACGGCTGCGCGTCGAGGTCGAGGACGGCCGCCGCTTCCTCGCCACGCACGATGGCCCCTGGGACGCGATCGTGATCGACGCCTTCTACTCCGATTCGATCCCGTTCCACCTCGCCACACGCGAGTTCCTCGAGCTCGCGCGCTCGCGGCTCGCGCCCGGCGGCACCGTCTCGACCAACATCATCGGCGCCGTCCGAGGCCGCGAGTCCCGCCTCTTCCGCTCGATGCTGCGGACGTACCGCGCCGTCTTCCCGACGGTCGCGATTCATCCCGTCCGAGGCGAGGGAGAGACCGGCCTGGAGGGCATTCGCAACATCATCCTCGTCGCCGGCGAGGGCGCCGCGCCGTCGAAGGAGTTCCTCCAGGAGCGCTGGGCCGAGCTGCGGAAGCAGTCACCGGGCGCGCCTGACCTCACCGTCGCCATCCGCGGCCGGGTCGACGCCGCTGTCGCGACCGAGGACGTGCCGGTCCTGACGGACGACTACGCGCCGACCGACGCGCTGCTGCTGCTCTTCGGCTAGCCGACCAGCGCCTCGGCGACCGCGTACCACTCGGGCGTGACCGTCTTCAGCTCCTTCGTCGCCTCCTCGAGCGAGACGTCGACGATCTCGTCGCCGTGCAGCGCCGCCATCCGGCCGAAGCTGCCGGTCTCGACGAGGTCGGCCGCCTTGAGCCCGTAGCGGGTCGCGAGCACTCGGTCGCGCGGCGTCGGCGTGCCGCCGCGCTGCACGTGCCCGAGCACGGTGACCCGGGTCTCGTAGCCGGTCCGCTCCTCGATCTCCCGCGCCAGCGCGTCACCGACGCCGCCGAGGACGACGTGGCCGAACTGGTCGGTCGCGCGCGCCTCCCCGGCGACCAGCTGGCGCTCGCCGGACGAGTAGGTGAGCTCGTACCCCTCGCTGACCACGACGATCGAGAACGACTTTCCGCCCGCGTGCCGCTTCCGGAGCAGCGCGCACGCGTCCTCGACCGTGATCGGGTGCTCGGGGATCAGGATCACGTCGGCGCCGCCCGCGATCCCGGAGTGGAGCGCGATCCAGCCGGTGTGGCGGCCCATCACCTCGACGACCATGACGCGGTTGTGCGACTCGGCGGTCGTGTGCAGCCGGTCGATCGCCTCGGTCGCGATGAAGACGGCCGTGTCGAAGCCGAAGGTGTAGTCCGTGCCGTTGAGGTCGTTGTCGATCGTCTTCGGGACCCCCACGACCGGGAAGCCGTGCTCGGCGTACAGCCGGGCCGCGACCCCGAGGGTGTCCTCGCCGCCGATCGCTACCAGCGCGGTCAGGCCCTCGCGCGCAAACGTCTCGAGCACCTTCTCGACTCCGCCGTCGACCTTGTACGGGTTCGTGCGCGAGGTGCCGAGGATCGTGCCGCCGCGGGGGAGGATCCCGGAGACGTCGCGGCGCTCCAGCGGCTCGACGATCCCCTCGACGAGACCACGCCAGCCTTCCCGCACCGCGGCGATCTCCCAGCCGTAGTCCAACGCACGCCGGGTCACGGCGCGGATGACGGCGTTCAGTCCGGGGCAGTCGCCGCCGCCCGTGAGGATCCCGACTCGGTTCGCCACGCCGTCAGTCTAGGAGCCGGCGACTGCTACCGCTCGATGAGCTTCCGCAGGCCCTTCAGCGCGCTAGGGCATGAAGTGGAAGGGACGGCGGGTGACGACGGCCTTCCCCCCGACCGGAACGAACCTGGCGGAAATCACGTACCACCCGCGCTTCAGCCCGCGGGGCAGGCCGAGGCGTAGCGACGACCGACCCTGGGGGAGACTGTAGGAGCGTGCCACCACGGTGCTCTTGCCGCGCAGCAGCCGCATCGTCGCGTTCGCACGGCAGGCGATCGAGACTCGCAGCCGCAGGCTGCGCGACCGCGCCTGGCGGAGGAGTGCGACGTTCAACAGCTTGGCCGTGCAGGCGCCCGCGCGAGGCGGCGGTCCGGTCGGCGGCGGGTTCGTCGTCGTGGTCGTCGTGGGCGTCGTCGTGGTCGGGGCGGGGCGCGGCGGCGCCGGGGGCGGTGCGGGCGCCGGGGCCCAGACGGCCCTGATCGAGGTGATCCCGAAGGCGGGGTAGCGGCAGGTGGGGTTGGTCGTGCAGTAGGGGGCACCGCCCCGCCACTCGACGAACCGCTCCGCGTCCGCGGTCAGCGTCGGCCGCTCCCCTTGCTCGAACTTCGCCTTGCAGTTGGGGCTGCATTCGATCTTCTCGTTCAGCCTCGAGCGGCTCGAGACGACCTTCCCGCCGCCCTCGACGACGACCCTCAGCTCGGCCGTCTGCCGGGGCGGGATGATCTCGGGCTCGTCCGGGTCGTCCTTGAACTTCGCCCCGACGACGTCGTCGCCGGAGAGCACGAGCGTGCAGGTGGGCGCCGTTTCCGCCTCCTGGCAGGCGCCGCTCCACCTCTCGAACTCGGCGACCGGCGTGGCGTTGAACGTGACCTCCGCGAAGGCGGGGACGCTCGTCGCGCAGTTGCCGTTGCCCGAGCACGAGAGGTTGGCCTCCGGGCTCGTCACCATGCCGGAGATGTCGTTCGGGCCGGGGCCCGTCCCCTCGACGACGAGAGCGAGCCTCGTCGGCGTGAACGTCGCCACGACAGTGCGGCTCGCGTCCATCTTGACGGTGCACGGCCCCGTCCCGGCGCACTCGTAGACGCTCCAGCGGACGAGGTTGCCCGAGCCGAGGCGCTCGAGCGTGACGTCCGTTCCCTCCGGCACCGAATAGATGCACGACCTGCCGTTGTCACGGGTCCAGCTCACGTCGCACGGGTCGGGAAGGTCTGGCTCCACCTGGGTGACCCCCGTCCCCTTGACACTGACGCCACCGTTGGTGCCGGTGACGATCACCTGCAGCGTGACGTTCGCCGTCGTCGTCTCGGCGCCGAGACCGCGAGCCGGCCGCGCCGACGAGGACGGCGCCACGCAGAGCACGATCGAAACGAGCGCAAGCGCCGCGGCGACCCTACGGATCGTCGAGCGCCGGTCTGCTGCTGGGGGTGGCGGCGTGATCTCCCCCTCTGTGCTCTGTCAACGGTTAACCCTCACCGACGATGGCACTGATCCGGGCGTGTGTCAATCGCAACGTGCGAAGGCTTTGGGCTCACGCTGGCGCAGCGGCTGCGTCACGCGCCTCGCGGCGAGGCAGACGAGCGAGCCCAAGGGCCGGCACTCGGCGCACTCGAACACGGTCACCCGGCCGCCCGCTCCGGCAACGGCGACCCGGCGGCCGCTCGGTGCGAAGGCGGCGCCCTCGAGGGAGGAAGCCCGCGTCCGCAGCGTCGTTACGAGCTGGCCGCGCGGGACCGACCACACGTTCGCCGTGCCACGGTGGGCGAGGACTGCGACGAGGTACCGGCCGGCGGCGTCGAACGAGACGTCGGTGACGGCGTCGCCGTTGCGTGCGAGCCGTGCCGGCCCCTTGCCGCGGCGCCGATCCCAGAGCCAGACGGCGCCGCTCGAGCTGCCGGCGGCGACGAGCGTCCCGCCCGGGTCGAACGCCACGCTCGTCAGCGCGTACTGCCGCCCTTCGCCCGTCGACACCGACGCGACCTGCGCGCCGTCGGCGACACGCCAGACGCGGAGCGTGCTGTCACCCGCGGCCGCGAGGAGAGCGCCGCCGGGCGAGAAAGCGACACCGTCCGCCCTCGAGAACCCACCCAGCCGGTGGATCAGCTTCCGCGTGCGCCAGCGCCAGATCCGGACCTCGTCGTCGAGCCCGGCGGCGGCGACGAGCTTGCCGTCGGAGGAGAAGGCCGCGTCGAGGAGCGCCGGCCCGCCCTCCGTTCCGAGGGTCGCGACCAGAGCGCCCGAGCCGGCCCGCCACACTTTGACCGTCCCATCGTCCCCCGCGGTGAGCACGTGCTGCCCGTCCGCACTGAAGCGGGCGCTCTCCACCCAGTCGTCTCTTCCGGCACCGTGCGAGAGCACGTTCACGGGGCGGCGGGTCTCCAGATCCCACACGCGCGCCGTGTGGTCCTCGCTCGCAGTCACGAGCCGCTTGCCGCCCGGCGCAAAGCCGACGTCGCGCAGGATGTTCGTGGTGGGCGCGGCGAGCACGGCCTGAACCGGGTCGGAGGCGACCGCCCAGGTCCGGATCGTGCCGTCCGTGGAGCCGGTGACGACCGCCCTGCCGTCGGGCGCGAAGGCGGCGCCGAGCACGAGCCCGCCGTGGCCGCGGAGCGCGGCGATCGACGTGCCGGCGCGCACATCCCAGATCGCTCCCGTCTCGTCCTCGCTCGCCGTGACCAGCGACGCGCCGTCCGGGCTGAAGGCGAGGCTCGCGATCGTCCCCTCGTGGCCGCGGACCTCGACCACGTCGCCGCTGCGGAGGTCCCAGACGCGCGTGACGCCTGCGACGTCTCCCCCGGCGACGTGCCGGCCGTCGGCGGAGAGGGCGATCGACTGGACCGGGTCCTCCTGTGTGCGCTGGGAGACGACCGACCCCGTGCGCACGTCCCAGACGACCGCCTGCGAGCCGCGCGCCGCGGCGAGTCGCGAGCCGTCGCCGCTGAACGCGACCCCGGTCACCGGGAACGGCTCGCCGGGGACGCGGAGCTCGCCCCGCGGCGCGCCGGTCTCCGCGGACCAGAGCCGGACGACACCGTCGAAGTCGCCGGTCGCGACGACGTCGCCGGTGGGATCGAATACGGCGGCAAGAGGTTTGTGTGCCCTGTCGAGCGTCGCGAGGGGCTCCAGTCTGTCCGGCGAGAGCCGCCAGACGGCCACCCCTCGCTCGCCCGCGCCCAGCGCGCGGCTGCCGTCGCGGCTGAGGCCCACGCTCCGCGCGGGCACGGCCGGGCCTCCCGACGTCGTCAGACGCCGGCCGGTCCGGAGGTCCCAAACACCGACGTGGCCGCTGTCGAGCGCCGCGGCGACGAGTCGACCCTGCCCGTCGAGCGCGACTCCGTGAACTGGCTCGCCCGCGTCGATCACCGAGCGCAGGCGAGAGCCGCGCAGCGCCCGACGGAGCTGGTCACGGGCCTCATCGGTCGCGGCCGTCGTCGCCGCTCGCGCGGCGAGGACGACGCTCTGCTCGGGATCCCGGTCGAGTGCGGCCTCGGACTGCGCCGCGAGCTGGCGCGAGAGCGCGAGGCGCGCCTGACGTTCGGCCACGGCCTGCTGCTCCACCGCCTCGTTCCGCTGCACCAGGGCGAGCACCGCAAGGCTGGCCGCCACGACGACCGCGACGAGTGCAGCGGCGACCGTGATTCGCTGCCGGCGAGTGGCCGAGCTCCGGCTTGCCAGCACGTACTCGAGCTGCAGCGGCGTGGGCTGCGGGTCGTGGTCGGGCGACCGTGCGGCCGCCCACTGCTCCGCGTCGTCCAGGTCGCGGCCACGGAGGAGGAAGCTGGAGTCGCGGTCCAGCTTCTCCCACTCGAGCGACCGGCCGAGGAGCCGCGTGTGCGCCCGCACCCAGTCGAGATCCGTGTCGAGCGCGACGACGAGGGCGTCGACGGCGGCGGCAAAGTCGTCGTCCGGCCGGAAGAAGGTCCAGTTCCGGGCTGCGAGCGCATCGGGCACCGTCGTCCCGGGCGCGGCTGCACGCCGCAGCACCGGCACGAGCCGTTTGTTCTTCTCGAACGCGTGCGCCAGTTCCCGCGCGCAGACGTCGGAGGCGAGCGAGTCCGGCGTGATCACGAAAAGGAAGTTGTCCGAGGACTCGATGCCCCGGTAGACCTCGAGCAGCCACTCGGCGGTGATCGGGATGTCCTCCCAATCCGCCCAGATGTCTTTGTCGTGCGCGGCGAGCGCGGCGTACAGCTCGCGCACGAATTCGACGTCGCGGCGGGAGTACGAGATGAAGACGTCGGGCATCGTTCGCTGCCCAGCGTAATCCGCTCAGTCGCGGCGGCCCAGTTGCGCGGCCGGCTCGCGTGCCCGACACTTGACGCGTCTGCTCCGACCAGGAGGGCACGTGGCGACAACGAGGATCGAGCCGGAGACCGCGGCCGGCGCACTGAGCGGTGACCCGACGTTCGATCGGCTCGAGGATCAGATCGACTGGTACGACCGGCGAAGCAGGTCGAACCAGCGCCTCTTCAAGCTCGTCAAGGGCGTGCAGCTGGTCGCGGCCGCGACCATCCCGGTCGTCGCGACGCTCGACGCCGACGCAGCGATCCCCGCCGCCCTCGGTGCGCTGATCGTGGTGCTCGAGGGCGTTCAACAGCTGAACCAGTACCAGCAGAACTGGAGCGCCTACCGCTCGACCTGCGAGGCGCTGAAGCATGAGAAGTACCTCTTCCTCGCGCAGGCCGGCCCGTACGCTGGGAACGAGGACGGGCGGCCGCTGCTCGCGGACCGCATCGAGGGGCTGATCTCCCAGGAGCACGCGAAGTGGGTCTCCGCGCGTGAGGACGGCTCAAAGGCGGGCGACGGGGCACAGGACGCGACGGGGTAGCGCACGACAAGTCCGGTGAGGTGCCGAAGGTGGGAATCGAACCCACACTCCCCGAGGGGAACCGGATTTTGAGTCCGGCGCGTCTGCCAGTTCCGCCACTTCGGCCCGCCCGAGCCTGTTAAGCCAGTGTAGTCCGGCCGCACAAAGTTGAAATCCGGCGCGGCTTGCCGGGATACTGCGCCATTCGCCCGTAACAAGGGCTGCGCAGTCGCGTGCAGAACCTCGTCGGGCTTAGGTCCATTAGTGACGGAGGAGGAGACAGCTGGTGATTTCCAGGAAGCATGGTTGGTGGAGCGTTCTGGCCCTGTTTGTCGCCGCGCTCGCACTGCTCGCGGCAGGGTGCGGAGGCGACGACAACGAGGGCAGCGGGACCGGCTCGAACACCGAGGCGTCCAGCAGCGGCTCAGGCGTCGAGGCGCTGCCGTCGAGCTCGTGCACCGCGGTGGAGTACGAGGGCGACGGGGAACCCGACGTCCTGTTGGCGTCCGACTTCCCGCTGCAGGGCTCGTCGCGCACGCAAACGATCCAGATCGTGGAGGCGATTCGCTACCTCCTCGAGCAGGCGAACTACAAGGCGGGCGATCACAACGTCGCCTACCAGTCGTGTGACGACGCGACGGCGCAGGCGGGCAAGTGGGACTCGGGCAAGTGCTCGACGAACGCCCAGGCGTACGCCGCGAACGAGGACGTCGTCGCCGTGATCGGCACCTTCAACTCGGGGTGCGCCGCGATCGAGATCCCGGTCCTGAACCAGGCTCCGGGCGGCGGCGTGGCGATGATGTCGCCCGCGAACACCTACGTCTGCCTCACCGAGGGCGGGCCGGGCTGCGATGCGACCGAGCCGGACAAGTACTACCCGTCCGGCACCCGCAACTACGCCCGCGTTGTCGCGAACGACGCGTACCAGGGTGCGGCCGTGGCCGAGTTCGCCAAGGCGCAGGGCGTCAAGAGCGTCTACATCCTGAACGACAAGGAGGCCTACGGCCTCGGCGTCGCGACGAACTTCAAGAACGCGGCGGAGAACGTCGGCATCAAGGTCGCCGGCTTCGCGGCGTGGGATCCGAAGGCGTCGAGCTACGAGGCGCTCTTCAACAAGATCAAGGGGACCGGGGCGGACGCCGTCTTCCTCGGCGGGCTGATCGACGAGAACGGCGCCCAGGTGATCAAGGACAAGGTCGCCGTGCTCGGCCCGAACGACGGCAAGGTCAAGCTGTTCGTTCCGGACGGGTTCACGACGCAGCAGACGATCGACGAGGCGCCCGAGGCGGCTCCCGGCATGTTCCTGAGCGTCGCCGGCGTGCCGATCGACAAGTTCGCGGGCAAGGGCGCCGAGTTCGCCGAGGCGTTCAAGCCGCGGCTCGGCGGCAAGGAGATCGACCCGTACGCGATCTACGGCGCACAGGCCGCCGAGATCATGCTCAACGCGATCGGCGAGTCGGACGGCTCGCGGGCCGACGTGATCGCGAAGATGTTCGAGCAGAAGATCAACGACGGCTACCTCGGCACGTTCTCGATCAACGAGAACGGCGATCCGGGCGGCGCTGAAGGCGCGGTCGTCGGCTTCACGATCTACAAGGCCACGGACAAGCTCGAGACCGTGACGACGATCTCTCCGAAGCCGGAGGTCGTCGAAGCGGCCCGCGGCTAGGACGTCACTCGTAAGCAGAGCCGGGGAGGGCTTGGCCCGCCCCGGCTTTTGCTTTAGGTTCTCCCCTCAATGGCGGCCGCGGCTTTGACGACCACGCTCGACCGGTTGCGGAAGGCGAAGATCGTCGATCTCATCGGCCTGGCGCTCCTCGCGCTCGTCGGGATCTGGCTCGTCGTCAACTTCATCCAGGGCCCGGCCGAGTTCATCAACGTCGGCCTGATCGGGCTGACGAACGGCACGATCTACGGGCTCGTCGCGCTCGGCTACACGCTGATCTACGGGATCCTGCAGCTGATCAACTTCGCCCACGGCGACGTCTTCGCGCTCTCGGGGCTCGTCGCCTGGTCGCTGATCGTCAACGTGCTCGGCCTCGACAAGGACACGTCGGTCGCCGCGGTGATCGGCGGGATGCTCCTGACGCTCGTCGTGATCATGGTCCTGTTCTCGATCGTGAACGCGGGGATCGAGTTCGTCGCCTACCGGCGGCTCCGCCGCGCGCCGCGCCTCGCAGCGCTGATCACCGCGGTCGGCATGTCCTTCATCGTCCAGAACGTGTCGCTCTTTTTCTATGACGTCAACTTCCACTCGGTGCCGTCGTTCATCCCGCGCACGGAGGCGATCGGGATCGGCGACGTCACCTACTCGTGGAACAAGCTCTCCGCGCTCCTGATCACGATCCCCGTCCTGATCCTGCTCAGCTGGTTCGTCCGCTCGACGAAGCAGGGGAAGGCGATGCGCGCCGTCTCGCAGGACACGGAGGCGTCGGCGATGATGGGGATCAACGTGAACCGGACGATCTCCGTTGCGTTCGCGCTCGCCGGCGCCCTCGCAGGCGCCGCCGGCATCGTCTACCTGCTCCAGTTCAACATGCGCTACGACACGGGCTTCGAGCTCGGGCTGATCGCGTTCACGGCCGCCGTGCTCGGCGGGATCGGCAACCTGGCCGGGGCGGTCCTCGGCGCGCTCATAATCGGATTCATCCAGGCCTTCAACGAGGGACTCGTCTGGTTCACGCCCGGCTCCGACTGGACCCGCACGATCGTGTTCGGGATCCTGATCCTGATCCTCGTCTTCCGGCCGGAGGGCATCCTCGGCGAGCAGACGCCGGAGGGCGCGTGACCACCGTCCAGGACCGGCTGCGGAGCTATGGTCCCGGAGCGTTCGTGGCCGCGGCGCTGATCGTCCTCGGCGTTCTCTACCCGAAGTACGTCGAGTCGCTCGCCGACCTGACGCTGATCGGCGAGTTCATCCCGTCGCTCTCGTCGATGGTGATCATGATCGTCTTCACGATGATGGCCGTCGGCCTGAACATCGTCGTCGGCTACGCAGGGCTGCTCGACCTCGGCTACGTCGCCTTCTACGCCGTCGGCGCCTACACCGCGGCCTGGTTCGCGTCGCAGCAGTTCGACCAGTGGACGTTCCACCTCGGCTCGGTGGGGATCTCGAAGGAAACCCCGGGCATCCACCTCTCGATCTGGCTCGTGCTGATCATGGCCGGGGCGCTGACCGCGCTCGCGGGGATCCTGATCGGCCTGCCGACCCTGCGCCTGCGCGGCGACTACCTGGCGATCGTCACCCTCGGCTTCGGCGAGATCATCCCCCAGGTCGTGCGCAACAGCGACAACGTCTTCGGCTTCGACCTCACGCACGGCACGTTCGGGATCAGCCCGATCGACTCGCCCGGCTTCGGCAGCATCGGCGAGAAGCTCGGCCTGCCGCTCAGCTACCAGCAGTCGTTCGACCGCGAGCAGTGGTTCTACTGGACGGCGCTCGCGCTGCTGCTGTTCACGGTCTTCTGCTCGGTGCGGCTCCGCGACTCGCGGCTCGGCCGCGCCTGGATCGCGATCCGCGAGGACGAGACCGCGGCGGCCGCGATGGGCGTGCCGCTGATGCGGACGAAGACGTGGTCGTACGCGATCGGGGCGTTCTTCGGCGGCGTTGCCGGCGCCTTCTATTCGAGCTTCCGGAGCGGCGCCTTCCCCGCGGACTTCTACTTCAACATCTCCGTCTTCCTGCTCTGCATGGTCATCCTCGGCGGCATGGGCTCGATCTGGGGCGTGATCCTCGGCGGCATGATCCTCGGCTACCTCAATGTCGCCGGCCTCGCGACCTTCGGCTCCAAGCTGCAGGAAGCCGGAGTCGACTTCGACCCGACGAAGTACCAGTTCGGCTTCTACGGGATCATCATCGTCGTGATGATGCTCTTCCGGCCCGAGGGCCTGATCCCCGAGCGCCGGCACAAGCGCGAGCTCGAGCTGGGCGTCCACGACACGCCGTTCTACGACGTCACGCACGAGGGCACCCTCACAGACCGCGATCCCGAGAATGACTGATCTCCTCGTCGCCGAGCAGGTTCGCAAGGAGTTCGGCGGTCTCGTCGCGACGAACGACATCGACTTCACGATCCCGCAAGGCTCGATCGTCTCGCTGATCGGCCCGAACGGGGCCGGCAAGACCACCTTCTTCAACATGCTCACCGGGGTCTACAAGCCGACCGCAGGACGGATCGTCTTCGACGGCGTCGACGTCAGCGACAAGCCGCCGCACGCGATCACGGCGCTCGGCGTCGGCCGCACCTTCCAGAACATCCGGCTCTTCCAGCACATGACGGCGCTCGAGAACGTCCTCGTCGGGATGCACTGCCGCATGCGCGGCGGCATCTTCGGCTCGATCCTGCGCACGCCGCGGGTGCGGCGGGAGGAGCGAGACGCCACGAAGCAGGGCCGAGAGCTGCTCACGTACTCGGGACTGCCCGGCCGGCACAACGAGATGGCGCGGAACCTGCCGTACGGCGACCAGCGCCGGCTCGAGGTCGCCCGCGCGCTCGCGACGAAGCCGAAGCTACTGCTGCTGGACGAGCCGACCGCGGGGATGAACCCGCAGGAGACGGCGGCGTTCACGACCTTCGTTCGCGCGCTCCGCGACGATCGCGACCTGACCGTGCTGATGATCGAGCACGACATGAAGGTCGTGATGGGCATCTCCGACCGCGTCACCGTCCTCGACTACGGCCAGAAGATCGCCGAGGGGACGCCGCAGGAGGTCCAGAAGGACGAACGCGTGATCGAGGCCTACCTCGGGAAGGGGGCGACGCATGGCTGAGCCGAACGGCGCGGGCGTCGTCCTCGCGCTCGACGACGTCCACACCTACTACGGCGCGATCCATGCGCTCAAGGGGATCTCGCTGAAGGTGCACGACGGCGAGGTGGTGACACTTATCGGCGCCAACGGGGCAGGCAAGTCGACGACGCTCCGCTCGATCAACGGCGTCAACCACCCGCGCGAGGGCCGGATCACCTTCCAGGGCAAGGACATCACGAACGCGCCGCCGCACGAGATCGTGAAGATGGGGATCGCGCAGTCGCCGGAGGGCAGACGGCTCTTCCCGCGCATGACCGTGCTCGAGAACCTCGAGATGGGCGCGTTCCAGCGCACCGACAAGCAGAACTTCCAGGAGGACATCGACCGCGTCTTCGGCCTCTTCCCCCGCCTCGCCGAGCGACAGCAGCAGAAGGCGGGAACGATGTCCGGCGGCGAGCAGCAGATGGTGGCGATGGGTCGTGCGCTGATGGCGCGCCCGAAGCTCCTGCTCCTCGACGAGCCGTCGATGGGCCTGGCGCCGATCTTCGTCGAGAAGATCTTCGAGATCGTGGCCGAGATCAATTCGCAGGGCACGCCGATCCTGCTCGTCGAGCAGAACGCGCTGATGGCGCTCGACGCTGCGAGCCGCGGCTACGTGATGGAGACCGGCGTGATCGCGCTCGAAGGCCCGGCGAAGGAACTGAGCGCCAACGAGCGAGTTCGCAAGGCGTATTTGGGTATCGACTAGGCTCCGGCGCCGACCTCGAGCGGGAAGTAGGGCGGGCCGAGCAGGTAGCCGATCCGGGCCTCACCGCCGGCGCGCCCATGGGCCATCTCGAGCGCGCTCGAGACCCCGTGCGTCGGCACGAAGCCGAGCGTCCGCGCCGCCTGGTGGTCGCGGCAGCCTGCGACGACGACCGCCCCGAGCCGGTCGAGCGCCGGCCGGCAGCTGTCCCAGTCGACGTAGGGGAGCAGTGGATGGCAGGCGCGGCCGGCGCGGTATGCCTCGAGCGCCTGCGCGTCGGCAGCCGCCTCGCGCTCGCCGTCGACGAGGTCCTCCGCGGTGCGCCCGTCGCGGAGCGAATGGAAGAGCACGCGGTACGGATCCTGGGTGCCGTGCGCGAAGTGCCGTGAGAGCCGGTGCAGCACGATCGCCGTGCCGTCGTCTGCGACCGGGAACGCGTCGCGCCAGAGCCGGAGCGCGAGCCCGAGCGCGACGGACGCGACCGTGATCGGATTCAGTCGCTCGCGCGGGGCGTGCTGGTGCTTCCAGGGCATGCCGATCACGATCGCGTCGAGCGGCTGCTCGAGCGGGGTCGAGCGCCGGGCGATCCCGCGGAGGAGCGCCTCCGCGTGCGCGACGGACGGCGGCCCCGCGAAGGCGGCGACGGCGGTCAGCTCGCGGCCCATGTCCTGGAGCAGCCGGCGCCGGATCCCGGAGGGCAGCAGCGAGAGACGGCGAAGCGGCGAGCGCGCCACCTGCGCGAGCGAGGCATCCTCGTACGGATAGCCGCGAAAGCGGCCCGTGAGCCGCGGCGGGTTGAGCACGAGCGAGGTGCCCATCAGCGGCACGCGGCCCGCGAGCGTCCGCTCCAGCGCGACACCCAGCTGCCAGCCCCGTGAGGCGGCGGTCTCGAGCAGTGAGTAGGCGGTCGCCGCGCGCAGCGCCTCGGGGCCGCAGGCGCCGAGCAGGGCGCCTGGCCCGCCGTGCAGCACGGTCTCGGCGGCGGTGACGGAGAGGACGAGGTCGGTCTCGAGCAGCAGCGGGTTGACGCGCAGCGGCGTGCGGCCGGCATCGCCGACGTGGACGAGCTCGGGCGACTCGGCATCGTGCACCTCGACCCGGCCGTGGAAGCGGCGCGCGAACGACGGCGCGAGCAGCGCCTCCAGCTCGCGGTGCCCGGCTCGCCGGTTGAGCCCGCCCGCGACGAGGATCGTCTGGCGGGTGCTCGGCACGCCGAGCCGCTCGAGCTCGTCGATCGCGGCGGCGAGCGCGTAGCGGCGCGGGTCGCCGAGCGCGCCCGGAAGCGGGAGCTCGGGCGCCTCGACGACGAGCGTCGCGGTGCCGCCGCGGGAGACAAGCGCCTCGAGCGGCGAGCCGGAGAGCGGGAAGCGGAGCGCGTCGCGGACGGCCGCGGCGACGTCGACGACGCCCTCCGAGGGGCGGCGCGGCCGCAGCACGACGCCGTCGCGGACGTTCACGACCGCGACGCGCGAGCCGGACGGGATCGGGACCCGTGGCATCAAGCGGTCGGCTGCACGTCCCGCCGCAGGCGGAGATGCGTCGGGCGGAAGCCGCGCCTCGGCCAGAAGCGTGCAGCGAGCAGGTTCGTCGAGCGCCAGTCGAGCTCCACGGTCTCGAAGCCGGCGAGATGCGCCTGGTGCAGGGCGTCCTCGACGAGCGCGACCCCGAGACCCGTGCCGCGCGCGTCGGGCCGCGTCGCGGCGACTGGGAGGTGCGCGACTCCAGGGCGGTCGCCGGCAGAGAACGCCGCGTAGCCGAGCGCGTCACCGTCGCGCTCCGCGAGCAGGATTACGGCGGTCTCGTCCTCCAGGAACTCGACCCAGTCGTCCCGCAGTTCCTCCCGTTGCGGCACCGGCAGGCCCGACCAGACGGGCGGGCCGACCTGGTGCTCGCCGATCGCTCCGACGACGTCGAGGAGCAGCTCGATGTCGGCCGGCCGCGCCCGGCGAATCGTCCCGGTCGGCGGCCTCGCTGGCTCCTCGGCCCGCACGGGCGCCGAGGCATGCACCTGCTCCTGGCCGAAGCCGAGCGCGAAGAACAGTTGCGGCAGCGGCCCGTCGGCGGCCACCTCGACGATGTGCGTCAGGTAGCCGTCCTCGACCCACGGTGCGCCCGCCGCGGCGTAGACGTCCGCCAGCAGCTCCGGCGACTCGCCCGGTGCGAGCGAGTGGTCGCCGAGGCCGACCCAGGCGTGCCTGCCGCGTGACGGTGCCTCGCCGAGGGCGCCGACGAGGTGCGCTACTCGGCCGCCGTCCCGCAGCGCCTCGGCGCCGCGCTTCTCCCCCTCGGTGAGCGGAACGATCTCCACGACCGCGCGACGATACCTAGCGGAGTCTGCGGCGCCGCCCTGCTGCGTAGACTCGATGCGGTGTCTCCGAAGACCCTCACCGGACAGGAGCTGCAGCTCGACGACGGGCCTGCACGGGACTCCGAGCTCTTCCTCGTCGACGGCAACAACCTCGCCTACCGCGCCTTCTTCGCCCTTCCAGAGGAGCTCGCGACCAGCGACGGCTTTCCGACGAACGCGCTCCTCGGCTTCGCGAACATGCTCTTCAAGCTGCTTTCCGACTACCGGCCGAAGGGGGTCGCGGTCGCGTGGGACTCGAGCCCGACGCAGCGCCACGCGGTCGCCGAAGCCGCGGACCTGGTCTACAAGCAGGGCCGCCGGCCGATGCCCGACCTGCTGCGCGAGCAGTTCCCGCACTTCCGCCCGATCGTGGAGGCGTTCGGCTACCGCAACCTCGAGTTCGAGGGCTGGGAGGCGGACGACGTGATCGCGACGCTCGCCACCCGCGCGGACGAGGCAGGCGTGAAGACGACGGTCGTCTCGACCGACCGCGACGCCTTCCAGCTCTGCTCCGCCAACATCGTCCTGATGATGACGCCGCGCGGCGTCGCGGACGTGAACGTGTACACGCCCGAGCGGGTCGAGCTCCGCTACGGGATCCGCCCCGACCAGATTCCGGACTTCATCGGGCTCAAGGGCGACACGTCCGACAACATCCCCGGCGTCCCTGGGATCGGCGACAAGACCGCCGGCCAGCTGATCGCCCAGTACGGCTCGCTCGAGGAGGTGATCGCGCACGCGGACGAGCTCTCGCCGGCGCGGCGCAAGAACATCACCGAGTTCGCCGACCAGGCGCGGACGTCGAAGGAGCTGGCGACGATGCGCCGCGACCTCGAGCTCGACTTCGATCCCTCGCAGATCGTGCTCGAGCCGCCCGACCGCTCGCAGCTGCGCGAGATGTTCCGCCGCTACGAGTTCCGCGGGCTCCTGAACCGGATCGACGACCTCGAGGACGCGATCCCGGCCGCCGTGCCGATCCCCGTCGCAGGCACCGTCGTCCCGTGGCGGGAGGGCGAGCTGCCCCAGGTGCGCGGCCGCGCCGGCCTCGCCGTCGCCGGCGACCGCTTCGCGCTCGCGCAGGAGGACGGCGTCGTCGTCGGCCCCTGGGACGAGACCTCGCCTGCCCGGCTGCGCGACGCGGATCTTGTCGCCCACGACTTCAAGTCGCTGCCGCGGCTGACGATGCGTCCCGCCGACGACACGCTGCTCGCTGCGTACCTGATCGAGCCGGGACGCTCCGAGTACGCGATCGACGACCTGCAGCGGGAGTACGGGCTCGAGGTGATCCCAGAGCCGGCCACCGAGGAGGAGACGGCGGCGCTGATCACGCGTGCCGAGGCGGCGCGACGGCTCGCCGGGCCGATGCGCGAGCGCGTCGTCGAGCGCGGTTCCGAGCGCCTCTACGACGAGATCGAGCTGCCGCTGACCGCAGTGCTCTCGTCGATGGAGGACGCCGGCGTCAAGATCGACACCTACCGGATGGGCGAGATCACGGCCCGGCTCGCAGACCGCGTCGAGGAGCTGGAGGCGAAGGCGTACGACCTGGCGGGCGAGGAGTTCATGCTCGGCTCGACGCAGCAGGTCGCGCGGATCCTCTTCGAGGTGCTCGAGCCTGACACCGGGCCGCAAGGGCAAGACCGGCTACTCGACCGACAC
The DNA here is from genome assembly GCA_963705515.1 of uncultured Gaiellaceae bacterium. Lineage (GTDB taxonomy): Bacteria > Actinomycetota > Thermoleophilia > Gaiellales > Gaiellaceae > Gaiellasilicea. The sequence goes on from CAVPJV010000008.1 coordinate 1,201,824, forward strand.
GCGGGTGCTGCGGTCGATCCGCGGCGAGCACGAGATCGTCGGCGTGATCGAGGAGTGGCGCGAGCTCTCGAAGCTGATCAACACCTATCTCGGCCCGCTGCCGCAGCTGATCTCGGAGCACGACGGGCGTCTGCACACGACCTTCAACCAGGCTGCGGCCTCGACGGGCCGGCTCTCGACGACGAACCCGAACCTGCAGGCGATCCCGATCCGCACCGAGCTGGGCCGCGAGATCCGCTCCGCGTTCGTGGCAGACCCCGGCTCCCGGCTGATCTCGGCCGACTACAGCCAGGTCGAGCTGCGGATCCTCGCCCACGTCTCCGGTGAGCCGCGCCTGCGCGAGGCGTTCGCCCGGAACGAGGACATCCATACGGCGACGGCGGCGGAGGTGCTCGGCAAGGATCCGGCCGAGCTGACGAAGGACGAGCGCAACGTCGCCAAGATGGTCAACTTCGGGATCATCTACGGGATCTCCGCGTTCGGGCTCTCCGAGAACCTCGAGATCCCGCGTGAGCAGGCACAGGAGTACATCGACACCTATCTCGCGCGCTTCCCGCACGTGCAGGACTTCATCCAGCGCACGATCGAGCAGGCGGAGCGCGACGGCTACGTGACGACGCTGCTCGGCCGCCGCACGGCCCGTTCCGGAGATCCGCGTCCGCAACCGGCAGACGCGCGCGCTCGGCGAGCGGCTGGCCGTCAACTCGGTCATGCAGGGCACGGCGGCCGACATCATCAAAGTGGCGATGATCCGCATCCACGAGCGGCTGCGCGAGGAGGGGAGGGGTGCCCGGCTCGTGCTCCAGGTGCACGACGAGCTCCTGCTCGAGGTGCCGGAGACGGAGACGAGCGCGATCAAGGAGCTCGTGCGCCAGGAGATGACCGGCGCGTACCCGCTCGACCCGCCGCTGGCGGTCGACGTCGGCGTCGGCGAAGACTGGAACGAAGCCAAGAGCTAGCTCGTGACAACCTGTCACTAGGCTTTCCTAGCCGCTGCGAACTTCGGGCTATACTCCGCAACTCGCATGGCCAACGACACGATGGAAAAGCCGATCGCAGCCGAGGAAGGGGTCTGGGTAGCCGGTCCCGACGGCGAGCTGATTCCCGACTACGAGTCGACCTTCCCGACGATCAACGAGGGCGAGGTCGTGCACGGCACGGTCGTCCGCGTCGACAAGGACGAGGTGCTCGTCGACATCGGCTACAAGTCGGAAGGCGTCATCCCGGTCGCCGAGCTCTCGATCCGCCGCTCGGTCAACCCCGCCGACGAGGTCTCGGTCGGTGAGGAGATCGATGCGCTCGTTCTCACGAAGGAGGACGCGGAGGGTCGCCTGATCCTCTCGAAGAAGCGCGCGCGGTTCGAGCTGGCCTGGAAGAAGATCGAGGCGGCCGCCGAGTCCGGTGAGCCCGTCGTCGGCCGCGTGATCGAGGTCGTCAAGGGCGGCCTGATCCTCGACCTCGGCGTGCGCGGCTTCCTGCCCGCCTCGCTCGTCGACATCCGCCGTGTCCAGGACCTCGACGAGTTCATGGCGACCGAGCTTCGCTGCAAGGTGATCGAGCTGAACCGGTCGCGCAACAACGTCGTCCTTTCCCGCCGCGCCGTCCTCGAGGACGAGCGCAAGGACCAGCGCCAGCAGATTCTCGACCGGCTCAACCCGGGCGACATCGTCGACGGCACGATCTCGAACATCGTCGACTTCGGCGCCTTCGTCGACCTGAACGGCATGGACGGCCTGATCCACATCTCCGAGCTCTCGTGGAGCCACGTCAACCATCCCTCCGAGGTGCTCGAGATCGGCCAGGAGGTCAAGGTCAAGGTGCTCGACATCGACCGCGACCGCCAACGGATCTCGCTCGGCCTCAAGCAGACGCAGTCGGATCCGTGGCAGCAGGTGCTCGAGAGCTACTCCGAGAACGACGTCGTCGAGGGTCGCGTCACGAAGGTGGTCACGTTCGGCGCCTTCGTCGAGATCCTGCCCGGCGTCGAGGGGCTCGTGCACATCTCCGAGCTGGCGCAGCACCACGTCGAGAACCCGCGCGAGGTCGTCTCGCAGGGCGACGCGGTCAACGTGCTCATTCTCGAGGTCGACGCCGAGCGCCGCCGCCTCTCGCTCTCGCTGAAGCGGGTCGAGGAGGGCCAGGAGCCGCTCCCGCGCGCCGACGGCGGCGAGTCCGTGCACCTGACGCCGAACCTGAACCTCTCCGAGGACGTCTTCCCGGCCGGCGCGGCCGAGGAGGGCGCCGAGGCCGAGGCCGCCGTCGAGATCGAGGAGCCGACGGCCGAGGTGGCCGAGGCAGAGACGGTGGAGGCCGAGGTGGCTGAGACCGAGCCCGTCGCGGAGGCCGAGCCGGCCGCCGAGGTCGAGGTCGAGGTCGAGGTCGAGGTCGAGGACACGCCGGCGCCCGAGTCGGACGCAGCTGCGGAGGTCGAGCTCGAGGCCGACACGACGGCGGAGATCGAGGCCGCTGCGGGCGACGAGCCCGTCGACGAGCCGACGGCCGAGTCGGACGCTGCATCGGGCGACGAGCCCGACACCCCGCCTGCCGCCTAAGTTGCCGCGCCCGGTTGCGGTCGCGATCACCGGCGGGATCGGTGCCGGCAAGAGCGAAGCGCTGGACGCGTTCCGGAAGGCCGGTGCCGCGACGGTGTCGAGCGACGAGATCGTCCACCATCTGCTTCGCACCGATCCCGACGTGAAGGAGGCGATCGTCCGCGAGCTGGGCGAGGGCGTCCTCGACGACGAGGGCGTGATCGACCGGAGGCGCGTCGGCGCCGTGGTCTTCGGCGACCGGGCGAAGCTCGACTTCCTCGAAGGACTTCTGCACCCGCTCGTGTCTGCCGAGTACCTGCGCTGGCGCGACCAGCTCGGCCAGCTGCCGAACCCGCCTCAGGTCTGCGTCACCGAGGTGCCACTCCTCTACGAGACCGGCGGCGACAAGCGCTTCGACAAGGTCGTCGTGATCACCGCGCCCGCCAAGCTGCGCGAGCAGCGGCGGCGCGTCACGCGCGACGACCGCGACCAGCGGCTGCTGCCGGACAAGGAGAAGGTGCAGCGCGCCGACTTCGCGTACGTGAACACCGGCACGCTCGATCAGCTCGACGAGTGGGTCGCGGGCGTGATGCGGGAGCTGACGGCGTGAAGCTCGCCACGGTCGGCGTCCTCGGCGTGATCGTCGCGGCGTTCGCGTTCTACGTGCTCGAGACGGAGCCGCGCTGGTACGAGCGGATGCGCTATCCGCTCGAGTACGAGGAGATCGTGGTCGGGCATGCCGAGAACTACGACCTCGAGCCGCACCTGCTTGCGGCTGTGATCTACCAGGAGTCGAAGTTCAAGGCCGATGCCGTCTCCAGCTCCGGCGCCGTCGGACTGATGCAGCTCCTGCCCGCGACGGCGCAGGGGATCGCCGACCGCACTGGCGGCAGCGGCTGGCACGAGCGCGACCTCGTCAATCCGGAGCTGAACGTCCGCTACGGCTCCTGGTACCTGCGCCACCTGCTCGACAAGTACAAGGACGAGGAGCTCGCGCTGGCGGCCTACAACGCCGGCCAGGCGAACGTCGACCGCTGGCGGAGAGAGGGGAGCGGGATCGAGTTCCCCGAGACGCGCCACTACGTCCAGCGCGTGCAGGAGCTGAAGGCGATCTACGCCCGCGCGTACCGCTCTGAGCTCGGCCTCTAGGAGGGTCTGGCGAAATAGCGGCTGAGCCGCCGGGCTGCGCTGCTCGTCCCGAGGCGGCGTCCTCAGTCGCGCCGATAGCTTCGGCTATCGGCGCTCCCTGCGTCCTTGCAATAGGAACGACCATCGCACCCCGGCGACGAGCGCCATTCCGCCAGACCCTCCTAGTTGCCGCCGTAGCTGCTCGTCGCGGCCGACGCCTTCGGCACCGACGAGACGATCCGCCGCCGCTTCCGTGCCCGGACCTGCTCGGCGGCGACGTAGCTGCCGATGACGAAGGCAGCGGCGCCGACCTGGGCGGCGACGCCCTCCCAGGTCGGGTAGATCCCGAGCCACGCGCCGGTCCAGTACGGCAGCTGCAGGCCCTCGATCGGCGTCACCGGCATCCAGCCGACGACCTGGAACGTCTGCACGGTCGTGCCGACGAGGATAACGAGCACCCAGGTCATCAGGATCCCGGTCGCGATCAGCATCTTCCGGTGCGGCAGCTTCCGCTCGAGGAGGATCGTCAGCCCGCCGACCGCCAGCGTGGCTGTGAGGCCCAGCATGACGCCGGGCAGCACGGCGAGGACGCCGGCCTCGAGGGTCAGCGCCTGCAGGAAAAGGACGGTCTCGAACCCCTCCCGGTACACGCTCGAGAAGCCCAGCGCCGCCAGCCCGAGCACCTGCGCCGAGATGAAGCCGACGTGCGAGCCGCGCAGGATCCGCGCCTTGCGCTTGTGGAAGTCGGCCAGATGCTCGCTCCAGTAGACCCGGTGGTAGAACCAGTTCAGGATCAGCAGGAGCACGCCGATCGCGATCACCGAGACGATCGCCTCGAGCTTCTCGCCGTAGAGTGCGAGCGAGCCGAGCACGGTCTGGGCGATCACCCAGGTGACTGCGGAGGCGGCCAGCGCGAGCGCCGCGCCGGCCAGGAGCGGACGCCGGTAGCGCCGGTTGACGCCGACCATGCTCGCCATCAGCGCGGCGAGGATCAGGACGGCCTCGAGCCCTTCGCGGAAGACGACGATGGCGCTGTTCGTGATCACGGCGGCCGTCGAGCTGCTCGAGCCGACCCGCTGCGCCGCCTGCTCGAGCTCGGCCTGCAGCGCAGCGACCGACTCTTCGAGCTCCGCGCCGGCGTCCTTGCGCTTGACGAGCTGCACGAGCCCGGCCTGACCGCCGTTGCCGTACCAGAAGAGGCCCTCGATTCGCTGGAACAGCGAGGGCGCGATCCCGCGCAGCCGCTGTTCCGGGCCGAGCTCGAAGATCCCGTACGCCTCCAGCCGAGCCTGCTCCGCCCGGCTCCAGCTGCCTGCCTTCGCGGCCGCCGCGAGGCGGTCGATCGAGGCTGCGATGACGTCGAAGTCGGCGCCGGTCGCCGCCTCCTTCCAGGAATCGGGGTAGAGGCCGTCGATGAGTTCCAGTGCGCGCTCGGTGCGCGCGCGGACGGCCTCGGCGGACTCCGGCCGGCCCGCAACGGCTGCGTCCAGCGCGCCGCCGAGCCCAGCGACGATCGTGCTCAGCTCACGGGTCGCCGCCGGGTCGCGCGCGAGCAACTCGGGCGAGACGTCCGCCAGCGCGGCGGCGACCGCGTTGCGGAAGCTGATCGCCTCCTGGATCTCGAACGGGAGTGTGATCCGTGTCCCTTCGACGCCCCGGTCGTACTCGATCGGCACCAGTCGGAGGAAACGGTCGAGCTGGCCTGCGCGGCGGGCCTGTTCGGCGGCCGCGAGCGGCGCCGCCCGGAACCCTTCGAGGAGGCGGACGACATCGTCGGCGGCGGCGGCGAAAGGGGCAGCCCCGCCGGCCGCGGCCGTCTCGAGCCGCTCGAGCGCACCCTCGAGCTGGGCGAGCGCGGCGTCGCCGCGCTGGGTGCGGTAGCTCGGCTCGACGATCGCTGCGTACCCGCGGGCCAGCGCGACCTCCTCGGCCAGCCGGACGGCGAAGCCGCGCCTGGACGCCACACCGGCGTCGTCCAGGGCAGCTCGCAGCTTCGCCTCGTAGGTGTCGAGCAGGTCGGTGCGGATCGCCCGCGCCGCGGCGGCCGGCCGCGTCGTGCCCCGCGCGAGCGCGGAAACGGCGAGGGTGGCATCCGTTCCCGCGCGCGTGAAGCGAGTGGGGGCTCGGAAGTCGCGCACGAGCAGCCACTGGCGAGCCGCTGCGGCGTCTCCACGACGCGCGTCGGCAACCGCGCCGGTGAGCCCGGCGCGGAGCAGCGTCGTCCACGCAGCGGCGCGAGCGCGGGCCAGTGCGCGCGCATCGCCAGCGGCTGCTGCTGCCCGTGTGCGAGTCAGCGCAGCGAGGAGATCCCGCCGCAGCGCGGCGGGCAGCTGGGGCGCGATCGCCGTCAGCGTCGCGTCGGCTCGCGCAACGAGCCTGCGGGAGCCCTCGGCGTCACCGAGTACGAGTGCGGTTTGCGCAGCGCCGAGATCGCGACGCGCGTCGACGGCTCCGGCCCACCCTGCGGGCGCGTTCGCGCTCGCAGATGACGCTGCCACCACGGCGGCGGCGAATGCTGCCGCGAGGAGCGCTGCGCGCCGCATCGCTACTGCTGGATCTCGACGCCCAGCTGCGCGGCGTGCTGCGCGACCTGACCGGCGACGGCCTCGCCGCGCGCCTGTGCGTCGGTGCCGAGCTGGTCTGCCTGCTCCGGCGTGAACCGGCGGCCGTCCCGCTCCTGCGCGCGCAGATCGGAGATGAATGCGCTGAGCTCGTCGAGTTCCTTACCGGTCTGAGCGGCTGCGGCCTTGTCCGTCTGTGCGATTCCGGGCTCGACGCCGTCGTACACGACCTCCAGCCCGCCGATGATGTCGTTGATGTCCGAGAGCCGGGAGACGACGTTGAACGCCTCGCCGTCGGCAGCGTTGCCCTTCACGAACCGCGATTCCTTCCACTGGCCGAAGTACTCACTCATGGTCGGGACCATCACGACGAGGGCGGTGAAGGCGTCCGATGCGGTCGGTTGCCATGCCTGCGCCTCCGTGTCGAGCTCGTGCGCATAGCGGTCGAAGGCCTCGGCGGCTGCGGACAGGACGCGTGCGTCGGGCAGCGCCTCGCCGAACTCGACCGTGCCGTCTCCGTCGAGGTCTGCTTTCGCCTGCCCGGTCAGATCCGGGCGCGTTCCCCAGAGCATGCCCTCGGTCAGGTTGAAGAGGTTGCCCGGCTGCTCGAGGACGCGACCGTCCGAGAGCTTGAGGTCGAACGGCACTGCGCTCTCCGGATCCTCTTCCTTGCTCGAGCCGGCGTCGATGATGATGTCGTACTCCGCGAGCGACGGCGTCCCGGCGACGACCCCCTCCATCTGCTCGTAGTAGGGGTTGGCCTCGATCCAGGTCTTCTTCGCAGCCGCGAGGATGCGCGCGACCCCCTGGCGATGCTCCGTGAGCAGGCGTGCGTAGTCGTAGTCGACGCTCTTGGCGAGAGCGTCGTACTCCGCTGCGAGTTCGCCGAACTCCACGGTGGCCCCCGCCAGCTGCACGGTGTGGTCGGTCAGATAGCTCTTGACGCCGGCGAGATCGGCCGCATCGATCGCGCCGCTCGTCGCCTCGGCGGCGGCCGTCGTCGTCGAAGCGGCGTCGTCCGAGCCGTCACCGCCGCAGCCAGCGAGCAGCACGAGGAGTGCGATCAGGGCAGCCAGGCGCATCGTGTAAGGCGCACCTTACAGATGGTGTGTGGCGGTCGTGCCGGGAGGCGTCTAGCGCGGTGCAACACCCGTCTCGATCAGCGTCATCAGCTGGTCGAGGTCGGGCATCGGGTCGTCGGTGACGCGGGCGAAGGCGACGCCGTTCGCGAGCATGCCGAGGAACTGGGCGATCACGTCGATCGGGACGTCGCCCCTCGTCACGTCCTGCAGCCGTGCGTGCCTCGACTCGCGTTGCGCGACCGCGTCGTCCTCCAGACGCGAGATCTGCTCCCGGAAGCGCTCGTCGGTGCGCACGCGGCGGGCCGCCTCGACCTGGACGGAGAGCCATGCCGGATCCTCCTCGAGCACGGCCTCGAGCAGCGCGCGATAGCCCCGCTCGAGCCAGATCTCGACGAAGCGGTCGGACGAGCGGCGCACGAGAGCGACGAAGAGCGCTTCCTTGTTCTCGTAGTAGTTGAAGATCGCGCCGCGGGAGAGCCCGGTCTCCTCCTCGAGCCGCGCCACCGTCGCGCCCTCGTAGCCATGGGCGCGCGAACGCGCGCTGGGCGCCGGCGAGGATCTGCTCGCGGCGGGCCTCCTTGTGCTCCTCGGTCACCTTCGGCATCGGCGTACTTTACAAAAACGTACGGTCGTACTATTATCGCGAGATGCGCAAGACCCCGATCGCCGCTCTGGTCGCCGCCGAGGTCGTCTCGATCCTCGGCTCCCGGATGACGTACCTGGCGCTGCCGTGGTTCGTGCTCGTCACGACCGGCTCGGCGTCGAAGATGACGCTCGTCCTGGCCGCGGAGATCGCGCCCGCGGCGATTCTGGGCATCCCGAGCGGGATGGTGGTGGAGCGGCTCGGGGCACGGACGACGATGCTCACGTGCGACGCGGCCAGGATCCCGCTGCTCGCCTCGCTCCCGATCCTCCACTCGGCCGACGTGCTCAGCTTTCCGCTGCTGCTCGCGCTCGTCTTCGCGCTCGGGTGCTTCATGGCGCCGTACTTCGCGGCTCAGCGGGTGATCCTGCCGGAGCTCGTCGGCGAGGACGAGACGACGATCGCGCAGGCGAACAGCGCCATCGAGGGCGGCACCGCGTTCGCCGCGCTCGCCGGGCCTGCGCTCGCCGGGATCCTGATCCCGATCCTCGGCGCCTCGAACGTGCTCTACGTCGACGCGGCCACCTACGGCGTCTCGTTCCTGCTCCTCGCGGGCTTCGTCCCGAGGACGAAGCGGCTGGGCCAGGCTGCCACCCACGGCGTTCTCGCCGGGATCAAGTTCCTCGTCCGCGACAGGCTGCTCGGCCCGCTGGGCGCGACCGTGATCGTGATCAACTTCCTCGGCGCGATGCTGTCGGCGACGCTGCCCTTCTACGCCTACGACAGCTTCTCCGGCGACTCCAAGATCGCAGGGCTCTTCTTCACCGCGTTGGGCGCGGGAGCGGTGATCGGCAGCATCGGCGCCGTCGTCGTGGTCAAGCGCTTCCCGCCGCTGCGGCTGGCCGCGACGGGGATCGTCGCGCTCACGATCCCGCTCTGGCTCCTCCCGTTCGACCTGCCGGCGTGGGGCGTCATGGCCGCGCTCTTCACGGCGATGCTGTTCACACCGCTCGTCAACGGCCCCACCATCGGCGTGATCACGGCTCGGACGCCGGTCGACCTGCGGCCGAAGATGATGACCGCGCTGATCTCGGTGAGCACGCTCTCCGCGCCCGCCGGCTTCCTCGTCGCCGGACAGCTGCTCGAGCCGTGGGGCGTCGAGCGCGTCTTCGCCGCCGTGGCGATCGGGATGACGGCGGCGGCGCTCGGGTTCGCCGCGATCGCGCTCCGCCATCGTGACGAGGCGGCGCCGGAAGTCTCAGCGGTCGCGGCCTAGGAGGGCTTGGCGAAGTAGCGGCTGAGCCGCCGGGCGCCCTCCTAGAGGGTGAGGATCATCCTGCCGAGGCCGTCGCCGGGCTCGTACTCGACGTAGCCGAGCCTGGCGTAGAGCCGCTTCGCCGGGTTGTCGGCGTCGACGCTGAGCGAGATCCGCTCGAATCCGTCCCGTCGGGCTCGGTCGTGGATCGCGTTCATCAGGGCCGTGCCGACTCCGTGGCGGCGCTGCCCGTCCGCGACCGAGATCGCGAGCTCGGGCGTCGCCTCGTCGACGAACCCCTCGCCGTGCTCCTCCTCGGTGAAGAGGCGGTACCAGACGACCCCCGCCGGCACGCCGTCCGCTTCCGCGACGAGCCCGGCGTCGCCCGGGCGGCCCCAGCCCGCGTGGAAGATCGTTAGCTGCGGATGGGCGAGCACGAACTCGGCCGGAAGCCGCTCCTTGGCGGGATCCCAGTAGATCGCCTCGTAGAGCATGACGCCGAGGAAGTCGGCGTCCGCGGGCTCGAGCTCGCGGATCCGCAGCATGCGCGCCTAGGGCGCCGCGAGCCGCGCCCAGAGGTTGGAGAGCATGCGGCTGACGGCGGGGAGCGTCGCCGAGCCGCCGAAGTCGATCGCGCCGCCGGCGAAGACCTTCGCCCCCTGCGGTGTCTCGTAGTAGGTCATCTGGGCGGTCAGCCCTGGTCCGAAGAGGTCGGGGATCTCGGCGAGCACCGTCGTCCCTGGCGGCGAAGAGGGCGTCGTCCCGTCGATCTCGATGCCGTAGCCGCCGAGCTCCTGGCCGAAGGTGGTGCCGTCGCCGAGACCGGTCCCGGCCCAGAGCCACGGCGCGGTCGAGGCGGAGCGGACGATGAACGGGCGCTGCAGCTTCCCGTCGTCGTTGCCGCGGTACTGGACGCCGATGAGCGAGGATTCCGGACGCCCGAGGTCGCGCCACAGCCGGGTTCGCCGCAGCGTCCGGCCCTGGAGCTGCACCTGCCAGAAGAAGTTGTTCGCCGAGAGGAAGGCGAGGTTGCCGCCGAGGTCGCGATAGTTCCGCATCAGGTCGTACTCGTGCCGGGTGACGTACTCCGAATGACCGGGGAAGACGACGAACTCATAGTGAGAGATCAGCTCCTCGGCGGTCCGGATCGACTCGAGGTCGGTCTCGGTGAGGATGTCCGGCTGCTTGCCGGTCATGCTCAGCCAGCGGAGGAAGTCGACGTCGTACTTGCGCCATTGCGGCGGGACGCCGCGCCGGATGAACATGCGGCCCAGGCCGGCAGTGCTCTGGGCGCCCTTGGCGTACCAGGTGTCGCCCCAGCCGTTGCCGTCCGAGTCGCGGAAGTTGTACGCCTGCCACGTGTTCGTCGGCATCACGACGGCGACGCGGCTCCGCTCGCCGAAGGTCGTCGGCCGGATCACGAACGGCGCGTAGCCGATCCGCCCGTCGTTCGCGGTCAGCTTGACGAAGTAGACGCCGGTCGGCCAGGGGCCGAGCGCCCGGTTGAGTGTCGCCCGGCGGTGGCGCGCCTTCCACTCGATCGTCACCGGCTGGTCGACGGGGATCCCGTTCATCAGCGTGTCGCTGTGCGTGCGCGTGTCCTCGCCGCCTGCACGGAAGGTCTGCAGCGTCAGCGACGTCGCGTCGGTCTCGATCGCGAGGCGTGCCGCGCTCGAGGCGACGTAGCTCTCGGCCGTGAAGCCCGCGTCGACGCCCAGCACGCGGACGACGGCCGAGCGGAGCTTGCGGCCCTCGCGCGCGTTGTCGGCGCCGTACGTGCGCCTGTTGCCGACGCGGTCTTGGGTGCTCAGCCGGATCAGATACGTGCGCGCCCCCATCGACCAGTGCGGGAACCACGTGAACGTGTGCCGCCCGGGCTTCAGATTCGCCCAGAGCTCGTAGATCGTCACGGGCGAGCTGAGCGTCCGCGTCACCTCGAAGTGCACCTGTGCGGCCTCGTTCAGGTTGAAGCTGATCTTGGCCGACTCGCGCAGCCCGTCACCGTTGGGCGAGATCGTCGTGTAGCGCTCGTTGTCGCCCTTGAACGGCAACCGGCTGCGGTTGCGGGCGCGGATGTTCGTCAGGGTCGGTGCGGTCTGGTCGACGCGGACCGGCGACGCCGCCAGGACGCGCAGTCCGTCGACCAGGCGGATCGTGTACGCCCCGTCCCACACACGCGCGCCGCTGTGCAGGCGGCCGTTCCAGCGGAAGTCGAGGAAGCGGCGGCGTTCCGGCTCGACGATCCAGCCGAGCACGCGGCCGTCCCGACGCGCCAGCTGGACGCCGACGTGCTCGGCCGTGGGCAGCGAGGCCTTGATCCGCAGCCGCTTCGCCGTCGGCGAGAAGTCGCGTGGCGCGACGGTGAAGTCCGCCGCGGCAGCGGGCTGGACGACGGCGAGGGCGAGGACGAGCAGAACGAGTCGGCGCATCGGCCGGGAATCGTAGTCGGGAGACGTGATGGAGCGGTTAGGAGCCGCAGAACGAGCCGGCGGGAACTGCGCCGCTCGCAGGGAACGTGATCCGTGTTCCTGGGATCGTCCCGCGCACGATGCCCGCGCCGTGCCGCCAGAGATCCCGGCCGTGACCGTTCCTCGTCACCCAGCCGACGACCGGCCTGTGCAGGCGCCCAGCGAGCTGCGCGAGCGTCGCCGCACTCGCGTCGCGTCCGCACGTCGCTCCGTTGAACCGCCGCCGCTCCTGCTCCGAGACGCTCCAGACGACCGTCAGCCGTGTGCCCGACCGGACGAGGCGCGCGAGGCCGGCCGCGGTCGCGCTCCGGCGCCGCAGCTCGGCCGGTGCAGCTCCGGCCTCCTTGTCGATCTCGCGCGCGGTCTCGTGGGAGTCCGGGAGGAGCCGGCGGCGCGCCACCAGGTCGAAGTAGGAGTCGATCACGATCAGCCGGTCGGGCTGGAGCTCGGGGTGATGTGTCGCGAGCGTGGCGACGCCGAAACCGGAGTAGGAGACCCCGATCAGGACGAGCTCGCCGCCGACCCGGCGGTGGAGCGCTGCTGCTGCCGCCGCGAGCCGTTCGAGGTAGGCAGCGTTGCCCCAGTCAAGGTGCCGCAGCGGGCGGAGGCCGGCGCCGACGTACGCGTCCTTCGCGTAGCGGCCGCAGAGGAGCGTGTGGTGCGTGCGCTGGGCCACCGGGCGCATCTGCTCGCAGTACGCCCAGCCGCCGCTCGTCACGAGCAGCCCGGCAGGCTCGTCCGCCGGATACACCGACGCGACGAGCGGTCCCGCCGCCACCTCGGTCGACGGCGTCCGGTCGGTCGCCGCCACCAGCGCGACGAGGGCTGCGAGGACGAGAACCACGCCGGTCGACAGTTTCGCAGTCACACCCTCGGCCCGTTCCGGACGATGAACACCTGCGTCGCGGAGCCGCTGTTGCCGTGGCCGTCGGTCGCCGTGACGACGAGCTCGAAGATCCCGTTGCCGAGCCGGCGCGTGTCGAGCGGCGTCGATCCGAGCTTGTAGAGGTAGGTGCCGGGCACGCGCCAGGCGCGCTGCTCCACGAACGAGCACATGTTCTGCCGCGAGCCGCGCGCGTAGTAGCTCCAGAAGAGCCGGTCGGACGGGATCCTCCGGCGGACGTCGAACGCGACCTGCTCGCGGAGGACGGTGCGGCGGCCGGTGCTCACACGCACGACGTGCCAGGTGATCCGCGCGGGCGCGACGGGGAGGTTCTGCCACTTCCCGGGGACCCGGAGGGCGGGCGTGTCGAACGCGTGCACGACCGGCGTGACCCGTCCCGAGAGCGCCTCGGGGTAGAGCTCCGCGTCCGACGTGCCTGCGCGGAACGAGATCGAGGCGACCTGCGGCTGCGTCGTGTCCGAGTAGGGCGTCAGGCGCCCGCCCGTGAGCGGGTTGACCGACCATCCGTTCTCGATCTGCGAGAAGTGCACGTGCTCGTAGTCCCTCATCACGCGGCCGAGCACCGTCTTGTAGGCCACGACGTGCTGACCCGGGCGGACGGCCACGACGAGGTGCCAGTACTGCGTGTTCATCCCGTCGCCGATCACACCGACGTTGCCCTTGCCGATCAGGCGCGCGGTGCCGGAGTGGACGGGGTAGACCGGAGTGCCGTCGGGGACGGCGATGTCGATCCCGAAGTGGAAGGTGAACGAGCCCCTGCCGTGCATGACCGTGGCCTGCGTGGGCGGCCCGGCGAAGCTGATGCGAGGGTCTCCGTAGTTCGCCCGAACGGGGTGAGGCCGGTCGAACGGCTTCACCGGCCAGCCGTACGCTCCCGCTGCGCGGCGAGACGTCGCGGCTGCTGCCGTCGTGGTCGAGTCGAAGCCGCCGATGAGGACGAGCGAGGCGATCGCGAGGATCGCGGCGCCGGCGAGGCCGGCGAGGGTTGAGATGGGCTTCGTGGTCTTCATGAGACGAGCGTCGATCCCGGTCCAAACGGCCCTCTCATGCGGTCCTCACGGCCCACTAACGGGATCGGCGCGGCCCTATCGGCGGCTCGTGAAGCCTGTTACAACCGTTGTGAATGCTCGAATTCCGGATCCTCGGACCGCTCGAGATCGTCGACGGAGGCGCCGACGTTCCGCTTTCCGGCCGGAACCAGCGTGCACTCGTCGCGCTCCTGCTCGTGCACGCGAACGAGGCGCTCTCGACGGATCGAATCGTCGACCGGCTCTGGGGCGAGCACCCGCCGCGGACCGCGACGACGTCGCTCCAGAACACCGTCTCGCAGCTCAGGAAGCTGCTCGGACCGGGGCTGCTGCAGACGCGCCCCAACGGCTACGCGCTCGAGATCGACGCGGGACAGCTCGATCTCGGCTGCTTCGAGGAGCTGCTCGACCGCGCCCGAGCGGCTGAGCCCGACGAGCGCGCGGTGCTGCTCCACGAGGCGCTGGCGCTCTGGCGCGGGCCGCCGTTCGCCGACCTCCAGTTCGAGACGTTCCTGCAGCAGGAGATCCAGCGGCTCGAGAGCCTCCGGCTGGCGGCGCTCGAGGAGCGGATTGCGGCCGACCTGGAGCTGCGCGCGGACGCCGAGCTCGTGGCCGAGGTCGAGGCGCTCGTCCGCGAGCACCCACTGCAGGAGCGGCTGCGCGCCCACCTGATGCTCGCGCTCTACCGCACCGGCAGGCAGGCGGACGCGCTCGAGGTCTACCACGACACCCGCCGCACGCTCGTGGAGGAGCTCGGGATCGAGCCCGGCCCCGAGCTGCAGGCGCTCTACGGCTCGATCCTCCGACAGGAGCGGTCGCTCGTCAGCGCCCCGGCGCCGTCACTCGACGACCACTACGACGAGGTGATGCGGGCACTGTGCGCCGGTCGGCTCGTCCCCGTGCTCGGCCCCGGGGCGGCGCCGATCGGCGGCACGAAGCTGCTGCGGCTGCTCGGCGAGCGGTTCGACGTCGACGTCGACGGACATGGGCTGGCCTTCGTCACGCAGGCGATCGCGGCCCGGAACGGGATCGGGCCCCTCTACGACGAGCTGCACCGCGCGTACGCGAGCGAGCTGGAGCCGACGGCGCTGCACCGGTGGCTGGCCCGGCTGCCGGCGCTGCTGCGCGACCGCGGCCTGCCGCAGCAGCTGATCGTCTCGACCGGCTTCGACGCCGCGGTCGAGCACGCCTTCGCCGCGGCGGCGGAGCCGCTGGACGTCGTCCTCTACGTCGGCTCGGGGCGGTACCGGGGCAAGTTCCTTCACCTCGCGCCCGACGGCGGGGCGACCGTCGTCGACGAGCCGAACGCCTACGCCGGCCTTGCGTTGGACGAGCGCCCGGTGCTGCTGAAGATCCATGGCCACGTCGAGCCGGGCGAGACGCGGGAGCTCGAGAGCTTCGTCGTCCGCGAGGACGACCACATCGACTATCTCGTCGGCGGCGACGTCGCGGCGGTCGTCCCGGTGCAGCTCGCCGCGCGCCTCCGCCGCAGCCATCTGCTCTTCCTCGGCTACGCCGTCGAGGACTGGAGCCTGCGCGTCTTCGTCCGTCGCGTCTGGGGTGGCGACAGGCTGACGTACCGCTCCTGGGCGGTTCAGCCGGAGATCGACCCGATCGCCGCCGAGCTCTGGCGGGAGCGAGGCGTCGAGGCGTACGACGTCTCGCTCGACCTCTACGCCGAGCAGCTCGAGCGGCTGACCGCCGATGCTGCGGCGGAAGAGGTCGTATGACGCTGCCGCGCTCGCCGTTCATGGGCCTCGCCGCGTTCGGCGACTCGGAGTACGACCGCCTGCTGTTCTTCGGTCGCGAGCGCGAGTCGGAGCTCGTCGCCGCGAACATGATGGCCTCGCGCTTGACGGTGCTCTACGGCCCCAGCGGCGTCGGGAAGACCTCGCTGCTGCGCGCCGGCGTCGCGCGTCGCCTCCGGGCGCTCGTCCCCGCGGGCGCGGTCGGCGCCGACTCGACCCTCGTCGCGATCGTCGACAGCTGGCGGGACGATCCCGTCGGAGCCGTGGCAACCGCGGCCGGGGCGCGCACCGACGTGCCGCTCCCCGACGCGCTCGCGGAGCGCGCGCTCGAGCTCGGCGAGCTCTACCTCGTGCTCGACCAGATGGAGGAGTACGTGCTCTACCACGGCCGGGACGGCGGGCCGCTCGCGGACGAGCTCGAGGAGCTGCTGACGCGCCGAGACCT
This sequence comes from uncultured Gaiellaceae bacterium, assembly GCA_963705515.1. Classification (GTDB taxonomy): domain Bacteria; phylum Actinomycetota; class Thermoleophilia; order Gaiellales; family Gaiellaceae; genus Gaiellasilicea. The sequence goes on from CAVPJV010000008.1 coordinate 1,217,557, forward strand.
GCCGGTGCACGTCCTCCTAGGCGTCCGCGACGACGCGCTCGCCGACCTCGACACGTTCAAGCGCCGTGTCCCCGGGCTGTTCGGAAACGTCCTCCGGCTCGACCACCTGACCCGGGCGGCCGCGCGCACTGCGATCGAGGGGCCGCTCCGGGTCTACGGTGAGCTCGGCGGCCCGGCCGTGACCGCCGAGCCGGAGCTCGTCGAGGCGGTGCTGGAGCAGGTGGGCGCGGGGCGGATCGAGCAGGGGCTGACGGGCAGGGCGATCCTCGACGACGATCGGCAGGCGCGGCGAGTCGAGGCGCCCTATCTCCAGCTCGTGCTCGAGCGGCTGTGGGAGGTCGAGCGCGAGCGCGGATCGAGTGTTCTCCGCGCCGCCACGCTGGAAGAGCTCGGAGGAGCCGACCGCATCGTCGAGGAGCATCTCGAGCGGGCGCTCGCCGGCGGTGATGCGGGCTCGCGCGACCTCGTGGCGGAGCTCTTCAACTACCTGGTGACGCCGTCCGGGACGAAGATCGCCTACGCGGTCGAGGACCTCGCGCGGTACGCGAAGGAGGATCCGGCGCGCCTCGAGCCGGTGCTCGCCGACCTCGCCGCCGGCCGCATCCTGCGCCGCGTCCCCGGGCGTGCCGGCGGCCCGCCGCGCTACGAGATCTTCCACGACGTGCTCGCGCCGCCGATCCTGGCGTGGCGCGCCCGACACGAGGCCGAGCGAGCGCTCGAGCGCGAGCGCGCGGCGGCGCGCCGGCGTCACCGGCGGATAGCCGCCGTTGCGGCGGCGGCGCTGGTCGCGTTCGCGGCCACGACGGCACTCGCGCTCTGGGCGCTCTCGCAGCGGGCCGACGCGCGGGAGAAGGCGGCGGCGGCGGAGGCCGGGGAACGGCTCGCCCGGGCACGCCAGCTCCAGGCGAGCGCCCTGCTCGCGCTGGTAAGCGACCCCGAGCGCGGCGTCGCGCTCGCGCTCGAGGCGGCGCGCCTCGCCCCGTCGGCGTCGACCGAGGACGTGCTGCGTCGGGCCATGCGCGAGTCCCGCGTGCGGACGGTGGCGCGGCTCCGCGCGCCGGTCACGGATCTTTCGGCCCTACCGGACGGCACGCTCGCCGCGGTGACGGAGAAAGGCGGGATCCGGCTCGTCGACGGCGGGAAGCCCGGTCGCGTCGTCGTCGCTCCGCGGCGCGGTGCGCAGAGCTGGCTCGCGGGCCGCAACGCGCTCACGCTGCGTGGCACGCGGTTGACGGTGCGCCGGCTCCCGGGCGGGGAGGTCGTCGCGACGGTGCCCGTGCCCGCCGGCACGCGTTACGTGGCCGCCGGCCCGGGCCTGCGACGCTTCGTCGCTGCGGGGCGCCGGGAGGCGAGCGTGATCGACCGGGAGGGCCGGGAGCTGGCGCGGCTTGCGCATCCCGCGCGGGTCCAGCGGGCGGCGTTCAGCCCGAACGGGCTGCTGATCGCGACCGCCGGCGCGGACGGCGACGCGCTCGTCTGGGAGGGGAACGGCCGCCTTCACAAGGCATTCCGCGGCAGGGACGACAGCGAGATCCTCGACGTCGGCTTCAGCGGGCTCTCGCGGCTGCTCGTCACCGCGGGGAGCGACGGCACCGCGCGCGTCTACAACCTCCGGACGGGCAACCGCGTCTCGACCATGCCGCTGCACGTGCAACAGGTGCGCCGCGCGAGCTTCGGCGCGAACGAGGATGCGGTGCTGACTGCGAGCCGCGACAAGACCGCGCGGACGTGGAAGGTCGACACCGGCGCCCCGCGGGCCGTGTTCGCGGGGCACGAGGACACGGTCACCGCGGCCGTGCTGCTTCCCGGCGACCGGCTCGCGACCGCGAGCGACGACGGGACCGTGCGGACATGGCTGGCGCAGCTGCAGCCGCCGCTACGGCCCGCGCCGTCGCTGCCCGCGCCGCGTCCCACACGCGACCCGCGCGCGACGATCCGGGGCGACACGGTCGTCCTCGACGGCGTCGAGCTGAAGGGCCACCGGCACGAGGTCCTCTCGGTCGAGGTGTCGCGCGACGGCAGACGCGTCGTCACTGCGGCCAGGGACGGCGACGCGCGCATCTGGGACGCGCGCACGGGCGAGACGTTGCACGTCCTGCGCGGGCACTTCGGCACCGTCTTCGACGCCTCCTTCAGCCCGGACGGTCGCTGGGTCGTCACGGCAGGTCCCGCCACGGCAGGCCTCTGGGACGCCACGACCGGCGAGCGTGTCTACTTCCTCCAGGGGCATCGCGGCCCGCTCCGAGCGGCGGCGTTCGACTCGCCGACGCGCATCGTCACGAGCGGAGCCGACGGCGTGCGGAGCTTCGTCTGCGAGACGTGCAGCGGGCGCGACGCGCTCATGCGGCTCGCCGAGAGGCGCCTGCGGGAGACCGGTTCCGGCTAGCCGGTCGTCATGTGCCGCCAGAGGTTGTCGAGCATCCGCCACACCGGCTGGAAGGTGAGCGAGCCGCCGAAATCGAGGGCCCCCGCCGAGAAGACGCGCGCGCCCTGCTCGGTCTCGTAGTAGGCCATCTCGCCGGTCAGGCCGGGGCCGAACAGGTCCGGGATCCGGGCCAGCACTTTCGTCCCGGGCGGCGAGAACGGCGTCGTCGAGTCGATCTCGATTCCGTAGCCGCCCACCATCTCGCCCAGCGTGCCACCGTTCTGGAGCCCGGTGCCGGCGAAGAGCCACGGCGCCGCTGCGGTGTCGACGATCTGGTACGAGCCCTGCTTCGTGCCGTTGTCGTTCGCGCGGTACTGCACGCCGAGGAGCGCCGACTCGGGCCGGCCGAGCTCGCGCCAGAGCTTCACGCGCCGCATCCACTGCCCGTTCTTCTCCACCTTCCAGAAGAAGTTGTTCGCCGAGAGGAAGATCAGGCGGCCGCCGAGGTCGCGGAAGCGCTGCACGACGTCGTATGCATGCTCGGTGACGTACTCGGTGTGCCCGGGGAAGACGACCAGGTCGTAGAGCCGGCGCAGCTCGTCACCGTTCGGGAACGCCTCGAGGTCGTCCTCGGCGAGCACGTCCGGCGTGCGGCCCGTTCCGCGCAGGAACTTGAGGAAGGGAACGTCTGAGCGACGGAACCAGGGCGGCGTGCCGCGCTGCCGATAGGGCCGCGTCAGGCGCACGGGGGGATTGCCGCCCGCGTACCACGTATCCCCCCAGCCGTCGCCGTCGGAGTCGTCGAAGTTGTAGGCCTGCCAGGTGTTCGTCGGCATCACCACCGCCTCGCGCACAGTGCCGAGCGTCGCGGGGCGGAGGATCAGCGGAGCGAAGCCGACTCGCCCGTCTTCCGTCGTCAGCTTGGCGGCGTAGACGCCGCTGACCCATGCCCCCGGCGCGAGCGTGACCGTGTGCGGCCCGGAGCGCTTGCGCTTCCACCCGAACGAGAGCAGCGGGCCGATCGGCTGGCCGCGCATCTCGTCGACGCGATCGGTGTACTCGGATTCGGTGCCGCAGGCGAGAAACTGGACGGTGATGCGCTCGCAGTCGGCGGTCACCGTGAGCTTGGCCGGCTCGAGCGGCATGTAGCTGCGCTTCTCGAAGGCGGCCTCCACGCCGAGGACGCGGACGACCGGGGCGATCGACCGCTCCGGCGCCCCCGGCCGGGTGCCGCCGTAGGACTTGCGGTTCCCGCGGCCGTCGTCGACGGTCAGCCGCATCACGTAGGTGCCGACAGCGACCTTCTCGTCGGGCTTCCACCAGATGCGGTGAGCGCCCTGCTGCAGCCGCAGCTCGGTCTGCCAGACCGTCGTCCGGCGGCGGAGGGCTGTTCGCACGGCCTCGAGCCGGACGGTGGCCGGCCGGTCGAGCGCGAAGCGGATCGACGCTCGGTCGCGGCCCTTGACACCGGGGCTGACGCTCGCGAAGAGCCGCCGGTCGCCGCTGTAGCGCCGGCCGATGTTCCGAACCGAGAGGCGCGCCAGCGACGGCGCGCGCAGCCGCGCCAGGGCGACATTGGGCTTGACCAGGAGCGCTCCAGCCGCGAGCGCTGCCAGCTCGAGCAGGCGAGTTCGTGTGACGGCGGGGATCACGCGGGCCGCATCGTAGACGTCGCGCGAGACGGACGGGTCCGCTCGAGCCAGTGCGCTACTCGAGCGCGTTCGTGGTCGAGGACCGCGGCTCCGGTTGGGCGATTGCCACGGGCTAGGCTGTTACCCGGATGGCAGAACTCAAGACATCCGCCGGCTACGTCCCCACCGGCGACCAGCCGCGCGCGGTCGAGGAGCTCTCGCGCTCTCTCCAGGCGGGCGAGCGCTACCAGACGCTGCTCGGCGCGACCGGCACGGGCAAGACCGCGACGATGGCCTGGATCATCGAGCAGACGCAGAAGCCGGCGCTCGTGATCGCCCACAACAAGACGCTGGCCGCGCAGCTCTGCAACGAGTTCCGCGAGTTCTTCCCGGCGAACGCCGTCGAGTACTTCGTCTCCTACTACGACTACTACCAGCCGGAGGCGTACGTCCCGCAGGCCGACCTTTACATCGAGAAGGACTCGTCCCGGAACGACGACATCGACCGGCTCCGCCACGCCGCCACGTCGAACCTGCTCTCGCGCCGCGACACCGTGATCGTCGCGTCCGTCTCGTGCATCTACGGCCTCGGCTCGCCGGAGGAGTACGAGAAGCGCGTCGTTTTCCTCACCGTCGGCGAGGAGACCGATCGCGACGTGATGCTCCGGAAGCTGATCGACATCCAGTACGTCCGCAACGACACGCTGCTGGGCCGCGGGCGCTTCCGGGTCAAGGGCGACGTGATCGAGATTCAGCCGGCGTACTCCGAGACCGCCTATCGCGTCTCGATGTTCGGCGACGAGGTCGAGCAGATCACCCACTTCGACCCGCTCACCGGCGAGGTCTTCGCGAAGCTCGACACGGTCACCGTCTTCCCGGCGACGCAGTACGTCACCTCGAAGCCGACGATCGAGCGCGCGCAGGACGAGATCAAGCACGAGCTCGAGCAGCAGGTGTCGCTGTTCGAGAACCAGGGGCGGATGCTCGAGGCGCACCGGATCCGCCAGCGCACGGAGTACGACCTCGAGATGATGCGCGAGCTCGGCTTCTGCAACGGGATCGAGAACTACTCGCGGATCCTCGACGGGCGGCCCGCGGGCTCGGCGCCGCACACGCTGCTCGACTACTTCCCCTCCGACTACATCGTCTTCGTCGACGAGTCGCACCAGACGATCCCGCAGATCGGCGGCATGTACGAGGGCGACCGCTCGCGGAAGCAGACGCTGGTCGACCACGGCTTCCGGCTCCCGTCCGCACTCGACAACCGGCCGCTCCGCTTCGACGAGTTCCTCGACAAGGTCAACCAGCTCGTCTTCGTCTCGGCGACGCCCGGCCCGTTCGAGCTGCGCCACTCGCAGGTCGTCGCCGAGCAGCTGATCCGGCCGACGTACCTCGTCGACCCCGAGGTCGAGCTGCGGCCGACGAAGAACCAGATCGACGACCTCCTGAACGAGATCCGCCGCCGCGAGGAGGCGGGCGAGCGCGTGCTCGTGACGACGCTGACGAAGAAGATGTCCGAGGACCTGACCGACTACCTGCTCGAGGCCGGGGTCCGCGCGCGCTACCTCCACTCGGAGATCGACACGCTCGAGCGGATCCAGATCATCCGCGAGCTGCGGCTGGGGGAGTATGACGTCCTCGTCGGGATCAACCTGCTCCGCGAGGGCCTCGACCTGCCCGAGGTCTCGCTCGTCGCGATCCTCGACGCCGACAAGGAGGGCTTCCTCCGCGGCAAGACGGCGCTCGTGCAGACGATCGGCCGCGCCGCGCGCAACGTCAACGGCCGCGTCCTGCTCTACGCGGACAAGATGACCGAGGCGATCAAGGGCGCGATGGAGGAGACCGAGCGCCGCCGCGCGATCCAGCTCGCCTACAACGAGGAGCACGGGACGACGCCGCTCTCGATCACGAAGGGCGTCAGCGACATCGCGGAGTTCCTGTCGCTCGAGAACCCGAACGTGCCGGGGAGGCGCCGCCGTGGCGGCAAATCCGATGTCGAGGGTCTCTCCCGCGAGGAGCTGGAGAAGCTCGCCGTCACGCTCGAGGAGGAGATGTTCGTCGCCGCGGAGGAGCTGCGCTTCGAGTACGCCGCGAAGCTGCGCGACGAGATCAAGGAGCTGCGGCGCGAGCTCGCCGCGCTCGCCGAGCCCGTCAGCTAGGAGGAGACGCCATGTGCCGGAACATCAGGGTGCTGCACAACTTCGAGCCCGCCGCCACGCCCGAGGAGGTCGAGGCTGCGGCGCTGCAGTACGTCCGCAAGATCAGCGGCTCGACGAAGCCGTCGAAGGCGAACGAGGCCGCGTTCGCGCGCGCCGTCGACGAGGTCACCGCCGCGTCGAGACGGCTGCTGGACGCGCTCGTCACCTCCGCGCCGCCGCGCGACCGCGAGGTCGAAGCCGCGAAGGCCAAGGCCCGCGCCGCGGTTCGCTTCGCCAGCTCCTGACCCCTAGGCCGCGGTCAGCGCCCCCAGCTTGTCCTTGAGGTAGCGGACGTACGGCGCCGCGTCGATCGTCGGCGTCCCGACCACGCGCTCGAGCGTCTCCTGCGGGGTGAACTTGCGCCCGAGAGCGTAGAGCCGCGTTTGCAGCCACTCGTGCAGTTGGCCGAACTCGCCCTGCTCGAACTGGTCCGGCAAGTCGGGCAGCTCCGAGAGCACCTTCTCCCAGATCTGCACCGAGACGATGTTGCCGAGCGAGTAGGTGGGGAAGTAGCCGAAGCCGCCGCCCGACCAGTGCACGTCCTGGAGCACGCCGAGCGTGTCGGTCGGCACCGGGATCCCGAGGTACTCCTCGAAGCGGCGGTTCCACTCCTCCGGCAGGTCCTTGAGCTCGATCGTGCCGGCGAAGATCTCCTGCTCCAGCTCGAAGCGGAGGATGATGTGGAGGTTGTACGTCGCCTCGTCCGCGTCGACACGGACGAACGAGGGCTTCACCCGGTTGATCGCGCGGTAGAAGCGCTCCTGGTCGACGTCGCCGACGGCCTCGGGGAACGCCTCCTGGAAGGAGGGGTAGAAGTAGTTCCAGAACTCGCGGCTGCGGCCGACGATGTTCTCCCACATCCGGCTCTGCGACTCGTGCAGCGCCGAGGAGACGCCGTGGCAGAGCGGCGTCCGCTCGAGCGACGGCGAGACGCCGTGCTCGTAGAGGCCGTGCCCGCACTCGTGCATCGCTGTGAAGATCGACGTGATGTCATCTTCCTTGTAGCGCGTCGTCAGGCGGATGTCCTGCGTGCCCGAGCTGGCCGCGAAGGGGTGCACGGTCAGGTCGAGCCGGGCGAACGACTCGTCGAAGCCGAAGCGCCTGATGATGTCCAGCGAGTACTCGTGCTGCGCGTCGATCGGCCACGGGCCGGACATGAACGCGTCGTCGCCGTCGACCGAGCCGATCTCGGCGATCAGCGGGACGAGCTCCGCCTTCAGGTCGTCGAACACCGCCCGCACCTCGGCCGTCTTCATCCCGGGCTCGAAGTCGTCGAGGAGGACGTCGTAGGGCTCGTCGTAGCCCTCGAAGCACTCGATGTAGCGGCGCTTCAGCTCGACCGCGCGCTCGAGGCGGGGGAGGAAGAGGGCGAAGTCGTTGTCCTCGCGCGCCTTTGCCCAGACGTCGTGCGCCTCGGCGGCCGCGCCGGTCATCTCGGCGGCGAGCTCGGCCGGGACGCGGCGCGACTTGTCGTAGTCGCGGCGGGTCGTGCGGATCAGCGACGCCTCGTCGGAGTCGTAGTCGAGCTGCTGCTCGTACTCGCTGAGACCCTCGAGGAGCAGGCCGATGTCGTCGGAGACGAACTTCTCGTGTGCGATCCGGTCGAGCGTCGTCAGCTGTTGCCCGCGAACAGGTCCTCCGCCCGGCGGCATCATCACGGTCTGGTCCCAGAAGAGCAGCTCCAGGGACCGCCGCAGGTCGTGGATCTCGGCCAGGCGGGTCTTCAGCTCGTCGAAACGCTCGCTCATGCTCTCTCCTCGGCTCGCAGTCGCCTGACTCTAGCCGTTTCCAGGGGAATTCTCACCCCGCGTTTGCGCGCGCTCGCGGCAGGGGATTTGCAACCCACAAGCTCGTATCCGAATCAGGAGGTTCGATGGGAATCATCGCGTTCATCATCCTTGGCGCCATCGCCGGGGCGATCGCCAAGGCGCTGCTGCCGGGGGAGGACCCGGGCGGGTTCATCGTCACGACGCTCATCGGGATCGTCGGCGCGATTCTCGGCGGCTTCCTCGCCGCCGCGCTCTTCGGGGCCGACCCGATGGACGAGTTCTGGGATCTGAGCAGCTGGCTGACCGCGATCGTCGGGTCGATCATCCTGCTCCTGATCTACCGCGCCCTCGCAGGCCGCGGAGGTACGCGGGCGACAGTGTGACGCCGGGGCCGCGAAGCGGCCCCCTTCAGGGGTGTTGGCGCGCTGAGCATCCGCTTCCGCGGATGCTCAGCCTGCGCGGAAGGTCAGCGGCTCACGGCCGCGCGGGAAGGTTCGCACGGCCGTGAGCCCCCAGCCGTCCTCGCGCCAGATGTAGGTGAGGATGCGCAGCACCTTCGCCTCGATCTCGTAGACATGGAGGCCGCGGGCCTCGCCGCGGCGGTTCGGCCGTGGCTGGCCGAGGCCGGGTGCGATCGAGACGACGACGGCGTGCTCGCCGGCCGGCGTCGAGAGCTCGAACTCGCGCCGCTCGGCGACGGTGCTCTGGTGGATGTGGCCCGCCAGGATCAGGTCGGCGCCGGCCTCGACGAGCCCGGCGAGGACGCGGTTCCGGTTCGCAACCGGCTGCTTCCGCGACCGCCAGGGCGCTCCGAGCAGATGGTGGTGGAGGGCGACGATCCGGTAGGCCGTCGTCGGGGTGCCCGCGAACGTCTCAGCCGCCTTCTCCACCTGGGCGTCGCGGAGCCGCCCCGACTGGTGCCGCCACGGCCGCACCGAGTTGAGCCCGGCGACGACGACGCCGTCCGAGCGGTAGACCGGCTCGGTCGTCTCCCAGAGCCGCTCGAACTCGTGCCAGGGCTGCGTGAAGCGCCTCGGGAAGGTGTACGGGATGTCGTGGTTCCCCGGGATCGCCACCACCGGCAGCCCGAGTCCCCGGAGGAAGTCGGCGGCGCGCTCGTGCTGGCTGCGCAGCCCACGGTGGGTGAGGTCGCCGGTCGCGACCACGAGCTCCGGCCGCGACTGCTCGACCAGTCGCCCCAGCGCCTCGATCGACTCCGGCTTGTCGTTCCGGCCGAAATGCAGGTCTGAGACGTGCAGGACACGGGTCGACACAGTCGAAGGAGGCTATACAGTCCGACCATGGCCGACACCGGTTCAGACACAGAGTCGGGCAACGACTCCCCCGAGATCTTCGACGACCTCTATCTCGGGCTGAGGGCGGGCGGCGCGCTTCGCAAGCAGCGCCGCGGCGAGCCGCTGACGACCGAGGAGCAGGAGGCGCTCGGCCGCTGGAACCGGCTCTCGATGGCGCGGAAGACGGTCGCCGTCGGCGCGTTCGCGCTCGGTACCTTCGGGCTCGGCTTCACCCTCGGCGGCTTGATTTTCGGCCGCTGGCGCAAGGCCTGACCCTCTCGCGTCCGGCCGGCAGGGCCTCCCGGGCGGCGGAGCCGCCCTCCGGCGCCGCCTCGCGTGCCTGAGCGCACCCGGCTCTCCGGGTCTGCCTTCCGGCCGCTCCGGCCGTCGCGAGCTGGATCGCCAGGATCACCGCGAAGCCGCCGAAGCGAACACGACGATCCCGCCGGTCACGAAGGCGGCGAGAGCGCCCGCTTGGCGGTTTCCGTCATCGCACCATCGTTCCCGGCGCGCACCGTCCCCACAGCGCGTCCGCGCCGGTCGTCAGGCGTGCAGGTCGGTGATCCGCAGGTGCCTGATCCGGCGGGGCGCATGGGCGTCGACGATTTCGCCCTTGCAGTGCCCGCTGATCGCCCTGCCGACGGGAGACTCGCTCGAGAGCCGTCCGTCGTCGACGTTCGACTCGGCCGGAGCGACGAGGACGTACTCCTCCCACCCGTGCTCGTCCAGATCCTCGAGCACCACGTGCGAGCCGAGCGAGACGACAAGCGGGCGCAGACGAGGAGAGGCCCGCTGGCGCGGGCCTCTCATGACCTTCGTTGCCTCGGAATCGGTTTCGTCCCCTCGACCGGCGAGGCATTCGGTGGGTTCTTCCTGCTGCCTCGTCAGTGGAGCTTCGTCCTACTCGCGATCCCTGTTCAACGCAGTGGAAGCATGCCCGACGCCGGTCGTGCGGGCATCCGGGAGTTCGCTGGCGGTGGTGCGGGAAACTACTGTCGAGGCAGCTGGACGAACATGTGTTCGCGCGCTAGAATGGTCGCCGAATGGCCACCGACGAGCTGATCGTCCACGGGGCCCGCGAGCACAACCTCAAGGACATCGACGTCCGGCTGCCGCGGAACGCCCTCGTCTGCATCACCGGGCTTTCCGGGTCCGGCAAGTCGTCGCTCGCGTTCGACACGATCTACGCCGAGGGCCAGCGCCGCTACGTCGAGAGCCTCTCCGCGTACGCGCGCCAGTTCCTGCAGATGATGGAGAAGCCCGACGTCGACTCGATCGACGGGCTCTCGCCGGCGATCTCGATCGACCAGAAGACGACCTCGCGCAACCCGCGCTCGACCGTTGGGACGGTGACCGAGATCTACGACTACCTGCGCCTGCTCTACGCGCGCGTCGGCCGTCCGCACTGCCCCGTCTGTGGCCGCCCGATCGCCGGGCAGAGCCTCGACCAGATCGTCGAGCAGATCCTGGCGCTGCCGGAGGGGACGAAGTTCACGGTCAATGCGCCGATCGTGCGCGACCGCAAGGGCGAGTTCCGCGACGTGCTCGACGAGCTGCGGGCAGACGGCTTCACGCGCGTCAAGGTCGACGGCGAGGTCAGGCTGCTCGAGGAGGAGATCGTCCTCGACAAGAAGTTCAAGCACGAGATCGACGTCGTCGTCGACCGGCTCGTGCTCAAGCCCGACCTGCGCCAGCGGCTGACGCAGTCGGTCGAGACGGCGGCTGCGCTCGCCGACGGCCTGGTCGCGATCGACGTCGTCGACGGCGAGACCATGCTCTTCAGCGAGAAGTTCGCCTGCCCCGAGCACGGCGTCTCGCTGCCCGAGCTGCAGCCGCGCATCTTCTCCTTCAACTCGCCGCACGGCGCCTGCCCGCGCTGCACCGGGCTCGGCTCCCAGCTCGAGATCGACCCGGACCTGATCGTCCCCGACTCGAGCGTCACGATCGGCGACGGCGCGCTCGTACCCTGGTCGGTCGGAAACGGCGGCTTCTACGACTCGATCGTGCAGGCGATCTGCGACCGCTACGAGATCGACCCCGACACGCCCTGGCGTGACCTGACCACCGAGCAGCAGGATCTCTTCCTGCACGGGACCAAGGGCGACAAGCTCTACGTCCAGTACCGCAACCGCATGGGCCGGCGGCGCTCGTACACGATGGCCTTCGAGGGGATCGTGTCGTCGCTCGAGCGCCGCTACAAGGAGACCGACTCGTCGCAGCAGCGCGAGCGCATCGAGGAGTACATGAGCTTCCGGCCCTGCCCGACCTGCGGCGGCGCCCGGCTGAAGCCGGAGGTGCTCGCGGTCACGGTCGGCAACGAGTCGATCCACAGCTTCACGCGGATGTCCGTCACGCGCGCGCTCGCGTTCCTCGACGAGCTCGGCCTGACGCCCACCGAGGAGCTGATCGGCCACCGGATCGTCAAGGAGATCCGCGAGCGGCTGACGTTCCTCGACAACGTCGGCGTCGGCTACCTGCAGCTCGATCGCGCTGCCAAGACGCTCTCGGGCGGAGAGGCGCAGCGGCTGCGGCTCGCGACACAGATCGGATCGCAGCTCGTCGGCGTCCTCTACATCCTCGACGAGCCGTCGATCGGCCTGCACCAGCGCGACAACGACAAGCTGATCGGGACGCTCGAGCGGCTGAAGGCGCTCGGCAACACCGTCCTCGTCGTCGAGCACGACGAGCAGATGATGCGCACGGCCGACCACCTCGTCGACATGGGGCCTGGCGCGGGCGAGCACGGCGGCTACGTGGTCGCCGAGGGCACGGCGAAGGACGTGATGCGGGTGAAGGGCTCGGTCACCGGCCAGTTCCTCTCGGGCGTGCGGAAGATCGCGATCCCGCCCCGGCGCGAGGATGACCGTGGCCAGTTCACCGTCCGCGGCGCGGCCGAGAACAACCTGAAGCAGATCGACGTCGAGTTCCCGGTCGGGAAGTTCGTCGCGGTCACCGGTGTCTCCGGCTCGGGCAAGTCGACGCTCGTCAACGAGATCGTCTACAAGGCGGCCGCGAACCGGCTCAACCGGATGCGCGTCAAGCCGGGCGAGCACGGGTCGGTCGAGGGGATCGAGGTCTTCGACAAGGTGATCGACATCGACCAGAAGCCGATCGGCCGCACGCCGCGCTCGAACCCGGCCACCTACATCGACCTGTTCACGCACATCCGCGAGCTCTACTCGCTCACGCCCGAGGCGAAGGTGCGCGGCTACAAGCCGGGGCGCTTCTCCTTCAACGTCCGCGGCGGCCGCTGCGAGACGTGCAAGGGCGACGGGACGATCAAGATCGAGATGCACTTCCTGCCCGACGTCTACGTGCCCTGCGAGACGTGCCACGGGCACCGCTACAACAAGGAGACGCTGGAGGTGCGCTTCAAGGGCAAGTCGATCGCAGACGTGCTCGAGATGTCGGTCGAGGAGGCGCTCCAGTTCTTCGCCAAGATCCCGAAGTTGCGGCGCCGCTTGCAGACGCTGCACGACGTCGGCCTCGACTACATCAAGCTCGGCCAGCCGGCGACGACGCTCTCCGGCGGCGAGGCGCAGCGGGTCAAGCTCGCGGCTGAGCTCTGCAAGGTCGCGACCGGGAGCACGCTCTACATCCTCGACGAGCCGACCACGGGCCTCCACTTCGCCGACATCGAGAAGCTGCTGGAGGTGCTGCAGCGGCTCGTCGACGCCGGCAACACCGTGCTCGTGATCGAGCACAACCTCGACGTGATCAAGCAGGCGGACTGGGTGATCGACCTCGGGCCCGAAGGCGGCGAGGCGGGCGGCGAGCTGATCGCCGCGGGCACGCCGGAGCAGGTGGCCGAGACCGAGGGCTCCTTCACGGGGGAATTCCTGCGCAACGTGCTTGCACAGCGGGAGCCCGTCGCGGCGTGACGCTGCAGGAGATCGCGCCCGGACTCCGCCGCTGGACCGCGTGGCACGACCACTGGGAAGAGGACGTCGGCTCGCTCGCTGTCGACACGCCCGACGGCCTCGTCCTGATCGATCCGCTCGACCCGCCGGCCGAGCTCGGCAAGCCGGCGCATGTGCTCGTCACCGTCTACTGGCACGCGCGTGGGACGGTCGATGTCGGGGCGCGCACGTGGGCGCCGTCTCGCTCGCTGCGGCCGCTCGCCAACCGCGGCGTCGAGGCAACCGGGGCCGCGGACGGTCTCCCCGGCGGGATCCGCGCTTTTCAGAGCGCCCGGGCGGCGGAGGCGGTCTACTGGCTCCCGGAGCAGCGCGCCGTCGTCGCCGGCGACGTCCTGCTCGGTGCGGGCGCAAAGCCGCGCGCGACGAACGATCCGCTGCGACTCTGTCCCCAGGGCTGGCTCGGCACGAAGACCCACGCCGATCTGCGTGCCTCGCTGCGACCGTTGCTCGACCTGCCCGTCGAGCGCGTGCTCCCGTCCCACGGCGCGCCCGTGCTCGAGGACGCCCACGCCGAGCTCACCCGCGTCGTATCGACCTGACGGAACGTTCCCGTTGACCTTGTTGGCACCGCTCGCGGCTGCTTGAATCGGCAGGCCGACCTGCGGCCGGCACGAAGGAGGTGCTGTGCCCGGAGTTGAGATCTGCGGTCGCGAGAGTGAGTTCGAGCGGCTCTCAACCGTCATCGCCGGAGCGGTCGCAGGCGAGGGCAGGCTCGTCTGCCTGACGGCGCCGACCGGGGGCGGCAAGTCGACGCTGATCGACGCGCTCCGTGCTCGGGCCGACGCGGGTGAGCTCGGCGAGGTCGTCGCGCTGCGCTATGTCTGCATGCCGTCGACGCCCTACGGGCCGTTCCTCGAGCTGCTCGCCGACCTTGCGGGACGCGACAAGAAGCGGCTCTTCGCCGAGCGTGCGTTCGCGATCATCAAGGGCACGGCGCCGCTGCTCTTGAAGGCGATCCCCGTCGCAGGCGAGCTCGCCGCCGAAGGCTTCACGCAGTTCATGAAAGCCGCCGAGAGCGGTGCATCACAGGACGCCGTCTCGACACAGATCGCCGAGGCGCTCGAGAAGATCTCGGCCGACGTGACGCCGCTCCTCGTCATCTTCGACGAGGCGCATCTGCTCGACGAGGGGTCGTGCGAGGTGTTGCGCCGCTTCGTCGCGACCCGGGTGCCGGATCGCGTTGCGGTGCTGCTCGCGTTCGACCCGCAGCGCATCCCGCCCGGCCATCAGCTGCCCCAGCTCCGCATCGACGCGGGCATGACGAAGTACGGCGTCGAGATCCCACTCGAGCCGTTGGACGAAACGGGTGTGGCCGAGATGATCCGCGGCCGGTGGGGCGACCAGCCGCACCCGCTGCTCGCCGCGTGGCTCGTCGAGCGCTGTAGCGGCAACACGGCCTTCGTCGCCGGCTTCTTGCGCGCGTTTGACGAGACTGGCATCGTGCGGCGGACCGAGGCGGGAGTCGAGCTCGACGGCTCGCTCGAGCGGACCGACGAAGGCTGGGAGCTCGGCGGCGCGTTCCTCAAGGCTGCCGCGCCCGAGAGCCTGACGCAGCTCGCCGAGCTGCAGCGCAAGCTGCTCACCCCGGACGAGCAGGAGGTCCTCCAGGAGGCGTCGATTCAGGGCGAGCTCTTCGCCGGCAAGATCCTGGTCGAGACGCTCGGCACCGACGACGCCGCGCTGCGGCAGCGGCTGGCCCCGCTGGCGGAGCGCCGCCTGATCGCCTACGACGACGACGCCTGGTGGAACGATCGCTCGGTCGTCTGGCGCTTCGACCCACGCGTGCTTCAGACCGCGTTCTACGGCGCCGCGACGGAGAGCGTCTTCGAGCGGAAGGAGCGTCATGCCCGCGTGGCCGACGTGCTCGATCGGATCGTCGCCGACGACCCGCGCCCGCCGGGGCGGATCCTGCTCCAGCTGGCGCGCCACCGGCAGGCGGCCGGACAGCCCGAGGCGGCCGCCGGCTGGCTGCTGAAGGCCGCGGAGGCCGCGGTCGCGTCCGGCTCGTGGCGAGGGGCGTATCGGCTCTGCCGCGATGCGCTCGATCTGCTCGGCGCCGAGGGCGGCGACGATCGGCTGCGGGCGCAGGTGACCGGTCTGATGCTCGTCTCGGTCGGCACGTTCTGGGACCGCGCCGCTGCGCTCGAGGAGGCGACGCTGCGCTCACTGGCGGCATCCGGCGAGGAGGCGGCGCGCCGCCTCGGCGAGCCCGGCCCGCTCGCCAAGCTTCTCTACGGCCAAGCGTTGCTCGCCTACGTCACCGAGGGCTACGTCGAGGCGATCCGGTTGCTGCGGGAGGCGGAGCAGCGCGCTGCGGAGGACGACGACATCGTCGGACGGGTGCTGTTGATGGCCCAACTCGGGCACATGCTCGACACCGGCGAGGGCCTGGGCGCGGGTCTCGCGAAGCTGGAGGAGGCGCGCGACCTGCTCGCCGACCGCCGTGTCGCCGCGGCACTCGAGCCGAGGGAGGTCGCCCATGCCACCGGCCTCCTCAACCGGGCGATCGGCGTCGCCAAGTACGACCTCGGCGACTACGCCGAGGCGGGACCGGAGCTGGAACTGGCGGTGAAGGCGCTCGCCGGAGCGGCCGCCGAGGATCACGCCTGGGCGCTGTGCTTTCGAGCGCAGCTCCAGGCCGCGCTCGGCCGGCCGACGGAGGCCTGCGACGATCTCGAGACCGCGCTCTCGGTGCTGCATGCCGGCGAGCAGGGGACACGGGCCTTCCTCGTCGGCATGCGTGGACGGCTCCACGTCGAGGTCGGCCGGCTCGACCGGGCTGCGGAGGACGCTGCGGCGGCCCTCGCCGAGGCAGAGGCCGCGCCCGACGTGACGACGACGCCGCTCGTACGGATCTTCTGCGCTGAGATCGCGGTCGCCCAGGGTCGCTTCGAGGAGGCGAGCGAGCAGCTCGAGCTGGCCGTCGCGGAGGCATCCGGCGCGGCCAGGGTTGTCGTCGGCGCTCACGCAGCCCGGGCCCGGCTCGAGCTGGCGCGCGGGCGGCAGGACGCCGCTGCAGACGGCGCGGAGCTCGCGCTGGCGGAGCTCGCTGCGAAGGACGGCGCGGTGCCGCTCTTCCGCACCGACGAGGTGCTCTGGTGGTGCGCGCAGGCTCTGACCGCGGCGGGCAGAGACGCCACCGAGGCGATCACACTTGCGCGCGCCGCGGTCGAGCGCAGAGCGGCCGGTCTCTCACCGGAGGACGAGCGCTCCTACCGGGCGACGCCGGTCGCTGCTGGAATCGCCGCGTTCCCGGTCACAGCACAGCCTGCGTCTGGGTGACGCGGGCGACGTGCTTGCCGGCCTCGTCGTAGACGTCCGTCTCGACGACGATCGTGCGGCTGCCGCGGTGGAGCGGGCGGGAGCGCGCCTCGATCACGCCCGACCGGACCGCTGCGAAGAAGTTCGTCTTCGACTCGATCGTCGCCGTCGCGCTCGATCCTTCCGGCAGGTTCAGGTAGGCGCAGTAGGCGCCGATCGTGTCCGCCAGCCCCATCAGGACGCCGCCGTGGAGCAGTCCGGCGGCCGTCGTCAGCCGCTCCTCCCAGGCGATCCGGCCGCGCACCTCGTCGGGCGAGGCAGCGAGCAACTCCAGCCCGAGCGTCTCCGCGTACGGCATCGCCGCCCGCACGGTCTGCGTCAGCTCGGCATCCACCGGCCGAACCTACCAAGTGGGGGATGCTGCAATCTCCCCGAAGTGCCGATGCGGGCGACATGATCGTGCGGCTCGTCACCGTCCTGGCGGCAGTAGCGCTGCTCGCCGGCTGCAGCTCGGAGGAGGGCCTGCGCGCCCAGGAGCTGCTGCAGCAGTCCGAGGCGGCGCAGGCGAAGCTGAGCTCGTCGACCTTCGACGGCAGCCTCGGCGTCGCGGCGGAGGGGATGAACATGCGGATGAACTTCAACGGCGCGACGTCGAAGGACGGCGAGTGGTTCTCGATGCGCGCGTCCGGCGTGCCGAACGGCGGCGACATGGAGATGCAGGTGCTCGTCCGCGGCGGCAAGGCATGGCTGAACGCCGACGGGCGCTGGCACTCGGCGCCGGTTCCATCCGGGGCGACCTCGAACGGCACGCTCAGCGCCGCCGCCTTCCAGCAGCTGGCTCGCTACGTGAAGGACGTCCGCGTCAAGGAGCATCAGGTGATCCAGGGCAAGAACGTGACCACGATCGCAGGTGAGATCGACACCGAGGGCATGGTCGAGTCCTTCGCGAAGCTCGGCTCGCTCGCCGAAGGCGCGTCCCTCGACCTCTCCAAGCTCGGGCTCGACATCGGCGACATCCACGCCGTCCTCACGATCGATGAGCGAACGCACCTGCTCGACAGCGCGCTCGTCAGCTTCGAGCTGAAAGCGGAGGGCAAGAGTGTGAAGCTCGACCTGCGCTACCGCCTCGCCAGCGCGAACAAGCCGGTCACGCTGCCTTCGCCGCCCGGCTAGCAACTACCCTCGGGGCGTGAACCCGGATCGCGAATGGTGGCTGCGCGTGCCTGCTGTGCTGCTCTCGCCACGGTCGGTCTTCGCCGCCCTGCGCAGCGAGGAACAGGAGGATGTCGAGGCGCGCGCCGAGCCGGTACTCGCGCTGACGCTGCTCGCCGGGATCGCGATCGCGCTCGGCACGAGCACCGCCAGGCGCCTCTACGACGACCCGCTCTACGACCCGCTGACGCTGGCCGTCTGGGCCGTGATCGCGGGCGGCATCGTCGCCTTCGCCGGCTACTTCATCGTCGGCGGAGCGCTCTACCTCGGTGCCAGAGGGCTCGGCAGTGCCGGCACGTTCCGTCGGGCGCGGCACGTCCTCGGCTTCGCCGTCGCGCCGCTCGCGCTCTCGACGCTCGTCCTCTGGCCGCTCGGCCTCCTTGTCTTCGGCACCGACCTCTTCAAGCGCGGCGGCGGCGACGACGACGTCGCGGGCGACCTCTTCTACGCCGCCGCGCTCGGCTTCTCCCTCTGGGCCGTCGCACTGCTGCTGCTCGGCGTGCGCGTCGTCCACGGCTGGAGCTGGGCCCGCAGCCTCGCCGCCCTCGGGCTCGTCGTGCTCTTCCTAGCCGCGTTCTCGTACATCTTCTAAGGCCTCCTCGAAGATCGCGAGCTCCTCCTCCGGCATCGCGTAGGTGTGCTGCTCCTCCGGGAAGCGGCGCTCGCGAACCTCCTCGACGTAGGCGCCGACCGCCTTCTTGATCTCAGCCGCGAGGTCGGCGTACTGCTTGACGAAGCGCGGCGCGTGGCCCTCGTAGAGGCCGAGCAGGTCGTGCCAGACGAGCACCTGGCCGTCGGTGCCGGCACCCGCGCCGATCCCGATCGTCGGCACGGTCAGCGCCTCGGTGATCCGCGACGCGACGGGTGCCGGCACGGCCTCGAGGACGATCGCGAAGCAGCCGGCCGCCTCGAGCGCGAGCGCGTCCTCGTACAGGCGCACCGCCTTCTCGGCTGTCCGGCCCTGGGCCTTGAAGCCGCCGAGCATCGTCGCCGACTGCGGCGTCAGGCCGAGGTGGCCCATCACCGGGATGCCGCCGCCCACGAGCGCATACACGCGCCCGAGCATCGGCCCCGCCCCCTCGAGCTTGACCGCGTCTGCCCCCGCCTCCTTGACGAAGCGGATCGCGTTGTGCATCGCCTCCTCGTCGGAGACCTGGAAGGAGCCGAACGGCATGTCCGCGACGACGAGCGGGCGACGCGCACCGCGGGTGACGGCGCGCGTGAGGACGAGCATCTCCTCCATCGTCGCCGGCACGGTCGAGTCGTGACCGAGCACTGTCATCGCCGCCGAGTCGCCGACGAGGATCAGGTCGCGCGCCGGCGGCGTCGGCGAGCCGGCCGGAGGGAGCGTCGTACGCGGTCACCATCGCGATCGGCTGGCGACGGGCCTTCAGCTGCGCCAGTTCGGGCAGCGCCAGCTTTCCAGGCGCCGGGGTGCCGGGGGCGGGCTTTCTGGGTCTGGTGGTCATGCTTCCTCCTCGAGGATCACGTTGTCGATCAGGCGGGTGGAGCCGACGCGGACCGCGGCGGCGAGGACGGGTGGGTCGAAGTCGGCGATCTCGACGTAGTCGACGTCGAGGTCTGCGAGCGCCGCGCGGG
Organism: uncultured Gaiellaceae bacterium; assembly: GCA_963705515.1. Lineage (GTDB taxonomy): Bacteria > Actinomycetota > Thermoleophilia > Gaiellales > Gaiellaceae > Gaiellasilicea. The sequence goes on from CAVPJV010000008.1 coordinate 1,236,807, forward strand.
CGGCGGCGAGATCGCGAGTCGCGAGCGCGCGGGGGAGAGCCAGCGCGCGCTCGCGCTCGTCGGGGGAGAGGCGCCCGTTCCGGGAGGAGAGCGCCAGGCCGTCGACGTCGCGGACGGTCGGCACGGAGCGGACCTCGAGCTCGAGATCGAGGTCGCGGACGAGGCGGCGGATCACGGCCACCTGCTGGGCGTCCTTCTGGCCGAAATACGCCCGCTGCGGCCGGACGATGTTGAAGAGCTTCAGGCAGACCGTCGCGACGCCGCGGAAATGGCCGGGGCGGTGGTCGCCCTCGAGCCCGCGCGAGAGCCGCTCGACGTCGACCCAGGTCTGGAAGCCGGGCGGGTAGATCTCGTCCGGCGGCGGCGCGAAGAGGACGTCGGCGCCCAGCGCGGCCGCGAGCTCTGCGTCGTGCACCTCGTCTCGCGGATAGGCAGCGAGATCGGCGCCCTCGTCGAACTGCGCCGGGTTGACGAAGAGGCTGACGACGACGATGTCGTTCTCGGCACGCGCCGCTCGGATCAGCGCTTCGTGGCCGGCGTGCAGCGCGCCCATCGTCGGGACGAGGCCGATCGAGCCAGTCCGCGAGGCGAGGTCGCGTCGCAACTCCTCGATCCGCCGGACCGTCTTCACAGCAGCGCCTTCGTCGTCTCGGCCAGCGCGACGTACATCGGCTCGAGCTCCGGTCGCTCGGCGCGGATGGCGGTGAGATGGGCGTCGACCGTCTCCCAGTCCCCGCGTGAGATCGGCCCGGTCAGCTCGAAGCCGTTCTCGATCGTGCGCCGCATCAGCGGGTCGAGCGCCTCCGGCGGCGCGCCGGCGGACTCGAGCAGCGAGCCGGCGGCCCGCCGCAGCGTGACGAGATAGTTCGACGCGATCGCCGCGCCTGCGTGGTAGGCGGCCCGCTTGTCGTCGGCGAGCAAGAACGGCTCGAGCCCGAGCGTCCGCGCCAGCCACATGCCGACCTCCGTCGCTTCGGCGGTCTCGGCGGTCACCGCCGCGAAGGCGCCGTCGAGCTGCTCGGCGCCGCGGCCCCGCGTGAACGTCTGTAGGGGGTGGAGCCCGAAGCGCCGCTCGTGCGGGTCGAGCGCCGCGAGCGGCGTGGCGCCGCTGACGTGCGCGACCCAGGGGCCGGGGTCGAGCGCCGCCGCCACCTCGGCGATCGCGCGGTCGGGGACGCAGAGCAGGACGAGCTGCGGCTCGTCCGGAGAGAGCTCGAGCCCGCGCTCATGCAGGCGCGCGGCCATTGCCGAGCCGACGCGTCCGGCGCCGATCACTTGGGCTCTCTCGATCATGTTCGTGGCTCCAGTTCCGTCAACCGGATACCGGGCGGAAAGTAGTGTAGCCCTATGCGGATCCAGGTCGGAGACGTGCGCCTTTTCTTCGATGTCGAAGGCACGAAGCTCGTGGCCGAGGGGCCGTGGATGCGTGAGCGGCAGACGGTCGTGCTGCTGCATCCCGGGCCGGGGTTCGACCACGGCCTCTTCAAGGTGCAGCTCGGCCCGTGGCTCTCGGCCGGGACGCAGGTCGTCTACACGGACCTGCGCGGCGCCGGCCGCAGTGACCGGAGCACGCCGGCCGAACGGCGGGTCGAGCGCTGGGCGGACGACGTCAAGGAACTGTGCGACGCCGTCGGGATCGAGCGCCCCGTCGTGCTCGGGATCGGCTTCGGCTCGGTCGTCGCGCTGAAGTATGCGGCCAGGCACCCGCAGCACCCGGCCGGGCTCGTGCTCGCAGCGCCGATCGCGCGCGTGATCCCGGAACGGTCGATCGCGGCCTACGAGCGGCTCGGCGGCGAGGACGCTCGTGCCGTCGCAGAGCGCTTCTACGACGGCATGGACGAGCAGGGATTCGCCGACTTCCTCCGCGTCTGCTTCCCGCTGCTCTCCAGCTATCCGCTCACGAGCGACGTGATCGCGCGCGCCGACTGGAACCCCGAGGTGCTGATGGAGTGGATGCGCGACGAGGCCAAGGAGCTCGACCTGCGCGACGAGCTCGGGGCGATCCGCGCCCCCACGCTCGTGCTGGCGGGCGAGCAGGACGCATGGGCGCCGTTCGAGTCCGTGCAGGAGGTCTTCGAGCTGCTCGGCGGGCACAAGCGCTTCCGCAGCTATCCGCACGGCCGGCACTCCGTCTTCCGCGACGCACCGGAGGCCTACGAGGACTTGCGGATCTTCCTCGACGACATCCAGGCGCTGGAGACGCGCACGTGAAGGTCGCCGTCAACGGGATCGAGCTGTTCTTCGACGTCGAGGGCGCGAAGGTCCGGCCCGACGGCCCGTGGATGCGTGACCGCCCGACGGTGATCCTGCTGCCGACGGGCCCGGGGATGGACCACTCGCTCTACAAGGACAACCTCGGGCCGGCGCTCGCCGAGGACGTGCAGGTGATCTACCTCGACATGCGCGGCGCCGGACGGAGCGACTGGAGCTCGTCCGAGCACTGGACGCTCGAGACGTGGACCGCCGACCTGACGGCGTTCTGCGAGAAGCTCGAGCTGCTGCGGCCTGTTCTGCTCGGCACCGGCATCGGCGGCGTGATCGCGGTCCAGCAGGCAGCCCGGCGCCCGGACCTCGTCGACCGGCTCGTTCTCGTCAGCACCGTCGCCCGCTACAGCCACACGCGCTCGATCGCCGAGTTCGACCGTCTCGGCGGGCCCGAGGCCGGCGAGGTTGCGGCCCGCTACTTCGCCGACCCGACGGAGCTCAACTTCGCCGAGTTCATGCGTGTCTGCGTCCCGCTCTACGCCCGCACGCCGCTGCCCCCGGATGCGATCGCGCGGATCGAGATGAATCTGGCGCTGACGGCGCACTGGGACGCGACCAGCGCGCGGGACTTCGACGTCCGGGCGGACGCTGCGCGCGTCCAGTGTCCCGTGCTGATGCTCGCCGGCGAGGATGACCCGTCGACGACGATCGCCGGAATCGAGGAGCTGGTCGAGGCGCTGCCGCCCGAGCTCGTCCGCTACGAGCGGTACGCCGACACCGGCCACGGCGTCTTCCGAGACCGCCCTGAAGCGATCGGCGTCGTGCGCGAGTTCGTGAGGCTAGCCGCGGCCGAGACGGCGTAGGAGGTTGGCCCGCACCTCGGGCCACTCGTCGTCGATCACGCTGTACCAGGCGGAATCGCGACGCTGCCCGCCGCGCACGAGCATCGACTTGCGGTGCACGCCCTCGAACTGCGCCGGCAGCGCCGCCATCGCACCGCGCGAGCGCTCGTTCCGCGCGTCCGTCTTCAGCTCGACCCGGAGGCAGCCGAGCCGCTCGAATGCATGCTCGAACATCAGCAGCTTCGCCTCGATGTTGACGCCGCCGCCCCAGACCTCCGGGATCAGCCACGTCCAGCCGATCTCGAGGCTGCGGTGCTCGGGACGCAGTGCGAGGTAGCGCGTGCTGCCGACGACTCGTTCGTCCTCACGGCGCACGGTGACGAGCGGGAACTCCGTCCCGTCGGCCTGGTTCGCGTAGGCGGCGTCGAGGTAGGCGCGCATCTCCGCGGGCGTCTGCGGCTGGTCGACGCTGAGCCACTCCCACGTGCGCGGGTCGCGCGAGGCTGCCCAGAGCCCGTCCTCGTGGCCGGGCGAGAGCGGCTCCAGCCGTACGAGCTCGCCCTCGAGAGTGGGAACCGTCCAGTCCACTAGACTTCTGAGCATGCCGATCTACGAGTACGCGTGCATGGAGTGCGAGTCGCATTTCGAGGAGCTCGTGCGGAACGCAGAGCAGGCCGTGGCGTGTCCCGAGTGCGGCGCCGGCAACGTGCTCAAGCAGCTCTCGAGCTTCGCGGTCGTGGGCGCCTCCTCGCAGCCGAAGTTCGGTGGCGGCGGCAGCGGCGGCGGTTGCTGCGGCGGCTCCTGCGGCTGCGGCTGAGCGCGCACCGGCCGGCGACACCTACGGCTGGCGGAGCCAGCCTCCGGTGGCGCCTCGTGCCGGTGCACGCTCAGGACCGTCCTGCGCCGGACGTAGACTCACTGCCGTGAGCGATCTGCTGCTCGAGTACGAGAAGGCAACGAGCACCTGTACCCGCTGCCCGCTCGCCGCGACGCGAACGCAGGTCGTCTTCGGCTCCGGCGATCCGACTGCGGAGCTGATGTTCGTCGGCGAGGCGCCCGGGTTCCACGAGGACAAGAACGGCGTCCCCTTCGTCGGCCAGGCGGGGAAGCTGCTGGAGACGCTGCTGAACGGGATCGGCCTCTCGCGCGCCGACGTCTACATCGCGAACGTGCTCAAGTGCCGGCCGCCCGGCAACCGCGACCCTCAGCCGGAGGAGATCGAGGCATGCGAGTCGCACCTCTTCCACCAGATCGAGCTGATCCGGCCGACGCTCGTGGCCACGCTCGGCAACTTCGCGACCAAGCTCCTCTCCGGCAGGCCGACCGGGATCACGCGCGTACACGGCATCCCGCAGCAGGTGACGCTCGGCGGCAACGAGGTCGTGCTCTATCCGCTCTACCACCCGGCGGCGGCGCTCTACACGCGCTCGATGCTCGCGGTGCTGGAGGAGGACTTTCGCCGGATCCCGGAGCTGCTCGGCCTCACGACCGTCGTGCCCGAGCCTGCCGAGCTCGACGTCGAGCCGGGGCTCGAGCCCGAGGCCGAGCATTCGCTCGAGCCTGCCGTCCAGCTCGGCCTCTTCTAGCGCCGTGGAGATCCGCTCCAGCTCCCCCGCGGAGACGGAGGAGATCGCGGCGCGCCTGGCGAAGGCGCTCGTGCCCGGCGACGTCGTCACGATCTCGGGCGAGCTCGGCTCCGGCAAGACGACGTTCGTGCGCGGCGCCTGCCGCGCCCTCGGCGTGACGGCGCCGGTGACGAGCCCGACCTACACGATCGGCCATCGCTACGAGGGGTCGCCCGACGTCTCGCACCTCGACCTCTACCGCTTCACCGCCGTCTCGCAGGCGGAGTGGGGCGACCTCGAGCCCTATTTCGACGACGCCGTCGTCTTCGTCGAATGGCCGGAGGCGGCCGGAGCCGGGCTGCCGCCGGTGCGCGCCGCCGTTCGGCTCGAGCACGTCGACGAGCAGAGCCGGCGAATCCTGATCGAGGGCGACGTAACCTTCGCCCATGCCGCTGATCCTGGCCTTCGACACCGCGACTGACCACGCCACGAGTGCGCTCGTCGGCGACGGGGAGCTGCTCGGCGAGCGGGTCTCCCGCGCCTCGACGCTGCTCGCCGACGTCGACGCGCTCGTGCGCCAGGCGGGCGCGCACCCGCGCGACATCACCGGTCTCGCCGTCGGCATCGGGCCGGGCAGCTTCACGGGGATCCGGATCGGCCTCGCGGCCGCGCGCGGGCTCGCGCTGGCGCTCGACGTCCCGGCTGCGGGCGTCTCGACCCTCGACGCGCTCGCTGCCGGGGCTCCGGGCGCGATCCCGGTGATCGACGCGAAGCGGCGCGAGGTCTTCGTGCCGGGGCCGAGGGCGGTCGCTCCGGCGGAGCTCGAGATCGAGCCGGGAACGACCTACGTCGGCGACGGCGCCATCCGCTACCGCGACGTCCTCGAGCAGGCGGGGGGCCAGGTGCCCGCGGACGACGACGAGCGCCACCTGCCGCGGGCGCGCTTCCATGCCGAGCTGGCGACTGGTTTCGGCCCGGTCGAGCTGGTCGAGCCGCTCTACGTGCGGCTGCCGGATGCCGTCGAGGTCGCACAGTGACCTTCGAGCTGCGGAAGCTCGAGCTCCGCGACCTGAACGACATCGAGCGGATCGAGCGCGAGTCGTATCCGACGCCATGGTCTCGCTCGATGTTCGCTGGAGAGCTCGCGAAGCCGAGCTCGCTGTCGCTCGGCGCGTTCGACCCCGACACCGGCGGCCTCGTCGGTTACCTCGTCATCTCACGCTACGTCGACGCCTGGCACGTGATGAACGTCGCCGTCACCGCCGACTACCGCCGGCGCGGGATCGCACGCGCCCTGCTCGAGCGGCTCTTCGAGGTGACGTCGTCGGACGAGCGCCGCGGCTACACGCTCGAGGTGCGCGTCTCGAACGTGGGCGCGATCGCGCTCTACGAGCGGCTCGGGTTCGTCGCCCGTGGCGTGCGGCGCGGCTACTACACGGACAACCGCGAGGACGCACTGATCATGTGGCGCGACCCCGTCCCCGACCAGAAGGCAGAGGCCGAGCAGGCCGAGGCAGGATGATCCTCGGTCTGGAGACGTCCTGCGACGAGACCGCGGCGGCGCTCGTGACCGAGGCAGGGGAGATCCGCGCGAACGTCGTCTCCTCGCAGGCCGACCTGCATGCGCGCTACGGCGGCGTCGTGCCCGAGGTCGCCTCGCGTCGGCACCTCGAGCTCGTCGTCCCGGTCGTGCGCGAGGCGCTCGGCGACGCGGGGGCGACGCTCGACGACGTCGACACGATCGCGGTGACGCAAGGCCCGGGACTCGTCGGCGCGCTCCTCGTCGGCGTCTCGGCGGCGAAGGCGCTCGCCTGGGCGCGCGGGCTGCCACTGGCGGCGGTCGACCACCTGCACGGCCACGTCGCGTCCCTCTTTCTGGAACCCGACCCGGTCGAGCCCCCGTTCCTGTGCCTGCTCGCGAGCGGCGGTCACACGCTGCTGCTCGACGTCCAGGACCACGCCGGCTACACCGTCCTCGGCACCTCGATCGACGACGCCGCCGGCGAGGCGTTCGACAAGGGCGCGCGGCTGCTCGGCCTCGGCTATCCCGGCGGGCGCGAGATCGACCGGCTGGCGCGGGAGGGCGATCCCGATGCGTTCGCGTTTCCCGTCGCCCGCCTGGACGGGCTCGACTTCTCGTTCTCCGGCGTCAAGACGGCGCTCCTCTACGCCGTGCGCGATCTCGGCGGCGAGGCCGAGGCGCGGAAGGCCGACCTCGCGGCGTCGTACCAGCGTGCGATCGTCCGCGCCCTCGTCGAGCGGACCCGCGCGGCCGCCGAGCGGGACGGGCACGAGCAGATCGCCGTCGTCGGCGGCGTCGCCGCCAACTCCGAGCTGCGCGAGTCGCTGCCGGGCGCCCGCTTCGCACCGCTCCAGCTCTGCACCGACAACGCGGCGATGATCGCGTCCGCGGGGCGGTACGGCAGGCGGCTTCCCTATCCTCGTTACCTTGACCTCGACGCGTATGCATCGCGCGCCTGACCGCCGCAGCCTCGCCGCCGGGATCGCGATCGCGATCGCGCTCCTCGCCGCGGGTGGTGGCCAGAGCGCTCAGTCGCCGGTCGCGCCCGAGGAGGGTGCTGCCGCGTGGCGCGGCTTCGTCGACGGCGACCGGGCCGCGATCGCCGTCGGCCAGCGCATGATCGTCGTGCTCAAGAACCCGTCGCTCGCCGACCGCATCGCCGAGGCCGGGGGCACGGCGACCGAGTCGGCGATGCGCCAGTGGACGGCCGGGGCGCTGGCCGCGCAGAAGCAGATCGCGGCGCGGCTCTCGCGCGAGGGCATCCAGCTCGTGCCGGACTTCGTCTACACGCGCACGTTCAACGGGTTCGCGGCGGCGATCGACGGACGCGCGCTGGCGCTGCTCGAGCGGGACGAGGACGTCCTCGGTGTCTACCCGGTGCGAGCTGCGTACCCGGCCGCCCTCTCGGCGGCGGAGCTGAGCAGCCCGCCCTTCGCTTCCGGAGGCGGCCGCCGCGCCGAGGTCGGGATCCCGCGCTTCGACGGGCGTGGGATCACAGTCGCCCTCCTCGACACCGGCGTCGACTTCACGCATCCGTTCATCCGCGACCGGCTGCTGGACGGGCTCGACATGCTCGATCCCGAGCGGCGCGCGATCGCCCGCGCGCACCCCGACGAGCCGACGCGGCTCGAGCGGCACGGCACGCAGATGGCCGGGCTGATCGCGGGCAGCGGCGGCCCGGGCGGGATTCGCGGCGTCGTCCCGGCAGCCCGGATCCTGCCGATCCGCGTCGCCGGCTGGCAGCCGAGCGCCGAGGGCGGGTTCGCCGTCTACGGCCGCACCGACCAGCTGCTGGCGGGGATCGAGCGCGCCGTCGATCCCGACGCCGACGGCGACGTCCTCGACGCCGCGCGGGTCGCGGTCGTCGGCGTGACCGAGCCGTTCGCGTCCTTCCCGGACGGCCCGATCGCCCGCGCCATCGAGGGTGCGGCACGGCTCGACACGCTCGTCGTCGTCCCCGCGGGGAACGAGGGGCCGGCAGGGCCGAGCTACGGGAGCATCGGCGGCCCCGGCGGCGCGCCGGACGCGCTCACCGTCGCCGCGGCAGATCTCCGCAACGACACGGCGACGGTTCGCGTCGTCGTGCGGTCGGGCCTGCACGTCCTGCTCGACCGCGCGGTTCCCCTTGCCGGTGCGGCTGCACCGAGGGGGCCGCTCGCGCTCACGGTCGTGCGGCCACGTCGCGACGCGGCCGGTGGCCCACGCGAAACGCCGCTCGCACGCTACTTCGACGACCAGGGCTACAGCCTCGTCGCCGGGCGGGCGACCCTGCTCTCCCGTGCGGCGGAGCCGGTGGACGAGGCGCGCTCGGCCGTGCTCGCAGGCACAGCTGCGATCCTCGTCGACGGCGCCGTCCCGGCCGGCGCGCTCGGCCTGGACGACCGCCTCGACGTTCCCGTGATCGGGATCCCGAGCTCGGCCGCGGCTGCGCTTCGCTCGGCGCTCGCCCGCGGCAACGAGGTGAACGTCTCGCTCGGCGCGCCCGGGTGGCGGACGAACGAGCACCGGGCTTCGATCGCGCCTTTCTCCTCCCACGGCCTCGCCTTCGGCGGCGGGATCAAGCCCGAGGTCGCGGCGCCGGGGGTCGAGCTCGTCACCGCGGATCCGGGACGCAACGCCGACCGCACCGCCCGCTACGCGACGATCAGCGGCACGAGCGCGGCGACCGCGGTGGCCGGCGGCGCGGCCGCGGCGCTCGCACAGGCACGCCCTGAGCTCGACGCGGCCGCACTCAAGAGCGCACTCGTCGGAACCAGCGTTCGGGCGCCCTTCAGCTCCGCCGCCGCGCAGGGCGCCGGCACGCTGGATCCGCTCGCTGCCGCGGCGGCGGAGGTCGTCTCCCAGCCCGCGACCGTCGGCTTCGGCTCCGCCGACAAGCCCGGCTGGACCGCCGTGCGCAGGGTCGTGCTCCGGAACGTCTCCTCTCGCCGCATTGCCGTCGACGTGGCAGCCGCAACCGAGGCGATCGCAGGGCTGTCGGTCACCGCAGCGCCCGCGCGCGTGCGGCTCCAGCCGGGCGCCAGCGCGCCGGTCAAGCTGACCGCGCGCGTCGCCTTCCTCCCGCGCGGCGTCGGCGCGATCCAGGGCCGGGCTCGGCTGGAGGTCTCGGGCGGCGGTCGCGTCATCGTTCCCTGGGCGGTGGCGCTCCCCTTCAAGGGCTCTGCGCTGATCGGCGGCGTCGGCATCTCCGCCCGCTCCTTCCGCGCGTCCGACCGGGCGCCCGCGGTGCTGACCGTGCAGGCGGGCCAGGTGCGGGACCTCGCCGGGCGGCGCCAGCTGCGCCCCGTCTCGCGGCTCGACGTCGAGCTCTGGCGCGGGGGCGAGAAGCTCGGCCTGGTCGCGCGCCTGCGCGACGTTCTCCCCGGGCGGTACGCCTTCGGGCTGACCGGCCGCGGCCCCCGAGGCGGCGCGCTCGCGAAAGGCCCCTATCGGCTGCGGGTGCTCGCCGTACCCCCCGACGGACCGGCCGAGGCAGAGACCGTCCGCTTCAGGATTCGCTGACTCGAGGGGTACACTCCCGCGCGGCTCGTCGAGAGAAGGAGACTGCGATGTCCACGGCCGAAGCCCCGACCCATCTTCGCGAGAACCCGCTCGAGCTGGCGCGCCAACAGCTGCGCCGTGTCGGGCAGACGTTCGCGATCGACCCCAACCTGATCAACGTCCTCGAGAAGTGCAAGAAGTCGGTCGAGGTCTCGATCCCGGTGACGATGGACGACGGCTCGGTGGGTGTCTTCCGCGGCCACCGCGTTACCCACAACATCGCCCGCGGCCCGTCGAAGGGCGGGATCCGCTACCACCCGGCGGTCACGCGCGACGAGGTCAAGTCGCTCGCGATGTGGATGACCTGGAAGTGCGCGCTGATGGGCCTGCCCTTCGGCGGCGCCAAGGGCGGCGTCGTCTGTAACCCGAAGCGGCTCTCGCGCGGTGAGCTCGAGCGCCTGACGCGCCGCTACACGAGCGAGATCATCAACGAGATCGGCCCCGAGAAGGACATCCCCGCTCCCGACGTCGGCACCGACGCGAGCGTGATGGCGTGGATCTTCGACACGTACTCGATGAACAAGGGCCATTCCGTCCTCGGCGTCGTCACCGGCAAGCCGCTCGCGATCGGGGGCTCGCTCGGACGCGAGGAGGCGACGGCGCGAGGCGCGCTCTACGTGATCGCCGACGCGCTCGGCGAGGAGGACAAGACGATCGAAGGGCTGAGCGTTGTGGTGCAGGGCTTCGGCAACGTCGGCCGCACCCTCGCGCGGCTCCTGCACGAGCAGGGCGCAGTCGTCATCGCCGTCTCCGACTCGAGCGGCGGCCTGCACGCGCCCAATGGCCTCGACATCCCCGGCGTGCTCGCCTGGAAGGCGGAGCACGGGACGCTCGAGGGCTATCCGTCTGCCGACGCGATCACCAACGAGGAGCTGGTGCTGCTGGAGTGCGACGTGCTCGCGCCGTGTGCGCTCGAGCAGGTGATCAGCGCCGACAACGCGGCTGAGGTGAAGGCGCGGATCGTCTGCGAGGGCGCGAACGGCCCCGTCACGCCGGCCGCCGACGAGATCCTCGAGGACCGCGGCGTCCTCGTCCTGCCCGACGTGCTCGCGAACGCGGGCGGTGTCGTCGTCTCGTACTTCGAGTGGGTGCAGGGGCTCCAGGAGTACTTCTGGAAGGAGGAGGAGGTCAACAAGCGGCTCGACGACATCGTCACCCGCGCCTTCGAGGAGACGATCGCGACGCGGAAGCAGCACGGCACGAGCATGCGGATGGCGGCCTACGGTCTCGCCGTCCGCCGTGTCGCGGAGGCGACCATGACGCGGGGGCTCTATCCCTAGAGTCACGCTCTACCTGGCCGACGGCTGCCACCTCTGCGAGCGGGCGCTCGAGGTCGTCGACCAGGTCTGCGCGGGCGACTTCGAGCGGGTCGACATCGCCGGCTCATCGGAGCTCGAGGCCGCCTATCGCGAGTCGATCCCGGTGGTCGAGATCGACGGGGAGCGGGCGTTCACGTACTTCGTCCAGCCCGACGCGTTGCGGCAGCGGCTGAAAGCCTGCCGCTGACGGTTCTTCCCGCGGGGGTTGGAGACCGTGGGCACAATGTCACGAACCTTGTTACAAGCGACGAAGGGGACGAGTTGGCGGAACGGTTGACAGTAGGGGTGGCGGCGCGGCTGTCCCGCTACCTCCAGGTGCTGACGCAGGCGAAGAAGATGGGGAAGGACAGGATCTCCTCACAGGAGATCTCGGACTACACCAACATCAACGCCACCCAGATCCGTCGCGACCTCTCCGGCTTCGGCAAGTTCGGCAAGCGCGGGGTCGGCTACAACATCGACTCGCTGCTCGGCGAGATCCGCAAGATCCTGCGGACGCAGGGGCAGCACAACATCGCCCTCGTCGGCGCCGGACGCCTCGGCCAGGCGATCGCGAGCTCGCCGATCTTCGCCGAGCACGGGATCAACATCGCCGCGGTGCTCGACACCGACCCCGACAAGACCGGCCGCTCGATCGGCAGCCTGGCCGTCCAGCCCTACGCGCAGCTGCGCGAGGCCGTGCGTGACCACAACATCATCGTCGGCGTGATCGCGGTGCCCGCCGGCGGGGCGCAGCAGGCGGCTGACGACCTGATCGACGCGGGCGTGAAGATCATCTTCAACTACTCCGAGGCGCTCCTCGACGTGCCGGCCGATGTCGCCGTGCACGCGTCGAATCCCGCCGTCGAGCTGCTCTACGCCCTCTATTTCCACTTGACCTAGACGGTCAGCGGCGCTTCTTGGCGGGGCCCTCGCGTGAGTCGGGGACGCCGTCGTTGTCGTCGTCGGCGTCGACGCGGTCGGCGACACCGTCGTTGTCGTCGTCCGAGTCCTTCGCGTCGGCGATCCCGTCACCGTCGTCGTCGCCGTCCTTCGCCGCGGCCACGCCGTCGTTGTCGAAGTCGAGGTCGCGCGCGTCGGCGACCGAGTCGTTGTCGTCGTCGCCGTCCTTCAGGTCGGCGATGCCGTCGTTGTCGTTGTCGGGATCGCCGCGGTCGGCGATGCCGTCGTTGTCGTCGTCGAAGTCCTTGCGGTCGGCGGTGCCGTCGTTGTCGTCGTCGTAATCCTTCGCGTCCGCGATCCCGTCGCCGTCGTCGTCGCGATCCTTCGAGTCGACGATGCCGTCGTTGTCCCGGTCGCAGTCCTTCACGTCGGCGACGCCGTCATCGTCGTCGTCACGGTCCCTGACGTCGTCCTCGCCGTCGTCGTCGGAATCGTGATCCTCGGCGTTCGCCACGCCGTCGCCGTCGTCGTCGAAGTCCTCGAAGTCGGCGACCTCGTCGCCGTCGTCGTCGAAGTCCTCGACGTCGACCGGTCCGTCGCCGTAGTCGGAGACGTCCTCGTCGTCGAACGATCCCTCGTCGTCGACCGGGTCGTCCTCGTCAAAACCGAGCTCGTCCTCGTCGCAGGCGGCGTCCGCGCTCTCGCAGAGCGGCGCGGCCTGGAAAACGGTCGCTGCGACCGAGCTGGACGCCGTGGCGGCCCAGGTCAGGGCGACCACGAGGTTCAACAGCAGGACGACCGCGCGCAGCATGAGGTCGATATCGGCAGGATGCGGCGATGCGGAATCCCTCGTTCTGTGATTCGCGACTGCCGTGAAGATCCTGCTCTGGCACGGCTACCTCCTCGGCGGCACCGGCTCGAACGTCTACACGCGGGCGCTGGCGCGGGAGTGGACTCGCGCCGGCCACGAGGTCACGGTCTTCAGCCAGGAGCCCGATCCGGGCCTCTACGACCTCGGCGGCGCCGTCACCGTGCGGCCGGACGTCGGCGGCCTGCTGCCGGTGTTCGTGCTCGACCGCTACGAGGGCTACGAGGTGAAGCTCGTCCAGGACTGCACGCGGGCCGAGCTCGACGTGTGGGTCGAGCGGAATGCGGCCGCGCTTCGCGACCACCTGCCCGCCGACCTCGTCTTCGCGAACCACGTTCTCCTCGGCGGCCCGGTCGGCGCCGCGAGCGGCGCGCGTTTCGCGGTCAAGGCGCACGGCTCCGAGCTCGAGTACTCGATGCGCGGCAACGCGGCGCTCGCCGCGTGGGGGAGGGAGGCGCTGCGAGCACGCCGAGGCGGTCTTCGTCGGCTCGGCGCACATCCGCGAGGTGCTGCGAGGACGTGGTCGGCCACGTCGACCGCGTCCACGAGGTGCCGCCCGGCGTCGACGTCGACGAGTGGCGGCCGCGTCCGCGCGCCGAGGCGCTCGCCGGCCTGCTCGAGGAGGCGCGGCGCGATCCGCCGAACCCGGGCAACGCCAACGAGCGGCTCCCGGACGAGGGCAACGCCGAGCGCCTGGCGGCCTTTCTCGAAGGCGACCGGCCGACGGTCGTCTACTTCGGGAAGCTCCTCTACAACAAGGGAGTCCACGTCCTGCTCGAAGCGCTACGCGACGTCGACGCCCGCGCCGTGATCGTCGGCTTCGGCGACTACCGGAAGACACTCGAGGCCGAGGCCGGCCCGCGGACGCTCTTCACCGGCCCGCTCGAGCACCGCCACCTCGTCCACCTGCTGGCGCTCGCGGACGCCACCGTCGTCCCCTCGATCTTCCCGGAGGCGTTCGGGATGGTCGCGGCCGAGGCCGCCGCCGCGGGCTCGCCGCCGCTCGTCGCGCGCCACTCCGGCCTCGCCGAGATCGCGGAGGGGCTGGAGCAGGAGTACCCGCCGCACCTGCGCCACCTGGCGAGCTTCGAGACGGGGAACACCGCCGAGCTGTCCGCGAAGCTGAGCGAGCTGCTCTCGCTGCCGGAGCCCGATCGGGCCGCCGTGCGCGAGGCGGCGCGGAACGCGACCGTCGGCCGCTGGAGCTGGGCGGGTGTCGCGCGCCGCCTGCTCGAGCCGTTCAACTACCCTCCCGCCGATGGGTGACGAGCAACGGCTTGGCTACGACGAGCTTCTCGACGCTGCACGCGAGGGGTTCGAGGACGGAACCGACTTCACGATCGCCGTCGAGGAGGAGTTCGCCCTGCTCGACCCCGTCTCGCTCGGTCTCGTCAACCGCTTCGAGGAGGTGCAGGCGGCCGCGAAGGGGACGCCGCTCGAGCCGAACCTCGTCGGCGAGCTGATCGCGTCCGAGGTGGAGATCAAGACCGGCCGCTGCGAGTCCTTCGCCGAGATCCCCGCCGCGATGACGGAGCGCCGCGCCCAGCTGGACGCGCTCGTCGAGACGCTCGGGATCGGCCTCGCTGCGACGGGCACACACCCCTGGGCGGACTGGAAGGACCAGCGGATCATCGACACGCCGCACTACCGCCGCAACGACGAGCTGCTCCGCTACGTCGTCTGGCGCAACAACACCTTCGGCTTCCACGTCCACGTCGGCATCCGCGGCGCCGACCGCGCGATTGCGGTCACGAACGGGCTCCGCAACTTCCTGCCGGAGTTCCTCGCGCTCTCGGCCAGCTCTCCGTTCGTCGAGAGCGTCAACACGGGGCTGCACTCGGCACGCACGCAGATCTTCACCCGCTTCTTCCCGCGCTGCGGCGTCCCGGACGCGTTCGCCTCCTGGCAGCAGTACGAGGACTACGTCCGCTTCCTCTACGAGACCGGCTCGGTCACCGAGCACACGCAGCTCTGGTGGAGCGTGCGGCCGCACCTCGGCTTCCCGACGGTGGAGATCCGGATCGCCGACGGGCAGCCCGACCTCGCCGACGCTCAGGGGCTCGCGGCCTTCGGCGCCTCGCTCGCCGCCCGCATCGCGCGCGCGTACGACGAGGGCGAGCCGGTCCCCGAGCTGCCGCACCGGCTGATCGAGGAGAACATCTGGCGCGCGATCCGCTACGGGCTCTCGGGCGAGCTGATCGACCTCGAGCGCGGCGACGTTCTGCCGGCACGGGCCCGGCTCGAGCGCCTGCTCGAGTGGGTGGCGCCGGTGGCCGAGGAGATCGGCGCCGCGCCGTACCTCGCGATCCCGGAGCGCAACGCCGCGGAGCGGCAGATCGCCCGCTTCGAGGAGGGGGCGACCCTCGAGGAGATCTACGCCGAGCAGGCCGGTGTGCCCGTCCGTGGCTGAGGACGAGATCACCGAGCAGGATCTCGTCGACGCGCTGCGCCAGCTGCAGGTCTCGGACCTGCTCGTCCAGACGCTCTCCACCGTCTCCTCGCTCGCCTACCACCGCCTCGCCGAGGAGCACCGCGACCTCGAGCAGGCGCGGCTCGCGATCGAGGCGCTGCGGGCGCTCGTCCCGGTGCTCTCCGGATCGATACCACCGGAGCTGACGCGCGACTTCGAGCAGGTGATCGCGAACCTCCAGCTCGGCTACGCGGCGGCGGTCGACAAAGGCTCCTGAACCTGGGCACCGGCCGTCGCTTGTGATACATAATCCGCCGCGCCGAGGACGCCTCGGAGCTGACTTTGTGACGGGGCAAATTCGGACGGAGGCTTGATGGATTTCTTCAATGACCACGCTGTTGCGTTCGCGCTCGTGTGCGCGGGCGTCGCGGTCGGATTCGGGCTCTACTTCACCTGGTGGCTGCTGCAGCAGCCCGCCGGCAGCGAGCGGATGCAGGAGATCGCGCGCGCCGTGCAGGAGGGCGCCGCGGCCTACCTGCGCCGCCAGTACATGACGATCGCGGCGGTCGCGGTCGTGCCGTTCCTGGCGATCGGGTTCTACCCCGAGCTCGGCTGGGCGACGGCGATCGGCTTCGCGATCGGCGCCGTCCTCTCGGCGGCGGCGGGCTTCATCGGCATGAACGTCGCGGTGCGCTCGAACGTCCGCACGGCAGAGGCCGCGAAGCAGGGCCTGCGCCCCGCGTTCCACGTCGCGTTCAGGGCCGGCTCGGTGGCGGGCCTGCTCGTCGTCGGCCTCGGCCTGCTCGGTGTCGCCGGCTACTACGGCATCCTCACCGAGTTCTTCGACAAGAGCCAGGAGAACGCAATCGACGCCCTGATCGGGCTTGCGTTTGGCGGCTCGCTGATCTCGGTCTTCGCACGCCTCGGCGGCGGCATCTTCACGAAGGCCGCCGACGTCGGCGCCGACCTCGTCGGCAAGATCGAGGCGGGCATCCCCGAGGACGACCCGCGCAACCCGGCCGTGATCGCCGACAACGTCGGCGACAACGTCGGCGACTGCGCCGGCATGGCGGCCGACCTGTTCGAGACGTACGCGGTCACCGCCGTCGCCGTGATGCTGCTGGGGACGGCGTTCCCGCTCGGGAACCTGCCGCTCTTCCCGCTCGCGCTCGGCGGCGTCTCGATCCTCGCCTCCGTGATCGGGATCTACTTCGCGCGGATCGGCAAGAGCGGCTCGATCATCAACGCGCTCTACAAGAGCGTCATCGTCGCCACGGTGCTCTCGGCGATCGGGTTCATCCCCGTCACGTCGGCGTTCGACGGCGGCCGCTTCAGCTTCTGGGAGCTCTACGGCTCGGCGCTGGTCGGCCTCGGGATCACGTTCTCCCTCGTCGCGATCACCGAGTTCTACACCGGCTCGCGCTGGAACCCCGTCAAGTCGATCGCGAAGGCGTCGCAGACCGGCCACGCCACGAACATCATCGAGGGACTCGCCGTCGGCATGCGCGCGACCGCGGCCCCGGTGATCGTGATCGCGGCCGGGATCATCGCCGCCTACGAGATCGCCGGTCTCTACGGGATCGGCGTCGCCGTCATGGCTCAGCTCTCGATGTGCGGACTGATCGTCGCTCTCGACGCGTTCGGCCCCGTCACCGACAACGCCGGCGGCATCGCCGAGATGGCTCATCTGGACGAGTCCGTTCGTGCGATCACCGACCCGCTCGACGCCGTCGGGAACACGACGAAGGCGGTCACGAAGGGCTACGCGATCGGCTCGGCCGGGCTCGCCGCGCTCGTCCTCTTCGACGAGTACACGCGCGGTCTCGACGAAGAGGGGCTGAACGTGAGCTTCAACCTCGGCGACCCATACGTGATCGCCGGCCTCTTCATCGGCGGGATGATGCCGTTCCTCTTCGCGGCGCTGGCGATGACGGCGGTCGGCCGCGTCGGCGGCGAGGTCGTCATCGAGGTGCGGCGCCAGTTCAAGGAGATGCCCGGGATCATGGAGGGCACGCAGCGGCCGGACTACAGCCGCGCCGTCGACATCGTCGCCAAGTCGGCGATCAACAAGATGATGCTGCCGGCGCTGATCCCCGTCGCGATCCCGATCGCGGTCGGGATCATCAGCCCCGAGATGCTGGGCGGCCTCCTGATCGGCACGATCGTTACAGGCCTCTTCCTCGCGATCGCGATGACCTCGGGCGGCGGCGCCTGGGACAACGCGAAGAAGCTAATCGAGGACGGCGCCTACGGCGGCAAGGGGTCGGAGGCGCACGCCGCCTCCGTCACCGGCGACACCGTCGGCGACCCCTACAAGGACACGGCGGGCCCGGCGATCAACCCGATGATCAAGATCGCCAACATCGTCGCGATCCTGATCATCCCGCTGCTCGTCTCGATCCACGGCTAGCAGCCGTCACACCTCGTGAGACCACGGAGCCGGGCCCTGTGCCCGGCTCCGTCCGTATCCACACGGCGAACAGGCGGTACCTCGGACGGGTGGACTACACCAGCGGCACGACGGCTCTCGGTCGCACGCTGCTGTCCATCCGCACGCCGTAACAATAGGAAGAAAGCGCCTGAGGGGGCCGGCTCGCGCCGGCCCCCTCAGGGCCGTCACAACCACCCGCGCGCGCGTGCAAACCACCCTTGCGCGGCTTCCTGATCCCACATAGCATCGGCTGCGCTTGGGAAGTCTGAGCCGTCCATCCCGGGCGGCTCTCGGATTCCGAAACAGGGGAGAGACATAGATGCGACTCCGATCCTTGGGCGCGCGACGCGCGCTCGTAGCATCGGCTCTGCTGGTGCTCGCGGCCCTCACGGTCGTAGCAGGTGGCTCCGCCGCCCGCACGCCTGAGGCAAGTGGCGCCGAAGGCATTATCGATGCGCAATGGACGCCGGTCGGGCTTCGCGACGCGAAGACCACCGTCGTCCTCCAGATGGCCGGCAACCCGGTCACGGTCGTCGAGGCCGACGCCGAGCGCGAGCTCAGCACGGCCGAGAAGTCCGCGATCAAGACCGACCTGAAGGGCAAGCAGGACGCGCTCACGGGCCAGATCCAGGCGCTCGGCGGCCAGGTGCTCGCCGACTACCAGGTCGCCTACAACGGCGTCAAGGTGCGGATCGACCGCTCGAAACTCGACAGCCTGAAGGGGCTCAAGGGCGTCACGGCCGTCCGTGGCCTCTCGAAGGTCGTTCCCGACAACGTCAAGGGCGTCCAGCTGATCGGCGCTCCCTCGGTCTGGGGCGGCCTCGCCGGTCTGCACGGCGAGAACATCAAGATCGCCGTGATCGATACCGGCATCGACTACACGCATGCGAACTTTGGTGGCCCGGGCACGATCGCGGCGTTCAACGCCGCGAATGCGGTCGACACGCTGCCGCCGTCCGTCGCTTTCGGGTGGGGTGCCCGCGTCAAGGGCGGCATCGACCTGGTCGGCGACGACTACAACGCCGATCCGGACTCGCCCGACTTCCAGCCGGTCCCGCATCCAGATCCGAACCCGCTCGACTGCTTCGGCCACGGCTCGCACGTCGCCGGCACCGCAGCCGGCTCCGGTGTGACCGCGGCGGGAGCGACGTACAACGGTCCGTACAACGCAACGACGATCACCGGCAACAGCTGGCGGATCGGTCCCGGCGTGGCGCCGAAGGCCGACATCTACGGCATCCGCATCTTCGGCTGCGAGGGCTCGACCGACGTCACCGTCGACGCGATCGAGTGGGCGGTCGACCACGACATGGACGTGATCAACATGTCGCTCGGCTCCTCGTTCGGCACCAAGGACGAGCCGTCGGCGGTCGCCTCGACGAACGCGGCGAAGGCCGGCGTCATCGTCGTCACCTCCGCCGGCAACAGCGGCCCGTCGCAGTACATCACCGGCTCGCCGGGCACGGGCGAAGGCGCAATCGCCACCGCTGCGATCGACGCGTCGCCGAGCTTCCCGGGGGCCGTCATCACGATCCCGAGCGGTCCGATGACCGCGGTGAACGCGAACGAGTTCGCGCTTCCGCCGACGTCCACGTACACCGTCAAGACCATCGTCGACAACCCGGCAACCACCGTCGATCCCGACGGCGCCGCCGGCACGCGCTCGGCGGACGAGTCGCTCGGCTGCGACGTCGAGTCCTTCGGCGGCCCGCTGCCGCCAAACACGATCGCTGTCGTCGTCCGCGGCACGTGCGCCCGTGTGGCGAAGGCGATCTTCGGCCAGAAGGCCGGAGCCGCCGCAGTCGTGATGGTCGACAACACGACGAACCTGCCGCCGGTCGAGGGCCCGATCACCAGCAACCCGGACACGGGCGAGCAGTTCACGGTCACGATCCCGTTCCTGGGCGTCCGTGGCCTCGCGGCCAACCCGGCGTCCGACGGCGGCCGGCTCCGCGCCGCCAACGGCCAGTCGGCCACGGTGACCCCGTCGTCGATCGCGAACCCGAACTTCAAGGGCTTCGCGAGCTTCTCGTCGGGCGGTCCCCGCGGCGGTGACAGCGGCCTGAAGCCGAACATCACAGGCCCCGGCGTCGCGGTCGTCTCGACCGGCATCGGCACCGGCAACGGTCCCGCGACGATGTCGGGCACCTCGATGGCCTCGCCGCACGTGGCGGGCGTCGCCGCACTGACGCGGCAGGCGCATCCGTCCTGGAGCGTCGAGGACATCAAGGCCGCGATCATGAACACCGGCGATCCCTCGCAGGTGGGCACGGCGGCGATCCCGTTCCGCATCAGCCGCGCCGGCACCGGGCTCGTCCAGCCGGCGAAGTCGACGGCGACGCAGGTGGTCGCCCTGGCCAGCAACGACCGGTTCGCGATCTCGGTCAACTACGGCTTCGAGGAGCTGAAGTCGAACTTCTCGAAGACGCGGACGATCCGGCTGAACAACAACGGCACGTCGGCTGCGACCTTCAACATCTCGGTCGCCAACCAGGCCGGCTCGCCGCACACGCTGGCGGTGACCAGCGGCGGCCTCATCGGCGGAGCGATGTCGTCGATCACGGTGCCTGCCGGTGGCCACTCCGATGTCAACGTGACGCTGAACGTCCCGGTCGCGACCGCCGGCAACTCGGCGGCGTTCCGTGAGGTGGCCGGACTGGTCACGTTCACGCCGGCGTCGGCGTCGGACAACAACGGGGTCACGCTCCGCGTGCCCTACTACCTCGTGCCGAGGGCGCTGTCGAGCGTTTCGACGTCGCTCTCGAACTTCAACGCGGCCGGTTCGGCCGTCGCCACGATCAAGAACAAGGGACCGATCAGCGGCGACGCGGACTTCTACGCGTGGGGCCTCGAGGACAAGGCTGAGCCCGGCAAGGCGGCGAACGACATCCGCTCCGTCGGCGTCCAGTCGTTCCCGTTCACGGCGACCGAGCAGCTGATCGTGTTCGCCGTCAACGTCAACAACCGCTGGTCGAACGCGGCCGTGTCGGAGTACGACATCCCCGTCGACGTCAACAACGACGGCGCAGCAGACTACGTCGTCGTCGGCGTCGATCAGGGCGCGGTGCAGACGGGCGTCTTCAACGGCGTCATGGGCTCGTTCGTGTTCAGTCAGCGGAGCGGCGGGGCGAGCATCGCCTTCCTCGCACAAGCTCCGCACGACAGCTCGACGATCCTGATCGCAGTCCGGAGCGCACAGCTGTGCCGGGCGGGCGAGCCGTGCCTGAACGCGGCCAACCCGCGCTTCGCGTACTCGGCGGTCGGATTCGACCTGAGCCTCACCGAGGGCCCGGACGAGGTCGACGGGATCGCACGCTACAACGCGTGGTCGAGCTCGATCAGCCAGGGTGGGTTCCAGACGGTGGCGCCCGGCGGCAGCGCGACGGAGACGATCACGAAGAACGCCGCGGAGTGGGCACTCACGCCCGCCCTCGGCCTGATGATCGTCACGTTCGACAACAAGGCAGGCACGGACGAGGCGCAGACCATCAAGGTCAAGTAACACGCCTCAGCCGAGGTTCGCTCGAGGGGCCGGCGGAGACGCCGGCCCCTCTTTCTTGGCGCAAGTGCGGGATCTACGGAAGCAGATCCGCACGCGCGAAGACCCCTGAAGGGTCGCTTCGCTCCCGCCGCTCACGTCGGCGTTCCGTGGCCTTAGAGTGCTGCGGTGCCCAGCCGACGCAGACGGCAGGTCGAGCTCGAGCGCGTTCTCGGTACGCCGGCGCTCTTCGCCACCGCGTACGGGAACGTCGGCTCCTCGATCTACTACGCGCTCGGCCTGACGGCGGTCTATGCGCTCGGGCTGACGCCGATCGTCTTCGTCGTCGCGGGCGTCATCTTCGCGGCCACCGCGGCCACGTACGCCGAGGGGACGGTCCGCTTCCCGGAAGCGGGCGGCTCGTCCAGCTTCGCCCGGCACGCGTTCAACGAGCTGATCTCGTTCGGCGCCGCCTGGTCGCAGATGCTCGTCTACGTCGTCACCGTCGCGACGTCGGCGTTCTTCGTCCCGCACTACCTCTCGATCTTCTGGGGGCCGCTGCGCGAGAACCCCTGGGACATCGTCGGCGGCATCGTCGTGATCGTCGCGCTCGTCATCCTCAACATCGTCGGCGTCCAGGAGGCTGCGCGCCTGTCGATCACGCTCGCGGTGATCGACTTCGCGACGCAGCTGCTGCTCGTCGCGCTCGGCTTCGTGCTCGTCTTCAGCCCGCAGATCCTGATCGACAACGTCCACCTCGGGATCGCGCCGACATGGGGAAACCTCGCGATCGCGGTGCCGGTGGCGATGCTCGCCTACACGGGCGTCGAGACCGTCTCCAACCTCGCCGAAGAGGTGCGCGACCCGGTCAAGAACGTCCCCGACGCCTACAAGCTCGTGGCGCTCGCGGTCTTCGCGATCTACTTCACGCTGCCGCTCGTCGCACTGTCGGCGCTGCCAGTGATCGAGATCGGCGGCGAGCTGACAACGCTGCTGGCGCTGCCGCCGGAGGAGGGCGGGTACGCGAACGATCCGATCCTGGGCGTCGTTCAGAACCTCGGCGTCGAGGGTGCGCTGCTCGACGCGCTCGAGATCTACGTCGGCATCCTCGCCGCCACCATTCTCTTCATCGCCACGAACGCCGGCGTCATCGGTGCTTCGCGGATCACCTACTCGATGGCGACCTACCGGCAGATCCCTGAGATCTTCCGGCGGCTGCACCCGCGCTTCAAGACGCCCTGGCTGTCGATTGCGCTCTTCGCGGGCGTCGCACCGATCGCCGTGATCCTGCCCGGCAACGTCAACTTCGTCGGCACGCTCTACTCCTTCGGCGCGACGCTCTCCTTCACGATCGCGCACGCGTCGCTCGTACGGATCCGGATGAACAAGCCGACGGAGGAGCTGCTCTACCGCGCCCGGCCGAACCTCCGCATCGGCGCCGTCGACTGGCCGCTCTTCGCCATCTTCGGCGGGATCGCGACCGGCATCTCGTTCGCCGTCATCGTCGTCCAGAACCCGGCGACGCGCTGGGTCGGACTGGGGTGGATCATGACCGGTCTCCTCTTCTACGTCGTCTACCGGCGACGGTTCGTCCGCGAGCCGGTGACGGAGACCGTGAAGGCGCCGCCGGCGTACGGGCCTGCGCTCGCGCTCGAGTACCGGCGGCTGCTCGTGCCCGTCCTGGAAGGCCAGGCATCGGACGAGGCGCTCGACATCGCCGCCGGCCTCGCGGCCGAGCGTAGGGCCCAGATCACGGCCGTGTACGTCGTCGAGGTCCCGCTCGATCTGCCGCTGTCCGCCGACCTGCCGGATGAGGAGGCGCTCGCGAACCGCGAGCTCGACGAGGCCCGTGCGATCGGCGCCTCGTACGGCATCACCGTGATCCCGCGGCTCGTGCGCGCGCGCAGCGCCGGCGCTGCGATCGTGCGCGAGGCGGAGCGGCGTGCGTCCGAGATCATCGTCCTCGGAGCCCCGCGCAAGGATCTCTCCCAGCGCAAGCGTGCGATCTTCGGCCGCACCGTCGACTACGTGCTCAAGAACGCGCCCTGCCGCGTGCTCGTGACCGCGGTCAAGGACGCGGCATGAGGGTCTACCGCGGCGCCATCGCCGTGCTCGCGGTCACGTTCGTCGCGATCGGGGTCGCGCTGCTGGCGGTCACCGCCGCCAACGGCGGCGGCGTGCTCGGGTTCGTCCTCGGCGGCCTCTTCATCGCGCTCGGCGTCGGCCGGCTGACGCTGCTCCTACGAGGCGGGCGTTAAGTAAGTGGCCCGCAAACTCAGCGGCTTCCAGCGCGTCCTCGACGCGCCCGCGCTCTTCTCGGTCGCCTACGGCGAGATCGCGTCGTCGCTCTACTTCGCGCTCGGGATCGTCGCCGCGCACGCTCTCGGCTTCACGCCGGTCGTGCTCCTCGGTGCAGGCATCTTCTTCCTGATCGTCTCGCTCTCGTACGCCGAGGCGACGGCGGCGCTGCCCGAGACGGGCGGCGCGGCGACCTTCGTCCGCCGCGCGTACAACGACGTCTTCGGCTTCCTCACCGGCTGGGCGCTCTTCCTCGACTACCTGATCGTGATCGCGCTCTCGACGCTGTTCCTGCCGCATTACCTGGGCACGGCGATCGGAGTCGCGGAGCTCGGCGAGTCGCCCTGGGACATCATCGTCGCGGTCACGGTCATCCTCGTGATCGGAGCCGTCCGGCTGACGCGCCGCTCCCAGCTCCACTCGGCGGGCCTCGTCGTCGCCGGGCTCGACCTCGCCACGCAGCTCCTGCTCGTGATCCTCGGGCTCGCCTTGCTCTTTTCACCGGACGCGCTGACGCAGGGGACGGATCTCGGCGTGTCCCCGACCTGGGACGACCTCGCCTTCGCGCTGCCGCTCGCGATGCTCGCCTACACCGGCCTCGAGACCGTCGCCAACCTCGCCGAGGAAACGCGCGAGCCGGGCCGGACGCTGCCGCGGAGCCTCTTCTCCGCGATCGGGCTCGTCGTCGTGATCACGGCCGCCGTCGCGGTCGTCGGGCTGGCCGCCTTCCCGGTCGAGAACGGCCAGACGGCGCTCGGCGAGGAGTGGTTGAAGGCGCCGCTCGCGGGGATCGTCGAGGCGCTTCGAGGCCACGTTCCCGACCTGGTCGGGGACGCCCTCGTCATGTACGTCGGCATCACCGGTGCCCTCGTCCTCTTCGCCGCTGCGACGACGTCGATCTCGGGCTTCACCCGGCTGGCGCACTCCCTCGGCGAGCATCGACAGCTGCCGCCCAGCTTCGGGCGGATCAACCGGCGCACGCTCGTGTCGCCGCAGGCGATCGTGGCGGTCATGGTCATCTCGATCGGGCTCGTGATCGGAACCGGCCTGATGGGCGACGACGTCGAGTTCCTCGCGAGCCTCTACTCGTTCGGCGTCCTGCTCGCCTTCGCGGCGGCCCAGCTGGCAGTGATCCGGCTGCGGTTCACCGAGCCCGACCTGCCGCGACCGTTCCGGGCGCCGCTCGCGGCGCCGCTGCTCGGCGCGCCGCTCGCGATCGCCTTCTGGCTCGTCGCGATGGTGACCCACCCGGCCGCACGCTATGCGGGGCCGATCTGGCTGGCGCTCGGGCTCGCTCTCTACCTCGTCGTCCGCCGCCGGGCGCATATCGGACTGCTGGCCGAGGTCGAGCCGGTCGACGCAGCTCCCGGCCGGCGCCGAGTTCCGGCGTGTGCTCGTGCCGATGAAGCTGGGGCCGATCGGCGAGGAGATGGTGGCGACTGCCGTGGCGCTGGCGAAGGAGCGCGAGGCCCGGGTGGACGCGCTCTTCGTGATCGTCGTCCCGCTCGACAAGGAGCTCGACGCCCCGCTCGCCGAGCTCGAGGAGCACGCGGCCGCGTCGCTGGCGGAGGCCGTCCTGCTCGGCGAGGAGAACGGCGTCCGCGTCGAGCCCGTGACGGTGCGCGCGCGCTCGCTCGGCCTTGCCATCGTCGATCAGGCTGTCGAGCGCGGCTCCGACCTGATCGTCCTCGGCTCCTCACCGCGATGGCGGCGCCAGTCGGCCTTCTTCTCGCCGACCGTCGACTACGTGCTCCGCACCGCACCGTGCGAGGTCCTCGTCGTCGCCTTCCCGCAAGGCGTGCTCGAGGACGTACTCTGACGTCATGAGACTCGTGGTGATCGGATGCGGCAGAGTCGGCTCCGCGGTCGCGCGTGAGCTGGCCGAGGACGGCTGGGACGTGACCACCGTCGACGAGAAGGAGGAGGCGCTCGCGCGGCTCGGCCCCCGCTGGGCCGGCGGCTTCATCGTCGGCCACGGGATGGATGCCGAGATCCTCCGGCGTGCGGGCGTCCCCGACGCCGATGCAGTCGTCGTCGCGACGAGCGGCGACAACACGAACCTCGTCATCGCCCAGGTTGTCGAGAAGCGCTGGGCCGTTCCGTGTGTCGTCGTCCGGGTGCTCGATCCCGCGCGGGCCGACTTCTACGCCGAGCGCGGGATGCGCACGATCTGCCCGACACAGACGGCGATCTCGGCGCTGACCACAGCGGTGCGCAAGGAGTCGAAGCAGACAGAGGAGGCGCAGGTCTGATGTACGCGATCGTGGCGGGAGGCGGCAAGGTCGGCGCGAACGTGGCCCGCTCGCTGCTGAAGATGGGTCACGAGGTGACGCTGATCGAGCAGCGCCCGTATCGCTTCGAGCAGCTCCAGGACGAGTTCGAGCATCAGGTCCTGCTCGGCGATGCGACCGAGCTGCACGTGCTCGAGCGTGCGGGGATCGCGCGCCCGCCCGAGCTCGTGCTCGGGGTGACGGGCGACGACGAGGACAACCTGATCATCTGCCAGATCGCGACCGAGGGCTATCGCGTGCCGAAGGTGATCGCGCGCGTCAACGACCCGCGGAACCAGGAGCACTTCGACCTGCTCGGGATCAACCAGACGGTGTGCGCGACCTCGAACGTGCTCGGCCTCGTCGAGCACGAGGTGCCCGAGCACGGGATCGTCCACCTGCTCGAGCTCCGCAAGGAGAACCTCGAGATCGTCGAGCTGCAGATCGAGCGCAACTCTCCCGCCGCCGGGCAAGCGCGTCGCCGGACTGCGGCTGCCGGAGGGAACGCGCCTGATCTCGGTGATGCGGCAGGGCCGCTCCGAGCTCGCGGAGGATTCGACCGTGATCCGTCCCGGAGACCAGGTGCTCGCCGTGCTCGAGCCCGGCAAGGAAGACGAGCTCCGGCAGATGCTGCTGGCGACCTAGAAGGCCCTAGGCGTTGCGCCAGTAGTGGCGTGAGACGAGAACCACGATCGGGACGATCTCGAGGCGGCCGAGCCACATCAGCCCGGTCATCAGCAGCGTCGAGAAGTCGCTGAAGGGCGCGAACGAGCCCAGCGGGCCGCCGACGCCGAAGGCAGGGCCGACGTTCGCGAGCATGCTCGCGGAGACGGAGACGGCGTCGAACGGCGACAGCGCGAGCCCGGTTCGCGCGGCGTCGACCGCGAGCAGGGCCGCGCCGATGATGAAGATGCCGATGTAGAGCAGGATGAACGAGGAGACCGCCCGCAGCGTCCGCTCGTCCACGACTCGCCGGTTCAGCCGCACGGGCAGGACGATCTCGGGGTGCAATGTCTGGTCGATCTCGCGCCGGAGGATCTTGCCGAGCAGGAGGTGGCGCACGACCTTGACCGAGCCGGTGGTCGACCCGGCCGAGCCGCCGATGAACATCAGCCCGACGATCGTCATCATCGCGAGCGTCGGCCAGGTGTTGTAGTCGGCGACGGAGAAGCCGGTCGTCGTCATCGTCGAGACGGCCGTGAAGACGCCGGCGCGGAAGGCGTCGGCGCCGCCGAGCACGTCCTCGGTCCAGATCTCGGTGACGACGATCAGCGAGCCGAGGACGAGCAGCGCGACGTACAACCGGGCCTCGCCGTCGCGCACGAGCGCCCTGGGCTGGCGCCGCACCAGCGTCCGATACATGAGCGCGAAGTTGAAGCCGCCGAGGATCATGAAGACGACCAGCACCCACTGCGTCGCCGCCGCGAAGCTCTCGATCGAGTCGGCCCTGGTCGAGAAGCCGGCGGTCGGGATCGTGGTCAGGGCGTGCGCGAACGACTGGTAGGGCGACATCCGGTCGTCGATGCCCGTCGCCCCGAGGGAGAACAGGATCGCGAAGAGCGCGGCGGTGAGGGCGATGTAGAGCACCCAGACGCGGCGGGCGGTGTCGCGGATGCGCGTGCTCAGCGTCTCGATCTCCGGCCCCGGCATCTCGTGCTCGAGCAGCTGCCGGCCGCCGACGCGCAGGCGCGGCAGGACGGCAAGCGCGAGGACGATGATCCCGATCCCGCCGAGCCACTGGGTGAACTGGCGCCAGATCGCGAGGCTGCGGGGGAGCTCCTCGACGTGCGTGACGACGCTGCCGCCCGTGGTGCTGAAGCCCGACATGCCCTCGAAGAAGGCGTCGATCGGCCGGTCGAGCTGGGGGTCTCCCGAGAGGATGTACGGGAGCGCTCCGAACGCGGCGGCGGCAAGCCATGTCAGCGCGACGACGAGGAACCCCTCGCGGATCCCGAGGCGGTGGTCGCCGCGGGTGGCGTACGTGACGGCCGCGGCGACGCCGCCCGTGATCGCCCCGGCGGCGAGGAACGGCCAGACCCGCTCGTCGTAGCCGATCGCGAAGCCGATCGGAAGGAGAACGGCGAGGCTGAGGTACGTGAGCAGCGTCCCGACGACATGCAGGGCGCCGACGACGTCGACCGCCAGCAGCGGCGCGCGGCGCCTGGCGCGGCCGAGCTCGGACGTGCGTCACAGCGCTCTCTCGACCTCGGGCACCCGGCGCGACTCGGTGAAGATGATCGCGCGATCGCCGGCGCGGAGGACGTCGTCGCCGCGCGGGAAGACCGCCGTGCCGTCGCGCACGATCGCGCCGATCAGCGAGCCCCGGATCGGCATGTCCTTGAAGCGCATGCCCACGTACTCGCTCCCGGATCGCAGGGTGATGTCCAGGACCTCGAAGCGGTCGCCCTCGAGCATGACCACCTGCTGCGTGCGCGGGTCGTGGGCGAAGCGGACGATCTCCTCGGCCGTGATCTGGCGCGGGTTGACGGTGACGTCGATCCCCGCGTGCTCGAACACCTCCACCGACGTCGACTCGTGGACGATCGCGACCGCGAACCGCGCGCCGTGGACCTTGGCGAGCGTCGCGGCGAAGTGGTTCTTCAGGTCGTCGCGCATCGCGAAGATCGCGACCTGCGCGTCCGCGATCCGCTCGCGCTCGAGGAAGTCGGGGTCGAAGCCGGTGGCGTGGTAGACGCGCGCGTCGGGCAGCTCCGCCGCCACGAGCCGTGCCCGCTCGCGCGACGCCTCGATCAGGCGCACGCCGATCTCCTGCTCGAGCAGGAGGCGCGCGATCGCCGTGCCGGCACGGCCGGCGCCGAAGATGACGACGTCGGTGACCTTGCTCGTCCCGGGCATGATCAGCGCGCTCCACGCCTGTGCCGCCTGCGGCGAGCCGATCACGACGATCCGGTCGCCCGGCTGGATCGTCTCGTCGCCGCGCGGGATCACGACCTGGTCACCGCGGATGATCGCGGCGACGCGGGAGTCGGGCGGGATCTGCGCCTCGCGCAACCGCACGCCGAGGAGGGCCGGATCGGCCTTCGCGGTGACGTCGAACTCGACGAGCTGCACCTGCCCGTCGGCGAAGACGTCCGTCTGGCGCGCCGTCGGGACGGCGATCGTGCGCGAGATCGCATACGCCGTCTCGACCTCGGACGAGACGATGAAGTCGACGTCGAGCTGGCCCTCGCGCCAGACCTCGAGGTACTCGGGGTTCGTGGTGCGGACGACGGTCGTCGTCCGGTGCGAGCAGGCCTTCGAGATCATCGCGGCGACGATGTTGGACTCGTCGCGGGACGTGCAGGCGATCAGGAGGTCGGCCTCGGTGATGCCCGCCGCCGAGAGCACGCGCCGGCTGGCTCCGTTCCCCTCGATCGTGGCGACGTCGTAGCGCTGCGAGAGGGCCGCGAGCCGCTCCTCGTCGAGGTCGATCACGGTCAGCTCGTGCTCGTCGTGGAGCGCCTCGACGACCGTGGCTCCGACCTGGCCGGCGCCGATGATGAAGATCTTCACCGGGGGAGGTTACTTGCGCCCCGGTTGCGATTCCTGTGGGCTATCGTGCGCGCCCGTGAGGTCGCTGCTCGCACTCGGCTGCATCGCCGCCCTCGGCGCCGCGTGCGCGGCCGGCGCCGCGACGCAGACGGCCGATCGCGCCAGCTTCACGCCGCGTTCGGTCGCGAGCGGGTTCTCGCAGCCGATCTTCGTCACGGGTGCGACGGGCGAGCCGGGTCGGCTCTACGTCGTCGAGCAGGGCGGCCGGATCCTCGTGCTGCAGAACGGCCGGCGGCGGGCTGCCCCGCTCCTCGACATCAGCGGCATCGTCACGGCGGGCGGTGAGCAGGGACTGCTCGGGCTCGCCTTCCACCCCTCCTATCCGAAGGTGCGCAAGCTCTACGTCCAGTACACGGCCCGCAACGGCTCGACGAAGCTCGTCGAATACCGGACGGACGGGAACCGCGCGAGCGCGCCGCGGCAGCTCTTCTCGAGCTCCGACCCGTACGGCAACCACAACGGCGGCATGCTCGCCTTCGGGCCGAACGGCCGGCTCTACTTCACGATGGGCGACGGCGGCGCGGCCGGCGATCCCGAGAACCGCGCGCAGAACATGCGCTCGCTCTTCGGCAAGCTGCTCTCGATCAACGTCGCCACGAAGGGCGTCAAGATCGAGGCGCTCGGCCTCCGCAACGCCTGGCGCTTCTCGTTCGACCGGGTGAACGGCGACCTCTACATCGGCGACGTCGGCCAGGGCGACATCGAGGAGATCGACTACCAGCCGGCCGTGAGCCCCGGGCTGGAGAACTACGGCTGGGATGTCTACGAGGGGCGCTCGACGTTCGAGGACAAGGCGCTCGGCAACGGCAAGCTCGTGATGCCGGTGGCCCAGTACAGCCACAGCGACGGCTGCTCGGTCACGGGCGGCTACGTCTACCGCGGCTCGAACGCCGCGCTGCGCGGCCGCTACATCTACGGCGACTACTGCAGCGGCAATATCTGGAGCTTCAAGATCTCGGGGGGCAAGGCCACCGGGCTGCGCCGCGAGCGCTTCAGGATCGCGAGCGTCTCCTCGTTCGGACAGGACAACGCCGGCGAGCTCTACGGCGTCTCGCACGGCGGCACGATCTACCGACTGACGCCCTGATCCCGGTCTGCCTCACCTGCGCGACGCACTACCCGCCGGCGGACGCGGTGCCCGACGCGTGCCCGATCTGCCTCGACGAGCGCCAGTACGTCGGCCTCGGCGGCCAGCGCTGGACGACGCTGGACGAGCTGCGCTCGGAACGTCGCTGCGACATCCGCGACGACTCCGGCTACCTCGGGATCGGGGTCGCGCCCGAGCTCGCGATCGGCCAGCGGCTGCTGCTCGCCGAGTCACCGGAGGGCAACGTCGTCTGGGACATGATCCCGCTCGTCGACGACGCGGCGGTGGAGGCCGTGCGTGCCCGGGGCGACGTGCATGCGATCGCGATCTCGCATCCCCACTACTACTCCGGGATGGTCGAGTGGAGCGAGGCGCTGGGCGACGTCCCCGTGCTGCTGCACGAGGCGGACCGCGAGTGGGTCATGCGGCCCGACCCGAGGATCGAGCTCTGGTCCGGCGACGTGAACGACCTCGGCGGGGGGCTGACGCTGCTCCGTCTGGGCGGCCACTACCCGGGCGGGACCGTGCTTCACGACGCGAACGGGAGCACGCTTCTCTCCGGCGACATCGTGATGGTGATCCCGGACCGTCAGCACGTCAGCTTCATGTGGAGCTATCCCAACCTGATCCCGCTGCCGGCCGCGGAGGTGCAGCGGATCGCGGCCGTGCTCGAGCCGTGGTCCTTCGAGCGGATCCTCGGCGCGTGGTGGGATCGGCTCGTGCCGAGCGACGGCAGCGAGGTCGTGCGGCGCTCGGCGGAGCGCTACGCCGCGAGAGTCACTGCCGCCAAGTAACAGTCTGTTACTTGGCTCGCCTGACGCGCGGGCTCTGCCCGAGCGCGGCGTAGGCGAGCGCGTTCAGCGACTCGTTCAGGTTCCGCAGCTCACGAGCCATCAGCTGAAAGCCCTCGGCGTGCTCTGCGTGACGGTTGAGCCGCGCGAGCTCGTCCCCGATCCGGTCGAGGCGCTCCAGCACCGCCTCGAACTGGCGGTCGGGCATCTCTTTCGCATCCATGGCGAGAATCTAGCGCGTGCGCCTCGCCTGGGAGTACCGGCGCCAGAGCAGAACGCCGACCGCCACGCCGGCCGAGTCGATCGCGACGTCGAGCGGCGAGCCGACGCGACCCGGCACGAAGAGCTGGTGCACCTCGTCCGAGATCGCGTAGGCGACGCCTGCGGCGAGCGCAGCCCGTTCGTCCCGGAGCGCGCGCAGCAGCAGCGCCCCGAGCACCGCGTACTCGCCGGCGTGGGCGATCTTCCGCAGCACGAGATCCCAGGTTCCGAGCCCGGTGCCGAGATCGGGAACGGCGGAGAAGGCGAAGATGACGGCGGCCCAGACGACGACCGGCGCCCAGAGGCGCAGCGCGGCGGAGATCGGCATGCGGCAATGCTAGGCTCCCGCTCACACATACGGAGCACGGTGAGGGAACCCGGTGCAAGTCCGGGACGGTCCCGCCGCTGTGAGGGGAGACGCCCGACGCGATATGCCACTGGCCGAGAGGCCGGGAAGGCCGCGGAGGGGGAGCCCCGAGTCAGAAGACCTGCCGCGCTCCCCGACTCGAACCCCTCGCGGAAGGAGGATTCGTGCTTCGCAGACTCTTCGCTCTCTCGGTGCTTCTCCTGGTGGTGCTCGCCCCGGCTGCGCTCGCAGCCAACGTCAAGATCCGCGTCGAAGGCAAGACGACGACGATCTTCGGCCCGGCACAGCCGACCGTCACCGCCGACAACGCGCTCCAGGCGCTCGACGCCGCCAGCACGGCCGGTGAGTTCTACTACGGGATGACGACGTCGAGCTTCGGCGACTACGTCAGCCAGATCGGCAAGTACCCGGGGTCGGACAGCACCGGCTGGGTCTTCAAGGTGAACGGGGTCTCGCCGCCCGTCGGCGCCGACAAGGTGACGCTGAAGGACGGCGACATCGTCCTCTGGTACTACGCCACCTTCGGCCCCACCGGCGGGCCTTCGACCCTGGAGCTGCAGCGGCTGCCGGCCAACTGCTACGTCGTCCAGTCGATCACCGACGCCGGCAAGAAGACGCGCTCCGCCAACGCGACGCTCGTCGCCGACGGGAAGCGCTTCAAGACGAAGAACGGCCGCGCCTGCATCGGCAAGCACGCCGGGCTTGTCCGCGCGACTGCGCCCGGCGCGATCCGGTCGAACGCCCAGCAGTGATCCGGCGCGCGCTCGCCGCGCTCGCCGTCCTCGTCCTCCTCGCCGGCTGTGGTGGCGCCGGCGAGGAGGAGGGGACGGCGACGCTGTGGGTCACGCGAGACCGCGGTGCCGAGGTGCTGCTCGACGTGAAGGTCGACGCGGGGCAGACACTGATGCGCGCGCTCGACTCGAAGGTCGAGCTCGAGACGCGCTACGGCGGCCGCTTCGTCCAGGCGATCGACGGTCTCTCGGGGAGCCTCGAGGATCAGCGCGACTGGTTCTGGTTCGTCAACGGCTACGAGGGCGACCGGAGCGCGTCGGCCTACCGGCTGCGCGACGGCGACGTCGCCTGGCTCGACTACCGCGGCTGGGAGCGGGAGGGAGAGGCGCGTGTCGTCGTCGGCGCCTTCCCGGAGCCGTTTCTGCACGGCTACGACGGGAAGACGCGTCCCGCCGCCGTCCGCTTCGAGGGCTCGCCGACGCGGGCGGACGAGCTCGCCCGGACGATCGGCGCGGCGTCAATCGAGCCGCTCGGCACCCCTGCCCCCGGCGCGAACGTGCTCGAGCTCCGGGCTGGACCCGACCGCGCGTCCGCCGAGTTGCTCGGCCAGAACGCCGGCGATCCGTTCAGGCTCGTGCTCAGCGGCGATCCCGAGCTGACCCGCAGGTACGAGGTGCGATGAGCCCCGGCCCCGCAGCCGCGCTGCTCGCCGCCGCCGGCACAGCTGCACTGCTCGCCGACCGCATCTGGTCGGTCGCCTTGCTGACCGCCGTCCTGCTCGCCGTCTGCCTGCGCGCTCCCGCCGAACGCCGCCGTGTCTACCTCTTCGGCGTGCTCTCGAGCAGTCTCGGCGTGCTCGTGCTGTCGCCGTTCCTGTGGTCGGCGCCGGACGGAACGGTGCTCTGGGAGGGGCCGACGGTGCCGGTGCTGGGGCCGTTGGACATCACGACGACCGAGCTGACCGAGGCGCTGCTGAATGCGCTGCGGCTCGCGGCGCTCGGGCTCGCCTTCGCCGCGTACGCGCTCCTGCTCGACCACGACCGGCTCGTTGCCTCAGCCGGACGTGCGCGCCGCTCGGCGCTGGCGGTGGCGCTTGCGACGCGGCTGGTGCCGTCGCTCGAGCGCGATGCAGCCGGGCTCGCGGAGTCGGTGCGGGGGAGAGGCGTGCAGCTGGAGGGGGCGCGTGGCTACGCAACGCTGCTGTCGCCGCTCGTCGCCGGCTCGCTCGAGCGCGCGACGGGCCTGGCCGAGGCGATGGAGGCGCGCGGCTTCGGCCGGCCCGGGACGACCCGGGCGCCTCGACCGCCTTGGAGGACGCGCGACCGGCTCGCCATCGTCGCGTCCGTGCTGATCGTCGTGGTGGCGCTGTGGCTCTAGCGTCGGTCGTCGATCTCTCGTTCGCCTACCCGGCCGCCCCGCCGGCGCTGCGGGGCGTCTCGCTCGAGCTCGAGCCCGGCGAAGTTGTGGCGCTCTTCGGCCCCTCCGGGTCGGGCAAGTCGACTCTGCTACGGGCGCTGGCCGGGCTCGTGCCGCACTTCCACGGCGGCCGCTTCTCGGGCCGCGTCGTCGTCGCCGGCCTCGACACGCGCACCGCCCGGCCGGCCGAGCTCGCCGGCACGGCCGCGACGGTCTTCCAGGATCCGGAGGACCAGGTCGTGATGACGATCGTCGCGAACGAGGTCGCGTTCGGGCTCGAGAACCTCGGCACGCCGCCGGACGAGATCTGGCCGCGGGTCGAGCGCGCGCTCGCAGCCATCGATGCGCTGCACCTGTGGGGGCGGAAGACGATCGAGCTCTCCGGCGGCGAGCTGCAGCGGGTCTGCCTCGCCGCGGCGCTCGCACTCGAGCCGCAGCTGCTGTTGCTCGACGAGCCGACCTCACAGCTCGACCCGGACGCGGCCGCTCTCTTCCTCGAAGCCGTCGAGCGGCTCGGGGCGACGGTCGTGCTCTCGGAGCACCGCGTTGCCCGCGCGCTCGAGCTCGCGACGCGGGTGGTCTTCGTCGACGAGGGCCGGATCGTCCTCGACGCCGCCCGGGCCGAGGCACTCGCGTGGCTGGCGGCGGAGCGCCCGCGGTGGGCGAGCGCTTGTGTTTCTGAAACACAAGCTCATTCGGGCGAGCTCGCGCTCTCGCTCCGGCGGCGTCTCGTTCGGCTACCGCGAGGCGCTGCCGGTGCTCGATGGCGTCGATTTCGAGGTCCGCCGTGGCGAGATCGTCGTCCTCGAGGGACCGAACGGCTCCGGCAAGACGACGCTCGCGCGGATCGCCGCCGGGCTGCTCGAGCCGCAGGCGGGCACGGTCGAGGTGCGGGGACGCGCCGGCTATCTCTCGCAGGATCCCGGCCGCTATCTCGTCAGGGAGACGGCGCTGGAGGAGGTCGCGCTGGCCGTCAACGGGGATGAACAGCGGGCTCGCGCGGCGCTCGACCGGATCGGGCTCGGCTGGGCGGCGGCGCGGCATCCGCGCGACCTCTCGAGCGGCGAGCGCGAGCGGCTTGCCCTTGCCGCCGTCGCGGTGGCGGAGCCCGACGTCCTCATCCTCGACGAGCCGACGCGCGGCGTCGACCCCGAGCGGAAGGCGGGGCTCGGCGCGTGGCTCGAGCAGTACGCCGCGTCGGGGAAGGCGGTCGTCGTCGCGACGCACGACCGCGAGCTTCCTTCGCACCGTCGCATCGGACTTTGTGTTTCAGAAACACAAGCGGCTCTCCGGGGAGCACGGGTTGGCGTCTAGGGTCGCCGCCCTCGCCGCCGGGACGGCACTCGGCCTCGCTGCCTGGGCCGCGCTCGACCCCGCCCGCGGCGGGGTCGCGACGCTGCTGGCCGCGGTCGCCGTCCTCGTCGCAGGGTTCGCCTGGCTCGAGGGCGGCACCGTTTCGACGCGCGACCTGACGCTCGTCGCGACCCTGGGCGGCCTCGCCGCCGCGGGCCGTGTGCTCTTCGCTCCGATCCCGAGCGTCCAGCCGGTGACCGTGATCGTCGCCGCCTCGGGCGTGGCGCTCGGGCCGCGACGCGGCTTCGCCGTCGGCGCCCTGGCCGCGATCGCGTCGAACTTCTTCCTCGGCCAGGGCCCGCACACGCCGTGGCAGATGCTCGCCTGGGGCGGCTGCGGCCTGCTCGCCGGCCTCGCGCGCCGAGTCCTCCGCCGCAGGCTCGCGTTCGCGGCCTTCACGCTCGGCCTCGGCTTCGCGTTCGGGATGCTGATGGACGTCTGGCTCTGGTTCGCGTTCTACCCGCACACCGAGGCGGCGCTGCTCGCGCGGCTGGCGGCGGGCGTCCCGTTCAACGTCGCCCACGCGGCCGGGAACGTCGTGCTCGCCCTGGTCGCAGGGCCGGAGTTGCGACGCGTGCTCGAGCGGTACGAACGTAAGTCGCGAACCGAGGTGGTCTGGGCGTGAAGCTGCTGGCAATGCTCGCTGCGGTCGCGGCGCTCGCCACGCCGGCGGGCTACGTCCAGAGCCAGCAGCGCGAGGACGGCGGCTTCGGCGACGCGCAGATCACGGCGTGGGCGACGCTCGGGCTCGTCGCGGCCGGCCAGGACACGGGTCGCGCCGCGGAGTACCTCGAGCGGCAGCAGGGCGCGTCCGCGACCGATCGGGCGCTGCTCGCGATGGCCCGTGCGGCGGCGGGCGACCGGCCGGACGACCTGCTCCCCGGCCTCCGCACGTATCGGCCCGGCAAGCTCGTCAACGCGACGATCTGGACGATCCTGGCGCTGCGGCCAGGCAGGCGAGCCGGTGCCGCCGGCGCTCGTGACGTCGCTCCGCGCCGCGCAGCGTCCGAACGGCGGCTGGTCGTGGCTCGCAGGCGGAGCGCCGGACGCGAACGACACGGCCGCGGCGCTCCAGGCGCTCCGCGCCGTGGGTGTGAAGGGACAGCCGGTCGACCGCGGCATCGCCTTCCTCCGCCGGCATCAGAACCGCGACGGCGGCTTCGAGCTGACGCTCGGGCGCGGCTCCGACACCCAGTCGACCGCCTGGGCGATCCAGGCGCTGCTCGCGTTCGGCCGCAGTCCCGGAACGCCCGCCTTCCGCTACCTCGAACGGATGCGCCGCCCCGACGGCAGCTACCGCTACAACGCCCGCTACGTGACGACGCCGCTCTGGGTGACGGCTCAGGTGCTGCCGGCGCTCGCGCGCAAGCCGTTCCCGCTCTCACGTACGTAATTGAAGTGCGAGCCGTGCGGCCGGAACCCGAGTCGGTCGTTGACCGCGAGCATGGGCGTGTTCACGTCGTGGTTGACGGTCAGTAGGAGCCCGATGTCGAGCTCGGCGAGCCGCCGGATCACCGCGAGCTTGACGAGGCGCGCGAGGCCGCGGCCGCGATACTCGGGCAGCGTGCCCGTGAAGGCGTTCGCCGCTCGCCGGCCGTCGACGTCGACCGCCGGGTAGGAGATCGCCGCTGCTCGTCCGTCGAGCCACGCCGCATAGCCCGAGGTCCAGTCGAAGTCGGGGTCGCGCCAGGTTCCGCGCAGCCACTGGTCGAGCTCCATGCGATCAGGGCGCTCTTCCGACGGGACGTCCATCG
Source organism: uncultured Gaiellaceae bacterium (assembly GCA_963705515.1). Lineage (GTDB taxonomy): Bacteria > Actinomycetota > Thermoleophilia > Gaiellales > Gaiellaceae > Gaiellasilicea. The sequence continues at coordinate 1,273,750 of CAVPJV010000008.1, forward strand.
CCGCGACCGCGTCGACCGCGAACACCTCCTCCGGACCGATCTCGTCGAGCCGGCGAAGCTCGACATCCGTCCCATCGAGCTCCGAGGTGTCGACCGAACGTGGGTCGAGAGCGGAGAGTCTGCTCGTGCTCGTCAGCCGAAAGCCGTGTGCCTCTGCGAAGGTCCGGCCGTCTGCGCCACTGAACGCGAACGCTCGCGGTGCATCGGCGACATGGTCGAGCGCGCGTTGCAGCAGGGCCGTGCCGATGCCCCGGCGGCGCCACGGCGGCAGCACGCATGCGCCGGCGGTCGCGGACCCGCCCGATTCTTCGAACCGGATCAGTGATCGGCTCCAGCCGACGATGTTGCCCGCTTCGTCCGCCACCCACGCACCCAGCCGAGCCTCCGGAGGCATGGACTCCTGCGCGTGCCGGAACCCCGCCTCCGTGGTGACGTGGTCGGGATACGCCGCACGGGAGACGGCGAACGCCGCGGCGTAGTCGGCCCGCGTCGCCTCCCGGATCACCGGTTGACGGACGACATGTCCGGATAGCGATCGCCGGCGGTCGCGCCGACCGGAAACACCCGCTCGAGCCGCTCGATCTCCTCCGGTGCTGAGCTCGATCTCGACCGCAGCCACGTTGTCCTCCAGGTACTCCCGCCGCTTCGTGCCCGGGATCGGGACGATGTCGTCGCCGCGCGCGAGCACCCACGCGAGCGCGAGTTGCGGCGGCGTCACGCCCTTCTCGGCCGCGAACGACTCAAGAGCGGCGACGAGCTCGAGATTGCGGCTCAGATTGTCGTCCTGGAAGCGCGGCCCGCGTCGGCGGAAGTCCGTCTCGTCGAGGTCGTCCGCCGAGCGGATCCGGCCGGAGAGGAAGCCGCGGCCGAGCGGGCTGTAGGCGACGAAGCCGATGCCCGAGCTCGCGCACCGTCGGCAGGACCTCCGCCTCGGGGTCGCGCGTCCAGAGCGAGTACTCGGTCTGGAGCGCCGTGATCGGGTGGACGGCGTGGGCGCGCCGGATCGTCTCCGGCGCCGCCTCCGAGAGCCCGAGGTGGCGCACTTTCCCTTCGCGGGCACGAGCTCTGCCATCGCGCCGACCGTCTCCTCGATCGGCGTCTTCGGGTCGACCCGGTGCTGGTAGTAGAGGTCGATCGTCTCGACGCCGAGGCGCCCGAGGGACGCCTCGCAGGCCTTCCGCACGTACTCCGGGCTGCCGTCGATGCCGAGGAACTCGCCGGTCGGACGCCGGACGTTCCCGAACTTGGTCGCGACCACGACGTCCGTCGCGGCGACCCGCGATCGCCTTGCCGACGAGGCGCTCGTTGGCGCCGACGCCGTACACGTCGGCCGTGTCCAGGAAGGTGATCCCGAGCTCGAGCGCGCGTCTGGATCGTCGCGATCGCCTCGCCCTCGTCGGTGCGGCCGTAGAACTCGGACATCCCCATGCAGCCGAGCCCGAGCGCCGAGACCTCCAGCGCCGCGGAGCCGAGAGTGCGCGTCTCCATCCACCGACCATAGCGCTCGCTAGCATCGACGGGTGTCCTCCGTCGCCTCGCCCGAGCAGTACCTCGCGAACCTGAATCCGGCTCAGCGGGAGGCCGTGCTGCACACGGAGGGGCCGCTGCTCGTGATCGCGGGCGCCGGCTCGGGCAAGACGCGCGTGCTCACGCACCGGGTCGCGCACCTGACCTCCGCGATCGGCGTGAAGCCGAACGAGATCCTGGCGATCACCTTCACGAACAAGGCCGCCGGCGAGATGCGCGAGCGGCTGACGGCGATGCTCGGCCCGATGGCGCGGGCGATCTGGATCCTCACCTTCCACGCAGCCTGCGGCCGCATGCTCCGCAGGGAGGCCGAGCGGCTGGGCTACAAGTCGAACTTCACGATCTACGACAGCGCCGACCAGGTGCGGCTCGTCAAGCAGGTGCTCGAGGAGCTGGAGAAGGATCCGAAGCGCTTCGCCCCGCGCGGCGTCCACGCGCAGATCTCGAATGCGAAGAACCAGCTGATCACGCCGGCCAGGTACGCGGAGCAGATCGGCTCCTTCTACGACCAGACGGTCGCCGAGGCGTATGCGCTCTACCAGAAGAAGCTGGCCGCTTCGAACGCGGTCGACTTCGACGACATGCTGATGCTGACGGTGCAGATCCTCGAGAACTTCCCGGATGCGCGCAAGCACTGGCAGAACGCCTTCCGCTACGTGATGGTCGACGAGTACCAGGACACGAACCATGCGCAGTACCGGCTGCTGCAGCTGCTCGCCGAGCACCACCACAACATCTGCGCCGTCGGCGACCCCGACCAGTCGATCTACGCGTTCCGTGGCGCCGACATCCGCAACATCCTCGAGTTCGAGCGCGACTTCCCGGAGACGCGGACGATCCCGCTGGAGCAGAACTACCGCTCCACGAACGCGATCCTCGAGGCGGCGAACGCCGTGATCGCGCACAACTCGGAGCGGAAGGAGAAGCGGCTCTGGTCGGAGCTCGGCGACGGCGATCCCGTGCGCGTGATCGAGGTCGAGGACGAGCAGGCCGAGGCGCGCTACGTGGCCGCGCAGATCGCCGGCCTCGTCGAGGAGGGGTACTCCGGCAGCGAGATCTCGATCTTCTACCGGATGAACGCCCAGTCGCGTGTGCTCGAGCAGACGCTGCGGCTGCACCAGATCGGCTATCAGGTGATCGGCGGGCCGCGCTTCTACGAGCGCGCCGAGGTCAAGGACGCGATCGCCTACCTCCAGGTGCTCGACAACCCGGACGACGCCGTCAGCCTGATGCGGATCGCGAACCGGCCGAAGCGCGGAATCGGCGACACGACGATCTCACGCCTCGTCTCCTACGCCGACTCGCACAACCGGACGCTCTACAACGCGCTCGACTTCCCGACCGAGGCCGGGCTCGGCACCGCCGCGGTCAAGGCGGTCACCAGCCTGAAGAACCTGCTCGACTCGCTCCGCTCGGCGGCGCAGGAGCTGGAGGTGCCCGAGCTGCTGCAGACGGTGCTCGAGCGCTCCGGCACGCTCGAGGCGTACGAGGCCGAGCGGACGATCGAGGCGCGGGGCCGGATCGAGAACCTCGAGGCCTTCGTCGACGGAGCCCGCGAGTACGCCCAGCAGGCCGAGGAGCCGACGCTGTCCGGCTTCCTGCAGGAGATCTCGCTCTACTCCGACCAGGATGCGCTCGGCGAGGAGCAGTCGAACGTGACCCTGATGACGATCCACAATGCGAAGGGTCTCGAGTTCCGCGCCGTCTTCGTCGTCGGCGTCGAGGAGGAGATCTTCCCGAGCGCCCGCTCGATCGAGGAGCAGGGGATCGAGGAGGAGCGGCGGCTCTTCTACGTCGGCCTGACGCGGGCCGAGGAGAAGCTGACGCTGACGCACGCCTCCTCGCGCCTGCTCTGGGGCCGGACGACGAGCCATCTGCCGTCCCGCTTCCTCGACGAGCTGCCCGACCGCCACGTCGAGCGCGAGCGGCTGCGCCCGTCCTCCTGGCGGAGCTACGGCTCGGCAGCGCAGACGCGCGACATCGCGCCGCGAGCCGACCACCCGGCCCTCGCGACCGGCGACAGCGTCCGCCACGGCACCCTCGGCGAGGGCGTGATCACGCGGATCGAGCCGGGCGGCGTCGTCACCGTCCGCTTCGCAGCCGACGGCAGCGAGCGCAAGCTGATGCTCGACTACGCCCCGCTCCAGAAGATCGACTAGGAGGCGCAGCGGCAACGCCTGCTGAGCGACGTCGCGCTGCGCCTCCTGATCTAATCGGGGCATGGCGATCGAGATCAGGCCTCCGGTCGAGGACGAGCTGCGGGCGGCGATGGAGGCCGCCGAGGGGGCGTTCGGCTCCGAGCTCGAGGACCACGACTGGGAGCGCGAGCGGAAGATTCTGCCCCCGTCGCGCGCGCTCGCGGCGTACGACGGCGACAAGGCGGTCGGGCTCGCGGCCGCATACGCCTTCGACCTCTCGATCCCGGGCGGTGAGCTGCCGTGCGCCGGCGTCACCTGGGTCGGCGTCCTGCCGACGCACCGCCGCCGCGGCATCCTGCGCGACTTCATGCAGCGCCAGCTCGAAGACGTCCACGGCTGGGGCGAGCCGCTGGCGGCGCTCTGGGCGTCGGAGGCGTCGATCTACGGCCGCTTCGGCTACGGCGTGGCGGTGCCGGGCATCGTGGCGAAGTCCAATCCGAGACGGTTCACGCTCAAGAACGACCCGCCGTCCAACCTGAGCGTCAGGTTGACCGACGCGGACGAGGCGTACCGGCTCTTCCCGCAGATCTACGACCGGTTCCGCGCGGGTCGGGCAGGGATGCTCTCGCGCTCCGAGACCTGGTGGAAGGAGCTGCGGCTCGCCGACCCCAAGGAGTGGCGGCGCGGTGCGAGCCAGAAGTTCTATGCGGTCGCCGAGGTGGACGGGACCGCCGAGGGTTACACGACGTACCGGGTCAAGGACGAGTGGGAGGACGGCTTCCCCAAGAGCGAGGTGCGCGTCGTCGAGCTCTTCGGCACCTCGTCCGAGGTCGAGCTCGAGCTCTGGCGCTTCCTCCACTCGATCGACCTGATGGTCAAGGTCGACGTTTTCAGCCTCGATCCCGCGTCGCCGCTCTTCCTCAACGTCAGCGACCCGCGCGCGCTCGGCCAGCGGCTCGCCGACGCGCTCTGGCTGCGGCTCGTCGACCTCGATGCCGCCCTCAAGGCCCGGTCCTACAAGCCGGGGGAGTCGATCGTGCTCGAGGTGTCCGACGAGGTCTGCCCGTGGAACGCCGGCCGCTACCGCGTCGGTGACGACGCCGGCCGGACCGAGGACACCGCCGACCTCGCTCTCGACGTCGCCGACCTCGCGGCCGCCTATCTCGGCGCTTTCGACTTCCATCGCCTCGTCCACTCGGGCCGCGCCTCGGAACGGCGCGACGGAGCCGCCGAGGCGGCCACGCTGCTCTTCCGCACCGAGCTGCCGCCGTACTGCCCGGAGGTCTTCTAGATGGCCTGGGAGGTCCGCCCGACCGCCGATCTGGACGAGTTCAAGCGCGCCGTCGGCGCGATCGGCCACTACTTCGGCGGCTGGCCCGCCGACGACGAGGCCGCGCAGCGATTCTCGAGCAACCTGCCGCTCGACCGGATGCATGCCGCGTTCGACGGCGACCGCATCGTCGGCGGCGCGGGAGCGTTCCCGTTCGAGCTGACCGTCCCCGGCGGATCGGCTCGCTGCGGCGGCGTGACGGTCGTCGGCGTCCTGCCCACGCACCGTCGCCGCGGCGTGCTCACGGCGATGATGCGTGCCCAGCTCGAGGACATCCGCGACCGGGGCGAGCCGCTCGCCGCCCTCTGGGCCTCGGAGGAGGTCATCTACCGCCGCTTCGGCTACGGGCTCGCGTCGCTCTCCTGCGAGATGGCCCTGCCGAGCGGCTACGCCGCACTGCGGGAGCCGCCCGACGACCGTACGACCCTGCGCCTCGTCCCACTCGACTCGTCGAAGGATGTGATCGCCGCGATCTACGACCGCGTCCGCGTGCGCACGCCTGGGATGTTCGCGCGCACCGATACCTGGTGGGAGACGCGCAACCTCCCGGATCCGCCGGACCGGCGTCAGGGCGGCGGCGAGAAGAACGTGGTCGTGGTCGAGCTCGACGGCGAGCCCGTCGGCTACGCGCTCTACCGCATCCACATGAAATTCGAGGGCGGCGCGTCCGTCGGCCACGTCGACGTGATCGAGGCGCTCGGCGACGGGCCTCTGGCGACGCGCGAGCTCTGGCGGGTCCTGCTCGACATGGACTGGAAGGCGACGCTGAAGGCGTACCTGCTCCCGATCGACCATCCGCTCGTTCACCAGCTCACCTATCCGCGCCGGATGAACCTGCGCGTCGGCGACGGGCTCTGGGTCCGGCTGGTCGACGTCGGCTCGGCCCTCTCCGCGCGCGCGTACGCCGACGACGCTCCCGTCGTGCTCGAGCTCGACGACGCGTTCCTGCCGGAGAACTCCGGCCGCTGGCGGGTCGGCGGTGGCACGGCGGAGCGGACGGACGACGAGCCGGATCTGGCGCTCGGGGTCGGCGAGCTCGGCTCGGCGTATCTCGGCGGCTTCGGCTTCGGCGAGCTCGTCCACGCCGGCGTCGTGCGCGAGCTGAAGGAGGGGGGAGCCGTCCGAGCGGACGCGCTCTTCCAGGACGGGCGCGCCCAAGCCCTGGTGCCCCGAGATCTTCTGAGCTCCGCCGCTGACTCCGCCGCATGCTGCTAGCCTCCCGCGCTTGCTCGTGCGGCACTCACTCGGCGCGCTCGCCGCGCTGCTCACCCTGCTCGTCCCCGTCGCTCCCGCGGCAGCCGTCGCCGACGGCCCGCTCGACGTCTACCTCGAGCACATGCAGCCGCTCTCGCTGGAATGGCCGGCCGACGGGACGCTGACCGACCGCTTCGGGCCGCGCTGGGGGCGCATGCACCTCGGGCTCGACGTCGGGATCCTACGCTCGCTCGACGTCCGGGCCGCTGCCGGCGGGACGGTCACGGCCTCCGGCTGGCTGACCGGCTACGAGGGCTATGGCAACGTCGTCACGATCGACATCGGCCGCGGCTACACGCTCCTCTACGCGCATCTCTCCGTCGTGCAGGTCGTCCCGGGGCAGTGGCTCGACGTCGGCGATCCGGTCGGCCAGGCGGGCTGCACCGGCTCCTGCACGGGCACGCACCTCCATTTCGAGCTGCGCCAGAACGGCGTCCCGATCGACCCGTTTCCCTTTCTGGGGTAGACGGCCGATCTCCCCCGGACGAGTGATGGCACGCCTGGAAGGCGGGGCTACGTTGCGCCCTGCCCATGACACGGACGCTCCCTTTGCGGAGCGCGCTCGTCGTCCTGCTCGCCTCTCTCGTCGTCGCACCAGCGGCCTCGGCACGCCCGGACACCGCTGCGCGTCTCCAGATGGTCTGGCCCGCCAGCGGCACCGTCACCGCCCGCTTCGGCGAGTGGCGCGGTAGCCACCGCCACGCCGGGATCGACATCGGCATGCTGCGCACGCTGCGGCTTCGGTCGGTGCTCGCAGGGACGGTCGAGAGGGCCGGGTACAGCTCCGGCTACGACGGTTACGGCAAGGTCGTCATCCTCGATCTCCCCGGCCCCTACACCGCGCTCTACGCCCACCTCTCGTCCGTCCGCGTCCGTCCGGGCCAGCATGTCCGGAGAGGACAGCGTCTCGGCCTCGCCGGCTGTACGGGCAGCTGCTCCGGCACGCACCTCCATTTCGAGATCGAACGGCGCGGCGTGCCGGTGGATCCTCTCCGCTTCCTCGGCTGAGACGACTATCGTGGCCGCCGATGCGGTCGCGTTACCTCGTCGACGGCGCCTCTGTGGTCGCCGTCGCACTCTTCCTCGGCTGGGTTCTCTCGCTCGCCACGACGCGGGTGAAGAACTGGTTCGTGATGACGGACGAGCTCTACTACGAGCGGCTCGCCGTCTCGGTCGCGCAGACCGGCTCCCTGCTGCCGCGCCTGCACGGCGAGCTGGTGCCCAACGTCAACCAGCTCTATCCGGTCCTGATCTCGCCGCTCTACGGTGACGGCAACGTCCCGGCGAGTTTCGCGGGCGCGCACCGGCTGAACGCGTTCCTGATCGCGTCGGCCGTGATCCCGGTGTACCTGCTTGCACGCAGGATCGGGCTCGGGCGGCTGGTGGCGCTCTGGGCCGGGGCGTTGAGCGTCGCCGTGCCGTGGGTCGCGCTCGCGTCATTCCTGCTCACGGAGGTCGTGGCGTACCCGGCCTTCTGCTGGGCGCTGCTGGCACTCACCCATGCCGTGGCGCGGAAGTCGTGGCGGACCGATCTGCTGGCCCTCGTCGTCATCGGCGTCGCCGTACTCGCGCGCACGCAGTTCGTCGTGCTCCTGGCCGTGTTCGTCGTCGCGGTCGTCGTCGAGGCGATGCTCGACGCGACGCCGCGCGGCGCCCCGGCGAGCCTCTGGCGCACGCGGCGGCCCTTCGTGCTCCTCTTCGGCGGCCTGCTGCTCGTCGTCCTCGGGGCGATTGCGATCGGCAAGGGCTCGCAGCTGCTCGGCTCCTACTCGGTCACCGCCGAGCACGTCCGGCTCGATTTCGGGCTCGTGCGGCTCGCATTCGAGCACCTGGCGCTGCTCGCGCTCGGGCTCGCAATCCTGCCCTTCATCGTCGGTGCCGGCTGGCTCGTCGACCGCCTCCGCCCCTCGACGCCCGGGCCTGAGCGCGCGTTCGCCGTCGTCGGCTCCACCGCGCTGCTGCTCGTCACGCTCCAGGTCGCCTCGTTCAACCAGCGCTTCGGAGCCGGACTGGTGAAGGACCGCTACCTGTTCTATGTCGTGCCGATCGTCCTCGTCGGCCTCGCCGCCGCGCTGGGATCGCGGCAGTGGCCGCGCTGGTGGGCGCTGGTCGTCCCGACGGTCGTCGCGGCGATCGGGTTCGCCTCCGCGCCGCTCTCGCTCTACGAGAAGTTCAACGTCGACTCGCCGATCGCGATCCTGAACAACGAACTCCTGGAGCTCGCGACCTCGACCCGGTGGGCGCACGTCCTGCTCGTGCTCGCCGCGCTCGTCGCCGCCCAGGCGCTCCTGCTCGCGAAGGCAGTCGTGCCCTGGCGGCCCGTGGTCATCGCCGTCGCCGTGCTCGCGTCCGTGACGCTCCCGCTCGAGACCGCATACGCGTTCGACCGCCTGTTCGCCGTCAACGGCACCAACGGCCTGCCGGTGACGCTCGACCAGGGCGTCGTCTTCAGCTGGGTCGACCGCAACGTCGGACCGACGGGGCGCGTGATGGTCATGAAGTACCCCGTCGGCGGGCCGGACTGGTGGGCGGGCCAGGGCTACTGGTGGGATGTCGAGTTCTGGAACGAGAGCGCGGTCGAGACGATGGCCGATATGTCCCTGAAGAAAGAGCCTCACTGGCGCACGCACTTCGATCGGCGCACGGGCGCCGCGCTCGACGCTCACGAGACCCAGTTCGCGCTGTTCCATCAGACGGACGTGCGCTTCCGGCTCGCCGGCCGGCAGGTCGTCTTCGACCGCGATGCGTACCTGCTCGAGACCGAGCGACCGTGGCGCGCCACCTGGCTCACCGACGGCATCTACCCCGACGGTTGGACTCGGCCGCATCGGCCCGCGACGATCACGGTCTTCCCGGAGCCGGGCCAGAAGACCGCACTGCGGCGCTTCCTCACGATCGCGGTCGCCTCGCCGGACCCGCTCGAGCCACGGCCCGTGACCGTCTCGTCGAACCTCGGGAGCGAGACGCTCTCGATCCCTCCGAACACGTCCGTGGACCACGCCATCCAGGTCTGCGTGCCGCCGGGCGGCACGGGCCACGTCACGGTGGAGACGCCGACGGTGTCCGCGGTCTATCGCGATCCGACCAAGTCGGCGCTCTCGGGCCACATCGACCGCCCGGCCGGCATCCTGATCCGCATCATCGCCCTCGCAGACGAGACCGCACCGATGGACCGCTGCCCGGCATGAGTAGGACGCACCCCCTGGAGCGGCCCCGCCCCACCGCGAACCGTCGCGGGGGGCGGGGCCGCTCGAGGTGCTAGTGGTGGGAGGTCGAGAACTGGTAGATCGTGCTGGTCTTGTAGACCTGCCCGGGGCGAAGGACGGTCGAGGGGAAGTTCGGCTTGTTCGGCGAGTCGGGGTAGTGCTGGGTCTCCAGCGCGAACCCGTCGCCTTGCCTGTACATCCGGCCACTCGTCCCGACGAGAGTCCCGTCGAGGAAGTTCCCCGAGTAGAACTGGATCCCGGGCTCGGTCGTGAAGATCTCGAGGACTCGCCCGCTGTCAGGCTCCAGGACGCGCGCCGCACGGATCATCGACGTGTCGTTCGGGCTTTTCCGGTCGAGCACCCAGTTGTGGTCGTATCCGCGGCCGATCACGAGCTGCCCGAAGCCATCGCGGATCCTGTCTCCGATCGCGGTCGACCGGGTGAAGTCCATCGGCGTGCCGGCGACCGGATCGATTGCACCGGTTGGGATCAACGTTGGATCCACCGGCGTGTAGTGGGACGCGTTGAGCTCCAGGTTGTGGTCTTCGATCGATCCGGAGCCCTCGCCTTCGAGGTTCCAGTAGGCGTGGTTCGTCAGGTTGACGATCGTCGCCTTGTCGGTCGTCGCCCGGTAGTCCATCCGGATCTGGTTCCGGTCTGTGAGGAGGTAGACGACCTCGGACTTGAGCGTGCCCGGGTAGCCCTGGTCTCCGTTCGGGCTCGTATCCGTGAGCTTGAGGCCGACGCCGTCGCGGTTCTGGATCACCGTCGCAGCCCAGACGTGCTTGTCGAAGCCAACGGTTCCGCCGTGGAGCGAGTTCGGCGCGTTGTTGATCGGGAGCTGGTAGGTGACGCCGTCGAGCGTGAACTTGCCGAGTGCGATCCGGTTCGCGTACCGGCCCGTGATGCACCCGAAGTACGGACTCCGTTCGACGTAGTCCGTGAGGTTGTTGAAGCCCAGCGTGACGTTCTCGAAGTTCCTGCGGCGGTCCGGCACCTTCACCGACTGGATGATTCCGCCGTAGGTGAGGATCTTGACCTCCATGCCGTTGGAGTTCGTCAGGGTGTAGATGTCGACGGCCTTGCCACCGACGGATCCGAACGGATCCTTCTTGACCGACGACCCGGGCTCGTGCGTGTTGTTCGACGCAAGCGCGCCGGAAAACCCGACGGCGGCGACGAGAAGCACTGCCAGGCCGGCAAGTGCCATTCTGCGGAGCGATCTGAGCATTACGTGTCCTCCCCGATCTCGGTTTTTCTCCGATTAGCCGCAGATTTCGGCCCGCGTGGGCCAGGCGTGAGTCGTCCGAGACGCGCTACTTCATCCGCACCTCCTCTCCCGTGCGATCACGGATCCGCTTCAGGCTCTTCATCACGCCCTCGCCGTCACGACCGAAGAGGTCGTGCAGGTGGACGTAGTGGCCGTAGAGGTCGCTGTAGACATCGTGATGCGCGTCGATCGGCTCGTAGACCTGCTCGCTCAGCTGCGCCATCCGGCGCGAGGCTTCGGCGATCGAGTCGTAGCCGCCGGCCTCCGCGCCGGCCGCCACCGCTGCGGACATCGCCGCCCCCAGCGCAGGCGTCTGCGCGGAAGCTGCCACCGAGAACGTGCGGCCGGTCACGTCGGCGTAGATCTGCATCAGGAGCTCGTTCCGCTCGGGCAGGCCGCCGCAGGCGACGATCCTCGTGACCGGCACTCCCGCCGACTCGAACGCTTCAACGATCACCCGCGTGCCGAACGCGGTTGCCTCGAGCAGCGCACGGTAGATCTCGGGCGCCTTCGTGGCCAGCGTCATTCCGACGAGCAGCCCGCTGAGGTCGGCGTCGACGAGCACAGAGCGGTTTCCGTTCCACCAGTCGAGCGCGAGGAGGCCGCTCTGGCCAGGCCGAAGCTTCGCAGCCTCCTGCTCGAGGATCCGGTGCACGTCTTCGCCCTGTCGCTGCGCTGCCGCGTGATACTCCGGCGGCACGGCGTGCTCGGCGAACCACGCGAAGATGTCGCCGACGCCGGACTGGCCGGCCTCGTAGCCGATCAGCCCGGGAACGACGCCGTCCTCGACGGCGCCGCACATGCCCTCGACGAACGCGAGCTCGTCGCCGAGCAGGATGTGGCAGTTGCTCGTTCCCATGATCACGACCATCGAGCCGGGCTCGGTCACGGTCGCCGCGGGAGCCGAGACGTGTGCGTCGACGTTGGCAACCGCCACCGGCGTGCCGGGGGGGAGGCCGGTCAACGCCGCCGCTCGTTCGGTCAGAAGGCCCGCTCTGCTGCCGAGCGGCAGCAGGGTGCGCGACATCTTCTCGTCGACGACGTCCTCGAAGCGCGGGTCGAGCGCGGCGAAGTAGGCGCTGTCGGGGAACCCATCCCGCTTCGACCACAGGGCCTTGTAGCCGGCGGTGCAGCTATTACGAGTCTCCGTCCCTGTGAGCTGCCAGACGACCCAGTCTGCGGCCTCGATCAGCCGCTCCGCGCGGTCGTAGAGCTCAGGCGCCTCGTCGAGGATCTGCAGCGCTTTCGCGAAGAACCACTCGGAGGAGATCTTGCCGCCGTAGCGGGGGAGCCACCGCTCCCCGCGCTCTGCCGCGACGGCGTTGATGCGATCGGCTTCCGGCTGGGCGGCGTGGTGCTTCCAGAGCTTCACCCACGCGTGCGGCTCGCTCCGCAACTCCTCGAGCAGGCACAGCGGCGTGCCCTCGGCGGTCGTCGGCAGCATCGTGCACGAGGTGAAGTCGATCCCGATCCCGATCACCTGATCCGCGTCGATGCCGGACTCGGCAAGAACCCGAGGAACGGCGTGCTCGAACGTCCGCAGGTAGTCCTCGGGGTCCTGCAACGCCCAGTCCGGTTCCAGCCGAACGTGATCGTGCGGCTTCGGCAGCCGTTCGTCGATGACGCCGTTGGCGTACGGATACGAGGCGGTTGCAAGCTCACGCCCGTCCACGCAGTCGACCAGGACGGCCCGCCCCGACGCGGTGCCGAAGTCGACGCCGATCACGTACGCGCCAGCCGTCATGCGGCTCCCCGCTGCGGCTCGACGACGACCTTCAAGGCGCGCCGCTCGCTCAGGCTGGCGAACGCCTCGGATCCGTTGGTCAGCGGATACCGCTCGCTGACGAGGGAGCTCAACTCGATGTGGCCCTTCTCGGCGAGCTCGATCGCACGCTGAAGGTCGCTCGCCTTCATCCGGCGGCAGAGGGAGATCGTGAGTCCCTTGCGGCGCGCGGTCGACGCGGTGAAGCTCGAGCGGTCGTCCGTCGGAATGCCCACGAGAACGAGCCCGCCGCCCGGTCGCAGCGTGTCGATCGCAGTCGCGATCGCGTCGTCCTCGCCGGCCACCTCGAAGGCGACGTCGACGCCACCTGCGGCCGCCGAAGGCAGGATCTCCGCGCCGGCCCGCCGCGTCTCCACGGCCACGGTCGCACCGAGCGCCTCCGCGGCGACGATGCGGTGCGGGAGCGGATCGGTTGCCACGAGCACGTCCACGCCCGCACGCCGAAGCAGTTGGACGAGCAGAAGACCGATCGGGCCGCAGCCGTACACGCCCGCCGTCATCCCCGCTTGCACGCGGCCGAGGTCGAGCGCGTGCAGTGCGACTCCGAGTGGCTCGAGCAGCGACGCCTCTGCGTCGGGAAGCGAGTCGGGCAGGCGATGGGCGAGGCGTCCCGGCCAGGCAAGTTGCGAGCGCAGCGCACCGTCGATCGAGTTGCCGGCGAACCGGCACGCGACACAGAGGTTCTCGTCGCCGGCGATGCACGGGCCGCACCTGCCGCACGGGATCGCCGGGTCGAGGGCAACCCGCTCGTCCGTCCGCTCTCCCGTTTCGATGACGCCGACGAACTCGTGACCGAGGACGAGCGGCTGGGTTAGACCGACATCGCCGATGGCGCCTTCGTTGAACCAGTGCAGGTCGGAGCCGCAGAGCCCGACGGCGGTGACGCGTACCAGCACCTCGTCGTCGCCCGGCGTCGGCACCGGCTCCTCGTGGAGCCGCAGATCGCCCTTGTCGTGGAGGCGCAGCGCGATCATCGGGGCTGCCCGTAGTAGGCGCCTGGCCCGTGCTTCCGCGAGAAGTGCCGCTCGAGGAGATCGTCGTCGAGCGCCGACGCCTCTGCCTTCAGGACGAGCGTGTACAGAGCGAGCTCGGCCACGGTCTCGAGCGCGGTCGCGTTCTCGACCGCCTGCTTGACGTCGACACCCCAGGCGAACGGCCCGTGGGATGCGACGAGGGCCGCCGGAGTCTCGAGCGGATCGAGCCCTAGGCTCTCGAACGTCTCGACGATCACGTCGCCGGTTCGCTGCTCGTAGTCGCCGTGGATCTCGGCCGCTGCCAGCGTGCGGGTCACCGGCACCGGCCCGCGGAAGTGGTCGGCGTGGGTCGTGCCGAAGCAGGGAAGCTCGCGCCCCGCCTGCGCCCACGCGGTTGCGAACCGGGAGTGCGTGTGCACGATGCCGCCGAGCCCTTCGAAGCGGCGGTAGAGGACGGCATGCGTGGGCGTGTCTGAGGACGGCCGCTGGTCGCCCGCCACCACGTCGCCCGTTTCGAGGTCGACGACGACGATCGCCTCCGGCCGCAGCTCCTCGTACGGGACGCCGCTCGGCTTGATCGCGAGCACGTTTTCGCTGTGGTCGACGCCGCTCACGTTCCCGAAGGTGAGGACCACGAGCCCCGCGCGGACGAGCTCGCGGTTCCCCTGGAACACCCGCTCCTGCAGTTCGCCATGGTCGGCCATCACGCGCTACAACCCGTCGTTTCGGTGGTAGGTGAGCCACGTGTACCAGGTGACGCCGAGACCCGCGAGTTGGGTTACCTCCTCCAGGCGAAGCCCAGGAGTGCGCCGGCGCCTCAGCACTTCGTCAGCGCTCAGCTGCGACACGCCAATGGTCGACGCCGTCCCCGTGATGGTCTCGGGAGCTGCCATCAGTGTCGAGTATGGCGGACCGCCGAGGGCTAGACGGGTAGCGGCACCTGATCCCGCCGCCGAGCAGTTGAGTGTCGACCGCGATCGGCTACCTGCTCTTCCCGCCGGTTGGCCTCAACTCGAGCTACGCGGCAGCCATGCTCCCGACGTTCATCTTTGCCGGCTTCGGCTGTGCGCTGGCCTGCGGCCCGCTCAACATCGCGGCCTCGAACGGCCGCGACGGAGGAGCAGGGACTGGCCAGCGGCCTCGTGAGCACGTCGTTCCAGTTGGCGGTTGAGCATCCGATCCTCGACCGCCGCCGGCGGATCGTCCTCGAGGCCGACGGTCGACATGGCTTCGGAACCGTGTTACGGTCGCGCGGTTCGGTCGTCGCTGGGTAAAAAGGAGGATTGTCGTGGATTTCGAAGACGTCAGGGACGAGCCAAGCGGCATGGATGCCGACGAGGAGCGTGAACTCGTTCTCGACCGGAGACGGCTCCTGAAGAGAGTAGGCCTGGGCGCAGCTGCGCTTTCAATCCCCTCGACCATCCTGGCGGGTCCCACGTTCGGCGCAGTTGCCGAAGGGCTTGCCGCAGAGAGCTTCATCAAGTCCCATCCGAAGTGGAAATTCGCGTTCGTCAATCACGTGACGACGAATCCGTTCTTCGTGCCCACGATCTACGGCGCGCAGGACGCGTGCTCGCTGCTCGGGTGCAGCTACCAGTGGACCGGTTCCACCACGTCGGACATCAGCCAGATGGTCAATGCGTTCAACTCGGCGATCACGGCCAACGTGTCCGGAATCTCGTGTTGCCTCGTGGACTTGAAGGCGTTCAATGCGCCGACCCAGAGAGCACTCGCAAAGGGCATTCCCGTGCTCGCCTACAACGCCGACGTGCCTGCGGGTAACCCAAACGGCCGGCTCGCGTACATCGGCCAGGATCTGTATGCGTCCGGCTACGCCATGGGCCAGCGGATCGTCAAGCTCGTCGGCAGCGGCGACGTCGCGCTGTTCATCGCCACCCCCGGACAGCTGAACATCCAGCCGCGGATCGACGGGGCCACCGCGGCGATCAAGAAGTTCAGCGGGGGCAAGATCAAGACGACGGCTGTCGCCACGGGCGCCCTCCTGCCCGACGAGATCGCGAAGATCGACGCCTACTACCTCGGGCACAAGGATCTGAAGGGGATGTTCGCCGTCGATGCCGGCTCGACCCAGGCTGTCGGGCAGACCGTCGCGAAGTACAAGCTGAGGCAGAAGGGGATGAAGGCCGGCGGCTACGACCTCACGCCGACGACCCTGAAGCTGATCGCGGCCAACCAGCTGGACTTCACGATCGACCAGCAGCCGTACCTGCAGGGCTGGCTGCCGGTCCTGCAGCTGTTCTTCTACAGGTACTCGTCCGGGCTCGTGGCGCCGTCCTCGACGAACACAGGCATCCTCTTCGTCACGAGGGCGAACGTGAAGCCGTACCTGACGACGAAGACCCGCTACGAGGGCAGCTCCAGCGCCCAGAAGTACCCCGTCTCGTAAAGCGTGACCGAGGCCGCGACAGCACCGAGGCCTCCTGAACCACCGCAACGCGTCAGCCTCGGCTGGCGCGTTGCGGGTGCGTTCGTCCGCCGCCGCGAGGCGAGCATCGGAATCGTCCTGCTTTGTCTCCTCGTCTACTTCTCCCTGCGGACGGAAGCCTTCTTCGGACGCGAAAACGCACAGGTCATCGCTGAGTTCTCGGCGCCGATCGCGATTATCGCGGCAGGCGAGGTGATGCTCCTGATCTGTGGTGAGATCGACCTCTCAGCCGGGCAGGTCTACGCGTTCTCCACCTGGATCTTCTACTTCGCGAATCACAGCTGGGGTCTGCCGATCTGGCTCGCTGTGATCGTCGGCCTGCTGTCCGGCTCGCTCGTCGGAGTCGTCAACGGAGTGATCACGGTCGCCGTCGGCGTGCCCTCCTTCATCACGACACTCGGGATGATCTTCCTCTTGAACGGGTTCACGCTCATCATCTCGGGTGCATTTCCCGTGGAGACCCCGGGCGGCCATGAGTTCTTCAGGTTCTTCGGCGGCTCCCCCTACGCGACCGTGTACTGGGCGCTTGGTGTGATCATCGTGATGACGATCCTGCTCAACCGAACGCGCTGGGGGCTCCACACCGTTGCCACCGGCGGCAACCTGATCGGAGCGAGCGAGAGCGGCGTCAATGTCAAGGGCATCAAGGTGGGAAACTTCGTCCTGTGCAGCACGCTGGCCGCTCTCGCCGGCATCCTCGAGTCGGTGCGGATCACCTCCATCCAGGCCCTGCAGGGCGGTACACCGCTGATGTTCTATGCCGTCGCCGCGGCCGTGATCGGCGGCACCTCCCTGTTCGGTGGATCAGGCACCATCATCGGCGCCGCGCTCGGCGTGCTCGTTCTCGCCGTGCTGAACCTCGGCTTCACGCTGCAGGGGATCAGTGCCTACACGTTCGATCTCGTCCTCGGTGTTGCCATCATCGCCTCGATGTCGTTCAACGTGACCCTCGAGCGAATCCGGCAGTCGGGACGGCTGGGGGGCACTGCATGAGCGAAACCGCGACTCCGCCTCCCGATCTCACACGAGAGACGGTGCCCGACGCGATCCGCGTCGAGAACATCCGCAAGAGCTTCGGTGTGGTGAGAGCACTCGAGGATGTCTCGCTCCATCTCCGACCGGGCGAGGTGCTCGGGCTGATCGGCGACAACGGCGCCGGCAAGTCGACGCTGATCAAGATCCTGACCGGCTTTCACAAGCCCGACGCCGGCAAGATCTTCGTCTTCGGCGAGGAGGTGCAGCTCAAGTCCGTGACGCACGCTCGCTCGCTCGGGATCGACACCGTCTTCCAGGACCTCGCCCTCGTGCCGGGCATGTCCGTCTACCACAACATGTTCCTGAACCGCGAGCTGACGCACGGCATCGGGCCGCTGCAATTCCTCAACAACCGCGCCATGAAGAGCAGGTCGCGGGACTACCTCGAACACATCGGTGTGCGCATCCAGTCGATGGACGCCGCGGTCGCGCGCATGTCAGGCGGTCAGCGCCAGGCGATCGCAATCGCGCGCACGACACACTCGAACGCCAAGATCATCCTCCTCGACGAGCCGCTCGCCGCCATGGGCGCGCGCGAGGGGGCGCTGATCATCGAGCTGATCTCGGAGCTCAAGCAGCGCAGCGAAGTCTCGATGATCGTGATCGCCCACAACTACGTGCACGTGTTCGAGATCTGCGACCGGATCAACCTGCTCCGCAACGGGCGCATCACGTTCGACAAGCCGACCAGCGAGACCTCGATCGAGGAGATGACGTCGATCGTCGCTTCCGAGTATCGGCTGACCAAGCCCGAGTAGTCAGAGCGCTGCAACCGACCGAACGGTCGCACCCAGCTCGTTCATGAACTCGGGGTACGGCCCGAAACGCTCGTTCATCTTCAGCGTCAGCGGCCAGAGGCCGGTCGTTCCGGCGGCGATCTCCTCCCTGACGGCCTGCTCGAGCTCGTACGTGAAGTCGAGAGAGCGATCGAGGAACTCGCGGGCGGCCTCTGCATCCATGATCGGGTAGTGGGCCGTGAGGAGCAGGTCGGGCTCGAGCGCCCGGATGCGCCGGATCGAGTTCCGGTAGGCGGCGACGTCGTAGACGCGGCCTGGAATCAGAAGCTGTCCATCGTTCGCGTAGATGCCGCGCTCGAGCACTGCGTCGATCACGATCGCGACACGGCTGCGCGGATCCCATAGGCCGATGTGGCCGAGCGTGTGGCCGGGGAGGTGCAGAACCTCGATCCGCCACTGGTCGCCGAGCCGGATCGTCTCACCGCCCCGCAGCCCTTCGTCGATCGGAGCATCGCCGCCGCACATCGCCTTCAGCTCGGCTCGTCCTTCCTCGTCGGGCTCGTCGAAGCCGTAGGGCTCGTGCCAAAGGTAGTTCTCCGCCACCATCGCTGCGTTGGACTCGATCCAACGCCGATCGAGCTCGTGACAGGAGAAACGCGCGCCGGGGTGGAGATCGCGGAGCGCGCGGTCTCCACCCGAGTGATCGAGATCGGCATGGCTGATCAGGACATCGTCGATGGCCTCGAGCCCGAGGCCCATCGATTCCAGATACGGCTTCAAGGCGTCCGCCGGCGTGTACGGCATGCCGGTGTCGAGCAGAAGCGTGCGGGCGTCGCCCGCGAGCACGTACTGGGCCATGAAGCGAACGCCGAGGCTCGACTCGATGCGGTGGATGCCGGGGGCGACCTCCACCTTCACCTCTGCTTCGGGTCGGGGCGGCCGCCGCGGGTG
>CAVPJV010000009.1:0-970194 GCA_963705515.1 uncultured Gaiellaceae bacterium
CCGCCCGAGGTAGCTCTCACGCCCGGGGACGGGCGTATAGTCGGGGTCTTCAACGATGGATTCGTCTACGGGGGCGAGACGCGCGGGGAAGCCGAGACTAGAGGACGCCGATCAGGTATTCCTGCACGCCCCCCTCCTCGCGCCGGTCGTGCTGCGGAAGGCGATCATTCGGCACAACAGGTCCCGCGCCCAATCTGCGTGCGCGCTGACCGATCGCCGAAAGCTCGTCCGCAAAACCCATCGCCCGGCCAGCTCCTTTCGTCCTTGCTCTATACGGGGCCAGCAAGCTCTTGACCGGACCCCAAAAACTAGACAACGCAATAAGGTGGAAAACGGACCCGCAATATCTCAACCCGGAGGTATGGCACAGAGGCCAATATGCGGAAGCAGTATGCGGCATCTTTCAAGTCCAAGGTTGCCCTGGAGCCATCAAGGGCGAGAAAACTGTCTTCCAGTTAGCCGGCGTGTTCGGCGTCCTCCCCAACCAAATCAGCCGCTGGAAAGCAGGGCTTCTTGAGAAGCTGCCCGACATCTCCTCCACACGGGAGGAAGCGGGCCGGTAAGGACCTGGGGAAACCGAAGCCGAAGGGCACCGGCGGATCGGCCGACTCAAGGTCGAACTGGATTGGCTTAAAAAAGAATCGCATCCACCCCTGTCGCGAGTAGGCGGGCCGTCGTAAATCCGGCCCATCCGGACATTCCGGTCGCACGGCACTCGGCTGAATTCTTGGCTCTGCCACGTTCCGAACTTCGTATGTTTCCACATCCGACGAACAGTGTCAACTTATGTTCCCACCATGGGAACCATCGTAGGCCTACTCAGTGAGCCGCATGAGCCATCGGCTCATAAAGCCTGTCCAACGATCCGAAGACCTTGTCCCCCCGGACATAGCTTTATTCGCTCCCCCAGCCCTCCGAGTATTCGACTGGATATAAGAGCCGCGGCCGCACAGCGGGCGCTCTTTCATCAGGCTCAAGCCAAATCCGGCTTCAGATGGCAGCGAAACGGCGTTCTTCCGCGACGAGGGTTCTTGGCCAGGGTGTTCCTCATGAAGTGGACTTTACAGCGGTGCCAGGAAGCGCCCAGCCATTCTTTACGGGCGGCGGCTTGGAGGCCGGCGTGGGCGTCGGAGACCTAGAAAGCGGCCCTTTTCATCCCCCTGACCCTTGAGCTTCCGGAAAAAGTCCCCCCGAGAGTCCTCGCACTCATCGAACATGGATTCCACGGCCAGGATCTTCCATCGCCTGGCCTTGTTCGCCCGGTAAGCGATCATCATCGATGCGGAGACCATCCGTTCCTCAACCCGGACCTTCTGGTACCGGGCGTCGATCCAGAGGAAGGGGTACTCCTCGGCCAGGCGCGGGTCCGAATCGGCGACCTGGACGTCGAGGTCCTTATTGGACTCCGAGATCTGGGCAGCGGCATGTTCTCCATGCCCCCTCGCCCGCGTCAGGCTTTCGATCTTCCGGGTCGAGACCCCGTTGACGAAGGCCTCCTGGATGACCACGATGAGCGCCTACCAGGATCTTCGTCTCTCCGAGATAAAGAAAGAGACCTACCTGCCCTTTTGGACCTTGGGCACGAGAAAATAGATCGTCCTCAGCCGCGTATTAGCCCTCCGGGCCCTTGCCCCGGAAGAGCACGTCGTCCGCTTCCTCTGTGCTTCCCCTTTGTCGCTGCTACCTGTCGTCAATGCGTTCGTTGACGGCTCAATAGGGCCAAGACTCCGTCCTTGATCACCCCGCCGCGCAAGCCGACCTAGCGTTGCACATCTATGACCTTATGCTCGTGGCCTTCCTTCGTGGCCAGCACCAAGTAACCATCTTCGCCTGGAAACCAGATTTCAGAAAGGCAGTAGGTATTCTCGACCATATCGAACACCAAGTGAGAAGCGTCTTGTGGGGTTGTGTGTATTGCTCCGCCGAGCCGGGTTAAGATTTGCACCGTAGCAGTGTTCTTATTTCCGTCCGTCACTCTGAAAAGTGTCTCTTTGCTGACGGGAAGAAATTCAGACTGCCCCGCAGGAAGGAGCTTGTCCCCGACAAGGAACGGGAAGTCAATCTTCGATTTGAGCAGCCCCTGTTGTCCGTACACAAACGTCACGGCAAGCAAGCCGATGAGACTCGCTGTCAGCATAATCTTTGTTTTCACTTCAAACCTCCTTTGGCCCTAGGCCAGTAAATTCCCCAGTATTTATTGCGAAAATAAAGAGACTCAGCATAACGAGAACGCTTTTTCCAGCACTTATAATATTTAATTTGTGTTCAATTGTTCTCACCCTCTAAGCCTTTTTGATACTATCGACACGGGGGTATTGTCAAGCATTTCTAAAACTATGCGATGCCAGGCAAAAGGACCCATTCGAAGATAAGCTAAAATATTTCCTTCTAGGTGGAGGGGATGAAGGAAGCTATCATCTTTTAAGGCCTCTTTTTACCCGTCACTCCACCTCCACCTCTGAATGATTAATCATCCGAGGCTCATAGACCTCCGACTCTATAGCTTAAGGATTATTGCGTGCGCCTGAGGGCTTCCGGATCTCCGCCCGTTGTTTGGTCTTAGATGCTAATTTACCGTTAAAACTCCGTATTCGATTCCTTCCGGAGGCACGTTGTCGTTACGAAATCATCGGTCACTCTGATCTGTCGCAATCGAAAGCAACGATATTGGAAAAGGCATCCGGGCAAGGACCCCCTGTCCTTCAAGCCCATGAGCTCCTGCGCGGAACAGATGGGGCCTTCTTGCGGCTCCTCGCCGGGTGCAAGGCCTTAAGTTTATACCGGACGTGTCGAAGGATGCGGGAATGTCCCATAATGCTTTGGCGGCGCATTCCGGCGGAGAGGCTCGCGGTTGGTGAGACCGAGGGCTCAGATCGGTAAAAATGCAAGGCATCCCCGTCGGATCTTTTAGGAACTCACATTGCCCCCCTGATAACTCCCTCTTATCCAAAATGTCCGCCCATGTCGCTTTCGGGGCCTCGACCAGAATGTCGTGTCAATTATGGGGACACAATACCATTTTCCGAATTACCAAAATTCCCAGGGAGAGATTCCCTTTATTTTTTATTTCGGAAAATGGGTATCCGTGTCCCCAAAGGAGCCGCACCATGAACAGATCCGCCGGCCGACTCGTTTGGGTGGCCCTATTCATGTTTTTGACCGCGGGACTCGCCGCGGGCGGACGGTCGACGGCGAAGACCGCCGCGCCGCCGCACATAAGGGGCTTCCATATCGACATGAACATCTCGCAGTTCACGGGCCCCTACCTGAAGAAGGAATTGAAGGCGTTGGCCGCAACCTTGGCTATGACACGATCATCTGGGAGGTCGAGAACAATATCAAGTCGGAAACGTGCCCGGAAGGTGTCTCCCCGGACGCGTTCTCCAAGGCCGAGTTCAAAGAGATCCTCGCCTAGAGCCGCGAGCTCGGGCTCGAGCCGATCCTCTGCTCCAGACCATCGGGCATTGCGAATACGTCCTGAAGCACGAGAAGTACAAGCCGCTCGCGGAGATTCCGGACCGGATCGACCAGTACTGCCCGCAGAACCCCGAGGTCTTGCGCGTTCCTCCGGAAATGGATCGACGAGTATTTGGAGGTCTTCGGGAACGTCCGGTACTTCCACCTGGGCGCGGACGAAGCCTATACGCTCGGCGAGTGCCCCCGATGCCGTGCGTACGCCGCCGCGCACTCGCTCGCGGCGCTCTAGATAGACCATATCAACGCTGTGAGCCAACCCTTGATCGCGAAGGGAATCCGGCCTATCATCTGGGCGACACGCTCCTCTACCATCCGGAGGCGCTCGACAGCCTCTCGAAGCAGGTCGTCATCTACGATTTGGCTCTATACTCGGTACCTGGGGTCCGGCGGGGTCTGGGTGTGGGCCAGGGCACGCGGGCCAAGGACGAGCTAGACACCGCGACGCTCGCCCGGTTCGGCCCGGACCTTTACCCCTTCGGCGACGAACCGGGCCGCGACCCGGACCCGTTGACCAGGCCGAGAGCACATCCCGCCGCCCACGGATTCGACGTCGTCGTCTGCCCCAGCTCGAGCTGCTCGGGGAGACAGTGTGTTCGCTCCCCGGACTTTTTCATATGAGGAACACCTATGACTCGTTCCGGAGTGGAATGTCCGGGCGCCTCGGCGGAGCCGTCCTGACGAGCTGGACGGTCCATCTCTTCCCTTGGGAGCTGCAGATGCCCTCCATCGAGCTCCCGAAGTTCGTCGCCGCGCATCCGTGC
Source organism: uncultured Gaiellaceae bacterium (assembly GCA_963705515.1). Taxonomy (GTDB): domain Bacteria; phylum Actinomycetota; class Thermoleophilia; order Gaiellales; family Gaiellaceae; genus Gaiellasilicea. The sequence goes on from CAVPJV010000009.1 coordinate 4,239, forward strand.
GGCAGTCTCGAGGATTTCCAGGCGGCCTACGTCCGGGAGCATTTCGGCATCGACGACACGGGCTTCTTCTCCGCCGCGGGGCGGCTCGCGAACCGGGGCCTGTTCAATTACGCCGACGACCTCGGGTTCTTCAAGGAGGCGCTGCCCGCCCGGGGGAATTCGTCGCTGACCGCGTTGAAGAAATTGCGAAGAAAGGAGAGCTCGGCACCGAGCTCGAGACCTGCGAGCTCAGGCTCGCGGAATATCGCGAGGGCCTCGCCCTGTTCGGGGCCTACGCAAAGGTCGCGAAGACGGGGCGCGACGAGCTCAAGGCCTGGGACCTCGCGGCCAGGCAACTCATCAACCGGGCCGAGGCCTCGAGGATCCTCCTGAAGCGCCGGATCGCGGGGCCGGCCCCGGGATCGCGTCCGAGGCCGGACGGGTCCTCAAGGGCTCTCGGGGGCGCTCCGCCTGGAAAACGGAGGCCGCCGTCGCGACGGAGGTGAAACCCTCCAGGACGTCGGAAATGGTCCGTTGGATGTACGACTCCATGGATGCGGCCCTGGAAAAGGCTACGGGCCGGTAAGAGGGGAACCGTGGCCGCCGTGAAAGCCGGTTCGACGGGAGGCCGGGTCGCGTCGCTCGACGCTCTGCGCGGCTTCGACATGTTCTGGATCATCGGCGGCGACACGATCGTCCGGAGCCTGCCCGCGCTCTCGGACGCGCCCTGGACGCGGCTCCTCGCGCGCCAGGTCGAGCACAACGCCTGGCGGGGCTTCGACGTTCTACGACCTGATTTTCCCGCTGTCCCTCTTTATCATCGGCGCTGTTTCCCCGTCCCCCTTCTTCTGAAGCGGGTCGAAACGGGAAAGGCCCGGACGCGCGTGTACCTGCATATCGTCAGGCGGACCCTGATCCTGATCTTCTCGGTCATGGCCGGCGGTCTCGAAGGTTCGATTTCGCCAACATGCGGTGGACGGGCGTCCTCCAGCGGATCGGGGTCTGCTATTTTCTCGTCGCGATCCTCGTGCTCAACACGAAGGTACGGACCCAGGTCGCGGTCTTCTTCGGGGTCCTCTGCTCTATTGGGCGGCTCTGGCGCTCGTCCCCGTTCCCGGGCACGGGCGGAAGTTATGACTCCGGAGGGGTCCCTGCACAGCTATATCGATCAGAGGGTGATGCCGGGAAGGATCTCCGCGGAATTCTACGGGCCCGGCGACAGCCTCGGGCGCTCTCGACCTTTCCGGCGGCCTGCTCTCTTCTGCTGGGCGTATTCGCCGGAACCTGGCTGAAGTCGAACAGAACGCAAGGCCAAGACGCTCGGCCTTCTCCTCGGCGGGGCCCTCTGCCTGGGAGCGGGATACCTGTGGGGGTTCTTGTGCCTTCTCCATCATCAAGCATATCTGGACGAGCTCGTACGTGCTCTGGGCCGGCGGGTGGTGCCTGCTCCTTCTGATGGCGCTGTTCTACTGGCTCATCGACGTCAAAGGCTGGGGCCGATGGGCTTTCTTCATCGTCATCGGGACGAACGCGATCCCACTCGATTTCGGCCAGGAAGTCATAGACTTCGACGGGATCGCGAGTGTTCTTCCTGACTCGGTGTCCATCAGCATGCGGGCCTTATCGCGCCACTGGTCATCCCCGCAGAGGTGCCCTGGCGGCAAAATGGATGAGCTTGTAGGGTTCCTCCATCGGCACAAGATTCTTGAAACCAAACCTCGGAAGGTAGGGCACGCCTATGGCGGCGACCCGCTATCACAGGGAGGAGATGACCCATACGTTAGTATCGAAGGTATCAAGAGTGCGGGGAGCAAGGACTTTTTGACCGATCAAAACGTCCTCACAACAGTCCGAGAGCAACGAAACAGGAAATTGTCGCGAAAATCATCTATCTGAGGCAGACCTATCACTTTGGTCCCTGGAAGATCAAGATGTATCTGCTGAGATATCATGATGTTACCATCAGTTCCTCGGGGATCTGGAGGATTTTGAAGAAGCTTAATATGAACCGCCTTCCCCAATATCAACGCTATAAACGGCATGAAGAGCGATGGAAAAGATATGAGAAGCCTGAACCAGGCCACCGGATCCAAGTCGACGTGAAGTTCCTTGAGAGAATCCCCGGAACGCGAAGGCGGCACTATCAATACACAGCGATCGATGACTGTACGAGGCTGCGCGTACTGAAGATCTATGACAAGTGCAATCAGAAGACGTCGATTCAGTTTATCGATTATGTCCTCTCGAGGTTTCCGTTTCATGCGGAAGTCATCCAGACGGATAACGGATCAGAGTTTCAGGAGCTTTTCCATTGGCATATCCTGGATAAGGGTATCAACCACGTTTATATTAAGCCATATAGACCGCGGCTTAACGGTAAGGTTGAACGCAGCCATCGGGTTGACGAAGAAGAGTTTTATCGTATGCTGGAGGGCATTGTGATCGATGATACAGGCCTGTTCAACGCCAAGCTAAGGGAGTGGGAAGACTTCTACAACTATAACCGCCCCCACGCCGCTCTAGGAGGGCAGACTCCATATGAGCGATTTCGAGAGAAAGTCGGGCTCTCGGTGTAACCGGTCATGGTCGTATCCACAGACCAGTGTGCCCGGTCTGTACATGAGAGAGGGGGTCATTATTCGACGCCGACAACGGGACATTTTTGGACGCCTATTGACACCAGCGCCGAGGGCACTGTTCAGGAACACCTGGCCGGATTTCTGTCGAGCCGCGGATTCCCCCGTGAACCTTGCTCCCATCTGGATCTTGACTTTTAAAAACCTAAGAACGATCCGACGGGGGATTACGGAGGATGGCCAGAGCTTTCTCGGCAAGGGCGAAGAACTAATGCTTCTGGGTTTCGTCCTCGAAAACGAGGGGCGCCGTTCGATAATAGTCCAGTTCCGCTTCCCATCGTTTGGCCACCTGTTCCCGGGCTTCGGGCTCAAAGACGGGTTTTCCCTTGTGAAGAACATAGATGGGATTCGTGTGGGCTTGGATGATCGGCTCTCCCTTCAGGGCGAGCGCCGGGAGGTGGTAGGGAGGGTTTTTCTCGCCGTCTCTTCGCGCGCCTGGATATCGGCGTCGGATTCGCCGGCCGGACCTTTGTGCGCTCTGACCCGGGCCGCGACCCAGATGCTCACCTTCTCCGGGAGCTTCGCCGACAGCGTCAGCGCGGTCTTCCGGCCGTCTCCCTCCGCGACGGCGATGACCTTTCCGTTCACGACGATCTCCAAGGATTCCAGGGGCCTGAAGAAACGGGCGCTCGCGGCGGCCGTCCTCGTTCGCGTCGACCTTGAGGTCGACCAGGGGGCCGTTGGTCACGATGACATCGCTCCCCCCCTTTTTCACCGCGGAAGCCCAGGCCTCGTAGAGAGATCCATCGACTTGGGTCCTGACCAACGTCCGTTCCGGGCCGAGGAGAGGCACATAGGACGGCCAGTCGTTGGTCGTCGGTCGTCCGAGCTGGACATGGAAGTCGCTTCCCGAGATGCCGGTGAAGCGCATCCGCGTTGAGGAGTTCGTATCATCTTCCGCGTTCAGGTAGCCGAACGCGAGGACTTCCGTAAAGTCGATCTTCCCCAGGGCGAGGCACATCAGGAAAGTCGAGTGCCGCATCGACCCGTTGAAGTGCGCGTAGCCGACGAGGGCACCGAGGGCGCGGCCCTCGTCGAACCTCACGGCCGGATAGGGAGAGGTCAGGGGCGAATTGCCGTACATGAGTCCAAGGCTGACCGGCCTTAAGAGCTCCGGGACGCCGGGAAGCGAGATGTGGCCGAAGAACTCGCTCCGGCTCCTCGCCCGACCTGACGGCGTAACGGCCGCGGCGCGCCTCTGCGTCCGGGCCGAATCCGTACTGGACGGGGATATCGCTCTGACGCTGGGCAAGGAGAGGTCGCAGGCCAAGTTCAGGTCTTCGGCCTCCAGCCAGCCGAGGAGGACGTCTCTGATCCTCGCCCGAACGCATGACGTGGATGTGGGGATCGCTGGAGATCCATTCGTCCCGTTCGGTTCCCACCCAGTTGACGAGTTTCAGACCCAGGCTCTTGCTCTCCCCGGGCTTCAGCTCGAATTCCTGGATCGCGGGGACATAGCCGTGCCCTGTGAGGGCTTCCAACTGATAGGACCCCGGGGGGAGTTCAGAAAGTCGCCTTCCCCTCGAGGAGGAAGAAGTGGGACCTGTCCCGGCAGAGCACCTCCAGCACCTTCGGCGCGCGGCTCCGGTACCAGAATCGCTCGCGGTAGAAATTGTCGTGTCTCAGCGGGAGCAAAACGTCGCTGGTACTCAGCCGGAACGGGATCCACGTGCGGGAGGCGTCGTTCTGTCCGATCCGGACCTTGTAAAGATAAACCCGCGCCGGCATCAGCGGCTCGATCGCCAACTCCAATCGGGAAAAGATCTCCGGCGGCCCGAGCTCGCGGAACTGCGCCCGACCCATTCCGGAGCAGACCGCGAGGATCAGACCCGCGATGCCGATCACCAAGGAGGGCGAGGATTTCCCGTTCTTCATGTCTTCCTCCGTGAAAGGGATTTCCCCCGATCACTTCTCCTTGACCGGGGGATTCCGGAGGATCGCAAGCGCTTTTTCGCCGAGGTCGAAGAACTCCGGCCTTGAGTCTCGTTTTCAAAGACGAGGGGGGCCGTCCGGTAATAATCCAACTCGGCTTGCCACCTTTGAGCCACCTGTTCCCTGGCTTCGGGCAGGAAAGCGGGCATGCCCTTGTGCAGGATATAGACGGGGTTCGTGTGAGCCTGGATGATGGGCTCTCCCTTGAGAGCGAGGGCGGGGAGTTGATACGGGGGGCTCTTTCGGAGGTCTCTTCGCGGGCCTGTAGGACCGCGTCGGATTCGCTGGCTGCGCTCTTTGGCGCCCGGACTCTGGCCTGCGACCCAGTCTTCCTTCGCCGGGAGCTTCGCCGAAAGCGTCGACGCGGTATTCCGGCCGTCCCCCGCGATGGCGGAGAGGACCTTCCCGCGCCGAGCAGCTCGTGCGGTTCGCGCTCGACGACGCTCGGCGGCGCGGCCTGCTGGTGATCGCGATCTGTGTCTATGTCCGGGCCTATGTCGAACGCCACGCCGAGACGCATGACATCGTCGTGGGTATGACGCCTGACTCGAAGGTGATCGCCTATCTCCCATGCCGCGTCCCGGCCCCGTCCGTTGCCCCCGCGCACCGAGATCGGGGCCCGCAGCCCGCTATTCCGGTACCAACGCCTCCTCCCGTTGGGACCCATGGCGAGTTGAACCGCTGCTACGTTGAATTTGTCGACGGGTGGGTCGGGCAGGCCGATCGCGTGAGGAGCGCGGAGGCCGAGAGTGGAGCCCACCGGATCACGACACGTGACCAGGGAAGGGGAACGTCGTGACCGATCGCCATCGGGTCGCAGCAGGTACTCGCCTCGCTCGGCGGGCGCTCCTGATCGTCCAATTCACGGCCGCCGCCGCGCCGGGCGCCCTGGTGTGACGCCGGCGAACGTCACCGCCACGGTGCTGCCCGGTGGGAGCGTGACCGTCACCAAGACGGTCGAGGTGCCATCACGCGCGGGCTTCCGGCGTGGCCGGCCGTTACAGCGCGGAGCAGGCCCGTTCTGCCTTCCGCAGCCCCGCGATCCACTCGCCGCGAACCCGCCTGCTCTGGATCGAGAACACGCACAACGCGAGCGGCGGGCGGGTCTGGCCGCTCGACGAGTCGGGGAGCTGCACGCCGTGGCGCTCGAGCTCGACCTCGGCGTCCACCTCGACGGCGCGCGGCTCTTGAACGCGCCGTCGCGCTCGGCGTCGACGCGGCCGAGATCGGCTCGCGCTTCGACACGGTCACGCTCTGCCTCTCGAAGGGGCTCGGCTGCCCGCTCGGCGCGATGCTCGCGGGCGCCGCCGAGGTGATGGCGAACGCCCGGCGGCTGAAGCATCTCTTCGGCGGCGCCATGCGCCAGGCCGGGATCGTCGCGGCGGCCGGCATCTATGCGCTCGACCACCACGTCGAGCGCCTCGCCGACGATCACGCCCGCGCGCGGCGGCTGCGCCGGGCCTCGCCGCGGCGGGCTTGCCGGTCGATCTCGACGCGGTCGAGACGAACTTCGTCCAGATCGACGTCGGCGCCGCTCTCGAAGGCGGAGGCGATGACGCGGCTGGCCGAGCAGGGCGTCGGCCTGTCGGCGACGATCCACCCGACGATCCTGCGCGCGGTGACGCACCTCGACGTCTCCGACGAGGACATCGAGCGCGCGCTCGACGCGATTCCGCGGGCACTGGGAGCGCGTGTCCGCGCCTGACCTGCTCCGCGAGGACTTCGAGCGCCGGCTCGCCGCGGCTCAGGCGGAGGAGCGGATGCCCTCGGTCAGCGCGGCCGTCTTCCGCGACGGCGAGACGCTGTGGGAGCGGGCGCTCGGGCTCGCCGACGTGGAGGCGAAGCGCGACGCGACGCCGGAGACGCAGTACCGGATCGGCTCGATCACGAAGACGTTCACGGCCGTCGGGGTCATGCAGCTGCGCGACGCCGGCGAGCTCTCGCTCGACGACCCGCTCACCGCCTACCTTCCCGAGAGCGCACACGGCCCGACGATCGGCCGCATGCTCGCGCACTCCTCCGGGCTCCAGCGCGAGCCGCCGGGCGAGATCTGGGAGACGATGAAGCCGCCGTCTCGCGAGGAGTTGCTCGCCGGGACCGCAGACGCCGAGCAGGTGCTCGACCCCGGCACCTGGTGGCACTACTCGAACCTCGCGTTCGCGCTGCTCGGCGAGGTCGTCGCCCGCGCCCACGGCGGCACCTGGGAGGACGCGCTACGCGAGCGGATCCTCGAGCCACTCGGGCTGGGGCGGACGACGCCGGATGAGACGGAGCCGGCCGCCCGCGGCTACTTCGTCGAGCCCTACTCCGACGCCGTGCGGCTCGAGCCCGAGCTCGATCTCGGCGGCGCCGGCGCGCTCGGCAAGCTCTGGTCGACGACCGGCGACCTCGGCCGCTGGGGCTCGTTCCTCGTCTCCGGCGACGATCGCGTCCTCTCCGCCGGGACGCTCGAGCAGATGTCGCACGTCCGCGCGATGGTCGACCACGCCGGCTGGACCGTCGCCTGGGGAATGGGGCTCGAGCTCTACCGCCGCGGCGAGAGCCTCTTCGTCGGCCACGGTGGGGCCATGCCCGGGCACCTCGCGGCGCTCGTCGTCGACCGGAAGACGAAGATCGGTGCGGCCGTGCTGACGAACACGGGCGCCGGCGCCTCGCCGGAGAAGCTGGCGCTCGACCTCGCGACGGCGGCGATCGCCGCGCTGCCCCCGGCAGCCGATCTCTGGCAGGCCGGCGAGATGGCGCCGGCCGAGATCGAGCCGCTGCTCGGGCGCTGGTGGACGGAGGGCGACGAGATGGTGTTCTCGTGGCGGCAGGGCCGGCTCGAGGCGAAGCTGATCGGCGGCGCACCCGGCCGCGACACGTCCTACTTCGAGCCCGACGGCGACGATCGCTTCCGCAGCGTCGAGGGCCGCGAGCGCGGCGAGCTCCTCCGCGTCGTCCGCGACGAGGCGGGAGAGATCGAGAAGCTCTACTTCGCGACGTACCCGCTGCGCCGCGAGCCGTCGACGTTCTAGCGGTCGCCGGCGATGTAGAACGCGGTCGCGACGGCGACGTAGGCGACGATCAGGATCGTGCCCTTGGGTCGACTCGAGCGGCCGTCGGCGAGCAGGATCGACGTCACGATCACCGAGAAGGCGAGAGCGCCGATCTCGATCGGGCGGAACGAGAGCGCGAGCGGGTCGATCAGCAGCGCCAGCAGCGCCACCGCCGGGATCAGGAAGACGGCGACCTGCGCGCTCGACGCGAGCGCGATCTCGGCGGCGAGCTTGATCTTGCCGCGGGCGCGACGACGACGGCGCCGCCGTGCTCGGCCGCGTTGCCGACGATCGCGACGATCACCGCGGCGACGAAGAAGTCCGACAGGCCGACCTCGTGGGCGAAGACCTCGAGCGAGCCGACGAGGATCTCGGCGACGAGCGCCGTCACGACCGTCGCGACGCCGAGAACGACGAGCGCGAGCCGCAGCGACCAGCTCTCGATCTCCTCGTCGCTCGCGACGTGCATCGCCGCGTGCCGGCGCAGCGAGTACCACGTCAGCGCCACGTAGGCGAGCAGGAGCACGATCGAGACCGGAATCGAGAGCGTGACGAGCGAGTCGCGGTCGGGATCGCCGTCCCAGCCGGGGATCGACGGGATCAGCAGGATCAGCGTCGTCCCGCCCACGAGCCCGAGGGCGAGGAAGCTCGACTGGCGGTCGATCTCGCCGCGGCCGCCGAAGAGGAGCGAGAAGCCGAGCACGAGCAGGAGGTTCCCGATCACGGAGCCGGTCAGCGAGCCGCGCACGACCTCGTTCAGGCCCTCGTTGACGGCGATGCAGCGCGATGATCAGCTCGGGCGCGTTGCCGAAGGTGGCGTTGAGGAAGCCGCCGATGCCGGGGCCGGTGTGCTCGGCGGCGTGCTCGGTCGCCTCGCCGATCAGCCAGGCGAGCGGGATCAGCGCCGCGGCGGAGAGCACGAACTCGACGGTCTCGTCGAGGTCGAGCGCGTAGTGCAGAGGACGACGAGCGGCGCGAAGCCGACCGAGACGAAGAGGACGCGGCGGACCATGAGCCGGCGATCCTACCCGCGGGTGGACGTGGCTGGACGTTCGAACGCCGCGGCGCGTGCCTGAAAATCGGGCGCTTGTCAAGTCTTGCGGGGCGCGTGGAGGGTGACCACAATCCGACCATGGACGAGCCTGCACAGGCCCCCGTCGAGCTCCCTCTCCGGCCTCAGGACGAGGTCGAGTGCCGACGGTGCGAGGTGCACTGCGACAAGGTCGTCTACCCGGGAGCGTGCATCGAGCGCTCCTGCCCGTTCGTCTACGCGTACGAGGCCTGGGGCCACACCTACGTCGGCTGCATGCAGCGCGTGTACGCCGTCGAGATCGACCTCGACCTGCTGCGCGCGGCCGAGGCGAAGCGCGAGGGCTTCGGCGGCATCCGCGCGACCGGGGCGCCGCTGCCGATGTGCAAGGTCGAGGTGTCGCCCTGCTACGAGAGCCGCGGCGACGAGCTCGGCTGCCGCAACCCCGAGTTCTACGAGCTCCCGCGCGAGCGGCCGAGCTTCCGCGTGATCGCGCAGATCAACCCGAGCGCGTAGAGGCCCTCGCGTTGGGAAGGCTTGTGTCTATCAGACACAAGCCTTCTTTTCGTCTCGCGTGACGAAGTCGTGACGAAGGTGCTCGCGGCGGCAGGCAGGCTGGCTGGAATGCGCTTCTCGATTCCTCGCGCGGATGCACGAATCCACGCTCTCGTGGTGGGGTTCCACCGCGACGGGACGCCGGCTGCCGAGACCTGGCGGCGAGTCGGGGAAGCCGCAGAGGAGCTGGGAATCGCCCGCCCGAGCTACCACGCGGTCCGCGAGCTCGTCCGCGCGGAGGAACGCCGCCGCCGGGCGCGGACAGCCACACGACAGGCAGCCCTCGCCGTGCTCGGCTCGGCCGGCTCGACCCGAGTCGTCGACCTGCCGATCGCCCTCGACGCACTTGAGCTCGCGCGGGCGAAGGAGCGGCTTGTGACTGATAGACACAAGCCTCGGTAGCGCACTACCGCCTCGTCCAGCGATCGTGGAGGTCGCGCAGCTTCTGCACCTCGGCGGCGTCGGGGCCGTGGCCGTCCGGGCCGGGCGTCTCCATCACCGCCGGCAGTCCCTGGACCGCCGGGTGGGCGAGAAACGCGCCGAGCCGCTCGCCGAGCTCCCCTTCGAGCACGTTCGCGTGCCGGTCGCGGTTCGAGCCGAGCGGCGCGGCCGCGTCGTTCACGTGGAGGGCGCGCAGCCGGTCGAGCCCGATCCGCGCGTCGAGCTCGTCGAGCACCGCGGCGACCTCCTCCGGCTCGCTGACGTCGACACCGGAGACGTAGAGGTGGCAGGAGTCGAGGCAGACCCCGAGCCGCGCGTGCCGGCCGAGCGCGTCGACGAGCGCGGCGAGCTCGTCGATCGAGCGGCCGATCGTGCCGCCCGCGCCGGCGGAGTTCTCGAGCAGCAGCCAGGTCGTGTCGGGCAGCGCTCGAGCACCTCTCGAGCGCCGGCACGCAGCGCTCGAGCCCGGCGTCGAAGCCCGCGCCGAGATGCGAGCCGACGTGGAAGACGACGCCGTCGGCCTCGATCGCGCGGGCCGCGTCGATCGTCGAGCGCATCGTCTCGACGCTCTTGCCGTAGATCTCGTCGTCGGGCTCGCGAGGTTGCTGAGGTAGAGCGCGTGCACGAGCACGGCCCGGATCCCGAGCTCGGCCCGCCGCTCGCGGAAGCGGGCGAGATCCTCCTCCGCGTGCTCGGGGAACCGCCACGTGCGCGGGCTCTGGGCGAAGAGCTGCACGGCATCGGCGCCGATCTCGGCCGCGCGGTCGAGTGCGCCCTTGATCCCGCCCGAGCAGTGAGCGCCGAAGAGCACCCGGGTAACCTAGCCCTCCATGTCCGTCCGCGTCCGCATGGCGCCGAGCCCGACCGGCTTCCTCCACATCGGCGGCGTCCGCACGTTTCTCTTCAACTGGCTCTTCGCGCGCGGCCAGGGCGGCGAGTGCCTGCTCCGGATCGAGAACACGGACACGAGCCGCGAGGTCGCGGAGTCGGTCGACCAGATCCAGAGCTCGCTGCGCTGGCTCGGGATCGACTGGGACGGCGCCGTCGACCTTCCAGCTCGACCGGCTCGAGCGCTGCGCGCAGGAGGCGCGCCGGCTCGTCGACGAGGGCAAGGCCTACGAGGACGAGGGCGCGATCCGCTTCCGGATGCCCGACGAGGGCACGACGGCCTGGGACGACGCGGTGAAGGGCCGGATCGAGTTCCCGAACGAGCAGCTCGAGGACCTCGTGCTCGTCCGCTCGGACGGCCGCCCGACCTACAACTTCGCCTCGCCGGTCGAGGACTGGCTCGACGGGATCACGCACGTGATCCGCGGCGACGACCACGTCTCGAACACGCCGAAGCAGATCCACATCCTGCGGGCGCTCGGCGCCGAGCTCCCGCGTACGCGCACGTGCCGAACGTCTTCGGCGAGGACGGCAAGAAGCTCTCGAAGCGCCACGGCGCCGTCTCGCGTGGACGAGTTCCGCGCGGCGGGCTACGTCGCGCCGGCGCTGATGAACTTCCTCGCGCTGCTCGGCTGGGCTCCGGACGGCGAGACGACGATCATGTCGCAGGACGAGCTGATCGAGCGCTTCTCGCTCGAGCGCGTGGGCGAGAGCCCGGCGACGTTCGACTACGAGAAGCTCGACTGGATGAACGGCGTCTACCTCCGCGAGCTCTCGCCGGAGGACTACGCCGACGCGCTCGTCGAGTACCTGCGCGAGCAGGGCTACGACTGGGACGAGGAGCGGTTCGTGCGGCCGCGCCGCTCGTGCAGGAGAAGATCGGCGAGCTCGGCGAGTTCCCCGAGTTCGCCGGCTTCCTCTTCCACGACGTCGAGCCCGACCCGGCCCTGCTCGACCGCGACGTGCTCACGGCGGCCGCGGCGGCGCTCGAGGGCGTCGAGCCGTGGGAGGCGTCGCAGATCGAGGTGGCCTGAAGCAGCTGACCGAGCGCCTCGGCTGAAGCCGCGCCAGGCGTTCCAGCCGATCCGCGTCGCCGTGACCGGCTCGAAGGTCTCGCCGGGGCTGTTCGAGAGCCTCGAGCTGCTCGGCCGCGACGAGTCGCTCGCGCGGCTCAGCGCCGGGGCGGCGGCAGCGGCTTGAGCGGCGCGAGCGGATCGAGCGCGCGCTGGAACGCGATCCACGCCCGGCGCCGGTAGCTCGCGCTCGGCGTCGGGAGGTGCTTCTGGCCCGGCGTCCTCGGCAGTTCCCGCTCGTCCTCGGCTTGCCGGTCGTTTCTCATTTTCAATAGCTAAACGAAAGTCCACTGTCCTCCGGTACGCGGCCGAGGTACAGTGCGCGGCCTGATGGGCGTCATGGGGGGCGGCACGTCAAGGACGTGCTCGTGGTCGACGACGAGCGATCGCTCCGCCTGCTCTGCCGCGTCAACCTCGAGCTCGAGGGGCACACCGTCCGCGAGGCCGCGACGCTCGCCGAGGCGCGGCGGAGCTCGAGCGCGCGACGCCGGACGTGATCCTGCTCGACGTCCACGTCGGCGCCGACGACGGGCTGGAGCTGCTCGACGAGATCGCCGCACTCGAGCTGCCGACGCGCGTGGTGCTCCTCTCGGGGACGAGCGAGGTCGGCCCGGAGCTGCGGGCGCGCGTCGACGCCGTGCTCGGGAAGCCGTTCGAGCTGCCGAGTCTCGCAGCCGCCGTCTCCGGCGGCCCACTGCTCCGGTAGGCTCGCCGGACGTGAGCGTGACCGCCGTCCGGACGCCGGCCGAGTACGAGGAGCGCCTCGCGCGCTACCTCTTCGAGCGCTCGGAGGAGGGCCGCGCCGTCCGCGTGGGGGAGAAGGAGATCTCCGAGCAGGCGGCGATCGTCGCGCGCTACGCGACCTCTTCTCGCCCGGGCAGCTCGACGTCCTGCGCGAGGCCGAGAAGGCCGCCGAGGGCGACGAGCGCGAGCGCCTCTACCGGCTGCGCAAGACGTGCGAGGCGGGATCGTCACGGCCGAGCTGGCCGAGCGCGAGGACGCGCTCGAGAACCGCATCCTGGCCGCCCGCGTCGACTGGCGCGGCGAGGAGCTGCCGCTGCGCACCGCACAGGCGAAGCTCGCGGTGCTGCCGGCCTACGCCGACCGCGACGAGCTGGGCTCGCTTGCGAACGCGGTCAGCGCCGGCTTCAACGACGATCGCCGCGACCTGCTCGCCGCCGGCGAGGCGCTCGAGGCCGAGCTCTCCGGCGAGCCCGACGCGTCGCGCGCAACGACGAGGAGAAGGGGATCTCGCTGCACGAGCTGGAGCGGGCGCTCGACGCCGCCGCGCGACGCATCCACCGGCGCCTACGAGGCGCTGCGGGAGCGCTGGTTCGAGCGGCTGCTCGGCCCGGAGCGCGACGAGGTGCCGACCTCGAGCCACACGAGCTACCTCCGGCGCCTGTCGCCGCTCGAGGAGACCTACACGAAGGAGCGCGCGTCGAGGTCTGCCTCGCGACGCTGCAGGCGACTCGGGTTCGAACATGGACGAGATGCCCGGGATCCGGCTCGATCTCGACGACCGGCCGCAGAAGTCGCCGCGCGCCTGCGTGATCGCGTCCGACCCGCCGAAGGTCGTCCACCTGATCACGCGCGCGCAGGGCGGGCTGCACGACTACCAGGCGTTCCTGCACGAGGCGGGGCACGCGCTCCACTACGCGGGCTGCGACCCCGCGCTGCCGTACACCTTCCGCAAGATCTCGCGCGACCACGCGCTGACGGAGATCTACTCCTACATCGTCGAGGCGATCTCGCGCGAGCCGGGCTGGCACGCCGAGCACTTCGGGCTCGACGACGAGCAGGCGGCCGAGAACGCCGAGGCGACCGTCTTCCTCGAGGCGCTGCTCTTCCGCCGCTACGCCGCGAAGCTGCGCTACGAGCTCGACTTCTGGGGGCGGTTCGCCGACGACGGCGGCACGCCCGGCGGCTACTCGGAGCGGCTGACGGCGGCGACCGGGATCCGCTACCCGGCCGAGAACTACCTCTCCGACATGGACTCGGGCTTCTACTCGGCCGACTACCTGCGCGCCTGGATCCGCTCCGCGCAGCTCCGGCAGTACCTCGTCCGCGAGGTCGGCGAGGACTGGTGGCGCCGGCCCGAGACGGGCGAGCGGCTGCGCGCGCTCTTCGCGCGAGGGGACGCGTCCGACGAGCGAGGAGATCGCCGTCGCGGATCGGCTACGAGCCGTTCGACACCGGCCCGCTGCTGCACGAGCTGGGCGCCTGAAACTGACGCACGCGGGTCTTGACAGGTGCTGAGCGTGGTCGTACCTTAGACCTGAATCGGGTCTCAGGTTTGGGCGGATCCGTCCATGTTTCCTCACGGAGGTCAGGGAGATGCAGGCAAGGCACTGGCGTGGCGTCGCAGCACTCGCGGCGGTAACGACGCTCCTCGCGGCATTCGCGGGCGGCGCGCAGGCTCGCACGGACGGCGGCAGCGGCGCGACCGCAGCGGCCCCGTACAAGGTCGGCATCGTCTACTCGCGCACGGGGCGTTCTCGGCGCTACGGCGCCGAGTACATCCAGGGGCTGCGCTACGGCCTCGCGTACGCGACCAAGGGCACGAACAAGGTCAACGGCCGCAAGATCGAACTCACCGATCGTCGACGACGGCACCGATGCCGGCGAAGGCCGTCACCGCCGCGAAGGACCTGATCGGCAAGGGCTACAAGATCATCGCCGGCAGCGACTCGTCCGGCTGTCGCTCTGCAGTTGGCCCCGCTCGCCGCGCAGAACAAGGTGCTCTTCATCTCCGGCCCGGCCGCCACCGACGCGCTCACGGGCATCAACAAGTACACGTTCCGCTCCGGCCGCCAGACCTATCCAGGACGTGAAGACCGCGGCGACGTTCCTCAAGGGCGTCGGCAAGAAGGTCGATCGTCTTCGCGCAGGACTCGGTCTTCGGCCACGGCAACTTCGCGGCCGTCAACGCCGTCATCGGCTCGCAGGGCCACAAGGTCAGCCGAGTTGCTCGGTGCCGCGCTCGGCGCAGGACTTCACGCCGTTCGCCCAGCAGGCGAAGCAGGCGAACCCGGATCTGCTCTTCGTCGCCTGGGCCGGCACGACACGCGTCGGCGATGTGGCGCGCGCTCGAGCAGCAGGGCGTCTTCGGCGTCTCGAACAAGGTCACGACCGGTCTCGCCGAGCGGGCGACGTGGTCGACGTTCGGCGACGTCGCGGCGAAGATCGACTTCCTCTCGCACTACGTCTACACCGCGCCGAAGAACAGGGTCAACGACTTCCTCGTCACCTCGATGCGCAAGCGCGGCCAGGCGCCGGACCTGTTCACGCCGGACGGCTTCGTCGCCGGCGCAGATGATCGTGCAGGCGCTGACCGGCGCCAAGGGCGACAGACGTCGACAAGATGATCGCCGCGCTCGAGGGCTGGAACTTCGTCGCGCCCGAAGGGCCAGCAGTCGATCCGCGCGTCCGATCACGCGATGATCCAGCCGATGTTCCAGGTGAAGCTGGTCAAGCAGGCGAACGGCAGGTGGCAGCCGAAGGTGATCGTCCCGCATCAAGGGGCAGTTCGTCGCCCCTCCGGAGAAGAAGAGCTAGAGACGACTCCCTGATCTCGGGGATCGTGGCGCACTCTCCACACCGATCCTCGCCACGCGGAACCTCGGGCTCGACATCGGCGGCGCGCACATCGTCGCCGATGTCTCGCTCGAGGTCCGCGCGGGCGAGCTCGTCGGCATCATCGGGCCGAACGGCGCCGGCAAGACGACGCTCTTCAACCTGCTCTCGGGGCTGATGCGCCCGACGGCGGGGAGCGTCGAGCTGCGACGGCCGCGACGTCACCGGCGAGCCGCCGTACCGGCGCGCCCGCGCCGGGCTCGGTCGCACGTTCCAGGTCTCGAGCGTCTTCCCGCTCCTCTCCGTGCACGAGAACGTGCGCCTCGCCGCAGAGGCCGAGCTCGGCGGCTCGCTGCGGATCTGGCGGCGGGCGGCTCGGTGCGCGAGGCGGTCGAGCGCGCCGACGACGCGCTCGAGCGCGTCGGGCTGGCGGCGCAGGTGCTCTGGCCGGCGGGGCTGCTCTCGCACGGCGACAAGCGGAAGCTCGAGCTGGCGATGCTGCTCGCGAGCCGGCCGCGACGTGATCCTGCTCGACGAGCCGATGGCCGGCGTCTCGGCCGAGGACGTCGACGAGCTGGTCGAGCTGATCCGCTCCGTGCACGCGGAGGAGGGCAAGACGGTGCTGATGGTCGAGCACCGGATGGAGGTCGTGATCGGCCTCGCGGAGAAGATCGCGGTCATGCACCACGGCGCACTGCTCGCCTTCGACGAGCCCGCCGCGGTGATGGCGAACGAGACCGTGCAGACCGCCTACCTCGGGGAGCCTCTGTGAGCGCTCCACGCGCGCCCCGCTCATCCGCGTCGACGACCTGCACGTCTACCTGGGCGAGTCGCACGTGCTGCAGGGAGTCTCCTTCGACGTGCCCGAGGGCGGCGTCACCGCGCTCCTCGGCCGGAACGGCGTCGGCAAGACGACGACGCTGCGCGCGATGATGGGCCTCGTGCCGCGGCGCGGGCACCGTCTCGCTCGCCGGCGAGGACGTGACGAAGCTGCCGACGCACGCGATCGTCGCGGCGCGGCGTCGGCTACGTCCCCGAGGATCGCGACGTCTTCGCGGGACTGACCGTCGACGAGAACCTCCGGCTCGCCGAGCGCGGGCCGGAGCGCGCGCTACGACCTCGTCTACGAGCTCTTCCCCGAGCTGAAGACACGTGGCGGGCAGAAGGCGGGGACGCTCTCGGGCGGCCAGCAGCAGATGGTCGCGATCGGCCGGGCGCTCCTGAACGACAATCCGGTGCTGCTCGTCGACGAGCCGACGAAGGGGCTCGCGCCGCTGCTCGTGACGGAGGTCGCGGCCGCGCTCGAGCGCGCAGCGGAGCTGACGACGGTCCTGCTCGTCGAGCAGAACCTCGCCGTCGTCGCGCGTGTCGCGCACGCAGGTCGTCGTCCTCGATGGCGGCAGGGTCGTGCACACCGGGCAGGCGGCGGAGCTCCTCGGCGACCCCGAGCAGGTGCGGGCGCTCCTCGGCGTCGCAGGAGGCCGGCATTGAGCACCTTCGTCCTCCTGACCATCACCGGCCTCGGCCTGGGGGCGATGTACTTCCTGATCGCCTCCGGGCTCTCGCTCATCTACGGGCTGATGGGCGTGCTCAACTTCGCGCACGGCGCGCTGCTCACGGTCGGCGCGTACGCCACGTGGTGGATGTCGACGCAGGTCGGCGGCGGCGCCGGCACGAGGCTGCTCGTCGGCGCCCTCTTCGGAATCGCCGTGGGCGCGGTGCTGGCGGCGCTGATCGAGCTCGTCCTGATCCGGCCGCTGTACCGCCGGCCGGTCGAGCAGGTCCTCGTCACGGTCGGGCTCGCGCTCGTGCTGAACGCCCTCGTCGAGGCTATCTGGGGCTTCGACGCGCGGCCGTTTCCGGTTCCGTCCTGGATGATCGACACGACCTCGATCCTCGGCGCGTCGATCCCGAACGACCGCTTCGTCGAGATCGCCGCGGCGGTGCTCGTCCTGCTCGGCCTCAACGCCTTCCTCCGTTACACGCGCTACGGCCTGATCATCCGCGCCGGTGTCGAGAACCGGGCGATGGTGACCGCGCTCGGGATCGACGTGCGCAAGGCCTTCACGCTCGTCTTCGCGATCGGCGGCGCGGCGGCCGCGCTTGCCGGCGTTCTCTCGGGCGTCTACTACGGCGTCGTCGATCCAGGCCGCGGCACCTCGCTCCTGATCTTCGCCTTCATCGTCGTCGTGATCGGCGGCTTCGGGTCGATCGGCGGCACGGCCGTCGCTGCGGTCGCCGTCGGCCTGATCCAGCAGTACGCGAACTACTACCTCGAGCGGCCTCGGCGACCTCGCGGTCGTGCTCCTGCTGGCGATCGTCCTGCTGCTCAGGCCGGAGGGCCTTGCTCCGAAGGTGGCGCATTGACCCGCGTCCGGCCCATCCTCGTGCCGCTCCTGCTCCTGGGCGGGTTCGCGGTGCTGCCGCTGCTGTCGCTCGACATCCCCGTGCTCCTCAACGGCCCGCTCGACAGCCCCGGCACGCTCGGCCTGCTCGCGCTCTGCCTCGTCTTCGCCGGGGTCGCCCTGACCTACGACCTGCTCTTCGGCTTCACGGGGCTGCTGTCGTTCGGCCACGCGCTCTACTTCGCGGCCGGCGTCTACCTGATGACGATCGCGTTGACGAAGTGGGACTGGGGCTTCGTCCCCTCGCTGCTCGTGGTCGCCGCCGTCGGGATCGTCGCGCCGCTGCTGCTGGGCGGGGTCAGCCTCCGCGTCGGCGGGATCGCCTTCGCGATGGTGACGCTCGCGTTCGCGCAGGCGGGCCAGGTACTCGTCCAGAAGAACCCGAGCGGCCTCACCGGCGGCGACGAGGGGCTCGGGCTGAACTTCGAGGCGATTCCCGCCGCTTTCGTCGGCGTGGTGAACACCAAGCACCTCTACTGGCTCGCGCTCGGGTACGCGGCGGTCGTGTTCGTGATCGTCCGCTGGGCGGTGAACAGCTCGCCGGGGCATGTCTGGCAGGCGGTCCGGGAGAACGAGCGCCGGGTCGAGGTGATCGGGCTGCACCCGTACCGGTTCAAGCTGCTGGCGTTCGTGCTCGCCTCGTTCCTCGCGACCGCCGGCGGGGTCGTCTGGATGCTCGTGCTCGGAACCGGGGCCTCGCCGCAGGTGACCACAGCCAACTTCACGCTGACGCTGCTCGTGATGGTCGTGATCGGCGGGACCGGGACGCGGTACGGCGCGCTGCTCGGTGGCTTCCTCTACACGCTCGCCGACCAGCGGCTCGGGTCGTTCGCGGGCTCCTCCCGCGTCCAGGACCTGCCGACCGTGCTCTCGACGCCGCTCTCGGAGCCGCTCTTCATCCTCGGCACGCTCTTCATCCTGCTCGTCTTCTTCGTGCCGGGCGGGATCGCCAGCCTCGGCCACCGCGTGCGGCGCCGGCGCCGGATGGAACCGCTCGAGGGGATGCAATGAAGCTCGCGTGGGAGCGCCACGGGAGCGGTGAGCCGCTACTCCTGATCCAGGGCCTGGGCTACGCGCGCTGGGGCTGGGAGCCGGTCGTGCCCGGACTCGCCGAGTCCTTCGAGGTGCTCCTCTTCGACAACCGCGGCATCGGCGAGAGCGACGCGCCGCCAGGCCCCTACACCGCGGCCGAGTTGGCGCAGGACGCCGCGCAGGTCCTCGAAGAGGCGGGCGTCGAGCGCGCGCACGTGCTCGGCACGAGCCTCGGCGGCATGGTCGCGCAGGAGCTCGCGCTCGCCGCACCGGAGCGCGTCGACAGGCTCGTCCTCGCCTGCACGACGCCCGGCGGGCCGGAGTCGTTCCCGATGCCCGAGCAGACGGTGAAGCTGCTGACGAGCGGCGCAACGCTGCGCCAGTTCGTCGAGAACGCGCTCGCGCCGGAGCCGAACCAGGAGATCGTCGAGCGGATCCTGCGCCACCGCGAGGCGACGGCGCAGCCGTTCGACGCCTGGAGCGCGCAGGCGGCGGCGGGCGCGGCCTTCGACGCTCTCGACCGCGTGGCGGGGATCGCCGCGCCGACGCTCATCCTCCACGGCACGGAAGATGCGGTCGTGGACTCGCGGAACACGGCCCTGCTCGCACTCCGGATCCCCGATGCCCGCGTCGAGCTCTTCCCGGGCGGCGGCCACCTCTTCTTCTGGGAGCAGCCCGACCGCTTCGTCGAGGTCGTGACGGAGTTCCTCAGGTGACCGACTTGACGCTCGGCCGCTGGATCCGCGACCGTGCCCGGACGACGCCCGCGCGCGTGGCGATCGACTGTCTCGGCGCCGTGACCACCTACGCGGAGCTCGATGCTCGCTCCGAGGGGCTCGCGGCCGGCCTGCTCGAAGCCGGGCTCGTGCCGGGTGACCGGGTCGCGACGTTGACGGCGACGAGCCCGGAGCACGTCGTCGTCTTCTTCGCCTGCGCGAAGGCCGGACTGATCCTGATGCCGCTGAACACGCGGCTCGCGCCGCCGGAGCTGCGCTACCAGCTCGAGGACGCCGAGCCCAGCATCCTCCTCTGCTCGGCCGACTTCGCCGAGGTCGGCGCGAGCCTGCACGAGCGAACGGCGCCGCTCGAAGCCTTGCAACAGTCTGTTGCAAAGTCCGTCGCGGAGCCGGAGGACCAGGACGGCCTGCTGCTCGTCTACACCTCGGGCACGACCGGGAAGCCGAAGGGCGCGCTGCTGACGCACGCGAACTGCTTCTGGACGAACCTTTCGTTCGACCGCGTCGCGGGGCTCAGCGCCGAGGACACCGTGCTGCAGGTGCTGCCGCAGTTCCACGTCGGCGGCTGGAACGTGCAGCCGCTGCTGGCGTGGTGGAAAGGCGCGACGGTCGTGCTCGAGCCCGCCTTCGACCCGGCCCGCGCACTGCACCTGATCGCCGAGAAGCGGGTGACGACGATGATGGGCGTGCCCGCCACGTACCTCTTCATGGCGCAGGATCCCGGCTTCGCGAAAGCGGATCTCTGGACGCTGCGGCGTGCGGTCGTCGGCGGCGCGCCAATGCCCGAGGCGCTGCTCGAGACCTGGCACGAGCGCGGCGTCGAGATCGTCCAGGGCTACGGCCTGACGGAGGCCGCGCCGAACGTGCTCTGTCTGCCGCCCGAGGATGCGGCGCGGAAGCGCGGCTTCGCAGGCAAGCCCTACCCGCACGTCGACGTCGCCCTTCGCGACACCGAGAGCGGCCGCCTGCTCGACGGCGCGACCGAGGGCGAGCTGTTGGTGCGAGGCCCGAACGTCTTCGCCGGCTACTGGCGCAACACCGAGGCGACCGACGCAGCCTTCGCGGACGGCTGGCTCGTCACCGGCGACGTCGCCGCCCGCGACGAGGAGGGCTACTACCGAATCGTCGGCAGGACGAAGGACATGGTCATCTCGGGTGGCGAGAACGTCTATCCGGCCGAGATCGAGAACGTGCTCCACGAGCATCCGGCCGTGAAGGAGGCCGCGGTCGTCGGCGTGCCGGACGAACGCTGGGGCGAGGCGTGCCTCGCGTTCGTCGTCCGGGACGGCGACGCGACCGAGGAGGAGCTGCTCGAGCACTGCCGCGGCCGGCTGGCGCGCTACAAGGTGCCGAAGGGCTTTCGCTTTGTCGACTCGCTGCCGCGGAACGCGCTCGACAAGGTCGTCAAGGCGGAGCTGCTGGAGCTGGCGCAATGAAGCAGCTGACCGCACGGGGCGAGCGCACCCGCCAAAAGCTGCTCGAAGCGGCCGAGCAGATCTTCGCCGAGCTCGGCTACCACGACGCCTCGATCGTGAAGATCACCGAGGCCGCCGGCGTCGGCCAGGGGACCTTCTACCTCTACTTCGCGAGCAAGAAGGAGGTCTTCGACGAGGTCGTGCTCGACCTGAACGTGCGTGTCCGCCACGCGATGACCGACGCGGCCGCGAAGGGCACGACCCGCGCCGAGCAGGAGCTGCTCGGCTTCGGCGCCTTCTTCCGCTTCACCGCCGACCACCCGGCGCTCTACCGGATCATCCGGCAGGCCGAGTTCGTCTCGCCGGAGACGCTCGTCACCCACTACGACCGGCTGATGCGGCCGTACGCGGCGGGACTGGAGCAGGCGATGGAGGCCGGCGAGGTGGCGCAGGGTGACGCCGAGGTGCTCGCCTGGAGCCTGATGGGGATCGGCGAGCTCTGCGGCATGCGCTGGATCCTCTGGAACGGCGAGCACGGCATGCCCGACCACGTCTTCGACGAACTGGCCCGGATCATCGTGCGCGCGCTCGGCGCGAAGGACCTCGATCCGTGATCGGGCTGGCCGCGACGGCGTCATACCTGCCCGAGACCTGGATGAGCGCCGCCGAGATCGCGGGCGCGAGCGGGATCCCGGAGCAGGTGATCCTGGAGAAGTTCGGACTGCGCGGCAAGCACATCGCGGGCGCCGACGAGCACGTCAGCGACATGTCCGTCGAGGCCGCGTCGCGCCTGCTCGGCCAGAACGCGATCGACCCGGCCGACATCGACGTCGTCATGTACTACGGCTCGCTCTGGAAGGACTATCCCGTCTGGCAGGCGGCGCCGTGGATCGCGCACCGGCTCGGCTGCGAGAACGCCTACGCGCTCGAGTACGCGAACGTCTCGTGCGGAACGCCGGTCGCGCTCCGCCTTGCACGCAACTTCCTGCTCGCCGAGCCCGACCTCCGCAACGTTCTGATCGTGGCTGCGTCCCGCGAGTCGCACCTGCTCGACTACGGGAACCAACGCTCGCGCTTCATGTTCAACTTCGGCGACGGGGCGGTCGCCGGGCTGCTGACGCGCGACGGCGGCCACGAGCTACTCGGCTGCCATGCGCTGACCGACGGCTCGTTCTCGCTCCAGGTGAAGGTGCCGGCCGGCGGCTCGGTCGAGCCCGCCTCGGCCGAGAGCGTCGCGGGCCGCCGCCATTTCCTCGATGTCGCCGACCCGGCGCAGATGAAGGGCGGCCTCGACGAGGTCAGCCTGCCGAACTTCGTCGCCGCCGCCAGTGGCGCGGTCGAGCGCTCGGGTGCGAAGCTTGGGGATGTGTCGTACCTCTGCGGGATCCACATGAAGCGCTCGATGCACGAGGCGATCGTCGACGCGATAGGCGGCCCGCGCGCCGCCTATCTCGACGACACCGGCCACATGAGCGGCGTCGACTCGCTGCTCGCGCTCGACCGTGCGTCGCGGGCCGGCGAGCTCTCGGAAGGCGATCTCGTCCTGCTGCTCGCGGCGGGGACGGGCTACACCTGGGCGGCGTCGGCGGTCAGATGGTGATCGAAGACCTGATCGGGCAGGAGCTCGTCTCCGAGTGGCGGTCGATCGAGCAGGAGCGGATCGACGAGTTCGCGCGCGCGACCGACGACCCGCAATGGATCCACACCGACCCCGAGGCGGCCGCGGCGGGGCCGTTCGGGACGACGATCGCGCACGGCTTCCTGACGCTCTCGCTCGTCGTGCCGATGTTCGCCGAGGCGCTGCCCCCGCTCGAGGGGTACGGGATGACGCTCAACTACGGGCTCAACCGGGTTCGCTTCACCTCGCCGGTGCCGTCCGGCGCACGCATCCGAGGCCGCTTCCGGGTCGAGGACGTCGAGGACGTCGCCTTCGGCAAGCAGGCCCGGGTCGCCGCGACGATCGAGCTCGAAGGGCAGGAGAAGCCGGCCTGCGTCGCGGAGGCGCTCTTCCGCTTCCTCAATCCAGCGTGAGCCGCTCGCCCTGCCGCAGCACGCGGTAGGGCTGGCCGAGCCGCTCGCACTCGGCTGCGAACGCATCGGGTGACGCCGTGTTGAACTCGAACATGTCGTAGTGGCAGGGGATCGCGAGCGCTGCCTCCACGGCTCGCGCAAGACGTGCCGCTTCGGCGCCGTCGAGGTTGCCGAGCTGGCCGTTGATCGGGAGGAAGGCGACGTCGACATCGCGGATGCCAGGGTCGACCCAGCTGGTGTCGCCCGAGTGATAGAGGCGCCGCGGTCCTGCCTCGATCACGTAGCCGACGCAATGCTCGCCGGGATGCACGGCGGGGACGGCCTCGATGCGAAAACCGCCGGCCTCGATGGTCTCGCCCTCCGAGATGCCGGTCACCTCTCCGCCGCTCCTCTCGCGGGCGAGCTCGACGATGCCGGCCGGAGCGACGAGCGGCGCGCCGATCGCGCGCAGCGTCTCGCCGTCGAGGTGGTCGGTGTGGCCGTGCGTCGAGAGCACGACGTCGACGAACGCGAGCCGCTCGGGCGCGACGACATGCGGGTGCATCCGGACGTGCGGGGTCTCGGTGCCCTCGTACTTCGCGGTCAGCGAGTCGGAGAGATACGGATCGACGAGGAGGTGCCGGCCCTCGTGACCGATGAGGAACCCGCTCTGCCCGAGCCACCAGATGTGGGTGCCGGCGGCGGACGGCTCGATCACAGCTCGTCGCGGACGATCCGGACGCCGGCGACGAGGTTCGCGAGCTTCTGCTTCGCCGCCCAGCGCGCCGTCTGGCTGAGGCCGCAGTCGGTCGAGAATGCGAGCCGCTCGGGCGGCGCCAGCGCCGCGAACCGGCGCACGCGCGCGGCCACGTCCTCGGGCGTCTCGACGTAGTAGCTCTTGACGTCGATCACGCCGACGGCGACGTCCTTCGTCTCCGCGATCGTCCCGACGAGCTCTGCCTCGGCGAGCTCGCGGCTTGCCATCTCGAGGTGGATCTCGTCGACGTCGGCGCCGACGAAGGCGGGGAAGAGCGGCGCATACTGCCGCGGCGCGACGGCGCGGCCCTTGTAGTTGCCGAAGCAGAGATGCGTCGAGAGCCGCGCCCGGCCCACCACCGGCGCGACGGTGCGGTTGAAGAGGTCGACGAGCCGCTCCGGATCCTCGCGGTGCGCGTAGCAGCTCATCGAGGGCTCGTCGATCGCGATCTCGGCGCAGCCGGCGCCGGCGAGCGCGACGAGCTCCGCCTGCACAATGGGACGTAGCGCCTCGGCAGTCTCCCAGCGCTCGCCTTCCAGGCGCCCCGCGAGCGTGTACGGCCCCGGCACCGCCACCTTCAGCGTCGGGCCAGGAGGAGCGACGCGACGCAGGCGCTCGAACTCCTCGACCGTGCCGAGGCCGCGCGGGGCCGCGAGCTCGCCGACGATCCGGTGCTTCGCCCGCTGGTCGTGCGCGGGCGGGCCGAAGCGGCGCGGCGTCTCTCCTTGCTCGATCCCGTCGATGAAGCCGTAGAAGCCGAGGTTGAAGTCGAGCCGCGTCTGCTCGCCGTCCGAGATCGCATCCAGCCCGGCCGCGACCTGGTCGTGCACGGCGGCGATCACGGCATCCTCCTGCAGCTCGGCGACGTCGTCGGGCCCGAAGTCGGCGAGGTTCGCGGCCGCGTGCTCGAGCCAGCCGGGGAACGGGTAGCTGCCGATCACGGTCGTGCGCAGCGCGCTCATTGCCGTATCCTCGCATCATGGTTGAGGCCAACAGAGTCGGGATCGAGACCCTGGAGTACAACGACGTCGCGAAGACGATCGACCACTCGCTGCTCCGACCCGAGCTCGACCTCGCCACCGTGCGCGAGGGCGTCGAGCTCGCCGTGCGCTACGACGTCGCCTCGGCCACGGTCCGCCCGGCCGACGTCGCCGTCGGCGGCCGAGCTGGTCGCCGGTTCCGACGTGCTCGTCTCGACCGTCGTCGGCTTCCCGCACGGCAGCCACACGACCGCGACGAAGGCCGCCGAGACCGAGGAGCTGATCGCCGCCGGCGCCGACGAGATCGACATGGTGCTGAACATCGGCCGCCTGATCTCGGGCGACGACGCGTACGTCGAGCAGGACATCCGCGCGGTCGTGGAGGCCGCTCAGGGACGGCTCGTGAAGGTGATCTTCGAGAACGCCTACCTCGACGACGCGCAGAAGATCCGCGCCTGCGAGCTGACCGCGGCCGCCGGCGCAGGGTTCGTGAAGACGTCGACCGGGTTCGCCCCTTCCGGCGCCACGCTCGAGGATCTGAAGCTGATGCGCGAGCACAGCCCGGCTCACGTCCAGGTCAAGGCGGCGGGTGGCGTCCGCACACTGGACGCGCTGCTCGACGTCATGAACGTCGGCGTCACCCGCGTCGGCGCGACCGCCACCGAGACGATCCTCGAGGACTTCAAGACACGCAAGGCCGCACTAGCCACGGCCGGCGCCGCGTAGCGCCGCGCCGACCGCGCCCGCGCGCACGCTGAGCTCCGCCTGCACGATCTCGACCGGGACCGAGACGAACACGCGCCGCTCGACCTCCCGCCGCAGCGGCTCGAGCAGCTTCTCGCCGACGGAGCCGACGCCGCCGCCGATCACGACCCGGTCGGGCGCGAGCAGGACGATCGCGTTTGCGACGCCGATCCCGAGCAGCTGCCCGGCCCGCCGCAGCCGCCGCTCGGCCAGCGCCTCGCGGACGAACGCCTCCAGGCAGCCGCGGTTGCCGCAGGTGCACCGCGGGCCTTTCTCACCGATCGTGACGTGACCGATCTCGCCGGCGCGACCGGCACGGCCCTCGTGGAGCCGGCCGCCGACCGTGATGCCGCCGCCGACGCCCGTGCCGATCGCGACGAACACGGCCGTGTCGCAGCCACGTGCGGCGCCGAGCTCCGACTCGGCCAAGGCGAAGGCCCGAGCATCGTTGATCAAGGCGGTCGGCGCCTCGAGCGCCTCCGTGAGGCGCGGCACGACCGGCACGCCGGGCCAGCCGCCGGGCATGTTGGTGAGGAAGGTCGTCGTCCCGCTCGCGGCGTCGAAGAGGCCGGGGACACCGATGCCGACGGTGTCGACGGGACCCGCCTCGCGGCCGGCGGCCACGAGCCTGTCGATGACGCTGTCGGGCCCCTCGGCGGCGCGCGTCTCCAGCCGTCCGTCGGCTGTGATCACGTCTCCTTCGAGGACGACCCACTTGATGTACGTCGCGCCGAGATCGAGCCCGAGATGCCTCACCGGACCGCCCAGCCGCCGTCGACGGTGAGCACCGTGCCGGTGACGAACGGCGCCGTCGCGAGGTACAGCGCCGCGCCGGCGACGTCCTCGGGCCGGCCGAAGTCCCCCGTCAGCGGGTGGAGCTCGGGCAGCCGCGCGACGATCCCGGGGTCGGACTGCGCCCGCAGGCTCATCGGCGTCGCGATCAGGCCGGGCGCGATCGCGTTGACGCGGATCCCGTCGCGCCCGTAGTGGTAGGCCATCGCGCGGCTGAGCGTGATGATCCCGCCCTTGCTCACCTGGTAGGCGTGCGTGGTGAAGTCGTCGTCCCCGGCCATCATCCCCATTACCGAGGAGAGGTTGACGATCGCGCCACCGCCGGCCGCGCGCAGGAGCGGGATCGCGTGCTTCGAGCAGAGGAAGACGCTCCGCAGGTTCGTGTCGAGGACCGCGTCCCACGCCTCGACCGTGCACTCGTCGACGGGGCCGTCGCCGAGCGAGCGGCCGCTGATGCCGGCGCCGTTGAAGAGGACGTCGAGCCGCTCGAGGCCGGCGAAGAAGGACTCGACCTCCTCCGGCTGCGTCAGATCGGCCTCTTCACGGTCGAGCCCGATCACCTCCGCGCCCGCTTCCGCGAACGCCGTCGCGACGGCGCCGCCGATCCCGCCGGCCGAGCCGGTGACGACTGCAACCTTCCCTGAGAGCTGCACGGCGCATTGATCCTCTCACGCGGGTTAGATTCGACGAAGGGATGAGCGGGATCGGGGCAGCCGTCGTCGGCACGGGGTTCATCGGAGTCGTCCACGTGGAGGCGCTGCGCCGGCTCGGCGTCAACGTGACGGGCGTCGTCGGCTCGTCGCCCGGCCGCGCGCGCCAGAAGCCCGGTCTGCCCGAGCCGTACGAGAGCTTCGAAGCGATGCTGGACGACGACCGCGTTCGCGTTGTCCACCTGACGACGCCGAACCATCTCCACTACCCGCAGGTGAAGGCGGCGCTCGCCGCCGGCAAGCACGTCGTCTGCGAGAAGCCGCTCGCGCTCACGTCCGCGGAGTCGGGCGAGCTGATTCGGCTCGCCGACGACAGCGGCCTCGTCCACTGCACGAACTACAACATCCGCTTCTACGCGCTCTGCCGGGAGGCCCGGGCGCGCGTGCGCCGCGGCGACATCGGCGCCGTCCACGGCGTCCACGGTGCGTACGTCCAGGACTGGCTGCTGAAGCCGACCGATTGGAACTGGCGGCTCGATCCCGGCCAGGGCGGCGCGTTGCGCGCGGTCGCCGACATCGGCACCCACTGGCTCGACCTGACGAGCTTCGTCAGCGGCAAGCGGATCGCGTTCGTCTTCGCCGACCTGCACACCGTGCACACGACGCGGCGCGTTCCGACCGGGCCGGTCGAGACGTTCGCGGGCGATCAGGACGACGTCGAGCGCGTCGACCGTGCGATCGACTCGGAGGACATGGCGCACGTCCTGCTCCGCTACGAGGACGGCTCGCGCGGCAACGTCACGATCTCGCAGCTCGCGGCCGGCCGGAAGAACCGCCTCGTCTTCGAGCTCGACGGCGCCGAGGGCTCGCTCGCATGGTCGTCGGAGCGGCCGGAGGAGCTCTGGCTGGGGCACCGCGACCGGCCGAACGAGCTCTTCCTCCGCGACCCGGCCCAGCTCGACCCGAGCGCGGCGGCATTCACCGACTATCCCGGTGGCCACGCGGAGGGATTCCCCGACACGTTCAAGCAGCTCTACAGGGCGGTCTATGCGGCCGTCGAGGAGGGACGCATGCCGGCAGAGCCCGATTTCCCGACCTTCGCCGACGGGCACGAGGAGATCCTCCTCGGCGAGGCGATCGCCCGCTCGGCGGCCGAGGAGTGCTGGATCGAAGTGGCACGGTGAAGCTCGGCTTCCTGACCGCGGCGCTGCCGGATCTCTCCCTCGACCAGGTCGCAGCCTGGGCGGCGAGCGAAGGCTTCGAGTCGCTCGAGGTCGCGTGCTGGCCCGGCGGCGGGGGAGAGCGGCGTCGCTACGCGGGCGTCACCCACATCGACGTCGACGCCTTCGACCCCGGCGAGGTGCGGGACATCCTCGACCGGCACGGCCTCGAGATCTCCTCGCTTGCCTACTACCCGAACAACCTCCATCCGGACGACGCGCACCGCGAGGAGGTCAACGGCCATCTGCGTAAGGTCGTCGACGCGGCGGCCGCGCTCAGCGTCGAGGTCGTCGGCACGTTCGTCGGCAACGACAAGGACCGGCCCCTGACGGAGAACCTGGAGCGCTTCCGCCGGATCTGGCCCGAGCTCGTCAGCCACGCGAGCGGCCAGGGCGTGAAGATCGCGATCGAGAACTGCCCGATGATCTTCAGCGAGGACGAGTGGCCGGGCGGCAACAACCTCGCCTGGTCGCCCGCGATCTGGGAGCAGATGTTCGAGGCGATCCCAGACGAGGGCTTCGGGCTCAACCTCGATCCCTCGCACCTCGTTTGGCTGATGATCGACTACGAGCGCGCGGTCTACGACTTCGCCGACCGGATCTTCCACGTCCACGCCAAGGACCTCGAGGTGCGCCGCGACGGCCTCTACCGGCACGGCACCTTCTCCGCCGGAAGGGGCTGGCAGGTGCCGCGGCTGCCCGGGCTCGGAGAGGTCGACTGGCCGCGCTTCGTCTCGGCGCTCTACGCCGTCGGCTACGACCGCTGGATCTCGATCGAGCACGAGGACCGCCGCTTCGAGGGCGATGAGGAGCTCGTCAAGCGCGGTTTCCTGCTGGCGCGGAACACGCTCCGCCCGCTGATCGTCTGAGCGTGAGGGATCTCCCGAGCGACCTCGAGACGGACGCCGTGGTCGAGGCCCTTGCTGCCGGCTGGGGCGTCGAGGCCGACGCGATCGAGTACGCGGCCGTCGGCGCCGGGAGCTACCACTGGATCGTCACGGATGCCGCCGGCGCGCGCGGTTTCGTCACCGTCGACGACCTCGACCAGAAGGCGTGGCTCGGGGAGACCCGCGACGGTGCCCGCGGCGCGCTCGGCCGTGCCTTCGACACCGCCGTCGCGCTCCGGCACGCCGGGCGCGAGTTCGTCGTCGCGCCCATCCCGGCGAGCAGCGGCGAGTCGTTGCGGCGGATCGGAGAGCGCCACACGGTCGCGCTCTTCCCCTTTGTGGACGGCGAAGGCGGCCGCTGGGGACCGTACGAGCCCGGTGCCCGCTCGGCCGTCGTCTCGATGCTCGCCGAGCTGCACCGCGCGACGCCTGTCGCCTCCGCGCGCACCGTCGGCCTCGAGTTGATCGGCCGCCGCGTGCTCGAGGCGGCGCTCCGAGACGCGAACGAGACCTGGTCCGGCGGGCCGCTCTCCGAGCCGGCGCGTCAGGCATTCTCGGGCCACGCGGCCGACGTGCCCGAGTTCCTCGCGCTGGCGGACCGTCTCGCCGCCGGGGTCGAGCGGCGCGGGCGCACGCCTGTCGTCACGCACGGCGAGCCACACGCCGGGAACGTCCTGCGCACGGACGACGGTCACGTCCTCGTCGATTGGGACACCGTGGCGCTCGGCCCCCGCGAGCGCGATCTCTGGTGGCTCGCGGACGAGCCGGCCGACCTCGCCGCCTACACCGCTCTCACCGGCCACGAGGTCGACCCCGAGGCGGTCACCTTCTTCCGGCTGGCGTGGGATCTCAACGACGTCGCCGAGTACCTCAGCGTCCTTCGCCTGCCCCACGTCGAGAACGAGGACACGCTCGACGCCTACGCGGGCGTGACCCGCTGCATGCCGAGCCGCGAGACCTGGCTGCGCTGACGGCTCGATCGAGCCCGTGGGAAGAGAGTCCTTCTCGGCTGCGTCCAGTAACCGTCGGGAAGTCAGCTGCGCACCACGAGGAGTCTCGGTGATCGAAACGACGGCGTCCGAGGCGAGGACGAGGAACACGGAGGAAACCGCAGCGAAGCCATTTCGCTGGTCTCGCGTTCCGACGCCGATCGTGGTCGCAGTCATGGGCCTCGTGCTGGGGTCATGGCTGCTTCCGGCCTTCACGCGCCAGTGGGACGATCGCCAGAAGGCAGGTGAGCTGCGAGCGTCGATCGTCGCGGAGATTTCGTCAGCCACAGGGCGCGCGGTCCTGGACGCACACCAGGCGTCCATCACGCCTCGGCGGGCACATTCCGCCCGAGGCACGATCCCTCCGGCGGGGAAGGACTGGTCAGTCGCCAACATGGAGATCCGCGCGAGGCTTCGCGCGTACTTCGGCTCGAAGGCGGTCGAGCACTGGGCCCTCGTCAGCCAGTACGTCACGTCGTCGCTCAGCGTCGCCTACCGCGGCCCAGCCGGAGATGCAGTGATTCCGAACCCCTGGGTCTCGCACACGATGAAGTCGCCACGCCTGGAGCGGGAGTTCAGCAAGTTCTTCAGCGACGCCCATGTCTTCGAAGGCCTTGAGATCGCAATCCTGTCGGAAGCGGAGAACCTGACGAGCAGCTTGCTCGCAATGCACGTTCGTGGATACAGCACGACGTCACATGACTTCGTGAGCGATCTCTTCCCGTAGAGCTAGCTGACGACGTCGACGAACTCGCCCGTCACCTCGTCCTTGAGGATCGGCTTCGAGCGGCCGTCGGGCATGTCTCTACCGGTACGGCACCACGCTCCGCGCGCCGGTCGTCTGGCGCCACCCAACGGTCAGGTGAGAGCACGCTCGCGCATGCGAGCGACGACTCACGCGGTAGGCATCATGCGGCGCAGTAGAGGCTTTGCGCTGCCGCCGCGGAGCGCGCGAACCCGCTCCCGCCGGCAGTGACGCCGTTGAGGAGGAGCACGGCGACGCGGCTGCCGTCGATGGCGTACACGACGTCTGACTTGAAGCCGTTTCCGGCGCCGCTGCCGAGGTACACAAGCGGAGCGCCGCAGCCGCTGGGGTTGCCCGCCCACAGTTCGTTGAGGAACTGTGGGTCGAAGAGCGTGCCGTTGCTGTAAGCGGTGAGGAACCGTGCCTCGTCCTTGGCGTCGGTGACGATCGCTCCGTCTGCTCCCTTACCGGGGTGCTCGGCGGTCTTGTCGGTGAGGTTGCCGTTGGCGGCGAGGGCATAGCCGTTCGCGTGCGCTTCGGCGATCGGCCCCTGCGGGTCGTAGGCCGTATGGCGTAGCCCTAGCGGCTCGAAAATGCGCTCGCGATAGAGCAGCGGGAGCGGCTTGCCGGCAGCCTTGGCGGCGATCAGGCCGACGATGTTCCAGCCGATGTTCGAGTGGTGGAAGCTGGTGCCGGGAACGGCGACCAGCGGCTGCCAGGCGGCGAGCCGGATGAACCAAAGCGGCGAGACCTCTGCTGCCGGATTCGCTCGCAACCGGGCGCCGACCGCGAGCAACTCCGCCCTCAGCCTCGGGTCGCCGACACGCGCGAGATAGGCGCTGACCGCCCTCGGCGAGGCGTTCCAGACGTCGTTGTCGTCGATCAGGCCGCTCGAATCCGACATCAGCTCGCGAATCGTGATCACGCGCCCATGCGCCCGAAGCAGACCAGGGAGCCAGCGGTCGACCGTGTCGTCGATGCTGAGCTTGCCCTCCTGGACGAGTCCGAGGATCAGCGCCTCGACCCATGTCTTGCTGTTGCTCTCGATCCGCATCCGCGCATCCGGCAGCATCGGCTCGCCGCTCTTCACGTCAGCGACTCCAGCCGAACCAGCCCAGGTGCCGTGCGGCCCGATGATGTAGGCGGTCACACCGGGCGCGAGCGGGTGGGGACCCCTCACCAGACCGTCGAGCGTGTGCTGCATGAACTCCGACCGCGTCTGCTGCCCAGCGAAGATCGCGCGATCAACACCAACAGCGATCGCGGCGGCGACGACCAGCCCAGCTACCAGCCACACGAGCCGGCGATGCGTCCAGTGAACGCGATGCGGCAACGGCTGCGTGTGCATCGACATGGCTTCGCTTCCTCAACCAGTATCCGCCAGCCCTGACGAAGGCTCATCGGGGTTTTCACGCATCCACCTCATGAAGACGTCGGGGGTCGTCCGGACGGGCGCGGCGTGACGCCACCGCGATCTTGCCGGTGGCGGCGGCTGCGAGAAGCTGCGGGTGCGGCTGGCGCCGGCGTCGCCATTCGGTAGCTACTCGGAACGTCCGACGTGCTGGTGCTGGACATCCCGCTGGGCGATCACCACGAGCGCTACTCCGATCGCGATCAGCGGGATTTAGAGCCGCAATTCTGACTCCGCGGTCAGGGGTCATTCGTGAACACTCGCCCATGCAAGCGTCACGCGGCTGGAAGCTAGCTGTCCCCGTGGAAGACCGCTTCGACGTTGTTCCCGTCTGGATCAATGACGAACGCTGCGTAATACCCGGCGTGGTAATGCGGGCGAAGACCCGGCGCGCCGTTGTCCCGGCCGCCGGCTTCGACAGCGGCGCGGTGGAACTTGTCAACGGTAGCTCGGTCGGCTGCGGCGAAGGCCACATGAACGGGAGCGGCCGGGGGTTCCCCTTCCCCGATCCAGAAATCTCCACCGCCCTCGATCGCGAATCCAGGCCCCTGCGAGCTCTCCACTACCCTTCACTCCGAACGGCTCGAGGGCCTGCTCGTAGAAGGTGCGGCTGCGCCTCACGTCACGTACTCGCAGGGCCAAGTGGTCGATGAGGGGAAGCGTCACGGGTAGCGACACGCTCTTCATCTTAGAGCGCGATCTTCGGAGACCCTTCCTGAACGCTGGGGCAGTCGACTCCTCGCAGTGGCTGAGAGCGCGGAACCGCAAAGCGAAGCGGCGCCGGCCGCCCGGCTCACCCGCCGCTGATGGCGGCGATCACGTCGACCCGGGAGCGCGGCTCGAGTGCAGTGTCGAGCGTCGCGCGCTCCCGGTCGACGTAGACGTGAATGTGCCGGCGCAGCTCCGGGCCGGGCTCGCACAGGCGGTCGCGCAGGCCGGGCCACCGCTCCTCGAGGCAATCGAGCGCCGCGTCGACGGTGTCGGCGTCGAGCTCGAGGTGGCGCGGAAGCCCCGCGAAGAGCGGCCGCAGCGTCGAAGGCAGATAGAGCTCGGCCATGGCTAGTCGACGATCGCGACCTCGACCGACGCGATGCCCGGCAGGTAGCTCGCAACCTCGTGCCAGCTCTCGCCTTCGTCGGCGCTGGCGAACACCTGGCCCGTGCTCGTGCCGAAGTACACGCCCGGCACCTCGTACGTGTCCATCGTCATCCCTTCGCGCAGGACGCCCACGTGCGCGTCGTGCCGCGGCAGCCCGTCGGCGAGCCTCTCCCACGTCGAGCCCGCGTCATCGGTGCGCCAGACGGCGGCGGCCCCGTCGGGCATGCAGCGCGCGTGGCCGGGATCGAGCGGGATCACGTAGAACGTGTCGCGATCGTGCGGGTGCGCGGCCGCCGCGAAGCCGAACTCGGTCGGCAGGCCATCCGTGATCTCCGTCCAGGTCAGGCCCGCGTCGTCACTCCGGTGCATCCCGACGTGGTTCTGCTGGTACAGCCGGTCCGTGTCGGTCGGCGACATCACGAGCTTGTGGACGCAGTAGCCGACCTCGGGGTTCTCGAGCGGCCAGTCGGCCCGCAATCCGTGGTTCCGCGGCGTCCACGCGATGCCGTCGTCGGTCGTCTCGAAGATGCCGACGCCTTGGACGATCGCCCAGTAGCGGGCGGGGTCCTCGGGGTGGGGGAGGATCGCGGGGATGCCGAGATGCCCCGGCGGCTGGTTGGCAGGATCGTTCCATCCCTCGCTGCCGGGCTGGCCTGCGAGCGTGCTCAGGAGCCTCCACGTCTGGCCGCCGTCACGGCTCTCGAAGATTCCGGGCATCTCCGCGCCGGCGAAGAGCCGCCCGTGGGCGGCGGTCAGGCCCGAGACCTTCGAGAGCTTGAGCCCGGTCTCGCCGTACTCGAGGCCCTCGCTCGACTGCGTCCACGTTTCGCCGAGATCGGGGCTGCGCCAGATACTGGCACCGTGCCACTCGCTCGCCCCGGCGGCGTAGATCGCGCCGGTATCGGCGTCGTGGACGGCGTGGTAGATCGGCCACCCTTCGCAGAACGGGCCACGCAGCTCCCACTCGAGCCGCCGTTCGTCGCTCTCGAGGATGAAGCAGCCCTTGCGGGTCCCGACGATCACGAGCGTTTTCGACATGAACTCACCTCCGGTATACGCGGACGCCAATCACGGTGGTAGACGGCACTGCGATCCGAAACTCATCGGTACGACGAACGGCCCGCGCGCGAATCGACATCGGCCGAGCGGCTGGTCAGCTGACGACGTCGACGAACTCGCCCGTCGTCTCGT
The DNA here is from genome assembly GCA_963705515.1 of uncultured Gaiellaceae bacterium. Lineage (GTDB taxonomy): Bacteria > Actinomycetota > Thermoleophilia > Gaiellales > Gaiellaceae > Gaiellasilicea. The sequence continues at coordinate 38,447 of CAVPJV010000009.1, forward strand.
CCTTGAGGATCAGCTTCGAGCGGCCGTCCGGCATCTTCTCCTCCTTGATCACCGTCTTGCCGTCGTGCTCGCGGCGGGTGCGTTCGATTCGAGGCACGCCGGCGCCGCGCCAGTCCTCGAGCTGCACCGGCTCCCACTGCCGCGACTCGGCCGAGCGGTAGCAGGCGTCGATGATCGCGTTGACGACGTAGCCGTCGTAGAAGGTCTCCCGCGGCGCGCGGCCCTCGTCGAGCGCGTCGAACATGTCCGTGAACATGTCGACGTAGCCGAGCTCGGCGACCTCGTCGCCGACGGGGAAGAGCCAGCCGCTCGCGCTCTCCGCCTTCTCGGCGACGTAGCCCTCGCCGGCGCCCGACGTGAAGATCTCGAAGCCGGTGCGGAGGAAATGGTTCGTCCAGATCGTCCCTTCCGTGCCGGCGACCTCGTCGCGCAGGTCCATGCCGCCGCGGAACGTCCAGCTGACCTCGAACTGCCCCATCGCGCCGCTCTCGAAGCGGATCAGCGCGATCGCGTTGTCCTCGGCCTCGATCGGGTGGACGAGCGTGTCCGTCCAGCACATCACCTCGACGGGCCGGTTCTCCTTGCCCATGTACGAGCGGATGATCTCGATGCAGTGGCAGCCGAGGTCGACGATCGGACCGCCGCCCGCCTGCGCCGCGTCCCAGAACCACGCGCTGTGCGGCCCGGGGTGCGTCTCGCGCGAGCGCGCCCAGAGCACGTCGCCGATCTGGCCCGCCTGCACGGACGCGACCGCCTTCAGCGTCTTCGGCGTGTAGACGAGATCCTCGAGGTAGCCGCCGAACACGCCGGCGCGCTCGATCGTGTCGAGCATCCGCTTCGCCTCGTCGGCCGTGCGGGCGAGCGGCTTCGTGCAGAGGACGGCCTTGCCGTGCTTCGCGCAGAGCTCCACGGCCTCCTCGTGCAGCTGGTTCGGCAGCCCGATCACGACCGTGTCCGTCTCGGGATGCGCGATTGCGTGCTCGAGGTCGGTCGTCCATTCCGGCACGCCGTTGTCGGCGCAGAAGGCCTGCGCCCGCTCCTCGGAGCGGGAGTAGACGACGTGGACCCGGTCGCGGTTACGCTGCCCGTGCAGCGTTCTCGTGTAGAAGAGACCGATGAGACCCGTACCGAGCATGCTCACCCTGTGGCCGACCACCGTGCAGCTTCCTCCCCGTTCGACGACGACGTGAGCACGGAGCCTACGCGGTACCTCGCAGCCGCCAAAGACCTGCTGGAGCGGCTGGAGAGCCAGAGCACAGCCGTCGCCGAGGTCTCCCGGCTCTGCGCAGACGCGATCGCGAGCGGCGGTCTCGTCCACCTCTTCGGCACCGGCCACTCGCGGATCCCGGTCGAGGAGATGTTCCCGCGCTACGGCTCCTATCCCGGCTTCCACCCGATCGTCGAGCTCTCGATGACCTTCCACACACAGGTCGTCGGCGCCAACGGCCAGCGCCAGGCGATGTTCATCGAGCGGGTCGAGGGGCTGGCCGAGGCGATCCTCGCCAACTTCGAGCTCGGGCCACCCGACATGATGATCGTCTTCAGCGCCGGCGGCGGCACGGCCGTCCCGATCGAGATCGCCCAGGGAGCGAAGGCACGAGGCCTGACGGTCGTCGCGGTCACCTCGCTCGCGCAGGCCGAGGTGGGGGAGGGCCCCCGCCTCCGTGACCATGCGGACGTCGTCCTCGACCTCTGCACACCGGTGGGAGATGCGCTCGTCGAGCTCGACGGGCTCGACACGCCGGTCGGCCCCGGGTCGACGATCGCAGCCGTCGCGCTCGTGAACGAGATCAAGGTGCAGACCGCGGCGCTGCTGCTGGAACGCGGCGCGCTCCCGCCGGTCCTGACGAGTCCGGCGCTCGTCGGCGCCGAGGAGTCGAAGCGGCTCTTCGACGCCGCCTACGCCGAGCACGCCCGCCGCGCGGGCGCAGCGCTACGCGTGTCCGGCGGGGCTGCCGGCGGCGAGCCAGCGGGGTAGGTACTCGCGGGCGAAGAGCTCGTTCGCGGCCATTGTCGCGGCGCCGATCACGCCCGCGCGGTCGTCGAGGGCCGAGCGCCGGACGGTCAGGTCGCGCGTCGCGAGCGGCAGTGAGCGCCGGTAGATCGCCTGCCGGATCGTTGCCAGCAACAGGTCGCCCGCGCCGGCGACGCCGCCGCCGATCACGATCAGGGAGGGATTGAAGAAGTTGACGATCCCGGTCAGCATCTGCCCGATCAGGCGTCCCGCCTCCGTGATCAGCTCGATGCTGACGGGGTCGCCGTGCTTCGAGGCGACGGCGACGTCGGCGGCGTCGAGGAACCCCTTCTCGTCGAGCAGCCCGCGCAGGATCTCGCTTCGGCCTTCGCGAGCCGCGGCTTCGGCGTCGCGCGCGAGCGCGGCTCCGCCGGCGAATGCCTCGAGGCAGCCGCTCATGCCGCAGCGGCAGGTGACCTCGCGGCCGGCCTGGACGTGGATGTGGCCGACGTCGCCGGCCGAGCCCTTGGCGCCCCGGTGGATCCGGCCGTCGACCACGATCCCGGCGCCGATCCCGGTGCCGATCTTGACGAAGACGAAGTCGTCGGCGCCGCGGCCGCAGCCCGCAGTCAGCTCGCCGAGCGCCATCACGTTGACGTCGTTGTCGACCCAGACCGGCACGCCCCGCTCGGCGAAACGCTCGCGCACGGCGTAGCCGTCCCAGCCCGGCATGATCGGCGGCGAGACCGGCCGGCCCGACTCGAACTCGACCGGCCCGGGGACGCCGATGCCGATCCCCCAGAGCGAGCCGGTGACGTCGGCCTCGGCCTCGATCTCGTCGAAGAGCTCCTCGACGCGCGCGAGCACCGCGTCGGGGCCGGCGGAGATGTCCGACGCCTCTTGCCGGTGCACGACGATCTCGCCGGCGAGGTCGGCGAGCGCGACGTCCGTGCTCGTCGCGCCGAGGTCCGCGACGAGCAGGTAGCCCGCATCGGCGCGGAAGCGGAGCAGCCGGGGCGCCCGGCCGCCCGTCGAGACACCGATGCGATCCTCTACCAGCAGCCCGTAGTCGAGCAGCGCGTCGACCCGCTGCGTCAGGACGGAGCGCCCGAGTCCGGTCGCCTGCGCGAGCTCGGCGCGCGACGACGCGCCGTGCGCGCGCACGTGGTCGAGGACGGCGACGAGGCCGTCGGGCTCGATGGCGATGCGGGCCTGCGTGGCCACTTCGGCTCCGAGTGTAGGCACATCTGTAGCAATCGACAAGACTTCTCTTGAATTCCGACAAAAGACGCTGTAGGGTCGCCCGCGATGGCACGAGCGCCGATTGTTCGACGCGTCTCGAGGGTCGTAGACTCGTCCCTGGAGTCTCCAGGAGAGGGAGGAATCGCATGACGCAAGGCAGGGTTCGCGGCCGCGTAGGCGCGCCGCTCGCAGCACTCCTGATCGTGACGCTCGTCGCGGTCATGGGGATCGTGGGTACAGCCAGCGCCAAGCCGGTGGGCGGGGAGAAGTGGGTGCTCGGCGTGAGCAACACGCTCGTCGGCAACGGCTGGCGTGAGGAGATGATCTGCGCGGTCAAGGCCCAGGCGCTCTCGAGCGGCAAGGTCTCGAAGGTGATCGTCGCCAACCGCAACGGCGGCCCGGCGGAGCAGATCGCCGACATCCGCAACCTGATCTCGGCCGGCGCGAACGCGATCATCATCAACCCGTCGAGCGCGAGCGCGCTCAACGCGGTCGTCGCGCAGGCGGCCGCACGCGGGGTGAAGGTCGTGTCCGTCGACCAGCGGATCACGGCGCCGCAGGCCTACAACGTGACGAACGACCAGGTCGCGTACGGCCGCCTCGGCGCCCTGTGGCTGTTCAAGAAGCTCGGCGGGAAGGGCAACGTCGTCGAGATGCGTGGCATCGCCGGCGTCCCGGCCGACACCGACCGGCACACGGGCTTCCAGCAGGCGCTGAAGAAGTATCCGGGGATCAAGGTCGTCAAGCAGACGTTTACCCAGTGGTCGTTCGCACCGGGTGGCAAGCAGATGCTCGACATCCTCAACTCCGGCGTGAAGGTCGACGGCGTCTGGACGTCCGGGATCGACTACACGATCGTGAATGCGTTCAAGACGGCCGGCAAGCCGTACGTGCCGGTGGTCGGCGCCGACAACAACGAGTTCCTCAAGCAGCTGATCAACCTGAACCCGAAGTTCCAGGGCTCGGCTGTGACGAACCCGGCGACGATCGGCGGCGTCGGTGCCGCGGTCGCGATCAAGGTTCTCGGTGGCGGCACCGTCAAGAAGTGGACGAAGCTGACGCCCGAGGTCTGGGACATGAAGACCTCTGCGCAGACGATCAAGTCGTACTACTCGCCGAAGCGGCCGCCGACGTACAGCTCGCAGCTGTTCATCAAGCCGTGGACGACGTACACCGCGGCCCAGCTCACGGGCTGCAAGGGGCCGTAGCTCCTGGGGCGAAGAGGGAGGGAGCGCCGTCCGGCGCTCCCTCCCTCACCCACGCATGAGCCTCCTGACCGCACGCGAGGTGTCGAAGCGCTACGGCCCGGTCGTCGCGCTGCGGTCGGCGACGCTGGTCGTCGAGCCGGGGGAGGTGCACGCCCTGCTCGGCGCGAACGGCGCCGGCAAGAGCACGCTCGTCAAGGTGCTCACCGGCGTGATCCGGCCGGACGGCGGCACGATCCTCGTCAACGGCCAGGCGAGCAGCGTCTCCTCGCCGGCGCAGGCGGCGCGGATCGGGCTCGCGCCCGTCTTCCAGGATCCGGCGCTCGTGCCCGACCTGACCGTGGCGCAGAACCTGCGCCTGACGCGGACACCCGTCGCGGCGGTCCGCCGGCATCTGCAGGAGCTCGACCTCGACATCGACTTCGGCGAGCAGGCGTTCGACGTGCCGCTGCCGCTGCTGCGGATGCTCGATCTCGCGCGCGCGCTCGCCCGAGACCCTCAGCTCCTGATCCTGGACGAGATCACGGCGGCGCTCCCCGCCGACCTCGCCGAGCGCGTCTTCGACGTGATGCGCCGCCAGAAGGAGAGCGGCCGCTCGGCGCTCTTCATCACCCACCGGCTCCGTGAGGTGATCGCCCACTGCGACCACGCGACCGTGCTGCGCGACGGCGGCGACGTCGGCACGCTGATCCCGCAGGAGGGCGGCGAGGAGAAGATCGTCGAGTTCATGCTCGGCGAGGAGGTCGCGCGCGCGACCGGCGTCGCCGAGGCGACCCCAGAGCGGGAGCGGATCGAGATTCCCGTCGGCCCGACTGCGCTCGAAGTCCGCGGGCTGCAGGTCGGCGAGACCCTCACCGACGTCTCATTCGCGCTCCGGCCGGGCGAGATCCTCGGGATCGCAGCGCTCGAGGCGCAGGGTCAGGACGAGCTCTTCGACGTGCTCTCGGGCCAGCAGCGGCAGACCGGCGGCGACATCCTCGTCCAGGGGAAGCCACTGCGGGCGCGCCATCCCTACGACGCGATCCGCGCCGGCGTCGTCCTCGTTCCCGCCGACCGGCTGCAGGCGCTGCTGCCGCAACGCTCGATTGCGGAGAACATCGCCGTGCCGCGGTTCAAGTGCGCCGCGCCTCTGGGGGCCGATCGGCATGCGCGAGGAGCGCAAGCGGGTGCAGGGCGCGATCGAGGCGCTCTCGATCGACACGCGTGCCCAGCGGCAGGTGCGCCGTCTCTCCGGCGGCAACCAGCAGAAGGTGACGATCGCCCGCTGGCTCGCAAACGGCTTTCAGACGCTGCTCTGCTTCGACCCGACGCGTGGCATCGACGTCGGCACGAAGCGGCAGATCTACGCACTGCTGCGGCAGCTCGCCGCGGACGGAGCAGCCGTGCTCCTGTTCACGAGCGAGCTGGCCGAGATCCCGCTCGTCTGTGACCGCGCCGTCTGCCTCTACGGCGGCAAGGTGACCGCCGAGCTCGACGCCACCGGCGCCGACGAGGCGACGCTGCTGCGCGCGATGCACGGCCTCGAGGGCGAGGCAGCTGCATGAGTGCCGTCGCCGCGGAGCCGACCCGGACGGGCATCCACTGGCGCCGCCTCGCGCGCCGGCATGGCTGGACGGTGGGCGTCTACGTCCTCCTCGTCGCCCTGATCCTCTACTGGCGGACGATCCCGGCGGAGTGGGGGACCTTCGACGTCCAGTCGCTCGCGATCGACGCGCTCCCCTTCGCCTTCGCCGCGATGGCGCAGGCGGTCGTGGTCATCTCCGGCGGGATCGACCTCTCGATCGGCTCGCTGATGGGCCTGATCAACGTGCTCTCGGCGAAGTACATGTTCGATGCGGCGACGGGGCAGGCGGTCAGCTTCCGCGAGGCGATCGTGCTCTCGTTCGTCCTCATCCTCGGCGGCGCGCTCGCCGGCGTGCTGACCGGGGTGATCATCACGGTGACGAAGGTCGCCGACATCATCGTCACGCTGGCGATGCTGTTCGTCTGGGGCGGAGCCGCGCTCGCGGTGATGCAGATCCCCGGCGGCGGCGCGCCGCTCGAGTTCACGAAGCTGGCGATCGGCTACACGCTGACACCCTGGCTCCCGTCCGGGCTCGTCATCCTCGCCGCGGTCGTGCTGATCGTCTGGGTGCCGATCCGCTGGCGCAGGCCCGGCCTTGCGCTCTACGCGATCGGCTCGAGCCGGAACGCATCCTTCCTCGCCGGGATCTCGGTCGCGCGGACGCGGATCGGCGCCTACGCGCTCGGCTCGGCCTTCGCGGCGATGGGCGGGCTCGCCTTGACGGCCACGTCCGGCATCGGCGACGCCCTCTCCGGCCAGTACTACACGCTCAACAGCGTCGCCGCGGTCGTCCTCGGCGGCGTCGCCCTCGTCGGCGGCGTCGGCGGCGTGATCGGCCCGATCGCGGCCGCTTTCGTCCTGACGCTGGTGAAGTCGATCATGATCCTGAAGGGCGTCGACCAGAACTGGGCGCAGGTGATCCAGGGGACGCTGATCGTCCTCGTCGTCATGATCGGCGGCCTCGCGCTCCGCCAGCGAGGGAAGAACCTGTGAGCTCGCAGGCCGCCGAGCCGTCGACCCCGCGCTTCGACCCGCGGCGGCTCTTCGCCGACAACCCGGTGGCCGTGCTGACGCTCGTCTTCATCGGGCTCTTCGTCGCGACCGACATCGTCAACCGCGTCCAGTCGAGCGAGGCCTTCCTGACCCCGAAGCAGCTCTCGACGACCTTCCTCTACGCGGCCATCCTCGGACTGATGTCGGCCGGCCAGACGCTCGTGATGCTGACCGGCGGCGTCGACCTCTCGGTCGCCACCACCGCCACGACCGGCGCGTTCATGATCTCCAGCTTCGCCACCGACGGTGCGGCGAAGGCGATCGGCATCGCCCTGCTCGCAGGCCTCGGGATCGGGATCATCAACGGGATCGGCGTCGCGATCTTCCGCGTCAACCCGCTGATCATGACGCTCGGAGTGAGCACGGTCACGCTCGGTGCGCTCACGATCTACAGCCAGCAGCGCTTCCTCGCGCCGGCGCCCGACCTGGTCAAGAAGCTCGGCTCCGAGCGCTTCTTCACCTATATCCCGTACGGCCTCCTCGTCTGGGTGCCGATCTCGGCGCTGATCATCCTCGGCCTTCGCTACAGCGGGTTCGGCCGGCTGATCTACGCCGTCGGCGACAACGCGGTCGCGTGCCGGCTCGCCGGCGTGCGGACGTGGCAGGTGCTGCTCGCGGTCTACGCGCTCTGCGGCACGCTCAGCGCCGCCGCCGGGATCCTGCTCGTCGGCTTCAACGACGCGGCCGACCTCGGCATCGCGACGCCCTTCCTGCTCCCGTCGGTGGCGGCGGTCGTGATCGGCGGCACCTCGATCTTCGGCGGCGTCGGCGGCTACGCGGGGACGATCCTCGGCGCCCTGATCCTGACCGTGCTCGACTCGCTGCTCACGATCCTGAACGCCTCGCAGGCGGTCCGCCAGATTCTCTACGGGCTGATCATCCTCGCGCTCGCCGCGATCTACGCCCGCGCCGCCTCGGTCGACTGACCCACACGGAGCAGGCGCAGCCGACAGGGCTAACGTCGCGGCTGTCGCATCCCGATACCGCTCGTTAGGATCGTCCCGCTCAGGAGGGAGCACCGTGCGGCACGCGATCGGAATCGTCGGGGTGGTGAACCTCGTGTTGTTCGCCGCGATTGCGGGTGTCTGCGTGCGCCAGTGGCTCCGCGACCGCTCGCGGACGTCGGGATGGGCGGCTCTCGCGTTCGTCAGCCTCGCCGCTGTTGCGAGCTCGGCGTACGTGCTCCCGGACGAGCCCGAGACGACGGCCCAGAAGGTCGCGCTCAGGATTGCGATCGCGCTGCTCGTGCTCTTCCCATACCTCCTCTATCGCTTCGCCTCGGCGTTCGAGCGGACGAGGCGGCAGCTGGCCCGCTTCGTCGACTCGCTCACGACCGCACTCGTCGTCGCGACCATCGCGCTGCCGCACATCCCGGCCGAGGGCGACCCGTGGCCGTGGTGGTTCGTCGTCTACGCGGTCGCGTTCCTCGTCCACTGGTCGGTGTTGCTGCAGCTCGTCGCGATCCGACTCTGGCGGGCGGCGAGGGCGGAGGCGACGGTTGCGCGACGGCGGATGCGGATGCTCGCGCTCGCGTCGACCGCGCTGGCCGTGACGCTGCTCCTCAGCGTCGGCGCCGGCAACGATCACTCCTGGTTCGCGCTCGCGGTCGGCCTGCTCGCGACACTGAGCGCGGTGGGCTTCCTGCTCGGCTTCGCGCCGCCCGCGGTCCTGCGGCTGCTGTGGCGCCGCCCCGAGCAGTCGAGGATGCAGCTCGCGATCGGCGAGCTGATGGGGGCGACGACGGAGCAGAATGTGGCGGCGCGCGTGCTGCCGCCGATGGCCGAGATGGTCGGCGCCCGCGGGATCGTGCTCGAGGGCCTGGACGGGGTCGTCGTCGCCGAGCACCGGGCCGGCGAGGACGATCCGAACGGCGACGTCCGTCGCCTCGAGTTCCCGTTCGGCACGATCGTCGTCCGGACGAGCGCGTTCGCCCCCTTCTTCGGCGACGAGGAGCGCAAGCTCCTCTACGCGCTCGGCTCGTTGACGAGCCTCGCGCTCGACCGTTCGCGCCTCTTCGCGCAGGAGCGCCAGGCGCGGGAGACGCTCGAGCGGGCGGACGAGCTGAAGAGCCAGTTCGTCGCCCTCGCCGCGCACGAGCTGCGCTCGCCGGTCGGCGCGATCTACGGGATCTCGGAGACGATCGCGGAGCGCAAACACGACCTCGCGCCCGAGCAGGTCGAGGAGCTGCAGCGGGCGCTGACGAGCCAGATCCGGCGCCTGCGGGAGCTCGTCGAGCAGCTGCTCGATCTCTCCCGGCTCGACGCCGAGGCCGTCACGATCAACCCGCAGCGTGTGCGCGTGCGCGAACGGCTCGAGCGGATCGTCCATGCCGTGGCGCCACTCGAGGCTTCCCGGATCGGGATCGAGGCGGACGCGACCCTGGAGGCGGACCTCGACGTCGACGCACTCGAGCGAATCGTCTCCAATCTGGTCGTGAACGCCTGCCGCTACGGGGAGCCGCCTGTCGTCGTTCGCGCCGTTCAGGACGACGGCGTCCTGCACGTCACGGTCGAGGACAGCGGGCCGGGCGTCCCGGACGAGTTCGTGTCGCAGTTGTTCGACCGCTTCGCCCGCGAGGCGTCGAGCGCATCGACTGTCACCGGCACCGGCCTCGGGCTTGCGATCGCCCGCTCCTACGCCCGCGCGCATCACGGCGAGGTCAGCTACCGGCCGGCGGCACCTCGCGGCGCGGCCTTCGAGCTGACCCTGCCCGTTCCGCTGCCCGCGTAGAGAGGAAGTCGGGCGCGCCCAGCAGGAGCTGCGGCACTCCCACAAGTTGCGATCGTTGACCTCGAGCACCTCCGGGGGACCGGGGGGTACTCGGGCGGCTCGGTCGCAGGGCGCGCCCACACTCACTGTGCCCCGAAGCGGGGAGCCCTGAGTCCCCTTTTCGGGGGTCGCGGCGTTAAGAGGACGTTGCCCGCAATCGGGTCTACACTCAAGCCATGCGACAGTCCTGGGGCGACTTCCTCAAGGGCGCGGGCACGCACTCGCACGGCGTGCAGGTGTACGAGGACGCCGCTGATCTCGCGGAGTCGGTTGCCGCATACCTCGCGGCCGGGTTCGAGCGCGACCAGCCGGCGGCGGTGGTCGCTACGCCGGAGCACCTGAGCCTGTTCGCCGATCGGCTCGCCACGCGCGGTTGGGAGTTCGGGGACGCCGAGAGCGCCGGGCTCCTCGTCGTGGCGGACGCAGAGCAGACGCTCGCGGAGATCATGGGTCCGAACGGGATCGACCGCGGGCGGCTCGAGCGCTCCTTGGTCGACATGCTCGACCGCATCCAGTCTGGGTCAGCCGCTCGCCCCGCTCGCGTGTTCGGCGAGATGGTCGACCTGCTCTGCCGGCGTGGCGATGCAGGTGCCGCGGATGAGCTCGAGCGTCGCTGGAACGAGGCCGCTCGGACGCACCAGTTCTCGCTTCTCTGCGGCTATCGGCTCGACATCTTCGATCCGCAGACGCAGCTCGAGACGCTGCCGCACATCTGCCGGGAGCACTCACACGTCCTGCCCGCCAGGAACTACCCCCGCTTCGCCCGTGCGGTGGACAGCGCGTTGCGCGAGGTGCTCGGCCCGAATCACGCGGCGACCGTGTACGTCCTCGTCTCACGCGAGCTCGGCCACGATCAGGTCCCGCTCGCACAGTCGATTCTGATGTGGGTGAGCCAGAACCTGCCGACGCGGTCGAGTCAGATTCTCGCTTCAGCGCGGGCGCACTACGTTCGTCCGGCTGCGTAAGCTTGGCCAATTGTTGGAGGGGGCAACGGGCGTTCGACCTGCCATGCTGCGCGCGGCAGGGTGGGCGTCGGCCGGGCCGCCGAGCCGGCGTCCGCCCCCGTTCTCAACGTTCGCGAGCGGTCCGCGTCGCGCAGGGGTGTCGGCGACGGGGTCGAACGTGAAGCGGGCGCGCCCAGCGACCTGCCGCCCGAGACGCCTGGTCCCCGCGGCGCTCGTGGTCACGTCGTGTTCGAGGGAGGTGCCGCACTCCTCGGGGCGCGCCCATCTGACTCAGCCTGCGCCGAACTCCCGCTCCGCGCACTCCGGGCAGTAGAAGGAGAGCCGCGCGTGCTCGTCCACCTCGGGATCGTCCGATCGGAATGCCTTCCAGCCCCGTGCGCTGACGCTGCTGACGCGCGGGCACTCGGCGCACGCGAGCACGTGCACGTCCTGGTCGGTGGCGCGTCTTCTCTCCATCGCCCTGATGATCATCGCCCACGGCGAGCTCCGCGACTGAACAAAGGTCTGGACGGCGAGGATTCCGGGGCTAGACTCACGCTACTTGGGCGGGATCAAAGGGCCGAGACGGTGCCGCAGCCGACTCGGCCCTTCCTCTTGCCGGCGCTGATCGAGGGTCGCGGGCGAGCAGCCGGATGTGGCGGCCCACCTCGGCGCTCGTCCCGCGACGCGGAACCATCCCACGGGTCGCGGCTGACATGACACCGCCGCACGGCGAAAATGACCCATCTGGGTCAAACGGTTCGAGCTGGCGCGAAGGAGGGCCGCTCCCCCACGCGCCTGCTCTTCCGGGATCGTGCCACCTCGGCGCCGCCGGGACCGGCCAGGTTTTTTGCCAGGACGGCTAGGTTGCTCAGCGATGGCACACGTTGTCCGGATCTCGATCGCTCCTGTGAAGTCGCTCGGGCTCGTCCACCCGGAGAGCGTCGAGCTCCTGTCCGCCGGTGTGCAGGGCGATCGCCGCTTCTGGCTCGTCGACGCCGACGGACGACTCTTCAACAACAAGCGGAACGGGCCGATGATGACGATCCAGCCCGCGTGGGACGAAGCGACCCGGCAGCTCTCCCTGAGCTTTCCGGACGGGACGCAGGTGGCCGGCCCGGTCGAGCTCGGCGAGCCGGTCGCGGTGGATCTCTACGGCCGCCCTCATCCGTCGCGTCGCGTCCTCGGGCCGTGGGAAGAGGCGATCTCGCGCTCCGTCGGCAGGCCGCTCACCCTGCTCTGGTCCGAGAACCACGCGACGGACCGCGGTCGTGCCGGAGGCACCGTCTCGCTGGTCTCGCGCGGCTCGCTCGAGCGCCTGCGCGAGGAGGCCGGTGTCGAGGCTCCGATCGACGGCCGACGCTTCCGGATGATGTTGGAGATCGACGGCGTCCCGGCACACGCCGAAGACGAGTGGATCGGAGCGTCGGTGCAGCTCGGTGACGCTGAGATCGTCGTCAACGGGGACGTCGGCCGGTGCGTCGTGACGTCACAGGACCCCGACCGCGGCGTCACCGACCTCGACACACTCGGAACCCTTGCGCTCTACAGGCCCGAGGGTCAGACCGAGCCGCTGCCGTTCGGTGTCTACGGCGCCGTGGCCGCCCCCGGACGCGTGCGGGTCGGCGACACCGTGCGTGTACCGAACAACGGCCGAGCGCACGGATAGGCCGTCACCGTCTGCGCAGCGCGGACTCCTCGATCGACGGCGGCACCCACCCGCTGTCGGCGCTGTTGAAATTCGTCCCCGGCGGGACGATCTCGTCGATCCGGTCGAGCACCGCCGCATCGAGCTGCACGTCGACCGCACCGAGCTGGCTCTCGAGCTGCTCCATCGTGCGCGGTCCGATGATCGCGGCGGTCACCGCGGGATGGCCGATCGCAAAGGCGAGCGCCATGTCGATCAGCGTCAGACCAGACTCGTCGGCGAGCTGCGCGAGCGCGTCGGCGGCTTCCAGTTTCCGTTGGTTCGCGGGGAGCGAGAGGTCATACCGGGCAGGCAGCCGTTCGGCGCGCGTGCTTTGCGGGCGCCTCCTGGCCCTTGCGCCACTTGCCGGTGAGCCAGCCACCGGCGAGCGGGCTCCACGAGATCACGCCCATCCCGTACTCCTGGCAGACGGGGAGCACTTCGGCCTCGACGCCGCGCACGAGCATCGAGTAGGGCGGTTGCTCACAGACGAACCGCTCGCGGCCGCGCCGCTCGGCGGTCCACTGCGCAGCGACGATCGCGCTCGGCGGATACGTCGACGACCCGATGTAGCGCACCTTGCCGGCGCGGACGAGGTCCGTGAGCGCACCGAGCGTCTCGTCATGATCGGTGTCGGGATCCCAGCGATGGATCTGGTACAGGTCGATCCAGTCCGTGCCGAGCCGGCGCAGGCTCGCGTCGCACTCGCGCACGAGCCAACGACGCGAGTTGCCACGCTCGTTGACGTCGTTTCCCATCGACCCGTGCACCTTCGTCGCCAGCACGACTCGATCACGCCGATCCTTGAGCGCCTTGCCGACGATCTCCTCGGACTCGCCCCGCGAGTAGACATCGGCGGTGTCGACGAAGTTGATCCCCGCATCGAGGGCGCGGTGGATGATCCGGATCGACTCCTCGTGATCGGGATTGCCCCAGGCGCCGAACATCATCGCGCCGAGGCAGAGCGGGCTCACCTTGACCCCAGTGCCGCCGAGCGTCCGGTACTCCACGCCGCAACCCTACGCATCCCGGCCTAGGATCTGCTCGTGGAAGACCTTCTCGCCGGCGCCGACAGCGTCGACTTTGCTGCGGTGCCGTTCCGACTCGAGTGGCTGCGCTCGCCCGCCGAGTGGGCTGCCGAACCGACTCGGCTCCGCGTCAGCGCACCGGCGCAAACGGACTGGTTCATCGATCCGATCACCGCTCGCCCCGTGGGCACGGCGCCCGTGCTCGTGGGACGGCCGCCGACGGGCAATTTCACGTGGGAGGCGCACGTCGTCCTCGACGGCGACGCGATGTTCGACGCCGTCGGCCTCTTCGTCTACGGCGACGACGACCACTGGGCCAAGCTCGCTCTCGAGGTGACGGCGGCCGGCCCGACGATCGTCTCGGTCGTCACCGACACCTTCTCCGACGACTGCAACTCGACCGTGCTCGCGCAGAGGAGCGCCTGGCTGCGACTGGCGCGTGTCGGCGACGCGATCGCCTTTCACGCCTCCGACGGCGGCGAGCGCTGGGAGCTCGTCCGGGTCTTCCGACCACCGAGCGCGGCACCACGCATCGGCTTCATCTGCCAAGCCCCGACCGGCGCCGGCTGCAGCGGGACCTTCGACGCAATCGCCTTCACTGCCCGCTCGCTCAGCGACATTCGCGACGGCAGCTGAGCGAGTTCGTCAGTCCTCCGCCGCCTCGGCCGTCGACCGCGGCGCGCGCACGTTCTCGAATCGGACGTTGCCCGCGGGAACCATCCAGGTCATCACCTCGACCGCGAGCCGGCCCGCCCGCACCGCCGGGTCGTCGTTGCTGAGCCGGCGCGCCGTCTCGGGGTCGCACGACATGATCGAGATGCCGCGCAGGCGCTCGTCGTCCTGGTCGACGAGCGGACCTCCGCCGACGAGATAGCCGCGGTCGCGCAGACCGGCTCGGAAGGCCAGATGCCGATCCTGGAGCTCGTCCGCCTCCTCGTCCGTGAGCTCCGGTGCATCGGGCCGCCGCACGAGCAGCACGAGCGTGTGCCGGTCGAACTGCATGCGGCGAATTAGAGCAGCAGGCTCTTCGGAGAGCGCGCACGGGCCGCCGACCGCACCGACAGGCCGGCACCGACAAGCCGTCTTGTCCGGTCACGCTCGAAAGGAAGGCCCATACGGGATTCGAACCCGTGTCCGCAGAGACCGAGGTGCCGGAGCCGCTTCGCCGAAAACTCGATGAGCTAAGGGCGCAGAGCAAGAAGAAGGAGCGGGATGCCGGCTAGGCCCTCGCTAGCGCGGGTCGATCTGGCTTCGCTTGCGAAGTTCGCTTGCGCAGACGAACCCGCCGATAGCTCCGCCGAGTGCGACCACCGTCCATACGGCTCCCCCGAAGAACCCGGTCGCGAGGTTGAGGACTCCGACCGCTCCCAGGAAGACAGCAAAGGCTGTGATGAAGCGGGAACTCCAGGCGTTGGGTTTGAACACGGCAATCAGATAGTCGGCCGTTCAAGGAAGTCTTCTTGAACGCCTCTGATCGGCTGATCGGGAAGGCGCACGACTACGAGGTGCTCGCCGCGTCCCACTCCGAGCGCGAAGCGCTGGTGGGGGGTGGGGAGCACCTCGCTGCTGCGACTGCGTTCACCGTCGCTGCGCTCGTCATGCGCGAGGTTGCTGCTGCGCTCGAGGACGAGTGGGAGGCGGCGTGATCGGTCACGTCGTCTGGATCAATCGGCGGTCGGGTGTCGTCCACTACCACTCGTCGTGTTCGTCCCTGAGTGAGACGTGGCCGGGGATGCTGCGGAAGGAGACGTTCGATCCTTCGCGTCCGCGCCGGCGCTGCTCGATGTGCTGGCCTGAGCCCTCCGACCCAACGACCCGGTGAGCGTCGCCTGCCGTCGTAGTCGCGCCTTTGTCGGTCGGCGCTGTGGTGTCACCGAGCGGAGCGAGGGGAACCCGCGTAGCGGGTTGACTCCGCAGGGACGAGCGGCGTGCCTTGCGGCGGAGACGGCAGGCGACGCGTGACCACCACTGCGACGTGGCATCGCGAGTTCAAGCCTGGCGATGATCGGCTGTGGCACCGCTGCGCCGGCTGTGGCCGTCCTATCCCCGGAAGGGTGCGCCGCTGTAGCTCGCGGAGGTGTCCCGAGTTCGCCTCGATCTGGGGGAGAGACACGCGGCGGCGCTTGTTCGAGAACCTCAAGCCACTTCGCCTCGTTGTGATGTTCACCGTGACTGCGCCGGGGAAGGAGCTTTACCCGTGGGATCCGGAGCGGTGTACGCATCCGGCTGGAGTGAAGTGTTCCGGGCGGATCGGCTGCCGGGTCTACGCTGACGCCGCGCAGGCCTTCAACTCGCGGGTCAGTCCGTGGTGGAGCGAGCTCCATCGAGTCGCGAAGCTTCGTGCTGACAGGTCGACCGGGTTCAAGGGAACGATCGCGGCGCGGGTGTGGGAGAAGCAGAAGCGCGGGCTTGCGCATCTTCATGGCGTTCTCTCCGTGTCGACGCCGGCGGAGTTGCGGTGGGCGGAGGCATACGTCAATGCGCTCGCAGACCTCGCTCCTTCAAAGGGGTTCGGCTTCGTCGACGGCTGGGAGAAGATCTGCAAGAAGATCAAGCCCGGGATCGAGGCAGCGGCTTATCTATCGAGTTACTTCGTGAGGGGAAAGGGACGGAAGGCGTCGCTGACGGAGAACGTTCAGGACCCTGACCTGCCCCGGCTCCTGGTGTTCATCGGACGCGGACTGACCGCGAGGACGGGCTGCACGATGCGAAACCTTCGCCTTGCGCGTCGCCTCTGGGCGTCGCGGGTCGGCCTGGCGGAGAAGCCGGTAGTTTCGTACGCAGAGTGGCTGGCTGTCGCATACGTGCTCGACTCGCGTCGGCGCGGCCCCTGACGCGTGCATCGGGCGAGAGCACGCTGGCCCAACCGTGTGTGACGTGCCGCGGCGCCAACTGGGCGCCAACATCAACAGGCGACGTTACTCGACCGTGAACAGTGTTAGTTGCATCCCGTCCGGCGCACGCACGCGTGCATTCCGGTCACCCCAGGGCGTGGTTACGGGAATCGCGACTTGCTCGCCGCCAGCGTTGACGAGGCGCCGCGCGGTCTCCTCACTGTTTGGCACTTCGAGCGCGAGGCGCACTGCTCCTGAGACCCGGCCGCCAGCTTCGATTGCGTCAACGGTCTCGGCCTGTGGCTCGTCGAGGAGCTCGAGAGTCGCCCGCCCCGCCTCGAGGACAACAACCTGCCCGGTCTCGGAGCTCCAATCTGCGATCTGCCCGAGTCCGAGCGCGTCGCGGTAGAAGCGGAGCGCCTCATCAAAGTCCGCGACTGTCAGCGCGACCCTCAGCTCCGTCACTTCGGCCACGCTCGTTCAACGCGGGCGGGTCGGAAAAGCTTCCCGGAGGCCGTCTTCAAGGGACATTTCTGATCACTCGCACAGGCGAGACGGTCCTTACTCCGAGCGCTTGCCTCAGGGCCGTTGTCGCAGCCAATCATCGCGGGGAAGCGTGTAAACCGTCATCGGCTCGCCCGAGCGCCCGTGGCCTCGGCCGCGTACCGAGAATCCGAGCTTGGCTGCCACGCGGCCGGATGCTTCGTTTCCCCCGTCCGAGATGTACGCCGTGATCGTCTCGACGTCGGTGCGGCTGAAGAGATCGTCGATCGCCGCTTCCATCGCTTCGGTCGCGATGCCGTCATTCCGCCGGTCCTCGGTCACCCACCAGCCCGCCTCGACTTCGTCGGGGGCGATGCCCTCGATGCCGTCGCCGGCGAGACGCAGCTCGGCGCAGCCGAGGAAGCAGCTGCCCTGCTTGTCCCGGACGGCCCACGGGCCGAAGCCGTGCTCGCGCCACTGGA
The DNA here is from genome assembly GCA_963705515.1 of uncultured Gaiellaceae bacterium. Taxonomy (GTDB): domain Bacteria; phylum Actinomycetota; class Thermoleophilia; order Gaiellales; family Gaiellaceae; genus Gaiellasilicea. Next base: position 55,692 of record CAVPJV010000009.1, read on the forward strand.
CATCGGCCGCGTGGGTGTCGCGCAAGGCGTCCGCTGCATTCCTCGATGCACGAGCATGGTCGGACTCGTCGCGGCTTGTCAGCGGGAGAAGCCTCAGCCGTGCCGTTCGAAGACTGGTTCCTTCCGGGTCAGGCCCCGGCGGGTCGCTCTCGCAGCGTCCACCCACGCGCGGAGTATGACCGCCCCGTTCGGGTGACATTCCCGAACACTGGCCCAGGCGATCGTCTGTCGGGAGCCTTGGGCATGAAGGGCGATCTGGGGCTTCGCTCAATTGCCCACCGCTGAGTCGGGCCCGAACTCGCGGATCTCTTGAGCACAGCGGCAGGCGGCCGCGAACTTCGCGGCCCACTCCAAGGCTGCCTCCCGAGAGGTCACGTCGATGACCGTGAACCCGCCGTTGAACTCCTTGGTCTGCGGGTAAGTGCCAGCGGTGATCGTCCCGTCACCGGCCACCATGACGGGATCCACGTTCTCGGCCAACCCGCCGCCGAACACCAACACGCCTGCGTCCATGGCCTCCTGGACCACCGCATGAGCAGCCTCTCCCACGGCGGGGAACTCCTCAGCGGGGATGTGGTCCATCGCGCCGCTGGGGAACGAAATCAGGTACCGCGTCATCTCATGACTCCTTTCTCGGCCCTGCTCCGGCCGCATCTCAGCCTCGCCCGTACGCGGTAGAGACTGACAAACCACCGAAGACTCATCGCTGCTCCAGCCGATCCGAGTTCACCTCGTCAGGCGTCATTCCCGAACGCTGGCCCAGGCCACGATCGGGCCTTACCGGCTTGACGGCCAGGAGCTCAGGCGGCGCAGTAGAGACTCGCGAGAGTGTCGTGTGCGGCCCGGTCGGCATCGGGTTGGGCCGTGTCATAGTGGCGGGCGTTGAGGAGGAGGACGGCGACGCGGCTGCCGTCGTCATTGACCCAGACATCCGTCTTGTAGCCGCTGCCGCCACCGCTCCAGCCGTAGGCTTGTTCGGCGCACCCGCTCCATTCACCGCCGCCCCACAGACTGCCCGCTTTCATCGCCGTGAGCTGCTGCTGGTTGAGCAGCTTGCCGTGCATCAGGGCGGTGAGGAAAACGGCGGTGTCCTTGGCGTTGGAGACGATGCCGCCTTCGGCGCCGACCCCCCAGTGCCAGTCGGTCGTGTCGGTCTGCATGCCGTTCGGCTCGATCCCGTAACCCTGGGCGTGGGGGTCGCTCATTCGCCCTTGCGGGTCGTAGGCGGTCGCGTGGAGGCCGAGCGGCTGGAAGATCCGCTCGCGGTAGAGAGCCGCCAGCGGCTCGCCGCCTGCCCGGGCGGCGATCAACCCGAGGATGTCGTAGCCGATGTTCGAGTAGTGGTAGCCGCCGCCCGGTCGGAAGCGGAGTGGCTGCCAGGCTGCCCACCGAATCCAGAAGGTCTCGGGCACGACCGCCGCCGGATCCTCCTCGACGCGGGCCAGGGTCGCGAGCACCTCCGCCCGCAGCTTGGTGTCCTTGACGCGGGCGAGGTAGGTGCGTCGGCCGCTCGCCGACGTGTTGCGGAGATCGTTGTTGTCGATCAGGCCGCTCGTCATGGTCTGCAGCTGCTGGATCGTGATCCGGTTGCCGTGCGGGAGCAGCCCCGGCAGCCACCTGTCGACCGTGTCGCCGACGCGGAGCTTTCCCTCCTGGGCGAGCTGCAGGATCAGCGTCGCCGTGTAGATCTTGGTCACACTCTCCAGCCGCATTCGCGCGTCCACCGGCATCGGCGCGCACGTGCTTGTGTCGGCGACCCCGGCTGCGCCCAGCCAGCTCCCGTGAGGCCCCGAGACATACGCTGTGGCGCCTGGGGCGAGCTTCGACGGGCCTCCGACGACGTCGTCGAGGATCCGCTGCAGCGTCGGGCGCGACGATTGCGTCGCTGGTGGGCGGCACACCTGCGTCTCAACTGAGAAGAAGGCTCGGTCGACCGCGACCAGGATCCCGACCGCTGCGACCAGGATCCCGGCCGCTGCCGCCAGCACGACGGCGAGCCTGTGTATCCACCGATGAGGCCAATGAGCGTGATGCAGCAGCCGCTGCGCCTTGAACACGAGCCGAGACCTCCAGTTGGCAACAACCTAGGGCACCGATCAGGGATGGGCATCAGGGTCGCCACTGATCGCACCCGCGGCCGCCTACCGACTCGATCCCGTAGACCACCTCGGTAACACAGATTTGACAAAACGGTTTTTCTAAGCCATTCTGCGTGTATGACAGACGGGAAGAAGCTACGCGATGTCCTGAATGTGCGGCTCGATGAGCGCCTCGCGCGGGAGATTCGTCGCATTGCCACAACGCGCGAACAGTCTGAGAGTGAAGTCGCGCGGTGGCTCTTGCGGTACGGCATCGAGGTGTCCCGCCGGCTCGAAGCCGCGAACTTGAGTGAGCTCTACGCCTGGGAGAAGGAGCCGTCCGATGAACCGTTCGATAGTCGGCCGGGAATCGTCGAGATTGACGCGCGGTGGCGCGAGATGACGGGCGAGGAACTGATCGAACGCGGCCTCCACGAGTGGCTCCCTCCAACCGAGGAAGAGGTCGACCGCCTGACCGAGGACTACGAGCCGTGAGGCTGACGCGCGCGATTGATCGTTGGATGGGCGAGCTCGCGCGTGGTGGCAGGACGCCGGCGACTCGGTTCGCGTACGAGCGGTACCTCTTTAAGTTCGCCGCGCATGTGGAGCGGTCACGGCCGGATGCGGTTGTGCGCGAGGTGACAGTGGACGACTGCCGAGCCTTCCTTGACCGCTGGATCGACAAGTCGCCGTCGACCGTCGCGAGCATCCATAGCGCCCTGAACGGCCTCTTCTCCTGGCTGTATCTCGAAGAGGAGATCGAGGCAAACCCGATGGTGCGCGTGAAGCGTCCGCGCCGGCCGCGCCCGGAGGACGTCGAAGTCGTCACGGTCTCGCGCGCGGAGGTCGAGAAGATGCTCGCCGGCACTGAAGGCTGGCAGGAGTTCCTATGCCTCTCTGTGCTTGCTTACACCGGCATTCGCCGCGACTCCGCAAGCCGCCTGCGCTGGAAGGACGTCGACCTGATCGAAGGCACTATCGCGGTGCGCGAGAAGGGCGGCAAGCACGCGGTCAAGCCGGTCTCGTGGGAGCTTCTGAAGATCCTGCACGCGGCGGTCGAGTCGGGCGAGGTTGCCTGCAAGCCGACGGACTACGTGATCCCGAACCGCCGTGCCGCAACCGTGCGCCGGCAGGAGCGCTCCGACAAGGTGATCTGGGAGACCGTTGTCAAGGTCGCTGACCGCGTGGGCGTGAAAGCGACCACTCACGCGCTCCGTCGCGCCTTCGCCGTTGCTTTCCTGACGAAGCATCCCGGCGCGCTCGAATCGCTGCGCGTGCTGATGAATCACTCGCGCGTGGAAACGACTCAGGTGTACCTCCGAGGGATGGATAGGTCGCTGCTCATGGAGGACGTTCGAGACCTCACGTTGGGGCTCCCGGGTTCTCGTCGAATAGAGAGAAGGCCCATACGGGATTCGAACCCGTGCCGCCGCCGTGAGAGGGCGGTGTCCTAGGCCACTAGACGAATGGGCCGTGGCGCTGCGGCAGTGTAGCTGAACCGAGATCAAGGCTTTACCAAGGCTTTGCCTTCGCTTGCCCGGCTGTTGGGAGGCCCCCGGGCATCCTCCTCCTCGTGAGCAATACGAGGAGGAAATCGATGATGACGAAGCTCCTGATCGGCCTCTTGGGGGCCGGTGTGATCGCAACGGGCGGCTACGCCGCCGCGACCGGGCTCGAGACCGACCCGGCCCGCACCGTCTCGCTCCCCGGTGCCACGAGCACCGAGGACACGACCACGACGGGCGTGACCACGGCCGCGACGACGACCGACGATCTCAACGACATCTCCGGCCCGTGCGACGAGGCGGAGCACCGGAACGATCCACGCTGCACGGGCACGAGCGCGCCGCCGCCTGAGCAGGTCGTGACGACGGCTGACGACGACGGGCCGGGCGACATCTCCGGACCGTGTGACGAGGCGGAGCACAGCGACGACCCGCGCTGCACCGGCGGGGCTGCAGCCGACGACCGAGGTCACGACGACGACCGCGGCGACGACGACAACTCGGGCCGCGGCTCCGGCGGCGGCGACGACCGCTCCGGCTCCAACAGCGGCAAGGGCTAGTCCACGCCAACCACAACCATCCGAGGAGAACACCAGATGAAGCTCATCCTGCTCAGCCTGATCGCGACGGCCGTCGCGGCGGTCTCGCTGGCGGCGGTCGCGCAGAGCGCCACTACCGCCCAGACCGTCCGTGTGACCGAGGTTGACTACTCGATCCGGCTCTCCGCCAAACCGAAGGCCGGCGCCGTCAAGTTCGTCGTCCGCAACGCCGGCGACGATGGCCACGACTTCTGGGTCAAGGGCGGCGGCAAGACCTGGAAGACGCGCGTCATCGGCGAGGCGGGGGCGGCGACGCTCACCGCGAAGCTGAAGCAGGGGGTCAAGTACTCGTTCTGGTGCGGCGTCGGCTCGCACCGGTCGAAGGGCATGAGCGGAAGCTTCGTCGCCCGCTGACCTGCTTCGCCCGCTCCGCGCTTCCGGGCGCGGGGCGGGCGGGCACACTTCTCCCATGGCGCACGCGAAGCGGACGATCCTGCTGGTCGAGGACGAGGAGTCGATCACGACCCCGCTCGCCGAGGCGCTCGAACGCGACGGTTTCCACACCGAGATCGCGCACACGGTCGCCGACGGGGTCGCCAAGGGAAAGGCGAACCGCCCCGACCTCGTCCTGCTCGACATCGGGCTCCCGGACGGCTCCGGGCTCGACGTCTGCCGTGAGCTGCGCAGCGTCGTCGAGTGTTCCGATCATCATCCTCTCCGCCCGCGGCGAGGAGGCCGACCGCGTCGTCGGGCTGGAGCTCGGGGCGGACGACTACGTCGTCAAGCCCTTCAGCGCCCGCGAGGTGATCGCCCGGATCCGAGCGGTGCTGCGGCGCGCGAGCGCGCCGGCGGGCGTCGGCGACGCGCCGATCGAGATCGGCCCGGTCCGGCTCGACCCGGCCAAGCGCACCGCGGCTCTGCACGGGGAGCCCGTCGAGCTCGCCCGCAAGGAGTTCGACCTCCTCTCGCTGCTGATGCAGGAAGCCGGGACTGTCGTCACGCGCGAGCGGCTGATCGACGAGGTCTGGGACGTGAACTGGTTCGGCTCGACGAAGACGCTCGACGTCCACATCAGCACGCTCCGCAAGAAGCTCGAGCCGGGGCTGATCCACACGGTCCGCGGCGTCGGCTTCCGTTTCACCTCCCCTGAGGAGCTGACGTGAGCCTGCGGCTGAAGCTGCTGGCGGCGTTCGCCTACGTGCTCGTGCTCGTCCTGATCGCGCTCGAGATCCCGCTCGTGCTCAGCCTCTCGAGCAGGGTCGACAGCGAGGTTCGCTCGCAGGCGGCGGCACAGGCTCAGGTCGTGGCTGCCGCGGCCTCCGCGCGGATCGGCGACCGCGCGCAGCTGCAGCGCGTCGTCGCGCAGGCGGGGCGGGAGCTCGGTGCCCGCGTGATCGTCGTCGGGCCGCGCGGCGGGCTGCTCGCCGACTCGGCCGGCAGCGGCCTTCGCAGCGAGTCCTATGCCAGCCGGCCCGAGATCGCAGCCGCGCTCGCCGGCACCTCGCGCCAGGGGACGAGGCACAGCGACACGGTCGGCGAGGACTTGCTCTTCACGGCCGTGCCGGTGCTCGACCAGGGCCGCACCGTCGGTGCGGTCAGGGTGACGCAGAGCAACGGCGCCGTCTCCGAGCGGGTGCGCCGCAACGTGCTCGTCGTCGTCGGTGTCGGCCTCGCGGCGCTCGCCCTCGGTCTCGGGCTCGCCTGGGTGCTCGCGGGCTCGCTCGCCCGACCGCTGCGAGGGCTGGCGCACACGGCCCGCCGCGTCGAGGACGGAGAGCTCGACGCGCGCGCGGAAGTGATCGGCGCGCGCGAGCAGCAGGAGGTCGCGATCGCATTCAACGAGATGACCGACCGGCTCGGCCAGGTCCTGGAGGCGCAGCGCGAGTTCGTCGGAAACGCGTCGCATCAGCTGCGAACGCCGCTCACCGGCGTCCGGCTGCGGCTCGAGGCCGCCGGGCTGAAGAGCGACGATCCGGCGGTGCGGCAGGAGCTCGAGCTCGCCGAGGCCGAGGTCGAGCGGCTGACGCGGCTGCTCAACTCGCTGCTCACGCTCGCCCGGGACGGCGACCGGCCGACGCTGCGGGCGCCCGTCTCGCTCCGGAGCGCATCCGAGTCGGCGTACGAGCGCTGGCTCCCGCGTGCCGAGTCGAGCGGGCATCTGCTGAGACTCGAAGGCGACGGCGACGCGTTCGTCCGCGCCGCAGAGGAGGACGTCGCGATCACGCTCGACAATCTGATCGAGAACGCACTCGTCTACGCACCGGGCGGGACGACGGTGACGGTGACCTGGGACCGGAACGGTCACCTGGCGGTGCTCGACGAGGGGCCGGGCGTGCCGGCGGGAGACGAGCGGCGGGTCTTCGAGCGATTCCGCCGGGGCCGCACCGACCGGCCCGGAACCGGGCTCGGCCTCGCGATCGTCGAGGCGCTGGCGCGGCGCTGGGGCGGCTCCGCGTCGATCAGCGCACGCGACGGCGGCACCGGCATGCGCGCCGAGGTCGTTCTGCCGCTCGCGGGGACGAGCTGATGCGCACGGTGCTGCTCGGACTGCTCGGGCTCGTGCTCGCCGTGACCGTGGGTCTCGGCGTCCATCTGGTCACGCGCGGCACGATCTCGTTGCCCGTCGTCCGCCTCGAGCCGGCGCCCGCGCTTGCACCTCCGGCAGCAACGACGACGACTCGCACCACGAGTGAGCGCACAGAGACGGAGACGCGGTCGACACCGAGTACCACGAGCGGCTCAACCGAGACGGGTGACGACAACTCCGGCCGCGGCCGGGGGCGAGGCCGCTCGGGCGGCGACTCCGGCGGCAGCAGCGGCCGTGGCGGCGGCGACGACTGAGCCGTGCGTAGGCTCTCGCGATGGGCCTGACGGTCTACCGGATCCCGTTCTCGACGAACGTGGAGCGGGTCGCGTTGGCGCTCGCGTACAAGGGCGTGGACGTCGAGTGGATCGATGTCGACCCCGCCGACCGCAGCCCGGTGGTCGCGGTCAGCGCCCAGGAGCTCGTGCCCGTCCTCGTCGACGGCGACCTCGTCCTGTACGACTCGCCGCGCATCCTCGAGCACCTCGAAGAGCGCTTCCCGGAGCCGCCGCTCTTCCCGGCCGACGCCGCACGCCGCGAGGAGCTGCGGAGCTTCCTCGACTGGTTCAACCAGGTCTGGAAGCGGCCGCCCAACCTGATCGCGGCGGAAGAGCTGAAGCCGGCGCCGGACCGGGAGCTGATCGCCGAGCTCGAGGGCAGGATCGCTGCCTCGCTCGACCGCTTCGAGGCGCTCCTCGCCGGCCGTGACTTCCTCTTCGGCGACGGGCTGACGGCCGCCGACGTGACCGCGTTCCCGTTCCTGAAGTACGCGCTGCTCTGGACGGACGGCGATCCGGACCGTTTCCACGAGATCCTCCGCGAGACGATGCCGCTCGGCGATCGCTATCCACGGCTCGAAGCGTGGATCCGGCGCATGGACGACCGGCCCCGCGCTTAACGAAGGAAGAAGCCGTCCCGCTCCACCGTCCTGTCGTCAGACGACGGAAAGGAGCACCCGATGCATCCAACGCTCATGCACGAGATTGCGCGGTATCGCCAGGCCGACCTGCTTCGTGAGGCCGAGCGCGTGCGGCTGGCCCACCAGGCCAGCGCAGGAGGGGGAAGCACCCGGCGCCGCTGGCTGCGCCGGCGCGAGCGCACGGCCTTCAAGCCGGCGTTCGGACGGTAGCGGCGCCGCTACCGGGCAGCTGATGCCGCGACGGCGCGCCGTGCAGCGTCCGTCGCGGCGTCGGCGAGCCGTTGTGCGTGCAGGACTCGCTCGTCGCCCGGCATCGAGACGAGGTTCGCCGCCACCAGGCCGGCGGCGGAGCGCGCCGCGGCCTCGGCGAGGATCGACGCGGCAGCCGCGTCCTCCGCGCCGCCGCGGCATGCATGCTGCGCAGCCTCCGCGCCGAGCAGGGCGACGTCGTAGGCGCACTCCGCGATCGAGAGCGGCAGCTCGGCGGCGGTATCGAGCGCCTTACCGATCGCCTGGTCGCGCCCGCCGTCCTCCGATGCGCCTTCGATCAGCGCCAGCGCCTCGAGGTATGCCTCCTCGTTCGCCTCCGCGAGCCGCTCGACGCGCGAGCGCAGCGCCTGCGCCTGGGCGGAGACGCCCTTGCCCTCGTCCCACTCGTTCGAGCGCCGCGCGGCCGAGGCGATCAGGCCCGCGGCCATCGCGATCACGACGGCCGAAACGGCGCCGGCACCGGGAGCCGGGGACGGGCCGGCGATCTCGTCGAGCATGACGCGCAGTTCGCGGTCGTAGAGCGCCACTAGAGCATGAGCATCACTGATCGAGCTCGGGCAGGCAAGCCCGGACTGCTTCGACCAGCTCGTCCGTCGGCTCGTAGCCGGCAGCCGTGAGCGCCGCCTCGAGGTCGTTGACGAGCATGACGCGGAACTCCGCGTCGACGCGTGCGCGCTCGACGATGTCGTCGATCCCGCGACGGGCAGCAGGCAGCTCCTGCGCAGCCCGAACCCACCCGGCCGGAGCCGGGGGCAGGTCGCTCAGAAGCTCGCCCAGGCGTTCTTCGTCGTATCCGGATGTGGCGCTCACAATCCTCCAGACGTATCAGGACCGGGTTTTCTTCCCTCGAGTTGTTCACGCAGCTTGCCGAGGCATCGGGAGATCCTGCTCGCGATCGTCCCGGCCGGCAAATCGAGGGCCTCGCCGATGGTGCGGTAGCTCTCGTCGCGGGCGAAGAAGCGGTCGAGGATCTCGCGGCAGTCGGTCGAGAGCGCCTCCAGCCCTTCGTGGACGTCGAGTGCCTCGTCCAGGCGCTCCAGCACGGCGTCGGCCTCTTCGGCCGCCGGCTCTTCTTCCGGGTGCTCCCGAGCCGACGTCCGCAGCCTGTCGACGCAGGCGTTGCGTGTCAGCTGCGCCAGCCACGGGCGGATCGCGGTGTCGTCACGGAGCGAGCCGAGACGCTCGTATGCGCGGGCGAAGACATCCTGGAAGACGTCCTCCGCGTCGTGCTCCGACAGCCGGTAGGCGCGGACGGCGATCGCGTAGACGTAGCGCGAGAAGCGCTCTACGAGCTCGTTCCAGGCGGCCGCTTCACCTGCCCGACACCGTCCGACGAGCTGTGCGTCGCTGAGCTCCATCGTCATGGCCGAACAGTCATTCAAGCGCGATTCGTGTCGAAAGGGAAGAAAGCTGCGCGCTCCTCCGTCTAGCTGGCTCAGGCAGGGGTCGAGCAAGAGGAGGAGCAAGATGTCGTATCGCAGAAGGCACCGTTGGTTCCGCCGGATGGCGCTCGGTCTCGCGTTCGCATCGGTGATGTTCGCCGGCCGCGCGTCGGTGGCCGCGGCAAAGATCGACCCTGGCACGGACGGCTCTCGCTACGTGGTGGCGGGCGGCTGGTCGGGCGAGGTTGACCCCGAGTCGGGCATTCCGATTTCGGCGGGCATCCCGCAGGGAGACGAGCAATTCATCGACTCGACGGCCGTGCAGGTGGTTCCGTATCTCTCGCACGGTCTGCTGACCCAGGAACAGGCTGACGCCGCCGCCGCGAAGGCGATCCACGACCCGTACCTGACGGACATCTTCGTCCGGCCGGGCGAGTCGCTGGGCGGCCCCGATGGCGACGCGGTCGCATTCGCCAATGCGCTCCGGTCGCAGCAGCCGCTGGTGATCCCGTACCTCTCGCACGGGATCCTGACCGAGGCGGATGCGCGGGCAGCGGCCTCGCAGACCATCCATGACCCGTACCCGACGTCGGCCCGCGAGACTCGGCTCGACGGTGACACGGTCGCGTTCGCCAACGCGATCCAGTCGCAGCAGCCGACCGTGATCCCGTATCTCTCACACGGGATCCTGACCGAGGCGGACGCGCCGGCTGTTGCCGCCAAGGCCATCCCCTACCAGTACCCTTACCCGTACTCGACGCTCGAGGGCGGCGTGGACGGCGACGCGGTCACGTCGACGCGGCCGGACGACCGCGCTGATCGCTTCGCCATCTCGGACGTCTCACCGCGTCCGCAGATGGCGACCGCCAGCGGCTCGTCGGTGGACTGGAACGACGCGTTCACGCTCGGGATCGGCGTGATCGTGCTGGCCCTCGGCCTCGGACTGGCGGTCGGCTACCTTCGCCGGCCGCGGCTCGCAGGCCCCTAGAGATCACCTGGGGCGGTGACGCAAAGCGGGCTCTTCGGAGCCCGCTTTCGCGCGGTCCCTAGGTGCTGTCGGCCTCGCGGGCGTCCAGCCGCCGCTCGAACAGCTCGCGCAGCTCCTCGCCTGTGGCCAGGACCTCTTCGTACCGCGGCCGGCGCGGCGGCAGCTTCACGATCCGGACGTCGTTGTCGCGGTGGCCGTGGCAGCGGGCGTACGCGGCGGCCTCGTCGAGGGGGGTGAGCCCGGAGCGGCGGCCGAGGCGCATGGGAGAGGGATACCAGAGCGTGGCCGTGCGGGCAACGCGTGCCAGACGAAGGGGCCCCCGGAGGGGCCCCGCCGCCTGCTGGTGGACGCTTTCTCGAAGGGGAGAGACGGCGTCCGGGTCCCGTGTTCGCGCACGGGAGACGCAAATAATCTCTGCGAAGATCTATGAAGTATATCCCTATAGAACAGCTCGACAAGCGGCCGACATAAAAACCCCGCCTGAGCGGGGCTTTTCGGAGCGAGCTGCGGGACTAGGATTCGAACCTAGACTACTCGGTCCAGAGCCGAGCGTCCTACCATTAGACGATCCCGCACCGGGAACGCACCCAGTTTAGCGCCTAGGTTTCGAGCCGGTAGATCGGGACGAGCCGCTTCTCCGCGTCGGTGTCGATGTGTGCGATCACCTCGACGTACGGCTCGAGGCCGGAGCCTCGCAGCTTCGCCTTCAGGAGCCCGTCGACCTGGAAGAGGCCAGACGAGTTGTTCATCACGATCTCGATCATCACCGGGCGCGCCTCGCCGTCCTTGATCGAGACGTCGTCGATCGCCGCGGCCGAGAGCGAGTGCATCGAGACGCGGCCCTTCTCGAACGGGATCCGAGAGCGCCCCTCGGCCATGTCGAGCGCGTCCGCGACCCGCAGGATCCCGGCCTCGAGCGCGAGCGGCTGCCCGTCGGCGCGGTGGCTCGTGATCGCCTGCAGCACCTCCGAGACGATCACGGTCAACTCCGGCTCCTCGTAGATCCCGTCGAGCAGCTCGCGCATCTTCGGCTCGGAGAGGAAGAGCGAGAAGTCCTCGTGGCCGTGGCGGTGCACCGACATACCGACGCAGTGGAAGAGCGCGGCCAGCGCCACGATCACCTCGGCGTCGTCCTGTTCGAGGCCGAAGTCGCGAACGGCGGACGGCTCGACCCCGTGCTTCGTCAGCTGCCGCAGCAGCTTGAGGGCGATGTTGGCCACGATCTGGATGTGCACCCAGGAGTGGTCGTTGATCTCCATCCGGACGACCGCATTCACGTTCGAGACGTGCCACCACGCCTTCACCTGCTTGTCGTCGTTGACCCGCTCGAGCAGCTTCCGCAGCTTGCGGTTGCCGCGCACCGGCAGGTTGACGCGCATCTTGTCGACCGCCTGTGCCGGGGTGAGGCGCGTCTCGCGCACGGCCTCCTCCGAGACGGGCTCCTCGATCCGCCCCTCGGTCTCCTTGTCGAGGTCGGTCACGTCCGTACCACCACGCTGCGCGCGAACTTGTCGTGCAGCGCCTGATTCCGTCGGTCGCGGAGCGGCCAGAGATGGTCGACGATCGTCGGAATCGTGAACAGCGCCCGCAGTGCCGCCGTCGAGAGCCAGCGCCTGAAGGCGCGCAGGTAGCCGATCGGCGCGCGGCTCTCTGCGTCGACGACCTTGATCCCGAGCGCCATCTTTCCGAGCGTCTGGCTGCGCGCGCCGACCATCCAGGTGTAGTAGATCGCCTCGGGGATCAGGAAGAGCACGATGACCAGGAGCGTCTCGCCGTTCTCGACCCGGTCCCGCAGCTCGTCGGCCTGCATGCCGGCGGCGAAGAGTGCGATCGCGATTGCGAGCCCGAGCACGACGACGTCGACGAGCAGCGCGGCCAGACGGCGTCCCCAGCTCGCCAGTTGCTGCTCGTCCACGCCCACAGGTTAGGCGACCTCGTCCGCCCAGTCGCCGTAGAGGCTCATGTAGAGGCCACGGCGGGCGATCAGCTGCTCGTGCGTCCCCTGCTCGACGACGCGGCCGTGCTCGAGCACGACGATCAGGTCGGCGTCCCGGATCGTCGAGAGCCGGTGTGCGATCACGAACGCCGTCCGCCCGGCGAGGAGCCGCCGCAGCCCCGTCTCGATCAGGCGCTCGGTGCCGATGTCGACCGAGGACGTCGCCTCGTCGAGGATCAGGATGCGCGGGTCGGCCAGCAGCGCCCGCGCGAATGCGATCAGCTGGCGTTGGCCGAGCGACAGCCGCGTGCCGCGCTCCCCGAGCTGTGTCTCGTACCCATGCTCGAGCTCGAGGATGAAGCGGTCGGCGCCGACGGCCTCCGCCGCCGCCTCGATCTCCTCCCGCGGTGCGTCCGGGCGGCCGAAGGCGATGTTCTCGGCGACGGTGCCGCCGAAGAGGAAGCCCTCCTGCGGGACGATGCCGAGCTGGCGTCGGAGCGAGTGCTGCGTCACCTCGCGCAGGTCGGTGCCGTCAATCGTGATCCGCCCCTCGGTCGGGTCGTAGAAACGGGCGATCAGCTTCGCGATCGTCGACTTGCCGGCGCCGGTGTGCCCCACCAGCGCCACGGTCGTCCCGGCGGGCACGTCGAGCTCGAGCCCGTGCAGGACCTCGGGGAACTCGGGGCCGTAGCCGAAGCGCACGTTCTCGAAGTGGACGCGGCCGTCGATCCGTGCCAGCGACCCGGCCCCGCCGGGGTCGACGACCTGCGGCTCCTCGTCGAGGACGCCGATGATCTTGTCGAGCGCCGCGATCGCGGAGAGGAACGTGTTGTAGAGCTGCGACAGCTGCTGGATCGGGTCGAAGAAGTTCGAGAGGTAGAGCGCGAAGGCGAAGAGCGTTCCGGCGGTCATCTCGTCGTGGTAGACGAGCCAGCCGCCGTAGCCGAAGACGATTGCGGTCGCGGCCGTCGCGAGCAGGTCGACGGCGGGGAAGTAGATCGCGTTGAGGACAGTCGTCTCGTAGTTCGCCGCGCGGTAGCGGTCGTTGACGCCGTGGAACGCTTTCTGCTGCACCGGCTCGCGCGTGAACGACTGGACGACGCGCATGCCGGCGATGTCCTCGGCGAGCGTCGCCGTCACGAGGCCCAGGCGTTCGCGGACGCGGCGGTAGGCGCGGTTCGAGCGGCTGCGGAACCACGCCGTGACGAGCGCCATCGGGATCAGCACCGTCAGCGTCGCCAGCGCAAGCCGCCAGTCGAGCAGGACGAGGACGACGGCCGTCCCGAGCAGGAGCAGCGTGTTCTGGATCAGGCTGGTGACGCCGTCGGTGACGAGCTGGTCGAGCGCCTCGACGTCGTTCGTGATCCGGCTGATCACGACGCCGGCCCGGTTGCGCTCGTAGAAGCCGAGCGACAGCCGCTCCAGATGCGCGAACAGCTTGTTCCGGAGATCGGCGAGGACGCGTTCGCCGACCCAGCCCGTGAGGTACGTGTTCGCGGCCGACAGGACGAGCGCCAGCACCGCGGCGACGATGAAGAGGGCGATGATCTCGGTCAGCCGGGTGAGGTCGCCTTCCTTGATCCCCTGGTCGATCGCGAGCTTCGCCAGGTACGGCGGTGCGAGCGCAACGACGGTGTACGCGAGCAGCGTCGTGAACGACAGCGCCGTTCGCCCGCGGTAGGGGAGCGCCAGCCGCAGGAGCAGGCCCAGCCGCCGGCGCGTGCGCTTCCACGACCAGTCGCGCACCTCGCCGCCGCGCTGCTCGCTCAGGTGCGATCCGGGCTGCCAGACCTTCACGCGGTCTCCTTGAGCAGGCCCTGCAGCAGCCCGTGCTCGTGGATCTCACGGTAGACGGCGCTTGTCGTCAGCAGCTCCGCCTGGGTGCCGCGCGCGGCGATCCGGCCCTGCTCGAGCACGACGACCTCGTCAGCGAGCGCGATCGTCGAGAGCCGGTGGGCGATGATGATCGTCGTCCGGCCGCGCATCGCCTCGGCAAGCCCGTCCCGGATTCGCGCCTCGGTGGTCGCGTCGACGGAGGCGGTCGCGTCGTCCAGGATCAGGATCCGCGGGTCGATCACGAGCGCACGGGCGATCGCCAGCCGCTGACGCTGGCCGCCCGAGAGGGTGATCCCGCGCTCGCCGATGACGGTGTCGTAGCCCTGCGGCAGCTCGAGCACGAACTCGTGCGCCTGCGCGGCGCGGGCTGCCCGCTCGACCTGCTCGTCGGTCGCGTCGAGGACGCCGAAGGCGATGTTCTCGCGGACGCTCGCGGAGAAGAGGAAGGGATCCTGGGAGATGACGCCGATCTCCCGGCGCAGCGAGCGGCGGGTGACATCGCGGACGTCGACGCCGTCGACGAGCACGCGGCCCTCGGTCGCGTCGTAGAAACGCGGCACGAGCGCGGCGAGCGTGGTCTTGCCGGAGCCGGTGTGGCCGATCAGCGCCACCGTCCTCCCGGGCGCGAGCACGAGGTCGATCTCTTCGAGCACGGGTCTGTCGGCCGCGTAGCCGAAAGTGAGGCCGTCGAAGCGGACCTCGCCCGGGCCGGGCGGCAGCTCGCCTGCACCGGGGCGGTCGTCGACGCCCTCGGGCTCGTCCATGATCTCGAAGATGCGCTCGCCCGACGCGGTCGCGCGCTGCGCCTGGCCGATCCACATCCCGAGGCTGCGGAGGGGCACGATCAGCATCGCGAGCAGGAGGTTGAAGACGAAGAACGCGGACAGGCCGAGCGATCCGTTCACGACCATCCGGCCGGCGGCGAGGAGGACTGCGCCCTGCGCCAGCAGCGGCAGGAAGGAGAGCAGCGGGACGTAGAGCGCGCGCTGGCGGAAGGCGCGAACGGTCTGCTCGAAGACGGCGCCGGAGGCGCGCTCGAACTGCGCCTGGCGCCGCTCCTCCTGCGCGAACGCCTTGACGACGTGGACGCCGACGATCGACTCCTCCGTCACGGTCGCGACGTCGCCGAGCTTCTGCTGCACCTCGCGCAGAACCGGGTGGGAGACGTGGCTGTAGCGATAGGCGACGGCGACGATCAGCGGTGTGATCGCGAGTGCGATCAGCGCCAGCTTCCACTCGACGATGAAGAGCACGACCATCACCGAGACGACGGTGAGCGCGTGCTGGAAGAAGAAGATCAGCCCGAAGCCGAGGAAGAAGCGCACCGACTGCAGGTCGATGGTCGCGCGCGACATCAGCTGGCCCGTCTGGTGGCGGTCGTAGAAGCCGAACGAGAGCCGCAGCAGGTGCGCGTACAGCGCTTCGCGCATGTCCTTCTCGATCCCCAGCGCCTGCCGGCCAGAGATGATCCGGCGGCCGAGCATCAGCACCGCCTTGACGATGCCGACGATCGAGATCGCGACGACGAGCCAGGCGAGCACCGTCGTGCCCCGGCCCGCCTCGATCCCGTCGATCGCCTCACCCACGAGCAGGACGATCGCGATCGCGGCCGCCTGCGAGAGCACGGCCAGGATCGTCGAGACGAGCAGCGACCAGCGGTACGGCCTCAGGAAGCCGAGCAGGCGCACGAAGGTGCGGCGATACGGGACGTCGCTCACCGTCGGAATCTAGCTGCGGCGTTTCTTGCTCCCGCGCGGCCCGCGCGTGAGGATGAGCCATGGAGCACGTGCCGCCGGACGTCTTCGGCGAGGACTATCTCTATTTCTACGAGGAGTGGCTCGCCGGCGAGCTGTCGGACGCGCAGGCCGAGCTGATCTGGGACGTGCTGGGGCTGGAGGAGGACGACGAGGTCCTCGACGTCCCGTGCGGGCACGGGCGGATCGCGAACCGGCTGGCCGAGCGTGGCGCGCGTGTGACCGGCCTCGACGCGGACGCGTTCTTCGTCGAGCATGCGCGGGCGGACGCCGATGCCCGCGGCGTCGAGGTCGAGTACGTGCAGGGCGACATGCGTGAGCTGCCGTGGGTTGGGCGCTTCGATGCCGCGGTCAACTGGTTCACCTCGTTCGGCTACTTCGACGACGAGGGAAACCGGACGTGGCTCCAGACGGTCTTGGGGACGTTGAAGGCTGGTGGACGGCTGGCGATCGACATCCACAGCCGCGACGTCTTCATGCGCAACCGCATGCCCGCGTCGGTGTACGAGCGCGACGGCGACCTCGTCGTCGACAGCCACAGCTTCGACGTCGAGACCGGCCGCGAGGCGACGGAGCGCTGGCTCGTCCGCGACGGGCAGGTGCGGAGGACGGCGTACTCGGTGCGCTTCTACACGTATACGGAGCTGCGCGACCTGCTGCTCGGCGTCGGCTACTCGTCGGTGGAGGGCGTCGGGCACGACCGGAAGCCGTTGACGCTCGAGAGCCGGCGCATGATCGTCATCGCGACTCGCTGATTCGCGCCAGCTCACGTCGCACGTGCGTCAGGGCCTTGCCGAGCCGCGCGCGGTTGGGCCTGTCGTTGAGCCACCCGCTCGCGCCGGAGGGATGCGGGAGCGGGATCACGATCGCGTCGCCGCGCGTGAAGCTCTTGCCGATCGCACCGGTCAGCGTTCCGATTCCGAGCAGCCGCTTCAGCGCCAGCCCGCCGACCGTCACGATCAGCTCCGGCTGCAGCAGCTCGAGCTCCCACTCACGCCAGAACCGGCACAGCTCCTGCTCGCGCGGCGTCGGGGACCGGTCGCCGCGACCCGACGGAGGACGGCCCGGATAGCAGCGCGTCACCGAGGCGCAGTAGAAGCGCTCGTAGAGCTCATCGCCCTCGAGGTCGAGCCAGCGGCGCAGTGTCTGGCCGGCGCGTCCCCGCCACGGCAGCCGCTCCTGCCCTTCGACGATCCCCGGGGCCTGGCCGTACATGTACGCGCGCTGGCCGTGGAAGGGCGCGACCACGGGCCGGGACTCGATCTGGAAGCCTGCTTCGAGGCAGGCTCGGCAGCGGGCGTTGTCGCGCTGGAGGGAGCGGATCGAGCGGTACGAGCTCTTCCGGACGGTCACCCCGCGGCGGGCGTGCCGATCCGGAGCCGGTTGCCGTCAGGATCGGTGAGCTCGATCTCACGCATGCCGTAGTACGCCAGCTCCGCGGTCGCCCCGAAGTCGGCGGCGACCGCGTCCACGTCGTCGACGTAGATGTAGAGCAACCCGTCCGGGTGCGCATCGCCGGTGTGCTCGGAGAGGAAGATCAGCGCGTCGCCGTTCGAGATCGCAACGAAGAGCGGCAGGTGCGGCTGCGCGCGCGTGCGCCACTCGACCGAGAATCCAAGCCTGGCGTACCACTCGGCGCTCAGCTCCGCGTCGGCGACCCGGATGAACGGTGCGACCTTTGTCATGGCGCTGATCGTACGGCCACGAACCAGCGGCCCGCGAACAGGATCTCGCCGCCGCCGAGCTCCGCCGTCAGCTCGTCCGGCTCGAAGTAGCGCTTGAAGACCTGCCAGCGTGAGCCGTCGTTGAGGATCCGCTCCTGCTGCTCGGCCGGTTGGACCTCGTCGCGGAGGGCGGAGTCGACGATGACGAGCTCGGGCGCGACACGGCGGGCCTCGACGAGGAAGCGGCCGCGTTCGAGGTCCTCGAGGTGGCCGTAGAAGTGACTCGTGAAGACGCGATCGAAGGTCCCGTCCTGAAACGGCAGGCGGAGCGCATCGGACTGGACGAACCCCGCGCCGGGGACGCGTGCGCTCGCGAGCTCGAGCATCGCCGCGCTCTGGTCGAGCCCGGTGATCTCTCCCGGCAGGTGCCGGGTCAGGAAGCCGGTGCCACACGCGACGTCGAGCGTCCGCGCCGCCGGCAGGGTGGCGACCGACGCGATCATCGCCTCGCGCTCCTGATCCCAGCCCGGCCGCTCGCGCTGCTCGAAGACGCCCGTGCCGAGCCACCAGTCGTCGTACTCCGGCGCCCGCGCCTCGTAGTAGGCCTTCACCCTTTCTAGAGTACGAGTCGTGCTCGAGGCCGTGCCGAACTTCTCCGAGGGTCGTGACGAGGGCGTGGTCGACGCGCTCCGCGGAGCCCTTTCCTCGCCGGCGCGGCTCCTCGACGTGCACGTCGATGCCGACCATCACCGCTCCGTCTTCACGCTCGTGGGCGAGCCGGACGAGCTGGTGGAGACGCTCCTGGCGGGGATCGCGTGCGCGCGCGAGCAGATCGACCTGCGTCGCCACGACGGCGCTCATCCGCGGATCGGCGCCGCCGACGTCGTCCCGATCGTGCCGATCAAGGGCGACGACCTGGAGCGGGCGAAGGAGACGGCGGGCGAGCTGGCGCGGCGCGTGGGCGACGAGCTGAGGCTGCCCGTCTTCCTGTACGGCGAGCTTGCGCCCGGCCTCGGGCCGGCGTTCTTCCGGCGCGGCGGCCTCGAGGAGCTGCAGCGGCGGATCGATGCGGGTGAACTGGCGCCCGACTTCGGACCGGAGCGGTTGGACGAGCGCGCGGGAGCGGTGATCGTCGGCGCGCGCCGGCCGCTGATCGCGTTCAACGTCAACCTGCGCGGCGAGCTCGCCGCTGCGAAGGCGGTTGCGGCGAGCGTGCGTGAGACGGGCGGCGGCTTCCCCGGCGTGCGCGCGCTCGGACTCGACCTGCCGCGCGCGGGCGTCGTCCAGGTCTCCATGAACGTCGAGGACTGGGAGGCGGCGGCGCTCCACGAGATCGTCGCCCGGATCGAGCAGGAGGCGGCGGCGCACGGCGCCGAGGTGGTCGGCTCCGAGCTCGTCGGGCTGATGCCTGCCGGGGCGGCGGCCGCCGCAGCCGGCGCGATGCTCCGGATCGACGGTTTCGACGAATCGCACGTTCTGGAACTGCGCCTCGTTCCGTGAGAAGGTTTCGAGACCCCGAGGCTTGCGGTAGGTGAGTCTC
Source organism: uncultured Gaiellaceae bacterium (assembly GCA_963705515.1). Lineage (GTDB taxonomy): Bacteria > Actinomycetota > Thermoleophilia > Gaiellales > Gaiellaceae > Gaiellasilicea. The sequence goes on from CAVPJV010000009.1 coordinate 74,687, forward strand.
GACAACGACCAAGGGGTACAGATGAGAAAGTTCTTGCCGCTCACCGTGGCCGCAGGGATCGCGGCCTGGTTCTTCGCGAGGCACCCGCGCGGAAAGGTGCTGTTCGGAAAGCTCCAAGGAAAGATCTCGGGCGTCGTGCCGAAGGAGTACGACGACGCGACGCTCAAGGACAAGGTCGAGAGCGAGCTCTTCCGCGACGAGCACGAGGTGAAGGGCGCGATCAACATCAACGCGCAGGAGGGCGTCGTGCAGCTGCGTGGCCAGGTGCCGTCGCAGGACCTGATCGATGCGCTCGTCGAGCGGACGCAGAAGATCCAGGGTGTCCGCGACGTCGAGAACCTGCTCCACACGCCGGGCACCGAAGCACCCATGCATCACTGACCCGCCTTCGCATGCTCGGGCCGCTGCGCGGCCCGACTTCAGGGATTTCGCGCGCTGGGCATCCGCTCCCGCGGATGCCCAGCTTGCGCCTAGTATCGACTCGTGATTCTGAGTCACGCGCTGAACGGGAACGACCTGCGGCTGGAGGACGTCTGGGAGGTAGCCGTGCACCGCGCGCCCGTCGGCCTCGCCGACGAGGCGCGCGGTCAGATGGAGGCGGCGCGGGCGCTCGTCGACCAGGCGGCCGAGAACACCTACGGGGTCAATACGGGCTTTGGCCGCTTCGTCTCCGAGTCGATCTCCGCCGACCAGGTCGACGAGCTCCAGTTGCGACTGCTGCGCAGCCATGCCTGCGGTGTGGGGGAGCCGTATCCGCCGGAGGTCGTGCGTGCGGCGATGTTGCTGCGGGCGAACGCACTGGCGAAGGGGTTCTCGGGAGCGCGGATCGAGACCGTCGAGCTGCTGATCGAGTGTCTCAACCGCGGCGTCCTGCCCCGCGTGCCGGCCCGTGGCTCGGTCGGTGCAAGCGGCGACCTCGCTCCGCTGGCACACCTGGCGCTGCCGCTCGTCGGCGAGGGTCAGGCGTGGTTCGAGGGGGTGCTGCTCCCGGGTGCAGAGGCCCTTGCCGCTGCCGGGCTCGACCCGGTCCGCCTCGGTGCGAAGGAGGGCCTGTCCCTGATCAACGGCACCCAGTTCATGGCGGCGATGGCCGCGCTCGCGCTCGTGCGCGCGCGGCGGCTGGCGCGGACGGCCGATCTCGCCTGCGCGCTCTCGCTCGAGGCGCTGCAGGGCTCCCGCACGAGCTTCCATCCGGCGATCCACCAGGCGAGGCCGCTGCCCGGACAGGTCGACTCCGCCGCCAACCTGCACCGGCTGCTCGAGGGCTCGGCGATCATCGAGTCGCACCGATGGTGCGATCGCGTGCAGGACGCCTACTCCCTCCGGTGCGCGCCTCAGGTGCACGGGGCCAGTCGCGACCTGCTGGCGCACGTCGAGGCGACGGTCGCGGTCGAGCTGAACGCCGCGACGGACAACCCGCTCGTCCTCGTCGGCGAGGGCATCGTCGTCTCGAACGGGAACTTCCACGGCCAGCCGCTCGCCTTCGGGCTCGATGCGCTCGCGATGGCCGTCGCCGAGCTCGCGAGCATCTCCGAGCGACGGGTCGAGCGGCTCGTCAACCCGTCCCTGTCGGAAGGGCTGCCGCCCTTCCTGACGCTGGAGGGCGGGCTCAACAGCGGCTTCATGATCCCGCAGTACGTCGCGGCGGCGCTCGTCTCCGAGAGCAAGTCGCTCTGTCATCCGGCGAGCGTCGACTCGATCCCGACGAGCGCCGGGCAGGAGGACCACGTCTCGATGGGGAACGCGGCGGGCCTGAAGGCGCTGCAGGTGCTCGCCAACAGCGAGCGGGTGCTGGCGATCGAGCTGCTCGCTGGCGCGCAGGCGGTCGAGTTCCTCGCGCCGCTCGAGCCCGGCCCGGGCGTGCGCGCGACACACGACGCCGTGCGCGAGCTCTCCGAGCGCGTGCGCGACGACAGGTCGCTGTCGGAGGACATCGAGCGCGTCGCCGCAGCGATCGCCGACGGATCGATCCTCGCGGCTGCCGAGGCGGCCGTCGGTGAGCTCCGATGAGCGTGTCGTCACTCGATGCGCAGGTCGAGGCCCTCGTCGGCGACCTCTCCGCGATTCGCGCCCCGCGCGGCGCGCAGCTGAACGCGCGGTCGTGGCAGACGGAGGCGCCCCTGCGGATGCTCCTCAACAACCTCGACCCGGAGGTGGCGGAGCGTCCGGAGGAGCTCGTCGTCTACGGCGGCTCCGGCCGTGCAGCCCGATCTCACGACGCGCTGAAGGCGATCGTCCGTACGCTGCTGCGGCTCCGCGACGACGAGACGCTGCTCGTCCAGAGCGGCAAGCCAGTGGGTGTCTTCCGCACGCACGAGGGCGCGCCGCGCGTGCTGATCGCGAACTCGCTGCTCGTGCCGCGCTGGGCGAACTGGGACGAGTTCCGCCGGCTCGAGGCGGAGGGGCTGACCATGTTCGGGCAGATGACGGCCGGGAGCTGGATCTACATCGGCACCCAGGGGATCCTGCAGGGCACCTACCAGACGTTCGCGGCGGCGGGGGAGAAGCACTTCGGCTCGGCCGACCTCTCCGGGCGGACGATCCTCACCGCGGGCCTCGGCGGGATGGGCGGGGCGCAGCCGCTCGCCGCGACGATGGCAGGCGCCGCGATCCTCTGCATCGAGGTCGACCCGACGCGGATCGAGCGCCGGCTCGAAACTCGCTACCTCGACGAGGTCGCCGACTCGCTCGAGGACGGCGTCGCGCGGGTGCGGGCGGCCGCGTCCGAGGGCCGGGCGCTCTCGGTCGCGGTGCTCGGCAATGCCGCCGAGATCGTGCCGGAACTGTCAAAGAAGCGTGAATCTTTCGACCTCGTCACCGACCAGACGGCGGCCCACGACCCGCTCACCGGCTACGTGCCGGCCGGCCTCTCGGTCGAGGAAGCCGCATCGCTACGCGCTTCCGACCCTGACGAGTACCTCCGGCGAGCACGTGAGTCGATCGCGGCGCACGTCGAAGGCATGCTCGAGTTCGTCCGCGCGGGCAGCTATGTCTTCGACTATGGCAACAATCTGCGAGGGGAGGCCTATGAAGCGGGTGTAGCGGAGGCCTTCTCATACCCGGGCTTCGTCCCGGCCTATATCCGGCCCCTCTTCTGCCACGGCATCGGACCCTTCCGGTGGGCCGTCCTCTCGGGCGACCCGGCCGACATCGCGGCGATCGACGAGGAGTTCCGGCGGCTCTTCCCCGACGATGCGCTGCTCCAGCGCTGGCTCGAGCTCGCTCCCGAGCGCGTCGCCTTCCAGGGGCTGCCGGCGCGGATCTGCTGGCTCGGCTACGGCGACCGGGCCAAGGCGGGTCTCGCGATCAACGAGCTCGTTCGAACGGGCGCGGTCTCGGCTCCGGTCGTGATCGGCCGCGATCACCTCGACTCCGGCTCGGTGGCGTCTCCGTACCGCGAGACCGAGGCAATGCGCGACGGCTCCGACGCGATCGCGGACTGGCCGATCCTGAACGCGCTGCTGAACACGGCGGCGGGCGCGACCTGGGTCAGCGTCCACCATGGCGGCGGCGTCGGGATCGGCAACTCGATCCACGCCGGCATGGTCGTCCTCGCAGACGGCAGCGCCGACGCGGCCGAGCGGCTCGAGCGGGTGCTGACGACCGATCCGGGCACGGGCGTGATGCGGCATGCCGACGCCGGCTACGACGAGGCGCTCGGAGCGGCGCGCGAGCATGGACTCGATCTGCCCAGCCTCGACCTGCCCGGCCTCGATCCGCCAGGCGCCTGACGTGTCGAAGCTGCTGATCCGCGACCTTCGCCAGGTCGTCAGCCCCGCGGGCGTCGACGCACCGCTGCGCGGCGGAGCGCTGGCCGAGCTCGAGCTGGTCGAGAACGGCTACGTCCTCTGCGACGGCGACCGGATCGAGGCGGTCGGTCCGATGAGCGCGCTCGGGCTGGTGGACAGCGACGTCGAGGACATCGACGGCAGTGGGTTGTGCGCAATCCCCGGCCTCGTCGACTGCCACACCCACCCGGCGTTCGGCGGCGATCGCGTCGAGGAGTTCACGCTCCGCGCCGGCGGCGCGAGCTACGAGGAGCTGCACGCGGCCGGCGGCGGGATCCTTTCGACCGTGCGCGCGACGCGCGACGCGGGGGGAGAGGGGTTGCGCGCGGCCGTCGAGCGTCATCGCGGCTGGATGCTCCGCGCCGGAACCACCACGTTCGAGGGGAAGTCCGGCTACGGGCTCGACCGCGAGACGGAGCTCGCATCGTTGCGGGCGGTCAAAGACGCCGGGGGCGTCCCGACGTTCCTCGGCGCGCATGCGACTCCGCCGGAGTTCACGGACGCGCACGCGTATCTCGACTTCCTGCTGGCGGACGTGCTTCCCGAGGCGGCCGAGCTCGCCGAGGCGGCCGACGTGTTCCTGGAGCGCGGCGCCTTCGACGCGGCTCTGGCACGCCGCTACCTCGAAGCCGCCCGTGACCACGGCCTCGCCCTCCGCCTCCACGGCGACCAGTTCACGGAGTCGGGCGCGATCCCGCTGGCGGTCGAGCTCGGCGCTCGGTCCGTCGATCACCTCGAGGCAACCGGCCCTGAGGGCATCGCCGCACTCGCGGGCAGCCAGGTCACCGGCGTGCTGCTGCCGGCGAGCGCCCTCTTCCTCGGCCGCCCGATGCCGCCGGGGCGCGCGCTCGTCGACGCCGGCGCTGCGGTCGCGCTCGCGACCGACTTCAACCCCGGCAGCGCCTTCTGCGAGAGCCTGCCGATCGTGATGTCGCTCGCCGCGACGCAGCTGAAGCTGAGTCCTGCGGAGGCACTGTCGGCGTGCACCGTCAACGCGGCGCACGTGCTCGGCCGCGCCCACCGCATCGGCAGGATCGCCCCGGGCTACGTCGCCGATCTCGTCCTGCTCGACGCGCCCGACTGGCGTCATGCCGCGTACCACCTCGGCGGCGACGTCGTCGCGACGGTGATCAAAAGCGGCACCGTCGCCTTCGGACGAGCGGCATACTGATCCGGTGGCAAACAAGAAACAGCAGCGCCGCCGGCAGAAGCTGAAACGGCATGAGTACGAAGAGGTCTACGTCGACGACGAGGGGAACGAGCTCCCGCCCGAGGAGGCGGAGGAGCTCGTGGTCGCGTCGTCGTCGCGCAAGGCCGAGCGGACCGCGAAGCAGCCGACGAACCGTGCCGGCCGCGTGATCGAGCCGCCGTCCTGGCGCAAGACGGCCAAGCGGGGACTGCTCTTCTTCCCGCTGATGCTGATCACCGTGATGCTGCTCGGCCGAGAGCTGACGCTCGCGCAGCAGATCTTCCAGACGATCGTGCTGATGGGCTTCTTCCTCCCCTTCAGCTACTTCATGGACTCGATGATGTGGCGCTCGCACCAGCGCCGGATCGCCCGCACCGGCAACTCGAAGAAGAGCTAAGCGGCCGAGCCGCGGTAGTGGCCCTCGCCGGGCCACGGCGCGAGCAGAAGCAGGATCCGCGCACCCTCGTCACTGGCGAGCGAGTGGCGCTCGTCCGGGTCGAAGCGGAAGAGCATCCCGGGCGTCGCCTCGACCATGTCGCCGCCGGCCGAGACAGTGGCGCTGCCCTCGAGCACCGTGATCCAGGCGTTCTCCTTCACCTGATGGTCGCCGAGCTTCTGCCCCGCCGTCAGCACGATCACGACCGCGCGCGCCTCGTTCCCCGAGTGGACGACCATCGGATCCCGCGTGCCCGAGGGCGCCTCGATCTCCATCAGGTTCCAGCTCTGCACGGGGGCCAAGGATAGACTCATCCGCCCATGAGCCTCGCGATTGACCAGCTTTCCCTCGGCCAGATCGGGACGAATTGCTACCTCGTTCGGGCCGATCCGGACGCGGCGGACGCGGTCGTGATCGACCCCGGCGCCGAGCCCGCCGAGATCGAGCAAGCGCTAGCGTCGGTCGGCGCCACCTGTGCCGGGATCCTGCTCACGCACAGTCACTACGACCACTTCGGCGCGCTCGCCGAGCTGGCCGAGTCGACCGGCGCGCCGGTCTGGCTGCCCGAGGCCGAGCTCGACGTCTTCCGCCGACCCGACGTCTTCTTCCCCGGCATCACGATGCGCGCCTACACCGGCGAGGCGACGCTCCTCTCCGGCGGAGAGACCGTCGACGCGGCCGGGGTCTCCTTCCAGGTGCGCCACGTCCCCGGCCACTCACCGGGCCACCTCTCGTACTACGCCGACGGCGCACTTTTCTCCGGCGACGTCCTCTTCTCCGGCTCGGTCGGCCGGGTCGACCTTCCCTTCGGCGACTGGGAGACGCTGCTCGCGTCGATTCGCTCGCTCGCGGACGCGTACCCACCCGAGACGATCGTCTTGTCCGGGCACGGGCCGGCGACGACTCTCGGCGACGAGCTCGAGCGCAACCCGTTCCTCGCCGAGCTCCGCGCGTGACCAAGATCGAGCGCCCGCGGGGCACGCACGACATCCTTCCGTCGGAGCAGCCGAGCTGGAAGCGCGTCACCGGCGAGATGGAGCGACTGGCAGGTCTCTACGGCTACCGGCCGATCCAGACGCCTGTCTTCGAGGACACCGACCTGTTCCTGCGCACGTCCGGCCAGGGCTCGGATGTCGTCCAGAAGGAGATGTACACGTTCGCCGATCGCTCCGACCGGTCGCTGACGCTGCGCCCGGAGGGGACGGCGCCGATTGCGCGCGCCTACGTCGAGCACGGGCTGCACCGCGAGCCGCAGCCGCAGAAGCTCTACACGATCGGCCCGATGTACCGGTACGGCGCTCCCGGCCGCGGCCGCTATCGCGAGCACTGGCAGCTCTCCGTCGAGGCGATCGGCACGGACGATCCCGCGATCGACGCCGAGATCATCCAGCTCTACGACACCCTGCTCCGCCGGCTCGGGATCGCGACCTACCGGCTGGAGCTGAACTCGATCGGCTGCCGCGACTGCCGGCCCGCGTACGTCGAGCGGCTGACCGCCTGGCTCGAGGAGCACGAGGACGAGCTGGACGAGGAGGCGAGGCAGAAGCTGCGGACGAGCCCGTTGCGCGTCTTCGACGTCAAGAACGAGCGGACGCGCGCGCTCCTGCAGCAGGCACCCAAGATCGGCGACTCGCTCTGTGCCGCGTGCCAGGCGCACTTCGCCGCCGTCCGGGCCGACCTCGACGCCACCGGCGTCGCCTACGAGATCGTCCCGACCCTCGTGCGTGGGCTCGACTACTACTCGCGCACGACCTGGGAGTTCATCGGCCCGATGGACAACGAGAACTCGACCATCTCCGGCGGCGGCCGCTACGACTACCTCGTCGAGGAGATCGGCGGGCCGCCGACGCCGGGCGTGGGCTTCGGCGCCGGGATCGAGCGGCTCCTGATCGCGATGGAGGACGAGGGCGTCGCGGAGCCGTCGGCCCCGGGCGCCGATGTGTTCGTCGCGGTCGAGCCCGACGCACCGCGGGAGCTCGTGCCGCCGCTGCTGAGGGGATTGCGCGACGCGGGCATCGCCGCCGACACCGACTACGCCCGTCGCTCGCTGAAGGGCCAGCTGACGCAGGCCGGCCGCTCGGGAGCGCCGACGACGGTGATCGTCCGTCCAGACGACGCGCTGATCCGCCGTGCCGGCGAGCAAGACGAACCGGTCGCCCACGCGGACGTTCTGGGCAGACTGTCCCGATGACCACGTGGCGCACCCACATGGCCGGCGAGCCCACGAAGGAGCTCGTCGGCGAGAAGCTCGTCCTCGCGGGCTGGGTCGCGCGCCGCCGTGACCACGGCGGCCTGATCTTCGTCGACCTCCGCGACCGCAGCGGGATCACGCAGCTCGTGATCAACCCGGAGCTCGCACCCGACGCGGCCGAGCTCGCGCACCAGATCCGGAACGAGTTCGTCCTCCGCGCCGAGGGAACGCTCGTCGCGCGGGGCCCCGAGACCGTCAATCCGAACATGCCGACGGGCGAGGTCGAGCTCCAGGTCGAGCAGCTCGAGATCGTCAGCCGTTCGACGCCGCTGCCGTTCCAGCTCGACGAGGAGAACGTCGACGAGACGCTGCGCCTGCGCTACCGCTGGCTCGACCTGCGCCGCGAGAAGCTGCAGCGGAACATCACGCTGCGCGCGCAGATGGTCGGGATCATCCGCCGCGAGATGGAGGAGGCCGGCTTCCTCGACATCCAGACGCCGATCCTGTTCAAGCCGACCCCCGAGGGCGCGCGCGACTTCATCGTCCCGGCGCGGCTGCAGAAGGGCCGCTTCTACGCGCTGCCGCAGAGCCCGCAGATCCTGAAGCAGCTGACGATGGTGGCCGGCTTCGACCGCTACTACCAGATCGCGATCTGCTTCCGCGACGAGGATCTCCGCGCCGACCGCGTCCAGGAGATCACGCAGCTCGACGTCGAGATGAGCTTCCCCGACCAGGAGTTCCTCTACGGCGTGATGGAGCGGATGTACGCGCGGATCTGGCGCGAGTGCCTCGGGATCGAGATCGAGACGCCGTTTCCTCGGATGACCTTCGCCGAGGCCGACCGCCGCTTCGGCACCGACAAGCCGGACACACGCTTCGGCCTCGAGATCGAGGACGCGACCGAGGTCACGCGCAACTCGGAGTTCGGCGTCTTCAAGAACGCCGACGCCGTCCGGTTCCTGCGCGCGCCGCAAGGCGTACTCGCGCGGCGACCTCGCCAAGCTCGAGGAGCTCGCGAAGGAGTGGGGGGCGAAGGGGCTCGCCTACCTCGTCTTCGACGAGGAGGGCGAGGTGCGCTCGCCGATCGCGAAGTTCCTCTCCGAAGAGGAGCTCGCGCTCTTCCGGAGCGATCCCGGCTCGACCGTCCTCTTCGCCGCGGACAGCCGGCCGGCGACCTCGCGCGTGCTCGGCGCCCTCCGCAGCCATCTCGGCAAGGAGCTCGGGCTGATCGACGAGGACGCGTTCACGTTCCTCTGGGTCTACGACTTCCCGATGGTCGAGCGCGACGAGGACGAAGGGCGCTGGACCGCCGTGCACCATCCCTTCACCCGGCCGACGGACGAGTGGAAGGAACGCTTCGCCGACGACCCCGAGCATGCCCTCGCGCACGCGTACGACCTGATCGTGAACGGGAACGAGCTCGGCGGCGGCAGCTTCAGGATCCACGAGCCCGAGATCCAGGCGAAGGTGTTCGAGCTGCTCGGGCTGAGCGACGAGGAGCAACGGTCGAAGTTCGGCTTCCTGCTCGACGCGCTCGCGATGGGAGCGCCGCCGATGGGCGGGATCGCGCTCGGGATCGACCGGATGACGATGGTGCTGGCGGCCGAGCCGAATCTCCGTGACGTGATCGCGTTTCCGAAGAACCAGGCCGGCGTCGACCCGATGAGCGGCGCCCCGTCCGAGGTGACGCAGGAACAGCTGGACGAGCTCGGAATACGTCTCGTCGAGCAACCGAGTTGAAGATTTCCGTTCGTCAGCCGATGAAGACGGCATACTTCTGGCGAGCCGCGCCGCGGCCTGCCTAACGAACCGAGAAAGTGAAGGAACATGTCGTCAGGTGAGTCAGAGCGTTCGTCCGCGGGGCTGACCGCGCTTCCGAGTCTGGATCAGCTTCAGCGCGCTGGTGACGGCTACGAGGAGCAGAGCGTCCGCGAGGCGTTCGACTCCTTCCGGCGCCACACCGCCCAGCTGCAGGCCCAACTGCGGGTGCTCCAGGCCGCGCGCAAGACCGCGAACGTCGAGCCCACGGGCCACGCCGTGCGCATGGACTCGCTCCATCTGATCCGCGCCGCCGCCGAGTTCGCCGACGTGCTCGAGCGCGACGCGCAGGCCGCGTCGGCATCGCAGTTGCAGCGCACCGAGGAGGAGGTGCGCGCGAAGCAGCGTGAGCTGCAGGAGCGCGAGGCCGAGATCGAGCGCTACCGCAACGAGTCGGAGCGCCAGCGCGCCGAGATCGTGAACACCGCGAAGGCGGAGTCGCGCGACCTGCTGACGAAGTCGAAGGCCGACGCCACGCGCGAGCTGCGCGAGGCCGAGACGCGCGGCAACCGCCTGCTCGAGCAGTCGCGGCACCAGGCGACCGAGTTGACGAACTCAGCCCGGGCAGAGGTCGAGCAGACGCTCGAGTGGGCCCGCGCGCAGGCGACCGCCGTCATGGCCCGTGCCCAGAAGGGCGCCGAGCAGCTGCTGGCCGCTGCAGGTCTCGGCGAGCCCGCGATCGCCCAGGTCGTTCAGTCGATCATGGAGGCGAACGAGAGCGAGATCGCGCGCAGCGCGGCGCCTCCGGCGGCGCTGAAGCCTGCACAGGCGATCGCCGGCGACCCCGTGGACGCGCCGCCGGCGGCCGAGCCTGAGCCGGACGTGGACGACGAGCCGGCCGCTCCCCCCGTGACGCCGACCGCCGACGCCGACGAGGCGCAGGAGGAACCGGCCGAGGGCGGGGAGCCCGAGCCCGAGAACTAGGGCGGCCGGTGCTCGGTCGCTCCTGGCCACGCTTCGCGCTCGAAGCGTTCTTCCTGATCGCGGTCGCGCTCGTTGCCGGCCTGCTGAACCTCTCGGTGCTGGAGGTCGTCGTCGTGATGGCGGTCGCCTACCTCTGCACGGTCGTGCTCGAGCTCGTCGCGTGGCGTGCGCGCCGCGCGCGCCCTGTCGCCGCAGCGGCGGCGCCGGTCGAGGAGGTGACGGTCCACGAGCCGTCCGCTGGTGCCGTCGCCGTCCGCGCCGGCGACCGGCCGCCACGGCCGGAGGAGGACGAGACGTGGCTCGACCAGCTCGCCCCGCCGGAGCCGGAGCCGGAGGCGGAGTTCGCGCCGGAGCCGGAGGCCGAAGCGGAGCCTGAGCCTGAGCCCGAGCCGGAGCCGGAGGCGGAGGCGGAGTTCGCGCCGGAGCCGGAGGCCGAAGCGGAGCCTGAGCCCGAAGCGGAGCCGGAGCCGGAGCCGGAGCCGGACGGCCGGAGCCGGAGGCCGAAGCGGAGCCTGAGCCCGAAGCGGAGCCGGAGCCCGAGCCGGAGCCGGAGCCTGAACCCGAGCCGAACCCGAGCCGGAGCCCGAGCCGGAACCCGAGCCGGAGCCGGAGCCGGAGCCTGAGCCTGTCGCGGTCGCACCACAGCTCGTCGCCGTGCCCGAGCCGGAAGTGGAGCCGGAGCCCGTTCGTGAGCCCGAGCCCGCAGCCACGGCGGTCGCCACGCTGCCGCTGCCTGCCCAGGAGCAGGAGTGGAACCTCTGGGAGCTGGAGCGGCTGACGCGCGAGCGGAGCGGTGAGGATCGTGACCGCGACGCCGAGTGGGGGTACCTGGTCGTCTACCTGCGCGAGTTCGCGCGTCCCGACGGGACACTGCCGACGGAGTTCGACGCCCTCGTCCGCGAGTCGTTCGGCGAGCTTCTCGCCGGCCGGGCCAGGTGACCCTCGGCGTCCTGCAGCGAGCGGTGGCGCTCGCCGCCGTCGCGCTTCTCGCCGCGGTCGCGGCACTTGCCCTGAGCCGGGAGACGAGTGGTGACGACACGGCTCCGGGCGAGGCGACGCCCGTGACCGTCGAGGAGACCGGGTGGTACACGGCACTCGCCGGCTCCCGTGGCGCGCCTCGCGACGCCGAGAGAACGACATGCCGGCGCGTGCTCACGAACCGGTCGCTCGGCGTCACGCACCCCGTGCTCCCGTGCGGCGTGAAGATCTACATCGCCTACGGCGGCACCGAGCTGCTGACCGAGGTGATCGACTCACGTCTGAAGCGGCAGGGCCGCCAGTTCGAGCTGACCGAGGCGCTCGCGCAGCGTCTCGGCATCGACGGCACGCAGCAGATCCGCTGGCGGTTCGCGAGGCCTTAGCCGTCGCATGCCCGAAATCCGCAGAAGCGGATTTCGGGCGCGCAAACCCCTGAAGCGGCCGCTTCGCGGCCGGTCGTCCACCCAATGGCACTAGAATGGTCCTGCTCGACCCTGTACGTGGCCTTGCGCGTAAACGTGAACCAACGCTCACGTGAAGGGAGCCTGGGTCCGGTCTAGACCTCACCCGTCGATGTCCGGCAGGGCACCCACCTGCTAAGGCAGGTTCGCATCGGCGCAAGGAAGCATCGGCAGGGTGGAGCAGCTTTACGGCGCAAGATCGGGATCCGCGAAAGCGGATCCCGATCGCGCTAAGACCCCTAAAGGGTCGGCCCGCCTCCCAAGAGCAGAGGGAAGAGCCGCTAGCCTGGCCTCATGATCGAGGTTCTCGGAGACTCTGCTCGCGGCGCCGAGCTGGCGTTCGTGCGCCTCCTCGTCGACGGCGACCGGATCGTCGAGGCCGACGCGCCCGGCATGGCCGGGCCGCTGGCGGGGCTGACGCTGCTCGAGGCGGCCGCCGTGCCCGGAGAGACGCTCGCGGCCGACGCGCTCGCGAATGCGCTCGCGCAGGTCTTCCGCGCCGACCGGGATCCCGATCGGATCGCCGTCGCGATGAGCGGCGGCGTCGACAGCGCGGTCGCGCTGCTCCGGGCAGGACCGAACGCGATCGGCGTCACGCTCCGTCTCTGGCTCGACCCTGCGGGCCCCGACTCGGAGCGCGCCTGCTGCTCGCCGGAGGCCGTGATCGCCGCGCGCGAGACCTGCCATGCCCTCGGCTTGCCGCACGTCACGCTCGACCTGCGCGACGAGTTCCGCCGCGCGGTCGTCGACCCCTTCGTCGCCTCCTACGCCCGCGGCGAGACGCCGAATCCGTGCGGCCGCTGCAACGGCGAGTTTCGCTTCTCCGAGCTGCTCGACTTCGCCGAGCGCGCCGGCGCGTCCCGTCTCTGGACCGGCCACTACGCGCGGATCGTCGAGCGCGATGGGCGCCGGCTCCTCGCCCGCGCGGCCGATCCGGACAAGGACCAGTCGTACATGCTCGCCCCGCTCGACCCGGCACTGCTCGGCCAGATCGAGTTTCCGCTCGGCGAGCAGACGAAGACGGAGACGCGCAGCGAGGCGGGCGCTGCCGGGCTGGAAGTCGCGGAGCGCCGCGAGAGCCAGGAGGCGTGTTTCCTCGCCGGCGACGACTACCGCGCGTTCCTCGAGCGGCGGGGGCTCGAGGCCGCGGACGGCGCGATCGTGGACGAGGACGGCGTCGAGCTCGGCCGCCACGAGGGCGTCTGGCGCTACACACCGGGCCAGCGCCGCGGAATCGGCGTCGCCGCGTCCGAGCCGCTCTACGCACTGCGGTCGGACGCAGCCACGAATACGCTCGTCGTCGGCCCGCGCGGCTCGCTCGCCTGTTCGACCGTCGAGGTGCAAGGCGTCATCTACGCGCCGTCCGAGGACGTCGAGGCCAAGCTGCGCTACCGCTCCCCGGCGCTGCCCGCGCGCGTGACACTGACGGCGACGGGGTTCACGCTCGAGCTCGCCCAGCCCGCGTACGGCGTCGCTCCGGGTCAGATCGCCGCGCTCTACGCCGACGGCGCCGTCGTCGGGTGCGGCGTGGTGTCGTCTGCCGGTCGCAATTAGGATGCAGCCCGTGCAGCTTCTAGCCGCCAGCGCGGGCGAGATCGCAGACTACGCCCTCGCCGTCTTCCTGCTCGCCGTCGGTTTCGGCCTCGCGTACGCACTTGTGCGCCTGGGCGGAACCTTCGCCCGGCTCTCTTCGTTCATCAGAGGGACGGAACGCGAATTGCTGCCCGTCATCCACAAAGTCGGCGAGAGCGTCGACCGGGTGAACGTGCAGCTGGACAAGGTGGATCAGGTGACGGACAGCGCAGTGGACATGGCGGAAAGCGCGGACACGGCAGTGCGTGCCGTGAGCATGGCGATCACACGTCCTGTGCAGAAGATCTCCGGCCTCGCCGCGGGATTGACGCATGGGTTCGCCACGCTGAAGACCCGCCGTGATGTCGGCGAGGCCGTCCGGAGCGCGAAGGAAGCAGCCGCACGGCGAGAGCGAGACCTCGAAGAGGAGCTTCGCGCCGCCGACAGTGGCACGGCTTGATGGAGGCGCCGGTGCTGGACACCGTCGAGATCACGATCCCACGCGAGCGCGACTTCTCGATCATCGCGGAGCTCGTGGTCGGCGGCATCGCGGCCCGCCGCGACGTCACGCTCGAGGTGCTGGACGACCTCCAGCTGGCGCTCGCCTCACTGCTCGAGCACGACGAAGCAGACGAGGGCGAGGTCACCGTGCTGCTGCGGGTCGGCGACGACACGATCGACGTCTCGGTTGGGCCCGTCGGCGAGCGCACGGCCGCCGTGCTCGACGACGACGCAGGCGAGACGCTCGGCCTCCGCAGGCTGCTCGACACGACCGTCGACGACGCGACCGTGAGCCGGCGCGACGGCGGCGCCTGGGTCGACCTGCGCAAGCGCTTCGTCCCGGGGGAGCCGCAGTCATGACGCGCGCATCCGACAAGGCGCTGCTGCGCCGCTACCACGAGCAGGGAGACCTCGCCGCGCGCGAGCAGCTGATCGAGCAGTACCTCTCGCTCGTCCGCTCACTTGCCCGCCGCTACGCCTACCGGGGCGAGCAGCTCGACGACCTCGTCCAGATCGGCTGCATCGGCCTGATCAAGGCGATCGACCGCTTCGACATCGACCGCGGCGTCGAGCTCACGACCTATGCGACGCCGAACATCATCGGCGAGATCAAGCGCCACTTCCGCGACAAGGGCTGGGCCGTGCGGGTTCCGCGCGGCCTCCAGGAGCTGAACGTCCAGCTCTCGAAGATCGTCGAGGACCAGACCGTCCAGCTCGGGCGCTCGCCGACGATCCCCGAGCTCGCCAAGGCGGCAGGCGTCGAGGAGGAGCTCGTGCTCGAGGCGCTCGAGTCGGGCCGCGCCTACACGTCGCTCTCGCTCTCGGTGGGCGGCTCCGACGAGGACGGTGAGGTCGACCCGCTCGAGTCGCTCGGCACCGAGGAGCACCAGTACTCGGTCTCGGAGGATCGCGCCGTGCTCGCGCCCGGCTTCCGCGTGCTCGACGAGCGTGAGCGCCGGATTCTCCACCTGCGCTTCTTCGACGGGCTGACGCAGAGCCAGATCGCACAGCGCGTCGGGATCTCGCAGATGCACGTCTCGCGCCTGATCCGCCGTGCGCTGGAGAAGATCCGCGACGAGATCGCGACCGACGAGCAGCTCGAGGCGATCCCGGCTCAGAAGCGCGCCGCCGGCTGATCCGGCGCCCGAACGGACGCGCGCGGCTCCCCACCTACAATCCCAGCGTGCGTACGAGCGCCGAGCTGCGCGAGGGCTTCCTCGCCTTCATGGAGGAGAAGGGCCACAAACGGCTGCCGTCGTGGCCGCTCGTGCCGCGCGCCGACGACCACTCGACGTTGCTGACGACCGCCGGGATGCAGCCGCAGATGCCGTACTTCCTCGGCCGCGAGCAGCCGCCGGCGCCGCTGACGGCGACCTCGCAGAAGTGCTTCCGGACGCCCGACATCGACGAGGTCGGGAACGACGGCCATCACCTCACCTTCTTCGAGATGCTGGGCAACTTCTCGTTCGGTCAGTACTTCAAGGACGGGGCGATCGAGCTTGCGAAGGAGTTCATCATCGAGCGCCTCGGGCTCGACTGGGACCGGATCTGGGTGACCGTCCACGCGGGCGACCCCGTCTTCGGGCTCGGGCCCGACGAGGTCGCGATCAGGGAGTGGGAGGCCGTCGGGATGCCGCCGGAGCGCATCGTCGCCCTGCCGAGCTCGGAGAATTTCTGGTCGGTCGGCGGGCCCGGGCCGTGCGGGCCCGACTCGGAGATCTACTGGGACTGGGGCCCGGAGCACGGCTGCGGCGACCCGGCGTGCGCACCCGCCTGCACGCGCTGCGACCGCTTCCTCGAGTTCTGGAACCTCGTCTTCATGGAGTACGAGCAGCATCCGGACGGGACGCTGACGCCGCTGCCGAAGCAGAACATCGACACGGGGATGGGTCTCGAGCGCCTGGCGGCGATCGTCCAGGACGTCCCGAACCGCTCTGTGTACGAGACCGACGGCTACCAGGCGATCATGGACTGGGTCGCCGCCGAGAGCGGCGTCAAGTTCGGCGACTCGCCCGCAGCGACGAAGGCACACCGCGTCCTCGCCGACCACGGCCGCGGGATGACGTTCCTCGTCGCCGACGGCGTCACGCCGTCGAACGAGGGCCGCGGCTATGTGCTGCGCCGGATCATCCGGCGGGCCGTCCAGCAGGCGCGCACGATCGGGCTCGACGACCTCTGGCGGATCAGCGACGTCGTCGTCGACCAGATGGGCCCGTCGTTCCTGGAGCTGGCGGAGAGCCGCGAGCGGATCCGCGAAGTGCTCCGCGCCGAGGAGGACCGCTTCACCGAGACGCTCGCGCGCGGGATGAAGATGTTCGAGGACGTCGCCGCCAACGGCGCCATCTCGGGCAAGGACGCGTTCGACCTCTTCGCGACCTACGGCTTCCCGTTCGAGCTGACGCGCGAGCTGGCGCTGGAGCGCGGGATCCCGGTCGACGAGGACGGCTTCCGCGAGCGGATGGTCGAGCACCGCGAGGTCTCGCGAGGCGGCGGCTCGCGCGCGGTCGCGGCGCTGCCCGGGCCGCCGAGCCAGTTCGTCGGCTACGAGCAGACGGAGGTGCTGACCGCGATCCTCGCCCTCGAGGATCTCGGCGACGGCACCTTCGAGGCCAAGCTCGAGCGTTCGCCCTTCTACCCGGCCGGTGGCGGCCAGGTCTCGGACCAGGGCTGGATCGAGCAGGAGGAGACGGGCGCGCGCGCCGAGCTGCGCGACGCCGTCCGGATCGGCGACGACCAGGCGCTCGTCTTCGAAGGTGACGGCTTCGCGGTGGGGGACCGCGTCAAGGCCGTCGTCCCCTGGGCTGTGCGCTTCCCGACGATGGCGAACCACACCGCGACGCACCTGCTGCACGAGGCGCTCCGGCGTGTGCTCGGCGAGCACGTCCAGCAGGCAGGCTCCGCCGTCCGCCCGGACAAGCTCCGCTTCGACTTCACGCACGGCCAGGCCTTGACCGGCGATGAACGCACGCAGGTGGAGGAGCTCGTGAACGAGCAGGTCTTCGCCGCGCACCCAGTGCGGACGTTCGAGACGCCGATCGACGAGGCGCGGCGGCTGGGAGCGCAGATGCTCTTCGGCGAGAAGTACGGCGACATCGTGCGCGTCGTCGAGATCGACGGCTTCTCGCGCGAGCTCTGCGGCGGCACCCACGTCCGCTCGACCGCCGAGATCGGGCCGTTCGTGATCCTCTCCGAGGGCTCGGTCGGCTCGGGCGCGCGGCGGATCGAGGCGGTCACCGCGGGCGAGGCGTTCGCACTCCTGCACGAGCGCGCGAAGGAGGGGGACGAGCTGCGGAACGAGCTCGCGAGGGTGCGCAAGGAGGCGAAGCAGGGCGACGGCGGCGGCAAGGTGGACGCCGATTTCACCGTCACGCGCGAGACGGCGGCCGGCGACGTGACCGTGCTCGTCGTCGAGCTCACGGCGGGCGATCCGCTCGACGTCTCCGACAAGCTGAAAGCAACGCATGCGCCTGCGGCCGTGATCGTCGGCGTGCGCGACAACGGCGCCGCCCAGCTCCTGATCAACCTCGACAAGTCGCTCGAGGGCCGAGGCGTCAACGCGGGCGACGTGATCCGCGAGGCGGCCGCCCTGATCGGCGGCAAGGGCGGCGGACGGCCGACGATGGCGCGTGCGGGCGGCAAGGACGCCGCCGGGCTCGACAACGCGGTTGCGCTGGCCGAGCAGACGATTCTCGAGGCGCTCGCCTGAAGGTGATCGCGCTGGACTACGGCTCGGCGCGCACGGGCGTCGCCGTTTCCGACCCGACGGGAACGCTGGCGCGACCGCTCGGCGTCGTCCTGCGCGCCGCCTCGGAGGCAGGCCTGCGCGAACTCGCTGACCTCGTCGCCGCGGAGGGGGCGGAGCGGGTCGTCGTCGGCCTGCCGTTGACGCTGCGCGGAGCGACGGGCGCCCAGGCGCAGGAGACGGCGGCATTCGTCGCATCGCTCGAGGCGCTGCTCGACGTCCCCGTCGAGTCGTTCGACGAGCGCTTCACCACCGCTCTGGCCGCGTCCGGGCCCTCCTCGAAGGCCCCGGAGGACGCTCGTGCTGCGGCGCACCTGCTCGAGAGCTGGCTGGCGTGGACGAGCCGAGAGGCGTAATGCCCCCAAAGCCGGGCCGCCCGGCAGAGCAGCCGCCGAAGGGCCAGATCGCTCGTCGCCGTGCCTTCGCCGCGCTGCTGCTCGTCGCGTTCCTCGGGCTCGCGCTCTGGCTCGGCGTCAGCGCGTTCGGCGACAGCGACACCGAGGAGCCGCCTCCCGTCACGACGGTCGCAGCACCGAAGCCGACGATCCTCCGGATCGTCTTCCCGGAGGGCTTCACGCGCAAGGAGATGGTCACGCGCGTCGCCGAGGTGCGCCAGATCGCGAAGACGAGGCGCAAGGTGACGCCGAAGCTCTCCGGCAACACCTACGCGAAGGCCTCGAAGGCCGCGGCGGTGCCGCCCACCTTTCGGAAGGACGCGAAGGCGATCGAGGGCTTCCTCTTCCCGGCGACCTACGAGTTCACGCCGAAGACGACGAGCGCGCAGCTGGTCGACGACCAGATCGAGCACTTCGAGTCGAACTGGGCGAAAGTCGACCTCGCCGCGGCGAAGAAGAAGAACCTGACGCCGTACGACGTCCTGATCATCGCCTCGATGGTCGAGAAGGAGACGATCGCGCCCGACGAGCGGCCGAAGGTCGCGGCCGTGATCTACAACCGGCTCAAGGCCCGGATGCCGCTCGGGATCGACGCCACGATCCGCTACGGGCTCGACGTCCCCGGGACCGAGGCGCTGCGCGTCTCGCAGCTCGAAAGCGACAACCCGTACAACACCCGCAACCGCACCGGGCTGCCGCCGACACCGATCGCGAACCCGGGGCTCGCCTCGATGCAGGCCGCCGCGCACCCGGCGAAGGTCGACTACCTCTACTTCGTGCGCAAGCCGGACCGGGTGCATCACTTCTTCACCTCGAGCGAATCGGAGTTCTACGCCAAGGCCTGCGAATACGGGTTCGGCTGCGGCTGACGCAAGTGTCTATCAATCACAAGCTCACCGAATTCCGCGCAACCATGCGGCGCGAACGGGCGCTTGTGTCTATCAGACACAAGCGATGATCGGCGGGACGACTGCTCTCGTTGGGCTGCTCCGCGACCCGAAGGTCGGCTCGCTCTCGCCGCGGATGCAGAACGCCGCCTTCGCCGCGCTTGCGCTCGACGTCGCCTACGTCCCGCTCGGCGTCGCGCCGGAGCAGCTGAAGGATGCGGTCCGCGGGATGGTCGCGACTGGGGTTCCTCGGCGCCAACGTGACGACGCCGCACAAGCTTGCCGTCGTCGCGCTCTGCGACGAGGTCGAGGGCGGCAATCGAGTCGGTGAACACGCTCGTGATCCGCGACGGCCGTGTGCTCGGCTCGAGCACGGATACCGCCGCGCTCGGCGACCGCCGGCCGGGGCGCGCCGCCGTCGTCGGCGCCGGCGGCGCGGCGACGGCGTGGATCGACGAGCTGCGCGCACGCGGAGCCAAGGTCGACGTCTTCTCGCGGAGAGGCGAGTGGCCACCCCGGACGGACGACGCCGAGCTCGTCGTGCACGCGACGCCGGTCAAGGACGAGGCGCTCTTCGAGCCACGCGGAGGCCAGATCGTGATCGACCTCGCGTACCGGGCCGAGGGAGGGGAGACGGCGCTCACAGCCGCGGCCCGGGCCGCGGGCGCGGACGTCGTCGACGGCCTGGACGTGCTCGTCGCGCAAGGAGCAGCGTCGTTCGAGCTCTGGACCGCGCTGCCAGCCCCGGTTGACGTCATGCGCGCCGCAGTACGCTCTGCGCGCGTGACGCTTGCTCTCACCACTCGCCGGCGAGTCGCACGGGCCGGCGCTCGTGGCGATCCTGACCGGGCTGCCCGCCGGGCTGACGCTCGACCGCGCTGCGATCGACGCAGATCTGCACCGGCGCCAGCAGGGCTACGGGCGCAGCCCGCGCCAGCAGCTCGAGCAGGACGAGGTCGAAGTGCTCGCCGGCCTCCGGCACGGGCGCACGCTGGGAACGCCGCTCGCGCTCGTCGTCCGCAACCGCGATCACAAGAACTGGGAGTGGGGGATGAACCCGTGGCAGCCCGAGGGCGAGCCGTCCGGGAAGGGAACGAAGCCCGTGACGCTGCCACGTCCCGGTCACGCCGACCTCGCCGGTGTCTTGAAGTACGGCCACGAGGACGTGCGCGACGCGCTCGAGCGGGCAAGCGCCCGCCACACGGCTGTGTTCGTCGCGGCCGGCGCCGTTGCAAAGGCGCTCCTCCGCGAGCTCGGGATCGAGGTCGCGGGCTCGGTGCTCGAGATCGGCGGCAAGCGCGAGAACTGGGAGGCGGCGATCGACGCCGCACGGGCCGACCGCGACACGCTCGGCGGGATCGTCGAGGTTCGCACCACGGGTGTCTTCCCCGGGCTGGGCTCGTACGCCACCCGCGAGGACCGGCTCGACGCGCGGCTCGCGGCGGCGCTGATGGGAATCCAGGCGGTGAAGGGGGTCGAGGTCGGCGACGGCTTCGCACTCGCTCGCGAGCGCGGCTCGGCAGCCCACGACGAGATCGAGCCCGGCCTGACGCGTCGCTCCAACCGCGCCGGTGGGATCGAGGCGGGAATGTCGAACGGTGAGGAGCTCGTCGTCCGCGCCGGCATGAAGCCGCTGCCGACGCTGATGCGTCCGCTCGACTCCGTCGACCTCGCCACCGGCGATCCGGCTCAGGCCCTCGTCGAGCGCAGCGACGTCGCCGCGGTCGAAGCGCTGGCGGTCGTCGCCGAGGCGGCGGTCGCGTGGGAGCTTGCGCGGGCCGCGCGGGAGAAGCTCGGCGGCGACGCGCTCGTCGACATGCTCGCGGCGCATGCGGCCTACGTGCAGCGAGTCCAGGAGCGGAAACGCACGCCCTAGACCGTCACGTTGCGCTGATCGGCTTCATGGGCGCGGGGAAGTCCACGCTCGGGGCCGCGCTCGCGGAGCAGCTGGGGCGTCCCTTCTTCGACGTCGACGGCGAGATCGAGCGGGAGGAGCCGATCGCGCGGATCTTCGAGACCGGGGGCGAGGCTGCGTTCCGCCTGCGCGAGTCGAAGCATGCGCTCGAGGCGCTCGGCTCGACGACACCGGCCGTGATCGCGCTCGGCGGCGGTGCCGTCGGCACTGACCAGATCCGGAAGGCCTTGCGCGATCGCGCCTTGACGGTCCTGGTCGAGATCGACGCCGACGAGGCTTGGCGGCGTGTCGCGGGAGAGAGGCCGCTCGCGCAGGACGAGGCGGCGTTCCGAACGCTGTACGACCAGCGGCAGCCGCTCTACGACGACGCGGCGGACGCACGGACGGCGGATCTCGAAGGCGCCGTCCTCGCCGCGGGCGGCGTCCACGTCGAGCCCGGCGCGCTGGAGCGGCTCGGCGAGCTCGTCCCGGCCGAGGGCCAGGTCGAGATCGTCAGCGACGCCAGGGTGGCGGGGATCTACGGCATGGACGTGCAGCTCGCGCTCGGCGCGCGCGCCCGCGCCGTCCACGAGCTCGCGCCGGGGGAGCAGGCGAAGACGGTCGAGTCGCTGGAAGCCCTCTGGCATGCGCTGCGGCTCGAGCGGTCGGGCACGCTCGTCGCGCTCGGCGGCGGGTGCACGACGGACGTCGCCGGCTTCGCCGCGGCCACTTACTTTCGCGGGATCGACTGGGTCGCCGTGCCGACGACACTCGTCGGCCAGGTCGACGCGGCGATCGGGGGCAAGACCGCGATCGACCTCCCCGACGGGAAGAATCTCGTCGGCGCCTTCCACTGGCCGGTTCGGACGGTGATCGATCCCGTCACGTTGGAGACGCTCCCCGAGGAGGAGGTCGCGAACGGGCAGGCCGAGGTCGTCAAGACCGGGCTGCTGGCGGGCGAGCCGATCTGGGAGCTGCCGCTCGGCGAGCAGGTCCGCCGCGCCGCCGCGTTCAAGACCGCGCTCTGCCTGCGCGACCCGCACGACCGCGGCGAGCGCGCGCAGCTCAACCTCGGCCACACGTTCGCGCACGCCCTCGAGGCAGCCGCGGACTACGCGCTCCCACACGGCCGCGCGGTCGCACTCGGGCTGCTCGCCGCGCTGCGGCTCTCCGGCCTCGACACGAAAATGGTCGAGGAGACGCTCCGGCCAGAGCGCGTCCGGGTCGACCGCGACGCGGCCTGGGCAGCGCTTGCGCGCGACAAGAAGGTCGTCGACGGGACGCCGCGCCTGGTGCTGCTCGAAGCGCCCGGCAAGCCGCGGGTCGGCGTCGAGGTGCCGTCTGCAGACGTCCGTGCGGCACTCGATGCTCTGATCGACGGATAGCATCGCGGCCGTGCGCGTCGCCGTCCTCAACGGGGTCAACCTCGACGCCCTCGACAAACGCGATCCGGCGATCTACGGCGGGCTCGGCCTCGCTGAGCTGGAGAGCCAGATCTATGCATGGTCGAAGGTGCTCGAGTGCACGACCCGCTGCCGCCAGACGAACCACGAAGGTCAGTTCGTCGACTGGTGCCACGACGCGCTCGACTGGGCGGGCGGGGTCATCGTCAACCCCGGCGCGTGGTCGCACTACAGCTACGCGATCCGCGACGCGATCGAGCTCTTCAAGGTGCCGGTCGTCGAGGTGCACCTGTCCAACATCGAGGAGCGGGAAGAGTGGCGGCGGCATTCCGTGATCGCCGACCTCGCCGCCAAGCGGATCCTCGGCAAAGGCCCGGAGGGCTACAAGGAGGCGCTTGAATGGCTGGCGAAGCAGTGAGCAGGATCGAGCGACTCGCGGCATTGCTGGACGAGCCGCTGCTCGTCACGAGCGGCGTCAACGTCCGCTATCTCACCGGCCTGCAGAGCTCGAACGCGGCCCTGCTCGTGGCGCCCGACGGCGACGCGACGCTGTTCACCGACTTCCGCTACGCGCAGAAGGCGCGCGCGCTCGAGGGCGTCCGCTTCGAGCAGACGGCGCGCGCCGTGTTCGGCGACCTCTCGACGCGGCTGGCGGGCCGGACGATCTGGATCGAAGGCCACGTCGTCACCGTCGCCGCGAACGAGCAGCTACGCGAGGGCGGTGTCGACACCGTGCCGCAGTCAGGCCTCGTCGAGCGCCTGCGCGCGATCAAGGAGCCGGGGGAGATCGCGACGATCCGCGAGGCGGCTGCGATCTCGGACAAGGTCTTCACCGCGCTCGCCGAGGAGCAGTTCACGGGGCGCACGGAGCGCGAGCTGGCGTGGCGGGTGCGCGAGCTCTTCCACGAGCACGGCGCGTCCGGAGCTTGCGTTCGACACGATCGTCGCCGCGGCCGAGAACGGCGCCAGCCCGCATGCGGATGTCCGCGACGCCGAGATCCCGGCGAACACGCTCGTGACGATCGACGCCGGCTGTCGCATCGACGGCTACGCGTCGGACTGCACCCGCACCTTTGCGACCGGTGACCTGCCGGACGAGCTGGCGCGGGCGTACGAGGTCTGCCTCGAGGCGGAGCTCGCCGGGCTCGCGGCGTACGGCCCCGGCGTGAGCGGGCGCGACGCCGACGCTGCTGCACGCGATCTCATCACCGCCGCGGGGTTCGGGGAGAACTTCGGCCACGGCCTCGGCCACGGGATCGGGCTCGAGGTGCACGAGCAACCGGCGGCGCGCGCTGAGTCGACGGACACCTTCGAAGCCGGGAACGTGATCAGCTGCGAGCCGGGCATCTACATCCCGGATGTCGGCGGCGTCCGGATCGAGGACATGGTGCTCGTCACCGACGACGGCAGCGAGCGGCTCACCCACGCGGACAAGCAGCTGACGACCGTCAGGTAACCTGCGCGCGCCGTGGCCGACGTCGTCAGTACCAACGAGTTCAAGAACGGGATGCACGTCGAGATCGACGGCTCGGTCTGGCGCATTCTCGAGTTCCAGCACGTGAAGCCGGGCAAGGGCGGAGCGTTCGTGCGCACGAAGGTGAAGAGCGTCGACTCCGGCTCCGTCGTCGACAAGACCTTCCGCGCCGGCGAGAAGTTCCCGCGCGTCTTCACCGAGGTCAAGAACATGCAGTACTTGTACGACTCCGGCGACGAGGTCGTCTTCATGGACGAGCAGACGTACGAGCAGATGTCGCTCCCGCACGCGTCGCTGGAGACCGAGCTGCCCTACATGCAGCCGTCGACCCCGGTGCAGCTCCTCTTCGTCGGCGGCAAGCCGTCGGGCGTGCAGCTGCCCTCCTCGATCGAGCTCACGGTCACCGACACCGAGCCCGGCGTGAAGGGCGACACGGTCTCGAACGTGACGAAGCCGGCGACGCTCGAGACGGGCGCCGTCGTCGCAGTGCCGCTCTTCGTGAACCCGGGCGACCGGGTCAAGGTCGATCCCCGCGAAGGCCGCTACATTAGCCGCGCCTGAGCTTGTGTCTATCAGACACAAGCTTCGTACACACCCGCATGGTTGCGCGGCCGACGAGGCGCTTGTGTTTCTGAAACACAAAGTCTCCCGGACCGGCACTCGGTAGTCTCCGCACGTGCCGCGGCTCGTCGACACCACCATTCGCCTGCTCTCGCAGGAACCGCTCGCGGGACGGGTCCCCACCGGGGAGCTGCTCCGGATCGCGGAAGTGCTCGACGGCGCCGGCTTCGCGCTGCTCGAGGTCTCCGGCGGCGGCGTCTTCGACACGGCCGTCCGGCGCGGCGTCGAGAGCCCGTGGGAGCGCATCCGCGCGCTGAAGTCGCGAACGTCGACGCCGCTCGGCCTGGCGCTGCGCGGCCGCTTCCTCGTGGGCGCGCGTCCCGTCGGCGCCGATTTCGTGCGCCGCTTCGTCGCCTCCGCGGCCGAGAACGGCATCGACGTCTTCCGCCTTCACGACCCGCTCAACGACGTCTCCAACCTCCGCGAGCCGGGTGAGGCGATCGTCGCCGCGGGCAAGGAGTTCCACGCGGGGCTCGTCTACAGCCCAGGCGACGAGGGTGCCATGGACAAGCTCGTCGAGCAGGCACGGGAGCTCTCCGAGATCAAGGCCACCCGAGCGCTCGTCCACGACCCGAGCGGCGGGCTCGAGCCGCACCAGGCAGCCGAGCTCGTTGGCCGCGTCAAGGAGGCGTCGGGCCTTCCCGTTGGTTTTTACTGCCAGGGCGCCGGCGGGACCGCGTTGGCGGACTCGCTCGAGGCGGCCAGGGCCGGCGCGGACATGATCGCCTGCGCCGTCTACCCGCTCGCGCTCTCGCTCCATCGCGTCGCGGGCGAGTCGCTCGCCTCCGCGCTCGCCGGGATGGGCCTCGACACCGGCGTCGACGTTGCCAAGCTGTGGGAGGCCTCCGACCTCGTCGACGAGCACATCGGCGACGAGATCGTGACGCCGCATGCGCCGCGGATCGCTGTGCGCGCGGCCGAGTATGACCTGCCGACCGGGCTCGTCGCCGCCCTCGACACGCACCTGCGTGCGCACGCGGCCGACGACCGCCTGCTCGAGACGCTCGACGAGCTGCAGCAGATCCGGCGCGAGACCGGCTGGCCGCCGCTCGCCGCCCCGATCGGCCAGATCCTCGCCTCGCAGGCGCTGATCCACGTGCTCTCGGCCCGCCGCTACGGGACGGTCGTCGACGAGTTCCGCTCGCTCGTCCAGGGCGGCTTCGGCAGCCCGCCCGGCTCCGTCGACGCGACCGTCGCGCGAGCGGTCGAACTGCTCTCGGACGGCCTCGCACCGCTCGACGAGGACCCGCCGACTGCCGAGGACGTCCGGCTCGAGGCCGAAGGCCTGGCCGCGAGCGAGGAGGAGCTCGTCCTGATCGCGCTCTTCGGCGAGGAGGCCGAGGCGCTGCTGCGCACGATCAGGGCCCGCCACAACCGCGACGATCGCGGCGAGACGACGCTCGAGGAGACGCGCGAGCAGCGCATCCGCGAGCTCGTCCGGATCGTCCAGGAGAGCGGCGTCGCCGAGGTCGAGATCGAGGACGAGGGGATGCGCGTCTCCGTCCGCCGGGCCGACGAGCGCCCGGCGCTGCAGCTGGCGGCCCCGCTCGCCGACGACGAGCCCGGCGAGCTGCCGGTGCTCCCCGCCGCGTCGACCGGCTCGATCCGGGTCGAGTCGCCGATGGTGGGCGTCTTCTATCGCCAGTCGGAGCCGGGGACGCCGCCGTTCGTGGATGTGGGCGACGTCGTCACGCCCGGCCAGACGCTCTGTCTGCTCGAGGCGATGAAGCTCTTCAACGAGCTGAAGGCGGACGCCACCGGCCGGGTGACCGCGATCCACGCCGAGAACGGCAAGCCGGTCGAGTTCGGGCAGCTCCTCTTCGAGCTCGAGCCGATCGCCGCGCCGCCGACGCTCTGATGTTCGACCGCGTGCTCGTGGCGAACCGCGGCGAGATCGCCGTCAGGATCATCCGCGCGATCCACGAGCTCGGCGCGGAGGCCGTCGCCGTCTACTCCACCGCCGACCGGGACGCGCTGCACGTCCGCCTCGCCGACCGGGCGGTCTGCATCGGCCCGCCCTCGGCTTCGGAGAGCTACCTGCGCATCGCCAACGTGATCGCCGCGGCCGACACGACGGGCTGCGAGGCCGTCCATCCGGGCTACGGCTTCCTCTCCGAGAACCCGGCCTTCGTGCGGGCGTGCGAGGACAACGACCTCGTCTTCGTCGGTCCCGGCGCGGACGTGATGGAGCGGATGGGCGACAAGGCACGAGCGAAGGCAGAGATGAAGGCCGCCGGTGTCCCGCTCGTGCCGGGCACCGAGGGCGGCGCGTCGCTCGCCGACGTGCGCGCCGCGGCCGAGGAGCTCGGCTACCCGGTGCTGCTGAAGGCGACGGCGGGCGGCGGCGGCAAGGGGATGCGGCTCGTCCACGGCCCGGACGAGCTCGAGGCGGCGTACTCGACCGCCCGCGTCGAGGCCGAGGCCGCGTTCTCGGACGGCTCGCTCTACCTCGAGAAGGCGCTCGTCCCGGCGCGGCACGTCGAGATCCAGGTGCTCTGCGACAAGGACGGCGGCGTGCTCACGCTCGGCGAGCGCGAGTGCTCGATCCAGCGGCGCCACCAGAAGCTGATCGAGGAGTCGCCCTCGCCCGCGTTGGACGCCGACACGCGTGAGGAGATGGAGGCCGCGGCGGAGCGGGCGTGCCGGACGATCGGCTACGAGAACGCCGGGACCTTCGAGTTCCTGCTCGGCGCCGACGGCACCTTCCACTTCATCGAGCTGAACGCCCGCCTCCAGGTCGAGCATCCCGTCAGCGAGCTCGTCACCGGCGTCGACCTGGTGCGGGAGCAGCTGCGCGTCGCCGCAGGGGAGCCGCTGTCGCTGACCGGCCGGGCGCCGCGCCGCGGGCACGCATTGGAGATCCGGCTCAACGCCGAGGATCCTGCGCGCGACTTCGCGCCCGCACCGGGGACGATCACGCGCTTCCGGCCGCCGCTCGGCCCCGGCGTCCGCATCGACACGCATCTCGAGGAGGGCTCGGCGATCTCGCCGTACTACGACTCGCTGATCGCGAAGCTCATCGTCTGGGCCGAGGACCGGCCGGCCGCGATCGCGCGCGGAATCCGCGCGCTCGAGGAGATCGGCCTCGACGGCGTGCCGACGACGCGCGGGCTCGCGCTCGACATCCTCCGCTCGGCCGAGTTCGCAGGGGGCGAGTACTCGACGAGCTTCCTCGCGGAGATGGAGGGGCGCCTTCCGGCGCTCACCGCCGGATGACGTCGCTCGCTTCGACTCGCTCCCGTGGGGACGCCCCCGCTTCGGTCGTGTGGGACTCCAAGTCCCCACCCTAAGCTCGGCCAAGGACGGCCCATGAGCCGCGACGGGCACGTGCTCAAGAGCCCACAGGGCGAGATCAGGATCGAGGGCGCCGCGCTGGCGGGGCTCGTGATCTCGACGGCCGAGCTGGTCGACGGCGCCCGTGTCCGGCGCCCGCGACGCGGCCTCGACGTGAGCGTCGCCGACGGCGCCGTCCAGGTCGAGCTCGAGCTCGCAGCCCGCTACGGCACCGCCCTGCCGGAGCTCGCGCGCGCCGTGCAGGAGAGCGTCACCGATGCCTTGCGCACCGCGGCCGGCCTGATCGTCGAGCGCGTCGACGTCTCGATCGAGGAGCTCGACGCGTGAGCACGGGCCGCCGGCAAGCGAGACGCACCGCGCTCTTCCTGCTCTACCAGTGGGATCTGACCGGGCAGCCGCTGACGACGCTCTACGAGGGTCAGCCGGACGCGTTCGCGCTCGAGCTCGCCGAGACCGTCTCGGCGCGGGCGGAGGAGCTCGACCTCCGGATCACGGCGTCTGCCGAGGGCTGGACCGCCGACCGGCTGGGTACGCTCGAGCGGAACATCCTGAGGATCGGGATCCACGAGCTGGAGGAGGAGAGCGTGCCGCCGGAGGTGGCGATGAACGAGGCTGTCGTGCTGGCGAAGCGGTACGCGTCCGAGGACGCTGCACGGCTCGTAAACGGGATTCTGGCCCGGGTGGCCAGGGAGGAGGTCGCATGAGCTCGACCGGATCGGCCGACGAAGCGCTCGGACGCGCCGAGGAGCTGCTCGAGCGGCTGAAGGCGACCCGTGAGGAGCTGGAGCGGCTGGCCGCGCAGGAGGATGCCGAGGCGGCCGTCGAGGTCCTGACGGAGCTCGCCGAGCTCGCGAAGGAGGTCGAGGCCGAGCTCGGGAAGGCTCGTGCCCGCGCCGATGCTCCGCAGCCCTGAGGAGCTCCGTGCTCTCGTCGAGGGGTATCTCGGCGAGCTCGCGTTCACGCCCGAGCTGGGCCGCCTCGAGGAGGCGCTGCGGTACCCGCTCGAAGCCGGCGGCAAGCGCGTCCGGCCGGTGATCACGCTGGCGGTCGGCGAGGCTGCCGACGCCGCCGCCGAGCACGTCCTGCCGGCCGCCGCGGCCGTCGAGCTCGTGCACACGTTCTCGCTCGTCCACGACGACCTGCCCGCGCTCGACGACGACGACGAGCGCCGCGGCCGTCCTTCCGCCCACATCGCCTTCGGCGAGGCGACGGCGCTCCTGGCGGGCGACGCGCTGCTCGCGGAGGCGTTCCGGCTCGCGCTCTCCTATCCGACGCCGATGGTGGGCCGCGAGCTCGCCCAGGCGACGCTGGGGATGATCGGCGGCCAGCACCGTGACGTCAGCGGCGACACCGCCGACCTCGCGGCGCTGCACCGGCTGAAGACGGGGGCGCTCTTCTCCGCCTCGGTCGGCGTTGCTCTCTGGGTCGCGGAGGTTCCGGAGGGCGAGCAGCCGGCCTGGAGGGCGTTCGGCGACGAGCTCGGCCTGCTCTTCCAGATCGTCGACGACCTCCTCGACGGCGACGGCTACGTCGACGTCTACGGTGTCGAGGAGGCGCGCAGGCTTGCCGACGCCGCCGCAGTGCGCGCCCAGACGCGGCTCGACGCGATTCCCGCGGACACGAGCGTGCTCGCCGAGATCGTCGCGTCGCTCGCCGCACGCACGACCTAGGTGCGGCCGCCCGCTCACGTCCTCGACGGCAGTTCGGGGTCTCGGCCGAGCCCGAACGGCTCGCCGGCGGCATGGAGACCTCCTGGCGGTGCGGCGACCTCGTCGTGAAGCCGCTCGATCTGTCCGTCGAGGAGGTCCGGTGGTGGGGAGCCCTGTTCGAGCGGCTCGAGAGCGACGGCGTTCGCGTCTCGCGGTTGCGCGGCATCAGCGACGGCTGGTGCGCCTGGGAGTACGTGCCCGGCGAGCACCGAGAACGCGCCTGGTCGGAGATCATCGCCGTTGGGGAGCGTTTCCACGCCGCGATCGCGGCCGTCTCGCGGCCGTCATTTCTCGATCGCCGGACAAACCACTGGGCGATTGGGGAGCGCGTCGCCTGGGGTGAGGTTCGGGCCGAGGAGTTCGCTCACGTCAAGCACCTGCCGAGACTCGCGGCGGCGCTCCGGCCGGTCGACGAGACTGCGAGCCAGCTCGTGCACGGCGACCTCACTGGCAACGTGCTCTTCGCGGACGGCCTCCCGCCGGCGGTGATCGACTTCTCCCCCTACTGGCGGCCGACGGGCTTCGCGTCTGCCGTCGTCGTCGGCGACGCCTTGCTCTGGGAGGGCGCCGATGCAGATCTCCTGAAGGAGGTCGACCACGTGGACGACCTCCCGCAGCTGCTGCTGCGGGCGCTGATCTACCGCGCCGTCGTGGACGCGCTCATCCGGGCGGGTGAGCCGTGGCGATCCGACGAGGACGACTTCTTCCTCGCTCCGGTCGAGCTCGCGTGCTCGCTGGCTGGGTAGAGTCGTGGCGTGGAGCAGCGCCTGAGCCTCGTCACCCTGGGCGTGCAGGACCTCGGCCGCTCGCGCGCCTTCTACGAGGCGCTCGGGTGGACGACGGGCGCCGCCCCGGACGACGACGTCGTCTTCTTCCAGGCCGGCGGGATGATCGTCGCGCTCTGGGGCCGGGACGAGCTCGCCGCGGACAGCGGCGTCGAGGACGGCGGCGGCTGGGGTGGCGTGACGCTCGCCCACAACGTGCGCTCGCCGGCCGAGGTGGACGCAGTCATCGCGGAGGCGGAGGCTGCCGGCGCAACGATCCCGCGTCGCGGCGCCGAGACGTTCTGGGGCGGCTACTCCGGCGTCTTCGTCGATCCCGACGGCCACCCGTGGGAGGTCGCACACAATCCGGGCTGGCCGATCGCGGCCGACGGCTCGATCTCACTCGGGGACTAGGCGGCCGCGAGGACGCGGAGCGCGTCCAGGGTCAGCAGGTCGCTCGGGCCTGAGCCCCAGTCGACGACCTCGACGTTGCTTCCCTTCGATCCGGGCGGCCTCCACCAGCGCGCGCCGGGGCGCCAGCGCCCGTCGGCGAGCCGGCGCTCCTCCAACAGCTGCAGCCCGTCGGTCGCCCTCGGGTCGCCGGCCCGGCCCATCCGCGCCAGCACGACGAGAGCGCGGAAGAAGTCGTAGTGCCAGAACGGGGGCTGATGCATGACGACGAACGAGGGCCGGATCGGCTCGCCGGTTGCGAGCGTGCGAAACAGCCGATGCTCGAGCAGGAGCTCCGCCGTGCGCTCGGCTGCGTCCTTCGCCGCTGTCTCCCCGGTGGCGACCCAGTACTCGTGCAGCCCCCACATCGGCGGCAGCGACTCGTTGAAGGAAGAGCGGTAGCCCGTCGCGTTCTTGTCGCAGTTCCAGCCGCCGTCCGGCCACTGCCACTCGACGAGCGACTCCGCGAGCAGCCGAACGCGCGGGTCTCCGGCAAGCCCGAGCCGGCAGCAAACCGCAAGGGCATTCCCCTCCTGCGAGCCGCAGCGTCGGACGAGCCCGTCGATCGTCGGGATCCGGCTGCGGTGGCCCTCTCCGGTCAGCCATGCGAGCACGGTCTCGACCGCGGCGAGGCAGCGGGGCTCGCCGGCCGGGACGCCGAGCTCGACGAGCGAGACGAGCCGCCAGTGTGCGCCGCCCCATTTGGCGTAGACGTTGACCCCGAAACCGCCGTCGGGCTGCTGCC
Source organism: uncultured Gaiellaceae bacterium (assembly GCA_963705515.1). GTDB lineage: Bacteria > Actinomycetota > Thermoleophilia > Gaiellales > Gaiellaceae > Gaiellasilicea. The sequence continues at coordinate 105,923 of CAVPJV010000009.1, forward strand.
CTGCCAGGAGCGCCCGTACCTTCGGCCCTTCGAGGACGTGGGCGGCCTCGGCTGGATCCGCCTCGCCGAGCAGGTCGCGTTTCGCCTGGAAGACGATCCCGGGCTCGTCCGAGTCGAGCAGCCAGTCCAGGGCCGATGCCGTCACCGTCATGTCAGCTCCTTCGCGAGCAGGTCGAGCAATAGTCCGTCGCGCCAGACGCCGTCCGGATCGCACCAATACTCGCGCATCACGCCCACGCGTTGGAAGCCGGCCTTCTCGTAGCAGCGAATCGCGCGGTCGTTGTGTGCGGCCGGGTCGATCACGAGCCGGTGGTGATGGAGATCGTCGATCAGGTGGCGCGCCATCGTTCGGACAGCGTCCGTGCCGAGCCCGTCTCCGTGGTACCGCGCTCCGAGGAAGAGGTCGATGCCGGCGTGACGGAAGTCCTCGTCCGTCTCCTCGTAGTGCTGGATCATGCCGGCGACCTCGCCGTCGGAGACGATGGCGAAGACGACCGTCCCGTCGTCCGCGCCGCGGGCCTTCTCCAACACGTGCTCGGGCGTCAGCCCCGGCCACCAGCGCGCCACGTCTGGATCCCCGCCCAGCTCGACGATCCGGGGGACGTCTTCCTCAACGAGGGGGCGCAGCACGACACGCTCTCCCCGCAACTCCATGACAGTCCTGTAGCACATCCCGCCACTACCCTGGACGCGATGAAGAAGCGCCTCGACGTCCTTCTGGTCGAGCGCGGGCTCGCCGAGAGCCGCGCGCAGGCTCAGGCGCTCGTGCTGGCCGGGCTCGTCCCCGGCTACGACAAGCCTGGCCACCAGGTGCCCGAGGACGCCGAGCTCGCCGTCAAGGAGCGGCCGCGCTTCGTCTCACGCGGAGGCGAGAAGCTCGCGAACGCGTTCGAGCAACTCGATGTCGAGCTCGACGAGCGCGACGCGATCGACGTCGGCGCGTCGACGGGCGGCTTCACCGACTACCTGCTCCAGCACGGGGTTGCGCGCGTGCTCGCGGTCGACGTCGGCTACGGCCAGCTCCACCCGAAGCTGCGCGCCGACCCGAGGGTGACCGTGCTGGAGCGCACGAACGCCCGCGAGCTGACCGAGCTGCCGTTCCGCCCCGATCTGCTCGTCGCCGACGTCTCGTTCATCAGCGTCCGGATCGCGCTGCCGCCGGTGCTGCGGCTGCTCGCGCCGGGCTGGGACGCGGTCGTGCTCGTCAAGCCGCAGTTCGAGGCCGGGAAGGACGAGGTCGGGCGCGGCGGCGTCGTCCGGGACGCGGGCATCCATCGCCGCGTGCTCCGGGAGGTCGTCGACGCCGCTCTGGACTGGGGTGGGACGACGGTCGGCGTCGTAGACTCCGGACTGCCCGGACCGAAGGGCAACCGGGAGTTCTTCGTCCACCTGATCAATCGTCCCGACCCCGTGCTCCTCGATGACATCGACCAGCGCATCGACCGTGCCGTCACAGCAGCCTAGGGCTGTCAAGCGGGCGGCCGTGGTCACGCACGGCAAGCCGCAGGCGATCGGCTCGGCGCTGGCGCGGCTCGCAAACGTCGCCCGCGAGTCGGGCGTCGAGCTCGTCTTCGCGGCCGGGGAGTCGGAGAAGCACGGCCTCGGCCCTGACGGCGCCGAGACGTCGGATGTGGACATCGCGGTCGTGCTCGGCGGCGACGGCACGATGCTGCGCGCACTCGCGCGCTATCTCGGCACCGGCGTGCCGGTGATCGGCGTCAACTTCGGCCGGGTCGGCTTCCTCGCCTCGATCGAGCGGGCCGAGCTGGAGAGCGGGCTGGCGCGCGTGTTCGCCGGCGAGTACCGGGTCGAGGACGTGCCCACGCTGGACGTCGAGGTCGGGGACGAGCGCCGCGTCGCGGTCAACGACCTCGTGATCGCGAGCGCCGTCGTCGGCCGCATGATCCAGCTCGAATGGGCGGTCGGCGGCGCGGGCCTGGGCCGGCTCGCCTGCGACGGGCTCGTCTGCGCGACTCCCTCCGGCTCGACGGGCTACAACTTCTCGAACGGCGGCCCCGTGCTCGTCTGGGGGCTGGACGCGATGGCGATCACGTTCGTCGCGCCGCACTCGCTCAACGCCCGCCCGCTCGTCGTCCCGCGCGGCGACGAGCTGATCGTCTGGAACCGGACGCCCGACGTGCCCGCAACCGCGCTCGTCGACGGTCATCGCGTCGCCGACCTCGCCGCGGGCGGCCGGGCGGTCACGCGCCTCGGCGAGCAGCGCTCGCTCCTCGCGACATTGCCCGAGGTGACGTTCTTCAGCCGCTACAGCCGAACCTTTGCTTCGTAGCCTGCGCATCGAGAACCTCGTCCTCGTCCGCGACGGCGTCCTGGCGCCGGGACCCGGGTTGACTGCGATCACGGGCGAGACGGGCGCCGGCAAGACGATCCTGACGCAGGCGGTGGGGCTGCTGCTCGGAGCGAAGGGCGACGCGGGCATCGTCGGCGCGGCCGGCACCGAGGCGTACGTCGAGGCCGAGCTCGACGTCCCGGAGGGGTTCTTCGACGACGACGAGCTCAGCGGGCTCGCCGAGCTGGCGCCGGAGGACGAGCCCGGCCTCGTGCTCGCCCGGCGCGTGTTCGGCGACGGCCGCACGCGTGCATACGCCTGGGGTCGCGCCGTCGCGCGCGAGGACCTCGCCGCCGCCGCAGAGCGCCTGATCGCGATGTCGGGCCAGTTCGAGCAGCGCCGTCTCGGCCGTCCCTCCTACCAGCTCGACGTGCTCGACTCGTTCGTCGGCGAGGAGCAGCTGCGCCGCCGCCGCGAGGCGCGCCTGGCCTGGCGCGATCTCGCCGCCGCCCGCAAGCGACACGACGAGCTCACGCGCGGCGCCGCCGCGGAGGAGTCCCGCCTGCGCGAGCTGGCCGCCCTCGTCGAAGCGACGGAGGGGTTCGAGCCGGCTGGTGAGCAGTCGCTGCGCGACGAGCGCGAGCGCCTGCGCCACGTCACCGAGCTCGCCGAGGGAGCGGCCCGCGCCGCCGAGGCGATTGCGCCGGACGAGGGCGAGGGAGCGACCGGGCTCGCGGCAGCCGCCGAGCGCTCGCTCGCCCCGCTCGAGCGGCTCGCGCCCGAGCTCGCCCGTGCCGGCGAGGAGCTGCGCGATGTCGAGCTGCGCCTGCGTGAGGTCGGCTCCGACCTGCGCGCGTTTCTCGCCTCGCTGGAGGCCGAGCCGGACCGGCTCGAGCACGTCGAGGGTGAGCTGGAGCGGATCTCGGACGCGCGCCGCCGCTTCGGCGCCGCCGACTACGACGATCTGCTGGCGCAGGCGACGGCCGCCCGCGACGAGCTGGCGGCGCTCGACGGTGGTCTCGATCCCGCTGCCGCGGCCGCGGAGGCGCTGGCCGCGGCCGAGGCGAGGACGGGCGAGGTCGCCACAGATCTCCGCAACGCGAGGCAGGCGTCCGTGGACGCGTTCGCCGAGGCCGTCGCCGAGGAGCTGCGCGGCGTCGGCATGGGCGAGGGCGAGTTCCGCGTCGAGCTGCGCGAGCGCGACCCCGGCCCGACGGGCGCCGACGAGGCCGTCTTCCTGATCCGCCCGAACGCCGGACTTCCCTTCGGGCCTGTGTCCGAGACTGCGTCCGGCGGCGAGCTCTCGCGCGTCGCGCTCGCGATCGCGGCCGCCGCGGGCACGGTTCTCGATGTGAAAGGGACGATGGTCTTCGACGAGATCGACGCCGGTGTCGGCGGCGAGACGGCCCATGCGGTCGCCGCGACGCTGAAGCGGCTCGCCGAGCGCGCGCAGGTGCTGACGATCACGCACCTGCCGCAGATCGCCAGCGTGGCCGACACCCATTACCGCGTGACGAAGGTGCCCGGCGACCCCACCCACACCCGGATCGAGCCGCTCGACGACGCGCAGCGCCGCGACGAGCTCGAGCGCATGCTCGGCGGCAAGGAGTTCATCTCCACCCTGCGATGAGCCTGATCGAGCACACCGGCACTGCACGCCTCGGCAAACGGACGAAGGAGCTCGTTCGCCGGTTGCACCCTGACGACATCGCCGTGATCGACCACACCGACATCGACCGGGTCTCGGCCGAGGAGCTCGTCGAGTCCGGCGTGCGGGTCGTCGTCAACGTCGCCCCGTCGCAGTCAGGGAGCTACCCGAATCCCGGCCCGCTCCAGCTCGTCCGCGGCGGTGTCCGCTTGATCGACGTCGACGACCCGACCCTCTTCGACGAGCTTTCCGACGGCGAGCGGCTGACCGTCCGCGGCGCGAGCCTCTTCCGAAACGGCACCTGCCTGGCGACGGGCCGTGCGCTCGAGGAGCGCGAGCTCGCCGGCGCGCTGCTGGAACAGCAGGGGCGCGTCACCGAGGCGCTGCAGGAGTTCGCCGACAACACGCTCCGCTACCTCCGCGACGAGGGCAAGCTGCTCGCAGAGGGAATCGACTTCCCCGCGCTCGAGACGAGCTTCCGCGACCGGCATGCGCTCGTCGTCGCCCGCGGGCCTGGGTTCAAGCGCGATCTCAAGATCGTCCGCGGCTACATCCGGGACTTCCGGCCGGTACTCGTCGCCGTCGACGGGGGCGCGGAGGCACTGATCGAGGAGGGCTGGAAGCCGGACGTGATCGTCGGGGACATGGACTCGGTCACCGACGCGACGCTGCGCTCCGGCGCCGAGATCCTCGTCCATGCCTACCGCGAGGGGCACGCCCCGGGTGAGGCGCGGCTGCAACGGCTCGGCGTGCCGTTCCACACCGTCGCCGCGCCGGGGATCTCCGAGGACATCGCGCTCCTGCTCGCGCACGACAAGGGCGCCGAGCTGATCGTCGCGGTCGGCACCCACTTCAACCTGGTCGAGTTCCTGGAGCGCAGCCGTGCCGGGATGTCGTCCACGTTCGTCACCCGGCTGAAGGTGGGGGAGATCCTGATCGACGCCAAAGGCGTCTCCCGGCTCGTCAGCCGGAGGATCGGCGTCTGGCCGCTCGCCCTCTTCGGGCTCGCCGCGTTCGCGGCCCTGCTGGTCGCGATCCTGGCCTCACCGGCGCTGCGGAACGTGTTCGGCCTCTAGGCTTCACGGGTGTTCGACCTCCGCTACCACGTCGCGTCGCTCGCGGCGGTGTTCCTGATGCTCGTCGTCGGGATCCTGATCGGGGTCGGCATCTCCGGCCGCGGCTTCGTCGACAACGCGGAGCGGGACCGTTTCAACGCCAGGATCTCCGGCCTGGAGGCTCAGGTCGACGCCGCCAATGCGAACGCCGACGACTTCGAGCGGCGTCAGCAGACGGCCGAGAACTTCGTCGAGAGCGCGTACCCCGCCCTGGCGGCCAAGCGGCTCGACAAGAAGAACCTGGCAGTGCTCGTGCTCGGGCCCGTCGACCCGACCGTGAACGCGGTCGAGCGCGAGGTCGAGGAGGACGCGGACGGGAGGGTCTCCCGGATGCGCGCGCTCGAGCTGCCTCTGCGCTTGGAGGCGGTCGAGGCAGCGCTGAGCGAGAAGCCCGAGCTGGGCGGCTACGTCGGCGACGACCAGCTCGGCAACCTCGGCCGCGACCTCGGCCGCGAGCTCGCCGCAGGCGGTGCGACGCCGCTCTGGGACGCGCTCGAGTCCGAGCTGGTCGAGGTGCGCGAGGGCGACCTGCGCGAGCCGGTCGACGGCGTCGTCGTGATGCGCACCGGGGAGCCGCAGACGGGCGAGAGCGCCCGCTTCCTCGCCGGTCTCTACCAGGGGCTCGGTAGCGCCGGCGTGCCGGTCGTCGGCGTCGAGCCGACCCGCGTCGAGCAGAGCGCGATCCCGGTCTTCCAGCGCCACCACCTCTCGACCGTTGACGGTATCGACACCCCGGTCGGGGCGCTCGCGATGCTGCTCGTGCTGGCCGATCCCGACGCCGCGGGAGATTTCGGCGTCCGCGACACCGCCGACAAGATCCTGCCGCCGATCGAGCCGCTGCCGGCCGCGGGTGGCTGAGCCCCTCACCATCCTGATCGCCGCCCGCGACGAGGCCGAGCGGATCGGGACGACGATCGAGGAGCTGAAACGGCAGTTCCCGGACGCAGAGGTGATCGTCGCCGACGACGGCTCGCGCGACGCCACGGCGGCGATCGCTGAGGAGGGAGAGGCACTCGTCGTGAAGCTGCCGCACCGCGGCAAGGGCCAGGCGCTCACGCTCGGCGAGCGCGTCGCGAAGCGCGGCGACCTCCTGCTCTGCGACGCCGACCTGCGCGGCGACCTGCGGCCGCTGCTCGAGGGCGACAGCGACGTGACCGTCGCCGCGTTCGCCCGGAAGCAGGGCGGGGGCTTCGGGATCGCGAAGGGTGTTGCCCGGCGGCTGATCGAGCTGACATCGGGCTACCGCTCGCCGGAGCCGCTTTCCGGTCAGCGGCGGCTGACGCAGAAGGCGCGCGCTGCCCTGTTCCCGCTCGCCGCGGGCTTCGGCTGCGAGTCAGCCATGACGGCGGACGCCGTCAACGCGGCGCTCACGATCGAGCACACGGGCATCGACCTCGAGCACCGCGCCACCGGCCGCGACCTGCGCGGCTTCCTCCACCGCGGCCGCCAGCTTCGCGACATCCTGCTGGCGTTCGGCCCGCAGGGCCGCAACCACCGCGGCCTGCGGCTCCCGCTCGTCGGCTGGGTCGTCGGGCTCGCGTACCCGGGCGTGCTGCCGGTCGCGGCGATCGGCGTAGCCGACGACCTCTGGAGCGGCGAGGAGCGAGGCTTCCGCGCCCACCTCGACAGGGGTGGGACGACAGGCGTCCTGAAGCTCGTCGGAATCCCGGCGTTCGCGTTCTGGCGGACGCGGTCGCTCTCGGGAGCGGTCCTCGTCGGCCTCTCCGCCAACCTCGTCAACCAGCTCGACACGAAGCCCGGACGCGCGCTCAAGGCCTACCTGGCAGCGTCGGTTCCGCTCCGTGCGCCGAAGTCGATCGCCGTCCTGCTCGCGCCCTACGATCTTCGAGAGATGGCGATGCTCGGTGACTCCGGCTCGAACGCGCTCGGCGCCGTGCTAGGTTTCGAGTCCGTGGGCAGGTTCACGGAGAGGCAGCGCTGGAGCGCAATCGCGGCGCTCGCGGGTCTCACCCTCGTCGGCGAGCGACAGTCCCTCGGCGCGCTGATCGAGCGGACGCCGGTGTTTCGAGATCTCGACGCCTGGGGCAGGCAACCCTAGGTGGCCCGCCCGGCAACAGTTAGTGCGGCTCTGGCACGCGATCTGCGGCGCGATGCGTCGTCCTCGGTCGCGCCCATGCTTTCAAGCATGAGCGCTCCCTGCGTCCTAGCCTCGCTTGCAGCTCCCGTGCCAGAGCCGCGAAACCGTCACCGGGCGGGCCACCAATGAGCGCGAACGAGACCGGGCAGACGAAGTACATCTTCGTCACCGGGGGAGTGGTCTCGGCGCTCGGGAAAGGCATCGTCGCCGCCTCGCTCGGCCGGCTGCTGAAGGCTCGCGGCCTCCGTGTCCAGGCACAGAAGTTCGACCCGTACCTGAACGTCGACCCCGGCACGATGAGCCCGTTCCAGCACGGCGAGGTCTTCGTCACCGAGGACGGCGCCGAGACCGATCTCGACATCGGCCACTACGAGCGCTTCGTCGACGAGAACATGTCCCGCAACGCCAGCCACAGCGCCGGCGCGATCTGGGACGCCGTCCTCCGCAAGGAGCGCAAGGGCGAGTTCCTCGGCGCCACCGTCCAGGTGATCCCGCACATCACGAACGAGATCAAGGCGCGGATCAAGCGCGCGGCCAAGGCGTCGCCGGTCGACATCGTCATCTCCGAGATCGGCGGCACCGTCGGGGACATCGAGTCGCTCCCGTTCCTCGAGGCGATTCGCCAGTTCCGCCGCGAGGTCGGCCAGGAGAACGTGCTCTATCTGCACTGCACGCTCGTCCCCTTCATCGAGGCGGCGGGCGAGCTGAAGACGAAGCCGACGCAGCACTCGGTCAACGAGCTGCGCCGGATCGGCATCCACCCCGACGTGATCGTCTGCCGCTCGCACGAGGAGCTCTCGCAGGACATCAAGGACAAGATCGCGCTCTTCGCCGACGTCGACATCCGCTCCGTGGTCGCGTCGCCCGACGTGTCGGACGTCTACCTCGTCCCCGCGGTTCTGCAGGCGCAGGGGCTCGACGAGCTCGTCGTCGAGAAGCTCGGGATCGACGCGCCGCCGGCCGTGCTCGGCGAGTGGCAGGACCTGATCGACCGGATCGGGGAGCTCGGAAGTGATGAGCACAGTGAGGAGGTCACGATCGCCCTCGTCGGCAAGTACGTGAAGCTGCACGATGCCTACCTGTCGGTGCACGAGGCGCTCAAGCACGCCGGCGTCCACCAGGGCGTGCGGGTCCGCGTCCAGTGGGTCGACGCCGAGGACATGTCCTACGAGGAGGCGGCCGAGCTGCTCGAGCAGGTCGACGGCGTGCTCGTGCCGGGCGGCTTCGGCTCGCGCGGCTGGGAGGGCAAGATCCTCGCCTGCCAGGTCGCACGTGAGCGGGGGATCCCGTACCTCGGCATCTGCCTCGGCATGCACGTCGCCGTCTCCGAGTTCGCCCGCCACGTCGCCGGGCTCGAGGGAGCCAACTCGACCGAGATGGATCCCGAGACGCCGTATCCCGTGATCGACCTGTTGCCGGAGCAGAAGGAGATCGAGGATCTCGGCGGCACGATGCGGCTGGGGGCGCAGGCGGTCGAGCTCGCGGAGGGGACGCGCACGCGCGATGTCTACGACGAGGCGGTCGTCCACGAGCGCCATCGCCACCGCTACGAGGTGAACAACCAGTACCGCGACCAGCTGATCGCCGCTGGGCTCGTCGTCTCCGGGACGTTCCAGGAAGGCCGGCTGGTCGAGGTCATCGAGCTGCCCGATCACCCCTGGTTCGTCGCGAGCCAGTTCCACCCCGAGTTCAAGTCGCGGCCGACGAGGCCGGCGCCGCTCTTCCGCGAGTTCGTCGGCGCCGCAGCCGAGCGCAGGCGCTCGCGCACCGGCGTGCCGCTACGCGCCGCCGGCTAGACGGGCCAGCCGACCGAGACGAAGAACGGCATCCCGGCGACCTGCGCCTCGCAGGCGCGGAACTCGATCTCGACCTCGCTCCCGTCCTTCCGCCGCAGGAGGGTCGTGCCCTCGAGCCGCCGCGTGGTCAGGGAATTGACGAGCTGCGCGTCCAGCGCGAGCTCGGGTGCCAGCTCGCGCGCGCTGAGCGAGAGCAGCTCTTCGCGCGTGTAGCCGAGCAGCGTGCACGCATACTGGTTGACGGCGATATGACGGAAGTCATCGCCGACGACGAAGACAGCGACGGGACCGTTGTCGAGCGCCTCTGCGAGCAGAGTTGCTTGAATCAGCGGCTCGGCGACACCCACACGTCAAAAGGTACATCTTTCTGTCGAAATCTCCATCCCTCACCCTGCCCCTCTTTCTCGAGCTGGCTGCGATCCGGAGCCCTCCGGGAGAGGAGCGCGCGGTCGCCGACCGCGTGATCGCGGAGTTGCGCGCGCTCGGGCTCGAGGTCGACGAGGACGACACCGGCGCGGCGACCGGCTCGACGATCGGGAACCTGCTCTGCCGCCTGCCGGGCCGCGTCGAGGGCGGAACGCCGATCTTCCTCTGCGCGCACCTCGACACGGTGCCGCCGGCGGGACCGCTCGAGCCCGTCGTCGGCGAGGACGGCATCGTCCGCAACGCCGGCGGGACGATCCTGGGCGCGGACAACAAGTCGGCGGTGGCGGCGATGATCGAGGCGGGGCGACGGATCGTCGAGGAAGCGAGGCCGCACGCGGGCGTGGAGCTCCTCTTCACGTCGAAGGAGGAGGTCGGCCTGATCGGCGCCGGCGCCTTCGACATCTCGAAGCTCGAGGCCGAGCTCGGCTTCGTCTACGACCAGGCCGCCCCGATCGGGGACGTGATCATGGGCGCGCCCTACCAGCGCTCGATGCTCGTCCGCTTCCACGGACGCCCGGCGCACTCGGGGATGGTCCCGGAGGAGGGGCGCTCCGCGATCGCGGCCGCGTCGCGGGCGATCGCCGACCTGCGGCTGGGGCGGATCGACGAGGAGACGACCGCGAACGTCGGGCTGATCAGCGGCGGCAGCGCTCGCAACATCATCCCCGAGTGGTGCGAGCTCGAGGCGGAGGCGCGCTCGCACGACGCGCGCAAGCTCTCCGATCTCATCCAGGAGATGCTCGACACGTTCGCGTACGCGGCGAGCACGGCCGAGTGCACGCTCGAGACCGAGGTCAGCGACACGTACCAGGGCTACCGCTTCAAGGACTCCGACCCGATCGTCCGGCTCGCAGCGACCGCGCTCGAGCGCTGCGGCTACGAGCTCGTTCCCACGCTCACCGGCGGCGGTGCCGACGCGAACGTCTTCAACACCAAGGGGCTGCCGTGCCTGAACCTGGCGAACGGGATGATGGAGATCCACACCGCCGACGAGCACATCGCGGCCGACGACCTCGACGCGATGGTCGAGGTGACCCTGGCGCTGGTCGACGCCGCCCGACATGCCAATCAGCCTTAGACGTGGGACGGTCTCCGCGGTCGCTGAGCGCGACCCCGGGCTGATCCGGCTCGAGGTCGACGGGATCGCCTGCGTCGCGTATCCACGGCTCACCGGCGAGGTCGAGGTCGGCGACGACGTGCTCGTCAACGAGCAGGCGCGGCTGCTCGAGCTCGGCTCGGGCGGCTTCGACGTCCTCTACGCGAACCTGACGCGCGGGCTCGGACTTGCGGCGGAGGGGGGCGCGCACGTGATGGCGCTGCCGTACACACCAGGCCAAGTAACAGTCTGTTACAAGGAGGAGGCGGACGAGCTGGCCGAGTCGCTCGAGGGACTCCCGGTCGTCCTCTGCACGCTGCACAGCCAGGTGGCGCCCGTTTGCGCCGGCCTCGCCGGTGCGCGGGTCGCGTACGTCCAGGTTGCCGGCGGCGCACTGCCGGTGTCGCTGTCGGACACGGTGCGGACGCTTCGCGAGCGCGGCCTGCTCGAGGTCGCGTGCGCCGTTGCGCCGTGCCTCGACGGCGACGCCCAGTTCGTGACTGCGGCGGCAGCGCTCTCCTGGGCGAAGGCGCAGGGCCACGATGCCGTCGTCTGCGCCGTCGGTCCGGGCATCGTCGGAACCGGCTCGCGGCTCGGCCACGGCGCGCTCACGCTCGCCGACGTTGCCAACGTGACCGCCGCCCTCGGCGGCCGCCCGATCCTGGCCGTGCGCCAGTCGGAGGCGGACGCCCGCGAGCGGCACCGCGGCGTCTCGCACCACGCCGAGACCGTGCTCGAGCTGGCACTTGGTGACGTGGTCGTGCCGGCGGACGAGGACGGGGAGGGCTGGGAGGAAGCGTGCGCCGGGCTTCCGCTCTCCCACATGGGTCGAGGTCCCGGCGAGGATCCCACCTTCTTCCGCGCCGCTTACTCTGCCGGCGTCGCCGCGCGCCGGATGCTCGGCTGATGGAGCAACGCCGTCTCGGACCCGTTGTCGGGCTCGGCACGTGGAACACGTTCCGGGACGACGCCGCGCTCGCCCGAGCCGTGGTCGCCGCGGCGTTCGACGCGGGCGTGCGCTGCTTCGACACCTCGCCGATGTACGCGCTCCGAACGGGCGCTCGGCACCGCACTCGAGGGCCGTCGCGACGAGGCGACCGTGCTGACGAAGATCTGGACGCCGTCGGCCGAGGACGCCCGCCGCCAGTACGCCGACCAGCTCGCCTGGTTCGGCCACGTCGAGGTCGAGCAGGTGCACAACCTCGTCGCGTGGGAGCAGCACCTGGCGTGGCTCGAGGTCGAGCGCGACGCGGGGCGGATCGGGAAGCTGGGAGTCACGCACTACTCGTCCTCCGCGTTCGGCGAGCTGGCCCGCGCGCTCCGCACCGAGCGCTTCCAGACGCTGCAGATCCCGCTCAACCCGCACGAGCGCACGGCCGAGCGCGAGCTGCTGCCGCTCGCGGCCGAGCTCGGCGTCGCCGTGATCGTGATGGAGCCGTTCGACTCCGGCACGCTGCTGCGGCGGCAGCCGCGACCGGAGGAGCTCGCGCCGCTGCGCGAGTTCGGAGTCGAGACGTGGCCGCAGGCGCTGCTGAAGTGGATCCTCTCCGACCCGCGCGTCGACCTCGTGATCCCGGCGACGTCGAAGCCGGAGCGCGCGCCCGAAAACGCGGCCGCCGGCGAGCCGCCGTGGTTCGGGCCGGAGGAGCGCGCCTACGTCGAACGACTGGCCGCCTAGCCGCGGACCCGGATCGGCGTCCCAGCCGGCGAGAGGACGAGCCAGATCTCGAGGAAGCGCTGCCCGTTGACATCGCCCGGCTTCTTGTCCGCGACGAGCCCGAAGTTGGGCGCGCCGGCATTCGTGTAGAGCGGATGCCCCTTGTACGTGACCTGAGGCCGCCGCCGTTGCGCTTCACCGTCCCGAGCAAGGACGCCTTGGCTCCTCGCACCGCACGCGGCGATCCCTTCGTCAGTAGCGGCGGCCACGCCTTCGAGCAGTGATAGGTCGCGTCGTTGTAGCAGTACGGGATGCCAGGGTGAATCGGCCGTGTACATGTACAGGGTGAACCCGCGCGCGTCGACGAGGATCGCCTTCTTCAGCTTCTTGTTGAACGCGACCTTGACGACCGCGGTTGCGCGGTGTCGCCGCATTCTCGGCGCCGGCGAGCGGCAGGAGTGACGCAAAGAGAAGGGTCGCAAGGAGCGAGGTGAGAACTGTCCGCCTCGTCATGGTCTCTCCCTTCGAGCGACCCCGTCCCCAGCATGGCATGTTCCCGATGCCGACTCAACGACCCCGGAATGTAAGGTGCGCCGCGTGAGAATCGGCGTCGCCAAGGAGATCAAGCCGCAGGAGTACCGGGTCGCTCTGACGCCCGCGGGCGCGCGCGAGCTGGTGGAGCACGGGCACGAGGTCGTCGTCGAGACCGGCGCCGGCGCCGGCAGCCAGTTCGACGACGAGCAGTACGAGGCGAACGGGGCGCGCATCGCGTCCGTCGGCGAGGTCTGGGAGAGCGTAGAGCTGCTGCTGAAGGTCAAGGAGCCGATCGCGCCCGAGTATCCACGGCTCCGCCCCGGGCTCGTGCTCTTCACGTACCTGCACATCGCCGCCGACGAGCCGTTGACGCGCGCGCTCGTCGAGAGCGGGATCACGGCCGTCGCGTACGAGACCGTCGAGACCGACGACCGCAGGCTGCCGCTGCTGGCGCCGATGAGCGAGGTCGCGGGCCGGCTCGCCGCCCAGGCGGGCGCGCACTACCTCGAACGGCCGAAGGGCGGCCGCGGTCTCCTGCTCGGCGGGGTCGCAGGCGTCGCGCCGGGCAAGGTCGTCGTCATCGGCGGCGGCATCGTCGGCTACAACGCCGCCGTGATCGCGCTTGGACTCGGCGCGCAGGTGACGATCCTCGAGCGCTCGGTCGACCGGATGCGCCACCTCGAAGAGACGCTGCACGGCCGTGTCAGCCTCGTGATGAGCTCGACCCTGCAGATCGAGGAGTCGGTGCAGGACGCCGATGTCGTCATCGGCGCCGTCCTGATCCCGGGTGCGCTGGCGCCGAAGCTGCTGACGCGCGAGATGGTGAAGGGGATGAAGCAGGGAAGCGTCTTCTGCGACGTCGCGATCGACCAGGGCGGCTGTGCCGAGACGTCACACCCGACCACGCACGACGATCCCGTCTACGACGTCGACGGCGTCATCCACTACTGCGTCGCGAACATGCCGGGTGCGGTGCCGATCACGTCGACGAAGGCGCTCACGAACGTGACGCTCCCATACGTCGAGGCGATCGCCGATCAGGGTCTCGCGGCCGCGGTCGCGCGCGACAGGGCACTGGCACGCGGCGTCAACGTCGTCGACGGCAAGGTCACGTACGAGGCCGTCGCCGAGGCGCACAGGCTCGAGTACACGCCGCTCGAGGACGTCCTCGCGGCCCCGGCCGTCTAGCTGCGGTCGGGGAGCTGCTGCACGGCCCAGGTGTTGCCGTCGGGATCGCTGAAGAAGACGAACGAGCCCCAGTCGAACACCTGCACCTCGCTGACGTCGACGCCGCGCTCGAGGAGCTCCGACCGTGCGGCCTGGATGTCGTCCACGACCAGCTGCAGACCCTCCTGAGAGCCGGGCTTCATCTCCCCGAGCCCCGTTCCCATCGCGATCGAGCACGCCGATCCCGGCGGTGTCAGCTGGACGAACCGCAGCTCGTCGGTGACCTGATAGTCGTGGTCGGCCACGAAGCCGGCCTGTTCCGTGTAGAAGCGCTTGGCGCGATCGACGTCCGAGACTGGAACCTGGACGAGCTCGAGCCGCCAGTCCACGGGCTAGCCCTCCGCGGCCTGCTTCGCCCGCCGGGCCTCGAGCTGCTTCTGCGCCTTCGAGGGGCTGAGCTTGACGACGACCCACGTCACGCCTGCCGCCAGGCTGACGATGCCGGCGATGTAGAAGACGAGGCCGATCAGACCGAGGACAGTGTCCATACGCGCCGTACAATAGCCACGTGCCGCGGGCCTGCGTAATCGTGCTCGATGCCGTCGGTGCGGGAGAGTTGCCAGATGCGGCCCAGTTCGGCGACGAGGGGTCGAACACGCTCGGCAACGTGGCCCGCGCCGTCGGTGGTCTCGACCTGCCCGCGCTCGAGGCGCTCGGGCTCGGAAACGTGATGGAGCTGGAGGGCTGCCCACCCCAGCCGGGCGCGCCGGCGGTGGCGGGGCGGCTGCTCGAACGGTCGAAGGGCAAGGACACGACGACCGGCCACTGGGAGCTGATGGGCGTCGTCACGCCGACCGCGATGCCCACGTACCCGCACGGGTTCCCGCACGACGTGATCGACCCGTTCATGCACAAGACCGGCCGCGGCGTGCTCGGAAACAAGCCGGCGTCGGGCACCGACATCATCCAGGAGCTCGGCGAGGAGCATCAGAAGACGGGCAAGTGGATCGTCTACACGTCGGCCGACTCCGTCTTCCAGATCGCTGCGCACGAGGAGACGATCCCGCTCGAGGAGCTGTACGAGGGGTGCCGGATCGCGCGCGAGATCCTCACCGGCAAGCACGCGGTCGGTCGCGTGATCGCGAGGCCGTTCGCCGGCGCGCCCGGCAGCTACGAGCGGACGCCGAACCGCCACGACTTCTCGCTCGAGCCGCGGCGGCCGAACTACCTCTCGCTTGTCCGCGACGCGGGCCACGAGGTGCACGGCGTCGGGAAGATCGGCGACATCTTCGCAGGCGTCGACATCGACGAGTCGAACCCGACGAAGTCGAACGTGGACGGGATCAACAGGACGGTGGAGCTGCTGCAGCAGCTCGACTCCGGCTTCGTCTTCGTCAACCTCGTCGAGACGGACATGCTCTGGGGGCACCGCAACGACCCGGTCAACTTCCACCGCTGCCTGCAGGATTTCGACCGTCGGCTCGAGGACATCCTCGAGGCGCTGCGGCCGGGCGACCTGCTGATCATCACGTCCGACCACGGCTGCGATCCGACGACGCCGTCGACGGATCACTCGCGCGAGCACGCGCTCCTGCTCGCCTATGCAGCCGGGCGGAACGCGAAGGGCGCGGTGCACGAGGGGGAGTTCGGCGACGTCGGCGCGACGGTGAACGCATGGCTCGGCGGCAAGGCGCCCGGCCGCGGGATCCCGGGCACGCCGATCCTGACACCGTGAAGCTCGACAACCCGCTCGTCGTCCAGTGGGAGTACGCGAGCGAAGAGCGGCTCGCGAAGCGGAACGCGACCTACCGCGAGCTGCTCGAGGGCGTGAACCCCGAAGAGGCCGTGGCGGCCGCGGTGCGAGAGTCCGCACCCGAGCGCTTCCTGGACGTCGGCTGCGGGATGGGCGAGCTGGCCGAGCGCGTGCAGCGAGAGTTCGGGGCCGAGGTGGTTGCGGTCGACATCTCGCCGCGGATGGTGGAGCTCACGCGCGCGCGCGGCGTCGACGCGCGCGAGGCGGACGTCCAGGCGCTGCCGTTCGAGGACGGCTCGTTCGACTGCGTCGCCGCGAACTGGGTCCTCTACCACGTGCCGAACGTGGATCTCGGCGTACGCGAGCTCGCGCGCGTGCTCAAACCCGGTGGCCGGCTCGTCGCGGCGACGCTCGGGGACGGGAACATGCAGGAGCTCTGGGACCTGCTCGAGGGCGAGGTCACGGCGGGGCTGTCGTTCGCGTGCGGCAACGGTCATGCCGTGCTGGAGCCGCATTTCCTGCGCGTCGAGCGGCGCGAGGCGGACGGGACCGTCGTGTTCCCGGATCAGGCGTCAATGCGCGAGTTCGTGGCGGCGACGACGACCCGCTCGCATCTGGCCGCCAACGTCCCGGAGCTCGCCGAGCCTTTCCACACCCGCTCGAAGCACTGCGTCTTCGTCGCGGAGAAGGCGCCGTGATCCATCCGGCCGAGCTGATCGAGCGGAAGCGGAACGGGGAGGAGCTTCCGGCCGAGGAGATCTCAGAGCTGATTCTCGGCTACGCGCGGGGCGAGATCCCCGACTACCAGCTGGCCGCGTTCTGCATGGCCGTCTACTTCCGGGGCATGACTCCGGCGGAGACGTACGCCCTGACCGACGCGATGATCCGCAGCGGCCGGACGCTCGATCTCGGCGCCGCGCTCGGCCGCAAGGTCGTGGACAAGCACTCGACCGGCGGCGTCGGCGACAAGACGACGATCGCGGTCGGGCCGATCGTGGCCGCCTGCGGCGTGCCGGTCGGGAAGATGAGCGGGCGCGGACTCGGCCACACGGGCGGCACGCTCGACAAGCTCGAATCGATCCCGGGCTTCAGCGTCGATCTCTCCGTCGACGACTTCGTCCGGCAGGTGCAGGAGGTCGGGCTCGCGATCGTCGGCCAGACGGACGACCTCGTGCCGGCGGACAAGAAGCTCTACGGCCTCCGGGACGTGACGGCGACCGTCGACATCCTGCCGCTGATCGCGTCGTCGATCATGTCGAAGAAGATCGCCGGCGGCGCCGACGCGATCGTGCTCGACGTCAAGGTCGGCGACGGCGCTTTCATGAAGACGCTCGACGACGCGCGGGCGCTCGCGCAGACGATGCTCGAGCTCGGCGAGCACGCCGGTCGCGAGGTCGTCTGCCTGCTCACCGACATGGACCAGCCGCTCGGCGCCGCCGTCGGCAACTCGCTCGAGATCGCCGAGGCGCGCGACACGATCCGCGGCGAGGGGCCGCCCGACTTCACCGAGCTCGTGCTCGACGCCTGCGCGCGCCTGCTCGCGCTCTCCGACCTCGGAATCGACGCGGAGGAGGGGAGACGCCGCGCTGAGGCCGCAGTTGCCGACGGCTCGGCGCTCGCCGTCTACGAGCGCTGGATCCGGGCGCAGGGAGGCGATCCCGACCCGGCTGCACTCCCACGGGCGGCCGTCGTGCTGGAGGTGCGCGCGGCGCGGGCGGGCTCGGTCGTCCGCCTCGGGGCGATCGCCGTCGGAATGGCAGCGCTGCACCTCGGCGCCGGGCGGCGGACGAAGGAGGACTCGATCGATCACTCGGTCGGTGTCCTCTGCCGCGCCAAGCGCGGTGCGAGCGTCGCTCCCGGCGACGTGCTCGCCGAGGTGCACGCCCGTGACGAGGCGAGCGGGGAGGAGGCTGTCGCGGCCGTGCTGGCGGCGTACGAGCTGGGCGACGAGCCGCCGCGCGAGCATCCGATCCTGCTCGACGTCATCGCGTGATCGTCAGGCAGGAGCGTGCCGGCGACGAGCGCGAGCTCGCCGCGTTGATCGACGCCGCCTTCGGCGACACCGAGACCTCGGAGTTCACGGCGAAGATCCGCGCATCGGCGGGCTACGTCCCCGAGCTCACCTTCGTCGCCGACGACGACGGCGAGCTCGTCGGCTTCACGATGCTGAGCTACGTGACCGCAGGCGAGCGGGACGTGCTGATCCTGACCCCGATGGCCGTGCGACCCGACCGGCAGCGCGCAGGGGTCGGCAAGCAGGTCGTCCGGGCCGCGATCGCGGCGGCCGACGGACGCGGGGAGCCGGTCGTGCTCGTCGAGGGCGTTCCGTCGTACTACCCGCAGTTCGGCTTTCGGTCCGCGAGCGAGCTCGGCTTCGAGCGCCCGGATCCACGCATCCCGGAGGCCGCCTGGATGGCGCTGCCGCTGCGCGGCTGGGATCCGGACGTCGCGGCGCCCGTCGTCTATCCCGGCTTCTTCCCGCCGCCGCCGAATGCCTGAGCTGCCCGAGGTCGAAAGCGTCCGGCGCCAGATCGCGCCCGTCCTCGAGGGACGGCGCCTCGAGCACGTCGAGATCGACGACGTTCGCCTGACGCGCCCGGAGGATCCGCTCGAGGTCGCGGCCGAGCTCACCGGCGAGCGGGTCGAGCAGGTCGACCGGCGCGGCAAGTACCTCGTCGTCCGCTTCGCCTCCGGCCGAGCGCTCCTGATCCACCTGCGCATGACGGGCAGCCTGGTGCGCGAGCCGGGCGAGACGTCGCACGTCCGTGCCGTGCTCCGCCTCGACGACGGCAGCACGGTCGGGTACCGCGATGTGCGGCGGTTCGGAACGTGGCTCCTGCTGGAGCCGGGCGAGCTGGAGCCGTACCTCGGCGCCCGGCTCGGCGAGGAGCCGCTCGTCGCCGCCTTCACGGCGAAAGGGCTCGGCGAGCGGCTGGAAGGAAGGCGGGCGCCGCTGAAGGCCGCTCTGCTCGACCAGCGGACGCTGGCCGGCCTCGGGAACATCTACGTCGACGAGGCGCTCTGGTACGCAAAGCTCAATCCGCTGCGCCCGGCGGGATCGCTCGAGCGCGACGAGCTGCGCCGGTTGCACCGTGCGATCCGGAAGGCGCTCGAGCTCGGGATCGCCCGCCAGGGCTCGACGCTCTCCGACTATCGCCTGCCGGACGGCTCGCCGGGGTCGATGCAGAACGAGTTCCGGGCCTACGGCCGCACCGGCGAGCCCTGTGACCGCTGCGGCACGCCGCTCGAGAAGACGCGCGTCGGCGGCCGCGGAACGTGGTTCTGCCCTCGGTGTCAGACGCTCTGACGAAACCGCCGCGTCTCGTTCAGGTACTCCATGCGGGAGAGGCTCCGCAGGACGGGATGCCCTTGTCGGTTCCCGTCGGGTGCCCGCTCTAGACTCGGAGGGTGGCCCGGACGTACAGAACTGAAGCGGTCGTGCTCCGTTCGTTCAGGCTCGGCGAGGCCGACCGCGTGCTCCACGTCTACACCGCCGACCGTGGCCGCGTCGGCGCGGTCGCGAAGGGCGTCCGGCGCACGAAGTCGCGCTTCGGCGGCCGGCTCGAGCCGCTCTCGCACGTCGAGCTGATGCTCCACCAGGGCTCCGGCGAGCTGCAGACGGTGACCGGAGCCGACCTGCGCTCCTCCCACCACGAGGCGCGCGAGGATTCCTATCGGCTCGCGGTCGGGTTGATCGGCGCCGAGGCGATGCTGAAGCTCTTCACCGAGCAGGAGGCGAACGAGCGCGCATTCACGGCGCTGACGCGCTTTCTCGACCGGCTCGACGTGATCCCCTCGCGCGCTCCGGCGCGGCCGGCGCTCGACCCGCTCGTGCTCTCGTTCCAGCTGAAGCTGCTCTGGCTCTCCGGCTACATGCCGCACCTCGACGGCTGCGTCGAGTGCGGGGCGGAAGAGGGGCTCGTCGGCTTCGCCCCCGCCGCCGGTGGCGCGGTCTGCGCCGACTGCGGCGGCGGCTCGATCGCACTCTCGCCGGACGGGTTGCGCGGGATCACGACGCTGGTCGCGACGCCGATGTCCGACGCACACGACGCGGGCCTCACCGACCGCGGCGCCCGGGAGGCGCTGGCGCTCGTCACCGCCAGCTACGAGCACCACGGCGGGTTCCGGCTGCGCACGCTCTCGGCGTGAAGAAGCCACTCCGAGACGGCTACGAGCTCGACGACAGCTCGGAGCGGATCGATCGCGACGTCGTCCACCGGTTCATCTCGGAGCAGTCGTACTGGGGCTTCCGCCGGGAGCGCTCGGTGATGGACGGGCTGGTCGACCGTGCGTCGCGGAACGTCGGGCTGTACGCGCCCGACGGCGCCCTCGTCGGCTACTCGCGCACCGTCGACGTGCCCGACGCGTGGCTCGTCTACCTGGCCGACGTCTTCGTGCTCCCGGAGCACCGGGGCCGCGGCCTCGGGGTCGAGCTCGTGCGCTTCACGGTCGAGGACGGCCCGTACGCGCAGCGGCGGTGGATCCTCCACACGGCGGACGCGCACGGGCTCTACGAGCTGTTCGGCTTCGCGCCAGGCGAGCGCGTGCTCGAGCGCAAGTCCAGTACTTGACTCGTTCCGCACCAGGGAGGATGCTCGCGCGAATCGCTTCCCTTTTCGCGCACCAGGCCGCGGAAGTAGCGCGATGTGGCCGGTCCGGGTGCGTCGATACAGACGAAAGCCGGAAGGAGAGGCACATGCATTCCAAACGAGCCGGGTGGCTTGCCCTCGGAGCCGCGGTGCTCGCCGTCATGGCGGCGCCCGCGACGGCGCGAGGCGACGCGGTCGCGCAGTGGAACATCAACTCCAACAACGCGATCCTCGCAGCGAATCCGACCGCACACGCGTCGACGCTGAGCTTCGCGATGGTGCAGGGCGCCGTCTACGACGCCGTCAACGGCATCGTCGGTGGGTACACGCCTTATCTCGTCAAGCCGGCGGTGAGCCCGTCGGCGTCCACGGACGCGGCGGTGGCGACCGCGGCGTACCGTGTGCTCCTCGGAGTCGTTCCGTCCTCCCAGACGGCGGCGCTCGCGACGCTCGCTGCTCAGTACGCCGCAGCGCTCGCCGCGATCCCGAACGGACCCGCGAAGACGGGCGGGATCAACGCCGGTGAGATCGCCGCGGCAGCCATGCTCGCGGCACGGGCGAACGACGGCCGCAACCCGACGACGCCGTTCCCGTTCGTCTTCGGCACCACCCCGGGCGTGTGGCGCGTCTCGCCGCCGCTGACGGTGCCTGAGCCGACGCCGTGGGTGGGGAACGTCACGCCGTTCCTCGTCCCGGACGTCGGGATGCTGCGTTCGGCCGGGCCCTACTCGCTGACGAGCCAGGCCTATGCGGCGGACTTCAACGAGGTCAAGTCGCTCGGCGCGTTCGCCAGCACGACGAGGACGCCGGATCAGACGAATGCCGCCATCTTCTGGCAGTCCCAGCCGATCGCGATCTACAGCGGCGTCGCCCGGTCGCTGTCCGGTCAGTACGGGCTCTCGAGCCTGCAGAGTGCGCGGCTGCTGGCGACGATCGCTCTCGCCTCGGCGGACGGTGCGATCGGCTGCTGGAACGACAAGTACTACTGGAACTTCTGGCGGCCGATCGACGCGATCCGCCTCGCGGACACAGACGGCAACCCCGCGACCCAGGCAGATCCGAACTGGAGGCCGCTCTTCGACCCGGCGACGCCGACGACGCCGCCGCTCGCGACGCCGAACTTCCCCGATCACCCGTCCGGGCACAGCTGCGTCAGCAGCGCCGTCCTGCACGCGTTCGAGGACTTCTTCGGCAGAGACCGGATCGGGTTCGACGCCGTCAGCTCACGCTTCCCGGGCACGCCGGCGCAGACGCGGCACTTCGACCGCTTCTCAGCCGCGCTCACCGAGATCATCGGAGCACGCATCTGGGGCGGCATCCACTTCCGGAGGGCTGACGTGCAGGGCGCGGTCATCGGCAAGCGGGTCGCCGACTGGGAGCGCGCACACTTCTTCCAGCCCTCCTGTCAGGCACTCACGCCTTCGGCGTGCGCCAATCAGCCGTGAGCAACTCGCCGACCTTCGCCCGCGCGCCGCCGATCGGGATTCGCTCCTGGGCGAGTGAGTCGCGGTCGCGGACCGTGACCGTGTCGTCCTCGAGCGTCTGCTCGTCGATCGTCAGCCCGTAGGGCGTGCCGATCTCGTCCTGGCGGCGATAACGGCGCCCGATCGCGCCGTTGTCGTCGTACTCGACGCTGTAGTGCCGGCGAAGCTCCTCGTAGAGCGCGCGCGCCTTCTCGACCATCGCTGTGTCCTTGCCGATCAGGGGCAGGATCGCGGCCTTCACCGGCGCCAGCTGCGGGTGGAGACGCAGGACGGTGCGCTCGCGCTCGCCGACGATTTCCTCGTCGTAGGCGTCGATCATGAAGGTCAGCATCGAGCGGTTGACGCCGAGCGCAGGCTCGATCACGTGCGGCACGAAGCGCTCGCCGGTGCCGGCGTCGACCCACTCGAGCTTCGTCCCCGACGCCTCGGTGTGCTGGGTCAGGTCGAAGGCGCCGCGGTTCGCGATCCCCTCGAGCTCCGACCAGCCGATCGGGAAGAGGTACTCGATGTCGCTCGTGCCGCTCGAGTAATGCGAGAGCTCGTCGGCCTCGTGCGGCCGGACACGCAGATGGCTCTCGCGGACGCCGTAGCGGAGGTGCCAGCGGAAGCGCTCGTCGACCCAGTAGCGGTACCACTCGTCCGCCTCGTCCGGCGGCACGAAGAACTCCATCTCCATCTGCTCGAACTCGAGCGTGCGGAAGATGAAGTTTCCGGGCGTGATCTCGTTGCGAAAGGCCTTGCCGATCTGCGCGATCCCGAAGGGCGGCTTGCGCCGCGCGATCTGGGCGACGTTCTTGAAGTTGATGAAGATCCCCTGCGCGGTCTCCGGGCGCAGGTAGACGTCGACGCCGGTCTCCTCGACCGCGCCGACGCGCGTCTGGAACATCAGGTTGAAGTGCCGCGGCTCGGTCAGGTCGCAGTCGGGTGTCTCGCCGGGGCGCTTGCTCGGCCGCTTACCGCACTGAGCCTGGTCGAGGTGGTCGGCGCGGAAGCGCTGTTTGCAGGTGCGGCAGTCGACGAGGGGGTCGCTGAAGCCTTCGACGTGCCCGGACGCGTGCCAGACCTGGGGGTGGAGGATGATCGACGAGTCGAGCGCGACGATGTCGTCCCGTTCTCGCACCATCGCCTCGAGCCAGCGCGCCTTGACGTTGTCCTTCAGCAGGACGCCGTAGTGGCCGTAGTCGTAGGAGCTGCCGAGGCCGCCGTAGATCTCCGACGAGGGGAAGACGAATCCGCGCCGCTTCGAGAGTGAGACGATCTTGTCCATGGTGACGGCGTCGGCGCTCATGAGTCCGCAGAGGCTACCGGGATGACCCCGGCGGTGGTCGCGGCCGAGCGGGCGGGAATCTCGTTCTCGCTGCACGAGTACGAGCACGAGGCGGGGGCTGCGTACGGGCTCGAGGCGGCGGCGAAGACGGGCGTCGACCCGGCGCGCGTGTTCAAGACGCTGGTCGTCAGCCAGGACGGCGCCCTCTCGGTGGCGGTCGTCCCCGTCGCCGCCCAGCTCGACCTGCGCGCGCTCGGCAAGCGGGCTGCGCTCGCCGACCGAGCCGCGGCGGAGCGCGCGACCGGCTACGTGCTCGGCGGGATCAGCCCGCTCGGCCAGCGGAAGCGGCTGCCGACGCTGCTCGACGAGTCGGCCCTCGCGTTCGAGACGATCTTCGTCAGCGCGGGCCGGCGCGGCCTCGAGCTCGAGCTCGCGCCGGACGATCTCGTCCGACTCACCGGGGCACGTGTGGCGGCGGTAGCCTCCCGCGGATGAATCCGGCGCGCGAGGTCGTCGAGCTCCACATCGTCTCGGACTCGACCGGCGAGACCGCGGCGCGCCTCGTCGCGGCGCTCGAGGCCCAGTTCCCCGAGCAGCCGTTCGAGGAGATCCGGCACCCGCAGATCCAGACGCTCGACGACCTCCAGCTGGCGGTCAGCCGCGCGAAGGGCCGGCCGGCGGTGATGGTCTACACGCTCGTCGACCGCGGCATGCGGGAGGCGATGCGCACGCTCTGCCGCAGCGCGCGGCTGCACTACTGCGACCTGCTCGGCCACCCGATCGAGTCGATCGCGAAGGTCTCCGGGATGGCGGCGCGGATGACACCCGGCGCGCGGCCGCCGCTCAACTCCGCGTACTTCAAGCGGATGGAGGCGATCGAGTTCGCGGTCAAGTTCGACGACGGGATCGGCAACGGCCTGCGCGAGGCCGACGTCGTCCTCGTCGGCGTCTCGCGCACGTCGAAGACGCCGCTTTCGATCTACCTCGGCTATCTGGGCCAGAAGGCGGCGAACGTCCCGATCGTGAAGGGGATCACGCCGCCGCCGGAGCTGTTCGAGATCGATCCGATCACGATCGTCGGCCTGACGATCGACGCCGAGCGGCTCGCGGAGATCCGCGCGACGCGGGTGCGCGGCATGGGCGGCGAGAACCGCCGCTACGCCGAGATGCTCGAGATCTACGAGGAGCTCGACGAGGCGGCGGCGCTGCACCGGCGGCTCGGCTGCCCGGTGATCGACGTCACCGGCCGCTCGATCGAGGAGACCGCGCACCGCGTCGTCCGCCTCGTCGACCGGCGCCGGCAGGAGGCACATGCCTGACAAGCCGCCCGTGCCGCTGTGGCGGTGGGGGCTGTGGTGGACGATCCTCGGCGCCGCCGTCGTCGTCTTCTACGTCCTGCTGACGCCGATCTGGCTGGGGTTGCGTGCTGCCGCGTGGGCGGCCGAGTGGAGGTCGCGCCAGGCGACGGACTTGACAAACGTTCCCGTGTTTGGTCAACTGGCTTAGTCATATGCCTAAGACAGGAGGGGAACGATGACGCAGTTCAACCCCGTATTCGAGGCACGGCCATGAGGCGCCTTGGACTCGCACTCGGTCTCGCCGCGGCGATGGCGGCTGCCTTCGCGATCGCGCTCGAGTCGCAGTCGGCGGCGGGCAGCTCGTCCCCGCGCAGGACTGAGCACAACCATGCCGCCAATGCGAAACAGGAGCGGTATCTCTACGTCACCACGCTCGCCAAGAGCGCCGACGACCCCGACTTCATCGCCGTGATCGGCGCGGACCCACGCTATGCCGACTTCGGTCGGATCGTGAACCGCGTCGACATGCCGAAGGCCGGCGACGAGCTCCATCACTTCGGCTACTCGCCCGACCAGAAGCGCCTGATCGTCCCAGGCCTGTTCTCGAACCGCGTTCACGTCTTCGACGTGAAGGGAGGCGGGAAGAGCCTGCGGCTGCGCGCGCTGAACGAGGATCTCGTCGCCGACAGCGGCTACGTCGTCCCTCACGGCGTCATGGCGATGCACGGGAAGGTCATCGCCCCGATGATCGGAGCCGCATCCGACTCGACGACGCCGGGCGGCCTCGTCGAGCTCAACGACAAGACCGGTGAGTTCGTGCGCTACTTCGGCCCGGGGCCGGCGCGCGGGCCGGGACTGGCGCCGAAGTACATGTACGACTTCGCGATGCTGCACGAAGCGAACCGGGGGATCAGCACTGCGTTCGGGCCGCCGGCGCTGTGCGGCGGAGGTGTCGACCCGACGTGCCTCGGCGACGAGGTCGCCGTCTGGGACCTCAAGCGGGAGAAAGTGATCCAGACTGCCGACCTGGGCGCGAACAACGGCGCGCTCATGGTCCGATTCGTCAACTCGCGCGGTGTCCGTCGCGCGTTCATCAACATGCCCGGGACGAGCTCCGTCTGGCTCGCCGACGACGACGACCACAACGGCGTCTTCGACTTCCAGCAGGTGCTCGGGCCGGACGACGGCCTGTTGATCCCGGCCGACCTCCTGCTCTCCTACGACGGCCGCTACATGTACGTGACGAACTGGTTCGGGAACACGGTGCAGCAGTTCGACATCAGCGACCCGTTCGCGCCGAAGCTCAACTCGACCGTCACCGTGCCTCACCCGAACATGCTCCGGCTGAGCAGGGACAACCGGCGGCTCTACGTCACGAACTCCCTGATCTCGACGTGGGACGACGACACGCGCTTCGGCCCGGCCCGCAACGACAAGTACGGGCTCTGGCGCCTCGACGTCGACCGGAAGACCGGGAAGCTGAAGTCGGTCACGTCCGACGGCAGCGCCTGGGTCAGCTTCGAGAACGTCCGCAAGAAGACGACGACGGGGGCGGCCGGGCCTCACATGATGCTCTTCGACCCCAGCGTCAAGCTCGGGCCGGGGGAGCACTGACGAAGCACCTGTCCACGACCTTTTGGAGGCCGAGACGCCATGCAGCACGAACACGACAGACCTGCGTCGTTCCACCGCTCCCCGCAGGACGCGATGACGGCGCCGAAGGAGGAGTTTCTCTACCTCGCCTGCCTGCACGAGGGCACGGGCGTCGACCGGCCGGACTTCCTCGCCGTCGTCGACGCGGAGGAAGGCCGGATCGTTCACGAGCTGCCGATGCCGAACGTCGGCGACGAGCTGCACCACTTCGGCTGGAATCGCTGCTCGTCCGCCTGCCACGGCCCCGACCGCTCGCACCTGGTCGTGCCCGGCTTCCGCTCGTCGCGGTTCCACATCGTCAACGTCGCAGACGACCCGCGCCGGCCGTGGATCGAGAAGGTGATCGAGCCGGACGAGGTGATCGCCGCGACCGGCTACACGCGGCCGCACACCGTGCACTGCATGCCCGGCGACAACATCGTCGTCGCCATGCTCGGTGACGCCGACGGCAACGGGTCAGGCGGCTTCGCGGTCATCGACGCGAAGACGTTCGAGGTGAAGGGCCGCTGGGAGAACGGCGGCGCGCGGCCGCCGCTCAACTACGACTTCTGGTACCAGCCGCGCAAGAACATCCTCGTCTCGTCGGAGTTCGGCGAGCCGAACGCATACGAGCCGGGCTTCGACCTCGCCGACGTCGGCGCCGGCAGATACGGGCAGCGGATCCACTTCTGGGATCTCGAACGGCGAACGCTGGAGCAGACCGTCGACCTCGGTGAGAAGGGGCTCGTGCCGCTCGAGATCCGCTGGCAGCACGACCCCGACTCCGAGCAGGGCTTCGTCGGCGCGGCTCTCTCCAGCGTCATGTTCCGCTTCCACCGCGAGAACGGCTCGTGGGCGGCCGATCCGGTGATCGAGGTCGAGAGCGTCGAGCTCGGCGGGCTGGCCATTCCCCGTTCCGGGGCTGATCACCGACCTCGTGCTCTCGATGGACGACCGGTTCCTCTACTTCGCGAACTGGTTGCACGGCGACATCCGCCAGTACGACGTCTCCGACCCCGCGCGGCCGAAGCTGACGGGGCAGCTCTGGCTCGGCGGTGTGCTGGGGAAGCCGAGCGACGGACCGCGGCAGCTGAGCGGCGGCCCGAACATGCTCCAGCTCTCGTACGACGGCCGCCGCCTGTACGTGTCCAACTCGCTCTACTCGACCTGGGACAACCAGTTCTATCCGGAGCTGCAGTCCTGGCTGCTGCGGATCGACTGCGACCCGAACGGCGGGATGCAGATCGACCCCGACTTCTTCGTCGACTTCTCCGATCGCCCCGGCGGGCCTGCGCGCGCACACGAGGTGCGCCTTCAGGGCGGCGACTGCACGACGGAGATCTTCCAGTGATCGTCGGCCACGTCCAGGGAATCCCGATCGAGGAGAGCCTCCTCCAGCTCGCGCCGGCCGGTGCGGCGATGCTCACGGTGGCAGCCGTCGCCGGCCGGGCCGGGGTCGACCGCCTGAAACGCCGGCTCCAGCGCGCGAGAATGCGCAGGACGTGAGCGAACCCGCTGCGAAGACCACGGCCCGCTCGGCCGCCGAGGACGCGCTCCTCGACGCGGCCGAGCGGCTGCTGGTCGACATCGGCTACGCCAAGATCACAACGCGCCGCCTGGCCGAGGAGGCGGGCGTCAACCATGGCCTCGTCCACTACTACTTCGGCTCGAACGAGAGCCTGCTCGTGCGGGCGCTCGAGCGGTTCACCGAGCGGCTGATCGAGCGGCAGCGCGAGCTCTACGCCGCCGACATGCCCTTCGTGGAGAAGTGGCGCACGGCGATGCGCTACCTCGTGGCCGAGGACCGCACCTACGAGAAGGTCTGGCTCGAGCTCCAGGCGATGGCCTGGAACGACGCCGGATTGCGGGAGCGGCTCGTCCGCGTCAACGGCGAGTGGCGCGCCGTGCTCACGGACGCGTTTCGGGAGCCGCACCGGGAGCTCGGGATCGACATGCCGCTCGATGCGCTCGTCTCGCTCGTGATCACGTTCAACGTCGGGATCATCGTCGAGCGCCTGGGCGGGATCGACACCGGCCACGCCGAGCTCCTGGCCTGGATCGATGGATGGCTGTCGCGGTGACCTCGACCGGCGACACCGACCGCGCCGCTGTCGTCGCGACGGCGCTCGACTACTTCGAGGGCTGGTTCGACGGCGACGCCGTGCGGATGGAGCGCGCGCTGCACCCGGAGCTCGCGAAGCGTGGACCGGGGCTGCGCACGGTCACGAAGGACGAGATGGTCACCTGGACTGCGGCGGGCGAAGGAAAGGCCAAGGATCCCGGCCGCGGCCGGCGCATCGACGTCTCCGTGGTCGACGTCCACGAGGAGATCGCCAGCGCCGTCGTCGACTCGGATGTGTACCGCGAGTACCTCCATCTCGTCCGCACGAACGACGGCTGGAAGATCGTCAACGCGCTATGGCAATCGAGCTAGCACCGAGCCGCGAGCAGACGCGGGCGCGCTATCCGGACGAGTCCGGGTACGTCGAGCGCGACGGCGTCCGCGTCCACTACGAGGTCTACGGCTCGGGCGAGCCGACCTTCCTACTGCTGCCGACGTGGTCGATCATCCACTCGCGGCAGTGGAAGGGGCAGATCCCGTTCCTCGCGCGCGAGCACCGCGTCGTCACGTTCGACGGCCGCGGCAACGGGCGCTCCGACCGGCCGTCGGAGCCTGCCGCCTACGACGAGCGGGAGTTCGCGGCGGATGCGCTGGCGGTGCTGGACGCGACGGCGACCGGGCGCGCGGCGATCGTCGGGTACTCGCTCGGCGCGCAGCGCGGGCTGATCCTCGCGGCCGAGCACCCCGAGCGGGTGGAGGCGGCGATCTTCGTCGGCCCGTCGTATCCGGGCGGAGGCAGGCCGCTCGACGAGCGCGCCCGGTTCACGTGGGAGGACGAGCTCGACACGGACGAGGGCTGGGCGAAGTACAACAAGCACTTCTGGCTGCGCGACTACCGCGGCTTCGTGGAGTTCTTCTTCTCGCGCATCTTCCGCGAGCCGCACTCGACGAAGCAGATCGAGGACTGCGTCGGGTGGGCGCTCGAGACGACCCCGGAGATGCTGGTGGCGGCCCAGTACGCCCGGATGCTCGAGCCCGAGGAGGCGCGAGAGCTCGCGGGGAGGCTGCACTGCCCGCTGCTCGTCGTGCACGGGCGATCGGACCAGATCGCCCACTACACCCGCGGCGAGGCGCTCGCCGAGCACGGGCGCGGCGCGTTCGTCCTCGTCGAGGGCGGGGGGCATGCACCACATGCACGCGATCCCGTCATGTTCAACCTGCTCGTGCACGAGTTCGTGGAGCGGCTGCGGTGAGCGTCGCCGCCGACGTCCGCGAGCAGAGCCGCGCCCGCTATCCCGACGAGGAGGGCTTCGTCGAGCGCGACGGCGTGCACGTCTTCTACGAGGTCTACGGCGACGCGCCGACGACGTTCTTGCTCTTCCCGCCCTCGCCGATCTCGCACTCGCGCGTCTGGAAGGCCCAGATCCCGTATCTCTCGCGCCACTTCCGCGTCGTCACGTTCGACCCGCGCGGCAACGGCCGGTCCGACCGTCCCAGCGACGCAGCGGCCTACTCCTGGTGGGAGTACGTCGCCGACGGTCGGGCCGTGCTGGGGGCGAGCGGCGCCCAGGACGCGCTCGTGGGCGGCCTCTGCGACGGTGGCGGCTGGGCGCTGATGCTCGCCGCGACCGATCCGGCGGCCGTGCTCGGTGTCGCGGCGATTGCGCCGTTCGTGCCCCGCCTGACACCGCCGCATCCGAATTACACCCTGTTCCCGTCCGACGAGCCGCTCGACACCGACGAGGGCTGGGCGAAGTGCAACGTCCACTACTACCGCCGCGACTATCGGGGCTTCCTGGAGTTCTTCTTCGCGCAGCAGCTCCCGGAGCCGCACTCGACGAAGCAGATCGAGGACTGCGTCCGCTGGGGCCTCGAGGGCGGCGCGGAGTCGCTGATCCTCGCCGACGAGGAGGCGCCGCCGCCCTGGGGGAGCGAGGAGGAGGCGCGCGCCATCTGCGAGCGCGTCCGTTGCCCCGTGCTCGTGATCCACGGCGACCTCGACAACTGCCAGACGCGCGAGCGTGCGGCGGCCGTCGCCGACCTGACGCGTGGGACGCTCGTCACCCTCGAGGGAGCCGGCCACCTGCCGCAGGCGCGCCATCCGGTCAAGGTGAACGGGCTCATGCGCGAGTTCGGGGAGACGGTCGTGCCGCCGGCGCCGAAGGTGAAGACCTGGACGCGGGCGCTCAGCCGGCGCCGGCGCGCCCTCTACGTCTCGTCCCCGATCGGCCTCGGGCACGCCCGCCGGGACGTTGCGATCGCGAAGGAACTGCGGCAGCTGCACCCGGACCTGGAGATCGACTGGCTCGCCCAGCATCCCGTGACGACCGTGCTCGAGGCCGAGGGAGAGCGGATCCATCCCGCGAGCGCGCTGCTTGCGAACGAGTCGGGGCACATCGAGAGCGAGTCTGCCGAGCACGACCTGCACGCCTTCCAGGCGATCAGGCGGATGGACGAGATCCTCGTCGCCAACTTCATGCTCTTCCTCGACGTCGTCCGCGAGGAGAACTACGACCTCTGGATCGGCGACGAGTCCTGGGAGGTCGACTACTTCCTGCACGAGAATCCGGAGCTGAAGTCGGCCGCGTACGTCTGGCTGACGGACTTCGTCGGCTGGCTGCCGATGGACGACGGCGGCGAGCACGAGGCGTTCCTGACCACCGACTACAACGCCGAGATGATCGAGCACATCGCCCGCTTCCCCAGGATCCGCGACCGGGCGGTGTTCGTCGGCAACCCCGACGACGTCGTACCCGACTCGTTCGGGAACGGCCTCCCTGGCATCCGCGACTGGACGGAGCAGCACTACGACTTCGCGGGCTACGTGACGGGCTTCGAGCCCGTCGCCGACCGCGAGAAGCTGCGCGCACGAGCTCGGGTACCGGCCGCGACGAGCAGGTCTGCATCGTCACCGTCGGCGGCTCGGGCGTCGGCGGGCACCTGCTGCGCCGCGTGATCGAGGCGTTCCCGCAGGCGAAGGCGAACGTGCCGGAGCTGCGGATGGTCGTCGTCGCCGGGCCGCGGATCGACCCGGCGAGCCTGCCGCAGCACGACGGGCTCGAGATCCGCGCCGTACGTGCACGAGCTCTACCGCCACCTGGCCGCCTGCGACCTCGGTGTCGTCCAGGGCGGCCTGACCACGTCGATGGAGCTGACCGCGAACCGGCGGCCGTTCCTCTACTTCCCGCTCCGCCACCACTTCGAGCAGAGCTTCCACGTCCGCCACCGGCTGGAGCGGTACGGCGCCGGACGCCGCATGGACTTCGAGACGGACGGCCCGGCCGAGATCGCGGCCGCGATCGCCGAGGAGATCGGCCGCGAGGTCGACTACCGGCCGGTCGAGACCGACGGCGCGTCGCGCGCGGCGGCGCTGATCGCCGAGCTGCTGTAGTCGTCGAGCCACCGCGCGACGGCGGCCGGAGTGCGCAGCCGTACGTGCGGATACGGGGCGAGCTCGGCCGGGTACAGCCGGTGCCGCCGCGGATAGTTGCGGAGCGCGAAGAGGACGACCGAGTCCGGGCTGAAGAGGACGTTCCGCAGCGTCTCGCGGTTGCCGTTCCAGAGCTCCTCGCGCCGGACGATCCTCGAGACGGTTCGCCGGACGAGGCGCGGGAGCCAGACGCGCCGCGGCAGGTCGAGCCAGACGACGATGTCGGCACGCTCGAGGACGAGATCGCCGAGCTTGCCTCTGTAGGAGCCGTCGACGACCCAGCGCTCCTCGGCGAGCAGCGGCTCCACGCGCGCCCGCAGCTCCTCGGCCGTCGCCTCCGTCCAGCCGGGGCCGTGGTGGAGGGCGTCCAGCTCGTGGAACGGCACCTCGAGCCTTCGCGCGAGCTCCCGCCCCAGTGTCGTCTTCCCGCTTCCGCTCGCGCTCGCGAGGACGACGACGCGGCTCACAGCACGCGCGCTTCGAGCGGCTGCTCGCCGTCGGCGCTGACGCGGTAGCCGCGCGCGCCCTCTCGTTGGCTGACGACTTCGCGCAGATCGGTGCCCTCGAAGTGGAATGCGGCATCGTCGTCGGCGGCGTACCCGGGCGGCAGGACGCCGTCGCGGACGAGCCGGGTGTACGTCGGGCGCCGCTCCGGCTCGGCGTCGAAGTGGGGGCAGAAGCTCCCGGCGAGGAAGCCGAGCCCGCCGCCGAGCTCGCGCAGCCGCGGGCCGTAGGAGTCGGTGACGGAGTCCTCGAACCAGCAGTTCGCGCCGGCG
Source organism: uncultured Gaiellaceae bacterium (assembly GCA_963705515.1). Taxonomy (GTDB): domain Bacteria; phylum Actinomycetota; class Thermoleophilia; order Gaiellales; family Gaiellaceae; genus Gaiellasilicea. The sequence continues at coordinate 138,041 of CAVPJV010000009.1, forward strand.
CTCCAGCCGCCGAGGACGGCGCCGCGCTCCCACGCGTCTCGCAGGGCGACGTCGACGCCGTGCACGCGCCAGATCGCGAGCGCGTTCGCCGTGTTCCCGCCGCACACGTAGACGACGTCCTGCGCGGCGACCCACGCCGCCGGCTCCTCCGGCATCCCGAAGAGCTCGAGATGGCTGGGCTCGCACTCGCGGCCGGCGAAGGCGTCGTAGAACCACTGGATGCCCTCGGGACGCTCGCCGCCCGCCGTCGGCAGAAAGCCGACCCTCGGCCGCGGTTTCCCGCTCAGCTCGAGCAGGTAGTCCTCCAGCAGTGAGTCGGGGCTGAGGATGCCGCCGCCGCCCATGGCGAGGATGTGGCCGCTCATCGCTCCGCAGTCTCGCCGATGACTCTTCGCCGCGCGCGCGGTCTACAGGGAAACGAAAGGAGCTGACATGGGCAAGGTCGTCGGAGGCATCACGATGTCGATGGACGGGTTCGTGGCCGGGCCGAACGACCGGCTCGGCGCCGGGCTCGGCGACGGCGGCGAGCGGCTGCACTACTGGGTCTTCGGCGGGCCCTGGACGTACGACGACGAGGCACGCGGCTCGGCGTCGGACGTCGACAGGGAGTACATCGACGCGCGTGTTCGCCGCGGGCGGCGCGTGGCTCGTCGGCCGGAAGATGCACGACGTCGTCGACGGCTGGGGCGACGATCCGGGCTTCGGCGTCCCGGTCTTCGTCGTCACACACCGGCCGCACGAGACCGTCGTCAAGGGCGACACGACGTTCGAGTTCGTCACCGACGGGATCGACGCGGCGCTCGAGCAGGCGCGCGCGGCCGCAGGGGACAAGAACGTGATCGTGATGGGAGGAGCGGACGTGCTCCGGCAGTACCTCGCCACCGGAGTGGTCGACGAGCTGACGCTGACGATCTCGCCGGTGCTGCTCGGCGGCGGAACGCGGCTCTTCGACGGGATCGAGCGCACCGACATCGCGTTCGAGCGGACCGCCGTGATCGAGTCGCCGTACGCCACGCACCTGCGCTACGAGGTGCGAGTGTAGATTCCGGGCGCTCATGCGCTACGTCTACGACTTCGACGAGGACTCCGGGGGCGGCCGCGAGCTGCTCGGCGGCAAGGGAATCGGGCTCGCCGAGATGACCGCGCTCGGCGTCCCCGTCCCAGCCGGGTTCACGATCACGACCGACGCCTGCCGCGCCTACATGGCCTCCGGCGGCGAGCTCCCGGACGGGCTCGAGGCCGAGGTGGCGGAGCACATCGCCTCGCTCGAGGGGAAGGCGGGCAAGCGCTTCGGCGACCACGACGACCCGCTGCTCGTCTCCGTCCGCTCGGGCGCGGCCGTCTCGATGCCGGGGATGATGGACACGATCCTCAACCTCGGCCTCAACGACGAGGCGGTCGCAGGCCTGGCGAAGACGACCGGCAACGAGCGCTTCGCCTACGACTCGTACCGGCGGCTGATCCAGATGTACGGCGAGGTCGTCGACGGTGTCGAGGGGCACCGGTTCGAGCAGCCCCTCACCGACCTGAAGGCGGCCCGCGGCGCGAAGCAGGACGTCGAGCTGACCGCGGACGACCTCGCGGAGCTGATCGAGACCTTCAAGCGGATCTACGCCGACGAGACCGGCTCGCCGTTCCCACAGGACGCGCGCGCGCAGCTGGAGAAGGCCGTGCGCGCCGTCTTCGACTCCTGGGAGTCTCCGCGCGCGCAGGTCTACCGGCGCACGTACGAGATCCCGGACGACCTCGGCACCGCGGTCAACGTCGTCCAGATGGTCTTCGGCAACAAGGGCGACGGCTCGGGCACGGGGGTCTGCTTCACGCGCGACCCGTCGACCGGCGAGAGCGTCCTCTACGGCGAGTTCCTCCAGAACGCCCAGGGCGAGGACGTCGTCGCCGGGATCCGGACGCCGGAGCCGATCGAACGGATGAAGGAGCTGCTGCCGGAGGCGTACGCGCAGCTGCTGGCGACGATCGCCCGGCTGGAGTCGCACTACCGCGACATGCAGGACATCGAGTTCACGGTCGAGGAGGGCACGCTCTTCCTGCTCCAGACGCGAACGGCGAAGCGGACGGCGGCGGCCGCGCTGCGGGCGGCCGTCGAGATGGTCGGCGAGGGCCTGATCTCGAAGGAGGAGGCGGTCGCGCGGATCGACCCGGCGCAGCTCGACCAGCTGCTGCACCCGATGATCGACCCGGCCGCCGACGTCGAGGTCGTCGCGAAGGGGCTGAACGCCTCGCCGGGCGCGGCCTCCGGGGCGATCGTCTTCGACGCCGACACGGCCGAGGAGCGCGGCATGGCGGGGGAGAGCGTCATCCTCGTCCGCTGGGAGACGACGCCGGACGACTTCCACGGGATGGTGCAGGCGGCGGGGATCCTGACCGCCCACGGCGGGCTCACCTCGCACGCGGCCGTGGTCGCCCGCGGGATGGGGACGCCCTGCGTCACCGGCTGCGAGGCGCTTCACGTCGACGTCCGCGCGAAGACGGCCCGCCTGTCCGGGCACGAGCTGAAGGAAGGCGACACGATCACGATCGACGGCGGCACCGGCGAGGTGATCGTCGGCTCCGTGCCGCTCGTGCCGCCGCAGATCAACGACGACTTCTCGGCGATCCTCGACTGGGCGGACGGGATCCGGCGGCTGAAGGTGCGCACGAACGCCGACACGCCCGAGGACGCGGCCAAGGCCCGCGAGTTCGGCGCCGAGGGGATCGGCCTCTGCCGGACCGAGCACATGTTCGCCGACGCCGACCGGCTCGGCCTGATGCGCGAGATGATCCTTGCCGCGGACGAGGACGGCCGCCGCTCGGCGCTCGAGCGCCTGCTCCCGATCCAGCAGGGCGACTTCGAGGGGATCTTCGAGGCGATGGCCGGACTGCCCGTGACGATCCGCCTGCTCGACTGGCCGCTGCACGAGTTCCTGCCCTCGCTCGAAGAGGAGCAGGACGAGCGGATGCGCGAGCGGATCCGGGCGCTGCAGGAGTCGAACCCGATGCTCGGTTTCCGCGCCTGCCGGCTCGGCCTCTCCTTCCCCGAGATCTACGAGATGCAGGTGCGCGCGATCGTGCGGGCGGCGATCGCCGTGCGGGAACGGGGCGGCGACGCGCCGCTGGTCGAGATCATGCATCCGCTCGTGGGCTTCGGCGAGGAGCTGCGCCGCCTGCGGGAGCTGACCGTCCGCGTCGCCGCCGAGGAGGGCGAGCTCGACTACCTCGTCGGGACGATGATCGAGCTGCCGCGCGCCTGTATCCGCGCCGACGAGATCGCCGAGCACGCGGACTTCTTCTCCTTCGGCACGAACGATCTGACCCAGACCGCGCTCGGGATCTCACGCGACGACGGCGGCCGGTTCCTCGCGCACTACCTCGCGACGGGCGTGCTCGAGCGCGACCCCTTCGAGTCGATCGATCAGGACGGCGTCGGCGACCTGATGGAGATCGCCGTCGAGCGCGGGCGCCGGACCCGCGACGACATCAAGCTCGGGATCTGCGGCGAGCACGGCGGCGAGCCGAAGTCGGTCGCGTTCTGCCACCGCCTCGGGCTCGACTACGTCAGCTGCAGCCCGTACCGCGTCCCGCTCGCCCGCCTCGCCGCCGCCCAGGCCGCGCTGACGGAGCAGGGCACGGTCGCCGTCGCCATCGGCGGCTAGCGACTTTGTGTTTCTGAGCTACTTGCTCCTCCGAGCCGCATGATCATGCGGTCGAGCGAGTACTTGTGTCTGGTAGACACAAAGTCATCAGCGCGCTAGGCGTAGCCCTTCACCTTCCAGTACGCCACCGCGACGCTGAGCAGGCCGATCGCGACCAGGCTCACGAGCGAGGCGGCGTCGATGCGGCTGTACGCGGCGTTGCCCTTGCCGAACCGGGAGAGGGCGAGGATGCAGAGCGCGCCTCCGGCGAGGCCGCCGAGGTGGCCGCCGATCGAGATTCCCGGCACGGCGAAGGTGAAGGCGATGTTGATGATCAGCAGCGTCAGCGCGCTGCCGCCGAGCACGTAGGTGTGCTGGCGCTCGAGCACGATCGCGGCGCCGAGGATGCCGAAGATCGCGCCCGATGCCCCGACGGTGACGGCGGTCGGGTTCATGATCAGCGCTCCCGCCGAGCCGGCGAGGCCGGAGACGAGGTAGAGCAGCAGATACCGGACGGGGCCGAGGTAGTCCTCGAGCGGCCGGCCGATCCACCAGAGCGCGAGCATGTTCATCCCGAGATGGATCGGACCGTAGTGGAGGAAGGCGGCCGTGATCAGCCGGTGCCAGTCGCCCTGCGCCACCAGCTGCCCCTGGAGGGCGCCGTGTTGGAAGATCCAGCCCGAGCTGGCGCTGATCGAGGCGCCGCCCGCGAGCTGGAGGAAGTAGATGCCGACGTTGATCGCGATCAGCGTCAGCGTGACCGTGCCCTGCCGGCCCGCCGAGCTGCGCTGGAGGTTCTTGACGACCTTCTGTGCCGGGCCGCGCTTCACGCCCGCGTGGTCGGGACAGCGGATCCCGACCGGGCCGAAGGTCATGCAGTCCGGGCAGATGCCGCGGCCGCACTCGGAGCACGACACGCCCGTCTCCCGATCGGGGTGCCGGTAGCACCTAAGCGTTTCTGCCATCCGGTCTAGCCTAGCCAGATGAAGGTCCATGTCGCGTTCACTCCGGACGAGGCCGCTTCGGCCCCGACCGGGATCGTCGTCGACGTGATCCGGGCGACCTCGACGATCGCCCAGGCGCTCTCGTCCGGCTACCGGCGAGTGTTGTGCGTGTCCGAGATCGAGCAGGCGCGGGCGCTGCGGGCCGAGCTCCCCGACAGCGTCGTCGGCGGCGAGCGCGACGCGGTCCGGATCGAGGGCTTCGACGTCGGCGCCTCGCCGCGCGAGTTCCTCGAGCCGAAGGCGGAGACGCTGATCCTCTCGACGACGAACGGGACGCGGACGATCGTCACCGCGGCCGAGCACTGCGACGAGGTCCTGATCGGCAGCCTGCTCAACCTCGATGCCGTCGTCCGCGTGGCGACGGAGCGCGGCGAGGACGTGGCCGTCATCTGCGCCGGCTACAAGGGCGCGTTCGCGTTCGACGACGCCTACTGCGCCGGCCGGCTCGTGCAGGCGCTGGCGGGCGAGCGAACCGACGCGGCGATCGCGGCGGCGCTCCTCGCCGATGCCTTCCCGGACCCGCTCGACGGCATCAACGCGCGCACGTACGGCCCACCCGGGCTGGAGGAGGACATCGCCTTCTGCGCCCGCGAGAGCGTGCTCGAGGTCGTCCCGCGGCTCGCCGGCATGCGCGGGCCTGCGGCGGAGATCACGCTCTAGGCAGGCGGGATGTTCTGGTTGATCCGGAAGAAGTTGTCCGGGTCGAGCTGCGACTTCAGCGCCTGCAGCCGCGCGTACTTCTCCGCCCCGTAGGAGTCGCGAACGCGGTCGGCGCCCTCGTCGCCGAGGAAGTTGACGTAGACGCCCTGGTGCCACGGCTCGAGCGCCGACCAGAAGCTCCGCACCCAGTCGCGCTCGCGCTCGAAGCCTTCCTCGTCCTCGGTGCAGACGCCGATGTTGTAGGTGAAGCCCGCGCCGCGCCCGTTGAAGGCGGTCTCGTCCTCGCCGACGCGGCTGACGGCGCCACCCATCTGCCAGATCGGGAACGAGCTCAGCGGCGACTCGATCTGCAGCGAGCGCTCGACCGTCAGGTCGATGATCTCGTCGGTCAGCTCGGCGACGTCGCAGCTCTTGAAGTAGTACCAACGGCCGGGCACGAAGCTCGGGTCGAGCATGGCCTGATGCGCGAGGTACGGCTTCTGTGTGCAGACGTCCGCGACCGGCGAGCCGAATTCGCGCAGCGGCTTGATGAAGCGCTCGCCCTCCTCGAGGTCGCCGACCCAGCAGCAGATCACCATCACGACCGGCTGGCCGTGCAGCTCCTCCGGGATGATCGGCAGGGGCGGCGCCTTGCGGTGGACGACGATCGTCATCAGGTCGTCCGGCGCCTCGGCAATCCAGTCGCGGTAGAAGCGGAGCACCTCGCCGGAGTCCGTCATCGGCCAGATCACCGGGCCGGCGAGGATCTGCGGCCCGAGCGGCACGCACTCGAACTCGAACTCGGTGACGATTCCGAAGTTGCCGCCGCCGCCGCGCAGGCCCCAGAAGAGCTCGGCGTTCTCGTCGGCGCTCGCCTTGACGAACTCGCCGTCGGCGGTGACGAGATCGACGGAGCGGAGCCGGTCGACCGAAAGGCCGTGCTTGCGCATGATCCAGCCGATCCCGCCGCCGAGCGTCAGCCCTGCGACGCCGGTGTGGGTGACGATGCCGGACGGCACCGCGAGCCCGAATGCCTGCGTCTCGCGGTCGAGCTCACCGAGCAGCACGCCGGCCTGCGCGCGCGCGATGCGCTTCTCCGGGTCGACGCGTACGCCCTTCATCGGCGAGAGATCGATCATCAGCGCGTCGTCGGCGACCGAGTAGCCCGGGAACGAGTGGCCACCGCTGCGGATCGCGACTGGGATGCCGCTCGCGCGTGCCGCCTTGACGGCGGTGATCACGTCGGCAACGCCGGCACAGCGTGCGATCGCGGCCGGGCGCCGGTCGATCGACCCGTTCCAGATCCGCCGGTGCACGTCGAATCCCGGGTCGTCCGGGCCGTGGATCTCGCCGCGGAAGGCTGCGGCGTCCAGCTCGAGCGCGTCGACGGTCGTGCTCACGGGCCTAGTCTGGCAGGTTTCGACGCGAGGCTCAAAGCCGATTCGCGTCGTTGTCGAGCCATCGGCCGGACACGAGCGACCAGAATTCCGGCTGCTGTCGGAAGCCGACGGACTCGTAGAGCGCCTGCGCGTCGTCGGTCTGGAGCCCGATGTGCTGGCCCGGAACCGCGTCGATCAGCAGCCGCATCATCCCGGTCGCGATTCCCTGCCGGCGGTGTGACGACACCGTCCAGACGTCGACGACGTAGGCGTTGCAGACACCGTCGGAGAGCAGCCGCGCCGTCCCGACGACGCGGTCGCCGTCACGGGCGATCGCAACGTGCTGTGACTGCTCGAACGAGCGCCTGAGCGCCGCCGGCGAGCGTCCGTTGTCGAACGCGTCCGCGACCAGGTCTGCCCGTACGGCCGCCCAGTCGATTCCGTCGAGCGAGCTGTCGATCCGGACGCTCACCCGTCCACTATCGCAGCCGCTTCAGGAGCTCCACCGCGAGCTCCGGCCCGGGAGCGCGGCGAACTCCTGCTGCAGCCGCTCGGCGGCGAGCACCGCGCCGTAATGGGTCTCCCTCCGACGAGGACGTCCGGCCGCCATCGGCACGAGCGCGTGGATGCCGGCGGCGCGCTCGCGGGAGCGGAGGACGAAGCCGTCGCGAAAGTCCTTCGCCTCGCGCTCGGGATCGAGCGGCTGCAGCGGGAGCCGTTGCGGCGGCTGTCCGGCGGCTCGGTCGCGAAGACCTCGAATCCGAGTTCCTCGACGGCAGGGAGGATCGAGGACGGCCCGCGAATGCGACCCGGTGGCCGGCGGCGCGGCCGCGTGCGCGAGGGGCAGCAGCGGCTCGACATGGCTACGCCCGCCGGTGAAGGCAAAGAGGATCCGCATGCGACGATCCTACGCGGTTGACAGGAACACCTGTTCGGGTATAGAACATATGTTCCCATGATCGCCTGTCTCCTCATCCCCGGCTTCGAGTTGCGCGCGGCGCTGCGGGACAAGCCGAGGCTGGCACTCGTCCCGGCGGCGCTTTCGCCGCTGCCGGGGACGGAGCAGCTGATCGGGCCCGTCACCGCCGCCGCGGAGCTCGCGGGCGTGCAGCCCGGGAATGCGGATGGGGGAGGCGCTCGCGATGTGCCCGCAGCTCGTGCTGGTCGAGCAGGATCCGGCCGCGGTCGAGCGCGAGTGGGAGGGGGTGCTGCAGCGGCTCGAGGACTCGGGCTTCGCGGTCGACCCCGAGGAGCCGGGACGCGTCTACTTCGAGACGAAGGGCGTCGAGCGGCTGTACGGAGGCTTGGAGGCGGCGCTCCAGCGGGCGCTCGCCTCCGTCGGAGCTGCCTGGGATCCACGCGCGGGCGCGGCGCAGCGCCGGTTCGCCGCCCTTGCGGCGGCGAGCGTCGCGCGTCCCGGGCAGGCACTCGTCGTGTCGGCCGGCAAGGAGGAGGGCTTTCTGGCACCGCTGCCGCTCTCGCTCCTGCCGCTCCCGGCCGACCGCTACGCGGAGCTGGAGGGTCTGGGCGTGCGCCGGCTGGGTGAGCTGGCCGCCCTGCCCGGGGGAGCTGTCGCGGAGCGGCTCGGCCGGGAAGGCCGGCAGGCGTGGGGGCTCGCACGCGGCGGCGAAAGCGGCCGCGTGCGAGGTCGGCGGCCGGCGGCAGAGCTCGTCGAGGCGCTCGAGTTCCCGGAGCCTGTCGGGAACGAGCTGACGCTCCGCCGCGGCTTCGGCTCGCTGCTCGACCGGCTGCTCGCCCGGCCGGAGCGGGCGGGCCGGCCGTTCCGCAAGGTTGCGCTTTCGGCGAAGCTCGTCGGCGGCGGCTCCTGGCGCCGGACGCTGACGCTGCGCGAGCCGACGGCCGACCGGCCGCGCCTGCGGGCGGCGCTCGGCCCGAAGCTGCTCGAGATCCCCGCCCCCGCCGTTGAGCTGCGGCTGGAGGCTGTCGAGCTCTCAGAGTCGGTCGGCCAGCAGCTCGAGCTCGTCAAGCCGGTGGGGGACGAGCTGCAGGCGCGCCTGAGCGACGGGCTGCGCCAGGTGCGCGCCAGCACCGGCTCGGGCTCCGTCGTCGCCGTCGTGGAGGTGGCGCCGTGGTCGCGGATTCCCGAAACCCGGTCGCTGTTCGTGCCGCGGGACGAGTAGCCGTCCGTTTTCGCCATGTCCGGGGTCAGACCCCGGACATGGCCGCTTCGTCCTCGCTCTGCAGCCGCCTGCAGGGAAAAAGCCTCGCGAGCACGTGTCCGTTCCGGACACGACGGGGTCTGACCCCGGACACGTCCCGAAGGGTGGGGTGGCGGGCGTGCTGAAGGCGGCGGGGCGGATCAACGCGCCGCGGCCCGCGCTCGTCGAGGCGAGCCCCGTCGGCGTGCCGACACGCGTGAACCGCGAAGGGGTCGCGCTCGTGCGCGAGGAGTGGCGCGTCGTCGACCGCTGGTGGACAGAGGAACCGCTCGACCGCCGCTACTTCGACCTCGTGCTCGAGTCGGGCCGGAACGCGTGTGTCTTCCGCGACGAGGAAGCCGGCTGCTGGTTCAGCCAGCGGGCCTGAGCGATGCCAAGTAACAGACTGTTACTTGGCCAGAGCGCGAGCGGCGAACGACTCCCACTCGGCCGCATGCGCCTCCGGCACGACGACCCACTCCTTGAAGGGCTGTCCCTTCCCGGAGGGGTCGAACAGATGGGCGCCGTCGAGCGCCAGCGCCCGCGCGTGCGCGTCCGGATCGGGGAGCTTGAAGACCATCGCGCCGCGCGTGAAGCCGGCGACCATCTTCCCGCTCCGCTTCACGCACGGCATGCCCATCATCTGCGACGGCTCGACGTCGTCGTGCCGGGCGCAGAGGTCGTCGACGAGCTCGTCGTAGCGCTCCCGCGCGTCCACGCGCCGAGTCTACGCCCGGATCTCGAGGAAGCGCCCGTCCTCGAGGGCATAGAGGCACGTCAGCCGGCCGGACGCCTGCCCCGGCTCGTCCCGCACCTCGATCCGGATCTCGTCCCGGTCGATGAGGACGCCGCCGGTTCCCGGCGGGACGACGATTGCCTCCGTCAAAGGCAGGCCGCCGTCCTCGGGCGGCTCCCACTGGTCGAAGTCCGGGTTGCGCCCGCGCAGGTAGTCGGCGAACCCCGCGCTCGGCGCGTGGAAGTTCAGGTAGCGCAGCTCGCCGTCGCCCGCGTTGCGGAAGCCGTGGACGAGCAGCGGCGGCGCGAACGCGAGCGTCCAGGCCGGCAGGATGCGCTCCTCCGCCTCCGGCCCGACGAAGAGCGTCAGCTCGCCGCCGAGGACGAAGAAGAGGTCGCTGTGGGTGCGATGGATGTGCGGCGAGGCGCCGTCGCGGTGCGGCCCGAAGCGGGTCCACGTGACGACGAGCTCGTCCCGGTCGCAGAGGATCTCGACCCGCCGGTCCGGGACATCGCCGACGACCTCACCCTCGCCGGGCACTAGGAGCAGCGGTTGGCCTACGTCGAGCTCCACTGCCATTCAGCCTATTCGTTCCTCGACGGCGCGTCTCATCCCGAGGAGCTGGCGCTGCGGGCGGCGGAGCTCGGCTACGAGGCGCTCGCGCTCACCGACCACGACGGCGTCTACGGCTCGCTCGAGCTCGCCCACGCGGCGAAGCTCGTCGGCGTCCGCGCGATCACCGGCGCCGAGATCACCCTGCACGGTGGGGCGCACGTGACCGTCCTCGTCGAGACGTCGCAGGGCTACGCGAACCTCTGCCGCCTCCTCACCGCCGCGCACGCGCACACGCGGCCGACGCGTCGCAAAGCGACGCCTTCAGGGATTTTGGCGCGATCGGAATCTGCTTCCGCAGATTCGGATCTTGCGCAGAGAACAGGAGAGCTGCTGCCACCCGCCCTCGACCCCGCGCTGCTCGCGGAGCTGAACGACGGCCTCGTCTGCCTCTCCGGCTGCGCGCGCGACGGGCTCGGCGTCCGCGACCCGAACGCCGCCGCCGAGCTCGCCCGCGCGTTCGGGCGGGAGCGCTTCTACGTCGAGCTGCAGCGGCCGTTCGAGCGCGGGGACGCGCGCCGCAACGCGCTCTTGCGCGATCTCGCCGAGCACGCCGGCGTCGAGACCGTCGTCACCGGGAACGCCCATGCGCACGATCCGCGCCGCACCGCGCTCCAGGACGTCCTCGTCGCGATCCGCCACAACACCTCGCTCGAGGCGAGCGAGCGCGAGCGGCGCGGCAACCGCGAGAGCATCCTGCGCGCGCCGGCGGAGCTGCTCGAGCTCTTCCCCGACGACCGCGACGCCGTCCTCCGTACCGCCGAGATCGCCGCACGGCTCGAGTTCGACCTGACCGAGGAGCTCGGCTACCGCTATCCCGACTTCTCCGACGGCGACGTGCCGGCGATCACCCAGCTCGCCGAGGTCTGCAACGACGCGTTCGCGAGCCGCTACCCGCCAAGTAACAGACTGTTACTTGGCCGGGCACGGGCGCGGCTGGAGACTGAGCTGCGGCTGATCGAAGAGCTCGGCCTCGCGGGCTTCTTCCTCCTGCACTGGGAGGTGCTCGAGCTGGCGCGGGAGCTCGCGAACGGGATCCGGGGGCCGGGATCGCCGCGGCGCTGGCTGCCGCCCGGCCGCGGCCGGGGCTCGTCGGTCGGGTCGATCGTCTGCTACCTGACCGGCCTCTCGCACGTCGACCCGGTCGCGCAGAACCTCTCGCTCGGCCGCTTCCTCAACCGTGAGCTGATGTCGGTGCCGGACATCGACCTCGACTTCCCGCGCGACATCCGCGAGCAGCTGATCCTCGGCGTCACCGAGCGCTACGGGCGCAAGCACGCCTCGCTCGTCGCCAGCTTCTCCACCTACCGGGCGCGCGGCGCGATTCGTGACGTCGGCAAGGCGCTCGGGCTGCCGTTCGCCGAGCTGGAACGGCTCGCGCGCGTCTCCGACGGCTGGAACGCGACCAGGGTGGCCGAGGAGCTCGCCTTGCTCCCCGAGGCCGAGCGGCGGCTGCTCTCGCCGCGCTGGCGCGCCTTCGCCGAGCTGACGCGCGAGATCGCAGGGCTGCCGCGCCACATCTCGCAGCACCCGGGCGGGATGGTGATCTCCAGCAGGCCGCTCGTCGAGCTGGTGCCGGTGCAGCCGGCGGCGATGACCGGCAGGCAGATCTGCCAGTGGGACAAGGACTCCTGCTCCGACGCCGGCTTCCTCAAGATCGACCTGCTCGGGCTCGGGATGCTCTCGGCGGTCGAGGACTGCGTCGAGCAGATCGCCGAGGTCTACGGCGAGCCGATCGACCTGTCCCGGATCCCGCTCGCCGACGCTGATGTCTTCGCGGACATCCAGCGGGCGGACACGATTGGCGACTTCCAGATCGAGAGCCGCGCGCAGATGCAGAGCCTGCTGCGGACGAAGCCGGAGAACCTCGACGACCTGACCGTGCAGGTCGCGCTCGTGCGCCCGGGGCCGATCCAGGGCAAGGCCGTGCACCCGTACATCGACGCGCGCGAGCGGCTGCGGGTCGACCCGGACTACGTGCCGCCCGTCGACCACGAGCTACTGCGCGAGCCGCTTCGCGACACGCACGGCGTCGTCGTCTTCCAGGACCAGGTGCTCGACGTGGCGATGGCGCTCGCCGGCTTCACGATCGGCGAGGCGGAGGGACTGCGGCGCGCGATGAGCCGGAAGCGGAGCGAGGAGGCGATCGAGGCGTTCCGGCAGCGGTTCATCGAGGGCGCCGCGCGGAACGGCGTCGACGGCGAGACGGCCGACAAGGTCTACGACAAGCTCGCGGCCTTCTCCGGCTTCGGTTTTCCCAAGTCGCACGCGGCCGCATTCGGCCTCCTCGCCTACCAGTCGGCGTGGCTGCGGCACCACTACCCGGCCGAGTTCCTCTGCTCGCTCCTGAACGCGCAGCCGATGGGCTTCTATCCGCCGTCCTCGCTCGTCCGCGACGCCCAGCGGCGAGGGGTGGAGGTCCGCCCTCCGGACGTCAACCTCAGCGAGGTGTTCTGCACATGGGAAGAGAGTGCGGTGCGGATGGGGCTGAAGTACGTCAAGTCGGTGGGGGAGGACGACGCCGAGGCGGTCGTCGCCGAGCGCGAGGCGCGCGGCGAGTTCGAGAGCGTCGGCGACCTGGCGCGGCGGCTGCCGCTCGACGCGCGCGAGCTCGAGGCGCTCCTCCGCAGCGGCGCCTGCGACCGCTTCGGCAAGCGGCGCGACCTGCTCTGGGAGCTCGGGCTCGTCACCCGCCCGCAGACCGTCCAGCGCGAGCACAAGCAGCTCTCGCTCGAGCTCGACCCGACGGTGGCCACGCCCGAGCTGCCGGATCTGACCGCCTGGGAGCGGATGCTCGCCGACTACGCGACGACGAGCGTCTCGATCGACGTGCACCCGCTGACGCTGCTGCGCCCGCACCTGCCGCCCGAGGTGCTGCCGAGCGACCGGCTGAACGAGGCGCCGCACCGGAGCAAGGTCGCGTTCGCAGGAATGGCGGTGGCGCGCCAGCGGCCGTCGACCGCGCACGGGATCGTCTTCATGCTGCTCGAGGACGAGCTCGGCCAGGTCAACCTGATCGTCTCGCCGGAGCTCTACGAGCGGAACCGCGCGATCGTCCGCGGCGAGCCGCTCCTGCTCGTGCGGGGCCGCTTCGAGCACATCAAGGACAACCGCAACATCGTCGTCGAGTCGCTCGAGAGCCTCGGCCCGCTCGCGCGCCGAATCGCGTCCAGCGACGTCGGCGCCTCGCTGCCCGCGGCGCACCACTTCGGGCACCGGTGAGCCGGACTAGGCGCGGCCCGCCTTGCGCAGAGCGGCGTCGAGCAGCAGCGCCGTGTTCACGAGCCCGATGTGGGAGAACGCCTGCGGGAAGTTGCCGACGAGTCGGCCGAGCTTCGGGTCGTACTCCTCCGACAGCAGTCCGACGTCGTTGCGGAGCGAGAGCAGCCGCTCGAACATCTCGACCGCCTCGTCGAGCTCGCCGAGCAGGATCAGGTTGTCCACGAACCAGAACGAGCAGAGGAAGAAGGCGCCCTCGCCGGGCGGCAGGCCGTCGATCGACTGGACCTCGTCGTCGTGGCGGTAGCGCTGGACGAAGCCGTCCACGAGCAGCTCGCGCCGGATCGCCTCGAGCGTTCCCCGAACGCGCGGGTCGTCGGCAGGCAGGAAACCGTAGAGCGGGATCGTCAGCAGGCTCGCGTCGAGCCGCTTCGAGTCGTAGGACTGGACGAACGAGTTGAGCTCCTCGTCGAAGCCACGCTCGAGCACCTCGGCCTTGATCGTCTCACGGATCTCGAGCCAGCGCTCCTTCGGGCCCTGGCGACCGAGCTCGTGGATCAGGCGCAAGCCCCGGTCGAACGCCACCCAGGCCATCACCTTCGAGTGGGTGAAGTGGCGCCGCTGCCCGCGCACCTCCCAGATCCCCTCGTCCGGCTCGTGCCAGCGGGTCTCGAGGTTCTCGAGCAGGTGGCGGAGGAGCGCCCAGGCATTGTCGTCCCCCGGCAGCCCGCGATTCCGTGCCTGATAGAGGACGTCGGCCACCTCGCCGTAGACGTCGAGCTGGAACTGGGTGCTCGCGTTGTTGCCGACCCGGACCGGCTGCGAGCCCTCGTAGCCGTCGAGCCAGGGCAGCTCCAGCTCCAGCAGCCGGCGTTCGCCGGCCGGGCCGTACATGATCTGGATGTCGTCGGGGTCGCCGGCGACGGCGCGCAGCAGCCAGGCCCGCCAGGCGCCGGCCTCCTCGACGTAGCCGTTCCCCACGAGCGCCGAGAGGGCGAAGCTCGCGTCGCGCAGCCAGCAGTAGCGGTAGTCCCAGTTCCGCACGCCGCCGACCTGCTCCGGCAGCGAGGTCGTCGGGGCGGCGACGATGCCCCCCGTCGGGGCGTAGGTCATCGCCTTCAGCACCATCAGCGAGCGGAAGACGGGCTCGGCGTAGCGGCCACCGAACGAGCAGCTGTCGAGCCACTCGTCCCAGAACTCGCACGTCTCCCTGAAGGCGTGCTCGGGTGTGATCGCGCGCGGTGGACCGAGATGCGACGGGAACCAGGTGAGAACGAACGGGATCCGCTCGCCCGGCTTCACCGTGAACTCGGCGACCGTGCTCATGTTCTCGCCGCGCACCTTCACGGGCGTCCGGAACGCGACCGCGTCGGGGCCGGCGATGGCGATGCGGGTCTCGTCCTCGAGCCTGCGCACCCAGGGGATGATGCGGCCGTAGTCGAATCGGAGCACGAGCTCCATCCGCATCGGCACGCTCCCCTCGAGCCCTTCGACGATCCGGACGACGTCGGGAGCGGTGCCGCGCGGCGGCATGAAGTCGGCAACCCGGACGCTGCCGTGCTCGGTGTGGAAGTCGAGCTCGTGGACGAGCGAGCGCTCTCGGTACCGGCGCTCGACCCGCGCGATCTCGCAGTCCGGCGCGAGCAGCCAGCGGCCGTTCTTCTCGTTGCCGAGCAGGGCGGCGAAGCACGCGCCGGAGTCGAAGCGCGGGAAGCAGAGCCAGTCGATCGACCCGTTCCGGCCCACGAGCGCTGCCGCCTGCAGGTCGCCGATCAGCCCGTAGTCCTCGATCTGCATCAGAGCCCTCCGGTGAGAGAGCGGAAGCGGCGGTTGGCGGCGCGATCGAAGGCGTGCTCGTACTCATCCCGCGTGCCGTCGTCGAGTGTCGCGGCGTAGGTGTCGCGCAGCTCGGCGAGGGCGTCTGCGATTGCCTCGAGCACGAGCTGGTAGTCCCCGTACGCCTCCTCGGCGAGGTCGCGGTCGGCGGTGTCGTACGTCCGCTCGGCCTCCTCCGCCTCGCGTAGGAGCACCGCCTCGTCCTCGACGAAGAGGTCGAGCTGCCGGCGAACGAGGTCGCCGAAGCGGTCGCGGCGGAGTCTCAGAGCAGCTCCTCGTAGAGAGCGAGATGGGCCTGCGCCGACGCCGCCCATGTCAGCTCGCCTCGCGCCCGCAGCGCGCCGGCGCGCGCGTCCGCCAGAGCCGTTTCGTCGTCGACGAGCTCGCTGATCGCGGCCGCCAGCGCGTCCACGTCGTCCGGGGCGACGACGCGGCCCGCGCCGAACGACCGCACGGGCTCGGCGAGGCCGCCGACGTCGTAGACGACCGCCGGCACGCCGGCGCCGAGCGCGCGCAGGAGGGCGCCGCTCTGGTCGAGCTCGGGGCGGTACGGGAAGACGGCGACGGTCGACTCGCCGAGTGCGCGGTCGATCTCCGCCTCGGAGAGGAAGGCGTCGGCGTCGCCCGCGACGCGGAGCTGCGCTCCCGGCACACGGGCGACCGCCTCGCGCGCGTGGTCGAGCTGCTTGTAGGGCCGCACGAGGCCCAGCGCGAGCACCGTGCGGCCGTCGTCGGCCCGAACCGGATCGCTCGGCGTGACGGGGTGTGGGATCACGCGGAGCTTCTCGTCCCGCACCCCGAACGCCGCCAGGGTCTCGCGTCCGCGCTCCGAGTGGACGACGATCCGCTCGAAGCGGCCGAACGCGCGGCGCCAGAGACTCGTCTTCCCGGCGGTCCGTCGCGGCAGCAGGTCGTGGGCTGTGAGCACGAGCGGCGCGCGGTGGCGCAGCAGCCACGAGTCGAGCTCGGGCACGGCCAGCCACTGGACATGGACGACGTCCGCCGGTGTGGCGGCGAGGCGCGCCAGGCCGAACGGATGCTCGAGCACTTTCAGCGGCACGCGCAGCCGCGAGCGGCCGAAGAGCCGTGACGAGAGCGGATAGAAGAGCTCCCGCCGCCGGTAGCCGTCCGGAGCCGGGAACGCTCCGAAGCGGAAGCGCGACGTCGCCAGCTCGACCTCCGCGCCCGCGGCTGCGAGCGCCATGGCGAGCGCGTGGTCGTAGGGAGGCGTGAAGGCAGGGGGGTCGGCGACGACGACGCGCACGGGGTTCGTAGGCTAGTGCCGTGGGCAGGTGCCCGTGCTGATCCGGAGCTGGAACGTCTTCCACGGCCGCACCTCGCCGCCGGGGCAGCACGTGCAGCTCCGAGAGATGGTCGAGCTGATCTCGCGCGACGCGCCCGACGTCGTCTGCCTGCAGGAGCTGCCCCTCTGGTCGCTCGCCCAGCTCGACGAGTGGAGCGGGATGACCGTCCTCAGCGCGGTCGCGAAGCGGACGCCGGTGCCGCGGTGGCTCGGCGGTGTCTTCCAGCGGTACGACCCGCTGCGCTTCCGCTCCGGCGTCACCGGGCAGGCAAACGCGATCCTGCTGTCGCCGAGGCTCGTGCCGCTCGAGCACCGGACGGTCAGGATCAGCGACCAGGGGCGCGAGCGGCGCGTCTGTCACGCCGTCCGGCTCGAGCAGGTCGTCATCGGAAACGTCCACGCGTCGAACGAGTTCAGGCATGTCGAGGTGCCTCGCACCGAGCTCACCCGAGCCCACGCGCTGGTCGAGTCAATGGCCGCGCCCGGGCAGGCACGAGTGCTCGCCGGCGACTTCAACCTGCGCGATCCCGAGCTGCCGGGTCCCAACATCGACCACATCGTCGCCGCAGAGGTCGAGCACGGCGCGCTCGAGGTGTGGCCGGAGGAGCGGCGCCTGCACAATGGCGCGGTGCTGTCGGATCACGCCCCCGTCGAGATGAGGATCGGATGACGCCGGAGGAGGCTCGTGCGCTCTTCCCGGTGCTCGAGCGGCTCGCGTATCTGAACGCCGGCACGTTCGGCCCGCTCGCGCGCCCGACCGCGGCAGCCGTGCAGGAGCAGCTCGACGCCGATCTCGCCGACGGTCGCTTCGGCAAGGAGTACTTCGAGCGGATGCTCGACCTGCGCAAGCAAGCCAGGGCCGCGCTCGCCGGCCTCGTCGGCGCCGAGCCGGATCAGATCTCGCTCACCGGCTCGACCACGGACGGGTGCAACATCGTCCTCGCCGGCCTCGACCTGCAGCCGGAGGACGAGATCGTGACCACGTCCGAGGAGCATTTCGGTCTCATCGGCCCGGTGCATGCGAGCGGCGCGCGCGTCGTGGTCGTCGACCCCGATCCCGACGCCGTTCTGGCCGCGGTCACGCCCCGGACGCGGCTGCTCGCGCTCTCCCAGGTGCTCTGGACGAGCGGCCGCTCGTTGCCCGTGCGCGAGCTGCGGGAGCAGACGGGCGTGCCGGTGCTGGTCGACGGCGCGCAGTCGGTCGGCTCGATCCCCGTCGCCGCCGCCGGTCTCGACTTCCTGACGATCTCCGGCCAGAAGTGGCTCTGCGGCCCCGACTCGACCGGCGCACTCGTCGTCGCCGACCCCGAGCGCCTGCGCGTCGCCCGCCCGAGCTATTTCTCCCAGTCCGCCCACGAGCCGTCGGGGAGCTTCGAGCCGGCCGCGGGTGCGGCACGGTTCGATCCCGGCTGGCTCTCGAGCGCCGTCCTCGCCGGGCTGCTGGCCGCGCTCGACGTCCGCCCCGACTGGGCCTACGAGCGCGCGGCCGCGATGGCCGCGCGCTGCCGTGAGCTGCTCGCGCCGCTGACCGAGGTCGTCCCGGGCGACGCGACGCTCGTGGCCTTCCGCGTTGACGATCCGCCCGGGCTCGTCGACCGGCTGGCCGAGGAGGGTGTCGTCGTGCGCGAGATCCCGAAGACCGGGCTCGTTCGCGTCTCGTGCGGCTGGTGGACGGACGAGACCGACCTGCAGCGGCTGGTCGCGGCCTTGTAACAGTCTGTTGCTAGGCCGCGTCGGCGGCGGTGCGCAGGCCGAGCTCCTTCGAGATCGGCTGCAGCGCGGCGACGACGTTCGCGATGTGCTCGTCCAGCTCGAGCCCGAGCAGCTCCGCGCCGGCATAGACCTCGTCGCGGTGGACGCCTGCAGCGAAGGACGGCTGCTTCAGCTTTTTCTTCACCGACTTCGGCTCGAGCCCGTCGAGACCCGCCGGCCGGACGAGCCCGCACGCGTGTACGAAGCCGGAGAGCTCGTCGCAGGCGAAGAGCGTCTTCTTGAGCATCGTGTCGCGCGGCATCCCGAGATGCTCGGCGTGGGAGAGGACCGCCTCGATCACCTCTTCGGGATAGCCCTCCTCGCGCAGGATCGCGGCGCCGTCCTGCGGATGCTTGTCGAGCGTGGGGTGGATCTCGTAGTCGAAGTCGTGCAGAAGCGCGACGACGCTCCATAGCTCCTCGTCCTCACCGAACCGGCGCGCGTACGACCGCGTCGACGCCTCGACCGCGAGCGCATGCCGGAGGAGCGACTCGCTCTTCGTGTACGTCGTGAGCGTCTGCCACGCTGTGTCTCGTGTCGGCTGCATGAGCCGACTACGATACCCCGCCCAATGAGCACGACTACGCTAGCCACCGAGATGCAGGCCTTCGTCATCGAGGGCGGGAAACCGCTCAGTGGCACCGTCCGTGCCGCCGGAAACAAGAACGGTGCGCTGCCGATCCTGGCCGCCACGGTGCTCGCCTCGGAGCCGGTGCAGCTGTCGAACGTACCCCGCATCCGCGACGTGCAGACGATGGTTGAGCTCCTGGTCGACATCGGTGCCGACGCCGACTGGCTCGGCGAGAACGAGATCCGGATCGACCCGACCGGGGTGCACAAGTCCGAGCTCGACGAGGAGCTGTGCCGCCGCATCCGCGCGTCCTTCCTGCTCGCCGGTCCGCTGCTCGCGCGCCTCGGCGCCGCGATCGTGCCTCCCCCCGGCGGCGACGTGATCGGGCGTCGCCGGCTCGACCCGCACATCCACGGCCTCGCCGAGCTCGGCGTCGAGATCGAGATCAACGGCCGCTTCGAGATGCGCGCGCCGCGGCTGCGCGGCAAGTCGATCTTTCTCGACGAGGCGAGCGTGATGGCGACCGAGAATGTCGTCATGGCGGCGGTGCTCGCAGAGGGCGAGACGGTGATCGGCAACGCCGCCTGCGAGCCGCACGTCCAGGACCTCTGCCGCTTCCTCGTCTCGCTCGGCGCCCAGATCGAGGGGATCGAGTCGAACGTCCTCCGCGTCCACGGCGTCACCGAGCTCCACGGCGGCGACTGGCGCGTCGCTCCCGAGCACATCGAGGTCGGCAGCTTCATCGGCCTCGCGGCCGCCACCGGGGGCGACATCACGATCGAGAACATCGAGCCCAGGGATCTGCTCTCGATCCTGCCGGCGTTCGCGCGGCTCGGCGTCGAGGTCGAGGTGGGGGAGTCGACCGTGCGCGTCCCTCCGGGCCAGCGGCTCGAGATCCAGGACGACCTCGGCGGCCAGATCCCGAAGATCGAGGACGGCCCCTGGCCCGCGTTCCCGGCCGACCTGACCTCGATCGCGGTCGTGGCGGCGACGCAGGCGCACGGCACCGTGCTCGTCTTCGAGAAGATGTTCGAGAGCCGTCTCTTCTTCGTCGACAAGCTCGTCGGGATGGGCGCCCGGATCATCCTCTGCGACCCTCATCGCGTCGTCGTCACCGGCCCCGCGCAGCTCTACGGCGAGCGGCTGACGAGCCCGGACATCCGCGCCGGGATGGCGCTCCTGATCGCGGCCCTCTGCGCGGAGGGGACGTCGACGATCGGCAACATCGCCGAGATCGACCGCGGCTACGAGCGCATCGACGAGCGCCTGCGCGGCCTCGGCGCCTCGATCGAGCGCGTCGAGACCTAGCTCGGGGAGCCGGCGACGACCGGCGGCGCCAGCCGCCCGGCCGGTGCCGCCGCGACGGTGGTCACCGCGCCGTCTGGGCTCTCGCCACCGCAGCCGCGACGTCGAGGACGCCGTAACCGAGCTCGGCGTTCCAGCTGCCGCGGCCGGAGGCTGTCTGCTCGAGGATCGACGCCACCTGCGCCGCCCGCAGCTGCGGGTTCGCGGCCCAGACGAGCGCGGCCGCGCCGGCCACCTGGGGCGCCGCGAACGACGTCCCGCTGCCGTAGCCGTAGAGGCCACCGGCCGCGCCCGGGAGCTCGGTGCGTGGATAGCTCGACAGCGGTGACGCGGAGGAGACGGCGCTGAAGACGCCGACGCCCGGGGCCGCCAACGACACGTGCGAGCCGGTGCTGGAGAACGACGCCCGCGCGCCGTGCCGGTTCGAGGCTGCGACGGAGAGCCCGCGACCGCCGACACCCTTCGAGCCGACCGGCTGCAGCAGCGCCGCCGGATACTCGACGTCGTTCCCGCGCATGTAGCCGTTGCCGGCAGCGGCGACCAGGAGCGCTCCCTTCGCGACGGCGTAGTCGACCGCTCGCTTCTCGATCGAAGACGTCGTCGATCCGCCGAGGCTGAGGTTGAGGATCTTGGCGCCGTGGTCGACCGCGTAGACGATCGCGGCCGCCTCGTCGACGTCGGTGAAGGCGCCGGTCGGCCCACCGGCCTGCACGACCATCAGTCCCGCCTCGCCGCCGACGCCGGCGATCCCGTCTCCGTTCGTCGACGATCCTGCCGCAAGCGCCGCGACGAACGTGCCGTGGCCGTTGGCATCAGGGACATCCGCGCGCCGCTTGCGGATGCTGAAGGTCTGCGGCGCCTTCGCGCTCAGATCCGGCGCGCCGAGGTCGGCGCCGGTGTCGATCACCGCGATCGTGAGTCCCGCGGCCGCCTGGGCGACGGCCGCGGGAACTTGATCCGCGTGCACGGCCGAGTACTGCCACTGGTAGGGCAGGCCGGGCTGCGGCGAGAAGAGTGCGGGCTCGGCCCGCGAGACGCGCGTCGCCGCCCGCTCGACGCGGACGATGCCGGGCTCGGCGCCGACCAGCCGGGCGTAGCGCTCGACGTTCCCCTGCGGGAGCAGTGCGGCAACGCGGAGCGCGCCGATCCGGCGGACGACCCGTGCAGGGTGCCGGTCGAGCGCCGCCGCGAGCGCGCTCTCGCTCTCGTACGAGACGACGGCGGTGCCGCTCGGCCAGGCGGCCGAGGCGCCGGGGTCGCGTGCGCCCAGGGCCGAGCCCACGAGCACCAGGCCCGCCAGCACGGCGAAGCAGAATCGATTGACCAACCGCATCCAGATCTCCCTGATCTGAAGAGGTTCGTACGAACCCACTCCGATCATGGGCGATCCACAGGGATTTGTACCCCCCGATTTGGCTAGTCTCGCTGCCATGAGCGCCCGGATCGCGCCCGGTGGCGGGAGCTCGAACGTCGCCACCGGCATCCCTGTTCTCGACCACCTGCTCGGGCAGCTCGCGCGCAGCGGCGGGTTCGAGCTCGCCCTCGAGCTGCCGCCTGGAGAGGGCGAGGCGGAGGTCGCGGCCGCAGGCGCGGCGCTCGGCGAGTCGTTCGCCGACGTCCTTCGCGGAGAGGGCCTGCCGGGTCACGGCTCGGCGTTCATGCCCGCCGAGGAGGCGCTCGCGCAGATCGTCTTCGAGGTCTCCGAGCGGCCGCTCGTCCACAGCAACGTCGATCTGACCGGGGCGCGCGCCGGCGGTCTCGGGGGCGACCTGGCCGCGCGCTTCCTGGATGCGTTCGCCGACGCCGCAGGCGTGACGCTCCATGTTCGCCTGATCGACGGCGAGGACTCCCGGCACGTGCTCGAAGCCATCTTCAAGGCGCTCGGCGCCGCACTGGCGGCCGCCTCGCGCCCCCTCTAGCCCGAAGGAGACCAGTGGCAGACAAGGAGATCGTCCGCACCGAGCGCGCGCCCGCGCCGTTCCAGGGCGCGCCGTACAACCAGGCCGTGAAGGCGGCGGGGCTCGTCTTCGTCGCCGGCCAGCTGGGCCTGAAGCCGGGTGACAAGGAGCCCGTGCAGGGGATCGCCGAGCAGACCGAGCAGGTGATGCAGAACCTGCGCGCGATCCTCGAGGAGGCCGGCACCGACCTCGACCGGCTCGTGAAGACGACCGTCTTCCTCCAGAGCCTGGGCGACTTCGCCGCGATGAACGAGGTCTACGCGGCGCACGTCGGCGACGCACCGCCGGCGCGCTCGACGGTCGAGGTCGCGAAGCTCCCCTCGGGCGCCCTGGTCGAGATCGAGGCGGTTGCACTCCTCTGACGCCTTGCAACAGACTGTTACTTGACGGGATCGTCTCGCATGAGTGAGCGCGGTCAGCCAAGTAACAGACTGTTACTTGGCCCACAATGGGCGGCGTGTGGGACTCGGTCGCCGACTACGTGCATTCCCTGGGGCTGGACGCCTACGTCGTCGGCGGCGCCGTCCGCGACGAGCTGCTCGGGCGGACCCCACCGGAGCTCGACTTCGTCGTCCCGGGCGTCGGCCACGACGAGTTGCGGGCCGCGCTCGAGCCGCACGGCAAGGTCGAGGATCTCGTCGTCGCCGACCAGCGCGTCGGCGTGCGGCTGCTGCCGCGGGACAAGGCGGCACGGGCGCTCCAGCCGGCCGGGATCGAGTTCACACCGCCCCGCGTCGAGCGCTCGACCGGGCCCGGCAGGCACGACTTCGAGATCGTGGCCGACCGCGAGATCTCGCTCGAGCAGGACATGGAGCGGCGCGACTTCACGATCAATGCGATCGCGCGCCGGCTCGAGACCGGGGAGATCGTCGACCCGCTCGGCGGCCGCGCTGATCTCGAGCGGCGCATCCTCCGCACGACCGGGCCGGCGAGCTTCCGCGACGACCCGCTCAGGATCGTCCGGGGCCTCCGCTTCGTCTCGCAGCTGGACGTCGCTCCCGACGACGACACGCTGAGGCAGATGCGCGAGTGGGCGCCGCGGATCGAGCACGTCTCGGGCGAGCGGATCGGCGGCGGGCTGGCGGCGGACGGGCTGGGGGAGCTCTCGAAACTCCTGCTCGGCCCCCATCCGGCCAAGGCGCTGCGGCTCGCACGGGATACCGGCGTCCTCGTCCACGTGCTGCCGGAGTTCGAGCCTGCGATCGGCCACGAGCAGCAGAGCGGCCGCCAGCATCTGACGCTCGACGAGCACGTCTTCGCCGCCGTCCAGGCGGCCGCCGACGCAGGGACACCGCTCGAGGTGCGCCTGGCGGCGCTGCTGCACGACCTCGGGAAGCCCGAGGCCGAGCGCGACGGTGGCGACCACGCCGCGATCGGGGCCGTCGCGGCCTCTCAGGCGCTGACCCGGCTCCGCTACCCGTCCAGGCTGCGCGCGTACGTCGTCAGGCTCGTGCGGGAGCACCCGTTCGCGCTCGCAGACGATCCGCAGCCCGTCGATGCCCGCCGCTTCCTCGCCCGCCACGGCGAGCGCCTCGCCTTCGACCTGCTCGCGCACCGCGCCGCCGATCTCGCCGGCAAGACGGTGCCGTCGAGCGAGTGGGAGCGGCTGGACCGCTTCCGGGCTCTGGTCGAGCAGGAGCGGACGCAGCCGCACCGGCTCGCCGACCTGGCCGTGGACGGGCGCGATCTGATCGAGCAGGGGTACGCGGAAGGGCCGCAACTCGGGCAGACGTTGCGGACCCTCCTCGAGGAGGTTGTCGAGGAGCCCGAGCGCAACGAGCGCGAGCGTCTCCTCACCCGCGCGAAGGAGCTGGCGTGATCCGCTGGGACACGTCCGGCCCGTACGAGGTCGTTTTCTCGACGCGCGAGGGCGGGGTCAGCGAGGGGCCGTACGCGTCGCTCAACCTCGGACGGATGACAGGCGACGACGTCGGGTGCGTGGACGAGAACCGGCGGCTCCTCTGTGCCGAGATCGGCGCCGACCCCGAACGGCTCGCGCTCAACCGGCAGGTGCACTCGACGCACGTGCGCCGCGCCGAGCCGGGTGCGCGCGGCGAACCGGGTGACGGCCTCTGGACGGACGATCCGAGCCAGCCGATCCTCGCGATGACGGCGGACTGCCTGCCGATTGCGCTCGCCCGCACGGGCGGCGAGCCGGCGGTCGCCGTCCTGCACGCCGGCTGGCGCGGTCTGCTCGCCGGGATCGTCCGCGTCGGCGTCGAGACGCTCGGCGGGCCACTCCAGGCCGCCGTCGGCCCGGCGATCGGGCCGTGCTGCTACGCGGTGGGCGAGGAGGTCTCGGAGCCCTTCGCGTCGGCGTTCGGAGTTGACGTCGTTCGGGACGGCAAGCTCGACCTCTGGAGTGCCGCTGAGCGGGCACTGAACGCAGCCGGCGTGGACGACGTGCTCCGCACGGATGTCTGCACGTTCTGCAACCCGGATCGCTTCTTCTCGCATCGCCGCACCGGCAAGCCCCGCGGCGTCCAGGGAGTGATCGCGCGTGTCGCCTGATGCCGTCCGCGCGAACCTGGAGCGGATCCGGAGCGAGGTCGGACCCGGCGTCACCATCGTCGCGGCGACGAAGTACGTTGCGCTCGAGGACATGGGCGTACTCGCCGCGGCCGGCGTCGAGGTGGTCGGGGAGAACCGCGCCCAGGATCTCGAGCGCAAGCACGCCGCCTACGGCGAGGCGTTCCGCTGGCACTTCATCGGCCACCTCCAGTCGAACAAGGCGAAGGTGGTCAACGGCATCTGCGAGCTCGTGCACTCGCTCGCGTCGGAGTCCGCTGCGCAGCGGCTGACCGTCCCCGCGCTGATCGAGGTGAACCTCTCGGGCGAGCCGTCGAAGTCCGGCGTCACGCCCGAGGAGCTGCCCGCACTGGTTGCGGCCTATCCCGACGCGCGAGGGCTGATGACGATGCCGCCTGCGGCCGCCGATCCCGAGGCCTCGCGCCCGTACTTCCGCCGCCTGCGCGAGCTGGCCGCCGAGCACGGGCTGCCGGAGCTGTCGATGGGCACCTCGCAGGACTACCGCGTCGCGGTCGAGGAGGGCGCCAGCCTGATCCGTGTCGGTTCCATCCTGTTTGGGCCATAATCTCCTGCTGAGATGGGATTTGCAGACGTCTGGAGCCGTACGCTCGTCTACTTCGGCATCGCCGAGGAGGACGACTGGGATGAGGACGGCTACGCCACCAACGAGGACCTCGAGCGCAGCTATGGCGCCCGCGAGCGCGCGAACGTCCGCCGCCTGCAACCCCGCCGGGGACGCGACTTCGACGACTGGACGGACTCCGAGCCCGAGGCGGAGAGCACAGCCGTGGCGCGCCCCCCGAGCCGCCTGCGCGGCGTCGAGGCGGTGCCGAACCCGGCGTCGGTCAAGGTGCACCTCGTCCTGCCGCGGAGCTTCAACGACGCCCAGCAGATCGCCGACCGCTTCAAGGACGGCGTGCCGGTGATCATCAACCTCCAAAGCGCCGACCAGGACCTTTCGAAGCGGCTGATCGACTTCGCCAGCGGCCTCACCTACGCGCTCGACGGCGGCATGCAGCGGGTCGCGGACAAGGTCTTCCTCCTCACCCCGCGCAACGTCGAGGTCTCGGCCGAGGAGCGCGCGAGAATGCTCGAGCGCGGCGGCTTCTTCAACCAGGCCTAGCGGCCCCTGGCCGGCCGCGTCTCCCGGCCGGCGGAGCCGGCCTCCGACGCAGCCTCGCGCTGCTCGCGGCGCTCCAGCCGGCGGCCCGTACCTCCGTACTGTTCCACCGGCTTACGCACCGCGAGCAGCGCGCCAGGAGCCGCTAGGCCGACAACGCGTAGGAAATTGGCTGGTAGTCGCGAACGGACGCTCATGGGCGATGCACTCGCGAACTTCGTGTACGTCTTTTTGTGGGTGTACCTGCTGCTGCTGTTCGCGTACATCCTGACGTCGTGGATCCGGCTGCCGTACCGGCCGTGGCTGAACCGGGTGCAGCGGTTCCTCTACGACGTCTGCGATCCGTACCTGCGGATCTTCCGGCGCTTCATCCCGCCGGCCGGTCCGCTCGACCTGTCGCCGATGGTCGCGATCTTCGTGCTCCTGATCGTCCAGAACGTGCTCGTGTCCCTGCTTCAGCGGCTGTAGGAAGGGAAGCGCGATGGCACTCACACCCGTCGAGATTCGCCACATCAGGCTCGGCCGCGGCTTTCGCGGCTACAAGCGGCAGTCGGTCGACATGCTGCTCGTCGAGGTCGCCGAGAGCTTCGAGGATGTCTGGCGCGAGCGCGCCGACCTTACCGACAAGGTCGAGCAGCTCGAGCTCGACCTCGTCCGGCACAAGGAGTTGGAAGGGCTGCTGCGGACGACGCTCGTCTCTGCCGAGAGCGCCGCCCAACAACTGCGCGAGCAGGCCCGCAAGGAGGCGGAGACGATCGTCGGCGAGGCCCATGCAGAGGCGCGTGCGATCGCCCGTCGCGCGTCGTCCGAGAAGGAGCGGCTCGAGACCGAGCTGCGCCGGATCAAGTCGCTGCTCCGTTCGGCGCTCGACAGCCTCGACGAGGCGTCGACGGACGAGCGGGAGCCTGTCGGCGAGCAGACCGGCGAGATTCGCCGCCTGATCTCCTAGCAATTGCCGTCGCATGACGAGCATCCGCAGAAGCGGATCCTCGTCGCGCAGACCCCTGAAGGGCCGCTTCGCGGCCATGTGGCTCGGCATCCCGTGGCGCAACTATCCTTCGGACTGTGGTTGCGCCCACGACACGATTGCGACTTCGAGTCTCCCCCGGCGCGTCGGCTCCCGGCGTCGTCGGCCGGCACGGCGATTCGTGGAAGGTGCGCGTCGCTGCGGCGCCGGAGCGGGGCAAGGCGAACGACGCCGTCCTCGAGCTTCTCGCCGAGACCCTCGCCGTCCCGCGCGCGAGCGTCACCCTCGTTTCGGGCGGCTCCTCGCGGAACAAGATCGTCGAGCTGACCGGGATCGCGCCGGATGAGATCGAGCGACGGCTCGCCACGGCGGGCGGACAGGAGACCGAGACCGGATGAGCATCGACACCGCCCACTTCCAGGAGGAGCTCGAGCAGGTGCGCGGGCGCATCCTGAAGACGATCGAGCATCACGACATCGGTACCGCGTCGCTTGAGGAGGAGACCGGCGAGCTGCTGTCCGGGAGCGCTGACAACCACATGGCCGACACCGCGACGGAGACGTACGAGCGCGAGCTCGACGAGGGTCTCGAGGAGGACGCTCGCGAGCAGCTGCGCCAGGTGGAGAAGGCGCTCGACCGGATCGAGTCCGGCGAGTACGGCCGCTGCGAGATCTGCGGCAAGGAGATCCCGGTCGATCGGCTCGAAGCCGTGCCGTGGACGACCTTGTGCATCGACGACGCGAGGCGGCTGGCCCGATGACGGAGGGAGGCCGGTGAACGAGCCTGCCCGCCGCGAATCGCTCCCGCTCGACGTCCGCGTCGGGTCCTCCACGAACGCGCTGCGACCGATCCTGGCCGCGGAACGGCCGCTCGGGGCAGGGCTGCGCCACTGGGTCAGCCTCGCGGCGATCGTCGTCGCGGCCGTCGCGGCCGACCAGCTGACGAAGCAGGTCGTCGCCCGCGCGCTGGCGCTCGGCGAGGAGGTGCAGATCGCTGGCCCGTTCTCGATCCACCACGTCCGCAACTCCGGGATCGCGTTCGGCTTCTTCGCGAGCGCGACGTCGATCGTGATCGTCGTCACCGCCATCGCTGTCGCCTGGATGCTCGTCTTCTTCAGCCGCTCGGGTGGCCGGCATCCGGTGCTGCCCGTCGCGCTCGGGCTCGTGCTCGGCGGCAGCCTCGGCAACCTGCTCGACCGCGTCCGGCTGGGCCACGTCACCGACTTCCTCGACTTTCGCTACTGGCCGGCCTTCAACCTCGCCGACGTCTTCATCGTCGTCGGCGTCGCGACTCTCTTCGGCGCGCTCGCGGGCGGCGACCGCTCGAAGCGCCGGCCGCCGGGCACCGTTGTCCACTCTCCGATTTCGCGCTCCTGAGGCCGAGCGGCTCGACCGCGCCGTCGCCGGCAGGGTCGAGGTCGGCTCACGCTCGCTCGCCGAGCGCCTGATCGCCGACGGCGCCGTCCTCGTCGACGGCGAGCCGCGCGCGAAGAGCCACAGGCTCGAGGGCGGGGAGGAGGTCGTCGTCGAGCTGCCCGCCGAGGCCGGCCCGCTCGCGGCCGAGGAGATGGACCTCGACGTCGTCTGGGAGGACGAGCACCTGCTCGTGGTCGACAAGCCGGCCGGCGTCGTCGTCCACCCTGGCACCGGGCACCAGAGCGGCACGCTCGTGCACGGCCTGCTGGCGCACGACGCGGCCGGGGGCGACGAGGACCGCCCGGGGATCGTCCATCGGCTCGACCGCGACACCTCCGGCCTACTCGTCGTCGCCCGCTCCGACGAGGCGCACGCACGCCTGCAGGAGCTGATCCGCCGCCGCGCAGTCGACCGGCGCTATCTCGCTCTCGTCAAGGGCACCCCGCGCTCCCGCACGGGGCGGATCGAGGCCCCGATCGGCCGCGACCGCATCGACAAGACCCGCCACTCGCTCGACACGGCCACGCCGCGCGAAGCAGTCACACACTTCGAGGTGCTGGAGCTGTTCGGCCCGCGGGCGCTGCTCGAGCTGACGCTCGAGACCGGCCGCACGCACCAGATCCGCGTTCATCTGGAGGGGATCGAGCTGCTGATCTCCGGCGATCCGGTCTACGGCTCCGCGGGCGACCTCGGGCTCGAACGTCAGTTCCTGCACGCTGCCCGGCTCGGCTTCGACCATCCCTTCACCGGCGAGCGCGTCGAGGCCGAGTCGCCGCTTCCGGCCGACCTCGCAGCCGCGCTCGAGCGCGCCCGCGCCCAAACCTGACCGCAGCTACACTGCCTGCGTCCGAGTCCTCCGTCCCGGCGACCAGGACGGGTGGGGGTGCCGCTCTCTGTGAGCGGTTCCGCCCGCGCCCCGCCGGCTTGCACCGCAATCAACCGTGAAAGGGGCCAATCCCTTGGCAGTCGTATCCATGCGTGACCTACTGGAGGCCGGCGTCCACTTCGGCCACCAGACCCGTCGCTGGAACCCGAAGATGAAGCGTTTCATCTTCACCGAGCGCGGCGGCATCTACATCATCGATTTGACCCAGACCTCCGAGCTGCTCCAGGAGGCACACGACTTCGCGCGCAACCTCGCGGAGCGCGGCGGCACGATCCTCTTCGTCGGCACCAAGAAGCAGGCGCAGGACGCCGTCTCGCAGGAGGCCGGCCGCGTCGGCATGCCGTACGTGGCGAACCGCTGGCTCGGCGGCCTGCTGACGAACTGGAGGACGATCACCGACCGGATCGCGCACCTGCACGAGCTGCGCCGCCTGAAGAGCGAGGGTCAGCTCGACCTGCTGCCGGCGAAGGAGCGGATCACGATGCTCCAGGAGCTCGAGAAGCTCGAGTCGAACCTGGGCGGCGTCGCCGACCTGCGCCGCCAGCCCGACGCCGTCTTCATCGTCGACCTGAAGAAGGAGCAGCTCGCCGTGCGCGAGGCGCGCCGGCTCGGCGTGCCGATCATCGCGCTCGTCGACACGAACTGCGATCCCGACGAGGCCGACTACATCATCCCGGGCAACGACGACGCGATCCGCTCGTGCAGCCTGATCGTGAAGGCGATCGCCGACGGCATCGCCGCCGGCCAGAGCAAGGTGACGCCGAAGGAGATGGCCGGCAACGGCAACGGGAACGGCGCGGCCCCCGAGCCGACGGCCGAGGCCGAGCCGACGGCAGCCGAGGAGCCCGTCGCGGAGGCGACGCCGGAGGAGCCGGTCGCCGAGGCGACGCCCGCGGAGCCCGAGCCCGAGACCGTCGAGGCCCCGGCGGCCGAGACGACCGAGGAGGAGACCGCGTGAGCACGACCATTTCCGCATCCCAGGTGAAAGAGCTTCGCGACGCCACCGGCGCTCCGATGATGGACGCGAAGCGCGCGCTCGAGGAGACCGGCGGCGACCTCGAGGCGGCCCGCACGCTCCTGCGCGAGAAGGGGATGGCGCAGGTCGCCAAGCGCGCCGGCCGCGCCACCACCGAGGGCCTCGTCGGCTATCGGATCGAGGGCGACACCGGAACGATGGTCGCCGTCGGCTGCGAGACCGAGCCGGTCTCGAACAACGAGGCCTTCCAGGCGTTCGCGAAGAAGGTGCTGGAGACGGTGCACGCCGAGGGGCCCGACGCCGTCGAGTCGCTCGAACAGGACCGCGTCGACGTCGGCGCCAAGCTGGGCGAGAACATCGTCGTCGTCGGCGCCGAGCGCTACGAGCTCGGCGAGGGCGAGGTCGTCAACGCCTACGCGCATCCGCCGGCGAACAAGATCGGCGTCATCGTCAAGCTCCAGGGCGGCAGCGAGGAGCTGGCGCGCCAGCTGGCGATGCACATCTCGTTCGCGGCGCCCGAGTGGCTGAGCAAGGAGGACGTCCCCGCCGAGACGGTCGAGGCCGAGCGGCAGGTCTACCTCAACTCGGACGAGCTCCAGGGCAAGCCGGAGCAGGCGAAGGAGAAGATCGTCGAGGGCATGCTCGCGAAGCGCTTCTACGCGATGCAGCCGGGCGGCACGCTCACCGAGCAGCCGTGGATCCACGACTCGGCGAAGACGGTGGGTCAGGCGCTCAGCGAGGCCGGAGCGCGTGTCGTCGCGTTCAAGCGCTTCTCTGTCGCAGAATAGGGGCGTGACAACCCCGCAACAGGAGTTGGAGCGGCTGCCTTCGGGCACCGCTCCCGCTTTCCGCCGCGTTCTCCTCAAGCTCTCGGGCGAGGCGCTGATGGGCGACCACGAGTACGGCACCGACCCGAAGACGGTCGACGGGATCGCCGCTGAGATCGTCGCCGTCCAGGCGGAGGGACTCGAGCTCGCGATCGTCGTCGGCGGCGGCAACATCTACCGCGGCATCTCCGCCGCCGCAGAGGGGATGGACCGGGCGACGGCGGACTACGCCGGCATGCTCGCGACCGTCCTCAACGCGCTGGCGCTCCAGGACGCGCTCGAGCGGCAAGGAGCCGACACCCGCGTTCTCTCGGCGCTCGAGGTCTCGGAGGTCGCCGAGCCGTACATCCGCCGTCGCGCCATGCGCCACCTCGAGAAGGGCCGGATCGTCATCTTCGCGGCCGGTACCGGCAACCCGTTCTTCACGACCGACACGGCCGCCGCCCTGCGTGCGCTCGAGATCGGTGCCGAGGCGATCCTGATGGCGAAGAGCGGGATCAGGGGCGTGTACGACGGCGACCCGAAGGAGGATGCGAACGCGACGTTCCTGCCGGCGCTGACGCATCTCGAGGCGATCGAGCGCGGCCTGCGGGTGATGGACACGACGGCGCTCTCGCTCTGCATGGAGAACTCGCTGCCGATCCACGTCTTCGAGCTCGCCAAGGGCAACATCCTCCGCGTCGCGACCGGCGAGCTGGTTGGAACCGTCATCTCGACGCCATCACACTCACAGCAGCCAAAGGAGCGCTGAATGCCGACAATCGAGGAGTTCCTGGACGACGCCAAGCGCCGGATGGACCGGTCGATCGAAATGACGCGGACCGAGTTCAACAGCGTCCGCACGGGCCGGGCGTCGGCGGCGCTCCTCGACCGGATCACGATCGACTACTACGGCACGCCCACGCCGCTGAAGAACATGGCGACGATCGGCGTCCCCGAGCCTCGGATGATCACCGTGCAGCCGTTCGACGCGAGCCAGGTCAAGGCGATCGAGAAGGCGGTGCAGGAGTCCGACCTCGGCCTGACGCCGTCGAACGACGGCAAGCTGATCCGGCTGCCGATCCCGCAGCTGACCGAGGAGCGGCGCAAGGAGCTCGTCAAGCTCGTCCGCCGCTACGGCGAGGAGGGCAAGGTCGCG
This sequence comes from uncultured Gaiellaceae bacterium, assembly GCA_963705515.1. Lineage (GTDB taxonomy): Bacteria > Actinomycetota > Thermoleophilia > Gaiellales > Gaiellaceae > Gaiellasilicea. The sequence continues at coordinate 170,001 of CAVPJV010000009.1, forward strand.
ATCCGCAATGTGCGCCGCGACGTCATGAAGCACCTCGAGGAGCTCGTGCGGAACGGCGAGGTCGGCGACGACGAGGAGCTCCGCGGCGAGAAGCAGGTGCAGAAGCTCACCGACGAGCACACCAAGGCGATCGACGACCTCATGAAGCACAAGGAAGCGGAGGTCATGGAGGTCTGACGACCTTGCGGACAAGCCGCACCGCAGATCGGGCGTGACACCGATGTAGGGTTGGGCGGCCCTTGCGAGCGTTTGTTTCAGGAGGTGCAATGCACGCGCCGGAGCGACTGGTCGTCCAACCTGAGGCGCTCGACACCCTCATCGAGGTGCTACGGCGCCGCGGTTACGCCGTCGTCGGGCCGACCGTTCGAGACGGGGCGATCGTCTACGAGGAGCTCGAACGCGGCGACGAGCTGCCGGTGGGATGGACCGACCGGCAGGAGGCGGGCACGTACCGCCTCGAACGCCGTGCGGACGAAGCGCGCTTTGGCTTCGCCGTCGGGCCGCATTCGTGGAAGCGCTTTCTCTTCCCGCCCCGGGTCAGGCTCTGGCAGGCCCGGCGCAACGGGGACGGCGGCGTCGAGGTCGAGGAGGAGCCTGCGGACGACAGGCCGCTCGCCTTCGTCGGCGTCCGCGCCTGCGACCTGCACGCGATCGCGATCCAGGATCGCGTCTTCCTCGGCGGCCGCTTCGTCGACCGAGACTACGCCGCCAGGCGCGAGGGCGCGTTCGTCGTCGCCGCCAACTGCTTCGAGCCGGGTGGCACCTGCTTCTGCGTCTCGATGGGAACCGGCCCGCGCGCGGAGTCTGGCTACGACATCGCGCTCACCGAGATCGTGGACGGCGAGCACAGGCTCCTCGCGGAGACGGGGTCGGAGCGCGGCGCGGAGGTGCTCGCCCAGCTGGCGGCGCGGCCGGCACTTCCGAGCGACGTGGAGGACGCCGATCGCGCCGTCGCAGGCGCCGCCGCACGCATGGGGCGCACGATGGAGTCGGGCGACCTGCGCGACCTGCTCGCCGACAACCTCGAGCACCCCCGCTGGGACGACGTCGCCGACCGCTGCCTCACCTGCGGCAACTGCGTGCTCGTCTGCCCGACCTGTTTCTGCTCCACCGTCGAGGACCACACCGATCTGACGGGGGAGCACGCCGAGCGCTGGCGGACCTGGGACACGTGCTTCTCGGTCGACCACTCCTACATCCACGGAGGCAGCGTCAGGCCTGACAACCGCTCGCGCTACCGCCAGTGGCTGACCCACAAGCTCGGCACCTGGCACGACCAGTTCGGCAGCTCGGGTTGCGTCGGTTGCGGCAGGTGCATCACGTGGTGCCCGGTCGGGATCGACATCACGGAGGAGGTGGCTGCGATCCGCGCCACCGGGGAGCACGAGCATGCGCCGGCTTGACGAAGTCCTTCACGAGCTCCCGTTCTTCGTCGGAATGCCCGAGGAGCAGGTGGCGCTGATTGCCGGCTGCGGCGGAAACGCGCGCTTCGACGCCGGCGAGATGCTCGTCCGCGAGGGCGACCCGGCCGACACGTTCTACGTCGTCAGGCACGGCACGCTCGCGATCGACGTCCACAGTCCAACGCGTGGCTCGCTGACCGTCGAGTCGATCGGCCCGGGGGAGATCGTCGGCTGGTCGTGGCTCTTCCCGCCGCACCGCTGGCACTTCGATGTGCGCGCGGTCTCGCCTGTCCGTGCGACGGTCTTCGATGCCGCCTGCCTCCGGGGGAAGTGCGACGACGATCCGGCGCTCGGCTACGACCTGATGAAGCGCTTCGCGCAGGTGTTCATCGACCGGCTGCAGTCGACTCGGCTGCGGCTGCTGGACGTCTATGGCGACGGCGCCTGAGTACGTGCCCGCCGCCGGAGCGATGGCTCCGATGCCCTACGTCGTTCGCGAGCGAGTCCAGGAGACCGCCGACACCTGGACGCTGACACTCGAGCCGATCGCAGGCGAAGAGCCCACGGTCGCACCGGGGCAGTTCGTGATGGTCTACGTCTTCGGCATCGGCGAGGTGCCGATCTCGGTCAGCGGAGCGGTCGGCCGCGTCGCGCCGCTCGTGCTGACGGTGCGGAGCGTCGGTGCGGTCACGCGCGCGCTCTGCGCCTCCGAGGCCGGTGATGTCCTCGGCGTGCGCGGGCCGTTTGGCACCGGCTGGCCCGTCGCCGAGGCCGCGGGCGCGGACGTGGTCGTCGTCGCCGGCGGGATCGGGCTCGCGCCGCTGCGGGGCGTCCTCCTGCACGTGCTCGAGCGGAGGGCGGACTACGGCGAGCTCGTACTGCTCTACGGCGCACGCACCCCCGGCGATCTCCTCTTTCGCGACGAGCTCGACCACTGGAGCGCTGCCGCGTCCGTCGACGTGACCGTCGACGCCGCCGACACCACGTGGCACGGCAAGGTCGGGGTGGTGCCGCAGCTGGTGCCGCGGGCTGGCTTCGACGCCACGTCGGCGGCAGCGTTCGTGTGCGGCCCCGAGATCATGATGCGGTTCGCCGTCCAGGCGCTGCTCGACCGGGGCGTCGCGGCGGAGAGGATCGCTGTCTCGCTGGAGCGGAACATGCGCTGCGGCGTCGGCCACTGCGGCCATTGCCAGCTCGGGCCGACTCTGATCTGCCGGGACGGGCCTGTCTACAGCTACGGCACCGCGGCGCCGTGGCTGCGGGTGCGGGCGCTGTGAGCGGGCGGCCGAAGCTCGCGGTCTGGAAGTTCGCCTCCTGCGACGGCTGCCAGCTGACGCTGCTCGACTGCGAGGACGAGCTGCTGGCGATAGCGGGCGAGGTGGAGATCGCTTCCTTCCTCGAGGCGTCGAGCGCCGAGGTCGAAGGGCCGTACGACCTCTCCATCGTCGAGGGCTCGATCACGACGCCACACGACGCGGAGCGGATCCAGGAGGTGCGCCGCGTCTCGAAGGCCCTCGTCACGATCGGTGCCTGCGCGACCGCGGGTGGCATCCAGGCCCTGCGGAACTTCGCCGACGTCGAGGAGTTCACGCGACTCGTCTACGCGTCGCCGGAGTTCGTCTCCACGCTCGCGACCTCCACCCCGATCTCCGCGCACGTCCCCGTCGACTTCGAGCTGCGGGGCTGCCCGATCGACAAACGCCAGCTGCTCGAGGTCGTCACCGCCTTCCTCCACGGCCGCCGGCCGGGAATCCCGGCCACCAGCGTCTGCACCGAGTGCAAGCGCCGCGGCACGGTGTGCGTCGTGGTCGCCCACGGGACGCCCTGCCTCGGCCCCGTCACGCAGGCGGGCTGCGGCGCGCTCTGCCCTGCCTACAACCGCGGCTGTTACGGCTGCTTCGGGCCGAAGGAGACGCCGAACACCGTCGCGCTGACGCGGCGGCTGCAGCTGCTCGGCCTGGACGAGCGGGACGTCGAGCGCGTCTACCGGACCTTCAACGCCGACGCGCCGGCGTTCCGGGAGGCGGCGAGCGGTGCCTGAACGGCGCACGATCAAGACGGACTACCTCGCCCGCGTCGAGGGCGAGGGCGCGATGTCTGTGCGGCTCCGGGGCGACACGGTCGAGCACGTCGAGCTGCGGATCTTCGAGCCGCCGCGCTTCTTCGAGGCGCTTCTCCGCGGCCGCTCCTGCCTCGAGGCGCCGGACATCACCGCCCGGATCTGCGGGATCTGCCCCGTCGCGTACCAGACGAGCGCGGTCAACGCGATCGAGGACGTGTGCGGCGTCGAGCTGCCCGGGCCGCTGCGGGCACTCCGACGCATTCTGTACTGCGGGGAGTGGATCGAGAGCCATGCGCTCCACGTCTACATGCTCCACGCGCCCGACTTCCTCGGCTACGACGGCGCTGTCGAGCTTGCCCGGGACGAGCCCGCGGCCGTCGAGCGGGGACTGGGGCTGAAGAAGACGGGCAACGAGGTGCTCGCGCTGATCGGCGGCCGTGAGATCCACCCGATCAACGTCCGCGTCGGCGGCTTCTACCGTGCGCCGACCCGGCGGGAGCTGCGGACACTCGTCGACCCGCTCGAGCGGGCACGGGAAGCCGCGCTCGAGACCGTGCGCTGGACGGCCGGGTTCGACTTCCCCGAGCGTGCCGTCGAGTGCGAACTCGTCGCGCTCTCCGAGCCCGGGACGTACGCGATCGAGCGGGGCCGGATCGTCTCCGACCGGGGTCTGGACGTCGGTGCTGCCGAGTACGACGAGCACTTCGTCGAGGAGCACGTCGAGCGCTCGAATGCGCTCCACTCGCGCCGGAACGACGGCGGCACCTACCTTTGCGGCCCGCTCGCGCGCTACGCACTCAACGGCGCCGCCCTCTCGCCGCTGGCGCTGGAGGCGGCGCGCGAAGCGGGCGTGGAGCCGCCGTGCCGCGACGCCTTCCGCAGCATCGTCGTGCGCGGCGTCGAGCTCGTGTACGCGTGCGACGAGGCCCTGCGCCTGATCGAGTCGTACGAGGAGCCGGATGCGCCCTTCGTCCCGGTTGAGCCGGTCGCGGGGGTCGGGTACGGCGTCAGCGAGGCGCCGAGGGGCCTGCTCTACCACCGCTACCGGATCGACGCCGACGGCACGATCCTGGACGCGAAGATCGTCCCGCCGACGTCCCAGAACCAGCTCGCGATCGAGGCCGACCTGCGCGCGGTCGTCGAGCGCTACGCCCGGCTCGGCGACGACGAGCTGCGGGCGGTCTGCGAGCAGGCGATCCGCAACTACGACCCGTGCATCTCGTGCGCCACGCACTTCCTCGACCTGACCGTGGAGCGGGCGTGAGGACGGTCGTCCTCGGGGTCGGCAATGCCTTCCGCGGCGACGACGCCGTCGGCCTCGCGGTCGCCGAGCGCGTTCGCGTGCTCGCGCCCGAGCTCGAGGTGGTCGTGTGCGAGCAGGAGCCGATCCAGCTCCTCGACGCCTGGGAGGGAGCCGACCTCGCGCTGCTCGTGGACGCGGTCTCGTCGGGGGCGGAGCCCGGCACGGTGCACCGGCTCGACGCGACCGTCGAGCCCGTCCCCGCGACCGTCTTCCGCGGCTCGACGCACGCGTTCGGCGTCCCAGAGGTCGTCGAGCTCGGACGAGCGCTGGGCCGGCTGCCCGAACGGCTGCTCGTCTTCGGGATCGAGGGCGCGGCATTCAGCGCAGGGGACGAGCTGACCCCGGCGGTGGCGGCGGTGATCGAGCCCGTCGTGGCGGAGCTGCTCGAGGAGGCGGGATGCACGAGCGCGCGCTGATGCTGGACCTCGTCGCGGAGATCGAGCGGCTCGGCCGCTCCGAGCGCGCGAGCCGGATCACCCGCGTCGACGTCCGGCTCGGCGCCCTCTCGCACTTCACCCCCGAGCACTTCCGCGAGCATTTCGCCGACGCCTCCCGCGGCACGCTCGCCGAGGGCGCAGCCGTGCACGCCGAGCTCGACGCCGACGTGCACGCGCCCCGCGCGACAGGAGTCGTGCTCGAGAGCGTGGAGGTGGAGGCCTGATGTGCCTCGGCGCGATCGTCCGGCTCGAAGAGGCCTGGGAGGAGGGAGGCACACGCGTCGGCCGGCTCGCCGGCGGCGCCGTGGTCTCGCTCGCTTTCGTTCCAGACGCGCGTGCCGAAGACCACCTGCTCATTCACCTCGGCGTCCCCGTCGAGGTGCTCGAGCCCGAGACTGCGATGCAGGCGCTCGCCCTGCAGGAGGAGCTCCGATGACCACCCGCGCCACAGGTATCGCACTCGCCTTCGTCACCGCCGTCGTCAGCGGTGTCGCGGTCTACGTGAACTCGCGCGGCGTCGCGCACTTCGACGACGCGACCGTCTACACGACGGCGAAGAACCTGCTCGCGGGCGTGCTCCTCCTCGCGCTCGCGCTGCCGCTGCTCGCCGGGCCGAGCACGTCCGGAGGCCGTGCCACCCGGCCCGCGACGCGGCGCCAGTGGCTCGGCGTCGTGGCCGTCGCGTGCATCGGCGGCAGCGTCCCGTTCGTCCTCTTCTTCGAGGGCCTCGCCCGCGCGGACGCGACGCAGGCCGCCTTCATCCACAAGACGCTCGTCGTCTGGGTCGCGCTCCTCGCCGTCCCGCTCCTGCGCGAGCGGCTCGGGCCTGCGCACGTGGCCGCGATCGCGCTCGTGCTCGCCGGCCAGGCGTGGCTCGCAGGTGGGGCCGGGACAGTCGTCTTCGGCGCCGGCGAGATCATGATCCTGGCGGCGACGCTGCTCTGGGCAGTCGAGGTCGTGCTCGTCAAGCGACTGCTCGACGTGCTGGCGCCGCCCACGCTCGCGGCGGCGCGGATGGCGCTTGGGGCGGTCGTTCTCATCGGCTGGCTCGTGTTCACGGGCCGGATGGGCGACCTGTTCGCGCTGGGCGCCGAGCAGTGGGGCTGGGCCGCCCTGACCGGGCTCCTGCTCGCCGGTTACGTCGCCAGCTGGTACGCGGCGCTCGCGCGCGCGCAGGCCGTCGACGTGACCGCCGTGCTCGTCTTCGGCGCGGTCGTCACCGCCCTGATCGCGAACGCGGCCGACGGAGCGGCGCTCGACCCGGTCGGCCTGATCCTCGTCACCGCAGGCGCGGCGCTCATCGCGCTGGCTGCGCTCCGGCGGCCGAGCGGGCAGGTGGCCGCGTCGTGACCGCGGGGCCGCTTCTCTTCGCCCGCTACGCCTACCCGCCGAACGCGCTCGGCCTGTGCGGCGCCGACGAGACCCGGACGCTGCTCGAGTACGGCAGCGCCGGCGTCTCCGACGGAGGCCTCGCCGAGCTCGCCCGCACGTTCGAGGGGGCGTGGCCGTACCTCGAGCTGATCGCCGGCTCGAACGGGATCGCCGACCCGCTCGACCCTCGTGTGGTCGAGGCGTACTGGGTCGGCAACGAGCTGCTCGACCGCGTCTCGCCGGGCTCGCTCGCGCGTCATGTCGAGGATCGGTTCCGGGGGCGGATCGGGCGCACCTGGACTCACCTCCTGGACGCCGTCGCGGCCGGTGCCGTGCCGCACCACTGCTTCCACGTCTTCGCCGTCTACCCGTGGCTCGGGCTGCTGCGGACCGGCGTCGTCGACGAGCCGCTCCGCGTGCTCGATCTCTGCCGCACGACGCCGGCCCTCGTCGTGTCGGTCGAGGGCGACGGACTGCAGGTCGCCCTCCGGCCGCTGCTGTGGAACGGACGGCGGCTGGCGCTCGGCGCGTGGACGACGCGCCCGGTGCGTTGGCGCGACGACGGGCTCGCGATGCTCGACGCTCCCTCGCCCGGGGAGTGGGTCTCGCTGCACTGGGACGTCGCGTGCGACCGGCTGACGCCCCGTGGCGTCGCGGCGCTCGACCGGGCCACCAGACAGGCGCTCAGGGCGGTGGACGCGTCGTCCGGCGCGGTCGCTGCGCTGGCCTAGGAGAAGCGTCCGTATCCACCTCTGTACATTTCCCGCGGCCCCAGCACCGCTGTGAACCCCGCAACCTCATCTCCCGAGTCGACCGAGCTCGCCCGAAGCGTCGCGATCATCATGGACGGCAACGGCCGCTGGGCGGAGCGGCGCGGACTCCCGGTGGCGGACGGCCACCGCGAGGGCACACGGGCGCTGAGGCGGACGGTCGAGGCGGCGATCGACCTCGGCGTGCGGTCGCTCGCCGTCTACGCCTTCTCGACGGAGAACTGGACGCGTCCGGCGGACGAGGTCGAGTCGCTGATGGAGATCTTCGGCGAGACGATCGAGCGCGAGCTCCCGGACCTGGCAAAACAGGGTGTCCGCACGCGCTTCATCGGCCGCCGTGACCGGGCGCCGGAATGGCTCCAGGAGCGGATGGCGGCGCTCGAGGCCGAGACGGCGGCCAACGACCGTCTCTCGCTCTGGATCGCCTTCGACTACGGCGGCCGCGCCGAGCTGGTCGAGGCCACACGCCGGCTGATCGAGGCGGGTGTGCGGCCGGAGGACGTCGACGAGAACGCGCTCGCGGCGCAGCTGTACGCGCCGGAGCTGCCCGATCCCGACCTGCTGATCCGGACGTCCGGCGAGCTCCGGCTCTCGAACTTCCTCCTCTGGCAGCTCGCTTACGCCGAGCTCGTCTTCGTCGAGACGCTCTGGCCGGACTTCGGCGAGGACGACCTTCGCGGCGCCCTCGCCGACTACGCGACGCGGCGGCGGCGCTTCGGCGGACGATGAGCAACTTCGTCTCGCGCGTTCTCGTCACCGTCGTCGGCGTCCCCGTCGTCCTCTACCTGGTCTACCTCGGCGACTGGTGGCTCTTCGGCCTCGCCGCCTTCGCCGCGCTGATCGCGCTGCACGAGTTCTACGTGATGGCCAGATCGCTGCGCCCGCTCGTGCTGGCCGGGTACGCGGGCGCGCTGGCGACGCTTCTCGGCGCCGAGCTCGGGGGCCCCGAGTGGATGCTGGGCGGCTTCATGCTCACGCTCGTGCTCGCGTTCCTGCTCTACGGGATCGCCGAGACGCGCCAGACCGCAACCGTGACGATGAGCACGACAGTGCTGGGCGTGGCGTGGATCGCGCTCGGGCTCGGGCATCTGCTCCTGCTGCGGGATTTCCCCGAGCACGGCCGCCTCGCCGTCTTCACCGTCCTGCTCGCCGTCTTTGCCGACGACACGGCCGCGTACCTGATCGGGCGCCTGCTCGGCCGCCACAAGCTGGCGCCGTCGCTCTCGCCGGGCAAGACGTGGGAGGGGTTCGTCGCGGGCACGCTTGGCTGCGATCGCGGTCGCGTTCTTCGCCCTGTACGAGCAGAACTTCCTCACGATCCCCGAGTCGATCGCCCTTGGGGCGGCGGTCGCGCTCGCGGGAGCCGCCGGCGACCTGTTCGAGTCGGCGCTCAAACGTGACCTGCAGGTGAAGGACTCGGGCCAGCTGCTCGGCGGCCACGGCGGCATGCTCGACCGGATCGACTCGCTGCTCTTCGCCTCGGTGGCAGCCTTCTACGTGGTCATAGCCTTGGCGTAGGGCACACTGTGCGCGTGAAGCGGATAGCGCTGCTCGGCGCCACCGGCTCCATCGGCCGGCAGGCGATCGAGGTCGTTGAGCGGAACCCCGAGCTCGAGCTCTGTGCCTTCGCATCCGGCACGTCCGACCTGACGGAGCTGGCCCGCGAGCACGGCGTCGAGCATACGCAGACCGGTGCCGACGTCACCGCACTGCTCGAAGCCGCACAGCCGGACGTGGTCCTGAACGCGATCGTCGGCTTCGCCGGCGTCGGCGCGACACTGTGGGCGCTCGAGCGCGGCGTCACGCTTGCGCTCGCGAACAAGGAGAGCCTCGTCGCAGCCGGCGAGCTCGCGCTGGCGGCGAGGGAGCGCGGTGGAGGCCTCCTGCTGCCCGTGGACTCCGAGCACTCCGCACTCTTCCAGGGGCTCGAGGGTCGCGCAGTGGACTCGGTCGACTCGCTCGTACTGACAGCCTCGGGCGGGCCTTTCCGCGGGCGCAGCCGGGACGACCTCCAGGAGGTCACGGTCGAGGACGCGCTCGCCCACCCGACGTGGAGCATGGGCCCGAAGATCACCGTCGACTCGGCAACGCTCGCCAACAAGGGGCTGGAGCTGATCGAAGCGCACTTCCTCTTCGGCCTCCCGTACGACCGCATCGAGGTCGTGATCCACCCGACCTCGATCGTCCACTCGCTCGTCCGGTTCCGCGACGGCGCGGCGCTCGCGCACCTCGGCTATCCGGACATGACCGTTCCGATCTCGTTCGCGCTCACGTACCCGGAGCGGGCCGCGACGGACGTGCCCCAGCTCGACCTGGCAGCCGGCCTGACGCTGGAGTTCGCCGCGCCCGACCTGGAGACGTTCCCGCTGCTCGCGCTCGCGCGCAGGGCGGGGGAGTCCGGTGGGACGTATCCGGCCGTCTTCAATGCGGCCAACGAGGTCGCGGTCGCGGCCTTCCTCGAGGGGAGGCTGCCGTTCCTCGGGATCGCGGAGGTCGTCGAGGCCACACTCGAGAACGCGGACGGAGCGCCCGCGCGCGATCTGGCCGAGCTCGTCGAAGCGGACGCCGATGCGCGCCGGCTCGCGAGTGAGGGAGTGCTGGTCGCGTGAGCATCTTCGTCTCGCTCCTCGGGCTCGCGTTTCTGATCCTGATCCACGAGGCGGGCCACTTCTTCGTCGCCCGTGGCGTCGGCATGAATCCGCGCAAGTTCTATCTCGGCTTCCCGCCGGCGGTCGTGAAGACGAGGCGGAACGGGATCGAGTACGGCGTCGGTGCGATCCCGCTCGGCGGCTACGTGAAGATCCCGGGAATGCACCGGCCTGCGCCGGGCGACCTCGATGTCCACTTCGGGCGGGCGATCGAGGAGGCGCCGCCCCTCGGCAGGCCCGTCGGCGATCTGCGGCGGCACCTCGAGGAGAACGACTACGACGGCTCTGGTGCCGCGCTGGAACGCGTCCGAACAGCACTGCGCGACGCGTCGATCTCGCCGCTCGCTCGGAGATCGGCCGAGCGGGGCCTCACCGACGTCCAGGACGCGCTCGCGCCCGACGCCTACTGGCGGGCGCCGACCTGGAAGCGGGTCGCCGTCATCTTCGCCGGGCCCGCCGCGAACCTCGTCCTCGCGGTCGTCATCTTCGCCGCGCTCTTCATGTCGCTCAGCGGCAGCTACCGGCTCGGCTTCGAGCTCCGCGGCACGACCGACAAGGTCACCGCCACCGTCAACGACGTGCTCGACGACACGCCTGCTCAGGCGGCGGGCGTGCAGCCCGGGGACCGGATCCTCGCGATCAACGGCGAGCGGGTCGACGGAGACTCGATCCGTCCGACGATCCAGGCGTCGCGCGGCGCGCCGTTGACGCTGACCGTGGAGCGCGGCGGCAAGACCGTGCAGGTCGGGCCCGTCCGGCCGGAGAAGTCGGAGGAGTACGGCGTCGTCGGCGCGATCGGCCAGTCGTTCAGGGTGACGGGGGAGGTGACCCGGGAGATCGGGAGATCGCTCGGCCGGCTCGTGACCGGCGACGGACGCGAGGTCTCCAGCCCCGTCGGCATCGTCCAGGGCTCGTCCGAGGCGGTTCGAGCAGGGCACGGACACCTACCTCTGGGTGCTCGGCCTGATCAGCCTCTCGCTCGCGCTCCTGAACCTGCTGCCGCTGCTGCCCCTCGACGGGGGCCACATCGCCTTCTCGCTGATCGAGGGGATCCGCGGTCGCGCGGTCGCGCGTGAGGTCTACGAGCGGGTCTCGATGGTCGGGATCGCCGTCGTGCTGCTCCTCTTCTTCATCGGCTTGACGAACGACATCGGCCGCCTCGGCGACTAGCGGGGCTACGCTTCCCCGATGGCTTCCGACGTCCAGATCAAGGTCGGCAACGTCGCGATCGGGGGTGGCGCACCGGTCGTCGTCCAGTCGATGACGCTGACACCGACGCGCGATGTCGAGGCGACGACCGCTCAGATCGCCGCGCTCGCCTCGGCCGGCTGTGAGGTCGTCCGCTGCGCCGTCCCGAAGACCGAGGACGCGCAGGCGCTCGCCCGGATCGTGCGGCTCAGCCCGATCCCGGTGATCGCGGACATCCACTTCAACGCCAGCCTCGCGCTGAAGGCGATCGAGGCAGGCGTCGCCGCCGTCCGCATCAACCCGGGCAACATTGGCGGGCCCGACAAGGTCGAGCTCGTCGTCAACGCGGCGAGGAAGGCGGGCATCCCGATGCGGATCGGTGCCAACTCCGGCTCACTCCCCAAGCACCTGCACGACCTCGCCCAGGCCGACCAGGCCGAGGCGCTCGTCGCCGCCGCGATCGAGGAGGTCGAGCTGCTCGAGCGGCTCGACTATCGCGACTTCAAGATCTCGGTCAAGTCGACGCACGTGCCGACGATGATCCGCGCCTACCGGATGCTCTCCGCCAAGGTCCCGTACCCGCTTCACCTCGGCGTCACCGAGGCAGGCACGCCGTTCTCGGGCTCGATCAAGAGCGCCGTCGGGATGGGCGCGCTGCTCTCCGACGGGATCGGCGACACGATCCGCGTCTCGTTGACGGCCGACCCGGTCAAGGAGGTCGAGGCGGGATTCGAGATCCTGAAGGCGCTCGGCCTGCGCGAGCGTGGCCCTGTGATGATCTCGTGCCCGTCCTGCGGTCGCGACAACGTCGGCGTCGAGAAGCTCGCAGTTGTCGTCGAGGAACGGCTGAAGGCGTACCCGCAGGCGTTCGAGGTCGCGGTGATGGGCTGCGCCGTCAACGGGCCGGGGGAGGCGGGCGACGCCGACTTCGGGATCGCCGGTGGACGCGACGTCGGCTTCATCTACGCGCACGGCCGCGTGCTGAAGAAGGTCAGCTCCGACATCCTGATCGACGAGCTCTTCTTCGAGATCGACCGCTGGATCGAGGCCGGGATGCAGCGGCCGAAGCGGCTGAAGATGGCGAAGCCGGCGGCGCTCGCGATGGCGGAAGCCAGCCTCATCCCGCTCGACTAGATTGCGCCGATGATCGCGCGCGCTTCCCAGCTCTTCCTCCCGACCCTGCGCGACGCACCGGCGGACGCCGAGGCGCTCTCGCACAAGCTGCTCGTCCGGGGCGGCTTCATCCGCCAGGTGAGCGCCGGCCTGTGGACGTACCTGCCGCTCGGCTGGCGCGTGCACCGGAAGGTCGAGCAGATCGTCCGCGAGGAGATGAACGCAATCGGCGCCCAGGAGATGTTCGCGCCCGTGCTGACCCCGGCTGAGCTCTGGATCAAGTCGGGCCGCTACGGCATCCCGGAGCTCTTCAAGCTGAAGGACCGCAACGGCCGCGACTACATCCTCCCGATCACCCACGAGGAGACGTTCGCGTTCCACGCGGTCGAGCTCCAGAGCTACCGGCAGCTGCCCCAGTCCTGGTACCACTTCCAGACGAAGGACCGTGACGAGCCGCGTCCGCGCGGCGGCCTCCTGCGCGTCCGCGAGTTCATCATGAAGGACTCGTACTCGTTCGACCGGGACGCGGCCGGGCTCGACATCAGCTTCCAGGCGCACAAGGGCGCCTACGAACGGATCTGGGAGCGCTGCGGCCTCGAGACATTCTGCGTCCAGGCGGAGAGCGGAATGATGGGCGGGAAGGAGTCGCTGGACTATCTCGCGCCCTCCGGCTCCGGCGAGAACACGCTCGTCACCTGCGAGAACGGCGACTACGCGGCCGACCTCGAGATCGCACGCGGCGTCCCGCGGGCGCCCGAGTTTCCCGAGGCGCTGGACGCGCCCGCCGAGATCGAGACGCCGGACACGCGCACGTGCGAGGCGCTGGCCGAGCTGCTCTCGATCGACCTGGCCGCAACGTCGAAGGCGATGCCGGTGGTGAAGGACGACGGCACCCTCGTGCTCGCGCTCCTGCGCGGAGACGACCGGCTCGAAGAGGCGAAGCTGCAGAGCGCGCTCGGCTCGGACTTCCGCCCCGCCACCGACGAGGAGATCGTCGCGGGCTTCGGCGCCGAGGGCGGTTCGCTCGGGCCGGTCGGCTTCGCAGGGCCTGTGGTTGCGGACGAGGCACTGCGTGAGGGCCAATTCGTCGCCGGCGCGAACCGCACGGGCTGGCATCTGCGCGGCATCGAGGCAGGACGCGACTTCGAGCCGGAGTTCGCGGACCTCCGTCAGCCGAAGGAGGGCGACGTGTGCCCGGTCTGCGCCGGCAGGCTCCGCTTCCAGACGGCAATCGAAGTCGGGCACATCTTCAAGCTCGGCACGCGCTACTCGGAGTCGTTGGGTGCCAAGTATCTGGACGAGGACGGGATCGAGAAGCCGATCGTGATGGGCTCCTACGGCATCGGGCCCGGCCGCGTGCTCGCGGCGGCGGTCGAGCAGCACGGCAGCGATGAGGGCATGGTCTGGCCGGCCGAGATCGCGCCGTACGACGTCCACCTGGTCGTCCTCGGCTGGGACAACCCCGAGCTGGTGCAGATCGGCGAAGAGGTCGCCGCATCGCTGTCGGCGGAAGGTCTCGACGTGCTCCTGGACGACCGCGAGCTCCGGCCCGGCGAGAAGTTCGCCGACGCCGACCTGATCGGCTGCCCGCTGCGCGTGACCGTCGGCAAGAAGACGCTCGAGGACGGCGCCGTCGACCTGAAAGACCGCGCCGGCGGCGACGAATCCCGGATTGCGCGTTTAGACGTCGCAAAACGGGTAGTCGCTGGTTGATGGGTCGCAGGCGGAAGTACAGCGAGGAGGACTTCGGGCGCACCATCGAGCGTCTGATGGGGGAGACGGGGCTGACGTATCGGGGTCTCGCTGCCAAGACCGGCCTCTCGGCCGGCTACCTCAACCACCTTGTCCACGGCAATCGCCCCGTGCCGTCGAAGGACGTCGTCGCGCGGCTGGCGACGGCGCTCGGCGTCGAGCCTGAGCACTTCCGGGAGTACCGGCTCCGCGTCATCGCCGACCGGCTCGAGGAGCTGCCCGAGCTCGTCGACCGGCTCTACAAGCGCCTCGCGGTGTAGTCCTTTCGACCTCGCCGCCCTAGCCGCGCGGGAGGATCAGCTCGAAGCAGGCGCCGCCGTCGTTCGGGGTGTAGAGCAGGTCGCCGCCGTGGGCGTTGGCGTAGGCCTTCGCGATCGCGAGCCCGAGGCCGCTTCCGTGTCCGCTCGTGCCGCGCTCGAACCGGTCGAAGAGCCTCGGCACGAGCTCGTCGGGGACGCCGTCACCGGCGTCCGAGACCAGGATCCGGATGAACTGGTCTCGCTGGCTCGCCTCGACGCGGATCGGCGGCTTGCCGTAGCGCGAGGCGTTCGCGACGAGATTGGAGACGACGCGGTCGAGGACGACCGGATCGGCGATCACCGCCACTCCTGGATCGACGTCGATCTCGACCGTGCCCGGCGCGGTCGCCTCGGCGACCTCTTCCAGCACCTGGCGCAGGACGAGCGGCTGGGGGTCGATCGTGACCGAGTGCGCGTCGAGCCGCGACAGGTCGAGCAGCTGCTCGATCAGGCGGCGCATCCGGTCGGCCTGCTCCCAGGCCGTCTGCTCGAGCTGGCGGCGCACGTCGTCGCCGAGCGTGTCGCCTCGTTCCCTGAGCGTCGTCAGGATCCCGTAGACGGCGGTCGTGGGCGTTCGCAGCTCGTGCGAGGCGACGGCGACGAAGCTCAGCTTGAGCTCGTCGAGGGCGATCATCTCGTCGTGCACGCGTGCCTTCTCGATCGCGACCGCGAGCCGTTCCGCGACCAGCTCCAGCAGCTCCGTCTCGTCGCGCGTGAACAGCCGCGGTGTCAGCGTCCCGACGTGGAGCACACCGGTGATGTGCTCGCGCACCGCGAGCGGGACGCCGAGCAGGGACTTGACGCCCTTGATCCGGAGTAGGGGGTTGAGCACCTCGGCGTGATCGACGTCGGCCAATCCGATCGGCCTGCCTTCGGCTGCGATCCTGCCGGCGAAGCCTTGCCCGAGCGGAGTCCGGACCCCCTGCTCCACGTCCTCCTCGAGACCCACAGCCGCGCGCGTGACGAGCTCGCGCCGCTCGGGGTCGACGAGGAGGACGGCGACCGTGTCGACGCCGAGAATCGTGCGGATCCGGTCGAGGAGCTCGGCCAGCAGTGCGTCGAGCTCGAGATGGGCGAGGCCGGCGTCGATGATCGCCTGCACGTGCTCGACTCGCACCCGCGCCGCCCGCTCCGCGTCGAGCGCCTGAGCGTGCGAGAGCGCGATCGCAACGCGGTCGGCCGCCAGTTGGAGCAGGTCAACGTCGTCCCTGGTGAAATCGCGCGGTTCCAGCGTGCCCACGTGGATGACGCCGATCGGCCTGCCGTCGACGACCAGTGGGACGCCGACCAGGCTCGCGATCCCCTTGCGGCGGATCAGTGGGTTGAGGACGTCCGCGTGGTCCACGTCGGGGAGCACGACGGGCCGCAACTCCGCCGCAATCCGTCCGGCGAAGCCCTTGCCGATCGGGATGCGGAAGCGCGGCTGCAGCTCTTCCTCGATCCCCACGGCCGCGTAGGCGAAGAGCTCGTGCCGCTCCTCGTCGAGCAGCAGGATCGAGCAGGTGTCCGCGGCGAGCAGCGCTCGGGTGCAGGCCAGCATGTCGCCCGGCCCTTCCGCGCTGTCATACGAGAGCGCGGCGTCCGTGACGTCCTGCAGGCGATGGAACCGGTTCGCACCCCCCTCCACGGGCGAAGGATGGCAGACGCCGCCGGGCGAATCGAGATCGAGGTCTAGGGGCGTGCTCCGCAGGCACGGCCGACGCCGACCCGCACGGTCGTGCTCATCCCGCCGACGGTGACGAGCAAAGGCACGCAGTCGCCTTTCGCCCGCAGGTGGAATCCGCCCGAGTACGAGTTCCACACCCCGGCGGGCGAGCCGCCGCACGGCGCGAAGCGCAGCGCGCTCGCAGCACGGCTCGTGCCCCACGAGATCGCAACGCGGTCACGCCAGCCCTCGGGGACGCTGACGCTCACCATCGAGGTGCCGGCGCGGATGGCGATCCCGGCGTTGCGGTAGTAGCGCCAGTGCGGGTCGCGCGTCGTCGTCGAGCCGTGGTCGAGGTGGCGGGCGCCGGGAACGGAGACGGCGCCGAGCAGGACGCGGAAGCCGTCCACCGCACCGGAGCGGGCCCGCAGGACGATCCGGTCGCAACCGACGGTCGGTTCGGCCGAAGGACGGGTCCGCGCGTTCGCCCCGGTGACCAGTGCGCCCAGGAGGACGAGCGAGATCGCGAGCGTGGCGAGCCGGAGGTGCCGCATCAGGCACTCCATGGTGAACCTCGTCCGCTGGTTGGACAACTAGCCGACGGTTCGGGCTTCGGGATCAGGCGCCAGCGGGCGGGCCGCGGCGCCTGACCCCGAGTCTTCTGAAGCCGGCCCTGGCTTACGGCGCGTCCAGGGCCGGGTTCGCGTCGAAGAAGCCGTGTGGCCGCAGCGAGAAGCCGATCGAGGCGGTCGGCATCACCGGGTAGTCCTCGACGGTCGTCGCGTGCGTAAAGCCCGCCGTGTACCAGACGACGAGGTCGCGCCCGTCGACGCTCTGGTGGTCGGCGATGTACTTCGTCAGCCCTTCGCCCGGCGGGCTCTGGTTCGGGTAGTCGCCCGGGGCGTACAGCTCGGCGCCGTCGCGGAAGCGAGTGACCCAGAGCGGGTGCTGCGCGAACGGCGCCCGCTGGAGTGGCCCGAAGTCCGGTTGCGAGTAGGGGCTGCTGTTCGCACCCGGCACGAGCTCGTACGCGGTCGGGTGCCCGAGCGCGTTCTCGCGGGTCGTGCTCTCGACCGCCCAGTGCCGGTTGGTGGCCGCGTTCAGGTCGCGGAATCCCTCAGCCGTCAGCTCGGTCTCGTCGACCACGAACGCGTTGCCGCCGGTGTTGGCGACGCTGTGCGTGTTTTCCTCGACGAGCCGGTTGTTCGGGCCGTCGACGTCGAAGTCGATCCGGAAGTTGAAGAAGTGCTGGTGCATGGGCGCGGCGATGTTCGGCGCGACCGAGGTGCCGAACTGATCCCCCTCGGCCACGTTGCGGACGCCGCGGTTCAAGGTGGTCCCGGTCGAGCCGGCGAACACGTCGATGCCGCCGTCCATCCGGAACACGTACTCGTTCGTGTAGGTGTAGTTCCCGTTCGGATAGGCCGCGACCAGGACGAGCTCACGTGCGAAGTGAGCGTCCTTCTCGAAGGTGGTCGGGTCGGTCCGGTCCCAGAGGGACCCCGCATCGCGCTCGTACATCGCGACGGCGTGCGGCATGTCGTACGAGAACTCGCCTTCGCTCTCGAAGTCGAGCGGCGCGACCTCGTCGATGAAGACGGCGTTCTCCGGCACGTCGACGTTCTTCGCCTGGACCTCGGCGAGCTGGCCGAGGTTGTACTCGCCGATGTCCTGCGCTGCTCGCCAGGACCAGAGCGGATCCGGGATCGCGTACGGAACGTAGATCTCGTTCAGCGAGAGACGGTGGATGATCGACCTCACGACGCCGTTCTGCTCGTAGCCGATCTGGTAGAGGACGAGTCCTTCGCGCTGGCTGTAGCCGACACGAAGGTGCCAGCCCTGCCACTCGACCTCGTTGCCGGTGAGCTTGAAGCTGGGTCCGTTCGGTTGGGTCACGCGCAGCGGCTTCAAGCCGGTCCGCGTCGTCCCGGCATTGCCCGAGATCGTCTTGTTGACGGGGCGAATGCCGCTGTCGAGCACCTCGACGACCTTCAGGCGGTTCATGTCGATGGTGACGATCACCCCTTCGATCGGGCGGTCGTACGGGTTCGGCAGGGCGCCCTGGAAGAACGAAAGCGCGCGCAGCAGCCGCGTTCCCGCAGGAACGCCAGGCACGGTGACGTCGCCGACGCCCCAGCCGCTGTCGAGGTAGACGTCGTCCGGGTCGATCCCGCGGTCGCGCATCGCCTTCTTCCAGCGCGGGTCCGCACGCACGAGCGCCTCCACGTCTGCGTACTCGGTCGCGAACACCGGCGGCTGGAAGCCCGGGCGCTGCACCCAGGACACGAGCTTCTGCGTGCGGAGGTCGACGACAGCCTCATAGAGCTTGTTCGTCGGCCGGTCGAAGACGTTGACGAACGCCTGTCGCGAGAACGGTTTACCCGGCGACCAGGCTGCAAGCTCGCTCTTCGTCGGCTCCTTCAGGTTGAGGGTGGGGAAGAACCCGCCCGCGGGATACTTGGGCGAGGCCTGGACGACCTCGTAGACGGTGGCGATCTCCGCCGCGCTCAGCGGATCGAGCGGGGCCGGCGACACCGCGGCCGCGGGCGCACCGGACGACGGCCTCGCGCTCACGACGCCGAGCGCGATCAGGCCGAGGACGAGCAGTGCGAGAACAGACGGAAGTGGGGAACGACGCTATCCCCAGCGGCGGAGCGACATGCGGACCTCCTGATCGAGGATGGCCGACGCCGAGCGGGCGGCACGCTGGCAAGTTGCGCAGTTCGACCTCGCGGCCTCGCGCTTCGGTTGGCCCCGCACCGAGTCTCCCGCACCCGCCGCAGGCCCGTCAAGCAGCCGATGCCGGCTTCACATCGGAGCGCGACAAAGCACTCCAGGTGCAGGTTCTTTGCTTGACAATGGGACGAGGTCTGACAGACTCCCCTGCCCCGCACGCCCGATGCCTTGAGAGGAGTCGATGGACGAGAAGACCCACACTCGTGAGCAAACCTTTCCGGCTGTCGTTCAGCTGCTGGGCGACGGCCTCTGGCACGACCGCGACGATCTCTCCGCCGTGACGACGTTCCCCAACGAGTGGCTCGAGGAGCTCGAGCGGGAAGGCTTCGCCCTGGAGCGTGAGGGCGAGCGCGTGCGGCTCGTCGCCTGAATCACCCGCTTCGGACGAGGCAGCCGCGGGTCGGGCTGCTCATCCTGAACTGACCCCTATTGAGAAGGGAGTGGCCATGGCGGCATCGGTCGAAGTGCCAGGTCCCTTGCTGAGCGACGAGCAGCGCCAGGAGCTCCACACGCTGATCGAAGGCGCGGATAGCGTCGAGCTGAAGCTGACCGTCCCCGAGGAGGACCAGCGTTCGACGGTTCAGGCGCTCGGCCTCGATCCGCTGCAGGCGGAGATTCGCCAGGTGTTCTTCCTCGACACACCGGAGCTCTCGCTCGACCAGAGCGGTCTCGTCGTGCGCGCCAGGCGTTCGCAGAAGAAGGGAGACGACTCGGTCGTGAAGCTGCGGCCGGTGGTGCCGTCGGAGCTGCCCCGCTCGATTCGCCGAGCGCCGTCCTTCTCGATCGAGGTCGACGCCTCGCCGAGCGGCTTCGTCTGCTCCGGCTCGATGAAAGGTGTCCCGGTGACGGGCCATGTCCACCGGGCGGTGGCCGGGAAGCGACCGCTTCGCAAGCTGTTCTCCAAGGACCAGCGGGCTCTGTTCGCGGCCCACGCCCCCGACGGGATCGGGCTCGACGACCTTTCGATTCTCGGCCCGATCTTCGTCCTCAAGCTGAAGTACGCACCCGATGGTTTCGGGCGGAGGATGGTCGTGGAGATGTGGCTCTATCCGGATGGGTCACGGATCCTCGAGCTCTCGACGAAGTGCCTGCCGAAGGAGGCCTTCGACGTGGCCGCCGAGGCCCGTGGCTTCCTCGCGGGGAAAGGTGTGAACCTCGGGGGCGAGCAGCAGACGAAGACCCGAACCGCGCTCGAGTTCTTCGCCAAGAGCGGCGAGCGCGTCGGCGCGGCCTGACGCGGCTGCGGGCATGGCTGGTCCCGATGGCGGTTTCGCCCTGTACCTCGTCCGTCACGCGTTCGCGTCGCACGCGGATCCTGCCCGCTGGCCTGACGACGCCGATCGGCCCCTGACCGACGAGGGCACGGCCCGCTTTCGCGACGCAGCACGCGGCCTGCGCCGGATCGTCCCGACCGTCGACCTGGTGCTCTCGAGCGGCTTCGCGCGCGCCTGGCAGACCGCGGAGCTGCTCCATGACGCCGCCGGCTGGCCGGCGCCCGAGAAGTGCCCCGAGCTCGAAGCCGCGCAGCCCCCGTCGGCGGTCATCGAGGTGCTGCGGCGACAGACGGTGGGCTCAGTCGCAGTCGTCGGGCACGAGCCCGATCTCTCCAGACTGGCGTCGCTCCTCTGCATCGGCAGTGAGGACGCGTTGCAGATCGAGTTCAAGAAGGGCGCCGTGGTGTCGCTCTCCTTCGCAGGTGCCGTCGAGCCAGGGCGGGGCCATCTGCGCTGGGTCGTGCCGCCGAAGGTCCTCCGCAAGCTCGACCGCTGATCGGACAGACGTTCACCTCAATGCCACCCAAGGTTCACAAGCGCGCAACCCATCCGGAGCCTCGAGTCTGAGAGCGTGGTGACGCGAAGCGCTCTGACGGCGTGAAGCGCACGGGCTCGCCTTGACCCGCCGAGCCCGACGGAGCGGCGGCCGGCCGAGCCCGAAGCCCGCCGCCGCTCCGCCCTCCCGACGAGCTTGCGGCCGCCCTCAGCTCTCTTCGGGGTTGTGGCAGACGGCCTCGAGCTTGATGCCATGAGGATCGAGCCAGTAGGTCGCAAAGCAGTGCGGCCCGTACTGAGGGAACTCGCCGGGCTCGTCCAGGATGGTGGCGTCGCGTGCACGGGCCCACTCGTGCGCTTCGCGAACGACCGCGCGGCTCGCGACCAGGAACGCGAGGTGGTGAAGACCCGTCTGGCGGCGTGAATACGTGGTCTGCTCCTCTGCCTGGTAGAAGAAGAGCTGTGTGCCCTGTGCACCGTCAGGCCCGTAGTTGAGCGGTCCTCCGGGGCCTGTGTCGAACCATTCGCGCAGGCCGAGGACGGACATCAGGTCGTCGTAGTACTCCTTGGCCGCAACGAGATCCGGAACGCCGATGCCGATGTGGTCGATGAATCCTGTCCCCGGCAAGGTCACCTCCAACGTCGTCGGGAATCGATCCTTTGGCGTCAACGGACGAGATCGTAGGTCGTGGGCCTCGAGGGGCGCGCGTATCGTCGGAGGAGTGAGCGGAAGGGCAGCAACGCGCAGCGGTCGCGTACCGTAGCCCCGTGAGAAAGGAGAGGGAGATGCCGACCTGCACTCACCTCAACCAGATCAAGGTGACCGAGTTGCCGGCCTCGATTGCAGGCTGCGAGGAGTGCCTGAAGATGGGCAGCCGGTGGCTTCACCTGCGGATGTGCATGAGCTGCGGGAAGATCGGCTGCTGCGATTCGTCGCCGAACAAGCACGCGAGTCGCCACGCGCGCGAGGACGGTCACCCAGTCGCGCGCTCGGCAGAGCCCGGCGAGAATTGGAGCTGGTGCTACGTGGACGAGGTGGAACTCGTCGTCGCCCCGCCCGTGAGAGGAGGATCCTGATGCCCGTCTCCCGTGATTTCCGCGGCCGCCGCAAGCACGAGGAAGAGCCGGACCGGCTGCCGCCGGGGCAGTACGTGACCGACGACTTCCCTGTTCTTTCCGCTGGCCCGACACCCCATACGCCGCTCGAGCAGTGGACGTTCTCCATCGTCAACGGCGACGAGAGGACGAGCTGGAGCTGGGCTGAGCTCGCCGCACTTCCGAGCGAGACGCTCACCAAGGACATCCACTGCGTGACCCGCTGGTCGAGGTTCGACACGACGTGGGAGGGCGTATCGCTCGACACGCTGCTCGAGTCGGTCGATCACGACGCCCCATACATCATCGCTTTCTGCGACGGCGGCTACACCACGAATCTTCCGATCGAGGACGTCACCGGCGGGAAGGCATGGGTCGCGTTCGGCTACGACGGGGAGCCGCTCGACCCCGAGCACGGCGGTCCCGCACGGCTGCTCGTCCCGCATCTGTACTTCTGGAAGAGCGCGAAGTGGGTTCGCGGGCTCGAGTTGCGCGACGAGGATGAGCCCGGCTTCTGGGAGACCTACGGCTACCACATGTACGGAGATCCATGGCTGGAGCAGCGGTACTCCGGAGACTGAGCTGGCAGCTCGGGATCGTCGTCGAGGTCGTCGACGAGACGCCGAGCGTGCGAACCGTGGTCCTCGATCTGGCCGACTGGCCGGAGCATCGCGCGGGCCAGCACGTCGACATTCGCCTCACCGCCGAGGACGGCTACCGAGCCGAACGCGCGTATTCGATCGCGTCGGCACCCGGCGAGCCCGTGGCGATCACCGTGGAGCGGCTCGAGGACGGGGAGGTCTCGCCGTACCTGACAGAGGTGCTGCGCGAAGGCGACGAGCTCGAGCTGCGCGGCCCGATCGGCGGCTACTTCGTCTGGGGACCGGAGGACGGCGGGCCGCTCTTGCTCGTCGCCGGCGGCTCCGGCATCGTGCCTTTCCGGGCGATGCTGAGACATCGACGGCGACTCGGAAGCGAGATCGCGACGCGACTGCTCTACTCGTCACGCACTTTCGACGACGTCATCTACCGCGCCGAGCTCGACCAGACCGAACCCGCGCTCGAGGTTGTGCAGACGCTGACGCGAGCCCAGCCCGCTGGCTGGCGCGGCTACGCGCGCCGCGTCGATCAGGAAATGCTGCACGAGGTTGCCTGGCCCGCACACGAGACCCCGCTGGCGTTCGTCTGCGGACCGACGAGCTTCGTGGAGACCGTCGCCGATGTCCTCGTCGACCTCGGGTACGAAGCGGCGCGAGTCAAGACAGAGCGGTTCGGAGCGACCGGAGGCCGATGATGGAAGCGCTCGACGGCAACGCCATCGCCGGCCTCCTGCAGGAGGTCTTCGGCCACGACATGACCACCGTTTCAGGCATTTGCGCCCACTGCGGTGACGAGCGGGTGCTCGCGGAATGCAGGGTCTACATGCGTGCACCGGGCGTCGTCGTCCGCTGCCGAACATGCAACGCCGTGCTCGCCGTGCTCGTCGAAAAGAACGAGCTGCACTGCGTCGACCTCCAGGGACTCCGCGCGCTGCACGGTCACCTCGGCTGAAGCAACCCGAAGCGGCTCGGCGGGGCGGGAAACGGCTTGCTACCGTGCGCACCGTCGCGGGGCGTGGCGCAGCCTGGTTAGCGCGCTAGTCTGGGGGACTAGAGGTCCCGAGTTCGAATCTCGGCGCCCCGACTGCAGAAAAGCCCCGCAAACCGGGGCTTTTCGTCTATCTCGGACTGTGCTCGCGGTCGTTAAGAGTCCGCTGAAAGTCCTCGAACGTCCTGCGAGGAATCGGCGAGGAACGCATCGAGCGCGATCCGGGCACGGTCGGCCGAGTCCGGCGACAGGTGCGCGTACGTCTTCGACAGCTGCTCCAGGGAGGTGCCCATCGTCGCCGCGATCTCGAACGTTGGCAGGCCAGCTGCGATCGCCCAGGACGCGAACGTGTGCCTCATCGCGTACGGGCCGCGGTGCTCGAGACCGGCAGCCCGGAGCGCGGGCGTCCATTGCCGCGCCCGCCATCGGTGCAGGTCGACTGACGCCCCCGTGGACGTCGTAAACAGCGTCGCGGTGTCGATCCTCGCGGGATGCTCCGCGAGCGCGTGCAACGCCCTCTGGGCGAGCGGGACGACCCTCAGGGCTCCCGCCGTCTTCCCGTACGGGCGCAGGCGACCGCCGACGAGCACTCGACGCACGTGCAGGAGCTTCCCTTCGCGGTCGATGTCGCGTCGTTCGAGTCCGAACAGTTCGCTCGGACGGAGCCCGTCGTCTAGGGCGCCCTCGAGGCGGTCTGCCAGCGCATCGGCGCCCTCCGCTCTCACCGTGGTGGCGAGCTCCGCGACCGCGTCGGCGAGCACTGGGACGCCGGCGAGCATCATGCGGCGAGGCTAGCTGCGCCGGCGTGGTGTAAAGCGCATGACACGGGTGCGTCTTCTGGCGCCACTCATGCCATGTCGCACCCCACGAGCAGGCAGGTCGTGAACAGGAGCACGAGGTGCACCCCGAAGAACACCGGTACCAGCCCGACCGCGGCGGCCGCGTAGATCGACGATACGCGCCTACCCTGGCCGATCCACAGGCTTGCAGCCGCTGCCGTGGCCGCGGCCAGCGAGCACGAGAGGATCAACGCCAGAACGAACTCTGAATCCTCAAGGCCGAAGTGGTTCCGCACGATGACAAAGGCGACAGCGCCGCTCGCTCCGGCCGCCAACGGAACGTAGCGGGCCGGCCGCCGCGCCTGCGCCCATCGAGTCGCTCCAACCGCTCCGGCGACGACGAGGATGTCGAGCACCAGAATCTCCATGGCCGTTTATCGGCGCTCGGTGCGGCTCGCTTGATCTATACACGAGAGCGCCACGCCCTCGGCGAGCGCCTGGTCAAGCCTGTCGGCCAGGTCGTCGGCGCCGGCAGCACGAACGAGCCCGGCGAGGTCTTCGACGGCAGGGTTAGGGACGGGTAAGCCGGCGAGCATCACCAGACTGTGAACCTACCGCGAGAGTCCTCAATCAGTCCTCAAACGGCGTTCCCGGGGCACACGCAGCCATGCGCCGCAAGTCGCGCGAACCGCGGCGCCAAGCCACTCGCGCCAGCCCTTACCACTCGCCGCCACCCCTCGGAGTGGTCTGGGGGACTAGAGGTCCCGAGTTCGAAGCTCGGCGCCCGATGCACAAAAGCCGCCGTTTACGGCGGCTCTTGTTGTCAGCGCGGCGGACCGGGACGCCGCGGCGATTGGTCACGGGATGTCGGCGATGACGATCAGCGCGCTTGCTCCCTTCTTGCCGCGGACTCGGACCGTGATGGTGTTCGCAGCTCCGGGTCGCATGGCCTCGGCCACGTCGAAGGCTCGGACTTCGTTCGGGCCGAGATCTTTCTCTTTGAACTTCGTCCCGTTGACGATCAGCACGACCTTGCGAAGACCCGGATCGCCGTTGTAGATGGTGACGCGGCTCTCGGCTTGCGGGACGTTGTCGAACGTCTCGTCCTGGAACTTCTCGTCGTCGTTGACGACGCTGATGACGATCGGGTCGCAGGTCGCCTTCTGGCCGGCGAGGTCGTAGAAGACCACCTCGACGCCGAGGCTCTTCTTCTTGTCGATCGCCGTGGCGGTCACCGTGACCGGGCCGTTCGACCCGGACGAGTAGGGGCTGACGGTGACGGTGGCGTTGCGCGTGTAGGTGACCTCGTGCCTCGCGAGCCCGAGTCCGCCGTCGGTGACGATGAACCGGATGTAGGCGCGACCGCTCGCATCCTTGCCCTGCCCGTCGATCCGGCATGCAGGCGGTGGATCGGGTGGCGGAGCGCTCTTCGTGTTGACGAAGGAGCAGGTGATTGTCTCGCCCGGGTCGAGTCGGAACGTCGCGGTGCGAGTTCCGACGTCGCCCGTGCTCGCAGCTCCGCTCGCGGAGTCGGTGCAGCTGATCGACGTGAGCGAGAACGCCGGTGACGGATCAGACTGAGTCGCCGCGTACGTCCCCGGCTTCAGGGCTGTCGCGGTGAGGAGGCCGCCGTCGGCGATCGAGCCTGGGGTGATGCCGGCGTAGGTGAACGTGCCGCCCGAGCCGGCAGGATCCGTCTGCGCGCGCACGGAGACGGAGCCCCGCTTCAGGTTGACGTACGTGCAGACGACGGTCTCGCCGGCCTCCAGCTTGAACGTGGTCTGCCCGGTTGTGGCATCTCCTGCGCTGGGGCGGGCACTGCCACCGTCGTCGCAGCTGACGGCGTCGAGGTCCCAGCCTGCAAGCGCGGCTTGCGTCACTGCGTAGTCGCCGGGGCTGAGCTGCGCCGCTCGCAACTCGGCTCCTTCCGCGATCGAGCCTGTCACTGACCCGGTGAACGCGAAGCCGGCTGGATCGCCCGCCGGCCGTGTCTCGACCCGGACGACGAGTGTCGCCGGTGGCTCGACGGCCCCGAATTCGAAGTCGAGCCGAGCCGTCTGATTGGGATGAACTGTGACGGACTGGGTCTTCGGCTGGAAGCCTGCCGGCTCTGCGGTCACGGCCCACACCCTCGCGGAGCCGTCTGGATTCAGCGGCGCGTCCTCGAGCTTGTAGTAGCCGGCCGCATTCGTGACGGCGGCGTTGAACCCGGCCCGCACAAGCGCGCCGCTGATCGGCTGTCCGGTGACGACGTTCTTGACGTACCCCTCGATCGCGCTGACTTGAGGGCCGATGTCGACGATCAGAATGCCTCCGCAGAAGACGGTCACGTGCCTGGTTTGCGTGAAGTAACCCGGCGCGGAGGCGGACAACGTCACCTGCGTGGGGCTGTTCTGGTCGCCGACCGGGACCTGCTCCAGTCGGTAGTCACCGTTGGCATCGGTGACGTCGCTGACGAAGCTCGCACGCACCGTTGCCCCAGGGATCGGACTCTTGGTGAGCGCGTCGGTGACCTTGCCCAGGATCGTCGCCCCGGCGCAGACGGGGATCATCTCGATCACGGGGGCGACGGTCGTCTCGTCGGCCCTGAGCGGCACGTCGTCCGCGTCGACTATGGCGTCCCAGTAGCCGTTCGCACGAGCTCGGAGCGCCGTCTGCGACGGTGCGTTCCGGTCGCCCAGGGGATTCTGGTCGATCGTGTAGCTGCCCTGCGCATCGGTCAGCGCGGACCGGAACGACGCTTGAACGCGCGCGTCCTTGATCGGCTGCTTCGTCGTCGCGTCGCGGACGAGCCCGGTGATACGCGCGTACTTCCGACGAAGAACCTGCAGATCTTGGTGCGTGACCTGGTTCGCACGTATCTCGACCGGGGCCGAATCTGGATAGTAGATCGACCCCAAGGAGAAGTCATCGGTGTAGACAACGTTCCGATGGACGTCATCCGCCGAGTCGCCGGTGAGGACCTGTTCGATTCTGTACTTGCCGTCCGCGTCGGTCGTGGTCTGGCACGCAATCGACGGAGGCGGACCACAGCGGGAGCCGGTCCCCAGGTAGACGGTGATTCCCGCGACAGGCAACTGCAGCCCATCGTCCACCTCCTCCATCACCTTGCCTTCGACGACGCCGTAGTGGTGCTCCTTTGGGGGCAGGCGGAGCGTTACGTCGCGGTGTTGCCCACAGGCGGTGAACGCAAAAGTCGAGTCAGCGCCGTAGTGCGTATCGGTGTAGTCCGAGAGGTAGGCCGAAATGCTGTACGTGACCGGCGCGTTGTTGCGCGCCAGGAGAAGGTTCGGCACGCTGAAGAAGCCGCCGGCATCCACATGCACCGTCTCGTAATCTTCGAATTGACTCATCGAGACCCAGGCGTTGGCGATCGGCAGCCCCGTGATCGCGTCGACGACTTGGCCGGCGACACTCGACGTGCACTTGCGGACGAGCGCCAGCTCGCGCACGAGGTTGTCCCCTGGCTGCACGTTCGGCAGCTGTAGCCACCGATCCCAGAAGCCACGCCGCCACCCGTCGCTCTGCCCGTCGGGCTCACTGAAGGCGTACACCGCGGTATCGAGTGGCGTTTCCTCGTATCCGGCCGGAAATCGAAACTCGGCGAGCCCGTCGCCACCCGTCCGCTCTTGTGGCACGTCGAACAGGAATGGAGTCACGAGCGGCCACACATATGCGCTGACACCCTCGGCCGGAGTCGCGGTCGGAATCACATGCGCGTAGTCCGCAGGATCTGGTGTCCCCTCGACTATCCGGACCGTCACGTTGGCAGGTGTTGCCCGTCTCAGGACCAGGTTGATCTCGGTGACAGCCTCACAGGAGACGACGCCCTCACCGACCTTCCACCAGTGGCTCGGGTTCAGGTTCCCGCTGACGTTCACCTCTCTCGGGCTGTTGTTATCGCCGAGTGAAACGTGCTCGATCCTGTAGCGCCCGTCCG
The DNA here is from genome assembly GCA_963705515.1 of uncultured Gaiellaceae bacterium. Taxonomy (GTDB): domain Bacteria; phylum Actinomycetota; class Thermoleophilia; order Gaiellales; family Gaiellaceae; genus Gaiellasilicea. The sequence continues at coordinate 197,898 of CAVPJV010000009.1, forward strand.
CATCGGAGATCGCCGTGGGCTCTCCCAGCCGGTTGGTGTGGGCAGGCAGTCGGATCTCGACGCCAGGGAGCGGATCCCCCGTGTCGTAGTCGGTGGCCCGCCCGACGACCGCGCCGTAGCAAATCTTGATCAAGCCGAAGTTCACGTTCACGAATCCGGTCGTCGTGTGCGCGATGTTGCTCGGGGCGCTGGTGCCCGTGACCGACAGCGAGAAGATCCCGGTCTGTGCGGCCGCCGCAGCCGTCACGACGAGAAACGACGTGCCTGACGGCTCGATCGGATTCGTCGTGAAGTGACCAGTCACACCGTTTGGCAGGCCCGCCACCGACAGGTGAACAGGCTCAGAGAACCCATCGATAGCCGCAATAGCGACGCTGTAGCTGACCGTCCCCCCTGGGGGAAGCGTCTGACTGGGGGGAGTGAGCAAGATCTGAAAGTCCGGCGCCGCCAACGCCTGACCAGCCCCAACCAGAGACGTGGCCGCTGCCGCCGCCACCACGAGCAGTCGTCGCAAGGATCGACCGTTGGCTACGACACGTCCGTCCACAGCTGCCTCCTCCGACACGCGTTGCGGCGAATGCCCGGACAACGACGGCAGCCAATGACCCCGACGCGCCGATTCAAACGTGACAAGGTCGCTCAGTCAAGGTCGTGACGTGAACTCGGACGGCCACCCGTTGTAGCCCGCCGGCGCGCGTGATCGCGAGCGCGGCCAAAGACCCGTCGCGGCTCATCGTTCGAGTGCACGCTGAACGCGCTTGTGGCCCTCCCGCTAGCCGCTTCCAGAGGTTTCGAGGATTCGGAAGGGCGAGAGCCCGGACGTGCTCGCGTTCGACAGATCGTCGAAGCGGCTCTACGTCTCCTCCGAGTCAGGCGTCGTTACCGGGCTGTCGAGCGCGGCCCGGAAGCTGATGAAACTCGGTCAAGGCGAGCTCGCGCCGAACGCGCACACGGTCGCGGTCGACCCGACAACGCACCTCGTCTACTTCCCGCTCGAACGCGGACAAGGCGGACGGCCCGAGTTGCGAATCATGAAGCAGACCGGGTAGGTACGCCTCGCGGGCAGAGAGCGGGCCGCAGGCGTCCGCCTCGGATGCGCCGGAGTGACCGCACGAGTGCTGCGCGCATAGAGTCAGGCGAACCCCTCGAAGAAGGAGTCAGTGATGCCACTCGCACGAGTCGTGTCCTTTGCTGGAGTCAACGCCGAACGCATGGCCGAGATGCAGAACGAAATGCAGAACAGCGATCGGCCGGACGACGTGCCGGCGAAGGAGATCATCGTTCTCCACGACCCGGAGGCTGAGAAGTCAGTCGTCATTCTCTTCTTCGAGACCGAGGATGACTACGCCCGTGGCGACGCGGCCTTGAGCGCCATGCCGGCCAGCGACACTCCCGGTCAGCGCACCTCGGTCGGAAAGTACGAGGTCGCGTTTCGCATGACGGACTGAACGAGCCGAGCTACCCATGGGTGTGGGCGGCTCGCCGGCTCGGCTTTTGCCTTGTGACGAACGTCTGTCTCTGACAATTCCGCGCGGCCTGGGGGACTCGCCGCACTAACGGACGTCGGCCTCGAGCTTGCGCTCGAGCTCACGGAGCCGCCGACCCAGCGTCATCTTCGACGCCTTGTCGGTGTGCAAGGTGTCGAGCGCGCAGGCCAAGAAGCACGCCGCCCCCAGCGATGTGTTCCAGTTGGCCGCCGCCTGGTCGAGCATCGACCCGTTGGAGGGGACGACGTAGCCTGCGACAGCCGAGATTCCGAAGAAGATGCAGCCGAGCAGGTTGACCGCCGGCTGCCACCAGCCCGCGCCGCCGCGCACCGGCAACCACCCGTGGCGCGCAGAGGCGCGGTAGGCGATCGCTCCTGAGACGAGGAAGCAGATCGACCCGCGCCAATCGGGCCGCCAGACGAGCTTGTCGTAGTCGGGGCTCGTCAAGGCGGTGTGCATCGCCTGGTACGTCGTGAGGTTGAAGAACAGCGTGCCGGCGGACTGGATGATGGCGGCCCACCAGGCCGCACGTCCGCCACCGGGGGAGTGCCGTTCGGACCAGGCCAGCCAGCTCTGGAGCCCGCCGCCGGCCGTGAACAGGATCGAGCCGACGAAGAAGGTGATGGCGTCAGCCGAGTCGCCGACCAGCTGCGCGTAGCCGGGAAACGGGCCGATGAGGAAGCACGTCGACCCGAGAGCGAAACAGAGGGCCATCCAACGCGTGCGACTCATCACCCGATAGCTTCCGTGCACGCACGTCCCCAGCGGAAGTCGAAGGAGGTTGAGGTCATGCCACTCAAGCATCCAGGCCCGGCGACGGGCCGGCGGCAGGACCTCTCGGTCGCGCCGATGTTCAGCCTCGAGACCGGCACCATCCCCCGGCACGAACTGCCGGACGGCGAGCTGCCGCCCGATGTCGCATACCAGATCGTCCACGACGAGCTGATGCTCGACGGCAACGCGCGGCTGAACGTCGCGACGTTCGTGACCACGTGGATGGAGCCGCAGGCCGAGAAGCTCATGGCGGAGTGCTTCGACAAGAACATGATCGACAAGGACGAGTACCCGCAGACCGCCGAGCTCGAGGCCCGCTGCGTCAGCATCCTGAGCAACCTCTGGCATGCGCCGGAATCAGCCGAGGCGACCGGCTGCTCCACCACCGGTTCGAGCGAGGCAGCCATGCTCGGCGGGCTCGCGCTCAAACGACGCTGGCAGAAGCGGCGCCTGGCCGAGGGCAAGCCGGCTGACAAGCCGAATCTCGTGATGGGAATCAACGTCCAGGTGTGCTGGGAGAAGTTCGCCAACTACTGGGATGTGGAGATGCGCCTCGTGCCGATGGAAGGCGATCGTTTCACGCTCTCGGCCGACGAGGCGGTCAAGCGTTGCGACGAGAACACCATCGGCGTCGTCGCCATTCTGGGCTCGACCTTCGACGGGGCGTACGAACCGGTCGCGGAGATCTGCACGGCGCTGGACGCCCTTCAGGCAGAGAGCGGGCTCGACGTTCCGGTGCACGTCGACGGTGCGTCAGGCGCGATGATCGCGCCCTTCCTCGATCCGGACCTGGAATGGGACTTCCGCCTGCCCAGGGTTGCGTCCATCAACACCTCGGGGCACAAGTACGGGCTCGTCTATCCGGGCGTGGGCTGGATCGTCTGGCGCGATGCCGACGCTCTCCCCGGCGACCTTGTGTTCTGGGTGAACTACCTCGGGGACAACATGCCGACCTTCGCGCTCAATTTCTCCCGACCCGGCGCTCAGGTCGTCGCGCAGTACTACAACTTCCTCCGGCTCGGCTTCGACGGGTACCGGAAGGTGCAGGGCTACGCTCGTGACGTCGCGACACGGCTTTCGTCACGGATCGCGGAGCTAGGCCCCTTCGAGTTGCTCACGCGCGGGGACGAGCTTCCTGTGTTTGCATTCACGCTGAAGGACGACATCGAGAACTTCACCGCGTTCGACGTCTCGAACGCCCTGCGGGAGCGCGGCTGGCAGGTCCCCGCGTACACGTTCCCCGAGAACCGCACCGACATTGCGGCACTTCGCGTGGTCGTGCGGCGCGGGTTCACGCATGACCTGGCCGACCTGCTCGTCTCGGACCTCGAGCGCCAGCTCCCGCGTCTCGAGAAGCAGACCGCGCCCGTCCACGACCAGACCACGGGAGCTGCGTTCGCCCATTGACGTCGAGCGAAGGCCCGCGCCCACGCACGTGGGGGCATACGTGAGCGCGAGCCCTTCGCGGAAGGACGAGGCCGCTCACGCCCTTGTCGTCGAGGGTAGCGACCGGTGGGGGGCTGACCGCATGACGCAAATGGGTCGATCCGCGGCGCGTGCACCCGTCACGGATGGCTAGCTGAGGACGGTCACGGCCACGACCGCGATCGCGATCAGCACGTCGTTCCTTTCCCGGGATCGCCGCGCCGCGGAAATATCACTCAGAAATGAGTAGAAATCGGCCGATTGAGCCAGTAGGATCCGCCGACGTTGAGGCCCCTGCGGCTAGCCCTTGTCCTCGTTCTGGCCGCGTGTGCCTGGCCTGCCGCTGCAATCTCGAACCAGCTCGAGCCGAGAGCGGCGGCGCCGTCGGCGCGGGTCGGGATCTTCTACTACCCCTGGTTCGCGACACCGAAGAGCGACGGGCGCTACGCGCACTGGCAGCAGGGCGGGATGCAGCCGCCGACGGACGTCGCGTCGAGCTACTTCCCGGTGCGGGGGGTCTACTCGTCCGCCGACGCGCTCGTCGTCGACGCGCAGATGGGGGAGATTGCAGGCGCCGGAGTCGGGGTCGTGATCACCTCCTGGTGGGGGCGCGACTCGCGGGAGGACCGCCGGCTGCCGCAGCTCCTCGGCGCCGCCCGGCGGCACGGCCTGTCGGTCGCGGCGCACATCGAGCCGTATCGGGGCCGCACGGTCGCCTCGACCGAGGCCGACATCGCCTACCTACGCGGGCTCGGAATCTCTGACATCTACATCTGGGCGTCCGCCGAGCTCCCCGATGCCGAGTGGGCCGAGATGAACGCGCGCCTGGAAGGTGTCCGCGTCTTTGCCAACACGAATCTGGCTGGCCGGGCGGCGGCCGGCGGTTTCGACGGTCTCTACACGTACGACGTCCTGCTCTTCGACGGCGTTCTCTTCCCGCGCCTCTGCAGGCAAGCGCGCCGGCTGCACCTCCTCTGCGCACCCTCGGTCGGGCCTGGCTACGACGCCCGGCGCGCGACGGCCGACCTGCGGGTGAAGCCGCGCCGCGACGGCGCCCGCTACGACGGGATGTGGCGCGGGGCCGTCCGCGGGCGGGCGGACCTCGTCACGGTCACGAGCTACAACGAGTGGCACGAGGGCACGCAGATCGAACCGGCGCGCAGCAACTGGAGCGGCTACGAGTCGTACGACGGCGCGTGGGGGCTGTACGGCCCTGCCGCCGAGACCGCGTATCTCGATCGCACGGCGTACTGGGTGAACCGGTTCATCCGCGGCTGAGCACGTCGGCGCAGCAGCTCGAGACGAGCGCGTCGAACACATCTCCCGCAGGGACACCGCGCAGCGACTCGTGCTCGAGATCGACCTCGATCTCCGGCCAGGACTCGAGGCCAAGCGAACGCGCCCCTTCGTCGGCACCGAAAGCAGAGCAGCCGCTCGGCCGAGAAGACACCGCGTCTTCCGGTCTGACGCCGCGCGATCCCCTCGAGCTCGCGCAGCTCCTCGAGCGGGTCGATCCGGACGTTCGAGTCCGATCCGATCGAGAGCGGGATGCCGCGGTGCTCGATCCGGGCGGCGGGCAGGAAGCCGTCCGCGAGGTCGGCCTCTGTCGTCAGGCAGGCGCAGACGGTCGTCCCGCTCGCCGCGAGCAGATCGAGCTCCGCACCGTCGGCATGCGTCGCGTGGACGACCGTCACGTGCGCGCCGAGGCACCCGGTGCGGTCGAGCAGCTCGATCGGGCGGCAGCCGTGCTCGGCGAGGCACTCCTCGATCTCGCGCGGCTGCTCGCACGCGTGGATGTGCAGCGGCAGGCCTTCGGCCGCTGCGTAGCGGCCGATCTGCTCGAGCCAGTCGCGCGGGCACGCACGGACGGAGTGGGGGGCGAGGCCGACCCGGATGCCGTCGTCCCGCAGCGACTCCAGCTGGGCGAGGTACTCGGACGGGGATGCCTGCCGCATCCGCGGCAGCCCGCCCCGCGCGTAGGCGGCCAGGAGGAGCACGAGCTCGATGCCCGCCTCGGCGGCGGCCTCCGCAGCCGCTCGCGCCTCGTCGACGCCGAGGTAGTGGAACTCGCCGACCGCGGTGTAGCCCGCGTTGGTCATCTCGGAGTACGTGACCGCGTAGAGCTCGCGCACCGTGGCCGGCGTCTGCCGCTCCGCCTCGGCGAGCATCAGCTCCCGCCACGCCCAGAAGTCGCCGCCTCCGGCACGGCCTCGGAGTGCGCGCTGAAACGTGTGCGTGTGCGCGTTGACGAAGCCCGGCAAGGTGAGCGATTCCGGCATGCGCCGGAGCGTATCGAGGAGCTCGTCGTTCGCTTCCCCTCGCCCTCCTGAGAGCCGCCGCGCCGTATCCTTCGGCAATGGCCGCCTCCCGCGCCGTCCCGGCACCCCTCGCGCAACTGCCGAACGCGCTCACGGTCCTGCGGCTCGCTCTGGTCCCGATCTTCGTGATCGTCTTCGTCCAGTCGGACGGCTCGAGCTGGGCGGCAGGTTGGATCTTCCTCGTCGCCGGCGTCACCGACCAGCTCGACGGGTTCCTCGCGCGGCGCTGGCACGTCGAATCGCGCTTCGGCAAGCTCGCCGATCCGCTCGCCGACCGGCTGATGCTCGACGCCGCCGCGATCCTGCTGTGGCTCGACGACAAGCTGCCCTGGTACGGCGCTCTGATCATCGTCCTGCGTGACGTCATCCTCGTCGGCGGCTACAGGCTCTTGATGCCGAAGGGCGTCGAACTGTCCGTGAGCATGCTCGGCAAGGCGGCGACCTGGGTGCTCTATCTGTCACTCGGGATCCTGCTCGTCGTCGGACACGACACCGAGTGGCCGCTTTGGCTCTTCTGGATCGGGCTCGGGATGGCGCTCGTCGCAGCTGCGCAGTACGTCGTGAAGGCGCGTCGTGAGGTGGCGGCATGAAGGCCGTCGTGATGGCGGGCGGGGAGGGGACGCGGCTCCGTCCGCTCACCTCGAACCAGCCCAAGCCGATGGTCCCGATCGTCGGCAAGCCGTGTATCGAGCACATCGTCGAGCTGCTGCGCACTCACGGCATGGACGAGGTCGTCATCACGCTCGCGTTCATGCCGCAGGCGATCAGGAGCTACTTCGGCGACGGCGAGTCGCTCGGCGTCAACATCGAGTACTCGGTCGAGGAGCTGCCGCTCGGGACGGCCGGCTCGGTCCGCCTCGCCAGCGAGAAGCTCGACGACACGTTCCTCGTCATCTCCGGCGACGCGCTCTGCGACGTCGACCTCGGCGCACTCGTCGACCGGCACAAGGAGACGGGCGCCGCGGTCACGATCGGGCTCAAGTCGGTCGACAACCCGCTCGAGTTCGGGATCGTCGTCACCGATGACGACGGCAAGGTCGAGCGCTTCCTCGAGAAGCCGTCCTGGGGGCAGGTCTTCTCCGACACGATCAACACCGGCATCTACGTGCTCGAGCCGGAGGTGCTGACCCACATCCCGGCCGACGGGCCGTACGACTTCTCGAAGGAGCTCTTCCCGCTCCTGCTCGAGATGGGCCGCCCGATCTACGGACACGTGATGGAGGGCTACTGGCAGGACATCGGCAACCTCGACCAGTACCGGCAGGCGAACTTCGACGCGCTCGACGAGACCGTCCGCCTGAACATCGAGGGAGTGCGGCTACGCGGCAACGTCTGGATCGGCGAGGGGGCCGACATCCACGACGTCGAGGAGATCGAGGGCCCGGCATTCATCGGCAATCACTGCCGGATCACGCGCGACGCCTCGATCGGCCCGTACACCGTGCTCTCGAACGGCGTCACTCTGCGCGAGCGCGCGCGGACGACGCGCTCCGTGATCGACGCGGCCACGCACGTCGGCCGCAGTGCGCTGATCGAGGGCGCGATCATCGGCCGCGCCTGCGACATCCGCGACCACGTGCGGATCCAGGAGGGCGCGGCGATCGGGGACGAAGTCACGATCGGCTCCGAGTCGAACATCGCGCCGCACGTCCGGATCTACCCCTACAAGGAGGTCGAGACCGGCTCGCAGGTCTACGAGAACCTGATCTGGGAGACGCGCGCGTCGTCGCGCCTCTTCGGCAAGGACGGCGTGTCCGGCCTCGTCAACGTCGACCTCACGCCCGAGACGGCTGCACGGCTCGCGACCGCGCTCGGGACGGCGCTCAAGCGCGGATCCCGTGTCGTCGCCAGCCGCGACTCGGCTCCCGGCTGCCGCATGATCAAGCGGGCGATGATCTCGGGCCTGAACGCGTCCGGCGTCGACGTCGCCGACCTGCGCGTGTCGCCGCCTGCGGTGAGCCGGCACGTCCTGAAGACGCAGGCCTTCGCCGCCGCCGTGCACGTCGGCTCGAGTCATCTCGATCCCGAGGCCATCTTCATCCGCATCTACGAGCCGCCCGGGATCCTGCTCACGTCCGGGCTGCAGAAGGAGATCGAGAAGAACTTCACGCGCCAGGAGCTCCGGCGCGTGGCCGCGGGCGGCGTCGGCTCGGTCTCGTACCCGGCCCGTGTCCGCGAGAGCTACGCGCAGGACCTGCTCGAGTCGCTCGACGCGGAGGAGATCCGCGCGCGCCATTTCCGGATCGTCGTCGACTACGGCTACTCGGCGGCCTCGTTCGTGCTCCCGCTCGTCGTCGGCCCGCTCGGGGTGGAGGCGATCTCGGCGCATGGCTTCTTCGCCGAGGAGCTGGGCGAGCGCGAGTCGCTGGCGCAGGCGATCGGCCACACGAAGCGGCTCGTGACGGCGATCGGGGCGGACCTCGGCGCCGTCTTCGACCAATCGGGTGAGCGCCTCTATCTCGTCGACGACCAGGGCCACGAGGTCCCGGTCGACCAGACGCTCCTGCTCTACGTCCGGCTGCTCGCCGACCGCGGCGTCGAAGGCAAGGTCGCCTTCCCGGTCACGGTGACGAGCAAGGTGGAGGAGCTGGCAGGCGACGGGCTCGAGATCGTCCGCACGCCGAACTCGCTCACCGACCTGACCCAGGCGGCCTCGGAGGAGGGTGTCGTCTTCGCCGGCGCAGTCGGCGGCGGCTACGTCTTCCCGCAGTTCCTGCCGGCGTACGACGCGATCGCAAGCCTCGCCAAGCTGCTCGAGCTGATGGCGCCGACCGGCCGGCCGCTCTCGGAACTGGTGGCGGAGCTGCCCGCGCCGACGCTGATCCATCGCCGGCTCGCGTGCCCGTGGGCGAAGAAGGGCGTCGTCATGCGCGTCCTCAACGAGCGCCTCGCCGGCCGCGACGTCGACCTCACCGACGGAATCAAGCTGATCGACGCCCGCGGCTGGTCGCAGGTGCTGCCCGACCCGGATGAGCCGCTCGTCCACCTCTACGCCGAGGGCGAGACGACGGAGGCCTCCGAGGAGCTCGAGCGCGAGGTGCGCGAGCTCGTGGAGGAGATCATGCAGGGAGACGCCGACTCGACGCGAACCTCTGTAGAAGCCTCAAGCTGAGGTTGACCCCTCCGCGTACGGACTGCTTTACTGATCGCTGAGTCATCCACCCGAAAGGTGTCATGGAATCGCTTCCCGACCTCGCCACGCTCTCCGACGACGACCTGAAGACGCTCATCGACGAGCTGACGGAGGAGGAGAACGAGGTGTCCTTCCGCCGCCGCCTGCTCCAGGGGCGGATCGACATCCTCCGCGCGGAGCGCACGGCGCGGCTGAAGGGCAAGGGCGTCTCCGACGTCGACGTCGAGGCGCTCACCGACATCCTCTCCTCGCGGAGCGCGCCCCAGACCGACGAGGGCGTGTAGGCATTGAGCCACGTCTACTGTGGCGAGTGTGGCTTCCAGAACCCGGAGGCCTCCAACTACTGCTCGCGCTGCGGCGCGCGCCTCGAGAAAAGCGAGTCGGGTGAGCAGACCATGACCTTCACACCCGAGGAGATCGCCGATGATCCCGAGGCGGCGTTGCAGGACATCGGCGGCAAGGGGCCGGCGCTGGTCGTCCGCGCCGGCGGCGGCAGGGCGGGGGAGAGCTTCTTCCCCTCCGGCGAGCGGACCCTGATCGGCCGCTCGCCCGAGTGCGACGTCTTCCTCGACGATGTCACCGTCTCGCGCAAGCACGCCGAGCTGCTGCGCGACGGGGAGACCTTCACGATCAGCGACCTCGGCAGCCTCAACGGCACCTTCGTCAACAAGAAGCGGATCGAGTCGGCCGAGCTCGAGGACGACGACGAAGTCCAGATCGGCAAGTACCGGCTCACCTTCCTGAGACGATGACCACCGCAGCCACAGAGCGCCGTCAGCCCGAGCAGCAGCGCCTGCACACGATCGGCGCGGTCTGCGCGCGGCTGCAGCCGGAGTTCCCGGACATCTCGATCTCGAAGATCCGCTACCTCGAGGACCAGGGCCTGCTGACGCCGAAGCGCACGCGTGGCGGCTACCGGCTCTTCAGCGAAGACGACGTCGAGCGTCTCGAGACGATCCTGCGCCTGCAGCGCGACGAGTTCTTGCCGCTGCGCGTGATCCGGCAGGAGCTCGCCTCGGGCGCCGGGGCAGCGCGGAAGCGCAGCCGCCCGGCAGGTCTCGGCGACAGCGAGCCCGAGCTCGACCTCGGAGAGCTCTGCGAGCGAGCCGGCATCGACCAGGCGCTCGCGCGTGCCCTCGAGGAGTACGGCCTGCTCTCACCCAGGGTCGAGGGCGGTGAGCGGCTCTACCGCGAGGGCGACGCCGACATCGCCGCCGCCTGCGGCCGACTGGCGCAGTTCGGGATCGACGCCCGCCATCTCCGCACCTTCAAGAACTCGGCGGGCCGCGAGGCCAGCCTGCTCGAGCAGCTCGTCGCACCGGCACTCCGCTCTCGCAATCCCGAGCGGCGCAAGGCGGGCCTCGAAGACCTGCAGTCGCTCGCCGACGCGTCGCAGGAGCTCTCGCAACTGCTCTTCTGGCGCGAGCTGCGCCAGCTGGCGGAACGGTAGGCTCGCAGCGGTGAGCTCGGGGGCAGCACTCGACCTCCGTGACCGTGTCCGCGACGTGCCGGACTTCCCGAAGCCGGGGATCGTCTTCAAGGACCTGATGCCGCTCGTCGCCGACGCGGCCTACTTCCGCGAGACGATCGACAGGCTCGCCGACCTGGCGCGGCCGCGGCAGCCGGACATCATCCTCGGCGCCGAGGCGCGCGGGTTCATCTTCGGCGGTGCGCTCGCCGACCGGCTCGGCTGTGGGTTCGTGCCGGCACGCAAGCCCGGCAAGCTCCCGTGGAAGACGGTCGAGGCGACCTACGACCTCGAGTACGGCACCGACAGCCTCCAGGTCCACGCGGACGCGATCTCGAAGGGGACGCGCGTGATCGTCCATGACGACGTGCTGGCCACGGGCGGCACGGCGCGGGCGAAGACGGAGCTCGTCGAGCAGCTCGGCGGCGAGGTCGTCGGCCTGCTCTTCGTCGTCGAGCTCACATTCCTGAACGGCCGCGACAAGCTCATCGGCTACGACGTCGAGTCGCTGATCCAGTACTGATGGCCAGTCACCCTGAAAGGTGTCCGACGAGCTGTCCGGCGGGTCGATAAGCATTCCCACGATGTACGACGCGCTCAGGGCCCGGTACACGTTCGCGTGTCCACGGCGGGAGCAGGCCCATGTGGCGCTCTCGTCGTTCAGGCTGCTCGAGCGCCTTCCCGGCGCCACGCATCCGGCGGTCTACGAGGTGCGCTTCGACTGCAGCTGCGGCGACGAGCATCCCGGCCTCGTCTCGCACGAGGATCTCGACTGGGCGCCGCTGGGCGGGCACGCCGGCGCGTTCGTCGACCTGATGACGTCCCGCGTCCTCGACAGCGCCACGGAGCTGCGCGAGACCGCGGCGGCGCACCTGCAGGCGGGAGAGTGGCCGTGGAGCTTCTACTGCTACCCGGAGGGACGCCCGCGGCCGGTCTTTCCGTCCTCGTTCGTCGCCGTCGCTCCCGGCGACCGCTGGATCGGGCTCGCCGTCCGCTGCCCGGTGTGCGAGGCGCTCTCGGTCAATCTCGTCTCGCAGGCGCACGTCGACCTCCCGTTCGCGAACGACGACAGGATCGGCGTCGTCGACCACGTCTTCGCCGACGACGCGCTCCGGACGGTCGAGGCCTTCCGCTCCGAGCTCGATTCGTCGCGCTTCGACGAGCGTCGCCTGCACCTGAACTAGGGCTTCGTCCGTTGTAGAGGTAGCCGGGACGATCACCGGTGATCCACCCTGGAACGGAGGCAGTGATGATCGGAATCACACGTGGAATCGCGACCCTCGCCGGGGCGGTGGTCGCAGGCATCCTGCTCTGGTTCGCAACCCAGATCGGAACCGAGACGACGTCGGAGTACTGGTCGACGTACGGCCTGATCGCCGCCGCGGGGCTGACGATGGCGCTTTCGCAGATCCTCGGCGGCTGGACGAAGTGGGGCTGGCCCCGCTTCTCGCTCGGCGTCTTCCTGATCGGCTTCCTGCCCGTGCTCGTCGCCGGCGGGTGGGTGCTGCTGGCGCGCCAGCCGGCCGACTGGATGAACACGTCGAACTGGTCGCGCGATCTCAGCATCTTCGGTGTCGTCGACGACCTCGGCAACATCCTGCCGGCGATCGCATTCGGGATCGGGCTCACGTTCGGTCTCTCGTTCGACACGGCAGGGCCGCGCAGCCGCGAGGTCGTCGCGGGGGAGCACGTCGCCCGCGACACCGATGCGCCGCTGACTGCCGATCGCGACACGCGCCGCGAGGCCGACGCCAACGGCTACCCCGAGCGGACCGCCGTGACGACCACCGAGCGGAAGGAAGAGTGAGGTTTATTCCCTGACACAGGGGATCGCGCCGCCTCCGGGCTCCTGTCGATAGGAGTCGTGATGGACGCCGCCGCCGTCAACCGCCCGAAGCCCGCTGCTTCGGAGCTCCTGCTCGAGCACTGCTTCGTGCTCGACAGCCACGACGGCCGGCGTCCGACCGCGGAAGCACGCCTCGAGGCGCTGCTCGGCCGCGAGCTCGCACGGCGGCTCGTGCGCGCGCTCTCGTCGGTGCGCTAGACGCGCTCGCCCGGACGGTCTTCGCCGCGGAGGCGGACGAAGAGAAAGATCGCGCCCGCCGAGACCAGCGAGATGATGAAGGCGGTCGCGTTGGAGACGCCGACCGCGAGCATCCCGATCCAGAGCAGGAAGAAGAAGAACACGGCCCAGGCGCCGGCCTGAACCCCCTGATCGATCGACGGCATTCGCAGCATCAAGAACGATCCTAGAGAAATCGACGCTCCGGGGAACCCATCAACCGCGGATTGCCCCGAGCAGCTTCAGGGGTGTTACGCGCGAAGGGGATCCGCTCGGCGGATCCCCTTCCTGCGCAAAAATTCAGGGAGCCGGTGGCGCTTTCGTCCACCGAGCCCGCTGACTTTCCGCTTGCGCGTACGGCCCTCGAGCTCGGATTCGACCTAATCGCGCTCCGTGCTCCCTGCAGAGGAGAACCTAGCCGGGCCGCTCCGGCGGAGCAAGACCGCCGCGCGGACGATTGCTGCAAATTGCGACACTTTCCTTCTGGCCTCCCGAGAGCCGCATCGGACCGTAGGATGCCGCCGTGGGCCGTGCAGCTGTCTGGACCGTCGCGGGCACGGCCTTCGCGGCCGCGGTCGTGCTGACGCTGCTCGGAGTGGGGGACGACCCGAGCGCGCTCCCGAACTGGCAGGCGCTGATCCTGGGGCTCGTCCAGGGGGCGACCGAGCTGCTGCCGATCTCCTCGTCGGGGCACCTGATCCTCGTCCCCTGGGTGGCCGACTGGAGCTATCTGAAGGAGCACGACGCGTTCAATCAGACGTTCGACGTCTCGCTTCACCTGGGCACACTGATCGCCGTCGTCGTCTACTTCTGCGAGGACATCGTCCGCCTCGCGCGCGCCTGGTTCAGGACGCTGCCGAAGCGCCGGATCGAGACCGCCGATGAGCGGATCGCGTGGTATGTCGTCGGCGGCGACGTCCCCGCTGCGATCGTCGGCTCCGTCGGCGAGAACCTGATCGCCGAGAAGCTCGGCGAGCCTTGGCAGATCGCGATCCTGATGGGCGTCTTCGGCGCGCTCCTCTGACGTCGCCGATCAGCAGCCCGAGCAGCAAGGAGATGAGCCAGGTCGGGCTGAAGGCAGCGGTGGGCGTGGGGCTCGCGCAGACCCTCGCGCTGATGCCGGGAGTCTCGCGGTCGGGGATCACGATCACCGCGGGCCGCTTCCTCGGGCTCGACCGCGACTCGGCCGCGCGCTTCTCGTTCCTCCTGTTGGTGCCGATCACGCTTCGGCGCCGTTCTGCTACAAGGGCGTAGCAGGACGTGCTTCTCGCTGACCTGCCACCCGGCACGACGGGACCCTTCATCGTCGGCTCGCTGGCCTCGTTCGGGGCCGCCTGGTGGCGATCTCCGCGCTGCTCGGCTACGTGCGCCGGCACACCTACACGGTGTTCGTCCGTCTACCGCATCGTCGCTGGCCGCGATCATCCTGCTGGTGATCGCCACGGGCGCCCGCTCGGCCGGCTTCTGAGGGGTGCGGGGGCGATTCGAGCCAACTTGACATAACGCCGGTTCTCGTGCATCGGCTTGCCAGAGGTCAAGAACCGCTAATACTGCGTCTGTGGCACCTGCGGACGTCTCGGACTCGCTCGACAGGATCGACGCCGAACACTCGGTGTCGCGCGTGCTGTACGTCGCCTGCGGTGAGCTCGTCGAGCTGCTCGACGCGACGTTCGCGTCGGTCTCACGCGTGATCGGCGACCTGCTCGTCGAGCTCAGCGGCTACCGACGCGACGGCGGCGAGCACCCGCTCGAGCTCTTCCTCGTCACCGACTACCCGCTGACCCAGGAAGTGATCCAGATCGGCGAGCCGCGCGTCGTCCGGCGGTCCGATCCGGGTGCCGACCCGGCCGAGGCCGCCTTGCTCGCCCGTCTCGGCTTCGACTCGCTGCTGATGCTGCCGCTCCGCTCGCACGGCCAGAGCTGGGGCCTCGTCGAGATCTACGTCGAGGAGGATCGCGCGTTCGCTGCGAACGAGATCGAGAGCGCGCAGGCCATCATCGAGCGCGTCGGCGAGCTCCTCGCCGTGCTCGAGCACCGAATCTGATTTCGGCGGCGGGGTTTGGCACCGAGAAGCTCTCGGGTAGGTGTACGTTTGCCTCCATGACGACGGTCGACATCGAACACCTGCTTCGCAACGACGAGCTCCTGCAGCTTCTGGACGCCGCCGAGCAGGGCGGCTCGTTGAAGGCGGCCGAGCTCGCCGACGTCGTCGAGACACACGAGCTCGATGCGCTCGAGCAGGATGCTCTCTACCGCGAGCTCGACCGCCGCGGGATCGAGGTCGTCGTCGACGAGCCGAAGGAAGAGGAGCCCCTGCCCGCACCCGCCCCGGCCGCGGTCCAGGAGACGACGACCGACGCGCTGCAGCTCTTCCTGCGCGAAGCGGGCCGGCATGCGCTCCTCACCGCCGCGCAGGAGGTCGAGCTCGCGAAGAAGATCGAGAAGGGCGACATGCGCGCGAAGCAGCTGATGATCCAGTCGAACCTGCGCCTCGTCGTCTCGATCGCCAAGAACTACCGCAACCAGGGCCTGCCCTTCCTCGATCTGATCCAAGAGGGGACGCTCGGGCTGATCCGGGCCGTCGAGAAGTTCGACTGGCGGCGGGGCTTCAAGTTCTCGACGTATGCGACCTGGTGGATCCGGCAGGCAGTGGCACGCGCTCTCGCCGACAAGGCCCGCACGATCCGGATGCCGGTGCACATCGTCGAGCGGCTGCAGAAGATGAACCGCGCCGAGCGGACGCTCTGGACGCAGCTCGGGCGCGAGCCGACGCTCGAGGAGATCGCCGAGGAGGCTTCCCTCCCGCTGCAGCAGGCGATCGAGGTGCGCGCGGCCGCGCGGGCCTCCACGAGCCTCGACCAGCCCGTCGGCGAGACCGAGGACGCCGTCTTCGGCGATTTCGTCGCCGGCGAGGGTCCCTTGCCCGAGGAGCAGGTCGAGCTCTCGTTGCGCAGCCAGGCGCTCAAGGAGGCGCTGGGAGCGCTCTCGGAGCGCGAGCGCCAGGTCGTCGTGCTCCGCTACGGCCTCACCGACGCCGAGCCGAAGACGCTCGAGGAGATCGGCCGCCGGCTCGGGCTGACGCGCGAGCGCGTCCGGCAAATCGAGCTCGACTCGCTGAAACGGCTCGCCTCGCTGCGCGAGCTGGAGTCAGTCGGCGCCGCGCTCTGACTTGCCGCGCAGATCGCGAATCTGCGGAAGCGGATCCGAGCTCGCGCGAAGACCCCTGAAGCGGCCGCTGCGCGGCCGCGGACGTCCGTCGCTAACTGCGGAGGTAGAACTCGAGCCCGGGCGCGACCATTCGCAGCTCGCGGAGGGCGCGTGACTCGAGCTGGCGGACGCGCTCGCGGGTGATGCCGAGCCCCGCCCCCACCTCTTCGAGCGTCTGCGGGATCTGGCCGTCGAGGCCAAACCGCTGGGCGAGCACGTGGCGCATGCGCGGGTTGAGCCGGTCGAGTGCCGCCGCGAGCTCGGTCGAGCGCAGCCGGTCGGCCGTCTCGACGTCGGGGCCTGCGGTCTTGGTGTCCTCGACCATGTCGCCGTAGAGGCTCTCGCCGTCGCCGACGGGGGTCTCGAGGCTGACGGGATCCTGAACGAGCTCGAGCAGCTCCTGGACGCGCTCGGGCGTGAACCCGGCCTCGGCCGCGATCTCGTCGGTGGTCGGGTCGCGGTTCAGCTTCTGGGCGAGGACGCGACGGCCGCGCATCACGCGCCGCACCTGCTCTGCGACATGGACAGGCAGGCGGATCGTCCGGCCCTGCTCCGCAAGCGCGCGGGTGACCGCCTGGCGGATCCACCACGTCGCGTAGGTCGAGAGCTTGAAGCCCATCGTGTAGTCGAACTTCTCGACCGCGCGGATCAGGCCGAGGTTGCCCTCCTGGATCAGGTCGAGGAGCGGCACGCCGGCCTTCGTGTAGTTGCGGGTGATCGACATCACGAGGCGGAGGTTCGACTCGATCAGCTTGCTCTTGGCCGCCTCGTCGCCCTCGTCCTTGCGCCGCGCGAGCTCGCGCTCCTCGGCGGCCGTCAACAGCCGGCCGTCGCCGATCTGGCGTACGTAGAGCTTGAGCGGGTCCTGGGTCGCCTCCGCCGCGACGGCGACGACCTCGTCCGGCTCGTCCTCGTCCTCGCTCTCGGCCTCGGCCGACTCTGCGTCGGCCGCTTCTGCCTCCGGCTCGGGTGTGTCGATCGGCTCGAGCCCAGGCAGGAGCTCGAGGTGCGGCTCTGCGGGCTCGGTGACGGCGCGGAAGACGGGCTCTGCGGCGTTGGGCTCCATCTGGCATCCGTATCGGCCGTTCGCACGAAAGGCTTGAGGAATCCGTTGAAACCTGTCGAAAACCTCTTACAGTGAAAGCACTAACTTCGTTCGAACATGCGGCGTCTACTCTTCACGAGTTGGAAACTCTCCAGCCGACCTGCGACCTAGGATTTGTCCAGCCATGTGCGGAATTGCCGGCTATAGCCTGAGCCCCGAATCGAGCGTCAAGCGGACGCTCGCGGCGCAGGCGCTCCTGGCCGGTATCGCCGAGCGCGGTGCGGACGCCGTCGGCTATGCCCACCGGGGCTCGAGCAGCTCCGTGACGGTGCACAAGCGCCGCTCCGGCGCCACTGAGCTGCTGGACGAGGTTCATGTCCCGCCGGCCGCGACGCAGGTGCTCGTGCACGTGCGCGACTACACCAAGGGCCATCCCACGATCGAGGCGAACAACCACCCGATCCGGCACGGCTCCGTCGTCGGGATCCACAACGGGATCATCGTCAACGACGAGGAGATCTTCGCCCACTACGGCTTCGAGCGCGCGCATCCCGAGATGACGGTCGACTCCGAGGCGATCTTCGCCCTCGCCGAGCACGCGCAGGGCAGCCCGGAGGCGCTCGAGGAGCTGTACGGCGCGATGGCCACCGCCTGGCTCGACGAGCGCGTCTCCTCCACGCTCTTTCTCGCTCGCGCCGTCGGCCGGCCGCTCTGGGTCGGCACCGGCAGCAAGGGGCTCTTCTTCGCCTCTACCCGCGACGCGCTCGAGGTGCTCGAGTCGACGCTGCGGCTGACGCTGCGCAAGCGCGAGGTCGAGGAAGGCATGCTGCTGCGGGTCGAAGACGGCCGCGTCACCGCCGTCCACCGCTTCCGGCCCGATCGCTCCTATGTCGAGGAGACGACCCTGCCGTCGGTGCGCGCACCGCACGAGGGCGCTTCCTGCCTCAAGCGGCTCGCCGCGATCGCGCTCGCCGCCTAGCCGGCGAGCGACCCGTCAGGCGCGACGTCGACGCCCTCCTCGCGCAAACGCTCGCGCACGAGGAACTGGAACGCGGCCCAGGCGGGCTGGACGTCGATCATCCGGTAGACCTGCCACTCGGTCAGCAGCGACGCGTCGGCACGCCGTGCGGCGGCCCAGTCGGCCATCTTCGGCAGCCGGCCGAGCGTCCGCGCGAGTGTCGCGCCCTGCTCGACCGCCCGCTCCAGCCGCTCCTCCCCCACCGGCACGTCGAATCCCGCTTCCCGCAGCGCCTGCGCCAGCGAGCCGAACGTGTGCCAGAGCAGCGATTTCGAGGGGATCGCGCCCTTGCGCGCGTCGATATCGCGTGCCGTCGGCGTGCGCCCGAGCTCCTCTCCCAGCGCCCGCAGCCGCCCGAGCAGCTCCTCGCGGGTGGCGAAGCGCCGCGGCACGAGCCCCGCCTGCCGCTTCGCCGCGTTCCAGCTGCCGAAGTGCTCGATCACGGTCTGGGGGTGCACCGTCGTCTGCGCGTCCGCGGCGAACTCGCGCATGGTCGGCGAGCGGCCGAGCCGCTCGGCGCTGTCCTTCAGCTGCGCCAGGATCTCTTCGTCGGTGTACCGCTTCCGGATCCCCGCCTGGAATGCCGCGAGCGCCTCCGGATCGATGCCTGCCACCGCGGGGTGGCGGCGGGATCGTCCCATGCAAACAGTGTAGAGCATCCGCAGCGATTTGCAACGACGTCCGAACAGGACACGTCCCAGGGACTGTCCCCAGGACATGGCCGAAACGGGCGCTGACGGGAGCTAGATCGCGAGCAGCTTCGGGCGCGCCGGAGCGTCGTCCTTGAGCGACTCGAGCGGCAGGATCCGCTCGAGCGCGCCGACGCAGCGCGGGCAGAACTGGGTGCCGGCGGCGCCGCGGAGCTCGGCGAGCGCCTCCTCGAGCGGCCTGGCGGCGCGGTAGATCCGGGTCGTCAGCATCGAGTCGAGCGCGTCGGCGACGTGGATGATGCGGGCGCCGAGCGGGATCTCCTCATGCCGGAGCCGGTCGGGGTAGCCGGTGCCGTCGAAGCGCTCGTGGTGATGACGGATCGCCGGGACGGCGTCGCCGAGGAAGCCGAGGCGATCGATGATGCGCGCGCCCTCGTCGGCGTGGCGCTGCATCAGCGCCCACTCCTCCTCCGTGAGGCTGGCCGGCTTGAGCAGGATCGAGTCCGGGATCGCGAGCTTGCCGATGTCGTGGAAGAGCGCCGCGTGGCCGAGCAGGTCGAGCTCCACTTGCGAGAGCCCGAGCTCGCGGCCGATCGCCAGCGCGAGCTGCTGCACGCGCCGCGAGTGGCCGGCGGTGTAGGCGTCGCGCGCGTCGACGGTCGCCGAGAGGCTCTCCATCGCCGCGGTCGATCGCTCCTTGAGCAGCCTGTTCGCCTGCTCGAGCGAGACGTTTTGGGTATGGATCGTCTCCGCCGCCTGGCGCAGCTTCTGCGCGCTCCTGCGGGTGTGCGAGAGATAGGCCTCCTGCGTCTTGCGCATCAGCAGCAGCGGCACCGCGAAGACGGCGAGGGCGTAGAGCCCGGCTGCGTGGTAGCCGATCGCGATCACGCCGCCGATGAAGCCGTAGACGACGTAGTGCGGCAAGAGCCAGAGGAAGCGTTCGTGCCAGACGCGCCACACCTTCTCGCGGCCCTCCATCGCCAGTGCCACCGAGAGCAGGCCGGTGTTGACGGCGAAGTAGAGTCCGCCCGCCACGAGCCCGGCGGCGACTGTGACGAGCTCGCCGAGGCCGTTGTCGAAGCCCAGCATGAAGACCGCCGACGCCGCCAGCGAGGAGAGCGTGAGCGTGCCGATGTTGAAGAGGACGCGGTGGATCTGCTGACGCTGCGCGCTCCACTGCACGACGCAGATCGCCACGGCAATCGCGAGGGCGGCTCTCGGCCCGAAGAGCGAGGCACCCGCGAGCGCGCCGACGGCGCTGACCGAGATCGAGCCGTCGTCGAGCTCGAGCGCGAGCGCCTCACCCACGCTGACGAGCGCGATCACGGCGAGGAGGCCGATCATGTCCGTCGAGGAGCCGTAGATCGCTCCGACGATGCCCGCCGTGATGCCGACCGAGCTGACGAGGCCGACGAGCACGCCGAGTCGAAGCGAAAGCTGGAGGAACCGCGGGCCACTGGTCGTGTGCGCCGTATGCCGCCGCTCTTGCTCCGGCAGCGCCTCGGGGACGCGCGCGAGCGGCTCCCGGTGGTCGCCCTCCTCCGGCACGGCGACGAGCCGCTGCGTGCGGTCGGCCGGCATCAGCAGGGGCTCTGAGCTGGCGCCGAGGACGCGGTTGCGTCCCTGCAGCTTGGCGCGGTAGACGGCGAGGTCTGCCTGGTGGATGAGCGCGTTCGGGTCCTGCGCGTCCTTCGGGTAGCCGGCGACGCCGATCGAGACAGTGGCGCGGATCGGGTCGCTCGACGTCTCGACGTCGTAGAGCTTGTCTGCGACTGCGCGGCGGATCCGCTCGGCGATCTCCATCGCCTGCTCTGGCGGCGTCTCCGGCAGGAGGATCGAGAACTCCTCGCCGCCGAAGCGGGCCGGCACGTCGTACTGGCGCAGCTCGGCGCGAAAGACCTCGGCGATGCCCTTCAGGACGGCGTCGCCGGCGAGATGGCCGTAGGTGTTGTTGATCTCGCGGAGCAGGTCGAGGTCGGCCATGATCAGCGAGAGCGGCCGCTCGAAGCGCTGTGCGCGCCCGAGCTCCTCCGAGAGCGCCGACGCGAAGTAGCGCGCGTTGAAGAGGCCCGTCTTGGGATCGACGCGGGCCTCGGCTTGCAGCTGCGGGACGGAGAGCGCCCGGTGGATCAGCAGCAGCGGGGCGATGGCGAATGGGACGAGCCAGGGGTTGCCCGTCCAGAAGGCTGCGAGGATGACGCCGAGGGCGGCGAAGACGAACTCGGTCGAAAGCGTCTGGTACGAGAAGAGCTGCCGCATCGGGTGGCCGTTGACCAGGCGGATCATCGGTGCGATCAGCGCCGAGTTGAGCACGACGAGGACGACGGCCGCGGCGGTGCCCGCGAGGGCGAAACGGGCGTCGTCGGAGGTGATGAGGCCGTCGGCGCCGCGGACGACGTGGGCCGCCCCCCACGCCGACATCGTCGCGATCGTGAACACGAAGATGTTGGTGGACTGCACGTACCACGTCCCGCGGCTGCGGAGCCACTCGGGAATGTGCTGGATCAGCGGGATCAGGGCGAGCAACGCCGGCTGCACGAGCAGGGCGGCCGCGATCAGGAAGACGCCGGTCGTGTGGTAGCTCTTGTTGCCGGGCGTGCGCACGACGAAGAACTGCGCGACCGCGACGCTGGCCGCCAGGACCACGAACTCGAGCCAGTCGCCCGTATGCCGGTCGAGATCGGCGAGGAACGGCGCCGTGACGCCGACCGCAGCCGCGCCCACGAACAGGAAGTAGGCGAGCGCCTTCGGCGGCAGCTTCGCGCTGCGCTCGACGCTACTCGCGCGCTCGACCGCATCTTCGAGTGGAATCGCGCTCACTCTGCTCGCCCTATGCCCTTCATGCCGCGTGTCTCCTTCGATGCCGCAGAGATCGAAAGCACCTCAGCCCGACCGGATCGGCCGGTTCGGAGGGTATGCCGCAGATGGGGAAGGGGCATCCCCCGTTCGAGGCACGACCTGGAGTTCCCCCGAAAGGGTGAGAGCGGGCCGGCCTCCCGGCCGGCCCGCTGTCTCACAACGCTACGGGAGAGGAGGTGCCGGGGCCGAGGCGGGCGGTTCCGTCGCCGTATCCGCCGCCGTGTCCGTCGCCTCCGCGGCGGCGTCTGCCACCGTCGGGAACTCCGGGACGCCCGGGCCTGGCAGAGGAGCCAGGTCCGGATCCGCGGCCGCAGCCGCTTCCTCGTCGGGTGTCAGCGGTACACCGCTGCCGTCCTCCGTGCCCTGATCACCGGCTGCGTCCTCCCAGGAGACGTCGCTCCAGGAGACGTCGCTCCAGGAGACGTCGCTCCAGGAGACGTCGCTCCACGAGACCGCGTCCCAGGAGACGTCGCTCCAGGAGACGTCCGTCCACGAGACCGCGTCCCAGGAGACGTTCGCCTTGACCACGTCCGACCAGCTGACCGCGTCGAAGACCGTCAGGCCCGTCGACGGGTCGACCTTGAGGAACTGGTCGAGCGCCCGGTTCGGGTTGGACGTCTGCGTCGCGTTGTACACGGCGCGAACCGCGTTGACCTGACCGACGCCGCACGAGCGGTTCTCGGCCATCGGGACCGGCCGGGCCCGCCGCATGAGCGCGCCCTTGACCTGATCGGGCGTCATGTCCGGGTTCCGGGCGAGGATCTGAGCCGCGATCCCGCTGATCACCGGCGCCGAGAAGGACGTCCCGGACAGCTCGATGTACCCCGGGCTCTGCATCTTGTTGGCCTTCTCGGCCGCAAGCGTCGAGCCCATCGGCACGGGACCGACCATCAGCCGACCCGGAGCGCAGATCTCGGGCTTCCAGAAGCCGTCCTGCGTCCGGCCGTAGGCCGACCACGGAGCGCGATCGTCGTCGCCCACGCGGGCGGTGCCGCCGATGTCGACCGCACCGACCGTGACCACGAACGGGTTGTTGCCGGGAGCGAAGAGCACGCCGCTCGGGGTCCCGTCCCTGCCGTAGTTGCCGGCTGCCGCGATCACCGTCACGCCGGCGTGCCAGAGCTTCGAAACCGCCTGGTTCAGCGGATCCTGGTAGAAGCGGGCCTTTCCGCCGCCGTGCAGCGAGTAGTTCGCGACCTTGATGTCGTACTGGTCGTGGTTCTGGAAGATCCACTCGGTCGCCGCGATCACGTCACTGGTCAGACCCGAGCCGGAGTCGTCCATGACGTCGAGCGAGACGAGCGGAGCGTTCGGAGCCACGCCGGCGTAGTTTGCCGCCGAGCCTGCCGCGATCCCGGCCACGAAGCTGCCGTGGCCACGACCGTCCCGCGCGCCGTTAGCCTTGCCGGAGCTGACGAAGTCGACCTGCTTGACGTTCCGCCCCGCGAAGTCGGGCAGGGTCGTGTCGATGCCCGAGTCCACGATCGCGATCGCCGGCATCTCCCTCGGCGTCGCATACCAGAGCATGCTGACCCCGGACTCGTACGCCCAGAGCTGCCGGGACGAGTACCTGAGCTGGCTGTACACCGGGCCGCTGTCGAGCAGCTGCACCGGCACGTCCTCGGTGATGATGAGACCCGGAACGCGGGCGAGCCTCGCCAGCCGGCGACCCGACATCTCGATCGTGACACCGTTGATGAAGTCGAACTTGTCACCGAGCTCACCGCCGGCGGACTTTCGGAGCAGCCTCGTGGCGTCTCGCTGGGCGCGGAAGCGCTCGCGGTCGGCCTTCGCCTTCTCCTTGCCGGCCGTCGTCTTCGACTTGGACGCGGCCTCGTTGGCAACGTTCTCAGCCTGCTCGGCCTGCGCCTCGTCGTTCTTGAGCTCCTGGTCGTCCTGGCTCTCGACGGTCTTGAACGCCGACTCTGCAGCCTTCGCGCTGACTGCGCTCTGGACGATGATGTGGAACCTGTCCCTCGGATTGGCCTGCGCACGCTCGAGCAGACCCGGCTCCACGGACGTTGCCGGGAGCGAAGCAGCGACGGCCGGCGCAGTATGGCCGGTGACGGAGCCCGCACCCAGGGACAGCATGAGGACCGCGACCATCGTGACGATCGCACCACGCCCACCCTTGCCCCAGAGGGCATTCGAGCGGTGCTCGCCGCCGCGGTTTCCGGAACCCCAGAGCGCACTCTTACGTACGTCTCCCGGGTTGCCGCCTGTGTTTCTTCCCATCGTTCTCCCTTGTCCGCGCCAGGCGCGGGCCGCATGAAATCGCTCAGCTGGGCATGAAGCCGCCGCGTCAGCTGGTGGAACCGCGCAAACCGTATGCGCGTAAATGGGGCGATTCCTCCCCCTTTTGGGGCAGGGCCGCGGAAGTTCCCCCGATCGAGGGATTCGCCTCCGGCGACTCGACGCCCTGGACAGACGGGTAGGCTCGCGACCTGATGAGCGCCCGCCTCGCCGTCGAATCGCTGGCCGCGCGCGCGGCCTCGAAGCTCTCCCGCATCGCCGGCACCGGCGGCGGCACGACCCTGCCGGGCAAGCTGCTCTGGAAGCTCGATCCGGGGGCGATCGACGCGCTCGCGGCACGCCTGCGCGACGGATCCGCTGTCATCTCCGCGACGAACGGCAAGACGACGACGACGGCGATGGCTGCCGAGATCCTCGAGCCGGGCCGCCGGCTCGCCTGGAACCGCTCCGGCGCCAACCTGGTCTCCGGGGTTGCCTCCACCCTCCTCGCCGAGCGCGACGCCGAGCTGGGCCTGCTCGAGGTCGACGAAGGAGCGCTCCCGGAGGTCGTCCGCCGCGTCCGACCGAGGGCGGTGCTGCTCGGCAACCTCTTTCGCGACCAGCTCGACCGCTACGGCGAGCTCGAGCACATCGCCGAGCGCTGGCGTGCCGCGACGGCCGCCTTGCCGGCGGAGACCGTGCTCGTCGTCAACGGGGACGACCCTCAGGTCGGTGACCTGGCGCGCGAGCGCTCGAACGCGATCGCCTACGGGATCGACGACCCAAGACACGCCCGCCCCGCTCTCCAGCATGCGGCCGACTCGCGCTACTGCGTCCGTTGCGGGCAGCCGTACGAGTTTGCGGCGGCCTACGTCGGGCACCTGGGCGACTACCGCTGCCCCGCGTGCGGCCACGCGCGGCCGGAGCTGCAGGTGCGCGCGACAGAGATCGAGCTCGACGGCCTGCACGCCGCCTCGTTCCTGCTCGAGACGCCGGCCGGGGCGACACGCCTCCGGCTGCCGCTCCCTGGCCTCTACAACGTCTACAACGCGCTCGGAGCCGCCGCTCTCGCGCAGGCGCTCGGGGCGTCGCTCGAGGAGATCCGTGACGGGCTCGAGCGCTTCGGGGCGGCCTTCGGCCGCTTCGAGCGGATTCCGGCGGGCGACAAGACTGTGCTCGTGCTGCTGATCAAGAACCCCGCCGGGGCGAACGAGGTCGTGCACACCCTGCTGGAGGGCGGCGCGCCCACACTGCTGGTCGTCGCGTTGAACGACGCGATCGCGGACGGCAAGGACGTCTCGTGGATCTGGGACGTCGACTTCGAGCCGTTGCTCGGCCGCATCGAGCGGCTGATCGCCTCCGGCGACCGAGCGGCGGAGCTCGGTGTCCGCTGCATCTACGGCGGCCTGCCGGAGGACGCGCTCGACGTCGAGCCGTCGCTGGAGCGCGCGCTCGATCGCGGGCTCGAGCTGACGCCGCCGGCCGGCGAGCTCGTCGTCCTCCCGACCTACACGGCGATGCTGGAGCTGCAGCGAATCGTGGCCGAGCGCGGCTGGTCGAAGCCGTACTGGGAGCGAGCATGAGGATTCGGGTCGGCCATCTCTATCCCGAGTACCTCAACATCTACGCCGATCGCGGCAACATCGCGGTGCTCGCGCGGCGGGCCGCGCTGCGCGGCCACGAGCTCGAGGTGACGGGGATCTCCGTCGGCGACGCGGTCCGTCCCGGCGTGCTCGACCTGCTCTACATCGGCGGCGGCCAGGATCGCGAGCAGCTCCTGATCTCCCCCGATCTCGTCGCCAAGGGCCCGGCGGTCGAAACGGCCGTCGCGGACGGTGCCGCACTGCTCGCGGTCTGCGGCGGCTACCAGCTCCTCGGCCGCGGCTACCTGGGGCGCCACGGCGACTCGATGCCCGGCATCGGCCTCTTTCCGCACGAGACCTACGCGGGCGAGAAGCGAATGATCGGCGATGTCCTGCTCGAGGCCGAGCTCGTGCCGGGAGAGCGTCGGACGATCGCCGGCTTCGAGAACCACGCCGGCCGGACGCGGCTCGACCCCGGCGCGGCGCCGCTCGGCCGCGTCGTCGCCGGCTTCGGGAACGACGGCGAGTCGGGCTACGAGGGCGCCCGCGTCGGCCGCGCGATCGGGACGTACCTGCACGGGCCGCTCCTGCCGCGCAATCCGTGGCTCGCTGACTGGCTGCTCTCCCAGGCGCTGGCGCACGCGACCGGCGGCGAGCCGCTTGAGCTCGAGCCGCTGCCGGACCGGCTCGAGGCCGAGGCGCACGCGGTGTCAGCGCAACGAGCCCGAGACCGCGGCGGCCGCTTCTAGGATCGCGCCCACGGATCGTTCGACGTCCTCGCGTGTCGTCCGGAAGCTGGAGACCGAGATTCGCATCGCGGCGCGGCCCTGCCAATCTGTTCCTCCGAGCCAGCACGTGCCGTCGGCCTGGACGCGGCGGACGACCTCACGCGTCGTCTCGTCGTTGTCGCCGAAGCGGACGAGCACCTGGTTGAGGACGACGTCGTTCAGGATCTCGACGCCCGGCTCCGCACCGAGGAGATCTGCGAAGGCTCGCGCGTGGTCGCAGCAGCGGTCGACGAGCTCGGCGACGCCGTTGCGGCCCAGCGAGCGAAGAGCAGCCCAGATTGCGAAGCCGCGTGCTCGCCGCGACGACTCGGGGACCCAGTCGGAGGGGCTGCGGCCGTCGGCGCGCTGGAGGTAGCTCGCCGCGACGGCCATCGCGTTGCCGTGCGACTGCGGGTGGCGGCAGAAGACGATGCCGCAGTCGTACGGGACGTTCAGCCACTTGTGCGCATCCGTCGCCCACGAGTCTGCGCGCTCGCAGCCCACTGTGAGATGCCGGAAGCGCGGGCTCGCGCTCGCCCAGAGTCCGAACGCGCCGTCGACGTGGAGCCAGGCGTCGGCGGCGGCGCACGCGTCCGCAATCTCGTCGAGCGGGTCGACGGCTCCGGTGTTCACGTTCCCGGCCTGGGCACAGACGATCACCGGGCCGGTCGAGCCCGTCAGCGCATCGCGCAGCGCGTCCGCACGCATTCGCCCCTGACCGTCTGCCGAGACGAGCTCGAGCGCACCGGTGCCGAGCCCCAGCAGCCGTAGTGAACGGTCGATCGTGACGTGACGCTCTCCGCCGGCGAGCACGCGGATCGGCGGCGCTCCGTGCAGCCCGTCCCGCGTGACGTCCCAGTCCGCCTGCGCCAGGACGTGCTGTCTCGCGGCGGCGAGCGCGGTCGTGTTCGCACCCTGGGCGCCGGTGACGAAGCCGCTCGAGACGCCGTCGGGAAGCCCCAGCAGCTCCGCGAGCCAGCCTGCGGCGACCTGTTCCGCCGCGGCCGCCGCGGGCGACGTGACGACGGAGAACGCGTTCTGGTCCCAGGCGCTCGCCACCCAGTCCGCCGCGACCGAAGCCGGCATGGCGCTGCCGAAGACGAAGCCGAAGTAGCGGCCTGTCTGCGACCCGATGAGGCCCGGCTCAGCAGCTGTGATCAGCTCCGAGACGACGTCGACGTCCTCCCCGCCCTCGTCCGGGAGCGGTCCTCCGAGTGCCTCGACGAGCTCGTCGTAGCCCGCCTGCGGGCCGACGGGCCGGTCGTCGAGGGTGTCGTGGAACTGCGCTGCGTAGTCGGCCGTGTGCCGGAAGAGGTCGTGGACGTCGCTCACGTGGCTCGCACCGCGCCGGCGACCCTTCCGGCCGCCTCCAGGATCGCGCCGGCGGAGCGCTCGACGTCGTCCTCTGTCGTCCGCCAGCTGGAGACCGAGATCCGCATTGCCGCCTTGCCCTGCCAGACCGTGCCCGAGAGCCAGCAGATTCCGTCCTCCTGGACGGCGGCGACGGTCGCCCGCGTCAGCTCGTCGTCGTTCCCGAAGCGGACGAGCACCTGGTTGAGCACGACGTCGTTCAGGATCTCGACGTCGGATTCGGCGCCGAGCAGCTCAGCGAAGCGGGCTGCGTGGTCGCAGCAGCGTTCGATCATCCCGGCGATCCCGTCGCGTCCAAGAGCGCGGATCGCGGCGTAGATCGGGAACCCGCGCGCGCGACGGGAGAACTCCGGGTTCCAGTCCATCTGATCCCGCGCCGCGTCTGCCTCTGCCTGCTCGAGGTAGCTCGCCCGCACGCTCATCGCCGCCCGGTGCGCCTCGGGATCCGAGCAGAAGGCGATGCCGGAGTCGTAGGGCACGTTCAGCCACTTGTGCGCGTCCGTCGCCCAAGAGTCGGCACGCTCGGCACCGGCGGCAAGGTGGCGGAAGCGCGCCGATGCGGCGGCCCAGAGGCCGAACGCGCCGTCCACGTGGAGCCACGCGCCGGTGCCCTCGACGGCGTCCGCGACCGCGGTGACGTCGTCGCACGAGCCGGTGTTGACGTTGCCGAGCTGCGCACAGACGATCGTCGGCCCATCGCCCGCCGCAAGCGCCGCGGGCAGCAGCTCGACCCGCATCCGTCCCTGCTCGTCGGCCGGAACGGCCTCGATCTGCGCACTGCCGATTCCGAGGTAGCGCAGGGCGCGGTCTACGGTGACGTGGCGCTCCTCGCCCACGAGGACGCGGATGCGCGGTGCGCCTTGGAGCCCGTCGCGTGCGAGGTCCCAATCTGCCCGCGCGAGGATCCGGTGCCGCGCCGCCGCCAAGGCTGTCATGTGCGCCATCTGGCAACCGGTCACGAAGCCGGCCGAGACGCCTGTGGGCAGCAGGAGCAGCTCGCGCAGCCACTCGAGCACGACCTCCTCGACGACGCCCGCGCTCGGCGTCGGTCCAATCAAGCCGGCGTTCTGATCCCAGGCCGAGGTGAGCCAGTCCGCGGCGACGGTGACCGGCAGCGCGCCCCCGATGACGAAGCCGAAGAACCGGCCCGACGGCATCGCCATGATCCCCGGCTCGGACGCTTCGATCAGCTCGGAGATGACCTTCGCCGCGTCGGTTGCGTGCTCCGGCAGCGGACCGCCGAGCGCGGTCCTGAGCTCCTCGACCGAGGCCTGCGGCGGGACCGGCCGGTCGTCGAGCGAGTCGATGAACCGCGACGCGTAGTCGGCAGTGAGGCCGAGGAGGTCCCTCACGGGGTCCATAGAGCTCCAAGATAGACCGCCGGATCTCCCGACTGCCAGCGCTGCAGAAAGCGCTGGATCGGGGGGTGCAGAACGACGCCGTCGAGCTCGTCGAGCGCGAACAGCCGGTGCCCGCGCACGGCCTCGTCCTGCGACGCGACCGACTCGAGCGAGCCGTTGACGTCGCCGGCGAAGATGATGTGGACGACGTGCTTCGTCACGAGCGCCCCCTTGGGCGCGATCGAGTCGACGAGCGCGATCGGCCCTTCGAAGGGCGGCGGCTCGATCCCCACTTCCTCCCTGATCTCGCGGCCGAGCGCGTCCATCAGCGTCTCGCCGGAGTGCACTCCCCCGCCCGGGAGCAGCCAGACGGACTTGCCGCGCTTCTCGTGCCGGCAGAGCAGCACCCCGCCGCCCCAGCGCAGCAACGCCGAGACCCGGATCCGCGGCTCCGCCCGCATCACGTCGCGCTCGACCCCACTCCCGACGAGCCGAAGCCGGCGGCGCCGCGCTCGCTCTCCGGCAGCTCCTCCACCTCCACCAGGTGCACGGACGCGACCTCGACCAGAACGAGCTGCGCGATCCGCATTCCCGGCTCGATGACGAACGGCTCGCGCGCGTCCGTGTTCAGGAGGATCACCTTCAGCTCGCCCCGGTAGCCGCTGTCGATCAGTCCCGGCGCGTTGACAATCGTCAGGCCATGGCGGGCGGCGAGCCCGGAGCGCGGCACCACGAGCCCCGCGTACCCGTCGGGAATCGCGACCGCGACCCCGGTGCCGACGACCGCGCGCTCCCCCGGCTCGAGCTCCGCGTGCTCGCAGGCCGCGAGGTCCAGCCCCGCGTCGCCGTCGTAGGCCTGTGCCGGCAGGACCGCGTCGTCGCGCAGCCGCGCGACCGGCAGCTCCGTCACACGCGCTCCGCCGCGGAGCTTTCGCCCGCGTCGGCGACGAGATAGCGGGCAAAGCGGCGCACCTCGCGCTGCGGCAGCCGGGCGCGCACGAGCACCCCGGCCTCCGAGTCCTCGCGCTCGTCGATCGGAGCGCCGAGTGCGTACAGCTCCGCGAGCTTGCCCCCTTCCTCGTACGGCAGCAGCAGCCGCACGTCCTCGTAGCGGTCGGCGAAAAGCGTCGCGATCCGGGCCCGCAGGTCCTCGAGCCCTTCCCCCGTCGTCGCCGAGATCTGCAGCGAGCCCGGGAAACGGTTGGAGAGCCGACGCCGGCCGAGCGGGTCGACCTGGTCGATCTTGTTCAGCACGACCTCGACCGGCACGTCGTCGGCGCCGATCTCGTGCAGCACGGAGTCGACGGCGCCGATCATCTCCTCGAGCCGCTCGTCGTCCTCGGAGGCATCGACGACGTGCAGGACGAGGTCCGCGACGAGCGTCTCCTCCAGCGTCGACGCGAAGCCCTCGACGAGCTGCGTCGGCAGCCGCCGGATGAAGCCGACCGTGTCGGTGACGAGGTACCTCTTCCCCTCGTGCTCGAAGCCGCGCGTGGTCGGGTCGAGCGTCTCGAAGAGCCGGTTCTCGACGCTGACATCCGCGCCGGTGAGCGCATTCAGGAGCGTCGACTTGCCCACGTTGGTGTAGCCGGCCAGGGCCACGGTCGGCGTGCCGCTGCCCTCCCGCTCCTTCCGCCGCGTCGCGCGGTGCTTGCCGACTTCCTTGAGCCGGCGCCGGAGCAGCGAGATCTTGCGCCGCGCGATCCGGCGGTCGGTCTCGAGCTGCGACTCGCCGGGGCCGCGCGTGCCGACGCCGGCTCCGAGCGCGCCGGTACCGCCGCCGAGACGCTCGAGGTGCTGCCACATGCCCCGCATGCGCGGCAGGTTGTACTCGAGCTGCGCGAGCTCGACCTGGAGCTTGCCCTCGGCGCTCGTCGCGTGCTGGGCGAAGATGTCGAGGATCAGCTGCGTCCGGTCGACGACGCGCGCCGTGAGGGCGTTCTCGAGCGCGCGCTGCTGCGCCGGCTCGAGCTCGTCGTCGACGATCAGCACCTCGGCGTGCGCGTTCTCGTAGGCCTGCTTCAGCTCCTCGAGCTTGCCCTTGCCGACGTACGTGCGCGGATCGGGATTCGCGCGCTGCTGGACGAGCTCGGCAATCGGTTCGACACCGGCAGTGCGGGCGAGCTCACGCAGCTCGCCGAGCTCCTCCTCGGAGTCGGCGGAGCGTGGAAGCACGGCGAGAACGAGCCCGCGCTCGGGCTCGACGCCCGAGCCTGGGTTTTGCCGCGTCGTCACTGCCGGGATTGTGCCACGCTTGCGGCCGATGCCCGACCTCGCGACCCGGCTGGCCGAGCGCACGCTCGAGCTGGTGAACATTCCCTCCGAGAGCCGGCACGAGGCGGAGATCGCTGCCCGCGTCCGCTCGCTGGTGCCCACCGCGTTCGAACCCGAGTACGAGGCGGACGATGCGTTCGTCTGGATGCGGCCGCGGCGCGACGACAGGCCGCTCGTGGTGCTCGCGGGCCACTACGACACCGTTCCGGCACAGCAGAACGTGCCCGGCCGGATCGAGAACGGCGCCGTCATCGGGCTCGGAGCGAGCGACATGAAGGGCGGGCTGGCGGTGATGCTCGAGCTCGCACGGGAGCTCGAGGAGCGCGACGTCGAGCCGGAGGTCGACGTCGCCCTGCTCGCGTTCGGCAAGGAGGAGCTCCCGGCCGAGTTCAGCCCGCTGCCGCACCTGTTCGACAACTCGCGCGTCGTGCACGAGGCAGAGCTCGCGATCCTGCTCGAGCCGACGGATACGACGATCCAGGCCGGCTGCCTCGGCAACCTGAACGCGCGGATCACCTTCCACGGCGTCAGCGGACACTCGGCGCGCCCGTGGACGGCTGAGAACGCGATCGAGAAAGCGCTCGACGGCCTGCGCGCGTACGCATCGATCGAGCCCCGGCCGGTCGAGATCGGCGGGCTGACGTTCACCGAAGTGGCGAGCATCACGCGGATCGAGGGCGGGATCGCGACGAACGTGATCCCGGATCGCGTCGAGGCGAACGTGAACTTCCGCTACGCGCCCGACCGTTCGCCGGCGAGCGCGGACGCCTATCTGCGCAGCCTCGTCCCTGCAGGCGCGTCGTACGAGCACGCCGGCGACTCGCCGCCCGCCCGCGTCGTCACGGACTCGTCGCTCGTGCAGCGCCTGCGAGCAGCGGGCGACCTCGCACTCGAGCCGAAGCAGGCGTGGACGAACGTCGCCGACTTCACCTCCCGCGGCATCGACGCCGTCAACTTCGGGCCGGGTGCGACCCGCTATGCCCACCGGCGGGACGAGCAGGTGGAGATCGCGGCACTGGAGCGGGCGTTCACGGCCCTCTGGCGCTTCGTCACGGGTAGCGTCTAGCCGTGCCCGTCTCCCCCATCCTCGAGCGGCAGACGACCTACCCGTTCGTGCGCCTGAACGAGGCAGCCCGGCGGGTCGAGGCGCGCGGGATCGACGTGATCGACTTCGGCACCGGCGATCCGCGCGAGCCGACCGATCCGAAGATCCGCCAGGCGCTGGTCGACGGGTTGCGCGACCGCATGGGCTACCCGGCCGCGGTCGGGCTGCCGGAGCTGCGCGAGGCGATTGCGGCCTGGGCGGAGAGCCGTTTCCGGACGAGGCTCGACCCCGACACGGAGATCATCCCGACCCTCGGCAGCAAGGAGGCGATCTTCACGTTCGCGCTCGCCGTCGTCGACGCGGACGGGACACGGGACACGGTCGCCTACACCGACCCCGGCTACCCGGTCTACGAGCGCGGCGCCCTCTTCGCGCACGCGCGGCCGCTGGCACTGCCCCTGCGCGAGGAGCGGGGCTTCCTGCCCGACCTCGACGCGATCGACGACGAGACCTGGGCGCGGCTGGCCGTCCTCTGGATCAACTACCCCAACAACCCCACCGCCGCCACCGCGCCGCTCGCCTTCTACGAGCGTCTGGCCGCGCTGGCGCGGGAGCACGGCTTCGTGGTCGCCTCCGACGAGGCGTATACCGAGCTCTGGTTCGACGACCCCCCGGCCTCGGCGCTGCAGCTCGCGGACCGGACGAACGTCGTCGTCTTCAACACGCTCTCCAAGCGGAGCTCGATGACGGGCTACCGCAGCGGCTTCGCGGCCGGCGATCCGAAGCTGATCGCGGCGCTGAAGGCGTTCCGGCCGACCGTCGGCACCGCTCCCCAGGAGTTCGTCCAGCGCGCGTCGGTGGTGGCCTGGGGCGACGAGGAGCACGTCGCCGAGACCCGAGCGCGCTACGGTCGCAAGCGGGCGCTCTTCCTCGACCTCTTCGCTCGCAAGGGCGTTCGCGTCGCCGGCAGCGCCGCGACGATGTACATCTGGGTCGAGGTTCCCGAGGGCGAGACGTCGGAGTCGTTCGCGGAGCGGCTGCTCGAACACGGCGTGCTGGTCACGCCCGGCTCCTATCTCGGCAGCGCCGGCGAGGGCTACTTCCGCGTCGCGCTGGTGCCCTCCGAGGAGGAGTGCGCGCGCGCCGTCGAGATCCTGGAGCGTGTGCTGTGACGCCCGAGCGCGCGCTCGAGATCGTCGAGGCGCTCGACAAGGGCGAACGCCGCGTCGCCTCGCCCGACGGCGACGGCTGGGTCGTCGACGTCGAGGCGAAGGAGGCGATCCTCGAGTACTTCCGCTTGCGCAAGGTCGAGCCGATGACGGTCGGCCCCTTCTCCTTCCAGGACAAGATCCCGCTCAAGGTGCCGCCGAACGGCGTCCGGATCGTCCCGCCCGGCGTCGCGCGCTACGGCTCCTTCCTCTCCGAGGGTGTGGTGCTGATGCCGGGCTACGTCAACATCGGCGCGTGGGTCGGGCCGCGGACGATGGTCGACACCTGGGCGACGGTCGGTTCCTGCGCCCAGATCGGCGCCGATGTCCACCTCGCCGGCGGCGTCGGCATCGGCGGCGTGCTCGAGCCGCCGAACGCGACGCCGGTGATCGTCGAGGACGGCGCGTTCCTCGGCTCGCGCTGCATCGTCACCGAGGGCGTCCGCATCGGCGCCGGAGCGGTGCTGTCGGCGAACGTCTCCCTGACCGCAAGCGTTCCGATCATCGACGTCACGGGCGCGGCGCCCGTCGAGCACCGTGGCGCCGTGCCGCCGCGCGCCGTCGTGGTCCCCGGCACGCGTCCGAAGGAGTTCCCCGCCGGGACGTACCAGCTCGACTGCGCGCTGATCATCGGCTGGCGCAAGGAGTCGCACGACGAGCGGCTGAGCCTGAACGAGACCCTGCGCGAGTTCGAGCTCGCGGTCTAGCCGCGCAGCTCGCCCTCGCAGATCTCCTCGGCCGGACCGACGAGCGTGATCCGCGCCTCGTCGTCGAGCTCGACCCTGAGCTCGCCGCCCGGCATCTGGACGGTGACCGGGCTCTCGCACCAGCCGTTCGTCACCGCTGCGGCCGCGGCCGCGACAGCGCTCGAGCCGGAGGCGCTCGTCTCGCCGGCCCCGCGCTCCCAGACGAGCACGGACAGCTCGTTCGGACCATCCACCTGAACGAGCTGGACGTTCGTCCGCTCCGGGAAGCGCCCGTGGCGCTCGATCAGCGGGCCGAGCCGGAGGAGGTCGTCGCGACTTGCGTCGAGTCGGACCACTGCGTGCGGGTTCCCGACGGACACCGCCGTGAGCTCGATCAGCTCCTCACCGAGCTCGATCGTCTCCGTCTCCCCCACCTCGACGTCTCCGACCCCCATCGCGACCGTGCCGTCGTCGCGGATCGCCGCCGGGTAGGTGCGGCCGGCGACGCCGATCGTCACCTGTGGCGTTCCGACGCGGGCACCGAGCCAGGCGGCGGCGATCCGGCTGCCGTTGCCCGAGAACTCGGCGACCGAGCCGTCAGGGTTCCAGATCACGATCTCTGCGCGCGCACCGGTCGTCGCGATCACCTCGACGACGCCGTCGGAGCCGATCCCGTAGCGGACGTCGCAGAGCCGCCGCGCCAGCTCGGGCGCCATCGCTTCCTCGACGACGAGGTAGCTGTTACCGAGCGCGTGCCACTTCCAGAATCGCACGTTGCTACCTCATCGAAGTGAACGTGGCGATGCATCGGCCCGGTGATTCTGCCTTGCGGCTTCCGAGCATGCCGCGTCAGGTTCGAGGAAGGAAGGGCCGAGACGGCTGCGGCATCGCCTCGGCCCTGCAATCCCGCCCAAGTTCCGTGAGTCTAGAACCTCCGGGCCGTCTTGAACCGGCGCTCGTCTTACCCCCGCCCCGCGAGGCGCGGGCGGCGAGAGAACAGTCCGGCAAGTGCCTTCAGCACATCCAAGTCGCCGGCTCGGGGCCGGATCAGTGCGCCGAGCGCGAACGATGCGCGTGTCCGGTACAGGACGAGTGCAGTCGCTCCGCCTGTGAGCAGTGCGGCGCTCGAGGCGATCGCCGCCCCTTCGGCTCCGAATGACGGGATCAGGACGATGTCCAGGGCGATGCCGACCCCGAGCGAGACCAGCGGTCCGAGTGAGGAGAGGCCGGGCGACGAGGATGCGACCAGGGCGCTCGAGAAGATGCCGAGCGCGACGTACCCCAGTGTGCCGGGTAGGAGCCAGAGGAACGGCGCGATCGAGGCGTCGAACGGCGCCCCGAAGACGACGACGAGCAGTGGCGGGCCGACGACCGCGGCGATGGCCAGCCCCGACAGGGTGACGAGGGCAACCGATCGGAACGCCTTCAGCACCTGCTCGACCCGGATCGTCCGATCTGCGCGAGCCACGGAGGGCAGAACAGCGGTCGCAGCCGCGCCGGGGAGATAGAGCAGGATCTCCCACGCATTGACGGCGACTGCGTAGACCCCGAGTGTCGCCTCGGTGGCGATGAAGGCGATCAGGATCTGGTCGATCCGGCCGTTGAGGGCATCCGACAAGCTCCCGACCCAGGCGCGGATGCCAAAGCCGATCGACTCGCGCAGCAGCGCCCGATCGGGACGGCCGACGCCGCTCGTGCGCGCGGACGCCCACAGCAGCACGAATGCCTTGAAGGCCTGAACCGCAACCCAGATCAGCGCGGCCCGCGCGACGGTGAGATCCACGGTCACCCAGACCGTCGCGACCGCGAACGCATAGAGCCAGGCCGTCGCGACGGTGATCACGGCGTGGATCCCGAAGCGGCTGCAGCCGAGGACGAAGGAATAGCCGGCGTCGACGAGCGCGGACGTCAGTATCCCCAGAGCCAGAATGGCGAGCTCGGTATCGCCGATGCCGGTCGGTCGCCACGACGGTGAGGTCACCAGAACAGCAGAGACGACGGCTGCAGCCACCACCGCCGCCGCGGTCACCCAGAGCACCAGGTTGGTGAGAAGGGATGGGCGGAGCTGCGGGCGCTGGGCGGCGAACACGATGGTCGCATCGCTCACGCCCAGACGCGTCACCCGGGCGGACAGGATCGCTGTGACGGCGATGAACGCGATCGTTCCGCGACCCACGGGGCCCAGCGCGCGAGCGATGACCACCAGCGCGACGAAGAGGCCCGCGTTGCCCAGGACCTGCGCCCAGAAGAGCATGGCGGGACCGCGGACGAACGCATCCGTCACACGGATGCCGTCCTGAACTCCCCCGGGGCTCGGCGTCGCCGCCACGCCGGTCATGACTCTCTTCGCCTGCAAGGCGGATCGCCGATCAGGCGCGCCAGTACCGCGGGAGCCTGCCCGTGCTGCGCTGTCAGAAGCTGCCCGTTCCTGCCGAAGTCGTTCCGGTAGCTCGGATACGAGGAACACAGCTCGAGGATCGCGCGCGCGATCGCACCCGGCTCCGCGGCAGCAACGCAGAAGCGACCCAACGGGCCGGTCGCGTAGTAGCGGGGTGCGTCTCCGACGCGGGTGGAAACGACCGGAATTCCCCGGGAGAGCGCCTCGAGCACGGCGACCTGGACATTGTCCGCGGCCGACGTCGAGAGACAGAGGTGTGCGGCCGCCTGGGCCTCCTGGATCTCGTCCCAGCCGCGAGCTCCGTGGAGTGTCAGCCAGGGGCGCGAGCGGGCGAGTCCGGCAAGCTCGGACTCCAGAATTCCGGCGCCGTAGACATCGAGCGTCGCCGGCCGGTCCTCGCGCAGCCTCTCAAGTGCGCGTACGGCCAGCGTCGGGTCCTTTTCGGGATAGAGCCGGCCCACCCAGACGACTCGCACCGGCTCGTCCGCGCTCAACTGCGGCGTGTCTGCGACGGGCGGAAGTACGTGAAGCGGATACGGGAGATAGCCGGCGTCGACGCCGTAAGCCCGTCGGATCGACGCGACACCTGCACGGGAAACCGAGACGGGCTGCGAGATCCGCACGGCAAGCCGCGCAACCGTCCGTTGGAACGCGGCGCGTGCCAGGCGGAATGCGCCCGACCCTGTCTGCGGCCCCTCCCCCGAGCCGTGAACGACGAAGATGGCCCCCTTTGCCTGCAGGCGCGCGACGAGAACCGCGAGAACCGGCAGCGGATGGCGCGCGTTGTTGCCGACCACCACGTCTGCCTGCTGCACCTCCCGCCAGAGCGTCCGCCAGCCTCCGGCGGGCAGCGGCCAACCCGACGTGCCGAGATAGCGGGTCGGCACCGTGGCGTCCGCCGTCGCGTCGCCGCCCGGGAGTCGGCAGGCGAGCACGCGAACGTCGCAGCCGCGCGCCGTCAGGATTCCGCGCGCTGTCTCGACGAATTGCTCGACGCCGCCTGCGTGAGGGAGCACGAAGCTGGAGACGAGGAGGACTCGCTTCGGTTGCGAATCGGTTCTATCGTCAATGACATGCCCGAGTACGTCGACTCGCTCGGGAGAGGATCCCGGGGCTCCGACGACGGCGATCAGCCGGTCGACGTCAGGCGTTACCTGGGCGCGTTGCGACGCGGGGCCTGGCTGATCGCGCTCATCGTGGTACCCCTCACGCTGACGGTCCTCATCGTGTCGCTCACCTTGCCCAAGTCCTACCGCGCGACAGCAAAGATCGTGAAGTCCGACACCGGGGGCGTTTTCGGATCGGGAGACGTTGAGACGGTGAAGCGTCGTCTCGCGACGCTGCAGACGCTTCTCGTCACTCCCGCAGTCCTCAACCGGGCCGCGAGACGACTCCCCGGCGAGTCCGCCGACACGCTCGAGGGCAAGGTTCAGGCCTCGGTGGACCGGAACTCGAACATCCTGAACATCGTCGGGAGCGACGACGACGCCAAGGGAGCGGCCTCGATCGCGAACGCCGTCGCGAACGCCTTCCTCTCGATCCAGCAAGACGAGGAGCGGCGACAACTCGCCGGTACACGCAGCCAGTTGCGGGATGCGCTCCGTCAGGCGCGTGCGCGACCCGGCTCGGCGGCCGAGGTTCGCCTGATTCAGCAGCGCCTCAACGAGCTGACCGTGAGTGAGGCGTCTGCCGGACAGGAGTTGCAGCTCGCGCAGGCGGCGCGGCCGCCGGTCTCTGCGAGCTCGCCGCGGCCACTCCAGAACACGATCTTCGCCTTCTTCGCGGCGTCCTTCCTGGCGATCCTCGCCGCCCTCGCGCGCGATCAGCTCGCGCCGCGCGTGGGCGGAACGCGCGAGTTGAGCAAGCTGACGGGCCTGCCGTCTCTCGGTGCGGTGCCGCCTCCACACCGTTCTCAGGGCGGCGCGCCGGAGCCGCCCGCCGGCGAAGCGGATGACGAGGCGTACGACGGTCTGCGCGCCGCGCTCGAGTTCCGGCTGCCCGCTGGTTCGCAACACGTCCTGCTCGTGACGAGCGCGTTGCCGGGCGAAGGGAAGTCGACTGTGACGGCCGGTCTCGGACGCGCTCTGGCCCTGGCCGGGCACCGGACGTTGCTCGTGTCCGCGAACCTGCGCCGGCCGACTCTCGATGAGCTGTTCGGCGTCGGCAACGCTCCGGGCCTTGCCAACGTCCTGAACGCCTTTCACCAGAACGGGCACGTCGGCGCCGGCACGTTGATGGAACGCGCGGTCAGGTCCGTTCCGGAAGCGTTCGGGCCCGAAGAGCTGCAGCTGCTGCCGAGCGGAACCGCGAGTGCGAATCCGGTTCGGCTCCTCTCCACGGGGGCGCTGGTCACGTTCTTCGACGAGCTCGGCCGAAGCGACTACGACTACGTCCTCGTCGACGGCCCGCCCCTGCTCGACCTGATCGACGGCCAGCTGCTCGCCCAGTGGGTCGACGGGATGCTCGTCGTCGCCCGCCTCGATCGCTTGACACCGCAGGCCGCGGTGGAGCTGCACGAGCTGCTCGAGCTGCTCGATGCCAAGGCGCTGGGGATGGTCGTGGTCGGAAGCCGAGGGCCGCGTGCCTACGCGTCCCGCGCGGCTTCGATCGCCGCCGGTCGGTAGGCCCGTCCCGCTCACGCCGCTCTCGCAGCGGCTGTCCGCCGTCGCATCGATGCGGCCCAGATCAACGCAGCGACGAGCCAGAGATGCCGCCAGTGCAGCGTGTCGACGAAGAAGCTGTTGGCGAGGATGCCGCACCAGGCGCCGAGCAGCGCGGCGGAGCCGATGCCGTACGTATCGCGTCCGAGGAGCGCGTTCCGGAGAGCCACGCCGAGCGTGAAAATCAAGAGCGCTGCCAGCGTGACGAGCCCGGCCAGGCCCTGCTCCGCGAGCACCCGGACGTACGTGCTGTGCGCCGAGATCGGCGCGATCTGCTCGAACTGACCGGGGCCGGCGCCGAGCGGATACTGCTCGGCCGCGTGGATCCCGACGGCCTGGGCACCGAATCGCTCCGCGTCGTAGCTCTGTGGACGCGCACGCTCGGCGAGAAAGTCGGACGATCCGCTCGCCACCACGGCGCCGCCGACGAGTGTCGCGACGCAGACCCCGACTCCCAGGAACGCCAGCGCGCGTCGCGCCCCTCCGCGTCGCAGTGAGAGCACGGTGAACGTCACGACCACGCCGAGCGCAAGGTTGAGCCACGCACCTCGCGAGAATGAGAACAGCACTCCGAGCGTGAGTGCCGCTAGAGCGATCGCCTTGATCAACCAGCTCGCGCGAAGCACACGAGGCGCGAGCAACTCCTCGATCAGGATCAGCGCCGCAGGCACGAGAAATGGTCCAAAGACGTTCGGATCCTGGAAGAACGCACGCGCCCGGCCGTCTTCGAGGAGGAGTTGGGCGCCCGGGAACGCTACGAGTAGCGCCATCGAGCCGAGCACGGCCGCCGTGACCGCGGCGAAGACATAGCCACGCGCAATCACGCGCGCCCGCCTCGGCGAGACGACATACGCCGTCAGCCACAACGCGA
Source organism: uncultured Gaiellaceae bacterium (assembly GCA_963705515.1). GTDB lineage: Bacteria > Actinomycetota > Thermoleophilia > Gaiellales > Gaiellaceae > Gaiellasilicea. The sequence continues at coordinate 237,779 of CAVPJV010000009.1, forward strand.
ATACCGCGAGGTAGAGCGTGATCGAGAAGAAGCCGACTGCGCGCACGGGGTCGATCACCTCTACAGACGAGACCAGGTTCAAGACGGCGAAGACGACGATCGCCACGATCACGGTCTTCGGAACGCGGGCGAGATCGAAGCGCCCGCTCGCCGCTGCGACCGCAATCACGACGACGAAGACGAGATCGGCGGGCGCGGGATCGACGACGACGACTCCGAGCAGGGCGACGCCGAGCCCGACGGCGGCGTCGTACCGCACGAGAGCGAGCGCAAGCGTGCCCGCGAGCGCCGCTCCGGCGAGGACCACCAGACCGAGCGGTAGCGGCTGCCGGGCGAGCGTGACGGCGAGGACGAGCGCGACCCCGAACGCGGCCAGAGCGCTCGCCACACCAAGGAGAGCGTCCTGGGGCACGGGTCGGCGACGAGCGAGAGCGGCGCCGTTCATGGCCGCCCCTCTCGGTCGGCGCAGGCGGCGGAGAGACCGAGGACCGGCCGGCAGTCGACCGGACGGCGGCCAAGCGGCGAAGACACTGCCCGCCGGTCCAGCCGGTCGGCGAGCGAGGCCGGAACCGGCTCGCTTCGAAGGGCGACGTCCAGCAGCGCGCGCGTTGTCCGCTCCAGCGGATTGAGACGGCGCGCGTGCCGGAGGTGCTCCAGAGCAGCCGTTCGGCGACCCGCCTCGAGGTCGAGGAGCGCGAGGGCGGCGTGGGCATACCAGTCCGCTGGCGCGCGGTCGAGCGCCCGCCGGAAGGCCGCGTTCGCCCGCTCGCGATCGCCTGCGCGCCGTGCGAGAACCCCGGCGACGATGTCGGGCTCGCCGCTGAGCACGTTGAGCCGACGAGCGCGCTCGAGCCGGTCGAATGCTCCGGCGGGATTCTTCTCCCAGCTCCCGACTGCAGCCTCGACGTCCCGCGCCGCAAGCCAGGGCAGCGCAAGCGAGATCGAAGCTGTGACGAGACCCGCGACGGCGATGGCCATGATCGCCCGCCGCGGCCGTTGCGGCGAGCCCGCCGGCTTCAGCTCCGCGCGCGACATGCCGCCGGCGAGCCCAAGCACGGCGAATGCGGGGGCGGCGAGTGCCGGGACCTCCCAGAACCAATCGATCGATCCGTGGACGAACCAGTAGGAGAAGGAGACGAGACCTGCCGAGGCGAGTGCCGCGCGTGTCGCATCGATCTTCCGGCTCCGAAGAGCGGCGGCCACCGCGAAGGCAAGGAACCCGACGAAGAGGCCCGTTCCCACGACCCCGGTCTGGGAGAGGAGTCTCAACTCGATGCTGTGCGGATAGAGCGGCTCCTCGCCGCGGTTCCGTTCGCGCGCGTAAGCGACGGCGAAGTTGTCGGCGCCTACTCCCTGGACCGGGTGGTCCGCGAACTCGAGGGCGGCGACGCGCCAGAGGTCATAGCGGCCGCTCGCGAGCCCGTCGCCGAGGCGAGACGTAGGCCCACTGGAGGCGATCGTGACGGCGGTCGCCAGCCCTAGGACGAGGACGGAGGCGACGACGAGACGACGGAGCCGAGGTGCCGCTGTCGGGACGCTTCCTCGACGCCGCTCGAGCAGCCCGATCGCAACGCCTGCTGCGGCTAGGCACACAGCTGTGAGGGCGAGCGCGGTCTTCGCAGAGGCCAGAGCCTGCTGCAGATCCTCGCCAGGGTCGGCGCGGTACACCTCGAGCAGTCGCCCGGCCGAGAGCGCCGTCGCCGCGCCGATCGTGAGCAATGTCAGCAGCGACCGCGCCCGGTCAGGCACCAGCGCGAGGTAGAGCGCGAGTGCGAGCGCGAAGGCCGGCAGCGAACCGCGGCTCTGTGCGAGCACGCCGAGCTGAAGGAGCAGTCCCGAGACGGCGAGCAAGAGCCCTCGCGCCGGCCACGGCGTTTCCCGCCGGGAGGCGAGCACTACGGCCGGCCAGAACGCGGCGAGGAAGAGCGCGGCGTTCGCATTCGCGTAGCCGATGGGATCGGTGAACCGGCCTTCGCTGAGGCCGGACTCGGCGGCCGCGAGGAAGACCCAGCTGCCGACCGCCGCCGTCCCGGTCGCGAGCGCGCCGAGCAGCAGCGCGACATCACGGGGCCGCCAGGGAAGCACGGCGAACAGCGTGTAGGCAGTGAAGAGGAGCAGCGTCCGGTTGGCGCCGTCCCAGGCTTCGCCTTTCGCGTCGGCCCACGTGATCGAGAGGAAACTCCAGACGGTGAAGCCGCCGAACAGCGTCACTGCCCGGAGCAGCGGTCGCGGCAAGCTGGTGCCGCGCGACGTCGTGACCAGCGCGGCCAGCACGAGGAAGACGAACGCTCCCGGATACCAGGACGTCGGTGCATAGCCCCCCTCCTGTCCCGCCCAGACGAGAAAGACGACGACCGCGACGAACCCGGCCAACAGAGATCCAGAGTGCCGGCTGAAAGCCGACGCGTACGGGGTTGTACGCTTGCGCTCTCGAGGAGAACAGTGCGACAGCGCCCCCGGGTCTTGATCGTCGTCACGCTCGCCGAGACCGGCGGAGCGCAAACGTATGTGGCCTCGTTGCTCCCCGCCCTCGTCGAGGAGTACGAGGTCGTCGTCGCTGCGCACGGTCCCGGCCCGCTGCTGGAGGCCGCCCGGCGAGCCGGAGCACGCTTCGTCGAGCTCCAGCACCTCCGACGACCGCTGAGCCCGTGGCAGGATCTGCGCGGCCTGCTCGAGCTCGTCGCGCTCCTCCGCCGGGAGCGGCCGGACATCCTCCATGCGAACAGCTCCAAGGCCGGCGTGCTCGGGCGGCTCGCGGCGGCGTTGTCGGGTGTGCCGATCCGGATCTTCACAGTGCACGGCTGGGCGTTCGCTGCTCACTCCGGGATCGCCGCGGCGTTGTACAAGGGCGCGGAGAGGATGATGCGTCCACTGACGACGGTCACGATCTGCGTGGCCGAGAGCGAGCGGGTCGCCGGACTCTCGGCTCGCGTCTGCGACCGCGAGCGAACGATCGTGATCAGAAACGGTGTCGATGCGGGCGTGGCGCTCCCCTCCCGCAGCGAAGCCACCGAACCGAGGGTCGTGGCCGTCGGCCGGCTGCAGCGTCCCAAGGACCCGCTCACCCTCGTGCGCGCGTTCGGCCGGCTTCGAACCGGTTTCTCGGCCGTTTTCGTCGGCGACGGCCCCGGCCGTCCGGCACTCGACGCGGAGATCCGCCGGCTCGGACTGGAACAGGCGGTCGTGCTCCTCGGCGACCGCAGCGACGTGGCCGACATCCTGGCGCGCGCCGACGTCTTCGTGCTGTCGAGCACGTCGGAGGGACTGCCGATCTCGATCCTCGAGGCGATGGCGGCGGCGCTGCCCGTGGTCGCTTCGTTGGTCGGCGGCGTGGCGGAGGCGGTCGACGATGGTCAGACGGGCTTGCTCGTCCCGCCGCGGGATCCCGTTCGACTCGCGGCCGCCCTCGAGCGCCTCCTCGAGGATCCCGCGCTTCGGCGCCGGCTGGGCGCGAACGGCCGCGAGCGCATTCGCGAGCATTTCGGCCTTGAGGCGTTTCAACGGGCGCATGTCGACGTCTACCGCCGCGAGCTCGTCCGCCAAGGGTGGGTCGCCTCGCCGTAGCGAAGGCGTCGATAGGTCCCGCGCAGCGGTAGCGGCGTGTCGTGGCCGCCCCCGAGCTTGGCGCGGAAGTCGAGCAGGCTGTCGCGTGCATCGATCTGCCGACGGCGAAGCGCCAGCCGATCCGTGTCCGGATGGTTGACGCCGGGCTCACATGAGACGGCGGTGCCGAACCCGGCATCGGCGACCAGCCGGCGCTCGCGCTCTCCGAACAGGCCGGCCGGATAGCAGAAGGCGGTGACGCGGCGTCCAAGACGGCTTTCGAGCTCGACCTTCGACCCCTGGATCTCGGCTCGTGCGCGGTCGTCGTCGACGAGAAGCAGGTTGGGGTGTGAGACCGAGTGGGCCTCGAACTCGAGCGTGCCGTCCCGGTCGAGCTCGACGATCTCGTCCCAGCTCAACAGCCGCGGTCGGCCGCTGCACCAGGCGAACGTGAACCTTCCGTCGGTGACGCCGGTCGAGACGAACACCGTCGCCTGAAAGCCTCGCTCCGCCAGCACCCCGAGCGCGTTCTCCGCGATGTCGAGAAAGCCGTCGTCGAAGTTGAGCGCGATCGTGCGGGGCGGGATCGTCCCACCGCGGAGGAGGCTGACCGCCTCGAGGACGTTCACCACGCGGTATCCCTCCGAGGCCAGGTAGTCCATCTGCTCGCGGAACCGACGCGGTGTCACCGCGAGCTCGTCGCGGTCGTCGGAGACACGGTGGTAGAAGAGGATCCGTAGGGCGCTCGGCTCGAAGCGTCCGCGCGTGCGTGCGAGCCAGGCAGCCGAGCGAACGCGCGTCACAGCCGCCTTGACCGGGTACGGAAGAGAGGGCCCGACGCCGGGAGTCCTGGCCGGAGCCTCCGCGACGGCCCGGATCCGGTCGCGACGACGGCGTTTATACACTGGAGCTGATTCGACTGAAGAGGAGCCAGAGTGCCTGAGCAACTCGACGTCGCGATCGTCGGCGCCGGCCCGTACGGGCTCTCCGTTGCCGCGCATCTGCCCGAAGGACGCGTCCTGGTCTTCGGCGAGCCGATGCACACCTGGCGGACCCGCATGCCGCCGGACATGCTGCTCCGGTCGGACTGGGAGGAGACGTCGCTCTCGGCTCCGAACAACGCCGGCACGATCGACGTCTGGGCGCGCGAGGCGGGCGAGGCCCGTCAAAACCCGATCCCGCTGCAAACGTTCCTCCGCTATGCCGACTGGTTCCGAGGCCGGTTCGTACGAGAGAACGATCCGAGCAACGTGGCCGAGCTCGATCGCGCAGGTGGCACCTACCGGCTTTCGACCGCGGCGGGCGAGGAGTTCGACGCCCGCAAGGTCGTGCTCGCCGTGGGCGTCACCGCCTTCTCCTACGCGCCGCCGCCGTTTCGCGAGGTGTTGGGCGACCGGGTCCGGTTCGCGATCGATCCGCAGGACTACGGTGCTCACGCCGGCCGACGCGTGATCGTCGTCGGCGGCGGCCAGGGAGGGTTGGAGAGCGCAGCGCTGGCCGCCCGCTCGGGCGCGGCGGTCGAGTTGATCCTCCGGTCGAAGCTGCACTGGTTTGCTGAACGAGAGCCGTACACGCCGCGCGGGCCGGTCCGGCAGCGCCTGTACCGGCTCGCCTATCCGGTCGTCGGCTACGGCCCGCCACCCCTCAACCGGCTCGCCCTGCACCCCGAATTGTTCGCCTTCGTGCCGAAACGGCTGCGCCGGCGGCTCGCGCGCAGGATCCTTCGGGCGGGCGGATCGCCCTGGCTGCGCGCTCAGGTCGACGGGAAGGTCCAGATCACGGAGGAGCGAACCGTGACGACCCTGACGCGGAATGGCCACGATCTGGTACTCGGCCTCAGTGACGGGACCGCGAGGGAGGCGGATGCCGTGATCCTCTCGACCGGGTTCCGCTTCTCGCTCGACCGACTGTCTTTCCTGTCGCCCGCGGTCCGTGCCGCGATCGTCGTGCGAGACGGCTGGCCCGTCCTCGACCGCTCGTTCCGCTCCAGCGATCCGAATCTGTTCTTCGTGGGCTACGCCGCCGAGGACCGCTTCGGACCGATCTCCCGCTTCGTGCCGGGTACCAGGTTCACTGCGCCCCGGGTCCGTGAAGGGCTCGCCTCCTAGACCGACGCCTGCTCTCCACCCTCGTGCGCTCACGGCCTGAGAGCGCTCCTGGAGCGCGCGGCCAGCAGGCGGACGGGCGCCAGTTGGTCGAAGTAGAGCCGACGCAGTCGCTGCGAGCGCTTGAGCCGCATGCGCAGCCGAATGAGGCCGAGCTCTGCCTCGAGCAACGTACGCCCACGCACACCCGAGGCGAGGCCCAGGGCCTGGTAGAGGGGCTCGAACCGATCGGCCAGCTCGCGCTTGTACCGCTCGGCACCTCCGAGGAACTCGACCCGGGTCAGTCCCTCCTCGGACGCGATCTGGATGGTGTCGAGCGTATTGACGAGGCCCGGGGAGTAGCGCGAGAGCGCAGGGTCGAACGCGAGCCGGTGGACGTACATGCAACCCTCGAAGGCGAAGAAGTAGTGGAAGGCGATCGCGCGGCCGTCGAGCCTCAGCGTCACGATGCGCGGGACGTTCAGCTCAGCCAGCCTGTGGATCACGGCCCGGTGAAACTGCATACCCGCCGGCGTGACGAAGCCGGAGCCGTCCGGCCTGCCCGTCCAACGGAGCGCGTGGAGGTGAAAGGCCTCCTCCAGCGCCGCCGTCAGCTCGGCGGGCGTCCGGGCGACCGACACCTCGAGTCGCCCAAGAGCGGCGAGCTGACGTCGCCTCCGCCTGTGCAGGCTGCGAGTCTTCGCCGACGTCTTCTGCTCGTAGACCGACGCCCAGCCCGGGAGGAGATCGAGGACGGGAGCCTCGATTCGGACGATCACCTCGAGACGGCTCGGCCCGAGCGCGTCGACGATCCGACTCCCGAGGGGAATGCCGTACAGGTCGACGAGGTGGTGATCCGACGTCGCCAGCCGCGCGGCCAACAGTCCGGCCACCGTGTCGTCGGCATCGGACGCGAGCAGCATGTCCGCCAGCACCGATTGCCGGCCGCCCATGAATCGCGCTACACGCACGCCTCGCCTGCTGCTGACGATCAGCGGCAGCGCGCCGAGCAGCCGGCCGTCTCGCCGGACCAGATGCACCGCGGGCGTCCCGGCGTCGCCGTAGTGGCGCCACCACTCGCTGAGCCAGGCGTGGAGCAGGAACGGACTTGGCCGCGGCATCTCCCGAACGAGGTCGTCCCATTGCTCTACGAGCTCCTCGAACGCTGGGGCGCTCGACATCGTCTCGACGACGGGAGTGTGGCTCAGCACCGTCACGGCGCCGTCCTTCCCGGCGCGGCGTCGGCAAGACGCCCGTGGACGATCGCCGACGCCCCCGGCGCGATCCGCCGGTAGTCGTTGCCGTAGTAGGCATTCCCGATTCCGCGGTAGTCGCCGATGGCCGCCCAACGCTGATTGGCGAATGTGGTCCTGCGCACCGTCGTCCGGGTCGTGCCCGCGTCGAGGAAGACGCCCGCGAGCCGACTTTCGAAGCGACTGTCCTCGATCACGTTGTCGACGCTGGCGGGCTCGCCGTTCCAGGCTGGGTCCGCCCATTCGGCGACGAGCCCGGTCTTCACGCTCTGCCGGACGCGCACGCGTCGGAAGCTGCTGTTGCGCGTGTAGTGCTCGATGTAGACGCCTGTCGGTGTTCGGGCGACGTCGATGTCCTCGAACGTGGACCTGCGGGTCGCGGTACCCGTCCAGAGCCCCGTCCACGCGCAACCGGCCGCCCGTACTCGTCGGACCGTGCCGCTGTTCCCGATCCAGACGCATGCCTCCGCTCTACCCTCCGACGAACCCGGAACGGGCCGCGAGACGTCGGCGACGTCGAGGTCGGAGATCCAGAACCTTCGAACCGATGCGCTGGGGCTCAGATCGTTGGCGTCCACGACGACGCCGTAGTTCGAGAACCCTCGCGCTACCACACGCCGCACGATCAACCCGGAGGGTTGCCGAGCGACGATGGCGGCCGAAACGACTCCATTCCCCCTCAGCGTCGAGTCGAGCACGGCGGAGTTTCGCCCGGTACCCCAGACCTCGATGATCGCCCCTTCCACGGTCCGGGAGCGAGTCTTGACGTCGAACTCGATCCCGCGGACGAGGCCACCTCCCCGCCCTTCGTTCCCACCGAGGCTCAGGCCCGCCTCGAGGACCACCGTGCCGAGCTTCGCTGCATAGAGCCGATGGCCGTGAGGGTTCAGGAAGGGTCCCGGGTTGCGGTATCGGCCGGGGGCGAGGACGATCCGCCGCGGCTCGTGCCGAACGAGTGCCGCTCGGAGCTCAGTCGAGGTCGAGACCCGCACGGCCCGAGCCGGCACGCGATATGAGGACGGTGGCTGCGGCGGTGTGACGACGAGCGGCGGCGCGGGCGGCCGCACGGCGGAGAGCGCCGACTCCGCTTGGATGGCTGGCGTAGGCTTGGCCGATCGGTTCGCCCCCAGCCCGGTGAGACAGAGCACGAGGGCGGCGCCGACGCTCGGCGTCACGAGAGTACGTCGTTTCGGCCGTCCGACCGGTGGCGCGCCGGCCGGCTCGATCCGTGGCTTCTGCGGCCCCAGTCCGAGGACGACGAAGAACGTCTTGACGCACACCGCAAGGTCGATGACCAGGTTCCGGTGGCGTAGATACCAGAGGTCGTAGGACAGCTTGACGGCCGTGCTGTCGCAGTCGGCGGCATATCCGGAGCGCACTTGCGCCCAGCCGGTCATGCCCGGCTTGACGAGCACCCGCCTGCCCCATGAGGGGACGACAGCCTCGAGCAGTTCGATGAACTCGGGCCGTTCGGGCCGCGGCCCGACGATCGACATGTCTCCTCGGAGAACGTTCAGCAACTGTGGAAGCTCGTCCAGATGGGTCCGCCGCAGCAGCCGGCCGATCCGCGTCGCGCGAGGGTCGCCCGTGCTGGCCCAGACCGGGCCGCCGGCGCTCTCCGCGTCGGCGCTCATCGTTCGGAACTTGTAGATCGTGAACAACCGCCCGTGCTCGCCGATCCGTGTCTGCCGGAAGACGATGGGCCCACGCGTCGCCGAGACGAGCAGCGCCACGATGATCAGCACCGGTGCGAGGACGACCAACGCGAACGAGGCAACCACGATGTCGAACGTGCGCTTCGACCAGCGTGCGGACACCCGCTGACGAAGATGGATCAGACCCATGAACCACGAGGGCGTCAGGTACGGAACGGGCACGCGGCCGAAGGCCCACTCGTAGAAGCTCGAGAGTCCGACGACACGGAAGCGGCGGCGCGGAACCTCGAGCAGGCGTTCGACCGCGTCGTCGCACTCGGGGCAGTCCGCGAGCACGATCAGCTCCGGGTGAACGATCTCCACGATGGTGGGCAGGTCCGCCACCGCTCCCATCAGCGGGATCCCCTCCGAGCTTGGCGCGACCGCGTCCCCGACGGTTCCCACGATGTCGAAGGGCACTCGGGTTCGTCGGACTTCCTCGACGAGAGCGTCGGCGACTCCGGGCGAGCCGACGACGAGCACGTGCCACTGACTCACGCCTGCGCGACGAACGAGCCATTCCCAGACGGAGACCAGACCGAAGATCGCCGCCGCGGTCGCGAGGAGCCTCGGTGCCGTCAAACCCAACCCAGGTACCCATTCGTTCAAGGCCGAGGCGAGCACGAGGCCCGTGACTGCACCGATCGCGACAGTGATCGTCGAGTCGACCGTGTAGTGGCCGGCGGCGAAGGCGCTGCGGAAGGCGACAACCCACGCGGCGGCCAAGAGCGTCACGGTGAGGAAGCCATTCGGAGTGCGCTCGTCCAGGTAACCGGCGTAGACGGCGAGCCAGACGAGGAAGATGCGGCCACTCTCGGCAAACGCCCTTCCGACTGCGCTGTCGTACGACCGTTCGCGAGCGTCCGACGAGGAGACGCCTGCGTGGTCTGCCGGAAGGCTGGCGGAGAGGGAGGCGGTCACGGTCCGGTCCGCATGCTCACGCCCTCCTCCGCCTCAGCCTCGTGGCGGAGAACCAGCCCGCCAGACACATCAGGTAGAGGAGAACCACGAGCAGTCCCAGTTGGAGGAGCAGGCGGTTGTCCTTCATGTGCACCACTGGCAGGGCCGTCGCGCGGACCGGCGGTCGCTCGTCGACGTCGGGCAGAGGCGTCTTGGGACGCGGCAGAAGACGAATTGCAGCGGATGTCTCCAAGACGGCAGCCTGGGTGTCCTTCTTCCGCCGCGCGATCGTGGGTCGTGGAATCTCCACCGTCGCCGCCATGAGCCTCGGGTGAGCGACGCGCCGAGTAAGCCTCGTCCGGACACGCGCCGCGCTCGCCGCTGTTCGAACTGGTCGAGGTCGCTCCGGCGCAGCCGCTCGAGGCGCCGGAGTCTTCACCTCGGATGTGTCAGCCGGAGCGACGTCTCTTTCTCCGCCGTTGCAGCAGTCGCTCGAGCCGTCGTTGTGTGTCGTTTGCTGCCGCTCGACCCCGGCCAGGTCGATGCTCGGGGAGGTGCCTGCACTCGACACCGACACCGAGACGTCGACGCTCTCGGTCGACACAGAGATGTCGACGCCCCCCGCCTGGACGTTCACCGAGACGCCCGGGATGCTGACGTTCACCTGAACAGCAACGTTCGGCACGGTCGGCATCGCCGGCAGCTGTGGAGCATCGTCCGCCCCGGCGGTCGGGACGCGCGCCGCGAGCACAACGGCACAGACGGCCAAGAACGTGCCGATGCGTCGCCTCACGGCCGAGCGTGCAGGACTACGTACTGACCGCCTGCAGGCACAGCCGATCGACGCGCCGCCGCAGCAACGAATTACCGACACGGCCACGGGCTCCGTCCTCGTTGCTCGTATCGAACGTTGCAGAGTGAGGACTGGAAGTCAATGCGATCGCGAAAAAACCTACCCGCCCACGAGACCCGTGACCGGCCGGGACGTTTTCAAGCGGGGCGAGCCGCAGATCGGCGGCCCGCTGCAGCTCGCCCTGTTGCCAATTGTTTCACGGTTCAGCCGCGGAGTGAAGCGCCGAGCCTCGGTTGCCCCGGAGGCCGCTTCACGATTCGAGAATCGCATCCGCCACCTCTCCCGCCGGCCGCTCCGCGTCGATCATGACGATGCCCGGGATCCGGCGCATCCACTTGCGCTGGTAGGCGGCGAAGCGGAGCGTGGCGCGCTCGAGCTCGGCGATCGCCTCGTCGCGCGGCAGCGTCCGCACCGCCTCGAAGCCGAGCACCTGCGGCGCCACGTCGCCCGCGGCGCGCACTTCGTCCTCCACCCCCTGCTCGAACATCGCCGCGGGCGCGCGCGCGAATGCGCGCGGCCAGCGTCTCGCGCGACGCATCGAGGCCGACGACGAGGGTCGGCAGCCGGAGCTCGGCGGTCCACAGGCGTGGCTGCTCCGGCACGAGCGTGCCGCCCGCCTGCCAGAGCTCGAGCGCCCGGACGACGCGCTTGCGGTCGTTCGCATGCACGCGCGCGGCCGCACGCGGGTCGCGGTGCTCCAGGATCCCGTGTGCCGTCTCGGCACCGCGCCGGTCGTAGAGCCGCTCCCAGCGTGCCCGGGCGCCGGCCGGGACGTCGGGTGGCAACGCGACGTCGGTGAGCGCCGCCTGGAACCAGAGCCCGGAGCCGCCGACGACGACGGGCGTCTTCCCGGAGGCGGCGATCTCGTCGATCGCCTGCGTGAGCGAGCTCCTGGTACTCGCCGACGGTCCCCTGGCGGTCGAGCGGCCAGATCCCGACGAGCCGCGCGCCGGCGTCCTGGTTGGTCAGGATCGGCAGGCCGCGATAGATCTGCATCGAGTCGGCGGAGACGAGCTCCGCCGGGATCAGCGCCGCGATCGCCTCGGCGACCGCCGTCTTGCCGGACGCCGTCGGTCCGAAGATGCCGAGGACGCTAGGTGGGGTCGGCTGCGGGTGTCTTCCAGCCAACCGAATCGCCCTCGTTCACGACCGGCTTGTCTTCCTCGGGATGAGCTGCACGATGCTCCTGGAACCAGGCGACCGCACGCGGGATGCCCTGATCCAGCGGCACCTGAGGCGTCCAGCCGAGCAGATCGTGCGCCTTGCGGATGTCGGCCACGTAGCGCGTCACCTCGCCGAGCAGCGATGGCGCAATCGTCATCGTCGGCTCGACGTCGAGCTCGGCCGCGATCAACTCGGCGGCGCGGACCAGCGTGTTGCCCTCGCCGAACGCCAGGTTGATCGTCTCGTTGGCGACGCGCCCGTCGACGAGCGCCTCGATCCCGCGCGAGATCCCGTCGACACAGTCGTCGACGTAGGTGAAGTCGAGCACCTTGTCGGCGCCGCCGAACACCGTGATCGGCTCGTCGCGCGACATCGAGTGGATGAAGAGCGGCAGCACACGCGACATCCGGTGCAGGTCGTTGTCGTAGCGCCCGTAGACGTTGGAGAAGCGGAAGGCCACGTACTTGAGGCCGTAGCAGCGCGCGTAGGCGTAGATGAACGCCTCGCTCGCGATCTTGGAGGCGGAGTACGGGCTCTCCGTGAAGGCGAAGTCGGCCGTCTCCTCCCCGTAGCCCTCGAAGCGGTGGACGTCGCCGTACACCTCGCGCGTCGAGGAGAAGACGAGCGGGAGCCGGCGCTGCCGGCAGTACTCGAGCACGTTGAAGGTCATCATCGTGTTCTCGAGCGCCCGATGCGGGTGGGCGACGAGCTGGTGCACCTTCGCGTGCGCCGCCAGATGCACGACGACGTCCGTCTCCGGGTAGGGCACGCCGCCGATCCCGTCCGGGAAAGCCGGGTACTGGCCCGAGAGATCCTGGATCAGGTAGCGGAAGTCATCGGTCCAGGTGTTGACGCGCTGGTCGACCCCGAAGACCTCGTGGCCGTCGGCGAGGAGCCGCAGCGCCAGGTTCGTGCCGATCTGTCCGGAGGAGCCGGTGAGCAGGACCTTCACGCCGCCACCGCCGCCCTCTGTGCGCCGCGCAGCGTCGTCGAGGTCGCACTCTCGATCAGGACGTCGGCGAGCTCGCCCGGCCGGGCGCTGCCGGCGAAGTTGACGGTGAGGTTGCCTCGCGTGCGGCCGCGCAGGAGCGTCGCATCCGTGCGGCTCGCCCCCTCGACGAGCACCTCCTCCGTGCTGCCCACGCGCGCCGCGTTCTTCTCGGCCGCGATCCGCTGCACGACGTCGACGAGCCGCTCGAGCCGCTCGTGCTTGACCTCCTCAGGCACCTGCTCTGCCATCCCAGCGGCCTCTGTGCCCTGCCGCGGCGAGTAGATGAACGTGAAGGCGCTGTCGTAGCGCACCTCCTCGACGACGGCGAGCGTCTCTCGGAAGTCCGCCTCCGTCTCGCCGGGGAAGCCGACGATGATGTCCGTACCCAGCGCCAGACCGGGAATCGCGCCGCGGAGCTTGGCGACGAGCGCCAGATAGCGGTCGCGGTCGTACGTGCGGCGCATCGCCTTCAGGATCCTGCTCGAGCCCGACTGCAGCGGCAGGTGGATCTGCTCGCAAACAGCGTCGCACTCCGCCATCGCCGCGATCACCGGCTCGCGAAAATCCTTCGGGTGCGGGCTCGTGAAGCGGATCCGCTCGATCCCGTCGACCGCGTCGCAGGCGCGCAGGAGCTCGCCGAACTCGGTCGCGATCTCGGGGCGCAGGTCGCGTCCCCACGAGTTGACGTTCTGGCCGAGCAGCGTGATCTCCTTGACTCCGTCGGCGGCGAGCCGCGTCACCTCCGCGACGATCTCACCGGGCCGCCGGCTCTGCTCGCGCCCGCGGACGGCGGGGACGATGCAGTACGCGCACTTGGAGTTGCAGCCCATCGAGACCTGCACCCAGGCGCTGAAGGAGCGCTCGCGGTGCATCGGCAGGTCGCCCGCGAAGTGCTCGTGCGTGCCGAAGCGGCCGCGCGGCGCCTGTCCGCCGGCACCGATCCACTCGCCGAGATGCGGGATCGAGCCGGGGCCGAACGCGACGTCCACCTGCGGGTAGAGCTCGAAGATCCGCTCGCGCTGCGCCTCCGCGTAGCAGCCGCCGACGGCGACCACGAGCTCGGGGTTCTGCCGCTTCCGGGCGCCGGCGTCGCCCAGGTAGGCGGCCAGCTTCGTATCCGGCTTCTCGCGGATCGTGCAGGTGTTGAAGACGAGCACGTCGGCGTCCTCCGGCGCGGTTGCCTCGCCGAGCCCGAGCGATTCGAGCATGCCCTTGATCCGCTCCGAGTCGTGGGCGTTCATCTGGCAGCCGAACGTGGTCACGTGGTACCTGCGCATCGGCGGGATCGTACCCGTCCTACTTCGCGATCTCGGTCGCCCTGCTCTCCCGGATCACCGTCACCTTCACCTGGCCGGGGTACTCGAGCTGGTCCTCGATCTCGCGGGCGATCTCGTGCGAGAGCAGCACGGCCCCGTCGTCGTCGACCTCCGTCGGCTCGACCATGACGCGGATCTCGCGGCCGGCCTGGAGCGCGTACGCCTTCGCGACGCCGGGCTTCGCCGTCGCGATCTCCTCGAGCGCGCCGAGCCGCTTGATGTAGTGCTCGAGGCTCTCCCCGCGTGCGCCCGGCCGTGAGGCCGAGATCGCGTCCGCGGCGATCAGCAGCACCGCCTCGACCGTCTGCGGCTGCACCTCGTAGTGGTGCGCCTCGATCGCGTGCACGACGCCCTGGCTCTCGCCGTAGCGCTTCGCCAGCTGCGCGGAGATGATCGCGTGCGATCCCTCGACCTCGTGCGTCATCGCCTTGCCGATGTCGTGCAGGAGCGCGGCGCGCTTCGCGGTCTTGACGCTGGCGCCGAGCTCGCTGGCCATGATCCCGGTCAGGTGCACGACCTCGAGCGTGTGCTTGAGCACGTGCTGGCCGTAGCTCGTGCGGTAGCGGAGGCGGCCGAGCACCTTGACGAGCTCCTCGTGGAACTCGCCGCACTTGGCCTCGAAGACCGCCTGCTCGCCGGCCTGGCGGACGTGGTCCTCGAGCTCGGCCTTGGAGAGGTAGTACATCTCCTCGATCCGCGCGGGATGGATGCGGCCGTCCTCGATCAGCTTCTCGAGCGTCGTGCGCGCGACCTCTCGACGGAGGCCGTCGAATGACGAAAGGACGACGGCCTGCGGCGTGTCGTCGATGATGAAGTCGACGCCGGTGAGGTGCTCGAGCGCGCGGATGTTGCGGCCCTCGCGGCCGATGATCCGCCCCTTCATGTCGTCCGACGGCAGCTCGACGACGGTCACGGTCGTCTCGGCGGTGTGGCTCGCCGCCACCCGCTGGAGCGCGTCGGCGATCAGCGCGCGGGCGCGGCGGCGCGACTCGGTGCGCGCCTCCTCCTCCTGCTGGCGGACGCTCTTCGCGAGCTCGTGGCGGATCAGGTCCTGCGAGCGCTCGAGCAGGTGGCTCTTCGCCTCCGCCACGGTCAGGCCGCCGACTCGCTCGAGCTCCCCGAGCGCCTCGTCCTTCGCCGCCTTCAGCTCCTCCTGGAGCTGCTTGACGTGCACCTCGCGGTCGTTCAGGCCCTGCTCGCGGCGCTCGACCTCGGTCTGCTTGCGCTCGACCTCGTGCTCGGCGGCGGTGACCTGCTCCTCGATCCGGGCGGCCGCCGTCCGCCGGTCCTGCACCTCGGACTCGATCTCGGCGCGCAGCTTCACCGCCAGCTCGCGTGCCTCGATCTGCGCTTCGCGGCGGATCGTCTCCGCCTCCCGCTCGGCCACGTGCACGCGTGACCCACTGCGCATCATCAGCAGCGCCGTCGCCACGGCGGCGCCGATTGACAGTCCAACCAGCGTCATGACCGCAGTGAGCATGCCGTCCTGCCTCCAGAGGGAGAAGGTGGATTCCGCGACGAGCGTCGCGGGTGCTCACATCCGGCGCCGGCCTGCACGGCCGCGCTCCGGTCTTGGCGCGTCAGATCACGGTCGAGCCGGAGAGTCCTCCCGGGCGTCCGCTGGATTGAAGGTCGGAGTGATTAGGAGAGCCAAGGTTTCAGAAGTTCTGGAAAAACGGGCTTGTGCAGGAAAAACGTCGAATGGAAGCACTGCTGATCCTATCGCTTCTCAATCGTCCTGTGCAACGACGCCCTCGAGCGCGTCGGCGCCGAACCCGCGCGAGGCCAGGTACCGAGCCGTCTTGACGCTCCTGCCGCGCTGCTCCACCAGCCGGGCCGCGCGCTCCCGTTCGGGCTCGAGCGCCTCGAGCGCCGCCTCGATCTGCTCTACAGCGACTCCGCGCCCCTCGAGGTCGTGACGGATCAGGGCGTCGCCCGAGCCGCGGGCGGCGAGCTGCTCCGCCCGCGTCCGGGCGAAGCGCTCGTCGTCCAGGTAGCCGATCCGCTCGAGCGTCTCGAGCGCCTGCTCCCGCTCTGCAGCCCCCACCCCGCGTTTCGCGAGGCGCGCAGAGAGCTCGGCCGCCGTCCGGTCGCGGTGGCGCAGCGCGCGGAGCGCCTGCTCGACAGCGTCCGGTTGCTCCGGCACGGCGACGTTCCCTGCCCCGGTTTACGCAGCCGAGGCGGCTTCCTCCCTCCTGCTCTTGCTCCTCCACCTCGTCGACGACCGGAGTGACCTCCTCGGCGCCGGCGACGGTCGGCAGCAGGCGCGCCGAGATCATCTGTTCCGGGCCGGCCTGCGCCTGGATCTGCTGGAGGATCTGCTGGACGACGTCCGGATGCTCCTTCAGGAACGAAGCCGCGTTCTGGCGCCCCTGGCCGAGCCGTTCGTCACCGAAGCTGAAGTACGAGCCCGACTTGGCGACGATCTTCCGCTCGATCCCGACGTCGAGCACCGTGCTCTCCCAGGAGATGCCGGAGCCGTAGATGATGTCGAACTCGGCCTGCTTGAACGGCGGCGCGACCTTGTTCTTGACCACTTTGACGCGGACGCGGTTGCCGTAGGCCTCCACTCCGTCCTTGAGCGTCTCGATCCGGCGGATGTCGAGGCGAACCGACGCGTAGAACTTGAGCGCCCGGCCGCCCGGGGTCGTCTCCGGGCTGCCGAACATGACGCCGATCTTCTCGCGCAACTGGTTCGTGAAGAGGCAGATCGTGTCGGTGCGGTTGAGCGTGCCGGCAAGCTTGCGCAGCGCCTGGCTCATCAGCCTCGCCTGCAGCCCGACGTGGCTGTCGCCCATCTCGCCCTCGATCTCGGCCTTCGGCGTCAGGGCCGCGACCGAGTCGACCGCGACGACGTCGAGCGCTCCGGAGCGCACGAGCAGCTCGGTGATCTCGAGCGCCTGCTCGCCGGTGTCAGGCTGCGAGACGAGGAGGTCGTCGACGTTGACGCCGATCTTGCGCGCGTACTGCGGATCCATCGCGTGCTCGGCGTCGATGAAGGCACAGATGCCGCCGCGGCGCTGGGCCTCGGCGATCACGTGGTAGACGAGCGTCGTCTTGCCCGAGCTCTCCGGCCCGTAGACCTCGACGACGCGGCCGCGCGGCAATCCTCCGATACCGAGCGCGACGTCGAGCACCAGCGACCCCGTCGAGATCGCTCCGATCTGCACCTGGGCCTGGTCGCTCATCTTCATGACCGAGCCCTTTCCGAACTGTCGCTCGATCTGCCCGAGGGCGACGTCGAGAGCTTCCTCGCGGTTCATCTGATCAGCCTCCTAGCGGAAATGAGTCGTGCACCTCGTACCGCGCCCCGGACGGGTGCAGACGTGAAAGGAAAGCAGCCGCATCGGACGACACCCAGCCCAGCAGCGGCGGCTCCGGCTGCAGCCGCGGGCGCTCGCGGAAGCGGAGGACGGTCACGTGCGGCAGCCACGGTCGGGCCTCGCGCCGATAGACGCCGAGCTGCTCGAGCTCGCCGTGCACGCGTACTGCCAGCGCTGCGGCGGCACCTGCCTTGTCGGCGAGCGTGAGCATCCCGACCGAGCGCGTCTCCCGGTAGCCGGTGACGTCGAGCCGCAGCGGCTCCGTGTCGGCGGCTGCCCGCTCGAGCACGTCGAGGATCGCCGGCAGCTCGCCTGCCGGACGGGAGCCGAGAAAGGCGAGCGTAACGTGCAGGTTCTCGCGCGGGACGATCCGCCCGTGCAGCTCGCGTGCCTGCCAGCCGGCGAGCGCCGCGACCGCAGGCTCCGGCAGCCGGACTGCGAGAAAGAGGCGAAGCCGCTCATCCCGGCCAACGCTAGCGGCCATCTCTACGCGGCTTTGTCTCGATTCTGTTCCAAAAGACGCCGCAGGAGATGAAGCGACGCCACCACCGACCGGCGGCGGATCGAGTCGCGATCTCCGGGGAAGCTGAAGAAGCCGCCCTTGCTCGCCTCGGGCGTCTCCGCGTGGAAGTAGACGAGGCCGACGGGCTTCTCCGCCGTACCGCCGCTCGGCCCCGCAATGCCCGTCACCGAGACTGCGGCGTCGACGCCGAGTCGTTCGCGCGTGCCGCGCGCCATCGCCTCGGCGACCTCGGCGGAGACGGCGCCTTGCTCCTCGATCAGCTGGGCCGGAACGCCCAGCTCGCCGATCTTGACCTCGTTGGCGTAGGCGACGATGCCGCCGGTGACGACGTCCGACGAGCCCGGGATCGCCGTCAAGGCGGCGGCGACGAGGCCACCCGTGCACGACTCCGCGGTCGCAAGCGACCAGCTGAGCTCGCGGCAGCGGTCGAGCACGATCTCCTCCACCCCGCGCCCGTCGGTCGAATAGAGGTACCGCGCCAGGCGCTCCGACAGCGCCGACTCGAGCTCGAGCAGGCGCGGCTCGGCGCTCGGCTCGGCCACGAGGTCGACATGGATCTCGAAGCTGCGCGCGCAGATCGTCACCTCGAGCCCGTCGCCGTCGCCGCCGGCCTCCTGGAAGGCCTGCGCGACCTGCGACTCGCCGGGGCCGAAGAAGCGCAGGGTCCGCCGCAGCGGCGGCGTGCCCCCATCGAGCACGCGGCGCACGTCGGCGGCTTCGAGCGCGCGCGGCCAGAGCCGCTGCAGCTCCGACGGCGGGCCGGGCAGCACGATCACCGGCGTCCCGTGTGCGTCGACGACAAGGCCGGGCGCGGTGCCGGCGAGGCCGAGGATCGTGGAGGATTCGGGCACGGTCGCCTGCTTGGTGACCCCTTCCGAGAAGTCCGCGTAGGGCCGCTTCATCCGCTCCGCGACCATGCGCGAGACGCCCTCGATCTGCCCCTCCAGCTCCGCGTCGACGCGCATCGCCAGCCCGGCGACCTTCGCCACGGTCGCGACGGTGCGGTCGTCGTGAGTCGGCCCGAGCCCGCCGGACGTCGCGACGAGATCCGCGGCGCCGACGGCCTCGGCGACGGCGGCCTCGAGCTCCTCAGGATCGTCGCCGACGACGTGGATCCGCGTCGGCTCGACGCCGAGCGCGAGCAGGGAGCGCGCCAGGAAGGGACCGTTCAGGTCGGTGCGCTCGCCGCGCACGAGCTCGCTGCCGGTGACGACGATGACCGCGCGCGGTCGCGCGCCGTCCGCGCCCGTCAAGCTGCGTCGGCCGCGAAGATCTTCTTCGCCGTCACGAAGACGCCCTGCGCCTTGACGGCAGCCGGCAGCCGAACGCGGTTGCCGTTGCGGCGCACGAGCACGTTCTGGGGCGATTCGAGCCGGACCCAGAGCACCTGGCCGTCGAACCGCTGCTTCTGGCCGCGTTCGAGCGTCCCCTGGTAGAGGATCTTGCCGAGGGCGCTGCTCTTCTTGACCAGCAGGTAGGAGTCGCCGCGCGTCGCGCGGAGCTCGAGCCGGGCCGTCCCGGCCGCCTGCGGCAGCTGCGCCGCCGGGCGCTGTGCGGTCGTCGACGTCCTCAGGCCGTGCACGGGCTCGTCCTCGGGGCTGCCGAAGCGCCACGCGACGATCACGAGCGCCGTCACGAGCGCGATCGCGGTCAGCGCGAAGACGACGATGCTCGACTCACGCCGGTCGGAGCGCCTCGCCTTCGCGGCGGGCACGCGGCGGGCGCGGACGGGCGCCTCCTCCTCGCCGACGACGAAGCGGGAGTTGTACTCGTCGACGTAGAGCTGGCCGTCGAGCCCCAGGTACTCGGCGTATGAGCGCAGGAATCCCTTGATGTACGTGTGCGAGGGCAGCAGCTCGAAGCGCTCTTCCTCGAGCGCGCGCAGGTACTTCCCCCGGATCTTGGTGCCGTGCTCGGCGTCGGCGAACTCGATGTGGCGGCGGAGGCGGGCCTCGCGCAGGCTGTTGCCGATCTCGAACACTGGGGCATGGTAGCCGCCGCGTCAGCCCGCGCCTAGTGTGCTCGGGATCAGGTCTCGAAGACGGAGAGGATCCAGTAGACGGCGAGCGAGCCGGCCGCGGTGAGAGCGAGCAGGAACCCGAGCAGGCCGAGGAAGCGGCCGAGCCGGGCCGTCCTCGTCCCCCTTGGATGCCCCAGGGTCGGCGCCAGGCGGGAGCGCGCGCGCCGTGCGAGCGCGATCGCAAGCAGGCCGAGCGAGGCTCCGAGGGGGATCGCGAAGCCGGCGTGCATCAGCTCGTACTGCTCCGACCAGCGCGTCGCGAGGATCGCAGCGGGCATCGTCGCCACCGAGAGCAGGCCGACGAGGACGGAAGCACGCGCGCTGCCCGGGCGCGGAGGCCCGCCGTTGGAGCTCACTGTTTCTTGTACGGACGGCCGTCCGCGGCCGGCGGAATCGAGCGGCCGATCACACCGGCGACCGCGATCAGCGTGAGCACGTACGGAAGCGCCTGGAAGAGCACGGCCGCCGACTCCGAGTACGCCGGCAGGCGCTGCGCGAGCGCGCTCGAGAAGCCGAACAAGAGCGCCGCCGCCGCCGCGCCCCAGGGCCGCCAGTTGCCGAAGATGACGGCGGCGAGCGCGATGAAGCCCCTCCCCGCCGTCATGTTCTGGGTGAAGGAGTTGACGAACCCGATCGAGAGGTACGCGCCGCCGAGCGCCGCGAGGATCCCCGAGAGGACGACCGCGGCGTACCGCGTCTTGTAGACCGAGATCCCGACCGTGTCCGCCGCGCGCGGGTGCTCGCCGACCGCTCGGAGCCGGAGGCCGACCGGAGTCTTGAAGAGGACGATCCAGGTGAGCAGGATCGTCAGGAATGCGAGCCAGATCATCAGGTTGAGCTGGCCGAGGACCGGCCCGATGAAGTACCAGTCATCCATGAACGCCAGGTGCACGTTGGGGATCCCGGGGATGTCCGGCGGCGTCCCCTCGCCGCTGTAGATGTCGATGAAGAGATAGCCGGTGATCCCGAGCGCCAGGAAGTTGATCGCGGTGCCGCCGACGATCTGGTCGGCCCGAAGGTGGATCGCGAAGAAGGCGTGGATCAGCGCGAACGCAGCGCCCGCGACCGCCGCGCAGAGGAGGCCGAGCTGCCACGAGTTGAACTTGTCGGCGCCGAGGATCCCGAAGAAGGCGCCGGAGAGCATCATCCCCTCGAGGCCGATGTTCACGACACCGCTGCGCTCGGAGAAGATGCCGCCCATCGCGGCGAAGGCGAGCGGGGTCGCGTAGCGGAGCATCGCTGCGGTGAGCGCCGACCAGACGATCACCTGGTCGAGATGGCCCTCGCTCGAACGGGTGGCAAGGTAGCCGAGCGCGATCCCGAGGACGCTGAGCACGATCGCGAACCAGGCGAGCCGGCGCGCGTGGCCGCGGATCAGCACGTTGACGCCGCAGGTGATCCCGAACAGCCCGATGACGGGTGGGATCCATTCGGTGCGCACCTTGAGCGGCGGCAGCGCGACCCAGAATGCGATCAGCCCGAAGGCGATGCCGATCCACGCGAGCACACGGTCGCTGCTCGGCCGGCGTGCGTTGCTGACCCAGCGGGTCATTCTGCGGCGGCCGCCCCGGCTTGCTGCCGTTGTCGTCGCTTCCGAAGGCCGAACAGGGAGAGGATCAGGACGTCCGCGCCGACGAAGAGGACGACGAGCCCCTGAATCGTGACCGTCAGGTTCGACGCCAGCTCCGGTTTGAAGATCTCCGGGTCCAGGTTCCTCGTCGACGTCCCGGTCACGAGCGAGGCGAACAGAAGCGCGGACAGGCCGATCCCGATCGCCTTGTTGCGGCCGAGCAGCGCCACCGCGATCCCGACGAACGCGATCTGCGACGAGATCATCACGTCGTTGGTGTTGATCCGGTACGCCCAGCCGACAGTGTCGATCGCGCCGGCGAGCCCGGCGAACGCGCCCGAGATCGCCATCGCGAGGAAGTAGTTGCGCGCGACCGAGATGCCGCCGTACCTGGCAGCTTCAGGGTTGTAGCCGACCGCTCTGACCTCGTAGCCGAGCGTCGTCCGGTTGAGCGTGATCCAGTAGACGACGAGGGCGGCGAGCGCGACGAAGAAGCCGACGTGGAGCGCCTGCAGGAAGGGGTCGCCCCAGAAGATCGGCAGCTTCGCTCCCTCGACGACGTCGTTCGAGACGGGGACGAAGGGCTGCGTGTCGTTCTGGAGCGGTCCCCCGAGCCCGAACAGGAAGACGCCGATCCAGATCGCGATCCAGTTGAGCATGATCGTCGAGATCACCTCGTGCGCCCCGACCGTCGCCTTGAGGAAGCCGGCGATCCCGGCCCAGACGGCGCCCGTGAGCGCGCCCGCGATCACCGCGAAGAGGACGTGAACGACGCTCGGGAGTCCGGGCAGCTCCGAGCCGATCCAGACGGCCATGATCGCGCCGCCGAGGTACTGGCCCTGGCCGCCGATGTTGAACATTCCGCACCTGAACGCGAAGCCGACGGCGAGGCCGGTGAGCACGAGCGGGACGAAGTTGATCAGCGTCTGCTGCAGGTTGAACGCGGCGGTCGACTCGATGTCGTTGACGTTCCAGGGGAACCACACGTGCGCGTCCGTGAGCGGAATGCGGATCTCGTAGGAGCCGACCTCGGTGAACCAGTTCATCCCGGCGCCTTCGAAGATCGCCTTGTAGGTGCTGATCGGGTTGCTGCCGGTCGTGATCAGGACGACCACGCCTCCAATCAGGAACGCGAGGAAGACGGTGAGGATCGGGACGACGATCCCCCCGGCCTTCTGGGCGAGCGCGTAGCGCGTGGCGAAGCTGGCCTTCTCGCCCCCGTTCGGCGGCTCGCTCGTCCCCAGGTGCGGGGGCGGTCCGAGCCCGGACGGGTCCGGGCCACTGACGCCGTTGCTCACGCCGCCGCCTTCCGGCCGCCGCCGGTCATGGCGACACCGAGCTCTTCCTCGGTAGCCGTCGGCGGGAACTCGCCGACGATCTCGCCCTCGAACATGACGAGGATCCGGTCGGAGAGCGAGAGGATCTCCTCGAGCTCCAGGGAGACGAGCAGGATCCCCCTCCCCTCGTCGCGCTCCTCGACGAGCCGGCGGTGGACGAACTCGATCGCGCCGACGTCGAGGCCGCGCGTCGGCTGCGCTGCGATCAGGACCTTCGGGTTGCGGTCGATCTCGCGCGCGAGGATCACCTTCTGCTGGTTGCCGCCCGAGAGGCCGCCGGCCGGCGTCTGCGGGCCGCCGCCGCGCACGTCGAACTCCTCGATCAGCTTCGCCGCCTTCTCGATCACACGCTTCGGATACAGCCAGCCGAAGCGCGACGCCGGCGGGTGGTCGTAGTCGTGCAGGGCGATGTTCTCCGCGATCGAGAAGTCGAGCACGAGCCCGCGGTGCTGCCGGTCCTCCGGGATGTGGCCGAGGCCGGCGTCGAGGCAGTCGCGGCAGCTCTCGTTGGTGACGTCCTCGTCGCCGACCCGGATGCTGCCCGCGGCGACCCGCCGCAGGCCCGTGAGCCCGTCGATCAGCTCGGTCTGGCCGTTTCCGTCAACGCCGGCGATCGCGACGATCTCGCCGCCGCGGACCTGGAAGGAGACGTCCTTCACCTTGGTGATCCCGCGGTCGTCGACCACCGTCAGGCCCTCGACCTGGAGCAGCGGCGCGGCCGGGGTCGACACGCCCTTGTCCACCCGGAGCAGCACTTCGCGGCCGACCATCAGGCGGGCGAGCCCCTCCTCGGTCGCCCCCGCTGCCGGGAGCGTCTCGATCTTCTTGCCGCGCCGGAGCACCGTGATCCGGTCGGCGATCTCGGCGACCTCGTTCAGCTTGTGGCTGATGAAGATGATCGACTTGCCCTGGTCGGTCAGGCTCTTGACGATCGTGAAGAGCTCCTGCGCCTCCTGCGGCGTCAGCACGGCGGTCGGCTCGTCGAGGACGAGGATGTCGGCGCCGCGGTAGAGCGCCTTCAGGATCTCGACCCGCTGCTGCTGACCGACGGTGATGTCCTGGACGTAGGCGCGCGGGTCGACGGCGAGCCCGAAGCGGGTCGAGATCTCCTCCACGCGCTTCGCTGCAGCGTCGTAGTCGAGAAGGACGCCGTTGTGCACGGGCTCGATCGCGAGCACGATGTTCTCCGCGACCGTCATCACCGGGATCAGCATGAAGTGCTGGTGCACCATGCCGACGCCGTTCTCGATCGAAGCCTTCGGCGAGCCGAGCTCGGCCAGCTTGCCGTTGATCAGGATCTCGCCCTCGTCGGGCCGGTAGAGGCCGTAGAGGACGTTCATCAGCGTCGACTTGCCGGCGCCGTTCTCGCCCAGGAGCGCGTGCACCTCGCCCTTGCGCAGGTCGAAGTCGACGCCGTCGTTCGCGACGATGCCGGGGAATCGCTTCGTGATCCCGCGGAGCTCGAGAACAGGCCGCTCGTCCATCCGCGGCGATCCTACTGTGCCGGGACGGATCCGCTGACCGGAACTAGCCCGCGACGGTCGTGGGGATGTTCGAGATCGTGCCGTCCGCGATCTCCATCTGGACGCGCTTGACCTCGGCGACGGCCGTCCGAGGCACGGTCGGCGAGATCACGCCGATGCCGACTCCGCCCGAGGCGACGTCGAAGATCGTGTCCTCGCCGCCGTTGAAGCCGCCGTCGACGACTTCCTGCACGGTCTGGTAGACGGCCTCGTCCACCTTCTTCAGCGCGCTCGTGGCGACGTGCTCGCCGAGGTACGCCTGGTCGGCGTCGACGCCGATCCCGCGCACGTTCTTCTCCTGCGCGGCCGAGAGGGCGCCGAGACCGCACTGGCCGGCGACCTGGAAGATCACGTGGGCGCCGCGGGCGATCTGGTCGAGCGCGAGCTCTTTGCACTTCGCCTGGTCGACGAAGTCCTGCGAGTAGGCGTTCAGGGTCGTGATCCCGGGATTCGCCTTCTTCGCCCCCGCCTGGTAGCCCGCGATGTAGCGGTCGACGGGCGGGATCTTCTGCCCCCCGACGGAGCCGATCACCTGCTTTGCGCCCGCCTCGTCCTTCGTGAGCAGCCCGGCCAGGTACCCGACGAGATAGCCGGCCTCCTGCTCTTTGAAGAGCAGGCCGCGGACGTTCTTCGGCTTCGTCTTCATGTCCGCCTGCGAGTAGTCGATGATCGCGAAGTCCGTGTCGGGGTAGCGCGCTGCCACCTTCTCGAGCGCCGACGCCATCAGGAAGCCGACCGCGATCACGAGGTCGTAGTCCTGCTTCGCGAGCGTCGTCAGGTTGGGGACGTAGTCCGCGTCCGACTTCGAGACCACGACCCGGCCCGAGACGCCCAGCTCGCGCTCGGCGCGCTGCAGGCCCTTGTTGGCGAGGAAGTTGAACGAGCGGTCGTCGAGTCCGCCGATGTCGGTGACGAGACCGATCTTGATCCCCTCGCCGCTCGTCCCGCCCGTGGTCGTCGGCGGGGCCGCCGTCGTCTCGGCCGCGGTCGTACCGCTGCTCGACTCGTCGTCGCTACCGCAGCCGCCGACAGCAAACACGAGCACGAACAGGGCAGCCAGGCGGGCGAGCCTCATGGGTGGAGTGATACCGGAAGGGGCGGGATCGAAACCCCGCCCCTTCCGTGGAACCGCGTCTGCCTAGCCCGTCGTTGCGGGCGGGGCCTGCGGGATGTTCTTGATCTTGCCCGCCGCGATCAGCTTGCTGACGGCCTCGACCTGCTTCCTCAGCTCCGGCGAGATACGGGGCGAGATCTTCCCGTACCCGACACCGCCGTTCGCGACCGTGAAGATCGCGCTGGTGTTGGTCTTGAACTTCGCACCGGCCGCCTTCGCCGCCTCGATCGTCTTGTAGACCGCGACGTCGACCTTCTTCGTGGCGCTCGTCATCACGTGCGTGCCGAGATAGCCCTGGTCGGCGTCGACGCCGATCCCGAAGACACCCTTCTCCTTCGCCGCCGAGAGGACGCCGAGACCGCACTGGCCGGCGACCTGGAAGACGGCGCCGGCGCCGTTGGCGATCTGGTTGAGCGCCTGCTCTTTGCACTTCGCCTGGTCGACGAAGTCCTGCGAGTAGGAGTGCGTCACGGTGACCTTCGAGCTGGCCCGCTTCGCACCGGCGTAGTAGCCCGCGATGTAGCGGTCCACCGGCGGGATCTTGAGGCCGCCGACGGCACCGAGCTTCGTCTGGCCCTCGAACGGGTGCGCGAGGACCTGCTTGGCCGCGAGGAACCCGACCAGGTAGCCGGCCTCCTGCTCCTTGAAGAGCAGACCGCGGACGTTCGTCGGCTTGCCCTTGAGCTCAGCCGCGACACCGCTGTAGTCGATGATCGCGAACTTCGTCTTCGGGAAGCGCTTGGCAACCTGCGCGACCGCGTCGGCCATCAGGAAGCCGACGCCGATCACGAGCCCGCTCCCGTTCCGCGCAGCGCGGGTCAGGTTGGGGACGTAGTCGCTGCCGGACTTCGAGATGAAGACCGTGCCGTCGACGTTGAAGTTCTTCTTCGCGAGCTGGAGACCCTTGTTCGCCAGGAAGTTGAACGAGCGGTCGTCGAGCCCGCCGATGTCGGTCACGAGCGTGACCTTGTACTTCGCCGGCGCCGCCTGGACGTCCGATTTCGCGGCGCCCGTGCCGGCGCCGAGGGCCAACACAAGGACCGCTATCAGCGCCGCGGCCACGAGCGGCATAAACGTACGTACTCTCACTTACCCTCCTTAGAAAGACACATCCACCGCCAGACTTGGACGCTTGATTAGACCCTAAGTTGGGCGAAAAGGAAAGTCTTTACTTCTCACGGAGCGGCCGAGACGAAGCGCTCGAGCTCCGCTTCGTCGACGAGCACGCGCCTCGGTTTCGAGCCCTCGTACCCGGAGATGATCCCGCGCCGCTCGAGCATGTCGACCAGCCGGCCCGCGCGCGTGTAGCCGACGCGGAGGCGCCGCTGCAGCAAGCTGACCGATGCGGTCTGCGTCTGGACGACGATCTCGATCGCCTTGTCGAGCAGCGGGTCCTCGTCCGGGTCGAACTCGCCGTCGTGGTCGTCCGTGTCGTCCACGGCGCCTTCGGGCAGCTCGAGCAGCGTCTCGTCGAGCTCCTGCTCGCGCTGGTGGCGGCATTGCTCGACGACGAGCGACACCTCCTCCTCGGAGACGTACGCGCCCTGGACGCGCTGGAGGCGGCTCGTGCCGAGCGGCTTGAAGAGCATGTCGCCCTGGCCGAGCAGGCTCTCGGCGCCGGCACCGTCGAGGATCACGCGCGAGTCGGTCTGGCTCGAGACCGCGAACGCGATCCGGCTGGGCACGTTCGCCTTGATCATCCCGGTGATCACGTCCACCGAGGGCCGCTGCGTCGCGAGCACGAGGTGGATGCCGACGGCGCGCGACTTCTGCGCCAGGCGGATGATCGCGTCCTCGACCGCCTGCGGGCTGATCATCATCAGGTCGGCGAGCTCGTCGATCACGACCAGCAGGTACGGAAGCGTGTCCTCGCCGCGCGCCTTGAAGGCGCGGTTCGCCTCGGGCAGGTTGCGGGCGCGGACGATCGAGAGGCGCTCGTAGCGGCGCTCCATCTCGGCGACGAGGTTCGTGAGGACCGTGCTCGCCTCCTTCGGGCTCGAGACGACCGGCGTCAGCAGGTGCGGGATCGACTCGTAGTAGTTGAGCTCGATCCGCTTCGGGTCGATCAGGATCATCCGCACGTCGTCCGGGGTCGAGCGGAGCAGGATCGACGTCAGGAGCGTGTTGATGCAGCCCGACTTACCGGAGCCGGTGGTGCCGGCGATCAGGATGTGCGGCATCCGCGCCAGGTCGGCCCAGACGGCGTTGCCGGCGATGTCCTTGCCGAGCCAGACGGCGAGCGGGCTCGCGCTCGAGGGCAGGTCGTCGTAGATGTCGCCGAGCGTGACGATCTTCGGCGTCAGGTTCGGCACCTCGACGCCGACGGCCTGCTTGCCGGGGATCGGCGCCAGGATCCGGATCTCTGTCGTCGCGAGCGCGTACGAGAGGTCGTCCTTCAGCGTCGCGACCTTCGACACCTTGGTGCCGGGCGCGAGCTGCAGCTCGTAGCGGGTCACGCGCGGGCCGGCGATCTGGCCGACGATCGTCGCCTCGACGCCGAAGTGCGCGAGCGCGGTCACGAGCGTGTCGGCCGTGCGCTGGTCGGCGCCCTTCGAGCTCGACCCGGCGGGCGGCGAGACCTTGAGGACGGCACGATCCGGCAGCACGTACGCGCCCTCGGCACGCGGGACGTCGAAGAGCGCCGCCTGCTCCTCGGTCTCGTCGTTGGCGTCGACGAGCAGCGGCGGCGGCTCGGACAGCCCCTCGGAGACGACGTCGGGGTAGTCGTGGACGACGTCGATCGGCGGCTCGTGCTGCGCGAGCGCGGGCGGCGGTGCGAGCACCTCGTCGCGCGTCGGCCGCTCCGGCCGTGAGACCGCACGACGGACCGCGTGATGCGAACGGCGGAGGACGGCGCCGTACGAGGCGCCGGAGAGCAGGAGCGCGCCCGCGAGCAGTGCGGTCAGGCCCAGCAGGACGGAGCCGGTGCCACCGAGCAGCTTGGCGACCCCGCCGCCGAGGGCGTTGCCGACGGCGCCGCCGTGCTCGGCGCCGAGCGTGACCATGAGGCCGATCGTCGTGATCACCAGGCCGGTGCGGAACGGCTTGACGTCGAGCAGAGCGCTACGGAAGAGCATCAGGCCGCCGACGACGACGAGCGCGAGCGGCGCGGCGTACGCGGCCGACCCGATCACGTCGCGAAGGCCCGACTCGATCTTCTCGCCGGCGACGCCTCCCTCCCAGCCCAGATAGAGCAGCGATGCGAGGAAGAGCCCGATCGCGACGAGCCCGAGCCCGATCAGCTCCGGATGCTCGTGCGCAGCACGGACCCTCTTCTTCTTCGTCGTCCGTTTCTTCACGCGCGAGGGCGTGCGCGGCCGCAGCGGCCGCTTCTTCTTCCTGGCTGCCATGGAGGCGCGTTCGACGCGCCGGAAGCTAGCCCTTCCTCGTCACCCGGACCGACCACCAGAGCAGCCACGTGCCGCCGAGTGCGAGCGGGATCCCCCAGAGGTTGCCGTCCAGCGTCGCAACCGCGCCGACGCCGAGGGCCAGCGCGCCGGCGGCGGCGATCACGACCGGGAACGACTCAGGCGGCAGGCGCATAGGCGGCGCAGAGCATGCCGAAGTACGTCGGCGCGTCGTAGGCGAGCAACTCGACGTCGAAGCCCGCCCCGAGCGCGCCGTGGAGGACGGCGAGCTGCCAGAGGCTGTCCGCCTTCGCGGCCTCGACCAGCTCGGCAAGCCCGTCGAGCTCGCCGAGGCGGTTCTCGCGCACGAGCTCGACCACTCGTTCGTCGTACGCCGCAGCCGCCGGGTCGTAGCCGTAGGGGCCGTCGGGATCGTGCGCGTGGCCGTGGTCCGCGCTGGCGACGAGTGCGACGCGCGTGTCAGCCGCTGCGGCCGCGATCGCACGCCCGAGCGCCTCGTGGTCCGCGAGCGCCCGGTCGCGCGCCGGACTGACGACGACGACGGGCAGCTCGGGCAGGAACGAGAGCGGGATCTGCGTCCCCCAGTCCATCGGCGCGGTCGCGGCCGACGCGTCGTTGCCGCCGTAGGAGATGGACACGATCGAGAGCGGTCGGGCCTTCGAGACGAGGGTGGCGGCCAGGCGGCGGTCGACGGGGCGCTGGAGCGTCCGTTCCGGCTCGCCCCACTCGGCGAGCGAGCCTGCGACCGTGGCCGCGTCGACGACGGCGAAGTGGCCGGAGACGTGGACGTTGTGCGGCGTCACGACGACGATCGTCTCCGGGGCTGCGGCGGCGAAGCGGCGTCCGATTTCCTCGAGCGCGTCGCGCGTCAGGCCCGGAGCGAACGCCGGCGTCCCGTGCGGCGCGATCGCCGCGGCGACGATCACCCGTACGTCGCGATCCGTTCGAGCAGGAGCTCGAGAAACGCATCCGCGTTGACGGCGACACCGACGTCGGCGTTCGGCTCGCGATCGGTGCGGTGCCAGCGGTCGACGACCGTGCGGCCGCGCGTGAGCTCCGACTCGAGCTCGACCTCGACGTTCAGCCGCTCGGTCGTGACGATCCCGGGCCGGAACGCGTGCGCGAGCGCGACGGCGTCGTGGATCGGCGCACCATCCCAGCCGTACGTCCGCGCGTGGTACTGCTTGAAGAACTCGACCAGCTCGGCGACGAACGTGCCCACGCGCCCTGCCTCGCGGAAACGGTCGGCCCACGCCGGGGTCAGGAGCGCGCCGTGGGTGACGTCGAGCCCGATCATCGTCACGTCGAGCCCGGAGTGGAACACGCGCTGCGCCGCCTCCGGATCGGCCCAGATGTTGAACTCGGCCGCCGGGGTCATGTTCCCCTCGGCGATCGCGCCGCCCATCAGGACGATGCGCGCCGGTCGGATGCCGCGGTCGAGCGCCTGAGCCACGTTCGTCAATGGCCCCACCGCCACGAGCACGGTCTCGGGCGTCACGTGGTCGACGAGGAAGTCGACGGCGTTCTGCTCGACCGGCTCGGAGGCGCGAGCCGGAAGCTCGGGGCCGTCCAGGCCGCTCTCACCGTGGACGTGGGCGGCGACGTGGAGCTCGCGCACGAGCGGCCGCTCGGCGCCGGCGGCGACCGGTACGTCGGTGCGGTCGACGAGTGCAAGCAGCCGGAGCGCGTTGTCCGTCGTCTTGTCGAGTGTCTGGTTGCCGTGCGTGGTCGTGACGCCGACGACCTCGATCTCGGGGCTCGCGAGCGCGAGCAGGAGCGCAATTGCATCGTCGTGCCCGGGATCGCAGTCGAGGATGACCGGAGTCGTCACCGCTGGAGTATGCCGTCGACCTCCTCGGCCGTCGGCAGGGAAGGCTGCGCACCGAAGCGCGAGGCGGCGACGGCGCCGGCGGCGCAGGAGCGGCGCAGCGCCTCCTCCGGCTCGAGCCCCTGCAGCAGCGAGACGAGCAGGCAGGCGGTGAACGCGTCACCTGCGGCCGTGCCGTCGACCGCGTCGACGGGCGGCGGCTCGGCACGGGCGATCTCCTCCCCGTCCTCGAGCAGAATCGCTCCCTCGGCGCCGAGGGTGACCGCGACGAGGCCGTCCCGACGGCGCAGCACCTCGAGCTCGTAGCGGTTGACGACCGTGAGGTCGGCGTCGACGTCGATCGGACGGGCAGGCGCCGCGTTGAGGCAGAAAAGGCCTTCCGACAGCTCCCAGGCGCGCCGGACCGCCTCGTCGGGGACCTCCAGCTGGGTCAGGACCGCGTCGGCCGGCGGCAGCTCGAACTCCTTCAGCTCAGCGTTCGCGCCCGGGGCGACTGCGATCTGGTTCTCGCCGCTCGCGTCGACGAGGATCAGCGCCACCCCGGTCGGCGCCTCGACGCGGGTTGCAGCGAGCGTGAGCCTCTCCTCCTGCGGCAGCGCCTCGTCCGCAAAGACGTCCGTGCCGACCGAGCAGACCAGCGTGACGTCGGCGCCGAGCCGCGCGGCCGCGACGGCCTGGTTGGCGCCCTTGCCGCCCTTGACGCGGGCAAAGCTCGCGTCGGTGACGGTCTCGCCCGGCCGCGGCAGCCGCTCGACCCGGGCGACGAGGTCGAGGTTGACGCTGCCGACGACGGCGATCGAAGGGCGTTCGCTCACGAGACTTTGTGTCTGATAGACACAAGCGCTCTTCGGCCCAGGGAACGGTGCGGGCTCACGCCGAGCTTGTGTCTGATAGACACAAGCTCAGGCGGCAAGCGCTCGCAGGTCGTCCACGGTGGAGCCGAGCAGCGTGTCGCGCAGGTCGAAGAGGCCGGCCCAGAGCGAGGAGGCGTCCGGCGGCGCGTCGAGCCGCGCGGAGTCGGAGAGGCCCTGGAGCGCCCGCACGAGCACGGCCAGCTCCAGGTAGACGGCCGTGACGCGGTCCGGGGACGCCTGGACGCCGGCGCGCGTGAGCACCGGCCGCCACTCGACGAGCTCCCCGGCTCCCGGCCCCGCGTACCAGGAGCGGCCCTCGGCCTGGTCGGCCTCGAGCTCGAGCAGGTAGCGGCCGAGCGGCACCTCGAGCCCCGCCAGCGCGGTCTCGACCCTGTCCGCGGCGTGCCGGAGCGCCGCCTCGCGGCCGCCCGCCGTCGCCGGCTGCGCCTCTCCCCTGCCCCAGCGTTCGAGCAGGCGGCAGAAGGCAAGCGCCGCCGCCTCGCAGGCGCGCAGCTGCACGATCAGTCGTCGCGCAGTCAGCTCGCTGGCCGCGTGGCCGACCAGGATGTCGGGCCAGGCGCTCATCAAACTTCGATCACCACGGGAAGAATCATCGGCCGCCGGCGGGTCCTGTCGTAGACCAGCTGCCCGACGGCGTCGTGCAGGTGCTCCTGGATCAGCTTGATCTCCGTGATCCCGTCGGACGAGAGCTCCTGCAGCACGCTCAGCGCTTCGGAGCGGAGCTCGTCGACGAGCTCCTCCGAGTCGCCGAACCCGCGCGCGATCAGCTCCGGCGGCGCGGTCGTGCCCCCGTTCGAGCTCGCCAGCGTCGTGACGATGATCAGGACGCCGTCCTCGGACAGGCGGCGGCGGTCGCGGAGTGCGACGTCCCGCACGTCGCCGACGCCGAGGCCGTCCACGAACGTCACGCCCGCCTCGATCCGGTCGACGATCCGTGGCGTCCGGCCGCGCTCGAGCTCGACGACGGAGCCGTTCTCGCCGATCAGGATCGCCTCCGCGGGGACGCCGGCCTCGCGCGCGAGCTGGCCGTGCGCCGCGAGCATCCGGTACTCGCCGTGCACGGGCATGACCGCGCGCGGCCGCACGAGCGAGAGCAGCGTCCGCATCTCCTCGGAGCAGGCGTGACCCGACACGTGGACGGGCGCGATCTCCTGGTGCAGCACCTCCGCGCCCATCTGCGCAAGCCGGTTGATCGAGTCGTGGACGCGAAGCTCGTTCCCCGGCACCGGCTTGGCCGAGAGGATGACGGTGTCGCCGCGCTCGATCGAGATCGACGGGTGGTCGTTGTAGGCGATCCGCGTCAGCGCCGACATCGGCTCGCCCTGGCTGCCGGTGCAGAGGATCATCACCTGGCCGGGCGGCAGCTCCATCGCCTCCTGCGGCTTGACGAGCATGTGCTCGGGCACGTCGAGGTAGCCGAGACCGCGGGCGATGTTGAGGTTCTTGCGCATCGAGCGGCCGACGATCGCGACCTTGCGGCCGACCTGCACGGCGACGTCGATTGCCTGCTGCATCCGGTGCACGTTCGACGCGAACGAGACGACGAGGATGCGACCCTTCCGCAGCGGGATCAGCGTCCGGAACGCCTCGCCGACGAGGCGCTCGGAACCGGTCATCCCGGGCCGCTCGGCGTTGGTCGAGTCGCCGAGCATCAGGTCGACGCCCTGGTTGCCGAGCTCCGCGAGCCGGCCGACGTCCGTCTTCAGCCCGTCGACCGGGGTGTGGTCGAGTTTCCAGTCCCCGGTGTGGAGGACGCGACCCGCTGCCGTGTCGAGCACGATCGCGACGCAGTCCGGGATCGAGTGCGCCATGCGCACGAAGTCGAGCGTGAACGAGCCGACCCGGATCTGCTCGTTCGTCACCGCCTCCTGCAGCTCGGTCGACGCCGAGAGGCCGTGCTCGTCGAGCTTCGACTTGATCAGCCCGAGCGTCAGCTTCGTCGCGATCACCTTGTCGCAGTCGACCTCGCGCAGCAGGTACGGAAGCCCGCCGACGTGGTCCTCGTGCCCGTGCGTGAGCACGACTGCGTTGACGCGCTTCCCCTCGAGGTAGGAGATGTCGGGCAGGACGAGATCGACGCCCAGGTGCTCGTCGCGCGGGAACGCAAGACCCGCGTCCACGATGACGATGTCGCCGCCGTGCTCGTAGACGGTCATGTTCTTGCCGACCTCTCCGAGGCCGCCGAGCGGGATGATGCGCAGGCTCACGCGCGGGAGTGTATGCGCGGCCGGACGCCCGAGCGACTAGACCGCGGCGGGCTGAAGCAGGCCGAGCCGGGCGAGGCAGTCGCGCACACGCTCGCGCTCGTCTTCGGTCGCCTCGACGAGCGGGAGCCGGTGCCCGCCGACGTCGTGGCCGAGCAGGTTCAGGGCCGCCTTGATCGCGATCGGGTTCGGGGCCGTGCGCAGGATCTCGATCGACGGCGCGAGCTCGCGATCAAGTGCGCGGGCCGCGTCGTGGTCGCCCGCCTTCCAGAGGCGGACAACCTCCTTCACCTGCGGGCCGACAACGTGCGTGTGCACGCAGACGCCGCCGACGCCGCCGAGCTCGAGGAAGGGCACGATCAGGTCGTCGTCGCCCGCATAGAGGTCGAGGCCGGTCTCGACGATGTGCTTCGCCTGCGCCAGGTCGTCGTACGCCTGCTTGACGGCGTGGACGTTCTCGATCTCGGCCAGCCGGGTGATCGTCTCGGGCTCGATGTTGATCACCACCCGCCCGGGGATGTTGTAGACGACGATCGGCCTGTCGGTGGCCGCCGCGACGGCCTCGAAGTGCGCCACGATCCCGCGCTGCGGCGGCTTCGAGTAGTACGGCGTCACGATCAGGACGGCGTCGACGCCGAGCTCGTGCGCCTGCTCGGTCAGGTGGACCGAGTGGCGCGTGTCGTAGGTGCCGGTGCCCGCGACGACGGTCGCGCGGTCGCCGACCTCGTCGAGCGCGGCGGCGTAGAGCTCGAAGCGCTCGTCGTCGGTGAGGGTCGGGCTCTCGCCCGTGGTGCCGGTGACGACGAGGCCGTCGGAGCCGTTGTCGACGAGGTGGCGCGCGAGCGCCCGGAAGCTGTCGAGATCGACCGAGCCGTCTCGCTTGAACGGCGTCACGATCGCGGTCAGCACCTCGCCGAGCACACCCGGATCCTACAGCCGCCGCCGGAGCCTTGACACGCGGCGCCCCGCACGGAACAGTCGTCCCTGCGGTCCACGCCGGTCGAGCACAGTTCGACGTCGGCCACCCCTGCGGCGGCGGCAGGCTGTTCGAACCCCCGGGGCGTGGGCCGCCTAGAGCAGCGCGTCGAGACCCACCGTCAGGCCCGGTGGGAGCGCTCGAACCTTCTCCAGCGCGAGCAGCACTCCCGGCACGAAGGCCTCGCGCGACATCGTGTCGTGGCGGATCGTCAGCGTCTGCCCCGGCCCGCCGAAGATCACCTCCTGATGCGCGACGAGGCCGGGCAGCCGGACCGAGTGGATCGGTGTGTCGGGCGGCAGCAGCGCGGCGGTCGCCTTCGCCGTCCCCGAGGGCGCGTCGAGCTTCTGATCGTGGTGCAGCTCGACGATCTCGGCGTGCGGAAACACCTTTCCCGCCTCGGCCGCGAAGCGCATCATCAGCACCGCTCCGAGCGCGAAGTTGGGCGCGTAGAAGACGGGCAGCTCGTGGACCCTGGCCAGCGCCGCGACGCGCTCCTGGTCGAAGCCGGTCGTCCCGATCACGACCGGGACGCGGTCCTCGAGCGCGCCCCGGACGTTCTCCTCGACCGCCTCGGGACGGGTGAAGTCGACGGCGACGTCTGCCTCGTGCGTCGACTCGACGAGCTCGTGCCCGGCGGCCTCGAGCGCGGGCGCGAGCACGGAGCCGACCTTGCCCCTCCGCCCGAAGACGATCACCTTCACGCTGCCGCGCGCTCCACGAGGGCGGGGTTGACGCGCTCGATCGCGGCGCGGAAGCGTGACTCGGAGGGGCCGATCCCCGCCGCGGAGAGCCGGTCGAGGCGGAGCAGGTCTCCCGCGACCGCCGCGACGTCGTCGGCGGTGACCGCGTCCACCTTCGCGACGAGCTCGTCGAGCGAGAGCAGCTCCGTGTCGCTGATCAGCGACTTGCCGAGCCGGCTCATCCGGTTCGAGGTCGACTCGAGCGAGAGCAGCATCCGGCCCTTCAGGTTCTCCTGCGCACGCTCGAGCTCACCCGGCCTGACGTTCCCGGCGGCCACGTCCGCGAGCTCGCGCGCCACGATCTCGAAGCACTCGACGAGGTTCTCCTCGCGCGTGCCGACGTAGAGGCCGATCTGCCCGGAGTCCGAGTACTGCGAGGCGAAGCTGTAGACGGAATAGGCCATGCCGCGCTTCTCGCGGATCTCCTGGAAGAGCCGGGACGAGGCGGAGCCGCCGAGGATCGAGTCGAGCAGCGAGGCGGCGAAGCGGCGCTCGTCGCGGCGCGAGATCCCGGGCGCGCCGAGGCAGACGTGGTACTGCTCGGTCGCCTTCCGCTGGAAGCGGTAGCCGGGCGGCGGCACGCGCCCGAACGGCTTCCTGGCGCGGACGTGCGGCTCGGTCGCGGGCAGCCGTGCGGTCAGGAGCTCGACGACGCGGCTGTGCGTGACGTTGCCGGCGGCAGCGACGACGATGTTGTCGGACGCGTAGGCCGCCCGGTGGTACGCGGTCAGCGCCTTCTTGCTGACGCTCGAGATCACCTCGGCGCGGCCGATCACGGGCCGTCCGATCGGGTGGCCGCCGAAGACCGCCTCCGCCACGAGGTCGTGGATCAGATCCTGGGGGTTGTCGTCGACCATCGCGATCTCCTCGAGCACGACCTCGCGCTCGGAGTCGATCTCGGCGAAGGCGGGGTCGTAGACCATCCCCGCCATCACGTCGAGCGCCGGCTCGAGCCGGTCGTCCGGCACGCGCGCGTAGACGAGCGTCGTCTCGCGCGAGGTGGCGGCGTTCAGCTCGCCGCCGAGCCCGTCGAAGATCTCGGCGATCTCCTGCGCCGAGTGCGTGCTCGTGCCCTTGAAGAGCAGATGCTCGATGAAGTGCGAGACGCCCGCCCGCGCGTTCGTCTCGTCGCGCGAGCCGGTTCCGATCCAGAAGCCGAACGAGACCGAGCGCACGTTCGGGACGTGCTCGGTGATCACACGCTCGCCGGTCGGGAGCGTCGAGAGCTCGTGGGCCTGCATCGCCGGATCCTAGCTCCGCCTGCGCGGACATCCGTCGGCGTTCATACTTAGGTCGGAGCTGACCGAGGGGGAAGCATGGCCGCGATCGATTACTTCCTGAAGCTGGACGGGATCTCAGGCGAGAGCAAGGACTCGAAGCACAAGGGCGAGATCGACGTGCTGTCGTTTAGCTTCGGCGAGACGCACGTCGGTAGCCCCGCCCACGGGGGCGGCGGTGGCGCCGGCAAGGTGCAGATGAGCGACTTCACCTTCACGGCGCGGACGAGCAAGGCCTCGCCGCAGCTCTTCCTGCATTGTGCGCAGGGCAAGCACATCAAGCAGGCGTTTCTGACCGCCCGCAAGGCCGGCGGCTCGCAGCAGGAGTATCTGAAGATCAAGCTGAACGACGTCCTCGTCTCCTCCTACGCGTTCGGCGGCGGCGAGGACACCACCGAGCCGCACGACT
The DNA here is from genome assembly GCA_963705515.1 of uncultured Gaiellaceae bacterium. Taxonomy (GTDB): domain Bacteria; phylum Actinomycetota; class Thermoleophilia; order Gaiellales; family Gaiellaceae; genus Gaiellasilicea. Next base: position 274,667 of record CAVPJV010000009.1, read on the forward strand.
CCTTCTCGCTCGAGTTCGCCAAGATCTCGTACGACTACGCACCGCAGAAGGCGGACGGCTCGCTCGACGCCCCGGTGCACGGCGGCTGGGACCTGACGAAGAACGTCAAGATCTGACGCCGCCTCCCTCCCCGCCCGCGCCCGGCACCGCGGTGCGACTGCGGGAGGTGCTCGCCGCCTCCGGGTACACCGGCGCCGGGATCTCGCGCCGCCTGCATACGAGCGGCGAGCCGATCTTCACGCACGTCGACCTCGAGGTGTACCGGCGCCGGCTCGCGGCGGTGCCCGACAGCCTCTCGGCCCTCATCTCGCTGCTGCTGCTCGGCGACCCGGTGCCGCCGGGCGAGCATGCGGATCTGCTCGTCGAGGCCGGCCTCGCCGAGGAGCGGGACGGGTCGCTGCACGGGCTCGTGCGCGTCGTCCCCCACGACGACCTCCTGATCGCGTCCGACCGGCTCGACGTCGACGGAGCGGACCGCGTCGCGGGTGTCCACCGCCCCTCGGCCGTCCTCGCGCACCTGACGATCAGGGAGCCGGTCGAGTGGGCGCTCGATGTCTGCACGGGGAACGGAATCCAGGCGCTCCTGCTCTCCCGCCATGCAAAGCACGTCGTCGCGACGGACGTGAACGGGCGCGCGCTGGCGTTCGCATCCTTCAACCTCACCCTGAACGGCGTCACGAACGTCGAGCTGCGGGAGGGGAGCCTGCTCGAGCCTGTCAGCGGCGAGCGGTTCGGCTGCATCGCCTGCAACCCGCCCTACGTCGTCTCGCCGGACGCCGAGTTCACCTTCCGGGACAGTGGCCTCCCCGGGGATCGTGTGAGCGAACTGCTCGCGCGTGGGCTGCCGGGCCTGCTCGAGCCCGGCGGTTTCGCGACGTTGATGGCCAGCTGGGCACAGGCGGGCGACGATCCGGCAGTACGTCCGCGCGAATGGCTCGACGGCTCCGGCTGCGACACGTGGATCCTGCACACGACCACCGACGATCCCCTCTCGAACGCGGCGGCATGGACGCGCGACGCCGTCGAGGGGTCGGATGAGTTCGGCGCTGCGCTCGACCGCTGGACGGCGTACTACCGCGAGCTCGGGATCGAGGCGCTCGCCTACGGCGCGCTCGTGCTGCGCCGCCGCGACGGCGTCAACTGGTCGCGCGGCGCGAGCCTACCGGCGCGGCCACTCGAGCCCGCGTCGAGCCATCTGCTGCGGATGTTCGCGGGCGTCGACGCGGCGGCGGCCGGCCCGGATGCGCTGCTGGGGCGCCCGCTCGCCGTCGCACCCGCGGCCCGCTTCGAGCAGGTCGTGTCGCCGAGCGACGGGTGGTCGGTGGTCGGCGCCGCGCTCACGCTCGAGGAAGGCCTCGGGTTCCGCGCCGACGTGGACGAGCCGACGCTCCGGCTGCTGCGAGCGCTCGACGGGTCGAGCAGCGCCCGCGACGCCGTCCTGGCGTCCCTCGGTGAGGAAGACGTGCCGCGCGCGGCCGAGCTGCTCCGCGGGATGCTCGAGACAGGCTTTCTGGCGCAGATGTGAAGAGGGGGCGGCTCTCGCCGCCGACTCCCGCGCAAGATCGGGATCCGCAGGAGCGGATCCCGATCGCGCAAGACGCCTGAAGCGAGGGGGCGGCTCTCGCCGCCCCCTCGGGTCACTGCCTAGTCGCGGCGCGGGCCGCGGCGGCCGCGATCGCCGTCGCGGCGCGGGCGGTCCTCCTCCGGGGGCCGCGGCGGGGCGTTCTTCGCCCGCTCGATCAGCTCCTCCGGCTCGACCAGCCGTCCGTCCTCGTGCTTGTGGACGAGCTTGAGACCGATCCGGCCCCGCGCCTTGTCCACCTCCTGCACGATCACGTCGACGACGTCGCCGCGCGCCATCACGTCCTCGATGTGCGCGACCCGGCCCGGGCCCACGTTCGAGACGTGGAGCAGGCCGTCGGTGCCCTTCTTCAGCTCGACGAAGGCGCCGAACTGGGTCGTCTTCACGACCTTGCCGGTGAAGGTGTCCCCCACCTCCGGCTCCTTGGTCAGCGCCGCGATCGCACCGATCGCCGCATCAGCCTTGGTCCCCTCGGTCGCGTAGACGAGGATCGTGCCGTCCTCCTCGATGTCGATCTGGACGTCGTACTCGGACTCGAGCGAGCGGATCGTCTCGCCGCCCTTGCCGATCACCATCCCGATGAAGTCCGGGTTGATCTGGATCGAGGAGATCCGCGGTGCGTGCGCCGCCAGCTCCGTCCGGGCCTCGGGCAGCGCCTCGAGCATCCGGTCGAGGATGAAGTTGCGGGCCTGGTTCGCCTGATCGAGGGCGCCGCGCATGATCTCCTGCGTGACGCCGGTGATCTTGATGTCCATCTGCAGCGCGGTGATCCCGTCTCTCGTGCCGGCGACCTTGAAGTCCATGTCGCCCAGGTGATCCTCCGCGCCCTGGATGTCGGTGAGGATGACGTAGTCGTCGCCCTCCTTGACGAGGCCCATCGCGATGCCGGAGACCGGCGCCGTGATCGGGACGCCCGCGTCCATCAGGGCGAGCGTCGAGCCGCAGACCGAGCCCATCGACGACGAGCCGTTCGACTCCAGCGTCTCGGAGACGATGCGGATCGTGTACGGGAAGTCCTCCGCCGACGGGATGACCGCCTCGAGGGCACGCTGGGCCAGCGCGCCGTGGCCGATGTCACGCCGCTTGGGGCCGCGCATGAAGCCCGTCTCCCCGACCGAGTAGGGCGGGAAGTTGTAGTGGTGCATGAAGCGGCGGTCGGTCTCGAGGGAGAGGTCGTCGATCCGCTGACCCTCCTTCGCCGTGCCGAGCGTCAGCAGCGAGAGCACCTGCGTCTGACCGCGCTGGAAGAGGCCCGTGCCGTGTGCGCGGGGACTCACCGTCACCTCGCACTCGATCGGCCGGATCTCGTCGGTGGCGCGGCCGTCGGGCCGGCGCTTCTCGATCGCGATCTTCTTGCGGACGAGGTCCTTGTAGATCGCCTCGGCGGCCTTCTTGACGTAGCCCTTGGTCAGCGCGTCCTTGACGGTCGGGCCTTCGCCGTCGACCGTCGCCGGGCCGACCGGGAAGGGCAGCTCGACGGTGTCGACGATCCGGTCGAAGAGCAGGTGCCGCTTCGCGGACTTGAGCTCCTTCGAGTCGTCCTCGGCGTCCGTGAGGGCGCGCAGGTCGGACTCGAACTGCTCCCGCACCGGGCCTTCGACCGCCGCGAGCCGCCCCTTCTCGAGCAGCATCGCGATGCTGGCCTTGACCTGGACCTGACGCTGGATGTCCTCGTCGCCCGAGTCCATCGACAGCTCCGGAGCCAGCTCGGCGAGGATCGTCGACTCGATCGACGCGGCCTCGCGGAGCCCGTCCTGCTGGATCCGCTCCCAGATCGCATGCCCGTGCGAGCTCTCGATCTCGGCGGTCACGTCCATGTCCAGCCACTTCGCCTTGCCGGCCTGCCGGCGCAGCTCCTCCTGCGCCTCGCAGAGCTTGCGGATCTCCTGGTGCGCGAGCTCGAACGCCTCGAGCAGGATCTCCTCGGAGACCTCGGACGCGCCGGCCTCGATCATCGTCAGGCCGTCCTTCGTGCCGACGACGATCAGGTCGAGCGCCGACTCCTCGAAGTTCTGCTCGTGGGTCGGGTTGACCACGAACTCGCCGTCGATCCGGCCGATCCGGACGGCGCCCACCGGGCCGAAGAACGGCAGCGGCGAGAGCATCAGGGCGGCGGAGGCGCCGTTGATGCAGAGGATGTCGTGCGGGGTGATCAGGTCGGCCGAGAGGACCGTACAGATCACCTGCACCTCGTTGCGAAAGCCCTTCGGCCAGAGCGGCCTGATCGGGCGGTCGATCATGCGTGCGGTCAGCGTCGCGCGCTCGGTGGCGCGCCCTTCACGCTTGAAGAAGCCTCCGGGGATCTTCCCCGCGGCGTAGGCCCGCTCTTCGACGTCGACGGTGAGCGGGAAGAAGTCCGCTCCCTCGCGCGCCTCGGGACGGCCGACGGCCGTCGCCAAAACCATTGTGTCGCCGGAGCGAACGGCGACTGCGCCGTCCGCCTGCTTGGCGAACTTGCCCGTCTCGAAGGTGATCTCCTTGCCACCGATCTCGACGGACGTCGAGGCAACCTGCCCCAATACCGTGCTCATTCCATGTCCTCCACTCTGCTTGGTGGAGAGTGGAAGTTTGGATCAGACCTGGCTCTGCTTGCTAACTGCAGTGGGCCTCATCCAAGCTTCCACTCTCCCGGGTAAGCGCTAGCGCCTGAGGCCTAGCTCCTTGATGAGGGCGCGATAGCCCTCGAGGTCGTGCTTCTGCATGTAGTTCAGGAACCGCCGCCGCCGGCCGACGAGCTTCAAGAGGCCGCGCCGGGAGTAGTGGTCCTTGGCGTGTGTCCGCAGGTGCTCGGTGAGGTCGTTGATCCGCTGCGTCAGCATCGCGATCTGGACCTCGGGGGAGCCGGTGTCGGCCTCATTGCGGCCGTGCTTCCCGATCAGCTCCTGCTTGACTTCCTTGGTGAGGGCCATGCGGCCTCCTTTTGTCGTTGTCTCCGGAGTCCCCGCGCGGCGTGAAGGAAGACACGTCCGGCCGAGATCTCGGTCGCGACTAGGGTAGCAACCCATGCTTCCAAGCGGCGTCGCAGCCGGCCACCCGGCCACCGTGGCGGCCGGGATCGAGATCCTCGAGCAGGGCGGAACGGCCGCGGACGCCGCCGTCGCAGCGTGCCTAGCTTCGTGCGTGGCCGAGACGGTGATGACCGGGCTGCTCGGCGGTGGGCACGCGATCTACTTCGACGGCGAGGAGGCGTGGAACCTGGACTGCTTCGTCGACGTGCCCTCGGGCCCCGGCGCGCCGCCCGTCGAGCTGCGCGTCCCGTTCGGCGAGGAGCTCGTCCACTACGCCGTCGGGCCGGGGACGTGCGCGGTGCCGGGTCTCCCACGCGGGCTCGGCGCCCTGCACCGGCGCTATGGACGCCTGCCCTGGCCGACGGTCGTCGCGCCGGCTCTGCGGCTGGCGCGCGAGGGCGTCGCGATGCCGCCCGCCCATGCCGCCTGCCTGGCGATGCTCGGGCCAGTCTTCACGATGCAGCCGGACGGCGAGCGCATCTACGCGCCGGAGGGCCGGCTGCTCGAGACCGGCGAGACGCTCGCGCAACCCGGGCTCGCGAGGGCGCTCGAGCTGCTCGCAGACGAGGGTGCCGACAGCGTCTACGACGGCTCGATCGCCGAGCTTCTCACCGCCTTCGAGGGGGTGCCGGTGACGGCTGCCGACCTGGCGCACTACGAGGCGCGCTGGGAGGCTCCGGTCGAGGGCGTGTGGTTGGGCCGCCGCGTCCTCACCCGCGGCGGCCTGTCGCATGTACCGGAGACCCTCGAGCGGCTGCCACGGCTGCGCGAGCTCGACCCGACTGCACGCGTGCACGCGCTGCTCGAAGCGCTGACCGGGGCCGAGACCGACGGCCACACGACGAACCTCGTCGCCGCGGACGCCGACGGCGGCGTCTGCGTGCTCACCTCGAGCCTCGGCCTCGGCACGGGCGACTTCCTCCCCGGCCTCGACGTGCAGCTGAACAGCATGCTCGGCGAGGTCGACCTCGTCCGGGAGCCGCTCTGGCCGGGGGAGCGGATGGCGAGCATGATGGCGCCGACGCTCGCGTTCGCGGGGGGCCTCGAGCTCGCGATCGGCGCGGCCGGCGGCACCCGGCTCCGCACCGCGCTCGTCGGTGTTGCGGCCGGCATCCTCGACGAGGGGCTCGCACCGGTTACGGCTGTCGAGCGGCCGCGCTTCCACCGCGCCGGCGACGTCGTCAACGCGGAGCCGGGCGTCGACGAGCGCGCACTCGACGAGCTGACGCGGTCAGGGCTGCAGGTTCGGCGCTGGCCGGGCGCACACCACTACTTCGGCGGCGTCAGCCTGATCGGGACGACAGGAGCAGCAGGCGATCCGCGTCGGAGCGGCCACGCGGCGACGCTGCCGTGAGCTGTGGCGGGCTCGGAGCCCAGCCCACGTAGCCGCACGCGGGACACCCCGGATTCGCGACGAGCGAGCCCCGCCCCAACGGCTTGGCGTACTCCCTGCCGCAGTCAAGACAACGGACTGCCTCGATCAACCGCAGTCGGGCCGGCGCCGATCCCATGCCATCTGAGACACGCCGGACAGCGAAATCTTGCAAGGAAGCTACGTCAGCAGCAGCGTCTCGACGCGGCGGCTCGCGATCCACATGCCGACGAGGCCGAGCACGGCGAGGTAGGCCACGTTGACGAGCTGTGCGGCACCGACGGTGCCGGTCGTCAGCGCGCGGAGGAGCTCGACGCCGTTGTAGAGCGGCGTCACCCGGATCACCCACTCGAGCCAGTCAGGGTAGGTCGAGAGCGGGAAGAACGTGGCCGAGAAGAGGAACATCGGCAGGATCGCGAGGTTGAGGATGTCGAAGTCCTGCCAGCTGCGCATGTAGGTGACGGCGGCGATGCCGGCACCGGCGAACGCGAAGCCGATGAAGACCGTCGCGGGCAGGGCCAGCAGCGCCCACCACGACTCCAGCAGGCCGAGCGCGCCGATCACGGTGAAGAAGCCGACGGCGTAGATGAGCCCGCGGAAAAGTGCGAACGCGGTCTCCCCCGCGGCGATGTCCTTCGGCCCGAGCGGCGTCGCGAGCACGGCGTCGTAGACCTTCTGGTAGCGGAGCTTCCAGAAGATGTTGGTCGCGTCGTAGAAGGCGCCGTTGAACGCGGATGCTGCGAGCAGCGCGGGTGCGACGAAGGCCGCGTACTCGATCGTCTGGCCGTCGATGACGACGTCGCCGACATAGCCGCCGAGCCCGTATCCGAGCGAGAGCAGGTAGAAGAGCGGCTCGAAGAAGCCGGAGACGATGATCGGCCACGTGCGCCGGTGGCTCATCACGTTCCGCTCGAACAGATGGATGCCGCGGCCGCCCGGCAGCTCGAGCGCGCGGAGCACGAGCGTCGTCATCCGAGCAGCCTCCGGCGGTACGAGCGTCGCGCGAGCTCGAAGCCGACGAGCGTCCAGGCGAGCAGGTACGCCGTGTGCCACAGGGCGGCCCAGGGCTCGACCGTCCCGAGCGTCAGCATCCGGCAGAGCTCGACGCCGTGCCAGATCGGTGTCACGTACGCGATCAGCTCGAACCCGAGCGGCAGCTGCGAGATCGGGAAGAAGGTTCCCGAGAAGAGGAACATCGGCACGATCAGAAAGCGGAAGATCGTCACGAAGGTGCGGTCGTCCTCGACGCGCGCGGCGAGCGCGGCCATCGGCATCGAGAAGGCAGTGCCGATCAGCACGGCGACCGGGACGACGAGGATGCCCCACCACGAGGAGACGGCTCCGAACGCGGTGATCACCACGAGGTAGGCGGCCGCGGAGGTGAAGACGCGGGTGATCACGAACAGCTGGTGGCCGACGAAGGCGTCGCGCTCGGTCAGCGGCGTGGCGATCATCGCGTGATAGACGCGCGACCACTTGATCGCGGCCATCACCGGCCAGCTCGACTCGATCGTGGCGGTCTGCATCGCGGCGGCGGCGAGAAGGCCAGGGGCGACGTAGTCGAGGTAGGGAACGCCGCCCGGCGTGTTTTGCGTCTGATCGACGATCGTGCCGAGCCCGACCCCGAGCGCCGTCACGTAGAGGATCGGGTTGACGAGGCTCGTCCCGATCGTGCCCCGCCAGACGCGCCGGTACTGGGCGAGCCAGTGCTCGTACGCCCGCAGCGGCTGGAGGACGCTGTCCACCGCTAGTCGACGAGCGTGCGTCCGGTGAGGTGGAGGAAGACGTCCTCGAGCGTGCTCCTCCGGACGAGGGTCGAGTGCGGCGGCAGCCCACGTTCGGCGACGGCGGTCGCGGTCGCGTCGCCGTCGCGTGTGTAGAGGAGGACGCGGTCCGGCAGCTCCTCGACCCGCTCCGCGACGCCCTCGAAGACGCCGTTCTGCGGGCGCTCGTCCTCGAAGCGGATCTCGACCACCTCGCGCGTCGAGTAGCGCTGGATCAGCTCCCACGGCGACCCCTCGGCGACGATCGCGCCGTGGTCCATGACGACGAGCCGGTCACAGAGCTGCTCGGCTTCGTCCATGTAGTGCGTCGTCACGACGAAGGTCTTGCCCTGCTGCTTGAGCCGGAAGAGGCGGTCCCAGACGACGTGCCGTGCCTGCGGGTCGAGCCCTGTCGTCGGCTCGTCGAGCAGGAGCAGGTCGGGATCGTTGACGAGCGACCGCGCGATCGTCAGGCGGCGCTTCATCCCGCCCGAGAGCGGCTCCACCTTGTCGCCGGCGCGCTCGGTCAGCTGGACGAAGTCCAGCAGCTCGTCGATCCTCGGCTTCAACTCGCGCCGGGAGAGCCCGAAGTAGCGGCCGTAGATGAGCACGTTCTCGCGGACCGTCAGCTCGAAGTCGAGGGTGTCCTGCTGCGGGACGACGCCGAGCCGAGCCCGGATCTGCGCTCCCTCGGTCGCCGGATCCTTGCCGAGGATCCGCAGCGTCCCATCCGTGACCGGCGAGACGCAGCCGATCATCCGCATCGTCGAGCTCTTGCCGGCGCCGTTCGGACCGAGAAATCCGAAAGCCTCGCCCTGCTTGACGTCGAGGTCGATACCGTCGACGGCGACGAGCTCTCCGAAGCGCTTGACGAGCCCGCGGGCATGGATCATCGCGCCGATGTCGCTCACCGCAGCAACCTACCTATGCCGGTCGAACCGCCTTTCGCGTCGCCTCGACGTCCCTGGCGATCTGGTCGATCAGGCCCTGCTCGCTCTCGAAGACCTGCTCGTCGCGGAGGCGCTCCCAGAGCTCGACGACGAGGCGACGGCCGTAGAGGTCGCCGTCGAAATCGAGCAGGTACGGCTCGATCCGGCGCTCGTCGCCGCCGTAGTGCGGATTCGTGCCGATCGAGATCGCGGCGCGATGGCCGAGCGCAGCGCCGGCGTAGATGCCGTAGGCGGGGACGAGCAGCGCCGGCTCGACCGCCAGGTTCGCCGTCGGGTAGCCGAGAGTGCCGCCTCGCTGGTCGCCGCCGACGACGATCCCGTCCAGCTCCGGCGGGCGTCCGAGCAGCCGCGCGGCCGCCCGCACGTCGCCCTCGTGGAGCGCGTGCCGGATCTCGGTCGAGGAAAAGCCCTCGAGCAGCGGCACCGGCAGGACCCCGTACCCGAGCCGTTCGAGCAACTCCAGGTCGCCGCGGCGCTTGCGCCCGAAGCGGAAGTCCTCGCCCGCGACGACGACCGCCGCGTCCGCCAGCCGCGCAGCGGCGAAGTCCTCCGGCTCCAGCTTGGCGACGTCGAGCGTGAACTCGAGCACGGTCGTCTCGGCGACGCCGAGCTCGGCGAGCAGCTCGAGCCGGCGCTCCAGCGTCGCGAGCGCCTCGACGAAGTTGCCGAGGACGACGCGCGGGTGCGGCTGGAACGTCAGCACCCTGACGGGCAGGCCGGTGCCGAGCGCGGTCTCGATCACGCGGCGGTGCCCGAGATGAACGCCGTCGAACGTCCCGATCGCGACCGCGAAGGGCTTCTCAGCCGTGTTCACGGCAGCAGCGCCAGCGCCTGCTCGGCGGGGATCACGTGCTGCTCGTCGGCGTCCTCGACGTTGAACGGCCCCACCTCGAGCCGGCGCAACGCCACGCAGTGACCACCGAGCGCCTCCGCGATCGCCCGCACGTACGTCCCCGAGCTGACACGAAGATCGAGCGTGACGATGCCGTCCGTATACGCGATGACGTCGAGCGCGTCGACGCGCGAGCGCCGCAGGGGCATCTCCACCTCGACGCCGCGACGGTGCAGCTTGTACGCGCGCTCACCGCCGATCTTGACCGCCGACGCGGCCGGGATCGGCAGCTCGATCTCGCCGCGGAGGCCCTCGAGCGCGCGTTCGAGCTCGTCCGGCGACGGCGCCTCCTGCCGCCCGACCACGCCGCCTTCCGGATCGCCCGTGGTCGTCCGGGCCGTCAGGTCGACGTCCGTGAGATAGCGCTTGTCGAGACCGACGAACGATCCCGCCAATTTTGTCGACCGTCCGGAGAGCAGAAGCAACAATCCCGTCGCGAACGGGTCAAGAGTTCCCGCATGACCCATCTTCGTCCCGATCCGGGCGCGCACACGGGCCATGACCGCAAACGAGGAAGGTCCCGCCGGCTTGTCGACGAGGATGATCCCGCTCGGCTCGAGGCCCTTGGGCGGCATCAGCGCGAGGAAGCCGTGGCAGCGACGAACTCGCGGCGGAGGAATGCCGTGATCTCGTCGATCGAGTCGTCGCTCGAGAAGCCCGCCGCCTGCCGGTGGCCGCCGCCGCCGGACTCGCGCGCGATCGCGGAGACGTCGAGCTCGTCGTGAGAGGCTCGCAGCGAGATCCGGCGCGCGGGCGTCCCGCCTCGCGGCGGCTCGCGGATCAGGGCCGCCATGTCGGCTCCCTCGACGGCGCGGAGGAAGTCGATGATCCCTTCCGAGTACGGCTCGACCGCGCCGACCTCGCCGAAGTCGTCGCGGAGCAGGTACGAGACGACGAGGCCACCGCCCTCGTACACCTGTGCCCGCTCGAGAGCGCGCGCGAGCAGCTTCAGCTTCCCGAATTGAACGCTCTCGTACACACCCTGGAAGACCTTGTGCACGTCGGCGCCGGCCTCGACCAGCTCGGCCGCGAGCCGTAAGGCCTTCGCGGTCGTGTTCGCGTACTGGAAGCGGCCGGTGTCGGTCACGAGCGCGACGTAGAGGGGCTCCGCCAGCCCGGGCGTCAGCTCGATCCCGAGCTCCCGGATCACGTCCCGCAGCACCTCGCCCGTCGACGACGCCGCCGCATCGACGAGGTTGACGTCGCCGAACCGCGAGTTGTCGTGGTGATGGTCGATGTTGATCGTGAACGGCGCCGAGTGCAGCGCCGCCGCGTCGGCGCCGAGCCGGCTCTCGTTCGCTGCGTCCACGGCCACGAGCGTCCGCTCAGCCGCGTCGTCGGGAAGCTCTCTGCGCAGCTCCTCGAGCGGCAGAAACCGGTATTCGCCGGGCAGCGGCGCAGGGCCGGGCAGGAACATGAGGCTGTCCTTGCCGAACGCTGTCAGCGCGAGCTGCGTCGCGAGCATCGAGCCGAGCGCGTCGCCGTCCGGGTTCTCGTGCGTGGTGACGAGGAAGCGGCCTGCGCCACGGATCGCCTCGACGACCGCCCCGAGGTCAGCTTGCGTCGTGCTCGGGTTCAGCGGATTCGGGTTCGGGGGCGAGCTCATCTATGAGTTTTGACATCCGCACGCCGTGCTCGACCGCGTGATCGTATTCGAACGTGAGCGTCGGAGTCCGCTTCAGCCGCAGCTCGCGCGAGATCCGCGACTGGAGCACGCCGTGGGCGGCGTCGAGCCCGCTCATGCTCTTGATCCGCTTCTTCTCGCTGCCGAGCACGCTCACGAACACGACCGCCTGGCGGAGGTCGGGGGACGTGTCGACGCCCGTCACGGTCACGAACCCGATCCGTGGATCCTTCAACTCGAGCAGCGCCTCCGACAGGACCTGCCGGAGCGACTCGTTCACTCTTCGCATCCGGTCGGCCATGGATCTACCGTAGCGAGCAGCCGCGCTCAGTCGTCGTCGAGCGTGACGAGCTCCCGTTCGACCTGCCCAAGCTCCCACTCGCGCGAGGCCAGGTACCGCTCCGCCTCGGCGAGCAGCCGCTCCGCCTCGCCGGCGTGGCGGGTGACGACGGCGACCGTCAGCCGCGTGCGCTGCCAGACCTCGTGATGGTCGACTTCGGCAACCGCGGCGCCGAAGCGGTTGCGCAGCTGCTCCTTCGCGGAGCGCACGGACATCCGCTTCTCCTTCAGCGAATGCGCCTCCGGAAAGTGGAGCTCCGCCGAGAGGATCCCGACCCAGCCGCTCGCCATAGGGTTATTCAACCCTCAACGAGCGGGCGCGAGTTGCCGATCACTGGCCGAGATGATTCACCTGCTTCGGTTTTCCGTGGTCCTGGTGGCATTCGTCGCCAGTGTCGCCGGCATCACCTGGACGACCGCCTCGGCGGAGCGGCATATCGGCACGCGCGAGTACTCGGAGCGCGAGGCGGCCGGCGGGATGCTGAACGCCCTGCTTGCGCGCGAGAGCGCCCTGCGCGGCTTTGCCGAATCGGGCGGCGAAGGCTTCCTGCAGCCGTACGACGAGGCGACGGCGGCGCTCGCCGCCGCCGCGGACCGCGCGCGCTCGTTTGCCAAGGACGACGACGAGAAGACCGCGACGATCGCCGACCAGGAGCGGATCGCCGAGCGCTGGGCCGGAATCGCCAACGACGCGGTGATCCGGATCCGGAACGGAAGACCGGTCTCCGCCGTCTCGACCGCTTCCCGCAACGACCTGATCGAGCGCTTCGAGAAGGACAACGACAAGCTCGTCGAGATGATCGAGGCGGAGAGCGCGAAGCGGCACGCCGACGCCGTCGAGCGGGCCGTCCTCCTGATCGTTCTGCTCAGCGTCGCATTCGCGGGTGTCGGCGGCCTGCTTCTGAGCCGGATGCGGCAACGCGAGATGCAGCGGCGCGTCGCCGACGCGCAGTACCACGCCTCCCAGCGAGAGTTCGCAGAGACATTGCAGGTGACCGAGAGCGAGGGTGAGGCGCACGCGCTGGTCAAGCGGCACCTGGAGCGCTCGCTCGGACGCTCCGAGATCGTCGTCCTGAACCGGAACAACAGCCAGAACCGGCTCGACGCGGCCACGCCCGTCCCGCTCGGGAGCCTGCTCGCCGAGAAGCTCGTCGACTCCTCGCCCAACTCGTGCCTCGCCGTCCGCCTCGGCCGGACGCACGCGCAGTCGACCGACGACGAGCCGCTGCTCACGTGCGACCTCTGCAGCCAGCACGACCGCACCACCTGCGTCCCCTCCCTGGTCGGCGGCGAGGTGATCGGGTCGGTGCTCGTCGCCCACGAGCGGCCGCTGAGCGCGTCCGAGCGAGGCCGGATCGACCAGTCCGTCAGCCAGGCCGCACCCGTGCTCGCCAACCTCCGCAACCTCGCGGTCGCCGAGGTTCGCGCCGCCACCGACGCGCTCACGGGACTGCCCAATGCGCGCAGCCTCCGCGAGAGCCTCGTCCGCATGGTGGCGCAGGCGGCGCGTTCGAATCTCCCCCTCTCGGCCGTCCTCTGCGACCTCGACCACTTCAAGCAGATCAACGACGTCTTCGGGCACGAGAAGGGCGACCAGGCGCTGGCCGCGGCGAGTGCCGCGCTCAGGTCGGCGCTCCGCGAGAGCGATCTCGCCGGCCGCTACGGCGGCGAGGAGTTCCTGATCCTGCTCCCGGACACACCGCTCGAGGGCGCCGTCGTCCTGGCGGAGAAGCTGCGCAACGAGGTCGAGCTCGTGAGCGTCCCCGGCGTTGACCGCGCGATCACGGCCAGCTTCGGCGTCGCCTCCTACCCCGCGGACACGCCGGACGGGGACATGCTCGTGCGGATGGCCGACCGCGCGCTCTACGCCGCGAAGGCGCTCGGACGGAACTGCGTGGTCACGTCTGCCGAGCTGTTGGCGGCGTCGACGAGTGGCTAGGCAGCCGGCGCCGGCGTGGTGCCGGCCGGCTCGTCGAGCGACGTCCGCTCGACCTGGCGCGTCTCGTACGCCTCGAGCACGTCGCCTTCCTTCTCGTCGTTGAAGCTCTCGAGCAGGATGCCGCACTCGAAGCCCTCGGCGACCTCGCGCGCATCCTCCTTGAACCGCTTCAGCTGCGAGATCGTCGTGTCGTAGATGACGGTGCCGTCGCGGACGACGCGCACTTGCGCGTTCCGGCGGACGACGCCGGACGTGACCATGCAGCCCGCGATCGTGCCCAGGCGGGAGACCTTGAAGAGCGCACGCACCTCGGCCTCGCCGATGACCTCCTCGGTCTGGACGGCGGTGAGCATGCCGACGAGCGCCTGCTCGATGTCCTCGGTCAGCTGGTAGATGACGCGGTAGGTGCGGATGTCGACGCCCTCGCGCTCGGCGAGCGCGCGCGCCTCGGCGTTCGGCCGCACGTTGAAGCCGACGACGAGCGCGTTCGAGGTCGAGGCGAGCATGATGTCGCTCTCGGTGATCGGGCCGACGCCCTGGTGGATCACGTTGACACGCACCTCGGGGTGGTCGATCTTGGCGAGCTCGGAGACGGCCGCCTCGACGGAGCCGCCGACGTCGCCCTTGAGAATCAGGTTCAGATCCTGGACGGCGCCTTCGCCCAGCTGAGAGAAGAGCGTCTCGAGCGAGACGCCGCCCTTCGAACGCTGCGCGAGCTGCTCGGTGCGGAGCCGCTGGCCGCGCCGCTGTGCGAGCGTCCTGGCCTCGCGCTCGTCCTCGACCACGCGCGCGAACTCGCCGGCGGGCGGGGGCGCGTTGAAGCCGAGGATCTCGACGGGGGTGCCGGGCCGCGCTTCCTTGACCTTCTCGCCGCGGTAGTCGTGCAGGGCGCGCACCTTGCCGTACGCGTCGCCGGCGACGATCGCATCGCCGACGCGGAGCGTGCCGCGGTGGACGAGCATCGTCGCAACCGGGCCGCGGCCGACGTCGAGGCGCGACTCGATGATCGGGCCCGATGCTTCCGCATTCGGGTTCGCGGTCAGCTCGAGCTCGGCGTCGGCGACCAGCAGCACCTTCTCGAGCAGGTCGTCGAGGTTCGTCTTCTGCTTCGCGGAGACGTTGGAGAACTGGACCGTCCCGCCCCAGTCCTCGGGCTGCAGGCCCTCGGCGGCGAGGTCGGCCTTGACGCGGTCCGGATTCGCATCCGGCACGTCCATCTTGTTGACCGCGACCACGATCGGCACGTCGGCGGCGCGGGCGTGCGAGATCGACTCCTTCGTCTGCGGCATGACGCTGTCGTCGGCGGCGACGACGAGGACGGCGATGTCCGTCACCTTCGCGCCGCGGGCGCGCATGGCCGTGAACGCCTCGTGGCCCGGCGTGTCGAGGAACGTGATCTTGCGACCGCCGACATCCGCCTGGTAGGCGCCGATGTGCTGGGTGATCCCGCCGGCCTCGGTCTCGACGACGGCCGCCTCGCGGATCGCGTCCAGCAGCGTCGTCTTCCCGTGGTCGACGTGGCCCATGATCGTGACGACCGGCGGCCGGGGAGCGAGATCCTCCTCGGCGTCCTCGAAGACCTCCGGCAGCTCCTCCTCGTCGGCGGCGTGCTTGATCGTGATCTCGCGGTTCAGCTCGGTGCCGACGAGCTCGACCTCTTCGTCGGAGAGCGACTGCGTGATCTGGACCATCTGGCCGAGGCCCATCATGATCTTGATGATCTGAGCCGCGGGCACGCCCAGCGCCTGGGAGAGATCGCGAACGGAAACGCCCGACGGCACGGTCGCGGGGCCGGTCGGCGGAGCGACCTCCTGCTTCTCGCGCTTCGGGGTGGCGTCGGTGCGGCCGCGCGCCTGGCGCGGGTTCGGGCGGTTGTTGCCGCCCTCGATCACGACACGGCGCTTCCGTCCGGGCGCGCCCTGGCGGGGCCGGATCGGGCGGTTCGGCTTGTTCGGTCCGTCAGCCATCAGCGTCCAATTCTAGAGGGTGTGTGACGAGCCGCGAGAGGCCGGGCTCGACCGTGACGTTCTGCCGCAGCACGCGGTTGAACGCGTGCCGCGTAACCGCCCGCTCGAAGCAGGCGAGCCGGCGGCACGTGTAGACGCCGCGTCCCGGCTCCGTGCGGCTGCTGACGAGCACTCCGTCGCGGGCCGCAAAGCGGACGAGCTCCCGCTGCGGCGCCTTGCGCCCGCAGCCCGCACAGGTGCGTTCCGGCGTCACGCAGGCGTCTCGTCCTCCTGGCGATCCGCGGCGAGCGGCTCGTCGGCGGCTTCGGCGGGCGTCTCAACGGACTCGGCCTCGTCGGCGACCTCGGCGACCGGCTCGAGCTGCTCGGCCTCCTCGGGCGTCGCAACCTCCTCGACCGCCTCGGCGGGAACCTCCTCGGGCTCCTGGCCGACGAGCGCCTGGTGCGCGGGCACACCGCAGTAGCGCGTGCCGGAGAGAGCCGCGTTCGGGCAGCGCTTGCCGTTGGAGAGGATCGCTGCGCAGCGGCCGGAGAAGTCGCCGACCTCGCCGTCGCCCTCGCCGGCGCCCGCGAAGGCAGCCTCGGCCTCGGCCGCGGCGAACTCCTCGTCGGACTGGATGTCGACCTTCCAGCCGGTCAGGCGGGCGGCGAGGCGGGCGTTCAGGCCCTCCTTGCCGATCGCCAGCGCGAGCTGGTCGTTCGGGACGACGACGGTCGCCTCCTTCGTCTCGTCGTCGATATAGACCTCGCGCACACGTGCGGGCGAGAGAGCCTTGGCGACGAACCGGGCCGGCTCCGTGTTCCACGGGATGATGTCGATCTTCTCGCCGCGCAGCTCGGAAACGACCATGCGGACGCGCGAGCCGCGAGGGCCGACGCACGCGCCGACCGGGTCGACGCCCTGGGCGTGCGACTCGACGGCGATCTTGGCGCGGTAGCCGGGCTCGCGGGCGACGCCGCGGATCTCGACCAGGCCGTCCGCGATCTCGGGCACCTCGAGCTCGAAGAGCGTCTTGATCAGCTCGGGATCGCGGCGCGAGAGGATCACCTGCGGGCCCTTCGTGCCTGAGCGGACCTCGGTGATGACGGCCTTGATCCTTGAGCCCTGCTCATAGCGCTCGCCGTCGACCTGCTCCGAGCGCGGCAGCAGCGCCTCGACCTTGCCGAGGTCGACGAGGACGTTGTTGCGGTCGCCCGCCTGCTGGACGATGCCGGTGACGACCTCGCCCTGGCGGTCGATGTACTCCTCGTACATCATCGCCCGCTCGGCCTCGCGGATGCGCTGCTGAATCACCTGCTTCGCCGTCATCGCTGCGATGCGGCCGAAGTCGTGCGGGGTGACGTCGGCGCGCTTGATCAGCTCCTCGGGCACCTGATCCCAGTCGAGCTCGAGCTCGTCCTGGTTGATCAGGGTGTGCTGCTTCTCCCCCGTCTCCTCCTCGAGGTGCTCGAGCTCGTCGATCTTCGCCTCCATCGCCTCGTCGAGCAGGCGCTCCTCGAGATCCTCGGGAATCTCGATCGCGAAGACGCGGAACTCGCCCTCCTCGTCCAGCTCGACGGTGGCATGGCGGGCCGCGCCCGGCGTCTTCTTGTAGGCGGCCAGGAGCGCGTCCTCCAGCGCGTGGATGACGGTGTTCTCCTCGATCCCCTTTTCGCGTTCGAGCCCGCGGATGTGCTCGATGATCTCCTGCGACATTGCTCTTCTCCTACTGCTCGTAGACCAGGTTGCCCCGGACGACCTGGTCGTACGGGATCTCGACGGTGTCGTCGCCCGAACGGACGACGACGGACTGCTGTCCGGCGCTGACGACCTCGCCCTTGAGCTTCTTGCGCTCGGGCGTGCGAAGGGTGACGGTGCGGCCGATCGCGTTGCGGAAATGCTCGGGGGTGCGGACCGGCCGCTCGATCCCCGGCGAGGAGACGTCGATCGCGTAGTCGCGCAGGTACTCGCGCAGCACGTCGGTGACGCGCGCGCAGAGCGCGTGGTCGACTCCCTCGGCGTGGTCGACGAAGACGGTGAACCGCTCGGGATTCGACAGCTCGACGGCCAGCACTTCGACGCCCGGCAGGGCCGTCTCGACTTCCCGTCCGATCTGCTTCGTCAGTGTCCGCTCCTTCTCGTGCGTCGTGCTCACTTCGTGACTCCCTCAACAAAAATGGGCGCAGCGCGCCCATTTCGTCCAGCTGGTGAAAATGGTGCGACAAGTGTAGCAAGCACTAGGCCGTTCGGCCTATGCGGAGGCCAGCGCGAGCACCCCGGCGACGACCAGTACGGCTCCCGCGAGGCGGGTGTTCGTGACCCGTTCGCCCAGGAACGGAGCGGCGAGCGCGACGGCGAAGAGGACGCTCGTCTCGCGCACCGCGGCCACCGGCGCGGCGGGCGCCAGCCGGAGCGCGGCGAGCACGAGGACGTAGGCGAGGAAGCCGCCGCAGCCGGCCAGGACCGCCTGTGCGCTCCACTCCGCCCGCAGGCGCTCGCGGCCGCTCACGAGCGCCGCGCCGACCGCCGCCGGGAGCAGCGCCAGCAGCAGGTACGGCACCGGGTTCGCGTCCTGGATTCCCTCCGCGTCGACGAGCGTGTAGGCCGCGATCTGAGCGGCGATCAGGAGTCCGAGCGCGACGCCGAGGCGGTCGCCGCCTCTCAGGCCGCGCACGAGCACGACACCGGCCGCGACGGCGAGGACGCCGGCCACTTCGATCCCACTCGGGTCGTATCCCGTCACGACGGCGCCGAGCAGCACGAGTACGGGGGCGCCGCCGCGTGCGAGCGGGTAGACGAGCGAGAGCTCCGCGCGCTGGTAGGCCGCAGCCAGCGTCAGGAAGTAGACGAGCTCGAGCGCCCCCGACGCGACGAGCCAGGGAACCGCCGCACGCTCGATCCCCCACGTCGCGAACGCGAACGGCAACGCCACGACGAGGCTGGAGCAGAGCGCGACCGCCGTCGCCGCGAGCACGTCGCGCGAGCCGGCGAGGAGGAGATTCCAGACCGCGTGCAGGATCGCCGCGCCGAGCGCGAGCGCTAGGGCGGCGCTACTCAACGTCGACGAGACGCAGGATCGTGGCGACGACGTCGTTCAGGGGCGCGGACGTCAGCACCTCGTGATCAGCCGCGCGGCGCAGCAGCGGCTCGACCGTCTCGACGTCCTCGAGGAAGCGACCGAAGTCGAGGTCTGACTTGCCGTATGGGTTGTTCGTCCTCGTCTCCAGCCGCTCGACCATCGTCTCGAGCGGTGCGCTCAGGAGGACGATGTGGTCGAACTGCGAGTG
The DNA here is from genome assembly GCA_963705515.1 of uncultured Gaiellaceae bacterium. Taxonomy (GTDB): domain Bacteria; phylum Actinomycetota; class Thermoleophilia; order Gaiellales; family Gaiellaceae; genus Gaiellasilicea. The sequence goes on from CAVPJV010000009.1 coordinate 293,369, forward strand.
GAACGTGCTCTGGTTCTCCTCGCAGCCGGCGACGAAGAGGACGTCCGTGTCCTCGGTCGCGAGCAGCTGCTGGATCGCGTCCTCGCGCCACAGCTGGCGGCCGTCCGGTCGGACGTCGCAGAACCCGTCGTCCGTGTCGACCGCCTTGTAGCCGCGCTCGACCAGTTTCTGGACGACGCTCGACTTCCCCGTCCCCGACATCCCCGTGAGCAGGGCACGCTTCACGCCGGCCCGGCGCCGACGTCGAGGACGATCGTCACCGGCCCGTCGTTGACGAGCTCGACGTCCATGCGAGCACCGAAGACGCCCGTCTCCACCTCGACGCCGAGTTCGCGCAGCGCCGCGCAGAAGCGCTCGTACAGGCGCTCCGCCTCCTCGGGCTCCGCTGCTCCCCCGAAGCTCGGCCGGTTGCCCTTGGCGGTGTCGGCGATCAGCGTGAACTGACTGACTGCGAGGACGCCGCCGCTCGTGTCGAGCACCGAGCGGTCGAAGCGGCCGTCGTCGTTCGCGAAGATCCGCAGCCGCGCGACCTTCTCCGCCAGCCTCGCCGCGTCGCTCTCCGCGTCGCCCGACGCCACGCCGAGCAGGACGAGCAGGCCGGCATCGATCTCGCCGGCGACGGTGCCGTCGACCCGCACAGTGGCCCGGGAAACGCGTTGGATCACGGCCCTCATGTCGACCCGCACTATGGCCGATAGACGAACGGTGGAAGCTGCGGCGATTCCGACCTCTGCGTCTGCGGATCCGTACGGCCGGCCCGAGGGCCGGCCGCAGCTCGGCTCGCTGCTCTTGCGCGACGGCGTCATCACCGCCGAGCAGCTCGCGGCCGCGCTCGCCCAGAAAGAGGCTGAAGGCGGCCGGCTGGGCGAGATCCTGCTCCGCTACAACGTCACGTCCGCCACGGCGATCGCACAAGCCCTCGCCGAGCAGTACGGCTTCGAGTTCCTCGAGCTGACCCGCTTCGACCTCGTCCCGGCCGCGACGAGCCTCCTGCCCGAGAACGTCGCGCGACGCCTCTCCGCGCTGCCGATCGCCTTGGACGAGGACGGAACCGTGGTCGTCGCGGTCACAGACCCGACCGACGTGATGGCCTCGGACGACCTCCGGCTCGCGCTGGGGCTTCAGATCCGCTTCGTCGTCGTCTCGACCCCCGACCTCGCGCGCACCCTCGACCGCTGCTTCCGCGGCAACGTCAACGTCGAGATGGAGTCGGACGTGGCGTCGCAGGAGGACGCGCCCAGCGAGGACATCACCGAGGGCGACGCCACCGACGCGCCGGCGATCAAGCTGACGAACCAGATCATCGCCAACGCGATCGCCGAGGGCGCCTCCGACATCCACTTCGAGCCGCAGCCGCACGCGATGGTCGTCCGCGCCAGGATCGACGGCGTCATGCGGAAGGTCGCCGAGGTCCCGACCGGTCTGACGCCTGCGGTCACGAGCCGCCTGAAGATCATGGGCGAGCTCGACATCGCGGACCGCCGCAACGCGCAGGACGGACGCATCTCGATCCGCTATGACGGCGATCCGGTCGACCTCCGCATCGCCGTCCTGCCGACGACGTTCGGCGAGAAGGTCGTACTCCGGATCCTTCATCGCGCCTCCGGCCGGCTCAGCATCACCAATCTCGGGATGAACCCGGAGGCTGAGGCCGTGCTGATGCGGGCGCTGAAGCAGCCGTACGGCGCCGTCCTCACAGTCGGCCCGACCGGCTCCGGCAAGACCACCACGCTCTACGCGGCGCTCGAGTTCCTCAACGACGACGAGCGCTCGCTCGCGACGATCGAGGATCCGGTCGAGAACCAGATCCCCGGCATCACCCAGGTCGAGGTCAACGTCCGCGCCGGCCTCACGTTCGCGAGCGGCCTGCGGACGATGCTCCGCTCCGATCCCGACGTCGTCCTGATCGGCGAGGTCCGCGACGAGGAGACGGCCCGGATCGCGATCCAGGCGGCGATGACCGGCCACCTCGTGCTGACGACGCTGCACACCCACAACGCGGCCAGCTCGATCGCACGGCTGCGGGACATGGGCGTCGACCAGTCGCTGATCGCGACCTCGATCAACTGCATCGTCGCGCAGCGGCTCGCGCGCCGGCTCTGCGTCCACTGCCGCGAGGCCTACGTCCCGACGCAGGCGGAGAAGATCGCCGACGGGCTCCACGGCGTCCTCGAGGAGGGCGAGCTGCTCTACCGCCCCCGCGGCTGCGCCGAGTGTGCGGACATGGGCTACAGCGGCCGCGTCGCGATCTACGAGGTGATGCCGATCGGCGGCAAGATCCGGCATCTGATCGAGGCGTCGACCGAGGAGATCTTCGCGGCCGCCGTGGCCGGCGGCATGATCACCCTGCGCGAGGACGGGATCCGCCTCTGCCGCGCGGGCATCACCTCGCTCGAGGAGATCCACCGCGTCACCGGCGACCGCCTGATGTAGCTAGCCGGGCTCGTTCTCCGCCGAGTCGTCGAGCTGCATGATCCGCTCGGCGTAGTGCTCGCTCGACGGCGAGAGCGAGCTGGCGAGCTTGTAGTGCCCGTTCGCCTCGGCGTCACGGCCCTGCTTCTCGAGCGCGCGACCGAGGGCGTAGTGGGCGTAGTCGTCGGTCGGTGAGAGCTCGAGGACGGCCCTGAACTCCGCCTCCGCCTCCTTCCAGCGCTGGATCCGGAAGTAGGCGATCCCCAGCGCCTCGCGGATCGAGGCCTTGTCCGGCTCGAGCTTCTTCGCCTTCTCGAGCGAGACCGTCGCCTGTGCGGCCATGCCGTCCTTGAGATGGGCCTTGCCCTGCTGGAAGTAGTCGTACGCGTCGGTCACAGGCTTCTAAGGTAGGGAAAGTTCTGCTCGAGCAGGTCGAACGGCGTCGTCAGGCCACGCGCCGGGCCGACCTCGATCGCCGCTATCTGCTCTCCCGCGTCGATCGCTTGTTGAAACGCAGTCGAGAGCTCGAACGGACGGTGCCCCGGCAGGGCCTCGATCCTGGGCGCGACGGCCGGGCCGACAGCCCACAGCGGCAGCCCGAGCACGCCCTCGCCGAGCACCCGCCCGACGAGTCCTTCATGCACCTCGACCGTGCCCGGCCGCGGCTGGACGGCGATCGCCCCGGCCGCGTCGGAGGCGGCGTAGGCGGCGGCGAAGCGCCCGATCTCGCCGGGCACGAAGACGAGATCGGCTCCGAGGACGAGGTACGGCGGGGTCGCGCGTGCGGCGACGACGGCGTGCGCGGACCCGTCGGGCGCGCTCTGACGTGCGTAGGTCACATCGACGCCGAACCCAACGCCGTCGCCGATGAGCTGCTCGACCTGCTCCGCTCGATACCCGGTCACGACGGTGACGTGCGGGGCGCCCGCGGCGGCGAGCTCGCGCAGCAGGTGAGCGATGACCGGGGTGCCGTCCACCGGCAGCACGGGCTTGGCGTAGCGCTCGGTGAGCGGCCGGAGCCTCGTGCCGAGGCCGGCTGCGATCACGACGGCCGGGATCACGTGCGCAGTGAGCGGAGTGCGAGCAGGCCGCGCAAGCGGGCCGGCCGGCCGAGCCGGAGCCGGAGCAGATGCATGAGCTTCCGCAGCTCGCGGCGCGCACGGTGTGCGGCGACGGCGCTGCCCTCCGGCGGGCCGAACCGGGCTTCCGCCAGTGCACGGGCGAAGGGCCGGCCGTCGGCGCCCAGCTCGGCATACACCAGCTCGTGCAGCTCCTCCGGCGTCATGCTCGCGCCGACCGCGATTCCCTGGTCGGCGAGGAAGTCGACGAGCTCGCGGCGGGCCGCACCGGCCAGACGTCTCGGATCCCGCGTGAGATAGCGGCTGCGCCGCCGCACGAGCTTGACCAGGCCGAGCGCGACGACGGCGGCGAGCGCGACCAGGACGAGCAGCCACAGGGTGCTCCGCCCCTCGCCGCCGGCGCGGCGGCCGGCCTGGGCCTGCTCCGCGAGCCGCTCCTTCTGCTCGAGCAGGCGCAGCTGGTCGGCGCCTCCCCCCTGCCCCCGCGCTGCAGCGCCGCCACCGAAGGCGTCGGCGGCGTCGCCGGCGTTGAAGCCCTGCGACGACGCGCTGTAGCGCGCCGCGAGCGAGCCACGCCCCGGTGTGGGGTCGAACGGCAGCCAGCCGAAGCCCGGGAACCAGACCTCGACCCAGGCATGGGCGTTGTGGTCGGTCACGGTCCAGCCGCCGTCCTCGTATTTGCCGCTCGTGAAGCCGGCGGCGACGCGCGCTGGAATCCCGAGCATCCGCAGCATCAGCGCCATCGCGCCCGCGAAATGCTGGCAGTACCCGCGCTTGCCTTCGGCGACGAAATGCGCCAGCGGGGGCAGCCCACCCGTCGCGGGCGGGTTCTCGTCGTAGGCGAAGCCTCCGGTCGAGCGCAGCCACGTCTCGATCGCGACGACGGCGCCGTAGGGCGTCCGCGCGTCAGCTCGCAGCCTGCGCGCCTCCTGCCACATCGCCTCGTACGGCCAGAGCGCGAGGTAGCGCTCGTCCGTGAAGAGGCCGTCGACGAGCCGGTCGCGGCCGGGGACGCCGAAAGGATCGACGCGGGTGCGGCCGATGTCGAGGAAGCGGTCGAGCGCCGGCGGGTACTCGGCGTCGAGCCGGGCCAGCTCGGACGGGCCGGGCCGCGGCGCGTAGCTGTAGACCGTGTAGCTCTGTCCGCGCCTGAGGCCGTTGGAGACCCGCACGAGGCCGTCCGAGAGGCGGAAGACGTTGCCCAGGCTCGGTGCATTGAGCTCGACCGGCTGCGCGGCTGCAATGACGTGGGTGTCGCGGAGCGCGACCACCTCGACGTCCTGGCGGATCCAGGTGCCGCGGTCGAGCGAGCGCGCGGGCAGGAGCGGGTCGTTCGGGAGCCTGCCGCTCGCCGGCCCGCTCGAGAGCGGCGTCGGGTTCTCGAGCCAGCGGTCGGAGTCGAACTGGTCGAGCGTCGTCGCCCGCCAGTAGAGCCCGCGCTTCGGGCCTGTGATCCGCAACACGGTCGTCCGCTTCTTCGCGAACTCGATCCCGTCGTACGTGCCGTCCCAGACGTAGCTGACGGAGACGGGCTGACCCAGGCCGCCGGCGCTCCACTGCTCCCACGAGAGCACCCCCTCCTTGGCGACGGCCGCGGAGCTCGCGGCGCTCGCGGCGGCGATGACGATCGCGGCGCCGGCGACGAGCGCAGGAAGACGCCGCGCGGAACGCAGGCCGGCGAGCACCCACAGCGCGGCGGCCAGGATCACGACGCCGTACGCGCTGCTGCGCACGGGAGAGAGCGCGGCGGGCCAGCCGGCACCGGCGATGACCACGAGCAGCGCCGGCAGCGGTCGTCGCGCCGCGATCGCCTGCGCAAGCAGGACGCAGAAGCCGAAGATCGCGAGCAGCACGACGCCGTGCATCCGCTGGTGCTCGAGCGCGTTGAAGGGCACGGTGACGTCGTAGAAACCGCCGACGCCGTTGGCGAAGCGATCGAGGACGGGGCCGAAGAAGCCGGGCCGATCGTCGATCGCAGGCGTGTCCAGCGCGACCCAGGCGGCGGTCAGCGCAGCCGGCGCGATCAGCGCGAGGCGAAGCCAGAGCTGCGGCGCCAGCGCCGGAACGAGCGCGAGCAGGACGACCCAGACCCAGTCGGCGCCGGGTGCGTGCGTCTCCTCGAGCCGGAGCCAACCGAGTGCGATCAGCAGGGCCGGGAAGGCGTAGACGCCGCATGTCTTAGCCATGGGCGCTCCGGACAGCGGGGGCGGCGCCGAGCACGGCGGCGAGCGAGTCGCCGCGCCGGACGACGGCGACGGCGACACCTGCGGCCTGGAGCCGGAGCAGCTCCGGCTCGACCTTCGTCGGCCGGCCCGCGAAGCTCGCGCTGTCGACCCAGACGATGCTGACTCCCTGTGCGGCGAGCGAGCGCTGCACGAGCTTCGTCGCGAGCGCGCCCGACAGGCGGGCCGTGATGACGACGGTCTCGACGGCCCGGGACGCAGGCCCGCTCTCGCGCGAGAGCATCTCGACCACCGGCCGGGTGCCGTCGGCCTCTGCCTCGGCGAGGACGGCGAGCGCCGCCAGCCAGTCGCCGTCGAGCGACGTGACCCGGACGGTCGGCCGCGCCGCCGAGTTGACGGCGAGCACGGCCCGGCGGTTGTGCGCCGCGTGCGCGCGCAGGATCGACCCTGCCGCGCGCACCTGCACGTCGAAGCTGTCCTCGACCACGGCGCTCGCATCCGCGTCGAGGATGACCGCGATCTCGTCGCGAGGCGCATCCTCGAGCTCCTTCACCATCAGCTGGCCGCGGCGGGCCGTCGTCTTCCAGTGCACCTTCCGCAGCGACTCCCCCTGCTCGTACTCGCGGACCGAGTGGAGGTCGAAGCCAGACGGGCGCCGGAGCAGCAGCCTGCGGCCGTCCTGGGCGTGGGCGCCGCTCTCGGAGAAGAGCCGGTCGAGCGGCACGAGCCGCGGGTAGACGAGCAGCGAGCCTCGCGCGTCGAGCTCGACGTCCATGTGCGCGAGCCCGAACGGGTCGTCGACCGTCGCGCGCGCCTGCTCGACGACGTAGCGTCCGCGCGGCACGCGTTCGAGGACGTACGTGCCGCGGTAGCCGGTGCCGGTGCGGGCGAGCGTCGTCACCTGGTCGCCGAAGCGGGCGATCGTCTCCGTGATCGCGATCCCGGCCGCCGGTATCCGCGACTCGGGCTGGACGTCGAGACCGACCCAGACGTCCCCGCCCTCGAGCAGAACTCCCTTGCCGGCACGCCGCCGCAGCGTCATCGGGCCGGCGGCCAGCCACACCCACGCGACGGCGGCGAGCGGCGCCAGCACGAGCCCGGTCGCGACGGGGTAGAGCGCCTTGACGCCGAAGAGCCACGCGACGACGTACGTCGCCGCACCCAGCAGCAGCGTCAGCCAGCCGCGGCGGGTCATCGCCTAGACGGGGACGGGGGTCTGCTCGACCGCCTCGCCGACGATCTCCTCGGCCGTGAGCCCGGCGGAGCGCGCCTCCGGCGCGAGGATCAGCCGGTGTGCGAGCACCGGCCGCGCGATCGCCTTGACGTCGTCCGGAAGCACGTAGTCGCGGCCCTCGGCGAGCGCGCGGGCTTTCGCGACCCGGAGCAGCGCGATCCCCGAGCGCGGGCTGGCGCCGAGCGCGAGCCGGGAGCTGCCGCGCGTATGGCGGAGGAGCGCGACGACGTAGCGGTTGAGACTCTCCTCGACGAAGAGCGAGCGCGCCTCCTCGATCGCAGCCGTGACCTCGGCGAGCGTCGCGACCGGCACCAGCGAGTCGAGCGGAGGCTCGGTCGTCTGCTCGTTCAGCATCCGCGCCTCGTCGGCGAGCGGCGGATAGCCGAGTGCGAGCTTCATCGAGAAGCGGTCGAGCTGTGCCTCGGGCAGCGGGTACGTGCCCTCGTACTCGATCGGGTTCTGGGTCGCGATCACCATGAACGGCGGGTCGAGCGGGAACGACTCGCCGTCGATCGTCACCTGGCTCTCCTGCATCGCCTCGAGCAACGCCGCCTGCGTCTTCGGCGAGGCGCGGTTGATCTCGTCGACGAGGAGCACGTTCGCGAAGACCGGGCCCGGCCGGAACTCGAACTCGTTCGTGCGCTGGTTGAAGACGTTGACGCCCGTGACGTCCGACGGAAGCAGGTCGGGCGTGAACTGGATGCGCGAGAACTCGAGGTCGAGCGAGCGCGCGAGCGACTTGGCGAGCATTGTCTTGCCGACCCCGGGGAAGTCCTCGACGATCACGTGCCCCTCGGCGACGAGCGCGAGCACGATCAGGCGGAGCGTGTCGACGGGCGCATGGACGACGCGGGCGAGGTTCTCGACGAGCCGCTCGACCGTCTCGGCCGACAACGCGACGGCTGCGGGGTCGCGCCTAGCCTCCACGACGCTCCTCGAGCAGCCGTTCGACCTCGTCGACGATGCCGGCGGCGATCTCCGCCTTCGACGCCCGTGGGAGCTCGCGCTCGCCGGAGCGCGTCACGAGCGTGACCTCGTTGTCGGTCGAGTCGAAGCCGATGCCGGGTGCGGACACGTCGTTGTAGACGACGAGATCGAGGTTCTTGTCTGTGAGCATCCGCCGCTTCCGCTCGAGCCCCGCCTCGCCCAGCTCCGCGCCGAAGCCGACCAGCACCTGGCCGTTGCGCTCCTGCTCGCCGAGCCGCGCGAGGATGTCCACGGTGGGCTCGAGCTCGAGCACCCAGGCCGCGCCGCTCTTCGCGCGCTTCCCCTCGATCTGCTCGGCGGGCCGATAGTCGGCGACCGCCGCCGCCATCACGACGACGTCGGCGTCGACCGAGCGGCTCCGCGCCTCGCGCTCGAGATCTGCGGCAGTCGGTACCTCGACCACCTCCACCCCGGCCGGCGCCGCCACGGCCAGGTTCGACGCGAGCAGCGTCACGGTCGCGCCGCGGCGCTTCGCTTCGGTGGCGAGGGCGACGCCCATCCGGCCGGACGAGCGGTTGCCGAGGAAACGGACGGCGTCCAGCGGCTCGCGGGTGCCGCCGGCGCTGACGAGCACACGTGCGCCGGCGAGAGGGCTCTGCGTGGCCGTGGCGCCGTCGCCGAGCAGCGCCTCGATCCGGCGGGCGATCTCCTCCGGCTCGGTCATCCGGCCGAGACCGACCTCGCCCTCGGCCAGCTCGCCTGCCTCCGGCCCGATCAGCTCGACGCCGCGCTCGCGCAATGTCGCTGCGTTCGCCTGGGTCGCCGCGTGCTCCCACATCCGCGTGTTCATCGCCGGCGCGGCGAGAATCGGCCCGCGGTGCGCGAGCGCCGCCTCGGTGAGGACGTCGTCGGCGAGCCCGTGGGCGAGCTTCGCCATCGTGTTCGCCGTCAGCGGCGCGATCACGAGCAGGTCGGCGCGCTCCAGGTGCGGGTACGGATCGTCGCTCTGTGACGTGCGCGCCAGGGCGAAGAAGGTCTCGGCGCGGACGAAGCGCTCGGCGCCGCGCGTCGGCAGCGGCAGCACGTCGTGCCCGGCCTTGACGAGGAGCCGCACGAGCTCGCAGGCCTTGTAGGCCGCGATGCCGCCGGTGATCCCGAGCAGGATGCGCGCCATCTCCCCAATTGTGCCCGCACAGAGACACCGCGGTGGCGGTTTACCCGTTTCGCGAGCGAGAAAAGGGTCTAGCGCTTGCCGTAGTCGTACTTGATCTTGCCCTGGGCGATCTCCTCCAGGGACATGGTCAAGTAGTTCTTCGAGCGCGACTCGACGAGCGGCGGCGGGGCCTCTTCGAAGCCCATGCCCTCGCCGAGCTGGTGGTGGTAGTTGTTGATCTGCCGCGCGCGCTTGGCCGCGACGATGACCAGCGCGTAGCGCGAGTCGACCCCACCGGCGTCCGTGTTCAGCAGTTCATCGATGCGAGGATGGATCATGAGCCGGCCATGGTACCCGCAGCGGCGAGCTCCTGTTGGACGAGAGCGGAGAGCGCGTCGGTCGCGCGCTCGACGTCGTCGTTTCGGACCATGTAGCGGAACCGGTAGGCCTGCTCGAGCTGGTGACGGGCCAGAGCGATCCGGTCCTCGATCTCGCCGGAGCTCTCGGTCGCACGGGCGCGGAGCCGCCGCTCCAGCTCGGGGACGTCGGCGGCGATGAAGAGGGTGACGCTCCGGTCGACCTCGTCCTGCACCGTCCGGGCGCCGTCGATCTCGAGCTCGAGCACGCAGACGCGCCCCTCGGCGGCGATCCGGTCCATCTCAGACGCAAGGGTCCCGTAGCGGCCGCCGACGAACTCGACGTGCTCGAGGAACGCGCCCGCCTCGATCCGCTCGACGAACTCCTCTTCGCTGAGGAACCAGTACTCGCGTCCGTTCGTCTCGTTCGGCCGCTGCGGGCGGGTCGTCGCCGAGACCGCCACCTCGAGCTCCGGGTGCCGCTCGACGAGCCGCTTGATCAGCGTCCCCTTGCCGGCCCCGCTCGGGCCGGTGATCACGAAGACGGGCAGCGGCCTATCTGTTGAAGAGGCCAATGAGCTCCGCGCGCTGCCGCTCGGAGAGGCCGCCCACGGTCTTCGACTGGCTGATCCGGCACTGGTTCAGCAACCGCGCCGCCTTCACGCGCCCGAACTTCGGCACCGCCATCAGCATGTCGAACACCTTCGCGGTCGAGACGTACTCAGGCGGGTCGAGCAGAATCCCCTCGATCTGCACGCGTCCGTCCTTGAGGTCCTTCTTCAGCTGAGCGCGCCGGACTCGGATGTCGTTGGCCCGCTTGAGAGCTTCCATCCTCTGATCCAGCGACCGCAGCGGGGCCTGGGCTTGCGTCTTCGACGACACCATGAGCGCGGGATACTAGCAGCCTTCCAGACTCGGTCAAGCAGTCGCTTTCGCCCTGTTTCCAGGCACTTTTTGCATCTTGTTGTCTAATCTGGATACGCTCATTTGCAGGGAGGAATGCGCGAGACCGCGTGCGTCCAGAGGATGTCCGAGGTCCCGCGCGGCGATCTCGGCGGCGAGCTCCGACCTCACCCGAACCGGTGCATCGGGGTCACCGAAGAGGACGGTTCCGAGCGCGACCGCGCTCGCGCCGGCCGCGAACAGCTCGAGCGCGTCGAGCCCGGATCGGACTCCGCCCATGCCCACGATCGGGATCTCAACGGCGGTTGCGCACGCGTAGACCGCGGCGAGCGCCACCGGCTTCAGCGCCGGTCCCGAGTAGCCGCCGGTACCGCGGGCGAGCACAGGACGCAGCGTGTGCGGGTCGAGCGCGAGCCCGCGCAGCGTGTTCACGAGCGAGAGCCCGTCGGCGCCGGCCGCCTCGACCGCACGCGCCGCCTCGGCGATGTCCCACGCAGCAGGCGAGAGCTTGGCGTAGAGCGGCAGCCGGGTGGCTTCGCGGCAGGCGGCGACGATCGCGGCCGCGCTCTCGGGCGCCTCGTCGACGTTCGGGCAGGAGAGGTTGAGCTCGATCGCGGCCACGTCCTCGAGCGCGGCGCACGTCTCGGCGTACTCGGACGCGACGAAGCCGCCGACGGAGACCCACAGCGGCACGCCGAGACGGCGCAGGCGCGGCAGCGTCTCGGTGAGGAAGCGCTCGCGGCCCGGGTTCGCGAGCCCGATCGAGTTGAGCATGCCGGCGTCCGTCTCCGCGATCCGGACCGCGGGATTGCCTTCGCGCGGCTCCGACGTGATCGTCTTCGTTACGAAGGCGTCGAGCGAGCGCGCCACCTCCGGGGCGGTGAGCGCGTCCAGGCAGCCTGATGCGTTAAGCAGCATCCGGAGGACCGGTCCCTCGACGCAGAGGCGCTTCAGCTCGCCGTCGAGCTCGACCGCGCAGCCGTAGCAGGCTCCGTAGCCGCACGCCATCGGGGCCTCCCAGGCGAGTTGGGCATCGGGCACGAGCGTTCGCAGGGCCGCCAGCATCGGCTCGGGCCCGCACGCGAGCACGTCGTGACGCTCCTCCGGCAGCAGCGCGGTGACGTAGTCAGGCTCGATGCAGACGTCTGCGCCGGGCAGCAGCGCGGCCGCCTCGGCGTGCCGCTCGCTGCGGAAGCCGAGGATCGCAGGCGCGCCGGGCAGCCGCTGTGACAGATACGGCAGCGGTGCGATCCCGATCCCGCCGCCGACGAGCAGTGGGCGCTCGACGTCGAGGTCGAAGCCGTTGCCGAGCGGGCCGAGCACGTGCAGCCGCTCACCGCGCTCGAGCTCGCAGAGAGCTCGCGTTCCCGGGCCGACCGGATCGATCAGGAACGCCAGCTCGCCTGCGTCCGCGAGGCAGACGCTCATCGGCCGCGGCAGCACCCGTCCGGGCGCCTCGAGCATGAAGAACTGGCCGGGGATCCCGGCGTCGAGGCCGCCTTGCTCCACGCGGAGCAGCGTGTACGGCCCAGCCTGCTCGGAGCCGGTGACCCTACGCCGCTCGCGTCTCATGCTCGATCCGCTCCTGCAGAGAGTGCGCGATCTCCTCGCGCGCGTTCGCGATCGCGTCGACGGCAAGCCGGGCGCCGGACAAGGTCGTGATGCAGGGGACGCGCGCGGACAGCGCGGCCTGGCGGATCAGCGCGCCGTCCCGTCGCGCACCGGAGCCCTGCGGCGTGTTGACGACGAGGTCGCAGCGGCCGGCCCTGATCGCGTCGACGACCGCGTCGCCCTTCTCGAGCGTCGTCACCTCGAGCCCGATCGCTTCGAGCACGGCAGCGGTGCCTGCGGTGGCAAGGAGGTCGAAGCCGAGCTCGGCAAGCGCCTGCGCGACCGCGGGGATCGCCGCCTTGTCGAGCTCGCGGACCGAGAGGAAAGCCGTCCCGCCGGTCGGCAGCGGCCGCCCCGCCGCCCGCTCGGCCTTGGCGAAGGCGGTCGGCAGGTCGGCGGCGCTCGCCATCACCTCGCCGGTCGAGCGCATCTCGGGGCCGAGCACCGGATCGGAGCCGGGGAAGCGGGCGAAGGGCAGCACAGCGGCCTTGACGCTGACGAGCTCGGGGCGCCGCTCCTCTGGCAGCTCGAGCTCGTGCAGGCGCGCGCCGGCGGCGAGCCTGACCGCGGCGTCGACGAGGTTGAGACCCGTCGCCTTGCTTGCGAACGGCACCGTCCGCGAGGCGCGCGGGTTGACCTCGATCACACTCACCTCGCCGCCGACCAGAGCAAGCTGGACGTTGAGCAAGCCGACGACGCCGAGCGCAGGCCCGAGCCGGCGCACGACCCGGCAGACCTCGGCGTAGGCGTCGTCGTCGAGCGACGGCGGCGGCAGGACGCAGGAGGAGTCGCCGGAGTGGATCCCCGCCTCCTCGACGTGCTCCATCACGGCCCCGATGTGGACGGAGACGCCGTCGCAGAGCGCGTCGACGTCGATCTCGAGCGCTCCCTCGAGAAAGCGGTCGACGAGCACGGAGCCGGTGACGCCGGCCATCGCGCCGCGCACCTGCGCCTCGTCGTAGCAGACGCGCATCGCCCTCCCGCCGAGCACGTACGAGGGCCGGACGAGCACCGGGTAGCCGACCCGGTCGGCGATCTCGACCGCCGCCTGCGGCGCGTCGGCGATCCCCCACTCCGGGCAGCGGACGCCGAGCTCGTCCAGCAGCTGCCCGAAGCGCTCGCGGTCCTCGGCCAGGTCGACCGCCTCATACGGGGTCCCGAGCACCTTGAACCCGGCCGCCTCGATCGCCCGCGCGAGCTTGAGCGGCGTCTGGCCCCCGAACTGGATCACGACGCCCTCCGGCCGCTCCCGCTCGCAGACGGCGAGCACGTGCTCGACGTCGAGTGGCTCGAAGTAGAGCCGGTCGGACGTGTCGTAGTCGGTCGAGACCGTCTCGGGATTGCAGTTGACCATGATCGCCTCGTAGCCGAGCGCGCGGAAGCTCTGCGCGGCGTGGACGCAGCAGTAGTCGAACTCGATCCCCTGGCCGATCCGGTTCGGGCCGGAGCCGAGGATGACGACGCGCGGCTTGCCGGTCGCGGGCACCGGCTCGTCCGCCTCGCCGCGGGTCGAGTAGTAGTAGTTCGAGTCGGCGGCGACCTCGCCCGCGCAGGAGTCGACCCGGCGGTAGACGCGCTCGCCCTGCGGCGGCCCGTTCCTGCGCAGCTGCTCCAGCTCGCGCTGGAACCACGGGTGGAGGTCGTCCGGCAGCGCATCGAGCGCCGCCCACGGCGTCACCGCACCCGCATCGAGCTCGCGGCTCGACCAGGCCTTCCAGAACGCCTCCTGGAAGGTGCGGCCGATTCCCATCGCCTCGCCGACGGATTTCATCTGCGTGCCCAGCGTCGTGTCGGCGCCGGGGAACTTCTCGAAGGCGAAGCGCGGGAACTTGACGACGACGTAGTCGAGCGTCGGCTCGAAGCTGGCCGGCGTCGTCTTCGTCAGGTCGTTCGGGATCTCGTCGAGCGTGTAGCCGACGGCGAGCTTGGCGGCGACCTTCGCGATCGGGTATCCGGTCGCCTTCGACGCCAGCGCCGAGGAGCGCGAGACGCGCGGGTTCATCTCGATCACGCGGATCTCGCCGCTCTCGCGGTCGCGCGCGAACTGGATGTTCGAGCCGCCGGTCTCGACCCCGACGGCGCGGATGACGGCGATCGCGGCGTCGCGGAGCTCCTGGTAGGCCTCGTCCGAGAGCGTCAGCTGCGGCGCGACGGTGACGGAGTCGCCGGTGTGCACGCCCATCGGGTCGAGGTTCTCGATCGAGCAGACGATGACGACGTTGTCGCGCCGGTCGCGGATCACCTCGAGCTCGAACTCGTCCCAGCCCTTGACCGACTCCTCGACCAGCACCTGGCCGATCGGGCTCTCGCGCAGGCCGCGCTCGACCTGGGCGCGCAGCTCGGCGGCGCTCGAGACGAAGCCGCCCCCGTGGCCGCCGAGCGTGAACGCAGGCCGGACGACGGCGGGCACGGCGATGCCGGCGAGGTCGTCGACGCTCGTGACGATCCGCGAGCTCGGCACGGTGAGGCCGCAGCTCTGCACCGCCTCGCGGAAGAGCTCGCGGTCCTCGGCGCGGCGGATCACGTCGACGGGCGCGCCGAGCAGCTCGACGCCGAGGTCGCGCAGGATCCCCGCGTCCCCGAGCTCGATCGCGAGATTGAGGGCGGTCTGGCCGCCGAGTGTCGGCAGCAGCGCGTCGGGCCGCTCGCGGCCGAGCACGTCGGCGACGCCCTCGAGGTCGAGCGGTTCCAGGTAGGTGGCGTCGGCGAAACCGGGGTCGGTCATGATCGTGGCCGGGTTCGAGTTGACGACGATCGTGCGGAAACCGTCCTCGCGCAGGACCTTCAGCGCCTGGCAGCCTGCGTAGTCGAACTCGCACGCCTGCCCGATCACGATCGGGCCGGAGCCGATCAGGCAGATCGACTTGAGGTCCTGCCTACGCGGCATCCCGCACCTCCGCGATCCAGCGCTCGAGGATGGGCCAGGCGTCGTGCGGCCCCGGCCCCGCCTCCGGGTGGAACTGGACCGAGCGCGCCGTCAGCTCGGGAAAGTGGAAGCCCTCGACCGTGCCGTCGTAGAGCGAGACATGGGTCGCCTCGGCGCTCTCGGACGGCGCGACCGCGAAGCCGTGGTTCTGACTCGTGACGAGCACGCGGCCGCTGCTCCGCTCGAGCACGGGGTGGTTGGCGCCACGGTGGCCGAAGGGGAGCTTGTAGGTCTCGTGGCCGGTCGCGAGGCCGAGCAGCTGGTGGCCGAGGCAGATGCCGAGCACGGGCACGCGCCCGAGGAGCTCCCGCACCACCTGCACTTCGTAGGTGAGCGGCTCCGGGTCGCCGGGGCCGTTCGAGAGCAGGACGGCGTCGTAGGCGAACAGCTCCTCCGCATCGACCGTATGCGGGAAGACGGTGACGTGGGCGCCGGCGCCGGCGAGGCGGCGCAGGATCGAGCGCTTGCAGCCGTAGTCGAGGACGGCGACCCGAAGTGCGCCCGCATCGCAGTAGACGTACGGCTCGGGCGTTGAGACCTGGGAGACCAGCGCGGCGCCCACCATCGTCGGTCTCGCCCGGACGGCGTCGAGCGCGTCCGCCTCGTCCAGCTCACCCGCGGCCGCGACCGCGCGCATGGCCCCGCCGTCGCGCAGGCGGAGGACGAGCGAGCGGGTGTCGATCCCGGTCAGCGCGACGATCCCGTGGTCCTGCAGCCAGGACGTCCACTCAGGGCCGCGCGCCTCCCGCATCAGCACCGCCTTCGCGTGCGCTCCGGTCGACTCGGCGCGGCCGGCGGCGACGCCGTAGTTGCCGACCATCGGCGCCGTGAAGCAGACGAGCTGCTCGGCGAAGCTCGGGTCGGTGACGGTCTCCTGGTAGCCGGTCATCGCGGTCGTGAAGACGGCCTCGCCGAACGCCGCGCCGGCGGCTCCTACCGACGTGCCACGGAAGACCGTGCCGTCCTCGAGCGCGAGAAAGGCGCTCACCCGTGCACGACCCGGCCGTCGGCGATCGTCTTCAGAACGGCGCCGCGCAGCTTCCGGCCGAGCAGCCAGGAGTTGGCGGAGCGGGAGCGGAAGCCGCTCTCGGTCACCGTCCATTCCTGCTCGAGGTCGAGCAGGGTGAGGTTGGCGCGGGCGCCGACCTCGACCTTGGGCTCCGGCAGGCCGAGCGCCCGTGCAGGCCCGCCGGACATGCGCTCAAGCAGGGTCTCGAGCGGGACGAGCCCGGACTGGACGAGGTGGGTGTAGAGCGCCGCGAACGAGGTCTCGAGGCCGATGACGCCGAAGGGCGCCTCCTCGAACGGCGTCTCCTTCTCCTCGCGCGAGTGCGGCGCGTGGTCGGTGGCGACGCAGGCGATCGCGCCGTCCCGGAGCGCGTCGATCAGCGCCCGGCGATCCTCGTCGGCACGCAGCGGCGGGTTCATCTTCACGTTCGGGTCGAGCGAGCGGACCGCCTCGTCGGTGAGGACGAGGTGATGCGGCGTCACCTCCGCTGTCGCCTTCACGCCGCGCTCGTGCGCGTGGCGAAGCGCCTCGACCGACTCCTTCGCGGACAGGTGCATCAGGTGCAGCGACCGCGCCTCGTAGCCGGCCAGTGAGAGGTCGCGCTCGACCATGGCGCTCTCGGCGAGCGATGGGTACGGGGCGAAGCCGAGCTCGGCGCAGACGGCACCCTCGTGGACCTGGCCGTCGCGGGACAGTGTCGGCTCCTCGCAGTGGAGCGCGAGCGTGCGGCCCGTGACCGAGCCGTACTGGAGCGCACGGCGCATCAGCCCGGCCGACGTGACCGGCCGCCCGTCATCGGTGAACGCCGCCGCGCCGGCCTCCGCCAGCTCGCCCATCTCGGTCAGCTCCTCCCCACCGAGCCGCTTCGAGATCGCCGCCATGAAGCCGGTGGGCACGAGCGCCTCTCGTCTTGCCGTCTCGACCAGTGAGCCGAGCACGGCGGCCGAGTCGACGACCGGATCGGTGTTCGGCATCGCCAGGATCGCGCAGTAGCCGCCGGCCGCCGCCGCCGCCGTGCCGGACGCGATCGTCTCCTCGTCCTCGCGGCCGGGCGAGCGCAGGTGGACGTGCGGGTCGACGAACGCCGGTGCGAGCACGTGCGCCGTGGCCGCGGCCGGGGCGATCGCCGAGATGACGCCGTCGGTCACGGTGACGGCGACGCAGTCGCCGCCGGCGAGCCGACCTTCGAGCACGAGGCTGTCCGAGCGGCCGTTGCGGCAGAAGAGGGTGCTCACGCGACTGCCGCCCGTTCGCGCACGGGGCTCTCGGCGGCCAGAAGGTCGTGGAGCACGGCCATCCGCACCGCGAGCCCTGAGCGCACCTGCTCGAGGATCAGCGAGTCGGGCGAGTCGGCGACGCGGCCGTCGATCTCGACGCCGCGGTTGATCGGCCCGGGGTGCATCACCTTCTGCCCGGGCCGGACGCGCTCCGGCGTCACCCCCCAGCGCGCCGCGTACTCGCGCAGGCTCGGAACGAACGCCGACTCCATCCGCTCGCGCTGCATCCGCAGGACGTAGACGACGTCGGCGTCCGCGATCGCGCCGATCTCGGCCGAGGTCTCACAGCCCATCGCCTCGATTCCGCGCGGGATCAAGGTCGGCGGCCCGACGAGCGTCGTGTGCGCGCCGACGAGCCCGAGCGCCTGGATCAGCGATCGCGCGACGCGGCTGTGCAGGACGTCGCCGACAATCGCGACGTGCAGCCCCTCGAGCTCTCCGAGGGCCGCGCGCATCGTGAAGAGGTCGAGCAGCGCCTGGGTCGGGTGCTGGTGCTTGCCGTCACCGGCGTTCACGACTGCGGCGCCCGAGTAGCGCGCGACGAGCTGCGGCGCGCCGATCTGCGGGTGCCGGACGACAATCGCGTGCGGGTCGTACTGCGCCAGCGTCAGCACCGTGTCCTTGAGCGACTCGCCCTTGTCGACCGACGAGCCGGCTGCCTTCAGCGACATCACGTCGGCCGAGAGCCGCTTCGCCGCCAGCTCGAAGCTGGACGACGTGCGGGTCGAGGACTCGAAGAAGAGGCTGAGCACCAGCTTCCCCTGCAGCGTCGGCAGCTTCTCGTCCACGCCCTGGAGCGCCCCGGCCGTCTCGAGGATCCGCTCGACGTCGTCGCGGGTCAGGTCACCGATCGAGAGCAGGTGCCTCATGACTTCTCCTCCGGTGCGCCGACGAGCAGGATCCGGTCGGCGCCGTCGGTCTCGGCGAGCTCGACCTGGATCCGCTCGCTCCGCGCCGTCGGCAGGTTCTTGCCGACGTAGTCGGGCCGGATCGGCAGCTCGCGATGGCCCCGGTCGACGATGACGGCGAGCTGCACGCGCGCGGGCCGCCCGCGCTCGAACAGCGTCTCGATCGCGGCCCGGATCGTCCGGCCGGTGTAGAGGACGTCGTCGACCAGGATCACCGTCATCCCACGAAGCTCGAAATCGAGCGTCGTCGCGTGGACGACCGGCTGCTCGCGTCCCGCGACTGCATCGTCGCGGTGGAAGGTGATGTCGACGGCGCCGAGATCGATCTCCTCCCCGCTCCGCTCCTCGATCAGCGCGGCGAGGCGCTCTGCGATCGGGACGCCGCGGGTGTGGATGCCGACGAGCGCGATCCGGCCGAGGTCGTCGTTGCGCTCGATGATCTCGTGGGCGATGCGCGAGAGCGTGCGCTCGAGACCCTCCGCATCGAGAAGGACCTTGCCCAGGAGTGTCTTGCCCGCTTGGCGGTCGGGGGAGTGCGTGCTCATTCCACTTCCTTTCCGGCCTCTCGGGACCGGGTTAAAGGGTCGGACGCAATCCTAGCGCGCCCGGCGGACGAAGCGAAGGATCAAACTTCGGGCGTGGTCTCCTCGTCGGCGGGCGCGAGCTCGATCACGTCCTGCGCCGACTCGACCGCTTCCTCGGGGACGAGGATCTTGAGCGCGTCCGAGTCGTCGTCCTGGGTGATCTCCGACTCGATGCCCGCGTCCTCGAGGAGCGCCTGAATCTCTTCTGCCTCGGTGGCGTCGTCCGCCAGCGCGACCTGCACCATCTCGGTCATGGGCCGGAGGGTACTTCAGCCCGCGGCAGGCGTGCGCCGCGCTTCACGAGCTCGGGGCTACCCCGTTCGGGGAACGGCACGTCGATCAGGTCGAAGTCGCGCGGGACGACGGTGTCCGGGAAGACGGTGCGGGCCTCGCGCTCGACGTCGCCGCCGCCGTAGCGGCTGGAGCTGTGTGTCAGCGCAAGCAGGCGGACGCTTGCGTCCTTGGCCACTCGCGCCGCCTCGAGCGCGGTCGAGTGCTCGGTCTCGGCCGCCCGCTCGGCCTCGTCCTCGCAGAACGTCGCCTCGTGAACGAGTACGTCGGCGCCGTACGCGGCCTCGACGACGAGGTCGGACGGTGCCGTGTCTCCGGTGAGCACGACCTTGCGGCCGGGCCGCGCCTCGCCCAGTACCTCGCCGGGGGTGACGACGCGCCCGTCCACGAGCGTCACCGGCTCGCCGTTCTGCAGCGCGCCGCGCTCCCGGCCGGGCGGAACGCCGAGCGCGTCGGCGGCCTCGACGTCGAAGCGGCCGGGGCGCACTTCCTCGACGAGCGCGTAGCCGATCGCGTCGCGCCCGTGACGAGCCGGGAACGTGCGCAGGTCGTAGCCCTCGCGTGGGAGCACCGCGTCGGGCGCCAGCTCGACGACGGCCACCTCGAAGGTGAGCCGGCCGAAGATCCGGCGCAGCGACTGGTACAGCTCGTCGAGGCCGCGCGGACCGTAGAGCGTCAGCGGCAGCTCGCGGCCGCGCAGGCCGAACGTCTTCAGCATTCCGGGCAGGCCGAGGAAGTGGTCGGCGTGGAAATGCGTCAGGAAGATCTCCTGCAGGTCGATGAGGCCGAGATCGGAGCGCAGCAGCTGCCGCTGTGTCCCCTCGCCGCAGTCGATCAGCAGCCGCTCCCCGCCGCGCCGCACGAGCGTGGCCGAGGGACCGCGCCGCGCGGTCGGCATCGAGCCTGCGGTGCCCAGGAAGACGACGTCGAGATCCACGCCGCCAGTCTAGGAGGGCCTGGCTACGGGAGGACGAGCACCTGGCCGGGGACGATCGTCGCCCTGCTCAGGCCGTTTCGCTCCTTGATCTCCCAGACGCCCTGGCGAGGGTCGTTGTACCCGCTCGCCGCGATCGACCAGAGCGTGTCGTACGGCTGCACGACGTAGCGCCGCTCCGGCCCTGACGCATCGGAGGATCGAGCGAACGCGGCCCAGAGGAAGATGCCGACCGCCGCGAGGATGAGAACGCGTCCGAACATGTGTTCGCCATGATGCACGAACACGTGTTCGCTGTCAAGTCGAGTCGCGGCGAGCGGCTCGGCGGGCTCTCAGGATCGCGACCAGAACAACGAGCGTGAGCGCAAGGGCGACGACGGACAGGCCGATCGAGACGCCGTCGTGGGGGACGAGCCACGCAGCGAGCAGCAGCGGCACGATGACGAGCGCAGCCTTGCGGTGATCGGTGAGCATGCTCCGACTCTAGAGCGCTGCGAGGACAGCGTCGAGGAGCCGGTCGGCGCCGAAGCGCACCGGATCGTCGGCCGTCACGCCGGTCTCCGCCTCCGCCCGGGCCATAGCAGCGCGTGCGGCGTCCTCCGAGAGGTCCCGCGTGTTCAGCGCGATCGCCGCCACGCGGGCCTTACGGGCGGGGAGCGAGATCCACTCGTGCAGCTCGACGAGCTCGGGCAG
The DNA here is from genome assembly GCA_963705515.1 of uncultured Gaiellaceae bacterium. GTDB lineage: Bacteria > Actinomycetota > Thermoleophilia > Gaiellales > Gaiellaceae > Gaiellasilicea. The sequence continues at coordinate 313,849 of CAVPJV010000009.1, forward strand.
CGGCAGCAGCGGGTGGCCGGGATAGCCCTCGACCTCGGTCGTGCCGGCCTGGTGGCAGAGGACGAAGGCGTGCGGCGCCGAGCCGTGGATGAGGCCGAGCGTCACCCCCGAGTAGGCGGGATGCATGACCGCACCCTGGCCCTCGACGAAGAGCAGCTCGCCGCCACGCTCGTGCCCCTCGACGACGAGACGCTCGGCCGCGCCCGCGATGAAGTCCGAGACGACGGCGTCGACGGCGATCCCCCAGCCCGCGATCGCGATCCCGGTCTGCCCGGTCGGGACGAATCGCGACGCCAGTCCGCGCGCTCTCGCGGCCCGGTCGAGCTCGAGCGACACCGTCATCTTCCCGATCGCGCAGTCGGAGCCGACGGTGAGCACGTTTCTCGTCGGCTGCTCGAGATTCGCGCCGGTGGGCACGTTCAGGTCGGCGGGCGGGCGGCGCAGGTCGCGGAGCTCCACACCGTGTCGGGCTGCGAGCGGGCTCAGCTCCTCGTCGTCGCGCAGGAACTCGTGCAGGCCGTTCTCGACGTTGAGACCGCTCGAGACGGCCGTCTTCAACACCTCGCGCCACGCGGGCGGAAAGCGCCCGCCCGCGGTGGCGACGCCGACGAGCGCGGTCGTCGGCTCGTAGCGGAGGGTCTCCTCGACCGAGCCGACGATCGGGACGCCGCCCTGGGTCTCCCCCGCTCTGGTCGAGTCGAGGATCGCGACGACCGGACGCTCGCCGTAGGCGAGGACGCCGCGCGCGGTCTTGCCGTAGTGCGGGTCGCCCGAGAAGCCCTCGGCAAGGATGACCAGCCGCTCAGGCTCGCTCGACACCGAGTCCCGGTCTCTCGGATGGCACCTGCACGCCGTCGGTGAAGGCGACGCCCGGCCACGGGTCGTCGGCGATCAGGAGGTTCCCGTCGAGGTCGACGTGGTCGCAGAGCGGCGCGACGACGCACCCCGCCGCGATCCCGAGGCCCGACTCGATCATGCAGCCGACCATGACCCCGAGCCCGAGCGCTCGCGCGGCGTGCGCCATCCGGATCGCCTCGCGGATCCCGCCCGACTTCGCCAGCTTGATGTTGATCCCATGGGCGATCTCGGCACAGGCGGCGACGCTGTCGAGCCGGTGGCAGTCCTCGTCGACGTAGATCGGGAGCGGCGAGCGCTGCTTCAGCGTCCGCCCGCCCTCGTCGCCGGCGCGGAGCGGCTGCTCGCAGTACTGAACCCCGAGCTCCTGCAGCTGCGGCAGCGCGTCGAGCGCCTCGTCGAGCGACCACCACTCGTTGACGTCGACCTGGAGCGGCAGCTCGGTCACTCCGCGGACGGCGCGGACGCGATCGACGTCGAGGCCGTCGCCGCCGCCGAGCTTGAGCTTCAGCCGCCGGAAGCGCGGCGCCGCCTTCTCCGCCCGCCGTGCCATGTCGTCCGGATCGCCGAGCCAGACCGTCCACGATGTCGGCGGGCCGGTCCGCGGCAGGCCGAGCAGCTTCCAGACCGGGACGCCGAGCAGCTTGGCCTGCACGTCGTGGAGAGCGCCGTCGAGCGCCGCCCGGGCCGCATTCTCCCCCGGCGGCAGGCGCGCCTCGATCTGCTCGAGCGCAAACGGGTCGTCGCCGAGATCGGCCGACGCCGCCTCGAGGTACGCGAGTGCGGACTCGCCGGACTCGTCGTAGCGCTCGATCGGCGCACCCTCGCCGAAACCGGTGACGCCGTCGTGGCTGAGCTCGACCTGGACGACGTCGTCCTCGTCGCTCGACTCGCGCGAGATCACGAACGTTTCGGCGAGCTGCAGGGTGGCGATCCTGGCGGCGAGCTCCACCGGCCAAGCCTACTCGGGACGATTGAAGGCGCTCTCCTTCGGTCATAGTCTCGTGCGTATAGGCACACACGACGAAGGAGAGAGATGAAACGACTCCTTGCACTTGCAGCCGGCTTGCTCGCGCTGCTCGCGGCGACCGCCGCGCCGACGAGCGCAGCGCCCGCCTCCGCCGTGGCCGACCCACTCTGCGTCTCGCCCTTCAGCAGCCTCTCCCGGCTCGCTCCCGCTTCGAGCGCAGCACGGGGCAAGGGCATGCGCGAGCCGGTACTCCGCCTCGGCCCGGCCGACAGCGAGATCCCGGGCGACAACGCCGCCGCCAAGAAGGGCGGCCTCATCGGCGTCGACATCCCCGTCTTCGTCCATGTCGTCACCGACGGCGCCGCCGGCGTCGTCTCCGACGCGACGATCACGCACCAGCTGGCGATCCTCAATCTCGCCTTCAGCGGCTTCTACGGCGGCGTCGACTCGGGCTTCCGCTTCCGGCTGAAGGGTGTCGACCGGACGAACAACCCGGCCTGGTACGCCGCGGGACCGGAGACCCCGGAGGAGCGCGCGATGAAGAAGGCGCTCAAGCGCGGCGGGGCGGCGGCGCTCAATCTGTACACGACGAGCGGCGAGCTCTACCTCGGCTGGGCGTACTTCCCGAAGATTGTCTCGACGAAGGACCGTGTGCTCGACGGCGTCGTGATCGACTACCGCTCGATGCCGGGCGGCGAGTACGGGACGGACTTCTCGCTCGGGCAGACCGCCACGCATGAGGTCGGCCACTGGCTCGGGCTCTACCACACGTTCGAGCGCGGCTGCGACGCGCCGGGAGACCGGATCGACGACACGCCCTACGAGCTCGATCCCACGAGCGGGTGCCCCGAGGGGAAGGACACCTGCCGTAAGCCGGGCCTCGACCCGATCCACAACTACATGGACTACTCGTTCGACAGCTGCTACGAGGAATTCACAAGCAACCAGTCCGGCCGCATGAGCCGCCAGTACGACCACTGGCGCTCGCGGGACAACTGATCGTGCTCAGGCCTGGGCCGGCTTCACCGCCGGCCCGGGCCGCTACACTCACGGCTCCCCGCGCCCGTAGCTCAGGGGATAGAGCGTTCGCCTCCGGAGCGAAAGGTCGCACGTTCGAATCGTGCCGGGCGCATGGTCTTCCGTCGCATGCAGACCCCTGAAGGAGGCCGCTTCGCGGCCTCGGGTGACTGCCCCAGGCGCTGCCTTTGCGAGCCGCCGAGAACGCTGTAGGTTCTCCACGCGGTGGATCTCTATGACTGGCTCCTCTTCCTGCACGTGCTCAGCGCCTTCATCGCCGTCGGCGCGCTGACGGCGCTCTGGGGGCTGATCCTCGGCACGCGCGGCGCGGCGCCGATGTTGGACCAGCGGTCGGCGATGATCTACGGCCGCACCGCAGGAATCCTCGTCGGCGTCGGAATGATGGGCGCGATCATCTTCGGGGTCTGGCTCGCGATCCACGTCGAGGCCTACCAGGTCTGGGACGGGTGGATCCTCGCGTCGCTCGTGCTCTGGGCGATCGGCGGCTGGGCGGGCGGCCAGGCGGGCAGGGCGTTCGAGAGCGGGCCGGGCGGCCGCGCCGCCGGGATCCGCTTCCAGACGATCAACAGCGTCGCCGTGCTGATCATCCTCGTGCTCATGATCTGGAAACCGGGAGCCTGAGATGCTGATCGCCGCGATCCGCCCCGACTCGGTCAACGTCCCGCTGCTGCTGCACGTGCTCGGCGCGATGCTGCTCGTGGGGACACTGATCGCCGTCGCCCTGGCGACCGTGCTCGGCTGGCGCTCGCAGGACAACGCGCAGGGACTGGCGCGCTTCAGCCTGAAGATGCTCCTGCTCGGCGTCCTGCCGGCCTACATCCTGATGCGGATCGGGGCGGAGTGGACGGCGTCGGAGGAGAACTACCCGGAGCCCGAGCCCGACTGGCTCGGAGTCGGCTACATCACGGCCGACGCCGGTGCGCTGCTGATCCTGATCTCGCTCATCCTCGGCGCGTTCGGGCTGCGCAAGCTGCGGGACGGCTCGAGTGGAGGCGTCCGCTTCGCGCGGATCGTCGGCGTCATCTGCATCGTCCTCCTTGCCGCGTACCTCGTCGCCATCTGGGCGATGACGACGAAGCCGACCTAGCCTAGGTCGACGCGGTGATCGTGATCCCGCCGCGCGCCTTCTGGGCCAGCGCGACGGTGACCTTCTCGGCGGGGAGCTCGAGCGCGGCGGCGACGTCGTCGCGGATCTTGACCGCCAGCGCCTCGCAGAAGACGCCCTCGTTCCGGTAGGTCGCGAGGTAGAGCTTCAGCGACTTCGACTCGAGGCAGAGCGCCTCGGGCCGGTACTCGATCGACGCGGTGTAGAAGTCGGGCTGACCCGTGATCGGGCAGACCGCGACGAGCTCGTCGCTCGTCATCGAGACGGTGGCGATCCCGGGGCTCGGGAAGGTCTCCAGGCCCGCGTAATGCTCGGAACCGGCGTGCCCGAGCGCGACGAACTCGGTCTCGCGCCTCGTCTGCGTCATCGCTCGTAGTCTAGGCGCGATGCGCGTCTACCTCGCGGGGCCGCCCTTTGCGGACGAGTACCGCCGCCGCGCGGCCGCCCTCGTGCGGGCGGCCGGCTGGGAGCCGGTCGATCCGATGCGCCGGGACTTCCGCGGGGGTACCGAGGGGCACGAGCAGGAGATCGTCGAGGGCGACCTCGCCGACATCGACTCGTGCGACGCGGTTCTGGCTGCGTTCACCGCGCCGGACGAGGGGACGGCGATGGAGGCGTGGTACGCCCACGAGGCGGGCACGCGCATCGTCGCCTACACCGGCGGGACGCCGGTGCACCCCTGGACCCGGTTCGTCGCGGCGGCGGTCTGTGTCGACCTCGAGGACGCGGTCGCCGCGCTCAGGCCGGAATGAGCGTCTCGAGCGCTGCGACCAGCCGCTCGATGTCGCCCTCGTCGTTGTAGGGCGCGATCGAGACCCGCAGCAGGCTCCTTCCCTCCCACTCGCGGACAACCACCTCGATCGCGTGCTCGTCGAAGAGCCGTCGCTGCAGCTCCTCCGGCTCTGCGGTCGCCACCTCGGTCGCCCACATCTGCGGGGCGGGGCTCGGCCCGACCGGCGGCAGGATCTCGTGAGACGCGGCGGCCAGCCGGCGGCAGCGTTCGAGGTCGAGCAGAGCGTGCGCCTCGATCGCGGCCGGGATCGCCAGCGCAGCTGCGGGATCGCGCGTCCCCTGCCAGCCGTGCCGGTCGGCGAAGGTGCGGTCGTCGCCGTAGCCCCACGAGATCACGAGCGGCTCGATCCAGCGCTGGTGCTCCGGCCGCGCCCACAGGAAGCCCGCGCCCTTGGGCGCGCAGAGCCACTTGTGGCAGTTGCCCGCGTAGACGTCGGCGCCGAGCGCATCGAGCTCGAGCGGCAGCTGGCCCGGCGCGTGGGCGCCGTCGACGATCGCGACGGCTCCTGCCGCGCGGGCCGCCGCGCAGATCTCCGCCACCGGGAGCACGAGTGCGGTCGGCGAGGTGATGTGGCTGACCGAGACCGCCCGCGTCCGCGGCCCGATCGCCGACACGAGCTCGTCCGGCTCGGCGTAGACGAGCTTCGCGCCGACGAACTCCCAGGTTCGCGTCACGGCGCCGTACTCGTGCCGCGTCGTCAGCACCTCGTCGCCAGGCTCGAGGCGGAGCGACCGGATGACCGCATTCAAACCGGCAGTCGCGTTGGGGACGAAGACGAGATCGTCGGGGCGCGCGCCGAGAAAGGCGGCCAGCGCGGCGCGCGACCCGGCAGTCAGCTCGTCGAAACGGCGGGCCAGAAACGCGACGGGGTTGCGCTCGAGCTCGCGCTGGAGCTCCTGATAGCGGGCGAAGACCGGCGCCGGACAGGCGCCGTAGCTGCCGTGGTTCAGGAAGGTAACCCCTGGGTCGAGCAGGAAATCCAAGCCGCTACTGTCTCACGATGCGCAGCTTCCTCCGCAGCCTGAACCCACGCCTGCCGCGCTCGGTGCAGCTGCTGCAGCTGGGCGGCCTGATGAACGCATTCGGCAACGGGCTCGTCGTTCCGTTCCTGCTCATCTACCTGCACAACGAGCGCGGGATCGGCCTCGGCGTCGCCGGCCTGATCCTGGCGACGAATGCCGGCGTCAGCCTGATCTCGGGGCCGATCGGCGGGATCCTCGTCGACCGCCTCGGGGGCAAGACGATGTTGACCGCGGCGCTCGGCTTCCTCGCGACTGGTTTCGTCGCCTACGCGTTCGTCGAGAGCCCGTGGCAGGGCTTCCTCGCGAGCGCCGTCACCGGCATCGGCAACGGCCTCTTCTGGCCCGCGCAGTCGACGCTGCTCGCCGGCCTCTCCACGCGGGCACAGCGGTCGGCGACGTTCGCGATGCAGCGCGTCGTGATGAACCTCGGCATCGGCCTCGGCGGCGTCGCCGGCGGCTTCATCGCTTCGGAGAGCTTCCAGGCCCTCTTCGTGCTCGACGCGCTCACGTTCGTCGCCTACGCCGGTGTGCTGACAGTGTTCGTCCCCGACCCCGCTCGCCAGAGGGAGCGGCCCGAGCGCACGGGTTCCAGAGACACAGCCAGCTACCGGACGGTCTTCCGGCACAAGGTCTTCATGGCGCTGATGGCCGCCAACTCGCTCTACATCGGAGCCGGCATCGCGCAGCTCGAGATCCTGCCGGCGTTCGCGAAGAACGAGGCAGGCGTCAGTGAGCGCGGGATCGGGTGGCTCTTCTTCATCAACACGATCGTGATCGTGCTGCTGCAGCTGCCGACGACGCGGCTCGCCGAGGGGCGGCGGCGCACGCCGTTGCTGGCGCTGGTCGGCGTCGTCTCCGCGGCGGCCTGGCTGCTCGTGCCCGTGAGCGGGCTCTGGCTCACCGGGATGACCGCCTTCGCGCTGCTCGCCGTCGCCGTGGCGGTGTTCGCGCTCGGCGAGTGCCTGCACGGCGCCGTCCAGCCGGCGCTCGTCGTCGATCTCGCCGACCCACGGCTCCTCGGCCGCTACATGGCGATCTCGGCGCTCTCCTGGCAGGTCGGGTTCACGGTCGGGCCTGCCGTCGGCGGCGCCCTGCTCGCCGCCTCTCCGACCGGGCTCTGGCTCGTGATGGCGTCCGTGCTGCTGCTCACGGGGCTGATGACGCTGGCTCTCGAGCGCGGGCTTCCCGAGGCACTGCGCCGCGTGCCGCTCGGCGTCCGTGCACAGGAGCCGGTGGCCGTTCCGGTCCCGGCGAGCGAGCCGGAGCCCGCTCGGGCGGCGGGGTAGACTTCGCACCATGCCGACGCTCGAGGACCCGCTCAGTACCCATGCCCAATCTGCCCCGCATCCGGCGGACGCGGCACGGCTCCGGCGCAGCCCCGGCCGGCGCCGGCGCTGAGCGGCGCGCGCTCGAGCTCACCGCCGCAGGCCTGACCTGGGTCCACCTCGAGCGGCCCGACGCGACCGCCGCGCACGAGCTCGCCGAGCGCTTCGGCTGGCACGAGCTCGACGTCGAGGACGTGCTCTCGAAGCGGCAGCGGCCGAAGGTCGACGAGTACCCCGAGTACCTCTTCGGCGTCCTCCACTTCCCCGTCTACGACAAGACGATCCAGCGGCTGAACGCGGCCGAGCTCGACTTCTTCCTCGGCTCCGACTACCTCGTCACGCTCCCGGCCGTCGAGCTGCTCCCGGTTGCCCGCCTCTTCCACCGGCTCGAGGAGGACGAGCGCCTGCGCGACGAGCTCTTCGCGAAGGGCTCGGGCCGGCTCCTCTACGAGGTGCTCGACGACCTCTTCGACTACTGCTTCCCGATCCTCGACAAGATCGGGCACAAGCTCGACTCGGTCGAGGACGACATGTTCGAGCGCCGCGCCGAAGACGTCGTCCGCGACCTCTCGAACGTGAAGCAGGAGATCATCAGCTACCGGAAGATCATCAAGCCGGAGCGGACGACCCTGCGCGTGCTCGAGCGGCGCGTCGAGCGGTTCCTCCCCGAGGAGCTCGACCTCTACTTCGACGACATCGTCGATGCGTCGGAGCGGATCTGGGACCTGCTCGACAACTACAAGGAGGTCGTCGAGGGCCTGGAGTCGACGAACGAGTCGGTGATCTCGCACCGCCAGAACGACGTCCTCCGGATCCTGACCGTCTTCAGCGCGACACTGCTGCCGCTGACCCTGATCGCGAGCGTCTTCGGGATGAACGTCGAGTTCCCGGGCTTCGGGACGGCGCACGCGTTCTGGGTGATCGTCGCGGTGATGGTCGCCGTCGGCGGCGGCCTGCTCGGTTTCTTCCGCTGGAAGCGCTGGATCTGAGCCTGTCCGCCCGGCTTCACCGGCGGTAAGACCGCGAGGCGGATCCCCGCGCGCCGCAGGACTGCGCCCAACCGCGTGGGTCTCCTGAGGGGGGAGAGGAGTCGAGTCCGGGACACCGCCCGCCCCGCGGATGCGAAGAGGCTACTGCGCGTCGCCCCGGGAGACAACCGCCCGGATGGACAGGCTGCGTCAGGCGCCGATTGCGTGCGGAACGTGCACGCGCGGCTCGCGCAGCACCCGCCGCGCGTACAGGCGCTCATCCGCAGCGCGGTACAGCGTCAGGGCGTTCTCGCCCTCCCGTGGGAACGCCGACCAGCCAAACGTGACGAGGGCGCCGCTCTCGCAGAGCGTCCGCTCGAGCCGGACTGCAAGCTGTGCGGCCTGCTCGAGGCTGTCGCAGCCGGTCAGCACGGCCAGCTCCTCGGCTCCGACGCGCGCCAGATCGGTGTCAGGCCCGAGCACGCCTGCAAGCGTGTCTGCGAGCAGCCGCAGCGCCTCGTCGCGATCCTTCGAGAGGTTGACCGCGTCGAAGTCCCCGACGAGCAGCGCGAACGGTGCGCGCGCCTCGAGCCGGCGGTCGATTGCGCGCTCGAAGGCCCGGGTGTTGGGCAGCCCGGTGACGAGGTCGCGCTGGGCGAGAACCTGAAGCTCCGCGTTCGCCTCGCGGTAGTGCGCCGCGAACCAGCCCAGCAGCGCGCCGACCGCGAAGTAGTTGACGCCACGGATCGGCGTCGAAATGGTGAGGATCTCGCTCGACGGCATGGCGTGGTTGATCAGGACGCCGGTCATGTAGAGGAGGGTCGCCAGGCCGCCCGCGACGGCGCCCCATCCTGGCCCGAGTGAGAGCGCGACGAGCGCGATCGCCAGGTAGAAGAAGTGGGCGATCCCGAGACCGGGATGCTCGAAGAGCAGGAACGCGACGAAGACCGCGACGTAGATCGCCGCCGCCGTCGCCAAGAAGAGACGGGTCATGTGCGCCGCAGGCACCCGTTCAGTCTCTGCGCGAACGGGCGATCGCGCGTCACCCCAACGAGGGAGCCGCTGGTTCTAGGAGCCGAACTCGCGGTCGGCGCAGCACGAGCAGTAGACGAGCACGTCGTCGTCGTCGAGATACGCGCGCCAGCCGCGGGCCTCGTCGGACTCGTCCCCGCACTCGAGGCAGACGAGCGAGGCGACACGCTGTTCCTCTTCGCGGCGGGGGCGGCGCTGCATGGGCAGCAAGTCTCTCGCATCCACGGGGTTCGCGCACTCCCCCGTCCCGCGCTTCCCGCCTCCCCACTCCGGGTAGGCTCGCGCCGGGCGGACGGGTTCCACCTCGGCAAGCTCGGAGACGGTGGAGAGCTCGTTCTCGACCCGGACGACCTGACCACCCATGCTGTGATCGTCGGAATGACCGGTTCGGGCAAGACCGGTCTCGGGATCGTGCTGCTGGAGGAGGCGCTCGCCAAAGGGATCCCGGCGCTGATCCTCGACCCAAAGGGCGACATGGGCAACCTCGCGCTCACGTTCCCCGAGCTCTCGCCTGCCAGCTTCCGGCCCTGGATCGACGAGTCGGCCGCCCGCGACGCCGGTCAGACCCCGGACGGCCGCGGGCCGGCGCTCGACCCCGCCGTCCTGCTCCGCACCGAGGACGGTCGGCCGCGCGCCGCTGTCATCTACCTCGCTCACCTCTCCGATCAGGAGCGGCAGCTGGTCGTCACGCTCGTGCTCTCGCGCGTGCTCACCTGGATGCACGGGCAGTCCGGAACGAGCGAGCTGCGCGGCCTCGTCTACCTCGACGAGGTGATGGGCTTCGCGCCGCCGACGGCGATGCCCCCGTCGAAGAAGCCGATCCTGACGCTGATGAAGCAGGCCCGTGCCTTCGGAATCGGGATGGTGATCGCAACCCAGAACCCGGTCGACCTCGACTACAAGGCAATGGCGAACGCCGGCAGCTGGTTCATCGGGCGCCTGCAGACCGAGCGGGACAAGGAGCGCGTGCTCGAGGGGCTGCGCTCGGTGGCGGGGGGCGTCGACGTCGCGGCGCTCGACACGGCGATCGGCGGTCTCGAGCAGCGCCAGTTCCTGCTCCAGAGCGCCCAACGCGACAAGCCCGAGCTCTTCTCGACCCGCTGGGCGATGTCGTTCCTGCGCGGCCCGCTGACGAAGGAGCAGATCGCGACGCTTACCCCCGAGTCGGCACAACCGGCCGAGGACGAGAACGTCGTCTCGAGCGAGAGCGCGCTCGCCGACGATGAGAGCGCCGTCGCTCCGCCGGTCGCGGACGGGATCCCGGTCCGCTGGCTCGACTCGGCGGCGCCCTGGGCGGCCGAGATCGGCGCCGACCCGACCGGGAAGGGCCTGCAGGCCTTCCTTGCCGCCCGCGTCAGCCTCCGCTTCGACGATACGAAGGCGGATCTCGACGCGACCCAGGAATGGGAGGCCGTGTACGGCCCGCTCGACACCGGGCTCGACCTCGACCGCGAGACGGCCGTCGACTACGACGACCGCGACCTGCGCGCCGAGCCTCCCGACGGCGGTGGCCTACGTGCTCCCCGCCGTCCCGGTCGACAAGGCGACCTTCTTCCGCGACGCTGCCCGCGAGATCCAGCGGCGCGTGACCGACACGCAGACGCTCGAGCTGCTCCGCAACGCCGAGCTCGACCTCTACTCGCGCCCGGGCGACACGGCGGAGCAGTTCGCCGCGCGCACAGACGAGGCTGCGAAAGCCGCCGCAGACGCCGAGACGGCGAAGATCCGCGACCGCCTCGAGACGAAGCACGACCGGCTCGAGCGCGCACTCGAGACCGCCCGCCAGCGTGTCGAGCAGGCATCCGTCGAGCAGAGCTCGCGTCGGAACACCGAGTTCCTCTCCGGCCTCGGCAGCGTCGTCGGCGTGCTCCTCGGCGGCAAAGCGGACACGCGCACGATCGCACGCGCCGGCCGGGCGCTCGGCGGGGCCGCCAACCGGCGCGGCATGAGCACGCGCGCCTCAGAGCGGAAGGAGCACGCCGAGGAGAAGGCGGAGCTCGCCGAGACCGACCTCGCGGAGCTGGAGCAGGAGCTCCTCGACGAGGTGGCCGAGATCGACGAGAAGTGGGCCGCAAAGGCCGATGCCGTCGAGACGGTGCCGATCCGGCTCGAGGCCGGCGACGTCCGCGTCGTCGAGACGACGCTCGTGTGGGTCCCAACGGCCTAGGCTGGCTGCAGCTTCGCCGATTCCGCGACGGGCAGCTTCACGTCCGCCGCCGCGAGCGCCTGCCAGGTCAGCGGGCCGACGGTCCCGTCCTGCTCGAGGTCGGCGAGCTGCTGAAACGCCTTCACGCCGGCTTCGGTGGTCTCGCCGAAGTCGCCGTCGATGGTCGCCGGCTCCGGATAGAGGTCGTGGGCACGAAGCATCCGCTGCAGCCGCTTCACGTGCCAGCCGTGGGACCCGAGCCGTAGCACCGGCGGGCTCTTCTTGAGCGCGGCCGGCGCCGCGGTCGCAGCGGACGCCGCCTTCGGCGCGGACGTCGCCGCCCGCGCGGTCGCGCCGCCACCCATGTTCGCGCGCACCAGCGCCAGGTAGCGCTCGACCGGGAAGCCCTTCCCGGGATCCCAGTGCGAGCCGCGCTTGAATGCCTTGCTGACGGCGTCGTGGGTCGTGATCCCCCGCTTGCCGGCCTTGAGGTCGGCGGCGTAGAGCCACGTCACCGGGATCGAGTACTTCGTGCAGAGGTCGGCCACGAGCGCAGCCGAGCGCTCGAGCATCGCGACCGAGTAGGCATCGCTCCACTCTCGGCCCGTCTGCTTGGCTCGGCCGGCGTGCTCGATCCCGATCCCGTCGTGGTTCGCGCCCGGCGCGTGCCAGCCGACGTCCTGGTCGCGGACGCACTGGACGATCGAGTCCGCGTCGACGCAGTAGTGCGCCGAGACCTTCGCGGCCGGGTTCTTGAACCAGAGGGCGCAGTGCTCGGCCGTGTCGCCCTTCTCGTCCATCTCCATCGTGTGGATGACGATCAGGTCGATCGCCCGCCCACCGGTCTTCGTCACGTTCGGGCTCTCGACGAACGGATATGCCACGGGGGCCTCCCTCGCATCGCGCCGCAGCAGGTTGTGTCGTCGGTTGCATGATTTCGCCGACCGAAGCACAATGCAAGCTCGATCCCGGCGGTGCGGCCCGCCTCGACAAGAGGAGGCCGCATGACCACAACCGACCTGCACGCCGATCTCGTCTTCGAAGGCGGCGGCGTCAAGGGGATCGGGCTCGCGGGCGCGCTGGAGACGCTCGAGGAACGGGAATACCGCCCGCAGAACATCGCCGGGACTTCGGCCGGCGCGATCACCGCGGCACTCCTGGCGGCGGGCTACTCGGCCTCGGAGCTGCGCGAGATCATCGTCTCGCTCGACTACCGCCAGTTTCAGGACCGCGGCTGGGAGGACAAGGTGCCGCTGATCGAGCGCTCGCTGAGCATGCTGCTCGACCTCGGCCTCTACGAGGGCGACCGCTTCCTCGCCTGGATCCGGGAGTGCCTGGAGGCGAAGGGCGTGCACACGTTCGCCGACCTCGTCCAGGAGGAGTTCGCCGACGACCCGCGCTACCGCTCGCGGCTGCAGGTGATCGCCTCGGACGTGACCACCCACGAGCTGCTCGTGCTCCCGCGCGACGCGACGAAGCTCGGGATCGAGCCCGACTCGCTGGATGTGGCGCTCGCGGTCCGGATGAGCATGAGCATCCCCGTCTTCTTCGAGCCCGTCCGCTTCCTGAACCAGAAGACCGGCCAGTTGCACGTCATCGTCGACGGCGGCATGCTCTCGAACTTCCCCGTGTGGCTCTTCGACTGCCCAGACGACGAGGTGCCGGAGTGGCCGACGTTCGGTCTCCTCCTCGTCGAGCCGAAGCCGCAGACGCCGATCGGCGAGCGCCTGCCGAAGCCGAGAATGACGGGCAAGGGCCCCGGCGCCGTGATCGACTACGTCAAGTCGCTCGCCCAGACGATGATGGAGGCGCACGACCGGATGTACGTCGAGCAGTCGAACTACGCGCGCACGATCCCGATCCCCACGCTCGGCGTCGGCACGACCGAGTTCGACCTACCCAAGGAGCGCGCGCTCGCTCTCTACGACTCGGGCCGCTCGGCGGCGGAGAAGTTCCTGGACAACTGGGACTTCGACGCCTACATCACCGAGTTCCGGAGCGGCAAGGAGCACTCGCGCCGCGACGCACTCGTTGCGTCGATGAGCGAGGAGGGTTTGGCGAAGTAGCTGCTGAGCCTCCGGGCCGCGCTGCTCGACGACCCGGAAGCCCCGCAGTTCGAGGAAACGCGAGACGCTCTCGAGCACGGCACAATGCGCGCCATGCCGAAGCAGCTCTGGGCGCCCTGGCGGCTCGAGTACGTCTCCCAGGCCGATGAGCTGCCGGGCTGTCCACTCTGCGCCGAGGCGGCCGGCGACGTCGAGGAGTCCCTGCTCGTGCGCCGCGGGAAGACCGCGTTCGCACTGCTGAACAAGTACCCGTACTCGTCCGGGCACCTGATGCTCGCCCCGTACGAGCATGTGGGCGAGCTGGAGCAGCTCGACGACGAGACGGCGCTCGAGCTCCACCATCTCGGGCTCGAGAGCCTGGCCGCCCTGCGCACGCTCTACCGGCCGGCCGGCTTCAACCTCGGCTGCAACATCGGCCGCGCGGCAGGCGCCGGCATCCCGGAGCACGTGCACATGCACGTCGTCCCGCGCTGGGCCGGCGACACGAGCTTCATGCCGGTGCTGGCCGACGTGAAGGTGATGCCGGAGCACCTCCTCGAGACGCGCGACCGCCTGCGCGAGGCCTGGCCCAGCTGACACTTCATTTTCATGTCTGAACGACCGATCACCGACGGGATGCGCCGCTTCGACTTCCGCGAGATCATCGAGCGGCTGCCGCTCGTCGTCTACATCGACAAGCTCGACGAGCGCAGCTCGCCGCTCTACGTCAGCCCCGAGATCGAGCGCCTGCTCGGCTACACGCGCGAGGAGTGGCTCGCCGATCCCGATCTCTTCTCGAAGTCGCTCCACCCCGAGGATCACGACCGGGTCATGGCCGCGATCGAGGAGCGGAACCGCAGCAACGCCCCGATCGGGTACGCCGACTACCGCCTGATCGCGAGGGACGGCCGCGTCGTCTGGATTCGCGACGACGAGACGATCGTCGCGGGTGAGAACGGCGACGCCTCGGTCTCGCAGGGATACATGCAGGACGTGACGTCGCGCCGCCGCGACAGCATGCGCCTGGAGCTCCTCGTCGGCATCCTCGGCCTCGCCGCCGAGGAGCGGACGCCTGAGGAGATCGTCGGCGAGGCGGCGCGGATGCTCGCGTCGGCCGTCGGCGACGTCAACGTCACCTTCGTCGCGATCGAGCCGGGGCCGACGCTCCGCGTCCGCTACTCGACCGAGCACAACGGGCCGATCCAGGACGCGCTCGCGATCCCGGGCTACATCGAGCGGCTCGAGCAGGGCCCGATCGTCGTCGCCGACGTGACGAAGGCGGAGTGGCTCGCCGGCGTCCAGGACGAGCTCCACGAGCACCGGATCGGCTCCGCCGTCGACGTGCCGCTGCGCCGGGACGGCCACCTGGTCGGCGTGCTCTGGTTCAACACGCCCGGGCCGCGGGACTGGGACGCTCACGAGGTCACTGTGCTCTCCGAGGTCGCGGAGCAGCTCGCGACGGTGCTCGGCAACGCCGAGGCGAACGAGGAGCGCCGTCGCGCGGAGCGCGACCTGCGCAGCCGCGACGCGATCCTCGAGGCGGTCAGCTACGCCGCGGAGCACTTCCTGAAGCAGCCGCGGTTGAACGACGCCATGAGCGACCTGATGCGCGCGCTCGGCGAGGCCACCGGCGCCAGCCGCGCCTACGTCTTCGAGAACGTCGACGTCGACGAGGACGAGCCCATTCTCCTTCCGCCGCGCCGGCTGGGCGTCCGGCGAGATGCCGACGATCGACCATCCGCAACTCGGCCACGTTCGCCCGGCGCCGCACTTCCCGCGTTGGGCGAAAGTGCTCGCAGCGGGAGAGGCTCTCAGCAGTCGCGTCCGCGAGCTCCCGGACGACGAGCGCGAGGTGATGGAGCTGATCGACGCGCTCTCGGTCGTCGCGGTGCCCGTCTTCGTGGAGGGCAGCTGGTGGGGGTTCATCGGCTTCGAGGACTGCGAGCGAGAGCGCGACTGGAGCGCCGCCGAGACGGATGCCCTTCGCGCAGCTGCCGGGCTGATCGCGGCGGGCGTCAGCCGTGACCGCGTCGAGCGCGACCTACGCCGACGCGATTCGATCCTGCAGGCCGTCAGCCATGCAGCGGGACGGCTGGTCGCCGAGCCGAGCTGGCGCGACGCAGCAGACGACCTGCTCGAGACGCTCGCGATCGCCGCCGAGGCGAGCCGCGCCTACCTGTTCGAGTGCGGCGTTCGCGCCGACGGCAAGTGGATCGCGAGCCAGCGCTTCGAGTGGGTCGCCGACGGCGTCACGGCGGAGCTCGACAACCCGCTCATGCAGGACATGTGCTTCGACGAGGTCGGCCTCGGACGCCTCGCCCTGATCCAGGAGCGGAACGAGCTCTTCGCCGGCAAGGTCCGCGACTTCCCCGACAGCGAACGTGAGCTCTTCGGCGCCCAGGACGTCCTCGCGATCGCGTCGGTCCCGATCTTCGTCGACGGCGAGTGGTGGGGCTTCATCGGCTTCGACGACTGCGAGACCGAGCGGACGTGGAGCGCCGCCGAGCTTGATGCCCTGCGCACGGCATCGAGCCTGCTCGCGGCTGCCGTCCGCCGCGAGCGCTCGGAGACCGTGCTGCGCGAGCACGAGCAGAAGCTGCGCGCCGTCTTCGACACCGCCCTCGACGCGATCTTCATCACCGACGACGAGCGGCGCTACGTCGACGTCAATCCGGCCGGCTGCGAGTACCTCGGCGTGGCCAAGCGCGATCTGATCGGCCGCAAGATCGACGAGTTCCTGCCACCGCACAAGGTCGCCACGATCGAGGAGGACTGGACCGAGTTCGTCGCCTGCGGCCCGATTCTCGCCGAGTGGGAGTCGCAGCGGAGCGACGGGGCAGTCCGGATCGCCGAGGCCTCCGCCCGCCCCCACTTCCTCCCCGGGCTGCACATCGCGTTCTTCCGCGACGTCACCGAGCGCAAGCGGCTCGAGGCGGAACTCCTGAGCGCGCAGAAGCTCGAGAGCCTCGGCCGGCTGGCCGGCGGCGTCGCGCACGACTTCAACAACCTGCTGACCGGGATCACGGGCTACGCGACGCTGCTGCTCGAGCGCGCGAACGGCGACGGCGAGCTTCGCCGCGACCTCGGCGAGATCGTCCGTGCCGCCGACCGCGCCGCGGAGCTGACCAAGCAGCTGCTCGCCTTCGGCCGCCGCCAGGTGCTCAAGGCCCAGCCGCTCGACCTCAACACGGTCGTCGCCGAGGTCAGGCCGCTCGTGCAGCGTCTGGTCGGCGAGGACGTGACACTCGAGATCCTCAACGATCCCGGGCTCGGGACCGTCCGCGCGGATCCCGGCCAGATCGAGCAGGTGATCGTGAACCTCGCCGTGAATGCACGGGACGCGATGCCGGACGGCGGCACGCTCACGATCGAGACGCGGAACAGCGGCGGCAGCCACGTCGAGCTCGTCTGCACGGACACCGGCTCGGGCATGGACAAGGAAACGATCGCGCAGATCTTCGAGCCGTTCTTCACCACCCGCGAGCAAGGGGTCGGTCTCGGCCTCGCGTCGGTCCACGGAATCGTCCACCAGAGCAGCGGCGAGGTGGCTGTCGAGAGCTCACCAGGCGCCGGAACGGTTTTTCGCATTACCCTGCCGCGCGTGTTCGAGCAGCCAGGCGCACTCGCAGCCCCCTCAGAGCCGGCAACGACGCCGGGATCGGAGACGATCCTGCTCGTCGAGGACGAGGACGTCGTCCGCGACTTGACCCGCCGCGTGCTCGAGCGGCAGGGCTACACCGTGCTCGCCTGCCCCGACGGGCCTGCGGCGATCGCCCTCGCCGAGGCCGAGGAGCGCGAAATCGACTTGCTCCTCACCGACGTCGTCATGCCGGGCATGCGCGGCTACGAGGTCGCCAAGCGTGTCGCCCGGTCGCGGCCGAAGATCCGCATCCTCTTCATGTCCGGCTACGCCGAGGAGACCCTCGTCGGCCGGCCGGCGCTCTCCGAGCACGCGCTGATCGAGAAGCCGTTCGCGGTCGACGCCCTCGCGCGCCGCGTCCGCGAAGCACTCGACGCCTAGACCGCGGCTAGAATGCCCGCACCACGCGGGCGTAGCTCAGTTGGTAGAGCATCAGCTTCCCAAGCTGAGGGTCGTGGGTTCGAGCCCCATCGCCCGCTCATTCACGCGTCGTTGACCGGAGACCCGCACCAGTAGCGGGTCTCCGTGTCTCTTGGAGCCTCAGCAAGGCATCCACCCCAGTCCGCGGGACGACGCCTCATGTGGGCAGCGAGGAGCTCGACGCACCGGGCGACTTCCAGCTGGAGCGTTCGCTCCCCTGCGTAGACGGTGGCGGTCAGCCTGCGGACGGCCTATCGGCCGCAAGCCGTTCGGCACGTTGTTTGATGCCGTGGAGCATTTTCCGTTCCATGACAAGCGAAGCCGGTTCCATCGGAACCATTCCGATCTTGGCGCTCAGTGAGGGGAGCCGGAAGCGGTTGCGGCTGATCAATCGGGTCTGTCCGTTGTGCTCGCCGAGCACGAAGCTCCAGACCCAGTTGCCGTCTTCGGAACGGGTCGCGAGCACACGGCGGGGCTCCACGCGTTCGAAGCGCATGCGGTTCCTGCCGTAGCAGAGCGTGTCGCCGATCTGTGGATGCTGGAATGCGGGCAGCACTCGGTCGGTGCTGTGCATGTTGAGTCCGAGCAGGTTTTCGATCCAGTCGTAGGTGTAGGCGCCGCCGCGCGGCGACGGGCCGATCTGCGCGATCCAGGGCCAGACCGCGGACGCGGGCGCATCGATGGTGATCGCACGAGTCGCGACGCCGTCGGCTTGCTCGAGCAGCTCGTCGCCCGGAAGCCGTGCGTGTGCTTCGCCATCGGTGGCTCCCCAGTTCAGGATGGCGCCGCGAAACATGCGACGGTAGAGCACAGTGACGACACCAATCGCACCGAACGCGAGGCTGACACGCTTCAGCAACGCATTGGCGCTCATCAAACAGCTGCTCCTATCGATCGCCGTTCTTCGACCGAGGACCGAGGCCGTGCTTCGCGACAGCCCACGTGCCGATAGAAGCGAACAGCGCGACGGCAATTCCCGAAGGAATGGTCGTCGTGTTCGTTCCACTACCGGTCGAGGAGACGAAGTCCGGTCCCCAGGCCGCACTGCAGGCGACGGCGATCCACATCGCTGCGATCGCAAGCGAGGCCCAGATCTCGCGGACATGGAGCAGTTCGAACCAGCTGTGCTCGAGTGTCGACTCAGCAGGTCGATGCGAGAGGCTCGACATGGCGCACTCCTTTCTGAATCGAGGCTGGCTGATCCGCGACCGGGTGGCATCCGCAACGACACCGGTCGGGGCTGCTTGAAAGTACGTATCCGTCATGCGGCCGGTCCCTCCCGTCGGCGACGGGTCCACCAGAAGATGCCGCCTGCGAGTGCGAGGGCGGCGACGGGCGCGATCAGGATCGGGTTGAAGCTGCTCGCGGGTGGCGGCTTGTAGTCCAGGCTGCCGTTGATCGCGAGCCGCTCGCCGCCGGCCGTGCCGGGCACGGTCCAGTCGAAGACATGGTGCGGCTGGTCCTTGGCCTGGCGGACCTTCGCCGGGTCGATCGTGCTCATCCAGTGGATGCGATGGTCGTGCCAGTTGTACGCCTTGCCGCGCGAGACGCGCTCCCAACGGGGAGTCGCAGACTTCGAAGCAGTCTTGGGCACGTCGACGCCGCCGTAGCGCTCCTGGTTCAGGTAGGTCGCCGGGGAGTTCGCGTTGCGAAAGACGCCGCCGCCGCCGTCGAAACGCAGGTAGGGCTCCCCTTCGTAGCCCTCGATCACGAGCTCCTGGCCGCTGTCGTTGCGCAGGTCGAGCTGATCGTCGCCCTGAAGGACCTGCACGGTGAGGCCGTCGAGCGCCGGTGTGACCGTGGTGATGGTCGACCGGAAGCCGCGCGCAGCGCCGTCGCCGTGCCCCGCGGCTGCGGGGCAGGCGACGAGCGCTGCGAGAAGCACGGCTGCGCCGAGGCGGGGCCTCATGCGGTCCGCGGCCTCCGGAAGAGCACGAGGGCGAGCGCGGCGACACCCGCAACGAGCCCTGCGATGGCGAGGACGAGCGTCAGCGTCTCCTGGCCGTCGTCGTCTGTGCTCTCGTCGCTGGAGGCCGCCGGGGCAGCCGTCGTCTGCGTGTGCGAGTCGCTTTCGCCCGCTGCCGCCGTCAGGGTGACGCGCGGGGCCGGCGTGTCGGCATCCGCCTCACCGATCCAGTGGACGACCTCCCCGTTCGAGTACGTCTGCGTCGCAGGAAAGACGAGCGTCTTCGGCGTGTCGGGCACCTTCGCGCTCAGCCCGAACTCGTCGAACTCGCCGGGGGCGATCTTGCCGCCTTCCCAGGTCACCGTGTCGATCCGCTCCGTGACGGTTTCGCCCTCGTCGTTCGTGATCGGCTTCGCGAGCTTCACCGTCGTCACGGTCCTCTTCCAGCCCGGCTTCGGCTGAAAACCGACGAAGGTGAGATCCTCCGGCAGCTGCACGACGACCTTGGTCGTGTCGGCATCGGGCAGTTCGGTCGGGACGCGGACGGCGAAGCGGGAGAAGCTGCCCGCCGGCACCTCGTTCGGGTTCACGGTGACGTGCGCGCTTGCCGCCGGCACGACCGCCAGTGCGGCGAGTGCGGCCAGGATCAGTGTCTTTCGCATCAGTGTGCTTCCTTTCGGATCGGGACTGAGACCGTTGTGGTCGCGGCTTCGAAATCGCCGCGACGGGTTTCGATGCGGAGTTGCCAGTCGCCGGCGAGCGCGAGCTGCGCGCCGCGGACGGCGAAGTGGCCGGGGCCGGCTCTGTGCGCCGTCAGACGCAGCGGGCCGATCCCACGGCTGGCGAGCGTCGCCGAGACCGATGCCTGGTCGACGTCGGTCGGCTGGCCTTGCTTGTCGGTCAGGTAGAGGTGGATCTCGTTGCGGCCGGCTGCTGCAGGGTCGACGACGAGGTTCAGCTCGAGGTCGCCGAGCTGGGCGATGGTGGCGTACGGCCCCGTCGGTGCGACTTCTGCTCGGGCCGGCGGCTCCGACACGAGCACGGCGGTGACGCTCACAATCGCCACCATCAGAGCGAGCTCGACGCCTGCAACACGCAGGAACCGCGTTCGCTCGCCGGCGGAGGCGATCTGCTCGCGCAGCCGCGGGACCGCCCGCCGGTTGTTGTAGAGGCCGAGCAGGAGCAACGGCAGAACCAGGCTGAGCTTGAGGAGCAGGAGCTGGCCGTAGGTCGTCTCCCAGAGCCCGCGGAGCGCGCGGACCTGCAGGTAGCCGCTGATCGTGCCGCTGGCGATCAGCCACGAGACCGCGACGACCGCGAGCCCTGAGAATCGCGGTACGGCATCGGCCGCCAGCGGCCACCGCTCACGTCCGGCCCAGAGGAGCGCGAGCACGAGCGCCGCCAACCCGCCGACCCAGACGGCCGCCGAGGCGACATGGGCGACGTCGCTGACGAAGGCGATCTTGCCGGACACGCTCGCGTGCCCGGAGAGCGCCGGCGTCAGCAGCATCGCCGCCGCGGGAACCAGAGCGGCGATCGTCAGCACGGGGACGCGGCGACCGGCCACGAGCAGCACCGCACAGGCCAACGCCAACCCGGACTGCAGCAGCCAGACAGTGCCGAACCGCGTTCCCAGCACCGCCGAGACGACGTCCCAGTGCAGCGCCTCGCCGAGCCCGAAGCCGCCTGCGGCCGCGCCCTGGAGGACGATGCCTTTGAGGGCCACGAGCGCGAGCAGCAGTGCAGCGCCTGCGAGCAGGAGCGAGATCCTGGAACGTGTCCTCGGCGCTGCCTGCCCGAGTCCGACGACGAGCATCAGGGTCCCGCCGCCGACCAGGAGGAGAAGCAGGAAGTCGAGCGCACGCACGATCGAGAACAGCACCGACACCGTCGTCGGCGTGCCGTCCTCGAGCACCTGCGCCGCCACCCCCGCCGGGTTCGCACCGGGAGCGCCGACGTGGAAGACGAACGCACCCGAGACGGGATGACCGTCAGCCGAAACAACACGCCAGGTCGCCGTGTACGTCCCGCGGGCGAGGCGCCGGTCGAGCGAGATTCGCGCTTCCCGATCGCTCGGACGCTGCACCTCACCGGAGTCGACGCGGCGTGCCCGCGCGTCGTAGACGCGGATCGCGCCGAACGCCGTCTCGACCGGCTCGTCGAATCGGAGCAGCACCGACCGCGGGCTCTGCTCGAGCACCGCGTCGTTCGTCGGCTCGGTTGTGATCAGCCGCGCGTGCGCACCGGCCACCGGCACCAGCACGAGCGCCGCCAGAATGGCGGCGACCGCGACGAGCACCGGCCGGCGCGAACGCGAGCCTGCGTGTTCGTGCATCTCTCCTCGCTCATGGTCAGCGGCCGGACTCGGCCGCTCCTGCTCGGCTAGGCGAGCAGCGGAGGGCCCCGACCCGCGTAGCCGCGCGCGAGGACACGCTCGACCGGCGGATCGATCGAGAGCCAGAAGAGGAACGTGACCGCGATCGGCCGCGGCCGCCGAACGAGAACGCGTCTGAGCACGTGCGCCACCCGCTGCGCCGCTGAGGCCAATGCGAACGCGACCGCGGCGGCGAGCAGCGCGAACGGAACCTGTGTCGCAAGCCCGAACAGGAACGGCGCAGAGACGAACAGCGCCCCGTGCACATGCCCGTCGTGCAGGTAGCGCTCGAGCAGCTCCTGCAACACGAACGCCGCCGGAGCAAGCGCAGCGACGAGGGCGACACGGCCGTTGCGGCTTGTCGCCTCATGCTCCCCGAAGGCGCTCAGGAGGGACGCGACGAAGCCGAGCGCGACGAGCGCGACGCAGATCGAAAGCAGCAGGGGCGCATAGTCCAGATAGCCGTGTCCACTCGACGCGAGCAGGTGCGCACGCTCGTGCGCGTCCGGGACGGCAGCCCAGTAGCCGACCGAATGACCGGCGAACGTCCCGATCACCGTGATCGGCACCGCGATCAACCAACTGAGCTGACGCCTCATGTCCGCATGGTGGCACACGCCCGCCGAGCTAGGCGGGTGCCGGCTTCAAGATCATGGTCTCGCTCGGCGCGTGGGTGAGGATCCAGGCGAGATCCGCCTCGCTGAAGCCGGATCCTCGGCCCGCAGGCACGACGATCCTGTCGAAGTGCTCGATCTCCCACAGCCGCGTCAGCGCGTGCGTCGGTGTACGACCCCGTTCGATCCGCGCGTCCACCGGCACGCCTTTGCGGAGGGCAGCCTGCTCGACCGCTTCGAGCAGCGGCATCGCAACACCCACCTCCCCGGTCGCGGCCGACTCCGGCCCGAGTTCGAGCGGGAGCAGCAGCAGGTAGGCGGGCACGAGGACGGCTTCCTCGGCTCGCGCGATTCGGATCGCCGCGTCGAGCACGGTCGGGTCGAGCTCGCCCGCGAACGGGATCAGGATCCGCGGCCGGCCCGCTGCCTCGTACGTGTGCCGCCGCCTGAGTCTCATCGTTCGAGCTCGCGTCGCCGGGAGCGGTCGGCGACGACGCGGATGTCGACCCCCGGGAAGCTCGCGGACCATGCGCGAGAGGAGCGAGCCTCGGGTGATCTCACGCCGCCGGCTTTCGTTGGGAGTGCCGAGCAGGATGTAGGTCGACCCGCGGTCGACGACCACCCGCCGCACGGTCTCGACGAGGTCGTCGCCCTCTTCCTCGACGAAGTGAGTACCGAGGATGATCGCGAGCCGCCGGAGGGCCGCGAGCTGCACCTTCCGATCCTCGGACAGTTCTTCTCCGGGGCTGCGCACCCAGAGCGCATCGAGCTCGGCGCCCAGGCGCTGCGCGGAGCGCCAGGCGCGCCGCAGGAGCCGCTGCGCCGACGGCTCCGGCTTGACGAGCGCGAGGATCCGCTCGCTCACCGCCTGGGTGCTGAGCGGATCGAGCACGTTCGTCGTCCGCCGCGCGCCGACGTCCTCGACGACCTCCCGGAGCGCCAGCTCGCGGAGCGCAGCGAGGTTGTCGGCGCGGAAGAAGTTCTGCAGCGCCGCCTCGGCCCGGTCGACCGGATAGACCTTCCCGGTGCGTAGCCGCTGCTGGAGCGCCTCCGGCGAGAGGTCGACCAGGATCACCTCGTCTGCGACGTCGAGGATCCGGTCGGGGAACGTCTCGCGCACACGAACACCGGTGAGCTCGAAGACGGCGTCGTTGAGGCTCTCGAGGTGCTGCACGTTCACGGTCGAGATCACGTCGATCCCGGCCTCGAGCACCTCGTCGATGTCCTCGTAGCGCTTCGCGTTCCGCGAGCCGCGTGCGTTCGTGTGCGCCAGCTCGTCGATGAGCGCGAGCTCGGGCGCCCTCCGGATCACGGCGTCCGGGTCGAACTCGTCCAGCTCGAGCGAGCCATGGCCGACCGTGCGGCGCGGCACGACCTCCAGGCCGTCGGCGAGCGCCGTCGTCTCCGGCCGGTCGTGCGGCTCGAGGTAGCCGATCACGACGTCGACCCCCTCGGTCGCGGCCTGCCGTCCCTCCTGGAGCATTCGGTAGGTCTTGCCGACTCCGGCCGCAGCGCCCATCAGGATCCGGTAGCGGCCGCGCACGGACCGATCCTAGAGCCCTTCCGCCAGCGGCCCGAGGAACAGCGCGGGCGCCAGTGTCAGCCCGGACGTGATCGCGACGACGGCGAGGAGCAGCGCCGCGAACGTCGGCGTGTCGGTTCGGAGCGTGCCTCGCGTCGGCGGCGTGACGGCGACGGAGACGAGCGAGCCGGCGAGTGCGAGCATCACCAGGAGTGGGACGAAGCGACCCGCGAGCATCCCGATCACGCCCAGCACCGCCTGCAGCTCGCTGTAGCCGAAGCCCGCGAACGCGCTGCCGTTGTTGTTGGCCTGCGACGTGAAGGCGTAGAGCGTCTCGGTGAAGCCGTGCGCGCCGGGGTTGAAGATCGACGCCCGACCTGCCTCCGTCCCGATCGAGATCGCGGTCAGCACCAGCGCGACCACGGGGACGGTGAGCACGCCGAGCGCGACGAGCTTGATCTGCGACGTGCCGATCCGCTTGCCCAGGAGCTCCGGCGTCCTGCCGATCATCAGGCCGCCGATGAACACAGCGAGGAGGATCCGGAGCAGGATCGAGAGCATCCCGCTGCCGGCCCCGCCGATCACGCCGACGAACATGTTGACGAGCGGAACGGCCCCGCCGAAGGCGGTCAGCGAGTCGTGGCCGGTGTCGACCCCGCTGCCGGATCCGGCCGTCGTGGCAGCGGTGAAGAATGCGCTCCCGGCGGCGCCGTTCCGCACCTCCTTGCCTTCCATGTTCGTGGCACCGGGCAGCCCGCCCGCGCCGAGCGCGGGCGAGCCGCCGAGCTCGGCCGCGACGGCGACCGCCGCACCGGCAGCGGCGAGGACGAGCATGACAGCGAGCACAGCCCAGCCGAGCCGGCGCGAGCCGACGAAGCGCGCGAACATGAAGACGCACGCGACCGGGATCAGCAGCTGGAGCAGGAGCTCGACGGAGCTCGTGAGGCCGTTCGGGTTCTCGAACGGGGTCGCCGCGTTCGTGTTGTAGAAGCCGCCGCCGTTCGTCCCGAGATGGCGGATCGCGACCTGGGTCGCGACCGGACCGCGCGCGACGGTCTGCGACTCGCCCTCGACCGCGGCGACCTCCGCGTTCCCCTCGAGCGTTTGCGGCACGCCCTGCGAAGCGAGGACGAGCGCTCCGACGACCGCCAGCGGTGCGATCACGAACGCGAGCGAGCGGTAGACGTCGACCCAGAAGTTGCCGAGGGTCTCCGCCCGCCGCTGCGTCAGCCCACGCGTCGTCGCGACGAGGACGGCCAGGCCCACGGCGGGCGCCGCGAAGTTCTGGACCGCCAGCCCGCCCATCTGCAGCCCGTTCGACATCGTCGACTCGCCGGCGTAGAACTGCCAGTTCGTGCTGGTGACGTAGCTCACCGCGGTGTGCGCCGCGAGGAAGCCGGGCACGCCGGGGTAGTCGTTCGGGTTGAACGGAAGCACGCCCTGCGCGAGCAGCAGGAGGAGCAGCACGCCGATCGAAACGGCGCTGAAGGCGAGCATCGAAACCGCGTACGCGCGCCACGACTGGCCGGAGCCGTCGGAGCCGACGACGCGCAGGAACGCACGCTCGAGAGGCCCGGCGCGGCGCGCAGAGTAGACGCGGGCCATCCACGCCCCCAACGGATACGCGGCCGCCACGAGGACGGCCGCGAAGATGAGCATCTGCGCCAGAGCGGTCGCGGTCACGCGTCCGCCCCGGCCCGGTGCCTACGCCCCGAAGAGGTTGTGGATGACGAGGTCGATCAGCTTGATCCCGATGAACGGGACGATGATGCCGCCGAGGCCGTAGATGAGCAGGTTGCGGCGGAGCAGTGCGGTGGCGCCGATCGCCCTGTACTTGACGCCCCTGAGCGCGAGCGGGACGAGGCATGGGATCACGAGCGCGTTGAAGATGATCGCGGAGATGATCGCGCTCTGTGGCGTGCCCAGGTTCATCACGTTCAGGTCGTCGAGCGGGCCTCGCTCGCCGGGCTGCGACGCATAGGTGAAGGCGAACATCGCCGGCAGGATCGCGAAGTACTTGGCGACGTCGTTCGCGATCGAGAACGTCGTCAGCGAGCCGCGCGTGATCAGCAGCTGCTTCCCGACCTCGACGATCTCGATCAGCTTCGTCGGGTCGGAGTCGAGGTCGACCATGTTGCCGGCTTCCTTCGCGGCGGAGGTGCCGGTGTTCATCGCGACTCCGACGTCGGCCTGCGCGAGCGCCGGCGCGTCGTTCGTGCCGTCGCCCGTCATCGCGACCATGCGGCCGCGGTCCTGCTCGGACTGGATCAGCGCAAGCTTCGCCTCGGGAGTCGCCTCAGCGAGAAAGTCGTCCACCCCTGCCTCGTCGGCGATCACGGCGGCGGTGACGGGGTTGTCACCTGTGATCATCACGGTGCGGATGCCCATCCGGCGCAGCTCGACGAAGCGCTCCGTCATGCCGCCCTTGACGATGTCCTTCAGGTGGACGACGCCGAGCGCCCAGTTGTCGCGCGCGACCACGAGCGGCGTGCCCCCCTCCTCCGCGACCCGCTGCACCGCCGCGTCGAGCTCGGCCGGCGACGAGCCGCCGTTGGCCGCGATGAACGCCTTGATCGCGTCGGCGGCGCCCTTGCGAATCTCCTGCCCGTCGATGTCGATCCCGCTCATCCGGGTCGACGCCGAGAAGGGGATGAACTCGTGCTCGTGGCCGGCCAGCTCCCGCTCGCGGATCCCGAAGCCCTTCGCGAGGACGACGATCGACCGGCCCTCCGGCGTCTCGTCGGCGAGCGAGGCCAGCTGCGCGACCTCCGCGAGCTCGTGCTGATCGACGCCGTTGACCGGGATGAACTCCGCCGCCTGGCGGTTGCCGAGCGTGATCGTGCCGGTCTTGTCGAGCAGGAGCACGTCGACGTCGCCGGAGGCCTCGACGGCCCGGCCGGACATCGCCAGCACGTTGCGCTGGACGAGCCGGTCCATGCCGGCGATCCCGATCGCGGACAGGAGCGCGCCGATGGTGGTCGGGATCAGCGCGACGAGGAGCGCGATCAGCACCGTCTGCGAGAGATCGGTGCCGGCGTAGAGCGCGAACGCCCTCAGCGTCACCGTGGCCGCGAGGAAGGTGATCGTGAGGCCGGCGAGGAGGATGTTGAGCGCGATCTCGTTCGGCGTCTTTCGCCGCTCCGCGCCCTCGACGAGCGCGATCATGCGGTCGAGGAACGACTGCCCCGGCTCCTGCGTCACCTCGACGACGAGCCGGTCGGAGAGCAGGCGCGTGCCGCCGGTCACGGCCGAGCGGTCGCCGCCCGCCTCGCGGATCACCGGCGCGGACTCGCCCGTGATCGCCGACTCGTCCACCGAGCCGACGCCCTCGATCACGTCGCCGTCGGCCGGGATCACGTAGCCCGCCTCGACGACCACGATGTCGCCGCGGCGGAGGTCTGCGGCCGCGACCTCCTCGAGGCCGCCGGGCGTCCGGCGCTGGGCGGTCGTCGTCGTGCGCGTCGCCCGAAGCGCGTTCGCCTGCGCCTTCCCTCGTCCCTCGGCGATCGCCTCGGCGAAGTTCGCGAACACGACGGTCAGCCAGAGCCAGACGGCGACGGTGCCGGTGAACCAGAGCGGCTCCGAGTCGCCGGATGAGAACAGGTCGCGGAAGAAGATCGCCGTCGTGATCACGCTGCCGACCTCGACGATGAAGATGACCGGGTTTCGGAAGAGCGTGCGCGGGTCGAGCTTCAGGAACGAGTCCCCGATCGCCGCGAACACGGTCGCCCGGGAGAAGATGCTCTGCTTGGGCGTGGTCATCGGGTCTCCTCGTCGAGTGCAAGGTTGAGCTCGAGCACGTTCACGCCCGGCTCGCCCAGGAAGCCCAGGGAGCGGCCGTCCGTGTTGTCGTCGACCAGCTCGGCGACGCGCTCCTCGGAGAGGCCGCGCTCCTCGGCGACGCGGGGCGTCTGCAGGCGCGCGTACGCGGGCGAGATATGTGGATCGATCCCGGAGCCGGACGTGGTGACCGCGTCGACGGGGATGTCGCCGACCTCGAGCCCGTCCGTGTAGCGGCCTTCGAGCGCGAGGATCGCGCGGGCGCGCTCGTCGACGAGCTTCGCCAGGTCGGGGTTCGTCGGGCCGAGGTTGGAGAAGGTCGTGCCGGCGGCGTTGTAGACCGGATCGGTGCCGGACGGGCGCGGGTGGAAGTACTCGTCGCGCGTGAACTCCTGCGCGGCGAGGCGCGAGCCGACGACCTGGCCGTCGCGCTCGATCAGGCTGCCGTTCGCGCGGTCGGAGAAGGCGAGCTGCGCGAAGCCCGTGAAGACGAGCGGGTAGACGAGCCCGAAGACGACCGTCAGGACGACCACCGCGATCAGGGAGCGCCGGAAGGTGGCCATCAGCTGAGCCCCTCCACGATCGGGCCGAGCGTGAGCGCCGGGAAGATCATCAGGACGGCGGTCAGCAGGACGATCGCGACGAGCAGAACGCCGAAGGTGCCGCCGTCCGTGCGGAACGTCCCTGCCGACGCCGGAGCGGTCTTCTTCGCCGCCAGCGCGCCGCCCAGGGCGAGCGCCGCGACGAGCGGCACGAACCGGCCGAGCCAGAGCGCGATCGAGCCCACGACGGCCGAGAACTCCGTCGCCCCGTAGCCGGCGAAGGCGCTGCCGTTGTTGTTCGACTGGGACGTGTAGGCGTAGAGCGCCTCCGAGAAGCCGTGCGCGCCCGGGTTGAAGATGGAGGCGAGGCCGTGGTCGGTGACGACGGAGATTGCGGTCAGGACGAGGACCATCGTCGGCACGAAGAGCGCGCCGACGGCAGCGATCTTGATCTCGCGCGCCTCGATCTTCTTGCCGAGGTACTCGGGCGTCCGCCCGACCATCAGGCCGGCGACGAAGACGGTGATCAGGACGAAGAAGAACATCCCGTAGAGGCCGGAGCCGACGCCGCCGAAGATCACCTCGCCGGTGAACATGTTCACGATCGGGACGGCGCCGCCGGACGGGGTGAGCGCGTCGTGGCCGCCGTTGACGGAGCCGTTCGAGGCGTTCGTCGTCACGACCGCCCAGTTCGAGGTCGCGGCGATGCCGTAGCGGACCTCCTTGTCGGCCATGTTCCCGCCGCTCGAGCCGTCGCCGGCGGTGATGTTCACCCCGGAGTCGCGCAGCACCTGCGAGCCGTGCTGCTCCGACGGCAGCGCGATCGCGACGCCGATCGCGAACATCGCGAACATCGCGCCGTAGATCGGCCAGGCCTGGCGCCTGGCGCTCACCATGCGGCCGAACATGAACACCTGCGCCGCCGGGATGAGCAGGATCGCGAGCATCTCGAGGAAGTTCGTGAAGCCGGTCGGGTTCTCGAACGGCACGGCCGAGTTCGAGTTGTAGAACCCGCCTCCGTTCGTGCCGAGCTGCTTGATCGCGATCTGCGTCGCAGCCGGGTCCGCGCGCGATCGACTGCTCGCCGTTCTCCAGCGTGGTCGCGGTGGCGGCCCCGTCGAACGTCTGCACGACGCCCTGCGAGACGAGCACCACCGCGAGGATCAGCGCGAGCGGCACCAGGATGTACGCGAGCGACCGGTAGAGATCGACCCAGAAGTTGCCGACCGTCGTCGCCGAGCGGCGCGCGAAGCCGCGGATCACCGCCGCGAGGACGGCCATCCCGAGCGCGGCCGAGACGAAGTTCTGCACCGTCAGGCCGGCCATCTGGCTCAGGTACGACATCGTCGTCTCGCCGCCGTAGTACTGCCAGTTCGTGTTCGTGATGAAGCTCGCGGTCGTGTTGATCGCGATGTGGGGCGAGACCGCGGCCAGGTTGTCCGGGTTCAGCGGCAGGTGATCCTGCAGCCGCAGCAGCAGGTAGAGCAGCACCGAGAAGAGGCCCATGAAGACGAGCGCCGTGACGGCGTAGGCCTTCCAGGTCTGCTCCGCGTCCACGCGCGTCCCGAGCAGCCGGTAGAAGGCGCGCTCGGGCGCGGCGAGCAGGCGCGGGATGCGGAGGGTGCCGGTGTACACCCGCGCCATGTAGGCGCCGAGCGGGTACGCGAGCAGCGTCAGCACGACGCCGTAGATGACGATCTGCGTGATCCCGTTGCCGGTCACAGGCGCTCCCCGCGGAAGAGCGCGTAGATGAGGTACGCCAGCACGAGCAGCGAGATCACGAGCCCGAAGGCATCACCGGAGGACATCAGGCGCGGTCCAGCAGGTGCAGGACGAGATAGGCGGCGACGAAGCAGGCGCAGGCAACGAGGATTCCGAGCAGCTCGACCATCACGCGCCGTCCAGGGCGGCGTGAGTGACTTCGGCGTAGTCCCGCAGGTTGCTGCCGCTGCCGCGCCCGTAGAGCGGGCTGCCGCCGTCGGTGAGCAGGTGGAGGACCATGACGACGCCACGAGGTGCGACGGCAAGGTCGAGATCGGCGAGGCGGTCGGCGAGCGCCGTCAGCTCAGCGGCGCTCTCGGAGATGGCCCGCCGGTTGAGCGGGCTCGCCGAGATACCGATGCGCTCGGCGTCGCGGATGGCGCCACGGAGCGAGCCGGCCAGGCGCATGCGCTCGCGCTCGGACGTCAGCTCGACGACCCGGTCGCGAACGACCGGGTTCGTGCTGAAGGCGTGCCGGCGCTGGACGATCCAGCTGTCGGCGGCCGCTCGTTCTCGCGCGCGGCGCAGGGCCGTGAACGGCCAGTGCCGTCGCATGCCCGAGGCGGAGATGACGTCGATTGCCACGTGGAGGACGGTAGGGCCACCCTCGTCAAGCCGCGCTCAGAGTTCGCGGCGCGCACCTCAAGAAATCCTCAGGATCCGTCAGGCCTCGGCCGGATCGACGAAGCGGTAGCCCGCGCCGGGCTCCGTGAGCAGGTAGCGGGGGCGTGCGGGGTCCGCCTCGATCTTCCGCCGCAGCTGCGACACGTAGACGTGGATGTAGTGCGATTCCGTCTGGTAAGCCGGGCCCCAGACAGCCCGGAGGATGGCGAGATGGGTGAGCAGCTTGCCGCGGTTCTGGGCGAACAGTCGCAGCAGGGCGAACTCGTGCGGCGTCAGCGAGAGGAGCTTGCCTTCGCGATGGACTGCTTGCTTCTCGAGGTCGATGCTGAGGTCGCCGACCTCGATCACGGGGTCGCCGGACGGAACGACCCGCCGGAGCGCCGCGCGCAGACGCGCGAGCAGCTCGTCGATGCCGAACGGCTTCGTCACGTAGTCGTCCGCGCCGGCGTCCAGGGCGGCGACCTTCTCGCGCTCTTCCCCCACGGCCGAGAGCACGATCACAGGAACGTCGGTCCACGTCCGCAGCTCGCGGCAGACGTCCGTGCCGCGGCCGTCGGGCAGGACGAGATCCAGGATGACCGCGTCGGGCGGGCGCATCGCCGCGTTGGCGAGTGCCTCCTCCGCGGTCACAGCCGTCTCGACCTCGTAGCCCGCGCCGCGGAGGTTCGTCTGGAGAGCCCGGAGGATCTGCGGCTCGTCGTCGACGACCAGGACCCTCGTCACACCGTCGCCGCCGGCTGCTCCACGATGGGAAGGGCAAGCGCGAACGAGGCGCCCTGCCCCGGGCGCGACTCGGCCCAGACACGGCCGCCGTTCGCCTGCGCGAAACCGCGTGCGATCGCGAGCCCGAGCCCGGCGCCGCGGCCGCCGTCGGCGGCGCTGTGGAACGGCTCGAAGATCCGCTCCAACTCGCTCTCCGGAATCCCCGGCCCCTGATCGACCACCCTCACGATCGCCTCCTTGCGCGTGCAGGTGACGCGTACCTGCACCGGCGTGTCGGGCGACGAGAACTTGAGCGCGTTCTCGAGCAGGTTCGCGAGCACGTGCTGGATCTGCGTCGCGTCCACGCGCACCGGCGGCACGTTGTGCGAGAAGACGACGTCGACCCGCTGCGAGCCCCGAACCTCGTCGAGCGCCTGGGACACGAGCTCGTCGACCGACCAGAGCTCGGGCTTGGGTGGTGCTGCGTCGGCCTGCAGCCGCGACAGCTCGAGCAAGTTCGAGACGAGCCGGTCGAGCCGCCGTGCCTCGATGCGAATCGTCTCCACGAGCTCCCCGCGATCGAACTCGTCGAGGTCGACCTCCTCGGAGCGGAGACCGTCCGCGGCGACGCGGATCGCCGTCAGCGGCGAGCGAAGGTCGTGGGACACCGCCTGCAGCACCGCCGTCTTGACCGTGTCGCTCCGTCGCAGCGCATCGGCTTCGACCGCCTCGTGCGCCAGCCGCTCCCTGTCGACAGCGATCTCGACGAGGGAGGCCAGGGCGGGAAGGAACCGGCCTCGCTCGGCAATGTTGGGCGCCTCGCCTTCGGGAACGTACAAGGTGCCGACCAGGCGCTTGTCGACCTCCAGCGGATGCGGCGCCTCGCCTGCGGGTGGCGCGTGCCGACCGAGCTCGATTCTGGCCCTGCTGACGCCGAGCACCTCCGCGGCGCGAACCGAGATCGACTCGAGCTCGGATCGAAGATCCTGACCACCGAGCAGGTCGCTGGCGACGTCGGCGAGGAGGGCCGCCTCGCGCTCACGCTGCTCGGCCTCGGCCGCCCGCCGACGGACGCGGTCGGCGAGCAGGCTCACCGTGACCGCCACCACGACGTAAGCGGCGAGCGCAAACCAGTTCGATCCGTCCGCAATCGTGAACGCGTGCAGGGGCGGCAGGTGGAACCAGTTGAACGCGAGCATGCTTGCGACCGCGACCGCGACCGCGTATCGCATCCCCCAGAGCGCGGCGACGATGACCACCGCGAAGACGTAGAGGACCCCGAGGCTGAGGACGGGGACGAACGTCTTGAAGAGCTCGATCGAGGCGGTGACGACGGCGACCGCCGCGAGGCTGCCGGCCACGGCGACGAGATGTTGCTTCCGGGTCATCGAGCGGAGGCTAGCGCGCGTGGTCGGCCGCAGCGACTCCCCGCTGCGCCTGAGGCGGCGCGCCGTCCTCGCCTACCATGCGCTCGTGGCCGGCGACGAGACGTTCGACGACGTGTTGGCCGCGAACGAGGCCTATGCGCACGGTTTCCGGCTCGAGGGGCTCGAGGCCGTGGCGGCGAAGGGGCTCGCCGTCCTCACCTGCATGGACTCGCGGATCGAGCCGCTGGCGATGCTCGGCCTCGAGCCCGGCGACGCGAAGATCCTCCGCAACGCCGGCGCCCGCGTCACCGACGACGTCCTCCGCACGCTCGTGCTCGCGTCGTACCTGCTCGGCGTCGACCGCGCGATGATCGTCGCCCACACCAAGTGCCGGATGGCGGCCGGCGAGGAGGACGACGTCCACGAGGCGGTCGCCGACGCGGGCGGGCCCGACACACGCAGCCTCGCGTTCCTCGTCTCGAGCGACCAGGAGGAGACGATCCGCGGCGACGTGCAGCGGGTGCGGTCGTGGCCGTACCTGACCCATCTTCGCGTCGGCGGCTTCCTCTACGACGTCGACACCGGACGGCTCGCCCGACTCTGCTGACCGGCCGGCGGGAGCCCGCTCGCGCAGGCCCCCGCCCAGCCTGTCTCAGCGCTCGAGCGAGCTGCCGGACTCGAGCAGCGTCTTCAGGTCGCTGAGGATCCACGTCCAGCCGCCGCCACCCTGCGCGCGCGGGGCGGTGCTCGCGACCTGTGCCGCGTGCTTCGGCGCCCCCTCGAGCTCGTGGGTGACCGTCAGCTGCGCGATCCCCGCCTCCTCGTCGGAGATCTCCCAGGTGAGGCGGGTGAAGCCTTCCGCCACGAGGTCGGGGTCCCAGGCCGCGCGCCACGTCTGGACGAGCTTGTGCGGCGGATCCGCCTCGATCACCTCGCCCTCGACGAGCAGCTCGGGCATCCCCATCGCCTGCGCCTTCGCACCGGCCGTGACGCGGTAGCTGCCGCCCGGGCGTAGGTCGTACTCGGCCCGGCCCGGATAGCCGTAGCGTTCCGTCCACTCGGGCTTCGTGATCGCGTCCCAGATCGCCTCCGGGGTCGCCTTGATGTAGACGCGGTAGACCTGGGTCACCCCGGTCTCGGTCATCGTGCTCATGCCGTTTCCTCCAGTTCCGCCTTGAGGTTCGCAAGCGCCGAAATCTGGCGCTCGGTGTACTTGTCGATCCACCGGTCGTGGATCAGCCGGATCGGGACCGGGTTCAGGAAGTGCAGCTTCTCCCGGCCCGAGCGGCGTGCGACGACGAGGCCTGCGTCTTCGAGGACGCGGAGGTGCTTCATGACGCCGAAGCGGGTCATCTCCAGCTCCGACTCGAGCTCGGTCAGCGTGCGGCCGTCACGCTCGAAGAGCCGGTCGAGCAGGAAGCGCCGCGTCGGGTCCGCGAGCGCCTTGAAGACACGGTCGTCGTCGGTCACCCCGAGATAATACGTGACCATAGAGTCACATGTCAAACGAGCCGGGCCGCATAGGATTGGCAGCGTGACGGTGACGCCCGAGACGGCCCGGTGGGAGGCGTTCGCCGCGGCCCGGACGCGGGGCGACGTCGGCGAGGGAATCGCGTCCGTCCTGGCGCTGCTCGGCATGCCCGACGTGATCTCGTTCGCGGGCGGCTTCCCCGACCCGGAGACCTTTCCCCGCGAGCGGATCTCGTCGCTGCTGCAGGAGTTCACCGAGACCGGCGAGCTGAGCGCGTTCCAGTACGCGCCGACACGAGGGCTCGCCGGGCTTCTGGATGCGTTCGCGGACCGGCTCGAGACGTTCCAGGGCCGCCGGCCGGCCGACGACGAGCTGCTGGTCACGAGCGGGTCGATCGAGGCACTCGAGCTGATCGGGAAGTCGTACCTCGACCCCGGCGACATCGTGGTCGTCGAGGCGCCCACGTACCTCGGCGCGATCCAGGCGTTCCGGAGCTTCGAGGCGAAGCTCGTCGCCGTGCCAGTCGACGAGCACGGGCTCGAGGTCGACGAGCTGGAGCGGCAGCTGGTGTCCGGGCTCCACCCGAAGCTCCTCTACACGATCCCGGACCACCAGAACCCGGCCGGCGTCAGTCTCGCGACGGATCGGCGCGCGCCGCTGGTCGAGCTGGCCCGCCGCTTCGGATTCCTGATCGTCGAGGACGTCGCCTACCGTGAGCTCGGCTTCACCGAGGCGACGCTCCCGAGCCTCTGGAGCCTCGGCCCCGACGTCGTCGTCCAGGCCGGCACGACGTCGAAGACGTTCTGTCCCGGCGTGCGGCTCGGCTGGGCCGTCGGGCCTGCCGAGATCTCCGCGCAGCTCGTCGCGGCCAAGCAGCTCACCGACCAGTGCGCGGGCGCGCTCGGGCAGCGGCTGTTCGAGGAGTCCTCGCGGCGCGGCTGGATCGACGAGCAGCTGACGCGGTCGCGGGCGCTCTACCGGCGCAAGGGCGAGCGCCTGCTCGCCGCGCTCGAGCGCTCTGCCCCGGACGGCGTGCGCTGGACCCGTCCCGAGGGCGGCTTCTTCTCCTGGCTGACGCTTGCCGAAGGCGCCGACTCCGTCGACCTCGCGCGCCGCGCAGTCGAGCAGGGCGTCGGCATCGTCCCCGGCACGCTCTTCTTCCCGGACGGCCGCGGCGCCGACACGGTTCGCCTCTCGTTCAGCCTCGTCGACGAGACGCAGATCGACGAGGGGATCGAGAAGCTCGGGGCGCTCCTGTGAGCGAGGCTCGGGCGACGCGCTACCGCTGGGACGAGGTGACAAAGGAGCAGCTCAAGCCCGACCTGGCCCGAAAGCTGATCTCGACCGAGCGGATGATGCTGGCGCAGGTGTTCCTCGACGAGGGCTGCATCGTCCCGAAGCACTCGCACGAGAACGAGCAGTTGACGTACATCCTCGAGGGCAAGCTCCGCTTCTTCCTCGGCGAGGACGGATCGGAGGTCGTGGACGTCGCCGCCGGCGAGGTGCTGCACATCCCGTCCTGGCTGCCGCACCAGGCGGAGGCGCTCGTGGACACGCTCGACGTCGACATCTTCTGCCCGCCGCGGCAGGACTGGCTCGACGGCTCCGACGCTTATCTGCGCACGAAGTGAAGCTCGGCCTCGAAGGACGCCGCGCTCTCGTCACGGGCGGGTCGAAGGGTCTCGGCGAGGCAATCGCCAGGGAGCTCGTGAGCGAGGGCGCGCGCGTCGCGATCTGCTCCAGAAACGAGGACGAGGTGCAGGCGACGGCAGAGGCGATCGGCGCCGCCCACGCACAGGTGGCCGACGTCACCGATCCCGAGCAGGTGCGCGACTTCGTCGCTCGCTCGGCCGAGGCGCTCGGCGGCGTCGACTTCCTCGTCAACAATGCCGGCGGCGCGCACCCGGGCAACTTCGAGTCGCTGACGGACGACAACTGGGTCGCCGACCTCGACGTGAAGCTCTTTTCGCTGATCCGCTGCTCGCGCGAGGTGCTCCCGCACATGCGCTCGGCGGGTGGCGGCCGCATCGTCAACATCGGCGCCGTCTACTCGCGCTACCCCGATCCCACCTTCTTCGCGACCTCGGTCAACCGCGCTGCGGGCAACTCGTTCACGAAGACGCTCGCAATCGAGGTGGCGAAGGACAACATCCTCGTCAACGCGGTCAACATCGGCTTCGTGATCACGCCGCAGTGGGAGAACATCCACCGGCGCCGCGCCCCCGACGTGCCGCGCGACGAGTTCTTCGACACGTTCGCGCGGCAGGAGGTGCCGCTCGGGCGCTTCGGCGTGCCCGACGAGGTCTCGGGCCTCGTCGCCTTCCTGCTCGGCGACCGGGCGACCTACATCACCGGCGCCTCGATCGACGTCGCCGGCGGCATGGGTAGATACGTCTAGATCTGCGGCGCGTCACACTGCAGAGTCGTGATGGCGGACGTGCCCGCAATCGAGACCGTCGCCCTGTCGAAGACGTATCCAGGCGGGGTGCGCGCGCTGTCCGGACTCGACCTGCGCGTCGAGCACGGCGAGGTCTTCGGCTTTCTCGGGCCGAACGGTGCCGGCAAGAGCACGACGATCCGGCTGCTGCTCGACCTGATCCGGCCCACCGAAGGCCGGGCGCTCGTGCTCGGGCTCGACAGCCGTCGCGACGGAGTTGCCGCGCGACGGCGCATCGGCTACCTACCGGGCGACCTGCGCCTGTACGACCGGCTCACGGGACGCGAGCAGCTCGCATCCCTCGCCCGGCTGCGGGGATCGGTCGACCCGGCGCTGCGAGACTCGCTCGTCGAGCGCTTCGGTGTCGTGCTCGACCGGCCGATCCGCGAGCTCTCGAAGGGCAACCGCCAGAAGCTCGGGCTCGTGCAGGCGTTCATGCACCGCCCCGACCTGCTCGTCCTCGACGAGCCCACCGCCGGGCTCGATCCGCTGCTGCAGCACGAGTTCCGCCTGCTCGTGCGGGAGACCGCGGCGACCGGCCGCACCCTTTTCCTCTCCTCCCACTCCCTCGACGAGGTGCAGCAGACCGCGGACCGCGTCGGGATCATCCGCGGCGGTCGGCTCGCCGACGTCGACACGGTCGACTCGCTGCGCGAGCGGGCGTTGCGCCACGTGACGATCGTCTTCGAGACCGCGGTCGATCAGCGGCCCTTCGCAGCCCTGCCGGGCGTCCGAATCCAGCACGTCGACGGCGCTGTCCTACGGCTCGCGGCCCCTGAGCCAGCGATGGACGGCGTCGTCAAGCTGGCCGGCCGGCACGGCATCGTCGACTTCCTCTCGGAGCCGGCCGACCTCGAGGAGATCTTCCTCGACCTCTACCGGGAGGCCGAGGATGGCTCGTGAGCTCTTCCGGCGCGGGCTGCTCGACCGCACCCGGGCACTCGTCGCGTGGTGCGTCGGCGTCACGCTCTACATCCTCCTGCTCGCCGCCGTCTTCCCCTCGCTCAGGGACGCGACCGACCTGAATCAGCTCGTCGACAAGTACCCGGAGGGCCTGAAGGAACTGTTCGGGCTCTCGGCCGGCATCGATCTGACGACCGGCGCCGGCTACCTCGATGCCGAGTTGTTCTCCTTCATGCTGCCGCTCTTCGCGCTCGTCCTGGCGATCGGCGCGGGCGTGCGCGTGCTCGCCGGCGAGGAGGAGGCCGGACGCCTCGAGCTCCTCTTCGCCTATCCGTTCCGGCGGCGGGACGGCGTGCTCGCGAAGGGCGCCACTGTCGCCGTCGAAGTCGCCCTGTTCGCGGTGGCGGTCGCCGCGGCGATGCTGCTCCTCGACCCGGTCTTCGACCTCGGACTTTCGGCGTCGAGGGTAGCGGGCGCGGCCGTGAGCCTCGGCGTGCTCGCGCTGCTCCACGGCTGGCTCGCGCTCGCCGTCGGCAGCTTCACCCCGAGCAAGGCGCTCGCGACCGCCGTGCCGGCGGCTCTGGCGGCGGCCGGCTACCTCGTCGCGGGGCTGCACGACCTCGCGGGCTGGCTCGACCCGCTCCGCTACGTGTCTGCCTTCTGGTGGGTCGGCCGCGCGCCGCTGCGCGAGGGCGCGTCGGTCAGCGGCATGCTCGTGGTGGCGGCGGCGGCAGCAGCCGCGCTCGCCGCCGCCGCCTACCTGATCGAGCGCCGCGATCTCAAGACACCGTAAGGTCAGCACGTGAGCAGCGTCGCCTCAATCTTGGAGGCTCCAGAGCCCGCCGCGAGCCCGGCGGCGCAGTTCTCGCCGCTCGGACGCGCCGCGGCCGCGGGCACGCTGGTGCTGGGCGCGGCCCTTCAGCTGGCGTCGTTCCTGACCATCCCGAACCACGACGAGACGGTGGACCGGCTGGAATGGATCGCCGCCCACCCCGGCCAGGCCGACGCGTCGAAGCTGTTCGACATCCTCGCAATGCCGTTCCTGGTCGGGACCGTGCTGGTGTACGTGCTGCTCTCGCGGCGCCGGTCGCCGCGCCTCGCCTATGCGGGCGGCGTCCTGCTCGGCTGCGGGATGGTCGGTCTCTCGATGCTGCAGGGCTACGAGACCCTCGAGTTCGGGCTCGCCGCCGACGGTCGCTTCGACCTGGCGACGCTCGCCGACGCCGTCGACGACATCTCGAGCCCACCCGCGATCGCGATGCTGCTCCTCTTCCTCCCGGGCGCGTTCTTCGGGCTCCTGACGATGGCCGTCGCGCTCTGGCGCTCCGGCGCCGTTCCCCGCGGCGCGGTCCTGCTGATCCCGGCCTTCCTGGTCACCGACATCTTCCTCCAGCAGGGCGTCGCCGGCCACGCGATCGCGCTCGTCGGCGCCGCCTGGATCGCCTCGGCCGTGCTGCTCACCACCTCCGACGAGACCTAGCTCACACGGGTGCGCGCCGCACCTCCGGACGCCAGCAGGCTCCACTTCGGCGCCGCGTCCGTGCGTGAGAACCGTCGGTGCATGACCACGACCGCCCTGCCCGAGCCCGTCAGCGGCTCCCCCGTACGCGCGTCTGCTCGCCCGCGCCGGCCGCTACGCCCGCACGGAGCGAGGGATCGTGACGCTCGCGCTCGGCGCGATCGGGCTGCACGTCGCCGACGACAACTTCCTCCAGCCCGAGCCCGGCACCTCGCCGCTCGACCACCTCGCGAGCGGACTCGATCCCGATCGGCCTCGTCGCCGCTGTCGCCGTCCTCTACCCGCGCGTCCGCGCCGGGATGCGAGGTTGGCTCGCATTGACCTTCGGCGCCCTCGGGGTCGCATTCGGCGTCCCGAGCGCGTACTGGCTCTCCCAGGGCGAGGCGTCGGGCGACCACTACACGACCGGGCCGCCGGCGATCCTCGCCGGCATCGTCCTGATGGTCACCGGCCTCGTCGTCCTCTGGCGGTCGCGGCGCTCCTACGGATCCCGACGGCGCACGTACCTCCGCCGGGCTCCTGACGCTCGCCGTTTCGGCGGCACTGGCATTCGGGATCTTCTGGCTGGTCGTCTTCCCGGTCGGCTTCGCCTACACCTACACGCACACCGGGCGCGGCGTCGTCGAGCCCGACCTCCGCGTCCCGTACGAGCAGGTCACCGTCACGACCAGCGACTCGGTCGAGCTGACGGGCTCGTACGTCCCCTCCAAGAACCGCGCCGCGGTGATCCTCTTCCCAGGCGCGACCCGCTCCGCCGAAGCCCGGATGCTGATCCGGCACGGCTACGGCGTCCTGCTCCTGAACCCGCGCGGTCAGGGCACGAGCGAAGGCGACACCGTCCGCTGGGCGGGCGACCGCGACCTGCTCGCAGGCGCCGAGTACGTCAAGACGCGCCCCGACGTGGACGACGACCGGATCGGCGGGTTCGGCTTCTCGGTCGGCGGCGAGATCCTGATCGAGGCGGCGGCGCAGTCGACGGACTTCAGGGCGATCGTGTCGGAAGGCGCCGGCTACCCCATCGGCGAGGCCGACCTGAAGGGCGCCGGCCACCTGCTCAGGCCGTCGCTGGTCGGTCCTGGGGCTCGCGACCGCCGTCTTCTCCAACCAGACCGCACCGCCGCCGATCGCCGACCGGATCGGCGAGATCGCCCCGCGCGCCGTGTTCCTGATCCACGCCGCCCCCGGCATGGGCGGCGAGGACGTCAGGCAGCCGAAGTACTACGCCGCCGCCGGGCAGCCGAAGCAGCTCTGGAAGGTGCCGGGAGCCGACCACACAGGCGGCCTGAAGGCGCAGCCGGCCGAGTACGAGCGCCGCGTCGTCGACTTCTACGACCGCGCGCTGCTCGACGGGTAGGTCGCGGCTCTAGCTCGAGCGGGCCAGCTCCTCCATCTCGGCGGAGTAGCGGCCCGCCACGGCGGCGCTGTTGCAACGCGCACGCAGCGCGAGGAACGACTGCCCCGCCTCGACGTTGTCCGCGGATCCGCCCCACGCCTTCAGCGCCGGCGCCTGCAGCGCCCGCCCGTACGAGAACGACAGCACCCACGGCTGCGGGCCGACAGAGTTGATCGCGTTCAGGTTCTCGCTCGCCTGCTCGTCCGACTGGCCGCCGGAGAGGAAGACGATCCCGGGCACCGCCGCGGGCACGGTCTCGCGGAAGCAGCGGAGCGTCCGCTCGGCGACCTCCTGCGCGCTCGCCTGCGTCGGCGGCGTCCTTGCCGGAGATGACCATGTTCGGCTTCAGCAGCATCCCTTCGAGGTCGATCCGCTGGTGGTAGAGCTCGTCGAAGGTCTTGTGGAGCGTCCGCTTGGTCGCGCGGTAGCAGGTCTCGATGTCGTGGTCGCCGTCCATCAACACCTCCGGCTCGACGATCGGGACGAGCCCCTGCTCCTGGCAGAGGGCTGCGTAGCGCGCCAGAGCATGGGCGTTCACCTGGAGGCAGTACGCGCTCGGAATCCCCTCGCCGATCGAGATCACGGCACGCCACTTCGCGAAGCGGGCGCCGAGGCCCCTGTACTCCTGCAACCGCTCGCGCAGGCCGTCGAGACCCTCGGTCACCGTCTCGCCGGGCGCGAACGGCGAGCTCCTTCGCGCCAGGTCGACCTTGATGCCCGGGGATGATCCCCCGGTCGGAGAGCAGCTTCGCGAACGGCGTCCCGTCGGCCGAGGCCTGGCGCAGCGTCTCGTCGAAGAGGATGACGCCGCTGACGTACTCCTCGAGGCCCGGCGTCGAGAAGAGCATGTCGCGATAGGCGCGCCGGTTCTCCTCGGTCGAATCGAGCGCGATCGAGTCGAAGCGTTTCTTGATCGTCCCCGAGCTCTCGTCGGCGGCGAGGATCCCCTTGTTGTCGGCGACAATCGCCCTGGCGGTCTCGTGCAGCTCAGTGCTGGCCATCGCGGTTTCCTTTCATCAGTTGTCTGACCTTCTCGGACGGGTGGTAGGCGGCGATCCGCCGCACGGTGCCGGAGCGCGAGCGCATGACGATCGACTCGGTCTCGACGCCCGGGCCGGTGACGCGGACGCCGCGCAGGAAGACGCCGCTCGTGACGCCGGTGGCGGCGACGAAGACGTCGTCGCCGGAGACGAGATCGTCCGTCGTCAGCACGCGGTCGAGGTCGACGCCGGCATCGAGCAGCGACTGCCGCTCCTCGTCGTTGCGCGGCCAGAGCTTGCCCTGGATCGCGCCGCGGAGACACTTGATCGCGGCGGCGGAGATGACGCCCTCCGGGGTGCCGCCGATCCCCATCAGCATGTCGACGCCCCCGAACGCCTGCGCCGCCGCGATCGACGGAGCGACGTCGCCGTCGCGGATCAGGTTCACGCGCGCGCCGGTCTCGCGAAGCTCGCGGATCAGGTTCTCATGCCGGTCGCGCTCGAGCACGACGACCGTCACCTCGCTGACGTCGAGACCCTTCGCCTTTGCAACCGCACGGACGTTGTGGCCGGGCGAGGCATTGATGTCGATCGCGTCCGCCGCTTCGGGGCCGACCGCGATCTTGTCCATGTAGAAGGCGCCGCCCGGGTCGAACATCGTCCCGCGCTCGGAAACCGCGATCACCGCGATCGCGTTCGGCTGGCCGAGCGCCGTCAGGCGAGTTCCCTCGAGCGGATCGACTGCGACATCGACGGCAGGGCCGCTGCCGTCGCCGACCTCCTCGCCGTTGTAGAGCATCGGCGCCTCGTCCTTCTCCCCCTCGCCGATCACGACCGTGCCGTTCATCCGCACGGTGTCGAGGACGAGCCGCATCGCGTCGACGGCGGCGCCGTCGGCCTTCTCCTTCTCGCCGCGGCCGATCCAGCCGGAGGCGGCGAGCGCCGCCGCCTCGGTGACGCGGACGAGCTCGAGCGCGAGGTTTCGGTCGGGTGCTTCGGCGGTCATGCGCGCCGAATCCTACGGGTGTGTGCGAGAACTCGTCTCAACCACGGCGAGGAGGACACA
This sequence comes from uncultured Gaiellaceae bacterium, assembly GCA_963705515.1. Classification (GTDB taxonomy): domain Bacteria; phylum Actinomycetota; class Thermoleophilia; order Gaiellales; family Gaiellaceae; genus Gaiellasilicea. The sequence continues at coordinate 356,169 of CAVPJV010000009.1, forward strand.
GGTGGACTTCAAGCTCGAGCTCGTGCTGATCCCGGTCGCGGACGTCGACCGCGCGAAACAGTTCTATGTCGACACGTGCAGGTTCACGCTCGACGTCGACCACCAGCCGAACGACGACTTCCGCATCGTCCAGGTGACGCCGCCCGGCTCGGCCTGCTCGCTGACGTTCGGGATCGGGATCACCGACGCGGCGCCGGGCACCTACCGCGGCACCCACCTCGTCGTCACCGACATCGAGGCTGCGCGTGCCGAGCTCGCCGGCCGCGGTGTCGAGATCTCCGAGATAAGGCACATGGGCCCGGACGGCTGGCAGCCGGGCGTCGACCCCGAGCACCGCGACTACTGGTCGTACGCGGACTTCAGCGATCCCGACGGCAACACCTGGGTGCTGCAGGAGTCGAACCGATTCCCGGGCTGACGCGCGCTACATCCGCTCGGGCGCCTCGACCCCGATCAGGTCGAGCGAGCGGGCGATCACGGCCTTCGTCGCGGTGACGAGGCCGAGCCGGAACGCCTGGGAGTCGGAGCCGAGCACCTTGTGCTCGTGGTAGAAGCGGTGGAAGTCGTCGGCGACGCGGATCGCATAGTTCGGGATCGCGTGCGGGCCGCGCCGCTCGGTCGCCTCGGCGACCAGGGCCGGGAACTCGGCGAGGCGCTTGACGAGGTCGCGCTCCTCGGGCGCCAGCTCGGCGGGCGGCTCCGCCGAGGGGGCAGCACCTTCGGCATTGCGGAGGATCCCCGCGATCCGGGCGTGGGCGTACTGGACGTAGAAGACGGGGTTCTTCGCCGTCTTCTCGGCCGCGAGATCGACGTCGATCTCGATCGTCTGGTCCGGCCCGCGCGAGACGAGATACCAGCGCGCCGCGTCGACGCCGACCTGGTCAAGGAGCTCGTCGAGGAAGACGACGTCGCCGCGTCGCTTCGACATCTTGGCTGCCTCGCCGCCCCTCGTCAGGTGGACGAGCTGGTAGAGCAGCACCTCGACCCGCTCCGGGTCGTAGCCGAGCATCCTCGCCACCGCTGCGTACCAGTTGCGCGTGCCGTGATGGTCGGCGCCGAGCACATAGAGCGCCCGGTCGAGGCCGCGGTCGAGCTTGTCGGCGAGGTAGACGACGTCGGCGGCGCGGTAGGTCGGCGTCCCCGTCTCGGACCGGATCAGGACGCGGTCGTCGTCGTCGCCGTAGGCGGAGGCGCGCGCCCAGACGGCGCCGTCCTTCTCGTACGTGTCCAGGCGGGGCAGGAAGTCGGGCAGCCGCCGCTCCAGCTCGCTCTGCTTGGCCCAGGAGTCGAAGTGGATCCGGAAGCGCTCCATCGTCGCCTCGATCCGGTTCAGCATCTGCGGCACCGGATCGTCGGGCAGCTGCGCCAGCTCCGCGATGTACTCGCCCTGGTAGCCGTCCTCCGGCGGCTCCTCCCCGCGCCGGCGCGCCTCGACCGACGCCCGGAAGCGGTCCATCTGCGCGCCTGTGTCGTTGTAGTAGTACTCGCGCTCGATCTCGTGGCCGGCGAACGCGAGCAGCCGCGCGACCGAGTCGCCGTAGGCGCCGTTCCTGGCCGAGGCGACCGTGATCGGGCCGGTCGGGTTCGCCGAGACCATCTCGACCTGGATCCGCTCCTTCGCGGCCGCAGAGCCGCTGCCATACGCCTCGCCGGCAGCGAGTATCTCCCCGAGCGCGTCCTCGTACCAGTCCCGCGCCAGCCAGAGGTTGACGAACCCCGGGCCGGCGATCTCGGCGCGCTCGACCTGCGGCAGTGCCGTCGCCTGCTCGGCGAGCTCCTCCGCGATCGCGCGCGGTGCCTGGCGGCGCGCGCCGGCGAGCCGCATCGCCACGTTCGTGGCGTAGTCGCCATGCGCGGAGTCGCTCGGCCGCTCGAGCTCGACGTCCGTTCCCGCCGCCTCGCCCAGCGCCGCCTCGAGCCGCTCGATCGCCTCAGCGGCCATGTCTCTCCAGGCTCGTCGTCACGCCGTTACTGTACGGGCGTGGACGAGGACGACCCCGGGCAGGAGCGACAGCTCAACATCCAGATCGACGAGAAGCACCTCGCGGGGACCTACGCCAACTTCGCGAACATCTCCTTCTCCGAGTACGAGTTCACGGTCACGTTCGCGCGGATCGACCACGAGGTCTCGGAGGGCGACGTCCCCGGGATCGTCGTCTCCCGCGTCAACATGTCGACGAAGTTCGCGAAGGAGCTGCTCGACGCGCTCCAGGACTCCTGGTCGAAGTACGCCACGGTGCGCGGGATTCAAGATCTCCCCGAAGCGCCTCCCCGCGACTCGTAGCACCGCATGCGCGTCGCCGTACTCTCCGACGTGCACTCCAACCTGCGCGCGCTCGAGGCCGTGCTGGCCGAGATCGACGTGGGCGGCTTCGACGAGATCTGGTTTCTCGGCGATCTGGTCGGCTACGGGCCGAAGCCGAACGAGTGCGCGGCGCTGCTGCAGGAGCGCGCCGCGATCTGCCTCGCGGGCAATCACGACCTCGTCGTGCTCGGCAAGATCGAGATCGATGCCTTCGCGGGCGAGGCCGCGGCCGCGGCGCGCTGGACGCAGACGGTGCTCGACGGCGCCGCGCGAAGCTTCCTCGACACGCTGCAGCCTCAGGCCGTCGCTCCTGGAGCGGAGCTCTTCCACGGCAGCCCACGCGACCCGGTCTGGGACTACGTGCTCGACGACGAAGCGGCCCTCTGGGCGTTCGCGGCGACGAGCGAGCCGCTCGTGCTCGTCGGCCACAGCCACATCGCACTCGAGATCTCGGACGGCGAGAACCTGCGGGGGGAGCCGGCGGCGGCCGGGACGACGGTCGAGCTCGGCGCGCTGCGACGGCTGCTCAACCCGGGCTCGGTCGGGCAGCCGCGAAACGGCGACCCGCGCGCCGCCTGGCTCGAGCTCGACTTTCAGACCACCCGGGCGACCTTCCGCCGTACCGCCTACCCCGTCGAGCGGACGCAGGCGGAGATGCGAGAGGTGGGTCTCCCCGAGGCTCTCGCGCTTCGCCTCGCGTTCGGCATCTGACTCGGCCGGAGGAGCCGCTAGACGACTGCGGGCTCGGCCGGCTGCTCGCCGGTCGTGCCGAAGGTGATGCCCTCGCGGGCGAGCGCGATCTGGACTTCCTCGCGCGCCTTGTAGATGCGCCACTTGACGGTCGCGAGGGTGACCTCGAGCGAGTCGGCGATCTCGGTGTACGAGAGACCGACGACGTCGCGGAGCAGCAGCGCCATCTTCAGGTCGACGCTCAGGTTCTCGACCGCGCGCCAGACGGCGTCGATCGCCTCGATCCGCTCGAATGGCGCGTCGACAACCTCGAGCGGCGGGATGTCCTCGAGGTTGACGACCGCGCGCGGCCGGCGCTCGAGGGCGCGCAACTCGTCCAGCACCCGGTTCTTCGTCACCTGGAAGAGCCAGGTCGTGAACCGGCAGCGAAGCGAGAAGTTCGGCAGCCCCTGGTAGACGCGGATGAAGACTTCCTGCGTCAGATCCTCGGCAAGCGACCGGTCGCCCACGAGCCGAAGCACGTAGTTGAAGACGGGAAGCTCATACGCACGGACGATGAGCGAGAAAGCTCGCTCATCTCCTCGCTGGGCCTTCCGCAGGACGCCGGGATCAGGCTGGGGCAGCGACAAGTGGGCGGGAGTATAGCGCCAGGATTGTAAAAGTGAAGTTCGGGTTTATTGCGTTCCGCACAACACCGTGCCAGTCATCTCGGACGGCATGTCCAGGCCCAGAAGCCGCAGGGCCGTAGGGGCTAGATCGGCGAGCTCGCCGCCCGACTTTAGCGTCACCTCACTCAAGGTGAGGATGAGTGGAACAGGATTCGTCGTATGGGCCGTGTGCGGGCTGACGCCGTCCGTTTCGAGCATCCGCTCCGCGTTGCCGTGGTCGGCGGTGACGAGACAGACGCCGCCGGCGGCGTGCGTCGCCTCGATGACGACGCCGAGACACTCGTCGGCGACCTCGACGGCCGTCGTCACGGCAGGGATCGAGCCCGTGTGCCCGACCATGTCCGGGTTCGCGAAGTTGATCACCGCGAACCGGTATCCCTTGCCGATCTCCTCCGCGAACCGCGCCGCGAGCTGGCGCGCGGACATCTCCGGCTTGTGGTCGTAGCTCGGCACGTCGCGCGGGCTCGGGACGAGGATGCGTGTCTCCCCGGGCCACGCCTGCTCGACGCCGCCGTTGAAGAAGTAGGTGACGTGGGCGTACTTCTCCGTCTCGGCGGCGTGCAGCTGGTGAGCGCCGGCCTCGGCCAGCGTCTCCGCAAGCGTGTGCTCGACGATCTGCTCTCCGAACACGACCGGGACGTCGAGCTCGTCCGAATAGCGGGTCATCGTCGTCAGGTCGTAACCCGCTTCGACGAGCTTCTGGGCGAGCTGGCGGCCGCGATCGGGGCGGAAGTTGAAGAAGATCGCCGCGTCGTCGGCGCCCAGCCGCTGTGATCCTTCGACGACGAGCGGCGCGAGGAACTCGTCGGTGATCCCGGCCTCGTAGCTCCGTTGCACATCGTCCAGCACGTTCTGGGAGGGAGCGCCGCTGCCGCGGGTGATCGCGTCGAAGGCCTTCTGCGTCCGCTCCCAGCGCTGGTCGCGGTCCATCGCGTCGTAGCGCCCGATCACGGTCGCGAGCCGTTCCGCCGGCAGCTCGGCCAGGTCCGAGACGGCGGCATGCGGCGAGACGTCGCGGCCGTCGGTGAATGCGTGGATCCAGGTGCGGTCGCCCATCCCCTGCCTCCGCGCGAGGTCGAGAAGCGCCTGGAGGTGGTCGAGGTGGGAGTGGACTCCGCCCTTGGAGACGAGCCCGAGCAGGTGAACGTCGCCACCGCGCGCTTTCGCGCGCTCGAAGGCGCCAATGAGTGCCGGATTCTCGAAGAGGGAGCCGTCGCGGATCGCGGCGTTCACCCGCTGCAGATCCTGGAACAGGATCCGGCCGGACCCGATCGTCAGATGGCCGACCTCGGAGTTGCCCATCTGCCCGGGCGGCAGGCCGACCGCCTCGCCGGAGGCCGTGAGGGTCGTGTGCGGGTACTCGGCCCAGAGCCGGTCGAAGACGGGCGTGTTCGCGAGCTCGACAGCGTTGCCGGGGCCGGGCGGCGCGCAGCCCCAGCCGTCGAGGACGACGAGCGTTACGAGGTGGACGCGGCCCGGCAAATCGCTGCGAAGGAGTCGGGCTCGAGCGAGGCGCCGCCGACGAGCGCGCCGTCGATCGAGGGCTGGGCGAGAAGCTCGGCCGCGTTCTCGGGCTTGACCGAGCCGCCGTAGAGGACCGGGCGGTCGAGCACGCCCTTGATGAACCGGTGCGCGTCCTCCGCCTGCTCCGGCGTGGCGGTCCGGCCGGTTCCGATCGCCCAGACGGGCTCGTAGGCGATCACGAGGTTCTCGTGCTCGCCGGCGGCGAAGGCGAGCGCCTCGACCTGGATCTTGAGCACGAGCTCGGTGTCGCCCGACTCGCGCTGCTCGAGCGTCTCGCCGACGCAGGCGATCACACCGAGGCCCTCGTCGAGCGCGGTCCGCGCGCGCCGTGCGACCATTTCGTCGGTCTCGCCGAAGAGCTGACGGCGCTCCGAGTGGCCGACGAGCGCGCCGGCGACGCCGAGCTCGCGCAGCATCGGCGCCGAGATCTCGCCTGTGTAGGCGCCCTGCGGCTCCCAGTGGACGTTCTGGGCGTAGACCCGCGCGCCGCTCTCGACCGCGACCGCGAGCGAGGCGAACGGCGGGCAGAGGACGACGTCGACACCCTCGGGCGGCTGGAAGGCGTCAAGAAACGCGCGTGTTGCTGCGGGCCCCTTGAACATCTTCCAGTTGCCGGCGATCAGCATCAGCCCGAACCATTCTCCGGGATCGCGGCGACGCCGGGAAGCTCCTTGCCCTCGAGCAGCTCGAGCGAGGCTCCGCCGCCGGTCGAGACCCAGGAGATCCTGTCGGCGAGGCCGAGCTCGTTGACTGCGCGCACGGAGTCGCCGCCGCCGACCACGGTGTAGCCGTCGACTGCCGCCACGGCCTCGGCGACCGTCTTCGTCCCGCCGGCGAACGGCTCCCACTCGAACACGCCCATCGGCCCGTTCCAGAAGACCGTCTTCGCCGCGCGGATCCGCTGCGCGAAGTCCTCGCGCGACGCAGGCCCGATGTCGAGCCCGAGCCAACCCTCCGGGAGCGCGTCGAACGGCGCCACCCGCGTCTCCGCGTCTTCGGCGAACGCACCGGCGGCGACGACGTCGGACGGCAGCACGACCGGGAACGGGAGCGGATTCTCCTCGCGGAGCTCCTCGGCCATCTTCCCGCCGACGATCACCTCGTCGGCTCGGCCGCCGAGGTTCTTCAGCACGCCGAGCTTGTCCGCGACCTTGGCGCCGCCGGTGACGAGGACGAACGGCCGCTCGACGTCGCCGAGCAGCCTGGAGAGGTGCTCCAGCTCGGCGAGCAGGAGCAGCCCCGCGTACGCGGGCAGGAGCTGGGCGACGCCGACGGTGGAAGCATGCGCGCGGTGCGCCGAGCCGAAGGCGTCGTCGACGAAGACGTCGCAGCCCTCGGCGAGCCGACGTGCGAACTCGGGATCGTTCGCGGTCTCCCCCGGGTGGAAGCGCGTGTTCTCCAGCACCTCGATCCGCTCGTCCGGCAGGAGCTCGCGCAGCCGCTCGCGTACCGGCTCGATCCGGAACGCCGGGTCCTCCCCCTTCGGCCGGCCGAGGTGCGAGCAGACCCGGACCTGCGCGGCTCCTCGCTCCAGCAGCAGCTCGAGCGTCGGCAACGCCGCACGGATGCGCGTGTCGTCGGCGACCCTCCCGTCCTCGAGCGGGACGTTCAGGTCCGCTCGCACGAGGACGGACTTTCCGTCGACGTCCGAGTCGCGGACCGAGCGCGGCAGCCTCATTCCTGATGCGGGAGCGACTGGAAGAGCTCGATCAGGCTGCGAGAAGCGCATCAGACCAGCTTGCCCATCAGGTCGACGAGCCGGCACGAGTAGCCCCACTCGTTGTCGTACCAGCCGAAGACCTTCACCATCGACCCGTTCACCATCGTCAGCTTGCTGTCGAGGATGCACGAGTACGGCGAGCGCTGGATGTCGGTCGACACGATCGGGTCCTCCGTGTACTGGAGGTAGCCCTCGAGGGGGCCGTCGGCTGCGGCGCGGAACGCCTGGTTCACCTCGTCCGCGCTCGTCTCGCGGCCGACGCGGACGACGAGGTCGGTGACCGACCCGGTCGGGACGGGCGCGCGCATCGACATGCCGTCGATCTTTCCCTGCAGGTCGGGCAGCACGAGCCCGATCGCGCGGGCGGCGCCGGTCGACGTCGGGATCAGGTTGATCGCGGCGGCGCGCGCGCGGCGGATGTCCTCGTGCGGGAGGTCGAGCACGCGCTGGTCGTTCGTGTACGCGTGGATCGTCGTCATGAAGCCCTGCTCGACCGTGAAGGTGTCGTGCAGGACCTTCGCCATCGGCGCGACGCAGTTGGTCGTGCACGACGCGTTGCTGACGATGTGGTGCGCGTCTTTGTCGTAGGCGTCGTCGTTGACGCCGAGCACGATCGTGATGTCCGGGTCGGTCGCGGGCGCAGAGATCACGACCTTCTTCGCGCCGGCGTCGAGATGCTTCTGGGCGCCGTCTCGCTTGGTGAAGAAGCCGGTCGACTCGAGCACGACGTCGACGCCGAGGTCGCCCCACGGGATCGCCCCGGGGTCGCGCTCCGAGAACAGCTTCAGCTCCTCGCCGCCCGCGCGGATGACGCCGTCGCCGAGCTCGACGTCGCCCGGGAACGGCCCCAGGTTCGAGTCGTACTTGAGCAGGTGCGCCATCGTCGCCTGGTCGCCGAGGTCGTTCGCCGCGACGATCTCGATGTCCGCCTTGCGCTCGAGCTGCGCGCGGAAGAAGTTCCGCCCGATCCGGCCGAAGCCGTTGATCCCTACGCGAATCGCCATGTTCGGTCTTCTCTCCCGTGTCGTTTGTGCGCGGCGGAGTCTAAGTCGTGAGCGGGTACTTGCTGCGCAGATAGCGCAGGTACGGCTCGGAGTCGAGGCCGCCGCCCGTGATCCGCTCGATCAGCTCGCGCGGCATGAACTTGCGCCCGTGGCGCCAGAGATTCTCCTGCAGCCAGGCGGCGAGCGCGCCGAACTCGCCCTGCTCGAACTGGTCGTGCAGATCCGGGATCTCGGCCGTGACCTTCTCCCAGAGCTGCCCGGAGATGACGTTCCCGAGCGCGTACGTCGAGAAGTAGCCGATCGCGCCGACGGCCCAGTGCATGTCCTGCAGCACGCCGAGGGCGTCGTTCGGCGGCTCGACGCCGAGATAGTCCTTCATCCGCTGGTTCCAGATCTCGGGCAGCTCCTCCAGCTCGATCGAGTCGGCCAGCAGCTCCTGCTCGAGCTCGAAGCGGAGGATGATGTGCAGGTTGTAGGTCGCCTCGTCCGCCTCGACGCGGATCAGCGAGGGCGCGACCCAGTTGACGGAGCGGTACCAGTCGTCGAGCGACGCGTCCGAGAGCGCACCCGGGAACGTCGCCTGCAGCTGTGGGTAGAAGTGGCGCCAGAACGGGAGGCTGCGGCCGACCATGTTCTCCCACATCCGGCTCTGCGACTCGTGGAGGCCGAGCGACGCGCCGTGCGCGAGCGGCGTGCGCTCGAGGTCGCGCGAGACGCCGTGCTCGTAGAGCCCGTGGCCGGTCTCGTGCATCGTCCCGAAGAGGCCGTCGAGGTTGTCCTCGAAGTAGCGGGTCGTCAGCCGGATGTCGCCGATCGCGATCGAGGCCGCGAACGGATGCACAGCCGTGTCGAGCCGCCACTCCGACGGGTCGAACCCAAACCGTTCGATCACCTTCAGCTCGTACTCCTTCTGGCCCTCGATCGGGAACGTACGGCCGCGGACCGGACGCTCGCCGTCCTCCCTGACGGCGGCGACCAGCGGCACCTGCTCCTCCTTCAACCGGTCGAAGACGGCGCGCACCTCGGCGGTCTTCATCCCCGGCTCGAAGTCGTCGAGGAGGACGTCGTACGGCTCGTCGTAGTCGTCGAAGCACTCGACATAGCGGCGGCGCAGGTCGAAGTTCGCGCGCAGGGCGGGCAGGAACTGGGAGAAATCGGACTCCTGCCGCGCCTTCACCCAGACCGGCATCGCGAGCGACGCTGCGCGGGTCATCTCGGCGCGCAGCTCCGCGGGGACGCGTCTCGCCTTCTCCCACTCGCGGCGGACGAGCCGGATCAGGCTCGCCTCGTTCGAGTCGTACTCCAGCGAGTCCTCGTGGGGTGCGAGCTCATCGAGGAGCCGGCCGATCTCGTCGGACGTGAGCGCTTCGTGCGCGAGCCGCTCGAGCGTCGCCAGCTGCTCCGCCCGAACGCCCGCTCCGCCGGGCGGCATCTTGACCTGCTGATCCCAGCCGAGCAGCGACGATGCGCGGTCGAGATCGTGGATCTCGCCGATGCGCTCCTTCAGGCTTGCGAAGGCTGTCTCCATCGACTTCGCAACCTACCGTTCCGCGTCCGTCGGCGTCGCATCGTTGCCTTCAGGGAGAACGAATGCGGAGTGACGCACGAAAGGCAATGCCGTAGTCTTGGCAGAGCGGGTCCGTGCTCGTCCGCCGTCGAATTCAGACCCCGTTCGGCGTCGGCACCGGAGCGCGGCACGCGGAGGGGGAGGTCGTCCTCGGAGCTCCCCCTCCGGCCCGCGTGTGTTGCTTTTTCGGGCGCAATCAGAACCGGGATCCCCGAGTGGGATCCCGGTTCGCGCCAAGACCCCTGAAGGGTCGCTTCGCTCCCGAAATCGGCTCAGCCCGCTAGCTCCTGCAGCTTCTTCAGCCGACGGTGGACGGACGCCTTGGTGGTCGGCGGCTCGCATTTCGCCGCGAGCTCGCGCAGTGGCAGCTGCGGATAGCGCAGACGGAGGCGGGCGACCTCGTACAGGCGCTCCGGCAGGCGTTCGAGTGCTCCTTCCCGCTGGAGAGAACGCACAGCTTCGAGCTGCACCTGCGCCGCACGGCTCGTCCTGACGAGGTTGGCGTGATCCGCATTCGCCAGCCGGTTCGCCTCGCTGCGCGCGGCGGCCACGATCGACCGCTCCTCGAAGGCGAGCACGGTGTCAGTTGCGCCCGCCCGCGTCAGCACCGACTCGATCGCGTCGAGCCCCTTCGCGTAGGCAGCCGCATGACGACCGCGGTCGAGCACGGCCAGCCGCACGTCGTCGGCGGCCGCCACGGAGCGGAGGAACTCGGCGCCCTCGAGCGAGGTCGTGCGGAGCTCGAGATGAGGCGAGCGCGGACCCGACAGCGAGCCGCCGCCGAGCAACGCGCCGCGCAGGTAGGCGCCGCGGCAGCAGGCGCGGCCAACGACTCGCTTCGGGGGCCGCTCGAGCGGTGCGTGGCGCGCGTCGAGGACGCCCGCCTCGACGAGCGACGCGAGCGCGGCGTCATCGCCGCTGACGTGCAGCTGGTAGCGCGTCGCCCGGTCGAACGAGCGGCGGCTGTAGGTGCGGATCTCGGAGTGGATGCCGAGTTGGCGCAGGAGCGAGAAGGCGCGCCGGGCGACGCCCGACGTGGCGACGTCCAGATGGAGCGCGACTCGGCCTCGGCCTCGCAGATGAACGCTCCCCGCCGAGTGGAAGAGCGCAGAGACCTCGGCCAGCCGGCAGCAGCCGCGCTCCGGTGCGATCGCCGCCAGCTCGGAGCGGAGCTCGTCAGAGAGCCCCATCGAACCTCGTGCCCTCGAGTGCGAGGAGCCGCTGCTTGTACTCGACGCCGAGCGAGCCGTAGCCGCCGATGCCGCCGGCAGAGACGACGCGATGACACGGAACGAAGAGCGAGAAGCGGTTCTCGGCGCAGAAGGTGCCGGCGGCGCGAGCCGCCCTGGCGCGGCCGGCGAGCGCGGAGAGCTCGCCGTAGCTGACGACCTCGCCCCAGGGCACAGCGCGCAGCGCGTCGGCGAGCGCGGCCTGGAACGGTGTCGCCCAGTCCTCGTCGAGCGGAACGTCGGCGAACGAGACCCGCTCGCCCGCGAAGTAGGCGCGCAGACGCCGGTGCAGATCCGGCACAAAGCCGTCGGTCTCCGGTGACGGCTTCCTCGATAGCGTTTGTGCTGGGGCACCCGAAGCCCCCCTGGGGGTCGTTCGCGGGACCGCGCCGTCGACGCTGACACCCGGCGTCGGCGGATCGTGGGCGACGACGACCACGCCGTCGCCGATCCAGAGCTCCCCCACCCCCCAGCCGGCGATCTCGTAGGGATGCCGCGTCACGCGCATCTGCACCGACTCTACAATCGGCCCGTGAGCTTGCTCGCGTTCCTGGGACGTCGCTCGCGGTGTGGAGGCCGGGGGGACAGTACGGAGGTACGGCCCGCCGGCCGGAGCGCCGCGAGCGGCGTCAGCCTCCCGCGGAGCCCGGCTCAGCCGGGCGGGAGCGGAAGGCGGCCAGGGGCGTGAGCGCCCCCGGCATCTTCCGACCGCCTGCACCGGTCAACGAGCCCGTCAAGAGCTACGCGCCCGGAACGCCCGAGCGCGAGGAGCTGCGGCTCCGGTTGACGGAGATGGAGCGCGAGCGGATCTCGATCCCGATGGTGATCGGCGGCAAGGAGGTCGAGACGAAGGAGACGACGCAGGCGGTGATGCCGCACCGCAAGGAGCACGTCCTCGCCGACGTCGCGAAGGGCGGCCCTGAGCACGTCCAGCAGGCGATCGACGCGGCCCGCGACGCGCACACCGGCTGGTCGCGACTGCCCTGGGAGGAGCGCGCATCGGTCTTCCTCCGGGCCGCCGAGCTGCTCGCCGGCCCGTGGCGCTCGACGCTCGTCGCGGCGACGATGCTGAACCAGTCGAAGACCTCCCACCAGGCTGAGATCGACGCGGCCGCCGAGCTGATCGACTTCTGGCGCTACAACGTCGAGTTCATGCTCCGCATCTACTCGGAGCAGCCGGTCTCCTCGTCCGGCGTCTGGAACCGGATGGAGTACAGGCCACTCGAGGGCTTCGTCTTCGCGGTCAGCCCGTTCAACTTCACGGCGATCGGCGGCAACCTGACCGGCTCGCCGGCGCTGATGGGCAACACGGTCGTCTGGAAGCCGGCGTCGACGGCTGCGCTCTCGGCCCACTACACACTCCAGATCCTGCGCGAGGCGGGGCTCCCGGACGGCGTCATCAACATCGTCTACGGGTCGGGCGCCACGATCGGCGACGCCGCGCTCGCGAGCCCGGAGCTGGCCGGGATCCACTTCACCGGCTCGACTCCGGTCTTCCAGTCGATGTGGAACACGGTCGGCGGCAACATCGCCGACTACCGCAACTACCCGCGCATCGTCGGCGAGACCGGCGGCAAGGACTTCATCGTCGCGCACCCGAGCGCGGACGTCGACGAGGTCGCGACCGCGATCGTCCGCGGCTCCTTCGAGTATCAGGGCCAGAAATGCTCGGCCGCGTCGCGCGTCTACGCGCCGAAGAGCATGTGGCCGGGGCTGCGCGAGCGGCTCGAGGCCCAGGTCGCCGAGTTGCGCATGGGCGATGTCTCCGACTTCTCCAACTTCATGGGCGCCGTCATCGACGGCGGCTCGTTCAAGACCCAGAAGGAGGCGATCGACGAGGCACGCGCGTCCGACAAGGCGGAGATCGTCGTCGGCGGCGACTACGACGACAGCGAGGGCTATTTCGTCTCGCCGACGGTGATCCAGACCGAGGATCCGGGCTATCGGACGATGAGCGAAGAGCTCTTCGGCCCGGTCGTCACGACCTACGTCTACGACGACAAGCGCTGGAGCGACACGCTCGATCTCGTCGACAGCACAGCGCCCTACGGCCTCACCGGCGCCGTTTTCGCCGACGACCGCTTCGCCGTCGAGGAGGCGCACCAGAAGCTCCGCTACGCCGCCGGCAACTTCTACGTCAACGACAAGCCCACCGGCGCCGTCGTCGGGCAGCAGCCCTTCGGCGGCTCCCGCGCGTCGGGCACGAACGACAAGGCGGGGTCGATGTGGAACCTGATCCGCTGGGTCAGCCCGCGCACGATCAAGGAGACGTTCGTGCCGCCGACGGACTACCGTTACCCGTTCATGGGGAGCGACGGGGCCGATCGCCCGTAGCGCAGTAGCCTGACCGCATGGGCGAGGTGCTCCATGCGATCGGCGTCTTCTTCGAGCAACTCGCAGCGGTCAAGTTCACCGCGCTCGCGCTCGCGATCCTCGCCCACCTGCTGAAGACGATGTGCACCAGCCGCGCGTGGCGGAACACGATCGCGGCCTCCTACCCGGAGGAACCGGTGCGATGGGTCCAGATCTACGCGTCCTACCTCGCGGGCGTCGGCGTCAACGCGATCATCCCCGCGCGCGGCGGCGACGCCGTGCGCCTGTTCCTCGCCCACCGTGCTGTGCCCGGCAGCACCTACGTGACGCTCGGCTCGACGCTGCTCGTCCTCTCCTTCTTCGACATGGGCATGGCGCTCCTGATCTTCGTGTACGCGCTGACGCTCGGTGTCCTCCCCGCTGTCAGCTCGCTCGGCAAGCTGCCCGGCTTCGACTTCGGCTTCTTCGCGTCGAATCCCGAGTTCTCGTTCGTCCTGTTCGTCGCGCTCGTGATCTTCGGCGTGATCGGCGTCCTCTGGCTCCGGCTCCACGTCGCCGAGTTCAAGCAGCGCGTCCGCCAGGGCCTGACCGTGATGAGGCCCTGGACGCGGTACCTCCGTGAGGTTGCTCTCTGGCAGGCGGGCGACTGGCTGCTCCGCTTCGTCGCGATCTGGTTCTTCCTCGACGCGTTCGGGGTCGAGCAGTCGCTCCGGAACGTCCTGCTCGTCCAGGTGACCCAGAGCCTGGCCACACTCGTCCCGATCTCACCCGGAGGGATCGGCACCGAGCAGGCCTTCATCGTCTACGTCTTCAACGGCACCGGAATCGGCCGCTCGGCGCTGCTCGCGTTCAGCGTCGGGATGAAGCTGACGCTGATCGTGACCAACGTGGTCATCGGCTTCACCGCGCTCTTCCTCACGCTCGGCCACGTCAACTGGCGCTCACTCACCGGCAAGAGCGCGGCTCCGGACACGTGACCCCCAAGCCGTTCCGTTTCCGCACGATGACGCAGACGGATGCGGAGGAGATCGCTCGCTGGCACTACCCAGAGCCGTTCGCCTTCTACGACTGGTCGGCCGACGCGAACGACCTCGCGGAGCTGCTCAGCCCCGACCTGCGAGGTGACGTCTACTTCTCCGTCCGCGACGAGAAGGGCGAGCTGGCTGGTTTCTTCGGCTTCAAACGGCCCACCTCCGACACGGTCGAGATCGGCCTCGGGCTGCATCCCGAGCGGACCGGCCGGGGCCTCGGCGCGTCGTTCCTCGCCGCGGGACTCGGCTATGCACGGTCACGGTTCGCGCCCACCCGATTCGTCCTCTCTGTGGCGACCTTCAACCGTCGGGCGATCACGGTCTACGAGCGGGCGGGCTTCGCCGTCATCCGCGTCTACATGCACTCGACGAACGGCGGCGAGTGGGAATTCGTGGAGATGGAGCTCCGGGAGCCTTAGCCGGCGCCGGTCTTGTGCAGCTGCGCGTAGATCGCGCGCGCCGTCTTCGCCGGGACTCCCGGCACGCCCTCGAGCTCCTCCTGGGTCGCCGCGACCACCGCCTCCGTCGAGCCGAAGTGCCGCAGCAGCGCCCGCCGACGCGCCGGCCCCACGCCCTCGAGCGTGTCGAAGAGCGACTCGCGCGACCGCGCGGAGCGCCGCTGGCGGTGGAAGCCGATCGCGAAGCGGTGCGCCTCGTCCCGAACACGTTGAAGCAATTGCAATCCGGGGCTGTGCGAATCGAGCAGGATCGGGTCGGACTGCTGCGGGACGAACACCTCCTCCACCCGCTTCGCCAGCGAGATCACCGCCACCCGCGGCAGCTCGTACGCCTGCATCGCCGCCAGCGCCGCCGAGAGCTGCCCCTTGCCGCCGTCGATGACGACGAGGTTCGGCGCCGTCGCGAAGCCCTCGTCGTAGTCGTCCTCCGTGCCCGTGCGCAGCCGCGCGAATCGGCGCGACACGACCTCGGCCATGGCCGCGAAGTCGTCCTGGCCGTCGAGCCCGCGGACCGCGAACTTGCGGTAGTGAGCCTTCTTCGGGATCCCGTCCTGGAACACCACCATCGAGCCGACGATCTCCTGACCCTGGATGTTCGAGATGTCGAAGCACTCGATCCGGAGCGGCAGGCTCTCGAGGTTGAGCGCCTCGCGCAGCTCTTCGAGCGCGTGCACGCGGCGCAGCTGCTTCTGCTCCGAGACGAGGAGCTCCGAGTCGAGCGCGAGCCGTGCGTTCTGGGCTGCCAGCTCAGCCAGGCGGCGCTTCTCGCCGCGGGCCGGTGTCCGCACTTCGACGCGGGAGCCGCGCAGCTCCGACAGGAACTCCTGCAGCGCCTCGAGCCCGGTCGCGTTCGGCGGTACGACGATCTGCGGCGGGATCGAGGGCGCGTTGCCGTAGTACTCGAGCGCGAACGCCTCGAGCACCGTGGTCACGTCCTGGCCCTCGACGTTCTCGAGGTGGAAGCCGTGCCGGTCGATCATCTTGCCGCCGCGGAGCGGGAACACCTGCACAGCGGCGCGATCGCCTTCGGCGGCGACCCCGAGCACGTCGATCGAGCCGGTCTCACGGCGATCGGCGCCCTGCTTCTCGGCCAGGTTCTCGATCGCGAAGAGCCGGTTCCGGTAGCGCGCCGCGTCCTCGAAGCGCTCGTCGGCGGCCGCCTCGCGCATCTGCTCCTCCAGCTCGCGCACGATCGTCTTCGTGTCGCCGGAGAGGAAGTTGATCACGCCCTCGATGATCTCCCGGTAGGCCTCCTTCGAGACGTAGCCGACGCACGGTGCGTGGCAGCGCTCGATGTGGAAGTCGAGGCACGGGATCCCCGAGTGCCGGCCCGGCTTCGGGCCCTCACAGGGGCGGAACTGGAAGACGCGGTTGAGCACGTCGAGCGTCTCCCGCACTTTCTTCGCGTTCGCGTACGGCCCGAAGTAGAGGACGCCGCGGCGATGGCGCTCGCGGGTGAACATCACGCGCGGGTACTCGTCCTCGATCGTGACCGCGATGTAGGGGAACGACTTGTCGTCGCGCAGGCGCACGTTGAACGGCGGCCGGTGCCGTTTGACGAGGTTCTGCTCGAGATGGAGGGCCTCCACCTCGCTGCCGGTGACGATCACCTCGAGATCGGCGATTCGCGGCACGAGCTGCGGGATCGAGGCGCGGCTGTCGCCGCGGCCCTCCTGGAAGTAGGAGCGCACGCGCGGGCGCAGCGACTTCGCCTTGCCGATGTAGAGCACGTCGCCGCGCTCGTCCCGGAAGAGGTAGACACCGGGCTTTGCCGGCAGACCCTTCAACTTGTCCCTGACGTCTGCCATCGCGGCTACCTTAGCCTCGGCGTGAAGGGTCTCCTGGCAGCTCTCGCGGCGATGCTTGCCCTTGCACCTGCGGCACACGCGGGCGGTTCGTCCGTTGTCTTCGGCGCGGCCGAGGACCGTGTCCGGAGCCCGTTCCTGGTCGAGTCGGAGACCGAGATGGGCCTGCTCAAGCTGGCTGGGTTCCAGGCCGTCCGGGTCACGAGCTTCTGGGAGCCTGGCCTCTCCGAGCCGACCCCGCACGAGGCGATGGTGCTGGCGAACGTCGACGCCGCGGCGACGATGCACGGGATCCGCGTCTACCTCTCGGTCTACAACGCCGGCTCACGCACGACACCGCTGACGGTGGCACAGCGGAAGGAGTTCGCCGCCTATGCGGCCGCGATCGCGAAGGCGAACCCAGGCTTCCGCGATGTGATCGTCGGCAACGAGCCCAACCTCAACCGCTTCTGGATGCCGCAGTTCGCGCTCAACGGGACCGGCGCCTCGGCGCCCGCCTACCTGCGCCTGCTCGCGACGACCTACGACGCACTGAAGGAGGCGGCGCCCGACGTACGAGTCTGGGGCGGCGCGCTCGCGCCGCGAGGGGTCGACAAACCGAACACGGGCCGCGACACGATCTCCCCCACCCGCTTCCTGCGCGAGCTCGGCGTCGCGTACCGGAAGAGCGGGCGCGCGCTCCCGGTCATGGACGGCTTCTCGTTCCATCCCTATCCGCTCAACTCGAGCGTCCCCGTCGACGCGCTGCCTTCGGATCCGGATCATCTCGGGCTGATCGACCAGGACGTGCTCGTGCGGCTGCTCGGCAGGGCGTTCGACGGCACGGCGCAGCTCGGCAAGGGGATGCCGATCCTCTACGACGAGTTCGGGATCGAATCGGCGATCCCGGCCGAGAAGCGCGAGCTCTACGGCGGCGTCGAGCCCGCGACGACCCGGCCGGTGCCGGAGGCGACGCAGGCGGCGGCCTATCGACGCGCGATCCAACTCGCCTACTGCCAGTCGAACGTCGCCGGGATGCTCCTCTTCCACACGCACGACGAGCCGGGCCGGCCAGGGTGGCAGTCGGGCCTCGTCTACGCCGACGGCTCGCCCAAGACGTCGCTCGAGCCCGTGCGGCGCGCAATCGAGTCCGCGGGAACGAGCTCCCTCGGTGCGTGTCCGGTAGAGGCGAAGGTGTCGGCCGCGTTCACCACCGCCGAGCGTACGATCTCGCTCCGATGCGAGCGCGCGTGCACCTACCGAGCCCGCCTGCTGCGCCTGCCGCGCCGGACGGCGGTGGCGACGATGACCGGCCGCGCTGCCGCAGGGCAGCGCCTCCAGGTGCCGGTCGGACCGGCCGACAGCACCCCCGGCTGGTACCAGCTCGCCGTCTCGTTTCTCGACGAGTCGCTGCCGGGACGACCCGTCGAGCGCGTCAGCACGCCGTACGTGGTGCGTGTCTCCTCGCCGCCGCGCTCCTTGCCGGGTGCGGTGGCGACGACGGTTCTGGCTCCCCGCTTCTGGTCGGAGCAGTAGACGACCGGGTCCGGCACGACGGGCCCGCGCTCCGCCAGCTCCAGGACGCCGGCTTCGGCGCCGTCGGAATCACGAGCTTCTGGCATCCGGGTAGCAATGCGCCGTCGGAGGAGGAGGTCGCCGCCCTGCGGAGCGTCGTCGAGGGCGCCGGCGACACCCGGATCTTCCTCTCGATCTACCACACGGGCGCCAGGACGACGCCGCTGACGCCGGCCGACCGGGCGGACTTCGCCGCCTATGTCACGGCGGTGATGCGAGCTGCGCCCGAGATCCGCGACGTGATCATCGGCAACGAGCCGAACCTGAACCGCTTCTGGATGCCGCAATTCGACGCGAGCGGCGGCGACGTCGCCGCGCCGGCCTACCTCGCGCTGCTGTTCGAGGTCTACGACGCGGTCCAGCAGGCCGACCCGGACCTGACCGTCTGGGGCGGCGTACTCGCACCGCAGGGGATCGACCGGCCGGGAACAGGCCGTGACACGCAGTCGCCGACGACGTTCATCCGCGACCTCGGCGCCGCCTTCCGCGCCAGCGGCCGGGAGGAGCCGCCGTTCGACGGCTTCGCCTACCACCCCTACCCGGCGAGCTCGAGTATCCCGCCCGACCGGCCGACCAACCCGAAGTCGACGTCGATCCTGCTGGCGGACTACGAGGAGAAGCTGCGACCGCTGCTCGACGAGGCCTTCGGCCCGGGCGTGCCCGTGCTCTACAGCGAGCTCGGAGTCGAGACGGCGATCCCGCCGGCGAAGTCGTCGCTGTACGAGGGCAAGGAGCCCGGCGATCCGGTCGACGAGGCGACGCAGGCCGACTTCTACCGCCGGGCGATGGAGCTCGCGGCCTGTCAGGACAACGTGGCCGGCCTGCTGCTCTTCCATTCCCACGACGAGCCCGTGCTGACAGGCTTCCAGTCCGGCGTCTACTACGTGGACGCGACTGCGAAGTCGAGCCTGGAGCCCGTTCGCGACGCGGCGAAACGTACGATATGCCCGTGAGCAGCGAGATCCAGGGCGGCCAGTACGTCGCGTATACGTTCTTCAAGACCGACCCCGCGTGGCGGCGGCTGCCGCTCGAGGAGCGGACGGCGATGAAGGACGCCTTCGCGGAGGTCGTCGAGAGCTGGAGCGACCGTTTCGAGCAGCTGCGCACCTACTCGACCGCCGGCGTACGCCCCGACGTCGACTTCTTCCTCTGGAAGATCACCGAGCGCTACTCCGACCTCGGCGAGCTCGGTGCAGCGCTGAACGGGACGCCGCTCGCCGGCTGGCTGGAGACGCCCTACAACTACCTCGCGACGACGAAAGCCTCGCAATACACCCAGGCCCGCCGGCCGCGCAAGATCATCCCGAAGGGCTCGCCCTACCTCGTCGTCTACCCGTTCGTGAAGGTGCGGCCGTGGTACGCGCTCTCGCTCGAGGACCGGCAGCGCGCGATGGACGAGCACATCCGCGTCGGTCGCGAGTTCGAGACGATCCACAACCACACGACGTACTCGTTCGGGATCGACGACCAGGAGTTCATGACCGCGTTCGAGTGCGACGAGCCGTCCGACTTCATGCACCTGATGCTGACGCTCCGCGAGAGCGAGGCCTCGGCCTACACCGAGCGCGACACACCGATCTTCGTCGGCGAGGGGATGACCATCCGCGCCGCGCTCGACGCGCTCGACGGCGCCTCGGCGCAGGTTCGTGCGTAGGCCGCTCCTCGTGCTGCTGCTGGCGCTGGCCGGCTGCGGCGGTGAGGGGTTCGTCTACGACGTCTACTACGTCTTCGGGCCGGAGGCCACGTGGACGGACGGCCCCGCGCCGCTCGTCGGTACGCAGGGGCCGGTCGTCTCGTACGCCGACGAGCTACTCGCCGACATCCGCAGTCAGCTGTAGGTGTGCTCGTTGCGCCAGACGCGGAAGATCGTGTAGCCACAGGCCAGAAGGACGAGGAAGAACGCAAGCGCGTCCGGGCCGGACGGGCCGAGGCCGATGAAGGCGCCCACGTCGACGACCGCGAGCACGATCGCGGCGTAGAAGACGTTTCGGCTCCGGTCCTGCCACGACTCGATGTCGCCGCGCTTCTCGCGCCAGAGCAGGAAGAGGAAGAAGGCGATCGCGAGGAAGAAGCCGATCTGGAGCAGCCCGCCGACGGTCGCGA
This sequence comes from uncultured Gaiellaceae bacterium, assembly GCA_963705515.1. Taxonomy (GTDB): domain Bacteria; phylum Actinomycetota; class Thermoleophilia; order Gaiellales; family Gaiellaceae; genus Gaiellasilicea. The sequence goes on from CAVPJV010000009.1 coordinate 376,140, forward strand.
GCACGGACTGGAGCGAGAGCACGACGACCACCGCCGCGATCAGGCCGATGATCAGGAACCCGCGCAGGGTCGAGTTCATGTCGGTGAAGAAGCGCTTCATGATCCGGTCATGAATGCTCGCACGGCGAGCGCCGCGGCGAGGAAGGAAGTGCCGGCGAACCAGAGCAGCCGCCGAGGGCCTTCGGCCGGTGCGTACATCCACGGTGCCAGGATCGCCGCGAGCGAGAGCGAGCCGTAGGCGTAGTGGAGGTCGTCGGCCGCCCGCCGGTCGTCCGAGAGCAGCAGCAGTCCGAGCGCGACCTGGGCGACCAGGAGCGTCTGTGCGAGTGCGAGCAGGTGCGCGAGCCAGCGGCCCGCGACACGGCGCCGCCAGTAGACGAGCCCGCCGGCCAGCGCCGCGAGCGCCGGGACGCCGACGACGAGATACGCGAGGAACTGGTGGGCGGACAGCATCGCGAGGGGCACCCTAGCGAGAGGAGAACCGTGGTTCCGAAGTGACCAGGCACCCGGCCTCGAGCTGCCGAGCAACGTGGGCGAGACGGTGAAGCTGGCCCCGCGTCGGCGGGGCAGCTTCGCTCTTCGTTCTGTCCTATCTAGCTCCCGGTGATCGCGCCCATCCCGGTGACGTTCTTGGTGACGTCCTGCGGATTACCCGCGTAGAGGATTGCACCCGATCCGGAAACAGAGGCATCGAGACTGTTGGTCGCGGTGACGAAGATGCTTCCCGAGCCGCCCACGGCTGCCTGCACGTCGTTCGCCACGAGCTGTGTGAACTGCACGGTTCCGGAGCCGTCAACCGTGACATCGAGCTGCGCCGCGGTTCCGCTGCCGGTGAGCGTGCCGCTGCCCGGGAGGGTCACCACGAGGCTCTCGGCCTCGATGCCGTCGACGACGATGTTGCCGCTGCCGCTGAGGGTCAAGGCGTCGATCGTCGGGACACTGATCTCGACGCTCATCGGACTCTCCGTCGTGAAGCTGCCCGGAGTGTTCGCGATCACGAGCTGGCCCGACCGCACGTCGGTCGTGACACGCTCGAGGAGGTTGTCGTCGGCCCTCACGACCACGGACTGCTCGTCGCCGACGCGAATAACGACGTTGTTGCTCCCTGCCAGGTCGACGCTGCTGAACGCGGCCACGTCACGGGCCTGCGTCGCGGGGACGCCGGATCCGTGGCTGGTCGAACTGGTGGAGCCTTCGAACACGTCGAAGTGATACAGCAGCGCAACCGCCACGCCGCCGAGGACAAAGGCCAGGCTCGCGACGAGCACCCACCGGGAGCGGTGCTGTTCGCGTCCGGGCTGAACTGATGCGGGGGCGACAGTCATTGCCCCTCCCTTCTGACGCCGCGCCGAACGACTCACGGCCACGTGGGCCGGCTTCAAGTCGGCGCGACGCGTCGTTGTGCCTCACGAAGACACGATCACCATCCCCTGTCCATCGATCGGGCGGATCGGGTCGTGTACTGAGTCGCATGTGGGAAAGCCACAGGCTCCACCCGGACCGGAATCGGCGTGAGCACCGCGCCGATCGGAAGGCGACGCGTCGCCGCTCGAGCCGCGCTCGGTCTCCGCAACACGCATCTCAGGCGGCCAGGTGGGCGGCGAGCTCGTCAGCCGATCGGACAGGACGAGCATCTACCCAAGGGACGTTCTCGTTCATCAATGCAGTAGCCATCGATAGAGATCTCGAAGCGAGCCAGAGGAGCTGCGCGTGATCGAAGAAGGCAAGCCCGCACCGACGTCCTCCGTACCTGAGGCAGAGCTGAAGAAGACGGATGCCGGGCTCATTCCCCAGGGCGAGGGCTGGTTCGGCGTCAACGCGCGCGACGTGTCGTGGATCCGAAGCGCGGAGCGCGGGCAGGACACGGACTTCGAGGGGCGGCAGGAGTGGACCGACCTTGGCTTCCGCATCCAGATTCTCTCGCCCGGTCAGCGCGGCCTGTACCACGGCGAGCGGGGCCAGGAGGACTTCCTCGTCGTCTCCGGCGAGTGTGTGCTCGTGATCGAAGGTGAGGAGCGCCACCTGAAGGCCTGGGACTTCGTCCACTGCCCGCCGTGGACGAAGCACACCTTCGTCGGCGCCGGTGACGGGCCGTGCGTGATCGTCATGGTCGGCAGCCGAGCGGGCGGCTTCGAGGTCGTCTACGCCGTGAGCGACGTGGCGGCAAAGCACGGTGCGAGCGTGCTCGAGGACACGTCGGTTCCGGACGAGGCCTATGCCCACTTCGGGCCGGAGGAGCGGTCGGCGTACCAGGAAGGATGGCTTCCGTCGTGAACGACCCCGACCGCCCGACGAACGGAGGCACTCTTGGTCGAGGAAGGTAAGCCAGCCCCCGATTTCACGCTTACGTCGGACTCCGGCGAGCAGGTCTCGCTCGAGTCCCTCCGCGGGCAGCCGGTTGTCCTTTACTTCTACCCACGCGACGACACGCCGGGTAGATAAGACAGTAGTCCGGTTTGGGTTTCGCGATGCTGGCCACGGCGATAGGCTCGCCTCATGGCGTCGAGCGCGCGCATGGCCGTCGCGCTGCTGACCGCGGCCGTGTCCCTGGTGCCCATGGCCTGCGGCGGCGACGAGGCCGCAATGCGCGCCACGCTGACCAACGACGGCTGCACGTACGACGGGGACACGTCGCCGACTGCGGGCATGTTCACGATCGAGGTCGAGAACCAGACCGAGTTCTCCGGCTCCTTTGTGCTCCTCTCCCTCGCCGAGCGCTCGACGGTCGACGACCTCCAGCCGTCGCTCGAGCAGTACCCGCGGCAGTTCGAGCGGGAATGGACGCTTCCGGAGCCACCGGACTACAAGTTCTTGGTCCGCTCCGACGTCGAGGCCGGAGCGACCAGTGCGCTGCCTGCCGACGTCCCCGCCGGCACATACGCCGTCGTGTGCTTTGTCGACGACGACCTTCCCACCGAGCAGATCTACATCGCGGAGCAGCTGGACGTGACTGAATAGCATTCGCGGTCGATGGTCCGGAGGGACAACCGGCGCCCGATTTCACACTGACCTCCGACACGGGCCGGGCGGTGACGCTGCCCTCGCTCAAGGGTTCGCCCGTCGTCCTCTACTTCTACCCACGGGACGACTCACTCGTACGTTCTTGAAGTAGCTTGCTACTCGGTGACGTCGAGCTGCTCCGCGACGTAGGCGCGCCAGGTCGGCAGGTCGTCGACGAAGCACATGAGCGCGTACGTGCCTGCAGGGACGTCGGCCGGCAGCGCGCCTGTCGCACCGGCCTCGACGCCGGTGCGGACGACCTGCTCGTAGAACCCCGGCAGCTCAGGAAGCGTTTTGCTCTCCTCGAACTGTCGCCGCGCTCGCTCGACGAACGGCTCGAGATCGTCGATCGTGGAGCCCTCGTCGAGTGAGGCGAGCGCGAAGGCTCCGAAGAAGTCGGTCTCGTTCTCGACGTCGATCGTGAACATTCCCGCCGCCGGCGTCGTGTCGCCGTCGTAGGTGCACCCGTCGTCGGTCAGCGTCGCGCGCAGCTCGCCGTTGCCATCGTCACCGCCGCAGGCGGTCAGCAGGAGTGACGAGGCCAGGATCACGACGGTCGTGCCGATGCGTGCGCCGCAGGCCACGACTCGCGAGCTTATCGTGTTGCCCGCCAAGAGCCGACCACAGCGAGGCAAGGCTTCGGTCTCCATCGCGCTGCTCGATACGCTTGGGCCGTGCTGCACGAGGGCGGACCTGCTCCCGACTTCAGTCTCCGCTCGGACACGGGCGAGCTCGTCACGCTGTCATCCCTTCGCGGCCGCCCCGTAGTGCTCTATTTCTACCCTCGGGACGACACACCCGGCTGCACGACGCAGGCCTGCGGGATCCGCGACGCCTGGGGCGAGTTCGAGCGCGCCGGCGCGGTCGTGCTCGGCGTCAGCCCCGACGACGAGCGCTCGCACGTCAAGTTCAAGGAGAAGTACGACCTGCCGTTCACCCTCCTCGCCGACACCGACCATGCCACCGCCGAGCAGTACGGCGTCTGGAAGGAGAAGTCGTTCGCCGGTAGGAAGTACATGGGCGTCGAGCGCTCCACCTTCGTGATCGACGCCGACGGCAACGTCGCCCGGGAGATGCGGAACGTCAAGGCGGACACGCACGCCGACGACGTCCTGGCGGCGCTGGCGTCCTGAGCGGGCTGCCGCCGCAGCTGGCGGAGGGAATCGAGCGACTCGTCGAGCGCGCGGGCGGCTCGGTCGCGAAAGAGGTCGAAGTGCTCTCGTCCGCGTATCGCGGCGACAGAGGTTCGCGTGCGGCACGAACGCCGGCGCAGGTGGCGGCGTATCTCGCCTACCGCGCGCCGGCGACGTTCGCCGCGGCCGCGGCCGTCTTTCGTCAAATCGCCCTGCAGCGACCCGGGTGGCGGCCCGCGTCGCTGCTCGACGTCGGCGCCGGGCCGGGCGTCGCCGCCTGGGCGGCAGCCGAGGCCTGGCCCTCGCTGACGGCGCTGACCCTGATCGAGGCAGAGCCGGAGATGCTCGCTGCCGGCCGCGAGCTGCTGCCCGACGCGAGCTGGGTCGCCGGCGACGTCTTGCAGGCACAGGGTCCAGCCGATCTCGTTATCGCGTCGTACGTGCTCGGCGAGCTGCACGATCCGACTGAGGCCGCGGCGCACCTCTGGCGGCAGAGCGTGGACACGCTGACGCTGATCGAGCCCGGGACGCCGGCGGGCTACCGCCGTCTCCTCGCCGCCCGCGCGGCGGCGATCGCCGCAGGCGGCCAGACCGTCGGTCCGTGCCCGCACGACCTCGCGTGTCCGCTCGAACCGGACGACTGGTGCCATTTCGCAGTCCGGCTGCCCCGCTCGAGGCTGCACCGGCAGGCGAAGGGCGTCGAGCTCGGCTACGAGGACGAGAAGTTCTCCTACACGGCCCTCTCACGTGCGACAGCCGCACGGGCCGATGCGCGGATCATCCGCCAGCCGCAGATCCGCTCCGGCCATGTCAACCTCGTCACGTGTGAGCGGGACGGCATCCACGAGCGCACGATCAGCCGCAAGCAGGGTCCCCGCTTCAAGGAGGCGAAGGGGGCCGCCTGGGGCGACGCTATCCCTGAGCCACCCGCGCCACCGCCCTGATCCCGTCCGGGGCGCGGAAGCCGACCAGCAGCTCCGCCCCGACGCGCGACGCGACCAGCTCAACCGTGTCGTCGAGGTCGATCGGCTCGCGGTAGTCGAGCTCGGCGACGAGCGGGCGCCCGGGGTCGATACCGGCCGACGGGAGCACGTGCTCGACGGCCTGCCAGTAGACGGCGTTGTTGACGTGGCTGTGGAGGTCGATGTCGCTCACACGCAGCGGCCACGGCAGACCCGTGTCGTCGGCGCGTGGATCGGGCAGCTCCAGCTTCGTCGAGACCCGCCGGCCGCCGGCGGCGTCACCGTAGATCTCAAACGCCTCGATCCTGGCGGGCCGCTGGTCCCGGTCGAGGTGGATCCAGACGCTGTCGACCTCGGCGTGGCCGCCGCGGTCGCCCCGGAGCGACCAGCGCCGCCCCGCGGCGATCGCCGCCTGCCCGCTGGACCAGGTGACGAGGTCGATTCGGTCGTCCTCGAGAAAGGGCTCGACCACGTCGATCCTGATCCGGCGCAGGAACCAGAGGTGCTCCGGCATGCCCCAACCGGTCTCCTGGACGTCCTCGATCGCGACGTCCTGGAGGAACCGAGCCAGCGCGTCGAGCCGAACGCGACCGTGGCGGTCGACGTCCGCAAGCCGCGTGCGGCAGGTCGCCGAGAAGGTCCGTCCGGTGGTGGGGACGGGAATGCCTGGATCGAGCACGCCGGCTACGACTCCACGCGAAAGATCTGCCAGGTATCGGGAACGCCTTTGAGCTCACGCATCCCGTAGTCCTGGAAGCTGAGCCCCGACCCGGCGACGAGATCCTTCACGGTGTGCGAGACGAGGACCTCGTCACCGTTCGCGAGCGCCATCACCCGCGCAGCGATGTGGACGCCGAGCCCTGCGATGTCCCCACCGCGCTGTTCGATCTCCCCCGTGTGGAGACCCGAGCGGATCGCGATCCCGAGATCGTGCACCCGATCCCGTAGAGCAAGAGCCGTGCGGACGGCGCGGGCGGGGCCGTCGAACGTCGCCACGACACCGTCGCCCGTGAAGTCGGCGATCACACCGCCGTGCGCCTGTATCTCCGCGCGTGCGATCTCCTCGTGCGAATCGAGGATCGTACGCCACCCACGATCGCCCAGCTCGGCTGCCCGCGCCGTCGAGTCGACGATGTCCGTGAAGAGCACGGTTGCGAGCACGCGATCGATGTCGTGCGTGGGCCGGGTTCCCGTGATGAACGCCTCGACTTCGTCGATCACCGGGTCGACGTCACCGACCGCGAGTCCGTAATCGACACCCGGCACCTCGACGAACTCGGCGCCGGGGATGAGGCCGGCGACCGCATCCCCGCTCGCGGCAGAGAACAGCGCGTCGCGCCGCGAGACGACGAGAGTCGGCACGCGAATGGTGGGCAGAACGGGCCGCACGTCCAACTCGAAGATCATCCGAATCACGGCGGCGGCGACAGCGGGGCTTGCGGCCAGCCTGAGGAAGCGACCCCACGCCTGCACGGCCCGGTCATCTCCCGCGATGCTCGGATTGACAGCAGCCATGGTCAGGCCCTCGCCCCAGGCCTGATCGACGCTGTTGACAAGCGCGTCGATGATCTCGGGCCGAACACCCGAAGGATTGTCCGGCGCCCAGGCGGGTCGGGCGGTCGCGTTCGCAAGTACGAGCGAGCTCACTCGGTCCGGGTACGTCGCAGCGAACAGCGCAGCCATCATCGATCCCTCATTAGCGCCCAACAGCACGGCGCGCTCGACCCCGACGGCATCCATGACGGCGCGCACGTCGCTCATCCACTCCTCCAGGAACGGAAGCCGGTCGATCGGAACCGGATCCGACAGGCCGATTCCACGCTTGTCGAACGAGATCACGCGGCTGAAGGACGCCAGCCGGCGGAGGTAGTACGCAAAGCCCGGGAAATCCCAGCGCGCCTCGACATGGCTGAACCAGGTCGAGACGAGCACGAGATCGGGCGGCCCTTCGCCCACGACTTGATACGCGACGTGAACGCCACCCGCCTTCGCATATCTCGTCTGCGGCGACGTCATTCAGCTATGCGGATGAGAGGACTTGAACCTCCACGCCCCGAAGGGCACACGGACCTGAACCGTGCGCGTCTACCAATTCCGCCACATCCGCGCGGACGGACAGTGTAGCCACCTCTTTCCGGAGATTTCCTGCCACGGGCGCTTGTCGGCAGAACGATGCCGCCGTAGTGTCGGCGAGTCGATGACGAGCCCGCCAGCCCACGGCGACGGACGCACGATCTTCCTCATCGACGGCTGGTCGACGTATCGGCGCTCACTGCGGCTCTTCGTCGAGGCCGCCGGTTACCGCGTCGTCGGAGAGGCCGACAGCATCTCCGCAGCCGCCGCACACGCCGGTCTCGGCGCGGCCGACGTCGTGATCCTCGATCCCGGATGGGAGTGGCGGAACGTCCGGGCCGATCTCGCGAGGCTCCGTGATGCCAACCACGCGGTGGCCATTGTCCTGCTGACGGCGACGCCACTCGCGACGGACGTGGCGCGGCTGGCTCACGGGGCCAGCGTCGACGCCCAGCTGACGAAGGAGGCGAGCCCCGAGGAGATTCTTGCCACTGTGGCGATCGCACTGCGCGGAAACCTGATCGTGCTGAGCCGCGGCCACCCCCTCCATTGGGAACGACCGAAGCTGACTCGTCGGGAGCACGAGATCCTGACGCTCGTCGCAAAGGGATTCCCCAACCACGTCATCGTCGAGATTCTGTGGGTCACCGAGCAATCCCTTCGCTTCCAGCTCGTGAGCGTGTTCCGCAAGCTCGGCGTCCGGGACCGTGCCGCCGCGGTGCAACGGGCGAAGGCCTTTGGGATCCTTGATCCGTGGGAGTGGCCGGACTCGCCTCCTGCCGGTGAGTGGCCCCAAGCCTGAGCGCCAAGCCGTAACACGCTCTTCAAGACTTCTTCCCTACCATTGGCGAACGTGCGGCGGGGTCTCTCCATCTGCGCTCTCTCCCTGCTCGCACTCGCGACGGGCTCCGCGCGCGCCGAGCCGCAGGCGCCTCAGGGGGAGCTCGTCGAGGTGGTCGTCTCGCTCTCGCAGAAGCCGCTCGCGACCACGAGCTGGCGCGCGGGACGCCAGCTGCAGACGCGCACGCTCGCAAACGCGCAGGCGAGCCTCGCACAGCGCATCGAGACCGCGGTCCCCGACGCGCGAGATCCGCTGGCGCTACCGGCTGGTCGCCAACGGGATGGCCGTCGTCGTCCCGCGCACCCAGCTCGGCCGGCTGACGTCGCTCCCCGGAGTCGAGACCGTCTATCCGAGTGTCAGCTACCGCCCGCAGCTCGACCGCAGCCCGCAGCAGATCGGCGCGCCGGCGCTCTGGGGGCCCGGCCTCACGAACGCCGGGCAAGGGATCAAGATCGCGATCATCGACGAGGGGATCGACCAGACGCACCCGTTCTTCTCGCCTGCCGGCTACACGATGCCGCCGGGCTACCCCAAGGGCCAGACCGCGTACACGACGGCGAAGGTGATCGTCGCGCGCGCCTTCCCGCCCGCGAGCCCGACGTGGAAGCACGCCTCGAAGCCGTTCGACCCCGAGCTGTCCTCGCACGGCACACACGTGGCGGGCATCGCCGCCGGCAACGCGAACACGCTCGCACAGGGCGTCCGCATCTCCGGCGTTGCGCCGCGCGCATATCTCGGCAACTACAAGGCGCTGACGATTCCGACCGACGCCGACGTCGGCCTCGACGGCAACTCGCCGGAGCTCGTCGCCGCGATCGAGGCGGCGGTCGCGGACGGGATGGACGTGATCAACATGTCGCTCGGCGAGCCGGAGATCGAGCCGTCGCGCGACATCGTCGTCAAGGCGCTCGAGGCCGCAGCCCGCGCCGGTGTCGTGCCGGTGGTCTCGGCGGGCAACGACTTCGAGGAGTTCGGCCGCGGGTCGGTCGGCTCGCCCGGAGCGACCCCGAGCGCGATCACTGTCGGGGCCGTCACGACCTCGCGCGGCGGCGCCGACGACGTGATCTCGTCGTTCTCCTCCAGCGGCCCGACACCGCTCTCGCTGCAGTTGAAGCCCGAGGTCTCCGCACCCGGATCGGGAATTCTCTCGGCGGCGCCGCGCGGCGAGTACGCGACGCTCTCCGGGACGAGCATGGCCGCGCCGCACGTGTCCGGTGGGGTGGCGCTGCTGCTCCAGAAGCATCCGAGCTGGACGCCGGCGCAGGTCAAGTCGGCGCTCGCGCTCACCGGCGATCCCGCGTACACGAACGAGCGCAAGGCCGAGGAAGTGCCGACGCTCCGCGGCGGCGGCGGCGTGATCAACCTGCCTCGCGCGGACACGACGCCGATCTTCTCGAGCCCGGTCGCATTCAGCTTCGGGGTGATCCGCTCCAACGCCTCTCTGACCCGCTCCGTCACGCTGACCGACTCCGGCCTCGGCGGCAGCGGCCCCTGGGCGGTGACGGTCGAGACGCAGAATCGGCCGGCAGGCGCCACGGTGCTCGCCCCGGCAACGGTCACGGTGCCGGGCAAGCTGGACCTGACCGTGCGCACGACCCAGGCGACCGACGCCGAGGCGACGGGATACGTCGTCCTCACGCGCGGCGCCGTGCGCCTGCGGATCCCATACTGGTTCGGCACGGGGACCCCTGCCCTGGCGGGAGTCAAGCCCGCCGCGCTGACGAAGGCCGGCAGTTACAAGTCCTCGACGAAGGGCGGAGCGTCGCGGGTCTCGCGCTACCGCTACCCGGAGAACCCGGTCGGATTCGGCTTCAGCGCGACGCTCCCAGGTCCCGAGCGCGTCTTCCGGGTCACGCTGACCAAGCCCGCCACCAACTTCGGCGTCGTCGTCACGAGCCGCGCGTCGGGCGTCCGCGTCGAGCCCCGGATCGTCCACGCCGGCGACGAGCGCCACCTGACCGGCTACGCCGCGCTGCCGTTCAACCTCAACCCGTACCTGCGCACGTTCGGCGAGCTCGTCCTCGCCGCGGGCACGATCCTCCCCGCACCTGGCTCCTACGACGTCGTCTTCGACAGCCCCTCGGCGGCACGGGCGGGCGCTTTCACCTACCGCTACTGGGTGAACGACGTCGCGCCCCCGGCGCTGGCGCTGCAGACGCCGCGGGTGAAGCAGGGCGGCCAGATCGTCCTCGGCGCGTCCGACCGCGGCTCCGGCATCGATCCGGCCTCGATCGTCTTCCACATCGACGGCGACGAGCACTCGGGCCAGTTCACCGCCGGCACGATCCGTGTCTCCACGTCCGGCCTCAGCAAGGGCCGCCACACCCTCCGCGTCCAGGTCTCCGACTACCAGGAGTCGCGGAACATGGAGAACGTCGGCCGGATCCTGCCGAACACGCGGATCCTGCAGACGACGTTCGTCGTCCGCTAGCTCCTAGCTCCTGCGGTCCTTCTCCTCGATCGTCGGCAGCTCGGCGAGGTCGCGCTGGACGCTCTCGGCGAACTCCTCCTCCTCCGAGCGAATCACCTTGAAGCTCGCCTTCCGCCGCTTCCGCTCGCGCTGACGGCGTGCGTCCGTGCCGACGATCGTGCTCACGCGCGACCACTCGGCGCCGATCACGACGGCGACCGCGAGAACCAGCAAGACGATCCAGGGCCAGCTCACTCTCAGAGTGTACCCCCGGGAAACCAGAGCTACAGTTGCCCGGATGACCAGGATTTCGCGCGTGCTGCTCGCCGCGCTGGCCGCCGCGCTCGCCGTGCCGGCGCTTCGCCCACGCCGAGGAGCGGACGCTGACGTTCACGACAGCCCCGATCTCGGTCGAAGGCTACGGCGTCGCGCAGCAGCCGATGCCCGCCGAATCGCCGCAGGTCGACGGCTACGTCGTCGGCATGGAGGCCGAAGTGGTCGACGCACGGGGCCGCGTCCAGGGACGCGACAAGGTGATGCTGCACCACATCGTCTTCGCGAAGGTCGGCGTTCCCGACTACACCTGCGGCGGGGCCGCTGAGCGCTTCTTCGCCGAGGGCGAGGAGCGGCTCGCGCTCTCGCTGCCGCGCGGCTACGGCTATCCGAACAAGGCGACCGACCGCTGGGGCCTCCTCTACATGCTGATGAACCACAAGCCCGAGCGGCTGAACGGCTTCATCCGCTACACGGTGCGCTACGTCACGGGCGAAGCGCTGACGCCGGTGAAGCCGATCTGGCTCGACATCCGGAACTGCACCGGCCCGGACCCGGTCTTCGACGTCCCCGGCGGCGGCCGGACGTTTTCGACCTTCACGACGTCGGCCGGCTTCACGATGCCGCAGAGCGGCCGGCTCGTCTCGGGCGGCGGCCATCTCCACGGCGGCGGCATCCGGCTCGAGCTGCAGAACGCGACGTGCGGGGCGAAGCTCTTCGAGTCGCGCCCGACCTGGGGCGGCCCGAAGCCGAAGCCGCTCCTGCACGAGCCCGGGCCGACGAAGATGTCCTCGTTCCGCTCGACCGCCGGGATCCCGGTCGCGAAGGGCGACCGGCTCCGGATCAACGCGGTCTACGACAACTCGGCGCCGCACACGCGGGCGATGGGGATCATGCTCCTCTTCCTCGCACCCGGCGGCCGTCAGCGGCTGCGGCGCGACGCCGGCGCTCGACGTCGACCTCGGCCGGCCCTCGGCGCCGCCCGCCTTCTCGATGCCGCTGCCGCGGGCGCCCAAGGGCAAGGTCTCACGCGCGACGTCCACGGTCGTCGGCGACTTCCAGTACGGCGCCGAACGGGTCGTGCTCAAGCGCGGTACCACGTTCACGTGGCGCTTCATGGGCTCGTTTCAGCACGACGTCACCGTCGTCGGCGGCCCCGTCGGCTTCTCTGCGCCCTGGACGCAGAGCGGCGTCTTCACGCACCGCTTCACGAAGCCGGGCACGTACCGGCTCTTCTGCTCGCTGCACCCATCGAAGATGGTGCAGCAGATCACGGTTCGCTAGCGCTCGACGAGCGCGTCCGCGGCAAGCGGCACGAGCGCGAAGCGGTCGACGTCGACGAGACCGTGGTCGGTGATCTTCAGGCTCGGGATCACCGAGAGCGCGAGGAACGCGAGCGACTGGAACGGCGACGGCACCTTGGAGCCGAGCGCGTGCACGGCCGCGACCGTCGCCTCGCTCGCCTCGATCACGTCCGGCAACGCACGGTCGGACACGAGGCCGGCCACGGGGAGGGGCAGCTCGGCCGTGACCTCACTCCCGTCGACGACCACGAGGCCGCCGCCGAGCTGGACCAGCCGCTCAGCCGCGAGAGCCATCTCCTCGTCGCTCATGCCGACGACGATGAGGTTGTGCGCGTCGTGCGAGAAGGTCGAAGCGAAGGCGCCGCGGGTGAGGCCGAAGCCGCGGACGAACCCGAGCCCGATCCTGCCGGTGCCGAGATGGCGCTCGATCACGGCAATCTTCGCGAGGTCGCGGTCGGCGTCGGCCGCGCCGTTCGAGAGCTCCTCGACGAGCGACTCCGTCACGATCTGGCCCGGGACGAGGCCGATGACACGTGCCGGCCCTCCCTCCCACTCGACCGCGAAGTCGTCGGCGGACACCGGGCGGACGCGGACGCTCTGCGTCACCCACTCCGGCACCGGCGTCGGTGCGATCTCGTCGACCGCCCGGCCGCGCTTGAGCACGATCTCGGGGACGAAGCGCTCGAGGTCGGGCAGCAGCAGCAGGTCGGCCTGGTAGCCGGGCGCGATCGCCCCGAGCGTGTCCGAGACCGTGCCAGAGCGCGGGATGGTGCGAGGCCAGCACGAGCGCGTCCTCGGGCGCGACCCCGTAGGAGACGGCGTCGCGGACCATCGCGTTGATGTGGCCGTCCTCGGCGATGTGCTCCGGCTCGCGGTCGTCGGTGCAGAACGCGATCCGCGTCGGCCCGAACTCGACGATCAGCGGGGCCAGCGCACGCAGGTTTCGCGCCGCGGATGCCTCGCGGATCAGCAGCCACATCCCGGCCCGCAGCCGCTCCCGGCCCTCCTCGGCCGTGTACGCCTCGTGGTCGGAGCGGATCCCCGCGGCCGCGTAGGCCTGCAGGTCACGGCCGAGCACGCCCGGCGCATGGCCGTCGACGTGGTGGCCGCGCGCGACGGCGAGCTTCGCCAGCTCGCTCTCGGCGCCGGCGATCACGCCGGGGAAGTTCATCATCTCGGCAAGCCCGATCACGCGCCGCCGCCGCAGCAGGCTCTCCAGGTCGCCGGGCGTGAACGGGCGCCGCGGCGACTCGAACTGCGACGCCGGCACGCACGACGAGGCGGTGAAGAAGACATCGAGCGGCAGGTCCTCGCAGACGTCGACGAGCCAGTGGACGCCGTCGGTGCCGAGCACGTTCGCGATCTCGTGCGGGTCGGCCACGACCGCGGTCGTGCCGAGCGGCAGCACGAGACGGGCGAACTCGGACGGGAGCAGCTTCGACGTCTCGAGATGCATGTGCGCGTCGATGAACCCCGGCACGACGTAGGCGCCGTCCGCATCCAGGGTCTCCGCGGCGTCGTAGGAGCCGAGCCCGGCGACGACGCCGTCGCAGATCGCGACGTCGACGTCGAGCCATTCGCGCGTGAAGACGCTGAGGACGCGGCCGCCGCGAACGACGAGGTCGGCGGGCTCGTCCCCTCGCGCGACCGCCAGCCGACGGCCCAAATCACCCGTCTGCGTCATCAGACATCCACCTCCATGCCGATATCCGAAGTATGAGCATGAACGCACAGATGATCGTCGGCTACGCCGTGCTCTGGATCGTGCTGATGAAGGCGCTCTTCGCGCGTGCCCGGGTGATCCCGGCCGAGTGCCCGCGCTGCGGCCAGCTCTTCGAGCGGCGCGAGCTCGGCGGCGCGATCTGCTCCTGCAGCCGGGGCTAGAAGACCTTCATCGGCAGACGTGAGAGCGGCTCGCCGCCGGAGTCGGTGACGAGCCACGTGTCCTGCATGTAGAGGCACGCCTTCCCGTCGGCCGCGATCGCGTGCGGGTGCATCGAGAGCACCATGCCCGAGCGCAGCACCGTCTCCATCCCCTCGCCCACGCGCGGGTGCTCGATCATCGTCATCCCGATCGAGTGGCCGGTGACGTGGCCGAGGTGGTAGCCGCGATCGGTGAACCCCTTCGAGACGGCTCGGTGGACGTCGTGGGCGGTGGCGCCGTCGCGCATCGCCTCGCGGGCCGCGGCGTGGTACTCGCCGTAGGCATCCACCATCGGCTCGACCTCGGCTGGCACGGCGCCGATCGCACGCGAGACCTCGACCCAGTGCATCCCGGGACCGGCGACCTCGAGCGACGGCAGCACGAAAGCACCCAGCGTCGTCTCCTTCTTCGCGATCCCGAACTCCGGCCCGATCAGGACCATGTTCATCGTCAGCCGGCCACAGCCGCGCTCGACGAAGAGCTCCTCGGCCGGCGCCATCACCTCGGCGGCCGTCCGCCCCGGCTCGTAGGCGGCGAGGAACGCCTCGAACCCGTCCTCGTTGATCCGGACGCTCTCGCGCACGGACGCGAGCTCGGCGTCGCTCTTGACCGCCCGCGCGAGGTCGAACTCGGCGTCGAAGGGGATGAGGTCGAGGCCCTCGAGGGCGCGGAAGTCGCGCACGGTCATGATGTAGTCGAGCCCGTAGACGCCGACGCGCTTCCAGCCGCGGTCGCGAGCCGTCGCCGCGATCTGCTCTCCCGGCCGGTCGTGGAAGACCTGCTCGAGCTGCGCCGTCCCGTGCTCGCCGACGTAGCGCGCCTCGGTCGGGAAGACGATCTGCGGCTCCCCGTCGGCGGGCACGACCACGTACGCGTAGCGATGGACGATCTGGAAGCCGGAGAGGTAGGTGACCGAGCCCTCGAAGCCGCTGTACTCGCTGCCGGACACGATCAGCGCGTCCAGGTCGTGCTCCGCCATCGCGGTGCGGACGTTCCGGTACCTGCGCTCTAGCTCTGCGTCCAAGACGCCTCCATTCCCTTGATCAGGGCCACGACGGCCTCGTTGAGCGGGGTCGGGACGCCGTGCTCGCGCCCGAAGCGGACGATGCCGCCGTTCAACCAGTCGACCTCGGTCTGCCGGCGCGCCTCGACGTCCTGCAGCATCGAGGCCTTGTGGCCGTACGCGACCTCGGGCTTGGCGGCGTGGTCGATCAGCGCCTCCGGATCGGCGTCGAGGGTGATCCCCTGCGCGTCCGCGACCGCCTTGCCCTCGTCGACGAGCCCGCTGACGAGCCGGCGCAGGTCCGGGCGCTCGCACACGCGGCCGTGCGTGAGGCCCGTGAGGGCGCCGATCGGATTCGTCGACGCGTTGAAGATCACCTTCCGCCACTGCGCGCCGCGCGCGTCGTCGACCGCGCTCGTCGGCATCCCACCCCGGGTGCAGGCGTCCGCGAGCCGCTCGATCTCCTCGCGGGTCGCCGGGCTCGGCTCGAACGGGCCGAAGGTCGTGTCGCCCCTGACGTCCCACTGCACGACGCCGGGCTCGAGGATCTTCCCCGCAGGGAAGGTCGTCCCCCGGATCACGCGCGCGACGTGCGGCGCGATCCCCTCCTCGTTGCCGACCCCGTTCTGGACCGAGGCGACCGCGCCGTCGGCGAACGCGTGCGCGGTCGCCCTGATCGCGGCTTCGGTGTGCATTGCCTTCGTCGCCACGATCCCGAAGTCGCAGGCAGGCAGCTCGGCCGCGTCGGAGGTTGCCCGGATCCCGGTCGCGTGGACCTCCCCCGCACCCGTCAGCTGCAGCCCACGCTCGTTGATCGCGTCGACGTGCGCCTGCGCCAGGTCGTACGCCCAGACCTCGACGTCCTCGAGCGAGGCGAGGTTGGCCGCGAAGAGCGAGCCGACGGCGCCGCAACCCACCACGCAGACCCTCATGCGGTCCTCCGTCTCGGCAGCCGCAGCTCGCGTCCGCCGGTGATCCCGGACGGACGCAGGATCAGCATCAGCGCCATCAACGCGCCCAGGATGACGAGCCGCGAGCCCTCGGGGAGATCGAGCCGGAAGCCGACGCCGATCCCATCCTCGGCGTTCCCGAGCACCGAGTCGAGGCCGCTGACGGCGAGCGCCCCGACGACCGCACCCCAGAGGCTGGTGAGGCCGCCGATGACGAGCATCGCGAGCGTCAGGAAGGTCAGCTCGAGGTAGACCTGCTCGGTCGTGATCGAGCCGAGCATGTGCACGAGCAGGCCGCCGGCGAATCCACACAGGGCACCCGAGAGCGTGAACGCCCACAGCCGCTGCCTGTGCACGCTGATCCCCACCGCCTGGGCGGCAGCGGGATCCTCGCGCGTCGCCCGCACTTTGCGACCGAGCGGGCTGAGCTGATACGCCCAGGCGACGCCGATGACGATGACCGCACCGACCGTGGCCTGGAGCGGCCCCGTCGTCTCGGGCACGAGCGAGAGCGTCGTCGCACCCGGCCCGATCTTCGTCCACTCGCGGAGGAGGTTGTGCGTGATCTCGAGCACGGCGAACGTGGCGATCCCGGCTGCCAGCCCCGACAGCCGCATCAGCGGCAGCCCGACAACGACGGCGAAGAGGCCGCCGACGAGTGCTGCGACGACGAGCGAGGCCACGTTCCCGATCGTATGGTCGCGCAGGAGGGGAAACAGGTCGGGAAGCACTCCCGTCTTCGACTCGAGCGGGACGGTCAGCACGCCGGCGGCGAAGGCACCCACCGCGACGAAGCTGATCTGGCCGAACGAGAGCACCCCGGAGCTGCCGACGAAGACGTAGATCGCGACCACAATCGCCACGGCGGCGAGCGCGTTCAGGAAGTGGATCTCGTTCGAGCGCGAGACAAGTGTCGAGCAGAACCCGACGAGCACGACGAGGAGCGCCGGCCCGACCAGCGTCACCCATGTGTCGAGCCGTCTCATACGCGCTCCACGAGTGCGGACTGGCCGCGCGCGAAGAGCCCGGCCGGGCGGAGGAGCAGAACGAGGATCACCAGCGCGAACACCACCGACGGGAGAAAGACGGTCTTGTCGGTCGGCAGCGCCCCGTTGATCACACCCGTCGCGAAGCCGATCGCGAAGCCGCCGAGCGTCGCGGTCCAGAGCCGGTCGATGCCGCCGACGACGACGCCGACGAGGACGACGATCGTCTCCTTGAGGGCGAAGTCGGGCGAGACGAGGGGCAGCTGCACGGTCAGGATCACCGCGACGGCCGCGGCGAGGAGCCCGGACAGCAGCACCGCGACGCCGATGACGCGGTCCGCCTTGACGCCGAGCAGACGCGCAGTCCGGAAGTCCGTCGACGCCGCCCGCATCTGCAGGCCGATCGTCGTCTTTCCGAGCAGAAGCGCGAGCAGCGCGAGGGCGACGATCGCGACCACGACGGCGAGGATCGTCACCTTGCGGACGTCGACGCCCCAGACCGTGACCACCTGGTTGAGCGACGCGACCGAGACGGCCGGCTCTCCGATCGTGCCGTCGCGGACGTCGAGGATCAGGGCGACCGCCTGGAGCAGGAAGGCGATCGCGAATGTCGTCACGAGCATCACCGCCGGCGACTGCGTGCGCAGTGGGCGAAAGACCGCTCGCTCCATCGCGAACGAGAGGGCGACGACGACCGCGAAGCAGGCGAGGATGCTCCCGACGACGGGCCAGCCCGACGTGAACGCGAGCGTGTAGGCGCCGGCCATGATCAGCTGGCCGTACGCGAAGTTGACAAGGCGCAGCACGCCGAAGACGAGGCCGATCCCGACCGCCATCAGCGCGTAGACGGCGCCGAGGCCGACGGCGTCGACGAGTGTCTGGGCGTCGACCACACCGACGATCATGCGAGGTACGCCTGGATCATCTTCTCGGTGTCGTCGGCGTCTGCCGGCGTCAGCGTCATCCGCAGCTCGCCGTTGGCGAGCACGTATGTGCGATCGGCAAGCGCGACCGTGCGCTGCGCGCGCTGTTCGACGAGGAGGATCGTGACGCCGCGGTCGCGGATCTCGGTGAGCGCGGCGAAGACGGCGTCGACCATGGTCGGCGCGAGCCCGAGCGACGGCTCGTCGAGCAGGAGCACATCCGGCGCGGCGACGAGCGCGCGACCGATCGCGAGCTGCTGCTGCTGGCCGCCCGAGAGCGCTCCCGCCTGACGGCCGCGGAAGTCGGCGAGCATCGGAAAGAGGTCGTAGGCGACCGCCAGCGGCTCCGAGCCGTTCGTCCTCCTGGCCGCGAGTCCCAGACGGAGGTTCTCCTCCACGGACAGCTCACCGAAGATGCGGCGGCCCTCGGGGACGAGCGAGATCCCGGCGCGCGCGATCGACTCGGGTGAGCGACCGCGGATCGATCGACCGCCCAACCGCACGTCTCCGGTCGCCACCGGCACGACGCCCATGATCGCGTGCAGCGTCGTCGACTTGCCCGCGCCGTTGGGGCCGATCAGGCCGACGAGCTCGCCGCGGCAGACGTCGAGCGTCAGCGCCGCGCACGGCCGGCACCGTGCCGTAGAGGACGTCGAGGCTCGATCGAGCTCGAGCATCGCCGGCGCCGCGCTCACTCAGCGACCGCACTCTCGCCGAGGTAGGCGGACGTGACGTCGAGGTTGGCCCGGATCTCGGCCGGCGTGCCCTCGGCCAGCGTCCGGCCCTGATCGAGCACGTGGATCCTGTCGCAGACCCCCATCACGAGCGCCATGTTGTGGTCGATCAGGAGCACGCCCGCGTCGAAGTCCTCCCGGATCGCCCGGACGAGCTGCGCGAGCTCCTCGACCTCGGCCTCCGGTATGCCCGCCCCTGGCTCGTCGAGCAGGACGAACTGCGGGCTCGGTTGCGAGCGCGCGCGCAACGCCGAGGAGGCGTTCGTGGCCGTGTGCCAGCTCGCCGGCCATCGCGTCCTCGTGCGAGGCCGAGCCGCTGCGTCAGCTCGCTCGCCCGCGTACGAGCGGCGCCCGGCCCGGCTCCCGAGCCGAGAGCCGCCACCTCGATGTTCTCGCGAACGGTGAGCCCCCGGAACGAGCGGCTGTGCTGGAAGGTGCGCGCGATCCCGGCGCGGGCGCGCCGGTGAGGGCTCCAGCCGGTCACCTCCCGCTCGCCCAGCTCGACGCTTCCCGAGGTCGGCGTGTCGAACCCGGTCAGGACGTTGACGAGCGTCGACTTGCCGGCGCCGTTCGGCCCGATCAGGCCGACGACCTCGTGTCGGTCAAGCGTCGAGCGTGACGCCGTCGAGCGCCTGCACACCCGTGAAGGACCGCGAGACGGAGGAGGCCCGGAGCGTTCCGCCGGGCCTCCTCGTCGCTGCTGGTGTCGCTTCGTGCGTCAAGGTCTAGATCTTCGGAACGACCTTGGCGGTCACGGCGCCCACGTAGCTCGCCTTGTTGTCCTGGATCTTGATCACCCGGTACTGGCGCCCGAAGACGCTGTGGAACTGCGGCGAGAAGCTGACGAACCCGGAGATCGTCGGCACCTTCTTGAACTTCTCCATTGTCGCCGCGAGCGTCGCGCCGTTCGTCGAGCCGCCCGAGCGCTTGATCGCCGTCACGAGCCCGTCGATCGTGCCGGCCCCGGCGAGGAAACCGCCGGTCCCTGCCTTGATCTGCTTGGCGAGGCTGCGCACTGCAGGGACGGGATCGTCACCGAACACGGATGCGTACGTGACGGCGTAGTAGTTCGTCACCTTTGGCTCAGGCGTGTTCCAGTACGTGCCGTCACCGGCCCACGAGTTCAGGATCGGCGTCTCATTACTCAGCGAGCGGAGTCCGGAGACCAGCGCCGGCAGCTCACCGAACGCCGTCGACGTGACGATCACGTCGGCCTTCTGGCTGTTGAGGCGACTGACCGCCGCGTTGACGTTGTTCGCGCCGGTCGCGTAGCTCTCGCGACCGGCGATCTTGCCGCCGAGCTGCGTGAACCGCTTGTCGAACGCCTGGACGACGTTCTTGAAGTAGACGAGGTACGTGTTCGTGGCGAGGTTGGCCGTCCGCCAGCCTCGACGCCACGCGTACTCCGCCATCGCCGAGCCCTCATCCTGCGCGACGTTGCCGAAGCTGAACGCAAGCTTGCCCGCCTTGCCGAAGCGCTTCGGCCCCATCTGGTCGGTGCCGATGCACGTCGAGAGCGTCAGCTTGCCGCGCTTGATCGACTCCTGCACCACCGGCGTTGCGAGATCGACGTCGCAGGTCGTGAAGATGACGTGCGCGCCCTTCCCGAGCAGGCTCGCCGCGCACGACTTCGCCTTCGCCGCGTTGTTGTTGTTCGTGTCGCAGGTGTCGATCCTGAGCGGGCGTCCGTTGACGCCGCCCTTCGCGTTGACCTGGCCGACGCGGATCTTCGCGGCCGCGAGCGCCGGATTGTCGAACGGCGCCATGTTCCCCTTGCTGTCGTAGGCCCAGCCGATCACGATCGGTGCCTGCGCGTTCGTCTTCGACGCGCCGACACCGGCCCCGACCGCGGCGACCGCGAGCGCGAGTACTGCCAGCAGCGCCCCGAAGGCGCCCCATCGCTTTCCTGCCGTCATTCCTGCCTCCCTTTGGATTCCCGGTAGCTGTCTTCCTTCGCCTTGATCAGGCGGTAGAGCGTGGTGTGCAGCGGCACCGGCACGCCGAGCCGCTCTGCCTCGCGGACGAGCGAGCCGGTGATCAGCTCGATCTCGGTCGGGCGGTGCGCCTCGACGTCCTCGAGCATGGATGGGTAGTGCGCGCTGCCCCGCTGGGTCGCGTGCACGTTCATCTCCCACGGGTCCTCGTGCAGCTCGATCCCCGCCGCCGCGGCGACGGCCTTGCCCTCGTCCATCAGCGCATGGACGAGATGGCCGAGGTCGGAGTACTGCTCCTCGGCCGCGAAATGCGGATCGTGCGGCAACCCGGTCAGCGCGGCGACGGCGTTCACGGTTGCGTTGAAGATCAGTTTCGACCACTGCGCCGGCTTCAGGTCCGGGAACGCACGTGCCTTCAGGCCCGAGCGCTGGATCAACTCGGCGAGCTCCTCGACCCGCTCGTAGGCGATGCCGTTGTACGGGCCGAGCCAGGTCTCGGTGTCGAGGATGTACTCGATGTGCGTGTCGTCGTGCCGGGTGCCGCTCATGAACGTGACGCCGGAGACGAGCGGCCAGTCGCCGTGCCGGCGGACGATCTGCTCGGCGCCGAGGCCGTTTTGGACGGTGACGACTATCGCGTCCGGGAACCGGCCCGCGATGCGCCGCTGCCGCCGCGTCGACGGCGGTTCCCTTGGTCGCGACGATCGCGACGTCGACGTCCGGCAGATTCGCCGGGTCGTCGGTCGCGTGCACCCGGCCGGTGAACTCGGCCCGGCCGGTCACCTCGAGGCCCTGCTCCTCGAGCGTGCGGGCGTGCTCGGGCCGGCGCGTCAGCACCCAGACGTCGGCGACGCGGCTCAGGTGCGCGGCGTAGAGGCTGCCGATGACGCCGCCGCCGACGACGCAGACCCGCTCGATGGTCACGAGGTCGCGCCCACCGCCTCCCGCTCGGACGCCTTGAAGTGCGGCATCACCGTCGACGCGAACAGCTCCTGCGCCTTGATCGCCTGCCAGTGCTCGGCGCCGCCGGCGTTGACCGTGATCGAGATCTCGGTCAGGCCGGCGCAGAGCTCCTTCACCGCCTCGATCCGCTCGATCACGTCCGCGGGCGTGCCGACCCAGACGATGTCGCCGTCGATCATCGCGTCGTACGGCGTCTGCGCGAGCTTCTCGAGGATGCCGGCCGTGTAGAAGCCGTAGCCGGCCGCGTTCAGCTCGTCCGCCGGCGGCGGGTCGTACTCCGTCAGCGGCGAGGCGTTCCCCTGCAGGAAGCCGACCATCCACTTCTCCGCCTCGCGCTTCGCGACCTCGCGGTCCTCGTCGATGTAGCAAGCGTGGATCCAGACGATGTCCGGCTCGTTGCCGTGCTCGGCGCACTTGGCTCGGTAGAGGTCGAGCTGCTCCGCCAGGGCGGCGTACGGCAGCAGCGGCGGCACGACCACGGCCCAGCCGCGCTCCGCCGCGAGCTCGTACGTGCGGTCGGAGGTGCCGCCGAGGAAGACGCGGAACTTCCGGTCGTCGGCTGGCCGCGGCACGATCCCCGAGTCGGCGATCTTGAAGTGCTTGCCGTCGTAGGAGAACCGCTCGTTCTCGAGCGCCCTGAAGAGCAGCTCGACCGCCTCCTCGTACCACGCGCGCGATTCCGGCGAGAGCGCGAGCCCCGCCTTCGGCGGCATCCAGCCGTGGCCGCGCCCGACGCCGAACTCGTAGCGGCCGTCGAGGAGGATGTCCGCCACGGCGATCTGGGAGGCCAGCACGACGGGGTTGTGGTAAGGCATCGAGTGGAGCAGCGTGCGGAAGTTGATCCGCTTCGTCTTCTGCGCCGCGGCCGCGAACAGCGCCAGCGGGCTCGCGGAGATCGAGAACTTGGGGAAGAAGAAGTGCTCGATCACCGCATAGGCGTCGTAACCGAGCCGGTCCGCGTTCTGGATCTGCTCGAGCACCTCGCCGTAGAGCTGCGCGGCGGACTTCCCGGGCCAGCTCTGAATCTCCGAGTAGAGGCTGAACTTCACCCTCGCACCCCTTTCAGTGACATGTCTGGACTCCCGCGGCGAGTATCCCGCGGCTGTGTCATGTCAGTCAATGGCCCAGCTCAGTCAATGGCGGCGAGCGTGCGAAACTCCGCGTCCGTGACGAGCCGCCGCTTGCGCGCGCCGAGCTCCTTGACCGCCGCCAGCAGCTCGGCATGGCGATCGGCAGGGATGTCGAGCCCGAGCTCCTCGGCTTTCAGCCTGATCGAGTCGATCCCGCTCTTCTTGCCGAGCACGATCCGCCGCTCGGCGCCGACGAGCCCCGAGGCGTAGGGCTCGATCGCGGGTGGATCGTGGAACTGGCTCGCAACCGCGCCGCTCTCGCGGGTGAAGAGGTTCTCGCCTGTGACCGGCGTCCACGGCGCGAGCTCGTAGCCCGAGCGCTCCTGCACGAGCGCGGCAAGCTCGCGGGCCTTGCCGAGGTCGAGCCGGGTCGGGATGCCGTAGAGCGCCTCGAGCGCCAGCGCCACCTCGACCAGGTTCGCGTTCCCGGCCCGCTCCCCCATCCCGTTCACCGTGCCCTGGACCCAGGTCGCGCCGGCCTGGACCGCAGCCACGGCCGCGGCCGTCGCGAGCCCGAAGTCGTCGTGGCCGTGCCAGTGAACGGGAACGTCGAGCCAGTCGACGGCCTGGCCGACGAGGTACGCCGCGCCTTCGGGCGTGGCGATCCCGATCGTGTCGACGACGGCCACCTCCTGCGCACCCGCCTCGACCGCGGTCTCGTAGGCGCGGCGGAAGAACTCCAGCCCGGCGCGCGAGCCGTCGACGCCGAAGAACGCGACCGTGATCCCCTCTCCGGCCGCGAACGAGACCGCCTTGCGGATCCGGCCGAGCATGTCCTCGTGCGAGACCCCGAGCGCGGCCAGCTTCGCATCCGAGATCGGGCTCTCGATCACGGCCGCCCTGACGCCGAGCCCGACAAGCTGCTCGACATCCGCCTGCACCGCACGCGCGAAGCCCCAGATCTCGGCGCGCAGGCCGGCGTCGGCGATGCGCCGGATCGCCTCCTCGTCGTCGGCCGAGACGCGCGCGAAGCCCGCCTCGATCCGGTCGACGCCGGCCTCGTCCAGCGCCCGTGCGATCGCGAGCTTGTCGTCCGGCGAGAGCACGACGCCCACGGTCTGTTCGCCGTCGCGCAGGGTCGTGTCGTAGAGGCCGACGGTGTCGTGCGACTGCGGCTCGAGCGCGAGGCGGTTGAGGTCGCCGGTCCAGACCTGCTCGCGGTCGATCGTCACGCGCGCACGATCCCGTCGGGGAAGCTGCAGAGCTTCTCGGGGTCGCCGTCGCTGACGAGGAAGTTGTCCTCGACACGGAGGCCGCCGCCCTCCGGCCAGTACACCCCGGGCTCGATCGCCAGCACCATGCCGGCCTCGATCGTGCCACCGCCGGCCTGGTGCGCATAGGGCGGCTCGTGCGCGCGGGCGCCGACTCCGTGGCAGATCGGGTGGCTCGGCTGCCCCGGATAACCGATGTCGGCCAGGCCCTCGCGGACGGTCCGGTCGAGCTCGGCGAGGCTCGCCCCCGGCCGGGCGAAGTCGATCGCGGCGGCGTAGACGCCCATCAGCCCCTGCTCGAGCTCGGCGTAGCGGGGATCGAGCTCGCCCGGAACGAGGTTCTTCGTGTGGTCGCACCAGTAGCCGTCGGCGCAGACCCAGATCTCGAAGAGCGTCGGCTCGCGCTCCTGGATCTCACGGCTGCCCGTGGCGGTGAAGGTGCGAATGCCCGGGCCGGACCAGACGAGCGAGAAGCCGTGAGCGAGCTCGACCTTGCCGCCTTCGAAGCCGGTGCCGTGGTCGTGCACCCAGCCGTTCCAGAGCGCGCCGACCTCGCTCTCGCGCATCCCCGGCCGGATCAGCGCTTGGACGTGCTCCATCGCGCCGGCCGCGATCTCGTTCGCGAGCCGCATCCGCGCGACCTCCTGCTCGGTCTTGATCGCGCGCGCGCTCGCCAGCAGCGGCGTCGCGTCGGCGGCCTCGGGGAACGCGTCGAACCAGGCCTTCGGGAACGTCGTCGGCTCTCCGACCATCCGGTCGGCAGCCTGCGTACCGAGGCTGAGCTCGATCCCGATGCGCTCGTACTCGGACGAGAGCTGCCGGGCGAGGTCGAGCGCGCGGAGCCCCGGCGGGCGCGGGTCGCTTTCGTCGTAGCCGCGGAAGATCCGGACCTCGGTCGTCCACGCCGTGCGCTCGGCGTCCGCCTCCG
Source organism: uncultured Gaiellaceae bacterium (assembly GCA_963705515.1). GTDB lineage: Bacteria > Actinomycetota > Thermoleophilia > Gaiellales > Gaiellaceae > Gaiellasilicea. The sequence goes on from CAVPJV010000009.1 coordinate 400,822, forward strand.
AGGCCTCGAGGCAGATCAGCACAGGATCGCCCTCACGTGGGAACACAACCGCGTCGTAGCCCTTCATCCCCCAGAAGTTCGTCAGGTAGAGGACGTTGTCGGGCGCGCGGACGACGAGGACGTCGAGCTCCTGCTCGGCCATCAGCTCGCGCACGCGGCCGAGCTTGGCGTCGTCGCGCGGCCAGCTCATGCCGCACCGACGGGACTTTGTGTTTCTGAAACACAAGCCGTCTTTTTCGCGGCTCGAACCCGCATGGTTACGCGGGACGATGTGAGCTTGTGTTTCAGAAACACAAGCTCACTCGGCCTTCGCACCGATGTGGATGAGGTGGCCGTTCGGGTCGACGAACGAGCACATCCGCTCGCCCCACGGCTGGTCCGTCGGCGGGAGCACCTCCCTCGCACCGGCTGCCCGGAGATCCGCCGCGGCGGCGTCGACGTCGTCGGCGTAGATCCACAGCGCCGAGTCGCGCGTCTCGCCGTCGGCTCGCCGGCCGAGGCCGATGCCGTACGGCTCCAGGGCGAGAAAGACGAACTCGACGCCGTGCTCGTCCTCGTTCCGGTACGCCTCCTCGAATCCCAGCGTCGAGCAGTAGAACGCGCTCGCCGCGGCGACGTCGTCGACCAGGAGGATCGGGAACGCTTCCCGGAACGCGGTCACGCGGGCTCCCAGACGACTTGTCCGTCCCGAGTCACGACGCGGCCGATCCCGCCGCGCGGATAGTGGCCGCACACCGCGAGCACGTCTTGGTCGACGAGCTCCTCGAGCAGAGCCCGCCGCGACTGACCGCACGCTCCCGAGTCCGCATCCGACACGTAGACGAGCTCCGGTTCGTCGAGCATCTTCGGATGCACGGCGGTGTCGGCGAGCAGGAGCGCGCGCCGGCCCTCCGACTCGATCCTCAGCCCCATGTGGCCCGGGAAGTGGCCGGGGATCTCGAACGCTGTCACGCCGGGTGCGAGCTCCGTCTCGCCCGAGACCTGCTCGAACTCGACCGGCACGATCGTGCGGGCGACGTGCGGCCTGTCGGCTGCGCTCGCAAACGCGACGCCGTCGCGGTGCGCGATGTAGCGCGCATTCGGGAAGACGAGCTCGCCGTTCAGGTCCGTGTTCCACCCGACATGGTCGACATGGAGGTGCGTCAGAAAGACCACGTCGATGTCCGCCGGTGCGAGGCCTACTCCGGCCAGGGCCGGCAGCAGACCCTCCTCCCACTCCGGCTCCCAGCCCCACAGCTCCGCCGGGCCGACGCCGGTATCGACGAGAACGGTCGTGCCGCCGGACCGGATCAGATACGACGTGCAGAAGATGCGCCACTGCGAGCCGTCGAAGAGCTCGGGATAACGCTCGCGCTCGCCCTCCCAGTCCGACGTGTCGGGAAACAGCTCCTCCAGCTCCCCTAGCTTGCCCACCGCATCCGTGAGCGGCACGAGCTCGACCGAGCCGACTAGCACCGGCGGCTCACGCGTCGCCCCACGGCCGGATCCGGGGCGGCGCCGGCTCCCCGTGCGCTTCCTGCCAGGACACGACAGGGCTGCGGAGCACGCCGATCCGCTCGATCTCGGCCTCGATCACGTCACCGGGCTTGAGATAGAGCAGCGCCCGCTCCTCGGGCGACTTGAATCCGGCCACGCCCGACACCGTCCCCGTCGAGAGCACGTCGCCCGCCGAGTACCCGAGCGCCGAGAAGTTGGACAGGATCTCGGGGATCGTCACGCTCATGCGGCCCGAGTGCGACTCCTGCCGCACCTCGCCGTTGACGCGCAGCTCCATCGCGAGGTCGTGCGGGTCGCCGAGCTCGTCCGGCGTCACGATCCACGGCCCAAGCGGGCAGAAGGTGTCGATTGCCTTGCAGAAGCTGAACACGCCCGAGCGCATCTCGCCGCGCTGGATGTCCCGCGCGGTGATGTCGTTGAAGATCACGTAGCCGCCGATGTACTCGGCCGCCTCCTCCGGCGAGAACCACTTCCCCGCCTTCTTCAGCACCACCGCCAGCTCGAGCTCGTAGTCGAGCTCCTCGGTCAGGTGCTCGGGATAGACGACCGGCTCGTCTGGCCCGACGATCGCGTCCACGTTCTGGAAGAAGTTGATCCAGGGCGCGATCTGGTGCGACCACTCGACGTTCTTCGACTCCTCCTCGTGCTCGCGGAAGTTGCCGGCCGTGTGGAAGAACTTCTTCGGCACGATCGGAGCGCGCAGCCGCGCGTCTGCCAGCGCGACGCGGTCGCCGGTCTCGTCGGCACCTCCCCGCTCGAACCACTCGCGCATTGTCGGCACGTCGAGGCGGACGATCTCCTCGCCGTCGACGTAGCCGACCTTGCCGTCGTCGTACGTGACGAGCCTCATCGGCGGCGAAGCCAGGCGAGGACGTCGGCGGCGTTTTCGTCCGGCGGGAAGACGGGGTAGAAGACCTTGGCGATGCGGCCGTCCTCAGCCACGAGTGCCAGCCGCTTGTAGAGCACGAGACCCTCGATCTCGAATGTCGGCAGCCCGAGGGCGGCGCCGAGCTTCAGGCCGGGATCGGCGATGACGGGGAACGGCATCCCGTTGCGCTCCGCGAACTCGACCTGGTCCTCGAGGGGCTGCGTCGACAGCCCGGCGACGCGCTTCCCGAGCGCGCGCAGCTCGCCGTGCGCGTCACGGAAGCCGCACGACTGCGGCGTGCAGCCCCGCGCGCCGGGGGTCTCGTCCCAACCCGGCAGCGATGGAACGCCGGGCAGACCCGTCCGCGGATAGATGTAGAGCACGTCGAGGTCGCGGACGTTGACCGGCCCCTGCGACGAGTCGAGCTCGAGGTCCGGCAGCTCGAGGCCGGTCAAGTGGTCGGCGGCGCCGTCGTCCACCGGCACCGGGAGGTCAAGGGGCAGCGTGTACGGATCGTGGCTCATGCTGCGCCACACACTTCCTGCGCGGCCCGCGCGTAGACCTCGGCGATCTTCACCAGTCCGTCGATCTCGAGATTCTCGCCGTACTCGGGGTCGGGGAGCCCGGAGGACGTGCCGTAGTTGACGGTCGCGATCCCGTAGCGCGAGAGCACCGAAGCGTCGGAGAACCAGCGCGTGACGTCGCGCTCCGGTGCTGCGCCGAAGACGTCCTCGTGAGCGCTCTCGAGCGCGCCCACGAGCGGATGCGAGTCGTCGATCTCGGCGCCCGGAGCGGTCACGTACACCTCCGCCTCGACGCCGTCGAGCGTGCGGGAGAAGTCGAGTGCCTTCCGCCGCGCCGCGGCCATCTCGACGTCCGGCGGCACACGCAGGTCGAGGAAGAGGTCGGTCCGGTGCGGCGTCCTCGAGACGCGCCAGCCGAAGCCGCCCTGGATCGCGCCGACGTTGCCGACGCCGCGGACGTCGCCGTAGCTCATCTCCTCCTCCCACTCGGGCAGCCACGCGAGCACACGCTCGAGCACGCCGCGCATGCGCACGATCGAGTTCTCCTCGAGCCTCCCGGAGGAGAAAGCGGTGTGAATGAACGGGCCTGACGTGGAGAGCCGGAGCCAGAGGGTGCCGAAGTGTGCGAGCACGAGCTTCTGCTCGGTCGGCTCGCCGAGGATGCACATGTCCGCCGCGCCGCCGTGGCCGACCAGGTGGCGCGAGCCGGCCGCGTAGCCGCGGTACTCGGCTCCCTGCGCGTCGCCCTGCTGGGTCTTCTCGATCTCCCCGGCGACGGCGGCGACCATGACGTCGCCCTTCAGCGCCGTGTCGCCGAGCGCCCGCACCGCCGCCAGATAGGCGACGAGCGCTCCCTTCATGTTCGAGATCCCGAGCCCGTAGATCCGCCCCTCGCGCTCGAACCCCTCCGGCTGGAAGCCGGGGATCCCGGCCAGCCAGGGCTCGCGCCCGGAGTACGAGGTGTCCATGTGGCCGTTGAACATCAGCGTCGGGCCGCCCCCGGTCCCGGCGCGGGTCGCGAGCACGTTGGCGCGCCCCTCCTCGACCTGCTGCCACTGGACGGCGAGCCCGAGCTCCTCGCACTGGCCGGCGTACCACGCCGCCATCGCCTCCTCGGAGCCCGTGAAGCTCGGGATCGAGACGGCCGCCAGCGCGTCGGCGACGAGGCGCTCGCGGTCGATCACGGCTTCCGCCCCGAGCCGAGCTTCGCCGACACCCGCACGGTTCCACCCTCGGTTTCGAGCCGGCGAACGAACGCCTCGCGAATCCGACCCTGGGTCCCAGGCTCCTGCGCGACGACGGTCGCGCGGAGTCGCACCGCGCCCCCGACGATGCCCTCCCAGAGTGCATCCGCGGAGGGCGGCTCGTGCTCGTGCTCGACCACGACGATGTCGACGTCGTCGAACCCGCTGCCCTCCAGTAGCGCCGACAGCTCCGCGTCGTCGGCGAAATGGAAGATCGGCAGCCCTGCACGTGTCTGGGCGGCGTGCTCAGCGCCCGCCTCCTCGATCGCCTCGAAGACGATGCCGTGCAGCCGCGACCGCGCGGGCACGTTCCAGACCGACAGCGCCGCCCGGCGGCCCGGCCGGAGCACACGGGCGAGCTCGGTTGCGGCACGTTCGGGACGCCCCATGTGCAGGAGCCCGAACCCGCAGACGGCGGCGTCGAACGATGCGTCCGGGAACGGCAGAGACTCCGCGTCGCCGCGCACGAACGTGCTCTCCGGGTGCCGCTCGGCGGCGAGCTGGACCATCGCGTCGGCGACGTCGACTCCGACGACCCGGGCGCCGCGGCGCGCAGCGGCGCCGGCGACGACGCCCGGGCCGGTGGCGACGTCGAGCACCTCCGTTCCTGCCTGGACGCCAGCCGCGTCGAGCAGCGGCTCGGCGAACGTCGCGGTCACGCGCGCCATGTAGTCCATGTAAGCGGTCGCGGCTTCCTCCCAGCCAGCGGCCTCGAACTCGTTGAACGCGTCCGGGTCGTAGCTCACGAGCGAAAGTGCGGCAGGACCTGCTCGCCGAAGAGCCGGATCTGGTCGTGTCGCTTGTCGCCCCACAACTCCAGCATGACGTGTGTGCAGCCGGCGTCGCGGTACTCCTCGATCGCCCGGATGCAGTCCTCGGGCGTGCCTGCGATCGGCTTGCACTTGTCGAGAATCGCGTCGGTCACCTCGGCCTTCGCGGCCAGGCGCCCGCCCCGCTCCATCGCCTCGGCGACGGGACGGATCTCCTCCTGCGTCAGCTCGGCGAGGTCGAGCAGCGTGTCGGCGGAGCCCTGGATGTTCTGCACCTTGTTCGCGAGGTACATGCCGGCGATCTCGCGGGCGCCGTCGCGGCCCTTGTCGCGGTCCTCGTCGATCGACGCGACGACGGTGCAGCCGATGTCGATGTCCGAGCCGGTGTTCCCGACGGTGTAGCGCACGAACGCCGGTGTCGTGATCGACGGCGTCAGGCAGCCCTCTGCGATCTCGCCGGCGAGCGCCTGCATCTTCGGCGCGGTCGCGGCGACATAGACCGGCGGCACCTCACGCGGCGTCTGCGCCTCGCCGGAGAGCGCGGGCACGTCGGCCGACCACGTGTCGCCCTCGTACGAGAACGCCTCACCGCCGAGCACGCCGCGGACGATCTCGACCGCGTCGCGCATCGGCCCGAGCGTCTTCTTCGTCTGCATCCTGGCGTTGTTGAGGAAGATCTTCGACGTCCCGAAGCCGAGGATGAACCGCCCCGGGCCGGCGGCCTCCTGCACCACGCGCGCGTCCATCGCCACCTGCACCGGGTGGCGCGTGAACGGCGAGATGATCCCCCAGCCGATCGTCAGCCGCTCCGTCTCGCGCGCCATCAGGGCCGAGACGACGGTCGAGCCGCGCGCCTCCATCTGGTGCTTGCGCCACCACGGATACGCCTCCGCGAGCCAGACCGTGTCCATCCCGGCCTGGTCCATCACTCGCGCCGACTCGAGCATCTCGTCGAGCGGCTCCATCGTGAGCTGCATCACGCCGATGCGAAACGGGACCGCCACGGCGTCCTACTCCTCGGTCGAGCTCGTCGGCGCCGCAGCCGCCTCGCTCACCTGCTTCTCGAGCGCCCCCAGCACGTTCCCGACCTGCTGGTTGATGATCGGCTGCAGCACCCGCTGCCCCATCGCGCCGACAGGCCCCGCGATCTTCACGTCCGCCTCCCAGCGCATCGTCGTGCCGGTGCCGTTCTCGGCGAGATTGAACTGCGTCTCCATGTTCATGATCGCGCCGACGCCGTTGCCCTTCGCGTTCAGCTGCGCGTACTCGGGCTTGCGCTCCTCGACCTTCTCGAAGTCGATCGTCATCCGCAGGCCGCCGAGGCCGAGCGGGATCTTCACCTTCGCCTGCCAGTGCCGGTCGTCCTTGATCTCGAAGCCCTCGACGCCGGGCATCAGCTTCGCCATCTGGGCCGGGTCGTTCAGCACCTGCCAGACGACCTCGCGCGGGGCGCTCAGCTCCTTCGTCCCAGACACATTCACAGCGTGACCTTCATGCGGGCACGACCGAGACGTTGGCGCGCGTCGACTCCGGGTCCTGGAGCATCGACCAGACGCGGTGGTACGGGTTGCAGCTGTCGTAGACGATCGGCGCGCCGACCGGCCTGAGCGCGTCCTGGATCGCCGAGCCGATGCAGTGGATCCCGCCGCCGCCGCCCTCTCCCATCCCCTTCGAGCCGAGCGGCGAGAACGGGGACGGCGATTCGATCGCCCCGGTCTTCAGCGACGGCACGTCGAGCGCATGCGGCACGTGGTAGTCGTAGAAGTTCGAGGTCAAGAGCTGCCCGTCCTCGTCGTAGACGAAGTCCTCGTAGAGCGCGGCGCCGATCGCGTGCACCGTCGCACCGTGCACCTGGCCCTCGACGATCTGCGGGTGGATCCGCGTGCCGCAGTCGTCGACGGCGGCGTAGTCGACGATCTCGACGACACCCGTCTCGCGGTCGATCTCGACGACGCACGCGTGGATCTGCGTCGCGTAGGTCAGCGTCAGCTTCCCGGTCTTCTTCTCCGTGTCGACCATGCCGAAGTACGGCCGGTAGACGAAGCGGTGGTTCAGGGTCGGGTTGAAGTCGGGCGGCAGGAAGGCGTTGTTCGCGTTCACGATCGCGCCGAGCGCCATGAACGGCAGCGCCGCCTCGGGCGGCCCGTCCTTGATCCGCGCGAACCCGTCGGCGAGCTCGATCGCCTCTTCCGGCGCCTGCAGGACGGCGGCCGCAAGCGCGATCATCTCGGCGCGCAGCGCCTCCGTCGCGCCCTTGACCGCGCCGAGCCCGGTGACGGCGAACTGGCTCGCATACGTCCCGGAGAAGCCGGCGTGCGAGTTGAAGAAGGTGTCGTGGCCGGGCCGGACGTGCACCTGGTCGGGCGAGCAGCCGAGGATGTCGGCGACCACCTGCGACGCCGTCGTCTCGTGGCCCTGCCCCTGCGGGACGGTGCCGAGCGTGACGACGAGCTCGCCGAAGATGTCGAGCTTCACCGTCGCCGCCTCGTTGTTGCCCGAGAACTGGAGCTCCGGGTTGAGGAGCGTCGACTGGCCGAAGTTGTTCGTGCCCGAGTCGAGCGTCGAGCCGATCCCGACGCCGAGCAGCTTCCCGCGCGTCGCCGCCTCGGCGCGGCGCTCCTCGATCGTGTCGTACCCGATCAGCTCGAGGGCGATGTCGAGGCAGCGGGCGTAGTCGCCGGAGTCGTACACGCACCCGTTCGGCGTCTCGTACGGCATCTGCTCGGTCTTGACGTAGTTGCGCTTCCGCATCTCGACCGGGTCGATCCCGAGCTCGGCGCCGACGATGTCGCAGATCCGCTCGGTCAGCCAGAGGTGCTGCATCCGCGAGTAGCCGCGGTTCGGCGAGACCGGCGACTTGTTCGTCGTCACCTGCGTGAAGTCGACGCGGATGTTGCGCCAGGCGTAGCACCCCGGCGTCACCTGGGCCCAGATGATGCAGCCGAGCGGCTCGTAGCGCGGGAAGGCGCCGCAGTCGTCCAGCGCCTTGACGTTGAAGCCGAGCATCGTCCCGTCGTCTCGGACCGCGACCTCGACGTCGTGGAACCAGCGCTCGTTCCCGTGCGCGTTGGCGGTGTGCTGGTCGGTCCGCCACTCGGTCCAGTTGACCGGCCGGTTCAGCTTCCGCGAGAGCAGGCAGAGGGTCACGTAGTAGGGGTGGAGGCAGATCTTGTTGCCGAAGCCGCCGCCGATGTCCTTCGTGACGAAGCGGAGCTTGTCGAGCCCGGTCCGGAGCGCGGGCGCCATCCAGATCGCGCCGATGCCCGGCATCTGGTGGTTGCAGTGGAGCGTCCACTGCCCGGTCGGCTTCTCGTACTCGACGACGGCTCCGGAGCACTCGAGCGGCGTCGAGCTGAAGCGGTGGAAGTGGAGCTCCTTGATCGTGACGATCCGGTCTGCCTCGGCCTTCGCACCCTCCCAGTCGCCCCAGTCGAAGACGCCGCTCCAGACGGTGTTCGTGCCGGCGTCGTCGTGCAGGACCGTCTCGTCCTTGACCGCCTCGCGCGCGTCGACGAGCACGTCGAGCGGCTCGTACTCGACCTCGACCAGCTCGGCGGCGTCGCGCGCCAGCTCGCGGGTCGCCGCGCAGACGGCGGCAACCGGCTCGCCCATGAAGCGGACCTTGCCGACGGCGAGGGCGTAGTCCTTGATCTCGTTCCCGGGCGGCGTCGACATCTCGAAGAACGGGTCGGTCTGGATCGCGACCTCGTCGCCCGTGAGCGTCCCGTAGACGCCGTCGAGCGTGAGCGCCGCGCTGACGTCGATCGAGACGATCTTCGCGTGCGCGTGCGGCGAGCGGACGAAGTGGACGTAGCCCATCCCGTGCCGGCGGACGTCGTCGAAGAAGATCCCCTGGCCCTGGACGAGCCGCTTGTCCTCCTTGCGCGGGATCGACTGCCCGATGTAGCCCTTCTGCAGCTCGGTCGGGTGGGTGGAGGTCTCGGTCGTGGTCATCCGTTGGCGCTCACGATCGCCTCGACGATGTTGACGTAGCCGGTGCAGCGGCAGATGTTGCCCTGGATCGCCGTCCGCACCTCTTCCTCCGTGGGCCGCGGGTTCTGCTCGAGCAGCGCCGACGCGCTCATCAGCATCCCGGGCGTGCAGTAGCCGCACTGGAGTGCATGGTGGGAGGAGAAGGACTGCTGCAGCGGGCTCAGCTCGCCGTCCCCCGGCGCCAGCCCCTCGACCGTCCGCACCTTCGCGCCGTCGGCCTGGACGGCGAGCAGCATGCAGCTCTTGATCGCCTGACCGTCGAGATGGACGGTGCAGGCGCCGCAGTTGCCGGTGTCGCAGCCGATGTGCGTCCCGGTCAGCTCGAGCTCGTCGCGGATGAAGTGGACGAGCAGCCGCCGGGCGTCGACGTCGCGTTCGTAGACGTCGCCGTTGACCTCGACGGAGATCGTCCGGCTGGTCGTCGGCTCCGCGCTCACTTGCCCCGCTCGCGCGCACGCTCGACGGCGCGCACCGCGCAGACGCCGGCCAGGTGGCGGCGATAGTCCGCGGAGGCGTGCACGTCGGACGGAGGATCGAGGTTCGCGTCCTCGACCGCCTGGCGGACGCTGTTCTCGTCACTGTTCGTGGGGGTCAACAGGACGGGAACAGCGTCGACACAGCCGAGCGCGATCCGCACCGAGTCGCCGGCCAGGCTGGCGGCCGCGTTCGCCAGGCACGTTCCGTCGCGGCCTATGGTGATCGAGGAGAAGCCGTCTGCGGCATTTGCCGCTGCGCGAACGGAGACGGAGAGCAGGAGCTCGCCCTCGCCGACCACGGTCATGTAGACGCCGAGGAAGAACGCCTCCGCGGGGACGGTCCGTTCGCCCGCCTCGCCGCGGATCGTCATCGACGCGCCGAGTGCGACGAGGAGCGGCGGCAGGTGGTTCGTGGGGTCGTTCGAGCAGATGTTGCCGCCGATCGTGCCCCGGTTGCGGACCTGGACGTCGGCGATCTGGGCGGCCACCTCGGCCAAGATCGGCCGCGAGACGTCCACCTCGGACGACGCCATGATCTGCGTGTAGGTGGCCATCGCGCCCAGCTCGAGCGTGTCGCCCGAGACGGTGATCGCACGCAGCTCCTCGAGCCGGTTCAGGTCGACGAGCACGTCCGGAGAAGCGGCTCGGGCCTTCATCACGTTGACGAGCGTCTGGCCGCCCGCGAGCGCGCGGGCGCCGTCGTGTGCGCCCAGGAGCTGGATCGCCTCTTCGACGGAGGACGGCCGCGCATATTCGACCTCGCGAAGAAGCACGAGGGGATCACACCGATTTCACCGTGACATGTCAAGCGAGTAGAGTCGGCGCGTGGCCGGATTCGACGCTGTCTTCGTCGGCAGCGGCATCAACTCGCTCGCGGGTGCGGCACTGCTCGCAAAGGACGGCTGGCGCGTCTGCGTGCTCGAGCGGAACGACTGGCTCGGCGGCGCGATCAAGACGGTGGACGGGCTCACCGCCCCGGGCTTCCGGCACGAGGTCTTCTCCTCCTGGCACCCGCTCTGGGTCGGCTCCCCCGCCTACGCGGAGCTGAAGCCGGACCTCGACCGCCTCGGGCTCGAGTACCTGAACACCGACCTGCCGACCGCGACGGCGTTCCCCGACGGGTCGAGCGCCCACCTCTCCACCGACGGCGCCGCGAACGCGGGCGAGCTCGGCGACGCGTGGCAGCGGCAGTTCGACGAGTTCATGGCCGCGGCGGACATCGCGTTCGGCGCCCTTGGCACCGAGCTCTGGTCGACCCAGGGCCTCGCACTCGGCCGCAAGGCCTACAAGCAGTTCGGGCGGCGCGGGCTGGTCGAGTTCGCCGGGCACTCGCTGCTGTCCGCGCGCGACTGGCTCCACGACACCTTCCCGGACGAGCGCGTGCACGGCCTGCTGGCGCCGTGGGTCCTGCACACGGGCCTCGGCCCCGACCAGGCCATGTCCGGGTTCATGACGCAGGTGATCGCCTGCGCGCTCCAGCTCGGCGGGATGCCGGTGCCGAAGGGAGGCGGCGCCAGCCTCGTCGACGCGCTCGCCTCGATCGTGCGCGACGCCGGCGGCGAGCTGCGCACCGAAGCCGAGGTCGAGCAGATCGTCGTCTCGGAGGGCAAGGCGACCGGCGTGCGCCTCGCCGACGGCGACACGATCTCCGCGACCCGCGCCGTTCTTGCCTGTGTCACGCCGACGCAGCTCTACGGCCGCCTGCTCGGCGAGGCCGACTCGCCGGCGAGGGTGCGCGACCAGGCGCTCCGCTTCCGCTACGGCCGCGGCGAGATGCAGATCCACATCGCCATGAACGAGAAGCCGCGCTGGCGCGGTGACGAGCGCCTCGCCCGGACGCCGCTCGTCCATCTCACGCCCGGCCTCGACGGCGTCTCACGCGCTGTCAACGAGGCCGACCGCGGCCTGCTCCCGGCCGAGGCGACGATCGTGCTCGGTCAGCCGATGACCGTCGATCCGTCGCGCGCCCCCGAGGGCTCCTGGGTGATCTGGGTGCAGCTGCAGGAGCTGCCGCCGAGGCCGCGAGGCGACGCCGCCGGCGAGCTCGAGCAGCTCATACAAGCTGGCGACGGCACCTGGACGGAGGCGCTCCGTGAGGCGTACGCGGACCGGATCGCCGAGCGGATCGGCCGCCACATCGAGAACCTCGCCGGCGCCACCGTCGCGCGGGTCGTGATGTCGCCGGCCGACATGGAGGCCGCGAACCCGAACTGGGTGGGCGGCGACATCTACGCGGGGTCGTGCGCCCTCGACCAGAACCTCCTCTTCCGCCCGACGCCTGCGACGCCGGGCCACCAGACGCCGGTCGAGCAGCTCTGGCACATCGGCGCAAGCACCCACCCCGGCCCCGGCCTCGGTGCCGGTTCCGGCTATCTGGTCGCAAAGCAACTGACCAGGCCGCCGCTGGCGCGACGCGTGCTCGCGAAGGTTCCGGGCCTCGCGTGACGCTCTCGCTGAGCGAGATCTCCACCGTCGGAGCGTCGTTTGAGGAGGACGTCCGCGCGTACGCAGCGGCCGGGTTCGAGGGGATCGGGATCTGGGAGATGAAGCTCGGCGACGACGAAACCGCTCTCGAGGCGCTGCGCGCATCGGGCCTCCGCGTGACGAACTGTGTCCCGAAAGTGCCGTCGGTCCTCCCCAACGCGGTGATCGACGGCCCGGACGACGTCGAGGAACGCGTCGCGTCGATGCGGGCCTCGCTGCACCGGCTCGCTCCCTACGAGCCCGACTGTGTGCTCTGCCTCACCGGCCCGACCGGCGGCCGCGACGAGGAGAAAGCGCGCAGCCTCGTCGTCGACGGCCTGCGGCGGCTTGCCGCAGCGGCCGACGACGCTGGCGTCCGGCTCGGGCTGGAGCCGATCCACGCCTCCCAGCGCGACCAGCTGACGCTGATCACGACGATCCCCGAGACGCTCGAGCTGCTCGACGAGGCGGGCCTGCCGGACGTCGGGATCATGGTCGACCTCTGGCACCTCTGGGACACGCCCGAGATCGATCGTCACCTCCGCGAGAATGTCGACCGGATCACCGGCGTCCACGTCGCCGACTGGCACAGCGACGGCCGCGGCGAGCGCGCCCTGCCGGGCGACGGCGTCGCCAGGATCGGCGAGCTGCTGCGCGTGCTCCGCGACGCCGGCTGGGACGGTGCGTGGGACGTCGAGATCTTCGGGATCCCCGACGATCCTGCGTCGTTCTGGGCGCTCGACGCCGGGGAGGCGGCCCGCCGCGCCCATGCCGCGATCGCCGCGCTCGAGCCCTAGAGCGGCCGCCCCGTCAGCGCCAGCACGTTCGCGACGAAGGCCTTCGTATCGGGGTAGAGCCCGTGCTCGCGCACGGCCTTCTCGCCCTGGTACCACGCGCCGAGCGCAAGCCGCTGGTCGCCGCCGAAGCGCTTGAGCAGGTGGTCGAGCAGGGTCATCCCCACCTCGACCCCGCCCTCGCCCGTTTTCGGCACGGTGCGCCCGAGCAGGACCGTCTCGACGAAGCTCCAGGTGGCCGGCATGATCTGCATCGGCCCCCAGGCGCCGGTCGACGAGGTCACGTTCGTCTGGAAGCCGGACTCCTGCCACGCGAGCGCGCGGGCGAGGCTGACGGAGATGCCGTAGTGCGCCGCCCACTTGTCGATGTGCGAGCGGACGGTCGAGCGGCTGAGCTCGAGCGCCGGGCCGGACGCGACCGCGCCGGGCAGGCGGAGCTTGGCACCCTCGACGACGAGGTTCACGGACGCGAGGTCGTTGGCCGCGGCGAGGGCGCGGACGGTCGTCTTGTGCTTCGCGGCGATCTCAGTGAGCGTGTCACCGGCCTTGACGACGTAGCTGACCGTCGACCGGGTCGGCGCCGTCGGCTTCGCCAGCACGGGGGTGCGCCGGCCGCGCCCGAAGGCCGTGAGCGTCGCCGGGCCGGCGATCCCATCGACCGCGAGTCGGCGGGTGCGCTGGAAGCGGATCAGCCCCGCCTTCGTCGATGCGCCGAAGTGACCGTCGACGTCGAGCAGCCGGAGGTGCCCCGCCCGGGCGAGGAGGAACTGCAGTGACGAGACGTCCCAGCCGTAGGTGCCCTGGACGAGGATGCGGCGCGCGTCGAGCGGTCGCCCGAGCGCTCCGAGCTCGGCGCGCGTTCGAGGCCCCAGCTCCCCGGTGACCGGCAGCTTGGCGGCGCGCTGGAACGCGCGCAGGCCTTTGGCCGTCATCGGCCCGGCGAGCCCGTCGATCTTGCCGAAGTACATGCCCTTCGAGCGCAGCGAGACCTGCAGCGCCGCGATCTCGGGGTCCGGAGCGCCCGCGGCGAGCCCGGACGGCGCTGCAACGGCGGCGATGGCGACGACGGCGAGGGTGAGGACACGCAGGCGCATGGGTCGACCTCCTTTGCCGCCGACCTCCAGCCTCCTTCGTTTTTTTACAAATCCCGAGCACGGCCGACGGACATGGCACCATGTCGCGGTGAGAGTCGAGCGCCCACGTCGGCTCGCATTGGTGGTGGGCGCTGTCGTTCTGCTGGTCGCTGCAGGCTCGGCCGTCGCCTGGAGCGTCGCCGCGAGCCGGGGCGACGTCGACGACCTGCTCCCGAACCTCACCCAGGCGGTCCCGAATGAGCTGAGTGGCAGGACGGGCGGCACGGCCGCTGCCCCGAAGTTCTTCCTTGGCTTCGAGTCGGCCGCCGGGAATCTCGGCGTCGGCCCGTTGCTCGTGCTCGGCCGCCGGTCCGGTACGGAGCAGGAGATGTCACTCCGGCAGCGGATCCTGCGCAGCGACGGCACCGAGCGGACCGTTCCCCTGCGCGCGACGCTGCGATACGTGCGCTCCAGGGGCCACTCCCACTGGCACGTCCTCGGGTTCATGCGCTACGAGCTGCGCAACGTCGAGGGTGCCTCGGTCGTGAAGGACCGCAAGACGGGGTTCTGCCTTGGCGATCGCTATCGGGTCGAGCTCACGCTCCCCGGGCGGGCGCCGAACGCCAAGTTCTCGGACCGCTGCGGCAAGAGCGCCCCCGGGCTGAAGTCGATCCGGGAAGGGATCTCGGTGGGCTGGGGCGACAACTACCTCCCCCACCTCGAGGGCCAGGAGCTCGAGATCACGTCGCTCGCGCCGGGGCGCTACGTGCTGGTCCACCGCGTCAACCCGAACCGCGACCTGCGTGAGAGCGACTACACCGACAACGTCGCTTCGATGGCGATCGAGATCGGTTGGCCGGGCGGACAGAGGGAGCCTCCCCGCATCGACGTCGTCGCCCGGTGCCCGGGGACGGCGACCTGTCCATAGGAGCTTCCCGCGGCGCACCGCCGATACGAGTGTCAGTATCTCCGCGATGAACCTCAAACGAGGAGGGTGAGATGGAATCGCCATCGCTAAGGTTGCGCCTGGGAGCGGAGGTCCTCGGCACGTTCCTGTTCTTCTTTCTCGGCTTCAACGCGGTGGCCGTCTCGGTCGACATCGGTGCCGGGGCGATCGACAGCCTGGGGATCGCGTTCGCGTTCGGCCTCGGCCTCGCGCTGGCGATCGCGGCGCTCGGCCACATCTCCGGCGGACACTTCAACCCCGCCGTCTCGCTCGGCCTCGCCGCGGCCCGGAAGTTCCCCCCGAAGGAGATCCTCCCGTACTGGATCGCGCAGCTCGTCGGAGGCTTCGTCGCCGTTCTCGCGGTCGCGATCGTGTACTCCGGGACCGCCGTCGATGCGCTCGACACTGCTCCCGGGGTCGGCATCTCGGACGGCGGCGCGCTCCTGCTGGAGCTGATTGCGACGGCTCTCTTCGTGATCGTGATCTGCACCGTCGCGACGGATGACCGTGCGCCCTGGAAGGGCGTCATGGCGCCGCTGCTGATCGGGCTCTTCATCTTCACGGCCGCGACGGCGGTCGGCCCCGCGTCGGGTGGCTCGTTCAACCCGGCGAGATCGTTCGACCCGGCTCTCTACAACGGCAGTTTCGGCGACCTCTGGATCTACCTCGTCGGGCCGCTCGCCGGGGGCCTGATCGGAGGAGCGCTCTGGCTCGTGTTCGGGCCGCAGCCTGAGAGCGAACCGGCCACGATCCGTTCAGCCGGCGGACTGCCGCAAACCGGCGACGCAGCGGAGACCTCTGAGAACAGGAGCCGCTGAACGCTGATCGGTTGCCGCATCACGACCCCGAGCGAACTCCCCGGGTTGGACTCGAACCAACAACCCTTCGGTTAACAGCCGAATGCTCTGCCAATTGAGCTACCGGGGAACGGCCGCGGAATTGTAGCGGCGCCGCGGCGCGGTCCTACGGTTCGACGACGACCTTCGTCGACGGCGCCGGCGGCTTGAGCTTGGCGATCTTGAGTGCCTGCGTCGCCTTCAGCGTGATCACCCCGGGCGAGACCTTCATCGTCTTCGCGCTCGTCTTGACGAGCACGATCACCTTCGCCCGCATCGTCCCGTTCTTCTGCAGGAGCTTCAGCGTCTTCAGGTTGAGCTTGATCGAGGCGTAGCCCTTCGCGCCCTTCTTGACGGTGAACGTCTTCTTCCCGAGCTTGAGCAGCGGCTTGGTCGCGCGCTCGAGCTCGACCGAGCCGGCGCAGCCGATCGGCGAGAGCTTCTGGCAGGTGACGAGCATCCGGGCCATCCCGTTCGCGCCGATCGAGACGGTGCGCGGGCCGAGGATCATCCGCGGCACGAGCACGGAGGCCGGCTTGGCGACCGGCTTGGTGGTCGGATCGGTCGTCGGCGGCGCGTCCGGCCGGTCGCTGGCCTCGATCGATCCCTCGCCGCGGTTCTTGGTGATCGTCGCGTTGATGGCGTCGCCGATCACGACGAAGAACTCCTCGACGGGCTCGGCCTCCGTGTCGTCGGTGATCGAGATGGCGATCGTCTTCGACTTCTCGCCCGGTTCGAACGTGAGCGTGCCGGTGCGGGCCGCGTAGTCCGATCCGGCCTTCGCCGTGCCGTCGGCCGTGTTGAACCTGACCGTGACCGTCCGCAGAGTCGTACCCGCGAGCGTGACCGTGAACGTGGCGCCGCCGCCCTCGCGTCCGAACGTGTCGCTGATCGAGAGGCTCGGCGGTGCGTTCTTGTCGATGATCGTCCCGGCGCCCTCGCCGTCGAGGACGTTGACCTCAGGGACGCCGACGGGGCCAGACAGCAGGACCTTCAGGGTCTCGTTCTCCTCGGTGACCCCGTCGCCGAGGACGGCGACGTCGATGTTCTTGGCCGTCTCGCCCGGAGCGAAGGTCAGCGTCCCGCCGCCCGCGGTGTAGTCGCTGCCCGCAGTCGCGGTGCCGTCCGCGGTCGCCCAGTTGATCTTGACCTCGCGCGCGCTCGCTTGCGAGAGCGTGACCGGGAACGTCAGCGTCCCGGGCTCGTCCGCCGACGGCGTCGCCGATCGAGAGCTTCGAGTTGTTGTCGTCGTTCGTGATCGTCCGATCGCCGTCGACGGCAATCGCGCTTCGGTGGGATCCAGTTCAGATCGAGCTTGAACGACTCGTTGACCTCGTCGAGCGTGTCGCCCTTGACCTGGATCGTGATCTTAAGCACCGTCGGAGCGGCACCCGGCGGCTTGGAAAGGAACTTGTAGTCGCTCGTCGAGAGTGCAGTCTCGTCTTGTGTCAGGGCCGTGACCTGAACCTGTTGTGCCGACGTCCTGCTGAGCTTGACCTTGAAGTTGAGCAGGCGGTCGCCCCGGTGCCTTCCGTCACTTCGGCGCCGGTGATCGATATGGTCGGCTGATCATCGTCGTCGACAATCGGCAGGAGCCGATTGCCGGACGAGCGTCGCGCAGTGGCGCCCAGAGATCGGAAGAGCTTCAGCGCGGGATCACCGCTTCCCTCGGGGAGCGCGTCGCCGACCTCGGTGAAGTCCGTGGCCGTCGCCGTATCCGCGACGGTCCGGTAGTTGAAGGAGACCGCGGAGCGCGGGGCAGGGGAGCGTCGCGTCGGAAGGCAGCAGCGGGGTCAGCCCGGAGTTGCCCTCGGCGACCGCCGGGTTGTTCAAGGTCGGCACCGGCGTCGAGTCGTCGTCGGTGATCGTGATCTCGCCCCGGTTGTCAGGTTCCGGGCCGGCGTTGTCCGGGTCGGTGTAGGGCGACCGAGAACTTCTCGTTCGGCTCGAAGAGGGTGTCGCCGATCACCTTCACCGTGATCGTCTTGGAGGTCTGCCCCGGGGTGTAGACGAGACTGCCGCTAAGCGGCTGGTAGTCCGCCGGCGCCACGTCGGTCGCCGTACCGGGGACGGTCGTGTAGAGCACGGTGATCGTCTTCGCGCTCGGAGCCGTCAGCTCGACGGTCATCACTGCGTCCACCGATCCCGCGTTGCCCTCCACGACGCTGATGTCGACGATCGACTTGATCGACGGCTCGTCGTCTTCGACGATCGTGCCGGTACCCGTGGCATCGGACACGTTCACGTTGGCCGAGGCGTTCGTGAGATTGAGCGTGAACGTCTCGTTGATCTCGTTCAACGCCGGCGTCTCGTCGATCGTCGGGACGTCGACGGTCTTCGTCGTCTGGCCCGGCGTGAATGTCAGAACCGTCGCCGCCGCGGCGGTGTAGTCGCCCGGCGCGACGGCGCTCCCGTTCGCAGTGGCATACGTGACGGTGACGTTGCTGGCCGCGGGCTGCGACAGCGAGATCGTGAAGCGGACGGCGTCGCCTTCGTTCGCCGACGCGTTGTTGACCGAGAGCGCCGGCGTGTCGTCGTCGATGATCGTCGTCGTGACCGACGACGCTGCGGCATCCAACGTCGCGTCCACCGGATCCGAGAGCGAAACGACGAACGGCTCGTTGACCTCGTCGGTCGTGTCCTGGGTCGCCTGGACCGTGAACGTCCTGCTTCCACCCTTGGGCACGGTCAGCGTGTTGGGGGTGGTGATGACCGAGAAGTCGCCGGCACTCGTCGGCCCGCTCGGGGCGGCGTTGAACTTGACCGTCGCTTCGGCGTCCGTGCCGTCGGTCAGGCTGACCGTGTACGTCGCCGTCGCGCCTTCGTTGACCGTCGCCGGTCCGGTGATCGACAACTTCTGCGCGTCGTCGGCGCCGGCCTGCCCGGGAAGCGCGATCAGGAACGCGAAGAGAAGCCCGGCGGCGCCGAGCCGTCGGACGTTCGCGCGCGTCATCTCAAGCCTCCCCCAAGCACGTCGCCTTGGTGTACCACGATTACGGTTCGAAAAAAAGGTTGGCGCAAAAACCTACCCGGGAGGCGAGGCGTCACTCATGCCGTCCGGGGTCGCTGCCGATACTGCAACTCGGAGGCAACTTTTGTTTCCTCCGCTCGTAGATCCAAAGGAACGAAAGGCCCCGGCGACACCGGGGTCTTTCGTATGGCAGAGTCCCCTTGCTCGGACGAACAAACTGCGGTAAGAACGTGGGGGCCATTCGGTCACCTAGAGGAGACTCCGTTGGCGGCAAGGGGGAATCGGTTGGTTGGGGTAGCGCGTCTCGGCGTCGCGTTTGTCGCGACCGCTGCGGTTGCGCTCGGCCAGGCATTGCCTGCGTCCGCCCAGGAGGCGGCGCCCCCGCCGTCTGCCGAGACCACCCCCGCCGAGACGACCGCCGCGGACGCACCTTCGACACCGTCCGCGACCGAACACACCAGCACGCAGGCCGCGCCCGCGGAACCCACACCGGCCGCGAAGGAGCCCGAGGCGAAGCCCGAGGCGACGCCGGCGGCGGAGACCAAGCCGGCGAACACCGAGGCCGCCCCTGAGAGCACGCCTTCGAGTGGCACCCCGTCGAGCGGCACGCCCTCCGCCGGCACGCCGGCCGAGACCGCGCCCGCCGCCAGCGAGCCGGCAGCGGCGCCGAAGGATCCGGTCAAGCTCGAGCCGGCAGCTGCGCCTGCGGCGCCCGCCGCCGCTCGCTCCGGCCGCCCCGGCGGCTCAGCCCGCCGCGACCGCGCCGTCGGCGCCGCCGACCACACCGATCATCCCTCCAGGTCGAGCCGGCTGCCGAGCCCGAGCCGTCCGAGGCGGCGAACGCCGAAGCGGCGACCGCGGCGACCGCTCTGATCGTCAGCTTCCGGCCGCGCGCCGGCATCTCCTTGCTCCCCGCGGAGGAGCCGGCGGTCACGACCGTCCGGTCGATCCTGATCCGCAAGGCGCGCGCGATCGGCAAGCAGCTCGTCCGGGGAACCTGTGCCCGACCCGCCGCCCGCGTGCCGCTCTCGCAGCGCTGCGAGCAGGCTCGCGCGATCGCCGTCCTGCGTGCCACCTTCACCTCCTCGCCCAGCCCGGAGGTGCGGGCCGCGATCGACCGGGTCGCGCCCGGGTGACGATCCGAAGAGTCGAAGGGCGGTCGCCGCCGGCGTCGAAGGCCGCCAAGAAGCACACGGTGGCAGAGGTACGACCGATCATCCCCTTCGGCAGCTCGGGCCAGGGCGTCGCCAACGACGGCTTCAGCGGCTCGCCCGGATCGACGTCGTCGTCCCGCCTGTTCGCGGTTGCAGCAGCCCCCTTGCGGGTGCCGCTGCCGTTCCGGTTCGCCCGCGTCCGCGTGCCCAGCACGCGTCCGCACGGCGTCATCGCAGCTCCTCCCACCGCTCGACCCGGATAGCCCCCTCCACGATTCCACCATCCGCCGGCCGGAAGATCCATGGCCGGCTGTGAGTCGTGTCAAAGGAGAGGGCAGATGTCCTGGAAGAAGGTTTGGAGGATCGATGAACGACGAATCGTTCGATAGACCACGCAGAAAGGCAGTCGCGCTCGACCCACATCCGCTGTGTCACACCGCGCTCGCGACGCTGCTGGCTCGCTTCGACATCGACCTGGTCGGTGCAGCGACGTCGACGAGAACGGCCGAGACGCTCCTGCAGGAGCACCAGCCCGACCTGCTCGTGATGGAGATCGATCTCGCGGAGGGCCACGAGGCCGCCCTGCGGATGATCTCGAGCGGGCGCGAGCCGGTGTCCGGAGCTGACCGTGATCGTGCTCTCGGGGACCACTGATCGCGGTGTGATCGACGCCGCGTTCGAGGGCGGTGCGGCTGCGTACGTGCTGAAGACGTCCGACCCGGACGGGATCGCGACAGCGATCCGGCAGGCGTTCGAGCCGTCCGTTTTCCTGGCGCGCGCCGCAGGACCGCCCAGCTCCGCCGACGGACAACCAGCTGCTCGCCAAGCTGACCCGCCGCGAGCTCGAGATCCTGCAGCTCGTGTCAGGAGGTCGCTCGAACCGCCAGGTCGCGGAGATCCTCTGGGTCGCCGACCAGACGGTGAAGTTCCACCTCGCGAACGTCTACCGCAAGCTCGGCGTCCGCAGCCGCTTCGAGGCGGCGCGCTGGGCGCGTGAGAGCGGCATCCTCGACGTGGTGGTCGAGCCCGACTCGGGGGAAGCGGTGTCCGAACGCTCGGGGAACGGCGGCGTCTCGCGTGCGCTCGTTCCGCTCCGTAGCCCGCGGACGCGGCCGAGGGGCGTTAGTGGAAGGTACGGGGAAACATCGCGATGACACCCAACGAGTACTGCCGAGTCCGGGCACCGCGGCACTGAACCTCCGCGGTGTACCGGCCGGCAGTGACCCGGACGGAGAGGCTGATCAGATTCTTGACGGCGGGCGCGGCGACTGTGAGCTCGCTCGCCGAGTTGAGCGAGAGCGAGCATGACGATGCGAGCGGCGTGAGCAGCTGCATCTCGAACCGCCCCTTCCCGACCCGGAAGGTCGAGCGGAATCCCCGTTTGAACGTGCCCGTCTCGAAGAGCGTCTGCCTGGTGAAGAGCTGGCCCGGCGCGGGCGTCGGCACCCGAGGTGTCGCCGTGACCGGCGGCGTTGCCGCGGCCGGGGTCGCGGTGCTCAGGAGGCCGAGCCAGCGGAACGCGGCGACGGGATCGACCCGGCCGTAGGCGACGCCCACCACCGGCCTGGCGGTCACGCGGAGCGCGGCGACGACCTGGCTGCCGGTGAGACCCGGATTGCGCGACAGGATCAGGCCCGCGACGGCCGCCACGACGGCGGGCGTGAACGAGGTCCCGCAGATCGTCCCCGGCGGCGTCGTCACGTCCTCCACCATCTGGCAGCCCGGTGCCGTCAGGCTCACCCAGGGACCGAAGCTCGACCAGAAGTAGAGGGCGTCGAGATCGTCCGTCGCGCCCACCGCGAGAACGCCCGGGTACGCCCCTGGATAGGTAGGCGCTTCCGTGCCGGCATTCCCGGCCGACGCGACCACGATCACGTCGCGGTCGATCGCGTACTTCACGGCCGCCGCCTCCGCCGCGTCGGGGCTGCCCGGATGGCTCAGGCTGACGTTGATGATCCTGGCGCCGGCGTCGACCGCATATCGGATCCCCACGGCGATCCGACCGGGACTGGCCGAGCCGTTCGCGCTCACCCGGATCGGCATCACCCGGCAGCCCCAGCAGTGCCCGGCCATCCCGATCTGGTTGTTGCCGCGCGCGGCGATCACGCTGGCGACACGCGAGCCGTGGCCGTGCGTGTCCTGCGGCTCGTAGTCGTTCTCGACGAAGTCGTAGCCCGGGACGAACGCGTCCTGGAGATCCGGGATCACGTTGGCGCCGGTGTCGACCGTCGCGATCACGACGCTCGGATCGCCGGTCGTCGTCTCCCACACCTGCGGCAGCCCGATCTGCCGTGGGCCCGGCTGATCGGCCCACACAGGATCGTTCGGCTGGACCGCGGCGGCCGCACTGCCCGTGAGCGCAAGCGCCGCCAGGCCCATGAGCAGTCGCCGCATCATCCGGCCCGCAGTGTAGAAACGAAATCGGCCGGACGGAAGGTGTTTCGGCAAAGACCGCCCGATGTCGGGGTCCTGTGGCCCTTAAACCTCGGTTTCGGGTGGGTTTTTCTGTCCTTCGGTCGACACTTCCTGACCTGAAACCTACCCGCGACACCCTTGCTTCGAGACCGCTCAGGGTTTAGAACCAAGTGTTGCGTAACCAGCTAGTTCGACGACTACGGCTGACCGGAAAGGAGGACGCACGGGGAGAGGACCGGACCGATGGTCAGAGCTGTGTCAGGTTCGTTCGCAACACATCCTTTGGGTATCTACGAGTGGGGGAAACACGAATATGCTTACAAAACTGAAGCTGGTGCTGGCACTCGCTTCGCTCGGGGCGCTCGGCGTCCTGGCGATGGCGAGCACCGCATCGGCAGGTTTGCAGGAAAGGGCCCCGTGGTTCGACGCGGGCGACCCGATGGAGACGAACATCCCGTACGTCGCCTGGGCCGGCGAGGAGCTTCGCCTCGTCAAGTGCATCGACGATCCGAAGGGCGAGTGGGAAGGGACGAGTGCCGAGTGGGCAATCGTCGACTCGTCCGTCCGGCAGCGCAGCGGTGAGCTGCGTGACCCGGTCTTCTTCGACGACACCGACCGGCGCACCGGCGACTTCGCGGGCGGCGGCGAGCAGGCCGATCGCACCTGTTGGGCGATCGACGTCGACTCGGTGAACCCGGGCATGACCCGGATCAAGATGGCGGTCGACGGCAACGAGGGCACCCCTGGTAGCCCCGTGCTCAAGCACGACTTCCTCGTGATCTGGCTCGACATGAGCGATCCGGTCCTGACGGAGCTCAGCAGCACGGCCTTCCCGGGCTATGCCGTTGGCGATCCGCTCGGCGACGGGAACTTCACGCCCGCTGGTGGGAAGTACACGAACGGCCTGATCCGCGCGCGGGTCACCGGCTCGTTCACTGACCTCCATGGCGCCGCTCGGACGCTTCCCGCCGACTGGGCTTCGCTCGCCGGCCGGTACGCGTTCGATCTCGACGGGTACAACCCGTCGGCGTGGGACATCCACGACGACGACCTCGCAACCGAGGGTCACACCGCGACGAGCATGTGCGGTGGCGTCGCTGCGATTGACGCAGTCGACAACTGCCTCGGCGGCGGCGAGGTCGGCCGCTTCTCGCGCATCATCGACGGGACCGGTCAGTACCTCGGTGAGACGGTTGGTCCGTTCGATCCCGCCAGGCCGGACACGTCGTTCCTGCCTGACGGCAAGCTGGACGCCGGCGATGCACCGATGCCGGCTGCCCGGATCGACGTCAACCTGACGGGCACCGTCGGCGCCCTCGTCGCGGCTGACAAGCACGTGCTCTACAGCCGCAACAGGACCGGCGTTGCATCCGCGGCGTACCCGGGCAATGCGCATAACCTCTATGCGCCGTTCTACGTCTCGGCACTGCCGGGCGACTTCTCGCAGATCCGGCCGAGCTACACGTCGTCCGGAACGACGGGACCGATCGCCAACAACTTCCCGGGTTACCAGACCCTGGGAATCCTCAACCTGGGCGTCCGCGGTTATCACTTCTGGGACTTCCTGAACACGACCAGGCGCAACGGCGCCAACGCGTGTAAGGACGTGGGTGGAGACGGTCAGTTCGGCGAGGGGACCTACATCCCGAAGCCGACCGGCT
The DNA here is from genome assembly GCA_963705515.1 of uncultured Gaiellaceae bacterium. Lineage (GTDB taxonomy): Bacteria > Actinomycetota > Thermoleophilia > Gaiellales > Gaiellaceae > Gaiellasilicea. The sequence goes on from CAVPJV010000009.1 coordinate 424,507, forward strand.
ACGACTCCGCGACCGTCTACACGGACGAGCACGGCGAGGCGATCCTGCAGTTCGACCCGGACGTCGGCGCCACGCTGACTCCGGACACGAACGGCCGCTGCGATCTCGGTGAGGTCGGAGCAGCTGCACTGCTGGGCTCGGCGAGCATCTCGGCCGAGGCACTCGACCCGTACCAGCTGACGTTCAACGATCCTCGCCTCAGCAACACGCTGACGAAGAACGTGTACGAGCTGGCCGGCAAGAGCCTCGACTGCGTCGCGAAGTCGCCGATCGAGGCGTTCTGCGTCGAGGTCATCCGCGACATCCGCGGTAACCCCGTCGCCGGCGCTCCGGTCTCGTTCACCCGCGAGCCGCGTGGCCTGTTCATTCCGGCCGCGATCAAGTTCGGCGGGTATGACACGACCGGCCAGTACGTCGTCTCGGAGAGCGACGACGAGGTCGTCATCAAGACGAACGCTCTCGGTCAGGCAGGCATCGAGGTCAAGAGCACCCAGGCGGGTCTCGTCGACGTCGACGCCGAGAACATCGCAACTCGCAACGGCGGCTTCGGTGTGCAGCGCGTTCGCTGCCTCCGGTTCGCCGGTAACGGCACCACGCTCCCGACGGACGGCCCGACCTGCACCGCGCCGACCGACGGTGGCACCCCGATCCCGACGCCGACCCCGGGCACTCCGACGGCGACGCCGGTGCAGAACCCCAGCTCGTCGACGGCCTCGACCGCCACGGTCGTGAGCCTCGCCGGCAACCCGGTGCCCGCAGCTGCGGCGCCGGCCGCTCAGAAGCCGGTCGCAACGGCGGCAGCGCTCAAGCTGACGTCCGCGCGCCTCGTCTTCCAGGGTGGGAAGCGGTACCTGGTCGTGCGCGTCAACGGCGCGGCCAAGCAGGCCAAGGTCCGGATCACGCTCGTGATGCGGACCGGGAAGGTGACGACGCCGGTCGTGCGCACCATTCGCACGAACGCGGCTGTCCGCGTCGCCAACCTGCAGGTCAGCAAGCACGTCCGGACGGTCAGGGTCTCGCTGGCTCGCTAGCGCTACTCGAACCACCGGTAACGAGGAGGGGCCCGCATCGCGGGCCCCTCCTCTATCGTGGCTCCCGCAGCCACGCGCCACTCGTTCACAGACAACTTGGGGGGAACCACACGTGAGCAGCCGGGTACGCCGTATCTCCATCGCCCTCGGGCTTCTCCTCGCGCTCGGCGTGCTCATCGGCGTCGGCTCGGCGGACCGCCTCACCGGCGACGACGAGAGCGCGACGACGGGAGCCGTTGTCACCCAGGCCGAGCCCGATCCCTATCCGCTGTCGACTGGGAGGACGCCGAGGTCGGTGCAGCTCTCCGTCTACGAGCGCGCCTACAGCGAGTGTGCGTCGACCGAGGTCGAGCTACTGGCCTCGAAGTACAAGGCGGCCGACACGTCGCCCGAAGGCGTCGCCAAGGTCGTCGGCCGAGCCTGGGCGAGCTACTTCAAAGCCGGTCAGGACGCGGTTCAGGACGGTCAGGATGGCTGCCAGCAGGGCCAGCAGGACCGCAACAAGTAGCAGAGAGCGCGGTTGCAGTCGCCGCAGCGTCGACGCGGCCGGTGGCGACGAAGTCGCCGACGTGGACAGCGTTGGAGGACAGTGCGCTGACGATCTGATCGACGGACGCATCGCGCGCGGCTGAGCGCGCCAGCGCGGCGACGCCCGAAGTGAAGGCCGCCGCCGAGGAGGTACCGCAGAAGTCGGCATAACCCCCACCCGCCTGCGTCGACTGGCTGCAGCCGGGGGCGGCCAGCGTGACCCAGTTGCCGTAGGTGGCCCACTCGTAGCGGCCGTCTGCCGAGTCGGTGCCGGTGACGCTGACGACACCAGGCTGGCCTGCGGGGAACGTGACGTCGGCGCTGCCGTTGTTGCCGGCGGCCGCGACGATCAGGACCCCCTGGGAGCGGGCGTGCTCGAGCGCGGCCGCGACGCCGGCATCGGGCCCGGACATGACGAAGCTCATGTTGATCACGCGCGCTCCGTGGTCGGCCGCCCAGACGATCCCCTCGGCGATGTCCTCCGCCGTTCCCTCACCGTTTCCGGCGATCACCTTGACCGGCATCAGCGAGCACTGCGAGCAGGCTCCGACGCCGCCGATCCCGTTGTTCGAGCGGGCGGCGATCACGCCGGCCACGAGCGTCCCATGCCCGTGGTCGTCGTTCGGGTCGGCGTCCTCGTTGACGGCGTCCCACCCCTCGACGAACGAGCCCTGCAAGTCGGGGTGGTTGCGGTCGATCCCGGTGTCGAGCACGGCGACGACGGTGTCCGCCGCGCCGCGCGTCACGCGCCAGGCGGCCGGGGCATGAACCTTGGCGAGCGACCAGGAATCGCGCCAGAGCGGATCGTTCGGGAGTGTCGTGTCGGCTGCGACGGGCCGCGGCTTCGCCTTGGGCCTGCTGGGCTTGGCCGCATTCAGCTTGACCGGCTTGCGCGCGGGACCGACGATGTGCGCAGTCGCCTCGACTGCCGGAGTGCCGGAAGCCGGGCTGATCTGGCCCGGGAGGACGAGCAGCACGACGGCCGCTGCGACGACGACGGCGGATCGAACGAGCGAGAACACCGTCTCGCTATCGGCACCCCCGCCCTATCCTTTAGCCCCGGCTGCCGCCGTTGCCGCGCGAGAATCAGGAGATCTTGGCGCGGAAGGGCGCCTGCGCCCGTAGGCGGCCCTGCTGCACGACGACGGTCGCGCTGACCATCGAGCCGCGGGTGTCCGGCGGCAGCCGCCAGGCGCACACCGCTGAGCCTGCGCGGAGGCGGCGCGTCAGCACCTCCAGCGGACGGCCGTGCAGCCGTGCGCTGCAGAAGACGTGTCCCGTCTTCAGCCTGGCTCCGCGCTTCAGGACGATGACCTTGCTCCCGAGCACGTGCCCCGCGGCCGGCCGCCTCGGAGTGAGCGTCAGCTGGCGGAAGGTGAGCGGATTCGCCGCGGAGGCGGTCTTCGGAGCCGGTGCCGGCTGTTCCGCCCCCGGCGGGCCGGGCGGCGCCGGCGGCTTGGGGCCTGGCTGTGGCGGAGAGGGCGGTGCGGGAACGGGCGGAACCGGAGCCGGGACGGGCGCAGGGCCGGGCGGCGGGAGGAGGCGGAGACGGAGGCGGAGGCGGCGGAGGCGGTGGAGGCGGCGGCGGCGGCGGAGACCCGCTCCCGCTCGACGAGAACGTGTGCGCCCAGTAGAGCTGACCCGAGGCGCTGGCCGCCGCGCCGGAACCCATCGAGGCGTAGTTCGGATTCTCGATGTTCGCACGGTGCCCGGGTGAGTTGAGCCAGCCGTCGACGACGGAAGCGGGCGACGGGAACCCTGCAGCGATGTTCTCGCCCCAGCTGCCTGTGACCCCGCACGCGGCCATCCGCTCGCCCGTGCTGCGCGAGACGGGCGGCGCCGGGTCGTCGTGTGCCATGTAGCCGTACTTCGCCATGTGGCGCGCCTTCCAGACCGCCGCTGCCTGGAGAGCAGAGCCGACCGTGAGTTGCCGCAGCCCGAGCGTGGCACGGTGCGCATTGACGAGGTCAACGGTCTGGGCGGCGAAGTCGGCTCGGAGTGTCCCCCAGTCAGAGCCCGGTGAACAATCGCCCGCCGCGGCGGTCGCGCGCGCCGGCGACGCCGTCGAGCCAACGGTGCCTGCGGCGATGGCGCAGACAAGCGCGATGACGGCGAGTGAACGGCTCAGGACATCCATCAGGCGGCTGAACAGGTACTTCGGGGGTCTGCAGTGCTACCTGGAGGATCGACACTAGCAGGGTAAAACTTGACGCCGGACAGTACCTGAGATCAGTGAATCTCCTGCGCAGCCTCTGTGAGCTTCGCCAGTGCCGCCTGCAACTCCTTCACGCGCTCGAGCTCCGCGCTTGCCAGCTCACGGCGCAATCGGCGCGCCCGGAGATTGAGCAGCAGCTCCTTGCCGGTTCGCTCGTCGAGCGCCTCGCGGGCGGCGCGCGCGTCGAGCTCGGCACGCAGCGCCACGAGTGCGTCGTCCTCCTCGCCCCCGTCGACGAGGAACGCCCGGAAACGCCGGTGGAGCTCAGAGTCGAAATGGTCGGCCGACAGCTCCGCGAGGAGCGTGACGAGCGTCGGGTGCAGGACACACGCGGCGAGGACCCGCCGCTCGAGCTGTTCGCCCTTCTCCAGCATCGCCGGCGAGAGCTCGACCGGAGCGGGACGGCCGCCGGCCCGTCGCCCCCAGCCCCGCCAGCGTCTCCCGCGGCAGATCGAGCGTGTCCGCGAGCAGCCGCAGCGCGTCCTGGCGCTCCGGTGAGTCCTCGACCTTCGCGAGCACCTCCCGCGCGCGGACGAATGCCTCCTGCCGGTCCGGCGTGCGCTCGAGCTCGAGCCGGACGCGATGGACGACGTAGCTCGACGCACCGCCGAGGCGCTGTTCGAAGCCCGCGGGCGCGTCGGCTGGATCCTGACCCTTCGGCAGCGTCACGACCCGCACGTCGAAGCCCAGCGTGGTCGCGAGCTCCATCCCCCGGAGCGTCGCGTCCTCGCCGGCCGCGTCGGAGTCGAAGCAGAGGTAGAGCCGCCGCGTCAGCCGTTGCAGCTCCTTCAGCTGGCGCTCGGTCAGCGCTGTCCCCATCGAGGCGACGACCGGCTCGAACCCGGCCTGGCGCAGGGCGATCACGTCGGTGTTCCCCTCGACGACGACGGCCCGCTCCTGCTTCGCGATCGCCGTGCGTGCGAGATCGAGGCCGTAGAGAATCGCCGACTTGTGGAAGAGCTCCCCTTCGGGCGAGTTCACGTACTTGCCCCGGAGCGGATCGTCGTCGTGCAGCTTGCGCGCCTGGAAGCCGACGACCCGGCCGCGCGCGTCGGAGAGCGGGAACATCAACCGCTGCGGGAAGTAGTCGTTGCCGCGCGCGTTGGTGAGCCCGGCGCCGCGCAGCTCCTCGGCGGTGAAGCCCTTCTCGCGCGCCTTCTGGGCGAGACCCGTGCCGGGTGAAAGACCGAGGCGGAACTCGCGGCAGACCGCCTCGCCGAGGCCGCGGCTCTCGAGGTACTCGCGCACGGGGATACCGGCCGCGGCCTCCCAGAGGTAGCGCTCGTAGAACGAGGCCGCTTGGTCGAGCACCGCGTGGAGCCGGTCGCGGCGCTTCCGCGACTCCTCCTGCTGCGGCGACGTCTCTTCGTACTCGAGCGTGACGCGGAACCGCTCGGCCAGCCACTCGACCGCGCCGGCGAAGTCGAGGTTCTCGGTCTCGCGGACGAACGTGATCACGTCCCCGCCCTTGCCGCAGCCGAAGCAGTGGTAGAGCTTGTCGGCCGGGTTGACCGAGAAGCTCGGCGTGCGTTCCTCGTGGAAGGGGCAGCGCCCGGAGTAGCGCGCGCCGGCCTTCCGCAGCGCCGTGCGCCCGGAGACGACCTCCACCATGTCGGACGCCGAGACGACCTCTCTGACCGACGACTCTTTGATCCGGGGCATCGGTAGGATAGCTGCTCAGCGTACGACAGCGCGAAGCGGTCGGTCATGCCCGAGACGAACGCGCGGATCTCGTCCTCGGAGTCGCCGCGGTCGACGAGGTGGGTGAAGATGCGGCCGATCGTCTCGTGGGCGCGCACGTGCTCCTCGCGCGCGTGCTCGCCGAGGTAGACCCGCTCGAACATGAAGGCGCGAAGCGCCAGCATCGAGGCGCCGACGTCGTCGCTCTGGACGATGTCGCCGGCCTGCTCGGAGCTCTCGATCAGGTCGTGCACGAGCGCGTCGATCCGGTTCGAGCCGGTGTCTCCGAGCAGCTCGATCTCGGCGCGCGGCAGGTCGTCGGGCACGAGCAGCCCCCACCGGATCGCGTCGTCGATGTCGTGGTTGATGTAGGCGACCCGGTCGACGAGCCGCACGATCTTCCCTTCCAGCGTTGCCGGCTCCTGCTCGCCCGTGTGCGTGAGGATCCCGTCGCGGACCTCCGCGGTCAGGTTGAGCTCCTCAGCGATCCGCAGCGACTGCTCGTTGTGCCGGAAGCCGGAGTCGAAGTGCTCGCGCAGGCATGCATCGAGCTGCTCCTCGCCCGCGTGCCCGAACGGCGGGTGGCCCATGTCGTGGCCGAGCCCGATCGCCTCGGTCAGATCCTCGTTCAGCCGCAGCGCGCGAGCGACCACGCGGGCGATCCCGGTCGTCTCGAGCGTGTGCGTGATCCGCGTCCGGTAGTGGTCGCCGGCGGGGTCGATGAAGACCTGCGTCTTGCCCTTGAGGCGGCGGAACGGCTTCGAGTGCACGATCCGGTCGCGGTCGCGCTGGAAGGGCGTCCTGATCCCGCACTCCTCTTCCTCCCGCAGTCTCCCCCGCGTCTCGTACGAGCGGACGGCGAGCGGTGACAGCAGCTCGTCCTCGGCCGCGCGCACGCGAGCCTCGAAGGCGTCGGCGACTCGTCCGGCGAGGTCGGGCACGCCTCAAGCGTAGTCGCCGCTCAGGATTGCGCAGGTGGCGGGAGCAGCTCCGACTCGAACTCGCGAAAGAGCTCGTGCACATCGCTCCAGTCACCCTCGTGCAGGCGGGCGATCAGCTGCTCGATCCTCGGCGTCATCACGAGGAGGTAGCGCGCGGGCGCCGGCGAGGGGTTGCCGTAGGCGTGCGGCGTCCCCTTCTCGACGAAAACCGTCGTCCCGGCCGGTGCGTCGACCGTTTCTGCTCCGACGCGAAAGCGGAGGCTCCCCGCGAGCACGTGCCAGGCCTCGTCGTCGGCGTGATGGACGTGGAACGGCGCGATCCACTCGGTGCCGCCGGGATCGTCCCACTCGACGATGACGAAGTCGCGAGGCATGCTCAGATGATGATCGGGACGGTGCCGCCGTCCGCAGACCAGGCCGCGCCGGTGACGTACGACGCTCGCTCGGAGGCGAGAAACGCGATCACGGCGGCGATCTCCTCCGGCTGGGCCAGCCTCCCCAAGGGCCGTCCAGCGCCAACCTTGGCAAGCACGTCGTCGCGCTCGCCCTGCTGGTCCGCGAGGCCTCCCTCTCCCAGCCAGGCGTCCGTCGCGGTCGGCCCAGGCGTGACGGCGTTGCAGCGGATCCCGTCGGCAGCGTACGTGTCGGCGACGAGGCGCGAGAGCGACAGCACCGCAGCCTTCGTCACCGAGTAGTGCGGCATCCCGACGGAGGGTCGCTTGCCGGCAGTCGACGAGACGTTGACGATCGAGCCCCTGCTCGCCAGCAGAGGCGGTAGCGCAGCGCGGATCGCGCGCACGAAGCTCATCACGTTCAGCTGCCACAGCTGCTCCCACTCCTCGTCGGTGACCTCGGAGAAGCGCGTGTGGATCGCGAAGCCGACGTTGTTGACGAGGACGTCGAGCCCGCCGAGCTCAGCAGTGGCAGCGTCGACGACGCGTGCGGGTGCGTCCGGCTCGGAGAGGTCGGCGCGAATGTGGAGCTGCTCCCCCGCCCCGGGCGCCTCGCTTCGCCCGCACGTCGCGACGCGCGCGCCTTCGGCCGCGAGCAGCTTGGCGGTCTCGAGGCCGATCCCGCCGGTCGAGCCGGTGACGAGACACGCCTTCCCCTGGAGGCCGAGATCCATCGGACGGCTAGCGTAGCGGGGTGACCACCCTCCTCCTGGCACGACACGGCGAGACCGACTGGAACCGCGAGTTTCGGATCCAGGGCTCGTCCGACATCCAGCTGAACGAGCTCGGCCGGCAGCAGGCGCGGTTCCTCGCCCAGGAGCTGACCGACGTCGAGCTCGATGCGATCTACTCCAGCGACCTCAGCCGTGCGCAAGCGACGGCAGCCGCGGTCGCGGCCACGCACGGGCTCGGGGTGATGCTCGATCCGAGACTGCGCGAACGCTCCTTCGGCAGCTGGGAAGGCCTCACCCGCGAGGACGTCTCCGCGTTCCCGAAGGGCTCGCGCCACGACGGTGAGAGCGACGACGACGTTCGGGAGCGCGTTCTCGCCGCCGTCGAGGAGATCGCGGCGAACCACCCCGGCGAGCAGGTGCTGATCGTCTCCCACGGCGGTGCGCTGAACACGCTCTGGCATCACGCGCTCGGCGTCCACGTCGAGCGCTGGGCCAACTGCGCCGTCTACAAGCTCGCGGTTCGGGACGACGGATTCGTGGAGATAGACTGAGCGACCCGTGGACGACTACACGAACAAGTACAAGGGCGAACAGATCGAAGTCGCCCTCTTCGGCGGCGAGTATCAGGAAGGTGTTCTCACCGCCTATTGCTCGATCGAGGACGTCCCCCACATCGAGCTGAACGGCCACATTCTCGTGCCGCTCCAGAACGTCGCGTCGCTGCACTGCTCGAGCCGCTGCGACGCACCGGAGCCGGACTGGCCACCCCGCGGCCTCGGCGACGACGACCGCGACGGCCTCGGCGACGACGACGCCTAGCCCATGCGGCTCGCAGCCGCATTGAACATCGCCAAGTGGTGGCTGGTGGTCGCGATGCTGGCCGGGTTCTTCGGTGCGCTTGGCTGGGCTCTGGGTGGGCCGCAGACGGCGTCCGTGTTCGTGTTCTGCACCCTGCTCGCCGCCCTCGCCGTGTACGCGTATGCCGATCGAGCGCTCCTCGGGATGCTCGGCGCCCGGGAGTACGCGCTCGCCGAGGATCCGTTGCTGCGCTCGACCGTGGACGCGCTCGCGGCCAAGATCGGCGTCCTCCCGCCGAAGCTCTACCTGATCCCCGACGGGTATCCGCGCGCGCTCGCCGCCGGCCGCGGGCCGACCGGCTCGTCGATCGCGTTCTCGACCGGCCTGCTCGGCGCGCTGACGCCGGCCGAGCTCGAAGCCGTGATCGCGCACGAGCTCGCGCACGTCCGCCGCCGGGACGTCCTGACGCAGACCTCTGCGGTCATGCTCGCCGTCGTCCTGGTCGACCTCTCCCGGATCGGCGGCTGGTTCGAGCGGGCGCTGCTGGCGATTCTCGGCCCGATCGCAGCCGCATTCGTGCACCTCCTGCTCTCCCCGAGGCGAGAGCTGGCGGCGGACCGGATGGCGTCGTCGGTGCTCGGCTCCGTCGACGGGCTCGCGGACGCACTCCTCAAGCTCGACCGGGCCAGCGACCTCGTCTCCTTCCAGGCGAGCCCGGCGACGGAGCCGCTCTACACCGTCAATCCGTTCGCCGAGGAAGGCCTGGCGGCGCTCTTCGTCACGCACCCGCCGCTGCGGGAGCGGTTACTGCGCCTGACCGGCTAGCTCGAAGAGGATCGCTGTCGTCGTCCCGTCGCGGAAGCCGCGTGGCTCGTCCACCGGTCCGACCTCGCGGAAGCCGGCCTTGAGCGCGACGCGCTGCGACGCGATGTTGTCGGGGTGGGTCGTCAGGGAGAACCCGGTCACCCCTTGTCCCCGCGCCCAGTCGACGACGGCGATCACTGCACGCGTCGTCCATCCCTGACCTCGTGCGTCCCGCTTGAGCCAGTAGCCGAGAACGCCGGTCTCGAGACCGATTCCGACGACGCCGAGGAATTCACCGGCCGCCGTGATCGCGAAGGTGCGCTCGGCGGCGGCGTCGCGCCACTGCTGCTCGACGTGCGTGAGGAACTCGAGCCCGTCCTTCTCGGTGTAGGGACTCGGCACGAGCAGGGTGAAGCGCGGGATCTCCGGGTCGCCGCACGCCGCAACGACGGCGCCGAGATCGGCGAGCCCGAGCGGCCGCAGCACGAGATCGCCGTCGCGGACTTCCATTGCGGGAGTCTAGAACGACGAGAGGGGCCGCTCTCGCGGCCCCTCTGAAGTAATTCGGCGGCGTCCTACTCTCCCGGGGGCTTGCGCCCCGAGTACCATCGGCGCTGTCGGGCTTAACTTCTCTGTTCGGAATGGGAAGAGGTGTACCCCCGACGCTATGACCGCCGAAATTGTCGAAAGTCCGCCGTTCGGCGCACCCTCAAAACTCCATAGCGATACACAAGTGTTCTAAATCAAGACCTCGGGCAATTAGTACCGGTCAGCTGAACGCATTGCTGCGCTTGCACCGCCGGCCTATCAACGTGGTGGTCTTCCACGGCCCTTACTCCCTCGAGGGGATGGGAAGTCTCATCTTGAGGTGGGCTTCCCGCTTAGATGCTTTCAGCGGTTATCCCATCCAGACGTGGCTAATCAGCAGTGCCCTTGGCAGGACAACTGATACACCAGAGGTCTGTTCGTCTCGGTCCTCTCGTACTAGAGACGACTCCTCTCAAACTTCCAGCGCCCATGGTGGATAGGGACCGAACTGTCTCACGACGTTCTGAACCCAGCTCGCGTACCGCTTTAATGGGCGAACAGCCCAACCCTTGGGACCTGCTTCAGCCCCAGGATGCGACGAGCCGACATCGAGGTGCCAAACCCTCCCGTCGATGTGGACTCTTGGGGAGGATAAGCCTGTTATCCCCGGAGTACCTTTTATCCGTTGAGCGACGGCAATTCCACTCTTAACCGCCGGATCACTAAGGCCGACTTTCGTCCCTGCTCGACTTGTCAGTCTCGCAGTCAAGCTCCCTTATGCCTTTGCGCTCTACGCACGATTTCCAACCGTGCTGAGGGAACCATTGCGCGCCTCCGTTACATTTTAGGAGGCGACCGCCCCAGTCAAACTGCCCACCTCACGCTGTTCCCGGCCCGGATCACGGCACCGGGTTAGAAGCCCAGAATCCGAAGGGTGGTATCCCAAGATTGCCTCCACCAGAGCTAGCGCTCCGGCTTCAAAGGCTCCCACCTATCCTGGACAACGAACACCAGACTTCAACGTAAAGCTGCAGTAAAGGTTCACGGGGTCTTTCCGTCCAACCACGGGTACTCGGCATCTTCACCGAGACTACAATTTCACCGGATCTCTCGTTGAGACAGCGCCCAAGTCGTTACGCCATTCGTGCAGGTCGGAACTTACCCGACAAGGAATTTCGCTACCTTAGGACGGTTATAGTTACCGCCGCCGTTTACCGGGGCTTGGATTCAAGGCTTCGCCCGAAGGCTAACCTCTCCTCGTGACCTTCCGGCACCGGGCAGGCGTCAGCCCCTATACGTCGTCTTACGACTTCGCAGAGACCTGTGTTTTTGGTAAACAGTCGCTTGGGCCGTTTCACTGCGGCCCCCTCAGGCTCGACGGAGTAAATCCGTGTCACCCTACCGGGGCGTCCCTTCTCCCGAAGTTACGGGACCATTTTGCCGAGTTCCTTAACGAGAGTTCTTCCGATCACCTTGGTATTCTCTACCTGCCTACCTGTGTCGGTTTTGGTACGGGCACGTCCCACCTCCCTAGACGCTTTTCTAGGAGGCATGGCTTCAGGAACTTCGCCCATCGCTGGGCTCGGCATCCCGTCTCAGGCTTGAATGGGTGACGGATTTCCCTATCACCCGCCCTACGCGGTTACCCCAGGACGACCATCGCCTGGGATTCCGTAGCCTACCCCGTCCCGCCATTGGTGATAGCGGTGGGGACGTGGTACAGGAATATCAACCTGTTGTCCATCGCCTACGCCTTTCGGCCTCGGCTTAGGTCCCGACTAACCCTGAGCAGATTAGCTTTACTCAGGAACCCTTAGGCATTCGGTGGAGGAGTTTCTCACTCCTCTTTCGTTACTCATGCCAGCATTCTCACTTCCCATGCCTCCACGGCTGGCTTACGCCGCCGCTTCGCCGGCATGGGAACGCTCCCCTACCACTCCATGGTTTGACCCATGAAGTCCGTGGCTTCGGCTCCATGCTTGAGCCCCGTTACATTGTCCGCGCCCGATCACTTGACCAGTGAGCTGTTACGCACTCTTTGAATGGTGGCTGCTTCTAAGCCAACATCCTGGTTGTCTGTGCAATCGGACATCGTTTCCCACTTAGCATGGAATTAGGGGCCTTAGCCGACGGTCCGGGCTGTTTCCCTTTCGACCACGAAGCTTATCCCCCGCAGTCTGACTGCCACACTCTGGAATACCGGCATTCGGAGTTTGCCTGATTTCGGTAAGCTGGTAGGCCCCCTAGACCAAACAGTGCTCTACAACCGGTATTGAACGTGTGACGCTATACCTAAATATATTTCGGGGAGAACCAGATATCTCTGAGTTTGATTAGCCTTTCACTCCGACCCACAGGTCATCCGCCCCGTTTTCAACCGAGGTCGGTTCGGTCCTTCACGGGGTCTTACCCCCGCTTCAACCTGCCCATGGGTAGATCACTCAGTTTCGGGTCTACCTCCAACGACTAAAGCGCCCTATTCAGACTCGCTTTCGCTACGGCTCCGTTTCCTTAACCTTGCCGTTGAAGAGTAACTCGCTGGCTCGTTATGCAAAAAGCACGCCGTCACAGGACAAGCCTGCTCCGACCGCTTGTAAGCACACGGTTTCAGGTACTATTTCACTCCCCTTCCGGGGTGCTTTTCACCTTTCCCTCACGGTACTAGTTCACTATCGGTCGCCAAGGAGTACTTAGCCTTGCGGGGTGGTCCCCGCGGGTTCCGACCGGGTTTCCCGTGCCCGGCCGTACTCAGGTACCTGTCAAGCGAGGCTATGCGCTTTCGTCTACGGGACCATTACCCTCTGCGGTGTGAATTTCCATTCACTTCGACTAACGCATAACTTTGTAACTCGCCGACCCGCCGGCAGACGGATCGAGACAGGCCCTACAACCCCCCGACGACAACGACTGCCGTCTATCACATCGTCGAGGTTTGGGCTCTTCCCTTTTCGCTCGCCACTACTCAGGGAATCGAGGTTTCTTTCCTTTCCTCTGGGTACTAAGATGTTTCAGTTCCCCAGCTTGCCATTACCCGCCCTATGTATTCAGGCGGGAACACGCGCGCATTACCACGCGTAGGTTTCCCCATTCGGAAATCCCGGGATCAGTGATTGGTCAGCATCTCCCCCGGGCTTATCGCAGCCGCCCACGTCCTTCATCGGCTCTTGGCGCCAAGGCATCCACCGTGTGCTCTTGTTCTCTTGATCAGTAAGAACACGTTGTGTTGTCGCTATGGAGTTTTCAAGGTGCACGCAGGCCGGCGGCCTGCCCAACCGAGAAGAACCGCACCGAAGGCACGGTCTCTCAAAACTCAACAGCGTACGGACAACTACGTCGAGGTCGACGTTATTTCTAGGCGAATCGAGTCATCGGACGAAGACCTCGAGAGGTCGACATCAACGAGCTCGACGCCTACCGGAGTAAGAGCTCCGGTATCCCTAGAAAGGAGGTGATCCAGCCGCAGCTTCCGCTACGGCTACCTTGTTACGACTTCACCCCAATCATTAACCCTACCTTCGACGGCTGCCTCCCTAAAAGGGTTAGCCCACCGGCTTCGGGTATTGCCAACTTTCGTGGTGTGACGGGCGGTGTGTACAAGGCCCGGGAACGTATTCACCGCGACGTTGCTGATTCGCGATTACTAGCAACTCCGCCTTCATGGAGGCGAGTTTCAGCCTCCAATCCGAACCGGGACCGGCTTTTTGGGATTCGCTCCGCCTCGCGGCATCGCAGCCCTTTGTACCGGCCAATGTAGCACGTGTGTAGCCCAAGACATAAGGGGCATGATGACTTGACGTCATCCCCACCTTCCTCCGATTTGTCACCGGCAGTCTCCTATGAGTCCCCGACATAACTCGCTGGCAACATAGGACAGGGGTTGCGCTCGTTGCGGGACTTAACCCAACATCTCACGACACGAGCTGACGACAGCCATGCACCACCTGTGGTCGAGTCCCGAAGGAGGGCCGTATTTCTACGGCTTTCTCGATCATGTCAAGCCTTGGTAAGGTTCTTCGCGTTGCGTCGAATTAAACCACATGCTCCGCTGCTTGTGCGGGCCCCCGTCAATTCCTTTGAGTTTTAGCCTTGCGGCCGTACTCCCCAGGCGGGGTGCTTAATGCGTTAGCTTCGGCACGGGGGGAGTCGACACCCCCCACACCTAGCACCCATCGTTTACGGCGTGGACTACCAGGGTATCTAATCCTGTTCGCTCCCCACGCTTTCGCGTCTCAGCGTCAGTACCGTACTAGAGAACCGCCTTAGCCACGGGTGTTCTTCCTGATATCTGCGCATTTCACCGCTACACCAGGAATTCCATTCTCCTCTTCCGGACTCTAGCCAGACGGTTTCCATCGACGTCTAGAGGTTAAGCCTCTAGTTTTCACAACGGACCTGTCTGGCCGCCTACACGCTCTTTACGCCCAATAAATCCGGACAACGCTTGCCCCCTACGTATTACCGCGGCTGCTGGCACGTAGTTAGCCGGGGCTTCTTCTGCAGGTACCGTCACCCTCTGGGCTATTAACCCGAGTGGCTTCGTCCCTGCTGAAAGAGGTTTACAACCCGAAGGCCTTCTTCCCCCACGCGGCGTCGCTGCGTCAGGCTTTCGCCCATTGCGCAAGATTCCCCACTGCTGCCTCCCGTAGGAGTCTGGGCCGTGTCTCAGTCCCAGTGTGGCTGATCGTCCTCTCAGACCAGCTACGGATCGTCGCCTTGGTAGGCCATTACCCCACCAACAAGCTAATCCGCCGCGGGCTCATCCTCGATCGGAGGCCGAAGCTACCTTTTCTCACGAGCTCGTAAGCTCGAGAGGCTATCCGGTATTAATCCGGGTTTCCCCGGGCTATCCCAGAATCGAGGGCAGATTACCCACGTGTTACTCACCCGTTCGCCGCTGTCCCCATTCCCGAAGGAATGGTTCTCGCTCGACTTGCATGTGTTAAGCGCGCCGCCAGCGTTCGTCCTGAGCCAGGATCAAACTCTCCGTGAAGTAGTGTTTGCCGGACAAGCCGGCAAGCTTTCTCCTTCGAGCTTGAGCTCAAAGTGTCTTCCACCACTGCTGTCAAAGACAACAGCGGGGATGACGAGGTTAGAGCCTCATACGACTCACAGGCCGAAGCCCGCGAGACCATGAGGTCTCGACGTAAACGCACGCTGTTGAGTTTTCAAAGACCAGTGCCACGTTCAGGTGGCGGCGTAAAAAAGCCTCCGACTCGCGCCAGAGGCCTCCAAAGCTTGCGGTGCTGATCGTATCCGATCGAGGCCTGGAGACGCTCCGGTAGGTCGAGGACGGGGACTTTGCTACGCCGACCCTTTCGGGCGGCCGAGGAACAGTAGCAGAGACGACCGTGGTGTCAACTGACTTCGCGCAGCCTGGCGAAGCGCCGCTTGCCCGCCTGGAGCGTTGCGCCGACCAGCGAGCCGCGTGGAAGATCGAGCTCGCCAACGGCATTGCCGTTCACCTTGACACCGCCCTGAGAGATCAACCGGCGCGCTTCGCTCGTCGAGAGGCCGAACGCGGAGGCCAGGAGTGCGGGCAGGTGGACGGGATCGCCCGCCGGCAGGTCTGCATCCGGCACCTCGTCCGGTGCCTGCCCTTCGCGGACGACGCGCGTGAAGTGCGCCGCAGCCGCGTCTGCGGCCTCATTTCCGTGCGAGCGCGCTGCGATCGCGCGCGCGAGCGCGAGCTTCGCTTCCATCGGCTCCCCCGCCGGGACGTCCTGCTCGAGCACGAGCCGATACCACTCCTCCAGCTGCGAGTCGGGGATCCGCATCGTGCGGCCGAACTGCTCCTCCGCCGGCGCTGTCAGCGGAATGTTGTTGCCGACGGAGGAGCTCATCTTCTCGCCGTCCCAGGAGAGAAGGAGCGGCGTCGTCAGGACGACCTGCGGCTCGAGCCCGTATGCCTCCATCACCATCCGGCCCGCAAGCAGGTTGTAGAGCTGGTCGGTGCCGCCGAGCTCGACGTCGGCCTCGATCGCGACCGAGTCGTAGGCCTGCATCAGCGGGTAGAGCAGCTCCGACACCGAGATCGGCTCCCGCGCGTTCATCCGTTTCGAGAAGTCGTCCCGCTCGAGGATCTGCGCAACGGTCGTCGTCCGCGTCAGCCGGATCACGTCGGCGAAGTCGAGCTCGGCGAGCCACTCGCTGTTGAAGCGCACCTCGGTCTTCTCCCGATCGACGATCGTGAACGCCTGCTCGACGTACGTCTTCGCGTTCGCGTCGATCTCCCCGGGCGAGAGGATCGGCCGCTCGGCCGAGCGCCCAGAGGGATCGCCGATCCTCGTCGTGTAGTCGCCGACGATGAAGACGCCGACGTGGCCCGCATCTTGAAAGGCCCGCATCCGCTGCAACGGGATGCCGCGGCCGACGTGGAGATCGGGTGAGGTGACGTCGATGCCGAGCTTGACCCGGAGCGGCCGCCCGAGCTTCAGCTTCCCCTCGAGCCCGCCCGCGGGAAGGACGTCGACGGCGTTGCGGGTGAGGGTCTCGATCACGGGCCGACGATACTAGGAGCGAAGCGACTCTTTAGGGATCTTGGCGCGGGCGCGGGCTTTGCCCGTGCCCCTGCACAGCAGAGCTAGTGAGGTGTGACGCAGACACCGCCTCGGGCGAGGCACACCCGCACAGGGCGAGGGCGAGCTCGATCTCCGCCTGGAGCAGCCCGAGTACGCGCCGTGCGCCCGCCTCCCCGTCGAACGCGAGACCCCAGAGCGGCGCGCGGCCGGCGAGGACGGCCTGCGCGCCGAGCGCCAGTGCCTTGACCACGTCGGAGCCGCGGCGGATGCCGCCGTCGACGTAGACCTCGATTCGGCCGGCGACCGCCTCGACGATCTCGGGCAGGAGCGCGGCGGTCGGCGCGACGGCATCGAGCTGGCGGCCGCCGTGGTTCGAGACGACGATTGCGTCGGCGCCGTGCTCGACCGCGAGCAGCGCGTCCTCGGCGGTCTGGATCCCCTTCAGCACGAGCGGGAGCGGGGCGAGAGCGCGCAGCTCGGCGAGGTCGTCCCAGGAGAGCGACGGGTCGATCGCGCCGAGCAGCTCCAATGGTGTCGCCCCTTCCCACTCGCCCAACGCGGCAATGCTCGGGACGACGATCTCCTCCGGGACGCGAAAGCCGGTGCGCAGGTCGCGTTCGCGGCGTCCCAGCCAGGGCGCGTCGACGGTGAGAACAATCGCGCCGTAGCCGTGCTCGACGGCCTGCTCTACGAGGGACAGGGTGACATCGCGGTCCCGGAAGACGTAAAGCTGGAACCAACGCGGCGACTCCGGAGCTGCCGCCGCGACCTCGGCAGGCGTCGATGTCGCAATCGTGGACAAGCACATCACCGTCCCGGCGGCGGCGGCGGCGCGGGCCATCCCGGGCTCGCCGTCCGGATGGGCGAGTTTCTGGATCGCCGTCGGCGCGACGAGGAGCGGCATCGAGACGGGCGTGCCGAGCACCGTTGTCGCCGTGGAGACGTCGGCGACGTCGACGAGGACGCGCGGCCGGAGCTTGAGCGCGCGCCACGCGTCCACATTGCCGCTGAGAGCGAGCTCATCGCCGGCGCCGCCGGCGTAGTAGCCGAACGCGCCCGGCTCGAGCCGTTCCTCGGCGAGGCGCTCGAAGTCGGCAACACAGACCGGGTCCACGCCGCCGAATCTATCCCCTGGAACGGATACGGCAGGCTAGAGCACCTCTGGGAGGGCCTTGAGGATGATGCCCACGCCGACCGCGAGGATCACCAGCGCGCTCGCGGCAGGCAGCAGGCGGGCGACGGGGCCGTTCAGCGAGAGCCGGCTGAAAGCCCGTTTGGCCAGCACGGCGACGAGCCCGATCGAGGTGATCGTGGCGGCGAGGCCGAGGCTGAAGGCGACGATCAGGGCGAGGCCGAAGCCGATCCGGTGCAGCGCGATCGCGCTCAGCAGGACGACGAGTGCCGACGGGCACGGCAGCAGGCCCGCCGCGACGCCGACGCCAAACAGCCCACGCCGGTCGATCCCGTGCGAGTGATCGTGATCGTGGTCGTGCGAGTGGCCGTTGTCATGGTGGTGACCGTGACCGTGGCCGCGCCGTCGAAACCGCCCGACGAGCACCGAAGCGCCGACGGCGATCACCAGCACGCCCGACGCCAGCGTCAGCCACGGGTACAGGGCCTCCGGGACGATGAACTGCGAGAGCAGGAGCGTCACCAGCCCCAGCGCGAAGACGCCGATCGTGTGGGTGACGGTCACGATCCCGCCGAGCAGCACCGCGTCGACCGGCCTGCCCTTCGTGCCGACGAGGTAGCCGGCCACGATCGCCTTGCCGTGCCCAGGCGTCAGCGCATGGGCTGCGCCCCAGAAGGCCGCGATCGCCAGCGAGAACAGGATCACGCCGAGCGAGAGGTCGCCGCGCGAGATCAGCGCCTCGAAGCCGCCGCCGCGATGCTCGGCCGCCGTGACGCCGTCGAGCGACGGCGGCGTGCCCGCTCCTTCGCCGAGAGTGAACGACGCGGTCGCAGAGGTAACGTCGAGCGGCGAGCGGAGCAGATCCTGGGGGTAGGCGCGGAGCCCGTTGCTCCGGCTCGTGGCGGGGACGCTGGCGGCGCGCAACTCGGCGCCGTCGCTCGAGCGCACCACCACTTCCTTCCAGCCGATCCGCGACCCGAAGTTGCGGTCGTGGAACGCGAGACTGGTCCCTCTCGCCGCGGTCTCGTAGACAGCGTCGAAACGGAGCGTCTTCAGGCCGGCCGCACCGGGCCGCTCGACGGTGCGGTGCTCGAGGACGCGAAGCGGCGCGCGCTCGCCATCGACCCGGAGCTCGAGGCCACGGGCAGCCTCGGCCGCGAACACGTCCGCGCGCACGCGCTTTCCCTGCTGCAGGGTCGGGATCTCGGCCAAGTCGAGCGCGTACTGGACGTAGATGCGCCCGCCGGACAGCTCGATCGCGGTGTGCCGGTTGACCGTGAAGTTGCCGAGCGGATGAGCCTGCGCCGCAG
This sequence comes from uncultured Gaiellaceae bacterium, assembly GCA_963705515.1. Taxonomy (GTDB): domain Bacteria; phylum Actinomycetota; class Thermoleophilia; order Gaiellales; family Gaiellaceae; genus Gaiellasilicea. Next base: position 443,118 of record CAVPJV010000009.1, read on the forward strand.
CGGGCGCGAGCAGCGCGGCGAGACAGCCGGCGAGGGCGAGGAGTCGCTTCATCTCAGTGCCTCCCGCGCGATGGGTGCCCAGCGAATGGAGAAGTGCGGGTTCAGCTCGACTGCGCGCGCGAACCAGCTGCGGGCCGCGCCGGGCCGGCCGAGGCAGCGTTCGATCGTCCCGCGATGGAAGAAGAAGGTCGCGTCCCGCGTGCCGAGCCGGAGCGAGCGCTTCGAGTGCACGAGTGCCTCGGCGCAGCGGCCGTTGCGGGCGAGGGCCCACGCCAGTACGTCGTCACCGTGGACCGACGGCCGCTCAGTCTGAGCCTTCCGCGCGAGCGAGAGCGAGTCGCGCAGCCGGATCCCGTGATCGACCCGGTAGAGCGCGGTCTCGAGGTCGACCTTGACCCCGTTCGCCACCTGCAGCCGCTCGATCGAGCCGACGAGCGCGTACTGCTCACGCGCCTCGACGTCACGGCCGGCGCTCGTGAGCAGGTCGCCGAGCTGCGCGACGTAGCTCGGCAGCGGGATCGACTCGACCGCGCGGCGCTGGAGAGCGATCGCGCGCGTCGTCTGCCCCCGCGCCGCCTCGACGCGGGCCAGCGCGTCGAGCGCGGGCACGTAGCCAGGCACGACCTGAAGCGCAAAGCGGTAGTGCGAGGCGCTCTCCGCGACGCGTCCGACCGACCAGTGCAGCTTCCCGAGCTCGACGGCGATCCACGCCGTCGCCTCGGGCCTGCCGATCGAGGCGTCGAGCGCCAGCTCCATCGCCTCGATCGCGCCGGCGATGTCGCCGCGCAGCTCGCGGGCATAGGAGACACGGGAGTAGGAGGACGCGTTCGGCTTCAGCGCGGCCATGCGGTCGAAGGTCGCGAACGCCGCGCGGTACCGGCCCAGTTCGAGCTGCGCGTCGCCGACGACGCCGTAGGGCGCCGCGGAGCCCGGCGCCGCCACCTGCGCTGCACGTCCGATCCGGAGCGCGTCGGCGAAGCTGTGCCGCGCGAGCGCGATCCCGCCCAGGCCGGTCAGGGCGTAGACGTTCCGGGTGTCGAGCTCGTGCGCCCGGCGCAGGACGGCGTCCGCGCGCGAGTAGAAGGCCGCGTCGCCGGTCTCGCGGGCGCGCTGGGCGTACGCGAGCCCGAGCAGCGCGTTGGTCTGGGCGTCGTCAGGGCGGGCGCGGGCCTGATCCTGGAGCCGGCGCACGAGCGAGACGGTGTCCGCCGAGCCGAACTCGGAGCGCAGCGCGGCCGCCTGCGTCTGGTCGACCGGGGCCGCGCCGGCCGAGCGCGACTCGCTGACGACGCCTCCGAGCAGTACGGCGAGGAGCAGACCGGCCGAGAGGATGACTGTGACGAGGATCTTCATGTCAATGGCTGTCGAGGGATCGTGTGGAGGGCGGGCTCGCCGCCCTCCACACGAACGCTCCCTCGCCTACGGCCCACCTACGCTGCTGTGGTGGACGTGCTCGTAGCCCTGGTGCGGCTCGCCCGCGTACGGGAAGCCGACGTGGAACGGCCGGTCGTTCTTGTCGACGCCGTCGCCGAGCAGGTTGTTCGGCGTCCTGTTTGCGTTTCCGCCGCACTCGCCGAGCGCCTGCACGACCGGGCCGACGACCGTCCCGTAGCCGCATGCGAAGGCACGCAGCTCGATGTCGGTGACGTCGTCCTCGAGACGCCGCCCGTTCGGGAAGCCGGAGAGATCGCCCGCGAGCACGCCGAGCCGGTTCCCGGCTCCTGCCGGGGCGGTCGGCGCGATACCCGTGTTCAGGCGGATCAGGTCGGCCTTGGTCGAGCCCGTGAAGTTGAGGTTGATCGGCCCGCCGACGGCCCGCAGGTCGACACCCGTGAGCAGGATCGCGGCGAGGTCGTCGCGACTCGTCGCGGGAGCGTCGTCGAGCACGCTGTAGAGACCGTTCTCCAGCCGGGTCACCTCGGGAGCGAGGTACCTGCCGGCGAAGTCCGCGTCGTCCGACGGATCGGACGCGTTCCAGCGGTCCTTCTCACCGAGCGGGATCACGACCTCGTTCACGAGCGGGTTCGCGAGCCGCGAGACCTGCACGAAGTCACCTGTCCTCAGCGGCCTGGCGTCCTTGCCGAGCACCTGGATCCGCTGGCGGCTCGCGGTCGCGTAGATCCCGAGGACGGCGTCGGGGTCGTTCGGCCCCGTCGGCACGGCCTTGTCCTTGGTCAGCTGCGCGATCGGCACCTGCAGCGCGATCGTGTGCGTGTTGAAGCCGCCGACGCCGTCGACGCCGGGCGCCGCCGGCAGCGGGATCGCGTGGGCGGGGTTGAACGGCCGCAGGCCGGCGAGGTCGAAGATCGAGCCGAGATCGACGTAGAACGGGTCGTCGATCTGACCGGCGTAGACCTTGCCGCCGCCGGGAAGCGGCCGGACCGCCGCACCCATCAGCGAGCCGTAGTTCGGCGTCGAGCGCGGGCCGATGGCGACGGGCGGGGTCGGGACGTTCTGGGCGAGCGTCGTCCGGGAGCCGCCGCCGACGATGCCGCCGCCGCGCTTGTCGACGCGCGTAACGCTGTAGAACTGCGGCCGGTTCCAATCCGTGTCCGAGAGCGTGTCGATCGGGCCCGTGTTGTAGAGGAACGTGTTCGGGTTCCGGGTCTCGGTGCGGAAGCGGAACTGGTAGCTGATGTCCTCCCCGCCGTCGCCGGTGTTGTCGATCTTCAGCTCGTAGAGGACGTCGTCGCCGAAGCCGTTGAAGTTCGGGCCGCCCGCCGGCTCCTCGAGCGGGATGTAGTTCGCGAGGATCGTGACGGTGTCCGGCTTGTCCGGGCTCACGAACGCATAGACGTCAGTGTTGTCGGCGACCGGATCCTCCGAGATCAGCGGCGCCTCTCTGTGGCTGGAAGCCGTGCCGTTGCCGGGGCCGGGCCCGACGAGCGCCGCTGCCACGGCGGCGAGTGCGGCGGCCGCGACTGCTGCGACTGCCAGGATCGTTCTCTTCATCTCCCCACTCCCTCTCGTATCTCGTGACCCCTGGCGTATTCGCCGGCCTCGAGCGGCCGGTTCGGTTCGTGCGTGGGAGCGGCGAACCGCCCCCACGCACGCGGTGGATCAGGGCCTCGGCTCGCCCTTGCCGTTGGCGAAGCCGGACTGCGGCGCCGCCTCGTACGGGAAGGACGCGAGGTTCGGGACGTCGCCGCCGTTGACGCCGTCGCCGAGCTCGACCTTGTTCCCCTTCAGGAAGCCGGCCATCACGCGCTCGGCTGCGTCGACGACGTCGTCGCCGAGCCGGCGGCCGTTCGGGAAGCCGCCGTTGTCGCCGCCGATGACGCCGAGGCGGCTGATCTTGCCCGCCGGCGTCACCGGGATCGAGTAGTTGAGCCGCAACAGGTCGGCGACGGTGTCACCGGTGTAGTTGAGGCCCTTGACGCCGGTTCCGAACACGGCGACGAGGTCGTCGCGGTTCGTCGTCGGCGCGTTCACCTTGTAGAGGTCGTTCATCAGCTTCGCCAGGATCGGCGTCACCACGGGGCCGGCGTACTGCTTGTCGTTCACCGGCGCCGAGCGGTTCCACTGGTCCTTGAAGGCGGTCGGCACGACGACCTCGTTGACGAGCGGGTTGCCCAGCCGCGACACCTGCGTCCAGCCGCGCCGGAGCTTGCCGTCCACGGTCACGTTCTGGCGCTCGGTCGAGGCCCAGACACCGATCGTCGAGTTCTTCGCCTTCAGGTCGGCGATCGGGATCTGCAGCGCAATCGCGTGGACGCCGTAGCCGGCGAAGAAGTCCTTGCCGCCGCCGTTCGCACCCGTCCCCTTGCGGAACGCGAGCAGGTCGAAGATCGCGCCGATGTCGCCGAAGAACGCGTCGTCGCGCTGGCCGGCGAAGATCGAGAGGCCGTCCTTCTGCACGATCGACTTCGAGACGAGGCTCGGGTAGTCCGGAGTCGAGCGCGGCCCGATGTTGTTCGGCGGCGTCTTGCCGCGGGCGAACAGCTTCTTGTTGCGCCACATCGACCAGCTCTGGACGGTGTTGCCGAGGAACGCAGGCCCGGCGGTGCGGCCGAAGCGGAACTCGTAGACGATGTCCGGCCGCGCGTCGCCCGTCCGGTCGATGTTGAGCTTGTACTTCGCGGACGGCGAGAACGTGTAGTAGTTCGGCCCGGCCGCCGGATCCTCACCCGGGATCCAGTTGGAGACGATGGTGACCGTGTTCGGCTTGTCGGGGCTCCGGAACGCGTACAGGTCGGTGTTGTCGGCGCTCGGATCCTCCGAGATCAGCGGCGCCTCGCGGTGACTGGAGGCTGTGCCGGCGCTCGGGCCGGAGCCGACGACCGCAGCGCCGAGCGCTGTGATCGTGACTGCTCCGAGAGCGGCGGCCGCCAGTGCTGCCTTCTTCATTGATCCCACACTCCTGTTCGAGGTTCGTGGACGGCCCTTCTTCGGCCGTGTCCGGCGACCGGTTCGATCGAGGTGTCGGGCGAACCGAATCGCGCTCCCGGTCGAACTGGAGGTGTGCTCGCTGTAGCGTCAACCGTGCCCATGCGCCGTCGCGACCTCGCTCACCTCTCCGACGAGGCGCTCGTCGCGCTCGTCGCGAGATCCGACGAATCGGCGCTCGCGGAGCTCTACGACCGGGTCGGCGGCACCGCTTACGGCCTCGCCTACCGCGTCCTCCGCGACGAAGCGTTGGCCGAGGACGCCGTCCAGGAGGCCTTCCTCGGGCTCTGGCGCGGCGCCGGCTCGTTCATCCCGGGACGCGCCAAGGCCTCGACCTGGATCCTGACGCTCGTCCACCGGCGCGCCGTCGATCTCGTCCGGCGCGAGCAGCGCCGCCGCGTCGAGCCGATCGAGGGGGCCCCGGAACCGGCGGTCGGCTCGGCCGAGGAGGCGGCGTGGCTCCGGCTCGACCGCGAGCGCGTCCAGGGCGCGCTGGCGCAGCTGCCCGACCAGCAGCGCGAGGCGATCGAGCTCGCGTACTACGGTGGCTACACCCAGTCGGAGCTCGCCGAGCGCCTGGGGCAACCGCTCGGCACGATCAAGAGCCGTATGTTCTCGGGCTTGACGCGCCTGCGCGAGCTCCTCGACGAAGGGACTGAAAGGACGGGATGGACCTACACGACCTGACCGCGGGCTACGCGCTCGACGCGCTCGACCCCGACGAGCGCGCCCGCTACGAGGAGCACCTCGCCTCGTGCGAGAGCTGTCGCGCGGAGCTGCAGGAGTTCTGGCAGGTCGCAGGCGCGCTCGGCCGGGCTGCCGGCGGCCCGACGCCGCCCACATCGCTCCGGGACCGGATCCTCCAGCAGGCGCGGGACGAGCGGCCGAACGTCGTCCCGCTGCGCCGTCGCATCGCGGCGCCGGTGCTCGCGTCGGCCGCGGCGGTTGCGGCAGTGGTCGCAATCGCGCTCGGCGTCTGGTCGATGGGGCTCTCGAGCGACCTCGACGACGCGAACAGCGTCCTCGCCGTGCTCAGCGATCCCAACGCGCGCGTGCATCCGACGGCCGACGGCGAGGCGAGCCTCGTCGTCACGCCCACCGGCCGTGCCGCGCTCGTCGTGAAAATGCTGGCGCCGGCGCCCGCGGGCAAGGACTACGAGATCTGGGTCTTCGAGAACGGCGTCCCCAAGAGTGCAGGCCTCTTCGAGCGACCGGGCGTCGCGATGCTCTCGCGCAAGGTCGAGCCCGGCCAGACGGTGGCGGTCACGCTCGAGCCCGACGGCGGCGTCGACGCGCCGACCGGCGACCCGCTCTTCACGGCCGTCTCGGCGTAGCGAACCCGTCACGAAGCGGTGGCGGTTGCGTTCCGACGCGCTCCGTAGAGTGGATCGGGTGAGCGAGCTCAAGCCCGCACTGACACGCCTGTTCGGGTTCCCGGACTTCCGCCCCGGACAGGAGCAGGTCGTCCGCGCGGCCGTCGACGGCCGCGACACGCTCGCATTGATGCCGACCGGGTCGGGGAAGTCGCTCACCTACCAGCTCGCGGCGATGCTCCGCCCCACGCCGACGCTCGTCCTCTCACCGCTGATCGCGCTGATGAAGGACCAGGTCGACAAGCTGCCGCCGGAGGTCGCGGCCCAGGCGACGCTGATCAACTCGTCGCTCGACCCCGACGAGGCGGCCGCACGGCTGCGTGCGGCGGCCGAGGGCCGCTACCGGCTCCTCTACGTCGCCCCGGAGCGCCTTCGGCAGCGGTACTTTCTGGACGCGATCGCTGGGATCGACATCGGCCTCGTCGTGATCGACGAAGTGCACTGCGTCAGCATGTGGGGCCACGACTTCCGGCCGGACTACCTCTTCATCCGCCGTGCTCTCGACGCCCTCGGCCGACCCGCGATCCTCGGCATGACCGCCACGGCGACCCCGGCCACGGAGCGGGAGATCGCCGCCGCGCTCGGCAGGGAGCCCGAGGTCGTCCGCACGAGCGTCGTCCGGCCGAACCTGCGCTACGACGTCGAGATCGTCGACGGCGAGGAAGACCGCCTGCGCACGCTCGTCCGCCGGCTGCACGAGCTTCGAGGCGCCTCGGCGATCGTGTACGCCCGCTCGCGGCGGAGCTGCGAGACGCTGGCGCGCACGCTCCGCGTCCACGATCTCGCCGCCGTCCACTATCACGCCGGCCTCGAGCCGCAGGAGCGCTCGGCCGCGCAGGAGGCATTCATCGAGGGCCGGATCCAGACCGTCGTCGCGACGACCGCGTTCGGCATGGGCATCGACAAGCCCGACATCCGGCTCGTCGCGCTCTACAACTATCCCGAGTCGCTCGAGAGCTACGTCCAGATGGTGGGCCGGGCCGGGCGCGACGGCCGCGCGTCTGACACGCTGCTGCTCGCGAGCCGCTCCGACGCGAGCCAGCTGCGGCGGTTCGCGCGCTCCGACATCCCGACCGTCGCCGATCTCCGCGTCGGTCTACGCGCGGCTGCGCGGCCGGCGCGAGGTGCTGCCCGAGGAGCTGGGCGAAGAGCCGGATCCGCGCGTCCTCGTCGGGATGCTGGAGCAGGTCGGGCTCGTGGTGCGCGGCTTCGACGCCGGCCGGGCGATGCAGATCGAGGTGCCGGACCCGCCGGCCGACTCGGCCGACCGGATCGACGGGCTCCTCGCCCGCTACGAGCAGGAGGCGCTGGCTCGGGCCGACCGGCTCGTCCGCTTCGCCGAGTCGCGCGTCTGCAGGCACCGGCAGGTTGCCGAGCATTTCGGTGAGACGCTCGCGGAGGACTGCGGCATGTGCGACGTCTGCTCGCCGCTCGCGGCGCCCGTCGACGCCCCCGTCGCGAAGAGGCCGCTGCCGGACGACATCGCCGGCGCGATCCACGGCGCCGTGCGCGAGCTGCGGTGGCCGCTCGGCCGCACGGGCCTGACGGCGATGCTGCGCGGCTCGATGAGCGCGCCCCGGTCGGCCCAGCGTTCCCCCCACTTCGGGCTGCTCGCCGCGGCGAGCCAGGCGGACGTCAAACGCTGGATCCAGCTGCTCGAGCTCTCCGGAGCGCTCGAGTCGTTCGAGAGCGACGACGGCTACCGCCTGCTGCGGGCCGTCCCGGGCGCAGAGCTGCCGCGGATCGGCACGCCCGCGACCGCCGGTCCGGCCGACGAGGGCCTCTTCGAGCGGCTGCGGGCGTGGCGGCTCGAGCGGGCGCGCGAGGACGAGGTGCCGGCCTACGTCGTCCTGCACGACGCGACGCTGCGCGAGCTCGCGTCGGCAAAGCCCGCCAACGAGCGCGATCTGGCGACGGTGAAGGGCTTCGGGCCGACCAAGCTCGAGCGCTACGGGGACGACGTCCTCGCCGTGATCGCGGCCGCCTGAACCCGGATCGGGGCTACCATTGGCCCCTTGCGGCCGTTCAAGAACAAGTCCGCGCGTCCGCGCCGCCGCATCCGCAAGCTGCGCCTCCTTGCGCTCCTCACCGTCCTCTTCGTGGTCGGGTCGGTGTCGTTCGGCTTCGGCCTGATCCGCGCCGTCGCCGCCGAGATCGACGCCGGCAAGCTCGACCCCCAGAAGCAGCTCGACAACCAGGCGAACGGCTACATCTACGACAAGGACGGGAAGCGGATCCTCGCGGTCCTCCGCGGCTCCGAGGCACGCACGCTGATCCGGTACGACCAGATCGCCGACCCGATGCGGCACGCGATCGTCGCGATCGAGGACCGCCGCTTCTGGGAGCACGACGGGGTCGACCTGCGCGGCATCGGGCGCGCCCTGATCGCCGATATCCGCCACAAGGCCGTCGTCGAGGGCGGCTCCACGATCACGCAGCAGTTCGTCAAGAACGCGCTCGACCGCGACCAGAAGACGATCGCGCGCAAGGTACGCGAGGCGGCGTACGCCTGGCAGCTCGAGCGCGACCCCGGCGGCTGGCCGAAGAAGAAGATCCTGCAGGAGTATCTGAACACGATCTACTTCGGCAACGGCGCCTACGGCGTCCAGCAGGCAGCGCTCACCTACTTCCAGCACGGCGCCAAGGACCTGACGCTTCCCGAGGCGGCGCTGCTCGCCGGGATTCCCGCCGATCCGACCCGGTACGACCCGGTCACCAACCCGGACGAGGCTCGAAAGCGACGGCGGCTCGTCCTCCACGCGATGTTCGAGGAGTCGCAGATCACGGAGCAGCAGCTCAAGCAGGCGAATGCGGCCGCGCTGCCCGATCCCGACGAGGTTCGGCTGCCCGGGACCGAGGGACCGGCCCAGCACTTCGTCAACTACGTCAAGCAGCAGCTGATCGACGAGTACGGGCAGACGAAGGTGTTCGGCGGCGGCCTCCGTGTCCGGACGACGCTCGATCTCGAGCTGCAGCAGACGGCCCGCGACGCGATCTCGAAGTGGCTGACCAGGCCCGACGGCCCCTCGGCCGCGCTCGTCGCGATCGACCCGCGCGACGGCGCCGTCCGCGCGATGATCGGCGGCAACAACTACCGCAAGAGCCAGTTCAACCTGGCCGTGCAGGGCGTCCGCCAGCCGGGCTCGTCGTTCAAGCCCTTCGTGCTCGCGACGGCGCTGCGCCAGGGGATCTCGCCGGCGACGCACTTCGAGTCGGAGCCGCAGTCGATCGACCTCGGTGACAAGGACTGGGTCGTCGGCAACTACGACGACATCTACTACGGGAACATCGATCTGGAGAAGGCGACGATCGAGTCGGACAACTCCGTCTACGCGCAGCTGACGCAGCTGGTCGGGTCGAAGAAGGTGGCCGAGACGGCGAAGCGGCTCGGGATCCGGAGCAAGCTCGACGGCTACTACGCGATCGGGCTGGGCGCGGAGGCGGTGACGCCGCTCGAGCTCGCCCGGTCGTACGCGACCTTCGCCCACGGCGGCCGGCGCGCAGACGGGGCGATCTTCGGCAACAGGCCGCGGGTGATCACGGAGGTGACGGAGGACGGGCGGAAGCAGCACAACACGCCGAAGGCCTTCAACGCGCTGACGGCGACCCAGGCCGGCGTCGTCAACTCGATCCTGCAGAAGGCGGTGCGCTACGGCACGGGGAAGCGGGCCTACATCCCGGGCCGGCCGATGGCCGGCAAGACCGGCACGACGGAGAACTACGGCGACGCCTGGTTCGTCGGCTACACGCCGCAGCTGGCGGTGGCGGTCTGGGTCGGATACCCGACGACGCTGAAGCCGATGCTGACGGAGTTCCACGGCGATGCCGTCACGGGCGGCAGCTTCCCCGCCCTGATCTGGAAGTCGTTCATGGAGAAGGCGCTCAAGAACGAGGAGCCGGTCGGCTTCCCGGCGCCGGCCGTCCCCTACGTGGCGCCGAAACTCGTCGTCCGCCGGGGCGACCGGCTGATGCTCGACAACGGTCTCTGCCGCACGCGCCAGGAGGTCGTCTACTTCGCCGGGACCGGCCCCACCAAGACCGCGAACTGCCTCGAGAACGAGGTCCAGGTACCCGACGTGCGCAAGCTGACGCTCGCCGAGGCGGAGGCCCGTGTCGAAGCGCAGCCGCTGACGGCCAAGATGGTCTACAAGCCCGCCGGACCGCTGCAGCGGCCCGGGATCGTCGTCGACCAGGAGCCGCGGCGCGGCTACCGATCGTCGTACGACCGGATCATCCTGATCGTGACGAAGGCGACGCAGGGCGTGGTCCCGAATCTCGTCGGGCGCGACATCGCGGACGCACGCGTGCGGCTGAAGCGGCTCGGGCTCCAGCCCAAGATCATGTGGGTCGAGGGAGACAGCAGCGGCAAGGTGCTCGAGCAGAAGACGCGCGCCGGCCTCGCGGCGGCGCCCGGCGTCAAGGTCGAGCTGGTGGTCTCGCGGGCGCGTGCGACCGCAGCGGCCGGCTGAGCCAGCGCGATCCCGCCTCCGCATAGCGCCACGGCTGCTCGGTCGCGACGCTGATGCCGATTCGCTCGCCGGCAACGACCTCCGGCGGCTCCGGCGGAGCGACGAGCTCGAACGGCGGCGCATCGAGCGGAAGGCCGTCGTGCTCGCGAGTGACGCCGAGCGCCTCGCACAGGCGCCCAGGCCCGGCGGCGAGCAACCGGTCGTCGTCGAGGCCCCGCCGCTCGCGCATCAGCTCGAGCCCAGTGGTCGGCTCGAGAGCCCGGATCAGCACCGCTGCGGCACTCCCGACGTCCTCGCAGACGAGGTTCAGGCACCAGTGGATCCCGTAGGAGCGATAGACGTACGCGTGCCCCGGCGGACCGAACATCGAGGCGTTCCGCGGCGTGCGTCCGCGGTAGCTGTGGGCCGCCGGATCCCCGGAGTCGTAGGCCTCGACCTCGACGATGCGCCCGCCGACGCCGTCAACGAGGAGTGTCGCGCCGATCAGCTCGGGCGCGACCTCGTGGACGCTACGAGCGAAGAACTGGCGCTGGAGCTTCAGAACAGCTGCGACTCGCCGGGCTGGCTGGACGACTCCAGCAGCTTGCGGGCGCGGCGGCCGAGATCGGCGAGGTCGACACGGCCGCTGGCGGCGTCGTCGGCCAGACGCTCGGCGAGCGCGAGCGCCTCGTCGAGCAGCGGCGAGCCGGCTGCGGCCTCCTGACCCATGTCGTGCAGGATCGTCCGCTCGGTGCGAGAGGCGACGATCGGGTCGGCGACGCCTTCGACCCAGACGAGCGTCCGCTGGCCGCCGCCGCGGCTGTCACCGGTGATCGGCTGGAGCGCGTAGATCCGGTCGGCGCGCGCGTACTTGCCGAAGCCGAGGAAGACCATGCGCCCGTTCACGGCTCGATTATCGCGCACGCGCAGGCGCGAACCAGAGCGAGTAGATCGCCGTCGCGCCGGCGAGGATCGCGAGCCAGCCCCAGGTGACGTCGGGGCGGAGCACGCTCGCTACCTCCCGATCGACCCACTCCCGCTTCCACAGCTGCTCGTTCCACGTGTCCTGGAGCGCGTTCGCGAGCCCGTAGGCGAGCATCAGCGAGAGGTAGGCGCGGAGCGACCGCCCGGCCGGAGGCCGCGAGAGCACGAGCGCCGTCAGTGCCAGCAGCACGCCGCCATAGCCGTGGTGAAAGCCGAGATGGACGGCCGTGTACTCCGTGTCGCGTGCTGGTACCTCCTCACCCATGAAGAGGTCGCCGGGAAAGTAGAGGCCCAGCTCGGCCGCCAGCCAGGGCAGCGCGGCGACGAGCAGGAGCGCGCCGATGACAAGCCGCAGGCGGTCGCCGCGCGCGGCGGGAACAAACGAGACCCCGTCGCGGCGCACCGCTGCGACCGTGAGCCCGACGGCGATCGCGACGCCGAGCGTGGGGAGCCCGTTGATCCCGCGCGCATCGAGGTCACCCTGGTCCACGACGCCTGGGACGGCGACGAGAGCGCAGAGCGCGATCGACGCCCAGACGAGCAACCGCGGTCCGCCCGCAATGCCGGCCAGCGCGATTGCGGCCAGTGCGATCGGGTAGTTGAGGAGCGTCAGGACCCGCGAGAGCCCTCCGGCGAGGTCGCCGGCACGGTCGACGTGGTAGAGCTGGTCGGGCTCGAGGCGCGTGTACACGACCAGCACGAGGAGCGCCTCCACGGCCCAGAGGCCCGTAACGAGGAGCGCTTCGCCTAGGCCAGCGCGGCCGTCAGTGCCTCGGCGACCCGTTGCTGGTCCTCAGCCTCGATCGCGGTGAAGAACGGCAGCGCCAGCGTCCGCCGGGAAAGGTCCTCCGAGACCGGGCAGAGCCCCTCGCGGAAGCCGTAGCACTCGCGCATGTAGGCCTGGAGGTGGATCGACGGCAGGTAGCGCGACGATGCGATCCCCTGCCGCTCGAGCTCGGCGATCACGCGCTCGCGGTCGGTGCCGCGGGCGAGCGTGACGACGTAGACGAACCAGGAGCGGATGTGGTCGGCGTCGTTTGCGAGCGGCACTTCGAGCCCGTCGACGCCGGCGAGCAGCTCGCCGTAGCGCGCAGCGGCGGCCCGCCGGAGCGCGAGGATCGTGTCGAGCTTTTCGACCTGGCCGGTCCCGAGCGCGGCGCGGATGTCGTCGATCCGGTAGTTGAAGCCGAGCCGTGCGTGGTCGAGCCAGCCGCCGCCGTCGGCGCGGCCCTGGTTGCGAAGGCTGACGAGCGAGCGCCAGGTCTCCTCGTCGTGCGTGGTGACGATCCCGCCCTCGCCGGTCGTCATCTGCTTGTTCGGGTAGAAGGCGAAGACCGCGTCGACGCCGTGGGAGCCGACCGTCTTTCCCCGGTACTCGGCGCCGAGCGCCTCGCACGAGTCCTGGATCAGCACGAGCCCGTGCTTCTCCGCCAGCTCGCGGAGCGGATCGAGCTCGCAGGGGTAGCCGAAGATGTCGACGGCGACGATCCCCCTCGTCCGCGGCGTGATCGCGACCTCGACCGCGGCTGGGTCGAGGTTCATCGTCCGCTCGTCGACGTCGGCGAATACGGGTGTCGCGCCCTCGTAGATGAAGCAGTTGGCCGAGGCGACGAAGGAGTACGGCGACGTGATCACCTCGTCGCCCTCCCCCAGGCCGCCGATCACCGCGAGCAGGTGCAGCCCGCTCGTGCCGGAGGAGACGGCGGCCGCGTACGGCGCGCCGACCTTCTCGGCGAAGACCCGTTCGAAGCGCTCGATTGCCGGGCCGAGCGAGAGCCGGCCCGACCGGAGCACCTCCAGCACGAGCTCCTCGTCCCGCTCGTCCAGGTAGGGGGACGAGAGCGGGATCTGCCTCGTGCTGACCGTCACGCCTCTGCTGCGGTGGTGTTCTGGACGGCGACCCGGTCGAGCCAGTGGCCCCAGCGGTCGCTCTTGCCGCGCACCGTGTCGAGATATGCCTTCTGCAGCTCGAGCGTGACCGGCCCGACGCCGACTTCGTGGTCGTCGACCGAGCGCACGGGCGTCACCTCGGCCGCGGTGCCGGTCATGAAGATCTCCTCGGCGAGGTAGAGGTCGGAGCGGATCACGTTCGCCTCCTCGACCACGTAGCCGAGGTCCTGCGCGATCTGGATGACGCTGTCACGCGTGATCCCGGGCAGGATCGAGGTCGAGAGCGGCGGCGTCCAGATCTTGCCGTCCTTGACGACGAAGACGTTCTCGCCGGAGCCGTCGGCGACGAAGCCCTCGGCCGTGAGCAGGATCGCCTCGTCGTAGCCGGCGCGCTGCGCCTCGTGCACGGCCAGCATCGAGTTCAGGTAGATCCCGGTCGCCTTCGCGACGTGCGGGATCGTGTTCGCGCCGATCCGGTTCCAGGAGGAGATCTTCGCGCGGATGCCGGTGGTGGCGTTCTCGTCGCCGAGGTAGTTCGCCCACGGCCAGCTCATGATCACGACCTCGACCGGGTTCCCCTTCGTGTGCACGCCGAGCTCGCCGTAGCCGTAGAAGGCGAACGGACGCAGGTAGCACTCCGCCAGGCCGTTGCGGCCGATCAGCTCGTGCATCGCCGTCCGGATCTCGTCGACCGAGTACGGCAGCTCCATGTGGAGCAGCTTCGCCGAGTTGTCCAGGCGCTCCAGGTGCTCACGCAGCCTGAAGACGGCGGGGCCTTCGGGGGTCTCGTAGCAGCGGATGCCCTCGAAGACGCCGGTGCCGTAGTGCAGCCCATGGACGCCGACGTGCACCTTCGCGTCGTGCCAGTCGATGAACTCACCGTTCATCCAGATCGTCTCTGTCTCGCGCATTGGAAGCGGTCTCCTCTCAGGCGGAATGGTAGGTGGAGTCCTGGACGGCGTCCACGGACTGCGCACGCGCGATCCGAACGAGGACACCGGGATGCAAGGCCGCGAGGTGCGTGTCGGAGCCGGCTCCGACCCAGACGACGTCGTGGCTCAAGAGCGTCTGATCGATCAGCACGCGCTCGACGTTCGGCAGCGGGAACGGCGCCACGGCGCCGGGCGGGAAGCCTGTCGCCTCCTCCACCTCGGCAGGGCGCGCGATCTTCGCCTTCGCCGCGCCGACGGCGCGCGCGATCTTGTCGAGGTCGGCGCGCCGGTTGCCCGGAACGAGCGCGACGACGGGCTTGCCGTCGCACATGACCACGATCGCCTTGACGATCTGCTCCAGCGTGCAGCCGGCCGCCTTCGCGGCGTCCTCGGCGGTCGCGGTGCCGGACTCGAGCTCCTCGAGTCGCGCCTCGGCGCCGGCCTCCCGGAGATAGGCGGCGACCCGTTCGACGGGCTCGGGCCAGGTCGCGCGCACGACCGAAGCGTACCCGCACGGCGGCGCACCCCGGCCCCCTAGAGCCAACGGACGCGGCGCCGGTAGTCCTCGTACTCGGGGAACTGCGCCGCCAGGTGCTCCTCCTCGATCGCGGCCTTCCGCCACCAGAGCGTGCCGAGCGCGAGCGCGCCGATCGTCGCCGGGACGCTCGAGGACAGTCCGACGCCGAGGAAGAACAGCAGGCCCGCGACGTAGATCGGGTGTCGGACGAAGCGGTACGGCCCCTTCTCGATCAGCTCCCCCGTCTCGCGGGGCCGTGGATACGGCGTCAGCGACTTGCCGAGCGAACGCGCCGACCAGACGAAGCCTGCGGCGCCGGCGAGCGCAATCGGGATCCCGACGAAGCTGAGTTGACGTGGCCAGTACGGCGGCAGGAAGACGAGCACGACGAACAGCACCATCAGCACGGTCTGTGCGACCACCCAGCCGCCGCCGCGGTCAGACGGTGATGAATTTGGCATCGTCGAAGCCCTCCCCCCGGATCCGCTGCACGAGCTCTGGCGGCGGCGCGGAGTCGATCGCCAGCGCCATCAGCGCCTTGCCGCCCTCCTTCGTCCGCGAGACGGCCATGTTCGCGATGTTGACGCCGCTCTCGCCGAACATCGTCCCGACCCGCCCGATCACGCCCGGGATGTCGTCGTAGCGGAAGAAGACCATCCGCGGCGAGAGCTGGAGGTCGATCGCGAAGCCGAGCGCACCCGCGAGGAAGTGGCGGTGCTCCGGGCCGATGATCGTTCCCGAGACCTGGACGTCGTCGACCGCGACGGTGACGAGGCTCGTGTAGTCGCGCGTCTTTGCAGATCGCTCCTCCGTCACCTCGATCCCGCGCTCGGCTGCGATCACAGGGGCGTTGACGTAGTTGACGGCCTGCTCGACCCGGCCCTGAAAGGCGCCGTTCAGCGCCGCAACGGTGAGGAGGCGGGTGTCGTGGTCGGCGATCGCGCCGTTGAACGAGAGCGCGATCCGGCGCGGGTGGCCGCCTGCGAGCTCGACTGCGAGCCGTCCCAGCTTGGCGGCGAGCGGGATGTAGGGGCCGAGTAGCTCGAGATCCTCGGCCCCGACGATCGGGATGTTGAGCGCGTTCGTGACGAGCCCGCCCTCGAGTGCGGCGACGACCTGCTCGGCGACGATCAAGCCGGCCCGGTCCTGCGCCTCCTCGGTGGACGCCGCAAGGTGCGGCGTGACGACGACGTTCTCGAGCTCGAGCAGCTCGCCCGTGTAGGGCTCGGCCGAGAAGACGTCGAGTGCGGCGCCCGCGACCTTGCCGTCGCGAACGGCCTGCGCGAGTGCGCTCTCGTCGACGAGCTCGCCGCGGGCGGCGTTGACGATCCGGACGCCGTCGCGCATCTGGGCGAGCGCCTCGGCGTCGACGAAGTGCCGGGTGTCGTCGGTGAGCGGCAGGTGCAGCGTCAGGAACTCCGCCGCGGCGAAGACCTCCGCCGGATCCTGTGCGTGCTCGGCCCCGAGCTCGCGAAAGCGCTCCGGCGCGACGAACGGGTCGTAGCCGACGACGCGCATGCCGAGACCGAGCGCTCGCCGAGCGACCTGCCGCCCGATCCGCCCGAACCCCAGCACACCGAGCGTCTTGTCGGCGAGCTCGATCCCGCCCCAGCGCGAGCGCTCCCAGCGGCCATCCTTGAGCGCCGCGTGCGCCTGCGGGATGTTGCGCGCCAGCGCCACCAGCAGCCCGATCGTGTGCTCGGCAGCCGAGACGACCGTGGAGTCGGGTGCGTTCGCGACGACGATCCCGCGGCGCGTGGCGGCGTCCACGTCGACGTTGTCGACCCCCACGCCCGCCCGGCCGATCACTTTCAGCCGGTCGGCGCGCTCGATCACGTCTGCGGTCAGCTTCGTCGCCGAGCGGATCACGATCGCGTCGTAGCCGCCGATGATCTCGTCGAGCGGCGAGTCGGCGTCCTCGTCGACGTCGAAGCGCGAGCGCAGCAATTCGACGCCGGCGGGGGCGATCGCCTCCCGCACGAGAACCTTCAGACCGGGGTCCCTTCCGCGTAGACCTCGAGCGCGCGCGAGGCGGCGATGCCGCGCTCGATGGGGGCGCCCAGCTCGTGCAGGACGAGCTCGACCGCGTTGAGGGCGGTGGCGATGTCGAACTCGTCGTACCAGCCGATGTGGCCGATCCGGAAGATCGCGTTCTTCAGCTCGCCCTGCCCGCCGGCGATCGTGACGCCGTGGCGGTCGCGCAGCGCGAGCGTCAGCTCGCGGGACTCGATCCCCTCCGGCATCCGCGCGGCGGTGACCACGGCAGCACGATCCTCGTCCGGCGAGAACAGCTCGAGGCCCATCGCCTTGACTCCCGCCCGGCACGCCCGGCCGAGCCGGACGTGGCGCTCGAAGGCGTTGTCGAGCCCGTCGTCGAGCAGCAGCCCGAGCGCGACGTCGAGCGCGACGATCAGCGACACGGCCGGCGTGAAGGCGGCGTCGAGTTGCTCCTGCGCCTTGCGGGTGCGCCGCCAGTCGAAGTAGAAGCTCGGCAGCGTCGAGCGCTCGACGTGCTCCCACGCCGCCGGCGAGACGGCGGCGGTCGCGAGCCCCGGCGGCGCCATCAGCGCTTTCTGCGAGCCCGAGATGACGACGTCGATGCCCCACTCGTCCATCTCGAGCGGCACCGCGCCGAGGCTCGACACGGCGTCGACGACGACGAGTGCGCCCGCGTCCTTGACAACGGCGGCCAGCGACTGGATGTCGGCCACGACGCCGGTCGACGTCTCCGAATGGACGAGGAAGACGAGCGAGACCGGGTCGATCGAGTCGAGCTTGGCGCGTAGGTCGTCGGCGGTGGGCGTCTCTCCCCAGGAGTAGCTGAGCTCTTCGACCTCGCAGCCGTACGTCTTCGCCATCGAGACCCAGCGCTCGCCGAAGGAGCCTGCCGAGACGGCCAGTACCCGCTCGCCCGGCGAGCAGAGGCTGACGATCGCGGACTCGAACGCCCCCGTCCCCGAGCACGTGAAGAGGAGCACCTCGTTCTCGGTCCGGTGCACCTCCTTGAGCCGGCCGAGCACGCGCGCGTAGACCTCGCGGAAGTCCGGTGCCCGGTGGTGGAGAACGGGCTCGGCGAGCGCGGCGAGCACCTGCGGCGGCACCGGGGTCGGCCCGGGCGTGAACAGGTACCGCTTCTGCGCCATTGCCGCACCCTAGCGTGGCGCCGGGACGGAGACTTTGTGTTTCTGAAACACAAGCCGTGTCGGCCCCGCTCAACCAAGCCGTTCCGAAGCGCCGAACACCCGCTTGTGTTTCAGAAACACAATCTCACTACGCTCCCGGCGTGGAAGCGATCCTCGCCTTCGGCGCCGCGCTCCTGACCTTCCGGCTCGCCGGGCTGCTCGCCGCGCGGTGGCGTGCGCAGCGGCAGCCGTACCTGCTCGCCTGGACGGCGGGGCTCGCCGCCTACGCGCTCGGTGCGGCCGCGATCGCGGCCGGAGCCGCAGCCGGCTGGAACGAGGGCAGCTTCCGCGCCTACTACCTCTTCGGCGGCCTCCTGACCGCCGCGCTGCTCGGCACCGGCTCACTCCTGCTGGCGGGCGTGCGGATCGCCGGCCCGGTCGCGCTCGTCTACGTCGGCCTCGCCGTCGGCGTCGCCCTCGCTGTCCCGCTGGAGTCGCCGATCGCGGGCAGCTCGATTCCGGAGGCGCAGGAGCACCTGGCGTTCTTTCCGGCCCGGATGCTCGCGATCGTCGGCAACGTCGCCGGCTCGACCGCCCTCGTCGTCGTCGCGATCCGCGGCTTCCGCCGCCGCCCGCTCGGCAACGCACTGCTGCTGGCCGGCTTCGCGACCGCGGCTGTCGGAAGCGCGCTCGCGGGGCTAGGCACCGCCGAGACGGCCGCGTTCATCGCCGCAGGTGCAGGACTTTTGTATGCGGGAACCGTTGCCGAACGCTAACGATCCTAACCTTTTGCAAACAGGACAATTGCTAGCCTAGGCCGGCAACACATCGCCGCCCGGGCACTTGCGGCTCTTCCCTGCCCGGCGTCGGCCGTCGTGTCAACGATCTTGGAGGTCATGTGAGGAATCCGTTCGTGCGCCTGCTCGTGCTTGCCGGCGCCCTCTCGATCGCACTGGGTGCGGCCACCCAGACATCGCCCCACGCCGCGACGTCCTCGGCGGCGCGCCTGGCGCAGCTGGACGCAATCTCCGACTACCGCGCCGAGACGTGGCGGTGGCAGGCCGTGATGAGCAAGCCGAGAACGCCGACGCTCTACAGCGAGCGGCGGACGAGGGATACGACCTACCTGCGCTGGGTGCGCGACCTCTGGCGCGGCCGCGCCACCAGGGCGCAGCGCCTCGCCCAGCACCCGCCGCACCGGCGCCAGTGGCTCTGCATCCATCGTTTCGAGCGCCATCCCGAGCAGGGCTGGGCGACGCGCACCGGCAACGGCTACTACGGCGGGCTGCAGATGGACATCTCGTTCCAGCGCACCTACGGGGGCGAACTGCTGCGCCGCAAGGGGACGGCGAACCGCTGGACGCCGGCGGAGCAGATGTGGGTCGCCGAGCGCGCCTACCGCAGCGGCCGCGGCTTCTACCCGTGGCCGAACACCGCCCGCAACTGCGGCCTGATCTAGGTCTCGGTCTCGTCGTTCTCGTCGTCGGGGGAGCGGCCACCGCGCCGCTCCCGCAGGTAGACGGCGAGGAAGATGCCGGCGATCGAGACCGCGAGCAGCGTCTCGATGATCGCGCCGCCGACGCCGCCGTGAGCGACGACCGGCGCTAGCCCCGCGACAGGAGCCACAGCCCGCCGATCGTGTAGACCACCATCAGCCCCAGCATCGCGTACTGGGAGCGGAGTGCGTCCCGCGCCGGCAGGATCGTGACCGCGCGGTCGTGCGCGACCATGAGGCCCGCAACGTGGCCGGCGACGAGCGCGCCGACCTGCACGTACCAGACGATGTTCGGCGGCAGGGGCGCGATGTTCGGCGAGTACGTCACCGTCCCGAAGAGATCCCACCCGAACCCGAACGGGTCGGACGCCAGCGAGAAGATGTACTGGCCGGTGATGATGAACGCCGTGAAGTAGTGCGCGACGGCGTAGACGAGCGCGATCGGCACGAGGCTCTGCAGGAACTCGGGCGCGAGCGGACGCTCGGTCTCCACCATCGCTTCGGCGATCCGCGTCGCGCCGAGATAGGCGAGTGCGACCAGGAGGATGCAGCCGACCAGGCCGGCGATCGCCATTCCGGTCGAGAGGAGCTCCGCCGTTCTCGGCGCGTCGACGATGTACGGCCCCTCGAGGTCGGCGCGGAGGTTCTGCCAGAACGACGCCCGGCTGAGCCCGTCGAACCCGACCGAGCCGAGCATGACGGCGACGAACGCGAGCATCCCGGGTGTCCGCTCGGCGCCGGCGAGCCCCGAGAACGGCACCCGTAGGACGAGCCTACCCTCGTGCTCGCCGAACGGCGCGATCCGGGAGAGCAGCCCGAAGTAGCCGGTAAACCCGTTCCCGTGGTCATCCCACATCCGTCGGCCGAAGGCGGCCATTCCGAACCACATCGCGTAGCTGTACAGCGCGACCGCGAGTGCGAGCGCGCGCGGGCTCGCCGGCTCGGCGTAGGTGAGCTCGAGCGCCGCGAACAGGGCGAGAGCGACCGCGCCGGGCCAGACGCCGAGCCGCCGCGGGTAGTCGAGCGGCGGCGTCCAATCCTGGCCGAGCCGGCGCCAGAGCCACGCGACGCCGTCGGCGATCGCGAGCCACGGGTTCAGCACCCGCCAGACGTTGCCGAACACCACCTGCAGGGGCACGAGCCCGAGCCAGAACACGATGTAGATGAACGTCGGGGCGAGATTCTGGGCCGAGGTCGGCTCGCCGATCAGAGCGGTCAGGAAGACGAGCGCGAGCAGACCGACGGAGAGGGAGCCGGCGACGACGCGAAGCGCTGTCGATCGGAGCACTCGCTCCAGCCCGAGCGGGAGCGGCCGCCCCGCCGCACGACGGTCGAACTGCGGCTCCTTCCAGAGCGCGCCGAGCGCGAGGAACGAGAAGACGAGGACGATGGCCGCGGCCCAGAAGAAGAGCCACTCGGGCACCGGCAGGTCCTTGACGCCGGTGATCCCGTGGGCGAGCAGGCTCAGGGGCGAACCTCGAGCTCGGCGATCTGAACGGCGGTGTCCTCGAGCTCGATCTCGAACCGGCCGGGTGCATCGGCCGTGAAGCGAATCGTCGCGGGCGCGCCCGGTGCGACGTCCGCCATCAGGTCGTACCCGTGCACGTGCACCTCGTCGGCCACGTCCGAGGTGACGGTGAGGACCACGGCACTGCCCCGATCCACGGACTCGCGAACGATCCCACCCTCGGGCTGGCCACCGACGACGACGACGTCTACCTGCACGGGCGCGGGCGCTGCCTCGGTGGTCGTCGCCGGCGGCGCCTCGGTCGTCGCGGGAGGCGCCTCGGTCGTCGCGGGAGGCGCCTCGGTCGTGGTCGGCGCCGTCGTCGTCACGGCGGTCGTCGTCGACGCGGCCTCGTTGTCGTCACCGGGACGGAGCGCGAAGTAGAGGCTGATGAGCAGGCCGAGCGCGGCGGCGATGAGCGCGACCTTGCGGAACTCCGGGTTCATGGCGGGGAGGCTACTGGAGCTTCGCGCGCACGAGCTCACTGACCGCGCGCGCGTTCGCCTTGCCGCCTGTCTCCTTCATCACCTGGCCGACGAAGAAGCCGAGCAGGCCCTCCTTGCCGCCCTTGTAGGCGGCGACCTGGCCGGGATTCGCCTCGAGGATCCGCGTCACGATCGGCTCCAGCTCGGCCGTGTCGGACACGGCTTCCTGCGCCAGATACGTGTCCGCCGAGAACCCCGGCGTCGCCACCCGCTCGAGCGCCTCGTCGAGCGCGGCGCGCGGGATCCGGTCGCGCGCCTCGACGAGCTTCGCCAGCTCCGCGGGATCGACCGCGTCGCCGTCGACGCCCGCGAGGCGGTTCGCAATCAGGTTCGCGGCCGCGAGCCCCTCGGCGCCGGCCGCCACCGTCTCCTGCCAGAGGGCGTCGAGCCCCCCGGTCACGAGCACGACCGCACGGTCGAGATCGAGCTCGTTCTCGATCCGGCGGATCCGGCGTGCGGGGCTCTCGGGCACCTCTGCGCGCAGCTGCTCGACGACCTCCTGCGGCGGCTCGACCGGAACGAGATCGGGCTCGGGGAAGTAGCGGTAGTCGTCGGCTTCCTCCTTCGAGCGGCGGGCGGTCAGCGTGCCGCTGCCGGCATCGAAGTCGTAGGTCTCCTGGACGACCTCGCCCCCGCTCTCGTAGACGGCGATCTGGCGCGCGACCTCCGCGTCGATCCCCTGGGCGACGAAGCGGAAGGAGTTCATGTTCTTCAGCTCACAGCGGGTGCGGAGCTCGGAGGATCCCTCCGGGCGGACGGAGACGTTTGCGTCGACGCGGAGCGTCCCCTTCTCCATCTCCGCATCCGAGATCCCGAGCTCGACGATCGTCTGGCGCAGCAGCTGCAGGAAGCGCCGCGCGTCCTCGGACGAGTGGATGTCCGGGCCGGTGACGATCTCGACGAGCGGGGTGCCGCCGCGGTTGAAGTCGACGAGCGAGTAGTCGGCGCCGCCGATCCGGCCGCTGCGCCCGCCGACGTGCGTCGTCTTCGCCGCATCCTCTTCGAGGTGTGCGCGGACGATCCCGATCTCGTGGTCGCCGTCCGCCGTCGGCACTAGCACCTTGCCGTTGATGCAAGACGGCAGATCGTATTGTGAGATCTGATAGCCCTTCGGCAGATCCGGGTAGAAGTAGTTCTTGCGCGCGAAGACCGCATGCGGGGCGATCTCGCAGTCGAGCGCCAGCCCGAGCTTGATCGTCCACTCGATCGCCCGCCGGTTCACGACCGGCAGCGCGCCGGGGAAGCCGAGGCAGACGGGACAGGTCTGCGTGTTCTCCCCGCCGCCGAAGCCGTTCGCGCAGCGGCAGAACATCTTCGTCCGCGTCTTCAGCTGGACGTGGATCTCGAGCCCGACGACGGGTTCCCAGTTTCCCGCTCCGGCGCCGGCGGAGCCGGTGCCTCCGCTCCTGCGCGGCTCCGTCGAGCCTACGCCGCGGCCGTGCGCGCTCACCGCAGCCGCTCCGGGACGGGATCGAAGCCGAGCGCATTCTCGAGCGCATGCCCTGCCGTGAAGAGCGTGTTCTCGGAGAGTTGCGGCCCGATCAGCTGCAGCCCGACCGGAAGCCCGTCCGAGAGCCCGCACGGGACGTTCAGACCCGGCAGCCCGGCCATGCACGAGGGGATCGTGAGCAGGTCGGAGAGGTACATCGCAAGCGGGTCGGCCGCCTTCTCGCCGAGCTTGAAGGCGACGGTCGGCGACGTCGGCGAGACGATCAGGTCGAAGCGCTCGAACGCGGCGGCATGCTCCTGCGCGATCAGCGTCCGCACCTTCTGGGCCTGGCCGTAGTACGCGTCGTAGTAGCCGGCCGAGAGGGCGTACGTGCCGAGCATGATCCGGCGCTTCGGCTCGTCGCCGAAGCCGGCGTCGCGCGTCCGCTCGACCATCTCGTAGTAGGTGTCCGCGTCGACACGGAGGCCGTAGCGGACGCCGTCGTAGCGGGCCAGGTTCGAGGAGGCCTCGGCCGGGGCGATCAGGTAGTAGCAGGCGAGTCCGTACTCGACCGAGCGCGGCAGCTCGCACTCCCCCACCTCGGCGCCGAGCTCGCGGGCCAGCTCGATCGCCTTCTGCACGGCGGCCGTCACGCCCGGCTCGATCCCCTCGGCCTCGTTCATCTCCTTCGGGACGCCGATCCGGAGCCCCTCCAGGCCCTCGGCCGTGGGGAGCTCGACGGCGGGGACGTCGACGGTCGTCGAGTCGGCCGTGTCCTTGCCGGCGATGATCGAGTAGAGGCGCGCACAGTCGCGGACGTTCTTCGCGACCGGGCCGATCTGGTCGAGGCTCGATGCGAACGCGACGACGCCGAAGCGGCTGACGGTGCCGTAGGTCGGGCGCAGGCCGACGTTGCCGCAGAGCGCCGACGGCTGCTTGATCGAGCCGCCCGTGTCCGAGCCGAGCCCCCAGGGTGCGAGCCCGGCCGTGACAGCGGC
Organism: uncultured Gaiellaceae bacterium; assembly: GCA_963705515.1. Classification (GTDB taxonomy): domain Bacteria; phylum Actinomycetota; class Thermoleophilia; order Gaiellales; family Gaiellaceae; genus Gaiellasilicea. Next base: position 466,684 of record CAVPJV010000009.1, read on the forward strand.
AGCGGTGCCGCCGCCCGAGCCGCCCGGGACGCGGTCGGGATCCCAGGGATTGTGGGTCGGGCCGTAGGCCGAGTTCTCGGTCGACGAGCCCATCGCGAATTCGTCGGTGTTCGTCTTGCCGATCACCGGCAGGCCGGCGGCGCGGCAGCGGGCCGCGACGGTCGCGTCGAACACCGGCACGTAGCCGGCGAGGATCTTCGAGCCGGCCGTCGTCTCGACGCCCTTGGTCGAGATCACGTCCTTGAGCGCGATCGGGACGCCGTCGCCCTCCGCGCCCTCGACCGTCCGCAGGTAGCAATGCAGCTCGCCGTCCCGCTCGGCGACCGCGTCGAGGTACGCGCGATGGAGCTCGGCGCCGGAGACCTCCCTGCGCTCCAGCAGCCCGAGCGCCTCCTCGACGGTGAGTCGAGGGTGTCGAGGTCATGCGGTCGGCGGCACCTTGAAGAGATCGCCCTCCCGCGCCGGCGCGTTGGCGAAGACGTCGTCCAGCGGCAGCGACGGCCGCGGCTCGTCCTCGGCCCAGGCGTTGACGAGCTCGAGCGGATGAGAGGTCGGCGGCACGTCGGCGAGATCGAGCTCGCTCACCTTCGAGACCGCCTCCAGGATCGCGCTCAGCTCACCGGTCAGGCGCTCGACCTCGTCGTCGGTCAGCTCGAGGCTCGCCAGCCTGGCGACGTGGAGCACTTCCTCGCGTGTGATTGCCATCGGCCCATCCTTCCAAAAGAGAAGCGGACCCCCTTTCGGAGGCCCGCTTGAAGCTCGATTCCGAAGAAGGTCTTACGCGGCTGTGACGTTCGCCGCCTGGGCGCCCTTGGGCCCCTGGACGACTTCGAACTCCACGCGCTGACCTTCGGTCAGCGACTTGTAGCCGTCCATCGAGATCGCGGAAAAGTGCACGAAGACGTCCTCGCCACCCTCACGCTCGATGAACCCATACCCCTTCTCGTTCGAGAACCACTTAACGGTGCCCTGAGCCAACTGGACTTCCTCCTTGCGATGAAGCGACGGCCCGGGCACCGAGCCGCCGACCTTGATAAAGCGCGCGAACCATAGCCTTATGCGGCTGGATGTGCAAGCTCCTTCGAGCGGTATCGCGCGGCGCGAACCGTGCTCCTGAGGAGCATGGCGATCGTCATCGGTCCGACGCCTCCGGGCACCGGCGTCAGCAGTCCGGCGCGCTCCACGACAGCCGGGTCGACGTCGCCGACGAGCCCGTCGTCCGTGCGGTTGATGCCGACGTCGACCACGGTCGCGCCCTCCTTGACGAACTCCGGCTTCACGATCCCCGGGACGCCGACGGCCGCGACGACCACGTCCGCACGCGAGATCTCGGCGGCCAGGTCACGGGTCCGGGAGTGGCAGATCGTCACGGTCGCATGCCGGTGCAGGAGGAGCAGCGCGACGGGCTTGCCGACGATGTCGCTGCGGCCGATCACGACCGCCTTCGCGCCCTCGAGCTCGACGCGGTACTCGTCGAGGAGCGCCAGCACGCCGAGCGGCGTCCCCGGCACGTGCGCGGGCGTGCCGGCGAGCAACAGGCCGGCATTGAAGGGATGGAAGCCGTCGACGTCCTTGACCGGATCGACGGCGCGGATGATGCGGCCCTCGTCGATCTGGCCGGGCAGCGGCAGCTGGACGAGGATCCCGTCGATCTCGTCGTCGGCGTTCAGCTCCGCGACGAGGTCGAGGAGCTCGGCCTCGCTCGTCTCCTCCGGCAGGCGCAGGTCGCGGGCCGCGATCCCGACCTCGACCGTCGCCTTGTGCTTCATCCGGATGTAGACGTCCGAGGCAGGGTCGTCGCCGACGAGCACGGTCGCGAGACCGATCGGGCGCGGGAACGCGGCCACCTCGCCCGCGACCTCGGCGCGGATCCGCGCCGCGAGAGCCTTCCCGTCCATCAGCGTCGCCGTCACGGGCGCCAGAATAAGCTCTCCCGATGGTCTTCCCCCGCAAGAACGACGCCGAATCGATCGGCGCGCGCCGCGAAGCGATCAGAAGCGTCGTCGGCGACCGGCCGCTCTCGCACGACGACGAGGCCTGGGTGCGGGCGCAGGAGTCGCACACCGGGGCGATGGTCATCCCGGTCTCCGTCGTCGGCCCGCTCGTCGTCGAGCTCGGGCAGTACGAGCTCGAGGAGCCGGCGGGGGCTCTCCGCGAGACGGGAAGGACGCAGGAGGAGATCCTCGTCCCACTCGCACACACGGAAGGGGGGCTCTCGGCCTCGATGTCGCGCGGGATGAAGGCAGCGGCGCTGTCCGGTGGCTTCCGAACATACGTGCTTCATGACAGAATGACCAGAGCGTCATGTTTTGTCTGCAATGACACCGCCGACGCTGTTCAACTTGCAAGGTGGCTGGAGGACTCGCTCGACGACCTCCGCGCGTTCCTCTCCGCCCTCGACGACCCCACGCTCTCGAAGCGGGCCAAGCTGCGCGAGGTGAAGACGCACGTCGTCGGGCCGATGTGCCACGTCCTCTGGGCCTGGACGACAGGGGACGCGTGTGGGCCGAACATGATGACCCGCAACAGCTACGCCCTGAACATGGGTTACGTGCTGCAGCAGGCGCCGGTGAAGCCCGAGCGCGCGATCCTCGAGGCGAACATGGGCGGCGACAAGAAGCCGTCCTTCGAGTTCTTCCAGTCCGGTCACGGCAAGACGGTGCTCGCGGAGGCGATCCTCGACGCCGAGACGGTTCGGCGCGTGCTGCGCACGACCGTCGACGACCTGCTCGAGCTCTCCTGGGCCGGAACGCACGGCGCGGTCGCCTCCGGGATGCAGTCCGTCGCCTTCACCCCCGCGTCCGCGATCGCTGCGATCTTCGCGTGCACGGGCCAGGACCTGGGCATGGTCGGGACGAGCTCGATGGCGCACGGCAGCGCCCACCGCACCGAGGACGGCGGGCTGCACGCGGCGATCCGCTTCCCGGGGCTCGAGGTCGGCACGGTCGGCGGCGGCACCACACTCCCGTACGCCCGCGACTGGCTCGCGCTGATGGATTGCGCCGGCGGCGGCAAGGTGCACCGGTTCGCGCAGATCGTCGCGGCGGCCGCGCTCGCGCTTGAGATCTCGGCCTCGTCGGCGATGGCGACTGCGGGCTCCGAGAACTTCTTCCAGGCGCACCATGAGCGCGGAGGTATGCGCTGAACGGCGATAAGCTTCCTGGGATGACGATCGAGCCCGCCGAGGAGCCGATCAACGCGGATCCGACGTACGCGCCGCTGATCGAGGCGGAGCGGCAGGCCGCGGATGACGCTGCCCGGGACGACAAGGGCCGCGGCGTCCTCCGCTTCTACGAGCTGGCCAAGAAGCAGGAGTGGCAGGTGCGCGACCTCCCCTGGGGCGAGGTGCCGCCGATCCCCGAGACGCGCGCCGGCGCATCGGCGGAGCGGAAGGAGCGGCGCCGCGCCGTCTGGCGGTCGGTGATCACGCAGCAGCTGCAGGCGGACCAGTTCGCGGTCGAGATGGCGGCGCAGCTCCTCAATCTCGCGCCGCACCCTGAGGCGAAGCTCTACTACTCGACGATGGTGCAGGACGAGGCCCGCCATACCGAGGCGTGGCTCAAGCTCGCGAACGATGCCGGCGGCGTCGCGGAGCGCGACCCCTACCTCGACGAGCTGGCGAAGGTCACGCTCGAGGCCGAGACGCTCGAGGAGAAGGTCTTCCAGATGCAGGTGTTCTTCGAGCGCCTGATCATCCCGCGCTTCCGCCTGATCGCGCGCTCGTCGCGCGGCACCGTGCTCGAGGACGTCTGCAACCGGCTCACGATCGACGACGGCATCCACCACAGCTCCGGCGTCGCGTACGAGCGCGTCCTGCTCGAAGGGGCGTCGAAGAAGACGAAGGACCGGCTTGTGAAGGCGGCGAACCGGCTGCTGCCGATCTTCGTCGAGCATGCGCTCTGGCGGCCGAAGGAGCGCGCGTGGATCGGGAACGTCATGCGCGAGACGGACATTCGCCGGCTGCAGGAAGACGTCCGGGACGGCATCCGGATGGCGTCGAGCCTCGGCCTCGACGTGTCCGACGTCGAGCTCCCGTTCGCGGCATAGACCGGATTCCACCCCATCACGACCCGGCCTGCTTCGGGTGCGGCGACCACGAGCTGGGGCTGCGAATGGCGCTTCCGGCTGCAGAGGGCGCGGAGACCTACGCATCGATGGTGACCTTCGGCGTCCACCACCAGGGCGGCCCAGGCATCGCGCACGGCGGCATCGTCGGCGCAGCGCTCGACGAGGCCTGCGGCCTGCTCGCGACGTGGCATCGCTTCCCCGCCGTCACCGCACGGATCGCGATTCGCTACCGCCGGCCCGCGCCGATCAACCGGTCGCTGCAGGTCACGGCGAAGGTCGACGCCGACCGCGGCAGGCGGATCGAGATCTCGGCGGAGCTCCGGGACGGCGACGAGCTGCTGGCGGAGGCCGACGGAGCCTTCCTGCACGTCCCGCTGGAGCACTTCCTCGCCACGCCCGAAGGGCGGGCGGCCGGCGAAGCCTGGGCGAAGCGGCTCAGCGCGGGCGGCTGAGCACCAGCAGGACGGCGACGAGCGCGAACGCCGTCGCGGCCAGGGTCGGGATCGTGACGTAGCCGAGCTCCTCGATCCACTTGACGCTGCACCCGCCCGGGGCTGAGATCTCGCACGACCGCGTCTCCTCCACGACGCCGCGCTCGACCAGGATGTGCCAGAGCGCGATCCCGAGCCCGACGAGCGGCAGCGGCAGGAAGTAGCGCGCCCCCCGGCGGTCGTCTACCCACGCCGGCCAGGCGAGGAGCACGAGCGGGTACATCGCGATCCGCTGAAACCAGCAGAGCTTGCACGGGACGAAGTGCGCGACCTCGGAGAAGAAGAGGCTCCCGAGCGTGGCGACGAGCGCCACGACGAAGGCGAGCCAGAGCTCCGAGCCAGCGAGCGCGTTGCGGAGGAAGCGCCAGGGACCTTCGATGCCGGCGAACCGGAGGAGCGCCGCGACGAGCAGGGCTGCGAGCGCGGCCTGGGAGACCACCCCGAGGACCGCCAGCGCGGTCGTGACGGCGTCGGTCATCCGCGGGCGGCCGCGATCGCCTCTTCGATCGCGGCGACGTCGGACGGCGAGGAGAGCTGCACCTGCTGCAACTCGCCGCCCGTCGGCCCGACGAAGATCGTCGGCGTCGAGCGCACGCCGCGCAGCTTTGCGTCGGTGGCGTGCTCGGCGATCTGATCCGTGACGCTGCTCGTGTCCATGTCCTCGACGAGACGCGGGACATCCACACCCGGAATCGAGCGGGCCGCGGCCTCGACCAGCTCCTGGTCGAGCCAGCCCGAGTTCTCGACGCCTTGATTGGCGAAGAGCAGCGCCTTCATCTCGTACGCGCGCTCCTGTGGCCCCGCGGCGAGCACGGCGCGCAGACCACGCTCGGAGTCGGGGCCGATGAAGACGAGGCCGCGCAGCTCGATCCGGAGCGTGCCCTCGCGCACGTAGTCGCGGACGAGCGTCGGCATCGCCTCGGCCTCGAACTCCCGGCAGAACGGGCACTGCAGATCGACGAACTCGAGCAGCGTGACCGGCGCACCGGCAGGCCCGAGCGCGATGCCCTGCTGCGGAATGCCGTCGAAGAGCGCGGTCACCTCCGCGGCGTCGGGAAGCGTGCTGCCGGCGCCGGAATCGCCACCGCCGTCCCGCGTCGACAGGATCCCGACGACGACCGCAAGCACGAGCGCAGCCACGACGGCAGCGGCCACCCAGACGCGGCGGTCGACCCCGCCGGACGGCGGCTCCGCCTGCTTCCTGTTCCTCTTTCCGCTCGCCACTCCGCTTCTCCCCGGTCCGAGGCAGGATCGCGGATTCGGCGGCTGCGTGTCGCGCTCAGCGCCCGAACGCCTCGAACGAGTGATTCCCAGGTGCTGCCCGAGCGCCCATGCTGTGTCGGATCTCATGCGGCAGGGATCACCCCCCAACCTCCGGAGCCCCCCGATGTCCCGGATCGTTTTCGCCGCAGCGATCATCGCCTCAGTCTTCGGCCTCGCCCAGCACCAGCGCGTGCTCGATCGCACGGGCCTGTTCGGATCCTGCGCCGTGCTGACAGCTACCGCCCCGGAGGGCGGTCAGTGGCTCGAGTGCCGGCCCGGCCGCCTGACCGAGTCCCCCGACCTGTCTCAGCACTCGTGCACGAGCGGCGGGCTGCGCGGCGGGGCCCGCTACTGGATCTGCCCCACCACGCTCGTCGCCGCACGCTCCCCACACGAGCAGCCGACGCGCTAGCGTGCCGCGGTGGCGCGGCTCACGATCCCGACGGCCCAGCTCGCCGCGGTCGATCGGACCGTGCGGAGTCTCGTCCGGACCGCCCGCCGGCTGGCGCTCGCCGCTGCCGCCTCCGTCCTCCCGATCGCGGTGCTGCTCTGGCGCGACGACGGCTTCGACGGCGCGGACGCCGTGCTCACGCTCCTCCTGCTGACGCCGTCGGCGATCGTCTTCTTCTTCACGCGCGCTGTGCTCGAGCTCGTCTCGTTGCCCGGCCGGCTGCAGCGCGTGCCGGGCGAGAGCCAGGAACAGCTCGCCGTGCTGGCGCGGACGGCCGGCAACGCGCGCACCGCCAGGGCGCGGAACCTGCCACTCCTGCTCTGGCGGCTGCGGGGACCGGCGGGCTCGCTCCGCGATGTCGCCGGCACCGCGCTGTCCGTCCGGGTGTTCACGCCCGGGTTTCTCACCGCCACCGCGATCGCGGCGCTCGCGTGCATCGCGCTCGTCGGCGTCGGACTGGTCGCGTTGATCGTGCTCGCGCTCGGCTGAGGGTTGACTACCGCGCACGGTCGAGCAGGAACTCACGCTCCTGCTCGATGTCCTCGGACAGGCGTGCCGCCGCCCAGACGGGCAGCCAGCGGTCGACGAGCCCCCGGTCGAGCGACGCGTCTCGCGCATACGCGCGCAGGTAGCCGCTGACGAGCAGCCGCCTCGCGACCGGCGCGATCACGCGCACGACGACGGGCGTCCCGTCGGCCAGCTTGCCGCCGCCCATGAGCAGGATCGTCCGCGCGACGTCCGCCGCCGGGTCGCCGCTCGTCCCGTTCGTCCAGTCGATCACGACGCAGCCGTCCGCAGTCCGGAGCAGGTTCGCCGGATGGAAGTCGCCGTGCAGGAGCCGGTCGCCGTCGGGAAGGGAGTCGAGGCGCTCGAGCGCGCGCGCACGCACGTCGTCCGGGACGAGCGGCGACCCGAGCCGGTGCCGCAGCTCCTCGCGCAGCTCCGGCAGCCCGGCCGGCGCTTCGACCCGGTGCAAAGCCGCATGCTCGGCTCCGAGCGTCCTCCCCACCGACCGCACCGACCAGGGCCGCGCCGCGAGCCAGTCGAGGAGATCGCTGCCATCGACGCGCTCGAGGACGACGCCGGGACGGCCGTCCACGGTGACGCGCTCGTAGACAGCCGGCACGCTCGCCCCCGCATCGTGCGCCGCGGCCAGCGCGATCACCTCGCGCCCGATCATCCCGCCGTCGGAGGGGTCGCGGGCGAGTCTGAGGACGCGTCCTTCGTCCCACGAGAAGACCTCGGCCTCGCGCCCGGATCCGAGCAGCTCCAGGTCGCCGGTCGACACCGCGTTCGATCTTAAGCGGCTCTCATGCTGGTCCGGCACGCTTCATCTATGACCGACCTCGAGAGACAGCTCACCCGCCGCCGGCTCCTCGAGCTCGGCCTCGTGCTCCCACCCCTCGCGGCCATCGCCGGGCGCACCGACCTCGTCTCCTCCCCCGCCCTCGCGGCGACACCGGCCGTCCTCGACGCAGACGACGACCCCACGCCCGAGCTGACCGAGGGCCCCTACTTCACCCCCAACTCCCCCAAGCGCAAGTCGATCCTCCCCCCAGGCGCGGTCGGCACGCGGCTCACCCTCACCGGCCGCGTGCTGACCACCGCAGGGAAGCCGATCGCGAACGCGCTGATCGACTTCTGGCAGGCCGACGCTCGCGGCGCCTACGACAACAGCGGCTATCGCTTCCGCGGCCACCAGTTCACGAACGCGAAGGGCCAGTACGGCCTCGTCACCGTCGTGCCCGGGCTCTATCCCGGCCGGACGAAGCACATCCACGTGAAGGTGCAGGCGCCGCACGAGCCGGTGCTGACCACACAGCTCTTCTTCCCCGGCGTGGCCCGCAACGCCAGCGACGGCATCTTCACGAGCGAGTGCCTCGTCGAGCGCTGGCGGCTCGTCCAGGGCCGGCGCGTCGCCGCGTTCGACTTCGTCCTCGACGTCTGACGGTCAGAACGCGCCGGCGCCGCTGCCCGCCACCTGGAGCGGCAGAACCTCGACACCCGGGAACCGGACACGAAGTTCGGCGGCGCATGAGGTCACCTCGTCCTGCCGCGCCCAGACGATCACCGTCGGGCCCGACCCCGAGATCGTCGCGCCGAGTGCGCCGTCCGGCGGGTCGGACCGGACCGCCGCGAGCAGCGGCGCCTTGGCCGCCCGGTAGGGCTCGTGCAGGCGGTCGTCGGCCGCGGCCGCGAAGAGCTCTGCCGAGCCGCTCGCGAGTGCGGCGCCGAGCAGCGCCGCGCGCCCGACCGAGTACGCGGCGTCCGCGTGCGCGATCTCGGTCGGAAGCTCGGCGCGGGCGCTTTGCGTCCCGACCCGCTCCTGCGGGACGAGGGCGATCGGCTGCGCGGGCGTCGCGTCCGCGATCCGGGCGATCCTGCCGTCCCACGTCAGGCAGACGCCTCCTGCGAGCGCCGCCGCCAGGTTGTCGGGATGACCCTCGAGGTCGACGCCGAGGCGCAGCAACTCCTCCGGATCGGGGGTGCCGCCGGCGACGAGCGCACCCGCCACGAGCCCGAGCGCCACGGTCGCGGCGCTGGAGCCGAGCCCGCGCTCGCGTGGGATCCGGTCGGTGAAAGCGAACGAGAGGCCCTCGGTCGGGGCCAGCCTCGCGAACGCCCGGATCGCGAGGTGGTCCGGGTCGGGCCGCTGCGTCGCGGCATCGGTCACCTCGAGCTCGTTCCAGAGCTCGAGCGCCGCGGCCGCGCAGTCGAAGCCCGGCCCGAGATTCGCGGTCGTCGCCGGCGCCCGGACTCGAAGCTTCATGCCGAGGCGATCAGCTCGTCGAAGCTGCCGGTGTCCTTCAGCCCGTGGCCGGTCAGGACGCAGACGACCCGGCTCCCCGTGGGAACGCCGGCGCGCGCGAGCCCGGCGACGGACGCGGCGGACGCCGGCTCGCAGAAGAGCCCCTCCTCCCGCGCGAGCGTCCGCCACGCCGCCACGATCTCTGCATCCTCGACGGTGATCACCTCGCCGCCCGTTGCCGCGGTCGCCTCTGCGACCTCGCGCGCGTGCACCGGATCGCCGATCCGGATCGCGGACGCAACCGTCGTCGCCCGCGCGGCCGCCTGGACCGGGACGAAGCGCGGCATCGGCCCGGGCGCCTCCGTGAACCCCTTGAAGTAGGCAGCGGTGTTGCCGCCGCCGCCGTACGGCAATGCGAGCACGTCCGGTGGCGCGCCGAGCTGCTCGACGAGCTCGAACGCAGCCGTCTTCTGCCCCTCGAGCCGGTGCGGGTTCGTGGAGTTGACGAAGGCGTAGCCCTCGTCCTCGGCGAGTTTCAGCGCCGCGGCGAAGGCGTCCTCGAACGTGCCGTCCACGGGGAGCAGGCGTGCTCCGGCGGCGCGAACCTGGACGAGCTTCCCGGCGGCAACGGCGCCGGCAGCGTGCACGACGACGGCCTCGATCCCGGCACGCGCCGCATAGGCGGCCGCCGACGCCGCCGTGTTGCCCGTGGACGCGCAGACGACGCCGGGCGCGCCGGCCTCGAGCGCCTTCGAAACGGCGACCGCCATGCCGCGGTCCTTGAAGGACCCGGTCGGGTTCGCCCCCTCCCACTTCAACCAGACGTCGAGATCGAGCCGCTCCGAGAGCCGTTCCGCCCGGACGAGAGGCGTCGAGCCTTCGCCGAGCGAGACGAGCGGCGTCGAGTCCGACAGCGGCAGGGACGAGCGGTAGCGCTCGAGCAACGAGCCCCTCACGGGACACCTCGCTCGACCACGAGACGGAGCGCGTCGGGGCGCCCCTGCACCTCGGCGAGCGATCCGATCGCATCGAGCGCGGCGTCGACGCGGCCCGACGGCGCCGTGTGCGTGACCACGTCGAGCGCGGCGGCCCCGTCGACCAGATGCTGCGTCAGCCGCGCGATCGAGACACCCTCGCGGGCGAAGCTCTCGGCCACGTGGGCGAGCACACCGGGCTGGTCGGCGACCTCGATCCGCACGTAGTACGACGCGGGTAGCTCACCGGGCGGCAGCTTCTCGAGCGTCCGCCAGCTTGCGTCTCCCTGCAGGAAGCCGGTGCCGCTGGAGCCGAGGACGCTGACGAGATCCGCCACGATCGCCGACGCGGTCTCGATTCCGCCGGCGCCGGGGCCTTCGAGCATCAGCTCCCGGATCGCGTCCCCCTGGAGCATGACGGCGTTGAACGCGCCCGCAACGGAGGCCAGCGGGTGCTCGCGGTCGACGAGCGACGGCCCGACGCGGACGTCGACGGCGTCGCCGACGAGTGTCGCCGTGCCGACGAGGCGCACCACTGCCCCCAGCGACCGAGCCGCCTCGATGTGCTCCGGTTTGAGGCCCTCGATCCCTTCGTAGGCGACGTCGTCGACGAGCACGCGCGATCCGAACGCCACCGTCGCGAGAATCGCCATCTTCGCGGCCGCGTCGGCGCCGTTGACGTCCTCGGCGGGATCGGCCTCGGCGTAGCCCAGCCGTTGCGCCTCGGCGAGCGCATCCTCGTAGGTGTCCCCCGCCTCCATGCGCGTGAGGATGAAGTTGGTCGTCCCGTTGACGATCCCGAGCACGCGGTGGACGTTGGTCGCGACGAGCGACTCCCGCAGCACCTTGATCACGGGGATCGCCGCGCAGACCGAGGCCTCGAAGCGCAGCTGGACGCCGGCCTCCGAGGCAGCGGCGAAGAGCTCCGCGCTGCGGCGGGCGACCAGCTGCTTGTTGGCGCTGACGACGGGCTTGCCCGCGCGGAGGAGGTCGAGCACGTAGCCGCCGGTCGGCTCGAGGCCGCCCATCACCTCGGCCACGATCGCGATCGAGTCGTCCTCGAGGATCTCGGCGAAGTCCGTGGTGAGGACGCCGTCCGCCGTCTGGAAGCCACGGTCCTTGCCGGCGTCGCGGACGAGCGCCTTCACGACCCGCAGGCGGTGGCCGGTGGCGCGTTCGATGTCGTCGCCGCCCTCGACGAGCATGCGGTCGACCGCGGCACCGACGGTGCCGTAGCCGAGGAGCGCGACGGGAACGTCGACGGAGGCCATTGCGCCGACCCTATCGATGGCGCGCCCGTGAAGAAGGCGCCGACCAGAATCGAACTGGTGTGCGAGGCTTTGCAGGCCTCTGCCTAACCACTCGGCCACGGCGCCGTGGCGGGCGCATCGTAGCGAGCCGCTTCACCCGTAACCCGTCGAGCAGCGGGCCCGTTGTACCTCCGTCAACTGCACACAGGAGGCCCGAATGTACATCGGAGGCGGACTTCTCACCCTCATCGTCGTGATCCTGCTCCTCGTCTGGCTCCTCTAGGACAACGGTTTCCGGGCGCCCCGCGTGGGCGCCCGTTGCGTCTCTCGCGGCTGCTCGGCCGCGTATCGCTTGTAACGCAGGAAGATCGCTCTTACGGGGGATGCCCGCCCTCATCGGCGGTCCCAAGATGCGATCAGGCGGCACGGTCTAGACATCGTTTTTCGTTCTCCGGAGGTCCAGTCCAGTGCACGCTCGCCTCGTCACTCTCGCCGCCCTCGCCGCGTTGACGCTCACGGCCACGGCCGCAGGCTCGCTCGACGCCGGCTCCAGCCTCCGCTTCGGCTTCCTGCCGCAGCGCGCGTTCCAGGGTCAGCCCGCCTCGCTGTCGGTCGTCGTGCGCCCCACCGGCGTCCGCTGCGTCGCCAGCGTCCGCTACGCCGACGCGACGCTGCAGCGCCTGCCCTCGGTCGTCGCACGCGCCGGCAGGGCCACCTGGCGCTGGGACATCCCGGCCAAGGTGAAGACCGGCTCGGCGACCGCAGCCGTCTCGTGCGGCCGCGCGGGCAGGTCCACCGGCAACTTCACCGTGACCGGCCCGCCGTCGGCGCCCGCCCGCGTGGTCCAGCGCAAGAACGGCTTCTCGCAGCGGATCGTCGGCATGTCGCGCCGTGTCAGCTACGGCGTCGAGCTCGCGAACCCGTCACCGGAGAACGACGCGCTCGGCGTCAAGGTGCTCGTCAACTTCGTCGACGCGACGAACCGCGTCGTCAACACCGAGAACGTCGACGTCGAGAGGATCGGCGCCGGCACCGTCTACTACCTCGGCGGCTCGACGAGCATCCCGGACGGCACACCCGTGTCGAAGCTCGAGATCGTGACGCGCATCACCGGCCAGGCGCCGAAAACGAAGATGGGGCCGAGCTTCGCCGACGTCCTCGTCCAGGCGCAGGTGTGGGATCCGGCGTGGACGGGTGCCGTCGTCGGTCAGATCGTCAACGACCACCCGACGATGCTGCTCAAGAACACGCAGATCTCGGCCGTGATCTACGACTCCGCCGGCAACGTCATCGGCGGCTCGCAGGGCGGCAGCTACGGCGAGCTCCCGCCGGGTGTCCGCGCCTACTTCCAGGCGTCGTCGGGCGCGGATGCGATCCCGTTCGACCGGGCCGCATCGGCGAGCGTCTCCACGATCGGCACGTACGAGGCGCAGAGCTAGAGGAACGGCTCAGGAGCGGAGTGCTCCGGCCGATAACGAGCGCATGAGCACCCCCGAACCCGGGCTGGGATGGATTCCGCTCGGCCAGTTGCTGGTCGACGGTCGCATCCTCACCGAGGAACAGCTCCGGCGCGTGCTCGAGGAGAAGGCCTCTTCGGGCCGGCGCCTCGGCGAGATCGCGGTCTCCCTCGGCTTCACGACCGAGCGGGCGATCGCGGGCGCGCTGGCCGAGCAGTACGAGCTCGAGTTCGTCGACCTCGACGTCGCCGAGCTCGACAAGCAGGCGGTCGCCCTGCTGCCGGAGGAGCTGGCGCGCCGGTACGAGGCGCTGCCGCTGCGCATCCTCGAGGACGGCACGCCCCTCCTCGCCGTCACCGACCCGACGAATCTCGCGACCGCCGACGACCTCCGCTTCGCGCTCGGCTCCAGCTTCCGGATCGCCGTCGCGGAGAGCGCGCAGATCGACGTTGCGATCGCACGGGCGTATCGCCCTTCGCTGCAGCTGATCATCGAGGAGGGCGACGACGCGTCCGAGGAGGAGCGCAGCAACGACATCAGCACGCTTGCCTCGAGCACGCCGACGGTCACCCTCGTCAACTCGCTGCTGGCGACGGCGCTCGAGCAGGGTGCATCCGACCTCCACTTCGAGCCACGGCGCGAGGACATGCTCGTCCGGATTCGCGTCGACGGCGTCATGCGGGAGCTCGCGACAGTGCCGAGGCACATGCAGCAGGCGGTCACGAGCCGGCTGAAGCTGATGGGCAGGCTCGACATCGCCGACCGCCGCGCTCCGAAGGACGGTCGCCTGGCGGCGTTCTTCGACACGGGCCGCATCGACATGCGGATCGCCGTCGTGACGACGACGCACGGCGAGCAGGTCGTGTTGCGGATCCTCGGCAGCGGCGGCGACCAGCACCCGACCATCGCGGCGCTCGAGATGGAGCCGTACGCGGAGGCAGCGTTCGTCACCGCGATCGAGCAGCCCTACGGCACCGTGATCGTCTGCGGGCCGACCGGCTCGGGCAAGACGACCACGCTCTACGGCGCGATCGACCACGTGAATCGCAGCGACCGCGCCGTGATGACGATCGAGGATCCGGTCGAGTGGCGGCTCGACGGCGTCAACCAGGTCGAGGTCGACGTCAAGGGCGGCCTCACCTTCGCCAGCGGCCTCCGCACGATCCTCCGCTCCGATCCCGACGTCCTTCTGGTCGGCGAGGTACGCGATTCCGAGACCGCGTCGATCGCAATCCAGGCCGCGATGAAAGGGCATCTCGTGCTCACCTCGCTCTACGCCCACAATGCGGCCGGCGCGATCGCACGCCTGCGCGACATGGGTGTCGACGCCTCGATGCTCGCTGGCTCGCTCAACGCGGTCGTCGCGCAGCGCCTCGCGCGCCGACTCTGCGTCCATTGCCGCCGTGAGTACGCGGCGAACGCCGAGGAGCTCGGTGTCGCCGACCAGACCATGTCCGACGACGTCCTCCTCTACGCAGCCGTCGGCTGCGCGAAGTGCCAGGGCACCGGGTACGTCGGCCGCGTCGCGCTCCGCGAGGTGATGCCCGTCCACGGCGAGGTGCGGGCGCTGGTCGAGAGCTCCGCGGAGGAGATCTTCGCCGCCGCGGTGCGGCAGGGCATGACGACGCTCCGGGACGACGGCATGCGCCTCGCGCTCACCGGCGTCTCGTCGGTCGACGAGATCCGGCGCGTCACCGGCATCCGCCTGATCTGACGCGTACGCTCGTCGCGCCATGTTGCGCGACCGCCCGTTCGCCCTCTTCTGGGCCGCGCACGCGATCTCCGAGGCGGGGTCGCGGATCACCTACGTCGTCGCGCCGATGCTCGTCTACCAGCTGACCGGCTCGGCGCTCGGCACCGGCGTGCTCGCTGCGCTGCAGGCCGTCCCGTACCTCCTCTTCGGCCTGATCGCGGGCGCGATCGCGGACCGCGCCGACCGGCGCCGCATCATGGTCGGCTGCAACCTGCTCCAGACCGTCATCCTGGCGACCGTCCCAATTGCTTCCGCGGCCGGGGTGCTCACCGTCGAGCAGGTCTTCGTCGTGGCCATGCTCTCGGCGACGCTCTTCGTCTGGTTCGACGCGGCCAACTTCGGCGCGCTGCCGCTGATCGCCGGCCGCGACCGGCTCGTCGAGGCCAATGCCGCCGTCTCGGGAGCATCCAGCCTGATCGCCGTCGCAGGGCCGGCGGTCGCCGGCGTCCTGGCGGCGACGATCGGCCCCGCGAATGCGATCGGCCTCGACGCGGTGAGCTACGGGCTCAGCGCGGTCGCGCTCCTCCTCGTCCGGAAGCCGTTCTCGACGCGACACCTCGAGGCGGCGAGCGTCGAGCCGGTCATCCGCCGACTCGTCGCCGATGTGCGCGAAGGCCTGCGTTTCCTCTGGGGGCATCGGCTCGTGCGTGCGCTGACACTGCTCGGGTTCGGCGTCAGCTTCACCGGCGGCGCGGTGACCGGGCTGACCGTCGTCTACGGCGCTCAAGCCCTCGACCTGCCGGAAACGGGCGTGCGGATCGGGCTCCTGTTCTCGGCTGCGGCGCTCGGCAGCCTCGCGTCGAGCGTGTTGTTGCCGCGCCTGAACCGCCGCTTCGCAACCGGGTCGATCACACTCGCAGGCCTGACGGCTGCCACGATCGCCGTCGCGGCGCTCGCCTTCGCCAGCAACTTCATTGCGGCGCTCGTCTTCTTCTTCGGCTGGGGCGCGGCGCAGACGCTCGTGATCATCAACGCGATCTCGCTGCGGCAGCGGGTCGCGCCCGATCACCTGCAGAGCAGGGTCAACGTCTCGGCCCGGATGATCGCCTGGGGCGGGATGCCCTTCGGCGCCGCCGTCGGCGGCGCGCTCGCTGAGGTCACGTCGATCGAGACGACCTACCTCGTGATGGCGCTCGGGGTGGCGATCAGCACCGCGATCGGCTGGTTCTCACCGCTCCGCGAGCCCGCGGCTCGGGGCAGCGGGGTAGGATCCGCCCGTGGCGAAACCGAGCCCTGAGCTGCTTCGAGGAGTCCGGCTCTTTGCGGAGGTCGACGACGGCTTCCTCGAGAAGCTGGCCCCTGAGTTCATGTCGCGGACATACGCGGCCGGGGAGACGCTTGCCGAGGAGGGCGGATCCGGTCAGACGCTCATCGTCATCGAAACGGGAACTGTCACGGTGACGGTCCACGGCGAGGAAGTCGGCCGACTCGGCCCCGGCGACGCCTTCGGGGAGATGTCGCTGGTCGACAGGTCCGCGCGGAGCGCGACGGTGACGGCGGACACGGAAGTGAATGGCTACCAGTTGCCCGTTTGGAGCTTTCGTCCGCTGATCGAGAGCCATCCCGAGGTGGCGTGGCCACTGTTGGAAGCACTCGCTCAGCGGGTCCGCGCAGCGGAAGGCCGCGGCACGCAGTAAGCGAGAGCGGCGCGACGCTAGGGCACTCGGCAGACGATCTTGCCCTGGTATGGCCCGGTGCTGGGCGACGCGTCCGTCTCCGTGACCACGCACGTTCCGTACTTCGTCTCGATCGTCTCGCCTACCGCTGGAAGCTGCGGTAACTCGACGGCCTCGAAGTCTGCCCAGGTTGGCGCTTCAATCTTGATCAGGAACCGTTTGATGGGCCACATCATGCAGGGTGAGGCAGGGCCACCGTTTCTTGGAGAGCTCTCAGACTGATTCCGCGCTCCTGGACGTGCCGGAACGTTGCCATTCCGCAGCCACGCCGGGAGGCCACGCCCGCCAACGCTTGGGGCAAGAAAAACCCCGCTGAGCGGGGCTTCTGTGAAGCGGATGATGGGACTCGAACCCACGACCTTCTGCATGGCAACCGGCTCAGACGACACTTTCGTTCCGCCTCATCGCCCGAGAGCTTCGAGCTGTGCGCGGGTGAGTTCATGTGAACGGCATGCCCGCCAGCTCTTCGATCGCGTCGGCTGCCGCTGCCGACCCACCGGCTGCCGCGAAGGCCGCGGCGATCCGCTCTGCCCCGGGTCGCAGCGTGATCGCCGCATCGACGGCTTGGCGGAGCGTCTGTCCGCTGAGCTTCCTCGCGGGCAAGCGCACGCCCGCACGGGCCACCTCGACGCGGCGGGCGACTTCGGGCTGGTCCCGTCCGAAGGGGACGGCGACGACCGGAACGCCGTGGGCGAGAGCCTTCTGCGTGATGCCCATGCCGGCGTGGCAGACGACGCAGACCGCGCGGGCCAGCAGCGGCGCGTGCGGCACGAAGCGCTCGATTCGCACGTTCGGAGGCGCCTCGAGCCCGACTGGATCGACGTCGGCGGTGGTGACGACGACGTCGACGGGTGCACCGGCGAAGGCCGCGCAGGCTGCCTCCGCGACCGAGCGGTCGTCCTGGAAGAGCGTCGAGCAGGTGACGAGCACGAGCGGCTGCGTCAGCTCGTCGAGCCAGACGGGCGGATCGGCAGGGGGCTCCCAGAGCCCCGGGCCGACGAGCCTGAGCTTCGCGGGCCAGTCGGAGCGCGGATACTCGAACGGCTCCGCCGTGTAGGCGATCACGACCGAGGCGGCGAGGTAGATGTCGTCGATGGTCGCGACCGGGCGCAGCCCGAGCTCGGCGCGGAGCGGGTTCACGTGCGAGGCGATGATCCGCTCGAGCGTGCCGAGTGTGAGCCGCTTCGCCAGCTGGTCGCGCAGGCGGCCGATCCGGTCGCGACGAGGAGCCAGCCCAAGCCCAAATGGAGGCGCGTCCCGGGATGGCAGGGGAACCGGCGAGACGATCGAGAACGCCCAGGGGAGTCCCGAGTGCTCGGCGGCCGCGGCCGCGCCCCACGCGCCCTCGTCCACGAACAGGAGGTCCGGCTGCTCGGCCTCGATCGCTTCCGCAAGATCTCGCAGCTGGAAGGGCGCCCGTCCGCCGAACTGTGCGAGCCCCGAGCGGAGGGCGCCGAAGCGCGTCCGCGCGCGCCAGTCGTCGGGCTCGAAGCGCTCGATCTCGCGCCTGAGCGGACGCGCCTCGAGACCGTGCGAGCGCAGCAGCTCGACGTCGTCGACCCCGCAGCGCACGACGACGCGGTGGCCGCGCTGCGCCAGCTCCAAGAGCGTCGCGACCAGCGGATACAGCCGGCCGGGCACTGCATCGACATACGCCAAGACGACAGCCATCGTCGCTCCTCTCAGCCAAGAATGCTTCGGAGCCTCCGAACCGCGGGGCGGCTGCTCTTCGCGGCCGCCCCGCGAGTCACCGCACCGCGACCGGTTCCGGTGGCGTTACGGCGTGTCGCAGCGTGGTTCCCGCCCAGAGGGCGACAACCACGATCGCGAGTCCGAGCAGCGCCCACTGCGCGGCCGTCAAGATCGCGATCCCGGCGAGGACGAGCGCGGTCACCCCGAGCAGTCCCAGCAGGACGATCGGGGTCGACGAGAGCTTCTCCCCCACGAGCCTTGCCCCGAGAGGGCAGCCGATCGCGCCGATCGCGAGCATGGTCACTGCGGCCCAGCGGTTGCTTCCGAGGTACCACCAGCCCTGGACGTTCGCGGCGTAGACGAACACGACCAGTGAAGCCACGATCGTTCCGGCCAGATCTCGCCGTGTCAGGAACATCTCGGCCTCCTTTCTCTGGTGATTCAGCTCGAGCTACCGCCCGAGCGCAGCCGTTCGATCTGACGATCGATCTCCGCCTCAGTCGTCGGGCGATCGAAGTACGTCTTCACCGCGGCGGTCGCGAGGAAGAAGCCCCAGATCAAGGCGACGTAGAGAATCCACGGCTCCCAGTCGCCGGGGTTGTCTCCGTCGCTGAAGCGCTCGAAGGCGCCGTTGTCCTGCCATTGGACAAGCGCCCAGACCGCGGACAGCGCGACCATTCCGAGCACGAACACGGCAACGTCCCGTTTCAGCCGGTGGACGCGCTCCACGTGCCTTCGAGCCCATGTGCGAAGCTCATCGTCCTGCGGGCTCGTGGCCGGGGCGATCTGCGACGCCGTCCGCTCGTTCTCCGTGAGCATGTCGGCGGGCACGTCATCACCTCCTTCCCGGGAAGCATCCCCCAGCCGCGGTGCGGAGCGATCGGGGAGATCACTGATTGCCCGTTGCGGTGAAGAGGCAGGGCAGTGCGAATCGGTGTACGTGCCGTTGGTATGCGGGTAAGCCGCAGACCGTTCAGTGCTCGTGCTGATCCCGCGCGGATCGCTCTCGGGGAGTCTGGTGATGACGAACGGGACCGATGGCATCAGCCTGCCGGGCAAGGACGCTCGGCAGTGTCTGCGCGTCGCGCCCGAGACGCAAAGGAAGGAGCTCCAATGACCACAATCAAGGATGCTGCGGCTGAGTTTCTCGCGCACAAGCGTGTCGCGGTCACCGGTGTCTCGCGAACACCGGGGAACCACGGCGGCAACGTCGTCTACAAGCGTCTGCGCGACCGAGGCTACGAGGTGTTCGCCGTCAACCCGAACGCCGACGAGGTGGAAGGCGACCGCGCCTACGACGACCTGCGCTCCATCCCCGGTGGCGTCGAGGCGGTCGTGATCGCCACGAGACCCGAACACGCCGAGGCGACGATGCGCGACTGCGTCGAGCTCGGGATCGAGCACGCATGGATGCACCGCGGCCCCGGAGCCGGCAGCGTGTCCGAAACCGCCACGGAGTACGGCCGCGCGCACGGCATTGCCGTGATCGACGGCGGCTGTCCGTGCATGTTCGGCCCGACCGCCGACGCCGGGCACAAGGCGATGCGGTTCCTGTTCACGCTCAATGGCAACGTTCCGAGGAAGGTGTGAGGTTGCCCAGGCTGCGGAGATGTCTGGAGTGCCCCGCCACTGGCGCAAAGGTCATGTGAGCCATTGCTCGACGTGATCGACATACGCAAGCGGTTCGGAGACGTGCAGGCACTCGACGGATGCTCGCTCTCGGTGTCGCGCGGCCGGATGCTCGGCTTCCTTGGCCCGAACGGGGCTGGGAAGACGACCGTGATGCGCACCATCTTCGGCCTCGTCGAGGCCGACAGCGGCGAGGTGCTCTGGAACGGAAAGCAGATCGAGCTCGACGAGCGGCTGCGGTTCGGATACATGCCGGAGGAACGTGGGCTCTACCCGCGGATGCCGGTCGGAGAGCAGCTCGCCTACTTCGGGACGCTCCACGGGCTGGGCGACGGTGCGGCACGCGACGCCGCAGGACGATGGCTCGAACGGCTCGGCCTCGCCGGGCGAGCCGACGCGAAGGTGGAGGAGCTCTCGCACGGCAACCAGCAGCGCGCGCAACTCGCGGCTGCGCTGCTGCACGAGCCGGAGCTGCTCGTCCTCGACGAGCCGTTCGCCGGTCTCGACCCGGTCGCCGTCCACACGCTCGTAGAAGTGCTGCGCGAGGAGGCGGCGCGCGGCGCGGCCGTTCTCTTCTCGAGCCATCAGCTCGATCTCGTCGAGGACATCTGCGAAGACGTCGCGATCGTCGACCACGGTCGCGTCGTCGCGACAGGAGACGTGAATGCGCTCAGACGGGCGTCGCAGCGGCGGCGGATCGAGCTCCAGCTCGAGGGAGCACCGCCGCAGTGGCTGCCGCACGTCGCCGGCGTCGACCTGGTCGAGCGCCGCAACGGCGATCTGCGGCTGCTGGCCGGCCGGGACGTCGATCCCGAGCAGGTGCTCGCCGAGGCCGAGCGGTCGGGGCGGGTCGTCGCGTTCAGCTACGGGCCGCCGTCGCTCGCCGAGCTGTTCCTGGAGCTGGTGGCGCCGTGACCGGCCGGCGCGCGATCTGGCTTGTCGCGCGGCGCGAGATCCGCGAGCGCGGACGCAGCAAGGTGTTTCTTGTCGCGACACTCGTCATGCTCCTGATCGTCGGCGGGTCGACGGGGCTCCAGGGGGCGCTCTCGAAGAAGCCGACGTACGACCTCGCCGTGACGGCACCCGCGCCGCCCGGGCTCCGCGCCGCACTCGAACGCGCCGCGAAGCCGTTCGACGACGCGAAGGTGCACCTGCGGATCGTCGGCTCGCCCGCGGCCGGACGGCGGGCGCTCGAGGCCGAAGAGGTCGATGCGCTCCTGCTCCTCCGCGAGGACAGGCTCGTGTTCCGCGAGAACGTCGACGCGAAGGCGGCCGCGGTGGCGGACACCGCAGTGCGCGCTCTCCGCCAGCACCTGGCGCCGGCGCCGGAGCTGACAGCCGTGACGCTTCACCCGTCGGACGAGGAGACGACGGACGCCGAGATCCTGATCGCGATCGCCGGCGCCCTGCTCCTGCTGACCTCGCTCGCGTTCTACGGCCAGTGGGTGGTCAGCGGCGTCATCGAGGAGAAGAGCAACCGCGTCGTCGAGATCATCCTGTCGACCGTCCGGCCGCGCCATCTGCTGGCGGGCAAGGTGATCGGCATCGGACTGCTCGGTCTGGCGCAGCTCGCGCTGATCGCCGGGCTCACCGCCGTCCTCCTGGTCGCGGGGGCGTTCGACGCTCCCGCCGGGCTCAGCGGCAGTGTCGCCCTCGTGATCCCATGGTTCGCGCTCGGGTACGCGCTCTACGCCGTGGCCTACGCCACCGCCGGCGCACTCGCGTCGCAACAGCAGAACGCCGACACCGCCGGCCAGCCCGTCACCTACACGCTGGTCGCCGTCTACTTCGCGGGTTACGTCGCACTCACGAGCGATCCGGACGGCCCGCTGGCGAACGTTCTCACGGTCTTCCCGCTCTCGGCGCCGCTCGTCCTTCCCGCCCGGAGCGCCCTCGTCGGCGTGCCGTTGTGGGAGCACGTCCTCGCGGTCACGCTCGTCCTCGTCTCGGTGTACGCGCTCGTCCGCTTCGCCGGTCGCATCTACGGGCACGGGCTCCTGCGGAGCGGCCCCCGCCTCGGCGTCCGCGCCGCGTGGCGTCTCACCCACGAATCGTGACGAGGGACGCTGCTGCCGTCCTTGGAACCTACGGATCGGCGAGGGACCGCGGCGGCCGTCTCGGTCGCGATCGCGGTGTCGTTCATGATTTTCGCCGTCGCGTACGCCGTCGGAGGCTCCGGCGCGACGGAGGACAACTGGGTCGGGTTCCTCGGCATGGTCTCGCTGCTCGGCGGGTTGCTGGCGTCGTTCGCTGCGTTCGCGCTGGCGGTCATCGCGTTCAAGCACGAGCGGTGGGCGCTGCTGTGGTTTCCGCTGTCCGCGTTCCCGGTACTGCTTACTTTGCTGGTGCTCGGCGAGACTTTCTGGTTGGAGTAGCAGAGGGTCGGGCGGCGACCGCAAGGGCTCGCGGTGGCCCGGAAACGCCGCTCTCGGCTAGGAGCTGGAGCAGATTCGGGCAGCGCAGCGGCAAGCCCGGGACCTCCAGCCCGGCGGCCCCGTCCTCCAGGGCGCCGGCGACCCGGCCGACTGGAGCCCGGCGCCGATCCTCGGGAAAAACACGCAACCTGGATGCGGCTGTCCACCGATGCACCGCTGCTACAGCCGGGAGACACTCAAGGCATGCCAATCACGCAGAAGCGGGAGCATCGCGATCGGGGCAGGCGCGTCGAGGAGCGGCGTCGCCGGTACCGGCAGGGAAGCCGCGGTCACAACCGCCGCAATCGAGCCCGGCAGCAGCAGCGATGAGACGCGGCCCTTCGTCGACCACGGAGGACGTGGTGCGCCTAGAGCTCGACTTCGCCTCCCTCGAGCTCAGCGTAGACGAGTGCAGCGAGCTTGTCCGACTCCTTCGTGAGAAGAGTCGGCTGCCGGGCGGCGGCCCGGCCGGAGCCGCGGCGGATCGCCTCGACCTCGTCGGACGCGAGGTCGTGAGCATGGCGACCGAACCCGTGCCGGAGCCGGAGCTGGACGCGATCGCCGACGGAGCGTGGGAGTGGCTCCGAGGCGTAGGCTCGGACGCTGTCCCAGGGCGCGTCCTCCTCCTGCTCGACGTGCTGCGGTCACGCCACGCTCACGAGTGAGCGTACGCTCCAACCAGCGCTGAACGAAGCACGTGCTGCGTAATTACCCGAACGGGGAGGGCGGGCATTTCCCGATGACTGCAGGGCGTGCCCAGGGAAGAATGTGCCAGGACTCCACCCGCGGAAGGGGACCGCGTGCCCACAACCGTGACAACCTCCATCGTCAAGTCTCCGGCGAATCTCCCGGTCACCCCTAATCTCCTCGACTACGGCGAGGGCGTCTTCCCGCCCCGCTTCTGGGAGCGCGCTCGCGAGGAGCTGGACGGGCTGCCCGGGGGACGGGGACTCAACATCGCGCACGAGGCGGTCGACCGACACGCTTCCGGCGAGCGCGCCCACCACCTCGCCCTACGCTGCCTCGGTAAACGGGGCGAGACGCGCGACTTCACCTATTCGGAGCTCGGGCGGGAGACGAGCCGCTTCGCGAACGCGCTGCAGAGCCTCGGTGTCGGAAAGGGAGATCTCGTCGGCGTCCTGGCCGGGCGCATCCCGGAGCTCTACGTCGCCGCGCTCGGGACGCTGAAGAACCGCAGCGTCTTCAGCCCGCTCTTCTCGGCCTTCGGCCCCGAGCCCATCCGCACCCGCCTCGCGCTCGGAAACGCGAAAGCCCTCGTGACCACCGAGCTGCTCTACGAGCGGAAGGTCGTGGCGCTGCGCGAGTCGTTGCCCCAGCTCGAGCACGTGATCCTCGTGGGTGAGGGCGGAGCCGTCACGAGCGTTCCCGGGACGCACGACTACCGCAGCCTCCTCGACGCCTCCGACGACGAGTTCGAGATCGGTCCCACCGATCCGGAGGACGTCGCCCTCGTCCACTTCACGAGCGGGACCACCGGGACGCCGAAAGGGGCCGTGCACGTCCACGGCGCGGTCCTCGCCCACCATGCCACGGGTAGGCTGGCCCTCGACCTCCACCCGGACGACGTCTTCTGGTGCACCGCCGACCCGGGCTGGGTCACGGGCACCTCGTACGGGATCATCTCCCCACTCACGAACGGCGTGACCGTCATCGCCGACGAGGGCGACTTCGAGGCGCCGCGCTGGTACTCGATCCTGGCGTCGCAACGGGTGTCTGTCTGGTACACGGCGCCGACCGCGATCCGCATGATGATGAAGGCGGGCGTCGAGCTCGTGCGGGAGCACGAGTATCCCGCCCTCCGGTTCCTCGGGAGCGTCGGCGAGCCGTTGCATCCCGCCGGTGTGCTCTGGGGCGAGGAGGCGTTCGGCCTCCCGTTCCACGACAACTGGTGGCAGACGGAAACGGGCGCGATCATGATCGCGAACTACGCGTCGATGG
Source organism: uncultured Gaiellaceae bacterium (assembly GCA_963705515.1). Taxonomy (GTDB): domain Bacteria; phylum Actinomycetota; class Thermoleophilia; order Gaiellales; family Gaiellaceae; genus Gaiellasilicea. The sequence goes on from CAVPJV010000009.1 coordinate 490,510, forward strand.
ACATTCGCCCCGGGTCGATGGGGAAGCCGATCTACGGCATCGAGGCCGGGATCGTGCATCGTCGCAAGGACGGAGGCGTGGACGAGGTGACGACACCCGGAGAGCAGGGCGAGCTGGCGCTTCGCCCCGGCTGGCCGTCGATGTTCCGCGCGTACCTCGGCGAGCCCGAGCGTTACGCGCGCTGCTTCGCGGGCGGCTGGTACCTCACCGGGGACCTCGCTCGCCGCGACGCGGATGGGTACTACTGGTTCGTCGGGCGCACCGACGACGTGATCAAGAGCTCGGGGCACCTCATCGGCCCGTTCGAGGTCGAGAGCGTCCTGCTCGAGCATCCGGCGGTCGCGCACGCCGGGGTGATCGGGAAGCCAGATCCGGTCGCCGGCGAGATCGTCAAGGCGTTCGTCACGCTCAAGCCGGGCTACGAGCCCTCGCGCGAGCTGGAGAAGGACGTCCTCGCCCACGCCCGCATACGGCTGGGAGCGGTCGTCGCGCCCAAGGAGATCGAGTTCACCGACGAGGTCCCGGCGACCCGCAGCGGCAAGATCATGCGCCGCCTCCTGAAGGCGCGCGAGCTCGGCCTGCCCGAGGGGGACGTCTCCACCCTGGAAGGCGCGGGATGAGCGCGCCGGAGAAAGGCAAGGCACGCCGAAGCCGCCGGGGGAGGCCGCCCGTGGCCGCCGTGGCGGAGCCCGAGCGCGAGCACGGTCTCGAGCTGCTCCACGGGATGCTCCGCATCCGCCGCTTCGAGGAGCGCGCGGCCGAGCTCTACAGCCTGACCAAGATCCGCGGCTTCCTCCACCTCTACGTGGGGGAGGAGGCCGTCGCCGTCGGAGCGATGCAGGCGCTGAGCCCGGACGACGCGATCGTCGCGACGTACCGCGAGCACGGGCAGGCGCTCGCACGCGGACTGCCTCCCGGCTCGCTCATGGCGGAGATGTTCGGCAAGGCGAACGGCTGTAGCCGCGGGCGCGGCGGCTCGATGCACTTCTTCGATCTCTCGCGGCGGTTCTACGGGGGATACGCGATCGTCGGCGGAGGCCTGCCGATCGCGGTCGGCCTCGCCCTCGCCGACAAGCTTCAGGGCCGCGAGCGCGTCACCGCATGCTTCTTCGGCGACGGCGCGGTCGCCGAGGGCGACTTCCACGAGTCGATCAACCTCGCCGCCCTCTGGCAGCTTCCGGTCCTCTTCCTCTGCGAGAACAACCTGTACGCGATGGGCACCCCGATCGAGCAGGAGCTGGCCCGGACAGACGTCGCGCTGCGGGCCGAGAGCTACGGCGTCCCAGCGGAGGCCGTCGACGGCATGGACGTGCTCGCGGTCGAGGAGGCTGCACGACGCGCCGCTCGGGAGGTTCGGGAAGGAGGTGGGCCGCGGCTGCTCGAGCTTCGCACGTACCGTTTCCGCGCCCACTCGATGGCCGATCCGGACCTCTACCGCACGAAGGACGAGATCGAGCGGTGGAAGGAGCGCGATCCGATCGCGCTCTTCTCCGCCCGGCTGCGTGAGGCCGGACTTCTCACGGACGACGACCTCGCCCGCCTCGAGGCCGAGGTCGCCGCCGAGCTGGAGGAAGCGGTGGCGATCGCCGAGGCGGGTCCGTGGGAGCCGGTGGAGGACCTCACGAAGGACGTCTACACCCCCCCGCCGGCATGAGCACGGTGAAGCTCACGTACCGCGAGGCCGTTCGCGCCGCGATGCGTCAGGCACTTGCGACGGACGACCGGGTGTTCCTCATGGGCGAGGACGTCGGCGGCTACGGAGGAGCGTTCGCCGTGAGCCTCGGGTTGCTCGACGAGTTCGGCCCGGAGCGTGTGCGCAACACGCCGCTCTCCGAGTCGGCGTTCGTCGGAGCCGGGATCGGCGCGGCGCTCGGCGGGATGCGCCCGATCGTCGAGGTGATGACGATCAATTTCAGCCTGCTCTCCCTCGACCAGGTCGTGAACAATGCGGCGACGCTGCGGTACATGTCGGGAGGACAGGTGAGCATTCCCCTCGTCGTGCGCATGGCTACCGGCGGGGGGCGCCAGCTCGCCGCCCAGCACGCGCACAGCCTCGAGGCGTGGTACGCGCACGTCCCGGGCATCAAGTCCCTCTCACCGGCGACCGTCGAGGACGCGAGAGGTATGGTCCTCGCGGCACTCGACGACCCCGATCCCGTGTTCATCTTCGAGCATGCGACGCTGTACCCACTCGAGGCGGACGTGGACGAGGAGGCACGTCCCGTGGACATCTCGCACGCGGTGGTGCGCCGACAGGGGGGCGACGTGACGCTCGTCACGCATGGCGGCTCGCTCGGCAAGTGCCTCGCAGCGGCCGACGAGCTCGGCGGGGACGGGATCGAGGCGGAGGTCGTCGACCTCCGCACGCTGCGTCCGCTCGACATGGACACCGTCCTCGCCTCGCTCGCAAAGACGCACCGGATGGTGATCGTGGACGAAGGCTGGAGGACGGGCAGCCTCGCCGGCGAGATCAGCGCGCAGGTCATGGAGTTGGGCTTCGACCTGCTCGACTGGCCCGTCCAGCGCGTGTGCAGCGCCGAGGTCCCGATCCCGTACGCGAAGCATCTCGAGGACGCTGCGCTCCCGAGCGCCGAGCGCGTCGTCGCGGTCGTCAGGGAGATGAAGATCTGATGGCCGAGTTCGTCATGCCGGCTCTAGGCGCCGACATGCAGGCGGGCACGCTGCTCCAGTGGCTCAAGCGGCCGGGCGACGCGGTCGCCAAGGGAGAAATCGTCGCCGTCGTCCATACCGACAAGGCCGATGTCGAAGTCGAGGTGTTCACGAGCGGCGTCATCGAGGAGCTCCTCGTCGAGCCGGGAGCCGAGGTTCCCGTCGGCACGGTGCTCGCCGTCATCCACAAGGACGGCGCGCCGGCTCCTCGAGCGGAGGAGCCTGCTGCGCCGCCCCCGGAAGGCGCCCCCCCGCACGTCGTCATCTCCCCGTCCGCACGGCAGCTCGCCGAGGACCTCGGGCTCGAACCTGCGGAGATCCGCGGCTCGGGGCCTCACGGACGGATCCAGCGCAAGGACGTCGAGGCCGCGGCCGCAGCCCGGAAGGCCGCCGCCGCGCCGACGCCGTCGGTCCCGGAGCCGATTGTCGAGCCGGCGGCCGCGCCGCCGAAGCCTGAGGCTCCGGCGGACGAGCGCAACGCTGCCATGCGGCGCGCGATCGCCTCCGCGATGAGCCGCTCCAAGCGCGAGATCCCGCATTTCTACCTTGCGCAGACGATCGACATGTCGAACACGATTTCGTGGCTCGCGCAGGAGAACCAGCGGCGACCGGTCACCGAGCGCCTGCTCCACGGCGTTCTGCTCCTGAAGGCGGTCGCGTTGGCGCTGCGAGACGTACCTGAGCTCAACGCCGTCTGGGACGGAGACCAGCTCGTTCGCCGCGACGACATCAACGTCGGGGTGGCGATCTCCCTGCGCGGCGGCGGCCTCGTCGCTCCCGCCATTCACGACACCGACCGGCTCAGACTCGACGAGCTCATGCACGCGTTCCGAGACCTCGTGTCGCGCGCCCGCTCGTGGTCGCTGCGCTCCAGCGAGATGTCCGACCCGACGATCACCGTCACGAGCCTCGGCGAGCGAGGCGTCGAGAGCGCGTTCGGCGTCATCTTCCCGCCCCAGGTCGCAATCGTCGGCTTCGGGACGATGGTCGAGCGACCGTGGATCTCGGAGGGGCAGATCCTCGCCTGTCCGGTCGTGAATGCGAGCCTCTCCGCCGACCACCGCGTCACCGACGGCCACCGCGCGAGCGCATTCCTCGCAGCGGTCGACCGGCTACTCCAAGAGCCCGACGAGCTATGACCCGGGACGAGATCAGAGATGGGGTGCTGCGCGCGCTGTCAGATGTCGCACCCGAGGCTGATCCGGCCACGCTTCATTTCGATACAGACCTGCGGGACCAGCTCGACATCGACTCGATGGACTCGCTCAACTTCGCGATCGGCATCCACGAGCAGCTGGACGTCGACATCCCCGAAGCCGATTGGGCGCGCCTCTACACGCTCGACGAGGTCATCGACTACGTTGTCGAGAACATCGCGGCGTGAGCCGGCCACCGGGAGGTCTACGTGGACACCGTCCGCAGGCACCCGCGGCGATGAGGCCTCTCAGCAGCCTCCTCGACAGGTTCAGGCGAGGCGTAGCGGTGCCGGCCGCGGCGGGCGACGATCTCGCAGCCGAGCTCGCTCCGATCTTCGCATCCCTCGAAGCTTTCGAGGTCGAAGCGGACGCCGTGAAACGAGCATCAGCGCAGCAGGCCGAGGAGCGGCTCGCGGCCGGCCTCGAGCAGGCCGCTCGCACGTCCGAAGGCTGGCGGGCGCGAGCCGAGGCCGAGCGGGAACGAGCGTCTTCGGAGAAGCGCGGGCGAGCGCGCGAGGAGGCCGCGGCGCTGGAGGAGCGCGGCCGGGTGGAGGCCGACCGCATTCGACAGCGGGCCGCTCGCCGAATGCCCGAGCTGGTGGTCGAGATCGTCGCCTGCGTCGAGCGGGGCGCACCATGAGCGCCGGTTGGGTCGGAGCGAGCGTCCGCGCGCGTCTCCTTCTGCGTCGCCGTCTGGGACACGAGCGGGCGACCCAGCTCGCTCGAATCGAGTCGCTGCAGGAGGCCATCATCAGTCTGCTGCCGACTGCCTACGGACGCGAGCTAGAGCCCGGGCTCGACCTGGACTCAGCCCAGCGAGCCGTCGCTGCGAGCACGCTGCTCCGCCTTCGCTTGCTCTCGGGCTGGCTTCCGCCGGGAGGCGCCGAGTTTCTTCGCTCACTCGCGGGGTGGTACGAGCTGGTGAACGTCGAGGACCGGCTCGCCTACCTGCTCGGAGCCGAGCTTCGCCCCCCGTTCGACCTCGGCGGTCTCGCCTCCGCATGGCCTGCCGCGTCGCAGGCGATAGACGCGACGGAGCTCCGGGACGCTCTCGCGAGCTCGGCCTGGAGAGACCCCGGGGGAACGAGGCCGCACGAGCTACACCTCGCGCTCCGCGTGTCCTGGGCGAACCGCGTAGCCGCCAGCGTGCCGGAGGCCGGCGACCTTGTCGCCGGCGGCCTCGCGCTGCTCCTCGGACGCGAACTCTTCGTCACCGGCCGCCCCGTCGAGCTCCTGCTTCGGCGCCGTGTGCCGGCCCTGGGGGTGGAATGGGGACGGGCCCGGACGTTCGCCGAGCTCGCAGCGTCGCTACCTCCGCGTGCGGCCTGGGTACTCGACGGCGTGGATGCGCCGGAGCAGCTCTGGCAGGCGGAGCTGGCCTGGTGGGCGCGGGTCGAGAGCGACGGCAGGGAACTCATGCTCCGGTCGCGCGAAGGCCGCGCGGCGGTCACCGGTGTCGTGCTGCAGCTCGCCGTCGACAGCTGGTTGACGGCGTCTGCGCTCGCGGCGGCGGCTGCGGGGGGCGTAGGACTCGAGGCGGTGTTGAATGGCGAGACGTGACCTCGCAGTTCCAGCGCGCATGTGCCGCGTCGCCGTGGTCGCGCCGCGCTCCCGCCTCCGCGAGGCGCTGATCGCGCTCGCCGACTCGGGAACGGTCGAGCTTGTCGGCCCGCTTGCTCCCCCTGAGGGCGAGGAGGTCGAGGCCTTACGTCGCCTCGAGCGCCGGCTGCCCGGAACGAACGGGCGGGAGCTTCGTCTCTCGCACGAGGCTCCCGACATCGCGGAGCTCGAGCGGCGAGGCGCGCACGCGCTCCTCGCCGGCGAGGTCGAGCTCAAGCGCCGGGCCTCTGTCGCGGTCCACCGTGGATCGTTCGTCGGGTACGTCGGCTGGACGCCCGAGAGCGAGCTCGGGCGGCTCGCGGCGCGGCTCGCGCCCGCAGGCGCCGCGGTCGTCGAGCTGCCCAAGCCCGATTGGGCGGAACCCCCGACCCTCTTCCGGACGGTGAGACCGGCGCGACCGTTTCGGCCGCTCGTGGAGACGTACGGCCCCGCCCGCTACGAGGACATCGATCCGACCCCGTTTGCGGCGGCGGCCTTCGTCCTCATGTTCGGGATGATGTTCGGAGACGCCGGCCAGGGTCTCATCCTCGCCCTCCTCGGACTGGTCCTAGGTCGAGCGGGCCGCAGGCTTGCTTTCCTGCGGTCTGCGTGGCCACTCGTCGTCGCGTGCGGGGTCTCGGGGACGGTGTTCGGCCTGCTCTACGGGCAGTTCTTCGGACCGACCGGCGTCGTGCCCACCCTGTGGTTCGACCCTCTGGACGACCCGATCCGGCTGCTCGTCGCCGCCCTGGCCGTGGGGGCGGTGCTACTTGCCTGCAGCTACGCGATCGGCACTGTGAACCGATGGCGGGAGCGCGGGCCTGCGGCTGCGCTCGTGGCCCCGTCCGGGTTCGCGGGCTCGGCGGTCTTCCTGGGCGGAGCGCTCATGCTCGCGGGATGGTGGCTGCAGAGCGACTCGCTCACGATCGCCGGCGCGACGGCCATCGCTTGCGGTGTCCTGCTGCTCGGTCTCGGGTTCTACCTCGGGGCGAGCCGCGGAGCCGCCGGGGCGGCTCAGGCGCTCGTCGAGGTCGCGGACGCCGTCGTGCGCGTTGGTGCGAACGCGATCTCCTTCGCGAGGCTCGCGGCCTTCGGGATCATGCACGGGGCGCTGACAGCGATCGTGTGGGAGGGCACTGTCGCGCTCTGGAGCGGGGCCCTCGCGCTCCTGGCCGTAGCCCTCTTCCTCGCCGGGAACGCGGTGACGTTCGCTCTCGAGGGTCTCGTCGCCGGCGTACAAGCCCTCCGTCTCGAGTACTACGAGCTCTTCTCCCGTATCTTCGTAGGAGAGGGGCGGCCGTTCTCACCGTGGTCTATCCGGCTCGCAACCGCAGAGGAGGAGACATGATGGAGTCCTTCGCCTGGGCTGTTCCGATAGCGGCGACAGTCGCCGCGCTGACTGTCGTCCTCCTTCGACGGGGGCCGAAACACGGAGCCCGCCGGGTCCTCTGGCTCAACGCCGGGATCGTGCTCGGCACGTTCATCCTGCTCGCCGCGCTCCTGCTCGGAGTCGTCGACCCTGCTCAGGCCCAAGACGCAGGGCAGGCTCAGCCGGATCGCTGGGCGCCGCTGCTCGCTGCCGGCTTCGCGGTCGCCGGCTCGGCCATCGGCGCGGGTATCGCCGTCGCGTACACAGGGGCGGCCGCACTCGCAGCGATCAGCGAGAAGCCGGAGATCTTCGGCCGTGCGCTTGTGATCGTGGGACTGGCCGAAGGGATCGCGATCTACGGGCTCGTCGTGGCGATCTTGCTCATCGGGGAGGCATGAGCAGTGGGCGGTGTCGTCGCGATCGGCGAACTCAGCCGGTTGGCAGGCTTCGCGCTCGCCGGCGTGGACGTCCGAGGCGCCGAGGACGAGCCGTCGGCGAACGACGTTCTGGATCGCCTCGAGGGTGAGGTCGCCCTTCTCGTCCTCACCCCGCGCGCGGAGCGCGCCCTTAAGAGACGGCTCGTCGAGCGAGAGGACCTCGTATGGGTGACACTGCCGCGCTAGGCCTCGACCCGGTTCGCGAGGCGCTCTTGGCCGAGGCGCGGGCAACCGCCGACCACATCTTGCGACAGGCTGACGAGCGGGCGTCCGATCAGGTCGAGCGGGCCCACCAAGAGACCGAGGCCCTGGTCGCCCGCGCGCGGGCGGAGGGTCAGGCGGCTGCAGAGCTCGAGACGATCTCCGCGCTCGTGGAGGCGCGGCGCCGAGCGCGAACTCTCGTGCTCGAAGCCCAGCGGGCGATCCACGACGACGTTCGCCGGCGGGCCGAGGCCGCCGCGCAAGAGCTGCGCGCGACGCCCCGGTACGACGAACTGCTCGATCGCCTCACCGACCTCGCTCGCGAGGTTCTCGGGCCCGGGTCCAAGGTCGAGCGCGACCCGCCGGAGGGAGGAGTCGTCGCGCAGGCCGGCAACCGCCGTCTCGCCTACACCCTGCCGGCGCTCGTCGAGCGCTGCCTCGCCGAACGCGCGCACGAGATCGACCGACTGTGGAGATGACGTCGGGAACGGTCGTGCGCGTCAACGGGCCCGTCGTCCAGGTCGCCGGGCTCGCTACGACGTCGATGCTCGACCTCGTCGAGGTGGGGGACGCACGGATTCCGGGGGAGGTCATCGCGCTCGACCGGGAGATCGCGACCGTGCAGGTGTACGAGTACACGGGCGGCCTGCGGCCGGGCGATCCGGTCGAGGCGAGCGGAGGGCCGCTCTCGGCGGAGTTGGGCCCCGGCCTCCTGGGCGGTGTCTTCGACGGGATGCTGCGCCCGCTCGGGCGGGCGCCGGAGTTCCTCGAGGTCGGCGCCCGGCCGGCGACGCTCGACCGCGATCGGCCCTGGCAGTTCACGCCGGCGCTCGCCGAGGGCGACGCCGTGGAGCCCGGCGCCGTACTCGGACATGTCGTCGAGACGGCCAGCCTGGAGCATCGGCCGCTCGTCCCCCCCGTTGTAGCGGGAAGGCTGGAGTGGATCGCGCCCGCCGGGGAGTACCGCGTGCACGAACCGATCGCCCGCGTGGCCGGACACGAGCTCGCGCTCTCGCACCGTTGGCCCGTCCGCCAGCCACGTCCGCTGCGCTCGCGCCTACACGCCGCCCAGCCGCTGGTCACCGGCCTGCGCGTTCTCGACCTCCTGTACCCGTTGGCGCGGGGAAGCACGGCAGCCGTCCCCGGCGGCTTCGGCACCGGCAAGACGGTGCTCCTGCAGCAGATCGCGAAGTGGTGCGACGCGGACGTGATCGTGTACGTCGGCTGCGGCGAGCGCGGCAACGAGCTCGCAGATGTCCTCGGAGAGCTCTCCGAGCTCGAGGATCCGCGGACGGGCCGTCGCCTGCTCGATCGCACGGTGCTCGTGGCGAACACGTCGAACATGCCTGTTCTTGCGCGCGAGGCGAGCATCCACACGGGGGTCACGGTCGCGGAGTACTTCCGCGACCAGGGCTACGAAACGGTGGTCATCGCAGACTCGACGTCCCGTTGGGCGGAAGCGCTCCGCGAGGTCGCCTCCCGCACGGGCCAGCTTCCGGCTGAGGAGGGATATCCGGCAGGACTGGCGTCGGCGCTCGCTTCCTTCTACGAGCGTGCCGGACGCGTCCGCACGCTCGCGGGCTCGGAGGCGTCAGTGAGCATCCTCGGCGCAGTGTCGCCGCCCGGCGGGGACATGACCGAGCCCGTCGCGGCGCACACGCGCCGCTTCGTACGTGCGGTCTGGTCGCTCGACCGCGATCTCGCCTATGCCCGCAGCTACCCGGCCGTGAGCTGGCGGGACTCCTCCAGCCGGGACGCAGATGCCCTTGCCGGGTGGTACTCGCTGCACGGCGACTGGAACTGGGCCGAGCGCCGACAGCGCGCGCTCGCGTTGCTCGCGGAGGCCGACCGCATCGATTCGGTCGCGCAGCTCGTCGGGGCTACGTCCCTCCCGGACGTGGAGCGAGTCGTCCTGCTCGTGGGCCGACTGCTCCGAGAAGCGGTTCTCCAGCAGAGCGCGCTCAGCCTCAACGACGCGACCTGCGTACCCGCGAAGCAGGCGGCGCTGCTCGATCTCGTGCTCTCGCTGCACGAGCGCTTCCGCAGCCTGCTCGAGCGCGGAGTCTCCGCGGCTCGCATCGAGGAGGTCGACCTGTCCGAGGCAGCTCGCGCTCGCGAGGCAGGGGGACCCGCGGACGTGGATTCCGTGGAGGCCATCCGCAATCGGCTCCTCGCCACACTCGGAGCCCTCGCATGAGCGCGCTGCCCGGTGTCGAGTACTCGGGAGCCTCGTCCATCCGGGGCCCTTTGCTCGTGATCGAAGGCGTCGACGGCGTCGGCTGGGACGAGGTCGCCGCCATCCAGGTCGACTCGGGCGAGGTCCGCCACGGAATCGTGCTGGACATACACCGCGACTGGGCCGTCGTCGAGATCCTGGAGGGGACGGCCGGGCTCCGCCTCGACGAGGTGCGCGTCTCCTTCGCGGGCACCCCGCTGCGCATACCGATCGGCGATGGCTGGCTCGGGCGGGTGTGCAACGGACGTGGAGAGCCTCTCGACGGCGGCCCGCCGATAACGGGCCGGGAGCGCCGAGACACGTCGGGCCGCCCGATCAACCCGGCGGTCCGGGAGACGCCGCGCGACGCCATCCTGACCGGGGTGTCCGCAATCGATGGACTGGCCACGCTCGTCCGCGGCCAGAAGCTGCCGATCTTCTCCGTCGGCGGCCTGCCCCACCTCGAGCTCGCGGCGCAGGTGGCGGCCCACGCGCGCGTGCCGGAGGACGCGCCCTTCGCGATCGTGTTCGCGGCGGTCGGCATCACCCACGCCGACGCCGCCGAGGTCCGAGACATCCTGGAGGAGCGGGCGGCCGTCGGTGACCTCGCGCTCTTCGTGAACACGGTCGACGATCCGCTGGTCGAGCGCGTCGTTACGCCGCGGATCGCCCTCACGGTGGCCGAGCATCTCGCGTTCGATCTCGGTCGGCATGTCCTCGTGGTCATCGCCGATGTCACGAGCTACTGCGAGGCGGTGCGAGAGGTGGCAGCGGCTCGGGGGGAGGTCCCGAGCCGTCGAGGCTACCCCGGATACCTGTACAGCGATCTGGCATCGCTCTACGAGCGGGCAGGCAGGGTGCGGGGACGCCCGGGCTCCCTGACGCAGCTCCCCGTGGTGACGATGCCCGCCGGCGACATCACGCATCCTGTGCCCGACCTCACCGGCTACATCACGGAAGGCCAGCTTCTGCTCGACCAGGAGCTCCACGTGCGCGGGGTCTACCCGCCCTTCGACGCGCTCGGGTCGCTCTCGCGCCTCATGCGGTTGGGAGCAGGGCCTGGGAAGACGCGCGACGACCACCTCGAGATCGCCGCCCAGCTCTACGCGCTCGCCGCGCGGGCACGCCAAGTGGCCGATCTCGCCGACGTCGTCGGGGCGGATGCGCTCGCACCCGGCGAGACGCGCCTCCTTGACTTCGCCGAGGCGTTCCGGCGCGACTTCCTCTCGCAAGGCCGTCGGGAGACACGCTCCCTCGACGAGACGCTCGACCTCGCCTGGAGAGTCGCATCAGCCCTCCCGAGACGTGAGCTCACGATGGTGTCCGAGGCTGCGCTCGAGGCCCACTACCGGCAACCTGCCGGAGACGAGGCGGTGAAGGATGCGTCTCCGGACGCCTCCCGGCAGAGCGGGTAGGCAGTGGCTGGCCCGCAGGCTCGCCGTCGCCGATCGCGGCGCCCGCGTGCTCGCGGACAAGCGGCGCGCCCTGCTCCGTGAGGCCATCCGATTTGCCGCGCTCGTCGACGAGACCCGGAGCACGTGGGAGCAGGCGGTAGCAGAGGCCGAGACCTGGCAGCGGCGAGCACTCCTCATCTCCGGACAGCGGTCGCTCGAGCTCGCGTCCTTCTACGCCGGAGAGCCCGCGGTGGTGCGCTTCGCATGGCGGCGATCGATGGGAGCCGTGTACCCGTCGGACGCCGAGGTGCACGTTCCGCCGACGCCCGATCTCGTCGCGCCTGGCGGCAGCTCCGCGCTGCCCTACGCGGCGTCCGCCTACGGTCGCGCGGTCGAGGCAGGCGCGCGCTACGCCGCTGCAAGACTCGCGCTCGAGCGCATCGAGGCCGAGCTCGCCACCACGATCCGCCGCCTGCGGGCGCTGGAGCGTCGCTGGATCCCGGCACACGAGCAGGCCCTGGCCGCCCTCACCCTGGCGCTGGACGAGGGAGAGCGCGAGGACGCCGTCCGCGCTCGGTGGTTCGCAGAGCAGTGGGGTTCGGGATCCCGGTCGACCAGATGACGGCGCTGCCGCCCTTCACACGAGCGCTGACCCACGCCCCGCTTCGCACACCTCGCCTCACCGGAAACAGGGAACCGGCGGTTTCCAGCGTTGCTCAACTCGGACGTACCACGTCTCCGATGTCCGCAATTGCTGCCAGCGCCTGCCCAAGCGCGATCCCCCACGTCGAGACGAAGATCGCCACAGGCGCTCCGATGAAGATGACGCCGACCGTCTGCCAGAACCCGTCGACCTCGAAGGCCCAGACCACGACGCCGAACAGGGTCAGGACGACCATGAGAAAGCCGGCGAGCTTGAGAATCGCTGCCCACGTGCGGAGTGTCCCGTACCGAGTCATGTTCCCTCCTCGATGGCCGGAAAGGGAAGAGCGGGTGACGCTTTCGCCAAAGCCCGCGACAAACCTCCCCAAGCTCCGGTGTCCATGGCGCCCGCATCCACGCTGGATTGCCTGAGGCTCGGCCTGCTGGTCAGATCAGGGGGTAGTCGACAACCCCGATCGATGACGGATCGTGTGTTCCAGTGGACATCGATGTCTCTGTGAAGTCGCGTCGACGTGAGTCTGGTTGGGTCAGACCTCGAGGTCGAAGGCGGGGTCGATGGAGTTCGGTAGTTCCCGGTAGGCGGGTCAGTGGCGGCCCGGATGCGGTGTGGGTGGGTGTGGGTCAGCGTCCAGGTGAAGGAGGGCGCTGATGCGCCGGATCGGTCTGGAGGGCCAGGGCGGCATACGTGAGCACAGGGCTGCCGCCACGGCAGCAGGGATCCTTTACATCACCGGGACCGTGGCCGGAGTCCTCAACATGGTCGTCGGTGCTCCGGTCCGTGATGCGCGCGACCCGTTGGCTTACGCCGTGGGGCACTCCGGCGCGGTGGTGACCGGTGCACTGCTCGTGCTCGTCATGGGGCTATCGCTCGCGTTCGTCCCGGTCGTGTTGTTCCCGGTGTTGCGCCGGGTGGACGAGGTGTTGGCGGTCGGCTACCTGATCATGCGAGGAGCTGTAGAGACCGCCTGCTACGTCGTCCTCGCGATCAGCTGGTGGCTGCTCGTGCCGCTGGGTGAGGCCATGGCGGCAGGACAGGGCACGGCATCACCGGCAGGCGTCCGGGTCGGCAACCTCGTGATCGACTCTGACGCCACGAACGCCGTGCTCGCCCTCGTGTTCTGCCTTGGTGCCGGCATGTTCTACGTGCTGCTCTACCGGTCGCGCATCGTTCCGCGCTGGATCTCAATGTGGGGTCTTGTAGCGATTCCCTTCTACGTGGCGGCCGACCTGCTCGCGATGTACGGCGTCTTCGATGCCATGGCTCCCGAGCAGGTTCTGATGTTCATGCCGCTGGCCGTACAGGAGATGGTTCTGGCGGTGTGGATGATCGCGCGCGGCTTCCGTCCGGCGACTGTCCCGACCACGTCCGAGGGACTCGTTTCACGCCGTGCTGTGGACGCGGCGGCACGGCACCTGACCGCCTGAGCTGCCCGTCTTTTGCCCGGAGTGCCCGACTTCGGCTCGCGCGGCGAACTGCTTGCAGCCTCGCTTGCAATGAGCCGCCTCGGCGTCGTCACCGGCACAAAAAGAACCCCGTTTCCAGGGCCTTTTGTGAAGCGGATGATGGGACTCGAACCCACGACCTTCTGCATGGGAACCCGTGGCAAGCAACGCACCTCACGCGCGCGCATGGCTCTTTCGGCCGAAGCGTGACCTGAAGCGAGCTCGAGGAACCTCGGGTTGGGCCAGCGTGGGCTCCCGGCGCCGCGATTCGTTCTGAGCGTAGGGTCCGGATCATGACCTGCAGTTCTTGCGGACGGGAGAACGACGCCGACGCACTGTTCTGCAGCGCGTGTGGAGCCCAGCTGGACGCTCGCACAACTGACGTCGAGACACGGAAGGTTGTAACGGTCGTCTTTACCGACGTCGTTGGCTCGACGGCGCTCGGGGAACGACTCGACCCCGAGTCGCTGCGACGTGTGATGTGGCGTTACTTCGACACGATGCAGGCGACGCTTGAGCAGCACGGAGGAACCGTCGAGAAGTTCATCGGCGACGCCGTGGTGGCGATGTTCGGCGTACCTGTCTTGCACGAAGACGACGCCCTTCGCGCCGTGCGGGCAGCGATCGAGATGCACGAGACTCTGGAGCGGCTCAACGCGAATCTCGTGCGTGACTACGGGGTTCGCATCGCCACTCGCACTGGCATCAACACGGGCGAGGTGATCGTGAGTGACACGGCCTCGGATCAGAAGCTCGCAACGGGCGACGCGGTCAACGTCGCTGCGCGGCTGGAGCAGGCCGCGCACGCGGGGGAGGCGCTTCTCGGCCGCTCGACGCGCCTCCTCGTCGGCGACGCCGTCCTCGTCGAGCCCCAGCGAGCCGTGGCGGCGAAAGGGAAGAGTCAGCCGCTCGCAGCTTGGAAGCTACTCGGCTTGCGACCGGATGTTGCGCCCTTCGCGCAGCCCACTACCCGGACCCTTCATCGGTCGTGAGCGAGAACTCGAGGAGCTTCGCCACGTCTTCGAGGACGCAGTTCGCGAACCGTCCTGCCGACTTGCCACGATTGTCGGACCGCCCGGAATCGGGAAGTCCCGCCTCACGCGGGAGCTCGTGCGCTCACTCGAGCAACAAGCTCGGGTGGTCGTCGGGCGCTGCGTCGCGTACGGCGAAGGCATCACGTATCTGCCGCTCTCCGACATCGTGCGCGAAATCGCAGGAGCTGATGCTGAGCCAGCGCTGATGCAGATCATGGGGAGTGTTGAGCGCGGCCCGATCGCAGCGAGGCTCATTGCCGGCGCAATTGGGCTGAATGACGAGCAGGGCTCTCCGGAGGAGACCGCCTGGGCGTTCCGGCAGCTGTTCGAGGCCATCGCGGCGTCACGACCACTCGTTGTTGTGGTGGACGACATCCAGTGGGCTGAGGCGGCGTTGCTCGACCTGCTCGAGTATGTCCTCGGCTTCTCGGGGGGAGCCGCGATCCTGCTTCTCTGCCTTGCCCGACCGGACCTCTTCGACGCCCGGCCATCCTGGTCGGCGCCTCGCCCGCGGACGAGACACTCGTCTCGCTCTCACCCCTAACCAGCACGCACTCCGAGCAGCTCATCCGGGGCCTGGCGCACGACGAAGCCGTCCCGCCGACGCTGCGGGAGCGCATCGTCGGCGCGGCCGAAGGCAACCCACTCTTCGTCGAGCAGATGCTCGCGATGCTCGCCGACGATCCCGAGGCCGGAGCAGACACCGTTCCTCCCACGATTCAGGCACTCCTGGCCGCCCGAATCGACCGCCTCGAGCCGGTCGAGCGAGCGGTGCTCCAGCGCGCTTCGGTGGAAGGGCGGCTGTGTCATCGCGGCGCCGTCGCGCACCTCCTCGATTCGACTGGCGCGGCCGGACTCGGCGGCGTCCTACTCGCCCTGACGCGCAAGGAACTGCTTCGCCCAGACCGCTCTCTTTACGAGGGCGACGACGGCTTCCGCTTCAGCCATGTGCTTATCCGAGACGTCGCCTATGCATCGATGCCGAAAGAGCTTCGGGCCGAGCTCCACGCGCGGCTCGCCTCGTGGCTCGACGCGCGTGCTGACCCGCCGCCAGCCGGTCAGGAAGAGATCGTCGGATACCACCTCGAACAGGCCTTCGTGGCCCGCGCGGACCTCGGACCGGTCAACGCCGAGAGCCGCGCTGTCGCACTGAAAGCAGGCCGTCTGCTAGGGCGCACAGGCCGGCGCGCGCTCGATCGAGGCGAGTTCCTGACAGCGGCTGGACTCCTCGAACGGGCGTGCCGACTCCTTCTCGTCGAGCCGACCGAACGCTCGTCGCTGCTCTGCGACCTCGCCCGAGCGCTTCGTGGCGTTGGGGCGCTCGAGGCCGCTGACGCTGCCCTCGCCGAGGCGACCGAACATGCGCGGCGACACCACGATGAGGCGACCGAGCACAGGGCCGAGGTGGAACGCGCGCGCATCGCTTTCATGCGTTCCCCGCCGGATGCCGACGCGCTGCGCGAGATCGCACACCGCGCTATCACCGTATTCGACGCGATCGGCAGCGACACAGACCTCGCCGATGCCTGGCAGCTCATGGGCGTCGCTGAACTGGCCTCGCACAAGCGCGGAGCGCAGCTCACGGCGCTCCGAAGGGGTCGTGAACACGCAGTCGCGTCGGGCGACATCCGGCGGCAAATCGAAGCTTGGAACGAAGTTGGCGGAGCAATGCTGTTCGGGAGGACGCCGGTTAAGGAGCGTGCTTGCGTTCCTCGACGACGAACTCGCGTGGGCACAAGAGCGCGGACTTCTCGCGCTCGAGGCCGACGCACTGCTGGGAGGCCCGTACCTATATGCACGCCTCGGTGAATTCGAAGAGGCGCGCGACCGCCTCGAACGATCAAAGTCGATCTGCCGCGAGCTGGGCATCGCATACGGACTCGCGGAGGCACACAGCGCAGGAGCAGGAATGGAGATGCTCGCTGGGCAGATGGATGCCGCCGAGCGCGAGCTACGGGACGCGATCAGCGTCGCGACGGAAATGGGCGCATCACGCTACGTCGCGCTTTACCGCACCAAACTTGCCCACGTCCTCGTCGCGCAAGGCCGCGACGAAGACGCAATCGCTGAACTGGACCAGGTTCCGGATAGGTACGACGACCCCGCCTGGAGGACAGCGCGTGCCCGCGTGCTCGCGCGCCGCGGCCAGACGCGGGAAGCGTTACTGCTCGGCCGGGAAGCGCTGGCCGCCATGGCCGACAGCGACAACATCACCGCGCACGCGGACATCCTCGCCGACTTCGCTGAGCTGCTCAGCGCCGACGGCGACCTAGCCGGCGCCGCGGATGCTCTTGCCAAGGCGGTCGCCCTCCATGAAGAAAAAGGAAATGTCCTACCCGCTGAACGCTGCCGCCAGCGACTTGCAGCTATTGCAACCGCAGCCTCGGCAGCAGCGCCACAATCAGGGTCGCGCGAGTGACCGCTCGGGAGGTGAGGCCCAGCCCGAACTTCTTGCCGCCAGGTCTGCCGGGTCATTTCGCACACTTCAAACAGACCGTCCGCTTGCAGTTTCGCTTGCAGAACCCGTCCTTGGTGCCTGCATAGGAAACGAAAACCCCGCTGTTTAGCGGGGCTTTTGTGAAGCGGATGATGGGACTCGAACCCACGACCTTCTGCATGGCAAGCAGACGCTCTAGCCAACTGAGCTACATCCGCGTGGGCCGCCAGTATAGCCGCGGTCGCGGAGTCCTCGGACCGGTCAGCCGGCGGCATCGAGCGCGTCGTTCACGAGCTGGTCGGCGAGCTTGTTGTGCTCCCGGCGCACGGCCGTATAGGAGACCGGGCCGATCCCGCGGGCGAGCTGGCCCGCCCGGACCGAGAGCTCGCGCAGCGCCTCGTTCTTGACCTTGTACTCGCCGCGCATCTGCTTGACCATCAGCTCGGAGTCGGACACGACCTCGAGGTCGGTGACGCCGAGCTCGCGCGCCTTCTCGAGCCCGCCGATCAGGGCGCTGTACTCGGCGACGTTGTTCGTCGCGACGCCGATCGCCTCGCCGTGGGAGGCGAGAACCTCGCCGTGCTCGTCCTGGAGCACGTAGGCGAACGCGGCCGGGCCGGGGTTGCCGCGGGCGCCGCCGTCGGTGTACAGCCTCGCCCTCACAGCGTGTGCAGCGGGTAGAGGTCGAACGCGACCTCCTCGTAGGGATGCGCCCCGCGGAGTGCGTCGACGGCCGCCTGGAGCGACGACTCGGGCACCACGATCTCGACGCGGTACTCCTCGACGTGCTCCTCCTCGCCGACGCCGCCTACCGCCGGGGCGGCGCCCTCGCGGGCCAGGAACGTGCCGGTGCCCTTCGTGTACCAGGAGCACCGCTCGTAGTCGCCGATGACACCGCCCCCGGCGGCGAAGACCGCCTCACGTGTCGCGTCCCGGGACTCCTCGGGGACGAAGTAGACGAGCTTGAGCAGGCGGCTCAGGGCTGCTCGACGTTGTCGATCTGCGCGCGCTGCAGCTTGCCGGAGTAGTCGACGTAGACCGACTTCCACTCCGTGAAGACGTCGAGCGCCGCCTGGCCGGCCTCGCGGTGGCCGTTGCCGGTGTCCTTGGTGCCGCCGAAGGGCAGGTGCACCTCGGCGCCGGTCGTGCCGGCGTTGATGTACGTGATCCCCGTCTGCAGGTCGCGCATCGCGCGGAACGCCTTGTTCACGTCGCGGGTGAAGATCGAGGACGAGAGGCCGTAGCGGATCCCGTTCGTGACCTGGAGCGCCTCGTCGAAGCTCTTCACGGGGATCAGCGCGGTCGTCGGGCCGAAGATCTCCTCCTGGGCGATCCGCATCTGCGGATCGACGTCGGCGAAGATCGTCGGCCGGTAGAAGAAGCCCTTGCCGAGATCGCCGTCCGTCGCCTGCTCGCCGCCGGTGAGGAGCTTCGCGCCCTCGTCGGAGCCGATGCCCGTGTAGGAGTGGATCTTGTCGAGCGCCTCGCGGTTGATCACGGGGCCGAGGTCGGTCTCGGGATCCCAGCCGGGGCCGATCCGCATCTTCTCGGCGCGCTCGACCAGGCGCGTCTGCAGCTCGCCGTAGACCGCCTCGTGCACGATCACGCGGCTCGCGGCCGTGCAGCGCTGGCCCGAGGTGCCGAACGCCGACCAGAGGATCCCCTCGACGGCGAGCTCGAGGTCGGCGTCGTCCATGACGATGATCCCGTTCTTGCCGCCGAGCTCGAGGTGGACGTGCTTGAGCCCGTCCGCGCCGGCCTTCGTCACGGCGATCCCGGTCTCGCGCGAGCCGGTGAAGGTGATGATCGGGACGTCCGGGTGCCGGACGAGCCGGTCGCCGGCCTCCTCGCCGAAGCCGTGGACGAGGTTGACGGC
The DNA here is from genome assembly GCA_963705515.1 of uncultured Gaiellaceae bacterium. Classification (GTDB taxonomy): domain Bacteria; phylum Actinomycetota; class Thermoleophilia; order Gaiellales; family Gaiellaceae; genus Gaiellasilicea. Next base: position 509,044 of record CAVPJV010000009.1, read on the forward strand.
GCCGTCGGGCAGCCCCGCCTCGCCGAGCAGCTCGATGAAGCGCTCGGCCAGGAGCGGCGTGTCCTCGGCCGGCTTGAGCACGACCGTGTTCCCCGCGACGAGCGCCGGCGCCAGCTTCCAGGCCGGGATCGCGATCGGGAAGTTCCAGGGCGTGATCGCACCGACGACGCCCACGGGCATCCGCACGGACATCTGGAACTTGTCGCGCAGCTCCGAGGGAGTCGTGTGGCCGAAGAGGCGACGGCCCTCGCCGGCCATGTAGATCGACATGTCGATCGCTTCCTGGACGTCACCGCCGGCCTCCGCCAGCACCTTGCCCATCTCGCGGCTCATCAACTCGGTCAGCTCGTCCTTCTGCTCCTCCAGCAACCGCGCGAAGCGGAAGAGCACGTTGCCGCGCTCGGGAGCGGGCACAAGACGCCATTCCTCGAAGGCGGCCTTAGCCGCGGCGACCGCGCGATCGACGTCCTCGGCCGTCGAGCGCGGGAAGGTCCCGAGCGTTTCGCCGGTCGCGGGAACCTTCGACTCGAACGTCTCGCCGGAGGCGGCGTCCGTCCACTCGCCGCCGACGTAGTTCTTGAACTGCTCCGCTGCGACCGCCATCTCGGGCCGCAGTGTAGTCAGTAGTGTCGGGGACGATGCGGATCGCTCTGCTCGCCGGCGCTGTCGCCGTCGCGGTGCTCGTCACCGTGGTCGTCGTCGGCCTGCGCCTGACCGGCGATGACGAGCCCGACTGGGCGGGTCAAGCGACCGCCGCCTGCGAGCGGGCGCTCGGCCGTGGGCGGGACCTCGCCGTCGCGGGCGCTGCGATCAGGCCTGTGGAGCGGCAAGTAGTGGAGGTCTTCGCGGGCGCTGCCGAGATCGAGTCTGACCTGCTCGCCGAGCTCGAGGCGCTGCCCCGTCCGTCCGCAGACGACGCGGAGATCGAACGGACGCTCGAAGTCGTCGCCGACTCGCACCGCGACGACCTCGCCGTGCTGGCACGGCTGCGCCGGAGCTTCGACCGCCGCTTCTTCGAGCGCCGCGTCAACGAGACGGTCCCCGTCCTTGCCGACCTGCGTTCGCGCTTCACCGCGCTCGGCGCGACCGGCTGCGTCAGCTTCTACGACCCGGACTCGTACGCCGCCGGCTGATCAGCAGCGCCGCAGCGAGCCGCAGAGGCGGGCGATCGGGACGGCGAAGTTGAGGTTCTGGGCGCCACCGGCGACGAGGACGCCGACGACGCGGCCCTTCCGGTCGACGGCGGGGCCGCCCGAGTTGCCCGGGTTCGCCGCCGCGTCGGTCTGGATCTCCTTCGGCCGGACGCGACTGACGACCCCGCTCGTGACGGTGCCGCCGAGCCCGTAGGGGCTACCGATCAGGAGAAGCGCGTCGCCGACCCGCGGCTTGTTCGCCTGTGGCTTCTGCCAGAGCGCCTTGGCGCCGATCGGCTTTCCCTCGACGCGCAGGACGGCGAGATCGCGGCCGCGGTCGCGCTTGACGACCTCGGCCTGCCAGGAGCCGTTGTTGCGTTCGAGCAGGACCTGCTGGCCGACCTCGGCGACGACGTGGGCGGCGGTGACGACGTAGAGCTGGTCGTCCTGCGTCCAGCCCGCGAAGCCGGCGCCGAGCCCTTCGTCCGTCTTGACCGTGAAGACGCTCTTGAGCACGCGCGCGGCGAGCGGCGCGATCCCCTGGTCCTTCTCGCGCAGCTTGCTCTCCGAGGTCTTCAGTCGGCCGGCGAGCGCCTGGTCGGAGAGTCGAAACTCCTCCAGCCGGCCCTCGAGCTCGCGCACATCGGTCTCGAGCAGGTCGACCTGCATGCTCTGCTCGCGCACCGAGGCGACGGCGAAGAGCGAGATGCCGATGGCCGCGACGACTGCGAGTCCTGCGATGACGAGCGGCAGCGAGATCGTCCGGCGAGACTCGTACTCGTCGTAAGACATACGACGAATCTCGGCGGCAGGACCGTCGCGGTCGTCCCCCGAACGAGGGATGCCTACTCGGTGATGACGGTGTCGGTCTCGGGGAACGTCCCCGGGATCCGCGCGCGGCGCCTGTCGCGGATCTCCCGTTTGCCGCCGTACTCGCGGCCGTTGCGCCGGTCCTCCCCTTCGCGCCGGTCCATGATCACCGTCACGTTCGGGTTGTCCTTGTAGTACTCGACCATCTTGTCGTAGAGGTCGGCCTCGAGATCACGTGGAATCACGCAATAGATCATGGGCTCAGTCTACGAACCCGGGCGGTCGGCGCCAGACCCTTTTTAGTGACGTTTGGCGGCGGCGGTGAGACCGCCGAGTCCCACGAAAACGGACCCCGAGACGTAACGCTGCACCGAGAGGAAGCGCCGGCTGCCGCGCAGGTGCTCGGAGGCCGTTCCGGCCGCCAGCGCCCAGATGCTGTCGCTGATGACCGCAAGGACGACGAAGACGAGGCCGAGCACCGCGATCTGCACCCCGGTGTTGCCCTGCTCGGGGTCGACGAACTGCGGCAGGAAGGCGAAGAAGAAGAGCGCGGTCTTCGGGTTGAGCACGTTCACGATCACGCCCTGGCCGAACCGGCGGCGGAGGCGCCGCTCACTGGGCAGGCTCGCCGGCTGCTCGTCGCGCCGCCTGAAGATCGTCCAGAGCCCCATGCCGATCAGATACGCCGCGCCGGCGTACTTGATCGCGTTGAACGCCGTCGCCGACGAGACGAGGATCGACGAGAGGCCGATCGCGGCGGCGAGGACATGGACCAAGCCGCCGACCGCGATCCCGAGCGCGGAGACGAAGCCGGCGAGCCTGCCGCGGTCGATGCTCTGCGAGACGATGTAGAGCACCGCCGGACCGGGAACGACGATCAGCGCGAGCGCGGCCAGGCCGAAGACGAGCAAGGTCGCCGGATCGGGCATGGGATCAGACCCTGGCGATGTCGGGCATCAGGCGGCCGTCGTCGGCCAGGTACGCGTTCCAGCCCTGGAAGCCCGCGTCGAGCTCCTCGAGGTCGTGACCGCGTTCGACGAGCCGCACCGGCTGCGCCGCATCCGGCGAGACCCGGTACTGGTACCAGGAGATCTCCCACGCCACCGTGACGACCATCTCGCCGCTCACGCCCGAGAGCGGCACGATCGAGGACGTCGGCGCACCGAGGCTCTTCGCCACACCGGCGACCGTCCGACGGTGCGCGCTCGCGTTGAAGAGGTCGGCCGCCTCGACGACGGCGAGCTCGGGCTCCGACAGCCGGCGCAGGATCGGCTCGTCCGCGACCGGCGCCTCCTCCGCACGGCGGCCACCGCCGAGCAGGCTCGCCCAGCGGCTCTTTCGCCGGCGGGCGTCGAACGGGACAGTCGGCAGCGAAGGGCTGCCCTCACGCAGCCAGCCGTGCTCGAGGGCGATCTCCGCGCAGAGCGGGCAGACGTCGACGTACTCGCCGCCACTGGGCGAGAACCGAAGAGCATGCTCGCCCATCAGAAGCGAGCGCTCGCAGATCGCGCAGGTGCGCGTTGCGGCTGAACGCGTCACACGCATCCCGGCGACCGTAGCAAACGAATCGAGTTATCCACAGGACCCCGTTCTGCTATATGTAACTCACATATGTATAGACGACGAGGATGGCATGGACGGGGCGGGCGGATCGAGCGCTTCCAGGTCGCCGCGCTGCTCCTGCTGCTGCGCGAGCGCCCCGCCCACGGCTACGACCTGCTCGAGCGGCTGCCCTCGGTGCTCGGCGACGAGCGCATCGACGTCGGCAACCTCTACCGCGTCCTCCGCAGCCTCGAGGAGCAGGGGCTCGTGAGCAGCGAATGGGACGAATCCGTCCCCGGCCCGGCCAAGCGGACCTACGAGCTGACGCCCGCCGGTCGCGAGGCGCTCGAGCGCTGGGCCGCCGCGCTCGCGGAGACGCGCACCCGGATCGACCGCTTTCTCCAACGGCATGAGGAAGGGAGGTGACCACATGCATCACCGCAGATTTCAGCGTCGGCGCCCGCCGTTCGGCGCGCGCTTCTACGCGAGCGAGAACGTGCTCGAGCGGCTGGATTCCTACCAGCGCGACCTCGAGCAGGAGCTCGCGGACGTGACAGAGCTGATCAAGCGGCTCCGCGAGAGCGACGCGCCGCAGAGCCAGACCGAGCCCCAGACGATCTAGACACGAGCAACGCCCGGAGCCACGCCGTAGGCATGGCTCCCTTCAGGGGTCTCGCGTTGGGGCGGGCTTTGCCCGCCCCAACTTGCGGGAGATCTAATGTGCTGCGGCGGCTTCCCGCTCGCGCTTCGTGTCCTCGATCACCCGCTGGGCGACGTGGGACGGGACCTCCTCGTAGCGGAGGAAGTGCATCGAGTAGTCGCCGCGGCCGCCGGTGATCGACGTCAGCGTCTGCAGGTAGGTGAGCATCTCGGCCATCGGCACCTCGGCCTTGATCGTCGTCATCCCGGCCGCCGGCTCCATCCCGTGCAGACGGCCGCGCCGCGAGTTGAGGTCGCCGTTGACGGCGCCGACGGCCTCGTCGGGCACCGTCACCTCGAGCTCCATGATCGGCTCGAGCAGAACCGGCTCCGCCTTCGTGTACGCCTCCTTGAACGCCATCGAGCCGGCGATCTTGAACGCCATCTCCGAGGAGTCGACGGTGTGGTACGAGCCGTCGACGAGCAGCACGCGGACGCCCTGAACGGGGGCGCCGGCGAGCTCGCCGTGGTGCATCGCCTCCTGGATCCCCTTGTCGACGGCGGGCCGGAAGCTCTGCGGGATGACGCCGCCGACGATCTTGTCGACGAACTCGTAGCCGACGTTCCCGTCGATCGGCTCGAGCACGATCGTGCAGTCGCCGAACTGCCCGCGGCCGCCGGTCTGCTTCTTGTAGCGGGCGTGCGAGCGGGACTCCTTGCGGATCGTCTCCAGGTACGGCACGCGCGGCGGGTGCAGCTCGACGTCGACGCCGAAGCGGCGCTTGGCGCGCTCGAGCGCGACCTCGACGTGCATCTGGCTCATCCCGGAGAGAATCTCCTCCCCGGTCTGCTGGTCGCGGTGCAGCCGCAGCGTCGGGTCCTCCTCGCCGAGGCGCCGGATCGCCTGCGCCACCTTCTCCTCGTCGCCCTTCGACTTCGGCGTGATCGCGAAGCTCATCACCGGCTCCGGGAAGCCGATCTCGGGCACGTCGGTCTCGACCTCCTTGTCGAGCAGCAGGTCGCCCGTCTGCACCTCCTTCAGCTTCGCGACGGCGCCGATGTCGCCGGGGCCGAACTCCTGGGCGGGAATGTGCTCCTTGCCCTGCTGGAAGAGCAGCGAGCCCATCCGCTCCTTCGCGTGCGTGCGCGCGTCGACGAGGGTCTGGTCGGGGCGGACCGAGCCCTGGAGGACGCGGAAGAGGTTGATCCGGCCCGCGAACGGGTCGGCGATCGTCTTGAAGACGAAGGCGGCCGTATCGGCGCCCTCGATGTGCGTGATCGAGCCGGCCTTCGCCGGTGACGGCACCCCCTCGACGATCAGGTCGAGGAGGGCATGCGCGCCGAGGTTCTTCGTCGCGACACCGCACGCGACGGGGAAGACCTCGCCGCGGGTGACGGCGTCCTTGAGCGCGTGCGCGACTTCCTCGACGCCGAGCTCCTCACCCTCGAGGTACTTCTCCATCAGCGCCTCGTCGGTCTGGACGACCTCGTCGAGCAGCTTCTCCCGGTACTCCTGGACGAGTCCTGCCAGCTCCTCGGGGATCGGCCCCGGCTCCGGCTCCTTCTCGCCGTCGGGGCTCGTGTAGGCGCACATGTGGAGGATGTCGACGATCCCGGTGAGCTCGTGCTCGCTCCCGATCGGCAGCTGGACGGCGACGCAGCGGGGCGACAGCTGCTCCTGCATCTGACCGAGTGCGCGGAAGAAATCGGCGCGCTCGCGGTCGAGCATGTTGACGAAGAGGACGCGCGCGATTCCGAGCTCGTCGGCGCGCTTCCAGACCCGTGCCGTACCGACCTCGACACCCATGACGCCGCTGAGCACGAACAGCGCGCCCTCGACGACGCGGAGCGCGCAGCGCGCCTCGCCCTGGAAGCTCGGGTCGCCGGGTACGTCGACGAGGTTGAGCTTCCGGCCCTGCCACTCGGCGTGCGTGAGCGCGAGCGCGATCGACATCCCGCGCTGCTGCTCGTCGTCGTCCCAGTCGGCGACCGTCGAGCCCGCTTCGATCGTGCCGAGACGGTTCGTCTCGCCCGCCTGGAAGAGCAGCGCCTCGACGAGCGAGGTCTTGCCTGTGCCTCGGTGGCCGACGACGGCGACGTTGCGGATCTTTCCGGGCTCGAATGCGGGCATGCGCGGCGTCCTCCTCGGATCTCCAGTGGCGAGAGCCGAATCGTAACCGGCTGTCGTCAGCCGAGCGGGACGCGTGCGGCGCCGAGGCGTGCCTTGAGGCGGAGGATCGCCTTCGTGTGCAGCTGGGAGACACGTGACTCGGTGACGCCGAGCACCTCGCCGATCTCGCGCAGGGTCAGCTCCTCGTAGTAGTAGAGCGTGACGACGAGCTTCTCGCGCTCGGGCAGCCGCGCGATCGCCTCGCCGAGCGCCTCCTTCATCTCGGTCTGCGCGAGGGCCGACTGCGGCTCGGGGCCCTGCGTGTCCTCGATCGTGTCGATCAGGGCGATCTGGTCGCCGCCTGCGGACACGGTCCAGAGCTCGTCGAGCGCGGCAATCGACGATCGCGAGATCTCGGTCAGGCTCGAGCCCAGCTCGTCCTCGGTCAGCCCGAGCTTCTCGGCGATCTCCTCGTCGGTCGGCGCTCGGTGGAGCTTCTTCTCGAGCTCGGCGATCGCCCGCTCGATGTCGCGCGCGCGTGCGCGCACCGAACGCGGCACCCAGTCGAGCGCGCGGAGCTCGTCGATGATCGCGCCCTTGATCCTCGCGATCGCGTACGTCTCGAACTTGATCTCGCGGTCCGGGTCGTAGCGCTCGATCGCCCCGATCAGCCCGAGCAGGCCGTAGGAGACGAGATCGCCCTCGTCGACGTGCGCCGGCAGTCCGCTTCCGAGCCGCCCGGCGACGAACTTGACGAGCGGCGCATAGGTCAGGATCAGGCGGTCGCGAACGGCTCGGTCCTGCGTCCGGCGGAACTCCTGCCAGAGCGCGCTCGTGTCCTCGACCTTCGCCATGGCGAGAGAATACGCTGCGTGAGGCCGGATTCTTTCTAGCGCCGGCGCAGCAGTCGCACCGACATGGTCAGCATCCAGCCGCCGAGCGCCGCCGCGGCGACCGCGATCACCCACTGTTCCGCCCCACCGGCGGCCAGCGCGATCCCGCCGAACCCGAGCGCGAGCGCGAGGAAGAGCAACCCGAGCGCGTGTCGCTGGGAGAGCATCCGGGGCAAGGCTACAATCCGCCTCAGCGAAGGGGCGTAGCTCAGCTGGTAGAGCGTCGGTCTCCAAAACCGAATGTCGCAGGTTCGAGTCCTGTCGCCCCTGTTGCAGGTCACCGCGAGGGTCTCCCGTACTGATGACTGTGCTTCGGATCGCGCTTGCCGTCGGCGTCGCTGCCCTGCTCGTGGGCGCCGGCGCGGTCCTCGACCACCGCCACAAGCGACACGTCGAGTTCGCCGCGCAGGAGGACGCCTGGTTCTGTGCGCACGGGCGCCCGTCGGCATGCACCGACTTCGACGAGGTCGCGTACGAGGCGCACTGGGAGCAGCGGGAACTCGCGTACCGCGTCACCTTCTTCGGGCTTGCCGCCTCGGCGCTCGGGCTGACGGCGGTCGGCCTCCGGCGCCGCCGCGGGTGAGGCCCCGAGACCGCCTCCGTGTCGCAAGAAAAGGGCTACCCTGCCCGTGGGTGCGCCCCGCGACCAGCCGCCCGGGTCGTCTGCTCTGCAGGCGCCTCGTGGTCAACGGACGTGTTGTGGGAGAGGCCGCACTCCCCGGGCGCGCCCACCTTTCCCCCTCAGGACGCTCCGGCCGGCCTCGCACGTGGCTGGACCGCGGCATGCGCCACCGCTTCGACCCTGTGACCGCCCAGGGCCAAAGGCTGGCGGCGCGTTGCGGGTGAGGGCCGCGCGTCGCGCGAAACCTCACTCCGGTGCCGCCGAATATGGCAGGTGCTTGTGCAGATTGCAACACGAATCAAGGGGCTCGACGCGTTGACGCGAATACGGGTCGCGTGGGCGAACTGAGCCGGCTGAAGCTCTCCGACGTCATCTTCTGGATCCTCGCCGGCCTGAGTGCCGCGGCGCTCGTCGCGCTCCTGCTCGTCCTCGCCGGCGTGATCCCGATCGACGACTCCGCGTCCGAGCCCGAGAGCGCGTCGACCGGACTTGAGCAGCCGCAGGCGACGACGCCCGCGACCACGCAGACGACGCCGGGCGTGACAACCTCGAGCGCAACCACGCCGAGGGCCGTCGAGCCCGCAGAGACGGTCGTCGTTTTGACGGCGGTGCGCGGAGACAGCTGGTTCTCGGCGCGGGTGGGCTCGGAGAGCGGCCGCGTGCTCGACGAGCGCGTGCTGGCGCAGGGCGAGACGGTGCGCCTGACGGGCGAGCGGATCTGGCTCTCCGTCGGGGCGGCCGGCAACGTCGAGGTGACGGTCGACGGCAAGCCGAAGGAGCTCGCTCCGGGGACGGTGGCGGTCGTCCTGACGCCGCAGGTCTAGACGGGGCGGCGTGCGTCGAGCGTCAGCGCGGGCCGCGGCGTCGCGACGGGCTTCTGGGCGGCCCGGCGATTGGAGCTCTCGACGGAGCGCGCAAGCCGGACGAGCGGCTCGGCGAGACCGAGGCGCGACATGATGGTGAACCGAAGCATCTCTGCTCCAAGTCTTCGGCGTTGGAGTGCTCGAACCTGTCCCCCGATCGAAGGATTGCTACACCCCCGATCGGCTGGACCTGACGGCGTTTCAGACCGCGAGCAGGGTACGCGATGCCGACTGGCGGTCAAGCACGCGGCTGAGCGCTTCCACGCAACGTGCGTCGAATTTCGTGTCGGCTTCGTCGCGCAGGAGCGCGATCGCACGCTCGTGCACCCACGCCTCCCGGTAGACGCGGTCGGAGCGAAGGGCGTCGTAGACGTCGCAGACGGCGAGCACGCGCGTCTCCAGCGACAAGGTGGTGGCGCCGTCCGGGTAGCCGGTGCCGTCCAGCCGCTCGTGGTGGTGGCGCACGAGACACCGAATGCGGGGCGAGAAGCCGAGCCGGCCGAGGAGCGCATCGCCCCAGACCGCGTGCTTCTGGACGATCGCGTACTCCTCGTCGTCCAGGGCTGACGGCTTCTTCAGCACCTCGTCGGGGACGGAGAGCTTGCCGATGTCGTGCAGCAGCCCCCCGGTGGCGAGCTCGCGCAGCCGCGCCGGCGGCAACCCGAGCTCCTCCCCCACCTCGACCGCCAGCAGCGCGACCCGCCGCGTGTGGCCTTCGGTGTACTCGTCCTTCTCCGCGAGCAACCGGACGAGGCCGCCCACCTGCGAGCCGAGGAACGACTCCTCTGCCGAGACGATCTCGGCGCCCCGCAGGTCGCCGGCGAGCGGACGCGACGGCGAGGAACGGAAGAGATCGGCGGCAACCGGCAGGCCGACGAGCAGGACGCCCGCAACCTCGAGCCCGTGGCCGAGCCACCACGAGAGGTCGAGATAGCTCTGCGTCAGCGCAGGGACGAGCGCACCGGCGAGCCAGACGAGCCCGACGAAGACGCCGAGATCGGCGCGTCGCCGCGTCAGCAGCACCGTGTGCAGCGCGCGCAAGGCGAGCACGCCGTAGAAGGCGAGCCCGACCGCGAGCACGGCGAGCGCGGGCAGGCTCGCCGGCTCCGGCACGGACGGGACGAGGTCCGGTACCCAGAGCGCCGCCAGCCCGAGGGCGACGACGCCGATCATCAGCGCCGCCTGGAGCCAGAGCAGCGGCGCCACGGCTCGAGGGCTGCGCGTGGAAGGCAGCGCGGAGAGAGCAAGGATGACGCCTCCGACCGGGAGGGTGGCGGCGCCGGTCAGCGCAACGACGCCGTTCATCTCGACGATGAAGCCCGGGCTCGCGAAGCCGTGGACGAGGAGCAGGGACGCCATCACGGTGAACGCCGTGCCGACGAGCACCGCGCGGGCATCTCCCCTGCGCCAGCCACCGTACGAGAGGGCGACCCCGGCGACCGTCGCCAGGAGCGAGGAGAGCACGACCGTGAAGAAGTGCGTCTTGCTCGAGAACATCACCTGTTCCCGGCTGACGAAGTGGATCAGGGCAGGCGGAACGATCGCGACGGCGCCGCCGGCAATCAGCAAGGGCATGAAAGCGTCCCGCCGCACGAGGGCCGTTATCGGCACCGGCTGGAGCGTTCGTTAGGCTGGGTTTCGTGGCGCTGCTCACCTCCCAGCTCGAGCGCGACGAGACCTTCGCGCGCCGCGCGGAGCGGATGGAGGGACTGGTCGCGGAGCTGCGCGAGCGCACCGCGCTCGTCGCGCGCGGCGGCGGCGAGAAGGCCGTCGAGCGGCACCGTTCCCGCGGCAAGCTGACCGCCCGCGAGCGGCTCGACCGGCTGATCGACCCGGGCACGGCGCTGCTCGAGCTGAACGCGCTCGCCGCCTGGGAGCTCTACGACGGCGCCGCCCCGTCGGCGGGGATCGTCACGGGCATCGGCGTCGTCGAGGGCCAGGAGTGCGTCGTCGTCGCCAACGACGCAACGGTCAAGGGCGGCTCCTACTTCCCGCTGACGGTGAAGAAGCACCTGCGCGCGCAGGAGGTGGCCGAGCAGAACGACCTGCCGTGCATCTACCTCGTCGACTCCGGCGGCGCCTTCCTGCCGCTGCAGGCCGAGGTCTTCCCCGACCGCGAGCACTTCGGCCGCATCTTCTATAACCAGGCGCGCATGTCCGCCAAGGGGATCCCGCAGATCGCGGCGGTGATGGGCTCGTGCACGGCCGGCGGCGCCTACGTGCCCGCGATGAGCGACGAGACGATCATCGTCCAGGGCACCGGGACGATCTTCATCGGCGGGCCGCCGCTCGTGAAGGCGGCGACGGGCCAGGACGTCACGGCCGAGGAGCTCGGCGGCGCCGACGTGCACACGCGCCGGTCGGGTGTCGCCGACCATTACGCCGTCTCGGACGAGCACGCGCTCGCGCTCGCGCGCCAGATCGTGCGCAACCTGCACCGCCGCAAGGAGCTGCCGTGGGACGTCGCTCCGCCGGAGCCGCCCGCGCTCGATCCGAACGACCTCTACGGGCTCGTCCCCGAGGACTTCAAGCACGAGATGGACGCGCACGAGCTGATCGCGCGGATCGTCGACGGCTCCCGCTTCGCCGAATTCAAGGCGCTCTACGGCGAGACGCTCGTCTGCGGCTTCGCCAGGATCGAGGGCTACCCGGTCGCGATCCTCGCGAACAAGGGCGTCCTCTTCGCCGAATCGGCGCAGAAGGGAGCCCACTTCATCGAGCTGGCAGCGAAGCGCAAGGTCCCGCTCGTGTTCCTCCAGAACATCACCGGCTTCATGGTCGGCAAGGAGTACGAGGAGGGCGGGATCGCACGCGACGGCGCCAAGCTCGTCACCGCCGTCGCCTGCGCCGACGTGCCCAAGTTCACCGTCGTCACGGGCGGCTCCTTCGGAGCAGGCAACTACGCCATGTGCGGCCGCGCGTACGGGCCGCGGCAACTCTGGATGTGGCCGAACGCCCGCATCTCGGTGATGGGAGGCGACCAGGCCGCGACGGTGCTGACGATGGTCGGCGACGCCGACCCGGATGCGATTCGCGCCACCTATGAGGCCGAGGGCAACCCCTACTACTCGACCGCGCGCCTCTGGGACGACGGGATCATCGACCCGCGCGACACCCGGCGGGTGCTCGCGCTCGGGATCTCGGCGGCGCTGAACGCACCCGTACCCGAGTCCACCTTCGGCATCTTCCGGATGTAGTGGGCTACAGCAAGGTCAACGTGCACGAGCTCGACAGCGCCGGGCCTGGCGGGGCCGTCCGGTTCGTCCGCCGCGAGCTGGGAGCCGAGGCGTTCGGGATCAACTGGTTCGAGCTCGGCCCGGACGTCGTCGGGCACGAGCACGACGAGGTCGCATCCGGCCAGGAGGAGGTCACCGTCGTCGTCCGCGGGTCGGGCGTCTACCGCGTCGACGGCGAGGACGTCGAGGTGCGCGAGGGCGACTTTCTCCGCTTCGACCCGGAGACGACGCGCTGCCCCGTGGCCGGCCCGGACGGGATGACGCTGATCGCAGTGGGCGCGCCGCGCGGCGCCTACGAGCCGCGGGGGCCGTTCTAGCCGTGACAGGGAGGAGAGGACGATGCTGACCGAAGACCGCCTGCGCACCCTCTTGCGGGTCGCCGAGAGCGCGCACGGCGCCTACGAGACCGAGCTGGGGGCCCGGGACGAGGACTGGCCCGCCTGGTACGCGGCATTCATCGTCGCGCGCTGGCAGGAGGAGCCGGGCGGCGGCACGCACGAGCTGCTGCTGACCGACGGGGAGCACCAGCTGCTCCTGGCCGCCGTGCACGCGTACCTCGACGACTTCGGCCATGAGGAAGCGGACGTCCTGCGCCGGGTCAAGGAGCTGCACGCGAAGCTGGAAGCCTCCTAGATGGTCGTCCGGATCGTCCTCTGGAGCCTCGACGACTCGAAGACGACGATCGAAGAGCTCCGCCGCTACCTACGCGCCGAGTCGGTGGACGAGTTCGCGGAGGTCGAGGGGCTGCGCTTCAAGGCCTGGATCTCCGATTCTGCCGGCGAGCGCTGGGGCGCCTTCTACCTGTTCGAGTCGCTCGAGGCGGCGGAGCAGCCGCTGCCCGGACGCGCCCGGGAGCTGATCGGCAAGGAGCCGGACATCGTCGAGATCTTCGACCTCGAGGCGACCGTCGAGGGCCGCTACGCCGACGAGGAGCTCTCCCGCTTGGGTCTGGCGTTCGAGTGACGGCTAGCGCTTGACGGTGAACGTGCTCGAGCCGAGCACGGCGCCGTAGACGGGCTTCGCACGAGTGCCGCGCGCGCCCCAGACGTACCAGCGGTAGCTGCCAGGCCCGAACCGCTGCTTCTTGCCGCCGTACGTCCACGCCTTGGAGAGCCGGAGCCGGGGCGAACCGGGCCACGTGCTCAGCACCTTGACGCCGTTTCGGTAGAGCTGGACGTTGTAGAAGGTCGCCTTGGCCACGGGCTTCCAGCGGAGAAGCGGCGGAGCGCTCACGACGGTTCCCGCGGCCGGGGCGTAGAGCGCCGCCGCCTTGCCTGCGGTCGCCGTGACCGCCTTCGTCGTGACGTTGCCTGCCACGTCTTCGACGCTGATGTCGTACCTGTAGCGGATGCCCGCTTTCACCGTCTTGTCGACGAACGCCGCGCCCTTCCCCTGGTAGACGATCGTCGACTTGGCCCCGTTGATCCCGGGACTGCGGAGGAGCTCGACTTCCACGACGTCGCCGGCGCGGTCCCAGCCGATGCGCGCGACACCCTTGTCGATCTTGGCCTCCGTCTTCGCGAGCGCCGGGGCCGTCGCGTCGTACTGGAACGACTGGCCCGCCTCAGCCGAGTTGCCGGCCTCGTCGCGGCACGATCCGACCACGGCGGCCTTGGGTTGATCCGGGCCGGCGTACCGCGTGGGTGCGGTGCAGGCCGCGATCCCAGAGGTGAGATCCGTGCCGGCGAAGCTCACGGTCACGGGCTTCCGGTACCAGCCCTTGCCGTCGGGCGGCCGCTCGACGGAGGGCGAGACCGTCGGAGGGGTGGCGTCGTACTTGAACGACACGGCCATGCTGCTCGCGTTGCCGGCGACATCGGTGCACGTGCCCGTGACGGACACCGAGGAGCCGTCGGCGCCGCCGTAGGACGGGGACGAGCAGCCGGCGATGCCGGACGTTGCGTCCGTTCCCGAGAAACCGAACGCCACCGGGTGGTTGTACCAACCGTTCGCGTCGGGAGCGCGCGCCGGCGTCGCGGCCGAGACGCCGGGTGCGGTCTTGTCGATCTTCGGCGCCGCGGTCGCCGACGTCGAGCCTCCGCTGAAAGTGACGGTGCAGGTGTGCGAGGACGGTCCCTCGGTCGTGACGAGCTCTGCCAGCTCGCAGCCGGTGCTCGACGTCACGCTTCCCTGCTCCGTGACCACCCAATGAATCGTGACGTTGCTCCGGAACCATCCATTCGAGCCCGCGGTGCCGCTCATCGTGAAGCTGACCGTCGGCGTCGCCGCTGCGGCGGGCGCGAGAACGAGCGAGGCCAGAATCACGCCCACGAAGCGCTTCATCGTGCGAGCTCCCGTCGCGCGGCGACAAGCACGACGGCGCCGCCCAGCGCGACGAACGCGAGTCCCAGGCCGGCGAATGCGGCCAAGCCTCGGTTCAACTCCTCGACCGTCGGCACGAACGATGCGAGGGGCACAGGGCCTCGGTCGTGCGGGACAGCTGCTGCCGGGACGACGGCGTGTTTCGTCACCACGGTCCTCTTGATGGGCTTCACGACGGGCTTCGGCTTCGCCGCGGGCGCCTGCGCCGGCTGAGCACGCACGACCGGAGCCGCATGGTGAACGACCGGAGCCGGTGCGACCGTCGCGGGCGCGCTGCGCACCGGTGCCGGCTGCGTCCGGGTCACCGGCGGCGGCTCGGGAGCGACAGCATCGGGCGGTAGGTCCGGGGACGGGGTCGCCGCTCGAGCCGGTACGGCGAGGACGATGCACAGCACGGCGAGGCCTCCCACCGGAGCCCCCCTGCGCCGCAGCAACGACCGTCTTCCTTGTCGTGGCATATCCCCCCGATCTCCAGGCCTTTTCTCGAAGCTACTGCGGTTTTTGGGGTGTGTCAACGAGGCTTTACGCCCCGCAGGCCGGCCGGGAGCCAGTCTGCGGGGCGCCGCCTTTTGTCATTCCGCTCGTGACCTCCCCGTCGCGTTCTGCGCTGCGAGCTGCAGCGCCGCTGACAGGCCGATCGCGAACTGGCTGTTCTTCGCCGACTGGCCGACTGCCTGCGTGCCGCCGCCACCGGACTGAGTCTGATCCGCGTCCTGGAAGAGCGCGTTCAGGTTCAGCGCCGTCGCCGACGAGCTCGCCGAGTTCGACTGGTCGACCGAGCCGCCGGAGCCGTGGCTGCCGACGCCCACGGGCGTGTTGGAGTTTCCGCCCGACGGGCAGCCGCACTTGTCGCGTCCGAAGGCCTGGATGGCCAGCGAACCGGCGAAAGCGCCCTGCTCGTTCTTCGCTTCCTGGCCGATCGCCTGGATGCCGGTCCCGTCGTGGCAACCGCACTCCTTGCTGCGGCCGCCCTGATCCTGGTCAGCGTCCTGCTTGGTCAGGTTGATGTTCAGCGCGGTCGCATCCGACTCGACGCTGTTCGACTGCGAGACGTCCCCGCCGTCGGCCTTGCGTTCATCGCCGTAACCGTCGGCCTTGCGGTGGTCCTTGTAGCTGTCCTTCTTGCCGTGGTCACCGCTGTCGACCGCAACCGGGTTGTTGCTGTTCGAAGCGCCGAACTGCAGCGCCGCCGACAGCCCGATCGCCGCCTGCTCGTTCTTCGCCGACTGGCCGATCGCCTGAATCGCGATCCCGCCGCCGCCGGCCTGCTCCTGATCCGCATCCTGCTTCAGCCCGTTCAGGTTGGCAGCCGTGGCGTCGGAGTCGACGCTGTTCGACTGGTCGACGGACCCGCCGTGCCCGTAGCTGTCCACGCCGACCGGAGCGTTCTCGTTGCTCGCTCCCGCCTGCGCGGCCAGCGATGCGGCCAGCGCGCCCTGCTCGCTCTTCGCCTCCTGGCCGATCGCCTGGATGCCGGACCCGTCATGGCAACCGCACTCCTTGCTGCGGCCGCCCTGATCCTGGTCAGCGTCCTGCTTCGTCAGGTTGACGTTGAGCCCCGTCGCGTGCGAGTCGACCGAGTTTGACTGCGACACGTCGCCGCTGTCTCCCTTGCTGTCGACACGAACCGGCGAGTTGCTGTTCGAGGCGCCGAACTGCAGCGCCGCGGACAGACCGATTGCGGCCTGCTCGTTCTTGGCCTCCTGGCCGATGGCCTGGGTGCCACCCGAGCCGGACTGCTCCTGATCCGCGTCTTGCTTGAGCGCGTTCAGGTTCGCAGCCGTGGCGGTCGAGTCGACGCTGTTCGACTGGTCGACCGAGCCGCCGTCGCCCTTGCTGTCCACGCGAACCGGTGCGTTGTCGTTGCTCGCACCGTGCTGGAGGCCGAGCGAGAACGCAGCTGCGCCCTGCTCACTCTTCGCCTCCTGACCGATCGCCTGGAGGCCGTCCGAGCCACAGCCGCACGAATGTCCGTGCTGCGACTGGTCGGCGTCCTGCTTGGTCAGGTTCGCGTTCAGCGCCGTCGCATGCGAGTCGACGCTGTTCGACTGGGCGACGTCGCCGTCATCGCCCTTGCTGCCCACGCGCACCGGCGTGTTCGTGTTCGATGCGCCGGACTGCAGCGCTGCCGAGGCCGCCAGCGCGTCCTGCTCGTTCTTGGCCTCCTGGCCGATGGCCTGGGTGCCCGAGCCGGACTGACCCTGATCCGCGTCCTGCTTCAGCGCGTTCAGGTTCGCAGCCGTCGCGGCCGAGTCGACGCTGTTCGACTGCTCGACCGAGCCGCCGTCGCCCTTGCTGTCGACGCGAACGGGAGTGTTCGTGTTCCCGCTCGAACCACAGCCGCACCGGTCATGGCCACCGGACTGGGTCGCCAGCGACGCAGCCGCTGCCGACTGGTCGTTCTTGGCCTTCTGCCCGATCGCCTGCGTGCCGCCGTCCGCGCAACGGCAGTCGCCGCCGCGCCGCTCCTGGTCGGCCTTCTGGCCGGTCAGGTTGGCGTTCAGCGCCGTCGCCTTCGAGTCGACGCTGTTCGACTGGGAGACATCGCCGTCGTCGCCCTTGCTGCCGACGCGAACCGGGGTGTTCGTGTTGCTCGCCCCGGACTGAAGCGCCACCGACAGCGCGCCTGCGGACTGCTCGCTCTTGGCTTCCTGGCCGATGGCCTGGACGCCGTCGGACGCGCAGCCGCACTCGCCCTTGCTCTTGCCGCCCTGGTCCTGATCTGCGTACTGCTTGGTGTAGTTCAGGTTGCCGGCGGCAGCCGACGAGTCGACGCTGTTCGACTGGGACACGTCTCCACCGTCGCCCTTGCTCAGGACGCGGACGGGGATGTTCGTGTTCTTCGCACCATCCTGCTTCGATGCTGAGAGCGCGGCCGCCGACTGGTCGTTGTCGGCGTCCTGCCCGATGGCCTGGGTGCCACCCGACCCGCCCTGTCCCTGCTCGGCCGTCTGGCCGGCCAGGTTCAGGTTTCCGGCCTTGGCCGACGAGTCGACGCTGTTCGACTGCGTCACGTCGCCGTCCTTGCCGGGGCTGAGGACGCGCACGGAGATGTTCGTGTTCTCCGCGCCCTTCTGCTCGGCGGCCGAGGCTGCGGCAGCGTGCTGCTTGCTGTCCGCGTCCTGGCCGACCGCCTGCGTTCCGGAGCCGCCTGCCGAGGTCTGATCGGCGGTCTGCCCCGTGGCGTTGATGTTCGCAGCCGTCGCGTCGGACTCGACGCTGTTCGTCTGCGTGACGTCGCCGTTGTCGCCAGGGCTCAGGACCCTGACGGGGATGTTCTTGTTGCTCGCACCGGACTGCTTGGCGTACGACAGCGCGGTCGCGGCCTGGCTCGAATCAGCCTTCTGGCCCACCGCCTGCGTGCCGCCCGTGCAGCCGCACGAGCCCGTCTGCGTCTGGTTCGCCGACTGGCCGGTCACGTTCGCATTCGCCGCCGTCGCATTGGAGCTGACGGTGTTCGACTGCGTGACGTTCCCGTTGTCGCCAGGGCTGAGGACGCGGACGGAGACGTTCTTGTTTGACGGTTGACTCTGCGAGGCGCCGGACTGCGCGCCCGCACCCTGGGCACTGGCGGCAGCTTGTCCCGCCCAGCTCCAGGGCCGAGTCACCCGGTGCAGCCGTCGCCTGGCCCGCGCTCGCGAGGAGCCCGAGCGCAGCGGCAACGACCACAACGATGCGTCTCATCGATCCTTCTCCCTTCCCAACTTCGTGAACAGGGCGGGCTCGACCTAGCCCGCCGGAATCGCGGAAGCGGGGAGCGCTAACCCGGGTGATCGGGTGGAGGGTCAGGATCCTCGCCTGCTGCACGCACCTCGGCGGCGACCGAGCGCGATGCATCGGCGAGAGCTAGGGCGAACGCGAACGCGGCGACCACGAGCAGGAGCTGCCCGAGTCGGCCGTCGGAGGCGTTCACAGGAGCGAAGCCCGCGGCGCTGAGCACGGCGGCCTGCTCACGCTTGGGTCCGGCCGGACCGTGGGGCGCCGGACGGAGCTGCGCCGGCTTCGGGGCCGGGCGCGCCTTGCGCGCGGCGGCCTCTGAGGCCTTCGCGAGCCGGACCGTGACCGCCACCGATGCGCGGAAGCGGTCGCGGGGGGTGACATCACGCCGATTCGTCGGCGGCGCCTGCGGTAGGAGCAGGCTCTGTGGCTCCTGGGCAGCGGCTGCGACGCCCCTGGGCTCGTGCAGCAAGCAGCAGTCGTCGTCAGCGGCAGGCGCTTCGGCCTCAGCAACGACGATTCCGTCCACGATCGCGGCCAGAGTGGCGAGTGGCGCGACCGTCTCGGAGCTACCGGAGGAGCTCTGAGGCTGACCGACGGGCGAAACGGGCACCTCGATGCGGAGCGTCGGCAGCGTGGGCGCCGTGACGAGGACTGCGACGTTCGTCTGGGAGACAGGGCCGTCGTTACCCGGACTGTTGATGCGTATCGAGATGTTGATATTGATCGGCCGATACTGCTTAACGCCGGGTTGATACTGCGACGCGTTTTGTCCGGACGTATTCGTAGGTATTGGATCTGGTTCTCCGCAATCCCAATCCCAGTTCCAGGTCCAATTCTGTGTCCCGACCTCCGGCGGGAGTGGAATATCCGGGATTGCGTCACCACAATTCCAGTTCCAGTTCCACGTCCAGCCCTCGGTAGGCTGTGCCGGCTCTGCCGCGGGTGGTTGCGGCGCGGGATCGGCTGCCGGGGCCGCGGAAGCCGGTATCGGCTGCTGATACTGCGGCGTGTCCGGCTGATACTGAGGGGCGGTCTCTGCAGGAGTGGCTGTGCCCGCGCTCGCCGCAGCAGCAGCGTTCACCTGCTCGACCGAACCGTTGTCACCCGGGCTGTCGATCCGCACGGAGATGTTCACATTGGTAGGCGCCGTTTGCACCACGTCGGGCGCCGGAGGCGCATCCGGCGTCGGATCCACGGCCGGTGCGGCTTCGACAGGGGTTTCGGCAGCCGGCTCGGGGGGCGGTGCGGCGACCGCCCCTCCCGTGACCGGCTCCGCGGCAGTCAGTTGGGCGGGAACTGCCGGAAGGACGCTGGACGGATCGACCGCGGTCAGAGGATCGAGCTCGTCGAGGCCCGCTTCCTCGAGCACCGCGGTCGTGGCCTCCGTCAGATCGGGAATCGCCGGAACGGGGATGTCCGGAACGCCGGTGTCGGCCAGAGCAGGGGAACTCGTGGCCGCGGCGAGCGCAAGCATCGCCAGGCACACCGCTGCCCGGCGAGCAATTGCCCCCGATCGTGAACTCCTCACATTGAGAGAAATACCCCATTGGTATAGGACTGATCCATTTTCTCTGTCGTTTTCTTACAGATGTTCACCTAGACGCGAAACTTCTTGTTGAATTGCCGTGATCGGAAGGCTACTGTCGTCGCATGGCGGCTACCTCTCACGAACTCTTGCGGTCATGGTGCGAGGACCGCGATCCCGACACTCGGCGACGGCTGATCGAGCTTCATCTCCCGCTCGTCAGAGCGCTCGCACGGCGGTTCGCGTCACGGGGCGAGCAGTTCGAGGATCTGGCGCAGGTCGGAGCGGTCGGCCTGATCAAGGCGATCGACCGCTACGACCCCCTGCGCGGCTCCTCGCTGACCGCGTACGCCGTCCCGACGATCGTGGGCGAGATCCGACGCCACCTGCGTGACAGCACGCAGCCGCTTCGTGTCCCGCGCCGAAACGGCGACGAGCGCGTCGTCGTCAGTGCCGTCGCGCTCGACGCGGACGCCCCGTCGTCCCGCGACGCCGGCGCCGAGCGCGGCCTCGAGCGCGGCGAGGAGCGCGCGCTGATCGAGGCGGGCCTGCGGGCGCTCCCGCGCCGCCAGCGTCGCATCGTCCAGTTGCACTACTTCGGCAATCTGAGCCAGCGTGGTATCGCCACCGAGCTCGGGCTGTCGCAGGTGCACGTCTCCAGACTGCTCCACGACTCGCTTGGAAAGCTCCGTCAGGAGATCGGCCAGACCTGAGCCGGCGCGTGATATCACCGCGAGTGTTGTGCGGATCGTTCCAAGAATCTAGAATCTGAGTCATGACCGCGGCGCCGTCGGCGACAGAGCAGTCCAAGCGTGGGAAGAAGCCGGCCCCGAGTGGGCGACTGCTCCTGCGAATGCCAGCCGCCCTGCACGCCGAGCTGGCACGCACCGCCGAGCGCGAGGGCGTCAGCCTGAACCAGTTCATCACCGGCGCGCTCGCG
This sequence comes from uncultured Gaiellaceae bacterium, assembly GCA_963705515.1. Lineage (GTDB taxonomy): Bacteria > Actinomycetota > Thermoleophilia > Gaiellales > Gaiellaceae > Gaiellasilicea. The sequence continues at coordinate 529,399 of CAVPJV010000009.1, forward strand.
GGCAGGATCGGCTGGGGGACCGACGCGGACGACCCGTCGGCTCCTGCCGTCGCGCCGGCCGACGGCCGGGCGAGGCTGATCGCGGTCGCGCTGGTCGTGAACGCGGTCGTGATCGGGCTGGCGGCGCTGGCCGCGATCGCGGTGCTCGTGCTCGCCTGGCGCGGCTAGAGCACCAGCGTCTCCGGGAAGATCGCGCCGCCGGCGAAGCGGTCGAGCCGGTACGGGCCCAGCTCGAAGGGCGGCGAGTCGCCGAGGAGCTCCGCGGCGACGGCATCCCCCACTGCCGGGGACTGCATGAAGCCGTGACCCGAGAAGCCGCACGCGGCGTAGAGACCGTCGGCGACGACGCCGATGATCGGGTGCGCATCGGGCGTCATGTCGTAGAAGCCGGCCCACGCGCGGCGCAGCGGCGCTCCGGCCGCGCGCGGGTAGCGGTACGCCAGGCGCTCCCGCCAGTCCGCGACCAGCCCGTCGTCGACCTCCTCTGGGCCGTCCCAGCGCAGCGCGGGCTCTCCCATCGCGAGCCGGAGCCCGTCCGTGCCGACGCGGCGGAAGTGGAACCCGTTCTCCTCGATCGTCATCGGCAGCCCCGCCGGCACGGCCTCGACGGGGCCGACGTCCGCCAGCTGGCGCACCAGCGGGCGGATGGGCAGCTCGACGCCGCGCGCAGCGGCGACCGCCGGTGAGCGTGCCCCGCACGCGACCACGAGCGTCTCCGCGGCCAGGCTGAGCGCATCCGTCCGCTCCCGGACGTCGACACCCAGCGCCGCCGCCCGCCGGACGAGCTCGCGCGTCACGCCCGCAGGATCGGCGATGCCGTCCTCGCGGCAGATCGTCGCTCCGAGCACGTCGTCCGTGCGCAGGCCGTCGACCTCGCCGGCGTCGACACGCTCGACGGGAACACCGAGGTCGGCCTGCACCGTGCGCCGCTCCTCGAGCTCCGCGAGGCCGACCTCCGTGGTCGCGAGGAAGAGGTAGCCGACCTGCTCGAACAGCGGGGCACCGAGCTCGCGGAAGAGCCGCACGCTCGCCTGCGCGAGCCGCACCTCCGCTTCGGTCGTGAACTGCTGGCGGACGCCGCCCATCGCCTTCCCCGTCGCGCCGCCCGCGATCTCCCCCACGTCGGCGAGCACCACGTCGTCGGCACCGCGAAGAGCGAGGTGGTAGGCGATCGAGGCGCCGATCGCGCCCGCGCCGGCTACGACGACGCGTGCCACCCGCGCAGCTCCTCGCGCTCGCCGTCGCTCAGCTGCCTGAGCGGTCGCCGGACGTCCTCACGGACGGGGACCCCGCGCAGGCCGAGGATGAACTTCAGCGCCGCGTGCCGTGGGAAGCGCTCGACCGCCGCGCGCAGCTCGCCGAGCTCGATCGCGCCGGCCTCGGTCGGTTCGCGCACGACGGCTGCGACCTTTTCCGGATATGCGGCTGCGAGCCCCGAGACGGCGCCGACCGCGCCAGCGCGAATCCCGTCGTAGATGAGCGCCTCCGGCCCGACGAAGACGTCGAGCCCCTCGACGAGGTAGAGCGAGAACTTGTCGAACGGCGCGTCCGAGACCTTGAGCCCCGCCAGGTTCGACGCGCGCTCGCGCAGCTCGAGCAGCACCGGCAGCGGGGACGGCGTAGCCGCTCGCGCGCTCGAACTCGTAGACGTAGAAGGGCAACGGGGCGCATGCCGCTGCGGCCGCCTCGAAGTGATCGAGAAGCGATCGCTCGTCGAACTGGAAATACGGCGGCCCGATCACCGCGACGGCGTCGGCGCCTGCCTCGGCGGCATGAGCGGCGAGCGCAACGGTGTCCGCCGTCGTCTGGGCGCCGCAATGCGCCGCGACCTGCAGGCGTCCGCCGGCCGCCGCCAGGAAGAGCTCGAGCGTCCGCTTCCGCTCCTCGACCCCGAACAGGAGCCCTTCGCCCGTCGTCCCCAGCGCGAGCAGGCCGTCGAGCCCGCTCCCCGCGAGGAAGTCGACGTAGGGGCCGAAGGCGGGCTCGTCGAGCCGGTCGCCGTCGAGCGGCGTCACGGCAGCGGCCAGGGCACCACGCAACATGGTGCGACTCTACGTGCGCTCGACGTTGGTGAGGCGGTCGAGCGTCCGGTCGATCCGGGAGTCGTCGATCCCCGGCCCGCCGTCGAGCGTGTCGGCGAGACCGTCTCGCGCATGCAGGTAGTCGGCCCCGGCGCCGCCGAGGAGCCGGTCGTGCCCCAGCGTGCCCGTCAGGTAGTCGTTGCCGTTGCCCCCGTAGAGGGCGTCCGCACCTGCGCCGCCGTCGAGGATGTCCGCGGCGTCACCGCCGAGGAGCCGGTCGTCGCCGCCGTTGCCGAGCAGGATGTCCTTGCCCCCGAGCCCGCAGATGACGTCGCGGCCCGGCGTTCCGGTCAGCATGTCCGCACCCGCCGTCCCGGTGATCGTGCACCCCGGCGGAAGAGCGCGCGGGGCCGCACCGGCTCCTGCAACGGCGAGGAGCGCGACGAAGGCGGCGGCGGCAGCCTTGACGGGCATGGCTCTCAGCGTGATCGATCAGCCGCGTAGGATCGTCCCCTGATGGGGGCACTTCGCATCGAGCGCGACGACGACCTGCTCAGGATCACGCTCGCGCGGCCCGAGACGCGAAACGCCTTCGACGCCGACCTGATCGCAGAGCTGTCCGAGGCGTTCGTCGACGTCGGCAAGGCGCGCGCGGTGCTGCTCGCCGGTGACGGGCCGAGCTTCTGCGCCGGCGCCGACGTCGAGTGGATGCGCGCCTCCGTCGAGCTCGGCTTCGAGGCCAACGTCGCCGACGCGAACGCCCTCCGCGGCATGCTCGAGGCGATCGACCGCTGCCCCGCTCCCGTCGTCGCCCGGGTGCAGGGGCATGCGCTCGGGGGCGGCGCCGGCCTCGTCGCCTGCGCCGACATCGCCGTTGCGGAGCCGCGAGCCGTCTTCGCCTTCTCGGAGGTGAAGCTCGGGATCATCCCCGCGGTGATCTCGCCCTTCGCCCTCGCGAAGATCGGCCCGAGCTGGGCGCGGCGCTACTTCGTCACGGGCGAGCGCTTCGACGCGGCCACCGCGCACCGGATCGGCCTCGTGCACGAGGTCGACGCCGACCTCGACGCTGCGGTCGAGCGGATCGTCGCCGAGCTCGAGAGCGCAGGCCCGCGGGCTGCGCGCCACGCCAAGCGGCTCGTCCTCGAGCGGCCGGACGGCCCTGAGACTGCGAGGAGGATCGCCGAGCGGCGCACGAGCGACGAGGGCCAGGAGGGCTTGCGCGCCTTCCTCGAGCGCCGCAGCCCCGACTGGGGCTAGCGCGGCTCGACGGTGACCGCTCCGCCGGCGACCTTGCGGGTCGCGAGCCGGTAGCTCGTCGTCCGGCGAGGCGTGACGGTGACCGTGAAACGCCCGTTCGGGCGTGTCTTGACGGGACGGACCGTCGTCCACGTGCCGCCGTTGACCTGCTGCTCGAGCCGCACCTTGCTCAGCCCCCGGACGAAGCCTTTGAGCTTGATCGGCCGGTTTGCCAGCGCCCGCTCGAGCGGCGAGTCGAGGTTGAGCACGCGGACGGCGAACCACGTCGAGCGGAGGTCGAGCGCCCGCTGGAAGTCCTGCGAGAGCATCGTCCGGGTCGAGCGGACGCCCTTCAACTGGACGGAGACAGCCCTGCCCGACGGCCCCCGGGTGACGACGAGATCGCTCAGGCGCGGCAGTCCGAGACGCTGCGCCAGCTGCGCTCGGGTCAGGAGGAACGGCCCCCAGCGGTGATGCTTGGAAAGCGTGTCGTAGGGGTCCCCAACCGAGACCAGATACGGCACCGGCGCCGCTTTCGGCCACACCTCCGTGATCGAGACCGTCCGCCCACCCGACGTCGAGTGGTAGAAGGTCGTCGCGACGCGGCCGTTCCAGAAGAGCACCTTGCCCGCGGTGGCGCCGATCGCACGATTCGTCGTCGCCGACTCCGCCTCGATGCCGCCGTAGACCTGGCTGCGCGTGTCTGCGTAGAGATCGAAGAGCGCGCCCGGTTTCAGCGTTGCGAGGGCGTACGAGCGCGCGACGACGGCCTGAGCGCGGAGAGCCTGCGGATGCCAGTCGTCCGGCATCTCCCAGGGCACGACGCCGCGCAGGTAGCGGTCGAGCGGAAGCTTGTTCACGACGGTCAGCCTGGCGCCACGGCGGTGGACGAGCAGGGCGCCGCGGTAGGCCGTTCCGTCGAGCTGGAGCGGCGACGCGCCGGCGACGAACCGCAGCGGCGAGCGCAGGGGCGCCAGCTCGCTCGCGACGACCCGCTGCCGGCCGGGCTTCAGCTTCCGCACCTTGCCGCGCGCGTCGACGACCTTGAAGGGCTTCGACGAGCTGACGACGACCGCAGCCCTCCCCGCTGCGAGCAGCACCCGCACGGGCCGCGCCGGGACGAGCTGCAGCTTCGTGCCGCGGTAGTAGTGCTTCAGGATCCGCTCGTAGCGCCAACCCGCCCGCGCGTAGCCGCGCGCGCCGTACTGGCTCATCCCGACGCCGTGCCCCCAGCCGCGGCCGTCGATCAGGAAAACCGTGCCGGCTCCCGCTTGGGCTGGCAGGCAGAGCACGACGAACGCGAGGAGAACGAGCAACCGCCGCATCGAACGGGCCAGGTTATCGCCGGACAATACGATCCGCAACGATGACGATCCGGAAGCTCCTCGTGGCGAACCGCGGCGAGATCGCTGTGCGCATCTTCCGCACCTGCCGCGAGCTCGGGGTCGCGACGGTCGCCGTTGCCGCCCCGGACGATGCCGGAGCTCTCCATGCCCGCACCGCGGACGAGACGGTGGCGATCAGCAGCTACCTCCAGTCGGAGGAGCACATCCGAGCAGCGGCAGAGTCGGGTGCGGACGCGATCCATCCCGGCTACGGATTCCTCGCCGAGAACGCGGACTTCGCCGAGGCCGTCATGGCAGCGGGCTTGACGTGGGTCGGCCCTCCGCCCGAAGCGCTCCGGCTGGGCGGCGACAAGCTGGCGGCGAAGCGCATCGCCGCCGAGGCAGGCGTCCCGGTGGTGCCGACCGGCGAGCCCGACAAGCTCGGCTACCCGCTGCTCGTCAAGGCGGCGGCGGGCGGCGGCGGCCGTGGGATGCGGGTCGTGCGGGAACCCGAGCTGCTGGAGGAAGCGCTCGAGGCCGCGGCCCGCGAGGCGGAGGCGGCGTTCGGCGACGGCACCGTCTTCTGCGAGCGCTACGTCGAGCGGCCCCGCCACGTCGAGATCCAGATCCTCGCCGACGCCCACGGCACCGTGCTCTCGCTCGGCGAGCGCGACTGCTCCGTGCAGCGGCGCCACCAGAAGGTGCTCGAGGAGTCTCCCTCCCCTGCGCTCGACCCCGAGCTGCGGGCCGAGATGAGCGCCGCCGCCGTCGCATTCGCAACCGCGATCGGCTACGCCAGCGTGGGCACGGCCGAGTTCATGCTCGCCGGCCGCGAGTTCTGGTTCCTGGAGCTGAACGGCCGGATCCAGGTCGAGCACCCCGTCACCGAGCTCGTGACCGGCCGCGATCTCGTCGCAGACCAGCTCCGGGTCGCGCGCGGCGAGCGGCTGGAGCCAAGTAACAGTCTGTTGCAAGGCCACGCCGTCGAGGTGCGGCTCTACGCAGAGGACCCGCGGAGCTTCCTACCGCAGGCCGGCACGGTCGAACGGCTGCGGCTGCCGACAGACGTCCGGGTCGACGCGGGCGTCGAGGAGGGTGACGAGGTCGGCACCTCCTACGACTCGATGATCGCGAAGCTGATCGCGCACGGACCGACGCGGGGCGAGGCGCTCGCACGGCTGGCCGACGCGCTCGCCGAGACCGAGGTCGTCGGAGTGACGACGAACCTGCCGTTCCTGCGCTGGCTCGTCACCCACCCGGTCGTGCGCGCCGGCGAGGCGACGACGGCGTTCCTGACCGAGCATCCGCCCCTGTCCGAACCGCCCCTTCGTCTGCCGGACTCCCCGTGGCGCGGCGGCTGGCGGCTCAACCTCCCGCCCGTGCCGCCGGCACCCGCACCCGACGTCGACGCCGCCGCGCACGAGCGCGCCGCCGGCCCCGGCAGCGGCAACGTCACGGCTCCGATGCCGGGAACGGTGATCGGCGTCAAGATCGCTCCGGGCGACCGCGTCGAGGCGCGGCAGCCGCTGCTCGTGCTGGAGGCGATGAAGATGGAGACCCCGCTGGCCGCGCCCTACGACGCGACCGTGAAGGCCGTGCACGTCGAGGAGGGCGACCGCGTCGCCGGCGGTGCCCTCCTCGTCGAGCTCGAAGCCGACTAGTCCGTCGCAGCCGCCGGCAGCTCAGGTGCCGCCCCGCCGCGGAGCGGCGCCAGGAAAACCACCGTCAGCGTCACGAGCACGGCAGCGGCGATCAGGATCGTCCAGCCGTCGTCGGTCGTCGGCTTCACGGTCATGGCGAAGACGATCGCGTACATGTAGACGAGGTCGATTCGGAGCACGGTGAAGAGACGGCGGATCAGCTCCTGGCCGGCCGGCGTCGAGGGCCCGACCCGGGGGATGCCCTTCGCCATCGGGGTGATCACGAACAGCCCCGTCACGAACGAGGCAGCGAACGTGACGAGCGCGAAGATGATCCAGAGCTGGCCCCAGTCCCAGTTGCCCTCGAACATCATCCCGATCCCGGCGAGGATGACCACGACTGACGCCGGAACGAACATCCGCTCGCCGAGCATGCCGGCACGGCCGGCGAAGCGGGCGATCTCGTCGGCGTCGCCGCCGCGGCGTACGACCGCGCCGTACATCTGGAACGTGAAGGCCCCGCCGAGCCAGATCACGGCCGCGGTGACGTGCACGAACAGCAGGAACTCGTACCAGGTCATCCAACCCCTCCTCGGCCGTAGGAACAGACTGAGAAAGGTTCTACAAGGCTAGAAGAGCTTCTGCAACTTCATCGCCGCGCCCATGTCCCCCTTGATCTTCAACTTGCCGGTCATATAGGCCGTCGTCGGGTTCTGCTCGCCGCGCACAACCGCCATCATCGTCTCCTCCGAGGCGGAGATCGTGGTGTCGGCCTCGCCGCCGCCGTCGGTGACGCTGACGGCACCGTCGTTGACCGCCACGAGCCACTGGCCGGCCCCCTCGATGTCGAACAGGTACGAGTTGTTCATGCCCGCGGTCTTCTCCGCGTCGGCCCGGTCAGCGAGGGTGTCGAAGAACTCCTGCACGGTGTCGGCCATCTGTGGTCGCTCCTTCGTCGGTTGGGCTGCCGAATCTACCGGGTAGCATCCGCCGGCGCATGGATCTCGACCTCACGCAGGAGCAGCAGCTCGTCCGAGACACCGTGCGCGAGTTCGCGCGGGAGAAGGTGGCGCCCGTGGCCGAGGAGCTCGACCGCGAGTCGCGCTTCCCGTACGAGCTCGTGGCCGAGCTCGGCCAGCTCGGCTTGATGGGCCTGCCGATCCCGGAGGAGTACGGTGGCGCCGGCGGCGACACCGTCTCGTACGCGCTCGCGATCGAGGAGCTGACCCGGATCGACTCGTCGGTCGCGATCACCGTCGCGGCGCACACGTCGCTCGGGACGATGCCGGTCTACCTCTTCGGCAGCGAGGAGCAGAAGCAGCGCTGGCTCCCCGACCTCGCCTCGGGCAGAAAGCTGGCGGCGTTCGGCCTGACCGAGCCCGGCGCAGGCTCCGATGCCGGCAACACGCGCACGACCGCGGAGCTGCGCGACGGCCACTGGACCGTGAACGGCTCGAAGATGTTCATCACCAACGCCGGCACCGACATCACCTGGGGCGTGACGCTGACCGCCCGCACGGGCGAGGACGAGATCTCCAACATCGTCGTCGAGAACGGCACGGCCGGCTACGAGATCTCGGCGCCGATGAAGAAGCTCGGCTGGAAGGCGTCCGACACCCGCGAGCTCTCGTTCCGGGATGTCAGCGTGCCGGAGGGGAACCTGCTCGGCCCACGGGGCCAGGGGTTCCACCAGTTCCTCGAGATCCTCGACGGAGGCCGCATCTCCGTGGCGGCGATGGGCGTCGGCCTCGCCCAGGGCGCGTACGACCTCGCGTACGCCTACGCGAAGGAGCGCGAGCAGTTCGGCAAGCCGATCTCACGTTTCCAGGCGGTGCAGTTCCGGCTCGCGGACATGGCGACCGAGATCGAGGCCGGCCGTGCGCTCGTGCTGAAGGCTGCCTGGCTCAAGGATCAGGACCGTCCGTTCGCCCGCGAGGCGGCGATGGCGAAGCTCTACACCGGCGAGCTCTCCAACCGTGCCGCCAACTGGGCGCTGCAGATCCACGGCGGCTACGGGTTCATGGACGAGTACGCGATCTCCCGCCTCTACCGCGACCAGAAGATCCTCGAGATCGGCGAGGGGACGAACGAGGTGCAGCGGATGGTGATCGCGAAGCAGCTCGGGCTCTAGGCCGTCGCAGCCGCCGCGACGTTCGCCGCTTCTTCCTCGATCATTTCGGCGATGTGCCCGTCGCGCACGAGCCGGAAGAGCGCGCTCACGACCTCGGGGTCGTAGCGACCGCCGGCGAGCCGCCAGATCTCCGTCAGCGACGACGTCAGCGGCAGTGCGTCGCCGTCGGGCTCCGTCATCGTCACGATCGCATTTGCGACCGAGACGATACGCGCCTCGAAGGGGATCGACTCGCCTCGCACGCGGCGCGGCCCCGATCCGTCCCAGTGCTCCTCGTAGTTGGCCAGGATCTTGGCGACGTGCGCCGCGCAGGGGATCCGGGCGACGAGCTCGGCGCCCCGCGTCCCGTGGTGCAGCTCCAGCTTGGCGTCGAGCGCGGTCAGAGCTCCGTGCGGCCGCAGCGCCGACTCGTCGAGTGGCAGCGTCCCGAGCGCGTGCAGGAGGCCGCCGAGGTATGACGCAGCGACTACCTCCGGCTTCAGTTCGAGGACGAGCGCGAGGTCACGGGAGAGGCGCGCGACCTTCCGGGAGTGCGCCGGCGCGATCCGGTAGCGGACGTCGATGGCGGCCGCGAGCTCGAGCAGCTGGCTGAAGGCGGTCACGCCGAGGCGGGGATGGCCGTAGACGAGGACGTCCTGCTTCGGGCCGCGCGTGTGGTTCCCGCCCAGCTGCGTCGCCGCGTCGAGCAGCTGCTCGGCCCGGGCGACGACGTCGGTCGCGGTGTCACCGCGCCGCCAGACGGCCACGCCCGCCGTGGCACTCGTCCGGATGCCTGCGCGCAGACGCTCGGCCGCCTCCGAGGCGCCCGGCTCCGAGATGCGCGCGAGCACGACGGCGAGCCTGCCGTCGTCGAGCCTCGCGACGAGGTCGAGCTCACGTGCGGTGCCGACGAGCCGGCCGAGCGCCTCGTCCTCATGGCGCCGCGGGACGTGCATCAGCACGAGCGCGAACGGCTCGTCGTACTGCCGCGCCGCGGCCGCGAGCCTGCGGAGCTGGTCGTGTAGGTGCGGCTCGTCGTAGACGCCGGTGAGCGGATCGCGCCGGGCCGACTCGCGGGCGGTCGAGATCAGCAGCAGCCAGCCGCGGACGAGGAGCAGGGCGGTGACGACGAAGACGAGCACGATCGCCCGCGCGGAGGGCTCGCCGCGAGCGCCCTCGACGACGAGGACGAGCAGGATCACGAGCAGCGCGCCGGTCATGCTGACCGCGGTCCGGATCCGCATCGGCGAACGGCGCTGGGCCCAGTTCGGCTTACGCCCGATCGCAAGGGCTGCGGCGACCGCCGCCAGGCAGATCAGGCAGCCCTGGATCTGCCAGCCGAGGTCGATGAGCCCGCCGGAGACATAGCGATCGGTGAGGACGAGGTGCGTGTAGACGCCGTCGGCGATCCCACCGGCCGCGACGCCCGCGGCGACGAGCCAGCCCGCGAGCGAACCACGCCGAGCCGAGACGAGCGGAGTCGTCGCGATCGTGCACAGCAGGACGAGATCGAGCACCGGGTAGCTGAGTCCCGCCAGAGAGGCGCGGTCGACGCCGAGCGGAAGGTCGCGGAGCACGAGCCACCACCAGAGCAGCGCGAGCGTGGCGACGGCCAGCAGCCCGTCGAGGAGCGCCTGGCCGCCGATCAGCCGCAGCGACGGCCGGAAGAACGAGATCAGCGCGGCGAGGATCGCGCCGTAGAAGCCGAAGTAGAAGGCGTCGGTCCACCACGGGAACGGCACCACGTCGTCGCTGAGCTCGGCGAAGCTCCAGAGTAACTCCCCTGCGAGCCACGACGCACACGCGAGGGAGACGAGCAGCCAGAAACCTCGCAGCCCCTTCGGGACTCGGGTCGCCGCCCAGCGGACAGGAGCACGGCCGCGGCGATCGGGACGAGATACGCGGTGTCGGCGAAGACGAGGCGCGCGTGCTCGCCGGCCGGCGCGAGCAGGAGCCAGCCTGTGTAGAAGGCGAGCCAGGCGGCCACTGCGACGATTGCGCCGGCAGCCGCAGGCCGTGCGCGAGGAGAGCCCATCCCTCCAGGAATCGTGCGCTTTGGTGCGTACTCGCACCCCCGTTCGGGGGATGCCTAGCCCTCTGCGAGGGCGTGGCGGAGCTGGCGCCGGGCGGCCTTGCGCTCTTTCATCGCGCGCGGGTCCGGCACCGGCACCGCCGAGAGCAGCGCCTTCGTGTAGTCGTCCTGTGGGTTGGTGTAGACCTCTTCGGCCGGGCCGAGCTCGACGATCTGGCCGCGGTTCATCACCGCGATCCGGTCGCTCATCCCGCGGACGACGGCGAGGTCGTGGGCGATGAAGAGGTAGGTGAGCCCGAAGTCGCGCTGCAGGTCCTTGAGCAGGTTCAGGATCTGCGCCTGGATCGAGACGTCGAGCGCGGACACCGGCTCGTCGCAGACGATCAGCTTCGGGCTGAGCGCGAGCGCGCGCGCGATCCCGATCCGCTGCCGCTGGCCGCCCGAGAACTCGTGCGGGTAGCGGTTCGTGTAGCCCGGGTCGAAGCCGACGACGTCGAGCAGGTCGCGGATGCGGACGGAGCGGTCGCGGCGTGTGCCGATCCCGTGCACGATCAGCGGCTCGCCGACGATGTCGCCGACGGTCATGCGCGGATCGAGCGACGAGTACGGATCCTGGAAGACGATCTGCATCTCGCGGCGCATCCGGCGCATCTCCTCGCGCCCGAGCTCGGTCAGCTCCGTCCCCTCGAACTTGATCGAGCCGGAGGTGGGCTTCAGCAGCTGGAGCACGCAGTAGCCGGTCGTCGACTTGCCGGAGCCGGACTCGCCGACGAGGCTGAGCGTCTCGCCCGGCTGCACCTCGAAGCTGACGCCGTCCACCGCGCGAACCTCCCCCACCTTGCGTTCGATCAGCAGCCCTTCGCGGATCGGGAAATGCTTGTGCAGGTCCGTGACCTGGAGCAGCGGCTCCTTCACCGCGCTCACGAGCCCACCCGCTGCGGCTCGCGTGCACGGGCGCGCTCGCTCGCCGGATGCGCCGAGCGGACCCAGTGCCTGGGCCGGACCTCGCGCAGCTCCGGCTCATGCTCCGTGCAGTCGTCGTTCCCTGCGTAGCGGCAGCGCGGCGCGAACCGGCACGCCTTGGGCGGATCCAGCAGGTCCGGCGGGCGACCGGGAATGGCGGTCAGCCGTCCTTCACGGACGTTCGCGCCCTCGAGCTGCGGCAGTGCGCCGAGCAGCGCCTCGGTGTACGGATGCTCGGGGTTGTCGAAGAGGTCGAGCGTCGAGGCGTGCTCGACGACCTGGCCGGCGTACATGACGATGATGTCGTCGGCAGCCTCGGCGACGACGCCCATGTCGTGCGTGATGATGATCATCGACATCTCGTACTCGTGGCGGAGGTCGTCGAGGAGGTCGAGGACGGAGGCCTGAACGGTGACGTCCAGCGCGGTCGTCGGCTCGTCGGCGATCAGCAGCTTCGGATCGCAGGAGAGCGCGATCGCGATCATCACGCGCTGGCGCATCCCGCCCGAGAAGCGGTGCGGATAGTCACCGAGACGCTCTGACGCACGCGGGATCCGGACTTTCTCGAGCAGCTCGACGGCCTTCTTGTCCGCCTGCTTCTGCGAGACGTCGTAGTGCCGCCTAATCGTCTCCGTGATCTGAGTCCCGATCGTCAGCGTCGGGTTCAGCGAGGTCATCGGATCCTGGAAGATCATCGCGATCTCGCGGCCGCGGACATCCTCGAGCTGGTGCTCGGACAGCTTCGTCAGGTCACGGCCCTCGTACAGGACCGAGCCGGAGACGATCTGCGCCGGCGGCTTCGGGATCAGGCCCATGATCGAGAGCGCAGTGACCGACTTGCCGCACCCGGACTCGCCGACGATCCCGAGCGTCTTGCCCTTCTCGACCCCGAAGCTGACCCCGTCGACAGCACGGACGACGCCCTCGCGGGTGAAGAAGTGCGTGCGGAGATCGTCGACTTCGAGCAGGGCCACGGCTACCTCTCCTTCGTCCGCGGGTCGAGCGCGTCGCGCAGTCCGTCGGCGATGAAGTTGGCGCAGATGACGAGCGTGGCGATCGCGACCGACGGGACGATGATCGCGATCGGATGGGTGCGGAACACCGTCCGGCCCTCTTGCGCCATTGAGCCCCAGGAGGCGTCCGGCGGGCTGATCCCGAGCCCGATGAAGGAGAGGAACGCCTCGCCGAGGATCACCGCCGGAAGCTCGAGGAAGATCGCGATGATCAGGATGCCGAGCGTGTTCGGGAGCAGGTGACGGAGGAGCACCCGGTACCAGCGCGCGCCGACCGCCTTGGCCGCCCGCACGTAGTCGTTCTCCTTCAGGCTCATCACCTGGCCCCGCACGATCCGGGCGGTCGTGAACCAGCTCGCGATCGAGAGCGCGATCATCATCGTCCACATGTTCGTCGTGCCGATGATCGCGAGGGCGATGATCGCGAAGGGCAGGTACGGGAGCCCGTAGAGCGCGTCGAGGAAGCGCATCAGGCCGTTGTCGACGCGGCCGCCGACGAAGCCCGAGATCGAGCCGTAGACGACGCCGATCGCGAGGATCGCGAACGTCGCGCCGAAGGCGATCAAGATCGAGACCCTGCCGCCGAGCGCGGTGCGGACGAAGAGGTCGCGGCCGAACTTGTCGGTGCCGAAGAGGTGGGCGAGGCTCGGGTTCTCGTTCGCCTGCGAGAAGTCGACCGCGTTCGGGTCGTACCGCGAGATGACCGGGATGATCAGGCAGTAGAGGACGACGCCGATGAAGACGGCGGCCGCGACGAGCGCGCCGCGGTTGCGGCTGTAGCGGCGCCACGCGTCCTTCCAGAGGTTCGACTGGCGGATCGGCGCCCCGCCCGCCCCCATCGTGTGCTCGACGGTAAGACCCTCGTCACGAATGTCGGTGGGAGTCGACGCAGCCACTACGTCCTTGCGTCCCGCGTCCGCGGGTCGAGGACCCCGTAGAGGATGTCGACGACGAGGTTCGCGACGATGATGATCACCGAGAGCAGCACCGTCAGCCCCATCACGACAGAGAAGTCACGCGCGGTCACGGCGGTCACGTAGTACTGGCCGATGCCGGGGATGTTGAAGATCAGCTCGATCACGAACGAGCCCGTGATGATGAAGCCGAGCAGGGGGCCGGCCGCGGTGATCACCGGGATCAGCGAGTTCCGGAGCACGTGCAGGCCGACCACGCGCCGGTAGCGGAGGCCCTTTGCCCGGGCCGTGCGCACATAGTCCTGCTGCAGCGTCTCGAGCATCGTCCCGCGGACGAGCCGTGCGAACAGCGCCATCGGCGCGAAGCCGAGCGCGATCGTGGGCAGGATCTTGTGCTCCCAGCTCGTCCAGCCGCTCGTCGGTAACAGATCCGCCTTGAGGGCTACGAAGTAGATCAGGAGGGTCGCCACGAGGAAGCTCGGGATCGCGTGGAAGACGTTCGAGAAGAACATCGCCGTGTAGTCGACCCAGGTGTTCTGCTTGAGGGCTGCGACCACCCCCAACGGCACCCCGACGACGATCGCGAACAGGAAGGCAAAGAGGCCGAGCTGGATCGATGTCGGGAAGTGCGTCTTGATGATGTCGTTCACGTCCTGGCCGCGAAGCACGAGCGAGGGGCCGAAGTCGAACGTGGCGACGCCCTTGACGTAGAGCAGGTACTGCTGCCACCAGGGCTTGTCGAGGTTGAACTTGCGCTCGAGGTTGCGCTGCACGGACTCGGGCACCGCCCGCTCCGTGCGCCGGAAGGGGTTCCCCTCGACCTGCCGCATCAGCATGAAGGTGAGGAAGATCACGACGAGCAGCACCGGGATCGTCCAGAAGATGCGCCTGACGATGAACTTGAGCATCGAGCCTCCCTACCCTGGTCCAAGTATTGCCGAACGCGGACGGGGCCGCAGGGGCCCCGTCCGCGCGCTCGTGATGCGAGTACCTACTCGGTGACGACGACCTTCGTCAGGTCGGTCTGGTTGAGCAGGTTGACGTCGAACGTCGACTTGATCGACTCGCGCTCGAGGTTCGTGTACGTGTACCAGTAGATCGGGATGACCGGCATCTCGCCGTTCTCGCCGCCCATGATGTCCTCCGCCTGCCTGTACAGCTCGTAGCGGGCGTCGTTGTCCGGGGTGTCCTTCGCCTTCGCGATCACGGCGTCGTAGTCCTTGTTGCACCAGTTCGTGTTGTTGTTCCCCGACTCGCACGTCCAGAGGTCGAGGAAGTTGATCGCGTCGACGAAGTCACCGATCCAGCCGAGCCTGTAGACATCGACGTCCGCATTCGGCGGCGGGCCGAGGAACTCCAGGAACGGCGGGAACTCCATCTGCTTGATCTTGGCCGTGATCCCGAGCTCCTTCCAGGAGGCCTGGATCGCCACGGCGATGTCGGGGTTCGGCGACGAATCATTCGTGTAGATCGTGATGCTGGTCTTCGGGCTCGCAACCTCGCTCATCAGCTGCTTCGCCTGCTCCATGTCGGCCGTGGGCGGCTGCCACGGCGACTTCGGGTTGAGCACATCGAATCCGGGCATGCCCTTGGGCGTGAAGCCGGTCGTCGGCAGCTGGTCGCCCTGCGCGATGTTGTCGATGATCGACTGGCGGTCGATCGCGAGCGACATCGCCCGGCGCTGCTTGACGTCGGTGATGTTCTTGACGTTGAACCCGTAGTAGAAGGTGCCGAGGCCCGGGTACAGCTCGTACTCGGGCGTCTCCTTCAGCCGGGAGATCTCGTCCGGCGGCAGACCCTGGTAGAGCACGTCCACCTCGCCGGCCTCGAACGCCTGCACCGCCGTCGTGCCGTCGGTGATCAGGCGGCCGTTGACGCGCGTCAGCTTGACGGAGTCGGCGTCACGCCATTCGTCCCACTTCGTGAGGTCGATGCTGGCGTTGTGCTGCCACGACTCGAGCTTGAAGGGCCCGTTCGTGACGATGTTCGCCGGCTCGGTCCACTTGTCGCCGAACTGCTCGACGGTCTTCTGGGGGACCGCGAGGAACGAGTGATGCGCGGACTGCTGGATGAACCACGGCTGCGGGCTCGTCAGCTTGACCTCGAGGGTCTTGTCGTCGACGGCCTTCACGCCCATCTTGGCCTTGAGCGCGTCGCAGTCGTCCTTCTTGGGATCGCAGCCGTTGTACTCCTGCGCGCCGACGATGCCGTAGAACTGGTAGGCGTAGTCGGCGCCGAGCTCGGGCGAGACGGTGCGCTTCCACGAGTACTCGAAGTCGTGGGCGGTGACCGGGTCGCCGTTCGTCCACTTGAGCCCGTCGCGGAGCGTGTACGTGACGGTCAGGCCGTCCTCGCTCGTCTCGAAGCTCTCGGCGGCGGCGCCGACCGGGTTGAGATCCTTGTCGAGCTTGACGAGCGGATCATTGATGTTGAGCAGGATGTTGGAGGAGGTGACGTCGGTCGCCAGGCCAGGGTCGAGCGACGAGATCTCGGTACCCCAGTTCACCGTGATCACCTGCTCGGCGGCCTCGGTGCCGCCCGTCGTCGCGCCGGTGCCGGCAGCCTCGTTGTCGTCGCCGCCGCAGCCGGCCGCGACCAGAGCGAGACTCGTGACGAGTAGCCCGAGCCACAGCCAGAGGGTCTTCGTCCTCATTGGGTCGATCCTTCCTTCGATTGCATGAATGCAGCGGCGCGGGAAGTACGCCGTCTGGGTCCTTGCCATGTATACCGTTCGCAAACCTGTGAAACGGCTGTCTTTACGCACTGTGAACGTGAGCGCAACGCTAGCTGCCCTGGTTGCACTGCTGTCGGCGGAACCCGCGCTCGCCCATCTGGTCATCCAACCGACCCTGCTCGAGCAGGGTGCGGTGACCGACGTGAGCATCGAATTGCCGCAGCTGCGGCCGGGATCCGCGCCGCGCCGGCTCGAGGTCGAGGGCAAGGGGATCGACGTGATTTCGTCCGATTTGCAGGGAACTTCCGGCACCGACACGCTTTGGAAGGTCCGCCTCCGGGCAACCGCGGAGCCAGGTGTGGCGCCGATCGTGCTCAGGGCCGTGTACGCGGACGGGAAGTCGGTGGAGGTCGACCAGCAACTCACGGTCGCTCCTGCCCCGGAGCAATCGAGCTTCCCCTGGGTCGGGGCCGTGGTGGCCGCGTTCCTCGCGATCGCGTTCGCCGTCCTCTCGCTCCGTCTCGCTCGCCGCAAAGCCTGATAGCGTCACATCTCGTGCTGTTCCAGCAGTTCGTTGATGACGACCTCGGCTGTGCGTCGTACCTGGTCGGCGACGAAGCTGCGGGCATTGCAGCAATCGTCGACCCGCCCTTTGCGATCGAGCCGGTGCTGGCGGAGGCGGCGAAGCGCGAGGTCCGGATCGTGCGGACGATCGAGACCCACACGCATGCTGACCACCTCTCCGGCCATGGGCGCCTCGCGCTCGAGCACGGCGTGCCGATCTCGATCCACCCGGCTGCGGAGGCGGCGTACGAGCACGATCCGTTGGCGGACGGCGCCGAGGTCTCGCTCGGAGACGTGGTCCTGCGCGCGATCCACACGCCCGGGCACCGTCCGGAGCACACCTGCCTCGCCGTGATCGACCGCTCGCGGGCGGATGAGCCGTGGCTCGTCCTGACCGGCGACTCGCTCTTCGTCGGCGACGCAGCCCGCCCCGACCTGGCGGTCGGGGCGCAGGAGGGCGCCGAGGGACTGTTCCATTCATTGCGGCGGCTGCTCGAGCTGCCGGACGGCGTCGAGGTCTTCCCCGGCCACGTCGCAGGCTCGCTCTGCGGCAGGGCCATGAGCTCGAAGGGCTCCTCGACGATCGGCTTCGAGCGCCGCTTCAACCCCGCGCTCCAGATCGAGCACGAGGCCGACTTCGTCGCCGACTCGGCCTCGGTGTCGGCGCCGAAGCCGCCGAACATGACCCGGCTGGTGGAGCTGAACCGCGGGCCGCACGTCGGCGCCGCCGCAGACGTAGTCGAGCTGCCGATGCCGCCCGCCGGGGCAGCCGTGCTCGACGTCCGCCCCGCGCGCGCGTTCCTCGACGGCCACGGTCACGGCGCCTTGAACGTGCCCGTGTCAGGCCCGTCGTTCGCGACGAAGGCGGGGTTCCTGCTCGATGCCGCTACGCCGATCGTCGTCCAGGCGTCGAACGCCGAGGAAGCAGAGCGCGCCGTTCGAGGTCTCCGCTCCGTCGGGTTTCTCGAGCTCGAGGGCTACGTGCTCGGCGACGGTCCGGAGCGGATCGAAGCGGTCAACCTCGACGAGCTCGACGAGCTGATGAAGGAAGGCGCCGAGCTGATCGACGTCCGCGAGCGCGACGAGCGCGACGGCGGCTACATCGCCGGGAGCCGCAACATCCCGTACCGCCTCCTCCCCGTCGCCGGCGCCGACGTCCCCGCCGACCGGCCCGTCGTCACGATCTGCGAGAGCGGCGCGCGCGCCGCCGTCGCCGCCTCGATCCTCGCCGCGCGAGGGATCGACGCCCGCCCCGTGCTCGACGGCGGCGTCACTGCCTGGGCAGCCCGCGGCGGACGGATGGTCGAGTTCCGCCGCTGCGGCTCGTGAGCGGGCCACGCCTGACCGAGCTCGCACTCTTCACCTCCGACGTCGCCGGCGTCACTATCTTCTACGAGCGCGTCCTCGGAATCGCTCCCGCCGAACAGTCGGAACGGCACGCCGTCTTCCAGCTCGGCGAGCTCGTACTCAGGATCCACGTTGCGGTCGAGCCCGGCCCCGGCGACCCGCCGGCCGACGACCACGTCGCTTTCACCGTCGAGGGCCTCGACGACCGCGCCGCCGCCCTCACGGCGGCGGGCCTTTCGGTGGACGGCCCGCGCGACCTCCCGTGGGGCCGCTCCGCTTACGTGCGCGACCCCGACGGCCGCCTCGTCGAGCTCGCGTAGGCGGCTTGTGTTTCTGAAACACAAGCTCTCTTTCGGCACGCTTTCTGCACGCCCGCGTTGAGCTCTCGTGTCACGTCGAACGCCACGCTGGAGAGATGCGTTTCGCGTCGTCCCGGTCGTCCCGCCCGCGCCTGCGGGAGCTTGTCGCTGCGCTCGACGAAGATGACGCCCCGACCGCTGCGACCTGGCGACTCGTCGGGGAAACCGCTGCAAGAGCAGGACTTCCGCGCCCCAGCTATCCGCACGTGCGTCGGCTCGTCGCGGCAGAACGGCGCCGGCGACGAGCGCGGCGTGAGCTCCGCTACGCCGTCAGGGAAGCCGCGAGCACGGTCGCCGCAGGTCGCGTCCCGAGCTTCGACTACACCCTGGGCCGCCTGCTCGACGCCCAGGCCGCACTGGCCGAAGAGGAGGCTTGTGTTTCAGAAACACAAGCCTCTCCGGGCTCGCGCTCCCTCCCGGCTAGCTGAGGATCTCAGCTGGATAGCCGCGGTCGGCGAGGGTCGTGCGGAGCTCGTCGCAGTGCGCCTCGTCGCGCATCGTCAGCGTGAGTTCGACCTCGGTCTGGCCGATCGCGTGCCGCATCCCCTCGCGGTGGTGCTCGACCGAGACGACGTTGGCGCGCTCCTCCGCCACGAGCTGCAGCAGCTTGATCAGCTCGCCGGGCCGGTCGCCGAGCCTCGTCCTGACGACGAGGAAGCGGCCCGCCTGCGTCAACCCGTGACGCATCACCTCGATCAGCAGCGTCGCGTCGATGTTGCCGCCGGAGAGCAGGACGCAGACCTCGTCGTCGCCGCCCGCCTTGCCCGCGAGCACGGCGGCGACCGAGGCCGCACCGGCACCCTCGACCAGCAGCTTCGTCCGTTCCAGCAGGAGCACGATCGCGTGGCTGATCTGGTCGTCGCTGACCGTGACGACGTCGTCGAGCGCGTCGGCGAGGATCGCCGAGGTGAGCGTGCCCGGCTGCTTGACGGCGATCCCCTCCGCGATCGTGTAGCGGTGCTCGGTGCCGCCGGCGAGCGGGCACATGTTCTCGGCCTGGACGCCGACGAGTCGGACGTCAGGGCGCACGGCCTTGAGTGCGATCGCGATCCCGGATGCCAGACCGCCGCCACCGATCGGGACCACGAGCGTTCCCATGTTCGGCAGCTGCTCGGCCAGCTCGAGCCCGATCGTCCCCTGACCGGCGATCACGCGCTCGTCCTCGAAGGCGTGCACGAAGGTCGCGCCGATCGTCTCGACATGCTCCTGCGCCGCCGCCATCGACTCGTCGAAGCCGGCCCCGGCGAGCTCGACGCGGGCGCCGTAGTTGCGCGTCGCGTCGACCTTCGCCATCGGCGAGTCCTGCGGCATGAAGACGGTTGCCGTGATCCCGGCCTCCCGGGCCGCCCACGCGACCGCCTGGCCGTGGTTGCCCGCGCTCGCGGCGACGACGCCCGCTTTCCGCTCCTCCGGTGTCAGCGAGTGGATCGTGTTGACGGCGCCGCGGATCTTGAACGCGCCGGTGCGCTGCAGATTCTCCGCCTTCAGCTGGACGGTTCGGCCGGCGAGCCGCGACAGCGTCTCGGAGGGATAGACGGGCGTGACGCGCGCGATCCCATCGATGCGCCCGCGCGCCGCCTCGATGTCGGCCAGCGTCGGCGTGGCGGTCCTCGTCTTCATGCGCGTCCGTCCTCGTCGTCGATCCCGTACACGTGCTCGAGGATCTCACGCACGGCCGAGAGCGGGTCGAGCTCGCGGGACTGGACGCGGTCGAGCAGCTGCGCGAGCTCGGGCTTCTCCGCCACCGCCGACTGCAGGTGGGCTTTCGCCCTGCTCGTCGCCGCGGCGAACACCTCGCCGGCCAGGTTCTTCCGCCGCCGCTCCTCGAGCAGGCCCTCCGACTCGAGGAAGCCGCGGTGCTCCTCGATCTTGGCCCAGAGCTCGGGGACGTTCTCGCCTCGCACGGCCTCCGTCAGGACGATCGGCGGGCGCCACGCGCGCTCGCGGTCGAGCGCGAGGATCGAGCGAACCTCGTTCAGCATCGTCTTCGCGGCTGGGTGATCCATCTTGTTGATGGCGATCACGTCGGGGATCTCCATGATCCCTGCTTTCAATGCCTGGACGGAGTCGCCGGAGCCGGGCATCAGCACCAGCAGCACCGTATCCGCGATCCCGATCACCTCGACCTCGCTCTGGCCGGCGCCGACCGTCTCGAGCAGGACCACGTCCTTGCCGGCCGCGTCGAGCAGGAGCGCGGCCTGCAGCGTCGCCTCCGAGAGCCCACCGAGGTGGCCTCGCGTCCCCATCGAGCGGATGAACACGCCAGGGTCGAGGAAGTGGTCGGAGAGGCGGATCCGGTCGCCGAGCAACGCTCCCTGCGTGAACGGGCTCGACGGATCGACCGAGATGACCCCGACTGTCGTGTCCGCCTCCCGCAGGTGCCGGACGAGCGCGCTGATCAGCGACGACTTCCCAACGCCGGGCGGCCCGGTCACACCGACGACGAACGCCGAGCCCGTCCCTGGGTAGAGGACGCGGACGAGCTCGTACGAGAGCGGGTCGCGGTTCTCGACCAGCGAGATCGCCCGGGCGAGCGCGCGCCGGTCGCCGCTCCGCACGCCGTCGGCGAGATCGCCGAGCGTCCAGGCTCGTCGGCGGCTCACGCGAGCGCCTCCTCGGTCTCGGACTCGGCCCCGCGCGGCGCGAGCACGACGGTCAGCAGCGCGCCGAGGAGGTAGATGAACGCGGCGGCGCCCCAGACCCAGCGGGCGCCGTAGGCGTCCGTCAGGAAGCCGGCCACGATCATCCCGATCCCGAGTGTGGCGTAGCTCGACGACATGATCACGGTGAAGGCGCGGCCCCGAAGCTCGTCCGGCGCGCCGCGCTGGATGAAGAGGGCGTTGCAGACGACGGCGGCGCCGTTGCCAAAGGACGCGATCGCGACGGCCGGAACGGCGACGTAAATCGTCGATGCGAGCGCCGCGATCGCGTAGCCGCCCGCCATCGTTGCGATCCCGTAGAAGTAGACGCGCCCGATCCCGAGCCGGTCGACGAAGGGACCGGTGACGAAGCTGCCGAGCGTGAGCCCGAGGCCGCTGGCGCCGAGGAGGATGCCGAAGCCGATGTTGCCGGCGTCGAGCGAGACCTTCGCGAGCGCCACCTCGGCGACGTTGATCGCGCCGACGCCGAGCGTGACGACGTTCCAGACGACGAGCACGGTCAGGAGCGCGCGTGTGTGCAGGACGACCCGGAAGCCGTCGCCGATGTCGGCCCAGTGACCGCGGCTCTCGACATGGCCCACCTGGAGTCGCGCGGCCGGGATCCGGGCGAGCAGGATGGCCGAGACGACGAACGTGACCGCGTTCACCCAGTAGGCGAGATCAGGTCCCCATGCGGAGAGGATCACGCCGCCGATGACGGGCCCGATCATCCAGGTCAGGTTCTCGATCGTCTGCAGGAGCGAGGTGGCGGCGGGGAGCTGCTCGTCGTCGACGAGGTTCGGCATCCCGGCGTACACCGCCGGCCGGAAGAAGCCGGTCGCGACGCCCTGGATCGCCGCGAGGACGATGATCATCGTCGCGCTGCCCGCGAACGGGAGCGCGCAGAAGACGAGGGCGCGCACAAGGTCGGAGACGATCAGGAGGCGGCGCCGCGAGAGCCGGTCGATCAGCGGCCCGGCCAGGATCCCGATCAGGATGATCGGCAGGAATTCGACCAGCAGCAGCGCACTGACCCATTTGCCCGAGCCGGTTCGGTCGAAGACGTCGACGGTGAGCGCTATGGCGGCGAGATACGTGCCCGCTCCGGAGCCGAGCGTGGCCAGAAAGAGGCGCCTGAAGTCGGGCGCGACGCGAAGGACGGAGAGGCTGAGGATGCGCGGGACGCTAACAGCCGGGCTTCAGAAGCCCGCGACCTTCATGCGCTCCGCGAGCAGCGCGGCGAACGCGCGCAGGTCGGCGGCGCCGACGCCCGGCGACGGCGCGAACGTGAGGTACCCGGCTTCGGCGCGCCCGCGGCCGACGACCACGATGTGCAACGTCAGCGGCACGGTCACGGTCTTGCCGCTCTCGCTGACGACCATCTTCACGTTGATCCGGAACGCGGCCGTGCGCGGCGCCACACGCGGGAAGGCGATCCGGCCGTGGTTGACGACGGTGACCTTCGTGCCCGGCTCCGAGACCTCTTTCTGGAAGAACTGCGCGAGGCAGCGCGCCAGCGCCGGCTTGACGGTCCGCGACCACGCGGCCGCCGCATCCTTGTTCGTCGCGTAGATGTCGGCGTAGGAGAGAACGGACGGGAAGCCGCCGGTGCGCTCGAACTCGGCCTCGGCGTCGCCCGTCAGGGTCAGGTCCGAGCCGTCAGGGTCGTAGAAGGAACAGCTGACGTTCTCGTCGTCGCTCGGCGTCGTCGTGCGCTTCCAGCCGGCCGCGAAGTCCGTCTTCTTGAAGACGATCGACGCTGCCTTGCGCTCGTCGGCGGGGTTGATCTTCCGCTTCGGATCCGTGTCGGCGGCCAGCGCGAGCGCCGGCACGGCGAGGACGACGAGCAGAACGAGAGCGAGGCGGCGGCTCACGGCCGGGATCCTAATCCATGTTGCGAACGATGTGAATCACGCTTCAGGGTCATATGCGAGGTTCGGCCGCAGCCAGCGCTCGGCCTCCTCCACGGTGATCCCCTTGCGGGCGGCGTAGTCCTCGATCTGGTCGCGTCCCAGCCGGCCGACCGCGAAGTACTTCGAATCGGGGTGGCCGAAGTAGAGGCCGCTCACCGCCGCGGCCGGCGTCATCGCGAAGCTCTCGGTCAGCTCGATCCCGGCCGAGCCGGCGTCGAGCAGGTCGAACAGGCGGCGCTTCTCGGAGTGGTCGGGGCAGGCGGGATAGCCGAACGCGGGTCGGATCCCTCGGTAGCTCTCGGCGATCAGCTCCTCGCTGGACGGTGCCGCATCGGGCTCGTACCACTCGCGCCGCGCCTGTAGGTGCAGCCACTCCGCGAACGCTTCGGCGAGCCGGTCGGCGAGCGCCTTGACCATGATCGAGCGGTAGTCGTCGTGTTCCGCCTCGTAGCGGGCGGCCAGCCCGTCGGCGCCGTGGATCCCGACTGCGAACGCGCCGATGTGATCGCCGTCCGGGGCGACGAAGTCGGCCAGCGACCGGTTCGGGCGCGAGTCGCCCCAGTCCGACTGCTGGCGCAGCATCGGGAAGCGCTCGCCGTTCGCCAGGACGATGTCGTCGCCCTCGGCGTGCGCGGACCAGAAGCCGTAGACGCCCTCGGCGCGGAGGAGGCCGTCGCGGACGATCTCGTCGAGCTGCGCCACCGCGTCGTCGTAGAGCTCGCGCGCGGCGGGCTGTTCCAGGATCGCCGGGAACTTCCCCTTCAGCTCCCAGGCGTGGAAGAAGAATTGCCAGTCGATGAACGGGCGCAGCTCCTCGAGCGAAGGTGCGACCGACCTCGTGCCGGTGAACGTCGGCACCGGCAGCTCGTCGTAGCTGAGCGGCTGGCGGTTCGCGCGGGCGGCGTCGAGTGTCAGCAGCGGCCGCCGCTCCTTCTCGGCGTGCTGCACACGCAGGCGCTCCTGGTCCTCGCGGTTGTCGGCGTCGAGGGTGCTTCGGCGGACCGGGTCGAGCAGGTCGGAGACGACGCCGACGACGCGCGAGGCGTCGAGCACGTGGACGGTCTCGCGGCCGTAGACGGGCGCGATCCGCACGGCCGTGTGCTGGCGCGAGGTCGTGGCGCCGCCGATCAGCAGCGGCAGCTCGAGCCCGCGCCGCTCCATCTCCTTGGCCACGTGCACCATCTCGTCCAGCGAGGGTGTGATCAGGCCCGAGAGGCCGACCGCGTCGGCGCCGGCCTCGACGGCGGTGTCGAGGATCGTCTCGCCCGGGACCATGACGCCGAGGTCGATCACCTCGTAGTTGTTGCAGCCGAGGACGACGCCGACGATGTTCTTGCCGATGTCGTGCACGTCGCCCTTGACGGTGGCGAGGACGATCGTGCCCTGGGCGCGGCCGTTGTCCCCGGTCCGCTCTTTCTCCTCCTCCATGTACGGCTCCAGGTACGCCACCGCGCGTTTCATCGCCCGCGC
This sequence comes from uncultured Gaiellaceae bacterium, assembly GCA_963705515.1. Classification (GTDB taxonomy): domain Bacteria; phylum Actinomycetota; class Thermoleophilia; order Gaiellales; family Gaiellaceae; genus Gaiellasilicea. The sequence continues at coordinate 553,619 of CAVPJV010000009.1, forward strand.
GCTCTTGACCACCTGCGGCAGGAACATCCGGCCGGAGCCGAAGAGGTCGCCGACGACCTTCATCCCGTCCATCAGCGGGCCTTCGATCACGTCGAGCGGGCGGGCCGCCTCGGCCCGCGCCTCCTCCGTGTCCTCCTCGATGAAGTCGACGATCCCGTGCACGAGCGCGTGCTCGAGCCGCTTCCCCACAGGCGCCTCGCGCCAGGAGAGATCGAGCTCGCGCTTCGTCGCCGAGCCCTGCACCGTCGACGCAAACGCGACGAGCCGGTCGGTCGCATCCGGCCGCCGGTCGTAGAGCACGTCCTGGACGTGCTCGAGCAGGTCGGGCGGGATGTCCTCGTAGACGACGAGCTGGCCGGCGTTGACGATCCCCATGTCGAGCCCTTCGCGGATCGCGTCGTAGAGGAAGGCGGAGTGCATCGCCTCGCGGACGACGTCGTTGCCGCGGAAGGCGAAGGAGAGGTTGGAGATGCCGCCGCTCGTGCGCGAGCCCGGGCAGCGCTCCTTGAGCAGCGGCAGCGCGTCGATGAACGCCTTCGCGAAGCCGTTGTGCTCCTCGATCCCCGTCGCGACCGCGAGCACGTTCGGGTCGAAGACGATGTCCTCGGGTCGCCAGCCGTCCCCGACCAGGAGGTCGTAGGCGCGGCCGCAGATCTCGACCTTGCGCTCGACCGTGTCCGCCTGCCCCACCTCGTCGAACGCCATCACGACGACACCGGCGCCGAAGCGCCGGATCCGGCGCGCCTGCTCGAGGAACGACTCCTCGCCCTCCTTGAGGCTGATCGAGTTGACGATCCCCTTGCCCTGGACGCACTTCAGCCCCGCCTCGAGCACGGAGAAGCGCGAGCTGTCGACCATGATCGGGATCCGCGCGACCTCGGGCTCGGTCGCGAGCAGGTTGAGGAACGTCGTCATCGCCTGCTCGCCGTCGAGCAGGTCGGCGTCCATGTTGACGTCGAGGATGTTGGCGCCGCCGCGCACCTGCTCCAGCGCGACGTCGACCGCGCCCTGGTAGTCGCCCGCCTCGATCAGGCGGCGGAAGCGCGCCGAGCCGGTGACGTTCGTGCGCTCGCCGATCATGACGAAGCCGGTGTCGGGGCCGATCTCGAACGGCTCCAGGCCGCTGAAGCGGGGGCGCGCGGGTCGTTCCGGGAGGTCGCGCGGCGGCAGATCCCGGACCGCCTCGGCGATTGCACGCGTGTGGTCCGGCGTCGTCCCGCAGCAGCCCCCGACGACGTTGACGAACCCCTCGCGCGCAAACGAGCCGAGGAGCTCGGCCGTGTCGTGCGGCTGCTCGTCGTAGCCGCCGAACGCGTTCGGCAACCCTGCGTTCGGATGTGAGCTCGTATAGGTGCCCGCGAGCCGGGAGAGCTCTGCGACGTGCGGTCGCATCTCCTTCGCGCCCAGCGAGCAGTTGACGCCCACGATCAGCGGCTGCGCCTCCGCGATCGAGTTCCAGAAGGCCTCGACGGTCTGGCCGGAGAGCGTGCGGCCGGAGAGGTCGACGATCGTGACCGAGATCCAGAGCGGCAGCTCGGGCGCGACGTCCTTGGCCGCGGCGATCGCCGCCTTCGCGTTCAGCGTGTCGAAGATCGTCTCGATCAGGAGCAGGTCGACGCCGCCTTCCTTCAGGCCGCGGATCTGCTCGGAATACGAGTCGACGACCTGGTCGAACGTGACGGCGCGGTAGGCGGGATCGTCGACCTTCGGCGAGAGCGAGAGCGTCACGTTCAGCGGTCCGAGCGAGCCGGCGACGAAGCGGCCGCCGGCCTCGTCCGCCGCCTGTCGGGCCAGCCGCGCGCCGGCGACGTTCAGCTCGTGCACGACGCCTTCGAGCCCGTAGTCCGCCTGGCCGATCGACGTCGCGGTGAAGGTGTTCGTCGTCGTGATGTCGGCGCCCGCCGCCAGGTAGCGGCGGTGGATGTCGAGGACGACGTCGGGGCGCGTCAGGTTGAGCAGGTCGGGGTCGCCGGCCACATCGCGGGGATGTTCGGCGAAGCGCTCGCCGCGGTAGTCCGCGTCCTCGAGCCCGGCGCGCTGCAGCATCGTCCCCCAGGCGCCGTCGAGGACGAGGATCCGCTCGTCCAACAACGCTCGTAGTCTCGACTCTGCGCTCACGTGCCCTCCGCGGTTGCCGAAAGAGGGCGGATCGCAGCATGTGAGTTGATGCAGTCCGCGGGCTCTTTAGGCGTTTTTGTCCTGGTCGCCAAGCTGCCTTCAAAGCTCTCCAGGTCGCTTAAGGCTAGCGGAGCGCGCGACGCTGAAGCCGAGAAAGTTGCTGACAGCAACTATCTCTCGCGGCCTTGGCGTCCCGATCGAGTCCGTTCGCGGGCCTGATGCGCAGCGGCTTCCGCCTCGTAGGCGTTGCCGATCGCATACGGAAGACGGCGCGTCATCTCCTCGAAGGCTGCGCGGCGCGCTTCCCGATCCTCCGCACGCTGCCGGCGGAGCTCGGCCGTGAGCGCTCGGACATGGACGGGACTGGGCCTCGTGATCCCTGCACGTTCGGCGGCCGCTCCTACCCGGCGCGCGACCTCGGCCAGGGAGATCTCCTCATCGTCGAGCGCGTCGATCATCCCGAGCAGGCGGTCCGGGTAACGGGGCGCGATCGCAACCACCCTTGCAGCGTGGCCGAAGACCTGTGGAGGGTTTGCGACAACTCTGCGCGGAAAGCGAGCTAGTTGCTGTCAGCAACTAAGTCGGCTCAAGCGTCTCGCCGGCCTAGTAGCCAGAGAACTTGTCCGCGAGAACGTGCTCGTCGTCGATCCCGGCCGTCTTGAGCGAGTCCGCAACGGCCTCGACCATCGGCGGCGGCCCGGCGACGACGAACGTCCTCCCGTCGAGTCCTCCGACGAGCTCGCCAAGCACGTCGGCGTCGAGATGGCGGGTCTCTCCGGCCCAGCCGGGCTCGTCGGTCATCGTCAAGACCACCCTCAGCCCGTCGATCCGCTCCTCGAGCTCCTCGAGCTCGTCGAGGAAGGCCGCCGACTCGCGGTCGCGGTTCGAGTAGACGAGCGTGATGCGGTACGGCAGCGACCTGTCAGCGATGAAGCGGAGCATCGAGCGGAAGACCGTGATCCCGATCCCGCCGGCGACGAAGACGTACTCGGCGTCGGTGTCCTCGGGGAGGAGGAACGAGCCCTTCGGCTCCTCGACCTGCACCTGATCTCCGACCTCGAGCTCGGCGAGCGTCTTCTTGAAGGCGCTGTCGCGGAGCCGTGTCGCAAGGCCGACGACACCTCTCTCGGTCGGCGAGGTCGCGAGCGAGATGTGCCGGCGCAGCCCCTTCTCGTCTGCGTGCCCGCGATCCGGGAGCTCGACCCAGAAGTAGGCACCCGGCCGGTAGTCGGGGTAGCCCTCGACGGCGAAGCGAACGAAGAGCGTCTCCTTCGCAACCTCGCGCGTCTCGGCGACCGTAGCGCGCACGTCCCTAGGTGCGGCCGGCGACCGTCAGCTGGTTCTCGGCGTGCGCGATCCGCTGCTCGAGCTGCCAGCGGTCGGCAGTCGACTCGCCGGCGTCGACTTTCTCGAGCTCGGCCTTCGCCACGGCCAGCTGCTCCTGGGCACGGGCGTCGTCGATCTCCTTGACGTCGACGGCGTCGTCGACGAGCGCGATCGCGTTGTCGAGCTCGACCTTGAAGAAGCCGGGGCCGGTGGCGAACTCGAGCACGTCATCCGCCTCCCGATCGCGATAGATCCGCGTCGAGCCTGCCTTCAGCGTCGCCACGAGCGGCGCGTGTCGCGCGAGCACGCCGATCTCGCCGGCGGCGCCGGGGACGACCAGCATCTCCGCCTCGCCCCGGAAGGTCTCGCCCTCCGGAGTGACGAGCGCGACGTCGAACTTCGGGTGCGTCTCCGCCATTACGCTGCGGCCGCCGCTGTCTTCTCGGCCTTGGCGACAGCTCCCTCGATCGTGCCGACCATGTAGAAGGCGGCCTCGGGCAGGTCGTCGTGCTTACCCTCGATGATCTCGCGGAAACCCTTGATCGTGTCCTCGAGCTTGACGTACTCGCCCGGGGTGCCGGTGAACTGCTCGGCGACGAAGTTCGGCTGCGAGAGGAACCGCTCGACCTTGCGGGCGCGCGAGACGACCAGCTTGTCCTCGTCGGTCAGCTCGTCCATGCCGAGGATCGCGATGATGTCCTGCAGGTCCTTGTAGCGCTGGAGCACCTGCTGCACTGACGTGGCGACGCTGTAGTGCTCGTCCGAGACGATCCCGGGCTGGAGCGCGCGCGAGGTCGAGTCGAGCGGGTCGACGGCCGGGTAGATCCCCTTCTCGACGATCGCGCGCGAGAGCACGGTGGTGGCGTCGAGGTGGGCGAAGGTGTTCGCCGGGGCCGGGTCGGTGAGGTCGTCAGCGGGCACGTAGATCGCCTGCACCGAGGTGACCGAGCCGGTGCGGGTCGACGTGATCCGCTCCTGCAGCTGGCCCATCTCGGTGGCGAGGGTCGGCTGGTAGCCGACGGCGCTCGGCATCCGGCCGAGCAGCGCCGAGACCTCGGAGCCCGCCTGGACGAAGCGGAAGATGTTGTCGATGAAGAGCAGCGTGTCCTGGCCCTGGTCGCGGAAGTACTCGGCCATCGTCAGCCCGGAGAGGCCGACGCGCAGACGCGCTCCCGGCGGCTCGTTCATCTGGCCGTAGACGAGCGCGACCTTGTCGATCACCTCGGACTCGGTCATCTCGAGGAAGAGGTCGTTGCCCTCGCGGGTGCGCTCGCCGACACCGGCGAAGACGGAGACGCCACCGTGCTGGCGGGCGATGTTGTGGATCAGCTCCTGGATCAGGACTGTCTTGCCCGTGCCGGCGCCTCCGAAGAGGCCGATCTTGCCGCCCTTCACGTACGGGGCGATCAGATCGACGACCTTGAGGCCGGTCTCGAAGATCTCGATGGTCGGCGAGAGGTCGCGGAACGTCGGCGGGTCGCGGTGGATCGACCAGCGCTCGACGTCCTTGCCGGCCGGCTCCTTGTTGTCGATCGGCTCGCCGATCACGTTCCAGATCCGGCCCAGGGTCGCCTCGCCGACGGGGACCGAGATCGGCGCGCCGGTGTCGACCACGTCGACGCCGCGCGCGAGGCCGTCGGTCGTCTCCATCGCGACGGCGCGGACGCGATCGTCGCCGAGGTGCTGCTGCACCTCCGCGATCAGCGTTCTCGAGCCGCCGTCGCCAGTCGGCACCTGGATCGCGAGCGCGTTGTAGATCTCCGGCAGCTCGTCCGGAAAGACGGCGTCGATGACGACGCCCTTGATCTCGACGACCTTGCCTGCGGTTCCCTGCGCGTGCTCAGACATGACTCTCCTGGGAAAAGATTTCTTGAGGAAGTGCGACGCGCGGCGCCGCCGAAACGCGCTCGCAGTCTAGCGAAGCGCCGGTTCAGGCTGGTCGGTTGCCGAACGCGCCGGGCGGCCTGGCGGGCGGGACGCTCCCGCCCATCTGCTCCTCCTGGCGGAAGAGCCGGATCGTGTGCAGCTCGGCCCGCGCGACGTCGGCCGGACTCGCCCTCGGCGTGCGCGACGGCCGATCCCCGTGGTCGGCGAGAGGTGTCTGGGCCGCGATCCCGAGCGCCATTGCCGCGACGGCTGCGACCGACGCGCCCGCGCGGATTCGGCTTGCGGCCGTGCGCCGTATCGGCGCTGCGGGCAGGACGGGTCGTCGCGCGGTGCGCTCGGACGCGGCGGCGCGCAGCTCGGCCGCGATCGCGGCGACGTCGTCGGCGAACGAGCGGCACGCCCCACAGTGCGCGAGATGTGCGTCGAGCAGCCGCCGTTCGAGCACCGCCAGCTCACCGTCCGGCGCGAGCGCTGCCCACGTTCGTGTTCGCTCGCAGCGCGTCTCCCGCGTCGAAGCGGTCACAGCAGCCTTGCGTTCGAGTCGACCGCAGCGCCGAGCGCCAGGAGCACGATCCCCGCGACGACGAGCAGGCCCGTCATGTTGAACGACTCCTCCTGCTCGTCGCCGGAGGCGACGCGCACGCCGCGGGGAACGCGGAGCCCGACCATCCCCTCTTCGTTCGCGACGCGGAACATTCCCCGGTTGCCGATGAAGAAGCCGCCGAGGAGGAGTGCGCAACCCACCAGGTAGAGGCCGACCGCGACCGAGCGGCTCGGCGAGGCGTCCAGGAGCAGGCCGAGCAGCAGCGAGAGCACGGCAGTCCCGCCCACGATCGCGGCGAGGAGCGTGAAGAAGCGGCGCGCGGCGGCGACGATCATCTGCCTAGCCCGCCGCGACCGCTTCTTCGTCCGCACGGCGGATCTCCTCGCCGGACAGAGGCCAGCGCTCGAGCGGGTAGTGGCAGGCGGCGCGCTGCCCGTCGCCGAAGCTGCGCAGCTCGGGGTCGGCGACGTCGCAGTGTCCGGGATGGAAGCGCGGGCAGCGCGGGTGGAAGCGGCATGCCTCGGGCGGATTGATCGGGTTGGGGACGTCGCCCTCGAGCACGATCGAACGGCGCAGGCGGCCGAGCTCCGGGTTCGGGATCGGGACGGCCGAGAGCAGCGCGCCCGTGTAGGGATGCTTGGGCGCGGCGTAGAGTTCGTTGCGGCCGGCGATCTCTGCGACCTTGCCGAGGTACATCACGAGGACCCGGTCGGAGATGTGCCGCACGACGTTGAGGTCGTGCGCGATGAAGACGTACGTCAGCCCGAGGTCGCGCTGCAGGTCCTTGAGCAGGTTGAGGATCTGCGCCTGCACGGAGACGTCGAGCGCGGAAACCGGCTCGTCGCAGACGATCAGCTTCGGGTTGACAGCGAGTGCGCGGGCGACACCGATCCGCTGCCGCTGTCCGCCGGAGAACTCGTGCGGGAAGCGGTTGTAATGCTCCGGGTTCAACCCGACGACGTCGAGCAGCTCCTGGACACGCCGCTTGATCTCGTCCGGCGTCCCGATCTTGTGCACCTGCAGCGCCTCGGCGACGATGAAGCCGACCCGCTTGCGCTGGTTCAGGCTCGCGTACGGATCCTGGAAGATCATCATCAGCTCGCGTCGGATCGGACGCATCTGAGTCCGGCTCAGGTGTGTAATGTCCCGCCCGGCGAAGGTGATCCGGCCGCTTGTCGGGTCGAGCAGGCGCATCAGGCAGCGCGCCATCGTGGACTTGCCGCACCCTGACTCGCCGACGACGCCGAGCGTCTCCCCCTGCTTGACCGTGAAGCTGATCCCGTCGACCGCCTTGACGCTCGCCACCTGCTTCTGGAAGACGATCCCGCGCGTGACCGGGAAGTGCTTGACCAGGTCCTCGACGACGAGAAGATCGTCGCCGGCGGCCATCAGGACGCCTCCGCGAGTGTGCCGGCGAGCAGCTTCTTGACCTCGCTGTCCTTCGTCTCCTCGTCGAGGTGGCAGGCCTGCAGGTGCTGCGGCGAGTTGGAGACCGGCAGCAGCTCCGGCACGACCGTGTTGCAGACGTCGAGCACGTACGGGCAGCGGGGATGGAAGCGGCAGCCGCGCGGCGGGTTCAGCAGCGACGGCGGCGAGCCCTGGATCTGGACGAGCCGCTCCACGTCCGCGTCGAGCCGCGGCAGCGAGCCGAGCAGGCCCCACGTGTAGGGATGATGCGGCCGCGTGAAGATCTCGTCGACCGAGCCCTCCTCGGCGACCTTGCCGGCGTACATGACGACGACGTCGTCGGCGACCTCGGCGACGACGCCGAGATCGTGCGTGATCATGATGATCGCGGTCTCGAACTCCTCCTGGAGGGTCCGCATCAGCCGCAGGATCTGGGCCTGCGTGGTCACGTCGAGCGCGGTGGTCGGCTCGTCCGCGATCAGCAGGTCGGGCTCGTTGATCAGCGCCATCGCGATCATCACGCGCTGGCGCATCCCGCCCGAGAACTGGTGCGGGTAGTCGTCGACACGCCGGTCTGCGCGCGGGATCCCGACGGCCTTCAAGAGCTCGACCGCGCGCAGCTTCGCGTCGCGGGTCGTCACGTCTCGATGCAGCATCACCGCCTCGACGAGCTGCTTCCCGATCGTGTGCACGGGATTCAGCGACGTCATCGGGTCCTGGAAGATCATCGCGACGTCGTTGCCGCGGAGGGCGCGCAGCCTGCGCGGGGTCATCTGCAACAGGTCGTCACCGTTGAAGAGCGCGGCACCGGTGGTGATCGTGTTGCGCGGGTTGTTCAGGCCCATGATCGAGAGGCAGGTGACGCTCTTGCCACACCCCGACTCGCCGACGATCCCCAGCGTCTTCCCCTTCTCGACCGAGAAGCTGACGCCGTCGACTGCCTTGACGATGCCGTCGTCGGTGCGGAAGCTCGTCCGCAGCTCCCTGACCTCGAGCAGCGCGCTCACGGCCCTGGCCGCCTTTCGCTCCCGCCCGGCGGAGCCGGGCTCCGCGAAAGGCTGACGCCGCTCGCGCCGCTCCAGCCGGCGGGCCGTACCGCCGTACTGTCCCGCCGGCCTACGCGACGCGAACGGCGCCCCAGGGACGTGAGCGACATTAGGTGAGTCGGATCCGGGGGTCGACGACCGCGTAGAGCAGGTCGACGATCAGGTTGATGAGGATGATGCACAGGGTCGAGAAGACGACGATCCCCTGGATCACGGGCAGGTCGAAGTTCTCGTAGCTCTGCAGGACCTGACGCCCGAGCCCCGGCAGCGAGTAGATCGACTCGGTGAAGATGGCGCCGCCGAGCGCGAGCCCGATGTCCATCCCGAGGATCGTGACGATCGGCAGCATGCTGTTCCGGAGGATGTGCGAGCGGATCACCTGGCGCTCGGGCGCGCCCTTGGCGCGCGCGGTGCGCACGAAGTCCTCGTTCATCGTCTCCATCACGTTCGCCCGGATCAGCCGGACGTAGAGCGCCGCGAAGAGGATCGCGAACGTGCTCCAGGGCAGGACCATGTGGTAGGCCCACTGCACCGGGCCGCCGTGCTCCTGCGAGGGGTTGAAGAAGTCGGCGTAGCCGGTGATCGGCGTCAGCTCGAGCTTGAAGCCGATGAAGTAGGCGAAGATCAGGCCGATCCAGACCGGGTGCGCCGAGAGCCCGATCAGGACGAAGACCATGCCGGCGCGGTCGATCAGCGAGCGCGGCCGCAAGGCCGAGATGATCCCGATCGGGATCGAGAGCGTGAGCCAGAAGATGGCCCCGCCGAAGACGAGCGCCGCCGTCACCGGCGCCGCCCGCAGGACGATGTCGTTGACCTCCTGCCGGTTGACGAACGACTGGCCGAGCGACTGCTCGCCCACGAGCTGCCAGAGGAAGCGGCCGTACTGCTGCCAGACCGGCTCGTCCAGATGGAGGCGCTCCGCGACCCGCTCGACGTCCGCCGGCGTCGCGCCCTGCCCTGCCGCGAGCCGCGCCGGGTCCGACGGCGTCACGTAGAAGATCACGTACGTGACGATCGTGACGGCGAGGAAGAGCACCATCGCCCACAGGACTCGTCTGATCAGGTACTGGAGCACGACAGGCCTTTCGCGGGTCGGGGACGAGGCCGGGCGGGGCGCCGGAACGCCCCGCCCGGAGCTGACGCGGCCTACTTGATCGCGAGCGCGTTGATGACCGCGCCGGCGTAGACCGGGTGGTGGATGTAGTTGGTGATGCGGGCCGACACGAACTCGCGTGTGTTCGGAGTCGCGAACGGCGCCCACGGAGCCGCGTTCCGCATGATGTCGACGTCGAGCTTGCCGTACGCCGAGTAGCGGTTCGGGCCTGAGAGCTTCGCGAAGTCGTTCATCTGCTTGCTGAAGCGCGCGTCGTTGAAGTACGCGTAGTTGGAGTTGTTCGACTCCTGGATGTTGCCGCCGTCCAGAAGGACGTTGATGAAGTCGAACGGGTCCGGGTAGTCGGCCACCCAGCTCCCGACGTACGCATCGAAGTCGGCGCCGCGCGTGCCCACGGTCCGGAGTGCGACCGCGAACGGCAACGGCCTCGTCTCCGCCTTCAGCCCCATCTGCTCGAGGTTGAACTTGAGCACCTGGGCCTGCGCCGTGCGCAGGGCGGTGGTCGAGTGGATGATCGTGACCGTGTTCCCGGCGCCGCCGCTCAGCTGCCGCGCCTTCGCCGGGTCGGCACCCTTGATCGGGTACAACGCCGTCTCCTGGTAGCCCTGCAGGCTCGGCGGCAGGATCTGATCCGTCCGCTTGCCGTAGAACTTGCCGGAGACGCGGACCATCGCCGGGCGGTCGATCGCGAAGTTCGCCGCCTTGCGGACGTTCACGCGGTTGAACGGCGCCCGCGACGTGTTCAGCGCCACGTAGCCGACGCCCATGTACGGGTTGACGAAGTAGCGCCCGGCGCCGCCCTTCTTGACGCCGTACTGCTGCGCAAGATCGGCATGCGCGGTCGGCGGCACACCCGACGCGTCGTAGTCCGCCTGGCCCGCGCGGACCTGGAGCAGGCTCTGGTTCTGATCCGTGTTGACCGTGTAGACGATTCGGTCGGCGTTCGACGGGCGGGAGCCCTTGTAGTTCGGGTTCCGGGCCAGCGTCAGCGACTGCGAGATCGTGCGGCTGACGATGCGATACGGGCCTGCCGACGGGTAGACCGAGACGCCCCGGGGGTCGATCGCCATGTTCGGCTTGACGGCGCCGAAGAACGGCATCGCCAGCTCGGCGAGGAACGTCGGGTTCGCCTGCGTGAGCTTGACCACGAGCGTCTGGCCCTTCGCCGTGACGCCGCTGACGGAGCGGGCCTTGTTCTGGTTGCGCGCGTCCGCGCCGACGACGTCGTGCAGGAATGCGATCGCCGGGGATGCCTGCTGCGGATCGGCTGCACGTTCGATCGCACGCTTGAACGCAGCAGCCGTGACGGGCGAACCGTCACTGAACTTGAGCCCGCTGCGAACCGTGAAGGTGTACGTCTTGCCGTCGCGCGACACGCGCGGGAAGCCGGTCGCCGCCTCCGGAACGAGCCGGGTGCCCTCGGGCGCCGGCTTGTCCGGGTAGTTCAGCAGCGTGATGTTGACGGCGTACAGCATCTGCCAGCCGATCGCGTCGTACGCCATCGCGGGGTCGGTGAACTCGAAGTCGGTGTTCGAGACGTTCAAGTGCAGCGTGCCGCCCCGCTTGGCCTCGCCGGAGCCCGCCTGCTGCGAGCTCGCACTCGCCGCGCCCGCGAAGCTGGACGCCACGAGCAACCCGACCCCGATCGCGGCCATCGCGAGCGAGAGCGTGAGCCTCCTGTGCATCAGATTCCTTCCCTCGACGTTGCCATCGCTCGCTGGGACGAGGGCCGACTCGGAATGTTAGTAATACTAAATGAAAGATTATCCATTGCGAACCGCGCTAGCGGGCGGCCCGGGGATCGAAGGCGTCGCGCAGACCGTCGCCGAGCAGGTTGAACGCGAGCGTCGTCAGCAGGATCGCGAGCCCGGGCCAGACCATCAGCCACGGCTGGCTGAGGTAGTAGTTCGGCCCTTCCGCGAGCAGGTTCCCCCAGCTCGCGGTCGGCGCGGGGATCCCAAGGCCGAGGAAGGAGAGCCCTGCTTCGGCGATCACGTTCGTGGCGACGATCAGCGTCGAGAAGACGATCAGCGGCGCGACCAGGTGCGGCAGCAGGTGCGACCGCATGATGCGCCAGTCGCTGGCGCCGGTCATCCGGGCCGCCTCGATGAACTCCTTCTCCCGGAGCGAGAGGATTTGGGAGCGGATGATCCGGGCCGGATAGAACCAGCCGAAGATCCCGAAGATCATCACAAGGGTGAAGACCCCGGGATGGAGCAGCCCTCCGAAGGTGATCTTGTTCAACTGCTCGCCGACCGTCGCCGCGACGGCGATCACGAACAGCAGGTACGGGAACGCCATCACGATCTCCGTCAGGCGCGAGACGACCGTGTCCGCCGTGCCGCGGTAGAAGCCGGCGATCAGGCCCATGATCAACCCGATCGAGACGGACAGGAACGTGGCCAGGATCGCTACCTCGAGCGACGTCTGCGCGCCGTACAACAGACGCAGGAACATGTCACGGCCGAGCTGCGAGTCGGCGCCGAGGACGTAGAGCGTGTCGTTCCACTCTCCCGGTGCGCCGGGATAGGGCTCGGTCGTGACCGTCGTCCACGGGCCGACCGGCAGCTGCGAGGACGGGTCGAGACCGCCCGAGGTGTTGACGTCGTTCGGCCCGTGCCCAAGCGCCCGCTCGGCGAGCGGCGCGCCGACGAACGCGACGAGGAGCAGGACGATGATGAAGATCCCACCGGCGATCGCGACGCGGTCGCGACGCAGGCGGAGCCAAACCTGCTCCCAGTAGCCCCGCGCCTTGATCTCGCCAAGCTCCCCGAGCTCACCGTGCGACTCGACGGCGACGGAGGCAGCGAGCCCCGCGCCGGACGGGAGCAGTTCGGGTTTCGACGCCGCCACGCCACCTTAGACGCGGCGATCGTCTGTTTAGTTAGAGAAAACCGACGTTAGATCGGGCGCATCACGCCGGACTTCTTCGGGCGGAAGCGAGCGATCGCCGCCTTCTCGTTCTCGACCCGGCGGGTGATCAGCTCGACCTCACGCTCCGGCGAGGCGTTCGCGAAGTTCGTCACGCGGGGCAGATCGAACGACTCGCGGTCGCCGGCGGAGAGCGGTGCACGTGACGCGATCCCGAGCGCCATCACGGCGACCGCGGCGGCCGCGCCCACGGCACGGGCGCGCGCGTAGACCGGACGCCGGCGCCAGATCGGGACGACGAGCGGACGCGGCAGCGGCTGCAGCGCGGCGGCGCGGAGCTCGCTCGCGACGGCCGCCACCTCGACGGCGAAGTAGGCGCAGGCTGCGCACCGCTGTACGTGTGCGTCCAGCAGCTTCCGCTCGAGCTCGGACAGCTCGCCGTCCGGCGCAAGCGCCGCCCAGGTTCGGGCGCGTTCGCACAGGACTCCGTTGGGATGCCCCACCATGGTCATTCTGACGTGTGTTATCGACCGGAAGTTAGAAAGGCTCAAATCCTCTCGCTACTATGGCCCCGTGTTTCGCCCGGTCCTGATCGTTCTCGCGCTCCTCGTGGCGCTTCTGGCCGCCGGTTGCGGCGGCAGCGAGCCGTCCAAGCAGGAGTTCGCCACGTCCATCGTCGCGGCTCGCAACGACGCCGACGCCGGCCTCGCCCAGATCGTCGACGCGTCCTCATTGGACGACCTGATGGCGCGGATGAAAGTGGCCGCCGTCGACGTGCGCGGCGCCGCCGGCCAGGTCCGCAAGGCCGACGCCCCGAGCGGGCTGAAGGACGAGCGTGACCTGCTCGCCGAGCGCCTGATCGCGCTCTCCGACGAGATCATCTCGACCGTGGAGACGTTCGAGGCCTTCCCGACCCAGGCCGCGGCGACACGTGCGCTGAACTTCGAGCAGTGGAACAACGGTGCAGGCCGCGCTGGCGAGCCTGCGGCGCGAGGGCATCAAGGTCAAGGCGCTCGAGCGGCACAAGCCCGAGCTGCAGCGGCAGTAGCCGCCGCCTAGATCGTCGTCGTCGGAGCTTCGGCGGGCACCTCGTCCGCCGACAGCTCGAGCGGCCGCAGCACCTCGGCGAAGTGGCAGGCCGAGAGCAACTCGGGCCGGGCCGGATCGTGCGCGACGAGCGGCGGCTCCTGCTCGGCGCAGATCTCCTGCGCCTTCCAGCAGCGCGTCCGGAAGCGGCAGCCCGAAGGCGGGTTCGCGGGGCTCGGCACATCGCCCTCGAGCACGATCCGGCTTCGCTTGCCGCGCTGGTTCGGCGACTCGATCGGGACGGCGGAGAGGAGCGCCTGCGTGTACGGGTGCATCGGCGCGCGGTAGACGTCGTCCCGCCCGCCGATCTCGACGATCTTGCCCAGGTACATGACCGCGATCCGGTCGGAGACGTGACGGACGACGGAGAGGTCGTGCGCGATGAACATGTACGTGAGCCCGAAGTCGTTCTGCAGGCTCGCGAGCAGGTTGACGACCTGCGCCTGGATCGAGACGTCGAGGGCCGAGACGGGCTCGTCGAGCACGATCAGCGACGGGTTGAGCGCGAGCGCGCGGGCGACGCCGATCCGCTGGCGCTGGCCGCCCGAGAACTCGTGCGGGAACCGGTTGCCGTGCTCCGGGCTGAGACCGACCGTCCGCAGCAGCTCGGCGACCCGCTTCTTGCCTTCGCCGCCGTAGATGTTGTGGATCCGCAGCGGCTCCGCCACGATCTCGCTCACGGTCATGCGCGGGTTCAGCGACGCGTACGGATCCTGGAAGACGATCTGGATCTCGCGCCGGATCGGGCGCATCGCGCGCCGCTTGAGGCCCGTGATGTCGCGGCCGTCGAAGACGATCGAGCCGGCTGTCGGCTCGATCAGCTTGATGATCGTGCGGCCGAGCGTCGTCTTGCCGCAGCCGGACTCGCCGACGACGCCGAGCGTCTCGCCCTTGCGGACCGAGAGGTCGACCCCGTCGACCGCGCGAACGGCGCCGACGGTGTGCTTGAAGACCCCGGCCTTGATCGGGAAGTGCTTGACGAGCCCCTCGACACGCAGTAGCGCGTCGTCGGACGCCATCACCGGAGAATCGTCCGGCGCCGGGCTCTGGAGCCACCCGCCGCTGGCGTTCTCCCCGGTGGCGTTGTCTCCGTTGCTCATCTCCCCTCCTCCACCGCCGCCGCGCCGGCGACGACCTGCGCCTCGGCGAGCTCCTCAGCGTAGTGACAGCGCGTCAGGTGCGGTGCGGTGTCGCCGATCGGGCGCAGCTCGGGGATGTCGGTGCGGCACGGAAGCCGCCCGCGCGAGAACGTGCAGCGCGGATGGAAGGCGCAGCCTGGCGGCGGCGCGATCATGCTCGGCGGCTGTCCCGGGATCGGCTTCAGCCACTCCTGCTCGGCGTCGAGGCGGGCAAGGCTGTTCATCAGGCCCACTGTGTACGGATGGCGCGGCTCGTTGAAGATCGTGAAGACGTCCGAGAGCTCGACGACGCGTCCCGCGTACATGACGACGACGCGGTCGGCCAGCTCCGCGATCAGCCCGAGGTCGTGGGTGATCAGGACGATCGCGGCGTGGGTCTCCTCGCGCGCCGCCTTCAGCACTTCGACAATCTGGGCCTGGATCGTGACGTCGAGCGCAGTCGTCGGCTCGTCGGCGATGAGCACGCTCGGGTTGTTCGCGATCGCCATCGCGATCATCGCGCGCTGGCGCATGCCGCCCGAGAACTCGTGCGGATACTGAGCGATGCGGCGCTCGGCGAAGGGCACGCCCACGACCTCGAGCAGCTCGATCGCGCGTTTCTCCGCCGCGTCGTCCTTCATGCCCTCGTTGTGGACGAGCAGCGCCTCGACGATCTGGTTGCCGACCGTGAGCACCGGGTTCAACGACGTCATCGGATCCTGGAAGATCATCGCCATGTCGCCGCCGCGGATGTCGCGCAGCTTCTTGGGTGACATCTTCAGCAGGTCCTCGCCCTTGTAGTCCGCTACCCCCTTCGGGATCCGGCCCTGCGGCGAGAGACCCAGGATCGACAGCATCGACACGCTCTTGCCCGAGCCGGACTCACCCACGATCCCAAGCACCTCGCCCGGCATCAGGTCGTAGCTGACGTCGCTCACCGCCTGGACGATTCCGTCCTCGGTCTTGAACTCGACTGTCAGATCGCGAATCGAGAGAATCGGGTCAGGCACGAACTCTCCGCTGCGTCGGGTCGAGCGCGTCGCGCAAGCCGTCGCCGACGAAGTTGATCGCGAGCGCGATCACGACGATGACGAGACCGGGGAAGGTCACGAGCCACCACTTCTCGAAGCCCTCGCCCTGACCGTCGTCGATCAACGTGCCGAGCGACGGGTGGGGCGGCTGGATCCCGAAGCCGAGGAAAGACAGCGCGGCCTCGATCAGGATCGCGGCCGCGATGATCAGCGTCGTGTTGACGATGATCGGTCCGAGCGCGTTCGGAAGCATGTGGCGCAGGATGATGCGGGCATCGCCGGCGCCGCTCGCCTTGGCGGCCTCGACGTACTCCTTCTCACGAAGGGAGAGGAAGACGCCGCGGACGATGCGGGCGATGCCCGTCCAGAGCAGGAGCGCCAGGATCACGCCGACCTTGAGCGGATCGCCGTTCCCGAAGAACGTGGCCGCGGTCAGGAGCACCGCGAGGCCCGGCAAGGTCAGGATCAGGTCGGTGAACCGCATCAGCAGGTTGTCGGTCGCGCCGCCGTAGTAGCCGGAGAGCGCGCCGATCGTCGTCCCGATCGTCGTCGAGAGGAAGGCGACGAAGAACGCGACCCAGAGCGACGTGCGCAGGCCGAAGATGACGCGGCTGAGATAGTCGCGGCCGAGCAGGTCGGTGCCGAAGAGGTGCTTGTCCTTCGTCGTCGGCGGCGAGGTGATGTTCGAGAGGTCGAGCTCGTCGTAGCCGTACGGCGCCACGCGCTTGGCGAAGATGGCGACGAGGCAGATCAGGAAGAGCACGATCAGGCTGACCACCGCCATCCGGTGGCGGAAGAAACGGATGCGCGCATAGGCCCACTGGCTGCGGGCCTTCGGCTCGACGCCGGCCTGCTGTGCGATCAGGTCGGCTGCCGGTACCTCGGCGAACTCGCTGGGCGCCATTGCGATCGCAGGTGCGAGCGGCGCGATCAGCTCCTCGGGAACGGCGATCGCACCCGGGTTGCCGTGCGCGGACGCGGGCTGGCCGGCACTGAGCGACTCGAGTGCGACGTCTTCCCGGTCCTGCGCGCGCATGTCGTCTCCCGGCGCGTGCTCAGTCATAGCGCACGCGTGGATCGAGCAGGCCGTAGGCGATGTCGGCGATCAGGTTGAAGATGATGATCATCACGGCGGTCACCATCAGGAACGCCATCACCGGATATGGGTCGTTTGTGAACAGCGCGTTGACGAAGTAGAGGCCCATCCCGTCGAGCGAGAAGACCGTCTCCGTGACGACGGCGCCACCGAGCAGCGTGCCGAAGTCGAGCGCGACGAGCGTGACGAGCGGGATCAGCGCGTTCCGGAGCGCGTGCTTCATCATCACCTTGCGCTCGTGCAGGCCCTTGGCGCGAGCGGTTCGCACGTAGTCGGAGTTGATCACCTCGAGCATGGCGGCGCGCATGTAGCGCGAGTAGCCGGCGATCCCGGCGACCATGAGGACGAAGACGGGCAGCACCAGATGGTGCGCCCGGTCGATCCAGAAGTGGATCCCGGTGCCGGGGTCGACCGAGCTCAGGTTCGCGATCGGGAATAACCGGTGCCCCGTACGTTCGTAGATCTGAACGACCGCCACCTGGCACATCAGCGCCAGCCAGAACACGGGCGTCGCGAGGCCGAGGAAGCTGAAGTCGGTCATCGTGTAGTCGAAGCCGGAGTACTGCCTGATCGCGGAGTAGACGCCGATCAGCACGGCGAAGAAGACCACGAGTAACTGGGCTATCAGCACGAGTTGCAGCGTGTTCTTCATCACGCGCCAGAGCTCGGGCAGGATCGGGCGGTTGTCGAGGAGCGTCGAGCCGAACTGGTTCGTGACCGCGTCGCTGGACCCAGTAGAGGTACCGCTTCGGGACGGGATCGTCGAGGTGCTTGCGGTCGATCACGTTCTGCACCGTCACCTCGGACACGTTCGGTGCGATCCGGAGGCCGGCGAGCGGATCGCCGGAGACCGTGACGAAGGTGAAGACGAGGAAGCTCGCCAGCACCAGCACGACGGTGCTGTAGAGGAGTCTGCGGATGATGTAGGTCAGCACGGGGGTCGCATCTCCTGCATTCGGTTCGTGATCCTAATGCCCGAGTCCCGCCCCCGCCACGTGAGGCCGGGGGCGGGACTCGAAAGTTCCCTCTACAAGCGGGGAACCGGTGGTTCTAGGCGGCCCAGTCCGAAACGTTCCAGGGGCTGCCTTCCTGCGTCGGATTGACGCCGACACCCTTCACCTTGGCCGCGTTGATCGTGTAGATCGGCCGGGCGAACATCGGGATCGACGGGAGGTCCTTGACCATGTACTT
Organism: uncultured Gaiellaceae bacterium; assembly: GCA_963705515.1. GTDB lineage: Bacteria > Actinomycetota > Thermoleophilia > Gaiellales > Gaiellaceae > Gaiellasilicea. Next base: position 571,454 of record CAVPJV010000009.1, read on the forward strand.
CAGCTCGGCCTCGTTGACCATCTTGGCGCGCTCGTTCGCGTCAAGCGTCACCGAGACCTGGTTCGAGGACCTTCGTGAGTGCCTGGTTGCAGTAGGCGCCGTCGTTCTGGTCGCCACCGCAGCCGTAGATGTCCTTCAGCGTGATCGAGGAGGACGGCGAGCCGACCCACGCGAACAGCATGAGATCCCAGTCACGCGAGGGGAGCGTCGTGCCGAACATGACGCCACCCGTCTGGAACCGCGGCACCAGCTCGATGCCGACGGACTTGAGCTGCCGCTGGATGATCTCGAACGTCAGGGCGCGAAGCTGGTTGCCCGTCGTCGTGAAGAACCGGAACGACAGCTTGCCGACGTTCGGGCACGAGAAGATCTTGTCGTTGCCCGCGCTCGGCGTGTCGGGACCACCGGTGCAGCCATGGCTCTTGAGCGTGCTGATCACCTTGGCCTGGTTGAACCGCCACACGGCGAAGTTCTTGTCGTAGGCGGCCTCGAACGGCTTGTACGCGAGGCTCTGCAGAGGCGGAAGGCCCTTGGCGATCTCGCCATAGAGCGCGCCGGCGACCTGCTGCCGGTTCATCCCCTGGATCAGGGCCTGGCGGACGTACGGCTGCTTCAGGGCCGGGTGACCCTTCTCGCCGAACTCGAAGTCGATGTGCTCGTAGGTGTAGCCGACCTTGGTGTCGACCTTGAACTTGCTGTCCTTCATGAAGTCCGCGATCTGGAGCTGCGGCTGCGGCTCCATGACCTGACCCTCGCCGGCCTTCAGCGCCTGGAAGCGAGAGTTGGTGTCAAGGATGTACCGGAACACGAGGCGGTCCAGCTTCATCGCCGGGCCGGCCTTGTACGCCGGGTTCTTGACGACCGTGATCTGGACGCCCTTCTGCCAGCTCGAGAACTTCCACGGGCCGCTCGAGACGGGCACCGAGTTGAGGAACATCTCGTTCATGTCCTTGCCCTTGATGATGTGGGCCGGCCACACGCCGCTCGAGACGACGCTCTCCCAGTCCGCGTACTGCTTCTTGAAGACGACCGTGACGTTCTTGCCGTTGCCCTTCGTCACGCTCTTGATGTCCTCATAGCCGGTGCGGCTGATCGGATTGAACTTCGGGTTGATGTAGGTCTGCCACGTCTGCCAGAAGTCCTCGGCGACGACCGGCTTGCCGTCGCTCCACTTCGCTTCCTTCTTGAACGTGAACTTGATCGTGAGCGGGTTCTTCTTCGCGATCGTCGGCTTTGCCGTGCAGAGGCGCGGCACGAAAGCCGCCGACGCGTTGCGGATCTGGCACCCGTACCAGATGTTGTTGAGCACGAGGCTCGTCGCATACAGGTTGTTGCCGACCCACGGGCCCTGCAGGTTCGGGGGCTCCTGGTCGTGGATGAACACGACCGTGCCGGCATTGGACTTCGCCGGCGACGCTACACCAGCGCCAGGACCGACGATCAGGCTCGCGACGAGCACCAGGCCCGCCAGAAGCCAAAGTGAGCGTTTGCTCATGTATCCCCTCCGTTAACGATTCTTCCTGCCGATCTCTCCCGTGCCGAGTGCTGGCCCGTGCCGCGGTTCGAGTGCAGGATCATGATGTGTGACGTTCGCGAGCAGAGATAGTTAGGAGAGAGAGATGAAACTTCCTGACCGTGGTCAAGCACCGAGGAAGCCGGCGGACGACTTCGTCGCCGCCGAGGAGGCCGGACGGCTCTCCGAGCGGGCTGCAGCCGCCCTCGCACGGGCGGACGGCGTCGACTGGTACGAGGAGAACGGCACCGCGATCGACGAGGCCGCGTTCGCGCTCGCGCGGCTCCGCAGGGCCCAAGCCGGGCTGCGCGGCGGGCCGCGCTACGGCGACGAGGAGGTTCGGCGCGTCCTCGAGCAGGCGAGCCCGGAATCCGTACTGTGGCTCGCGAGCCGCGCCATCTCCTACATGGACGAGACGGGCTATCCGGAAGCGGTCGAGCCCTGGTTCCAGAGCCTGCTGGATCCGCACGGGTAACGAGTCAGCGGTCGCGCCGCCAGAGCAGGAGCGCGAGCGGCAGGAAGATTGCGCCGGCGAGGTAGGGCGCAAGCGCGAGCCGGTTCCGCTTCTCACCCTGCACGACCGTCGGCCCGTCGCCGAGCTCGCGCCGGGCGGCGGCGATCGCGTCGTCGAGCTGGTTCTCGTCGTAGACGCGGCCGCCGAGCGTGTCGGCAGCCGCGTCGAGAATGCCTCGCGAGCGCGGATCCGGGCTGTACTGCGGCTCGGGCTGGTTCCCGTTGAAGACCCGCTCGTCGCCGTCCCAGACGTGCAGGAAGATCGTGTCGACGCCCGGCGGGCGGCGGAAGGCGGCGGCGATCTTCGCGCCGGCGATCGGGACGCTCTCCCCGTCGGTGATGACAAAGATCAGCCGGTTGCGGACCGTCGGGGTGAAGAAGCGGCGGCTGACGATCGACTCGAGCGCGGCAAGCCGGGTCGCTGTCGAGACGAACGAGCCGTGCGGCGGCGGCCGGTCGATGCCGAGCGATTTCCTCAGCGTCGCCGTGAAGACGTCGTCGTCCGGGCTTGGGAAAAGATGCGGAAGCACGCGGTCGGTGAAGGAGGCGATCCCGACGGGCACGTCCGGGAAGGCAGCGCGGAAGCGCAGTGCCGCCTCGGTCGCCCGCGCGTAGCGGATCGGAGAGCGTGGGCTCGTCCGAGCCAGCATCGAACGAGAGGTGTCGAGCACGATGATCGCCTCCGCGTCGTCGCGAACCCGCTTGTCGGAGGTCCACTCGAGCCGCGGCTGCGCCGCGGCCAGCCCGAGCAGAGCCGCTGCGACGACGACTGCCGCGACGGCGGCGCGGAAGACGCGCGGCCCGGGCTCGGGCAAGCCGATCGCGCGTCGGACCGACCCGCCGCGACGGTGGAGCAGCGCGAGCGCGACGAGCGGCACGACGACGCCGAGGGCGATCAGCGCACCCAGCGGCGTGAGCAGCGTGAGCTCCATCAGTACCCGCTGCCGGGGGCGCCGGCTCCGGCTCCGCGCGACCCCTTGCCGCCGGCCGACGGATTCTTGCCTGCAGCGGACTCCGTCGGCAGTAGGCCCTTACCCCGTTGCAGCATCAGCTGGAGGTTGTACTTGGCGTCGTCGTTCTCGGGATCGAAGGAGATGGCCTGCTCGAAGCTCGCGACCGCGGCGAGCAGGAGCTCGGAGCGGTCGAGCTGCTGCGTCCCCTGCGGCGGCGTCGAGTTCCACGAGGCGACGCTGACGACGCCGAGCAGGCTCGAAGCGCGGGAGCGGAGGACGGGATCGGGGTCGTTCGCGACGATCGACTCCAGACGCTCCGCCAACTCGGTCCGCCGGATTGCCAGCACCGGATCGGACACCGTGAAGTCGAGGAGCCTGCTTGCCCGCAACACCCGCAGCATCTGGCGGAATGCGACATCGTCCCGCACGCCGAGGACGCGCTCTCCGGCATCGAAAGGCGCCAGCGCCCTCGGGCTCCAGCCGCTGGTGGGAGCTCCGGCGGCGAAGCGGACATCGTCGTCGTTGATCGCGCTGTGCGAGCGCGCGACGTCGACCGCGACGAGGGCGAGGAACACGCCCACGACCACGCAGGCGACGGCCGCCAGAAGCAGCAGCTCACGGGGCGGGTGCGGTAAGCGGCGTCTCACGCCACGGCCTTCCTGCGCGACAGCAGCGGTAGTGCGAGCCGGCCGGCGTAGCGCTCGTGTCCGGCGAGCGCGACGAGGAACAGGGCTCCGAGCAGCAGCAACGTTCGAGGCAGCGGCCGTCGCTGCGCGTCCGGCGGCTCCGGCTTCTGGACCGGGCCGTCGGCGAGCGGGGTGAACGCACCCTCGCCGAGGATGCCGCCGAAGAGGGCGCGGGCGTCGCTCGACGGGCCGAGCGCGAGCAGGCGCACCGGCGTGCCCGCCTGCTTGATCGAGCGCAGGACGCGGGCGGTGTCCGGAACGTCGTCGGGTGAGGTCTCGAGGTCGCTGACGAGCAGGATCGAGCCGTCCTTCACGTGGTCCCCGTCGAGCATGTCCTGCGCGAGCTGGAGCGCCGTCGAGATCCGCGTGCCGGCGCGGAACGTGTCCGACCACGGGCTGACGACCTTGCCGGACCCGGTCGGCGTGAGCAGCCGGATGATCGGCCGCAGCTCCCGCGACGGCGTCCCGGGCGGCAGCAGCTCGTACGGCACATCCGAGAAGACGACAACGCCGACGGGCGCATCCGAGTCGACGAGCGACTGGAGCGTGCGCCGAACGACGCCCGACTGGTCGTCGAGGATCGAGAGCGAGAAGTCGAGGACGACGACGCCGGTGGTACCGGTCGGGAGCAGCCCCCGGTCCGCCGGATCGAGCTGGCGCGCGCTCAGGACCGCGGCCGCGAGCAGGACGATCGCGCCGCCGCCGAAGAAGACGCGCAGAGCGAGCGCGCGCCGGCCGGCGGACCGGAACGAGCCCGTGTCGTGGCTGGTGACCGCCGGGCGCCTACTCAGTCCGAGCATGGGCCTCCCGTGCTCGGCGCCGACGTTCCTCTTCCTCGCGCAGGCGCTCCTCCTCGAGCTGGCGCAACTCTTCCTCGAGCGCCGAGCGCACCCGGCTGGCGAGGCTCTTCGTCTTGTCCGGCCCGGGGGCCGTCGGCGACCAGGCGAGCGCACGAGCCGCCTCGGCAAGCCCGTCCTCCTCACCACGCTCGGCGAGCACCTCGGCGACGAGCTCGAGCGAGCGGCGCTGGTCGGCGGCGCCGTTGGCGCGCGCGGCGTCCTCGAGCAGCTCGAGCGCCTGTTCGAGCGGCGTCGGCAGCAGCTCCGGCTCCGGCTCGGGCTCCGGCTCGGGCTCGACGTGGCGCCGCGGCCAGCCGACGTAGGCCAGCGCCCCACCGCCCGCCAGGAGCAGGAGGCTGCCGCCGATCAGCAGCGCCAGCAGCAGCCCCGGCGAGGCGCGGTACGACGGGTCGGGCACGTTGGTGACGTCCAGCCGCCACGGCTTGGCATTGGCGAGCTCCTCGGGGCGGATCCTCGTGTGCACGGTCAGGACCGGGAACGGCGCCCGCAGCGCGCCGTGCCCGCCGGCGCGGTTCTGGAACTCGACCCGCGCCGGCTCGAACTCGAAGGGCAGCGTGTCGCGCTCGGGGACGCAGGGCTGCCTCAGGCAGCGCAGCACGTACGTCATCCGGATGTGCGAGCTCGATGCGGCATCGGTGCGCGTCACCGTCGGCGGCCCGACGCGGCGCCACGGCTCGAAGCCGACGCGCACCCTGATGCTGCTCGGATCGACATGGCGCAGGTCGACTGCGAGGTCGACCTGCGCGCGCACGGTGTCGCCGAAGACAACGATCCGGTCGGAAAGCGTCGCCCGCGCTCGGAGCGGCCGGATCGTCGACTCGTCGGCGCTGTCGTCGCGAAGGAGAACGAAGGCCAGGCCCGCGGCGGCGATCGCGACGAGGACGAGCGCTGCGACGGCCGCTGCGCGCCTCCCGGTCACGCTAGGCCACCACCCCGCGCCGGGCGCGGCGGAACTCGTTCCAGTCGAGGAAGGAGCCGAGCACCTCGGAAGGCTCGCTCGAGGAGAGCAGGACCGGATCGAGGTCGAGCAGCGTCAGCTCCTCCAGCAGCGCCAGCAGCCGCTCCTCGTTGGCGCGGCGACGTGCCGCCACCTCTCTCTTCGTCAGGCGGACGTGGGTGATCCGGCCGCTGCGCGGGTCGCGGAGCGGGACGACGATCCCGCTCACGTCGGGGAAGCTCTGCTCCCAGACCGGATCCTGGATCACAACCGGTATGACGTCCCAGAGGTGCTCGACGGCTGTCAGCCAGGTCTCGCGTGAGGGCGGGTCGAGGAAGTCCGAGAAGACGAAGACGAAGCTGCCGGCGGTGACGTTGCGGCGATGCTCGAAGAGGTGCTCGAGCGAGCGCTCGACGCCGTCGACCGGCGCGCCCCAGCCGGCCTCGTCGGCCCGCTCCTCGCGCAGGTAGGCGAGCCGGCGCTCGCCGCGCGGCGGCAGCCAGAAGGGCTCGCCGTCGGCATAGTCGAGATAGCCGACGAAGCCGCCCGCCTGGGCGGCGCTCGCGACGACGATGTCGGTCGCGCGCTGCATCGCCGCGCCCTTGTCGAGCCAGGGCAGCGGCGCCGAGAAGAAGGAAAGCTCGGCGCTGCGGTCGGCGACGACGACGACGCGCGGCCCCTCGTCCGCGTAGCGCTCGCGGACGACGAACTCGTCGGCGCCGCGCGCGGACGACATCCGGGCCGAGGCCGCCCAGTCGATCGAGCGGATGTCGTCGCCCGGCCGGTACGACCGCGAGCCCGCGACCTCGGTGCCGCGGCCGCGCCGCACGCTCCGCATCGTTCCGTGCGTCAGGCCGATCAGCCGGCGGCGCGAGATGAGTTGGAAGGTCTGGCTGCCGCTCACGCGCGGCGCGGCTCGACGGGCCGCTCGTGAAACAGCGGGTCCTCGTCAGAGCCCGGGCGGGGCGCGAGCTCGAGGCACGCCCGGCGGAACTCGTCGATCGCCGCGGCCCAGCCCGCCGCGCGCGCCCTGGCGACGAGCGCAGGCGTGAAGACGACGCGGTGCACGAGCACCGGGACGAACAGGCGCTCGACGTCCTCGGGGACGACGTAGCCGCGGCCGTTCAGGAGCGCCCACGCACGAGCGACGCGCTCGACCGCGAGACTGCCGCGGACGGAGCTGCCGATCGAGACGACGTCGAGCTCGCGGGTGGCGCGGACGAGGTCGACGATCCAGTTGTGGAGGACGTCGTCGACGTAGACGTGCTGGGCCGCATCGCGGAGGACGCGGATGTCGTCGAGCGTGACGGCGGGCTGCAGGTCGCCGAGCGGATGCCGGTAGCGCTGCTCCTCGAGGATCCGCCGCTCCTCGAGCACGCCGGGGTAGCCGAGCGCGGTGCGGAGGAGGAAGCGGTCGAGCTGCGCCTCGGGCAGCGGGAACGTCCCCTCGTACTCGATCGGGTTCTCGGTCGCGAGCAGGAAGAACGGGCTCGGGAGCTCGCGCGTCTCGCCGTCGACGGTCACCTGATGCTCCGCCATCGCCTCGAGCAGCGCCGACTGCGTCTTCGGCGTCGCCCGGTTGATCTCGTCGACGAGCAGGACGTTGGTGAAGATCGGCCCGGGCCGGAACTCGAAGTCACGCGTCTTCTGGTCGAAGACGGACATGCCCGTGACGTCGGTCGGCTGCAGGTCAGGCGTGCACTGGATCCGGGTGATCGAGACGCCCTCGATGCTGCGGCCGATCGCGCGGGCGAGCACCGTCTTCGCGGTCCCGGGCACGTCCTCGAGCAGCACGTGGCCACCGCACATCAGCGCGGCGAGGACGAGCTTGACCTCCTCACGCTTGCCGTAGACGACGGTCTCGATGTTGTCGAGCAGTCGCGTCGCGACGTCGATCGCCGGCGCGAACCGTTCGGGCTCCTCCTGGATGCGGTCGACCCCGGCTTCCATCGGCCCGATCCTAGTCGGACCGCCGGAAACCGCTGTTAAGCCGCAGTTACGAGAGCGCTTCGGCGCCGGCGACCACTTCCAGGATCTCCTGGGTGATCTCGGCCTGGCGGGCGCGGTTCATCTGCAGCGTCAGCGAGTCGATCAGCTCGCCCGCGTTCTTCGACGCGTTCCGCATCGCCGTCATCCGCGCGCCTTGCTCCGACGCCGCCGACTCGAGCAGCGCCCGGTAGACCTGCGTCTCGAGATAGACCGGCAACAGGCGCACGAGGATCTCCTCCGGCTCCGGCTCGAAGATGAAGTCGCCGCGCATCGCGTCGTCGCGGCGCTCCTCCTCGTCGGTCTCGAGGATGTCGGCGGAGATCGGGAGCAGGTCGAGCTCGGTCACGGTCTGCACGAGCGGCGAGACATAGGCGTTGAAGACGAGCACGGCGCGGTCGATCTCGCCCTCGATGTAGAGCTCGGCGACCCGGTGCGCGATCGCCTGGGCGTCCGCGTAGGCCGGGCGGTCGGTGAAGCCGACGTAGTCGCCGACGGTCTCGTAGCGGCGGAACGCGAAGGTCGAGCGGCCCTTCTTGCCGACGGCGATGAACTTGACCTCCTTGCCGTCGCCCCGCAGCTGCCGCTCGAGCGCGAACGCCCGGCGGATGATCTGCGCGTTGAACGGGCCGGCGAGGCCGCGGTCGCCGGTGAGCGCGACGACGGCGACGGTCTTCTCGTCCTCGCGCTGCTGCAGCAGCGGCAGCCCGCGGACGGAGGCGCTGGCGCGCCCGACGCCCGCGATCAGCTCGCGCATCGTGTGAGCGTAGGGGCGCATCGCCTCGATCCGCGTCTGCGCCCGGCGCAGACGGGCCGAGGCGACGAGCTCCATCGCCTTCGTGATCTTGCGCGTGTTCTTGACGGAGCGGACGCGCCGCTTCAGATCTTGGACGGAGGCCATGGGTTAGGCGATGAGGCCCTTGTCCTCCTCGACGTTGAAGCTCTTCTTGAACTTCTCCAGCTCGGCGTCGAGCGTCGCGACCGTGTCGTCGCCGAGGTCGCTCGTCTCCTCGATCGCCTTGTAGACAGAGCCCTCGGTGCGCAGGTGCTCGCGCAGCTCGTCCTGGAAGCGCGGCACCTGGGCGACCGGAACCTCGTCGAGGTGGCCGTTGATCCCGGCGTACAGGGCGACAACCTGCTCGGCGTGCGGCCACGGCTTGTACTGCGGCTGGTTCAGCGTCGCGACCATCCGCTCGCCGCGGGCGAGCGTGTTCTGCGTCGCCTGGTCGAGCTCGGAGCCGAACTGGGAGAAGGCCTCCAGCTCGCGGTACTGGGCGAGCTCGAGCCGCAGGCGGCCGGCCACCTTCCGCATCGCCTTCGTCTGCGCGGAGCCGCCGACGCGCGACACCGACGTGCCGACGTTGATCGCGGGCCGGATCCCGGAATAGAAGAGGTCGGCCTCGAGAAAGATCTGGCCGTCGGTGATCGAGATCACGTTCGTCGGGATGTAGGCGGCGATGTCGCCTGCCTGCGTCTCGATGATCGGCAGCGCGGTCAGCGAGCCGCCGCCGAGGTCGTCGCTCAGCTTGCAGGCGCGCTCGAGCAGCCGCGAGTGCAGGTAGAAGACGTCGCCCGGATACGCCTCGCGGCCCGGCGGGCGGCGCAGCAGCAGCGACAGCTGCCGGTAGGCGTCCGCGTGCTTGGAGAGGTCGTCGTAGACGATCAGCGCGTGCTTGCCGTTGTAGAGGAAGTGCTCGCCGATCGCGGCGCCCGCGAACGGGGCCATCCACTTGATCGGAGCCGCCTCGTGCGCGGCGGCGGAGACGATGATCGTGTACTCCATCGCGCCCTCCTCCTTGAGGCGCTCGTAGACCTGCGCGACCGTCGAGCCCTTCTGACCGATCGCGACGTAGATGCAGATCACGTCGGTGTCGCGCTGGTTGATGATCGCGTCGATCGCGACCGCCGTCTTGCCGGTGCCGCGGTCGCCGATGATCAGCTCGCGCTGGCCGCGGCCGACGTTCGTCATCGAGTCGATCGCCTTGACGCCGGTCTGGAGCGGCTCCTTCACCGGCTGGCGCTCGATCACGCCGGGCGCCTTGAACTCGAGCGGGCGGCGCTCGGAGGACTCGATCGGGCCTGCGCCGTCGAGCGGGTTGCCGAGCGGGTCGACGACGCGGCCGAGCAGTGCGTCGCCGACGGGGACGTCGACGACGGCGCCGGTCCGCTTCACCGGCTCGCCCTCCTTGACCTCCTGCCACTCGCCGAAGAGGGCGACGCCGACGTTGTCCTCCTCGAGGTTGAACGCGATGCCGACGACGCCGTGCTCGAACTCGAGCCGCTCGAGCGAGACGGCGTTCTCGAGGCCGTGGACGCGCGCGATGCCGTCGCCGACCTGGAGGACGGAGCCCACCTCGGAGAGGTCGGTCTGGACGTCGTAGTGCTCGATCCTCGACTTGAGGATCGACGTGATCTCTTCCGGGCGTAGCTTCAACTTCTCAGCTCCTTGTCACGAGGTCGTGTCTCAAACGGATGAGGCGGCCGCGCACGCTGGCGTCGAGCCGGTGCGAGCCGACCTGGAGGACGATGCCGCCGATCAGCGTGGGGTCGACCGCGCGGGTCGCCTCGACGGTGCGGCCGGAGGACTGCTCGATCTTCTTCACGATCGACGCGGCCTCGTCGTCCGAAAGCTCGTAGGCGGTGGTGAGCTCGACCGTCAGCCGCCCCGCCTCGGCGGCGACGAGCGCGTCGAACTCGCGGTAGACCTCGTCGAGTTGCGCCGTACGTCCCTTCTCCGAGAGGAGGAGGACGAAGTTGCGCAGCAACTCGTCGGCGTCAGCGAGGATCTCGCGCAGCGCAGCCGCCCGCTCGTCCCGCTCGATCTGCGGGTTCGAGAGCAGTCCGCGCAGCTCGGGCACGGCGTCGACTGCCGCGGCGAACTCGCCCAGCTCGGCGTGGACGGTCTCGAGCGAGCCCGTCTCGTTCGCCGCCTGGAAGAGCGAGCGGGCGTACATCCGGGGCGCAACGGCCAAGCTAGACCCGTTCCGTTTCGAGCGCGGAGAAGTCGAGCTCGCCGATCGCGTCGTCGATCAGCCGCTTGTGGTCGGCCTGGTCGAGCACCTTGCCGGTCACCTTCTGGGTCGCGATCAGCGTCAGGTCGGCGACCTCGGCGCGGATCTGCTCGAGCGCGCGGACCGTCTCGGCCTCGATCTGCTTGCGTGTCTCCTCGAGCCGGCGCTGGCGATCGGCCTCGACCTCCTCGCGGGCGCGCTGGCGCTGCGCCTCGCTGTCGCTGCGCGCCTGTGCCAGGATCGCTGAGGCATCGCTCTTCGCCTGACCCATCAGCTGCTTGTGCTCCTCGAGCAGCTCCCGGGCCTCGCGGCGGGTGTTCTCCGCCTCCTCGACGGACGAGCGGATCCGCTCGCGGCGCTCGTCGATCGTCTTCTGGATCGGGCCGAACGCGAACCTTTTCAGCACGAAGAAGGTGATCGCGAAGCAGACCAGGGTCCAGATCATCAGACCCGGGACGACCCTGATCAGCGGCGAGGTTTCGGCGAGCAAGTACATCGGTGTCGAGTTCCCTTCTGCCTAGACCAGGACGTAGGCGAGCAGGCCGCCGATCAGGCCGTAGAAGACGACGGCCTCGGTGAGCGCGAACCCGAGCCACTGGATGCCCGTGAGCTCGCCCTTGAGCTCGGGCTGCCGGGCGACGGCCTGGATCATCGAGCCGAAGATGTTGCCGATGCCGATGCCGGCGCCGAGCGAGCCGAGACCGATACCGAGCGCCAGCGCGATCGCCTTGCCGGCGTCGGTGTTGCTCGCGGCCTCCTGTGCAATCAAGTTGAACACGTACTTCCTCCTCTTGGACTAATGGTCCGGCTCGATCGCCGAGCCGATGTAGATGGCGGAAAGGGCGGCAAAGATGTACGCCTGGATCGAGACGACGATCACGACCTCGAAGAGATAGAAGGCCGCGGCCGCGGGAACGGCGACGACAGCGACCGCGAGGTTGCCGAGCACGAAGATCAGGCCGATGAAGGTCAGGATCAGCATGTGGCCGGCGAGCATGTTCGCGTAGAGACGGACGCTGAGGCTGATCAGTCGCATGAACTGGCCCAGGATCTCGAGCGGGACGATCAGCGGGTACATCGCCTTCGGCACGTCCGGGATCCAGCTCTTGAAGTACTTGACCGGCCCGTTGTAACGGATCCCCTCCACGTGCGTGAAGACGAAGGTCATCAGCGCAAGCGCGAGCGTGACGCTGATCGACGACGTCGCCGCGTAGACGGCGAGCGTCGGCAGGTCGACTCCGAAGAGATTGAAGGTCTCGTTCGAGAGCGGCAGCGGGATGAAGCCGAGGATGTTGATCACCCAGATGAAGAGCATCAGCGAGGCGACGTACGGGAACCAGAGGCCGATCGCCTTGTGCGGCAGGCCCTGCTCGGCGACCTGCGTCTGCGCGATCTCGTAGACCATCTCGCCGACCGCCTGGCGCCGCCCGACCTCGTTCTTCGCCCCGATCCGGGCCCGCATCAGGAAGAGGCCGAGCGCGATCGTGCAGATCGTGCCGAGGATGAGGTAGGCGACGGCCTTGTTGATCGAGAGGTCGAGCGGGCCGATGTGGATCGGGATCCACTCGCCGACCTCGAAGTCGTGCTCGGGGTTGAACTCCTCATCCTCGGCGGCCATCGCGACCGACGGCAGCGCGAGCAAGAGGAAGATCGCGAGCGCGCTAAGCCGTCTCACGAGCATCTCCCGAGAAGTAGAGGGCGAGCGAGACCGCGAGCTCGAGGGTGTAGGCGAGGGCGTAGAGCAACGTGACCGCGAGCGCGAGCCGCGCGTCAGTTGCTGCGAGCGCGATGACGACGACCATCACCGCGAGCGCCCGAAAGGTCATTCCGAAGCCCACCACGCCTGATCCGGCGAGGTTACCCATGCCCGAGCGCAGGTGCGTCAGTAGCGCCGCGAGCGAGCGCGAGGCCAGCCAGAGCGTCGCCGCGATCACCCAGCCGCGCAGCTCCCAGCCCGCCGCGAGGAAGACGGGCAGCGCCAGCGCGATCACGGCGGCGCCTGCGATGAACGGCAGCTTCTGCTCCGGCATCGGACGCGGGGTGCTGAAGACGCCGGCCATCACAGGGCGTGCCCGTAGCGCTTGTACGTCATGAACACGCCGACCGGGATCCCGAGGATCGCGCCGATCAGGAAGCCCCAGGCGGCCGAGCCGAAGAGCCAACCGATCAGGATCCCAAGCACGATCACCGCGGCCGTCGTCCCGATCAGGACCGAGCCTGCGCCTGCAAGGCTGAGGTTCTGAGTCGGCTTCGGCTCCATCGGCGCGGCGAGCATAGCAGAGCTTGTGACAGTCAAAAGCCGCCTGGTTTGGGGAAAACAGCATGACTTTGTACGATCGTCACCTGCCCGAGCGCCAAGTGACAAAGTGTTACTTGGCCCGGAGTGCGGACGGGTCTGCGAGCCAGGTCAGAAGGTCTTCCGGGTGGCGGCTGCGGGAGGCGACGCGGAGGAGCACCTCGCCGGCGGTTGGCAGCGCGAGCCGACCGCTTCGGCGGTCCTGCACGAGCTGCCGCACACGCTCGTAGCTCGGCCTGGTGAGTGAGAACGCTTCGGCAACCGCGCCGAGTCGGCGGTTCAGCTCGGCGATCGGAACCGTCTCGTCCTTCAGCAGATACTCGAGCGCGGCGACGAGGCGTGCGTCCAGTCGCGGTGCAGAGGTGGCCACCCAGCCACCGTGCCCGGCGCCGCGTCATGAGAGCGCAACGCGATCGTGCCAAGTTGCAAAGTGTTACTTGGCCGGCAGTCTGGTCACGCCGAGCGGCGCTCGTCGAGCTCGTCGTGGCGGCGCCCGAGACGGAAGCGGCGCGGGTTGCTCGACTTGAGGATCTCGAGCACGTAGACGACGTAGAGCGAGAACGCGAGCGCGACGAGTGCGATCCCGGCGACCGCGATCGTCTCCCAGACGTGCCAGACACCGCCTTCGCGGAAGGGGATGAAGCGGGTCGCAAGCGCCGCACCCGCGAGCGTCGCACACCACGCCCACATGGTCACGGCGGCACGTCGCTGCGAGTAGCCGCGCCGCAGGAAGCGGAAGTGCAGGTGTGACTGGTCGGGCGAGCTGATCGGCTGGCCGTGCTTGAGGCGCCTGGCGACGACGAACGACGTGTCGAGGATCGGGACAGCGAGCACGAGCAGCGGCAGCAGCAGCACGACCGTCGACGCTGTCTTCAGCAGCCCCTGCACCGACACGGCGGCGAGCAGGAAGCCGAGCCCGAGCGCGCCCGAGTCGCCCATGAAGATCCGCGCCGGGAAGAAGTTGTGACGGAGGAAGCCGATGCAAGCGCCGGCGATGATCGCGGAGAGGATCGCCGGATCGACCTTCCCCAGCGAGAGCGAGAGAATTGCGTAGGTGACGCCGGCGATCGCGCAGACGCCGGCCGCGAGGCCGTCCATGCCGTCGAGGAAGTTGACCATGTTCATGACGGCGACGATCCAGATCATCGTCAGCGGGATCCCGACCACTGCCGGGAGATCGACCGGGCCGAGGAACGGGAAGGTGAAGTGGTCGATCCAGACGCCGAAGAAGGGCGGGATCGCCGCGGCGACGATCTGACCGGCGAGCTTGCGCCCCGGTGCGAGCACGCGAAAGTCGTCGATCGCGCCGACGACGGTCGCCACCGCCGCGCCGAGCAGGACGCCGCGAGTCTCGCGGCCGAGCTCGAGGAACGCGAGCGCGGGCACGAAGATCCCGAAGAAGATCGCGATCCCGCCGAGCCGCGGAACCGGGTTCGGGTTCAGCCGCCGCGCCTCGGGACGGTCGACGACCCCGAGCAGCCGGGCCATCCCGCCGACCGCGGGCGTGAGCAGGATCACGATCACGAAGGCGGAGATCGCGCCGTAGAGAACCTGTGGATGGTCGCGCAACGCGTCCATCGACCGCTCCTACTTCGTCCCGTAGAGCCGGTCGCCTGCGTCTCCGAGGCCCGGCACGATGTACCCCTTGTCGTTCAGCTCGCGGTCGATCGCCGCGCAGACGATGTGCACGTCCGGGTGCTCGTCGTGCACGCGCTCGATCCCGACCGGCGCGGCGACGAGGCAGACGAGCGTCACCGAACGGGCACCCGCTTGCTTGACAGCGGCAATCGCGGCGGCGCTCGAGTTTCCGGTCGCGAGCATCGGGTCGAGGATGATCGCGTCGCGCTCGGACAGGTCTTCGGGCAGCTTCACGTAGTACTCGACGGGCTGCAGCGTCTCCTCGTCGCGGTAGAGGCCGATGAAGCCGACCCGCGCGCTCGAGATCAGCGAGAGGACGCCCTCGAGCATCCCGAGACCCGCGCGCAGGACCGGGTTGACCGCGACCTTCTTCCCCGAGATCCGCTGCGCCTGCATCGTCTCGAGCGGCGTCTCGATCTCGACCGGCTCGGTCGGCAGGTCCTTGGTCGCCTCGTAGGTGAGCAGCAGCGTCAGCTCGTTGACGAGCTTGCGGAAGTGGACGGTCGGCGTCTCCTTGTCGCGCAGGTACGAGAGCTTGTGCTGGACGAGCGGATGCGTCACCTCGGTGATTCGACGGGTCATGCGTAGGTCGTGTAGCCGCGGAAGCCCGGGTAGAGCGGCCGCTTCGCGCACAGCGCCTCGGCCCGGTTGCAGAGCTCGCCGAGATCTCCGTCCCCGAGCGCGCCGGCGATGATCCGGCCGACCTCGCGGAAGTCCTCCTCGTCGAAGCCGCGCATCGTCGCCGCCGGAGTGCCGATCCGGACGCCCGAGGCGACCGTCGGCGGCCGCTCGTCGAAGGGGACGGTGTTGCGGTTCACGGTCAGCTTCACCTCGTCGAGGCGCTCCTCCGCGTCTTTCCCGGTCCAGTCCGTCTTGCGCAGGTCGAGCTGGAGGAGGTGCGTGTCGGTGCCGCCGGTGACGACGTCGAGGCCGTTCGCGATCAGCTCGGCGGAGAGCGCGTCGGCGTTCGCGCGAACCTGCTCCTGATAGGAGCGGAAGGCGTCGGAGGCGGCGATCCGGAAGCAGGCCGCCTTGGCGGCGATCGCATGGACCAGCGGCCCGCCCTGCATCCCGGGGAAGACGGCGCGGTCGACCGCCTGCGCATGCTCCTGCCGGCAGAGGACGAAGCCCGACCTCGGGCCTGCGAGCGTCTTGTGCGTCGTCGAGGTGACGATGTCGCAGTGCTCGACCGGGTTCGGGTGCAGCCCGGCGGCGACCAGGCCGGAGAAATGGGCCATGTCACACATCAGCAGCGCGTCGACCTCGTCCGCGATCCGGCGGAACTCGGCCGTGTCGACGGTGCGCGGGTACGCGGAGCCGCCGCAGACGATCAGCTTCGGCCGATGAGCCTTCGCGAGCTCGAGCACCTCGGCGTAGTCGACCATCTCCGTCTGCCGGGAGACGCCGTAGTGGACGATCGTGTAGAGCCGACCGGAGAAGTTGACTTTGAGCCCGTGCGTGAGGTGGCCGCCGTGGTCGAGGCGGAGCGAGAGGATCGTGTCGCCGGGCTGCAGCAAGGCGAAGTAGGCGGCCATGTTCGCCTGCGCGCCCGCGTGCGGCTGCACGTTGGCATGCTCGGCGCCGAAGAGCTCCTTCGCCCGGTCGATCGCGAGCTGCTCGATCTCGTCGACCACCTCGCAGCCGCCGTAGTAGCGCTTGCCGGGATAGCCCTCCGCGTACTTGTTCGTCGGGACGGAGCCGACGGCCTCGAGCATGCTCGGCCAGGTGAAGTTCTCGGACGCGATCAGCTCGATCTGGCTCCGCTGGCGCTCGAGCTCGCGGCCGAGCAGCCGGGCGATGTCCGGGTCGATCTCCTCCAGGCCCGCGGTGCGGAGCCGGTCGAGCGTTTCCTGGGCGACGGCCATTGCCGTTCCTCCTTAGCCGGGCGACGCTCCGATGCTAGAGCACCGAGGCGACGACCCGGAGCGCCTCGTCGGCCGGAACGGCCCCTTCGCGGAGGACGACCGGCTCGTCGCCGGTGAGGTCGATCACCGTCGACGGGGTCCCGGGGAGCTCGCCCCCGTCCACCAATGCGGCCGCAGCGACGCGAAGCTGCTCGGGCACGTCGGCGAGTGTGTGCGGATCCGGCCCGCCCGGCAGGTTCGCGCTCGTGGCCACGAGCGCCCCGGCGCGGTCGAGCACGTCGCGCGCTGGACCGGCCAGTCCGGGGATGCGGACGCCGAGCGTTTCCGGGCGCGAGCCGGCGAGCCATGGGAAGCGTCGGCCGGGGTTGGGCAGGATCAAGGTGTACGGGCCTGGCAGGAGCGCCCGCGCGACCCGCTCGGGTGCGCCGTCGAGCTCCGGCAGGCACTCGCGCAGGAGCTCCAGGTCGCGGACGACGAGGGCGGTCGGCTGCTGCTCGACGCGTCCCTTGGCGAGATAGAGGCCGCGGACGGCGTCCTCGTCGTACGGCGTCGTCGCGAGCCCGTAGACGGTGTCGGTCGGGACGATCGCCAGCCTGCCCGCGCGAATCGCGGCAACGGCGTCGTCGACGTCAGTCACGCCTGCCTTCGACGACCCGGTCCCTCCCCGTCAGATCCGGGGTCGTCACGACGTCGACGTAGCCCAGCCCGCCGAGCGTCGCAGCGGTGGCAAGCGCCTGCCCGTCGCCGATCTCGAGCACGAGGTGCCCGCCGGGACGGAGGACGTCGAGAGCGGCGCGCGCGACGACCTCGGGCATGTGGTCGCCGACGAGAGCGACGTGCGGCTCGTAGTCGCGGACGTCGGGCATCAGCGTCTCCAGCTCCGCCCGCTCGACGTAGGGCGGGTTCGAGACGACGAGGTCGTAGGGACCGCCGGGGAGACCCCCGGCGGCGTCGTGCTCCCGGAGCTCGATCGCGAGGCCGGTGCGCTCGACGTTCTCGCGGGCGAGCGCGAGCGCGTCGGCCGAGACGTCGATCGCGGTCACGCGCGCGCCGGGGTGCTCGTCGGCGATCGCGAGCGCGATTGCTCCCGTGCCGGTGCCGACGTCGAGCACTGCCGGGTCGTCGAGGCCGCGGACGTGCGACAGCGCCCGTTCGACGACGATCTCGGTCTCCGGACGCGGGATCAGCGCGCGGCGGTCGACGTTGAGGGTGAGCCGGCGGAAGCCCCACTCGCCGAGGATGTAGGCGACCGGCTCGTGCCGGGCCCGGCGTGCCACCGCCTCGCGGTACGCATCGAGCTCGTGCGAGCTGAGCGGCCGGTCGAAGTCGGTGTAGAGCTCGATCCGATTGCGCCCGAGCGTGTGCGCGAGCAGCAGCTCGGCGTCGAGCCGGCCCGTGTCGGAGGTCTTGCCGAGGTGCTCGGATGCGCGCCGGAGCACGTCGCCCAGGCTCAGTGCGGCCGTGCTCACCCTTCGAGCCCGCGGCGCCGGTCCTCTTCCTGCAGCGCCGTGGTGAAGTCGTCGAGCCCGCCCTGGAGCACTTTCTCCAGGTTCAGCGTCACCTTGACGCGGTGGTCGGTGGCGCGGCTGTCCGGGTAGTTGTAGGTGCGGATCTTCTCGGCCCGCTCGCCGGAGCCGATCTGCGACCGCCGCGTCTCCGAGAGCTCCGCCTGCTGGCGCTCGCGCTCGGCTTCGTAGATGCGCGCCCGCAGCACCCGCATCGCCTTGGCCTTGTTCTGGAGCTGCGACTTCTCGTCCTGCATCGCCACGACGATCCCGGTCGGCAGGTGGGTGATCCGGACGGCCGAGTCCGTCGTGTTGACGCTCTGGCCTCCCGGCCCGGTCGAGCGGTAGACGTCGATCTTGAGGTCGTTCTCGTCGAGCTCGACCTCGATCTCCTCCACCTCGGGCATCACGGCCGCGGTCGCGGTCGACGTGTGGATCCGACCCTGCGACTCGGTCGCGGGAACGCGCTGAACGCGGTGTGTCCCTCCCTCGTACTTGAACACCGAGTAGGCGCCGCCGCCCTTGACCGCGAAGACGACCTCCTTGAAGCCGCCGCTCTCGCTCTCGCTCGCCGAGAGCAGCTCGGTCTTGAAGCCCCGGCTCTCGGCGTAGCGCGTCAGCATCCGCAGCACATCGCCGGCCCAGATCGCCGCCTCGTCGCCGCCGACGCCCTGGCGGATCTCGACGATCACGTCCTTGTCGTCGGCCGGATCCTTCTCGACGAGGGCGAGCTTCAGCTCCTCCTCGAGCTCGGCCAGGCGCTGCTCCGACTCCGCGACGAGCTCTTTCAGCTCGGGGTCTGCGAGCGACGCCTCGACGTCCTCGCGCGTCGTCCGCCACTCCTGCGCCAGCTTGTAGGCGGGCTCGAGGTCCTTGAGACGGCGGCCGACGTCGGCGGCTTCGCGCTGGTCGTTGTAGACCGACGAATCGGACATGCGCTCCTGCAGCTCGGTGTAGGACCGCTCGAGGTCGTCGATCAGGTTCTCGATCGTCGCAGCCATGCGACTAGGGTAGTGGAGCGATGACGCTCGAGGATGTGCTGCGCGCACCGCTGCCCGGGCGTGTCGCCGACGTCGTCGAGCGCCTGCGGGCGATCGAGAAGGCGCTGCCCGAGAAGGACGGTGTGCGCGCGTTCACCGCCCTCTATCGCGCCGTGACCGAGGCGGTCGACGAGCGGGTGCGGCCGGGGACGTTCGCCGACCCGCGGTTCACAAGGTGGCTCGATGTCGTCTTCGCGAACCTCTACCTGCGTGCGCTGAGGGCGCACGTGCTCGGGCCGAAGCGGCCGCCCCGTGCGTGGGCGGCGCTGTTCGAGGCGCGCTCGCGACGCGGGGTCGCCCCGATCCAGTTCGCGCTCGCGGGGATGAACGCCCACATCAACCGCGACCTACCGCTCGCGCTCGTCGAGACCTGCCGCGCGCTCGACGTCGTGCCGACGCCCACCTGCCCGCAGCACGCCGACTTCCGGGCGATCGACCCCCTGCTCGCCGAGACGGAGGCACAGGTGCGGGCCGACTTCGCCACCGGCCTCGTCGGTTGGGCCGACGAGGCGCTCGGCGAGCTGGACAGCGTCGTCGCGATGTGGAACGTCCGCAGGGCGCGCGCCGCAGCGTGGGTGAACGCCGAGACCCTCTGGGCGCTTCGCGACGTCCCCTTCGCCGGCGCCCGCTTCGTCGTCACGCTCGACCGGCTCGTCGGCCTCGCGAGCAAGGGTCTTCTCCGCCGCGTTGTCTGACGACGTGCGCATCCGGCAGGCCCGGACCGCCGATTCCGCCGCGGCAGCTCGGGTCGTGCGGTCGGTCTACGACGAGTACGGCTTCACCTGGGACGAGAACGGCTACCACGCCGACCTGCGCGACGTCGAGGCGGCGTACGCCGCGTTCTTCGTCGCCGAGCTCGACGGCCGGATCGTCGGCACGGCCGGGCTCTCCGAGCGCGGCTCGCTCGAGCGGCTCTACGTGCTGCCCGCCGCGCGGGGAGCGGGCGTCGGCTCGGCGCTCCTCGCCGCCGTCGCCGACGAGGCGCGCCGGCGCGGCCTCGATCGGCTCGAGATCTGGTCGGACAAGCGCTTCGAGGACGCGCACCGGCTCTACCGCCGCGCGGGCGCGCGCGTCGTCGGCGAGCGCGTCCACGACGACCCCGACTCGAGCCACGAGTGGGGGCTGGTGCTCGACCTCTAGGAGCCGAGCTGCGCGTCGAGCGTGATCTCAGGCCCGCCGGCGAGCGCCTGCGAAACCGGGCAGTTCTCCTTGGCGTCCTCCGCAGCTGCGCGGAAGCCCTCGGCGTCGAGCCCGGGCACGGTTGCCGTGACCGACAGGGCGCTCTTCGTGATCCCCGTGCCCGCCACGAAGGTGACCACCGCCGAGGTCTCCACCCGCTCGGGCGGATTACCGGCCTTCGCGAGCACGTTCGAGAGTGCCATCGAGAAGCAGGCCGCGTGCGCCGCGGCCAACAGCTCCTCCGGGCTCGTCTTCCCGCCCGAGGCCTCCTCCGACCGGGCGGCCCAGCTGACGTCCAGCGGCCCGAACGCCCCCGAGCCGACCTCGTCGATCGTTCCCGACCCGCTCAGCAGATCGCCGGTCCACGTCACCGAAGCACGCCGTTCAGCTGCCATCTCGATCCCCCTCCTAGCTTGCGAGTTCTGCACGCACGCTAACGGAAGCGCTCGCCCGGATCAGGGCGGAGAAGGTGCAGCCCTCGTCCGCCTTCCGCGCGACCTGCTCCAGCCCGGCCTGGTCGATCCCCTCGGCGCGCGCACGAACGTCCAGCTCCGACGAGACGATCAGGTGGCCCTTTCCCTCGACCTCGTCGAGCGTGATCGTGCAGGCGACGTCGAGCCGCTCGACCGTGCCGCCCGCGCGGGCGATCTCACCGGCGAGCGAGGTCGAGTAGCAGCCCGCGTGAGCCGCAGCCAGCAGCTCCTCCGGGCTCGTCTTCCCCGGCTTGTCGGAGATCCGCGACGGTAGGTCGATCGGCAGCTCGAACGTGCCCGACGACGTCGCCGTCGCCGTGCCCGTGCCGCGCGAGAGCGATCCCTCCCAGGCCACCGCGGCCTGCCGCACGACCCGCGGCATCAGGCCATGACCTCGACCTTGCGCTCCTCGGCGGTGATGCCGCCCTCGCGGCGGAGCACCTCCTGGAGCGCGCGGATCGAGACCTCGATCTGGTCGAGCGTCGGCGGGCGCGTGGTCAGCCGCTGCAGCCAGAGACCGGGCGCGAGCAGCGCCATCAGGATCGCGTTGTCCTGGTGCTTCCCGGCGAACCGGATCAGCTCGTAGGCGATCCCCGCGATCACCGGCAGCAGCAGGATCCGGCTCGCAATCAGCCAGAACCATCCCGGCTGGCCGACAAAGGCGAAGACGAAGATGCCGATCACCATAACCCAGAGCAAAAAGGCGGTTCCGCAACGCGGGTGGATCAAACTGAACTTCTGCACGTTCTCCGGCGTCAGCTCGGCGCCCGACTCGTAGGCGTTGATCGCCTTGTGCTCGGCGGCGTGGTACTGGAAGACGCGCCGGAGATCGGGAAGGAGAGAGATCAGGAACAGATAGAGGAGGAAGATGCAGACACGGATGACCCCCTCGATCACGACGAAGTACCCCGTGGTGTCGACCGGGAGCCAGTTCGTGATCAGCGCGGGCGTGACCTTGAAGAGCATCAGCGCGAACCCGATCGCGATCGCGAACGAGAAGATGATCTGACCACGCGTGATCTCGGTCTCGACGTCGCCCTCCTTGGCGTCGGGATCCTGCGCCGCATAGTTGGCCGAGATCGCGAGCGCGCGGAAGCCGATCGCGAGCGACTCGCCGAGCGCGATCACGCCTCGAACGACCGGCAGGCGGTAGATCCGTCGCCGAGCCATCGGCGAGCTGATCTCCTTGACGACCTCGGCGATCTGGCCGTCAGGCTTGCGCACTGCGACAGCCCACATCGAAGGGCTGCGCATCATCACGCCCTCCAGGACTGCCTGACCCCCGATGTTGTTGGCCAACCTAGTGCCTCTTCAGGTGATGCGGCCGCGTTCCTGGCGTGTGAGGAGCAAGCCAGGCTAGGACGCAGGGAGCCTCGATGCTCGTGAGCATCGAGGCGACCGAGGACGACGCATGGCGCCGCTCATCGCGCGCCAGGGACGTGGAGGGCATTGCCTGAAGAGGCACTTACCCGCGGCGGGCGCCGCCGGCCTTTTCCAGCCGGCGCTGGAAGCGCTCGACCCGGCCGCCCGAGTCCATCAGCTTCTGCTTGCCCGTGTAGAACGGGTGGCACGCGGAGCACACGTCGACGTGGATCTCCGCCTGCGTCGAGCGGGTCTCGAACTCGTTGCCGCAGGAGCAGCGAACGTGCGTGGTGACGTACTCGGGATGGATTCCGGACTTCATCGCCGGGCCAGAATAGCAGAGGCGGTTTGGGTGGCCACGTTTCCTCCAGAGACAACAGCGGCTGTCGGACCGTCCCCGATCTTCCCGGCCAGGAGCGCCGCAACGCCGACCGCACCGGCCGGCTCGCACGCGAGCTTCGCACGCTCGTAGAGGAAGCGGAACGCCTCCTCGATCTCCTCCTCCGAGACGAGCACGCTCTCGACACCGTGCGCCTGGATCGTCGCCAGCGCGTGCTCGCCGGCGAAAGGGCCGGACAGCCCGTCGGCAATCGACACGGGCGTCACCGGCACCGGCTTGCCCGCAGCGAGGGCGTCGTGCACTGCCGTCGAGCCCTCCGGCTCGACCGCGATCACGCGCCGGTCCGGCGCCGCCGCCGCGATCCCGGCGACGAGCCCGCCGCCGCCGGTCGGCACGACGATCGTCTCGACGTCGGGCGCGTCCTCGAGCAACTCGAGCGCGAGCGTGCCCTGGCCGGCCATCACCAGCGGGTCGTCGAACGGATGGACGAGCGTCCGGCCCGTCTCGCGGATGTGTGCGTCCAGCCGCTGGAACGCCTCGACGGCG
The DNA here is from genome assembly GCA_963705515.1 of uncultured Gaiellaceae bacterium. Taxonomy (GTDB): domain Bacteria; phylum Actinomycetota; class Thermoleophilia; order Gaiellales; family Gaiellaceae; genus Gaiellasilicea. The sequence goes on from CAVPJV010000009.1 coordinate 594,157, forward strand.
TCAGCCGCCTCGAGGTCGACGGACGCGCCATAGCCGCGCGTCGCGGCAACCTTCGCCGGGCTGGCGCTCGCGTACATGACGACCAGGCAGTCGATCTGCTCGAGCGCAGCGCCCCAGGCGAGCGCCTGCGCGTGGTTGCCGGCGGAAATCCCGATCACGCCGCGCTCCTTCTCCTCGGGCGACAGCGAGGAGAGCTTGTTCAGCACGCCGCGCGCCTTGAAGGAGCCCGTCTTCTGGAACAGCTCCGCCTTCAGGTACGTGCCCGCCCCGAGCGTGCGGGAGGTGAACGTGGGCGTTCGGTGGACGCGGCCCCGGATCCGCTCCGCCGCCTGCAGCACGTCGTCGCGGGTCACTGCCATCTCGCGCGCATCGTAGACTCCCGCGCGTGCCCGACCATCCCGTGCAGCTGACCGTCACGGACGACCTCCGCCGCTCGCGCCTGACCGTCTTCTTCCGGCTCCTGCTCGCGATCCCGCTCTTCATCTGGTTCGGGTTGTGGTCGATCGGCGTCTTCTTCGCCGCGATTTTCGGCTGGTTCGTCGCGCTCTTCACCGGCCGCCTGCCGCAGGGGTTGCACGACTTCTTCGGCATGTACGTCCGCTACGCGACGCACCTCGGCGCGTATCTCGCGATCGCCGCGAACCCGTACCCGAGCTTCACCGGGACGCCGGGATACGCGCTCGACATCTCGATCCCGGAGCGACAGAGCCAGCCGCGCTGGAAGACGGCTTTCCGGCTCCTGCTCGCAATCCCGGCGCTCATGCTCGCCGCCACGCTCGGCTCGTTCGCCGGCGGCGGCGGCGGTGGCTCGCAGGCCGCCGAGGACGGGGCGTCCAACGCGGAGTGGTTCGCGTTGCCGACCTTCGGCGGCGTCGCCGCGGTCTGCGCCGTCCTCGGCTGGTTCGCGGCCGTCGCCCTCGGCCGGATGCCGCTCGGGCTCCGCAACCTCGGCGCCTTCGGGCTGGGCTATACGGCCCAGGCCTACGCCTACGTGCTGCTGCTCACCGACCGCTATCCGAACTCTGACCCCGAGGCGATCGGCCGGCAGTGGGAGCTGCCGCCGCACACGGTGCGGCTCGAGCTCGACGACGACGGCCGCCGCTCGCGACTGACCGTCTTCTTCCGGCTCCTCCTCGCGTTCCCCCACTTCGTCTGGCTGGCACTCTGGACAATCGCAGCGTTCCTCGCAGCGATCGCGAACTTCTTCGTCGCGCTGATCCGCGGCCGCTCGGCTGACCCACTGCATCGGTTCCTCGCGGCCTACGTCCGCTACTACGCCCACGTGGCCGCCTTCGTCACCCTCGTCGCGAACCCGTTCCCGGGCTTCGCCGGCAGCCCGGGCTTCCCGGTCGACATCGCGCTCGACCCGCCGGAGCGTCAGAACCGCTGGGTGACGCTGTTCCGCCTCTTCCTCGCGATCCCGGCCTCCATCATCTCCGGCGCCCTCGGCATCGTGCTCTTCGTGATCGCCCTCCTCGGCTGGTTCGCCGCGCTCGCGACCGGACGGATGCCGACCGGGCTCCGCAAGCTGGGCGCGTTCGCGATCCGCTACATCTCGCAGACGAACGCGTACCGGCTCATCGTCACCGACCACTACCCGCACGCGAGCCCGGCGTTGCGCCCGCCGCCTGAGCCCGAGCCGGAGTACGAGCGCGTGCCTCAGCCGCTCGAGCCGGAGGCGATCTGACGAACCCGCGCGCGGCGATGCGAGCAGTCGCGCTGCTCGTGCTCGCCGGCTTGTGGGCTGTAGCGGCCTGGTCGCTCTGGCAGAGCGTCGTCCCGGGCGACCTCGACCTGGGACAGGGCTCGCTGGCCGGGATCCCGCCGGACATCCTCGAGCGGGCCGACCGCTACGAGCTCTTCTTCCGCGTCGAGTTCGTCGTCTCGGAGGTCGTCCTGCTCGGCGTGCTCGTGCTCTACGCGAAGTACGGGATCCGCTTCGCGAAGGAGTCGGCGGCGGGCCGGATCGGCACGGGGATGCTGCTCGGGATGATCGGGCTGGCGCTCGTCTGGATCTCGCAGGTCCCGTTCCGCCTGGCCGAGGTCTGGTGGGACCGCCGCTACGACCAGACCGACAGCGGTTACATCGAGACGCTCTTCGCGAACTGGTTCGCGCTCGGCGCGGAGTTCCTGTTCATCTGCTTCGCGCTCGTCGTGGTGATGGCGCTCGCAGGACGGTTCCCGCGCCGCTGGTGGCTCGCCGCCGCACCGTTCTTCGTCGGGCTCGCCTTCCTCTTCGGCTTCATCTACCCATACCTGACGCCGACGGAGCCGCTGCGGCGAGCAGACCTGCTGGCCGCGGGCCGTGAGTACGCAGCGAAACAGGGGATCGACCCCGTGCCGCTCCGCGTCGAAGACGTCACCGACTTCACGAGCGCGCCGAACGCCTACGCCGTCGGCTTCGGGCCGAGCAAGCGGATCGTCTTCTGGAACACGCTCCTCGACGGCAGCTTCACGGACGACGAGGTGAAGACGGTGCTCGCGCACGAGCTCGGGCACCACTCGAGCAACCATCTCTTCGAGGGCGTCGCCTGGTACGCGCTCTTCGCTCTTCCCGGCGCCTGGCTGATCGCGCGCGTCACGCGGCGCCGCGGCGGCATGGGCAACCCGGCGGCGGTACCGCTGTCACTGCTCGTGATCGTCGTGCTCGACCTGCTCTCGCTGCCCGTCTACAACCTGATCTCACGGCACATGGAGGCCGAGGCGGACTGGAAGGCCCTCGAGACGACCCACAACCCCGGGGCCGCGAAGAGCCTCTTCCGAGAGTTCACGATCCAGTCCCTGAACGACCCGGATCCGCCGACCTGGTCGTACCTCCTCTTCGACAGCCACCCGTCGGTCGAGCAGCGGATCGCGATGGCCGAAGCCTGGCGCCGCCGCGCCAAGTAACAGTCTGTTGCAAGGCGTGCAGCTCGGATCGCAGCTGCTCGAGCGCTGCTTGTAACACTCTGTTGCTAGGTCAGCGTGTATTCGGGGCCGGAGCCGCCCTCGGGCGGGGTGAGGCGGCCGCCCTTCGCGGAGATCGCCCCGCACTGGACGCAGTTGGACGGATTCACCTCGACGTGGACGAGGCCGTCGCCCGCCTCGCCGCCGAGCTCGTACACGTGCGCCGGGCACATGTTCACCCAGGCCTCGGCGAGGTCCTCTGGGGACGTTGCGCTGGACCCTGATGTGGCTGGGCTGGTCGTCGCGCGTCCGGTTGCCGGAGAGGAAGACGGAGGAGAGCTTGTCGAAGGTGAGCTTCCCGTCGGGCTTCGGATAGCGCGCGGCCCGGCCGGTGCGAATCAGCGAGTGCGCGGCGTTCGCCTCGCTGTGGAGTTCCCACGGCGGCAGCTTCCCCTTCGTCACGGTCATCGCCGACGCGCGCGCACCGCCTACGAAGAAGCCCTTGTCGAACGCCTGGCGCATGTTGCGGACCTCGTGCAGGTCGCCGACGACGTAGCTCGAGCGGAGCTCGTCGTCGTAGGAGTCGAAAACACCGTGGCGCGTCGGCGACTCGCCGCGCTGGAGTGACCGGAACGCGGCCTCGGCGGCCATGATCCCGGACTCGATCGCATAGTGGATCCCCTTCAACGTCGGCACGTTGACGAGCCCGGCGCCCTCGCCGACGAGCAGCAAGCCCGGCGCGTGGAACCGCTTCGGCAGCGCGTGGTAGCCGCCCTCCGTGATCGTCTTCGCACCCCAGGCCGCGCGCTCGCCGCCGGCGAGGATCTTGCGGAGGAGCTTGTGTGTCTTCAGCTCCTGGAGGACGTCGTGGACCGAGAACTCGACGTCACGCGACTCGAGCCCGGCGACGAACCCGAGCGAGACCATGTCCTCGCCCATCGGGTAGATGAACGAGCCGCCGAACTCGCCGTACTTGGCGCGCTTGCGCAGTGGCCAGCCCATTGTGTGGACGATGTGGCCGAGCGGCTTCGCGACCTTCCAGATCTCCTTGACGCCGAGCGCCCAGATCTGCGGCTGGTCGCCCGCGAGGCCAAAGCGGTCGATCGCGGCTCCGGTCAGGTGCCCCTGCGTCCCTTCCGCGAGGATCGTCACCTTCGCGGCGATGTCCGAGCCCGGCTCGTACGCGCCGACCGGCTTGCCGTCCCGTCCGAGCCCCTTGTCGCCCGTGCGGATCCCGTGCACCCGCCCGTCGGCGACGAGGAGCTTCTGCGCGTCGGTCTCGGGCAGCACCGCCGCTCCGAGCGCCTCGGCCTGCTCGGCGAGGAAACGGCCGAGCTGCGAGACGGAGACGATGTAGTTGCCGTGGTTCCGCATCGTCGGCGGCGGCGGAATCCGGAGCGCCGTCCCGCGCGAGAGCAGGTAGACCGCCTCCCCGTGCACCTGACCGTAGTTCGGCACGTCCTCCATCATCAGCCGGTCGCGGAAGAGACGGCGGAGCGCACGGGGGTTGACGACTGCGCCGGAGAGGAGATGCGAGCCGGGCGCCTTGCCCTTCTCGACGACGGCGACCGGCACTTCGCCGAGGCGCTCGGCGAGCTCGGGCGACTCCTCGAGCAGCTGCCCGAGCCGGATCGCGCAGGCGAGACCGGCAGGCCCGGCGCCGACGATCAGGACACCGACCTCGATCCGCTCCGGTGTCGGATCGGTCGGCGGGGCGATCACCTCGGACGGCGAGAACGGCGGCGGGTAGTCCGCCGGGCGGACGCCGCCCTTGCTCATCCTTTACGTGCCTGGACGAGCTCGGTCAGCTTCGGCACGATCGTGTGCAGGTCGCCGACGACGCCGAGGTCGGCGAACTCGAAGATGGGTGCGTTCGGGTCCTTGTTGATCGCGACGATCGTCTTCGAGCTCTGCATGCCCGACCTTGTGCTGGATCGCGCCGGAGATCCCACAGGCGATGTAGAGCGTCGGCGAGACGGACTTGCCGGTCTGGCCGACCTGGGCCGAGTACGGGTACCAGCCCGCGTCGACGACGGCGCGGGTCGCGGCCACCGCTCCGCCGAGCGCCTTCGCGAGACCCTCGACGAGCGCGAACTTCTCCGGCTCGCCGAGACCGCGACCGCCGGCCACGATCACGTTCGCGTCCTCGATCGACGGGCCGCTCTCCTCAGCGTGCGCCTGCTCGACCATCTCGGCCGCGAGCGAGTGTTCGCGCAGTTGCGGCTCGAAGGTCTCGACCGTCCCCGCCGCCGCCAGCTCGACCGGGTCGAGGGAGCCGGCGCGGAAGAGCCCGATCCGCGGCGTCGTCTTCCAGCCCACGTCGACGACGACGGAGTCGCCGAGCGCGGACTGCTTGCCGACGAGCGCTCCGCCGTCGTCGACGAGGTCGGTCAGCTGCCAGTTCAGCCCTGCCTCGAGGCGGGCCGCCAGCCCCGCGGCTATGTCGGCCGTGAGGATCGACTGGCCGAAGAGCACAGTCTCGATCCCCTTCTCCTCGACGAGCTGCGCCATCGCGTCGACACGCGGCTGAGGCAGCGGCGCCTCGAGCCTCGCGTCGTCGGCGACGTACACCGTCGCGGCGCCGTGCCTGGCCGCCTGCTCCGCCAACCCGTCCAGACCGAAGCCGACGATCACGCCGGCGACGTCCCCGCCGAGGCTCGCAGCCTTCGAGAGCACCGCGAGCGAGCCCTTCTGTAGCTCGCCGTTGTGGTGCTCGAGGAAAACGAGGACGCTCATGCTCAGATCAGCCGCTTCTCGGTCAGGAAGGCCACGATCTGCTCGGCCGCGCTGCCGTCGTCCTCGATCTTGCGCGTGTCGCCGCGCGGCGGTGGGTCGGAGAGCGCGAGCACCTCCGTGCGCGATCCCAACTGGCCGGCGCTGTCGCCGTCGACGCCGAGGTCGGACAGTGAGAGCGTCTCCTGCGGCTTCGACTTCGCACCCATGATCCCCTTGAGCGACGGGTAGCGCGGCTCGTTGATCGAGTCGGCGACGGCGACGACGGCCGGCAGCGGCGCGCGGATGACGTCGTAGCCGAACTCAGTCTGCCGCTTGCCGGTGAGCGAGCCGCCCTCGAGCGTCAGCTCGGCGACCTGGGAGATGACCGGCCGCTGCAGACGTTCGGCGATCGCGGCCCAGAGGACGGCGCCGTCGGAGTCGGAGGACTGCTGCCCGAAGAGGACGAGGTCGGGCTGCTCGCGCTCGAGCGCCTTCGCGAGCGTGAGGCTGGTGGCGACGAGATCGGAGCCCGCGGCGCCGTCGTCGGCGACGAGCACGGCGCGGTCGGCGCCCATCGCGAGCGCCTTGCGCAGCGAGTTGAGCGCGCGCTCGGGTCCCATCGAGACGACGACCACCTCTCCCTCGCCGGTCGCGTCCTTCAGCCGGAGCGCTTCCTCGACGGCGTTCGCGTCGAAGGCGTTCAGCGCGCCTTCACCGGAGCGGTCGAGGCGCTTGGTCCCGAGGTCGATCCGCTTGTGCGCGGTCGCATCCGGAACCTCCTTCACGCAGACGGCGATCTTCATCGCGCGGACTCTAGCGGGGCGTCACCACCCGGCTCAGGGGGTAGGCGTCGCCTGCGGTGCCGCCGGCGCTTTTACCCCTTTTGGGCAGTAATCCGCCGCGGGCTCTGGTAGGGTCCCGCCCTTCGCGCGCGACCCGGTACTCGATGACCCCCGTCCGGACGACAGCACGAGGCTTGCTCCTCACCCTGATCGCGCTCCTGCTCGGTGCAGGGGCCGCGGCCGCTTCGACCTCCGCGCCCGTGCCGCGGCTCGTCTTCCCGATCCTCGGTGCCGCCACCTACACCGACGACTTCGGCGACCCGCGCAGCCAGGGCGCACACGAGGGGAACGACATCGTGGCGCCGCGCCGAGCGCTCGCCCTCGCCGCAGAGGCCGGCACGGTCAAGTTCCACACGACGTCGTCGCAGGCCGGCTGCATGCTCTACCTCGAGGGCAAGAGCGGCACCGAGTACCTCTATATCCACCTCAACAACGACCTCACCGACACGAACGACAACCAGGGCACGTGCGTTCCGGGCGTCGCGTACGCGAAGGGGTTGAAGAGCGGCGCCAAGGTCGCGGCCGGCGAGGTGATCGCCTACGTCGGCGACTCCGGCGACGCGAACGGGATCCATCCGCATCTCCACTTCGAGGTCCACCCGAACGGCGGCGCGGCGACGAGCCCGTTTCCGTATCTGAACAAGGCGCGGCGCCTGCTCTTCTCGGCGGCAGCCGGCACGACCTTCACGCTCGCGCTCACAGGCAAAGTGGCGAACGCCGTCGGCGAGGACCTCCAGGTCACGGTCGACCAGGTGCGCCAGTGGCCCGGCGGCCGCAAGGTCAAGCAGTCCGGCCAGAAGGTGCCGATCACGGTCCCGGAGACGGCCACGATCGAAGGCGCCGGCGCCCCCGCCGTGCTCGCTGACTACCCCGCGCTCGAGCTGCTGACGAAGGGCCTGCCCGTCACCGTCTGGACGTCGCCTGCCAAGGTGACGCCGGCCGCGCTCTTCGGCGCCAAGGGCGCGCTCGCCGCGTCCCGCGTCGTCGTCAAGCCGTAGCGGCTCGAGCTAGACCGGGATCTTCGCGGTCAGGAAGTCGACGATCTCGCTGGTCGGCGCGCCCGGGGTGAAGACGGCGGCGACGCCCTTGCTCTTGAGCTCCTCGGCGTCCTCGTTCGGGATCGTCCCGCCGACGAGGACGAGCACGTCGTCGACGCCGTTCTCCTTCAGTCCGTCGAGGATCCGCGGCACGAGCGTCATGTGCGCGCCGGAGAGGATCGAAATCCCAACCGCGTCCGCGTCCTCCTGGATCGCGGTTTCCACGATCTGCTCCGGCGTCTGGTGGAGACCCGTGTAGATGACCTCCATTCCGGCGTCCCGGAGGGCCCTCGCGATGATCTTCGCACCCCGGTCGTGACCGTCCAGGCCGGGCTTCGCGATCACCACTCTGATCTTCCTGGCCATGCCGTCGGCAAGTATATGGAGGTGAAGCTCACGGTCATCGGCTGCTCACCCGCCTGGCCCAACCCCGGCGGGGCCTGTTCGGGGTACCTCGTCGAGGGTCGTTTGCTGCTCGACTGCGGCCCCGGCGTGCTCGCGAAGTTGCGCCAGCGGCAGCCCTGGCCGACGGTCGAGGCGATCGCGATCACGCATCTCCACCTCGATCACTGGGGCGACCTCGTCCCGTGGGTCTGGGGCGGCCTGTTCGGTCCCGGCGAGTCACTGCCGAGGCCGAAGCTGTGGCTGCCGCCGGGGGCCCGGGAGCAGCTCCGGCCCGTCCTCTCGGTGCTCGGGAGCGAGGACATGTTCGACCGTGCCTTCGAGGTGTCTGAGTACGAGGCTCGCGTGCCGTTCACCGCCGCGGCCGGCCTCGAGGTCACCGCAGTCCCGGTCGACCACTACGCGATCCAGGCCTTCGGCTTCCGCGTCAAGGGCGACCGCGTCCTTGCCTACTCCGGCGACAGCGGACCGTCGGACGCACTCGCGGAGATCGCGCGCGACGCCGACCTCCTCCTCTCCGAGGCGACGCTCGAGAACGGCGGCTACGACGGACCCGATCGCGGTCACCTCTCGCCCGACGAGGTGTCGGAAGCAGCGGCCGACGCCCGCGCGCTCCGGGTCGTGCTCACTCACCGGCCGTTCGAGCGGGAGGCGCCGCCCGGCGTCGAACTCGCCTACGACGGGCTCGAGCTCGAGTTCTAGGAACGCCAAACCCCTAGTGGAGCCGCGAGGCGTCGTACGCCTTCTGCGCGCGGCGCGAGCGCACGCGCTCGATCACGAGCAGCGCGGCCGGCACGAGCAGCGCCAGCGCGACCAGCGCCGCGGGCACGAGCAGCCAGACGGCGCCGAGGCTGGTCGACGCGCTCCGCTGCGGCGCGAGGTCGACCCGGAACGGCGAGCCGTCGGAGCGGCTCGGCCGCGCGCTACCGCCGCCTCCCCGCGGCGACCACGAGTCGACAAGCCAGCGCCGCTTCGCACCCGCACCGACCGAGCGGAGCGACAGGTTGAAGACAGCCGGTCGCACCGCGGCGCCCGGCGGCGGGAACACCGCCACCTGGAGCCCGATCTCGTTCGCGTACGAGTAGTCGAACTGCCAGCGCGCGTCGTCGACCGGGTACGGCACGACCGGGATGTCGCCCGTGCGCCACTCGTCGCGCGTCGTGGTCCCGCGCAGGTTCGGGCCGACGAGCTCGTAGGCCCGCTCGGCGTGCTCGCGCCGCACTGCGGTCTCGACGAAGCGCGCTGCGGTGGCGATCACCGCACGCCGTTCGGCCGGCGCCATCCTGATCGGGATCGGCGGCACGTAGAGGTCGGCCTTCCCGTGGAGCGGCGTCTCGACGATCGTGGCCGTGTTCCAGAAGAAGATGCTCACGAGCGCGGCCGCGACACCGACCGCGAGCAGGAGACCGACCTTGAGTGCGCGCCGCCGGAAGCGCGGCGACGACAGCCGGCCCGCCACGCCAGGACCTAGTCTCTGGCGTTCGGGACGGCCGGCGCCGCGCGCGGCACCCAGTAGTTCACCCGCCAGTGGGCGCCCGTCTTCTTCAGCCCGATGAAGAAGATCTGCGGCTTCACCTTGGTGGACTCCTTCGGCAGCAGCGCGACCTCGAGGATCGCCTCGTCCGGGTAGGACTCGTCGACCTTGAAGGTCGCAGTCTCGATCGCCTTGGCCGGGTAGTAGACGACCGGGATATTCCCCGTCAGCCACTCCCGCCTCGTCATCCCCTGCCTGAGCTCGGGGTGCACCAGGTCGTACGACTCGCCGAGGTTCTCGCGTGCGACCGCGGTGAGGATGAACCTGCCCGCGACGCGCCGGGCCTCCGTGTCGAGCGGGACTTGCTTGCGGGGCGTGAAGACCTGCGCCGGCTTGTCCGACAAGGGCGTCTCCTGCGACGTGCCGGTGTCCCCGAAGTACGCGACCGTGAACGCGACGACCCCCGCCGTGAGGACGAGGCCCGCCAGGAGCGAGACCTGTCGGTGCGTGCGCGCGCTCACGTCACCTAGGACGGCCGCGGCACTGTTCAGTTAGATGAAGGCTAGGTTAAGCGCTTCAAAACACGGGCGTCTCGCGCCAGGTGCCCCAGACCTCTCGCCAGGCGTCGCACATCTCGCCCATGGTCACGTAGTCGCGGGCGGCGTCGAGGATCGTCGGCATCAGGTTGACGTCGTCGCGGGCCGAGGCTTGCTTCAAGGCTGCGAGCCGCTGTTCGACCTTGGCCGAGTCGCGCCGGCCCTTCAACGCGGTCACGCGCTCGATCTGCTGCGTCTCGAGCGCGGCGTCGATCTTGAGGATCTCGAGCGGCGCTTCGTCCGCGAGCTCGTAGCGGTTGACACCGACCACGACCCGCTCGCCGCGCTCGACCTCCTCCTGATAGCGAAATGCCGAATCTGCTATCTCTCTTTGCGGGAAGTTCTGTTTGATCGCCTCCACCATCCCGCCCAGCTTCTCGATCCGCTCGAAGTACTCGTACGCCTGCGCCTCGATCCTGTTCGTCAGCTCCTCGACGTAATAGGAGCCCCCGAGCGGATCGATCGTGTTCACGACCCCGGTCTCGTGCGCGATCACCTGCTGCGTCCGCAGCGCGATCCGAACCGCGTCCTCGGTCGGCAGCGCCAGCGCCTCGTCGAACGAGTTCGTGTGCAGGCTCTGCGTCCCCCCCAGCACCGCCGCCAACGCCTCGATCGCCGTGCGGACGATGTTCACCTCCGGCTGCTGCGCCGTCAACGAGACGCCCGCCGTCTGGGTGTGGAACCGCATCAGCCAGGAGCGCGGGTTGCGGGCGCCGAAACGATCACGCAGCTCGCGCGCCCAGATCCGCCGCGCGGCCCGGTACTTCGCGATCTCCTCGAAGAAGTCCAGATGCGCGTTGAAGAAGAAACTCAGCCGCGGCGCGAACTCGTCCACATCGAGCCCCCGCTCGACCGCCCACTCAACGTAGGTGAAGCCGTCCTGAAGGGTGAACGCGAGCTCCTGCGCCGCCGTCGACCCGGCCTCGCGGATGTGGTAGCCCGAGATCGAGATCGGATGCCACTTCGGCAGCTCCCGCGAGCAGTACTCGACCATGTCGGTGACCAGCCGCATCGAGGGCTCTGGCGGGAAGATGTACTCCTTCTGCGCGATGTACTCCTTCAGGATGTCCGTCTGGATCGTCCCGCGCAGCTGCTCAGCCGGCACACCCTGCTCCTCCCCCACCGCGATATAGAACGCGAGCAGGATCGCCGCCGGTGAGTTGATCGTCATCGACGTCGAGACATCCCCGAGCGGAATCCCACGGAAGAGCGTCTCCATGTCCTCGAGCGAATCGATCGCCACCCCCTCACGCCCGACCTCACCCTCCGAACGCGGGTGATCGGAGTCGTAGCCCATCAACGTCGGCATGTCGAACGCCGTCGAGAGCCCGGTCTGGCCGTGATCGAGCAGGTAGCGGAAGCGCTCGTTCGTCTCCACCGCCGTGCCGAAGCCGGCGAACTGCCGCATCGTCCAGAGCTTGCCCCGATACATCGACGGATAGACACCGCGCGTGAACGGAAACACCCCCGGATAACCCAGGTCACGGTCGTAATCGACGCTGACCGTGTCGGGCGTGACGAGCGGATCGTTCTCGAGCCCCGAGATCGTCGAGAACAACTCACCCTGCCGCTCCGGGGTGCGGTCGTACAGCTCCTCACGCCACGCGCCGGTGGCGTCCAGCGAGCCGCGGTCCTCGGTGGTCGCCATCGCCGGACATTCTAGGCGAGGCCGCCTCTTCAGTCCGGACGCAATTCGGCCGATGAACGGACGATGCGGTCTCTTGTCGCCACATTCCTGTGCGCCCTCGTACTCGCCTGCCTTGCCGGGACGGCAGCGGCTGCGCGGCCGACGGAGAGCGAGGCGCTGTTCCGAGTCGTCGCGATGCTCGTCGGCTCGGAGCCCGGGCCTGCCATCCCCGTCGTCGAGGAAGGCTCGGCGCACTATCGAGCGCGGAGAGCGGCGCTGGCAGTCCGGGGCTACTCCGCCTCCGCCCGGGCACACGACGCAGCCGTGCTCGACGCGCTCGGCATCGCCGCGACGCCGAAGACACTGGCGGCCGCGGTCGTCGCGTCTCAGCGGCAGGTCGCGCTGTACGACGCCCGAACGCACCGCGTCCACCTGCTTCGGGACGCGCCCGATCAGAAGGCGGCGATCGCACGAGCGTTCGTGAGCGGGCTCCAGAACCGGCAGTACGGGCTCGGACGTGCCGCTGTCACAGAACGCGACGCGCGGCTGGCGGAGCTCGCCGCCGGACAGGGCCATGCGGCGCTCGTCGCCGCACGCCTCGGCCGGGTCCCGGCAGCGCCGGCCCGCGGCAGCCGCCTCGAGCGCTTCGTCGCGCTCGAGAGCTCGTTCACCGCGTCGGTCGGGCTGCGGTTCGCCGCGACGCTCCAGAATCTGGGCGGGCGCCGTGCAGTGGCGACCGCGCTTACGCGCCGCCCGGAGTCGACGGAGCAGATCTTCCACATCGACAAGTTCCTCGAGCGCGAGCAACCGGCGGCGATCCCACTCCCGGCGGAAGCGGCCGGCCTGCGGCGCGTGAGCGTCGGCACCTTCGGCGAGCTCGACGTCCGCACCCTGCTCGCCGTCGTCGGCGCACCCGCCGTCGACGCGACGGGCACCGGCTGGGCCGGCGGTCGGACCGCGATCTACCGCGGCGACGTCTCCGAGGCAACGGTCGTCGCGCTCGCCTGGGACAGCGCACGCGACGCCGAGCAGTGGGCCGCAGCGGTGCCCGTCTATCTGGCACGCGCATTCGGCGCGTCGGCCACACCCGCTTCCCCGTGCGCGGCGACATCGTGCTGGCAGGTCGGCGAGCGCAGCGTCGCCTTCGACCGCTCGGGCACGCGGACGTCGCTCGTGATCGCCGAGAGCGCCGACGCTGCCGCCTCGATCGCTCGCGCGACCCTCGAGCAACCCTAAAGCTCGACTTCGACTTGAGGTTGAGGTAACTGATGCCTCCACGCCTCGCCGAATCACGACCGCTCCGGCCTGCCCGGAGCTGACCTCACCCTTCCGGGTGATCTTCGAGCGCTTTCGGGCCTCGAAGTCCGCGTTCCGCTCAAGTCCCTCGCGCCGCAAGACGATTGAACACGCAGCGGCAAGCGGTTTCGGCCGCTCTTGACGGGTTCGACTGAAGGCGGAATACCGACGTGGCGAAGAACGATCTACTGCGGCCTTGGGAGCACCCTGCCCTTGCGGGGCAGCTTCGCCTGCGCCTAGTGCTTGCGCTCGTCGCAGTCGCAGTCGCCGCCGCGGCGGGCGTGGTCCTCCTCGCCGGCGACGGCGGGAACGGGCCGAAGGAGGCCGCGTTCCTCCGGGATGCACTCGGCGCACGCGATGCTGCGGCGCCGCTCGTCCGCACGCCCGCCCCCGGTGTACGCGTCCGCCTCCACTCCGGCGGCTACAGCGTCGCCGGCCCCGCCGGCTCCGTCGGCCTGCGCGCCGTCCAGCATGGTGGCGCGATCGTCCGCCACGCCAACGGCGTCTCGCAGACGACCGACTTCGGTAGCGCCGCCGTGGTCGTCGACGGCGAGCGGACGGAGCAGTTCCTCACCGTCTCGCGGCGGCAGGGCAAGCACACGTGGCGCTGGCAGCTCGACACCTCCCTTGTCCCGCGCGTCGGCAACGATGGCGCCGTCGTCTTCCTGAGCGACTCGAGCCGTCGCGTCGCCGGCCCCGTCCTCGCGCCCGTCCAGATCCTCGACGCCCGCGGGCGGAACGTCACACCCGAGGGCGCCCGCTGGTCGACCGGACTCAACCGCAAGGGCTGGGAGCTGCGGCTCATGATTGACGACAGCGAGCTGCCGCTCCCGTACGTGATCGACCCGGCCGTCGTCCATCGCGCCACCACCGTCTCGAACAACGGCACCGGCGGCGCCGCCAACATCAGCCTCACGTATCCCGCAGGAGTCGCGGCCAACGACCTCCTGATCGCGACGATCGCGGTCCGCTCGAACCCCACCGTCGCCACCCCCGCCGGCTGGGCCGCCGGCCGCGTCTCCCAGAACGGGACGAACGTCCGGCTCGTCACCTTCTACAAGGTCGCCACCGCGAGCGAGCCCGCGTCGCAGTCGTTCACCTGGACGGGCACGCAACAGGCCGTCGGCGCGATCAGCGCCTACTACGGCATCAAGGCGAGCCTCGGCAACGCGAACATCCTCGATGTCATGGGTGCGGCGGGCACCGGCAACTCGGCCACCGCGTCCGCGAGCTCGATCACGACGACGACGGCGAACGCGCTTATCGTCGCCTCGTTCGCGATCAACAACAACGGCACCTTCGGCGCCGTCACGGGAATGACCGAGCGCTGGGACGCCGCATCCGCGAGCGCCACGACCGCGAACCGCGCCAGCGGCGCGCAGAGCGACTCGACCCAGGTCGCCGCCGGCGCGACCGGCGCCAAGACGTCCGCACTCGGTGCCACGCGCCAGTGGGCCGCGCACCTTCACTCGTTCGAGGTCGACGATGTCAACCCGACGGTGACGTCCACGATCGGGTCCGTCATCCGCGGAACCCTCAACCTCACCTCGACGGATTCCGACGCCGACTCTGGAATCGAAGACGTGCTCTACGAGCGCTCGCCCGCCGGAGCCGGCACGTGGACGACGGTTGGGACGAGCGCCACGTCGCCCTACTCGTTCCCCTTCGACACGACGACGGTCGCCGACGGCTTCTACGACTTCCGGATCACCGCGACCGACTGGGCGGGGAACACGACGACGGTGACGGCCTCGACGATTCGCGTCGACAACAGCTCTCCCGACGCGAACGTCCTCACCCTGACCCCGCTCACTGGAACAGCGAACCAGTACTGGGACACGGCTACCCGCAACCTCTATTACAACCCGACCGTAGCCGGCACCTTCTCGCTCTCGAGCGTGCCCAGCGACGTCTCGCCCCCGATCTCGTTCGTCGGCGGCAACGGCGGCGCCAACAACAACAGCCCGCTGACGCTCAACGTCCCGGCGGGCGTCCAGCTCGGCGACCTCCTGATCGCGCAGGTCGGCTACGAGCGGACAATGGCGATCTCGGTCCCGACGCCGGCGGGGTGGACGCGCTACGTCGACCGGGACAACGGGACGATCTACGGCCAGGTGATCTTCTACCGGTGGGCGACCGCGTCCGAGCCCGCGTCGTACACGATCCCGCACGCGTCGGGAGCGGCGAGCATCTCCGGCACGCTGCTTGCCTACCGCGGCGTCGCGTCCGTGTCGCCGGTACTGGTCAACAACGGCACCGTCGCGACCGGGACCACGCTGACGGCGCCGTCGGCGACCACGACAGCGGGCTGCGGCCGGCTGCTCGCGTTCTACGGCGTCTGGAACACCGCGACGCTGACGACGCCGGCAGGAATGACTCAGCGCGCCACGGCGATCAACACCGAGGTCGACTGGAACTCGCGCGTGCTCGCCGCCGACGAGATCCTGGGCGCCGCCGGCGCCACCGGCACCCGCGTCTCGACCGCGACGGTCACCGACGCGAACTCGACCGGCCCCGGCTCCAACGTCTCCGAGCTCGTCGCGCTGCGACCGCTCGCCTGCGTGTCGTCGGTTCAGTACCCCACGCCCGGCCAGACCGGCTTCACCGGCGGCGGCAACACCGACACGGTCGAGCCGTACGCCGCTTCGCCCGACTACTCGTTCGGCCCGACGAACACGGTCAGCCCCGGCGCGAAGACGATCACGATCTCCGACGAGGCCGGCAACCCGGCGCTGACGCAGTCCATCACCTTCACGCGCGACGTCGCGGCGCCGGTGACGACGGACGACACCGGCACGATCACGAACGCCTGGCGGAACGTCGACACGACGGTGACGCTGAGCCCGAGCGATGGGACGGGCGCGGGCCTCGTGCAGACCTACTACACGACGAACGGCGTCGACCCGACCACCGGCTCGCCGACGGGGACGTCGATCCTCCTCACCGCCGAGGGCACGTACACGATCAAGTACTTCTCGACCGACCGGGTCGCGAACACAGAGGCCGTCAAGACCGGCGCCGCGCAGATCCGGATCGACAAGACGAACCCGACGAGCGCGACGCTCAATGCGCTGCCGGCGGCGATCCGGAACGGCCAGTCGCTGACGGGCGGCGGCGCCGACGCGCTCTCGGGTGTCGGCTCGATCACCTATCTCTACTGCGCGGGCGCCGCCTGCACGCCGAGCACGGTCATCGGCTCGAGCTCCACCCCCGCCGGCGGCTACCCGGTGACGTGGAACAGCCAGCCCGCCGACGGCACGTACCGCGTCCGGGCACGCGTCTTCGACGCGGCGGGGAACCAGCTCGACTCGGCGATCCAGACGGTCACGATCGACAACACGAACCCGACCGGTGCGGTCACCGCCCCGGCCGCCGCCGCAAACGTCCGCGGCACCTCCGTCTCGGTCACCTCCAACTCGGCCGACGGCGGCTCCGGCGTCGCCAACGCCCTCTTCCAGCGCTCCCCCGCCGGCGCCGGCACCTGGACGACGATCGGCGCCGCCGACACCAGCTCCCCCTACGGCGTCACCTGGGACACCACCGCCGTCACCGACGGCCTCTACGACCTGCGCGTGATCACCACCGACAACGCCGGCAACACCTTCACCTCCGCCACGATCGCCAACGTCCGCGTCGACAACACGAACCCGACCGGTGCGGTCACCGCACCCGCCGCGCGCCGCGAACGTCCGCGGCGCCTCCGTCTCGGTCACCTCCAACTCGGCCGACGGCGGCTCCGGCGTCGCCAACGCCCTCTTCCAGCGCTCCCCCGCCGGCGCCGGCACCTGGACGACGATCGGCGCCGCCGACACCAGCTCCCCCTACGGCGTCACCTGGGACACCACCGCCGTCACCGACGGCCTCTACGACCTGCGCGTGATCACCACCGACAACGCCGGCAACACCTTCACCTCCGCCACGATCGCCAACGTCCGCGTCGACAACACCGTCCCGACCCAGAGCCTCGCGCTCACGGGCGTCGCGCCCGCGGGCAGCGCGTACCTGAGCGGCACCAACCTCTTCTACCGCGGCGCGGCGGCCGGGCAGCTGCGGATCCGGAACACGGTCGCCGACGGCGGCTCCGGGCCTGCTTCCTCGACGACGAGCGCGCTCGGCGGCACGTCGACCGGCTGGACGCACACGGCCGGGACGGTCTCGACGCCCGCCGGCGGCCCGTACGACTCGAACCTCTTCTCCTGGAGCGCCGGCACGACGACCTCCCCCACGGTCGACCTCCATGCCACCGACGCGGCCGGGAACAACTCGGCGACCGCGACGCTCACGCTGCGCAACGACACGACCGCGCCGACGGGCGGCGCGCTGACCGTGAACGGCGTCGCCGCGTCCGCGGGCGGGACGACGAGCAACTCGAACGGCAGCTTCACGATCGGCGTCCGCACCGACTGGACGGAGACGGCGACCCCGACCGCCTCCGGCCTCGCGTCGTCGACGCTGACGCGCGACTCGGCCTCGTACACCAACAACGCCTGCGGCTCGTACAGCGGCAGCCCGACGACGATCGTCGGCGCGCCCGCGCAGAACCTCACCGTCGGCTGCTACCGCTACGTCCTGACCGGCACGGACAACGTGGGCAACGTCGTCTCGATCCAGACCGACGTGCTCGTGCACGGCGCCGCGACTCAGATCGTACTCACCGGCTCGACCGCGAACCTCACCTCGGGCGCGACCCGCGTGCTCACGGCGACGGTGCGCGACGCGAACGGGAACACGGTCGTCTCGGACAACTCGACCGTGATCACCTTCGCGAAGCAGTCGGGCGCGGGCACGGTTACCGGCACCGGCACGGCGACCGCGTCCGCCGGCGTCGCGACGAAGACGATCACCGGCCAGCTCGTCGGCTCGGTGACGATGGAGGCGACGGCCGCGGGTCTCACGACCGGCACGCTCGGCGCCTTCACCGTCGTCCACGGCGCCGCCGCCGAGATCGCACTCACGCGGGTCGACGACGAACCTCACCTCCGGCGCGACGCGGGTCCTCACTGCGACGATCCGCGACGCCGCCGGCAACACCGTCACCGCCGACAACACGACCGTCGTCACGTTCGGCAAGCAGTCCGGCGCCGGAACCGTCACCGGCACCGGCACCGCGCACCGCCGCGGCCGGCGTCGCCACCAAGACGATCACCGGCGCCCTGGTCGGCTCCGTCACGATGGAGGCAACGGCGGCCGGGCTCACGACCGGCACGCTCGGCGCCTTCACCGTCGTCCACGGCGCCGCAGCGCAGATCGCACTCACGGGGTCGACGACGAACCTGACCTCGGGTGCGACTCGCGTCCTGACCGCGACGATCCTCGACGCGGCGGGTAACACCGTCACCGCCGACAGCACGACCGTCGTCACATTCGGCAAGCAGTCCGGCGCGGGCACCGTCACCGGCACCGGCACCGCAACGGCAGCGAGCGGTGTCGCCACCAAGACGATCACCGGCGCCCTCGTCGGCTCCGTGACGATGGAAGCGACCGCAGCCGGTCTCACCACCGGCACGCTCGGCGCCTTCACCGTCGTCCACGGCGCCGCCGCTCAGATCGCGCTCACCGGCGCTACGACCAACCTCACCTCGGGCGCGACGCGCGTGTTGACAGCGACGATCCAGGACGCGGCCGGCAACACCGTCACCGCCGACAACACCACCGTCGTCACCTTCGGCAAACAGTCCGGCGCCGGCACCATCACCGGCACCGGCACCGCCACCGCCACGGCGGGCGTCGCGACCAAGACGATTACCGGCGCGCTCGTCGGACCCGTCGTCATGCAGGCCACGGCCACGGGCCTCACGACCGGGACGCTCGGTTCCTTCACGGTCGTTCACGGTGCCGCCGCGCAGATCGCGCTCTCGGGCTCGACCGCCAATCTGACCTCCGGCGCGACGCGGGTCCTGACCGCCACGATCCTGGACGCCGCCGGCAACACCGTCACCGCCGACAACACGACCGTCGTCACCTTCGGCAAGCAGTCCGGCGCCGGCACCGTCACCGGGACGGGCACCGCGACCGCCGCCGCTGGAGTCGCCACCAAGACGATCACCGGCGCTCTCGTCGGCTCGGTGACCATGGAGGCGACTGCGGCCGGGCTCACGACCGGCACGCTCGGCGCCTTCACGGTCGTCCACGGCGCCGCAGCGCAGATCGCACTGTCGGGCTCGACCGCCAACCTCACCTCGGGCGCCACGCGGGTCCTCACCGCGACGATCCAGGACGCCGCCGGCAACACCGTCACCGCCGACAACACCACCGTCGTCACCTTCGGCAAGCAGTCCGGTGCCGGCACCGTCACCGGGACGGGCACCGCGACCGCGACCGCCGGCGTCGCGACCAAGACGATCACGGGAGCACTCGCCGGGTCGGTGACAATGGAGGCCACCGGGGTCGGGCTCACCACCGGCACGCTCGGCGCCTTCACCGTCGTCCACGGCGCCGCCGCGCAGATTGCGCTCAGTGGGTCGACCGCCAACCTCACCTCCGGCGCGACGCGGGTTCTCACCGCGACGATCCAGGACGCCGCCGGCAACACCGTCACCGCCGACAACACGACCGTCGTCACCTTCGGCAAACAGTCCGGCGCCGGCACCGTCACCGGCACCGGCACCGCCACCGCCGCGGCCGGCGTCGCGACCAAGACGATCACCGGACAGCTCGTCGGCTCGGTCACGATGGAAGCCACCTCGGCTGGGCTCACCACCGGCACCCTCGCTCCCTTCACGGTTGTCCACGGCGCAGCTGCGCAGATCGCGCTCACAGGCTCGACGGCGAACCTCACCTCGGGCGCCACCCGCTTGCTGACGGCGACGATCCAGGACGCCGCCGGCAACACCGTCACCGGCGACAGCACCACCGTCATCACCTTCGGCAAGCAGTCCGGTGCCGGCACCGTCACCGGCACCGGTACCGCGACCGCCGCCGCCGGAGTGGCGACGAAGACGGTCACCGGCGCTCTTGTCGGCTCGGTGACGATGGAAGCGACGGCCGCCGGGCTGACCACCGGAGCCCTCGGCGCGTTCACGGTCGTTCACGGCGCCGCCGCGCAGATTGCGCTCAGTGGGTCGACCGCCAACCTGACGTCCGGCGCGACGCGGGTTCTCACCGCGACGATCCAGGACGCCGCCGGCAACACCGTCACCGCCGACAACACGCACCGTCGTCACCTTCGGCAAGCAGTCCGGCGCCGGCACCGTCACCGGCACCGGCACCGCCACCGCCGCGGCCGGCGTCGCCACCAAGACCATCACCGGCGCACTCGTCGGCCCCGTCGTCATGGAAGCCACCGCCCTGGGTCTCACCACCGACACGCTCGGCTCGTTCACGGTCGTGCACGGCGCCGCTGCGCAGATCGCGCTCTCGGGCTCGACCGCCAACCTCACCTCGGGCGCAACGCGGGTGCTGACGGCGACGATCCAGGACGCCGCCGGCAACACCGTCACGAGCGACAACAGCACCGTCATCACCTTCGCCAAGCAGTCGGGCGCCGGCACCGTCACCGGTACCGGCACCGCGACGGCGGCCAGCGGCGTCGCAACGAAGACGATCACGGGGCAACTCGTCGGCTCGGTCACGATGGAAGCCACCGCTGCCGGCCTCACCACCGGCACCCTCGCCCCCTTCACCGTGGCGCACGGCGCCGCCGCCGACATCGTCCTCACCGGCGCCACCACCAACCTCACCTCCGGCACCAACCGCGTCGTCACCGCCACGATCCTGGACGCCGCCGGCAACACCGTCACCGGCGACAGCAGCACCGTCGTCACCTTCGGCAAGCAGTCCGGCGCCGGCACCGTCACCGGAACGGGCACTGCAACCGCCGCCGCCGGCGTCGCGACCAAGACGATCACCGGCGCCCTCGTCGGTCCCGTCGTCATGGAGGCGACAGCCGCCGGGCTCACGACCGGCACGCTCGGCTCCTTCACCGTCGTCCACGGCGCCGCTGCTGACATCGCACTCTCCGGGTCGACCGCCAACCTCGCCTCCGGCGCCACCCGCGTCCTCACCGCCACCATCCGCGACGCCGCCGGGAACACCGTCACCAGCGACAACAGCACCGTCGTCACCTTCGGCAAGCAGTCCGGCGCCGGCACCGTCACCGGCACCGGCACCGCCATCGCCGCCAGCGGCATCGCCACGAAGACGATCACCGGCGCACTCGTCGGTCCCGTCGTCATGGAGGCCACGGCCCTCGGTCTCACGACCGGCACGCTCGGCGCCTTCACCGTCGTCCACGGCGCCGCCGCGCAGATCGCACTCAGCGGCGCCACCACCAACCTCACCTCCGGCACGACCCGCGTCCTGACCGCGACGATCCAGGACGCCGCCGGCAACACCGTCACCAGCGACAACACCACCGTCATCACCTTCGGCAAGCAGTCCGGCGCCGGCACCGTCACCGGCACCGGCACCGCGACAGCGGCGAGTGGCGTCGCCACGAAGACGATCACCGGGCAGCTCGTCGGCTCGGTCACGATGGAAGCCACCGCAGCCGGCCTCACCACCGGCACCCTCGGCGCCTTCACCGTCGTCCACGGCGCGGGCGCTCAGATCGCACTCAGCGGCGCCACCACCAACCTCACCTCCGGCACGACCCGCGTCCTGACCGCGACGATCCAGGACGCGGCCGGCAACACCGTCACCAGCGACAACACCACCGTCGTCACCTTCGGCAAGCAGTCCGGCGCCGGCACCGTCACCGGCACCGGCACCGCGACCGCCGCCAGCGGTATCGCCACCAAGACGCTCACCGGCCAGCTCGTCGGCTCGGTCACGATGGAAGCCACCGCCGCCGGCCTCACCACCGGTGCCCTCGGCGCCTTCACCGTCGTCCACGGCCCCGCCGCCGACATCGTCCTCACCGGCGCCACCACCAACCTTGTTTCCGGTACCAGCCGCGTCCTCACCGCCACGATCCAGGACGCCGCCGGCAACACGGTCACCTCCGACAACTCGACCGTCGTCGCCTTCGCCAAGGCCTCCGGCGCGGGAACCGTGACAGGCACCGGCACCGCGACGGCAGCGAGCGGCGTCGCCACGAAGACGATCACCGGCGCCCTGGTCGGCTCCGTCACGATGGAGGCCACCTCGATCGGTCTCACCACGGGCACCCTCGGCGCCTTCACCGTCGTCCACGGCGCCGCGGCCCAGATCGCACTCACCGGCTCGACGACCAACCTCACCTCCGGCGCAACGCGCGTCCTGACGGCGCACCATCCAGGACGCCGCCGGCAACACCGTCACCAGCGACAGCACCACCGTTATCACCTTTGCCAAGCAGTCCGGTGCCGGCACCGTCACTGGCACCGGCACCGCAACCGCTGCCAGCGGCGTCGCCACGAAGACGATCACCGGCGCCCTCGTCGGCTCGGTGACGATGGAAGCCACAGCGGCCGGGCTGACGACCGGCACCCTCGGCTCCTTCACCGTCGTCCATGGATCGGCCGCCGACATCGTCCTCAGCGGTGCCACCACGAACCTCGTCTCGGGCACGACCCGCGTCCTCACTGCAACGATCCAGGACGCCGCCGGCAACACCGTCACCGCCGACAGCACCACCGTCGTCACCTTCGGCAAGCAGTCCGGCGCCGGCACCGTCACCGGCACCGGCACCGCCACCGCCGCGGCCGGCGTCGCCACGAAGACGATCACCGGCCAGCTCGTCGGCTCGGTGACGATGGAAGCCACCGCCGTCGGCCTGACCACCGGCACGCTCGGCGCCTTCACCGTCGTCCACGGCGCCGCCGCAGACATCGTCCTCACCGGCTCGACCGCAAACCTCACCTCCGGCACCACCCGCGTCCTCACCGCCACAATCCGCGACGCCGCCGGCAACACCGTCACCACTGACAACTCGACCGTCGTCACCTTCGCCAAGGCCTCCGGCGCCGGGACCGTCACGGGCACCGGCAACGCGACGGCAGCCGGCGGCGTGGCGACGAAGACGATCACGGGTGCGCTGGTCGGCCCCGTCGTCATGGAGGCCACGGCGACCGGCCTGACCACCGGCACGCTGGGCTCGTTCACGGTCGTCCACGGCGCCGCTGCCCAGATCGCGCTCACCGGCTCGACCGCCAACCTCGTCTCCGGCGCCACTCGCGTGCTGACCGCAACCGTGCAGGACGCGGCCGGTAACACCGTCACCTCCGACAACTCGACCGCGATCGCGTTCGCAAAGCAGTCCGGCGCGGGGTCGGTCACGGGCACCGGCAACGCAACGGCGACCGCCGGCGTGGCCACGAAGACGATCACCGGCGCGCTCGTCGGCCCGGTCACGATGGAAGCCACCGCCGCCGGCCTCACGACCGGCACTCTCGGCGCCTTCACCGTCGTCCACGGCACGGCCGCGCAGATCGCGCTCTCGGGCTCGACCGCCAACCTCACCTCCGGCGCAACGCGGGTCCTGACCGCCACGATCCTGGACGCCGCCGGCAACACCGTCACCGCCGACAACACGACGATCATCAACTTCGCGCAGGCCACGGGCGCCGGCACGGTGACTGGCAGCGGCACCGGCACGGCTACCAACGGCGTTGCGACGAAGACCATCACCGGCGCACTGATCGGCTCGGTGACGATGGAAGCGACCGCAGCCGGTCTCACCACCGGCACGCTCGGCGCCTTCACCGTCGTCCACGGCGCCGCCGCTCAGATCGCGCTCGCGGGCGCCACGGCGAACCTCGTCTCCGGCGCCACCCGCGTGCTGACCGCGACCGTGCAGGACGCGGCCGGCAACACCGTGACCGGCGACAGCTCGACCGTCGTCACGTTCGGCAAGCAGTCCGGCGCGGGCACGGTTACCGGTACGGGCACTGCAGCCGCAGCCAGCGGTGTCGCTACGAAGACGATCACCGGCCAGCTCGTCGGCTCGGTCACGATGGCAGCCACCGCCGTAGGGCTCACCACCGGCACGCTCGGCGCCTTCACCGTCGTCCACGGCGCCGCCGCCGAGATCGTCCTCACCGGCTCGACCGCCAACCTCGTCTCCGGCGCCACCCGCGTGCTGACCGCAACCGTGCAGGACGCGGCCGGCAACACCGTCGCCTCCGACAACTCGACCGTGATCACCTTCGCGCAGGCCTCGGGCGCCGGCACCGTCACCGGCAGCGGGAACGCCACAGCGGTCGCCGGCGTCGCAACGAAGACCGTCACCGGCGCCCTCGTCGGCTCGGTCACGATGGACGCCACCGCCGTTGGGCTCACCACTGGCACGCTCGGCGCCTTCACCGTCGTCCACGGCGCCGCGAGCCAGATCGCGCTCGCGGGCGCCACGACGAACCTTCTTTCCGGCGCCACCCGCGTGCTGACCGCAACCGTGCAGGACGCGGCCGGCAACACCGTCGCCTCCGACAACTCGACCGTCATCACCTTCGCCAAGCAGTCCGGCGCGGGCACGGTTACCGGCACGGGCACTGCGACCGCAGCCAGTGGTGTCGCCACCAAGACGCTCACCGGCCAGCTCGTCGGCTCGGTCACGATGGAAGCCACCGCCGCCGGCCTCACCACCGGCACCCTCGCCCCCTTCACCGTCGTCCACGGCGCCGCGGCCCACGTGGCGCTCTCGGGAGCAACCAGCGACCTCACCTCGGGCGGCACCCGACTCCTCACCGCGACGGTGCAGGACGCAGCGGGGAACACGGTCACGAGCGACAACTCGACGTCGATCACCTTCGCCCAGGCGACCGGCACAGGCACCGTCACGGGTCTCGCCGGCGCCGAGGTCGTTGCGGGCGGCGTTGCGACGAAGACGGTGACGGGTGACCTCGCGGGCTCCGTCGACCTCGAGGCGACGGCGTCCGGCCTCACCACCGGAACGCTCTCCTTCGACGTCGTCCACGGCGCCGCCTACAAGGTCACCGTCAGCGCTTCGCCCACCGACCTCGTCTCGGGCACGACGCGCGTGATCACGGCCACCGTGCGCGATGCCGCCGGGAATCGAGTCGCGAGCGACAACTCGACCGTCGTCACCTTCGCCAAGGCGTCCGGCGCCGGCACCGTCACGGGTCTCGGCGCGGACACGGCAACGGCCGGAGTCGCGTCGAAGACCGTCACGGGGCAGCTCGCGGGGACGATCACGATCCTCGGCAGCGCGCCCGGCCTCGTCGCCGACAACGTCAGCTTCGACATCGTCCACGGCTCGGCCGCGGCGATCGGCCTGAGCGGCTCCACGGCCAATCTCGCCTCCGGGGCGCCGCGGGTGCTGACGGCGACGATCCAGGACGCCGCCGGCAACACGGTCACCGCCGACAACACGACCGTCATCACCTTCGCCAAGCAGTCCGGTGCCGGCACCGTCACCGGCACCGGCACTGCAACCGCCGCCGCCGGCGTCGCGACCAAGACGATCACCGGCGCCCTCGTCGGCCCCGTCGTCATGGAAGCCACCGCCGCCGGCCTCACCACCGGCAGCCTTGGCGCCTTCACCGTCGTCCACGGCGCCGCCGCCCAGATCGCGCTCACCGGCGCCACCACCAACCTCACCTCCGGAGCCACCCGCGTCCTGACCGCGACGATCCAGGACGCCGCCGGCAACACCGTCACCGCCGACAACACGACCGTCGATCACCTTCGCCAAGCAGTCCGGCGCCGGCACCGTCACCGGCACCGGCACCGCAACCGCCGCCGCCGGCATCGCGACCAAGACGATCACCGGCCAGCTCGTCGGCTCGGTGACGATGGAAGCCACCGCCGCCGGCCTCACCACCGGCAGCCTCGGCGCCTTCACCGTCGTCCACGGCGCCGCCAGCCAGATCGCCCTCACGCACTCGGGCTCGAACGCGTCCGGTGACAACCACACGCTCACGGCGACGATCCAGGACGCGGCCGGCAACACCGTCACGTCCGACAGCTCGACCGTCGTCGCCTTCACGAAGACCGGCGGCGCCGGCACCGTGACGGGACTCGCGAACGCGACCGCGTCGAACGGCGTCGCGACGAGCGTCGTCGTCAACGCCGCCTCCGGCCAGATCGACCTCGACGCGCAGGCGGCGGGGTTGGCCGCCGGCAACACGAGCTATGTCATCACCGCCGGGAGCGCGTCGACGCTGACGAGCACGATGGCCGCCTCCCCCACCTCGATCGTCGCCGACGGCTCGACCGCGAGCACGATCACGGTGCGCCTCAAGGATGCAGTGGGCAACGACCTCACCGGCTCCGGCGGCACGGTCGCGCTCGCCCGGACCGGCACCGGCTCGCTCTCCGCCGTGACCGACAACGGCGACGGCACCTACACCGCCACACTCACCGCGCCGACGACGGTCGGCGGCGCCACCGTCACGGGCACGCTCAACGGCTCCGCCCTGGCGGCCACCACCGGCGTCACCTACGTGCACGGCCCCGCGACCACGATCGTTTTGACCGAGAGCGGCTCGACCGTCGCCGGCAACGGGCACACGCTCACCGCCACGATCCAAGACGCGCACGGGAACACGGTCACGACCGACAGCTCGACCGTCGTCGCCTTCGCGAAGACGGGCGGCCCCGGCACGGTCACCGGCCTCGGCAGCGCCACCGCCTCCAACGGCGTCGCGACGAAGACCGTCACGAACAAGCTCGCCGGCCAGATCGACCTCGACGCGCAGGTCGCGGGGCTCACGACCGGCACGGGCTCCTACACGATCGTGACCGGGCCCGTCAGCGGGGCAGCCTCCGACTCGACCGTCATCGCCGTCCCCGCCGCCGTCTACGCGAACGGCACCGACACCGCAACGATCACGGTCACGCTCCGCGACGCCGGCGGCAACGGGATCGCCGGGAAGACCGTCACGCTCGCGCAGGGTGGCGGCGGCTCGGCGATCACCGGCGGCGGCACCACAAACGCGTCCGGCGTCGTCACCTTCTCGGCCAGCGACTCCACTGTCGAGACGGTGACCTACACGGCCACCGACACCACCGACTCGATCACGCTGGCAGACGACGCGACCGTCGACTTCACCTTCTCCGACTCGACGCCGCCGACGAACACGATCACGCTCGGTAGCGCGAACCGCGCCCTCCTGACCGGGACGACGCTCTACTACAACGGCGCGGCCGGCGGCTCGTTCACGCTCTCGAGCGCCGTCGCGGACGGCGGCGCAGGCCCGTCCTCCGCGGTCTATCCCGGCGTGGCGCAGGCGGGCTGGGCGCACGGAGCCGAGACCGTGTCCACGCCGGCCGGCGGCCCGTACGTCTCGAGCGCGTTCACGTTCGGCGCCGGCACGAGCGGCGACTTCACCTACGACGTGACTGCGAACGACGCGTGGACGCCGACGAACTCGACCCTGACGACGCTGAACGTGACCGAGGACTCGACTGCGCCGGCGGCGGGCATCCTCTGCAACGCGGCCGCGTGTGCAGGCGGCTGGTACACGGCGTCGCCCGTCACGGTCACGCTCGCCGCCCCCGACGCCGGCGCCGGACTCGACCAGATCCGCTACACGACGGACGGCACCGATCCGACGATCTTCACCGGGAACGTCTACGTAGGCGCCTTCACTGTCGCCGCCGAGGGCGTCACGACCGTCAAGTACCGCGCGTTCGACCGGATCGGCAACGACAGCGGCGTGCTCGCCCGGACCGTCCGGATCGACACGATCGCGCCCGACACGACGCTCGACTCCACGCCGGCCGCCGCGACGCAGGACACGACGCCGACCTTCGCCTTCAGCTCGCCGGAGCCGGGGACGACGTTCCAGGTGCGCCTGAACGGCGGCTCGTGGACGTCGGCGGCGAGCCCGCTGACGCTCGGCCCGCTCGCCGAGAACACCTACACGTTCGACGTCCGCGCGACCGACGTCGCCGGGAACATCGACGCGAGCCCGGCGTCGTTCATCTTCACGGTCGACACGACGTCCGCGAACACGACGATCACCGCCTCCCCGCCCGCCGACTCGAACTCCACCAGCGCGACCTTCTCATTCATCGCGTCGGACGCCGGCCCTGGCTTCGAGTGCCGCCTCGACGGCGGCGCGTTCGCCGACTGCTCGAGCCCGGTGTCGTACACCGGCCTCACCGAGGCAGCGCACACCTTCGAGGTACGCGCCGAGGACGCCGCCGGCAACCTCGACGCGACGCCGGCGACGCACGCGTGGACGGTCGACCTGACCGCCCCGAACACGTCCTTCCTTTCGACGCCGGCACATCCGAGCTCGGACTCGACGCCCACCTTCGGCCTCGGCTCGACCGAGTCCCCCGCGACCTTCGAGTGCGATCTCGACGCTGGCGGCTGGACGCCGTGCGCGACGCCGTTCACGACGCCCACGCTCGCCGACGGCTCCCACACGCTGAAGGTGCGCACGAGCGACGCCGCCGGGAACACCGACGCGAGCGAGGTCACGTTCACGTGGCTCGTCGACGCCACCGACCCGACCGGCTCGATCACGTCGCCTACGGACGGCGCCGACGTCAGCGGCACGATCGTGCTCGTCAGCAACTCGACCGACGGCGGCTCCGGCGTCGCGACCGTCGTCTTCCAGCGCTCCCCCGTCGGCGCAGGCACCTGGACGAACCAGGCTCCGAGCTGGGACACGACCGCGCAGGCCGACGGCGACTACGACCTCCGCGCGATCACGACCGACGCCGCGGGCAACTCCTTCACGTCGGCGCTGATCACCGTCACGGTCGACAACACCGACCCGACCCTGTCGGTCTCCGCGCCGAACCCGGTCAACCTCTCGACCCCCGATCCGGCGTCGATCACGGCGACTGCCTCCGATACCGGCACCGGGATCGCGTTCCTCAACTTCGAGCAGTGCAGCGAGACCTCCCCGACCTGCGTCTCGGACACGTGGACGCCGCTCGGTGTCGACACGACCGCGCCCTACGGCGTCTCGTGGCCGATCCCCTCCGACGGCACCCGCCTGCTGCGCGTGCGCGCGGAGGACGAGGCCGGCCTGGAGACGGCCGAGCTCGTCCTCGTCACCGTCGACCGGACGCGCCCCGCCGGCTCGCTGACCGCCCCCGCCTCGGGCGCGGATCTCCGCGGCGCGAGCGTCGGGCTGACCGCGACCGCCTCCGACGCGGCGCCCGGCACCGTCAACACCGTCACCTTCCAGCGCTCGCCGGCCGGAGCAGGGATCTGGAGCGACGTCGCCGTCGACTCCTCGGCTCCTTACACCGCCGGCTTCGACACGACTGCGGTCGCCGACGGCCTCTACGACCTGCGCGTCTTCACGACCGACACGGCCGGCAACGCCGAGTCCACCCCGGCGACGATCCAGGTGCGCGTCGACAACACCGACCCGACGGGCACGATCACGGCGCCGGTCAACGCCGCCGACCTGCGCGGCACCGTCGCCCTGACGTCGAACTCGGCCGACTCGGGCTCCGGCGTCGCCACCGTCGTCTTCCAGCGCTCCCCGGCTGGCGCGGGCACCTGGACGAACCAGGCCGCGAGCTGGAACACGACGCTCCAGGCCGACGGCCTCTACGACCTCCGCGTCGTGACGACCGACAACGCCGGCAACGCCTTCTCGTCGGCGCCGATCACCGTCCGCGTCGACAACACCGCTCCGACCGGCGCCGTCACCGCGCCCGCCGGCGGCTCGAACGTGCGCGGCACGATCACGCTCGCGAGCAACTCCGCCGACGCGGGCTCCGGCGTCGCGACGACGCAGTTCCAGCGCTCGCCGGCCGGCGCGGGCACCTGGACGAACGAGGCCGCGAGCTGGAACACGACGCTCCAGGCCGACGGCCTCTACGACCTCCGCGTCGTGACCACCGACAACGCGGGCAACGCGTTCACGTCCGGCGTCGTCACGGTTCGCGTCGACAACACCGCCCCGACCGGCAGCATCACGGCGCCTGCCAACGGGGCCGAGATCGGCGTCTCCCCCGTCGCCCTGACGAGCAACTCGGCTGATGCCGGGTCCGGTGTCGCCACTGTCGTCTTCGAGCGCAGCCCCGCAGGCGCGGGTTCCTGGTCGCCGACGCCGGCGAGCTGGGATACCGCGAGCGGCCCGAACGCGGTCGCCGACGGGGACTACGACCTTCGCGTCAGGACGACCGACAACGCGGGCAATTCGTTCACGTCCGCAGTGATCACGGTCAAGGTCGACCACACGGCGCCGACGACCTCGGCGTCGGTCGCGCCGGGCTCGCCGAGCAACGCGCCGATCACGGTCACCTTCAGTGCGAGCGACGGAACGGGCTCCGGCGTCAGCGCGACCTCGTATTCGATCGACGGCGGCAGCGTCCAGCTGGGCAACTCCGCGATCGTCGCCGCACCGGGCGACCACTCGAACGACGGCTCGCACGCCGTGCAGTACTTCTCGACCGACGACGTCGGCAACGTCGAGACGCCGAAGACGGTCACCGTGGTCATCGACACGACGGCGCCGAGCGGCGCTCCCGGCGACCCGGGCACGTTCCTGCGCGGGATCGCCAACCTGACCTACTCGACTGGAGCCGGTGACGTCAGTTCGGTGCAGTTCCAGTTCTCGCCCGCGGGCGCCGGCGCCTGGTCGAACATCGGCGCGGCCGACATCTCGCCGCCCTACGACGCCGCCTGGAACACGGTGCTCGTCGCCGACGGCCCGTACGACCTGCGCGCCGTCGTCACCGACACCACCGGCAACGTCGCCAACGAGCTCCTGCCCGGTCTGCCGAAGACGGTCGACAACACCGCTCCGTCGGGCAGCGTCACCTCGCCCGCCGCGGCGTCGTTCGTCTCCGGCACGGTGAACGTGACCGCCAACGCGAGCGACGGCGCCGCCCCGCCGGCCTCCGGCGTCTCCGCCGTCCGCTTCGAGCTCAAGCCTTCCGGCTCCGGCTCCTTCAGCGTCTTCGGAACACAGAACGCTCCGGTCGTCGGCTCGACCTACCAGCAGTCGCTCGTGACCTCCGGCTTCCCGGACGGCCCCGCCGACCTCCGCGTCGTGGTCACCGACGTCGCCGGCAACGAGACGACCTCGGCGGCCACCACCGTCACGTTCGACAACGACGCGCCGGTGATCACGCTCAACGACCCGGGCGCCGCCGTCTCCGGCACCGTCGCGCTCGGGGTCACCACCTCCGCCGACACGGCGCAGGTCGTCTTCGAGCGCAGCCCGGCCGGCGCCGGCACGTGGACGACGATCGCCACCGACTCGACGCCCGGCGACGGCTTCACCGCCGCCTTCGACACGACCGCGCTTGTGGACGGCCTCTACGACCTGCGCGCCCGCGCGACGGACGTCGGCGGCAACCCCGGGACGAGCGGAGCGCGGACGACGCGGCTCGACAACACGCAGCCGACCGGTTCGATCACCGCGCCGAGCGCCGGCGCGATCGTCGGCGGCCCCGCGGTGCAGCTCACCGCTGCCGGCGCGGACAGCGGGTCGGGCGTCGTCTCGGTCGCGTTCGAGGTGAAGGCATTCGGCGCAGGCTCGTTCACCGCGGTCGGCAGCGACACCTCGGCGCCGTACACGGCCAACTGGGACTCGACCTCCGCCCCGGACGGCGACGCCGAGATCCGGGCGATCGTCACCGACGCCGCCGGCAACGTCCACACGACCGCAGTCGTCATCGTCACCGTCGACTCGACCGGCCCGGGCGTCACGCTCGCCGATCCCGGCGCCGTCCTCTCCGGCACGGTCGGGCTCACCGCGAGCACGAGCGGCGGCGCCACGCGGGTCTCGTTCGGCGTCTCGCCGGCCGGCTCCGGCACGTGGACGGAGATCGCCTCCGACACGAGCTCGCCCTTCGCCGCCGACATCGACACGAGCGCGCTGGCCGACGGCCTCTACGACCTGCGGGCGGTCGGCTACGACTCGCTCGGAAACGCGTCGACGCCTTCCGTCCGCGCGAACGTCCGCTTCGACAACACCGCCCCGAGCCTGGTCTCGTCCGACCCCGCCGACGGATCCGTCTCGACCTCGGCCAACCAGATCATGCTCACCGGCAGCGAGCCGGTGACCGCGCCCGGCGCGCTGCTCGACGGCGTCGCCGCGCCCGCTCCGAGCGTCTCCGGCAACCAGCTCACGTTCGCGACCGGCTCCCTCGCCGAGGGCCTCCACGTCCTCTCCGGCGAGCTCGTGGACGCGAGCGGCAACCGCACCCCCTTCCGCGTCGCGGTCACGATCGAGAGCACGCCGCAGGCCGACCGCCCGCCGGTGGAGAAGTCGGCGTCCCCGACGGCGACGACGA
This sequence comes from uncultured Gaiellaceae bacterium, assembly GCA_963705515.1. Taxonomy (GTDB): domain Bacteria; phylum Actinomycetota; class Thermoleophilia; order Gaiellales; family Gaiellaceae; genus Gaiellasilicea. The sequence goes on from CAVPJV010000009.1 coordinate 626,130, forward strand.
CCCTCGAGGCGCCGGGCCAGCTCGCCACGGTGCAGCTGCCGGCATCGGCGTGGCCCGCCGTCCCCGGACCGAAGGACTTCCTCGTCCTCCACGTCGACCCGATCCTGCCTGCTGCCGCGCTCGCGCCGCGGCTCGCCGCCGGCAGCAGTGTGATCGAGGTGACCGCCCGCTGGGCGCTCGCCGGCACGAGCGTGCACGACTTCGACGACGTGCTCGAGGTGCTGCTCCCGGCCGCGGGTGGCTGCGAACGGCGTGCCCGTCACGTCACAGGACGGCACGACGTGGCGGACGCTCGCCTCGGTCGACGGCACGACGCTCCCGAGCGGACGCGCGGACGGCTTCTACCGCGACTCGGCCGGCGTCCACGTGCTCACGCGCCACCTCTCCTACTTCGCCTTCTTCGGCGACACCGAGCCGCCGACCCCGCCCAGGGACGTCGCCGGCGTCGTCGCGGAGGACGGGCTGACCCTGCGCTGGCTCCCCGGCACCGACAACAGCGGCCAGCTCGGCAAGGTCGTCCTGCTGGTCAACGGCGAGCCGTACGCCACGTTCGAGCCGACGCAGTACGAGGTCAAGCTGGGCGCGTTCGCCGCAGGCGACACCCGGGTCTTCAGCTTCCTCCAGTACGACGCCGCCGGCAACGTCAGCGAGCCCTCGCAGGCGCTGCGGGCAGTCCCCTCGGTCGTCGGGCTCGGTGCCGACGCGGCGGCGGCGCGCCTCGCGGCTGCCGGGTTCGCGCTCGGCAAGATCGAGCGGACGGTCGATCCCACCGTCGCGCCGGGCACCGTCGTCGGGCCGACGAAGCTCCTCGTCGCCGCCGTCGGCTCCTCGATCGACGTCGTCGCCTCCGCGGGCTCGCCGCAGACGCAGTTCGTCTTCCGCATCGCCAACGACAAGGTGGTCAAGGCCCAGCGTCGGCAGGCCCGCGTCGATCCCGGTCCGCGTCTACTCGACGCGGCCCGCGTCCGGCACCGCGATGCTGGCGACCGCCACCGGCCGGCGCCTGTACACGTGGCGCTTCCAGGTCAAGTCGGGCGCCACGATCACGAAGCTGCGCCTGCCGTCGCAGGTGCGCCGGCCGGGCTTCTACCGCCTCATCTGGAGCGCACGCTCCGGGAGCGCCAGCGCCAGGAAGGCGGTCCGGATCCGCTTCGTCGGGCCGGCTCTGGAGCAGCTCCGCACGCGGCCGCATCGCGTCGAGGTCGTGCTGGCCGTCGACACCTCCAGGGGTGCGCACACGATCAGCAGCTCGGCCGACCGCGTCGTCTCCCATGCCACTCCGGAGCGGACGTTCGCGCTGCTGAGCGCGGCGGATCGCTCCGTCAGCGTCGTCGTCCTCGACGTCGACCGCTTCGGGATCCAGTTCCTCCGCGACGTGCGTACCGTCTTCCCGACCGTCCGGGCGATCGCGCTCTCCGACCGCCACGTGCTCTGGCCGGCGATCAAGCGCGCCGGCGCGTTCTCGGTCCTCCCCCGGTCCGCCACGCACGCGCAGCTCGGCCGCACGATCGCAGTCGCCGGCGGCCGCTAGACCAAAGCCTGTACGGCGAAGGCGACGCCGACGACCACCAGCACGGCGCCGAGCGCGAGCCGAAGCGCGTTCTCGTCGACCCGTCCGGTCGCTCGTGCGCCGAGCCAGCCCCCGGGGATCGCGCCGGCCAGCCCGGCGAGAAGGATCGGCCAGTCGACCCCGCCCTCGCCCGCGTGCGTCGCGAAGCCCGCGACGCCGAGGAGGAAGCCGACGACGAGGTTCGTCCCGGCCGCGCGCCTGACGTCCATCCCGACGCCGCGGACGAGCGCCGGCATCCTCAGCGTCCCGAGGATGACGCCGACGGCGCCGCCGAGCGCGCCGATGCCGACGCCCGATGCGACTGCCGGCCAGAGCCGCAGGCGCTCGCGTGGCCGCGCGTGCACCGGCCGGAGCGCGAGATCGATCCCGCTCCAGACCAGGACTGCGGCGATCGCGGCGTAGAGCAGCCGCTCCGAGACGTCGTCGGCGGCAAGAGCGCCGACGATCGCGCCGATGACCGACGGCGGCGCCATCCACGCGACGACCCGCCAGTCGACACGGCGCTCACGTGCGTGGCGAATCGCGCCGGCTCCGGCCGATGCGGCCGAGATGGCGATGTTGGTTCCCGCGGCGGCGAGCGGGCTGCCGGTCAGCGCCACGATCAGCGGGAGGCGGAGCGTCCCGAGCACGAGCCCCAGCATCGAGCCGACGTACCCGGCGACGAACGAGCCCACGAAGGCCAAGAACAGCCCCCAGCTCACGGTCGGGCCTCGCGCTCCTGGCGCGTCGGTCGCGGTGCGTAGGCCGGGGTCACAGTATGTGAATACGGGGCGCCGGCCGGAGCGCCGCGAGCGACGGGAGGGCTCGCCCGAGGCCGGCTCTGCCGGCCGGGAGGCAAGCCCGGCCAGGGGAGCGAGGCGCTAGCGCGAGCTCCCAGGCTTCCACAGCGGCTCCTCGCCGCCCGCGTTCGCCGTCCGGGCGAGGATGAAGAGCAGGTCGGAGAGCCGGTTCAGGTAGCGGAGCACGAGCGGGTTCAGATCGACCTCCTGCGCCCCGAGCAGGACCTCGCGCTCGGCGCGGCGGCAGATCGTCCGCGCGACGTGGAGCCGCGCGGCGGACTCGGTGCCGCCCGGCAGGACGAAGCTGCGCAGCTCCGGCAGGTCGGCGTTGAAGTCGTCGCAGAGCTGCTCGAGCGCGTCGATCATCGGCTGCTCGACGCGGAGGCGGTCGGTGACGCCCCACGGCACGGACAGATCGGCGCCGACGTCGAAGAGCTCGTTCTGGATCCGGGTGAGCGGCTCGCGCATCACGTGCGGCACGTCGCCGGCGAGCACGACGCCGACGGCGGAGTTGAGCTCGTCGACGGTGCCGAACGCACCGATCCGGCAGTCGAGCTTGGAGACGCGCGAGCCGTCGCCGAGCGAGGTCTCGCCCTGGTCGCCGCCGCGCGTGTAGATCCGCGTCAGGCGGACGGGCTCGTCAGATGCTCGCGGGCTCACGCTGCAGCTCGAGGATCCGGCGCGCGATCACCAGGCGCTGGATCTCGCTCGTCCCCTCGTAGATCTCGGTGATCTTGGCGTCGCGGTAGTAGCGCTCGACCGGGAACTCCTTCGTGTAGCCGTACCCGCCGAGGATCTGGATCGCCTCCGCCGTCTGGCGGCGGGCCATCTCAGAGGCGAAGAGCTTCGCCTTCGCGCCCGCCTCGGTGTGCGGCTCGCCCTGCTCCTTCAGCCACGCGGCCCGGTAGACGAGCAACCGCGCCGCGTCGATCTCGGTCGACATGTCCGCGAGCTTGAACTGGATCGCCTGGTGCTCGGCGATCCGCTTGCCGAATGTGCGCCGCTCCTTGGCGTATTCGCGGGCGACGTCGTAGGCCGCCTGCGCGATCCCGAGCGCCTGTGCGGCGATCCCGATCCGGCCGCCGTCGAGGGTGGACATCGCGATCGCGAAGCCGCGCCCCTCCTCGTGTAGGAGCCGGTCGCGACCGACCTGTGCGCCCTCGATCACGAGGTCGACGGTCGAGGACGAGTTGAGGCCGAGCTTCTCCTCCTCGCGCGTCACGCGAACCTGGTCGGCGTCGAGCAGGAACGCGGAGACGCCGCGCGCGCCCTCGATCTCGGGCTCGCTGCGGGCGAAGGTGAGGAACGTGCCGGCGTAGCTGCCGTTCGTGATCCACTGCTTCGCGCCGGTGATCGTCCAGCCGTCGCCGTCCGCATCCGCCCGGGTCCGGATCGAGCCCGCGTCGGAGCCGGCCTCCGGCTCGGTCAGCGCGAAGGCGCCGAGCGCCTCACCGCGCGCGAGCGGCGGGACGAAGCGCTCACGCTGCTCGTCGGTGCCGAACGCGAGGATCGGGAGCGTGCACGCGCTCGTGTGCACCGCGACGGTGACGCCGACACCGGCATCGCCGCGCGAGAGCTCCTCGAGCACGAGGATGTAGGAGAGGAAGTCGGCCCCGGCGCCGCCGTACTCGGACGGGACGCAGACGCCCATCAACCCCAGCTCGCCGAGCTTGTCGTACAGCTCGGTCGGGAAGCGGTGCTCGCGGTCCCAGGACGCCGCATTCGGCTCGATCTCCGCCTGCGCGACCTCGCGCGCGAGCGCCTGGATCTCCCGCTGGTCCGCGGTCAGGGCGAAGTCCATCGCCCGTCAGTCTACGCCGCGGCCAGGAACTCCCTGCGGATCTCGTGCAGCACGTACTCGCGGTCGCAGAAGGCGTCGACGACCATCGGGTCGAACTGCTTCCCCTTCTCCGCGACGATCTCGCGGCGGCAGTCGCGCCAGCTGCGGGCGGCGCGGTAGGGCCGGTGATTCGTGATCGCGTCGACCGCGTCGGCGACGGCGAAGATGCGGGCGCCGAGCGGGATCTCCTCGCCCGCGAGCCCGTCCGGGTAGCCCGCCCCGTCCCAGCGCTCGTGGTGCGAGCGGACGACCTGGACGCCGGCGTCGTGCAGGAAGGCGACGCCGCCGATCATCTGCGCGCCGAGCACGGTGTGCGCTCTCATCACCCGCCACTCGGCCTCGTTCAGCTCGACCGGCTTGAGCAGGATCTGGTCGGGCACGCCGATCTTGCCGATGTCGTGCAGGAGGAAGCCGTATTCGAGCGCCGGGTCGTCGGCAAGCTCCGGATCGATCGCTCGCGTCAGCTCGAGCGCGTAGCGCTGCACCCGCTGGGAGTGCTGGCGCGTGCCCGTGTCCTTCGTCCCGAGCGCACTCGCGAGCGCCGACACCGTCTCCTTGTACGCGCTCTCGAGCAGGCCGCGCTGGGCGCGCTCGATCTCGACGAGATGGCGGAGGTCGCGGGCGTAGAGGACGAGCTGCTCCTCGTCGGAGCGGCCATTGACGCGGCGCATCGGCGCCCCCACGCCGGCTCCCGCGAGGCGCTCCACGACGCCGAGCAGCTCGAGTGGCCGGAACGGCTTCAACAGCAGCGCGTCCGCGCCGGCGGCGCCGGCCACGTCCTCCACATCGTCCATCCCTGTCAGCAGGACGACGCTGATCTCCCGCGTGTCCTCGCTGGACTTGAGCTCGCGGCAGAACGCGACCCCGTCCATGCCGGGCATGCCGACGTCGAGCACGATCACGTCGGGACGCGACGCCGAGATGCGCGACTCGGCCTCGGCGGCACTTCCAGCCTCGTCCACCTCAACCTGGACGTCCTCGAACGTCGTCCTCAGGAGTTGGCGGAACCCGGCATCGTCGTCGACCAGCAGCAGGCGCATTCGTTTCCCCCCGGATCGAAAAGCCTTGTCGACAAAGGTATCGGTCACTGGGACCAAACCTTGAGCCTGGCCTACCCCGTTCGGGGGAGCCGTCGCAGCCTACGCAGCGGCGCGGGCGCGCGACGGCGGGCTGTGCGCTCGATCCCGTCCGGGCTGAGGAGGCGCCGCAGCCGCCGCGGCGACAGCTCCGCGCAGAGGACCGCCGATGCCGCGGGGCCCCGCTCGCCGTAGCGAAGGCCGGTCGTGTCGAGCTCCGGCGCGGCCCGCCACCCCTCCTCGGTCAGCTCGTAGACCTCCTGCTCCTCGACGAAGAACCCGGCCCGGACAAAGAGCCGCGTCCAGCCGCGGACATCGTCCTGGTGAAACCAGCCGTAGTCGCCCGGCTCGCCGCACGGCACCGTGATCAGCAGCCTTCCGGACGGCGCGAGCACGCGGCGAAGCTCGCGCAGCGCGGTCAGCCGCGAGGCGCCGTCGTCCTCGGCGTCGAGCCCGTAGCCGCTGTTGTCGGCGCCGACGTGCTCGAGCGTCGAGACGCAGAGGACGAGGTCGAACGCATGGTCGTCGAAGGGCAGGTCGCGAACATCCGCCTGGACGCCGGTCAGTCCCGGGACGTCGGCTTCGGCGAGGTCGACGCCGGTCAGCTCGGCGAAGCCTGCCCGCAGCAGCGCCGCGAGGTACGGCGGCTCCGCGAACGCGTAGCCCACCTCGAGCGCGCGCTCGCCGATGAGCCGCGAAAGCACCCACGGGACCTCGACCACGCGCTCGTCGGTCCCCGGCGGCCCTTGCAGCCAGCGCGGCCGCTCGCCCCGCTCGCGCGCGCCGCGGGCGAACGCGATCCCGTCGTCCAGCAGCCTGATCCGCTCGAACTCAGGGGCGCCGGAGAGCTCGTGCACGAGCGTGGCGCGCGACAGCGTCCCCTCCTTGAGCTTCGCGAGCGCCCGCTCGCGCGCGTCGGGCTCGGGCTCGCGCCGCAGCACGAGCGCGAAGACGGCGTCGACGAAGTCCTCGTCCGAGCCGTCGCCCGCGTCCAGCCAGGCCCGCAGCTCGCCGCTCAAGGGGCAACTCCTGTTGCCCCTTGAGCGCCGGGAGGGGGTGTGGGGGAACCGGGAGGTTCCCCCACAAGGAGCGGGAAGAAGGGGGCTCGCGGGGGAAACCTGGTTTCCCCCGCGGGAGCGAGCCGAAGGCGAGCGACGCTCACGAGTACGAGTAGAAGCCCTGGCCCGACTTGCGGCCGAGCCGCCCAGCCTGGACGTACTGGCGCAGCAGCGGGCACGGCGCGTACTTCGGGTTGCCGAGCCCGTCGTGGAGGACTTCCATGATCGCGACGCAGGTGTCGAGGCCGATCAGGTCGGCGAGCGCCAGCGGCCCCATCGGGTGCGCGAAGCCGAGCTTCGCGATCGTGTCGATCGCCTCCGGCTCCGCGACGCCCTCCAGCAGCGCGTACGCGGCCTCGTTGATGAACGGCATCAGGATCCGGTTCGAGACGAAGCCGGGGAAGTCGTTGGCCTGCGCCGGCACCTTGCCGAGGTCCTCTGCCAGCTGTGTGATCGCCGCCGCCGTCTCGTCGGAGGTCTGGACGGCGCGGATCACCTCGACGAGCTTCAACACCGGGACGGGGTTGAAGAAGTGCATCCCGATCACGCGGTCGGGTCGGCCGGTGACCGCGGCGAGCGAGGTGATCGGGATCGAGGAGGTGTTCGATGCGAGCACGGCGCTCTCCGGCAGCACCTCGTCGGCGCGCCGGAAGAGATCCTCCTTGACCGCAGCGTCCTCGATCACCGCCTCGATCAGGAGATCGGCGGCGACGAGATCCTCGACAGGGTTCACCCGCGCCAGCACCTCATCGGGATCGGAGCCGCCCTTCTCCGCGAGCTTCTCGAGGCTCTTTCGCATCGACGCGAGCCCGCGCCCGGTCGCGCCCGGCGCCGCGTCGTAGAGCGACACCCGCCGTCCCGACGCGGCGACGACCTGGGCGATCCCGGCGCCCATCTGGCCCGCGCCCGCGACAAGAACGTGCTCGAAGTCCATACTTGGGTGAGCCTAGCCGGGACCCCAGGACGGGGTTCCGGTGTACATCTCACATGAAGCGACTGCTCACCGGACTGCTCCTCGTCGCCGTCCTGGCCGGCACGGCGGCGGCAGCTGCAGCGAAGCCGGAGCGAGTGCTGGCCGTCGAATGGCAGGCCGGGGGCGGCAAGCTCCGCTGGGTCTCGCCGACGACGATGCGTCCCGTCGGTTCCGCGATCCTGAATGTCGGCGGCGCGCCGGCCGGCGTCGTCGCGAGATCTCCGGACGGAGCGCTCGCTGCGATCGGCGGCGGCGAGAACGGCCGGCTCCGGTTCGTACGGCTCGACAGGTTGCGCCCGGCCGGGCTGATGTGGCTCGGCGGCGCCTCTGTCTTCAAGGGGATCTGGTCAGCGCCGGACCGGCTCGTCGTGCTCGTCGGCGGCGAGACGGCGGAGGTGGTCGTGGTCGATCCCGCGACGCGCCATGTCCTGCACCGCGAGCCGCTGCCCGGGGTCGCACTCGGCGTCGTCCGTGCCGGGAACCGCCTCTTGACACTGCTCGCGCCGCGCGGCCGGATCGGCACAGCGCAACTCGTCGCAATCGACGCCGACGGGACGGTGCGAACTGCGGCCCTCGATGGGATCTCGGCGGGATTTGCGCCGCCGGCCGCGGCAGGAGCGGCGGGGCGCCAGGCCTCGCCAGGCCTCGCCGCGAACGGCTCGCGGGCAGTCGTGGTCGGCGTCGACCGTCTGGCCGAGGTCCAGCTCGAGACGATGGCCGTAACCGGCAGGCCGCTCGTCAGCCGCACGACCCAGAGGGCGGCGAAGCTCGTCCACGGCTGGCACCGGTCGACGGTCTGGCTGCGCGGGGACACGGTCGCCGTCTGGGGCTCGACGATGGGACCGGAAGGACCGGGCTCGATCGGCGTCCGGCTCCTGAACGTCGCGACCGGAACGGAGCGGATGCTGGACGCATTTGCGATCGAGGCGGCCCGCGCCGGCAGCACGCTTCTCCTCTACGGCCGCGACGAGGTCGCCGGCTATCGCCTCGACGGCACGAGGCGGTTCACGGTTCTGCAAGGCACCGACACGGGCTACGTGCAGACGGCCGGCCATTGGGCGTACGTCGGCAGCGGCAACAGCACCCGCTTCGCGGTCGTCGATATCCGCAGCGGGCGGGTCGTCGGCCGCGTCCGCACGGCGAAGCCAACCACCATCTTCGTTCCCTAGACTCGCCGGATGGTGACGGTGCGGCTGGCCGGCGCGGCCGACGCCGACGAGATCGGCCGGATCCAGGTCGAGACGTGGCGTGCCGCCTACACCGGGCTGATGCCCGACGAGGCGATCGAGGAGTTCGACGTCGCGGCGAGGCAGCGGCTCTGGCGGGAAGGGCTCGCCCGGACGCCCAGGCCGGGCAGCGCCACGTTCGTCGTCGAGGACAGCGGCGAGGTTGTCGGCTTCGCGAGCGTCGGAGCATCACGGGACGGTGAGGCGGAGCGGGAGGCCGAGCTCTACGCGATCTATCTCCACCCGTCTCGCTGGGATCGCGGGATCGGGCGCGCACTCCTGCAACGGGCGGAGGAAGCGATGCGCTCGTCGGGCTTTCGCGAGGCCGTGCTCTGGGTGCTCGAGGGGAACGAGCGCGGCGAGCGCTTCTACCGGGCCGCCGGCTGGGAGCACGACGGCGGCAGCAAGCTGGACGACTTCCAGGGCGCCCCCGTGACCGAGGTGCGCTACCGCAAGCGCTTGTAGCTGCGCGCCTTGCGGATGAGGAAGAACGTGCCGGCCCCGAGCACGAGCACGCCGACCACGACCCCGCCCCAGTTGATCGGCGGCAGCGCGTTGTCCTCGACGTTCGTCAGCGCGAGGAACACGGCCGGGTCGACCTGCGAGCAGAGGCCCGATCGCCAGACGTCGCCGTCGCGCTCCAGCAGGAGGCCGACACGGTCGCCCACGGCGAGCTCGAGGCCGCAGGCGGCGCCGCTCGCCGGCGTCACGACCGCGGCGCGGTTCTCGACGTCGCCCTTGTAGACCTGCTCGACCCGGAAGCGATAGGTCGCGGTCCGGCCGCTGACGCTGCGCTCCAGCACCGTCCCGATGAACGCCCCGTCGGCCGTGGGCAGGTCGCGCTGGAGGTCGACCGGCCTGCACGAGCACGCGTAGGCCTCGGCGGTGAGGACGAGCGAGAGCAGCATCAGGGCGGCAAGCTTCCGCATTCGTCCAGAAGGCCTCCTAGACGTCGATCAGGAGTGCATCGCCCTGGCCGCCGCCGGAGCAGATCGCGGCGAGGCCCAGTCCGCCGCCGTTGCGCCTGAGCTCGTGCACCATCGTCCCGACGATCCGGCCGCCGGAGGCGCCGATCGGGTGCCCGAGCGCGACCGCGCCGCCGTTGACGTTCACGATCTCATCGTCCGCGCCGAGCAGCCGCGTCGAGTTGAGCGCCACCGACGCGAAGGCCTCGTTGATCTCGACGCGCTTGACGTCGTCGATCGTCTTCCCCGCCTTCTCGAACGCCTTGGCGGCCGCGTTCGCCGGCGTCCGCACGAGGTACGCGAACTCGTCGGCGACCCAGCCCTGCGCCACGATCGTCGCCAGGATCTCGAGTCCGCGCCGCTGCGCGAACTCCTCCGACGTGACGATCACACAGGAAGCGCCGTCGTTCACCCCGGGCGCGTTGCCGGCCGTCGTCGTCCCTTCGGGATCGAAGACCGGCTTCAGCTTCGCGAGCGACTCCGCGGTCGTGTCGCGGCGGACCGCCTCGTCCGCGACGACGTCGCCGACGGGCACGATCTCGTCCGCGAAGCGTCCCTCGTCCTGCGCGGCCACCGCGCGCTGCTGCGAGCGGAGCGCCCACGAGTCCTGCTCCTCGCGGCTGATCCCGAGCTCGCGCGAGACGAGCGAGTTGTGCTGGACCATGTGCAGCTCGTCGTAGGCGTCGGTGAGCCCGTCGAAGATCATCGAGTCGAGCAGCTCGCCGTGGCCGAGCCGGTAGCCGAAGCGAGCCTTCTTGAGCAGGTAGGGCGCGTTCGACATCGACTCCATCCCGCCGGTGATGATCACCTCCGCCTCGCCTGCACGCACCATCGAGTCCGCGATCTCGACGGCGCGGATCGAGGAGGCGCAGACCTTGTTGATCGTGTCGGCCGGCATCTCCTTCGGCAGGCCGGCGCCGATGGCGGCCTGGCGTGCGGGCGCCTGGCCGGCGCCGCCCTGGAGCACCTGGCCCATGATCGTGTACTGCGGCTCATCCGCCTCGAGCCCGATCCGCTCCATCGCCGCCCTGATCACGATCGAGCCGAGCTCGGTCGCCTGGTAGCCGGCGAGGCCGCCGCCGAGCTTGCCGAAGGGCGTGCGCACAGCAGAGACGATCACCGAGCGGGACATGCTCTGAATCTACCGGGCGTACGTCTCGTCCGGCCGCAATCGCGCCGCGAACGCGGTCAGCACCCGGATGCACGCCTCGAGGTCGCTCAGCTGGACGATCTCGATCGGCGAGTGCATGTTCCGGAGCGGGATCGAGACAAGCCCCGTCGGGATCCCTTCGCGGGAGGCGAAGGTGACGTCCGCGTCGGTGTACGTCTTCGCGCCGGCCTCGATCGTGTGGTCGATCCCCTCCTCACGCGCAGCCTCGACCAGGAGCTCGAACACGCGCGGATTGACGGCCGGCCCTCGGAAGATGGCAGCGCCACCGCCCAGCTTGTGGTGACCGCCCGTCGCCGGGTCGTCGGCCGGAACGTCGGTCGCGTAGGTGACGTCGATCGCGATCGCGACGGCCGGCCGGAGCCCGTGTGCCGCAGCCATCGCGCCGTTGGCGCCGAGCTCCTCCTGCGCGGCCGCGACGACAGCGACGTGCGCACCGTCGGCGCGGCGCAACGTCTCGAGCGCAACGTAGACGCCGGCGCGGTTGTCCAGGTTCCGCGATGCCACCCGTCCATTCGCGAGCTCGAGCGGCGGCGCGTCGAGCACCATCGGATCCCCGGTCGCGACCAGGGAGCGCGCTTCCGCGCCGTCCCCGGCGCCGATGTCGACGTAGAGCTGCCCCCACTCGACCTTCTCGTTGTCCTTCACCTTGCGCGCGATCACTCCGGGCACCGCGCCGTCCTTCGTCCGGATCTCGACGCGCTGGCCGTAGGCGACGTTCGCGCGCCAGTGGCCGAGCTGGTGCACGGCGACCAGGCCGTCCTCGGCGACGTGCGCGACGGCGGCGCCGATCACGTCCAGGTGGGCGAAGAGCGCCAGGAGCGGCCCGTCGCCCCGGCGGCGCGCGATCAGGTTCCCGACGGAGTCGGTCTCGATCTCGGCGATGCCCTCGAGCGCGTCGCGGACCGGGCCGTAGGCGAGCTGCTCGTGCCCGGACGGGCCGTGTGCGCGAAGGAGCGCGTCGAGGGTTGCGGGGACGGACATTGCGGAGAGTCTAGGGCTGCCGCTACGGTCGCCCGACCGTGAGCATCACGACGGACCTGCTGACCCCGCTCGGCGCCTACCTGCGCCTGCGCGAGGGCGCGGCGGCGAGCTTCCTGCTCGAGTCCGTCGAGCAGGGCCGGCTCGGGCGCCACTCCTTCATCGGGTCGGGCACCAGGCTCGTCTCGTTCGAGGAGGCGGAGGCGCTCGGCGCGCCGGTCGTCGGCTACCTCGCCTACGACCACGTGGCGAAGCTCGAGCCGACGGTACCGCTACCGGCTAACGGCCCGGAGCTCCCGGAGAGCCGCTTCGTCGTCGCCGAGACGCTCGTCCGCTTCGACCACGGCAGCGGCACGGCGGAGGTGCTGGCCGGCGACGCAGACGAGATCACCGCCCGCCTTGAAAGGGAGCTTGTGTTTCAGAAACACAAGCTCCCCTCGGAGCGCTCAACCATGCGGCGCACGCCCGACCAAGCCACGTACGAAAAGGGCGTGGAACGGATCCGCGACTACATCCGGGCCGGGGATGCCTTCCAGGTCGTGCTTTCGCAGCGGGCGGAGCGGCCGACATCGGCCTCGGCGCTCGAGCTCTACCGGGCGCTGCGCCGGGTCAATCCCTCCCCCTACCTCTTCCTGCTCGAGCTCGGCGGCCTGGCGCTGGTCGGCTCGTCGCCGGAGACGCTCGTCAAGTGCGAGGACGGCCGTGCGAGCCTGAACCCGATCGCCGGCACCACGCATCCCGGGGACGGGGACGCCGAGCGGCTGCTCGCCTCCGAGAAGGACCGCGCCGAGCACGTGATGCTCGTCGACCTCGGCCGCAACGACCTCTCGCGCGTCTGCAAGCCGGCGAGCGTCAAGGTCGCGCGCTTCCTCGAGCCCGAGCGCTTCTCACACGTGACGCACCTCGTCTCCGAGGTGACCGGCGAGCTACAGGAGGGCGTCTCGGCCTTCGACCTCCTCCGCGCCTGCTTCCCGGCCGGGACGGTCTCCGGCGCCCCGAAGGTCCGTGCGATGCAGATCGTGTCCGAGCTCGAGGGCTACCGCCGCGGCCCCTACGCGGGCGCCGTCGGCTACGTGCTCCCCGGCGGGGAGATGGACACGTGCATCGCGATCCGGACGATCGTCCTCGCAGACGGCGTCGCGCGGCTGCAGGCAGGCGCGGGGATCGTGGCAGACTCGGATCCGGAGGCGGAGCACCGCGAGTGCCTGTCGAAGCTCGCCGCGCTCGAAGCCGCGATCGACCTGGCGGAGGAAGGCACGTAGATGCTGCTCATGCTCGACAATTACGACAGCTTCACCTACAACCTCGTCCACCTCTTCCAGGAGCTCGGCGTCGAGGTGCGCGTGTTCCGCAACGACGCGATCACCGTCGACGAGGCCGAGGCGCTCGCGCCGACGCACCTCGTCGTCTCGCCAGGCCCCGGCCGGCCCGAGGACGCCGGCGTCTCGGTCGAGCTGATCCGGCGCCTCGGCCCGCAGGTGCCGACGCTCGGCGTCTGTCTCGGCCACCAGGCGATCGTCGAGGCCTTCGGCGGCGACATCGGCCAGGCGAAGGCGCTCCTGCACGGGAAGTCGTCCCCGGTCGAGCACGACGGCAAGGGCGTCTTCGCGGGCCTCCCCGACCCCTTCGAGGCCGGCCGCTACCACTCGCTCGCCGCGCTCACGGTTCCGGACGACCTGGAGGTCACCGCCCGGACGCCCGACGGGGAGGTGATGGGAGTGCGCCACCGCGCGCTCCCGATCGAGGGCGTCCAGTTCCACCCCGAGTCGGTGCTGACGCCGCTCGGCCCCAAGCTCGGGCAGAACTTCCTGGAGCGGCGTTGATCCAGGAGGCGCTGGCCGACCTGCTCGACGGCAAAGATCTCGGCCGCTCGCGCTGCCGCGAGGTGATGAGCGAGATCATGCGCGGCGACGCCACGCCCGCGCAGATGGGCGGCTTCCTCGTCGCGCTGCGGCTGAAGGGCGAGACCGCGGACGAGATCGCCGGCTGCGCCGAGGCGATGCGCGACCACGTGCTGCCCGTGCATCCGCGGCGAGACGACCTCGTCGACACGGCGGGCACCGGCGGCGACGGCGCCAGCACGATCAACATCTCGACCGCGGCCGCGATCGTCGCCGCGGCGGCCGGAGCGGGCGTCGCCAAGCACGGGAACCGCGCCGTCTCTTCCGCGTCCGGATCGGCGGACGTGCTCGAAGCCCTCGGCTTCCGGCTGGAGCAGCCGCCGGAGCGGATCGCCCAGTCGATCGACGAGCTCGGCTTCGGCTTCATGTTCGCGCCCTCGCACCACCCCGCGATGCGCCACGCCGCGCCCGTCCGGCGCGAGCTCGCCGCGCGTACCGTGTTCAACGTGCTCGGCCCGCTCACGAACCCCGCCGGCGCGCGCGCCCAGGTGATCGGCGTCTACGCCAAGCCGCTCGTGCGCACGATCGCGGACGTGCTGGCGCAGCTCGGCGCCCGCCGCGCCTTCGTCGTCCACGGCGCCTTCGGGATCGACGAGCTCTCGCCGGCCGGGCCGAACGACGTCTGCGAGGTCGTCGACGGCGACGTGCACACACGCGTGATCGACCCGCTCGAGCTCGGCGTCGAGCGTTGCGACCCGGATGAGCTGCGCGGCGGCTCCCCGGCGGAGAACGCGCAGGCGATCCGCGAGGTCTTTGCCGGCGCGAACGGCGGCCGGCGCGACGCGATCCTGCTCAATGCCGCGGGCGCGATCGCGGCGGCTGGGCACGCTGAGGACCTCCGCGAAGGGCTCGAGCTTGCCCGGGCGTCCGTCGACTCCGGCTCCGCCGCGGCCCGGCTCGACGAACTGGCGAGGTTCACGAATGCGGTTTAGAGACGCGCTGGCCGGCCCCGGGCTCGGTGCGATCGCCGAGATCAAACGCCGCTCGCCGTCGCTCGGCGACATCCGCCCCGACGCCGACCCCGCGCAGCTTGCGCGCGGGTACGCGGCCGCCGGGGCCGCCGCGGTCTCCGTCCTCGTCGACGAGCGCTTCGGCGGCACCTGGGACGACCTTCGCGCGGCGCGCGCGAGCACGGGCGTGCCGCTGCTCGCGAAGGGGTTCTTCTCGACCGAGGAGCACCTGCGCACCGCCAAGGACGCCGGAGCCGATGCCGTGCTCCTGCTCCTGCGCGACCTCGACGACGCCCAGGTCCGCGACCTGACGACGCTGGCCGGCGAGCTCGGTCTCGACACGCTCGTCGAGGCGCACGACGCCGACGAGCTCGAGCGGGCCGTGATCGTCGGCGCACCGGTGATCGGCGTCAACGCCCGCGATCTCTCGACGTTCGAGATCGACCGCGACGCGCAGCTCGCGCTCGTCGCCCGCATCCCCGCCGACCGCGTCGCGATCGCGGAAAGCGGGATCCGAACGCGCGCGCAAGGAGCCGCCGCCGAGCTGGCCGGCGCCGACGCGATCCTCGTCGGCTCGACCCTGATGCAGGCGCCCGACCCGGCCGCCAAGCTGCGCGAGCTGCTGCGGCGCCCGCTGGTCAAGGTCTGCGGGCTCACGCGCGACGAGGACGTCGCCATTGCGGCCGAGGCGGGAGCTGACCTGGCCGGCTTCGTCCTCGCGCCGGAGAGCCCCCGCGCGGCGAAGGACGTCCTGCCGGTTCCGGACGAGCTGCTCGCAGTGGCGGTCTGGGTCGGCGAGGCGGGCACGAGCGGCGCGCCGGTCGACCAGGTGCACGAGCGCGAGGAGGGCCGGATCCGCGGCCGCAACGGCGTGCTCCTGCGCGAGGGCGAGCAGGTCGCGCGCCTGCTCGACCTGCCGTGGGAGGAAGAGGATCCGGGCCACTGGGACCGCGCGGCCGCGGAGCCGGGACGCGTGATGCTCGCGGGCCGGCTCGCCGCTGACAACGTCGCCGAGGCGATCAGGCGCGTCCACCCCTGGGCGGTCGATGCCGCGTCGCGGCTGGAGTCCGCGCCGGGGATCAAGGATCCGGCCAAGGTGCGCGCATACGTCGAGGCGGCGCGGTCGTGACCGAGACCTACGGCGCCTACGGCGGCCGCTACGTCCCCGAGACGCTGATTCCCGCGCTCGACGAGCTCACGGCCGCGTGGGAGGAGGCGCTGGCGGACGGGAGCTTCCGCGCAGAACTGGACGAGCTCGCCCGGAACTACGCGGGCCGCCCGACGCCGCTCACACGCGCCGAGCGGTTCGCGCCGGACCGACGTCTCTACCTGAAGCGCGAGGACCTGCTCCACACCGGCGCGCACAAGCTCAACAACGCGCTCGGTCAGGCGGTGCTCGCGCGGCGCCTGGGGAAGCAGCGGATCGTCGCCGAGACCGGCGCCGGCCAGCACGGTGTCGCCGCAGCCACCGTCTGCGCGCGCTTCGGGCTCGACTGCGTCGTCTACATGGGCGCCGAGGACATGCGCCGCCAGAAGCCGAATGTCGAGCGCATGGGCCTGCTGGGCGCCGAGGTGCGCCCGGTCGAGTTCGGGACGAAGACGTTGAAGGAGGCGACGAGCGAGGCGATCCGCGACTGGATCACGAACGTCGAGACGACGCACTATCTGATCGGCTCCTGCGTCGGCCCGGCCCCCTACCCGGCGATCGTGCGGGAGCTGCAGGCCGTGATCGGCCGCGAGTCACGCGCCCAGATCCTCGAGGTGGAGGGCCGACTGCCGGACTCCGTGATCGCGTGCGTCGGCGGCGGCTCGAACGCGATCGGGATGTTCGCCGGCTTCCTCGACGACGCCGAGGTCGAGCTCGTCGGCGTCGAGGCCGCCGGAGCGGCGAGCCTCGGCACCGGCCGCGCCGGCGTGCTCCACGGGTCGCGCTCCTCGGTGCTCGCCGACGAGGACGGGCAGATCGCGGATGCGCACTCGATCTCGGCCGGGCTCGACTATCCCGGCGTCGGGCCCGAGCACGCGCACCTGCGCGACACCGGCCGTGCCCGCTACGTCGGCACGACCGACGACGAGGCGCTGGACGCGTTTCGCCGCCTGACCCGGACCGAGGGGATCATCCCCGCGCTCGAGCCGTCGCACGCACTCGCGCGTGTCGCCGACGTCGACGGCGAGCTGATCGTGGTCTGCCTCTCGGGCCGCGGCGACAAGGACCTTGCAGAGGTGCTCGCCCGTTGAGGCAGGACTACGAGCGCGAGCACACGGCCGCATTCTTCGACGAGTACGGGGACCGGGAGTGGACCCGCTTCGACGAGGGACGCACGCCGCCCCAGAGCGTCGCCGTCCATCTGGCCCAGCTGCGGAGGTTCATCGGAGATGGAGACCGCGTCCTCGACGTCGGCGCCGGCCCCGGCCGGTTCACGATCGAGCTCGCGCGCCTCGGCGCGGACGTCGTCGTCGTGGACATCTCGGCGCGGCAGCTGGAGCTGAACCGAGAGCGCGTCGAGGAGGCCGGCCTGGGGACGCGGATCCTCGAGCGCGTCCAAGCGGATGTCACCGACCTCTCCCGCTTCGACGACGCCAGCTTCGACGCGGTCGTCTGCTTCGGCGGCCCCCTCAGCTACGTCGTCGATCAGGCGGAACATGGAGTCGCGGAGCTCGTGCGCGTGACGCGTCCGGGCGGACACGTCCTACTCTCCGTGATGTCGCTGATCGGAACTGCCGTGCACTTCGTCGAGGCCCTCCTCGATCTCGCGCGCCGCGATGGGCTGACACCGAACGAGGAGATCGTCCGAACCGGGTTCCTGCCGGAAGGCGAGGGCTACGGGCACCTGCCGATGAAGCTGTACCGGTGGAGCGAGCTGGAGGCTCTCCTCACCCGGCACGGAGCGATCGTCGGCGCGACCGCCGCCGGCCTCTTTCCTGCGCTGTACCCGCAAGAGCCCGAGCTGAGGGAGCTCATCGAGCGGGTCGAGCTCGACCTCGCTGCCGAGCCCGGCGCCCTCTCGTGCGGCGAGCACATCCTCGCGGTCGTGCGGAAGCCGAAGCCGTGAGCAAGACACTCGCGATCTACCTGATGTCCGGCCCGGACACGCCCGAGCTGGCGGAGGCGGCAGTGGCGGGCGGCGCCGACCTGGTCGAGCTCGGCTTCCCGTTCTCCGACCCGCTCGCCGACGGCCCGGTGATCCGCCGCGCCGCCGAGAAGGCGCTCGCACAGGGGATGCGGACGAAGGCCTGTCTCGAGTGCCTCGCGGCCGTACATGAGCGCGTCGAGGTGCCGCTCGTCCCGATGACCTACTCGTCGCTGCTCGAGGCGTACGGTTGGGACCGTTTCGCAGAGGACGCACGGTCGGCCGGCGCCGCCAGCCTGATCGTCGCCGACCTCCCCGCCGGCGACCGGCCCGGCCTGCGGCGGGTGCAGCTCGTGGCGCCCACCTCCACGGACGAACGTCTGCGAATTGCCGCCCGCGAGACGGACGGCTGGCTCTATCTCGTCACCGTGACGGGCACCACCGGCGCGCGCACCGGACTGTCCGCGTCGCTCGCGCAGCTGGCCGAGCGCGCGCGGGCTGCCGCACCGGGTGTCGCGCTCTATGCCGGCTTCGGGATCTCGACGCCGGCCGACGCCCGCGCCGCCGCCGAGCTCACGGACGGCGTCGTCGTCGGCTCGCGGGCGCTCGAACTCGCCGAGGCTGGACCCGCGTCGCTGCGGGACTATGTTCGCTCGCTGCGCGACGCACTCGACTAGGTCCCAGGCCTAACCCGAAACGGCTACCGCGCCGACGCCCCGGCGGGGACGGCCGCGACGCCGTTTCGGGGATTCAGCCGTCGTCAACTCTGATGAAAACTGGCGAAGTCGTCATGTGCGGGGGTGCACATGCTCACTCAGCCGCAAGGGGGACACCCATGGGAAAGATCGAGCCGCTGGCTCCGTCGAAGCGCGTCCGGATCGTTTTGTGCTCGGCAGCGTTCGCGATCGCTGCGATCGTGCCGAGCGCAGGGTTCACAGCCGACTGGTCGTCCGGTATCACGACGCCGGCCGCCGACTGGTCGTCGAGCAAGACCGCGCCGAAGGCCGACTGGTCGTCGAGCAAGCGCGCGCCGAAGGCCGACTGGTCGTCCGGCCGGATCGCTCCCAAGGCCGACTGGAGCTCTCGTTACAAGGCGAGCACGCTCCGCTAGGACCTCAACCGAACGGGGGAGCTCGACTCCCCGAATCGACGTAGGCGGCGGTACCCCACCCGGGGTACCGCCGTGCCCGCTCCGCTGCCGATTGTCAGTGAGGGCTACCTTGACGAGGTGCGGCAGCAGATGAACGGTCCCGCAGTGGCGGAGCAGGCAGGGTGGCAGTCCAGGCGGGTTCGCCGACTGCCGGCTTCAGCGTCCGCCTATGCCGCCTTGATCGAGGTCCTGGCCGCCGTTGCCGCCGTGGCGGCCCTGAGCGAAGGCATTCCGGCCGGGCACGAGTGGTGGCGCTCCGCGCTCCTGCTGCCTCTGGCGGCCGTCGCGCCGATGTTCCGGGTCGCGGTCGGCCGCAACCACAGCCTCCACGCCGCGCCTGCATTCGTGGTCGCAGGCGCGCTCGTGCTCCCGCCGGCACTGCTCGTCCCGCTCGTGCTCGTGATGCTCGTCCCGCAGTGGATCCGCGACCGCTACGCCTGGTACATCGGCCTCTTCAACGTCGCCAACTACATGTTGAGCACGCTCGCCGCGTGGGTCGCCGTCGACCTCGTCCGCACCGACACCAACCTCGGCTTCGCCGCCGCCGGCCTCGCAGCGGCGGTCGTCTTCGTCGCCGTCAACCACGTCCTGCTGGCGGTCATGCTGCGACTCGGCCGCGGCCACAGCTTCCGCCAGAGCGGCCTCTTCTCCGTCACCGGGCTCACGATGGAGCTCGTGCTCGCGGGGCTCGGGATTGCGATCGGCGCGTTCGTGCTGTTCAACCCCTGGATCCTGCCGGTCCTGATCGCGCCGCTCGCCCTCGCCCACCGTTCGCTCTCAACCGTTGCGCTGCTGCGCGAGAGCGAGGAGCGGTTCCGGACGATGTTCGCCGCGGCGCCCACCGCGATCATGCTCTTCGACCGCACGGGCAGGATCCTCTCCGCCAACCGCTCGGCGGAGTCGCTGTTCGGCTATTCCGAGCAGGAGATGATCGGCAAGCTCCCGACGACGTTCCGGCACCCGGACGACGTCGATCACGGCGACGAGGCCTTCGATCAGCTGATCCGGGGCGAGCGGGACTCGTACCGCCGCGAAACCAGCTTCGTGACCAAGACGGGCTCGACGGTCGTCGCCCACGTCGCCACCGCACTCGTGCGCGACGCGGACGGCAAGCCGGGCTACGTGATCGGGATGGCCGAGGACGTAACCGAGCAGCGCCAACTCGAGGAGCAGCTGCGTCAAAGCCAGAAGCTCGAAGCTATCGGCCGGCTCGCCGGCGGCGTCGCCCACGACTTCAACAACATGCTGACCGCGATCGGTGGCTACACGGCGCTTGCGCTCGAGCACGCGGAGACCGGCTCGACGCTCCGTGGCGATCTCGACGAGATCCGCAAGGCCACCGACCGGGCCGCGCTGCTGACGCGCCAGCTCCTCGCCTTCAGCCGCAAGCAGGTGCTGATGCCTGAGCTGCTCAACCTGAACGGCGTCGTGCTCGAGCTCGAGTCGATGCTGCGGCCGCTGATCGGCGAGGACGTCGCGCTGACGACGCAGCTCGACCCGGCACTCGGCCCGATCGAGGCCGACCCCGGCCAGCTCCACCAGGTCGTGATGAACCTCGTCGTCAATGCCCGCGACGCGATGCCGAACGGCGGCGGGATCACGATCGCGACGGCGAACTGCGACGTCGGCGAGAACGACGATGCGATCGAGCCCGGCCGCTACGTGACCCTGACCGTGCGCGACACCGGCCAGGGGATCGACGAGCCGACGCTCCGGCAGATCTTCGAGCCGTTCTTCACGACCAAGGACGCCGGCAAGGGGACCGGCCTCGGGCTCGCCACGGTCTACGGGATCGTCAAGCAGAGCGGCGGCTACGTGGCCGTCGAGAGCGAGGTCGGCATCGGCTCCGCCTTCACGATCTACCTGCGCCGCGCCGACGGCCTCGTCCACCAGCCGGTCGAGCCCGAGCTCGCGCCGGTCGTGGCCGGGCCTGTCGTCGTGGCCGCCGCGGCGCGCGGGCCCGCAACGGCGTCGACCCGGGTGCTCGTCGTCGAGGACGAGGACGTGATCCGCGGCCTCGTCGACCAGGTCCTCCGCGGCGAGGGCTACGAGGTGCTGCTCGCGGCGGACGGAGACGAGGCGATCGCGCTGGCCGGCAGCAACCGCGTCGACGTGCTCCTGACCGACCTGACGATGCCGGGGATCGGCGGCCACGAGCTCGCGGACAGGCTGCGGGCGGGCGCGCCGGCGCTGAAGGTGATGTTCATGTCCGGCTTCGCCGAGGGGAACGACTTCTCGACCAGCGCCCTTCCCCCGGCGACCGCGTTCCTGGAGAAGCCGTTCACCTTCACGATGCTGAGCGAGCGGATGCGCGAGCTGATCGCGCCGGTTTCGAGCTAGAGTTTAATCTAACTAAACTCACGTTCGACCGTCTTATGCCCTGAAGGGACACGGCCGCCGCCGGCGGCCCGCGACCGAAAGGGACAGTCCGATGCAGAAGAAGCTTCTGCCTGCGCTCGGCGCCACGGTGATCGGGGCAAGCCTGCTCGTCGGCGCGGCGTTCGCAGGCTCCGCCTCGAGTGCGGGCCCGGCCAAGGCCGGCGGCTCGGAGGCGAAACGCGGCGGCACGCTGCGCATCAACCTCTCCACCACCGACTTCGAGTACCTCGACCCCGCGCTCTCCTACGAGGCGCCCGGCTGGCAGGTGCTCTACATGACGAATCTGATGCTCCTGAACTATCCGGACAAGCCGGCGCCGGAAGGCTCGCGGCTCATCCCGGATGCGGCGACCGGATTCCCGCGCGTCTCCCGTGACGGCCGCACGTACACCTTCACGATCAAGTCCGGCCTTCGCTTCAGCGACGGCTCGGCAGTGACGGCGGCGGCGTTCAAGCGCGCGTTCGAGCGGGCGGCGAACGAGCAGCAGGGCTCGCCGGCGATCGCCTTCATGCACGACGTCGTCGGCGCTGACGAGCGGAACGAGGGCAAAGCGGGCGCCGTGAGCGGCGTCTCCGCGAAGGGCCAGGTCCTGACGATCCGGCTCACGCGGGCGAACCCGACCTTCCTCGCCGAGATCGCGATGCCGTTCTTCGCAGCGGTGAAGCCGAGCATGGCGATCGACAGTCACGGCATCAACGTCTATCCCTCAGCCGGCCCGTATCGGATCGCCAGCCGCACGGTCGGCAGCCAGGTCGTGCTCGAGCGGAACACCTTCTACAAGGGCAGCAGGCCCGCGAATGCCGACCGGATCGTGATCACGACCAATACGGACGTGAACCAGAGCCTGCTCCAGGTGCGCGCCGGCCAGGTGGACTACGACCAGTTCGGCCTGCCGCCGACGGCGCACGACGACCTCTCGCGCCAGTACGGCGTCAAGAAGGGCGGCGACGGCCGGTACTTCGTCAACACCGGCATCAACACGACCTACCTGGCGCTCAACGCCTCGAGGCCGGCTCTCGGCAAGGTCAACCTGCGCAAGGCGATCAACCACGCGATCGACCGGCCGTCGCTGCTCCGCGTCGCCGGCAAGTACGCCGGCAAGCGGACCGACCAGATCCTGCCGCCGAACATGCAGGGGTTCCGCGACGAGAATCTCTACCCGATCAAGGGCGCCAATCCCGCCCGGGGCCGCGCGCTCGCGAACGGGGCGAAGGACGAGATCACGCTCCTCTACACGACGAGCCCGATCTCGGTCGCCCGCGCTCAGATCCTCAAGTTCAACCTCGAGCAGATCGGGCTCAGCGTCACGTTGAAGCCGCAACCGTTCGCCGTCGCGCTCCGCACGGCCGGCACGCGCGGCTCCGACTTCGACATGTTCCTGATCGCCTGGTTCGCCGACTACCCCGACCCGTTCGACTTCATCAACGTGCTGCTCGACGGGCAGAACATCCAGGAGGCGAACAACTCGAACTACTCGTACCTGAGCAGCCCCAAGTACAACAAGATGATGACCGACGCCTCGAAGCTCTCCGGCGCGGCCCGCTACGACGCGTACGGGAAGCTCGACGTCGACATGATGCGAAACGCCGCTCCATGGGCGCCGCTTTCGAACGGCAACGTGCGGGAGTTCATCTCCTCGCGCGTCACGAACTACCTGTTCCACCCGGTCTACGGCGGCGCGATCATGAACGCGCTCGCGATCAAGTAGAGGGGAAGCAAGACCGCTCGGAGCGGGGGCCGGCACGCTGGCCCCCGCCCCCGCTCCGAGCGCGTTACATCTCCGTCGCATGGGAGGGGATCCGCTCGCGCGGATCCCCTCCCGCGCAAACCCCTGAAGGGTCGCTTCGCTCCCGGCTCAGCCCGATAACGTTGGGCAGATGAGCGAGACGTTGCGCGGGCAGCTGCTGGTGGCCGCACCGGTCCTCAGCGACCCGAACTTCCACCGCACGGTCGTGCTGATCGCCGAGCACGGCGACGAGGGAGCGATGGGCCTCATCCTGAACAGGCCGACGGACACATCCGTCGGCGACGCGCTTCCGGAGCTGTCGCCAATTGCAGGCGAGCAGGAGCCGGTGTTCGTGGGCGGCCCCGTCTCGACCGGCTCGGTGCTCGCGGTCGCGGAGCTCGACGACCCCGACGACGCATCCGAGCTCCTCTTCGGCGCCGTGGGCTTCGTCCAGGAGCTGGACGTTCCGGTCCTGCGCGGGCGCGTCTTCGTCGGGTACGCGGGCTGGAGCGCCGGCCAACTCGAGAGCGAGCTCGAGGAGGAGTCATGGCTCGTCCTCCCCGCCGAGCCGGACGACCTCTTCAGCGACGACCCCGACGGGCTCTGGAGCGCCGTGCTCCGCCGCCAGGGCGGCCCGTATGCGCTGCTCTCGTTGATGCCGCCGGACCCTTCTCTGAACTGATCCTTCCCGTCGCATGATCGAGATCCGCGGGAGCG
Source organism: uncultured Gaiellaceae bacterium (assembly GCA_963705515.1). Lineage (GTDB taxonomy): Bacteria > Actinomycetota > Thermoleophilia > Gaiellales > Gaiellaceae > Gaiellasilicea. The sequence goes on from CAVPJV010000009.1 coordinate 649,660, forward strand.
GATCTCGATCGCGCAAACCCCTGAAGGGGCCGCTTCGCGGCCGACTCTTGACCTTGCCTTGACGCAACCATGATTCACTGCCGATGGGCACCCGAGTGGAAGGAGGCCCATGGAAGAGGCACGCACGACACGTCGTTTCCCCCTGCTCGTCGCGCTCGCAGGAGTGATCCTGCTTGCGGCGATCTGGGCGACGATGGCGCTCGCGGGAGGCTCGGCACCGGCTGCGAAGCCGGCGGCGAAGGCTCCGGCGGCCAAGACTCAGGCCTCGAAGGCGCAGGGCGGGCATGCCGGCAGGTCCGGCGGCCATGACTGCCCCTTCAAGGATCAGGGAGCGTCGAACGACCTCTGACCGGCGGAGCCCGGCTTCGGCCGGGCTCCGTTCTATGCGGGCAGGGTCGCCGCGACAGACGCGGTCGGGCCGCTCAGCTTCCCGTCCAAGGGCGTCACCCCGCACGCCACGTTTGAGCCGGCGCCCGCTTCCTCGCGGGGTTCTAGGAGATCTCCGCCTTGCGGACGCGTGAGAAGCCGGCCGCGCCGAGCGCGCCGGAGTCGAGCAGCCGGCAGAGCCAACCGTGCCCGCTGTCCGGGTCGGCCTCGTCGTCGGCCGAGCCGATGGACGCGAAGATGCGACCGTCGCGGAACTCCCACTCCTGGATCTCGTCGTGGTCGCCTTCGACATCCGCTCGCAGAGCGTCGAGGTCTTCGAGCAGCCGCGTCTTGACGGTCTCCAGCCACGTCTCCTCGGCATCTGCACGCGTGTCGACACCGCATTGCTCGAGCAGGTCGTCCTCTATCGTCGCGAGCGTGAGCGCCTGGATGTACCGGCCCGCCTCCTCCAAGTCGGGCGCCTCTCCCGGGTCGAGAGCGGCGAGCTCGACCGCAAGGCCTTCCCGTTCCGCGCCTGCGAGCATCGCCTGCGCTGCCTCCGGCAGCTCGTCGAGCCGCGCGAGCGCGTGCTCGAGCTCGTGGTCTGGGAGGTCGCCCTCGGCCTCGCCGTAGTCGCGCTCGGCGACGAGGTCGAGGAACGGCTCGCCGCCGTCGTCGAACGCCAGCCGCTCGTCGACCACCTCCCAGCTGATCGGCTGCCCTTCGAGCATCGTCGTGAACGCGTGCCCGAGCGTCGGGCCTTCCGGCCGGTAGCGACGGAAGCCGCCGAGCTCCTCGTTGCCGTCCGGGTAGACCATGCGCAGCCGGTAGCGGGCGATCCTCGCGAGCGCGCGCGGACGCTCACCCGTGAGGTCGAGCTCGTGGACGAGCCAGTCGCGACCGCCGACGTGGACGACCGATCCCGGCTGCAGCTGCTCCTCGGCCGCCCACGGGTAGGTGCGTTCGGTGCCGGCACGGCCGGACACGACGACGTCGTAGCTGCGCGCACTCATGCGAGGGCGCGGCGCCCGCGGGGCGTCAGGTCGAAGTGGACGTCGATCACCATCCCACTGACCTCCTCCGCTCTGGCCACGTTGTCGCCCCCTTCGCCGTGGGTATGGTCGTGGCGTGTTCGACCACGTCACGATCCGCGTCTCAGATCGTCCTACCTCGCAGCGTTTCTACGAAACCGTACTCCGGCCGCTCGGGGTCGAGTTGAGCCACGATGGCGGCGAATACGCCGAATGGGACGACTTCTCCCTGGCCCAGTCTGACGACGCGAGCCCGACGACGCGGCGGCTGCACATCGGCTTCTCGGCGCCCTCCCGGGAGCACGTCGACGCGTTCTGGCAGGCGGGAACCGCGGCCGGCTACGAGAGCGACGGCGAGCCCGGCCCGCGGCCGCAGTACAGCGACGACTACTACGGCGCCTTCCTGCTCGACCCGGACGGCAACAGCGTCGAGGCGGTCCACCACGGCTCGCTCCGAAACGGCGGCAACGTCGACCACATCTGGATCCGTGTCTCCGACGTCGAGGCGGCGACGCAGTTCTACGAAGGGGTCGGGCCGGCGGCGGGGTTCCGGGTCGGAACCGAGCTCGCCGACCGGACGCACTTTGCGTGCATCAGCGGCTCCTTCTCCGTCGTCGCGGCGGCGGAGCCCTCGGAGAACGTCCACCTCGCTTTCGGCGCGACGGACGACGAGACCGTCGATCGCTTCCACCGCGACGCGACCGCGGCCGGCTACCGCGACAACGGCGCCCCCGGCGAGCGTTCGGGCTACCACGTCGGCTACTACGCCGCGTTCGTGCTCGACCCGGACGGCAACAACGTCGAGGTGGTTAACCACAGCCGATGACGAAGCGAGAAGACGCGGCGAAACGGCGCGGCGAGCGCGAACGTCAGACCGGGCTCGATCCCGAGGACGAGGCCGCCCGCTGGCTGGGTGAGCACGATCCGGCCGCGCCGCCGCCCGAGTCGAAGTCGAAATTCAAGTCGCCGGAGTTGCACCGCTGGCGCCAGAAGCAGCAGCGCGGCGGCGGCTGACCTCCTCGCGCACGATCGGCGCCACCTTCGTCCCGAAGAGCTCGATCGCCTTCAGTGTCTTCGCGTGCGGCAGCGAGCCGACCGTGAACTGGATCAGGAAGCGCTCGTGGCCGAAGAGCTCGTGCTGGTACAGGATCTTCGCCGCCACCTCCTCCGGGCTGCCAACCACCGTCGCGCCGCGGAGCGTCCGGCCGGCGTCGTAGTCCTGGCGCTCGAGTGGCCGCCAGCCGCGCTCGGCGCCGATCCGGTCCATCATCGTCTTCAGGGGGATGAAGTACTCCTCGGCGGCCTCCTCCGAGGACTCGGCGACAAATCCGTGTGAGTTGATGCTGAGCGACGGCCGCTCGTGCCCGTGCTCGACGGCCGCGCGACGGTGGATCTCGGCGAACGGGACGAAGCGCTCCGGCAGCCCGCCGATGATTGCGAGCGCCATTGGCAGCCCGAGCGAGCCCGCTCGGTACGCCGACTCGGGCGTGCCGCCGACGGCGACCCAGATCGGCAGCGGCTCCTGAACCGGCCGTGGGTAGACGCCCTGGACCTCCTCGCGCAGCTGCAGCAGGCGGACGAGCTTGTCCTCGAAGAGCCGGTCGTAGTCGGCCAGGTCGTAGCCGAAGAGCGGAAAGGACTCGATGAACGAGCCGCGGCCGACCATGATCTCGGCGCGGCCGCCCGAGAGCAGGTCGACGGTCGCGAACTGCTGGAAGACGCGAATCGGATCGTCGGAGCTGAGGACGTTGACGGCGCTCGTGAGACGGATCTGCTTCGTCCGGACCGCGGCAGCCGCGAGGACGGTCGCGGGGGACGAGACGGCGAAGTCCGGCCGGTGGTGCTCCCCGACGCCGAACACGTCGAGCCCGACCTCGTCGGCGAGCTCGATCTCCTCGATTAGGTTGCGCAGCCGCTGCTCGGGGTCGAGCCCGGACGTCAGCTCCGCGAAGGTGTAGACCCCGAGCTCCACGGCCGCATCGTCGCAGTTCGCCGCCCCTGTCCGATGCGGGCGGCACCATCGACGGATGCGTCCCGCGATCCTCGACCAGCTGTCGGCTGCGAAGAAGGTCAAGCTCTTCGACGAGCTGGTCGAGTTCCTGGCGACACCGTCCTTCGGCGCCTGGCCGAAGCGGGAGATCGAGGTCCGGGTCGTGGCGGCGCTGTACGAGCAGGAGCTTCGGGACGGCTCGCTTTCCGTCGCGCGGCTGGCGGAGGAGCTGACCGTCACCCGGGCCCGCGGCCGCAGCCTCGTGCTGGAGGCGCGCACGCGCCTCCTCTCGCGGCCCGAGGACCGGACGAAGACGCTGGAGGCGCTCCTCAAGCGCTGGCCGCAGCAGGCGCAGGTCGACGAGCGCGACGGGCGGCTGCGCCTCGTCGTCGAGGATCCGTTCGTCCGGGACCTGCTGCGAAACCACGCCTACGCCGTCGGGATCCCGCTCGACACCTCGTTCGCGACCGAGATCGTCTCGCTCCGCTGGAGCGACTACGCGGCGTTGCTCGCATCGGTCCTGCCGGCCGCCGAGGCGGAGGAGGTCGCGAAGGACATCGGCGCAGCCATTCGCCGCGACCTCGCAGGCGAGAAGGAGACGCTGGCGGAATTCGACAAGGCGATGAAGAAGTGGGAGAAGCGCTCGCCGCAGGAGCGCGCCGACCATCTGCTCAAGCTCGGAGTCGAGTACGTCCCGGTGAGCACGATCGTGAGCGCGCTCCTCTCCGCCTTCTAGACGATCAGCTTCCGCATCATCGCGCGGATCGCGAGCCGCCACATCAGCAGCCCGAAGACGACGAGGACGCCGACACTCGCGACGTCACTCCACCCTTCCCAGCCGAACGCGGCGTGCCGCACGAGCTCGACGCAGTGGTGCAGCGGGTTCAGGTTCGCAAGAAATTGCGCCCAGCCCGGGAGGCCGTCGATCGGGAAGAAGGTGCCGGCGACGAGGAAGAGCGGCGTCAGCACCGCGCTGACGATGTAGCTGAAGTTGTCGATCGACTTGGCGAACCCGGCGACCGAGATCCCGAAGCACGCCCAGCCGAAGCCGGAGAGCCAGCAGATGAACGGCACCGCCAACATTCCCCACGCAGGATCGAGCCCGAACACCATCGCGACGATGAGCGGCACGTTGCCGTAGACACCGGCGCGCGTGGCAATCCAGACCGCCTCCCCAGTGACGAGCTCCTCCGTATCGACGGGCGCAGCGAGGATCGCGTCGTAGGTTCGCTGGAACTGGTACTTGACGAACGTGCCGAACATCGCCGGGAACGCGCTCGAGAAGAGCACCGCCGTCGCAACGATCCCCGTTCCGATGAACTCGATGTAGTCGTAGCCCGAGACGGTGCTGACGAGCGAGCCGAACCCGAAGCCGAAGGCGAGCAGGTAGATCGTCGGCTCGACCGTCGAGGAGAACGTCGCTGCGCGCCAGTAGGACGAGTAGTTGACGATCTCGCGGACGAGCACGCCCGTGATCGCCGAGCGCTCGAGCCTGCCGAGACGGCGCTCGCGGGCGGTCACGGCGGCCATCAGCCGATCTCCTCGCCGGTGAGGAGGACGAAGACGTCCTCGAGGTTCGCCGGCCTCCGCTCCCCGTCGATCCCGATCCCGTCGCCGTTCTCGATCCCGAGGATCGAGACGCTCGTGCCCGTGCGCCGCGTCCGTAGACCCTTCGAGCCGGCCATCCCTTCGACCTCCGCCAGCCGCGCCGGCGGGCCGTAGACCTCGAGCACCTCCGTGCCGGCGTGCTCGACTGACGAGCTGCGGACGGCGCTCCTGCCGCGACCGCCTTGCCGTGGGACATGATCATCACCGTGTCGGCCAGGCGCTGCGCTTCCTCGATGTAGTGCGTCGACATCAGGATCGTCGTCCCCTCGCTGCGCAGCGCGTCGATCAGCGCCCAGAGCTCCTGCCGCACCTGCGGGTCGAGGCCGACGGTCGGCTCGTCGAGGAGCACGAGCCGTGGGCGGTGCACGAGCGCGCGGGCGATCAGGAGCCGCCGCCGCATCCCGCCGGAGAGCTCGTCGACACGCGCCCCACGCCGGTCGACGAGCTTGGCCATCTCGAGCGCCCGCTGGATCGCGTCGCGCCGCTCCGCCCTGGGGATCCGGTAGAGGTGCGAGAAGACGAGCAGGTTCTGCTCGACGGTGAGCGTGACGTCGAGGTTGTCGAGCTGCGGGGTGACGCCGAGCTGCGCCCGTGCCTGCTTCGACTCCTCTGGGAGCGAGAACCCGAGCAGCTGGAGCTCGCCCTCGTCCGGGATCGCCTGCGCGGTCAGCAGCCGCATCGTCGTCGACTTGCCGGCGCCGTTCGGGCCCAGGAGGCCGACGCACGTCCCTTCCGGCACGTCGAGATCGAGGCCGTCGACGGCAGTGATCTCGCCATAGCGCTTGACAACGCCGCGGAGCTTGATCGCGAGCTCGGTCACCGTCGCTCAGGCAGCACGGAGCTCTTCCTCGGCAGCCCCGGCCTGCATCTGGACGTCGCGCATGAACACGGCCGCGACGGTGCCGGCTGCGGCCGCGAACACGGTCCCGACGAGGAACGCGGCGTGGTAGCCGTCCGTGAGCGCGGCGGGCGAGGTTTCGCCGCCCGTCCGTGCTGCCGCGACGCTGGCCAGCACGGCGAGGCCGAGCGCGCCGCCCATCATGAACGACGTGTTGACGATGCCCGAGGCCAGGCCGGATTCCTCCGGCTTGACGTCGCTCATCGCCGCGAGCAGCAGCGGGTTCATGGCCATCCCGATCCCGATCCCGAGGATGACCATGCTCGGGAGGACGTCGACTGCGAAGCTCGCGTCGACCGGAGCGCGCGCGAAGAGCGCGAGCCCGACGGCGACGAACCCCATCCCGGCGACGAGGGGCAGCCGCGTGCCGTAGCGCATCACGATCCTGGCCGACAGCCCCAGTGAAAAGGCACCCATGATCAGGTTCGCGGGCAGGAACGCGAGGCCGACCTCGAGCGGGCTGTAACCGAGCACGAGCTGCAGGTAGAGCGCCGAAAGGAAGAACATCGCGAACATGGCCGCCGACCAGAGGATCCCGACGATGTTCGAGGTGGCGACGCTGCGGAGCTTCAGGAGGCCGAGCGGCATCAGCGGCGCCTCTGCGCGCGACTCCCGGTAGACGAACGCGCCGATACCGGCGACCGCAGTGGCGAGAAGGCCGAGCGTCTGCGCCGACGTCCAGCCCTGCTCGTTGCCGTTGACGATCGCGTAGACGGCGAGCATCAGCGAGCCGGTGACGAGCACCGCGCCGGCGACGTCGAGCCGGCCGTCGGCGGGCCGGGCGCCGCCGCCGGGGAGCAGCACCATGCAGGCCGCGATCACGGCGATCCCGATCGGGATGTTGACGAGGAAGATCCAGTGCCAGCTGAAGAGGTCGGTGATGACGCCGCCGGCGAGCACGCCGATCGAGCCGCCGCCCGCGGCGACGAAGCCGATCACGCCCATTGCCTTCGCGCGCTCGGCCGGCTCGGTGAACAGGGTCATGATCAGAGAGAGCGCGACCGCGGCGACGACGGCGCCGCCGATCCCCTGGATCGCCCGCGCGCCCACGAGCATCTCCTGCGAGGTCGCGAGCCCGCACGCCAGCGAGGCGAGCGTGAACAGGCCGACGCCGAGCACGAAGACGCGCCGGTGGCCGTAGAGGTCTCCCATTCGCCCCGCCAGCAGCATGAAGCCGCCGAAGGTGAGCGTGTACGCATTCAGCACCCAGGCCAGCGACGACTCCGTGAAGCCGAGATCCTCGCGGATCGACGGCAGGGCGACGTTGACGATCGAGACATCCAGGACGATCAGCAGGTCGCCCAGGCAGAGCACGATCAGTGCGAGCCACTTCTTGCGGGTGTCGTCGATCGTCATCCGAATCCTCCTCGTCGTTGCGTTCTACCGGTTCGACTCGGGGTCACGGCGAAACTCATCGATCGCGGCCGCCGATGAGTTCCCGGCGCGAAAGCTGTCCTAATTAGCGTGGACTTCGCGATCTGGGGCCCGATCGCCCGGGACGACCTGCCCGGGCTGAGCGACCGCGTCTGCGCGCTCCTGACCGAGAGCGGCGGCGGCGACCTCCGCTGCGACGTGGACGGTGTCGACGCGGACGCCGTCACGGTCGACGCCCTCGCGCGGCTCCAGCTCGCCGCGAGACGTCAGGGTTGCCGGATCCAGCTCCGAAACGCCTCGCACGACCTGCTCGACCTGGTCGCGTTCATGGGCCTGCAGGACGTGCTGATCGATTACGCGGGCTAGAGGATCTCGCCGATTCGCATCCCCGCCAAGACGGCAAGCACGCCGGCCGTGAGGCTGCCGAGGGCGTAGAGGCTCGCGACGTCGAGCCTCCCCTCCTCGACCAGATCGAGCGTCTCCTGCGCGAACGTGGAGAAGGTCGTGTAGCCGCCGAGGACGCCCATGACGAGGCCGAGGCGAAGCCACGCAGGCGTGTGATGGCGGTCGACGAGTGCAGCGACGACTGCGCCGATCAGCAGGCAGCCGGTCACGTTGATCGTGAACGTGCTCCACGGGAACACGGCGAAGCTTCGGCGCTCGATCAGTCGATCGAGGCCGTAGCGGGCCAGGGATCCGACTGCGCCTCCGAGGGCGACGGCGATGAACACCGGCATGGCATTGCTCCTTTGGTCCGTAGGAGCCATCAGCCGTGCCGGCGGTTGAGGGCGGGCTCCATCGCCGCGCGGGTTTCGAGCGGTTGCTATCCGTCAAACTGGAGCGGCAGCCCGAAGAGCGGGAAGAGCGTCTCGGTGTCGAGGAAGAAGCTGAACTCGACGATCTTGCGGTCCTCGATCTCGAGCACCTGGAGGGCCCAGGGCTCGTAGCCATCGCCGCTCTCGCTCGGCTTGTACTGGCCGAACGCCGGCGAGCCGTTGGCGGCCACGGTCGGGATCACGCGCGAGCCCTCGCAGCCGATGCCCGGGCCGTACCACCAGGTGAAGATGTCGTCGCGGCCGCGCAGCCAGAGGTCGAACGGCGGCATCGACTGGGTCGCGTCCTCGTGGATGAGCGCAGTTAGCGCCTCCATGTCGTAGCGCTCGAACGCGTCGACATAGCGTGCGAGCAGCTCGGCATCGGCACTCTCGATCGAGGGTGCCGCGTCGGCGGAGACGTCGTTCGCCTCGAGGGTCGCCCGCGCCCGCTGAAGCGCGCTGTTGACCGAGGCGACGCTCGTCTCGAGCAGCTCGGCGACCTCGCTCGCCTGCCAGCGCAGGACCTCGCAGAGGATCAGGCACGCGCGCTGCCGCGGCGGCAGGTGCTGCAGCGCCGCCACGAAGGCGAGCCGGATCGTCTCGCGGGAGACGGCCTCCTCGGCCGGGTCCGGGGTCGGCTGCAGCCACGTCACCTCGCCGGGGACGTGCAGGTTCTCGATGATCGGCTCGCCGGCCGGGCCGAGATCCATCGGGCGGGCGCGGCGCTCACGGCCGTTCAGCATGTCGAGGCAGACGTTCGTCGCGATCCGGTAGAGCCACGAGCGCAGCGCAGCTCTTCCCTCGAAGCGCTCGTAGCCGCGCCAGGCGCGGATGAACGTCTCCTGCACCGCGTCCTCCGCCTCGAACGGCGAGGCGAGCATCCGGTAGCAGTACGCGGTCAGCTCCTTCCGGTGCTGCTCGAGCCGATCCTCGAGCTCCCCGTCGGCGAGTCCGGCCGTCGGCGTCGACTCCTGCATGCAGGTCATGCTACGTATGACGGCCCTGGGCGGCGCAACTCATCGGCCGGACGAGCGGAGATAGCGGTCGAAGAAACCGATCACGCGGCGCTCGTACTCGGCCGGCTCCGTCGTGATCCCGGCGATGTGCTGGCCGTTCGGGACCTCCCAGATCCGCTTCGGCTCGTGGGCAGCCGCATAGAAGCGCTTGTTCGGCTGCTCCTCGGTGCCGCCTTGGCCGTTCTCGCCGTAGACGAAGAAGGCGGCGGTGGGTGCGATCCTGGCGACCTCGCTGCTCAGGCTCGGCGGGGGCAGCGTGCTCGTGAAGACGGCGGTCGCGGACGTAACCGCGGCGTAGCCCGTGATCGCCTCGAATGTGCCATCGGTGTCGAAGTGGTCGCGAATCGACTGTCCGCTCGCCCCTTCGGACACGATCGCCTTGAACGCGTCCGAGTGCGCGGCCGCGTGGATCAGCATCTCACCGCCGACCGAGAGCCCGATCGCACCGATCCGCTCGGGATCGACGTCGGGACGGCTGCGGAGGTAGGCCGTGGCCGCGTGCAGATCGCGGTCGCCGGCCCAGCCGAAGACATTCGGGTCGCCGTCACTGGCGCCCTCGCCGCGGCGGTCGAAGAGAAGGACGCCATAGCCGTGGTTGACGAGCATTCGTGCGTGCTTCTGTGGCCCCGAGCGTCCGGGGAACGCAATCACGGTCGCGCCGTTGCGCGGGGGGACGAACCAGCCCTCGAGCCTCAGCCCATCGCTTGTGGTGAAGGAGACGTCTTCGGGCATCGCACCCAGGCTCGGGGCAGGAACGGCTGCCCGCGCCGTGTGGGTGACGACATACGCGATCGCGGTCGGGAACAGCACGACGCCGACCAACAGGACACTCCCGGCGACGACGAGGCCACGCCGCAGATACCGGCGCCGGCGGCTGTCGCCGCTGCGCCGTGCCCGCCAGAGCGTGACGGCCCCGATCCCGATCAGGGCAAAGCCGGCGAGCAGCGACAGCAGCCCGGTGAAGTCGTCGCCCGAGGGGCTGTCTGCGAAGGTGTAGTACAGGGCCTCCGTGCCGGCGAGCACGCCGAAGAAGCCGAACAAGAGCGCAATCGCCCCCCGCGCTCCCGCCCGGACACGCGGATACGCCCACGCGGCGGCGACCACGAGCCCGAGCTGCACGAGCCCGCCTGCGAGGTGGTCGGTCGCCGACATGCCCGGCTCGGGTTGGAGGAAGTTGTCGTCGGCGACGTGGAGCCCGATCAGCGCGAGCAAGGCGACGGCGATCCGCCGCTCGGTCGCAACACGCGCCAGCGTGCTCGTCTCGGGCAGGTGCACGACGCTTGCCATTGAGGTCTTCCTTTCGACCCTCAGCCTCGACGTGGTCTCGACCATACGCCTCTGCAGGCCGCGAAAACAGCCTCTCGGCCCGGGAAACCGGCCGTACGCGCCTTGTCGAGTAGAATGGGGTGTCGGGCGCGCCCCTTTCGCGCCCTTCTCACCACGACTCCGCGTCTCCTCGATGCGGAAGGGAGGCAGTATGGGAGTCAAGGAAGAGAAGGTCGAGCTCGACGGCGAGATCCTCGAGGCCTTCGGCGGCGGGATGTTCAAGATCGCCTTCGAGAACGGCCACGAGGCGATCGGCTACACGTCCGGGAAGATGCGGCGGTACCGGATCCGGATGGCGCCGGGCGACAAGGTCAAGGTGGAGCTCTCTCCGTACGACCCGACGCGCGGCCGCATCGTCTACCGGGAGCGCTGACCGTGCTCGGCGGCCGGATGCGCTGGTTCAACGAGGACCGCGGCGACGGCATGATCGAGTGCGAGGACGGCGAGCCCTACCAGGTACTCGCCGCCGACTTCGTCACCGCGCCTCCCGTCGGTCGCTGCGCCGGCATCGAAGTGACGTTCCGCGCCGCAGAGCCGGGACACGCGGTCGAGGTTGTGGTGAGCGAGGAGGGCGCAACGCGGCGCGCCCGCTTGCGCTCGCACCGTGTCATGCGCGGACCATCCTGAGCGATGCGGGTCCACGACGACAACGAGGTGCGGCTGATGTTCCACCGCGCTCTCACCGGCGAGCCGATCGTGCTCGACGTGCGGCTGGAGAAGCTCGTCGGCGAGATCCTGCAACTCGCAGAGAAGGTCAAGCTCGAGCAGCCGGAGAAGTACGCCGCGGTCAAGGTCTGGGAGTCCGCTCCCGGTCAGATCTGCTTCCTGCTCGAGGACGCGGCGTAGGTCACCGATAAGGCAGCGGAGTTGGCGGGGGCCATGCCCGTCGAGCGAACGTCGGCTACGCTGAGGGCGAACCGGCTGCGCTGACGCCTCAGCGCCGCGCCGGAATCTCTACGGAAGGGCGCGGTCAGTCGTGCGCAGCGCGATCGTCTCCACCTACCCGCCGCGTGCGTGCGGGATCGGTACCTTTGCGGCCGACGTGCGCACAGCACTGCTCGGCGTCGACGGGATCGACCGCGTCGAGAAGGTCGTCGTCGTCAACGACCCGACGCGCCCACAGCGGCCAGGGCTCGTGGCCACCATCGCGCAGGCGGTTCGAGGCGACTACGTCCGCGCGGCGCGGATCCTCGGCCGACTCGATGTCGACATCGTTCTGCTCCAGCACGAGTATGGGATCTTCGGCGGCGCCGACGGCGCCTACGTCCTCTCGCTCGCCGAGGAGCTCTCGCAGCCCCTCGTCGTGACGCTGCACACCGTGCTCTCGGAGCCGACGTCCCATCAAGCTCACGTGCTCGAGGCGCTCTGCCGCCAGGCCGAGCTCGTGATCGTGATGACCGAGACCGCGAAGCGCCTGCTCGTGGCGGAACGAGACGTGCCCGGCGAGCAAGGTTCGCGTCGTGCCCCACGGAGCGCCGACGGTGCTCGCGCGGCGCGCTGACGCGTACGCGCTCGAACGAGCTGCGTCCGACGACGACGGCGACGAGCGGTTCGTGCTCTCGACCTTCGGGCTGATCTCGGCCGGCAAGGGGATCGAGACTGTGATCGAGGCGCTGCCTGCGATCGTCGAGCGCCATCCCGAGGTGGTCTACGTCGTCGCCGGGCGAACGCACCCCGACGTCGCGCACCGCGAGGGGGAGCGCTACCGCCTCACCCTCGAGCAGGCGGTGCTCGACCTCGGCCTCGAGGATCACGTCGAGTTCGACGACCGCTTTCTGGCCATCGACGAGATCGCCGACCTGCTCGCCGCGACCGACGTCTTCGTCACGCCCTACAAGGGGCGCGAGCAGATCGCCTCGGGCGCGCTCACCTTCGGGATCGCGGCCGGCTGCGGCGTCGTCTCGACGCCGTACTGGTACGCGCAGGACCTGCTCGCATCGGGGGCAGGCGAGATCGTCCCCTTCGGCGACTCCGCAGCGATCGCGGCTGCCGTCTGCCGCTACATCGACGAGCCCGACCTGCTCGCTGCCGCCCGAGCCGAGGCACGGCGGATCGGTGCGCAGCTCGCCTGGCCGTCGGTGGCCGAGGCGACTGCAGCCGTCTTGAGCGAAGCCGTCCAGCTGGCACCGCGACGCCGGCGGCCGCTCGCCCGGCTCGACCCACAGCTCGTGACCATACGAACCGATCACCTGCTCACGCTCGTCGACGACGTCGGCATCGTCCAGCACGCAAACGGCGTGATCCCGAACCGGCAGAGCGGCTACTGCGTCGACGACGTGGCGCGCCTCGCCGTCGTCGCGCTCGAGCTCGCCCGTCGCGGTGACGAGCAGACCTGGACGTCGATCGTCTACCGCTCGATCGCATTCCTCCAGGACGCGACCGATCCGGAGCGCGGGATGCGGAACTTCATGGGCTACGACCGGCGCTGGCTCGACGAGCCGCACGTCGGCGACCACGTCGGCCGTTCGGTCTGGGCGCTGGGAGACATCCTCTCGACGGCATGGGTTCCCGCGGTCGTCGGCCCGACGCGACGACTGCTCGACGACATCGTCGGCACGCTCGGGGCCGACGTCTCACTCCGTACCGGCGCCTACACCGTGCTCGGACTGGCGCGGCTCGACCCGGACCGGCTTCAGCCCGCCGCCCGCGAGCTGCTCGAGCGTCTGGTCGACCAGCTCGCCGCGGCGTACGCGACGCACGCGGACGCCGACTGGCACTGGTTCGAGGACTCGCTCACCTACGACAACGCCCGCCTGCCGCACGCGCTCATCGTCGGCGGCGCCGCGCTCGGACGCGAGGACCTGACCGAGACCGGCCTCGAATGCACTCCGGTGGCTGGGCGACGAGTCGGGCCTTGCAGAAGGAACGCTGCGCCTGACAGGGCACGGTGGCCGGCAGCGGACGGAACCCGCCCCCGGCACGGGCGACGAGCAGCCGCTCGACGCGTCCGCCTTCGTCTCGGCGGAGCTGGCCGCGTTCGCCGTCACCGGCGATCCCGCGCACGGTGTTCGTGCGCAGCGGGCGTTCGACTGGTTCCTCGGCCGCAACCGGCTCCACCAGCCGCTGTACGACTTCGCGACCGGCGGCTGCAGTGACGGGCTCGGCGAGGAGACGACGAACGACAACCAGGGCGCCGAGTCGACGCTCGCGGTCCACCGCTCTGCGCTCCTGCTCGACGCAGCCGGATTGCCGGCTGTCCTGCGCGACCGGACCCGCGAGCCCGCCGCAGCGTGACCCCGCGCGAGCTCTTCCAGCGCCACGACGCCAACCCGATCCTGACGGCGGACGACTGGCCGTATCCCGTCAACGCCGTCTTCAACCCGGCCGCGGCGAAGCTCGACGACACGACCGTGCTCCTCGCCCGAGTCGAAGGCCTGACCGGCATCTCGCATCTGTCCGTCGCACGCTCGGCCAACGGTGTCGACGGCTGGACGATCGATCCGGAGCCGCTGCTCGCGCCCGCGGATGGGGTCGAGAGCGAGCAATGGGGATTCGAGGATGCACGCGTCGTCTTCGTGCCGGAGCTCGACCGCTGGGTGATCACGTGCACTGCGTACGGGCCTGCCGGCCCTGCCGTGTACCTCGCCACGACCGAGGACTTCAGGAGCGTCGACCGGCTCGGGGTCGTGCGCCAGCCGGAGGACAAGAACGCGGCTCTGCTTCCGGAGCGGATCGACGGCAAGTGGGTGCTGTTCCACCGGCCGAGAACCGAGTACGGGCCGTCACGAGGCGAGATCCTGCTGTCTCGGTCCGCGGACCTTGTCAGCTGGAGCGCGCCGGAGCAGGTGCTGCAGCCGCGGGAGGGCGCGTGGTGGGACTCGCTCCGGATCGGAATCGGGCCGCCGCCGCTGCGAACCGAGCACGGCTGGCTGCTGATCTACCACGGCGTCAAGGAGACGCTGGCCGGCGGCATCTACCGGGTCGGCCTCACGCTCACGGACATCGACGAGCCGACGCGGGTGCTGCACCGGCTGCCGGAGTGGATCCTCGGCCCCTCCGCGCCCTACGAGCGCGAGGGGGACGTTCCCAACGTCGTCTTCCCGTGCGGGCTCGTCCACGACGTCGAGACCGACGAGATCCGTCTCTACTACGGGGCCGCCGACACGTCGATCTGCCTCGCCACGGCGCGGCTCGGGGATCTGCTCGCAGCCGTTCTGGCCGCGCCCTCCTAGACGTCGAGCGACTTGCTCTGCTTCGCCGCGGCGCGCTTCTCGGTCCGGCGTTCCTTCAGCGTCTTCTGGGCCGGTTTCTTGCCCATCTTCTTCGGCTTCTGCTGACCCTTCATGGCGTCAGTGTCGCACAGCCAGGACGGCCGCGTAGGCATCGAGATAGTCGTCCACCATCCGCGCCACGTCGAACCGGGCAACGGCATCGGCTCGGATCGTCCCGCGATCGAGGCTCGCCGCCCGATCGACGGCGACGACGGCGCCCGCGACATCGTCGACGAGGAAGCCTGTCGTGCCCTCCGCGATCAGCTCCCCCATCGATCCGCGCCGGAACGCGATCACCGGCGTGCCGCAGGCCATCGCCTCGACGACGCTGTACCCGAACGGCTCGTCGAAGCCGATCAGGTGCAGCAACGCGTGCGCGCCGCCGAGGAGCTCCGACCGCTCGTCGGCACTGACCGGGCCGACGAAGGAGATCCGCTGGCCGTCGAGCCGCGGCGCGACGCGCTCGTCGAAGTACGGCCTGGTCCTGAACGATCCCCGCGATCACGAGCGGCAGACCCGACGCGTCGGCGACGTCGATCGCCTCCGCGGTGCCCTTGTCCGGATGGATCCTCCCGAAGAAGAGCAGGTAGCCGCCCGGAGACGAGTGCAGCGAGAAGGCGCTCGTGTCGATGCCGTGATGGATCGTGGCGAGGTAGTCGAGGCTCGGATGCCGGTCCGCGTCGCTGATCGCGACGTACGCAGCCGGTGGCGTTGTAGCGCTGGTAGACCGGCAGGATCCGCTCGGACGAGAACCCGTGGATCGTCGTCAGGACGGGCGTGTCGACGAGCTCGCTGTAGGTCAGCGGGAGGAAGTCGAAGCTGTTGTGGATCACGTCGAACTCGTCGGCGCGCTCGAAGGCATGCGCGATGTGGAGGCATTCGACGACCTTGGGCTCGACGCCCGCATCCTCCGAGTAGCTGCGAGCGATCACAGAGGCGAGCCGGCCGGAGGTGATCGAGTCGGCGGTCGCGAAGAGGGTCACGTCGACGCCCCTCGTGACGAGCCCCTCGGTGAGGAGCGATGCGAACTGCTCCCACGGCCCGTAGTGGCGCGGCGGCACGCGCCACGACACCGGCGCGAGCACTGCGATCCGCAGGGACGTCACCGCGTCAGCTCGGCAGAGACGAGCCGCGCGCCGGCGACCATCGCCTCGAGCTTGCCGAGCGCCCGCTCGCGCGGGAGGTACTTCATCCCGCAGTCGGGCGCGGCGACGAGCCGCTCCGGCGGCAGCACCTCGAGCGCCCGCCGGATCCTGGCCGCGACCACATCGGGCGTCTCGACCTCGGCCGCGCCCAGGTCGAGCACGCCGAGCACGATCGTCTTGTCCGGTAGCGCGCGCAGCAGCGCCGGATCGAGGTCGGGCTGCGCAGCTTCGAGTGAGATGTGCGTCGCGCTGCAATCGGCGAGCTCGCGCAGGAACGGGTAGCCCGGCAGCCGGTCGTGGACGATGTGGGCGTAGCCGAAGCACGTGTGCAGGACGGTGTCGCCGTCGATCCCGTCCAGAGCGCGGTTGATCGCCTCGAGCGCGTACTCCCGCGCCGCCTCCGGCCGCGCCTGCAGGTACGGCTCGTCGATCTGGACGAAGTCGGCGCCGGCAGCCTTCAGGTCGCGCAGCTCCTCGTTGACCGCGTCGGCGTAGGCGAGCGCGAGGCTCCTGTCGTCGGCGTAGTGGTCGTTCTGTGCCTGCTGGGTCATCGTGAACGGGCCGGGGACCGTGATCTTGATCCGCCGGTCGGTGATCGAGCGGAGGAACTCGACGTCGCGGATCTCCACCGGCCGCGTGCGCCGCACCGGCCCGACGACGCGCGGGACCGGATTCTCGTGACCGGTGCGGTCGAGCGCGACGCCGGGCGTGTCCAGGTCGACGCCGTCGAGCGCCGTCGCGAAGCGGTTCGAGTAGCTCTCCCGCCGCATTTCGCCGTCGGTGATCACGTCCACCCCGGCCCGCTCCATGTCCGCCACCGCGAGCCGCGTCGCGTCGTCCTGCGCCGCCTCCAGGAACGGCTCCGGCACCCGCCACAGCTCACGCGCACGAACGCGCGGCGGCAGCCGGTCGCCGAGACGCTCGCGGTCGATCAGCCACTCCGGCTGCGGATAGCTGCCGACCACTGTCGTCAGCAGCCCGCTCACGACGGGCGCTCCAGGAGCTTCGACTTGTACTCGCTGCGCTGCAGGCTCCCCCACGGCACCAGCTCGACCGTCGTCCGGACGAGCAGCACCTCGCGCAGCCGGTCGCCGATCGCCTGCGCGAGCGACGGCGCGGCCGCGGTCCCGGCGGCGAGCTCGACGCTGACCGGCAGCGGCGGCTCCTGCTTCACGCCCGCCGTCTGCGGCCGGACGAGGATCTGGCCGCTCACATCGGGTGCGAACGCGCTGACGACCTCGCGCACGGCCGCCGGGAAGACGTTGACGCCGCGGACGATCAGCATGTCGTCGGTGCGTCCGATGCAGCGAACGCGCGGCCCGGTACGGCCGCACCGGCACGGGCTCGCCCGCACCTCGACGTGATCGCGCGTCCGGAAGCGGAGCAGCGGCGCGGCCCGGTGGCGGAGATGCGTCAGCACGAGCTCGCCGGTCGCACCGTCCTCCAGCTCGAGCGCCGTGCCCGTGTCCGGCTCGATCAGCTCGGCATGGACGAAGCCGCGCGCGCCGAGATGCATCCCGTCCTGCTCCTCGCACTCGCCCCAGAGCGAGATGCCGATGTCGCCGATCCCCATCGCCTCGGTCACCTTCGCGCCCCACCCTTCCTCGAGCCGGCTGCGGAAGGCCGGCTCGCCGCCGCCGGGCTCGCCGGCGACGAGAACGCGCTCGACGCTCGACTCGCGGAGGTCGTGGCTCTCGGCCAGGTACGCGGCGTAGGACGGCGTCAGCACCGTCGCCTCCGGCCGCAGCCGCTCGATCGCCTGCACGAGCCGGTCGGTGTTGCCGGTGCCGACGGGGATGTGGCAGAGGCCGATCCGGTCGAAGGAAGCGAGCGCCGCGCCGGCCACGAACGGCCCGGCGTTGTACGTCGAGACGATTCGCTGGCCGGCGCTGATCCCCGAGGCGGCATAGCTGCGCGCGGAGCCCGTGACCCAGTTGTCGAGGTCGCCGGCCGTGAGCGGGATGTAGCTCGGCTCGCCGGTCGTGCCGCTCGTCGAATAGATGCGAACGAGCTCGTGCGCCTCCGCGCAGAGATGCGTTCCAAACGGATTCTCGGGCGTTCGCGTCGCCCGCAGTTCGTCCTTCTCGGTGAGCGGCAACTGTGCGATCTCGGCAAGCCCGACGGTCGCGTCGTGCCCGGCGAGCTTCTCCCGGTAGAACGCGGAGCGCTCGAGCACGTAGGCGAGCTGCTCCCGGAAGCTCGCGTCGTCGACTGCGAGCTGCTCCGGCCACGGGCGTGACTCGACCTCAGGCTCGAGCATCGGGCTCGTAACGGGCGGCGTCCTCCGCGGCACGGGCGAGGGTGAACCCGAGCGGCCGCTCCTGCTCCTCGGCGAGGTGCGCGAGCAGGCTCGCCGTCCTGGCGAGGATCGGCACGGACTTGACCGCGGCCACCGGAAAGCCGAGGTCGAGGAGCACCGCCGCGATCGGCATCGAGACGTTCATCGGCAACGGCTTGCCCCACGTCTCGGCGACGGCGTCGCGCAGCTCGCGGGCGAAGGCTACGTTCGGCCCGCTGACCCCGCGCTCGTCTGCCAGCTCGAGAATCCGCTCCGCCCGCGGGTCGACCGGTCGGTGCACCGGATGGCCGAAGCCCGGGACGCGGGCGCCTGCGTCGTGGAGCTCCCGCGCGATGTCGCCCGGCGAGCGGCCGGCGACGATCGAGCCGGCGAGCAGCTTCGCGCACTCCTCCGACGTCCCCAGCAGCACCGGCCCGGCGCCGAGGATCCCCGCGGCGACAGCGCCCTGCAGCGACTCGGGATCGGCGGCGAGCGTCATCCGCGCGGCGACGTTCGACGGCATCAACCCGTGCTCGGCGAGCGCGACGAGGACGAGGTCGAGGAACTCGCGCTGCTCCTCGGTCGGCTCGCTCCCCGTCAGCAGGAGGTGGAAGTACTCGGTGAAGCCCACGCGGCCCATCAGGTCGCCCGTGAGATCTCGGCCGCGCACCTCGACGCGGTCGGGATACGCCTGACTGATCGCGGTCACGGCAAGCGGCCGCTGCTCACCCACTCTGCGAGCGCACGTAGTCGATGTAGCCGCGGACGTCCGCCACGGGCTCCGAGTACGCGTCGCCGAGCGTCGACTCCATCCGGCTCATGTACTCCTCCGTCCAGTCCGGGAACGGGTAGTCGATCGCGCGCAGGAACTCGAGCGTGGCCGCGAGCCGCATGTCCGCGATCGAGGGGGCGTCGCCGCCGATGAACGGCCGGCCGGCGAGGAAGAACGTCCGGTAGACCTCGAGCGGCCCTGCGAGAGCGGCCTCGGCATCCTTGGCCGCCTTCGCCTTCGCCGCGTCGTCGGCGTCCGAGGTGCCGACCTCGCCTGGGTACTGGCCGAAGCCGAGCGTCGGGTAGGTCGCGCGCGCGAGCAGCGGATAGAAGGTGCCGATCAGGTAGAACATCGCGCTGTCGACCATCGCCCGCTCGCCCGGATCGGACGGGTAGAACTCGTCGAGGGCGTGCTTGTTGCAGAGGTACTGCATGATCGCGCAGCTCTCCCAGAGAGCACCCTGCGGCAGCCCTTCCTCCTCGAGCAGCGGCGTCAGGTCGGCCGGGTCCTTCGCGAGGAACTCGGGCGTGCTCTTCTTGCCCCAGACGTCGAGCTCGTCGAACTCGAGATCCGCGGCCCGGACGAAGATCCGGACCGTCAGGTTGTTGACGCTCGGCTTCAGGATGCTCAGCGTGTTCGTGGCCACGTTTTTCCTCCTAGCGGTAGGGATTCTTCGGCGAGCGGTCGTCCGAGAGCGAGCGGGACTGCGCGGAGAGCGCCTCGATCGCGTCGGCCAGGTGCGCCTCGTCGATGTTGTAGTCGCCGCGCTCGACCCGGAGCTCGTGCGCGGCGAGCAGCACGTCCGTGTGGGTGTGCCCGTGGGGCGGCTCGAAGCGGTAGGACGCGAGCTCGATCAGGAGTCCGAGCGGGTCCTCGAAGTAGATCGAGTCCATGAAGCCGCGGTCCTTGACGCCGCTGTGCCGGATCCCGCGCTCGTCCAGGCGCTCGACCGCCTGCCGGAACGTCGCCTGCGAGAGCGCGAACGCGACGTGGTGGACGGCGCCGATGTCGGTCGACGTCCGCGTCGGGTCGGGCGCGCGTTCCTCGTTCGTGAAGACCGTGATCAGGCGGCCGTCGCCGGGATCGAAGTAGAGGTGGCTCTCGGACTCGTTGTCCAGGTTCGGCTGCTCGAAGACGAACGGCATCCCGAGCACGCCTTCCCAGAAGTCGATCGACGTCTGCCGGTCGGCACCGACGATCGTGATGTGGTGGACGCCCTGGCTCTGGAGTTTTCGCATCTGTCCTCGCTCGACCCGTCGGCGTCGAGTTTCTCACAGTCGTCCGCGCCGCCGAAGCCGTCTTGACAACCTCGCCGTCGCGGCGGGAGGATTGAGCGGCACGGGGGTCGGCGTGTTGGCTCGAGTCTGCGGCTGGAGGTCTGTGGTGCAACTCGGTCGCGGTAAGAAGGACCCGAACACCGTCGCCGGTGCCCCGTTCCCTCCGGCCGTGGAGCACTCCGACGGGCCAGACCATCCGCGACGCGACGTCCCCACGGCCGACGCGGACGGCGACGCGCCGCCCGACGCCGGCGCCGAGATCGAGGAGGAGGAGAGCACATGATCGAGCAGCGTCTGCGCCGAGGCCGTCTCACCGGCGTCAGGGTGAAGGGCGCCCCCTACCCCGCAGTGCCGCCGGGACGGAAGCGTGACCGCCAGCCGCGTCCACGCTTCCCCGTCAAGCGGACCGGCAGGCCGCGGCCGCTGCACGAGCCGAGCTCGCATGCAGTGATCGCCAAGGCGGGCGGACGTGACCCGAACGGCAATCGCGACCCGGTCGTCTTCCACGGCTACCACCCGTCGAAGGGACTGACGAAATCGCTGACGAACGCGGCGGACATGAGCGGCGCCGACAGCAAGCGGGACGTCGTGATGATGTCCGGCAACTGGTTCTGCGACGTCTCGAACGACGGCGGCGCGAACTGGAAGCGGCTCGATCCGACAACGATCTTCCCCGAGGACCTCGGCAGCGGCTTCTGCTGCGACCAGGTCGTCGTCTACGTGCCCCGCATCGACCGCTTCATCTGGTTGCTGCAGTACAGCGCCGACGCGGCCGGCCAGGGGGCGTTCCGGATCGCCTCGGCGTCGTCGGCCTCGGTCAAGAACGACCCGACCGCGTGGACCTACTGGGACTTCGTCGCCGGCAACTTCGGCTACCCGACGAAGGACATGGACTACCCGGACCTCGCCTTCTCGACGACGTTCCTCTACGTCAGCACCGACGTCTTCGGTGCCGGAGGCCGGATCGTCCTGAGGATCCCGCTCGAGGAGCTGCGGGCCGGCGGGACGATCAACTACGGCTACACGGACCCGACGAAGTCGAAGAGCGCCTGGGGCGCGCACCTCGTCCAGCAGACGCGCTCCCAGGCCGTCTGGGTCGGCCACCGGGACAACTCGACGCTCGAGGTGTTCACGATGCCGGACGCCGGCAACACCTACTCGTCCTTCACCGTCAAGGTCGCCACCTGGCCGAACGGCAGCCACAAATCGACGGGACCGGACGGAAACGACTGGCTGACGAAGCTGCGCGACTTCCCCAACTTCGCGGTCACCGGCGGCGTCGAGCGCCCGAATGGCCATGTCGTCCTCGCCTGGAGCGCGAGCAAGGGCAAGGGCGGCGGGAGCGGTTTCGACTTCCCGAACACCCATGGGCGCGTGGTCGAGCTCGACCTCGTCGCCCGCTCGGTCGTCAGCGAGATGCAGATCTGGAACCCCGACTACGCCTTCGCCTACCCCGCACTCGCCGTCAGCTCGAAGGACGAGGTGGGCGTGATTCTCGGCTGGGGCGGGGCGTCGAACCACGCCAACTGCGCGATGGGGATCATCGGCGACTTCGTCGTCTGGTTCCAGAACGGGAGCACCCGCACCGTCAAGCGCTACGGCGACTACCTGACCACCCGCCCGGCCGAGCGGAACCGGCGCTTGTTCGGCGGATACGGCTACTACGTCACGAGCGTCTCCGGGGACGCCAACTCCTGCACGTATCACCCGATCTACGTCCGCTACGGCCGCGCCTCCGCGTGAGCTCCGATCAAGGGAGGGATGTATGAGCACCGACGAGCACCAGCCGCTCACGAACGGGCAGAAGTGGACCCTCGTCGCGGCGGCACTGTGCGCGGCAGGCGCCGTGCTGCTCGCGGCGTTGCCGATGGATTGGATCGAAGAGGTGTTCGGCGTCGAGCCCGACGGTGGCAACGGACTGCTCGAGTTCGTGCCGATCGTCGTGCTCGCCGTCGCCGCGCTGGCGTTGTGCGTCCGGGTCGCACGGGCGCGACGGCGGCCCGACGTCTCCGCCGCCGACGTGACCTGAACCGCGCGCGGTTCGACATGCTTCCGTGGGGGGTGTCCTTTTCGGCGCACGCCGTTCGTCGTGTGCATGACACCCGACAAGGAGGAAGCGATGAAGTACATGCTCCTGATCCATCAAGGCAGCGCCCCGACGCCGTACGACCAGGACGCGTGGGGACGTCTCTCCGAAGCGGAGCAGCAGGCGGTGTACGCCGACTACCAGGCGCTCAACCAGACGCCCGGAGTCAGCCCCGGCCTGCAGCTGCAGCCGCCCGAGACCGCGACGACGGTGCGCGTCGAGAACGGCAGCACGCTGACCACCGACGGGCCATTCGTCGCGATCAAGGAGGCGCTCGGCGGCTACTTCGTCTTCGAGGCGGACGACCTCGACGCCGCGATCGAGGTCGCAGCGCGCGTGCCGGCGGCCCGGATGGGCGGTGCCGTCGAGGTGCGCCCGGTGGTGGAGTACTAGCGATCCTCGAGCAGGTCTTCCGCGACGAGTGGGGCCGTGTGCTCGCCAGCCTGATCGGCTTCCTCGGCGACTTCGACCTCGCCGAGGAGGCCGCCCAGGGGGCGTTCGCAGTCGCCGCCGAGCGCTGGCCGCGCGACGGGACGCCCGCCAACCCGGGCGCCTGGCTCGTCACCACCGCCCGCAACCGCGCCATCGACCGCATCCGCCGCGACCGCACGCTGGCGGCGAAGACGCGCCTACTCGACGTGCCCGAGACGACGGAGGAGCCCGTGGACGAGACGACGATCGCGGACGAGCGGCTGGAGCTCCTCTTCACGTGCTGTCACCCCTCGCTCCAGCTCGAGGCGCAAGTGGCGCTGACGCTGCGAACGCTGGGCGGGCTGAAGACCGAGGAGATCGCCCGTGCGTTCCTCGTGCCCGACGAGACGATGGCGAAGCGGCTCCTGCGGGCGAAGCGGAAGATCAAGGCCGCCGGAATCCCCTTCCGCGTGCCGCCGGACCATCTGCTTCCCGAGCGCCTCGCCGCGGTCCTCGCCGTCGTCTACCTGATCTTCAACGAGGGCTACGGCGGCCGCGTCGATCTCGCGGCCGAGGCGATCCGGCTTGGGAGAGCGCTCGCCGAACTGATGCCCGACGAGCCGGAGGTGAACGGGCTGCTGGCGTTGATGCTGATGAACGACGCCCGCCGCGAGGCACGCTTCGCCGACGGCAGCGTCGTCCTCCTCGCCGATCAGGACCGGTCGCTCTGGAACGCGGAGCAGATCACCGCGGGACGAGCCGGGCTCGAGCGGGCGCTGGCGCTCGGCGGGCGCGGGCCGTACGTCCTGCAGGCGGCGATCGCGTCCCTGCACCTGGACGAGCCGCAGGACTGGCCGGAGCTCGCAGCCCTGTACGGCGAGCTCGCCCGGCTCACCGGCTCGCCGGTGGCCGAGCTCAATCGGGCCGTGGCGATCGCCGAGGCGGGCGAGGTCGAGGCCGCGCTCGCGCTCGCCGAGAGCCTCGAGCTCGACCGCTACCACTACCTGCACGCGACCCGCGCCGAGCTGCTGCGCCGGCTGGATCGCGCCGACGACGCGCGCGCGGCCTACGACCGTGCGCTCGAGCTCGTCCACTCGGACGCCGAGCGCGAGTTTCTCGAGCGCCGGCGGGCCGAGCTGCAGGGCTGACCTCGCGGTCGGACGTCAGAGCTTGCGTGCGAGCTCTGTCCGCGAGCGCACACCGAGCTTGGCATAGACGTGCGTCAGGTGGCTCGCGACCGTCCGCTCGGCGAGGAAGAGCGTCGCGGCCACCTCCGCGTTCGTCCGTCCCTCCGCCACGAGGTCGGCGACGCGCCGCTCAGCCGGGGTCAGGCCGTCGCTCCGCGTCCGTCCGCCGATCGCCCCCAGCTCCCCACGGGCGCGCTCGGTCCAGCCGTCGGCCCCAAGCTCCTCAAAGCCCGCCAGCGCCAGCTCGATCGCCTCCCGTGCCTGCCGTTTCTCCCGCGCCCTCCGTCGCGTGACGCCGAGCGCGAGGAGCGCCCTCGCTCGGCCGAACGGGTCGCCCACCGCCTCGTGCTGCTCGACGGCTTCCGCAAGCAGGCTCAACGCCGCCGCGACGTCGCCCCTTGCCGCCGCGACGAGGCCACGGCAGCGGGTGGCGTGCGCCAGCGCCCAGGCGCGATCGAGCCGGCGGGCATCGGCTTCCCAAGCGTCGAGACGGACGACGGCGTCGTCAACCTGCCCGAGCTCGAGCAGCGCCTCGACCTGCTCGGACCGCCACAGCTGCATCATCGGTTCAGCGCCGTCGGCCGCGTCCGTCATCTCCTCCGCCGACCTGAAGCAGTCGACGGCTGCGGCCGGAGACCCGCTCCAGAGCTCGACCAGCCCGAGCGTCGTCAGCGGCCCGTGCAGGCGCACCTCGTGGAGCTCCGACAGCCGGCAGGCTTCCTCGGCGAGCTCGCGAGCGCGCGGGAGGTCGCCGCGGTGGGCGGCTATCAGCGTCGGCGGGAAGAGGCTCGTCGGCGATGCGACCTCGTCGCGCACGTACGGGCCGCCCAGCTGCCGCGACTGCCGCGCGTGCTGATCTGCCAGCGTGTAGTTCCCGGTCCGCAGCTCGACCATCGCCAGGTACCAGAGCGCGTAGGCCGCCATTCGCTCGTCCCGCTCGCTCCAGTCCGCGTGGAGGCTCTCGAGGAGGGCGCGGGCGCGGTCGAAGCGGGCCGACCAGACGAGGACGTGCGCGAGCGGGAAAGCCACGTCCGCCACGGCCTGCGACACCTCGCCGTCGCGGACGAGCTCGTAGGCCTGCTCGGCGAGCTCGAGCGCCCCGGGCCTGCCTGCGTTGAGCTGGATCAGGGCGAGCCCGCCGACCGCCGACGCGCGCAGGGCCGCGTCGCCGACCTGCTCGGCCAGGTCGACCGCCGCATGCGCGTGCTCCTCCGCTGCGTCGAGTCCCTCCCGGAAGCGGACGTCCAGGCTGAGCCGCTGGTGGATCGACGCCCGTAGTGCGGCCGGCGCACCGGGCTCGAGCAGCGCCTGCTTCAGCAGTGGCACCGCGTGAGGCATGTCCTCCGCCTCGGCGAGGAGCACGAGCGCGTAGGCCCGGTCGGCCCCCGGCGCGACACGGGCGGCGAGCTCGGCCGCCAGCACCCGCCCGCGCTCGACATCGCCCGCAGCGAGGTGCGAGCGCGCCGCCGCAGCCGCGCGGCGATCGAGGTCGGCGTGGTGCTCGGGCGGCGTCAGCCGCATCGCGTGCTCGCCAAGCTCTGCGGAGACCATCGGTGCGCCCTGCGCGGCCGTCGTCGTGGCAGCAGCTTCGAGCAGCGCAGCGAGCTCGGCATCCGGCCGGTCGGTCGAGAGCGCAAGGTGACGCGCACGGGCGAGCGGATCCTCGGCGATCTCTGCCAGACGACCGTGGACGCGCTGCCGCTCGCCGGGCGGGAGCCCCTGATAGAGGACCGAGGCCAGGAGCGGGTGCGTGAGCCGGACCGAGCCGCCGGCGAGCTCGATCACATTCGCGGCGAGCGCCGGGTCGAGCGCGCCAGGCTCGATCCCCGCGCCGGCGAGCTGTGTCGGCGTCAGGCGCGCATCTGCGGACGCGAGCACGAGCACCTCGCGTGTCGGGGCTTCGAAGCCGTCGAGACGGGCGGAGACGAGCTCCTCCAGCCGTTCGGGGACGGGCAGCGGCTGCGTCGGGTCCCGCACCGCGCCGTCTGCCCCGAGCGCCCGCGCGAGCTCGAGTGCGTAGAACGGATTCCCGCCCGACACCGCGTGCAGCCGGAACAGCGTCGGCCGGGGTAGGCCATGGGAGAGCAGGCTGCGCAGGACCTGATGCGTCGCGCCGACGCTGAGCGGCCCGACCCGGATCCGCTCGACGCGCTCGCCGTCGAGAGCGTCCTCGACCGCGGTCGACTGCTGCGGCTCGCCGAGCCGCCGCGTCCAGAGCAGTGAGATGTCGGCCTCCGGTAGCCGCCGCAGCGCAAACCCGAGCGCGCTCGCAGACGAAGCGTCGAGCCACTGCAGATCGTCGATCGCAATCACCAACCCGTCCTCGGCGAGCAGCTCGAGAGCGCTCCGAACTGCGACTCCGAGCGCCCGCTGGTCGACGCCGCCCCCAGGCGCATCCTCGATCAGCAGCGCGACCTCCAGCGCCCGGCGCCGGGGTGTCGTCAGGACCGGCAGCACCTCGTCGAGCGCGCCGTCGAGCAGATCGCCGAGACCGGCGTGGGCGAGCGCGCGCTCCGACTCGGCGGGACGCGACGAGAGCACGCGCGACCCGCGGCCGCGCGCCTCCTCGACGGCGGCGAGCCAGAGCGTCGACTTCCCGATCCCGGCATCGCCCTCCAGGGCGATCGCGATTGGGCCGCGCATCGCGCCACGCCGATCGAGAAACGCAGACAGCGCGCCGAGCTCCCCGTCTCTGCCCACGACCTCGACTGCCATGTTCGTGCAGCCATCGTGACAGGAGAAATCGCGAAAGTCAGCCCGACTGGCCCACTTCGCGGGTCGGGACGCGCTGCGCCCGCGTGGTCGCGCGGGCCTCGCGCCACCAGATGAACTCGTAGGCGTGCAAGGCGAGCCAGACGGCCGTCGCGAGCGCAAGCGCGGCGAGGGCGGGAACGGCAACGGCGACGGGCAGCAGCGCGACGAAGACGACGGCGGTGACGAGCGGCAGGTGCAGGTAGCTGAACACGTCCCAGCTGCTCGCTCACAGGCGGACGCTACCGCGACGGGGCACACCACTTCGAGTCGCGATAGTTCCGAACGGTGCCCATCGGTTATCTGAACACAACCGCCCTCGTGGCGGTCTGCACGCTGTTCGCGCTGGCGCCGCGGCAGCGGCGCCAGTCCAGCCAGGGGAACGTGAGCTACTGGCTCGGCTTCCTCGTCAACGAGCTGCCGTTCCTCGCGTTCTACGTGCTTCTCGCCTCCACCGCGCTGGCGATCGGCCAGGGCGACATCGACTCGCCCGTCGGCTGGGTCGCGTTCGCACTTGCCGTCCTCGCGACAGTCGGGCTCGTAGCGGTCGTCAGGCGGGCCTGGCAGGCCGGCCCAGCAGTCGATCGGGCCCTGCGCGAGGCTCTCGGTGCGGAGTGGCGCACCCAGCTCGACCCCGACGTGGCCACAAGACTGCGCCGCCGCCTTCCGCTCGTCCGCATCCTGGTCGGGCCGTTCGTCTTCCGCCGCCGCGATGTCGAACGGGTGGCGAACATCCCGTACGGCGATGCCGGCAGGCGACATCTGCTCGACGTCTACCGCCATCGCTCGCATCCGTCCGGCGGCCCCACGCTGATCCACCTGCACGGTGGCGCATTCGGGAGCGGTAGGAAGAACCGGCAGGCACGTCCACTTCTCTACCGGCTCGCGAGCCAGGGCTGGCTGTGCGTCAGCGCGAACTACCGCCTCCGTCCGGCCGCGACGTTCCCCGATCACCTGATCGACGCCAAGAACGTGATCGCCTGGGTGCGCGAGCACGGCCACGAGTACGGCGCCGATCCGACGCTGGTGTTCGTGGCCGGAAGCTCGGCCGGCGGTCACCTGGCCGCGTTGGCCGCGCTGACGCCGAACGACCCTGCGTTCCAGCCCGGGTTCGAGAGCGTTGACACCTCGGTCGCCGCCGCCATCGGCCTCGGCAGCTACTACGGAAGCACCGGCAGCGAGGACGCGCCGCCATCGTCACCGCTCGCGTACGTCCGCGGCCAGGCGCCGCCCTTCTTCGTCGCGCACGGGGATCTCGACACGCTCGTGCCCGTGGACGACGCGCGCCGCTTCGTCGAGAGCTTGCGGAGCAGCTCCGACAATCCGGTCGTGTACGTGGAGCTGCCCGGCGGCCAGCACTCGTTCGACCTCTTCCACTCGATCCGCTTCGAGCGGGTCGTCGATGCGATCGAGGCGTTCGCCGCGTGGGTGAGGTCGCGCGCCTCGTGACCGTCGACCGCCTCAGCCTGATCGCAGACACGCTCGGACGCAGTCCGCGGACGCTCCGTTGGATCGACGAGGGCTACGACTTCGAGGTGGCGATCGTCGACGACGAGTTGGTGTTCCGCTTCCCGCGGCGCGCCGGCGTCGAGGAGGCGCTTGAGGTCGAGATCGAGCTGCTGCCGGCGCTCGCTCCAGCACTGCCGGTGGCCGTCCCCGTCTTCGAGCATGTCTCGCGCGAGCCGCTCTTCGTCGCCTATCGCACGATTCGGGGCACGCCGCTCGTGAACGAGGACGGCGACGGCATGCTGGCGTTCCTCGAGGCGCTTCACGCATTTGACGCATCCGGGCTGCGGATCGACCGGTCGAACTGGGTCGACGCCTACCGCAACCAGTGCCTCGAGTTCGAACGGCTCGTGCTCCCGCAGCTCGAACGCGACCTGCACGCCAAGGCGAAGCAGCTCTTCGACGATGTGGAGACGCTGGTGGGGTTCAGCCCGGCGCTGCTCCACGCCGACCTCGGCCCCGCACATCTCCTTGTGCGCGACGGGCGCCTCGCCGGTGTCATCGACTGGGGCGACGCTCGTCTCGGCGATCCCGCTCTCGACTATGCATGGGCGCTCAACGGCCCGTTCGCCGATTGGGAGGTCGACGACGACCTGCGTCGCCGGGCGCGGTTCTACCACCGGCTCGGCCCCTGGTACGAGGCGCACTACGGGCTCTTCACCGACCAGCCGGCGCACACCGAGCTCGGGCTCGCCGGAATCAGAGCCAGGCTCTGAGCCGCGCGGCCTCGTCCTCGACGTCGGCCTTGACCGCGCGCGACAGCGTCTCGAACGGCTCGACGACGATGCGCTCCTCCTCGACGCGCCACGTGCCGGCGACGAACCCGTCGACGAGGAACGTCTGCGCGACGTCGCCGTTCATCTTGATCACCGTCTTCCGGTACTCCTCGGGGAGCACGCGCGTCCGGTCGGCGAAGGCGAGCAGCACGTTGTCCCACTTCGGCAGGAAGCGGACCGGCGCGGGGACTTCCACGTCTGGCAGTGGTGCGCCGGGGACGTCGAAGAGCTCACGGCCGTTCTCGTCGCGAAAGCGGAGGAGCTCGAGCACGTCGATCGCCCGCTGGATCTCGGCCACGCGCATCATCGACCAGGCGACCATGTCGCGCCGCGACGCAGGCCCGAATGAGGCGAGATAGCGCCGGAACATCTCGGCGCGCGCCTCGAGCGGGTCGTGTGCCTCGGGCTCGCCGACCGCTGCGAAGCGGCCGTTGTTCTGCCCCTGCCAGAGCGCCGCGTCGGAGTGGTGGAGCACGTGCCCGGCCACGCGGGCGTTCTGCCAGGCGCGGCGCGCCTGGATGCCGGTGAGCCCGTGCTCCTGCTCGAGATACGCGAGTGCCTCGTCCACGGTCACCGAGCCTCCGGCGGCGAGCTCCCGCACCGCCGGCGCGAGCCGCTTCGCGCCGGCCGACTCCCAGGGGAAGTTGGTCTCGCTCATCGCCGAGCGGAACACCGCGTAGTCGCGCGCGGTGACGAAGTGCAGCGTCCCCCGCATCATCGTCGCTCGCAGGACGGCACGCTGAACGAGCAGGCGTTCGAGGGACGCGCGCCGGAAGCTCGTCGCGCGGGTCCAGATGCCGACGTAGGGCGCCTGCGGCGACTGCGCCTGCATGCCGACCAGGTGCTCGATCATCGCGGCCGGTGTGAGTCGTTTCCGCTTCAGCAGCAGCTGACGGGCGAGCGTGGCGCGGTTCAGCTCGCGCAGCGTAAGGACGCGCTCGGCCACGCGTTTACGCTACACGACGGCATCGCGAACCCCTGCAGCACAGGAGGTACTACCGTGATCGACGTGCAGCGAGTCGACTACATCCGCATCCCGGTGACGGACATGGAGCAGGCGAACCACTTCTATGGTGAGGTGCTCGGTCTCCCGAGGAACCCGAACTCACCGGCCGAGGACTGGGTCGAGTACGAGGCCGGCAACGTCACGCTCGCCGTGATGACCCCGCACACGCACGAGTACGAGTTCACGCCGTTGCCGCCCGGAACGCTCGCTTTCCGCGTCCCCGACGTCGCGGCGGCGAAGGCGAAGCTGGAGGAAGCCGGCGTCCAGGTCAACGAGATGTGGGACTCCGGCGTCTGCCATGGAGCCGGTGTCCGCGACCCCGACGGCAACGCCATCCTCCTCCACCACCGCTACAAGCCGTACGAGGAGACCTGATCGCGGTGAGCACGGAGAGGTGGACATGGCCGGACGCGCTCGATGCGCTGACGGCGGCCCCCGAGTCGCATCGGCTCCTCTTCGAGAACGACGCCGTTCGCGTCCTGGAGACGAGGATCGCGCCGGGTGAGACCACCAAGCTGCACACGCATCGGTGGGCCGGCAGTCTCTACGTCCTCTCGTTCGGCCACTTCGTCCGCCGTGACGCCGAGGGCACGGTCCTGGCCGACACTCGCGACGGCGAGGCGCTCCCGGAACGAGGGACGGCGCTGTGGGGCCCGTCCCTCCCGCCTCACACCCTCGAGAACGTCGACAGCGTCGACATCCACGTGATCGGCGTCGAGCTCAAGAGCTAGGCGTCGGCGGGCTCAGGCCCAGGGCAGGCGGTCCCAGTACGAGGGCCGCTCCCGCCGCGACGGCTCGAAGCCCACGTACGCCTGGTCCGGGTCGGCCGTCTCCTCCTTCGCGCTTGCGCCGTAGCGCGCGGCGAGCTCCGACACCGGGTAGAGGACCTCCCATGGCTCCGACCGCGAGCCGGCCATCAGGATCACGCACGGCCCGTCGCCGGCGCCGACGAAGATGTGCTCGGTCCCGGCGGGGGCGTGGAAGAAGTCCCACGCCTTGAGCGTCCGCTCCCCACCTTCGACGAGTAGCCGGCACTCGCCCGACAGGACGAGGAAGTCCTCCTGCTGATTCTCGGCGTGGTAGAGGCCGTTCGGCTCACCCGGCTCGAGGACGTGGAGCTTGATCCCGAACTGCGGGAACTTCGCCATCGGCGTCTCGAAGACGCAATCCGCCCCGGACGTCCGCTTGTCGCCGCCGTCGTTCTCCGACGTCAGCCAGTGGGCGTCGCGCACGTTGACGACGAACCAGCCTTCGCTCACAGGCCCGAGGCCCGAGCCGGAGTCCCCTAGCTGCGCCTCGGCCACCCCGCGAGTCTAATCGGAGACGAAATCCGAGCGGCGACAAGCGCCCCCGCTCTCAGCGAACTCTCAGCCCGGCCTCAGACCCCTCTTAGCTTCCGGCACGACCCTGGTGCTGTCGCCACTCTCGGCGGCTACGAGGAAAGGACACACCGTGCAGAACACCCAGAGACCCTTCTTCCCGAGGTGGGCGGCGATCGCCGCCATTGCCGTCGGCGTCGCAGCAGGCAGCTACGGCATCGCCACCGCTGCGAGCGGGAGCTCCGGTGCCGGTTCGACCGGCTCGGCGACGACGGCGGCGACGACGCCGTCCGCAGCCGCACCGTCCAGGCAGCCCTGGGGCCACCAGCGCAGCGACGAGACCCTCCTGACCGGCGACAACCTCACCAAGGTGACCGCCGCAGCCCGGGCCAAGGTGCCCGGCGGCACGATCATTCGCGTCGAGACGGATGCGGACGGCAACGCCGCCTACGAGGCGCACATGACGAACGCGGCCGGTGAAGAGGTGACGGTGTACGTCGACAAGAGCTTCAACGTCGTCAGCGTCGAGACGCGTTGACGCCCTCTCGGACGTCGGCGGGCCGCGTTCCGACGCGCGCCCGCCGACCTCTGCCGGCTACCCCACGACGGGCTTCTCCCAGACGGAGACGTGCCGCGTGCTCTCGCTTGTGAACGGCTTGCGCAGCCAGCCGCTCCAGCGCTCCCGCAACCGTAGTCCCGCGATCCGCGCCATCAGATCGAGCTCCGAGGGCCAGACGTAGCGGAAGGGAATCGATCGCTCGCGGAACCCGTCGCCCTCGGCAGTGAAGTGGTGCGAGACGAGGCCCTGATTCGCGACGTCGAACTCGTCGACGCAGTGATAACCCTCGCGGTAGTGGCTGACGACGACGGTCTCGCCCGGCTGCAGCCGCCGGAGCGACGGGACGCCGACCTCGATCACGAACGCTCCCCCGGGCTCGAGGTGGGCAGCGGCGTTCTCGAAGCAGGCGACCTGAGCGTCCTGCGTCGTCAGGTTCACGATCGTGTTGAAGACGAGGTAGACGAGCGGGAACGATCCCTCCACCTTCGTGGTCGCGAAGTCGCCGATTGCGACCGGGATCTCCTCGCCGCCCGGCTTCGCGCGCATCCGCGCGACCATCGCTCCGGACAGGTCGATCCCGTGGACGGGAACGCCGCGCTCCGCCAGCGGCAACGCGATCCGTCCCGTGCCGATCCCGAGCTCGAGCGCGGCTCCATCCCCGGCGAGCTCGGCCAGAAAGGCGACGGCCGGCTCGACCACCGCAGGGTCGAACATGTCGCCGCTCTCCGCGTCGTACCGTGCTGCGATCTCCTCGCCGAAGTAGTCCTCGGGCACGCCGCGAATCTAGCGGGCGCGCTCCAGTACGGTCCCCGCATGTCCGACCCGACACCGGTCGAGATCGTCCCCGCCAACGAGGCGAGCTGGGAGGACATCCAGGCCGTGCTCGGCACGCGCGGCGATCCCTCCCGCTGCCAGTGCCAGCGCTACAAGATGCAGCCGAGGGAGTCGTGGGCTTCGGTCGGCCGCGAGGAGCTGGCCTTCCGGCTCCGCACGCAGACCGAGTGCGGCAACGCGGATTCCGAGACGACGAGCGGCCTCGTCGCCTACCTCGACGGCGAGCCGGTCGGTTGGTGCGCGGTCGAGCCGCGCACCGCCTATCCGCGCCTGCTGCTCAAGACCCGCGTCCCCTGGGAGGGCCGAGCCGAGGACAAGGCCGACGACAGCGTCTGGGCCGTGACCTGCTTCGTCACCCGCACGGGCTTCCGCCGCCGCGGAGTCAGCCGTGCGCTCGCACGCGCCGCCGTCGACTTCGCACGCGAGCGCGGCGCCCGCGCACTCGAGGGCTATCCGATGATCGACGAGCCCGCACAGGGATGGCTCCTGGGAGAGCTCCACGTCGGGAGCCGCAGCGTTTTCGCCGACGCAGGCTTCACCGAAGTCGGCCGGCCGACGGTCCGCCGGGTCGTCATGCGCATCGATTTCTAACCGCGCAGACGCGCATCGGTCGCCTCGTCCGCGACGCCGTCGAAGAAGCGGTCGAGGACCTCGGCGAAGAGCGGATCCTCCGGAGCGGCCCGGGCGAACAGCGTCATCGACGAGCGCAGCTTGATCGCGTCCACGGGACCGAAGACGTCGTCCGCCGTCTTGCCGTCGAGCTCGGTGAGAATCCGCCCGCACTCCCGGAGCCGTTCCCCCAGGACCGGGTGTGCGAGATACCGGCGGGCCTCCTCGAGCGACGAGATTGCGTAGCGCCTCGACATCTCGCTCAGACCGAGCCCCGCGATCTGCGGGAAGACGAACCACATCCAGTGTGCGACCTTGCGGCCTGCCCGCAGCTCGGCGAGGGCGGCTGCGTAGGTACCGCGTGCGTCCTGCGCCACCACGAACCGCTCGAGGTCGTACGGGTCGCTCGTCATCAAGCTGGTCCTCGGTGATGGTGCCAGGTAGACCCAGCCGTCGCATCAGGCGCCGTCCGCCGCGACGACGCCGATCGGCTTGCCGGTCGCGTTCGACCTGGACTCGGCCCGGCCCGGAGCCCGAACGGCGACGAAGAGCGCGCCGAGGAGCAGCAGCGCCGCACCGCCGATGAGACCGTGCGTGAAGCCGTGCAGGAATGCCGTCTGAGCGTGCAGCACGAGCTGATGTCCCTGCGGCCCGAGCTGCTCGCCGATCTGCTGGGCCGCGGCGAGCGATCCCCGCGCCTTCTCACCGGCGCCGACGGGAAGGCTTCCGGCCGAGTCGGCCATCTCGGCGCGGTAGACGCCGTTCATCAGGCTGCCGAGGACCGCGATCCCGAGTGCGCCGCCCAGCTCGCGTGAGACGTCGTTCACGGCCGAGGCGACTCCCTGCTTGCTCCGCGGCAGCGATGCCACGATCGCGGTCGTCGCCGGCGCCCCGGCGAGAGCCATGCCGGCGCCGAAGGGCAGGAGCCCGGCGAGGAAGTGCGCGTAGGAGGAGCCGAGCTCGAGCGTCGAGAGAACGATGAACCCGGTCGCCATCAGCGACAGGCCCATCGCGCCGGCGACGCGGACGCCGAGCCGCGCCGCGATCGCGGGAGCGGTGCGGGAGAGCGGGATGACGACGAGAGCCATCGGCACGAGCGCGCCGGCCGCCTGCAGCGGCGAGTAGCCCATCACCAGCTGGAGGTACGGGAGCGCCAGGAAGAGAAAGCCGAAGGCGGCGAAGAACTGAACCGTCATCGAGAGGGTGCCGGCGGCGAAGCCGCGCCGGCTGAAGTGCCGCGGGTCGAGCATCGGCTCACGGCGTCGCAGCTCCCAGAGCACGAACGCAACCGCTCCGAGGACGCCGAACGCCAGCGCGCCGACCGTCGTCGAGCTCGCCCCAGCCGCGCTCTGGCCCCTCGGTGATGCCGAAGACGAGCGCCGCGAGAGCCGCGGCCGAGAGGAGCGCACCGACGAGGTCGATCCGGGGCGGCCGCGCCTCGCGGGTTGCCGGCACGATCGCGAGCGTCCCGACGAGCGCGACGGTTGCCAGGACGACGTTGAGGACGAAGATCGACTGCCACGGGAGCCACTCGAGCAGGACGCCCGAGGTGAGCAGGCCGAGCACGCCGCCGCCTGCCGCAACGCCAACCCAGGTGCCGACGGCCTTGCCTCGTTCCTCAGGCGGAAAGACGGTCGTGATCACCGACAGCGTCACCGGCATGATCATCGCCGCGCCGACGCCCATCGCTCCGCGCAGCGCGATCAGCTCGCCGGGCCCGTTCGCGAAGATGGCTGCCAGTGAGGAGAGGCCGAAGAGGCCGAGCCCGGCGGCGAGAACCGGCTTGCGGCCGATCCGGTCGCCGATCGCGCCGGCGGGCAGGAGCAGCGCGGCGAAGGCGAGTGCGTAGGCCGTCACGATCCACTGCAGCTGCGTCTGCGAGGCGCCGGTGCTGCGCGCGATCTCCGGCAGCGCCACGTTCAGGCTGGCGACGGCGCCGACGACCATCATCAGCGCGAGGCACATGACTCTCAAGACCGCACCACGCTGCTTTCGTTCGTCTCGGAAAAACCTCTTGCCGTGCATCACGAGCCTCCTGTGGTAAAGTCAACGCATGTTGATATCAACGACTGTAGACTTCCGAGGCGACCATGTCAAGTGAGATTTCGAAGCGCAGCGGCCGGCGGCCGGGCCGACCACCACTCGAGAGGCGATCGCCGAGGCGGCGCGCCGTCAGTTCGCCGAGCTCGGCTACGAGCGCACGACGATGCGCGGGATCGCGAGCGCGGCGGGTGTCGACCCTGCGCTCGTCGTGCGCTTCCACGGCTCGAAGGAAGGGCTCTTCCGGGACGTCATGGCCCTGCCCCCCATGGTCGCGGAGGCGATCGCGCGTCTGGCCGATGGACCGAGGGAGACCGTCGGCCGCCGCCTGGCCGGGGCGATCGTGGGGATGCTCGAGGATCCGCGCTCGCGCTCAGTCGTCGTCGGCCGGATCCGATCCGCCGCCTCGCATCCCGAGGCCGCGGAGCTCGTCCGCGAGACGGTGACGCGCGACATCGGCAGGCTCGTCGCGGCCGTAACCGATGACCAGCCCGAGACCCGCGCCGTCCTCGTCGGCTCACAGATCGTGGGACTCGCGTTCGCACGTCACGTCGTGCAGGTGGAGCCGCTGGCATCGCTGCCGGCCGAGGATGTGATCGACTACATCGCGCCGGTCTTCCAGCACTACCTCGTCGAGCCGCTCAGGAGCGTCCGACCCGTCTAGGCGACTTCGGCCGGCGCCGCTTGCCCGGCCGAGGCAGGTGCGGCGCCGTTGGAGCCGCCCTGGAGCTGCTGCCGCCAGCCTAGGAGGATGCCGTGCACACTCGCGGCGCCGATGATCGGGTCCGGTGGAACCTCGAGCTCCGTCGGGTGAAGGATGAACGGACGCGTCTGCAGCCCGCCGATGCCCCCGTGGAAGGAGATCAGCTCCTCGAACGCGCAGCCCTCGTCGAGCTCGGGGTCGTAGAAGCTGCCGACCATGATGTCGGCGACATGCTCGAAGCCGTCGGTGCGCAGCAGGTGCTGCGGGGCGGTCGGAGAGAAGTGCGCGAGCGGATCCTCGCCCTCCACGCGGCCGTCGGCGAGGTAGTAGGCCCCGTTGGCGCCGAGGGCGAGCGGCCCATGCTCCGACGAGCGGACGAGCAGCCAGCCGACATGGGGATGGGCGCGGAGCGCCGGCACGAGCTCGGGATGCCGCTCGTCGATCTCCTCGAGCGTCAGCCGGCGGCGCTCCTCCATCAGATAGACGAGGCCGAGGTTGCCCGAGCCGAGCACGACGACGTCGCGGTCGGAGACGTCGTTCTTCGGCCGCTTCGCCTTCTTCCCGGTCGCGTCAGTGACGGCGTTGCCGACCATCGCGCTCTGCTCGTCTCCGCCGGCGATGCTGGCGACCTCACCGCGGGCGAGCGAGCGCTCGACCAGCTCGTCGAGGCCGTAGCCGTTGCGCTGCTTGAAGGTCGCACCCTGCGTCTGCCCGTGGTCCGAGAGAACTACGATCTCGTACGGCCGCGGCGCATACCGGCGCGCCTTCTCGATGTGGGCGAAGTGGTCGTCGAGCTTCCGCAGCGCCTCGAGCGTGTCGGCGCGCTCGAGCCCAGAGTGGTGCGCCACCTCGTCGTAGCTCGAGAAGGTCGCGTAGACGGCGGGCCGTCCGCGCATCATGTCGGTGAGGACGCCGGACACGATCAGGTCGCGCACGAAGACGCAGAGCGCCCCTCGCATCAGCGGGTAGATGCCGCCGCGGTGGCCGCGCGGCCTGACGTCGCGGCGAATCGCGCGCAGCGCGGCCGTCCACTCGAGGAAGACCTCCCAGACGAAGAGGACGAGCGTGCGCGTCGCGTTGTCGCCGTTCGCAAAGAACGCCCGGTAGCCCGGGTTGGACTTCTTCTCCTCCTCCATGCGGCTGACGGTGAGGATCACGTCGTCCGCTTCGCCCGAGAGCAGGTTGCCGCGGCTGGCGCCGCCGTCGGTGAGCAGGCCGATGCCGGTTCCGCGCCGCCGCTCGATCTCGGCGCAGTCCGGCGGCGCCGAGCAGGTCATCAGCGTCGCCGTCTCCTTCTCGACCCAGCGGAACGCGGAGATGTCCTCGTTCGAGCCGAGCAGGATCCCGGCCTGGCTGGCGCCCGTCTGCGACGAGAGGTCGGTCTCCCACTCGGCCAGCCGGTGCGTGCCCTCGGCCAGCCAGCGGGCCATCGTCGGCGCGTTGCCGTCACGCATCGCCCGGCGGAGCACGGGCAGCGCCAGCCCGTCGATCTCGAGGTAGACGATTCCCGGGACGTCGGTGCTGGCGATGATCCCCTGCCGGCGGGCGATCCGCTGCGCGATCCGGATCGACGACGTGTCGTCGGAGCCGAGGAACACCGCGAGCACGACGCTCACCGCGGCGACCACGAGCGCGGCGAGGAGTGCCCAGCCGAAGTTGTCGACCTCGAGGATGCCGTCCGTCAGGGCGTCGGCGAGCAGGAGGATGAGCGCGTCGGCGATCAGGACGAGCAGGAAGCCGAGCACGAGCGTGAGCGGCAGCCGCAGCGCGGCGAGCACGGGCGGGATCACCGCGTTCAGCGCCGCGACGATCACCGCGACGACGAGCGCACCCCAGAAGCTCTTGATGTCGACGCCGGGCAGGAGCCCCGCAGCCACCATCAGCGCGATGCCGGTGCCGAGCCAGGAGATCAGGAGCGGGAAGAGCCGCAGCCGCGGTCGCTCGGGCCGCCACGCTCCGGAGTGGCCGTAGGACTTCTCAGGAGCGCTAGACATCGGGCTCTCCTCCTCCCGGTTCGGCCGCGGGCGCGTCGTCCACGTCGTCACCGCGACGGCGACGGAACCGGCCCTGACCGGACGCCTCACGCTCCGCCTTCTTCTCCGCCTTCTTCTCGGCGCGCTGCTCCTTCTGCTCTGCGACCTTGACCTTCGCGTCCGTGTACGACTCGCCGACGAGCTGCTTCCCGCCGGTCCAGCCGAAGACCGAAATGGTCAGCACGATCGCCACGAGGACGTTCCATGCGGTCGTGATCAGCTGCTGCGCGGTCGAATAGTCCACCGCCACACGGTTGGGGACGTCGCAGCACGTGTCGAGCGCGAGCGCGTTCGTCGCCTGGGTGATCCCGACCGCGCCCGGCGTGAACGAGACGGTGTTCGCGAGCGAGCCCGAGCCCGTTACCCACATGATCGACTCGAACGTGACCGGGATCGCGAACGCCGCCAGGAAGATCCCGATCACGGTCAGCTTGCACAGCCAGGAGAGGAGCGAGGGCAGGAACACGTGCAGGAAGTAGTCCTTGGGGCGGGAGAGGATCACGCCACCCTGCTTGGCCTGGACCCAGAGCTTCTTCACCTGCCGCCAGAAGATGCGGCCGAGCATCACGAGCAGCACGACCGCGCCCACGGCGATCAGGACCGACGTGACCGGATTCTCGGAGATGTTGCCGAGGTTCTCGTTGAACGAGCCCGGCACGGACAGGAACAGGTACAGGTAGACGAACGTGCCCGCGATCGTGAAGAAGATCTTCTGTACGAGGTACGCGGCGATCGAGCCCGCGAACGTGCACGACGGGATCAGTGCGACGAACATGAGGAGCGTCACGAACGTGCCGATGTTCGCCGGCAGGAAGTTGTTCATCGCCACGCCCACGGCATAGGCGGTCACGATCGGCCAGAACTCGACCTCACCGGGATACGCGGCCCGCAGGATGCCGTAGTAGGAGAGGCCGGCCAGCAGGGTCTGACCGGTCTGGAAGACGAGGGCCGCGACGATGTAGCCGGCCGGGACCTCCTTGATCTGCCGCCAGAGGTCCTGCAGCCAATCCCCGACGTCGATGCCGAGCAGGTTGAGGACGATGAGCAAGACGGCGATCCCGACGAGCCAGCCGCCGATCTTGACCAAACGGCTCTTGCGGGACGGGTCGTTGAACGGGGCGACGTGCGCGACGGCCTCGCTCATCGGCGCACGCCGGGCGTCGAGATCGAGGCAAGCATGTCAGTGGTCGCGCTCATTCCGTCGGACTCCTAGGTTCGCACGTCTTGTTCCTGAAGGTCAGTGCAAGGATCCTCTCAGGCGCGAGCGGGTGGCGTCACCCGGATCGGATGAACGTCGGCTCTGCCCACCTTCACCGCTCACGGCCGCCCGGCTGCGACGTCCTCGACGTTCTCCTCCCGGTGCCGCGAGAACCTGACGTCCCAACCGGGCGGCCGCTGTTCGGGAGCAGGCACGCTCTCGAAGGACGGCGCCCCACCGGACGGGTGAGCCGCGAACCACGCGGAGTAGCGCGCCGCAAGCGGGGTCGCGGTGAGGCCGTGGAGAAAGACGGAGAGGGCGATCGTGAGGAAGATCGTGTTCAGCAGGACCGACTCGTTCTGGAGGTTGGCGTCCTCGACCAGGATCACCGCAAAGACGATCGACGCCAGTCCACGCGGCCCGAACCAGGCGAGGAAGCCGACCGTCGGCGGCCTGGCACCCGAACCGAGCATCGCCAGGACGACAGGAACCATGCGGATGATCGTCAGGCTGAGAACCGCGTAGAGGACGACCTCAGCGGTGAGATCGTCGAGCACCGGCACGAGCATGACGGCACCGAAGAGGACAAACGTGGCCGCGCCGAGCAGGCTGCCCGTCTCCTCGAGGAAGAACGTCACCTCGCCCCCGGTCTCGCGGCGCAGGACGCCGAAGACCGCGCCGCCGACGAAGGCGGCGATGAACCCGCTCCCGCCCATCCACACCGCCAGCCCGTAGGCGAGCGCGGCGGCGCCGACCGGGATCACCTGCAGCCAACTCGACTCGACGAGCCGGCGCGGGACGCAGATCCGGATCACGAGCGCGGCTGCGAGGCCCGCGGCGATGCCCCCGATACAGCCGTAGCCGATCTCCTCGAGGACGAGGCGGACCGCGGCGCCGTGTCCGATCGCACCCTCCTCGGCCTCGGCGATCGCGATCGCGATCAGGAGCAGCGGCACGCAGATGCCGTCGTTGAGGCCGCTCTCCACATTGAGCCCCTGACGGACGCGCGACGGCACCCGCGGATCGGTGACGACGGCCTGTCCCAGCGCGGCGTCCGTCGGGGCGAGCACGATCGCGAGCAGAACGGCCTCGATGACCGACAAGTCTCCGAGCACGGCGACGCCGGCGAGCGCACCTGCCACGATCGTCAGCGGCAGCCCGATCGCAAGCAGGCGCAGCGGCACGACGTAGTCGCGCCGCAGCGCGGCGATGTCGATCCCCGACGCATCCGAGAAGAGCACGACCACCAGCGTCGCCTCGGCGATCCTGCGGACGGACTCAGTGCCGATGCTCGGATCGAGCCAGCCGAGGATCTCCTCACTCGCGAGGATGCCCCCGGCGACGAAGACCATCGCCGTCGTGATCACCGATCCGGAGAGCCGTCGTGACACCGCGGCGTACGCGAGCACGAGGAGCGCGATCGCGACGAGACCGGAGGCGCCCACGTGTCGAGCCTACTCCGGGCCATCCGGTTCGGAATCATCCGGATCGGGTGAGCAGGGCCGTCGCAGTCGGCGTAGCGTTGCGCCGTGCAGGTGGTCGCCGTGAATGACCTGAGCTGGCTCTCGGAGGCCGGCTAGA
Source organism: uncultured Gaiellaceae bacterium (assembly GCA_963705515.1). GTDB lineage: Bacteria > Actinomycetota > Thermoleophilia > Gaiellales > Gaiellaceae > Gaiellasilicea. The sequence continues at coordinate 690,366 of CAVPJV010000009.1, forward strand.
TGGCGGCAGCGTTCGGTTGGGGGCTCCTGGCGGCGTCGTCGCTCGTGCTCGGTGCGCTGGTCGCACTCAGCTTTCGCATCGGCCTGCGCGCGATCGGGCTGGTCATGGGCTTCGGCGCCGGCGCGCTGATCAGCGCCGTCTCCTTCGACCTCGTGGCGGAAGCGGCCGAGATATCGTCGGGCCAAGCGGCGATCGCCTTCGGCCTCTTTGCCGGTTGTGCCGTCTTCGCCGGCGGCGACTGGCTGATCGACCGCCTGGGCGGCAGTGAACGGAAGGATGCCGAAGGCACGAGCGAGGACGGATCGTCGCTCGCGATCGTCCTCGGCACCGTGCTCGACGGGATCCCCGAGTCGATGGTGATCGGCCTGACGATCTACGAGGGCGGCGCGGTGGGCACTGCGTTCCTGGCCGCCGTCTTCATCTCCAACCTGCCCGAAGCGATCTCCTCGACCTCAGGGCTCGTGAGCAGCGGCTGGGCGCAAGCCCGAATCCTTTGGATGTGGATCGCGATCGCAGTCGTCTCGGCACTCTCCTCGCTGGCCGGCTATGCACTGTTCCAGGACTCGTCGCCGGACACGATCGCCTTCGTGCTCGCCTTCGCCGCCGGCGCGATCCTCACGATGCTCGCAGACACGATGATGCCCGAGGCGTTCAAGCATGGAGGCAAGCTGGCCGGGATCGTGACGACACTCGGATTCGCTGTCGCGTTCGCGATCCACTCATTTTGAATGACGAACCGGAGGCAGGACGTGACGAACGGGGATCAACGCCACTCGACACACGAATCGAGACTCGAGAGATGGCTCAACCGCAGGGTGGCGCGGGCGACGACGCCACGCGGGGCCGCCGTCGTGATCGCCACCACGTCGATCCTGGTCACCGTCGCGGCCGCGTTCGCGATGACCGTGACCGACCACGAGAGCTTTCCGTCGATCGGGTCGGGGCTCTGGTGGGCCGTCCAGACGACGACGACGGTCGGGTACGGGGACAACGTCCCGGAGTCGGCTGCCGGACGACTCGTCGCCGCAGTCGTGATGCTGTTCGGGATCGGCTTCCTGACGGTCATCACCGCCGCGATCACGAGCACGTTCGTCGCCCGCTCGCAGCTCGAGCAGAGCGCTTCGAGCTCCGATCAGTCGACGAGGGAGCAGCTCCGTCAGCTCGACGAGCAACTCCGGCAGCTCGACGAGCGGCTCGAACGGATCGAAGCCGCCCTGACCCGTCCTGGGTAGGGGAAGCTTGCAGCTTCATGCCATCGGCATGAAGGTCGGCGGCGGCGTGGCCCGAATAGTTGAGCACTCCGATTGAATCGAGTGGAGCCTCCAGACGTGAGCACACCGCAGCGACCAGTCACCGCCCCGACCGACACGCCACGGCGCGTGGAGTTGATCCTGCCGATGCGGACCGTGTTGCTCGTCGCCGCCACGGCGGGCGTGCTCGCCGCGTTCTGGGCGATCGGCGACACGTTCCTGTTCGTGTTCGTCGGGATCTTCCTGGCACTCGTGTTCGAGTACCCGGTGCGCTTCGTGATGGCCAAGACCGGCTGGTCGCGCGGGCTTGCCGCGACCATCACGGTGCTCGGCACCGCCGTCGGGGTGCTTGTGATCGCTCTGTTGTTCCTCGTGCCGCTCGTCGGCAGTGTCCGAGACTTCCTCCAGGAGCTGCCGACGATCGTCGAGCAGCTCCGGGCATCTGACGAGCTCTCCTGGCTGGGCGACAGCGGGGCGGCCGGGAACGTGCAAGCGGGATCGGAGCAGATCTCGGCATCAGTGCCGGACGCGATCTCAGCCGTGCTCGGGATCGCCAGCAGCTTCTTCTCCGCCTTCCTCATCTGCTTCACGGTCATCTTCGTCTGCCTGTTCCTGCTCAGCGACATCGCGAACCTGAAGCGGGCGCTGGGGAGCGTCTTGATGCCGGGCGAGGACGAGCGCTGGCTCGGCGTCTGGGAGAAGGTGACGACCTCGATCTCACGCTGGGCGATCGGTGTCGTAGTGATCGCAACGATCGCCGGAACGACCCAAGGGCTCACCGCCTGGCTCCTCGGCTCGAGCTACGCCGTCGCGCTCGGCGTCATCGCGGGGCTGCTCGACATGATCCCGAACATCGGCGCCACGATCGCCGGCGTCATCCTCGTGCCGGCGCTGTGGGCCGAGGAAGGGCTGCACCGCGGCGATCATCATGCTCGTCGTCCTGCTCGTCTACCAGCAGGTCGAGAACAACATCCTCACACCCAAGATCCAGGGCGTCGCCGTCAATCTCTCGGGATTCTTCATCATCGTCGCCGTCACACTCTTCGGCGCCCTGCTCGGCGTCCTGGGCGCGCTCACTGCGGTCCCGCTCGCGGCCACGATCCAGATCTTTATCCAGGAGCTCACGACTGCCCGGCGGGCCAAGGTCGCGGCTGCACGGGCTGCGCTCGACGTTCCCCAACCCTGAAGCCGCCGCTAGTCAACGACCAACCCATCGGAGGAGGAACCATGGCATCAAGAAGCTCATGGGCTGGCTGGATCGTCTTCGCCAGCTTCGTGATCATCATCGTCGGCGTGATGGACGTCCTGCAGGGGTTCGTCGCGATCATCAAGGACGAGTACGTCGTCGCCACGCCCAAGGGCCTCGCGATCTTCGACGTGACGGCGTGGGGCTGGACCAGCCTGATCTGGGGAGCCGTGCTCGTCATCGCCGGGCTCGGCCTGCTCGGTGGCGCGGGCTGGGCGCGCTGGCTCGCGATCTTCGGCGTCGCCATCAACGCGATCCAGCAGGTTGCGTTCCTGTCGAACTACCCCCAGGCGTATCCGCTCTGGAACATCCTGATCGTCTCGCTCAACTTCGTCGTGCTCTATGCACTGACGGTGCACTGGAAGGGCTACAACGAGACCATGCACGGATCCACGGCCTGAACGAGTAGGCCGGTCGGACGCCGGCGGGGAGCCGCCCCTGAAGAGGCGGCTCCCCGCCCGTTTACTGCTCGTCGATCTCGGCGACGTCGATCGCGATCGCCAGGGCGCGGGCGATGTTGCCCGTCGCGGAGGCGACGCGTGCCGTGCCGACGATCGGTGCGATCGCGGCGAGCACACCGCGCACCTGCTCCGCGTCGATGCCGAGCTCGCTCGCGACGGCGAGGTTCAGCATGTACGAGACCGGCGGTGCGTCGACCGCGGCAAGGGCCGCGATGCGAACCAGCGCCAGCGTCTCGGCGTCGAGGCTCGATGCTTCGATCGAGGACGCGGTCATCTCCGCGAGCAGATCGAGGACCGGAGTCTCGCTGGCTGATTCGGACATGGTTCTCCTTCCGTTGAGGGAGCTTCGGTGAGATTCCGCTTGGAGTATCCGGCGAGTCGCACCTTGGCTCCTCATGCCGATGGCATGAAAGTCGAGCATCTGGGCGCCGCGGAATCGCGTCTCGGGCTACCATGCGCGGCCGTGAACTGGCTCATCTTCACTCCGCTGATCGTGCTCGGCGCGCTGGTCCTGCTCCTCGGGCCTGGTGCTGCTGTTGGGACGGATCGCCGGCGGCCGCTACCTGCGTCCGATCGTGATCGGCCTCGCGAAGGTGCCGATTCTGAAGGGTTGGATGGCGCGCATGTCGAACGCCGCGCTCGAACGAGAGAACCCGGAGCTGGCGAGCGCCGTTCGCAAGCTCCAGCAGTTCGGCACGCCGACGACGCCCGAGGCGGCGCAGCGCGCCTTGGCCCGCCTGACGCCGGGCGAGCGCCGCGCCTACATGGAGGCGGCCGGCCAGCAGATCGACATGCCCGAGGCGCCGAACCGCGCGGCCCGCCGCAAGGGGAGCGGCGTGCAACCCGCGCGCCGCAGCAGCGGGCGCAAGAAGAAGCGCTGACCCACCTGTGGTCGGTACCGATCGTCGGTGCGCCGCTCGCCGGCGGGCCGTCCACGCCTGCCCTGGCCGCAGCAGTGTCCGAGGCCGGCGGGATCGGGTTCCTGGCCGCGGGCTACAAGACGGCGGCGGCTACACAGGTTGAGCTGCAAGCGCTGCGTGCGCTGACGTCGCGCCCGATCGGCCTGAACCTCTTCTTTCCGACGCGCGACCAAGTCGACGAGGTGGCGCTCGAGGCCTATACCGAGCGGATGCGAGGGCGAAGCGCAGCGCTACGGCGTGGACACCGGCGAGCCGCGCTGGACGGACGACGACTGGACGGCCAAGCTCGACGTCGCGGCGCGACGAGCGACCGGATGTCGTCTCCTTCACGTTCGGCTGCCCGGAGCGCGAGATCGTCGAGTGGCTCAAGGGCTGCGGCTGCCGCGTCTGGTGCACGGTGACCTCGGTCGTGGAGGCGGAGCAGGCGACGTCCCTGGGCGTCGATGCGCTCGTCGTCCAGGGCGCGGAAGCCGGCGGTCACCAGGGCTCGTTCGAGAACCACGATCAGGAGCCGCGTCCCCTGCTCGCATTGCTCAGGGAGGTCGAAGCGGCAACGGCGCTGCCACGAATCGCCGCGGGCGGCATCGCCGACGGCCGCGACATCTCAGCGGTGCTCGCCGCAGGCGCAGCCGCCGCCCAGATCGGCTCCGCCCTGCTGCTCGCGACCGAAGCCGGCACGTCGGCGCCGCACCGACACGCTCTGGAGCGCGACGCAGAGACGCGGCTGACGCGCGCCTTCACCGGCCGTCGCGCCCGTGGCATCGTCAACCGGTTCCTGCTCGACCACGACGCGTTCGCGCCGCCCGGCTACCCCGAGCTCCACTACCTGACCGCGCCGATCCGCGCCGCAGCGCGCGAGCTCGGAGACGCCGACGCCATCAACCTCTGGGCTGGAACGTCGTATCGGCGAGCGCAGAAGGCATCGGCGGCCGAGCTGGTCGAACGTTGGACACGCGAGGCGAGCGGCCGCTACTGAGCCGGAAGAGGTGCGTGGAAGACGGCTTCGACGTTGTTGCCGTCCGGATCGAGCACGAACGCGGCGTGGTAGAGCCCGCTGTACTCGGGACGGAGGCCGGGCGCGCCGTTGTCGGTGCCGCCGTTGCGAGTCGCCGCGGTATGCCAGCGCTCGACGCTGACGGCATCCGGCGCCCGGAACGCGACGTGGGCGCCGGTCGTCACGCGGTCCCGACCTGGCTTGGCTCCGACAGCGTGCAGCGCGAAGTCGTCGCTCGTGCCGCGCCCGAACAGGACATAGGCGTCGCCTTCGAACTCACCTTCGCCCAGCACCGTGAATCCGAGCTCGCCGAGCGCCGCCTCGTACATGCGCCGGCTCCTGGCGAGGTCGCTCGCCCTGATGCCGACGTGATCGATCACCTCGCTCACTACGGGCCTCCCGACAGCAGCTTGGCGTGGAGGTCGCCGCCGGTCATCTCTCGCGTGACCTGGATCCGGCCGAGCGGCTGTCCGCTGCCTCGGTGCGCCCGCGCGTTCCGGTCCTGGGTGAAGACGGCGCCGTGGCGCTGGGTCAGCCAGCCGAGCAGATCCTCCGGGATGCGTGGGTCGTTGGTGCCGTCCTGGCCGTAGTTGCCGTACGGGGGCGAGAAGGCGAGCGGACGGTAGGCCGGGGTGTGGTCTGCGAGTGTGTCCTCGCCCCAGTCGATGTCTGAGCGAACTCGCTGCTGCCATTCGTCGAAGTCCTCGTCCTGCTGCTCGTAGGCGTAGTAGGGGCCGTAGTCGTTCGGGCCGGGCCCGTATTGGATCTGCTGGTGGCCGTGCCCCGAGTGGAGCTGGAGCTCCCAGCGGCCGCTCGTCTGGACGGTCTCGAGTTCCTGCCAGGTCAGGTACTCGGGGTTGCCGTCGTCGACGCGACCGACGTCGACGAACATGACGGCGTTGAAGCCCAGCGTCTGGAGGATGCCGTCGCCGCCGGTCCACGAGTTCGCTCGGGCGTCGTCGAAGGTGAGCAGGAGAGACCTCGGGGGCAGATCGACCTCCTCCCCCTGCACGAAGCGCCGAAAGGTCTCGAGGTCGATGGTCTGGTAGCCGGCGTGCGCGATCATCGTCATCTGCTTGGCGAAGTCGTCGACGTCGATCCCGTAGGCCGCGTCCGACTCGTCGGAGAAATCGCTCTCCGGCCCGATGCCGTGATAGAGGAGTACGGGGACGGCAGAGCGGTCCGGAGGCAGCGGCGCCCACACCTCCTTCTCCTGGGCGGTGAGCTCGACCTCCGGAGCGGCTTGCGGTGTCCGCGCGGCGCTCTCGTCGCTCGAGCCTCCGCATGCAGTCGCAAGCATGCAGATGACGCAGGTAAAGGCAGCGAGTGGCGGCGCCGATACCTTCATTCAGGACTACTGTAACCGTGGCTCCGTCCTCGTCCGGGGCGGGCGAGGCGGTCCGCCCTCTCCGGAAAATGCGCCTGGTCACCCTCATCAGCTTGTGCGTCGTTGCCGCGGCTGCGGCGGCGTCGATCTCGGCGCCGGCGACCCTGCAACTGCCACGGGCTGCGGCCGAACGACCCGCGGTCGAGGTCGTGCGCATGGCGGCGGACTCGCTCGTCGCACGGCGCCGGGCGATGCCGAACGGCGGCTCGGCGTGGCGGTCGTCCATGCAGGCGCCGCACCATCACACCGACCGGGACGTCGGCGCGGCGTCGATCGGCGCCGGCCTCCTCGCCGCCTACGCCGTCACGGGCGACCATGACTACCTCCGCGCTGCACGGGCGGCGGGCGACTTCCTGCTCGGCGTGGCCGAGCCGGCGGCAGGCGGGCTGCGCTGGCCCGACTGGGCCGATCCGGACGGACGCCGGTCCGGCACGCACTTCACGAGCTTCGACGACGGCGCGGCAGGGATCAGCGACTACCTCTGGATGCTGTACGACGTCACGCACGAGTCGCGTTTCCGCACCGGTGCGCTCGCGGGTGTGCGCTGGCTGGTCGCGCAGGCGGAGGGCCGGTCCTGCCCCGAGACCGCGTGCTCCTGGCGCTGGACCGACGATCCGGACTGGCGCGTGAAGCACTACGGCGTAGGCATGGGCCAGGCGGGCATCGTGCTCGTCCTCGACACGTTCGCCGACCGCACGAACGACTCGACCTTCCGCGCGTACGCACGCGCGGGCGCCGCACAGCTGCGGGCGTTGACCGCAAGCGGTACGCGCCCGCTGCCGCGCAGCTCCGACGAGCGCGCGACACACGAGACCGGGTTCCTGTCCGGCTCGGCGGGAGCCGCGTACATGTTCCTCGAGCGCTACCGGCGCGATCGCGATCCGGTCGATCTCGCGACGGCGCGCCGGCTGCTCGCGTGGGTCGACCGACCAAGGGGTCGAAGGCTCGGCGGGAACGGTCAGCTGGCCCTTCGCCGGAGACGCCGGCGCCTGGACGGCCTCCGGCTTCGAGCTCGGAGTCGCCGGGATCGCGTGGGTGAACCTGCAGGCTTCCCGGACCAGCGGCGACCCCGTCTACCGCGCGCGTGCGCGGCAGGCCGGACGCTGGCTGCGGCGCCTCGCCGTCCGCGGCGGCTGGGACGAGCTGCCCGACGATGCCGGCTCGTCGCAGCACGTCGGACTCGACAGCGGCGCCGCCGGGATCGGCTGGGTGCTCGAGGACCTGGCCCGCGCGGGCATCGACACGGCTGCCAACGGCTCTGTGGCGCGGACAGCGCTCGCCGGGCTCCGCACCGAGGCCCGTCACGACCGGTTCGGGGCGTTCTGGTACGAGAGCCGGACGAGCGCAGGTCGACGGCTGCGGGCCGAGCCATCCTGGCACTGGGGTGCCGCCGGGATCGCGGCGTTCGCGGCTCGGCTCGCGGGCTGGTCCGGGCTCACCCCGGCGGGCACCACGGAGACTGGCGCTCCGTAACTGACAAGATCGGCGCGACTGCATGCGCCAGGACCCCGCAACTTCGTCGGTTCGCTTCGAGCCGCTGCATCCAGCCTCGCGCTCGGCCGTGATCGTCGGCGTCGTGGTCGGCCCGCTCCTCTGGCTGGTCGCGATTGCCGCCGTCGCGTGGTTCTTCGAGTACACGTGGGCGATCGCGCTCGGCTTGCTCGTGACCGTCGCGACATTCCTCGTCGCGCTGATCGCACTGACCCTGTTCCGAGCAGCGCGCGTCAGGCAGGAGAAGCGGTATGTGGACACTGGCTGAGCTGCTGCTGGCGTTCGTCGCGCTCTGGCCGGTGTGCACCGCTGCGACCTGGGTCGCCGGGGGACTCGTCTTCCGCATCTTCGATGAGCGGCGTGCTGTCGAAGAGCCTGCCGGAGGCTGGCCCGGAGTGACGGTGCTGATCCCCGCCTACAACGAGGAAGCCGTGATCGCGACCAGCGTCACGGCCGCAATCGCCGTCGACTATCCAGAGCTCGAGGTGATCGTCCTCGACGACGGCTCCACCGACGCCACCGAGGCCGCAGCGCTCCAGGCAAGTGCAGGCGACCCGCGCTGCCGGGTGATCCGCGACCCGGTCAATCGCGGCAAGGCGGACCGGCTCAACGTCGGCATGAGCCAGGCGCGCCATGAGCTCGTCGCAGTCACCGACGCCGACACCCACATGCATCCTCAAGCGCTCAAGCTGCTGGTCGCTCGCATGTCCCGGTCAGCGCTCCTGGCCGCGGTTGCAGGGGCGCCGCACGTCACCAACCGAGGCCGCGTCCTCCCCGCGATGCAGGTACTGGAGGCGGCGTCGATCATCGGCCTGATCCGCCGCACCCAGTCCTTGACCGGACGGGTCGGCGTCGTCGCCGGCGTCCTCGGTCTCTTCCGCCGCGACCGTGTCCTCGCCGTCGGCGGCTACGACCCGCGGATGGCGACCGAGGACATCGACCTGAGCTGGAAGCTCCTGCTCCGCGGCTGGCACACGGCGTATGAGCCTCGCGCGCTCGTCGGCATGCAGGTTCCTGTGTCGGTCGGCGCGCTGTGGATGCAGCGCAAGCGCTGGGCGCGCGGCCAGGGCGAGGTGCTGCACGTCCACTTCGACGAGGTATGCCGGTGGCGAAACCGTCGCATGTGGCTGCTCGGCTTCGAAGGGCTCGCGTCCCTGCTCTGGGTCGGCGCCCTCGCGCTGGCGCTCGTGATCGCCGCGCTCGGCATCCTGGCCGGCATTGGGGACAACGTGTTCGGGTTCGCGCTGGGGTGGGGCGTTGCGATCGCCCTCGTGGCCACCGTCCAGACGACCGTCGCGCTCACCCTCGAGCACCCCTACGACCGCAGCGTCTTCCGAGCACTCCTCCTCGGCGTGCTCTACCCGGTCGCCTACTGGATCATTTCCGGCTTGGCCGCTCTCCACTCGGAGGTCGGTTCGCTGTTCCGCGGACCGTCGGAACGCCGCGTCGTCTGGAACATTCCGCGGCAACCGCTCGCCGAGAAGCGCGAAAACGCGTCTCGCCGAGACGACGGATAGCGTCCGTTCTTGGGGGGCATGCGGCGTCCGCACTCTCGAGCCGCCAGACTCAGGGACAGTACGCGGACAGCAAACGCTTTTCGCGCGAAGGAGGAACCAGAATGCGCGCAACGTTGATGTACGGCGCCGGCGACGTCCGCGTCGAGGACGTTCCCGACGCCCATCTGATCGAGTCGACCGACGCGCTGGTGCGGGTGACGCGCGCCGGCATCTGCGGCAGCGACCTGTGGCCGTACAAGTCGATGGCGCCGAGCGACTCCGGCCGCCGCATGGGACACGAGTTCATCGGCGTCGTCGAGGCCGTCGGCGCCGAGGTGCGCACGGTCAAGCCCGGCGATCTGGTGCTGTCGCCGTTCCTCTGGTCGGACGGCACCTGCGAGTTCTGCCGCGAAGGGCTGCAGACCGCGTGCCTGCATGGCGGTCGCTACGGCTCGGGACGACGTCGACGGCGGCCAGGGCGAGGCGGTGCGCGTGCCGCAGGCCGACGGCACGCTGGTCGTGCTGCCCGTCGGCGAGGACGACGCGCTGATGCCGTCGCTGCTCACGCTGTCCGACGTGATGGGCACCGGCCACCACGCGGCGGTCGTCGCGAAGGTCGCGCCCGGGAAGACGGTCGCCGTCATCGGCGACGGTGCCGTCGGCCTCTGCGGTGTGATCGCCGCCAAGCGCCTCGGCGCCGAGCAGATCATCCTGCTCGGCCGCCACCCCGAGCGCATCGCGCTCGGCGAGGAGTTCGGTGCCACCGACGTCGTCAGCGAGCGCGGCGACGAAGCGGTCGAGCGCGTCCGCGAGCTGACCGGCGGCCTCGGTGCGCACTCGGTGCTGGAGTGCGTCGGCCTCGAACGAGGCTGTCGTGACTGCGCTCGAGATCGCACGTCCTGGCGGCGCGATCGGTCGGGTCGGCGTGCCCGCAGCACGACGCCACGCCGACCGGCATCGCGTTCTGGAAGAACGCCAGCATGGCCGGCGGCCCCGCACCCGTGCGGGCCTACATCGACGAGCTGCTGCCGGACGTCCTGGAAGGCCGGATCGAGCCGGGCCGCGTCTTCGACCGGACGGGAACGCTCGACGATGTCCCGGACGGCTACCGCGCGATGAACGAGCGCGAGGTCCTCAAGTTCCAGATCGACTTCTAGGAGAGCTGACGGCTTCCACACCGACGATCACCCTGAACAACGGCGTCGAGACACCGATACTCGGCTTTGGCGTCTTCCAGAGTGTCGTCAGCGGAAAGCGCGTTCGCTCATGCGGGCGGTTCTGGTACGACGCGTGCCTTCACGTGCAGCTTGGCCGGCCGGCGGATGTTCCAGAGCGGGCCTCGGGTCATGCCGAAGCGGCTCTGGTCGATCGTGGTCGTCGCCTCGACCTCGAGCTCGCCTTCGATGAGCCGGACGGAGGCGTCGAAGGCGACCGGGACGCTCGTGCCGGCTGCGAACAGCGTGCCGGAGACGTGCACACGCCCCGTCTTCGCCGCGAGGACGCGCGTCGACCTGAACCGCACGAGCGGAAACTCGGCGACGCCGAAGAAGTCGTGCGCCTGCAGGTGCCTGTCGCGCGCGGCGTTGCCGGTGTCGACGCTCGCGGCGTCGACGATCAGCTCGATCTGAGGGCCGTCCGGGCCGACGGTGTACGAGCCGTCAAAGCGATCGAACCGGCCGCGGACGGTGTGGAGGCCCCAAAAGTGCTCTACCTCGAACTCGACCGTCGTTTGACTCCGATCGACCGTCCAGCGCTCCATCGTCGTCTGCCGGTTCTCGAGTGCGGTGCTGCTCATTGTGTCTCCTTGGTCTCGTGGGATCCCTCGGAGCGTGGCCGTGGCCGCTGCCATCCGAGTGCCGCGCGCCGGACCTCCGCTGCCAGGCGGCAATCACGCCGATGGCCGCGCTCACGACGGGGCGGTGCGGGAGTCCGACTCCTCGGCGGCCAGCGACCCGTGGACGGCGGCGACGACTGCGGCCACCGGCACGGCCAGAAACGCTCCGGCGATCCCGAAGAGCGAGCCGCCCGCCGTCACGGCGAGCAGCACGACCGCCGGGTGCAGGTGGACGCTGCGGCTCTGGATCGTCGGCTGAAGGAACGTGCCCTCGAGGAATTGGACGGCGACGACCAGGGCGAGGACCGCGAGCGCGACCTCCCAGCCCCCGTCCGCGAAGCCGACGAGCACCGCGACGAGGCCGGAGGCGAGCGAGCCGACGTACGGCACGAACGAGCCCATGAACACCAGCACAGCCAGTGCGAACGCAAGCGGGACGCCGAGCAGCCAGAGCCCGACCCCGATCAGCAGCGCGTCGACTGTCGCGACCTGCGCCGTCGCGCGAACGAACCCGCCGAGGGCGCCCCACGCGCGCCGCCCCGCACGATCGACCGCCGGGCGGGTTTCGAACGGGAAGCGCCGCAGGATCGACGCCCAGAGACTCGCCGCCGTCCCGCAGCACGAAGTAGAGCATCGCGACGGCGATCGCGACGCCGGTGACGATGCCGGCGCCCGCCTGCACGCGGGCGGCGGCATAGCTGGACGCTTGCCGCCACGAGTCCTCCAGCGGTCGACTGGAAGTCGTCCGGCGAGCGGTGATGTTGAAAGGCTCGCTCTGGATCGCGGGCGACGATGTCGTCGACGGCGCGGGCGACCGAGTCGACGAGCTCGTCGAACTGCTGGACGACCGAGACCGCCACGATCGAGACCAGCAGCGCGACGACGGCGAGCCCGGTCGGCAGGGCGAGCCCGGCGGCCGCCCGCTCGAGGTGGCGCCGGCCGCGGAACCACGAGGCCACCGGCGACAGCGCCGGCGCGATCGTGAGCGCGACCGCGATCGGCAGCGCGATCACCCGCACATACCAGACCAGCGCGAGGAGGGACGGCCAGCGCGGACGCACAGACGAGCACCCCGCCACGTCCAGGCCGCCGCCCGGTCCGAGGTTGGTCGCTCACCGGCGGCACCTTCACCGCTCCCGCTCCCCTCGCTGGCTGGACGCCGCTCAATGGAGGCCTCGCTCCGCGACGAGCAGGAGGACGGCGAGGACGCCGTTCCCCCGCGCCCAGTACCGTGGCTGTGAGCCAGCTCCCTCCGCGGCGCCGGCCCGCAGCGACTCCCCACCCGGCGGCCTGCACGAGCGTTGCAGCGAGCGCGAGCGTCGCGCCCGTCGAGCGAGACCACGCTCCGGCCCACGCGAACGCGAGCAGGATGGACGGCAGGGCAGCGGCTTCGACAGAGGCCATTCGCGACACGCGGTCAGGAGCACGTGGCGCGGTCCGAGCGCGTCGCCGCGCCGTATCCGCTCGCCGACGACCTCCGACCACACATGCGCAGCCCAGAAGACGAGCATCGACCCGAGCAGTGACAAGGTCATCGTGCGCGCGCCCGCTCCCGACTCGTAGGCGACGCCGACGACCGAAGCCGCCAGGAACGTGCCGTAGACGGCCGCGCCGAAGCGAATGTCTCGGCGGAGAACGGACGGCAGCTGCGGGCCGGCCGCGGCGCGCTCGCGACGCTCGAGCATGACGAGACCCACCGGCTACCTCGTGCCTCGTGGCGGCGTCGTGACTCCGTGGATCGCCGTCGTGAGCTCGAGGATCCGCTGCGAGAGGGCGAGCAGCCCTCGTTCTGCCGGTCTTCTTCTGCACCGTCTGCCACTGCTCGTCCGCGATCACCTGACGCCTCGCGTCCGCCCGGTTCTGGCTGATCAGCACGAAGGTCGAGAGGAAGATCGCCTCAGCGACACGATCATCGTCAGCAGGCCGAACGGGTAGTCCTCGACGCGGAACCCGATCCAGCAGCTGAACCAGACGACGTGGATGTAGACGAACGACATCGAGCCGGCGAACGCCGTGATCCGATCTGCAATTCGGTTCTGCAAGCTCTTGGCGCGTTCCTGAGCGTGCTGGACGAGCGCCGGGTCCGGTTCGGGTGGGAGTGGCGGTCTGCGTTGGAGGCGCGTTGACAGCTCCATGGTCAGACCGCTCCCTTCGCGTGCGGCGGCGGCGCGATCAGCACAGACCGCCGCGCGTGCGTGGCGACATCGTCCGACACGCTGCCGCGGGTGAGCACGCTGAGGCCGGCGCGACGCGCATGCGCCGCACCGGCCTCCGCCGGAATGATCGTCTGCAACTCGCTCTCCTCCGCCTCAGCCGTGCGTCACGGGCGTCGCCGGGGCGTGCGGCCGGAGGTGTTGGTCGAGGTCGCCTGCGACGCGCCTGAGCTCGATCGCGAATGCGATCTGCATGACACCGGTCACGAGCGCGAACGCCGCGACGAGCGCCAACAGGGCCAGTGCTCCTGCACCGGGGTGCCAGAACATGATCACGCCGAACGCAACCGAGAGTACGGCCTCCAGCACGAGCAGCAGCGAGCGTCCGCCGCTGAACGGGAGGGCGAACGCCAGGGCGAGCTCCAGGATCCCGCTCGCGATCGCCCACGCGGCGATGGCGTAGAGCAGCCCCAACGCCGAGAGGTCGGGCCAGACGAAGACGACGATGCCGACCACGACTCCGAGGAGGCCGTCGAAGACGAGCCACGCGCGCCGGCTGCGCTCGAGGGAGGCTCTGAACGCTCCGACGATGCTCGCGACACCCGAGACGAGCGCGAACGCGCCGAACAGCGCGATCAGTGCCGTCAGGCCGATGTCCGGCCAGATGAGGATGACGACGGCGAACGCGATCGCGAGCACGCCGCGCAACGCCGAGACCTTCCAGATGCGAGCCAGCTCCCGCTCGCCTTCCTGCAGATGCGTTTCCAAGTTCATCTCATTGCTCCTTTCACGTTCAATTTCGCCGACAGCTCGTCGGCGTTCTGTTCGAGCGCGTCGCGAACCGCACCGACGCGTTCCCTCTGCTCCTGCCAACCCTGGCCGACGCGGTCGCGTGCCTCGGCAAGCCGCTCGTCGACAACGAGCCGGCGGGAGCGAACCTCGCCGATCGCCGCCTCGGCCCGCTCGCGCGTCTTCCACGCCTTCGTCGCCACGCTCGTCTGCAACCGCTCCAGGTACGCATCCCAGCTCTCGAGCTCTGCCTCCACGGCGGCGGCGAATGTCGCCCAGTCGCCGGAGACTTCTGCGGCCAGCGAATGCTCGGCGACGTCGAGCCTCGTCCTCAGCTGCCCCAACTTCGCCTCGACCTCGTCGGGCGACAGAAGGGCTGCCGCGCGGACGGATGCCTCCTCCTGCTGCAGTGCGTCGAGGTGACGGCGAATCCGCGGCGACTCGCCGGCGGCGGCGTGAAGCCGGTCGATCCGGCGGCGGGCCTCTGCGAGCTGGGCCTCGATCGTAGTCGTGCTCAAGTCCCAAGCCTCCTCTGGTCGTGATCGTTGACGGCACGAAGGATCAGGCCCGCCGATGCCAGAGCTCTGCCAGCCGCGGCGGCGCTTCTGCCAGGTCAGGTGAGCGCGAGGCCCGCGCGCGAGCGCAGCTCGTCCGCGGACGCGGTGTCGCCGCGAGCGTCGGCGATGCTCGCTAGCCCGAGCAGTGCGGCCGTGGCCGGGCTCCCGGCAAGCGCGATGAAGAGTGCCTCGCGTGCCTCGTGTCGCCGGTGCGCTTCGGACCAGGCGATCACGTCGCGATAGAGGGTCGCGGCGGCCTCGGCGTCGTCGGCGGCCTCGAGAGCGTGCGCGAGCCTCGCCGTCGCATGCGCGGCCACCCATGACGCCGACGCGGCATCGGCAACCGCCAGGGCGCGGCGAAACTGTGCTTCGGCCTCGCCGAGGTTCCCGGTCGCGAGCGCGATCGAGCCCAGGCCGGTGAGGGCGAACGAGGCGTGGTCGGCGAAGCCGGCGCGCTCCGACCGTTCGAGCGCCCGGCGGTACGCGGCGGCCGCCTCCTCGGCGTCGCCGCGCCGCTCCGCCAGCGTGGCCTCGACCAGCGCTGCGGGGACGGCGAGGACGTCGTAGTCGTCGTAGAGGCGAACGGCGTCGGCGGTCAGCGCAGCTGCCGACGGGATGTCGCCTTGGCCGAGCGCGGCGAGCGCGCCGGTGAGCGCCGAGGATGCGGCTCCCCATGTGTCCTCCAGCTCGTCGAACTTGCGGCGGGCTTCGTGGGCGAGTGCGAGCGCGCGCTCATGCTGTCCGGCACGGCCGTACGCGAACGCCAGCGCCAGCTTGATCATGGCGGTCGGCCACGGCGCGTCACTCGCCGCCGCGAGCTCCAGGCCGCGCTGCCCTGCCGCGATCGCCGCGTCGAGATCGTCGTCCTCAGTCGCGAGGTAGCAGACGTACGCCAGCAGCTCGATGCGAAGCGGGAGCGGCGCCGCCTCCGCCAACGCCAGTGCGGTCTCGACGAACGTACGCCCCTCCGAGACGCGCCCGGCGGTGCCGAAGTACCACCCCAGACCTGCCCCGAGACGGGCGGCGACGAGCGTGTCCTGCGCGTCGCCGGCGTAGGCCAGGGCGGCCCACAGGTTGTCGCGCTCCAGCTCGAGCCGCTCCATCCACTCCTGCCACTCCGGCCGGCGCAGCCCCGTCCCCGCGGCCTCGGCCAGCGCCGCGAAGAACTCCGCGTGCGCCTGCCGCGCGGCCGCGAGCTCGCCGCTGTCGGCGAGACGGTCGAGCACGTACTCGCGGACGGTGTCGAGCATGTCGTACCGGGCGGCACCCGTCGAGAACGAGGCCGACACGATCGACTTGTCGACCAGTGCCGCGACGAGATACGCGACGGTCGCCTCGTTGAGGTCGCGCGTCGCCGCGACCGCGGCGAGCGAGTCGAGGGACGCGCCACCGCGGTGCACCGCCAGCTGCTGGAGGAGCGTCTTCTCGTCCCCGTGCAGGAGGTCGTAGCTCCATTCGACGAGCTCCTGTAGCGACGTGCGGCCCGGGTCGGAGGCCGGCATGTCGCGCAGGAGCGCCGCCCGCCGCTCGAGGATGGAGACGATCTCTGCGAGGCCGAGCACGTTCACGCGCGCGGCGGCAAGCTCGATCGCGAGCGGCAGCCCGTCCACCCGCCGGACGATCTCCGCCGCCAGCGCGACAGCCTCGTCGTCCGGTCGAATCCGTGGCGCGACGCCCGCGCACGCTCGAGGAAGAGCTCCACGGCCGCTGAGCCGAGCGGCGCGACGGGGATCCGCACCTCGCTCGCGACGTGAAGCGCCTCGCGGCTCGTCGCCATGATCCGGACCTCGCGACAGTCGGCGAGGAGCGCCGACACGATCCGCGCCGCCTCGTCGCGTACGTGCTCGCACGCGTCGAGGACGACGAGCGCGCAGGCGTGCCGAAGCCGCGAGACCACGCGCTCGTGCGGATCGGAACCGCGAACGTCGATGGCGCTCGCCAGGAGCCGGGCGGCGTCGTCGGCGGCGCCGCCCGCCCGCGCGAAGTCGACGAGCCAGATGCCCTCCGGGAACTCGTGCTCGAGCGAGCGCGCCGTCTCGAGCGCGAGCCGGCTCTTCCCGACGCCCGGCGGCCCGATGAGCGTGACGAGACGGTGCTCGCGCACGAAGGCGGCGACCTGGGCGAGCTCCTCCTCCCGGCCGACGAACGACGTCGAGGTTGCGGGGAGGTTGCCGCGGCGCCTGCGCTCGACCGGGACGCCGGCGATCGCGGGATCGTGCGCGAGGATCGCCTCCTGGAGCCGGCGGAGCTCGGGTCCCGGCTCGAGTCCCAGCTCCTCGGCGAGCACGCGCCGCGCCTCCTGGAACGTCTCCAGCGCGTCGGCCTGCCGGCCGCTGCGATAGAGCGCCAGCGTCAGCTGCCCCCACAGCCGCTCCCGGAAGGGGTTGTCCGCGAGCGCCGACCGGAGTGCCGGCCCGAGCTCCCGATGCTCGCCGAGCGCGAGCATGACCTCGAAGTGCTCCTCGAGCGCGTCCACGTGCAGCGCCTCGAGCCGGCGTGCCTCGGCGCTGAACGACGCCGTCCGGGGCAGGCCCTGCAGCGCCGGGCCGCGCCAGAGGTCCAGCGCCGACGCGACCGCGTCCGCCGCGGACTGCACGTCGCCGTGGCGCAATGCAGCGCGCGTCTCGGCGAGCAGCTCCTCGAACCGCAGCGCGTCCACGCGCGCGTCCTTCAGCGCGTAGCCGTCGGACGAGCCGACGATCGATCTCTCTCGGAGCGCCGCGCGAAGGCGCGCGACGTGGTGATGGAGCGCGTTCCGCGGAGCGGCCGGCAGCTCCTCCCCCCAGAGGCCGTCGACGAGGCGCGTCGACGCCGACCACACGGCCGTTCCGCAGCGCGAGCATCGCCAGCAGCGCTTGACGCTTCGAGCCGCCCACGTCCGCGAGCGCACCACCCGCGAGCACTTCGAAGGGGCCGAGAAGCCGGATGTCCAGCTGGTCGTGCATTCGCGGCTGTTGCCTCCTCGGGCGAGTCTCGCACGCTCGCGCGTCTGCGTGAAGCCCCCGAGAACGCCGAAACCCGCCGACCCTGAGATCAGCGGGTTTCGACGACGGGGAGGCGGCTCGTGCCCGTCAGGACACGTGGAGCTTCTCCTTCAGCTTCCCCATCCGCTCGTCGACGTCGGCGTGCACCTCGGCCTTGCGCTGCTCGTGCACCGTCCGCAGCGCCTCGCGCGCGGCGGCGTCGGCCGCAGCCTCCACCGCCTCGAGCTCGTCCATGACGTCGGCGGCCGACCGACGCGTCACCTCGCCGCCGACTTGGTCATCTCGCCGTCGATCACCTCGACCGCCGGCTCCCCGACGCTCGCGATCACGGCAGTCGACTCCGGCGGAATCGCCCGACCGAGGACGGTGAGCGCCTCATCGGACGTCACGGCGCGATCGATGTCGAACGCGCCGCCGATCAAGTGCACCGCCGCCCCAGCCGAGCATGACCCCGACCGGCCCGCCCAGGACGCCAATCAGCATCCCGATCAGCGAGCCGCTCGCGGCGCCGACGGGGCCAAGGTTGTCCGCGCCCTCGGGGATCTGCAGCGCGCCCTCCGGGGTGCGCTCCACGATCGCCGCGGACTCCAGCACGATGCGACCGCTCGGCGTCGCACTCCTTGAGGACGCTCAACGCCTGGTAGGCCTTGCTCGGCTCGTTGAACCGAACGACCACCACGTTCTCTGCCATTGCCACTCCTTTCACTCGAACATCGCTGACGAGCGCAATCTGTCGCGCCTCGCTGCCAAACCGGTGCCAGGAAGCGCGGCGCCGCTGCCAGCGACGGCTCTCGACACGCACTCCGACTTCCGTGTCGCCGAGCGTAGGATCGCGGTCATGGGACGGCTGTCGCGCTACGGCTGGCGCCCGGTCGACCCGCCGCGGCGGCCGGTCTTGTTCGTCAACCAGCGCTCCGGCGGCGGCAGGGCAGCGCGCGCCGCGTGGCCGAGCGAGCACGCGAGCGAGGGATCGACGTTGTCGTCCTCGATGCCCCCCAGAGCCTGGGGGAGCTGGTTCGTGAAGCCATCGCTGAGCGCGCAGACGCGCTCGGCGTCGCCGGTGGCGACGGCTCCCTGGCGGTGGTCGCCGCGGCTGCACGGGCGCATGGCCTTCCGTTCGTGTGCGTTCCCGCCGGCACCCGCAACCATTTTGCGCTCGACCTCGGCGTGCGATCGACACGACCTGATCGGCGCGCTCGATGCGTTCACGGACGGCGTCGAGCGATCGATCGACGTGGCGGAGGTGAACGGCCGCGTCTTTCTCAACAACGTCTCGCTCGGAATCTACGGCGATGCGGTACGTCAGCCGGCCTATCGCAACGCGAAGATGCGGACACTGGTGGAAACGGCCGCCGAGGTGCTCGGGCCGAGCGCGGCCCTGCCCGAACTGCACCTGGTCGACGACTTGGGCCGCGAGCACTCTCGCCCCGCCGTCGTGCTCGTATCGAACAACCCCTATGCGCTCGACCGCCCGATCGCGCCCGGCACCAGGCCGAGGCTCGACACCGGCGAGCTCGGTGTGGTCGTCCTCGACACATCACATCCGGACTTGGATCCTCCTGGACGGGCTTGGAGAGCTACGCAGCTCGCGGTTGACGCGTCAGCACCGGTTCACGCCGGCATCGACGGCGAGGCGGTCGAGCTTCACGCGCCGCTGGCGTTTGTCATCCGGCCTGGAGTTCTCCGCGTACGGATCTCCTCCCGCCACCCCGGCGTCTCACCGTCCGGACTTCTGCCGTAGGAGCTCCGCTCAACTGCCGCCTGCCGAACGAAAGGCCCCGTTAAACGGGGCCTTTCTCAGTAGCGGGGGCGCATAATGAACGACTTCCTTCGACGGCGTTTCGTATCGGGGAAGTGCGGCGTCTGCAGATAGCTCGCTAGCTCCAACCTGGCTGGTCCGCCTTGCAGCGGCACGGCGAGCGTGAGCGGCCGGGCTGGCGCACAGTTCAATCGAGTGAATCGAGGGCGAATCCGACGGCTTGATCCGCCGTCAGCGTCCGACCCTGCTCCCACGCGTCTGCGAAAGCCGCTTCGTCGAGCTGCGCGCGGATGGCACTCAGCGCCTGGTCGGTGATCCTCGTGAGCCAAGGGGGCCTCGCACCGATCTCGTCTAGCAGCACTGCAGCGCTGGAAAGGAGGAGGGCGGCCGGTCGTGGTCTCCCGGCGAGGGCAAGCACGCGTGCGGTGCGACGAGACGGCTGCGACGCTCATGAGCAGATCGCCGACATCGCGAAGGATCCCAAGGCCCTCCTTCATGAGCGCGGCGGCTTCCTCGAATCGATCCTCCCCGACCGCGCAGTCGGCGATCGACACAAGAGCCACACCCTCGAGCAGCTTGTCGTCGATCGTCCGTGCGTGCCGGAGGTTCTCCTCGTTGACGGCGCGAGCCCGTTCGAGGTCGCCGGCCTCGTAGTGCGCCCAGGCGAGGGATCGTCCCGCGCGCCCGGCGTAATGCTCGTCGCCGAGCGAGTGGAACCGCTGTGCGCTCTCGTCATAGAGCTGCTGCGCTCTCGCCCAATCGCCTTGCTGCCCGACGGCGTAGGCGACCATGAGCAAGGAAAAAGCGATGCCCCAGCGGTCTCCGAGCGTTCGGTGGAGCTCGAGTGCCTCCTCCGCCCAGACCCCTCCCGTCGTCACGTCTCCATTTGTGAGGGCCATGTCGGCGGCGCCGCTGAGAGCTTTGGCGCGGGCCGCCGTCGGGCGCTCGTCGCCGCTGAGCGCGTTTTCGAGACGACGGCGGCCTTCGACCAGGTGCCCTCTGAGATCCCAGAAGCGCCAGAGCGCTGCGGCCAGCCGAAGTGCCTCGCCGCTCGCGACCGAGGCCTCGAACCAGTCCAAAGCGGCTCGAAGGTTGGCGTGGTCGCGTTCGAGCCGATCCAGCCACTCGGCGTGGCTCCCCGTCCCGATGAGGTTCGGCTCCGCCTCCTCGGCCAGGGCGAGGAAATAGTCGGCGTGGCGACGGAGCCGCCCTGGGGCCTCGCCTGAGTCCTCGAGGCGCTCGAGCGCGTATTCGCGGATCGTCTCCAGCATCGAGAATCGCGGCTCTTCGTCGGTGCCCTCAAGGCGGGTCAGCCCCTTGTCGGTCAGCGACGCAAGTCCGTCGACGATCTCGAGGTCGTCGCCGCAGACGCTCTGCGCCGCGTCGAGCGTGCACCCACCACGAACACCGCGAGCCGAATGAACAGGCGCTGCTCCGTTTGCTCCAGGAGCTCATAGCTCCAGTCGATCGTCGCGCGGAGTGTGCGCGTGCCGCTCCGGTGCGTCCTGTGCTCCTCCGACGAGCAGCTTCAGACGGTGATCGAGCCGCTGGCGCAGGGCCGCCGGCGGGAACGCACCGACGCGCGTGGCGGCAAGCTCGATCGCCAGCGGCAGCCCGTCGAGCGCTCTGCAGATCGTCCGCGACCGCTGCCGCGTTCGCGGCCGTGACGGCGAAATCCGGGCGGACGGCCTGCGCGCGCGTCTCGAACAGCGCGACCGACTCGCACTGACGGCAGGCGGTCGAGGTCGTCGCCGCCGGCGGGCGTCTGCCAGCGGGGAGGACCGGATAGACGTGCTCGGCGGAGAGGCGAAGCGGCGCGCGGCTCGTCACGAGGAGCTTGACGCCGGCCGCGCTCGCCGCGATGTCCGCGACCGACGGCGCGGCCGCGAGGACGCTGCTCGAAGTTGTCGAACAGGAGGAGGAGCTGGCGGCTCCGCAGATGCCCGCGCGAGATCCGTCTGCGAGCGTCTCGCCCCCGGTCGCGCGGACGCCGAGGGCCTGTGCGGCGGTCGGTCAGGACGAGGTCGGGATCCTGGAGCGGCGCGAGGCCGACGAACACGACGCCGTCGGCGAAGTCGTCGAGAAGCCCGGCGGCGACCTGGATGGCGAGCCGCGTCTTGCCTGTCCCGCCGGTTCCGGTCAGCGTGACCAGCCGGACCTCCGGCCGCCGGAGCAGGTCGGTCACCTCCGCGATCTCGCGCTCGCGACCGATGAGCGGATGTCGGTGGGCGCGGCAGGGTCACCCGCGCCGACGCGAGGGTTCGCTGCGGCGCGAAGCCATCCGGGCCGCGAGCTCGGGTCGTGATTCAGGATCTGTCGCTCGAGACGCTGTAGGGCGGGACCGGGTTCGATCCCGAGCTCCGTCGACGAGCAGCGTGCGTGCGTCCTGGAAGGCCTGAAGCGCGTCTGCCTGCCTTCCGCGCCGTACAGCGCGAGCATCAGCTGGGCGCGCAATCGCTCGCGGAGCGGGATGGTCGGCGACCAGGCGCTCGAGTCGGGGAACGACCTCCGCGTGCCGGCCGAGCTCCAGGTCTGCCTCGATCTGCTCCTCGACCACCGCCAGTCGGAGCTCTTCGAGCCGCAGCGCCTCCGCGCCCGCAAACTCCTCATAGCGAAAGTCGCGACAGCGGCTCACCGCGGAAGAGGGCGAGCGCCTCCCGGAGCTTCTCGACCGTGCCGACGGACCGTCTGCTCGCGCCGCGGCGACGACTCGCTCGAAGCGTCGGCTGTCCAGCTCATCCCCGTCCGCCAGCAGCAGCCGGTAGCCCGGCGGTCGTGTCTCGATCCGCTCGGCTCCGAGCCGCTTACGCAGCGCCGAGATGTGACCGTGAAGCGCCGTCTGAGCAGTCTCCGGCGGGTGCCGCACCCCACAACCCGTCGACCAGATCGTCGACGCGACGACCTCGCCCTCGCGCAGCAGCAAGAGAGCGAGCAGCGCACGCTGCTTCGGCCGCACCGGCGTGAGGTCGACGCCGTCGGCGTCCACCTCGAGCGTACCGAGGAGCCGGAACTCCACTAGCGACGAGTTCTGCCACGCGGCGTCGCGTTAGCACCGCGTCACCCCCACGTTACCCGGCCGAAACACACTCGTCGCGTCAGCAGCGAGAGGAGTGTCGTGCCGGTTCCGGAGCTCTCACCGATCGAGGAGCGCATTGTGCTCCTTCTCGCACAGGGACGCAACAAGAGCGAGATCGCGGCGGCTGTCGGACTCGACGCACGAACGGTCGACTGGCACCTCGCCCAGGCGGACCGGAAGCTCGAGACGGCATCGGTACTGCTCGAGCGAGTTCGCGGGAGACAGCAATGAGAGGCATCGAGGAACGCGGTCACACGTACGAAGGAGGATCAGCATGAAGCGAATGGTCGGATTGGCCGTTGCCGTCGTCGCGGCCGCCAGCTTCGCGGTCGCCGCAGACGGAGTCCCCTCGGCGGGTCGCCCGATGGCAATCGGAGTCACCGCAGCGCCGATGTCACGTTCACGAAATGGGTGACGAGTCTGCCTGGCAGCCCGTCGACGCTGGCCGGGATCTCCATGGCCGGAGAGGTCGGCGGCGATGTCGGCCCAGGCGAGTTCGCCGGGAAGGTGATCAGAGACGACATGTCGAAGCCCGGCTTCTGGCTGGCACAGGCTCTCTACGGATTCAAGGGCAGCAAGCACTCCTTCCTCGCCTACAACTTCATCACGGAGGACCACACGACGAACACCGCCACGATTCGCGGCGTGGTCATCCTGGGATGGATGAGGGGCGCGCGAGTGACCGGCGAGTACACGGTATGGGATCCGTGCCCCATCCCGACGCGGGGGAACGTGTTCGGGAGCGTGTGTTTCCAGGGCACGCTCCACCTCCAGCTCGGGTGGGGCTAGGGGATCCGAAGCGTGACGAGCCGCACTTTGTGCGGCTCGTCATATAGCTGGGCACGCCGGCCGTAAAGGAGGCACGGCGCACGCGCGGGGACATCCCCCTTTCCTCGCGTGTGGCATGCCGCGTAGCGCACGACCCACCCCGCGAGGAAAGGCTCGACCACCTCGTGAGCGCCATCCGATCTCTTGCCAACGCGCCCTGGATGTTGGGGCTGCGCAGGGCTAGACGTGGATCGGCCCTGGATCCTCTGATGGGACGCCCTCGAAGGTCTCGGTGTTCGACTCCGAGCTGCCGCCACAGCCAGCGAGGACGGCCGTGAGAATGAGCGGCAAGAGAAGGAGGCAAACCCGGATCAGCAGCTGGCGCATGAGCAGCCTTCGCCCCGCCAACTCGCCCGTCCCTCGCGGATCGAGACAGCTGCGATAACAAGCGCGGCGATCGGATCGAGCCACCACCAGCCGAGAAGCGTGTTCCCGAGCAAGCCGAGGAGGACGGCACCTGCGAGGTAGGCGCAGAGCAAGTTCTGGGTGCCCTCGCCGCGCGTGGCGACGCTGCCGAGCTGGTTGGCGAGGCGGCGCTTCGCCACTCCCAGGAGCGGCATCCCGATCAAGGACGAGGCCACGAGCGCCATGCCGAGGTAGGTCGTGTCGGCGTGCTCTCCGGTGACGAGCTTGCTGATTGCCTCGTAGGCGACAAAGGGGACGAGGAGGAAGAACTGGATCGCGACGAACTTCTGCGCCCGGCCCTCGGCGTTCGCTGATCCGAGCCGGGAGCCGGTGAAGAGCCAGACGATCACTAGGCTCGCGAGCCCCTCGATGAAGGACTGGATCCCGAACGCCGTCAGGGCGATCGATCCGGCCATGACGCCGCTGACGACGCCAACGACTCCCTCTGTGCTCATCCAAGCGAGGCTGAGCCAGGAGAGCTGGCGCGCGCGCTTGGCCGCCTTGTGCCACTCCGGAGAGCGCACTCGCTGCAGCTGGACGAGCGGCAGCTCGCGGACGACGCTCACGCCGAGACCTCGTTGCCGACGACGGCTTCGAGCAGCGCGGCGGCGGCGGGAGTCAATGAGTAGAACACCATTCGCGCTTCGCGGCGGGAGACGACGAGATTGACCTCGCGGAGCGCCCGAAGGTGGTGAGAGATCAGCGCCTGGGAGCGGCCGAGGATCCAGGCGAGGTCACAGCCGCAGAGTTCATCGGCGGCTCGGAGGGCTAGAAGGACGTTCAGTCGCGTTGGGTCAGCCAATGCGCGCGCCCGCTCGGCCATGCCCGCGAGTGCTGCGGCGTTAGGAAGCCCTTGGCGCACGCGCTCGGCGACGTCGAGATCGATGCAGAGAAGCTCGCACGTCTCCGAGGCGGCCATGAAGCCATTCTAACGCGCGCTTGAATGGGAGAGGCGACTTACACGGGGGGACTGTGAAATTGGACCTTGACATCGGACACTCGTGTCTGTTTTAGTAATCCAGACAACAGTGTCCGAATTAAAGAAAGGGACGTCATGCACGGCAAGACGAAGAAGCTCCACTCCGCTCCGTCAGGCGCTCACTCCTCGCCGAAGCACCGCGTCCGTCACGGGCACGCTTCGACCGAGGGTGTCGGCGGCTCCAAGTTCGTGCTCCTGGCCGTGCTCCTGGTCGCGCAGCTGATGGTCATCCTCGACATCACCGCCGTGAACATCGCCCTGCCGAGCCTCGCCCGCGACCTCGACATCAGCGGCAGCTCGATCAGCTGGACGATCACGAGCTACTCGCTCATCTTCGGCAGCCTCCTCCTCTTCGGCGGCCGCGCAGCCGACCTGCTCGGACGCCGCCGGATGTTCCTGACCGGCCTCGGCATCTTCACCGTTTCATCCTTCGCCTCGGCGATGGCTGGCAGCGCCGGTGCTTTGTTCGCCGCTCGGGCGGGCCAGGGTCTCGGGGCAGCGATGCTCTCCCCGGCTGCCCTCGCGATCATCATGTCCGCCTTCCAGGGCACCCAGCGGGCGAAGGCTCTCGCTGCCTGGGGAGCGGTCGGCGGCGCTGGCGCTGCGATCGGCGTGCTCGTCGGCGGCGTCCTGACCGAGTTCGACTGGCGCCTGATCTTCTACGTCAATCTCCCAGTCGCCGCCGCACTCGCGATCGCCGCGCTGAAGATCATCCCGGCCGACACTCTGAAGCCGCGCTGGAAGGGTCTCGACCTCCGCGGTGCCGTGCTCGCAACCACGAGTCTCGGCGCGATCGTCTTCGCGATCACCCAGGGCGAGAGCGCCGGTTGGACGTCCGCCCAGACGCACCTGATCGGCCTCGGCGGTCTCGCAGGGCTCCTCGTCTTCGCCCTCTTGGAGCGCCGCACCGAGACCCCGCTCCTGCGGATCGAGCGATTGGCCGACCGCGCTGTCGGTGGCGGCCTCTTCCTGATGCTCGCCGCGGCCGGTTCGATCTTCGGCCTCTTCCTGCTCAGCTCGATGTATCTCCAGAACGTGCTCGGGATGGGGCCGCTCTCAACCGGCCTCGCCTTCATCCCGCTCGCCCTCGCCGCTGGAGTCGGCGCCCACGCAGCCGGTCACATCACGAGCAAGCACGGCGTCCGCGGCCCGCTCGCCGCAGCGTTCCTGATCGCCGCCGCCGGGATGACTCTTCTCGCCCACGTCAGCGAGAACGGCAGCTACGTCGCTGACGTCCTCCCGGGCATGCTCGTTGCCGGGTTCGGGCTCGGCATCGCCGTCGTCTCGGTCTCGATCGCCATCCTCACCGGCGCCCGCGAAGACGAGTCCGGGATGATCTCCGGCCTCAACTCGACCGGCCACGAGATCGGCGGCACCGTCGGCGTCGCGATCTTCTCGACGATCGCCGCCGGGAGCGGCGCCATCGCTGGCACCCAGGCAGCCTCAGGGATCGCCCACGCGTTCGTCGCAGCCGGAGTGCTCGCTAGTGTCGCGAGCCTGGTCGCTCTGGCAGTCCTTCCGCGGGCGCGCCACTTCGTCCCCAAGATGCAGCTGAACCCGACCGCGATGCCGAGCCACTAATGGCGAACAAGACGACAACCGCCGAGGCGCCCACCGCTAAGCGCCGTCGCGCCGACGCCGACCGTAGCGTCGCCGCCATCCTCGACGCGGGACTCGAAGCTCTGGCGAGCGATCCCGACAGCAGCATGTCGGAGATCGCTCGCCGGGCAGGGGTCGTCCGCGGGGACCGTCTACGTCCACTTCCCGACGCGCGAGACGCTGCTCGACGCGGTGATGGAATACGCGGTCGGGCAGGTCGTCGAGTCGATGCGAGGCGCCGAGCCCGAACGCGGCGAGCCGGTGGAGGCGCTGGAGCGAGTGCTCCGCGCCACCTGGCGGCAGCTCGGGGAGTTCCACGGGCTCCTCGCCCTGAACACGGCGCGGCTCTCTGCCGAGGAGCTTCACCGGCGCCACCTTCCGATGCTCGACCAACTGGAGCCCCTGATCAAGCGCGGCCAGAAGCAGGGTGTGTTCCGCAGCGATCTCCCCGTTTCCTGGCTTCTCGCGGTGACCCGCTCGATCGTGCATGCCGCAAGCCACGAGATCCGAGGCGGGCGACTCCGAGAATCCGAAGCCGAGGCGGTCATGATCAGCACGATCCTCGGCGCGATTAGCGAAGGCGGTCGAGCGTGAGACGGCCTCCGCGCTAACAGGCACCAGCGGACTGCGCCTGACGCGCCCGCACTGAGTGCCCGCGACAAGCGAACCGCCGGTTCATCCAGCACTACGGCGGCGACTGGCTTCGACCACGGAGAGGACGCATCAGATGGCACGCTTCCGGCCCCACAGACAAGCCGACTCTGCCCCGATTTCGATCAGGACCGCGGCTCCATGGCAACTTCAACCGCCAGACGCGCCGACCATCGTCCGCTCGGTGCCGAACGCAGCCAACGGGGCCACATCGGCGTGATTGTCCTCGGCTCGATCCTCGCGGGTCTGGCTCTCGGGCTCGTGCTCGTCCTCGGTGTCTTCGGTGGCAGCGAGGAGGCAACGATCACCGGCGCAGCGCTCATCTCCCTGGGCGCTGGGATGCTGATCCTCTTCCTGCTCGCCGGGCGCCGCACTGATCAGCCCCAGCCCTGGGCGCTCGCCCCAGCCATCGCCCTTGGCGCCCTCGGCTTCGCCCTTCTGATCATCAGGCCCGGCGACCGGCTGCTGGGCTGGATGGGCTGGGTCTGGCCGATTCTCCTCGTGCTCCTGGTCGTGTGGTCGGTGAGAGGCGCGCGCCGCTCGCTCCACAACTGGTCGAGACGCTGGCTGCTCTATCCGGCGCTTGCCGTGCTCGGACTCGTCGCCCTCGGCGGCGCATACGAGACGGTCGCCGAGGCGACGACCAGCAACCCTGCCCCCTCGACCGGGCGCACCTACCTCGTCGAGGGACACCGTCTCTACCTGAACTGCGTCGGCTCGGGATCTCCAACCGTGGTGCTCTTCAACGGACTCGGCGAGCGAACACCGAACTGGGCTTTGGTGCAGAGCGCCGTCGCTCGCCAGACCCGCGTCTGTGCCTACGACCGTGCGGGCCAGGGTTGGAGCGGCAAGGCACCGGGACGCCAGGACGGGCACGAACTCGCCGCCGACCTTCACGGTCTTCTCTCAGCGGCGGACGTTCCCGGCCCTTACGTCCTTGCCGGTCACTCCGTCGGTGGCACCTACGCCCTCGCCTACGCGATGGACTATCCGAAGGAGACCGCCGGGGTCGCGCTGATCGACTCGGCGTCCCCGCACCAGTTCGAAGACCTGCCTGACTATCCCGGCTTCTACTCGATGTGGCGGCGTGTGGGGGCGCTCCTGCCGTCTGTCGGGCGTGCGGGCATCCCGCGGCTCACGAGCGGCCTGGGCTCGGGCGAACTGCCTCCTGACGCTCGTTCGGAAGCGCGCGCGTTCAACTCTTCACCGCGAGAGCTAGCGGCAAATCACGATGAGTTCGCGGAGCTGCGCACGGTCTTCGACCAGACGAAAGCCCTCACGACGCTCAATGGAAAGCCGCTCTTCGTCTTGACGGCAGGGCTGGGGCAGCAGTCGGGCTGGTCCGAAGCACAGGACAAGCTCGCAACGCTTTCCACGAACAGCCGCCATCAGACGGCCGAGGGCGCCACACACACCGCCCTCCTCGAAGAGAAGGACTTCGCATCTGTCACGAGCGGAGGGATCAACGAGGTCGTGCAAGCAGCCCGATCAGGTGAGACGATTGGGCGGTGATGGTGCCGCGATCACTCGGTGATTGAGAGGAGCGAGCGATGACATCAGCGTCCGATCACTTCCCGTCAGACACAAAGGGCCTCCAAGAGGCAGGCGCGCCAGAGTCGGTTGAGCTGGCCGACACGGATCAGTTCGACCTGCGGATCGCGCCCGTGGCGAAGCAGCTCGGAGAGGCGACAGTGCGGATGCTCGCCTACAACGGCTCGATTCCCGGGCCGACCCTGCGAGTGCGCCAGGGCTCGGAGCTGACAGTCGAGGTCACGAACGAAGGAGACCTTGAGGACACCGTGCATTGGCACGGGCTGCGGCTGGAGAATGCGTTCGATGGAACGGCGGAGACGCAGGCGCCGATGCCGATCGGCGGCAGCTTCAGCTACCGGCTCCTCTTTCCCGATCCCGGCATCTACTGGTATCACCCGCATATCCGTGAGGACTACGGCCAGGAGATGGGCCTCTACGGGAACATCGTCGTCGAGCCCGCCGAACCGGACTACTGGCCGCCCGCCAATCGCGAACTCGCTCTCACACTCGACGACATCCTGATCGAGGACGGCAGGGTCGCGCCCTTCAGCCGGACGGAGTCGAACTACACAGCAATGGGCCGTTTCGGCAACGTCCTACTGACGAACGGAGAGCCGGAGCTTTCGCTCTCGGCGCAGGCGGGCGAAGTCGTTCGTCTCTACCTGACCAACACCGCCAACACGCGCGTCTTCAACGTTGCTCTACCCGGCGCGCGCATGAAGCTCGTCGGCGGTGACAGCGGCCGTGTCGAACGGGAGGAGTTCGTCGAAGCGGTGATGCTCGCGCCCTCCGAGCGCGTTGTCGTCGATCTGCTCTTCGCCGAGCCGGGAGAGCTGACGCTCTTGCATCGCACGCCGGACAGGGAGTATCCGCTCGCGACGATTCAGGTCAGCGACGAGCAGGCGGAGCCCTCACTCGCAGCAGAGTTCGAAGCCCTGCGAACGAACGCCGACATGCTGGCCGAGCGCGAACGAATGGCTCCGCACCTGGAGCGGGAGCCCGACAAGACACTCGCGCTCGTGGCCGAGATGGACATGGGCGAGCCGGAGCTTCCGCCCGGCGCCACAGTCATCTACACGTGTCCGATGCATCCGAAGGTGCTGAGCGACGAGC
Source organism: uncultured Gaiellaceae bacterium (assembly GCA_963705515.1). Classification (GTDB taxonomy): domain Bacteria; phylum Actinomycetota; class Thermoleophilia; order Gaiellales; family Gaiellaceae; genus Gaiellasilicea. The sequence continues at coordinate 719,871 of CAVPJV010000009.1, forward strand.
CCGGCAAGTGTCCGGACTGCGGGATGAAGCTGCTCGCGACCGCCACCGCACCGATCGCTTACGCCTGCCCGATGCACCCGGAGGTGACGAGCGACCAGCCTGATCGCTGCCCCGAGTGCGGCATGAAACTCGTGCCAGCGCACCTCGTGACTGCGGCAGGCGGGCACGAGCACGAGCACGAGCACGAGCACCACGAGCACGAGCACCCTGGCGGTGACACGCATGACCATGACCACGCCGACCACGCCCACGAGGCGGGCGGGATCGAGTGGGAAGACGACATGGTCGAGGTGAATCGGATGACGACCCCGGCCAACACGCGCTGGAAGCTGATCGACCGAGCGACCGGCGCCGAAGGCCACGAGATCGACTGGCGCTTCCGCGTCGGTGACCAGGTGAAGCTCCGCCTGCTCAACGAGATGGACTCAGACCACCCGATGCACCATCCCTTCCACATCCACGGGGCGGGCCGATTCCTGATCCTCGCCCGCGACGGCGTTACCGAACCGAACCTCGTCTGGAAGGACACCGTGCTGGTGCCAACCGGCCAGACGGTAGACCTCCTGCTCGACGTGACGAACCCCGGTCGCTGGATGGCTCACTGCCACATCGCCGAACATCACGAGAGCGGGATGATGCTCTAGCGGGGGCAGGATTTGAACCTGCGACCTCCGGGTTATGAGCCCGGCGAGCTACCTGGCTGCTCCACCCCGCGTCGCGGCGTCCATTGTAGCGCAGCGAAGCGGCGATCGCAGGCGCTCAGGCGGCGCAGACATGCGAGTTGCGCTCGCGGTGACGTCCGTGCCACAAGCGCACGGCGAGGAAGCCGAGGCACATCACGGCGATCCCCGCAACGGCGTCGAGCACGAAGTGGTTGCCGGTGACGACGATCGTCAGGATCACGAGCGGCGGGTAGATGACGCCGGCGGCGCGCACGAGCCTCGAGCGGCCGTAGCGGAAGAGGCCGATGCCGACGCCGAGCGCGTACGCAGCGTGCAGCGACGGCACGGCGGCGACAGGATTCGAGAACGCGGACGAGGTGGGCGAGCCGATGTCGATCCCGGACAGGACGAGCAGCGTGTCCTCGAGCCCGACGCCGGCGAGCCGCGGCGGCGCCGTCGGGAAGAGCCAATGCACGACGACCGAGATCGCGGTCGCGACCAGGAAGGCGTCGCGGAAGCTGCGGAACCCGTCCCACGAGCGCCGGTAGAGCCAGACGAAGAAGATCCCCGTGATGAGGAAGTGACCGACGAAGTAGAAGACGTTGAGGGCCTGCATCAGGTCGGGAATCGCGAGGAACGCCCGCTGCAGCGACTGCTCCCAGGCCACGCCGAGCACTTCTTCGACGGCCTCGATCCGGCGCGCGTTCGCGAACGCTTGGGCCCAATTCGGCTGCATGGCGTGGCGTGCCACCTCGTAGGCGGCGAACGCCCCGAGTACGACGGCGATCTGCGCGGCGGCGTCACGTCTCGCCAGAACATCCCTGACGCGCGGCATCCGTCTCATTGAAACACCGTTGGTAGCATCGTCGCAATGCCCCTCTTCTGGCTTGCGCTGGCCGTTGCCATCGTGGCGGTGGTCGCCTCTTCAATCTACGTAACGATCAAGGGGCTCGAGGCCTTCCGGGGCGCGAAACGGCTCAGCGGGACCGTCTCGTCCGAGCTCGAGCGGATCGAGGAGGCGAGCGGCGAGATCGAGGAGCACCTTGCGCGCGCGGAGGAGAGCAGCGCGAGGCTCGACGCCGGGCTCGAGCGGCTGAGGCGCTCGCGCGCCCGGCTGAGCGTGCTCACGAGCGCGATCGACGACGTCCGCGCCTCGATCGGGCGCGTCACGGCCGTCTATCCGCGCAAGTGAGGGTCGCGGCGGTCGACCTCGGCACCAACTCGACCCGGCTGCTCGTCGCCGACGTGAACGGCGCGCTCGACGAGGTCGTCCGCCGGCTCGAGATCACCCGCCTCGGCGAGGGCGTCGACGAGCGGCGCCGCCTCCTCCCCGTCCCGATCGCACGTGTCCGCAACGTGCTCTCCGACTACCGGCGCGAGCTCGAGGCGCTCGGCGCCGAGCGCACGCTCTGCATCGGGACGAGCGCCGTCCGCGACGCCGAGAACGGCGAGGCGTTCCTCGGGGAGATCGAGTGGAGCTACGGCTTCACGACCCGGCTGCTGAGCGGCGATGAGGAAGCTGAGCTGACGCTGCGTGGGATCGGTGCGCTCGAGCCCGGGACGCTCGTCGTCGACATCGGCGGCGGCTCGACCGAGGTGCAGGTCGTCGGCAGCGAGGTCCGCGAGAGCCTCGACGTCGGCTGTGTGCGGATGACCGAGCGCTTCGGCGAGGACGTCTCCGCGATCCGGGAGCACGTGCGCGCGCTGCTGCCGAGCGCCCGGCCCGAGCGGGCCGTCGGCGTCGCCGGGACGGTGACGACGATCGCCGCCCTCGACCTCGGGCTCGAGCAGTACGACCCAGAGCGGATTCACGGCCACGCGATCTCACGCGAGGCGGTCGCCGAACAGACGGAACGGCTCGCGGCGATGTCGGTCGAGGAGCGCGCTCGGATCATCGAGCCCGGCCGTGCGCCGGTGATCGTCGCCGGCGCCGCCATACTGTCCGAGATCCTCGACTTCTACGGCCTCGACGGAATCACGGCGAGCGAGCGCGACATCCTCCACGGCGCCGCGCTCGCGGCAGCCGAGTTGCCCGCGTCCGAAGAAGGCGCCGCCCCGCCCGGCGCCTACACCTGCTGCTGACCGGATCGGAGGCTTGCGGGCCGGTAGCTCGGCGGGCACTCTCACTCGACGTGGACGACGAAGCAGTCGACCTTGCGCTCGGGTTTCTCTGCCGACATCTCGGTCAACATGAAGCGGATCGTGGCCCTTCTCGAGGAGGATGATGGCGAAGAAGCGGAAGAAGACTGACTTCTCCGAACAAGATGCTCGCCGCGAGCAGCTACGCGCCTACCTGGCGCGCAAGGACGAGGAGCGCAGGCAACGCGTCGAGCGCGAAGCCACAGAGGAGAAAAGAGCTAGAGCTCGTCCTCGTCCGGCGGCTCGTCCTCGGCCAACCGTCGCTGCAGCACCGCGCGTGAGAGCACGCCGACGAGCCGTCCGTCCTCGAGCACGGGCACGCGCTCGAGGTCCTGCTCCTCGAGAAAGCGGAATGCCTCGTCGAGGGGAAGCTCGGAGCCGATCGTGTTCAGCGGTACCTCGACGATCTCGCGCAACGTCGTCGTGCGCGGGTCGCGGCCCGCGGCGACGATCTCGCGCACGAGCGTCTTCCGGGTCACGACGCCGAGGAAGCGGCCCTCGTCGCTGACGAAGACCGCACGCACCTCCGGCCGGTCGAGCGCCTCGCCGGCCTCCTGCGCGGTCGCACTGCCGTCGAGCTGCGGCGGCTCGACGACCATCGCATCGCGCACCCTGTCCATTACGGGTAGAGGCCGCGGGCGTCGAGCGCCGCGGCAACCTCGCGGATCCCGGCGACGAGCGCTGCGGTGCGCAGGGTGACGTCGCGCTCCTGCGAGATCTCCCAGACGCGGTCGAAGGCGTCGTTCAGCTTCTCCGCCAGCTTGTCGCGGATCTCGTCGCGGCCCCAGAAGAGGCGGCCGAGGTCCTGTACCCACTCGAAGTACGAGACGGTGACGCCGCCTGCGTTCGCGAGGATGTCGGGCAGGATCGGGATGCCGCGCTCGGCCAGGATCGCGTCGGCCTCGAGCGAGGTCGGGCCGTTCGCGCCCTCGGCGATCATGCGCGCCTGGATCCGCGGCGCGTTCTCCTCCGTCACCTGATCCTCGCGCGCGGCGAGGACGAGGATGTCGCAGGGCAGCTCGAGCAGCTCCTCGTTCGAGATCGGCATCCCGGTCGGCCAGTCCTCGAGCGAACCGTGCTCGCTGGCGTACTCGCTCATCTCGTGCACGTCGAGCCCGTCCGGGTCGTGGACGCCACCGGAGACGTCCGAGACGGCGATCACGGTCGCGCCGCGGTCGGCCAGCTCGTGCGCGGCGATGCCGCCGACGTTGCCGAAGCCCTGGACGACGCAACGCTGCTCGGCGAGGTTCCAGCCGAGCCGCTCGCACGCGCGGGCGACGACCATCACCACGCCGGCGCCGGTCGCCTCGTGGCGGAAGACGGAGCCGCCGATCGAGATCGGCTTGCCCGTGACGATCTCGGGGACGGCGTGGCCGACCTGCATCGAGTAGGTGTCCATCATCCACGCCATCGTCTGCTCGTTCGTCGCCATGTCGGGGGCGGGGATGTCCTCCTGCGGCCCGATCACCGGCAGCAAGTCCGACGTGAAGCGGCGCGTCAGGCCCTGGATCTCCCGCAGCGACATCTCGCGCGGGTTGCAGCGGACGCCTCCCTTCGCCCCTCCATACGGGAGCCGCAGGAGCGCGCACTTCCAGGTCATCCAGACGGCGAGCGCGGCACACTCGCCGAGCGTCACCTCCGGGTCGTACCGAATCCCACCCTTGGTCGGTCCGAGCACGGAGGAGTGCTGGACGCGGTAGCCGGCGTAGACGACGCGCGTGCCGCTGTCGAGCTTGACCGGGACGGAGAGCATGATCGCCCGCTCGGGGTAGCGCAGGCGCTCGGCCACCGCGTCGGAGATGTCCGCATACGGCAAGCGCCTGCTCGAACTGGGCGATGGCGGTCTCGAAGAGCGGCGTGTCCCATTCGAGGTGCGCATGCGCCGCGGACTCCTCGATCTTGGCCACGGCGGCAGTCTATTCAGATGCCGGGGGCGGGAGTCGAACCCGCACGGCCGTGAGGCCGGCCGATTTTAAGTCGGCCGCGTCTGCCAGTTCCGCCACCCCGGCGGGTGACTAGGAATGGCCTGGCTGTAACGAGTCGGGCGGGAAGCGCTCGGGACCGCGGAAGCGAAGCTCGTCGCGGAAGGTCGAGAACGCGTCCTCGTCGAACTTCGTGCAGGTGGCGAGGTAGGCGGTGCCGTTGGTGCCGCCCGGCTCGAAGTCGTCCGGCACCGTCCAGGCGCCGAGCGCGACCTTGTCCCCGAGCTTCGGGTACGGCGCGAGCAGCATCCCGGTGGTGTCCTCCTGGTAGAAGTCGCGCAGTTGCTGGACGGTCGCCGCCGGCACCTTGGGCCCGTAGAGGACGAAGACGGCCCCGTGCTCGAGGTTGTGGACGAACTGTGCGGGCTTCAGCGGTGTGTCGTACTCGCCGTAGACAGCCGGGATCTCGTAGTGGGGGCCGCTCGTCGGCGGATCCGTGTTCCACTTCGGATTCGAGGTCGCGGCTTCGGCGGCTGTGTGGTTACCGACCTGCGCCTGCACGGTCTTCAGCTGGCAGCCGCCGGCCTCCAGCGCCGATGCGAGGTCCTTGTCGCCGCCGCCGCCGGCGAGAAAGACGACACCGAGGACGATCGCGAGCCCCACGAGCCCCGTCGCCGCCACGATGTAGAGCAGGCGGCGCTGCCGCTCGTCGCGAGGGCCGGACGGCGTCGAACGCCGCTGCGGCGCCTGCGGGCGTTTCGGGGGGTTGGGAGCGCGATCTTTCCTGGCCATCGGCGAGCGGATGGTACCGACTGGAAGAGCCCCCATCGCGGACGCTCGATGTCGTCCGACGCGGTCTCTACCGTTCGTCGGCCCGATGCTCATTCTCGCCCTCATCCTCGGTCTCCTCCTCGGCGCCATCGGCGTGTGGCTGTACGCATCGCAGCGGCTCGGTTCGGTCGAGCGCGAGCTCGCAGGCACTCGCGCCGAACTCGACGTCGAGCGCCGTTCGTTCGACGAGAAGGTCGTGACCGCGGTTCGCGCGGCCTCCGCCGACGCATATCAGGCCAACAGCTCGGCGTTTCTGGAGATTGCGGAGTCCAAGCTGACCGGCTACGTCAAGCCGCTGAAGGAGTCGCTCGAGAAGGTGGACGGCCAGGTGCGGACGCTCGAGCTTGCCCGGGAACGGGCCTACGGGGCGCTCGGCGAGCAGCTCTCAGCGCTGAGCGAGCGCACGGCGTCGCTCGCCACAGCTCTCCGCACGCCGCACGTGCGCGGCCGCTGGGGCGAAATCCAGCTCAAGCGCGTCGTCGAGCTTGCGGGGATGCTGCCCTACTGCGACTTCGACGAGCAGGTGACCGCGACCACCGACGACGGGAGGCTGCGTCCGGATCTGATCGTGCGCCTTCCCGGAGGGAAGGTGGTGATCGTCGACGCCAAGGTCCCGCTCGCGGCGTATCTCGATTCGATCGAGGCGACCGACGAAACGGAGCGCGCCGCGCACGTCGCGTCACACGCACGACAGGTGCGCGAGCACATGGCCAAGCTCAGCGCAAAGGGCTACTACAAGGAGTTCGGCGACACGCCGGACTACGTTGTCATGTTCCTCCCGGACGAGGGCTTCTTCCGCGCCGCGTGGGAGCAGGATCCGTCGCTCGTCGAGACCGGCGTCCGCTCACGCGTGCACGTTGCGTCCCCGACGACCCTGATCGTGTTGCTCCAGTCGATCGCGTACGGCTGGCAGCAGGAGAGCGTGGCCGAGGACGCCCGCGAGATCCAGAAGCTCGGGCGCGAGCTCTACGAGCGGTTCGGGATCGTTGGTGGGCATCTGAACAAGATTGGAACCAGCCTCAAGGGAGCGGTTGGGGCCTTCAACGAGACGGTCGGCTCGCTCGAGAAGCGACTGCTTCCGACGGCCCGTAAGCTCGACGAATACGTCGCGTCAGACAAGGAATTCCCGCAGCTGAACCCTGTGCTTGAGCAGCCACAGTCACTTCAGGCGCCGGAGTTGGGCGAGCAGCTGCGCGCGATCGACGCGGCCTAGATAGAGCAGCTTGGCGCCATCCGCATTTGATCTTGGGGCCGCTGGCGGCCCCCTTCAGGGATCTTTGCGCGATGCGCGTCCGCTCTTGCGGACGCGCATCCTGCGCTAGAAACGCAGGATCGCGCCGATCCCCTCGACGGGATCGAGATCCTGGCGTTCGACGGCAAGCAAGTCGCCGCCGTACGCGAGCGTCAGCCGGACCGCGAGATCGAGCCCGTCGTCGCGATGCTCCATCGTCGTCCCGTCGAGCGGGCAGGTGGCCGCGACCGCGGCGGCGCGGCCGCAGGCCGGACAGCGGTACGCGTCCCGCCGTACGCCCGCCTGATGGAGCAGCAGCTCCACCCGTCCGTCGGACGCGGCCTCGAGCGTGTCTGCCCAGCCGGCTGAGCCGAGCGCGATCTTGCCGACCTCCTCGCGCCAGCGCGCGACCGCGTCGTTCTCGAGCCCGGCGCGCCACTCGTCGACGAACGGCTGCACGATCTCGCCGAGCTCGGCGTCGGATGCGTGCGCGTCCGCGCTCGTCCACCCGATCACGGCCTCCTCGAGCTCGGACGAGAGGACGTCCGCGAACTCGGCGCGCGTCTCGTCGCCCGCAACGACGATGATCCGGGGCCGGCCGAGCGCCCGGAAGACCCGCTCCAGCTCCTCCGCGACGGTCTTGTAGTGCTCGAGGTCGAGATTGCCGATGTGCCGCTGGTATCGGGCCTGTGACCAGCCCCCCTGGTCGTGCCGGCCCTGCGTCTCCTCGGTGCGGTCGGCGATCTGCTCGAAGCGGCCGCCGCGCAGGGCGAGGACGCGTCCGCGCTCCCGCCCGACGACGGCGACGACCGCGCCGTTGCCGCGGCCGACCAGCGGCACGAGCGGGCTGAGCAGGAAGTCGTCGGCTACCCTGGCCGCGTCGGCCACCTTCCACGGCAGCGCGAGCACGCTCCAGATGTTGTCGAGACCAGCTGCGAAGACCGCGAGCCCATGAGCGCCGTCGCGGTCGAACTCCTCGTCGAAGTACTGCGCGAGCCGCTCGAAGTCCGCTTTCAGCCCGGACTTGACCTCGTGAGCGAGATCGGGCCGTGTCGCACCGTGCGACTTTGCAGCCGAGTCGAGCATGGCGTGGACGCGCATCGCGGTCTCGCGCGTCGTGGGCGAGATCGTGGGATCGAGGTCGACGTAGAGAGAGATCGCGCACCCGTTCTGAGCGCGGAAGCCGGCGAGCTCACGCAGGCCGTCGAGGCTGACCGTGGTTGTCGTCATATCGACCTTTCTGCCTGACGACCTCGGATTCTAAGCCTCAACGAGCGGAACATCTCGACCCTCCGACTCGTTCTCTATGGTGACGGGCACAACAGCCCGGATCGAACCAAGGAGCATGCGTTGAACGACGTTCGTGACGTGATCATCATCGGCGGCGGCCCTGCCGGCTACACAGCCGCACTCTACGCCGCGCGCGCCAACCTGAGCCCGCTCGTGATCGAGGGGTTCAACTGGGGCGGACAGCTGATGATCACGAGTGAGGTCGAGAATTACCCGGGCTACCGCGACGGAGTGATGGGGCCGGAGATGATGGGCGAGTTCCGGGCTCAGGCAGCTCGCTTCGGCGCCGAGTTCGTCACTGACGACGTCACGCGCATCGACCTCTCCGAGCGCCCGTTCAAGATCTACGTCGGCGACGAGGAGTACCTCAGCCAGACCGTGATCGTCGCCACGGGCGCGACGGCGCGCCAGCTCGGCCTCGAGTCGGAGCGCGCGCTGCACGGCCGCGGAGTCACCTACTGCGCCACGTGCGACGCAGCCTTCTACCGCGACCGTGAGGTCGTTGTCGTCGGCGGCGGCGACTCGGCCATGGAAGAGGCGCTCTACCTGACCAAGTTCGCCTCCAAGGTCACGCTCGTCCACCGCCGAGACGAGTTCCGGGCGTCGCAGATCATGGTCGATCGCGTCAAGGCTCACGAGAAGATCGAGATCATGACGCCGTTCGTCGTCGAGGAGGTGCTCGGCGCCGACAGCGGCAAGCTGACGGGCGTCCTGCTCCGGAACGTCGAGACCGGCGATTCGATCGAGTATCCGACCGACGGCCTGTTTGTCGCGATCGGCCACGACCCGACGACGGCGCTCTTCGTCGACTGGCTCGACCACGATGAGAACGGCTATCTGATCACCAAGGGGAAGACGACGGAGACGAACATCCCGGGCGTCTTCGCCGCGGGCGACGTCCAGGATCACATCTACCGGCAGGCGATCACCGCGGCCGGATCCGGTTGTGCCGCCGCGCTCGACTCGGAGCGCTTCCTCGCCGAGGCGGAGAGGCATCCGGAGGCGGCGCTGACGGCGCCGCGCGAGCACGGCCAGCCGGCGTAGGCCCAGTGCCGTTCTTCATCTGCCCGAACTGCAAGAACCGCTCGATTGACAACGACGGCCGCCAGGGGCTCCTACGCCAAGCGGTCTCGTGCGAGCGGTGCGGCTTCGGCTTCCTCTTCGAGATCCTCGACGACTACTACCCGCCGCCGACCGCCGGGCTCGTCGCGTGTGACCGTGACGGCCGCATCCTCGCCGCCGGTCGCGGCGTCTTCGAGCTGACGGGCTACGGCGAGCAGGAGCTGATGGGCAAGGACGTGGTCGACGCGTTCGGGCTGGAGGGCTTCGAGGCCGGCAAGAGCCCGATCGCGTTCGCGCTGGAGTGGGGCGTCCGGCGCATGGGCGAGCACCTCGAGCTGCGCTCGCGGTCCGGCCAGGTCAAGCAGGTCACCGCAGACGTCTTTCCGGCGTATGACGACGACGGCGGCGTCCTCGTCGCGCTGTCGTCGCGCTAGCTCGGGCACGCGGAGAACCAGCGAGGCCCCCCTTGGGGGAGCGGGCTCCCACTCCGAACGCTAGCGGGGAACTCGTGTCGTGAGCGTCACGGCAGCTCGGCGACTTCGTCAATCTCGACGCGACTCGACGGACAGAGGTCGGCGAGGACGCAGTCCTCGCAGCGGGGCCTGCGAGCGTCGCAGACCCGACGGCCGTGCCAGATCAGGAGATGGGGAAACCGGCCCCAGTCGGCGCGCGGGACGAGCTTGACGAGGTCGCGCTCGATCTTGACGGGGTCCTCCTGGCGCGTCAGACCGAGTCGCTGCGAGAGCCGGCGCACATGGGTGTCGACGACGACGCCCTGCGGGTCGCCGAGCTCGGCTGCGACGACGTTCGCGGTCTTCCGCGCCACACCCGGCAGGCGCAGCAGCTCGTCGACGGTCCCCGGCACCTCGCCGTCGAACTCCTCCAGCAGCACTCGCATCGCGCCCTGGATCGACTTCGCCTTCTGGCGAAAGAAGCCGGTGGCGTAGACATCCTGCTCCAGTTCCTCCCGCGGCACGGCGAGGTAGTCCTCGGGGCGCCCGTACTTCTCGAACAGCGTCTTGGTGACGCGGTTGACGTTCACGTCCGTCGTCTGCGCCGACAGCATCACCGAGATCAGCAGCTCGACCGGGTTGCGGAACTCGAGCGCGATCTTCGCGTCCGAGTGCTCCGTCGCCAGCCGCTCGATGATCGGCCTGATCCGGTCGCGCCGCCGCCCCACCGCCCGACGCGCCTCGTGGACGAAGCTACGTGGCAACGCTCTCGAAGTACGCCGACACCTCGTCCGGATCCTCCGGCTCGAGCAGCCAGCCGGCCATCTGCTCCGCGTTCGGGTATGTCGTCATTCTGATCGCTGCCACGGCAGCGTCGATCGCGTACGGCGTCGAGCGGAGCTCGATCTCTCCCCCGTCGAGCAGCGCCCAGAACGCACCCTGGCGTCCCTCGTAGGGCATGCCGACGCTGCCGGCGTTGACGAAGCGAATGCCGTCGACGACGCGCTCGAACTGGACGTGCGTGTGCCCGCCGACGACGACCCGCTCCTCGACGCCCTCGAGCGCCGCGCGGAAGCGTTCGTCGGGCGAGACCTTGGTCAGGATCTCGTCGTCGTCGCGCGGCGAGCCGTGGCAGTAGAGGACACCGTCGAGCGAGACCGACAACGGCAGCGTGCGGAGGAACTCGTGTGAGGGTTCGTCGAGCTGCGCCGAGAGCCACTCCCACGTGCCCGCGGGCGCCCGGGGCGACTCACGGTCGGCATTTCCGCGGATGAACGCCGCCTCGACCTCTCGGAGCCGGTCGAGACAGTCCTGCGGATACGGGCCGGCGATCACGTCGCCGCCGCTGACGATCCGGTCGACATCGAGCGACCGCACCTCGGCGAGCACCGCCTCGAGCGCCGGCAGGTTGCCGTGCACGTCGCAGAGAGCGGCGACGCGCATCTAGCCGGCAGCCGCCAGGACGGGTGGGCGGCTCGGACCACCGTGCAGGCGGGGCCCGGCGCAGACGACGTCGAGCGCAGGACAGCCCGCGCAGTTGAACTCGCTCGGAGTCGGCACGAACTCGCCGGCGCGGATGCGGCCGATCGCCTCCGAGAGCTCGGCCTCGAGCTCGGGCAAATCGTTGCGCGTGAAGGCCTTCGAGACGACGGCGTCCGGCCGCTCGAGGAAGTGGTAGACGACCTCGACCTCGTCCACGCCGGCGCGGAAGCACGCGAGCGCGTAGACGAGCCGCTGCAGCCGGTAGTCCGCCTCGACGATCTCCTCGGGCGTCCCCTCGGCGAGGGAGTTCGTCTTGTAGTCGAGCACGAGCGCGCGCGAGCCCTCGACGTGGAGGACGTCGAGTCGCCCGTGCAGGAGCACGCCGTCGTGCTCGAACGCGAACGGGCGCTCGGGTCTGGCGCCCGACAGCGTGGCGATCCGCTGCGCCAGCTCGGAGCCGCAGTAGCTGTCCACGAACGCCGCGATCCGGGACAGCTCCTCGTCGGTCACCGCCGGGTACCAGGCGCGCACCTGGTCGACGTCCGGCGCCGCCGGCGCCGAGAGGTCGACGACCTCGAGCAGGCGGTGGACCGCGTCGCCGACCTCGGTCGCGACGAGTCCCGATCTGCCCGGCCACGGTGCCGTGCGCCCGCGCCTCCCGCATCCCCGCGACACGCTCCGCGTAGTAGCGATACGAGCAGCGCTCGAAGAGCGCGAGCGCGCTGTAGGAGAGGCGGCGCACGTCGTGCAGCGGCGGCTCCGGCAGCGCCTGGATCGGCGCGAGCGCGGGCGCGAGCGGCGGCAGCTTCGGCTCCGCCCCGGCCGCGAAGAGGGCCAGCTGGCCGGTTTCCTCGTCGACGACCGCAGCCACGGGCTCCGGGACAGTGCGCTCGACCGGCGGGGGCGGCGTGAGGTCGACCCGCACGAGCACGCGCGCACCCTCCCGCTCCAGCTCGAGCGGGGTCTCTCCGGCTGCACCGAGCTCATCGGCGCAGTCGAGCCGACCCAGCACCCAGCCGATCGGCGTCCGCTCGTCGGCCTTCCGCTCCGGATCGATCGAACCACTGACGATCAGGCGGTCGATCGCGCGCGTCATCGCCACGTAGTAGAGCCGCAGCCGCTCCGCCTCGTCCTCGGCCGCGCGGGCCTCCTTGACGCTGTCGTAGCCGAGCACGCCGTGGCGGCGGCCGGTTGCGGGGTCGGCGACCCGGAAGCCGAAGCGGCCGTCGGCCAGGCAGAGGATCTCGTCGGCCGAGGGCGCGTTGCGGTCGCGGCCGGCGTCGGCCACTACGACGACCTTGAACTCCAGCCCCTTCGCGGCGTGGATCGTCAGCAGCCGGACGGCGTCGGCGCCCTCCTCCTCCGCGACCGCGTCCCGCTCCGCCGCGCCGACCGCCTCCTGCTCCTCGACAAAGCGGACGAAGCCTTCGACATCGGGGCCGCGCAGCTCCTCGTACGAGCGCGCGAGCCGCGCCAGCTTGCGCAGGTTTGCATAGCGCCGGCGCCCGTCCCACTGTGCGAGCACGGCGAGGTCGTAGTCGTGGTCGGCGACGACCCGCTCGCAGAGGCGCTCGAGCGAGAGCCGCGGCGCGGCCTCCGCGAGCCGGTCGTAGCGCTGCCTGAAGGCGCGGAGAAGCCGCGTGTCGTCGGGGTCGAGATCAGGCGGCAGTGTGCGTTCGAGGCCGGTGAAGATCGGCCCCCGCGCATTGCGCCGGATCAGCATCAGCGCGTCGTTGGAGACGCCGACGAAGGGCGACGCGAGCACGCTGACGAGCGCCTCGTCGTCGTAGCGGTTCTGGAGCAGGCGCAGGTACGAGAGCAGGTCGACGACCTGCTGCTGGCCGAAGTAGCCGCGGCCGGTGGCGCGGTAGGTGGCAAGACCGGCGCTGCGCAGCTCCTCCTCGTACCACTCGGCGTCCGTCCCGGCCGCGAAGAGGAGGACGATCTCGCCCGCGGTCGCGGCGCCCGTGTCGACGAGCTCCTTGACCCGCCGCGCGACGTTCTTCGCCTCTGCGCGGCGCCAGTGGACGCCGGTGCCCGCGTACGCCGCCTTGTCGGTCACGAGCAGCTCGACGGGCGTGCCGAAGACCGGATCGGGGAACTCGCCGGACGCCGCGAGTGGCTGAAACTCCTCGCCGAACTCGGCCCCGAAGAGGTGATTGACGACTGCGAGCACCTCCGGCCGCGAGCGGTAGTTGCGCGTCAGCGGCAGCAACGTCTGCGCCCCGGTGCGGCGCTCCCGGAAGACCTGCACGTCGGCGTGGCGGAAGCCGTAGATCGACTGGAACTCGTCGCCGACGAAGAACCGCTCCGTGTCGGGTCCCGTCAGCAGGTCGACCAGCTCGCACTGGAGCCGATTCGTGTCCTGGAACTCGTCGACCATGATCGAGCGGAACCGCAGCCGCTCCCGCTCGCGCAGGCTCTCGTCGTCGCGCAGCAGGTCACGGGCGTGCAGCTGAAGGTCCTCGAAGTCGAGCGCCGACTCGCGGTCCTTCGCCGCCGCGTACTGGGCCGCGAAGCCGTGCAGGAGCTGCTGCAGCAGGTCGCGATCCTGCAGCGCCAGCTCGTCGAGCGCCGCCTGCTCGACCGCCTTCCGCGCCTCCTCGTAGCTCGCCGCCCGCTCGCCGCGCGCCCGGAGGCCGCTGAGATCGAGCAGCCGCTCGGGGAGTGTCTCCGACTCCGCGAGCGCCACAGCCTGCGCCGCCGCCGTCCGCGCCGCGTCGGTCGCGTCCGAATCGGCCGCGAGAGCGCGCGCGACGTGGGCCAGCTCGTCGAGCTGAGCCTTGAGGTCCGCCCGCTCGCCCAGCTCGAGGTCGAGCTCCCTGCCGGCGGAGCGAAGGGTCTCGTACACGGTCGTCAGCATCCGCCGCAGGCCACCGGCGCCGTAGGTCGCCAGCAGCTGCAGCCTTTCGGGATCCTCACCGGCGCAGAACTCGTTCAGCGCCGCCTCGAACGCCTCGCCGCGGATCACGCGGCCCTGGCTGTCGTCGAGGATCCTGAAGCGCGGGTCGAGCCCGGCCGCGAACGGGTGGGACTTCAGCAGCCGCAGGCAGAAGCCGTGGATGGTCGAGATCCAGGCGCCGTCGAGCGAGCGGGCCAGGTCGTGGCGCTCGAGCTCGTGCAGGCGGGCGCGGATCCGGCCCTTGAGCTCGCCCGCTGCGCGCTCGGTGTAGGTGATCACGAGCATCGACTCGACGTCGATCCCGCGCTCGCAGACCGCCTCGACGAAGCGCTCGACGAGTACCGTCGTCTTGCCGGTGCCGGCGCCTGCCGAGACGAAGACCTGCCCCCGCGCCGCGATCGCCGCCGTCTGCTGCTCGTTGGGAGTCCGCGTCGTCATGCCCGCCTGATCCGGCACATCCGCCAGAGGTCGCACCAGGCCGGACAGCCGTCCGTCCCCTTCGGGTCGTGCCGCACGTCGCCCTCGCGGATCCGCTGCGCGAGCCCGCGTGCAAGGTCGCGCGCACCCTCGACCTGGGCCCAGAACGCATCCTCGTCCAGATAGTCGTTCGCGGCGAAGCCCGGCAGCACGTCCTCCTTGGCCTCCGCGCGCAGCAGACCCCGCGGCCGACGCTCGCCCGCGAGCGGCCGGTAGAGCCCGCCGAGCGGCTCGATCCCGACCAGGTCGCGCAGAACGAGCATGTAGAGCGGGATCTGGAGGCGCAGCTCCTTCTCGATCTCCGCCGCCGAGTGGCCTGTGCGCCCGGACTTGTAGTCCTGGACGATCCCGCGGGCGCTGCCCGGGTCGATGTCGACCCGGTCGATCTTCCCGGACAGCGTGATCCCGTCGCCGAGGTCGAGCCCGCGCTGCAGCTCGGGGGCCGACCGCTCGGAGCCGAACCCGACCTCGAACTTGCGCGGCAGCAGCGGCACCGGCGAGCGCGCCTCGTCGCGGACGAGCTGCTCGAGGTCGCGCTTCAGGCTCTGCTCGAGCTCGCGCCGCTCGAGCTCCGTCATCTCCATCTTCACACCCTGGAGCGCGCCCTCCAGGCATTCGCCGAGGAACGCGAGCGCGTCGTCCAGATGCGCCTCGTCGACACGGTCGCCGCCGGTCGCGCGCGGCAGGCCGGCGTAGAAGCGGTGCAGGGTCGTGTGCGCGACCGAGCCGCGCAGCATCGCGTCGACCTTGCGGTCGATCTGCCGCGGCGAGATCAGCCGCTCGAAGAACCAGGCCGAGGAGCAGTCCGCGAACCGCTCCAGCTCGGTGACGTTGAACGGCGTCTTCGCGCCGAGCTCGGCGAGCACGCGCGGATGGCGGAGCGCCGTCTCGCGGGTGAACGCGCCGCGCGCCCGGCGGAGCCGCCGCTCCCAGCCGTTGGCGATCGCGATCGACTCGGCGTCCTCCGGCTCGCGCGCGGCGAGCAGGGCGAGTGCGCGTAGCCGCTCGCGCTCGGTCGGGGCGGCCTCGAGCTCCCAGGTCAGCCGGGAGAGCGGACGCCGGTGAGTCGCGCGCCGGACATCGTCGAGGTCGAAGAGCGCGACGACTTCGTCCCAGAACGGGCTCGGCTCGCGCGGGCTGCCCTCGTCCGTGGCCGCCTCGCGCACGAGCGTCAGCCGCTGGGTCGCGCGCGTGCAGGCCGTGTAGAAGAGATAGCGCTCGCGCTCGACCGGATCGGGGCGGGTCAGGCGGGCCGCGGTGCGCTGGTCGAGCTCGCCGCGCGCGTCGTCGTCGAGGAACGGCGACGCGGCGCCACGGCGGGGCAGCGTCCCCTCCTCGAGGCCGAGCAGGAACACGGCATCGAAGCGGCGGGTGCGGACACGGGAGAGATCGAGCACCGCCACGCGGCCGCGCTCGCCGGCCGACCCGAGCCGGACCTCGGCGTGCTCGAGCGCGCCGAGAATCTCTTCGCTTGCGAGGTCGCCGCCGAGCGCCGTCCAGCCGTCGAGCTCGTCCAGAACCCGCGTGAGCGCGTCGTAGGCACGCAGGTCGGCGCGGCTCGCCTCGCCCACGGGCGGTGAGTCGAGCCCGTGCGCGTGGCGGAGCATCGACGTCGCCAGCCCTCGAACCGCGTCGAGCGGCCCCGCGGCGCCGCGAAGCGCCTCCAGTGGCGGCAGCGGCTGACCGTCGCGGAGACGGATCGTCTCCTCCTCGACCGACTCACGCGCCGAGACACCACGGCCGCGCAGCCGCCCCTCCAGGAAGTCGACGTTCGAGCGGCCGAAGCCCGAGTACGGCGAGCGGAGGAAGGCGTAGAGGTCACGGCGCCCACCCTGCTGCCACTCGAAGCGGAGCAGGGAGAGCAGCGCCTGCCCGTACGGCGTCTGGCTGAGGCGAATGCGCCCCTCGATCGCGAACGGGATCCCGAGCGTGCCGAGCACCGTCTCCAGCGGCGCCCGCCAGCGCTCGACGGCCGGGACGACGAGCGCGATCTGCTCGAGCGGCGACCCATCGGCGGCCAACTCGCGAATCGACTCGGCGACGAGCTCGAGCGAGCCTCGGGCGCCCGCGCCCTCGAGGAAGCGGACGGCTCCGTCGAGCGGCGGGCCTTCGGGTGGGGCGTCGGAGAAGAGATGGCGCTCGAGGTGCGCGAGCGCGGCGCTGCCGTACTCGGCCGCCCGCGCGGGGAGCTCGTCGATGCGGCCGCCGGCCAGCGCGGCGAGGTCTTCCTGCGTCCGCCGGAGCGACGCGAAGGCCGGCCGGCCGGGCTCGTACGGCATCGAGACGGTCAGCTCGGCGCGGGCGGCGAGCGCCTCGAGGAGGCCCCACTCCGCCCCGGTCAGGTCCTCGAAGCCGTAGGCAAAGACCGGACGCCCGTCCCAGGCATCGATGTCCGTGCGGAGCCGCTCGACAGCGGCGCGCCGGAGTAGGTCGCGGTCCCAGAGCCCGAGCCGGTCGAGCTCCGCGCGGTACGACGCGTAGAGGAGCGCGAGGTCACCGTCGAGCTGAGCCGGCTCGAGCAGGCCGGACTCGAGCTCGCCGAGCACGGCCAGGAGCGAGTCGGCAAAGCCCGGGAAGCGTGCGGAACGACCGAGCCCATTCAGCGGCGTCCGGCCGAGCACACGCCGCGCCGCGAGCGCGCGCTGGGCGTCGCCGAGCACCGGCCGCGCTCCCTCCGCGCCCAGCGCGAGCTCGCGGAAGACGTCGTCGAACGTGCCGATCGAGCCTGCGAGGAGCGCGCCGCAACGCTGCAGGAGATCGCGCTCGATCCGCTCCACGTCCGACCGGTTCGGCACGATCAGGACCGGATCGCGATCGATCTGCACGAGGTAACCATCGAGCAGGCGCGCGACCTTGCCGGCCTTCGCCGGCCCCACGACGAGGGCCAATCCCATCGACCCATCGTAGTCGGGGCTCCCGACGGCTTTCCGGCGCGAAATCGGCAAAGAGCGGGAAATGGCGTAGGCTCGCGCCGTGGAGATCTTCAATCTCTTCGGGGACGAGTGGAACGAAACCACGGAGCACGAAGGCTTCGCCTTCAAGGACTCGTGGGTCGGAGCGCGGATCGCGGCGGAGCTGATCGGCGGCAGCCTCTACGAGGTGGCGCCGGGGAAGAAGCTCTGGCCCTACCACACCCACCATGCGAACGAGGAGTGGGCGATCGTGATCCGCGGCCGGCCGACGCTACGGACGCCTGACGGCGAGCGCGAGCTCGCGGAGGGCGACGTCGCCTGCTTCCTCCGCGGCCCCGCCGGAGCGCACCAGATCGTCAACGGCACGGACGAACCCGTGCGGGTCCTGATGCTCTCGACGCTCCTCTCGCCCGAGGTGATCGAGTACCTGGACAGCGGCAAGATCGCCGCGACCGACGCGAAGGGGCAGCGGCTCTTCCGCACGCGGCGCGGCGAGCCGGCCGAGTACTGGGAAGGGGAGTAGCGCCGGCGCTACTGCGTCGCGGACTTCGGGCGCCGGCCGCGGCGTGCGACCTGGCGGCCACCCATCTGCTCAGCCTCGGCGTCCGTGACATCGAGCTCGCGCACGCCCTTGCGCGCATCGTGGAACGTGATCCGCACAGTGGCGCCCCTGCCGTCGGCGATCTCGGCGCCGGAGATGTCGGAAACGAGCACAGTCTTACGAGCCACGGGTATTCCTCCTTGGGGGATCGAAGAACGTGCGATTACCGTAGCGCAAATCGCTGCGACAATCACGCCGCATTGCGCGAGCGTTTGATGCGCCACGAACGCAACAGGCTGAGCAACGCGTTCCCCTCCGGGTCGAGACCGATATCTCGCGCCTTGACGACGCGCAAATGACGCGGCCGAAAGTCCTCGATCGTTCGGCCGTCGAGATACTGCTCGACGACGTCCGGGGCTGACGTATGACCCACGTGCAACGGACGGCGCCAGTATCATCCGCCGCCGATGGATCCACGGACGATTGTCGTGCTCGAAGGTGACGAGACCGGCCAGGAGCTGCTCGAGGAAGGGCTGCGTCCGCTCCAGCCGGACGTGATCGGAATCGAGCTCGAGTTTCCCCGCTACGACCTCTCGCTCGCGAATCGCCGGGCGACCAAGAACCAGATCGTGCACGAGGCGGCTCGTGCGATCCGCGAGCACGGGCTCGGGCTGAAGGCGGCGACGGTCACGCCCGAGGGCCGCGACGACGTCGGCTCCCCGAACCGGATCCTGCGTGAGGAGATCGGCGGCCAGGTGATCGTGCGAACCGGACGGCGCATCCCCGGCGTCGTCCCGCTCGGCGGCGTCCACTCTCCGATCTCGGTCGTGCGGATGGCCGTCGGAGACGCCTACGGCGCCAAGGAGTGGCGCGAAGGGGAAGGGGAGGACGAGGTCGCCTTCCGGACGGAGCGGATCGAGCGCCGGATCTGCCGCTCGGTCGCCGAGTTCGCCTTCCGCCAGGCCGAGCGGATGAGCGCCAAGGTCTTCGGCGGCCCGAAGTACACCGTCAGCCCGACGTACGAGGGGATGCTGAAGGAGGAGATGGACGCGGCCGCCGCGCGCCACCCGGACGTTCCCTACGAGCCGCAGCTGATCGACGCGACGTTCGCGCTCCTGCTCGGCCCAGACCGGCGCGCCGCTCGTGATCCCGGCGCTGAACCGGGACGGCGACATCCTCTCCGACCTCGTGCTGCCGCTCTTCGGCTCGATCGCCGGCTCGGAGTCGATGCTGGTGGCCTTCGACGAGGAGTACGTGCCGCGGGCGCTGATGGCCGAGGCCGCGCACGGCACCGCTCCGTCGCTCTTCGGCAAGGACGTCGCCAACCCGATGGCGATGATCCTCGCCGGCGCCGCGCTGCTCACGCACGCGGACGAGGCGGCCCAGGACGCCGGCCGCGCGATCCGGGAGGCGACGCTCGAGACGGTCGCCGAAGGTGTGCGCACGGCCGATCTCGGCGGCCACGCCGGCTCGCGCGAGTTCACCGACGAGGTGATCCGCCGCACGAAGCAGAAGCTCGAGGTCTGGTCCTCGCTCTAGATCGCGATGCGTACGGAGCGGCGCGGGGCCGTGATCTCGCCCTGCCGCCAGCCGTCGACGAACGCCTGCGCCAGCTCGGGATCGAACTGCGAGCCCGCGCACCGCTCGAGCTCGACGAGCGCCTGCTCGACTGTCAGCGCTGAGCGATAGGCACGTGCTGAGGTCATCGCGTCGAAGGCGTCGGCGACGCCGAGCAGCTCGCGCCTCGAGCGGAATCCGCTCGCCGCTGAGTCCGTGCGGGTAGCCGAAGCCGTCCCAGCGCTCGTGATGGTGGAGGACGTACGGCAGCGCGGCCTCGAAGTCCTCGAAGCTCTCGACGAGCCGCGCCCCGGTGACGGGGTGCCGCCGGATCTGCTCCAGCTCCTGCTCGGTCAGCGGCCCGGCTTTGCAGAGGACACTCGCGTCAACGGAGATCTTCCCGACGTCGTGGAGCGAGCCTCCAAGCTGAAGCGCCTCGAGCCGTGAGCCCCGCCAGCCCAGCAGCCGCGCGAGCGACTCCGCGAACGCCGTCACGCGAGTCGAATGCCCCTTCAGGTACGGATCGCGCGCCTCGAGGGCGGCGGAGAAAGTTGCGAGCAGTGACCCCACGTTGCCCGACTTTCCAGGGCAGGCTCCGGTTCCCTTCCTCGCCGGCTGCCCTGCGCCGTAGAGTTCGCTCTCCGTGAGGGTCGCAGTCCCGAAAGAAACCGGCGCCGCCGAGCGCCGGGTGGCGCTCGTGCCCGACTCCGTCGGGCGCTTGAGCGCGGCGGGCTTTGCGATCGCTGTCGAACGCGAAGCGGGCACGGCCGCCGGGTTCGCGGACGCCGACTACGCGGCCGCCGGCGCCGACGTCGTCGACCGCGGCGAGCTGCTGGCGGGCGCACAGGCCGTCGTTCGGGTCGTCGGGCCCACCGCCGACGAGATCGCTGAGCTCTCGCCGGGGACTGTGCTCGTCGGCTTTCTCTCCCCTCTCAGCGACACCGCCGGGATCGAGCAGCTCGCCGAGCGCGGTGTCGTCGCCTTTGCGATGGAGTCGATCCCACGGATCACCCGTGCGCAGTCGATGGACGCGCTCTCGTCGCAGAGCACCGTCGCGGGCTACAAGGCTGTCGTCGCCGCCGCCGACCGGCTGCCTCGCCTCTTCCCGCTGCTGATGACCGCTGCAGGGACGGTCGCGCCGGCCAAGGTGCTCGTCCTCGGCGCGGGCGTCGCCGGCCTGCAGGCGATCGCCACCGCGCGCCGGCTCGGAGCAGTCGTCTCGGGCTTCGACGTCCGGCCGGCGGTGCGGGAGCAGGTCGAGAGCCTCGGCGCCTCCTTCCTCGATCTCGGCATCCAGGGGGCGGAGACGAGCGGCGGCTACGCGGCGGAGTTGACCGCGGAGGAGCAGGCGCGCCAGCAGGCGGCGCTCGAGGAGCAGATCCCCGAGTTCGACGTCGTCGTCACGACCGCGCTCGTCCCCGGCCGGCCGGCGCCGAAGCTGATCCCCGCGACGGCCGTTCAGAAGATGCGGCCCGGCTCCGTGATCGTCGACCTCGCCGCCGAGACGGGTGGGAACTGCGAGCTCACCGAGCCCGGCTCGGAGGTGGAGCGGCACGGCGTCACCATCGTCGGCTTCACCGACTTCCCCTCGCGCACGCCGTACCACGCGAGCCAGCTCTACTCCCGCAACGTCTCGGCGCTCCTCCTCCACCTTGCGCCGGGCGGCGAGCTCGCGCTCGACTTCGACGACGAGATCACCGGCGGCGCCTGCGTCACGCGCCCGAAGGTCACCGCCTAGATGAACGAGGTCCTGGTCTTCGAGCTGACGATCCTCGTGCTCGCGATCTTCCTCGGGATCGAGGTGATCTCGAAGGTCCCGACGATGCTGCACACGCCGCTGATGTCCGGGACGAACGCGATCCACGGGATCGTCCTCGTCGGTGCGATCCTCGTCGCCGGGAGGGCGAACGCAGACACGCTGACGCTGGTGGTGGGCTTCTTCGCCGTCGTTCTCGGCACCGCGAACGTGGTCGGCGGGTTCGTCGTCACGGACCGGATGCTCGAGATGTTCAAGCAGCGTCGACCGGCGAAACCACCCGAATGAGCCGGACGACCACCGACCTGCTCTACCTGGTCACGATCGTGACCTTCATCCTCGCGCTCCGCTTCCTCTCTTCGCCGAAGCGCGCCCGCCAGGGAAACCTGCTCGGCGCGGCCGGGATGGCGCTCGCGATCGCGGTCACGCTGGCCCAGGAAGGGCTCGGCAACTTTGTCTGGATCGGGCTGGCGATGGCGATCGGCGCGGTGATCGGCGTCGTCGGAGCGCGCTCGGTGAAGATGACGGCGATGCCGCAGATGGTGGCCCTGTTCAACGGGGTCGGCGGCGGCGCCGTGGCGCTGATCGCGCTGGCGGAGTTCCACAACCTGACGCCGCTGCCGGGCGAGCTGCCTGCCGAGGAGTCGATCACGATCCTGCTCTCGGCGCTGATCGGCAGCATCTCGTTCTCGGGCTCGCTGATCGCGTTCGCGAAGCTGCAGGAACTGCTCAGCGGCCGGCCGATCGTCTATCCGGGGCAGCAGTTCGTGAACGGTGCCGTCCTGCTCACCGCGCTCGTGCTCGGAGGGCTGATCGTCTCCGGCGCCGAGGGCGACATCCTCGTGGTGGCGCTGATCGTGGCCGCGCTCACCTTCGGCGTGCTCTTCGTGCTGCCGATCGGCGGTGCCGACATGCCCGTCGTGATCTCGCTCCTGAACGCGTTCACAGGGGTCGCCGCCGCGGCCGCAGGCTTCCTGCTGCACAACAACGTGCTCATCGTCGCCGGTGCGCTCGTCGGCGCTTCGGGAACGCTGCTGACGCTGCTGATGGGCCGGGCGATGAACCGTTCGATCGGCAACGTCCTCTTCGGGGCGTTCGGCTCGGTACAGGCCGGCACCGGGCCGGCTGCGCTCGAGGACGGTCGCAGCGTCCGCGCGACGACGCCGGAGGACCTGGCGATCATGCTCAACTACGCACGCAAGGTCGTGTTCGTTCCCGGCTATGGGCTGGCGGTCGCCCAGGCCCAGCACGACGTGCGCGCGCTCGCCGAGCAGCTGGAGGCGAAAGGCGTGGATGTTCTCTACGGCATCCACCCCGTCGCCGGCCGAATGCCGGGGCACATGAACGTCCTCCTCGCGGAGGCGAACGTGCCCTACGACCAGCTGAAGGAGATGGACGAGATCAACCCGGAGCTGCCCCAGACGGACGTCGTCGTCGTCCTCGGCGCCAACGACGTCGTCAACCCGGCCGCGCGATCCGATCCGGGCAGCCCGATCTACGGGATGCCGATCATCGACGTCGACCGCGCCGCCAGCGTCGTCGTCGTCAAGCGCTCGCTCAGCCCCGGATTCGCGGGGATCGACAACCCGCTGTTCTACGAGCCGAAGACGTCGATGCTGTTCGCCGACGCGAAGAAGGCGCTCGAGGACGTCGGCGCAGCACTGAAGGCGCTGTAGCCGTGCGCGTCCCGTTCTTCTCGGCCCGTGATGTCGAGGCTGCCGTTCCGCCCGAGCGCGCCTACGACGCGGTGCACGCAGGCTTCATCGCGCATGCGCGCGGCGAGTGGGCGATGCAGCCGAAGCTCTACGTGACGAATTACCCGGCGGGCGACTTCCGGGCGATGCCGGCGCTCGGCGGCGGACACGCACTCCTGAAATGGGTGACGTCCTTTCCGGGCAACCCCGCTCGCGGCCTTCCGACCGTCAGCGGGCTCGTCGTCCTGTCCGACGCGGAGACGGGACTCGTCGAGGCGCTGCTCGACGCTGGAGCGGTAACCGCGCTCCGGACCGGCGCGGCGGCCGCGCTCGCGGCGGAGACGCTCGGACTACCCGGAGCGGCCGCGGTGGTCGGGGCCGGTGTCAACGGCCGTGCTGCTGCGCGCAGCCTGAAGGCGCGCGGACGGGACGTGACGCTCTGGGACGTCGATCCGGAGCGGCGCCGGTCGGTCGCCGCCGAGCTCGGCGTCGGCGTCGCCTCGAGCGAGGAGGAAGCGCTCGGCGCGGAGGTCGTCGTCACGGTCACGCCCGGCCGGGAGATCCTGCTCGCGGAGGGCTCGTTGCGAGCGGGACAGCACGTCAGCCTGATGGGAGCCGACGGGCCCGGTAAGGCGGAGATCGCAGTCGGCGAGATCCAGCGCGTTCGGATCTTCTGCGACGAATGGGAACAGGCAAGCCACGGCGGCGAGCTCGCAGCCGCGGTCGAGGCCGGTGCGATCACCCGCGCGGACGTGACCGAGCTCGGCGCCGTCCTCACGGGTAAGGCGGAGGGTCGCGCGTCGGAGGACGAGATCACGATCTTCGACTCGACCGGGCTCGCGATCCAGGATCTCGCGGTCGCGATCGCCGCCTACGAGCGTGCGGACGAGCTCGAGCTGACGCGGATCGACCTCTAGGCGACGAGCCGCGCGGGGCTCATCCGCTCGAGCAGCTCGTGCGGCTGGCCGGCGATCGCTCGCGCGACGAGCTCGCCGCACATCAGCCCGAGCACGTTGCCGTGGCCGGAGTAGCCACCGGCGATCCAGACACCGTCGTGAACGGGATGGCAGCCGACGACCGGCATCAGATCGGGAACGAGCCCGAACACACCCGCCCAGCGGTGCGTGACCGCCGGCTTTCTTCCGAGCAACGCCTCGGCGAAGCCCTCCAGCGCCCCTTGGATCCGCTCCGTCGTCGCCTCTTCCGCCGTGAACTCCGAGTCCATGTCCGCGTCCCGGAAGCCGCCGACGATCAGCCGGCCCTCCTCGTTCTGGTGCCAGTAGTCGTAGCCGTGCCGACCGTAATGCGGCATCGGGAACAGGCGCTCGGAGAGCGGCTCGGTCGCGATCATCTGCCCGCGCGTCGGGATGATCAGCCCCTCGAGCTCCCCGAGCAGGCCACTCGGGTAGCCGTCGGTGGCGACGAGGACGGTCTCGGCCTCGAGCTGGGCCAGGTCCTTGACCCGGTCGTGCTCTCGGATCTCGACGCCGGCCTCCGCCGCGGCGAGCGCGAGCCGCCTCACGAGCCGCGCCGGCTGCAGGACGGCGTCGTCCGGATGGAAGAGCGCCCCCGGGAAGCGGCCGGCCAGAGGCTCCGGGAGCTCGTCGCGCCACTCGGCGGCGAAGCCGTCCTCGCGCAGCGCCTCGTACTCCGCCCGCAGCTCGTCCCGCTCATCGTCGCCGGCAAGCCGGAGGCTGCCCGTCCGGCGGACCGCATCACCGCCGAGCTCGGCCATCCGGTCGACGTAGGCCTCCGTCAGCCGCCAATAGTCCGCAGCGGCATCGTGGCCGAGCCACGCACGCGCGCTGTCGTATGCCATCGCCCCGCCGCGGAGGGCAAAACCACCGTTGCGGCCGCTGGCGCCGGAGGCGACCGCGCGCGCCTCGTGCAGGCGCACGCGCTTCCCAAGGCGTGCAAGCATGAGCGCAGCCGAGATGCCGGTGATGCCGCCGCCGACGACCTCGACGTCGGCCGTCGCCGAGAGCGGCTGCGAGCGGAGGGTCGGAGTGGCTTCGGCAAGCCAGAACGAGTCGGCCACGCGGCGATGCTAGCTGGCGGCACGATAGACACCTTCCTCCTCGTTCACGAGGCCGGCGAGCTCGAGCTCGGTCAGCACGACGGCCAACTCGCCGGCGGAAAGCCCGGTCGCGCGTGTGAGCTCGTCGGCTCCCGCAGGCTCGGCCCGCACGTGCTCGAGGACGGCAGAGGCCGTCTCGCCGAGGTCGACCGTGCCCGCGGACGCGACAACCAGGCCGTAGCCCTCGAGCACGTCCTGAGCGCACGTCAGCGGGGTGGCGCCGAGCCGCAGCAACCCGTTCGACCCTACCGACAGCGTCGAGGTGATCTCGCCCGGCACCGCCAGCACTTCCCTCCCCTCCTCGAGCGCGAAGTCGGCGGTGATCAGGGCGCCGCTTCGCTCTCGCGCCTCGACGACCACGGTTGCGGCGCAGAGCCCGGCCACGATCCGGTTGCGCGCGGGAAAGCGCCAGGGTGCGGGCTCGACGCCCGGTGCGTACTCCGAGACGAGGAGCCCGGTTGCAGCGACCTGCTTCGCGAGCTCACGATGGGCGGCGGGATAGTCGCGGTCGATGCCGCAACCGAGGACGGCGACAGTCGGTTCGGAGGCCTCGAGCGCGCCGCGATGGGCCTCGGCGTCGACGCCGCGGGCGAGACCGCTGACGACGATGAGGCCGGCAGCGGCGAGGTCGCGGCCGAGGCCGCGGGCGACCTGCCGGCCGTAGGCGGAGCAGGCACGCGCGCCGACGATCGCTACGGCCGGCCACGCGAGCAGCTCGGCGTCTGCCGCACCGCGGAGAAAGAGGCCCGGCGGCGGATCGTGGATCGCTCGGAGCAGCGGCGGGAAGCCGGCGTCGGAGCGAGCCAGGAACCGAATCCCGAGTGCGTCGAGCCTCGCCAGCTCGGCGCCGGCGTCGAAGCGCGCCTTGAACGCCGCGAAGCGAGCGCTTCGGGGCTCTCCGACGAGGTGCGCATCGTTCGCAGCGGCGAACGCTGCGAGCGCGAGCTCGTTCACGCGGCGAGCTCCTTCGGCGAGCGGTACGCGAGCGCCTCGGCGACATGCTCGGGGAGGACCGCATCGGCGCCCGCGAGCGCCGCTGCGGTTCGTGCCACTCGGGCGACCCGAGCGCGGCCGCGCCCTGAGAGCGGGAGGCGCTCGACGGCCCGGCTAAGGAGCTCCTCGGCCTCCGCCGTGCGCCGCAGCTGGACGCCGCCGAGACGAATGCGCCCTCTCTCGACTCGCTCGCGGACGGGCGCGGAGGGCTCCGCCGGACCAGCCGCCAGCTCCGCGGCCCGCGGCCGCGGCACCGTGACAACCAGGTCGAAGCGGTCGAGCAGCGCCCGCGAGAGCTTGTCGCGGAACGCCGCCAACCGCTGCGAGGAGCACGAGCACTCCGCCGCGGGATCGCCACGCCCGGCGCACGGGCACAGGTTCATCGTCGCAACCAGCTGGAAGCGCGCCGGGAAGAGCGCCTGACCCTGCGCCCGGGCCACCGCGACGACGCCGTCCTCGAGCGGCTGCCGCAGCGCCTCCAGCGCCGGCCGCTGGAACTCGGGGAGCTCGTCGAGGAGGAGGACGCCACGATGCGCGAGACTCGCCTCACCCGGACGCGGACCGGCTCCACCGCCGACGATCGCCGCCGTCGACGCGCTGTGGTGGGGAGCGCGGAACGGACGCCTGGTGATCAACGGCCGTTCGGGCGGCAGCACGCCGGCGACCGAGTGGATCCGCATCACCTCGAGCGCTTCGCACGGCTCGAGCGGCGGCAGGATCGAGGGCAGCCGGCGCCCGAGCATCGTCTTGCCCGTCCCGGGTGGGCCCGCGAGCAGCAGGTTGTGCCCGCCGGCGGCTGCCAGCTCGAGCGCGCGACGGGCGCGCTCCTGACCGCGGACGTCGGCCAGGTCGGGCGGGTCGGGCTCCGGCTCCTCGTCGGGCGGATCCGCCGGCGGCGGACGCAGCTCGCCGCGGAGATATGCGACGGCCTCGGCCAGGTGCCGTACCGGGATCGCCTCCACCCCGCCGAGCTCGGCCTCGCAGGCGGACTCGGGAGCACAGAGGATCCGCTCGAGTCCGGTGCGCTTCGCTCCCTCGGCCACCGCGAACGCGCCGCGCACCGGCCGCACGCGACCATCGAGCGCGAGCTCGCCGACCGCGGCGTGCTCCGCGAGCCGCTCGGCGGGGATCTGCCGCGACGCGGCCAGCACCGCCAGCGCGATCGAGAGGTCAAAGCCCGAGCCTTCCTTGCGGAGGCCCGCCGGCGCGAGGTTGACCGTGATCCGCTTCAGCGGCCACTCGAGCTGCGCCGAGCCGATCCCGCTGCGGACGCGATGTTTCGCCTCCGCGCAGGCGCGGTCGGCCAGCCCGACGATCGCGAAGCCAGGGATGCCGCCGTCGATGTGCGCCTCCACCTCGACGCGGCGTGGCTCGAGGCCGACGAGCGCGTGGGTGATGGAGCGCGCGAGCACTCCAGCGAGGCTACGTCCGGCTCAGCTCCGGAAACTCACAATTCAGCGACAGACGAGTATCGATTCGAAGTACTCGCCCGCCCGCCGCCCCGTCCGGCGGTTGACATGGCGCTCGAGCCGCTCGGCGAGGCGCAGCCCGGCCCGGTCGAGGATCTCCGGGTAGAGCCCCCGCCGGTCGTTGACGACGATGCAGACCGTCGCATCGCGGCGCAGGGCCGCTTTCGAACGCGCGAGCACCGCCGCGATCCCGGCGACGTACTCCTCGATCGCGGCCTTGCTCGTCCCGCGTGCTGCGGCTCCGAGCTCCCGCTCGCGGCGGTCGTTCAGCCCGAGCAGCTCGTAGGCGTAGCGGTGCTGCTCGTGGTAGTCGATCAGCCCCGGATACGGCGGCGACGTGACGATGCCGTCGTACCTCCCGCCGAGCTCGAGCTCGCGCGCGTCGCCGTGGAGGACGACGGCGGCGCGGCCGGCGTCCCGCACGTCCGCGAACTCGGCAATCCGGGCAGCCGTGTCGGCCAGGTAGCGCGTCAGGAACTTGCCGGCGCTCTCGACCGGCCGGCACGTGCGCCGGTGCTTGTGGCACCAGTACTCGCCCTGCTGCGGCGCGCGCGGGAAGTCGAGGTCGAAGTGAGTCGTGAGCCGCGCAGAGCGCGCCGCGCGCGCGAGGACGACGCGCAGGACATCGTCGCTCGCGTACTCCGGGATCAGCGAGCGAAAGTGGAGCAGCTCGGCGGCCGCCTGGGGCGCAAACCACTGGCGGACGAACCCGGTCGGCTGCTCGTCCGAGACGCCGAGCCGTCCGGCCACGTCGCGGACGTCGGCCGCGAGCGCCTCGAGATCGTGCTCGCGCGTCTTGACGGAGATCAGGAGCGCGTTGAACGCGGCGATGTCGACGCCCACGGCGTCGTAACCCGACTCGAGCGCCTGCACGAGCGTCGTCCCCGAGCCGGCGAACGGGTCGAGCACGCGGCCGCCGGGCCGTACGTAGCGCTCCAGCAGCGCCTCGACGAGCTGGGGCACGAACTTGCCCAGGTAAGGATGAAGGCGGTGGACGTGCTTCGTCCGCTCGCGCTCGGGCAGCTCTCGCTCCGACCAGGAGAGCGCGAGGTCGAGCTCGCCGTACAGGGCCTCCTGCGTCGCCGCCACGGCGACGATTTCCACGCGGGCTTGGAGACTCCTAGGCCGACTCGCGCCCGCGGGCGTCGACGTCCTCGGGCTCCTCGGGGAGCTCGAGTGCGACGCCGCTGCTGCCGAGCGGCCGGCGAGGCGGCCCGACCGGGACGAGCGCGGCGGCGTAATCGGGTGGCTCATCGGCGCGCGGCTCCGGCGGTGCGAGCCCGAGAGCCCGCTTGACCCGCCGCCAGAGCCGCCACCGGCGCATCGGCTAGTAGTGGATGCCGCTCGCCGCGTCGAGCTCGCGCAGGCGGCGGATCCGCTCCTCCATCGGCGGGTGCGTCGAGAAGAGCGCCGAGATGCCGCGCTTGCTGAGCGGGTTCGCGATGTAGAGGGCCTCGGTCGCCGGGTTGACGTTCATCGGAACGGCTTCGACGCCACGCTGCAGCGTCGAGAGCGCCTCCGCGAGCGGGCGGCCCTCACCGAGGTACTGCGCCGCCGTCGCGTCCGCGAGGTACTCCCGCTGGCGCGAGACTGCGAGCTGCAGGATCGTCGCCGCAAGCGGAGCGACGATGACGGCGACGAGCACGCCGACGATCCCGAGCGGGTTGTTGTCGTCGTCGTCGCCACCGCCGAAGAACATCGAGAACTGGAGGATGTTCGCGATCGCCGCGATCGCGGCGCCGATCATGGCGGCGATCGTCGTCACGAGGATGTCGCGGTTGGCGACGTGCGCCATCTCGTGCGCGAGCACGGCCTTCACCTGGTCGCGGGGGAGGTAGCGGAGCAGACCCTCGGTGACTGCGACCGCTGCCTTCTTCGGGCTGCGACCGGTCGCGAACGCGTTCGGCTGCTCGGACGGGATCAGATAGACCCGCGGCATCGGCACACCGGCGCGGCCGGCGATCTCCTCGATGTCACGGTAGAGCTCGGGCGCCTCGCTCTGCTCGACTGGCCGGGCCTTGCTCGCCTTGAGGGCGAGCTTGTCCGAGAACCAGAACATGACGAAGTTGAAGACGACGGCGATGAGGGCGAACAGCAGGAGGCCGCTCGAGCCGCCGAAGATGTAGCCGAGCCCGACGAACAGCGCAGACAGCGCCGAGATGATCAGCCAGGTCCGTGCGTGCGTCGCGAACTTGGTTTGCTTGATCGACATGGAGTGTCGTGTTCCTTTCCGGCTGAATGTGAGTTGGTTCGATTCAGTCGGAAGTTTCTCCCGCCTGCTCTGAGGCCTGCGTACCCGGGCCGAAGCCGTTCTGACGAGTACGCCCGTTGGGGGATAGTGCCTTCCGGCAAGCCGAATCGTAGCCTGCGGAGTGGCCGTACCGTGTTGCCGGAGGGTTAAACCGCGACGCGCTCGAGCTGCCCGGGGCGCACTGCGACGACCTCGAAGCGGCAGTCGAGCGCGAGGCAGTCGGGGTTCCGCGCAAGCCACGACTCGGCGGCGCGCCGGAGCCGGCGCAGCTTCTCCTCGTCCACCATCTCGAGCGGGTCGCCGAAACCGGCGCCTGACTTTCCCTTCACCTCGCAGAAGACGAGGCGGCGTCCGCGGCGGACGATCAGGTCGAGCTCGTAGCCGCCGGCCCACACATTGGCGCCGAGGATGCGGTAGCCGCGGAGACGGTAGTGGCGAGCGGCGCGGGCCTCGTCAGGGTTGCGATGCGTACGCAAGCGCGTTGAAGGAGAGCCGGTGCTGATCGCTCGGCCCGTGCTCACGCACCGCCGCGGAATGCCCGGGCGTGATGTAGCCGACATGGCGGGCGAAGCCGTAGCGCGGGTAGAGCGCGTCGAGCCTGCGCATCACCCGGTCGCGCGTCACCTTGGCGACGATCGACGCAGCCGCGATCGCCGCGCTCTTCGTGTCGCCGTCGACGACGGCGCGGTGCTGCGGTGCGGACGGCCCGAGCCGAAAGCCGTCGACGAGGCAGGCCTCGGCGGGTGGCGCGAGATCGGCGAGGACGGAGCGCAGCCCCCACAGGTTGGACTTGTGCAGCCCGTTGCGGTCGATGTCGGACGACGGGATCACGCGCACGCTGATCCGGGCTGCGCAGCCGACGACGGCGCGGAAGAGCTCCTCGCGCTCGGCGGGGGAGACCTGCTTCGAGTCGTTCAGCGACGCGAGCGGCCGCACCTTGTGGTTGCGCAGGCAGTCGTAGTCGAGCAGCACGCCCGCGACGACGAGCGGCCCCGCCAGCGAGCCGCGACCGGCCTCGTCGGCGCCCGCGACGAAGCGTGCGCCGAGCCTGCGGTCGAACGAGAGCAGCTTCTGGCCGATCGGGCGAGGCACACTCCGACTGTAGCCATGGCTGCGGCCGACCGTGCAACGACTCCTCGGCGGATCTGCGTCAGGGATTGATCAGAAGCCGAGCGTGCAGCCGGCATCGCGTTCCGCCAGCCGGACCAGGACCTTGCTCCGTTCGCGGTCGACGGCGACACCGAACCAGTCGCAGCCGCCCTCCTGCCGACGAACCGCGCACGTGAACTGATCCGTCTCGACCGGGCGAAACCAGGGCGAGGCTGCTCCGGTGCAGTGGACGTCGTCTGCGACGTAGCCCGAGTCGGGGCCGAGGGCGCGCACGTGCGCCTGCACCTCTTCCCGCGCGGCTTCCTGCTGCGGATCCTCGAAGCCGCAGCCCGCGGCGACCAGCGCCAGCGCGGCCAGGCCGGCGGCGCTACGCCTTCTCTGCAGCCGGCGCGTCGGTCTCGGACGTCTCGTCCGGGGCAGGCTCGTCCTCGGCCGCCTCGGCGACAGGCTCCTCGGCCGGAGCGCCCTCGGCCTCCGGCTCGGCCGGGACTTCCTCGACCTCGGGCTCGGGCTCGGCTGCGGCCACGGCCTCAGCGGCTGCCTCGGCTTCGGCCTCGGCGGCGGCCGCGTCGAGCGCAACCTGATTCGCCTCGGACTCGGCGCGGGCGGCGGCCAGCTGGGCGGGCGTCTGGCGCAGCTCACGGACGCGCGCCTTCTTGCCGATCTTCTCGCGCAGGTAGTAGAGCTTGGCGCGGTTGACGTCGCCGATCGCGCCGACCTCGATCTTCTCGATCTTCGGCGAGTGCACCGGGAACGTCCGCTCGACGCCGACGCCGAACGACTGCTTGCGGACGGTGAACGTCTCACGTGCGCCGGAGCCCTGGCGCTTGATCACGATCCCCTCGAAGACCTGGACACGGCGGCGCTGGCCCTCGATCACCTGGAAGTGCACGCGGACCGTGTCACCCGCCTTGAAGCGGGGGATGTCCTTGCGCAGCTGGCGCTGCTCGATGCTCTCGATGATCGTGCTCATGGCAAAGGTGTCGGCCTGCGACCGGCGGCCAATGGTAGCGAAAACTCAGCGAACGGAAATGCGGTTGGGCGGCCAGTAGGTCGCGAAGACCTTGCCGATCAGGTTCTTGCGCGGCACCGTCCCCCACTCGCGCGAGTCGCAGGACTGCGAGCGGTTGTCGCCCATCATGAAGTACTGCCCCGTGGGGACGTTGTACGTCTCCGGCCCGCGCGTGTCGCGCCGGTTCGGCTGGATGTAGGGCTCGTCGAGCTGCTTGCCGTTGACGAAGACGTAGCTCGAGCCACGGATGTTCCGGAGCTCGATCCGGTCGCCGGGCAGGCCGATCAGCCGCTTGACGAAGGTCCCGCCGGCGCCGCAGCGCTGCCGCGCGGCGGGCGGTGTCTCGAAGACGACGATCTCGCCGCGCTTCGGGTCGCGAAAGCGGTAGATGAAGCGGTTCGCGAGCACGCGGTCGGAGAAGCGCGCCTCGCAGCCATTCGCCGGCCTGGCGCAGTGGAGCGTCGGCTCCATCGACGAGGACGGGAATCCGGTACGGGTTCACGACCCAGGCCTTGATCGCGAGCACGATCGCGATCGCGCCGGCGATCGTCACCACCCAGTCGATCGTGACGCGCCAGCCGTGCGGCAGGCCGCGGGTGAGCCGGTCGACGGGGTTGCGGGAGTGGCGCTCCGGCTGCGGCGCCGCCACCGGCTCCGGCTCGGACGGGGTCACGAACGGGTCGGGGACCGACTCGGGCAGCGACGTCACGGCCGCCGCGGGGGCCGTTTCCGTCTCGGCTTCGGGCGCCTCGGGCCGGAGCGCGTACCAGGCGGTGGCGACCGCGAGACCAGTCCAGAGCAGGTCGAAGAGGCCGAACACCTCGCTCAGGTTCTCGCGGAAGAGCGTGAACATCTCCCCCGAGAGCAGGCCGGTCTGATTCGGGAGGCCCTGCTCTGCCTCCTGGACCGCGAAGGCGAAGCCGAGGTACTTGCCGAGCAGGACGCCGAGCAGCGCCGTCACGACCGCGATCGCCTGCAGGTCGGCCGAGCGGCGGCCGCCCGCGGCGCGCTCGACGGCGAAGCCGCACAGGAAGCCGATGCCCCAGGCGACGACCCCGACCTCGTAGGACGTGTACTTGGAGATCAGGCCCCACGCCACGCCGCCGGCGATCGCCGCGACGAGGCCTGCCACGAGCGCGAGGCCGGTGGAGCCGCTCTCCTCGGTCTTGACCGGCACCGGCGGCGGCGCGTCCTGGCGCGACCCGTCGGGCTCCCAGCCGTAGCGCTCGAAGTCGCTCATGACGTCCCCAGCTGGTGGGCGCTCCGCTCGCGGCTCTGCTCCTTGCGCCACTCGGCGACGCGGCCGTGGTCGCCCGAGAGCAGGATCTCCGGGACGGTCCAGCCGCGGAACTCGGCGGGCCGGGTGTAGTGCGGATACTCGAGACCGCCCTCGAGCTCGGTCGAGAAGCTCTCGTGCTCGCCCGATCCCTCGGCGAGCGCGCCCGGCAGCCGACGGGCGATCGCGTCGAGCAGCACCATCGCCGGCAGCTCGCCGCCGGAGAGCACGTACGGGCCGATCGAGATCGCGTCGGAGGCAAGGTGCGTGACGATCCGCTCGTCGAACCCCTCGAAGCGTGAGGAGAGGAACGTCAGCGCCGGCTCGGCCGCGAGCTCCTCGACGACGGACTGGGTCAGGGGCCGCCCCTGCGGCGTCAGCGCGATCACCCGCTGCTCGCGCGAGGTGCCGTAGACCGCATCGAGCGCCGCCGCGACGACGTCGACGCGCAGCACCATCCCGGCGCCGCCGCCGTAGGGCTCGTCGTCGACCTGGCCGCTGCGCAGCGGCGTCGTGTCGCGGTAGTTGAAGAGCCGGAGCTCGAGCTCGGTGCCGAGGACGGCCGCGAGCGGCCGCTGCTCGGTCATCCACGCGAATGCGTGCGGAACCTGGGTGAAGATGTCGAGACGCACAGCCGGAGCAGGTTACTCGTCGGCGTCCGCGAAGCCGCGGGCGACGAGGATCCGGCCTTCGTCGAGGTCGATGTCGAGCACGCAGGACTCGACGAGCGGCAGCAGCAGCCCGGAGTCGAGCGCGAGCGTGTCGTTGGCCGGCCCGTTCTCCACCTCGCTGACAGTACCGAGCGCGCGGCCGCCTTCCTCCTCGACGCGGAGGCCGACGAGCTGGAAGACGTAGTAGGCGTCCTCTTCGGGCTCGGGCAGATCCTCGCGGCGCACGGCGAGCGTGGCACCGCGCGGCACGGTCCGCTCGAGCTTGATCACAGGGCGGCCGCCCGCGCCCCGCTTCGAGACGACGATCTCGGCGGGCTTGCCGTCGACGAGCAGCACCGCGCCGCGCGCGAAGCGCTCGGGCGCGTCGCTGGCGCCCTCGACGAAGAAGGAGCCGTCGACCCCGTGCGGCCGGCCCACGCGGCCGACCGTCACGAGCTCACTCAACGATGTCGAGGATCACGCGCTTGCGCGATCCAGCCGCGCTCGCGCGCACGATCGTGCGCAGTGCCCGGGCGAGCCTGCCCTGGCGGCCGATCACCTTGCCGCGGTCCTCGGGAGCGACGTAGAGCTCGAGCACGGTCGCATCCTCACGCTCGACCTGCTCGACGCGCACGGCATCGGGATCGTCGACGAGCTGCTTCGCGAGCCAGGTGAGCAGCTCCGCCACTAGGCGTTGATCCCGGCGGCCTTGATCAGCTTGGCGACCGCGTCGGAGGGCTGCGCGCCCTTGCCGAGCCACTCGGTCACCTTCGCCTCGTCGAGATCGATCGTCGACGGCTCGGTCTGCGGGTTGTAGCGACCGATGATCTCGATGAAGCGGCCGTCACGCGGCGAGCGCTGGTCGGCGACGACCACGCGGTAGATCGGGTTCTTCTTCGAGCCGACACGCGTCAGCCTCATCCGTACTGCCATTACCTCTATCTCCGTCCTGTCTTGGTCATTTGCCCGGGAAGTGTAGGCATCTTTCCCTTGCCCATCTGCTTCATCATCTTTTCCATCTGCTTGCGGGCGGAGAGAAGCTTGTTCACGTCCTGGATCGTCTGGCCGCTGCCGGCGGCGATCCGCTGCCTGCGGGAGCCGTCGATCAGATGCGGCCTGCTCCGCTCCTGCGGCGTCATCGAGAGCACGATCGCCTCGACGCGCGCGAGCTGACGCTCGTCGATGTCGACGTCCTTCAGCTGGTTGCCGAGCCCCGGGATCATCTTCATCACGCCCTGGATCGGCCCCATCTTCTTCAGCATCTTCTGCGCGGAGAGGAAGTCGTCGAAGGTGAAGATGCCGGCGCGCATCCGCGCTTCCATCGCCGCCTGCTCGTCCTCCTCGACCGCCGCCTCCGCCTTCTCGATCAGCGTCAGCACGTCGCCCATGCCGAGGATTCGCGAGGCCATCCGGTCGGGGTGGAAGTACTCGAGCTGGTCGAGCTTCTCGCCGACCGAGACGAGCTTGATCGGCTTGCCGGTGACGGCGCGAACTGAGAGCGCTGCGCCGCCGCGCGCGTCGCCGTCCAGCTTCGTCAGCACGACGCCGTCGAAGGCGATCCGCTCGAAGAACGACTGCGCGACGTTGACCGCCTCCTGGCCTGTCATCGCGTCGAGGACGAGCAGGACGTTGGTCGGCTTCGCCGCGTCGCGGACGCGCCCGAGCTCCTCCATCAGCGCCTCGTCGATCTGCAGCCGGCCGGCGGTGTCGACGATGACGACGTCGTTGCCGGCCGCACGGGCGGCGTCGAGGCCCTGCTTCACGACCTCGACCGGATCCTTCGTGTCGCGGCGGTAGACGGGGATCTGGATCTGGCGGCCGAGCTGCTCGAGCTGGTCGATCGCAGCCGGGCGCTGCAGGTCGGCGGCGATCAGCGCGGGCTTCTTCCCGTCCTTGCGCAGGAGCAGCGCCAGCTTGGCGGACGTCGTCGTCTTGCCCGAGCCCTGGAGACCCGCCATCAGGATCACGGTCGGCGGCTTCCCGAACGCGAGCCGGGAGTCGCCGGAGCCCATCAGGGTCGTCAGCTCCTCGTGAACGATCTTCACGACCTGCTGGCCGGCGTCGAGGCCCTTCAGGACGTCCTGGCCGGTCGCGCGCTCGCGAACCTGCGCGACGAAGTCCTTGACGACCTGGAAGTTGACGTCGGCCTCGAGCAGCGCGAGCCTGATCTCGCGCATCGCCTTCGAGATCGCCTCCTCGTCGAGGCGGCCCTTGCCGCGGAGGTCGCCGAGGGCGTGCTGGAGCTTGTCTGAAAGGGTGTCGAACACGGGCGGACAGTGTAGATATCCCTCAACGAGACGAAGGAGGCGGCATGGCCAGCATCGCGAAGGTGATCACCGTCATCGGCAGCTCCCCGGACGGCTTTGCAGAGGCGGCTCAGGTAGCGGTGACCGAGGCGTCGAAGACGCTGCGCGGCGTTTCCGGCGCTCAGGTGATGTCGATGAGCTGCGACATCACGGACGGGAAGATCACGACGTTCAAGACGACGGTGAACATCGCATTCGCGGTCGAGGGAGACCGCTAGCCCGAACGACGCCTAGTAACAGACTGTTACTTGGCTTCGCGCATCGCTGCGAAGCCGCGCAGCTGCGGCAGGGTCACGTCCGCCGCGACTGCGATCGCACCGGCAGCCGCGAGACCGGACGAGCGGCGGAGGAGCCCGAGCACGAACAGCACGAGCCCGGTCGCGCCGACGGGGCCGAGCGCGATCCGCAGCTCGTTCCCGTCTGCCATGCGCCGGGCCTACGCCGAGACGAGCGCGCGCGCGAAGTCGTGCGGGTCGAACGGCCGCAGGTCGTCGAGGCCCTCACCGACGCCGATCAGCTTCACGGGGAGGCCTAGCTCGTAGGCGATCGCGACGGCGATCCCGCC
Organism: uncultured Gaiellaceae bacterium; assembly: GCA_963705515.1. Lineage (GTDB taxonomy): Bacteria > Actinomycetota > Thermoleophilia > Gaiellales > Gaiellaceae > Gaiellasilicea. The sequence goes on from CAVPJV010000009.1 coordinate 756,490, forward strand.
CTTCGCGGACCCGTCGAGCTTCGTCAGCGCGACACCGGTGACGCCGGCCGTCTCGCCGAAGAGCCGCGCCTGCTGAAGGCCGTTCTGGCCCGTGGTCGCGTCGACAACGAGCAGTGTCTCGTGTGGAGCGCCTTCGAGCCGGCTCTCGATCACGCGGCGCACCTTCGCCAGCTCCTCCATCAGGTTCGACTGCGTGTGCAGGCGGCCGGCGGTGTCGACGATCGCGACGTCCTTGCCGCGGGCACGGGCGGCCTCGATGGCGTCGTAGGCGACCGCGGCCGGGTCGGCGCCCTGCGCAGCGCCGACGAAGTCGGCCTGCGCACGGTCGGCCCAGATCTCGAGCTGCTCCTCGGCAGCCGCACGCCACGTGTCGGCCGCGCCGAGCAGGACGGTGCGGTCGTGCTCGCGCAGCTTCTGCGCCAGCTTCCCGATCGTCGTCGTCTTCCCGGTCCCGTTGACGCCGACGACGAGGATGACGCTGGGGCTGGCGGGCAGGTTCAGCGTCCCGGGCTCGCCGAGCATCTCCGCGATCTCCTCCGCGAGCGCGCCGTTCAGGTCGGTCAGGTCGTTACGGGCCTCCAGCCGGCGCACGAGCTCGGCGGTCGCCCGGACGCCGACGTCGCCCTGGATCAGCGCCTCCTCGAGCCGCTCCCAGTCCTCGTCGTTGCCGGGATCGAAGGTCGCGGCGGCGAGCTCGCCGGTGAGAGCGCGGCGGCTCTTGCCGAGCGAGTCGCGCAGGCGACCGAAGAAGCCCTCGCGTTGCTCTGCCGTCTCCTCCGGCCCTGCGGCATCTCCCAACAGCTCTGACCAGCTTCTCGCCATCGGCGCGGAACGTTAGCCTCAGCGCATGGTCACGTGGCAGCGAGTCGCCGAGATCGCGCGCGAGCTCCCCGAGATCGAGGAGACGACCTCGTGGGGCAAGCCGTCGTTCGCGGTCCGCGGGAAGAAGTTTGCCGGCCTCTCGACGCGCCACGAGGGAGCGATGTGGACGCGCTGCGACCGGGAGGAGCGGCCGCTGCTCGTCGCGTCGAACCCGGACGCCTACCGGCTGACTCCCCACTTCGAGGCGTCACCCGCCTTCCTGCTGATCTGGCTCGAGCACATCGACGAGGACGAGGTGCGCGAGCGCCTGATCGACGCGTGGCTGATCCAGGCGCCGAAGCGCCTGGCGGCGCAGCACGAGTTCGACTAGCCCGCGAGTGCGGCAGCGTCTTCGCGCGGAAGGCGGCGCGAGACGATCTGGCTGATGCCGTCGCCGCCCATCGTCACGCCGTAGAGGACGTCGGCTGCCTCCATCGTCCGTTTCTGGTGCGTGATCACGACGAACTGCGCGCGGTCGGCGTAGCGGCGCAGCAGCTCGACGAAGCGGCCGATGTTGGCGTCGTCGAGCGCCGCCTCGACCTCGTCGAGGAGGTAGAACGGGCACGGCTTCGCGAGGAAGAGCGCGAACAGGAACGAGATCGCCCCGAGCGCCTTCTCGCCGCCGGAGAGCATTCCCAGCCGCGTGATCTTCTTGCCGGCGGGCCGCAGCTCGACCTCCACCCCGGTCTCGCCACCTTCGTCATCAGGCTCGACGAGGCGCAGCCTCCCCTCGCCGCCCGGGAAGAGCGTCGCCGCGACCTCCTCGAAGTGCTCGGCGACGGCCGCGTACGTGTCGGCGAAGCGGCGCTCGACCGTCGCGGCGAGCTCGTCGCGCAGGTCGGCCAGCTCCTTGAGGCTCTGCTCGAGGTCCTCCCGCTGCGTCTCGAGCTCGACAAGGCGCTCCTTCTCGGCCTCGTACTCCTCCTTCGCGAGCGGGTTGACCTGGCCGAGCTGGATCGCGCCGCTGCTCCAAGCGCTCGGCGCGCGCGGCCAGCTCGGCGCGGTCGTCCCCCTCGGCCGGCTCGGCGGATGCCTCCTCGAGCCGGCGGCGTGCGTCCGCCGCATCGGCCTCGATCCGCGTCAGCTCGATCTCGATCTCGGTCGCGCGCTGCGCCGCCTCCTCCGCGCTCTGGCGTAGCTCCACCTCGGCGGCGCCGAGGTCACGGAGCGCAGCTCCGAGCTCGCCGGTCCGCGAAGCACCTGCATCGACTCGGGCACGCAGCGGCGCCTCGAAGCGCCCGGCAGCGCCTCCGGCAACAGCGAGGCTCTCGCCGAGGCGCTCGGCGCCGGCGAGGATCCGGCGGAGCAGGTCGACGTCGCGCGCCGCGGCGCGGCGGGCGCCGGTGGTCGCGGCCTGAGCAGCCGCGGCGCTCCGCGCGGCCTCGCCGGCCTCGGCGGCAGCCGTGGCGAGCCGCTCCGCCTCCTCGGTCAGCTGCCGCGCCTCCCGCTCCACCTGCTCGCGCTCCGACTCGTCCACGTGGAGCAGGCGGATCTGGCCCTCGCCGCCGAGGCGGACGCGCGTCAGCTCCGCCGTACCGGCCCGCTCGTTCGCCGTCGTCGACGCCGCGCGGGCCTCGTGCTCGAGCCCACCCACGCGCGCGAGCTCGGTCGCCAGCTGACCCGCGCGCTCCGTCCCGGCATCGACGCGGGCGCGCAGCGGCTGCTCCAGCCTGGCGGCTACGGCGACGGCGGCCAAGAGCGTCTCGTCGAGCCGGTCGGCGCCGGAGGAGACGCGCTGCAGGATCCCTGAATCGACCGCGCGGACGTCGCGGAGATGCGCCACCTGCGAATACGCGGCCTCAGCCTGCTCGGCGGCCTCGGCGGTCTGCGTGGCGGCGACTGCAGCGACGCCGGCCTGCACTCGCAGCTCCTCGACCTGGCTTGCGAGCTCGCGCCGCCTCGTCTCCAGCTCGAGCAGGACGGCCTCCGCGGCCTCACCCGCGAACCAGAGCTCGCCGCGCTGCGGGTCGTAGCCGAACCCCTCCTCGGTCACCGATGGCACGGTCGCCGCGAGCAGCCGGTCGAGCGGGACGACGGGCAGCTCGGCGACGCGTTCCGCAGGCCGCTTCCCGACCAGAACGGCGAGGCTGCCGAGACCCGCGTCGCGGGCACGCTGCAGCAGCGTCAGGCCGGCGGCCGCATCCTCTGCGACCACTGCCGACGCGCCACGGCCGAGCGCAGCCGCCACGGCACGCTCGGAGCCGGGCGCGACGTCGAGGAGAGAGAGCGCCAGCTCGGCTCCCTCGTCGGCGAGCATCCGCGCCGCCGGCGCGATGCCTTCCCGCTCTGCCAGCGAGCGCTCGAGCGCGGCGAGGCGCTCCTTCGCGATCGCCGCGCGCTCGACGAGGTCGTCGCGCGTGTGCGCGGCTGCGCGCGCCGCGGCGTTCGCATCGTTCGCGGTCGCCTCCAACTCGGCCGGCGACGGGCCGGGCCGCTTCGCCGCGGCCTCCGTCTGGGCCAGCTCGATGCGGACGCGCTCGCGCACCGCCGAGACGGACTCGGCGCGCATCACGATCCGCTCCCGCGCAGTGCCGAGGCGGTAGAGCGCTGCGGTCGCAACCTCACGACCGCCGGCCGCGTCGGCCAGCTCGGCCTCGATCCCATGGCGTTCGCGCCGGAGAGCGTCGAGCCGCTCCTCGGCCCGCGCGGCAGCCGCACGTTCGAGCGACGCGAGGCGCTCCTGGGCCGCCCGAGCGCGCTCGGCCGCGGCGCCCCCTGCTGCCGCCGCCGCCCGGGCAGCCGCCGTCGCCTCGGCGGTCGTCCGCTCGAGCTCGCGCGTCGACTCGTCCGTGATCTCACTCGCGGCCGCCTCGGCCTCGCCGAGGTCGCCGCGCAGGCCGGCGAGCAGGCTCTGTGCGCCCTCCTGCCGGATCGCGATCCGCTCGGTTGCACCCTGCAGCCGGTAGAGGGCCTTGATCGCCGCCTCGCGCTTCCCGGCGGCGTCGGCGAGCTCCTCCTCGGCTGCGTGCCGCTCTGCGAGGAGCGCCGTCAGCTTTTCCTGCGCGCTCCGGCGGCCGATCCCGGCCGCGGTCTTGCGCTCCTCGGCCGCTACCCGGCGCGCGTCGACGGCGGCGAGGTCGAGCTCGGCGATCCGTGCACGCAGACCCACGATCTCGTTCGCGAGCTTCTCGGCCCGCTCGGCCGCGGTCGCCTGCAGCGCGAGCGGCCGCAGCCGCTTGCGCACCTCGGCCTCGACGTCGCGGGCGCGCTCGACCTGGATTCCGACCCGGTTCAGCTTCAGCTCGGCGCGATGCTGCCGCCGCTTGAACTTGCCGAGACCGGCGGCCTCCTCGACCAGCTCGCGCCGCTCCTCCGGCTTCGAGGCCAGAACCGCCTCGACCTTGCCCTGGCTGACGATCGAGTGCATCGAGCCGCCGAGCCCGACGTCGGCGAGCAGCTCGACGAGATCGGTGCGGCGCACCTGCGCCTTGTTCACGAGGTACTGGCCCTCGCCGCCGCGGTGCAGTCGCCGCGCGATCGAGACCTCGGAGAAGTCGAGCTCGCCGAAGCTGCCGCTCTCGTTGTCGAAGACGAGCTCGACTTCGCAGCTGTCGGCCGGCGTGCGGCCCTCTGCGCCGTTGAAGAGGACGTCGTCGGGCTTCTCGGCGCGCAGCTCGGACGGAGTCAGCGAGCCGGCGGCCCAGACGATCGCGTCGGCGACGTTCGACTTGCCCGAGCCGTTCGGCCCCACGACGACGGCGACGCCGGGCTCGAGCTTCAGCTCGAGTGAGTCGGGAAACGACTTGAAGCCGCGCAGGCGAAGAGAGCGCAGATGCACGGGCGGGAGGCTAGCGGCCGCCGCGGACGGCGACCGCCCCCACGCCTAGGCCTCCTCCGCCATCCCGAGCACGTCCTCGCGGCTCAGCTTCCCGACCAGCTCAGGGTGCGCCTCGCCGACGTGGCGCTCGACCTTCTCGACGAGTTCGTCGTCGCTCGCGGCGCGGACGACCTCGCCGCACTCGCAGTTGATCACCTTGCCCATCGTGTCCTCCTCGCTCGGATCACTGCGCATTGTCGCCGGGCCGGGTTGCCGTTACCTTGGCGAAACCTTGGCGGAGACGCGGATCCAGCTCTGCGGCCGGCTCGTCGCGCGGATCGACGGTGCGCGGATCGACGAGGCGCTGCCGGGCCGCCAGGGCCGGCTTGCGTTCGTCTACCTCGCTGCGAACCGGCACCGCCCGGTCACGCGCGACGAGCTCGACGACGCGCTCTGGCGCGAATCGGGTGAGTCGGACCGGCTCAGCCCCCTCGTCTCGAAGCTACGGCAGGTCGTCCCGCTCGAAGGCCGCGGCGACGTCCGCCTGGCGCTTCCCGACGACGCCTGGATCGACCTCGAGGCGGCAGCCGAGGGCCTCCACCGTGCGGAAAGCGCCGTCGCAAAGGGCGACTTCGCGGGTGCCTGGGGCCCCGGACGGGTTGCGCAGCACGTCGCGTCGCGCGGGTTCCTGCCCGGCGAGGACGCGCCCTGGATCGACACCCAGAGGCGCCGGCTCGAAGAGATCCTCGTCCGCTCGCTGGAGCTCGTCGGGCGCGCTTGCGTCTCGATCGGCGGCGGTGAGCTGGACACCGCCGAACGAGCCGCACGGCAGTTGATCGAGCGCGCGCCCTACCGCGAGAGCGGTCACCGGCTGCTGATGGAGACCCTCGACGCACGTGGAAACACGGCGGAGGCGCTGCTCGTGTACGACGCGCTGCGACGGCGCCTGCGTGACGAGTTGGGGGCCGCCCCAAGCTCGTCGACGCAGGCCGTGTACCGTCGTCTTCTGGGTTAGCAGCTGCCGGTGACGCCCCCACGTCATTGGATCCGGCTCTGCGTGCTCTCCCTCAGCCGTTCCTCGATGCACCCCGGACAATGCCCGACGCGCTGCCAGTTGGCATCCGTCGGAAGGCCGATTCTGCGTCATCCGCAAGGATGAGAGCTCAGACGCCGATTGCCGCGAGCGCCTGCTTGGCGGCTTCCTGTTCTGCTTCCTTCTTCGTCCGGCCGGTGCCGTGGCCGAGCTCCTGGCCGTCGATCTGAGCGGCGCAGGAAAAGTGACGTGCGTGCGCGGGCCCGTCGACGTCGACGACGACGTAGTTGACGCTGCGGCCCGTCTTCGCGAGCGCCTCCTGGAGCTCCGTCTTGTGATCGACGTGAGTCGTCCGCGCGTACTCGATCCGGTCGGAGAACGCCGCGACGATCGCGGGCGCGATCGGGCCGTAGCCGTGCTCGAGGAAGAGCGCCGCGATCGCGGCCTCGAGCAGGGCCGCGGTCACGTTCCGGCTCTTGACGATCCGGGTGAGCTCGTCGCCGGCGAGGCTCTCGCCTGCGGCCTCCGCGAGCCGCTCCCCCATCTTCAGCTCGCGGGCGACCGCCGCACAGCTCTGCCGCGAGACGACATGCGATCGGATCTTCGCGAGCCGCCCCTCGGAGGCGTCCGGATAGCGGTCGTAGAGCTCCTTCGCGATTGCCAGCTCGAGCACGCTGTCGCCGAGGAACTCGAGGCGCTCGTAGGAGGACGCGCGATCCGGCGCCCACGACGTATGTGTGAAGACATGCTCGATCCGCTCGCGCGGCAGCGCGTCGATCAGGCGGCCGAGCTCGGTCGGGTCGCCGGTCGGTGCCGCGCTGCTACTGGTGCGTGGAGACGTAGTCGACGGCCTGCCCGACGGTCGTGATCTTCTGGGCGTCCTCGTCCGAGATCTTGATCCCGAACTGGTCCTCCAGCTCCATGATCAGTTCGACGAGATCGAGCGAGTCCGCATCCAGGTCCTCCTGGAACGAGGCCTCCTCGTTGATCTCCGTTTCCTCGACTCCGAGCTGCTCCGTCAGAACTTCCTTGACCCGCTCGAAGACTTCTTCACGCGACGCTGCCAAATCGACTCCTTGCTGGTGTGGTCAGGGCTTGAGCGCGCACGATCATACAGCGGCTGGCGTACGGCGCTCGGGCATGCGGGCCGCCAGGCGGCCGACGACGTCGTGCTCGACACCCTTCGCCGCCAGATGAATTGCGTTCGAGATCGCGCGGCGCGACGAGTTGCCGTGCGCGATGACGGAGAGCCCGCGCAGGCCGAGCAGGTACGCGCCGCCGTAGGTCTCGGGATCGAGCTTCGAACTTAGCCGCCGCGCCGCCGGGCGGATCAGCAGCCCGCCGAGCTTGCCGCGGGGCGTCGCGGCGATCTCCTCGCGCAGAGCGTCGAGCACGGTCTTGATCGTCCCTTCGAGCAGCTTCAGGGCCACGTTCCCCGTGAAGCCGTCGCAGACGACGACGTCGGCGGCCCCCGCGAGCAGGTCGCGGCTCTCGGCGTTGCCGGCGAACTCGAGCTCGCTCGCAGCGAGGAGCGCGTGCGCATCGAGCGTCAGCTGGTTGCCCTTCTCCGGCTCCTCACCGATCGAGAGCAGCCGCACCTCGGGCCGCGGGATCTCGAGGATCTCCTCCGCGAAGATCGCACCCATGTGCGCGAACTGGAGTAGGTGCTCCGGGCGGGCGTCCGCGTTCGCACCCGAGTCGAGCAGGACCGACGGCCCCCTCTTTGTCGGGATCGGGACGGCGATCGCCGGCCGCATCACGCCCGGGATCCGACGCAGGTGGAGCAGTCCGGCCGCGAGCATCGCGCCGGTGTTCCCGGCCGAGACGACCGCGTCGGCCCGGCCCTCCGCGACCGCGACGTGTGCGGCGACGAGTGACGAGTCGGGCTTGCCCCGGACCGCCTCGGCCGGCTTCTCGTGCATCTCGATCTGCTCCGTCGACTCGACGAGCGGAAGCCCGTGCGTCTCGAGGCCGGCCGGGCCGAACAGGGTCACGTCGATCCCGTCCGCGGCTGCGTCGACTGCGCCTGCGACGATCTCGCTCGGCGCTCGATCCCCGCCCAAGGCGTCGACCGCGATGCGGGCCAAGGCTACGGCGCCGGCGTGCGGAGCGGCTCGATCTCGCGGCCCTTGTACGTGTGGCACGTCGGGCAGACGCGGTGCGGCCGCTTGGGCTGATGGCAGGTCGGGCAGACGTTGACGCGCGGGGCCTCGATGCCGTGCTGCGCGCGGCGCTTGTCGCGACGGGCCTTCGATGTTTTCTTCTTGGGGACTGCCATGAGCGGCTGCGGAGTATAGCTAGAGGTCGATCGACCTGGTCGGCGCGACGGCCTCGAGAAAGCGCCGGTCGTGCGAGACGACGACCAGCGTGCCGTCATACGCCTGCAGGGCCGTCTCGAGCTCCTCGATCGCCTCCAGGTCGAGGTGGTTCGTGGGCTCGTCGAGGACCAGGCAGTTGACGCCGGTTGCCGTCAGCTCGGCGAGGTGCGCACGCGTCCGCTCGCCCGGTGAGAGCGTCGCGCAGGGCCGGAGCACGTGCTCGGCGCCGAGGTTGAACTTCGCCAGCAGCGTGCGGGCGTCCTCGGGGAGCAGACCGGAGCGAGCGGTGAACGCCGCGATCAGCGTCTCCTCACCGTCGTAGGCGCGCCGGCGCTGGTCGAGCGTGCCGACGACGGTCGCGCGGCCGAGAGCGCGTTTGCCGGCGACGAGCGGCAGCTCACCGAGCAGGAGCGCGAGCAGCGTCGTCTTGCCGCTGCCGTTGCGGCCGGTCACGGCGACCCGCTCGCCGGGAGCGAGGTCGAGATCGATCGGGCCGAGCCTGAAGTCGCCACGCTCGCCGACGGCCCCTTCGAGCGAGGCGACGCGGTCGCCTGGGCGCTGCGCCGCTGAGAGCGACAGCTGGAGCCGCCACGGCTCGTACGGCTTCTCGACCTGCTCGATCCGCTCCAGCGACCGCTCGGCCTGCCGCACCTTCCCCGAGAGCGCCTTCGTCCCGCGCCGGTCGGAGCCGCCCGTCGCCTGCGCGAGAAAGGCTCCGCCCGCCCGCGCCTGGTTGCGGCGTGCGTGGAGCAGCGCCTCCACCTCGCGGCGCCGCTCCTGGGCGTCGGCGAAGGCGGCGTACTGACGCTGCCGCGCCAGCTCGCGCGCAGCCGCGTACTCGCTCCAACTGCCGGCGTGCTCCTGGACGCAGCCCGTCCACGGATCGATCTCGGCGATCCGGGTCGCCGTCCGGTCGAGGAAGACGCGATCGTGCGAGACGACCGCGAGCCCGCCCGCGAAGCCGTCGACGAAGCGTTCGAGCCGGTCGAGCCCGTCGAAGTCCAGATCGTTCGTCGGCTCGTCGAGCAGGAGCACGTCGAAGCGGGAGAGCAGGATCGCCGCCAGCCCGGCCCGCGCCGCCTCGCCGCCCGAGAGCGTCGCCGTCTCCTGGTCGAGCGAGACGGCCAGCCCGAGCTCCGCGCACGTCGCGCGCGCCCTCGCCTCGAGATCTGCACCTCCGAGCGCGAGGAAGCGCTCGAGCGCAGCCGCATACGCATCGGGACTCCAGCTGGCGGTGTGCCGCTCGACCGCCGCCTCCGCCTCGGCGACGCCGGTGCGGCGCGCAAGGTAGGCGAGGAGCGTCTCCCCCGTGCGCCGGTCGTGCTCCTGCGGCAGGTAGCCGACGGTCAGCGATGTGGGCGTCCGCTCGACCCGGCCCTCGTCCGGCTCGTCGAGCCCCGCGAGCAGGCGGAGCAGAGTCGACTTGCCGGCCCCGTTGGGGCCGACGAGCCCGAGCCGCGAGCGCTGCCCGAGCGTCAGATCGACGTGGTCGAGAACGGTGCGGGCGCCGAACGAACGGACGACGCCGTGGAGTGAGATGCGCATGAGCCTCCAGCAGACGTGAGGACGAGGACTGGGCGCACAAAGGCGCCGGGCGAAACGTCTGGTCTCGTCTTAGTCCGTCATGGGTGCGCGCCGAAGCGCCGACGCATCATACGCGTCCCCTTCGTGCATGTCCGGGGTCAGACCCGGACAGGTGGCGGCGTCTCAGTCCAACGTTGCTGCTTTGCAGCGGAATTGGCGGTTGCGGCCACGTGCGGTGCGGACATGACGGGGTCTGACCCCGGACATGTCTGTTAGAGGCGCTCGCGGAGGTCCGCCAGCGCCGACCAGCGCGGATCGGTCGTCTCGTCGGCGTGCGTGTGCGGCTCGACGTTGAGGTCCTTGCCGCAGACCGGGCAGAGACCGGCGCAGTCGGGCGCGTGCAGGATCTGGTCGGGCAGCGCCAGCGCGATCGCGTCGCGCGCCCAGGCCGTGAGCTCGAGCTGGTCGTCGACGACGTACTCGCTGCGCAGCTCGGCCGCCTCGCCCGGCTCGTTCGCGTGATACTCGCGGGCGTCGATCGAGATGTCGACGACCGCGTCCGTCAGGCAGCGCATGCACGGGCCGTGCAGGCGCACGTCGAACGCGAGGCGGAGATCGAGGCCGGTCGTCGCCTGCACGATCGTCAGCTCGCTCTCGACCTCGTGCGGCACCGGCAGATAGCGGAGCCCGCCGAGCTCGAAGGGCTCGAGCTCGATCGAGACCGCGTCGCGGTGCTCCTCGCCCGGCCGAAGCCGGAGGCGGCGGAGCGGGAAGCGGGTCACTTCCGCCCCTACAAGTAGGAGTCGTCTTCGGGCTCGTGCGGGCTCAGGTCGCGCGGGCCCACACCGGCGACGACCGTCTCCTGCGAGCGCTCGTGCAGCCGCTCGCGGCCGCGCTTCACGGCCGAGAGGAACTTGTCCAGGTTGACCTCGAGCGTCGAGAGGATCCCGTCCGCCCAGTCCTCCATCTCGAGCCGCGTCTCGCGTGCCTGCCTGCGGGCGTCGTCAACGATCTCCTGCGCCTGCCGCTCGGCGAGCTTCACGATCTCGGTCTGCGACGCCTCGCGCACGGCCTGCTCGCGCGCCTCGCCGAGGATCCGGTCGGTCTCGCGCTTCGCCTCGGCCAGCATCTCCTGCCGCTCCTTGACGATCCAGCGGGCCTGCTTGATCTCCTCCGGAATCGTGGCGCGCATCTGATCGAGGATGTCGTAGATCTCCTCGCGGTCGATGCGGACCTGATCCGTGAGGGGGACGGCCTTCGCGTTGTGCACGAGGTCGTCGAGTTTGTCGATGAGAACGAGGACGTCCATGGCTCCTAAGTCTACTCTCGAGGGTTTTCCGGAGCGCCCGGTCGGCCGTTCGGGAACTTCTCCGCGAGACGGCGCGCCACGCTCTCCGGCACGAGTTCGTCCACCTTTCCGCCGAAGGCGGCTATCTCCTTCACCCCGCTGGACGAGACGAAGCTGACGGCGGGGCTCGCCATCACGTAGACGGTCTCGATCTCGGGCGCGAGGTGGCGGTTGAGCTGGTTCATCTGGGTCTCCCACTCGAAGTCCGAGATCACGCGGAGACCCTTGACGATCACCTTCGCCTGCCACCGGCGTGCGAACTCGACCACGAGCTCGGAGAAGACGTCGACCTCGACGTTGTCCAGATCCGCGACCGCCTCCTTCACGAACTCGACGCGCTCCTCGAGGCTGAAGAGCGGTGTCTTGTGGCGCGGGCTGCCGACGACGCCGACGACGACCCGGTCGAAGATCGACGCCGCCCGCGAGATCACGTCGACGTGTCCCATCGTCACGGGGTCGTAGCTTCCTGGGCAAATGGCGGTGATCATCGGGAGGGCTCGAAGAGGGTGAGCCGCGCGGAACCGTACCGCCGCGAGGTACGGAGCGGCAGTGGAAGCGTCGGCTCCGTGCGCGCGCCGGTCTCGACGACGAGCAGCCCGTCCGGCGCGAGCACCTTCGGCAGGTGCTCCGCAAGCTTCGGCTCCAGCTCGGCCCACGTCTCATAGGGCGGGTCGACGAGGACGAGGTCGTAGGTGCGGGACTCGCGGCGGAGCTCCCAGACCGCGTCGCCGCAGGTGACCCGTGCGCCGGTGAGCCGGAGCCGCTCGAGGTTCTCCGCGATCGTCCGGCAGGCAGCGCGGTCACTCTCGACGAACGTGACGGTGTCGGCGCCGCGCGAGAGTGCCTCGATCCCCATCGCGCCCGAGCCAGCGAAGAGATCGAGGACGCGGGCGCCGTCCACCGGCCCGATCAGGTTGAACGCTGCCTCGCGGACGCGGTCCCCGGTCGGCCGGGTCGCAAGGCCTTTGGGCGCGGCGATCCGCGCCCCGCGGTGCGTGCCGGCGATGACTCTCATGCCGTGGCTCTACCACACCACGGTGCAAGACTCTCGGGCAACCGTGACCGACGAGATCGAGATCCGCCGACTCTCCCCGCCAGACCTTCATGAGCAGCTGGACGCGCTTGCGGCGGTCCTCCACGACTGCGTCGCCGGCGGCGCCTCGGTCGGCTACATGGCCCCGTTCTCGCACGACGACGCGCGCGCGGCGTTCGAAGGCTTCGCGGCCGAGGCGGAGCGGGGACGCCGGCTGATCGTGGCCGCCTTCGCGGAGGGCGAGCTCGTCGGTACCGCGCAGGTGATCCTGGAGCTGATGCCGAACCAGCCGCACCGGGGCGAGGTCGCCAAGGTGCTCGTCCGCCGCTCGGCGCGCGGCCGCGGCGTCGCACGCCAGCTGATGGAGCGAGCCGAGGCGGAAGCCCGTGCCGAGGGGAAGACCCTGCTCGTGCTCGACGCGGTGACCGGCGGGGACGCCGCACGCCTCTACGACCGGCTCGGCTGGACGACGGTCGGCGTCGTTCCCAACTTCGCGCTCTACCCGGACGGACGGCCGTGCGACACGACCTACTTCTGGAAGGCGCTCTAGCCGGCGACGAGCCGCAGCCGGCCGGCCGGCACCAGGGCGGGCCGGACGAGCAGGATCCCGTCCCGCCACACGCGCACGCGGAACCTCGGCTTGCCCGCGACGCGCTCGGCGTGCATGAGGTAGCGCTTGCTGCCGTCGGTGCCGTTCAGCCAGACGGCCCCCCTGTCGGTGCGGAGACCGACAGCGGTCACACGAACGACCCGAACGGGGCCGAGCCCGCGCAGCGTCAGCGTCCCCCTCACCTTGCGCAGCGTCGCACGGGCGGACAGCCGGGCCTCGAGCCCCTTCCCCAGGCGGAGCGGGCCGACCGTGGTGACGCGCGCCCGCGAGTTGACGACGCGCACCCCGACGCGCAGGCCCGACGCCATGTTGACCCTGTCGCCGGAGAAGCGGACGGCGACGCGGTAGCGCCCGGGCTTCGGCGGCGGCATCGGCGTCACCGAAGCCGCGCCCGACTTGTTGGTCACGCCCACGTACGCCGTCGAGTTGAGTAGGAACTGAATCTGCTTCCGGGCCAACCCCTGCGAGGTCGCCGTCCGCCCGCGCGTGAGCTGCGCACGAGGCTTCAGGAATCCGTAGGGCATGAGCTTGCGACCGCGGTAGGTGATCTTGGTCAGCGAGCGGGTCGCGGCCGGTGCCGCGCCCTTGTTGACGGCGGCACTTGGGCCACCCGGCACACCGGGCGCAGCCTTGAGCTTGTCGCAGTCGACGCGCCGCTCGTTCACCTCGCGCACGATCGAGCGAAAGTCGTCGTAGGAGTCCTTGCGCGACCCGTCCGCCCAGAGCACGCCGGACTGCCACCCCACGAGATTCCGCTCGTCGCGGATCAGGAAGTTGAAGACCGCGGCGATGTGCGGCTGGCAGTACATCATCCGCAAGCTGTCGGCGAGCTGGGTCGCCTGGTCCGGCGCCGGGCTGTCGTCCGGCGGCCGCGCCTGCGGCTGCGGCGGGGCGACGTCCGGCACCGAGCCCGGCCAGTTCTCGACCCCGTCGTAGAGGCTTTGCTTGTCGTCGTCGATCAGGGTCTGGTAGCCGGTCTCCAGATACCAGATCGGGAGGCCGCCGTCCGGGGTCGGCTGCGCTGTGCCGCCGAACGCCTCGCGCAGCCGCAGGATCAGCCGGTCGACATCGCCGAGCGACACGATCGCCTCGTCGCTGTGCGCCACCCAGGGCCGCTCGTTGGAACGCGTCGGATACGGGTGGTGGCCGAAGGTGTCGAAGATCGGACGGGTACGGCCGCTGGCGCGATAGGCGGCGCCCATCTCCCTGATGAAGCTCGTCGGCGAGTGGGAGACGTTCGAGAATGCGTTCGGGTTGTCGTTCCCCCAGGTCGAGGCGGCCGGAGCGACGACGTTGACGGACGGCCGCAGCGTGTGCAGGACGTCCCAGCAGCGCGCGAGCAGCTCGACGTACCGCGCAGGCGCCTCGCTCTTGCCGTCGAGGTCGTACTGGGGCTTCCAGAAGTAGCGCAAATTGGGCTCGTTCCAGACCACGACGTCGTTGATCTGCGGATAGCGCGTGATCAGGCCCTTGAGATAGGTGCAGTACTCGTCCCGCGTGCGGTCGTCGAGCGGCGCCTCGCCGAAGGGGGAGAACACAGCGACGACGACGCGGATGCCGCTGCCCTGCACGACCGCCTGGTTGACGAGCATCGCGTCGAGGGGCGCGAGCTCGATCTGGCCCGGCTGCCACGGGAGCGTGATCCCGAGCGCGCGCAGGCCGAGGTCGCGGGCGACGGCGACGGTCGAGCTGGTCGACCACTTGAGGCCGTCGTCGCGGGCGCCGACGAGCAGGCCGGGCTCAGCGCCGGCGTGCCGCGGAACGGCCAGCACGGCGAACAGCACGACGGTCCAGACGCAACGTCGCATTCCGCGACTTCAACGTAGACCCTTTTTCAACGGATTGCCACATCGTTTTCGGACTGTGTCGGGGTGGTTACGCCAGGCGGACGACCAGCTCGACGGCGCCGTCCTCGTACGCACGGCTGAGCTCCTCGCCGACACGGTGGACGAGCGCGAACGCCGGCCGGTTCCCGTGTGCGATCAGCGCCCGGAAGCGGAGAATGCCCTGCTCGAGCGCCAGCGTCCTGAGCTCGCCGAGCAGCTGCCTGCCGACGCCGCGGCCCTGCCACTCGTCGACGACCTCGAAGGCGATCTCGGCCTCGGGTGCGTCCGCGTCGCGCACGAAGCGCGCCAGGCCGACCGTGTGGCCCGTCGCCTCGTCGATCGCGACGACGGCCTCACGCCCGCAACAGCCGACGTCGACGAGCCAGTCGACGTCGCGCTCGGGGAGGCGCGGCTTCGAGCCGAGAAAGCGCAGCCTCCGGCTCCGCTCGGAGAGCCCGGCGAAGACGTCGAGCACCGGCTTCCGCTCACCCTGGCGAAGCGGTCTGAGGGCGATTGCATCCATGACCTCCAGCGTGCCGGTCCAGCCCGCGGCTCGGCCGTACGGCTAGCCGTACTTCACGACTCGCCGAGGTGCTCGGCGTCGCCGAGCAGCGCGTCGACCTCCGGCGCCATCGTCTCCGGCGGCAGTGTCAGAGCCGCGTCGCGCGCCCGTTCCAGCAGCTCGCGGTCGTGCGTGATCCGCGCGAAGCGGAGGTCGGAGAGACCCGACTGGCGCGCGCCGAGCAGCGCGCCGCCGCCGCGGATCTCGAGGTCCTTCTCGGCGAGCTCGAAGCCATCGGTGGAGGCGATCATCGCCTCGAGCCGGTCGCGGGCGCTCTCGGTCAGCTCCTCCTTCGAGCCCGACGACACGAGCAGGCAGTACGACTGCTCTCCTCCGCGCCCGACGCGGCCGCGCAGCTGGTGCAGCTGGGCGAGGCCGAAGCGGTCGGCCTCCTGCACGATCATGATCGTCGCGTTCGGAACGTCGACGCCGACCTCGATCACGGTCGTGGCGACGAGGACGTCGAGCTCGCCGGACTTGAAGCGGGCCATCAGCTCGCGCCGCTCGGCCGGCTTCAGCCGCCCGTGCATGCAGCCGACGCGGAAGCCGCTCAGCTCGCCCTCCCGCAGCCGCTCCGCCTCCGCCTCGGCCGCACGCGCGGTCGACGTCGCGGACTCCTCGATCAGCGGGCAGACCACGTACGCCTGGCGGCCCTCGGTCAGGTGCGCGCGCAGGCGCGTGTATGCCTCCGAGCTGCGCTCGTCCGTGACCCAGGCGGTGACAACCGGCTTCCGCGTGGCCGGCGGCTTTGCGATCTCGCTGACCGCGAGGTCGCCGTAGACGGTGAGTGCGAGCGTGCGCGGGATCGGCGTCGCCGTCATGTGCAGGACGTGGGGAGCTCGGCCCTCGACGAGCGCCGAGCGCTGCTCGACCCCGAAGCGGTGCTGCTCGTCGACGACCGCGACGGCGAGGTCGCGGAACTCGAAGCCCTTCTGGATCAGCGCGTGCGTGCCGACGACAACATCCGCCTGGCCGCCGATCTTCGACTTGACCGAGCCGGTCACCAGCGCGCAACTGACGCCGAGCTCCATGCAGAGGCCCTCGATCGTGAGGAAATGCTGCTCCGCGAGCGTCTCGGTCGGCGCCATCAGCGCGCCCTGGCGGCCGGCCTCGACGGCCCGCAGGAGCGCATACAGCGCGACCACCGTCTTGCCGGAGCCGACGTCTCCCTGCAGCAGCCGCTGCATCGGCGTGGTGCGCGCGAGGTCGGCGTCGATCTCGGCGATCGCCTCCTCCTGATGCTCGGTCAGCTCGAACGGCAGTGTGGCGCGGTAGCGACCGATCAGCTCGCCCGGCTCCGGGAGCGCCGCGGCGACCTGCTGCTCCCGCTCGGCCGTCCGCCGCGCAAGCGCCAGTTGCAGCACCAGCAGCTCGTCGAAGGCGAGCCGCTGCCTCCCCTCCTCGGCCTCGTCGAGCGAGCGCGGCTTGTGGATCGACGCCAGCGCGTCGCCCCGAAGCGGTAGCCCGCGCTCGGCCTTCAGTGCGGCAGGCAGCGGGTCGGGACGGTCGGTCACGAGCGGCAGCGCGGCCTCGACGAGCTCGCGCAACTTCGCCGCCGAGATCTCCTCGCTCGCCGGGTAGACAGGCGCGAAGTCGGCGGTCGCCGTGCCGCCGTTGAGGTCGAACGAGCGCACAGCGAAGCCGAACCGGTTCGGGGCGCCGCGCAGGCGCACGTGCGTGCCCGGCTTCAGCTTCTCCTGCAGCCAAGGCTGGTTGAACCACGTGGCGCTGATCTGGCCGGTGCCGTCGGAGACCTGGGCCGTCAGGATCTGGAGGCGGCCGCGCCCGCGGCGCAGCGACGTCCGCAGCACTTGGCCCTCGATCAGCACCTCCTCGTCGCCACTGTGCTGGCTGAAATACAGGTCGGCGATTCGCCGCTCCGGCGCCGGACGCTCGTACCGCCGCGGACGGTGGTCGAGCAGGTCGCCGACGCGCTCGAGCCCCAGCTTCGCCAGCCGCTTCTTCAGCGTCGGCCCGACTCCGGGCAGCGAGTCGAGCGGCGCTTCGAGCCGCTCCGGCCGGAAGCGGCCGCGCGTCGGCGCCCAGCGCTCCGGCGGGTCCACGGCGGCAAAACCGGGCTGGGGCCGGCTCATCGTCCGAGTATTGCAGCGGGTCCGGCCGTCGCGGCCGGACCCGCTGCCGCAGTCAGGCGGTGATGGTCTCGGACGCGCTCGCCGGCGCGTAGGCGGACTCCGCCGCGAGCTCCATCGCTGTCATGGCCTCTTCCATCGACATCAGCGGCGTCGTCTGGAAGGCCTTGACGGTGCCGCCGGCGGAGACGGCCATCGAGAAGGCCGCCGCCGAGACGTTCGTCGGCAGCTCGATGATGGCGACAACGTCGTACTCGCCGAACGCGAGCCAGCCGGCGACGACCGTGCCGTCCAGCTGCTCGAGCGCGGGCTTGATCGCGTCGATCCGGTTCTGTGGATGGGCGAGCAGGCCCTTCCAACCGTCCGTGTTGTACGCGACCTCGATCATGTAGAAGGCCACGGACGCTCCTTTCGTCGGTGCGACCCCAGTCGATCCTCCTCCTCGCGTCCGGCCGGGTCAACCTTCCTGGAACCAGAAGAACCCGACCGTGCCCGGCCCGGCATGCGTGCCGACGACGGCTCCGAGGGACGTCACGAGCTTGACGTCCGCCTGCGGCCGGCTCGCCATCACGATCGCCTGCAGCTGCTCGACCGCGTCCTCCGCTTCCGCATGGGCGATCGCGACCGAAAGGCCCGGGCCGTCGGTCGTCGCCTCCTCGAAGCGCTTCCGGAACTCATCGAACGCCTTTGCGCGGCCGCGCGCCCGCGTCACCGGGTGCACTTCGCCGTCGTCGATCGCCAGGATCGGCTTCACGTTCAGCAGGCTCCCCATCAGCGCCTTGCCGCGGCCGATCCTGCCGCCCTTGGCCAGGAACTCGAGCGTGTCGACCGTGAAGAGGATCCCCGAGCGCTCGCGGTAGCGCTCGATCAGCGCCTCGATCTCCTCGTCGGTCGTGCCGCGGGCGAGGAGCTCCTGGATCCCGATCGCGAGCATCGCGATCCCGACCGACGCCGACTCGGTGTCGACCAGGCGGATCCGGTCGCCCTCCTCGGTCGCGGCGAGCGACGCGCTCTGAAACGTCCCGGAGAGCTTCGCCGAGATGTGGAGCGAGTAGATCCGCTCGTAGCCGGCGAGCGCGTGGTAGACGGTGAGGAAGTCCTGCGGCGTCGGCTGCGACGTCGTCGGCAGCTCGGACGCCGTCTTCAGCCGCGCATAGAAGTCGTGCGGGTCGAGCTCGACGTAGTCGCGGAAGCTCTCCTCGCCGAAGCGGACGTAGAGCGGCACGACGCGCATGTTCGGGAAGCGGATCTGCGCGTCCGGGAAGTCGGCGGTCGAGTCGAGCACGATCGCGGTGTTCGCGAGGGTCAGGTTCACCCGTTCACCCGCGCCTGTCCCGCCCGTCGGATCGCGCCGACGATGACGTCGAGCTCCTCGTCCTTGCGCAGGCAGTCGATCGCGCCCGCAGCCATCAGCGCATCGAGCTCGCTCGGGCTCGCGGACGCCGTCAGGCAGACGACGGCGACCTCCGGGTACTCGTTCACGAGCGCGAGCGTCGTCTCGACGCCGTCCATCCCGGGCAGCCGGAAGTCCATCACGACCACGTCGGGCCGGTGCTCGCGGTAGGCGCTGACAGCCGCGGTGCCGTCCGGGATCGCGCCGACGACCTCGATTCCCTCCTGGAGCTCGAGCAGGAGGATGAGCGCCTGCCGGAAGACGTCGTTGTCCTCGACGAGCAGCACGCGGATGGGCTTGGGCTCGTCCGCCACGGCCAGACCATAAGCCCTACTCGGCGGACAGGAGCAGCGGGTAGTGCGGCTGCCCGCCCGGCTGGACGTCGAGCTCGACGGCCGGGTGGAGCTCCTGGAGCCGGGCCAGGAAGCCGGCGAGATCGGGCTCGTCCTCGCCCGTGAGCAGCGTCAGCACCTCGCGGCCGTCGCCGAGGAGCTTCTCCGCCACGGCGCAGGCGACCTCGTCGAAGTCCGAGGACGACGCGACGGCGGCGCCGTCGGCGAGCCCGAGCCAGGCGCCCTTGCGCACGTCCACCCCGTCGAGCTCGACGTCGCGGGACGCGACGGTCACCTCCCCGGTCGCGACCTGGTCGAGCGCTTCGAGCATCGCCGTTTCGTTCTCCTCCGCGCTCAGCGACGGCAGGTAGCGGACGATCGCCGCGAGCCCGGCGGGGACGGAGCGGGACGGGATCACGCGAACCTGCTTGTCGACGAGCTTCGCCGCCTGCTCGGCCGAGAGGATCACGTTCGAGTTGTTCGGCAGCACGAGCACCTCGGTCGCGGGCGTGGCCTGGATCGCCGCGACGATGTCCGCGGTCGAGGGGTTCATCGTCTGGCCGCCCTCGATCACCTTCGTGGCCCCGTAGCTCTCGAACAGGCGGCGGTTGCCCGCACCGGGGACGACCGCGACGACGCCGGTCTCGAGGGTCAGCGCTGGATCGGGGACCGACTCGAGGATCCGCTCCGAGCGCTGCTCCGTCTGCTTGTGCATGTTCGCGATCTCGACGCCCTCGATCGTCCCGAGCGCCGTCCCGAGCGCGAGCGCACGGCCGGGCTCGTCCGTGTGGACGTGGATCTTCAGCGCCGTCGAGTCGCCGACCACGAGCAGCGAGTCCCCCAGCTCGTCCAGCTGCGTCTCGAGTGCCTGCGCGTCGAGCTCCTCGCCCTCGATCACGAAGACCGTGCAGTAGCGGAACTCGGAGAGCTCCTGGTGGACCGCGTCGAGCCCGGCCTCGTGGGCCTCCTCCGCCGGTGCGTCCGGGATCGGCTCCCCGGACAGCGCGGCCGAGACGCCGCGGACGATCTCGAGCAGGCCGGCACCGCCGGCGTCGACGACGCCCGCCTCACGCAGGACGGCGAGCTGGTCGGGTGTGCGGGCGAGGGCGTCCTCGCCGCGCTCGATCAGCTTCTTCAGCAACGCCGCGGGCTCGAGTGCAGCGTTGCGCGGGTCCTCGGCCTCCTCGGCGAGCTCCCGGATCACCGACAGCATCGTTCCCTCGACCGGGCGGCGTACGGCCCGGTAGGCGGCGTCGCTGGCGGCACGGAACGCCCGCCGGATCGTCGCCGCGTCCAGGAGCCCGGCCTCACCGAGCGACTCGGCTGCGCCGCGCAGGATCTGGGAGAAGATGACGCCGGAGTTGCCGCGCGCGCCCATCAGCGCCGCCCTCGTCAGCTCCTTCGCGAGCGTCGCCCGGTCGGCGGCGGTGGAGGCCTCGAGCACCTCCATGATCGCGCGCGCGGTCATGGTCAGGTTCGTGCCGGTGTCGCCGTCGGGAACCGGGTAGACGTTGAGGTCGTCGATCCGGCGGCGGTTCGCCTCGAGCGTCGCGAGCGCGGCCTGGCCGAGCTCCTTGGCCCGCTCGAGCTCCGTCACGCGGACCTCCGGACGTCCTCGATGTGCACCTCGACCGCCGCGACGCGGAGACCGGTGAGCCGTTCGAGCTCGTAGCCGACCCGCGAGCGGACGGTCGCTGCGACCTCGGCCAGGTTCAACCCGTACTCGACGACGACATGGAGGTCGACGCGAAGGCCGTCCTTGCTGCTCGAGACGTCGATCCCCTGCGTCAGCTTGTCCCGCGTCAGCAGGCGGGTCAGACCCTTGCCCGCCATGCCGACGACGCCGTAGCACTCGGCCGCGGTGTGGCCGACGATCTGCGCGATCGCGTCGGGTGCGATCCGGATCGCACCGAGCTCGGACTGCTCCGTGAGGTGGCCCTGCTGCATGCGACCGTTAGACGGTACGCGCAGCGGGGAGGTTGCGTAGACGTCTAGCGCGTCATGACGCTTTGCCCGCGTCGCGCAGGCCGCAGGAACAGTATGGAAACACGGGCCTGCGGCGGGAGCGGAGCGAGCGGAGCGAGGCGGGCCGCGCCGGAGGTCGGCTCCGCCGACCGCAGGTGCGGCCGGTCAGGACGTGCTAGACGGCTTTCTGGACCTTGCCGGCCTTGAGGCACTTCGTGCAGATGTAGGCCCGCTTGGGGACGCCGTTCACGAGCACCCGGACCTTCTGCAGGTTCGGGTTGAAACGGCGGCGCGTCGCCACCATCGAGTGGCTCCGGTTATTGCCGAATGACGGCTTCTTGCCGCAGGATGCGCAGACCTTGGACACGGCCGCGGATGATAGCAGCCAAGTAACAGACTGTTACTTGGCTCAGCGCTGCGCCGCGGCGCGGAGCTGCGCGAAGACATCCGCCATCTCGAGGCCGGTGCGGACGGCCTCGGCGCCCTTCTCGAGCCGGTCGTCGGCCTGGTCGGCCTCCTCGAGCGTGAGCACGCCGAAGGCGACCGGGACGCCGGTCTCAAGCGCGGCCAACTGGAGGCCCGACGCCGCTTCGCCGGCGACGAAGTCGAAATGCGGCGTGTCGCCGCGGATGACGCAGCCCAGCGCGACGATGCACGCGTAGCGGCGCGTCTTCGCGAGCGCCATCGCCGCGATCGGCAACTCGAACGCGCCCGGGACCGGCATGACCGTGATCGCCTCGCGGGCGACCCCGGCCGACTCGAGCTCGGCGAGCGCACCCTCGAGCAGCCTGCCGGTGACGGCGCCGTTGAAGCGGCTGACGACGACCCCGACCGCACGGCGCCCGCCTTGCGGCTTGCCCTCCAGCACGCCATAGCCGTCCGGTACGACGAAGTCGCCGGCGGCATGCTCGCTCGACTCGGCCTCGACGACCTCCTCCTGCTGCTCCTCGGCTGCAGGCTCGCTCTCGGCGGCCTCGGCCTCCACCTCCTCGGCCGCGACCTCCTCGGCCTCGACCTCCTCCACCTGGGCCTCCTCCACCTCGGCCTCCGGCGCCTCGTCCTCCTCACCGGGCGGATCCTCGAGCGAGGGCGCCTCGGGCCAGCCGTCGCGCTCGCTCACGCCTCGGCTCCGTCGTAGAGGTCCGGGTCGAAGCGGAGATCCTGGTGGTGGAGCTTGTGGCCGAGCTTCTCGCGCTTCGCCTCGAGATAGCGGCGATTCTCGCTGTTCGGCCTCACCTCGATCGGCTCCTGGGCGACGACCTCGAGCCCGAAGCCGGCGATCCCGGAGATCTTCTTCGGGTTGTTCGTGAGCACGCGGATCGTCGAGAGCCCGAGGTCGGCGAGGATCTGCGAGCCGATTCCGTACTCGCGCTGGTCCGCCGCGAAGCCGAGCCGCAAGTTCGCCTCGACGGTGTCCAGCCCCTGCTCCTGCAGCTCGTACGCCTTCAGCTTGTTGAGCAGGCCGATCCCGCGGCCCTCCTGCGCGAGGTAGAGCAGCACGCCCTTCCCCTCCTGCTCGATCCGGCCGAGCGCGAGCTCCAGCTGCTCGCCGCAGTCGCACTTGAGCGAATGGAAGACGTCGCCCGTCAGGCACTCGGAGTGAACGCGCACGAGCACGTCCTCCGCGCCGGCGACATCGCCCTTGACGAGCGCAACGTGGTGCTTCCCTGTCAGCGTCTCGCGGAAGGCGACCGCCGTGAACTTGCCGTACGCGGTCGGCAGGCTGACCGACGTGATCCGCTCGACGAGCTTCTCGTGGCGGCGCCGGTACTCGATCAGGTCGGCGACCGTGATCATCTTCAGCTCGTGCGTGGCGCAGTACTCGATCAGGTCGGGGACACGGGCCATCGTCCCGTCGTCCTTCATGATCTCGCAGACCACGCCCGCCGGGATCACGCCCGCGAGCCGCGCGAGGTCGACGGCCGCTTCGGTCTGGCCGGAGCGCTGGAGCACGCCGCCGCGGCGCGCGCGAAGCGGGAAGATGTGGCCCGGCTGAACGAGGTCGCGCGGCCCCGAGGACGGATCGACGGCGACCTGGATCGTCTGCGCGCGGTCATGGGCGGAGATACCGGTGGTGACCCCTTCGCGCGCCTCGACCGTCACCGTGAACGCGGTGCCGAACGGCGTCTCGTTCTGGTCGGTCATCTGGCGCAGCCCGAGCTCGTCGCAGCGCTCCTCGGTCAGACAGAGGCAGACGAGGCCGCGTGCGTGCGTGACCATGAAGTTGACGGCCTCGGGAGTCGCGAACTGGGCGGCGATCGTCAGGTCGCCCTCGTTCTCGCGGTCCTCGTCGTCGACGACGACGACGAAGCGGCCGGCGCGGATGTCCTCGATCGCCTCCTCGACGGTGGCGAAGGGGCTCTCGGTGCGCGTGTCAGCGGTCATCGTCACGGCGGCATGCTACCCGGCGCCGCGTCGGCGGACGCTGTGCGGGCGAGCCGCTCGGCGTACTTGGCGAGCACGTCGACCTCGATGTTGACGAGGTCCGCGGGCGCGCGCTCCGAGAGCGTCGTCTCGGCAAGCGTGTGCGGGATCAGCGCCACCTCGATCCCGTCTTCGTGGAGAGCGGCGACCGTCAATGAGACCCCGTCAACGGTGATCGAGCCCTTCTCGGCGCAGTAGCGGAGGAGCTCGGACTCGAGCGCGATCCGCATGCGCACCCCGTCTCCCTCGGACACGACGGCGGTGACGCTGCCGGTTCCGTCCACGTGGCCCTGCACCTGGTGGCCGCCGAGCGGGTCGCCGACGCGCAGCGCGGGCTCGACGTTGACGCGCCCCGCGAACTCCTTGACGCACGAGACCGTCTCCGGGACGACGTCGAAGGAGAGCCGCCCCGGCTCCACGGCGACGACGGTCAGGCAGACGCCGTCGATCGCGACCGAGTCGCCGAGCTCGGCCGTCGTCGCCGACTCGACCACGAGCCTGCCGCCGTCGTACGACGCGACCTTTCCCACTTCCCGCACGAGCCCGGTGAACACGCCGACAGACTACGGCTCGCGGAGATAGGCCTCGAGCAGCACGTCCTCGCCGACCTGACAGCTCGTGAGGTGCGTCAGGCGGAGCGGCTGCTCCAGGCCCGAGACGACCAGCGGCCCGTCGCCCGCGAGGCGCGCCGCGACGAAGAGCAACAGCTTGTCGACGAGCCCCGCCTCGAGGAACGCGCGCGCGAGCATCGGGCCGCCTTCGAGCAGCAGCGACTGGACGCCGTCGCCGGCGAGCGCACGCAGCTCGTTCTCGAGCGCGCCGCTGCGGAGCTCCAGCTCCGAGCCCTCGGGGAGCGGCCCGTGGCCGAACGCGAGCCGGCGCGGCTGGCGCGGCGCCTCGACGTCGCGCGCGTCGAGCCGTGGGTTCTCGAGCCGAACGGTGCCCATCCCGACCGCGACCGCGTCGGAGGCGGCGCGGAGCTCATGGACGAGCCGGCGGGACTCCACGCCCGAGACCCAGCGCTCGCCGGGCACGGTGACGCGGCCGTCCAGCGTGACCGCCGCCTTGTAGGTGACGAACGGGCGTCCCAGCGAGGCCCAGGTACGCCACGCCTCGTTCTGGCGGCGCGCCTCGAAGCTGTCCATCAGCTCGGTCTCGACGCCCTGGTCGCGCAGTTGTGCGAGACCACCGCCCGCCTCCGGGTTGGGATCGAGCGACCCTGCGACGACGCTGCGAATCCCGGCGGCGAGCACGGCGTCGACGCAGGGCGGCGTCGTGCCATGGTGGACACACGGTTCCATCGTCACGTAGAGCGTCGCGCCGCGCGCCTGCTTGCCCGCCGCGGCGAGCGCGACGACTTCGCCGTGGCGCCCGTCCGTCTCGGTCGCGCCCTCACCGACGACGCGGCCGTCCGCGACGACGACGGCCCCGATCGTCGGCTTCGGATACGCCCTGCCGCCGGCTTCCGCTGCGAGCTCAAGTGCCCGCTGAAGGCTCATGCGAGCGCTTGTACCAGCCGCCGGTATGTCCGCGTGAGGTCCTCGAAGCCGAAGATGCCGGTGCCGACGACGAGCAGGTCCGCCCCGGCCTCGTGCACGGCGCGGACGTTCTCCGCCTTGACGCCGCCGTCGACCTGGATGAAGCAGTCGACCAGCTCGCGCGTGCGCGCGAGCCGCTCGTAGGCGTCCTCCATGAACTCCTGGCCCCCGTAGCCGGGGTTGATCGACATGCAGAGGCAGAGATCGGCGCCCTCGTTGGCGGCCTCGGCAGCCACCTCGACCGGCGTTTCGGGATTGAAGGCGATCCCGACTTCGAGCCCGTGCTCGCGCGCACGGGCGATCACGTCCCCGACGTCGTCCACCGCCTCGACGTGGAAGGTGACGCTGTCGCCGCCCGACTCGGCGAGCTCCTGAAAGTGGTGCGCCGGGTCGTCGACCATCAGGTGGCAGTCGATCCGGCCGCCGAGCTCGTGGATGTGCGGCGCAATCGAGCGCAGCACGACCGGGCCGAACGTTACCGGCGGGACGAAGTGCCCGTCGCCGACGTCGAAGTGGAAGACGCGTGCGCCGGCGTGCGCGACGTGCTCGATCTGCTCGCCGAGTCGCCAGAAGTCCGCCGCGTAGAGCGACGGCTCGATCTCGACCTTCCGCACCCAATCGCGCCAGCCCACGCCGCGATCCTACGGCCCGATGCGGAGGCGGGCGATGAAGAAGCCGCTTGTGTTGTGGACGTGCGGCAGCGTCTGCAGGAACTCCGGCCGGCCCGGATGCCGGAACTGCGCCCAGCCCTCGATCGGCTCGACCGCGAGGCCCGACGCGTCGACGACGCCCTCCGCCTCGTCTGCGTTGATCGTGCAGACCGAGTAGACGATCGTCCCACCGGGTCGCACGCGCTCAGCCGCGGCCCGCAGCAGCTCGAGCTGGAGCTCGGGCAGCGGCTGCGAGCGCCAGCGGAGGTCGGGACGGGCGGCGAGGACGCCGAGCCCGGAGCACGGCGCGTCGACGAGCGCGCGGTCGAAGCCGGTCAGCTCCGGCGGCAGCGAGCGGCCGTCCGCGTGGACGACGCGCACGTTCCCGGCGCCGAGACGGTCGACATTCTCCTGGAGCTCGCGCGCACGGGCCTCGTTCGCCTCGACCGCGGTCACCTCGCCGGCGAGCATCGTGGTCTTGCCGCCGGGTGCGGCGCACAGGTCGAGGATGCGTTCACCGTCCTGCGAGCCGACGACGATGCCGGCGAGCTGCGAGCCGCGGCTCTGCGGCCAGATCTCGCCTCTTTGCAGGGCTTTCTCATCGACGCGCGCAACCTCGTACGCGCCCGGGATGTCCGTCGGCGCCCCCTCCGGGACCGGTCCCCGGACGTGCCTGACCACCGTCGGCGGCGGCTCGTTCTGCGCTCGCATCAGGGCAAGCGCTGATTCCTCGCCGAGGTCGCGCCGCCAGACGTCCCACACCCAGTCCGGGTAGGAGTGCTTGAGGGGTCCCTCCGGCAGCTCCGCCAGCAGCCGCTCGATCCCGTCGCCGATCCGGCGGAGCACGGCGTTCGTGAACGGGACGGCGCGCTCGAGCCGGGCGCGGCGGACCAGCTCCACCGATTCGTTCACGGCGGCGTACGGCGGCACACCGCCGAGGAAGCCGAGCTGGTAGGCACCGAGCCGGAGCGCCGCGAGCACGGGCGCGTCGAGCTTCCGCACGGGCCGCTTGCCGAGCGTCTCGATCGCGTGGTCGAGCGTCCGCACCCGCTGCACCGTCCCGAAGGCGAGCTGCCGCGCGAGCGACCGGTCGCGGTCGTCGAGCTGCTCCGACGCGGTGCGGAGCGCGCGGTCCGCGTAGGCGTCCTCCTCGAAGACGCGGCGGACGACCTCGTATGCCGCCGCCCGGGCCGGCGCGATGCTCACCGCAGGCCGCGGAGGAAGGCGTCGTACGGCATCCGCTTCCCGCCCTCCGGCTGCACCTCGACCGGCACGAGCCGGCCGTCCTCGAGCCGTGCCTTCCAGATCGTGACCCGTCGTCCGTCCAGCTCGCCGCGGGCGCCGATGTGCGGCGAGAGCGCCCGGATCCGGTTCAGGCTCTCCTCCGGCCGCGAGAGGTCGAGCTCGCGATCGGCGGCCTCGATCTTGGCCGCGTACGTGGGCTCGCCCTCCTGCGGCGCGAACGAGGGGCTCGGCAGCACCTCGTCGAGCAGCTCCGCTGCGAGCTCGGCCGAACGCGCGTAGACGGTCCCCGCGTCGTCCTCCGCCGTCAGCGGGAACGCGCGCTGCGCCGCGATCGGGCCGGCGTCGAGCTCCTTGACGGTCTCGTGGATCGTCACGCCCGTCTCCTGGTCGCCGGCGAGGAGCGCCCGCTCGACCGGAGCGGCGCCGCGCCAGCGCGGCAGGAGCGACGGGTGAACGTTGAGCCAGAGCCCTTTCGCGAGCAGGCTCTCCGGGATCAGCAGGCCGTAGGCGGCGACGACGACCGCGTCGCCGGGGAGCTCGAGCTCCGCCGTCGGCCGCTCCGGCTGCAGCACCGGGATAGCGAGCCGCTCGGCGACGAGCTTCGCAGGGGGCGCAGCCAGCTTGCGGCCGCGCCCTGCCGGGCTGTCGGGCCGGGTCAGCAGCGCGGCGACGGCGTGCCGGGCGGCGAGACGCTCGAGCACGTCGGCGCCGAACGGCGCCGTGGCGGCGACGGAGATCCTCACCGCGCCCAGGCTATGCCAAGTAACAGTCTGTTACTTGGCAAGAACGCCTGGCCAAGCGCTCCCGACACTGCCTTGTAACAGTCTGTTACTTGGCTAGAGCGAGCGGCGGAGGGTCGCGAGCGCGTCCTTGCGCGACTCGTCGTCCGTGCGCTCGAGCATGAGCACGCCGTCGAGGTGGTCGAGCTCGTGCTGGACGACGCGTGCATCCATCTCCTCGAGCTCGAGCTTCAGTGGCGCTCCCGTCACGTCCTGGCCCTCGATCGTCACCTCGAGCGCGCGCTCGACCGGAACGAGCACCCCCTGGAGCGAGAGGCAGCCCTCGTCGGCGGTCTCGGTCGAACGCGACCGCTTCGTGATCTCGGGGTTGACAATCGTGGTCACATCCTCGTCGTCGGCGAGCTGGAACACGAACAACCGCTGCAGCACGCCGACCTGCGTCGCGGCGAGCCCGACGCCGCGCGCGTCGTGCATCAGGTGCGCCATCTTCTCGGCGAGCCGTGCCAGGTCGTCGTCGAACTGCTCGACCTCGCGCGCCCGCATCCGCAGGACCGCGTCCGGGTACTGGCGGATCTGCGCGAGAGCGAGGCGTCGACGCGCGCGGTCTTGCGCGTCGAGCTGCCGCTCGTCTACCTCTTCCCCGCCCTCGGGGGCGGGATGAACGTCGCCGTCAGACATCCGCGCGAGTCTAGTCAGAGCGATTGCGGGTCCACGTCGATGACCGCGTTGACGCCGGCTCGGCGCATTGCCGGCGCGGCCGCGGCGAGCAGGCGGCCGGCGGCCGCGGCGAGTGCGCGCGGGCTGTCCGTCTTCGCGACGAGCTGAGCGCGGTGGCGGCCGCGCAGGCGGAGCAGCGGGGCAGGCCCGAGCAGGTCGGCGCCCTTCATCTCGCCGTTCAGCTCGCGCAGGAGCCGCTCCGGCGCGTCCGCGTCCGTGCCGGAGGCGACGATCGAGATCAGGTGCCGGAACGGCGGGTAGCCGAGCTCGCGTCTGCGGTCGAGCTCCTCCGTCAGGAAGCCGGCGACGTCGTGACGGGCCGCGTAGCGCAGCGGCGTCGCATCCGGCTGGAACGTCTGCACGATCACCTTGCCCGGCGCGTCGCGGCCGCTACGGCCGGCGAGCTGGGTCACCAGCTGGAAGGTGCGCTCCTCTGCCCGAAAGTCAGGCAGCGCGAGCCCCGTGTCGGCGTCGACGACCGCCGCGAGCGAGACGCCGGGGAAGTGGTGGCCCTTCGCGACCATCTGCGTGCCGACGAGGACGGCACGGTCGGCGGCGGCGAAGCGGTCGAGCGCCTCGCGGAGTGCGCCCGGCTTCGCGGCCGTGTCGGCGTCGAGGCGGATCCGCTCGAGCTCGGGGACGCGCTTGGCGAGCTCGGACTCGAGCTTCTGCGTCCCGGCGCCGATCCGCGCCAGCTCGGACGAGCCGCACTCGGGGCACGCCTCGGGCACGGCCTCGGAGTAGCCGCAGTGGTGGCAGTGCAGCCGCGCGTCGCCGTGCAGAGTCAGGGCGACGTCGCACAGGCCGCAGCGGCGCGAGACACCGCAGGCGCGGCAGTGGATCGCGGGGGCGAGGCCGCGGCGGTTGAGGAGCAGGATCGCCTTGCCCCCATGCTCCGAGATCCGGCCGAGCTCCTCGAGCAGGGGAGCCGACAGCGGATAGCCGGCCTCGCGGCGGAGGTCGACGATCCGCACGCTCGGCATCGGCGCCCCGAGTCGCTCGCCCAGCTCCAGCCGCTCCAGCCGTTCCCAGCTCTCCGGCCGCGGCGTCGCGCTGCCGTAGACGGCGACGGCACCCTCCAGCGCCGCCCGCTTGGCCGCGACGGTGCGCGCGTCGTAACGAGGATCGGACTCCTGCTTGTACGAGGAGTCGTGCTCCTCGTCGACGCAGATCAGGCCGAGGTTCGGAACCGGCGCGAAGACGGCGGAGCGAGCGCCGACCACGACGGGCGCCTCGCCGGCGACGATCCGCTCGCGCTCGTCGCGCCGCTCAGCCTCGGTCAGACCGGAGTGCAGCACGGCGATCCGGTCGCCGAAGCGGGCCTGGAAGCGGCCCAGCGTCTGCGGCGTCAGGGCGATCTCGGGGACGAGCACGATCGCGCCCTTCCCGCGCTCGAGCGCGGCGGCGCAGGCCTGGAGGTAGACCTCGGTCTTGCCGCTGCCGGTTGCGCCGGCGAGCAACAGGTGCGCGCCCGCTCCGTCGAGCGCCTCGACGATTCGGGACACCGCCGCCTGCTGCGGCGCCGTCAGCTCGGCCGGCTCGGCCTCGCCTGCCATGCCGGCTCCGGTCTGACGCCGCTCCCCCCGCCGCGCGCGCAACTTCGGTGCCACGAGCTCGAGCGCACGAGCCGGGGTCGAGCCGTAGTAGTCGGCGAGCCAGAGCGCGAGGTCGACGAGCGCCGGCGGCAACTCGTAGAGGACACTCTCGATCGGCGCCGGCTCGACGCCGTCCGGCGCGGCGACGCCGGTCTCGACGACGACGCCACGTGCGGAGGAGCGCCCGAAGCGGATCGAGACGACCGCGCCCTTGCCAACTCCGGGCGGCACCTCGTAGGTGAAGAGGCGCGCGACGGCCCGGGAGGAGACGAGGGGATAGACGGACGCGAGCACCCGCGCCAGCGTAGAGGTGGGACGCGATGGCCCAGCCGGCTCGCGCGGCTAGACTGACCCTCGTGGCACACGGTCAGGGACATTCGGTCGACGAGTACCTCGAGACCATCTACTTTCTGGCCTTCCCGATCGGCGAGTACCGTCCCGATCCAAACAGCTCCTCGGCGATCGCCTCCAGGGTCGCGGAGATGCTCGGCGTCTCGCGCGCGTCGGCCGGCGAGATGCTGAGGCGGCTCGAGGCCGATGGGCTCGTCGAGCGCGGCGAGCACAAGGAGGCGATCCTGACCGAGACGGGGATCGAGCGGGCCGAGCGCGTTGTCCGCAAGCACCGCATCATCGAGCGCCTGCTGACCGACTTCATGGGCTACACGCCGGGCGAGGCGCACGTGCACGCCGACGAGCTCGGTGACACGTTCACGGACGACATGGTCGAGCGAATCGAGGTCCGGCTCGGCAACCCGGACCGCTGCCCGCACGGGTGGCCGATCGACCCCGCGTTCGAGCAGCTGGAGAACAAGGAGCTGGCGCCGCTCGCCGACCTCGACGTCGGCCGCGAGGCGGAGATCGTCCGGCTCGCCGAGCACGACGGTGAGCTCCTGCACTGGTTCTACGACGAAGGCTTCACGCCCGGAGCACACGTGGTCATCCGCGAGGCGCAGCCCGCCGCGGGCCAGTTCAAGGTGCTGCTCAGCGGCAATGAGCGCGCGATCGGCGAGAAGGCTGCAGCCGGCCTCTACGTCCGCCCCAGCTAGGAGGGTTTGGCGGAATGGCGCTCGCCGTCGGGGTGTGCTGGCCGCTCCGGGGCAAGGACGCAGGGAGCGCCGATAGCCGAAGCTATCGGCGCGACTGAGGACGCCGCATCGGGGCGGGCAGCACGGCCCGGCGGCTCAGCCGCTATTTCGCCAAACCCTCCTAGGCCAGACGCTCCGCCAGCTTCCGCGCGTTCAGGTGCGCGATCGCCTCGATCGTGACCATCGGGTTGACGCCGGAGGCGGTCGGGAATGCGGAGCCGTCGGCGACCACGAGGTTGCGGACGTCCCATGTCTCGCCGCTCGGAGAGGCCGCAGAGCTGTCCGGCGATGCGCCCATGCGGGCCGAGCCCATGATGTGGAACGAGTAGAGCGAGCCGCGGCCGGGGCCGAAGCGGAACGCGCCCGCCGGGAAACCTTCGGCCCAGCGCTGCATCCGTGCGTTCGCGGTGAAGATCTCGCGCGCGCCGGCGGCCGCCATGACGCGGCCTGCGCCTTCGATCCCCGCCGTCAGGCGGCGCGCATCGTCCTCGGCCAGCCGGTAGGTCGCGATCGCCTCGCGGTCGCGCCCGATCCGAACCCGCCCGGCGCCGCTGTCGCGCGGGATCACTGCGATCAGCGAGAGCCGCGGCAGGCTCGCCATCAGCCGGGAGTGAGCCGCGGCGCCCTCCCACGGCAGCGCCGCAGTCAGCAGCGCCGGGTGCAACGGCACCGTCTCGAGCTTGACGCCGTAGCCGCCGTCGAGGAAGCGGAACTGGTCCGAGTAGAGCGCCTGCAGCGTCCCCTCCCACGGCCGGATCTCCTCCTCGAAGATGCCGAAGACCGCGGTCGCCGGGTGCAGCCGAAGTCCGCGGCCGACGTTCGGGTTCGTCAGGCCGGAGCGGAGCAGCAAGGCCGGCGTCTCGATCGCGCCCGCCGCCGCGACGACCGCGCGGCAGCGGACCTGAACCGGGCCGGCGTCGACGCCTGCCGCAGCACCGTTCTCGACGAGCACGCGCCGCGCCTTCGCGCCAACCACGATCCGCGCTCCTGCGCCGGCGGCGTCCTCGAGCCAGGTCCGCAGCGTCGACTGCTTCGCCCCGAGCGGGCAGCCGTAGCCGCACGAGCCGCAGACGACGCCCTGCTCGCAGCCGACGACGTCGCGCGGCATCGCCTCGACGTGCCAGCCGAGCGCCTCGAGCCCGCGCGCCATCGCCTCGTCGCGCCGCGACGGCCGGTTGTGGTCGGTGTTGACCCCGAGCCGAGCACAGACCGCGTCCAGGCTCGGCCCGAGCTCGGCCGATGGAAAGCCCAGCCCCTCCCATTCCGCGAGGACGTCGTCGGGCGTGCGAAAGGACGTCGTGTAGTTGACGACCGTGCCACCGCCGAGGCAGGCGCCGGCGATCAGCGCCACGCCCTGATCGTCGGTCGCGGCCGCACCGCCGCCGCGGTAGAGACGCCGGAGGCCGGCGCGCTCGGCTCCGTCGAAGTCGCGTTCCGACCAGTAGCCGCCCGCCTCGAGCACGACGACGTCGAGACCGGCCTGGGCGAGCACCGCGGCAGCCACGCCGCCCCCAGCCCCTGAGCCGACGACGCAGACGTCGCACACGAGCTCGAGCCCGTCGGCCGCCTCGATCGGCTCGAGCCGCGGCCCGGGCGCGTCCGCACGAGCACCGAGCGGGCCGGGGTAGCCGATCTCCTCCCAGCGACCCGGAAGCAGGTACGCGAAGGCGAGCGCCGCCTTCCGCAGCGCCTGGAAGCCGGTTCTGAGCACTGGCACGGGGCTGTCGCGCCACAGCCGCAGCACGCTCTCGCGCCGGGCCTGCGGCAGGCGCGAGTACCCAGGGAGCCAGGTTCGCAGGAGCAGGAGCAGCCGCTGCCGCTCGCGGGCGGTCAGATCGTGGTCGATCGCGTCGAGGACGGCGTCGGGCACGCCCTGCGCGACCGCACCCGGCGCGAACGTCTCGCAGATCGCGTCGAGCGAGCGCAGGCGCGCGGAGCTAGACAGTCGCGGGCTGCGAGAGCCCGGCGGCCTCGCGCAGCGCATCGGCCTTGTCCGTCCGCTCCCACGTGAAGTCACGGTCGTCGCGGCCGAAGTGGCCGTAGGCGGCCGTCTTCTCGTAGATCGGGCGGCGCAGGTCGAGGTCGCGGAGGATCGCGGCCGGGCGCAGGTCGAAGTGCTCCCGGACGAGCTGCTCGATCCGGTCCTGCGTGAGCCCGTTCGTCTCGGTGCCGAAGGTGTCCACGAGCACCGACAGCGGGTGCGCGACGCCGATCGCGTACGCAACCTGGATCTGGCAGCGCTCGGCCAGCCCGGCGGCGACCACGTTCTTCGCCACGTAGCGCGCGGCGTACGCGGCCGAGCGGTCGACCTTGGTCGGGTCCTTGCCGGAGAAGGCGCCACCGCCGTGCGGCGCGGCGCCGCCGTAGGTGTCGACGATGATCTTGCGGCCGGTCAGGCCGGTGTCGCCCATCGGGCCGCCGATCACGAACTTGCCGGTCGGGTTGACGTAGACGAAGTCCTTCTGCTCGAGCCGCTTCTCGTCGTAGAGCGAATGCGGCAGGATCGGGTGGAGCACGTGCTCGATCAGGTCGGGCTTGATCAGCGTCTCCGAGTCGAGTCCGTCGCGGTGCTGCGTCGAGACGAGGATCCGCTCGATCTCGACCGGGCGCTGCCGCCCGTGCTCGTCGACCTCGTAGCGAATCGTCACCTGCGCCTTGCCGTCGGGCCGCAGGTACGGGAGCACGTCGGCCTTGCGCACCTCCGAGAGCCGCTTCGTGATCCTGTGCGCGAGCTGGATCGGCAGCGGCATCAGCTCGTCGGTCTCGCTCGAGGCGTAGCCGAACATCATCCCCTGGTCGCCGGCGCCGACGCGGTCGAGCGGATCGTCGTCGCCGTGCTGGGCCTCGAACGAGTCGTCGACTCCCTGGGCGATGTCCGGCGACTGCTCGTCGATCGCGACGACGACGCCGCACGTCTCCGCGTCGAAGCCGTACTTGGCGCGCGTGTAGCCGATGTCGCCGACCGTCTTGCGGACGAGCCGCGGGATGTCGACGTAGGTCTCGGTCGTGATCTCGCCGGCGACGACCACGAGGCCGGTCGTGATCAGCGTCTCGCAGGCGACTCGGCCGGTCGGGTCGTCCCTGAGGACGGCGTCGAGGACGGCGTCCGAGACCTGGTCGGCGATCTTGTCCGGGTGGCCCTCGGTGACCGACTCCGAGGTGAAGGAGAACGTGCGCGCAGCCATGAGCGCCGAAGTCTAGCCAGCAGCTCGGTTCGGCCGGTTGGGCTACTCGGTCGTCGGCTGGCGGCGCATCAGATTGCCGACGAGCTCGTGCAGCGGCTGGCCGCCGAGCACCGCGCAGACGCCGTTCGTGATCGGCAGCTCGATCCCGAGCCGGTGCGAGAGGTCGCGGAGGACCGGCGCCGTCGTCAGGCCCTCGACCGTCATCCCGATCTGGCGGACGGCCTCGTCGGGAGCGGCGCCCTGCGCGATGAGCTCCCCGGCGCGGCGGTTGCGGCCGACAGGCGACCAGCAGGTGACGACGAGGTCGCCCATGCCGGCGAGGCCGGCAAACGTCTCCTCCTTGCCGCCGGCGGCGACCGCGAGCCGGGCCATCTCCGCGAGCCCGCGCGCGACGAGGGCGGCCTTCGCGTTGTCGCCGAGCGCGAGGCCGTCGGCGCCGCCGGCCGCGAGCCCGATCACGTTCTTCGCGGCGGCACAGAGCTCGACGCCGATCACGTCGTCGTTGCTGTAGACACGGAACGTGACGGAGGTGATCGCCGCCTGCAGGTCGAGGGCGAGCTGCTCGTCCTCGCTCGCGATCACGGCTGCGGCCGGGAGGTCGCGGGCGATCTCGTCTGCGATGTTCGGGCCGGAGAGGACGGCGACCGGCCTGCCCTCGACCAGCGTCGAGAGGCGCTCGCCGGTCGCCGGGTCGAGACCCTTCGTCAGGGAGAGGACCGGCGCGTCGCCCGGGAGTGCCCTGACGACGTTGCCGTAGACCGCGCTCGGAACGGCGACGACGACGAGCTCGGCGTCCTCGATCGACGCCTCCTCGATCGTCGTCGCGGTGACCCCGCGCAGGTCGCAGTGCGCCAGGTAGCGCGGGTTGCGGTGCGTCTCCTCGATCGCCTGTGCCTGCTCGGCGTCGCGGCACGCGAGCGTGACGTCGTGCTCCCGATTCACCAGCACTCGCGAGAACGCTGTGCCCCACGAGCCGCCGCCCACGACGACGACCTTCACGACCGCTGGACGAAGTCGATCGAGACGGGCACGCCGGCGAGGTTAAACCGTTTGCGCAGCTCGTTCTCGACCCAGTACGCGTAGTCGCGCGTGACGAGACCGGGGTCGTTGACATGGATCCGGATCCGCGGCGGACGCGTCGAGACCTGCGTGCCGTAGAGAAGGTTGAGGCGCTTTCCCTTCGAGGACGGCGGCTGGCGAGCCTGCCGCAGCTCCGCCAGCGCATTGTTCAGCGCGGGCGTCGGGATCCGGCCGGTGTGCTTCTCGAACAGGTCGGCGGTGTACTGGAGCAGGCGGTCGAGCCCGCGGCCGGTCTTCGAGGAGACGGCGATCAGCGGCGGTCGCTGCCGCAGCTTCGCCTCGATCCTCGGCCGCACGTCCTCGATCGTGACGTCGGTCTCGTCCCACTTCGCGAGCACGACGAGCGTCGAGTTGCCGGCCTTCCGGGCCACGTCGGCGACGGTGAGATCCTGGTCGACGATCCCCTCGCTCGCGTCGATCAGGACGAGCGCCACATCGGCCCGCTCGGCGGCTTCGAGCGCACGCAGCTCCGAGTAGTAGTCGATCCCCTGGCGCTGCTTTCGCTTTCGCCGCAGGCCGGCCGTGTCGACCAGCTGGAAGATCCGCCCGTCCCGCTCGAGGATCGTGTCGACGGTGTCCCGGGTCGTGCCGGGCACATCGGAGACGATGACGCGCTCCGCGCCGACGAGGGCGTTGAGCAGCGACGACTTGCCGACGTTGGGACGCCCGAGGATCGCGACGCGGATCGCTTCGTCGCCGACCTGCGTCGGGCCCTCGCCGGGGAGCAGGTCGACGACGCGGTCGAGCAGGTCGCCGGTGCCGTGGCCGTGCAGGGCGGAGAGCGGGAACGGGTCGCCGAGTCCGAGCTTGTGGAACTCGACCGCCTCGAGGTCCTTGCGCGGGTCGTCGATCTTGTTCGCGAGCACGATCACCGGCTTCTTCGAGGCCCGCAGGGTGACCGCCAGCTCCTCGTCGCCCGGCGTGATCCCGTGCCGGGCGTCGACGACGAAGAGGACGAGGTCGGCCTCCGCGATCGCCGCGCGCGCCTGCTTCGCGATCTCGGGGCTGAACGGGTCGGTGGCCAGGTCGTCGACGCCGCCCGTGTCGATCAGGAGGAAATGCTTGCCGTTCCAGTCCGCGAGCAGCTCCTTGCGGTCGCGGGTGACGCCGGGCGTCTCGTGCACGACCGCCTGCCGCGACTCGGTCAGCCGGTTGATCAACGTCGACTTGCCGACGTTCGGGAAACCGACGATCGCGACCGTGCCGATGATCTCGGGCTGGGGCTCGGGAGTGTCGGTGGTCTCGTTCATGCCGGGGGTGTCGCGTGCGTCGGCCGGCCGAGCGCGTGCATCTCGCCGAGCCAGGCGTGCAGGCCGTGGATCCGGGTTTGCACCTCGGCGGAGGCCTCGCGGTAGCCCTTCCCGTTCTTCGGCAGCCCGTCGAAGCTCAGCGGCTCTCCCCACGCGACCGAGATCGGGTGCCAGTTGCCGGGCTTCCAGTCGTACGAGCCGTAGATCGCGGCAGGGATGACCGGAACGTCCTCCTGGATCGCGACCATGGCCGCGCCGGGCTGGACCTGTCCCGGGACGCCGTTCAGCTGCCGCGTCCCCTCGACGAAGAGGCCGAGCGCGTGGCCCTCACGAACCGACTCGCGCATCTGCCGGACCGCCTCGCGGTCGGACTCGCCGCGACGGACGGAGATCGTCCCGAAGCTGCGGAGCAGCTCGCCGAGGCCTGGGATCCGATGCGCCTCGACCTTGGCGACGAAGGTCATCGGCCGCGGCGAGAGCAGGCCGAACACGGGCGGGTCGATCCAGTGGAAGTGGTTGAAGGCGAGCACGACGCCGCCTGTGCGCGGCACGCGCTCGGCGCCGTAGTTGCGGAGCGGCGTCAGCAGCCTGACGAGGGTGCCGATCGTGTACCGGCCGACCGTCCAGACGGTGTCGGCGCTGCTCATCGGCCGAGCCTCGGCCGATGAGCTTTAGGGGGTGTGGGGGAACTTGGAAGTTCCCCCACAGAGCCGAAGCAGGGGGCTCGTGCGGGAAACATGGTTTCCCCCACGGGAGCGAGCCGAAGGCGAGCGACGGTCATGCCGTGTTCTGGGCGACGACGATCTGCTCGATCCGCGCGACGACCTCGTCGACTTCGAGGTCGGTCGTATCGATCTGGATCGCGTCCTCGGCCGGCCTCATGTTGACGGCGTCCTTCTCGTCGCGGAGCCGCAGGTCGGTTGCGAGCGCATCGGCGCCGATCCCGGGCCGCTCCGACGAGCGCCTGGCGGCGCGAGTCCGCTCGTCGGCCACGAGGTAAACCTTTACCTGAGCTTGAGGTGCCACGACCGTGCCGATGTCGCGCCCCTCGATGACGACGTTGCCCTCGCTCCCGAGCGCGCGCTGGCGCTCCCGCATCACCTCGCGCACCTGCGGGTGCCGCGCCACGACGGGGACGAGCTTGTCGATGTCGGGCTTGCGGATCGAGGAGGTGACGTCGCTGCCGTCGATGAAGACGCGGCCGTGCTCGTCGAAGCCGACAGGGTGCTCGGCGGCGAGCGCGGCCAGCTCGCCGGCCAGGTCGAGCGCGACGCCACGGCGCCGCGCCAGCCAGGTCAGCGCGCGGTACATCGCCCCCGTGTCGAGGTAGCGGAACCCGAGCCGCTCGGCGAGGAGCCGTGCGACCGTGCTCTTGCCGGCCCCTGCGGGCCCGTCGATGGCGACGATCATCAGGAAGTGGTCGCTCTCAGTGAGTCGAGCAGGTCGTAGAAGCCGGGGAAGCTTACCGCCGCTGCCGACGCGCCCTCGACCTCCACCCCCTCCCGCGAGACGAGCCCGGTGATCGCGCCCAGCATCGCGATCCGGTGATCACCGCGGGCGTCGAAGGTGCCGCCGCCCCGGATCCGGGACGGAACGCCGCGGACAGTGAAGCCGTCCGGGGTTGCACGGATGTGGCCGCCGAGGCTGCGGAGCCCGTCCACGACGGCTTCGATCCGGTCGCTCTCCTTCGCGCGCAGCTCGGCGGCGCCGCGGAGCGCGCTGTCGCCGTGTGCGTGCACCGCGAGGAGGGCGAAGAGGGGCAGCTCGTCGACCAGCAGCGGCACCTCGGCCGCGCCGATCGTCGTGCCGACGAGCTCGGACGGGCGGACGTCGAGGTCGCCCGCAGGCTCGCCGCCGATTCGCCGCCGGTTGAAGACGGTGATGTTCGCGCCCATCCGCTCGAGCACGACGAGCAGTCCTGTACGGCGCGGGTTCAGATTGACGCCGTGGATCGTCAGCTCGGAGCCGGCGAGCAGCGTCGCGGCGACGATGAACGGCGCGGCGGAGGAGAAATCGCCCGGAATCTCGACGTCGCCGAGCTCGAGCCGCTCCGTCGGCGCAACCGAGACGCTGCGCGGCTTCCGCGTCACCCGCACGCCGGCCTGCGCGAGCATGTTCTCGGTGTGGTCGCGCGTGGGCAGCGGCTCCTCGACCGTCGTCTCGCCGCCCTCGGCGTAGAGCCCGGCGAGGAGCACGGCCGACTTCACCTGCGCGCTCGCGACCGGCAGCTCGTAGGTGATCGGCGTCAGCGCGCCGCCCTCGACCGTGAACGGGGCACGGCCGTCCGTCGTCTCGACGGTCGCCGCCATCTGCCGCAGCGGCTCCGCGATCCGCTCCATCGGCCGGGAGCGCAGCGACTCGTCGCCGGTGAGCTCGAAGCGGCCCTCCTGGCCGGCGAGCAGCCCCGGGAGCAGGCGCATCAGCGTCCCCGCGTTGCCGCAGTCGAGCGGCTGCTTCGGCGCCTTCAGCCCGCGCAGGCCGGCGCCGAAGACCCGCAGCGTCTCGGGATCGGCCTCGTAGACGCGAACGCCGAGGTCGCGTACCGCGTTGATCGTCGCCTCGGTGTCCTCGGAGCGGCCGAAGCCGGTGATCCGCGTCTCGCCCTCCCCCACTGCCGCGAGCAGGACGGCGCGGTGCGAGAACGACTTGTCGCCCGGGACCGCGATGTGCCCCGAGATCGCAGCCGCGGGCTCGATCTTCACGACTCGTCCTCGAGCACGGGCGCAACGACGACGCCGTAGCCCTGGCCCTCCAGCAGCGCTGCGGCGCGCGCGGCCTCGCCCTCGCCCGCGACGAGGATCGCGAGGGTACCGCCGCGCTCGCTGGAGAGATGCTGCAGGTCGAAGCCTGCGATGTTGATTCGCTCGGCGCCGAGCGCCTGCGCGATGCCGGCGATCACGCCCGGCCGGTCGGGCACGTGGACGCGGAGGCGCTGGAGCTCGCCGGCGTCGTCGTAGGCGGTCTCGAGCAGGCGGCGCCGGTTCGCCGACGCCTCGCCGATCCAGCGGGCGAGGAAGCCGGCGTCGCCCTCGGCCAGCGCGGCCTCGACCTGCTCGATCCGGCGCCGGTACTCGGCGAGCGAGGCGGCGAGTGCCTCGCGGTTCTCGAGGAAGATGTCGACCCAGATCCGCGGGTTCGCGCCGGCGACGCGGGTCATGTCCCGGAGCGAGCCGCCCGCCGCGTCGAGCGGGTCGTGACCGTCGATCTTGCCGCCGCCGGCCTGGTTCAGGAGCACGTTCGCCAGCGCGTGCGGCAGGTGGCTCGTGACCGCCACGAGCCGGTCATGCGCCTCCGGCGAGATCGCGACGGGAACGGCGCCGAGACCCGAGACGAAGCCGTGGAGCGTCGTGTAGCTGTCGGGGTCGGTCGCGGCGACCGGCGTCAGGAACCAGGTCGCTCCCTCGAAGATCTCCGCCGTCGCCCGCTCCGGGCCGCGCGCCTCGGAGCCGCAGATCGGATGGCCGCCGACGAAGCGCGCGACTCCGGCCGCCGCCTCGCAGACGCCGCCCTTGGTCGAGCCGACGTCGGTGACGGTGACCGACGGGCCGCTCGCGTCGAGCACTTCACGCACCTGGACAGGGAGTGCGGTCACCGGAGCGGCGACGACGGCAAGGTCCGCGCCCTCGAGCGCCGAGGCAAGATCCGGCATGGGCTCGACGGCGCCGCGCTCGGCAGCGGTCGCGAGGTGCGACGCGTCGGGGTCCCAGCCCGTCACGCGCTCTGCCCCCGCGCGGCGCGCGGCGAGCCCGACCGACGCGCCGATCAGGCCCGTCCCGACGATCGCGACAGAGGTCATCCGATCGTCTTGCCGAGCAGCGAGGCGAGCGCCCTGATCTCGTGCGCGAAGTCGGCGAACTCGCTCGCGGGGATCTGCTGCGGCCCGTCGCAGAGCGCCTCCTCGGGCCGCGGGTGCACCTCGACGATGATCCCGTCCGCGCCCGCGGCCACCGCCGCGCGCGCGAGCGGCAGCACGAGGTCGCGCTTGCCGGCCG
Source organism: uncultured Gaiellaceae bacterium (assembly GCA_963705515.1). Taxonomy (GTDB): domain Bacteria; phylum Actinomycetota; class Thermoleophilia; order Gaiellales; family Gaiellaceae; genus Gaiellasilicea. The sequence continues at coordinate 796,643 of CAVPJV010000009.1, forward strand.
CGTGCGACGGGTCGACGATCACTGGCAGGTGCGTCTCGTGCTTCAGCACCGGGATCGCGGAGAGGTCGAGCGTGTAGCGGGTCGCCCGCTCGAAGGTCTTGATCCCACGTTCGCAGAGGATCACCTGCGTGTTCCCCTCCTTGACCACGTACTCGGCCGCCATCAGCAGCTCCTCGATCGACGACGCAGGGCCGCGCTTGAGCAGCACCGGCTTCGGGGCGCGGCCGACCTCGGAGAGCAGGTTGAAGTTCTGCATGTTCCGTGCGCCGATCTGGATCACGTCCGCGATCTCGACCACCTCGGCGACGTCGCGCGGATCCATCAGCTCGGTGACGAGCGGCAGCCCGGTCTCCTCGCGCGCCTCGGCGAGGATGTGCAGCGCCTCGACGCCGAGCCCCTGGAAGGCGTACGGGGACGTGCGCGGCTTGAAGGCGCCGCCGCGGAGCATCGTCACGCCCTCGGCATGGACGACGCGCGCCGTCTCGAGCGTCTGCTCACGCGTCTCGACCGTGCACGGCCCGGCGATGAAGCCGAAGTAGTGGTCGCCGAGCTTGCGCCCGCGCGCCTCGATCACCGTCGGGTCGCGGTGCAGCTCGCGCGAGACGAGCTTGTACGGCTTCAGGATCGGCAGCACCTGCTCGACGCCGGGGAAGCCCTCGAGCGGGAGCGTCGCCAGCAGCTCGCGCTCGCCGATCGCACCGATCACGGTCGCGTCGCGGCCGTGGCTGACGTGCGCGCTCGCGCCGGCCTCCTCGAGCCGCGCGACGACCTCGTCCACCTGCTCGGAGGACGCCTGCGCTCCCATCACGATCAGGAGCTCCGGTGAGCCGACTGCAGCCATCCGGAGCAGTGTATGTAGTCGGTAGTTGCGCCTTCTTGCCAGGAAGCGGGTAGAAATGGTGCGGAAATGCGGATCTTCTCCGGCATCCAGCCCACGGGCGACAAGCACCTCGGCAACCTGATCGGGGGCTTCCGCCAGTACGCCGCGACGCAGGAGCGCGGCGAGGGGTTCTTCTGCATCGTCGACCTGCACTCGATCACGGTCGAGTACGACCCGGAGGACTTTCGCGAGCGCACGCTCGACCTCGCCGCGATGCTCTTCGCGACGGGCCTCGACCCGGAGCGCTCGACCGTCTTCGCCCAGAGCCACGTGCCCGCCCACGCCGAGGCCGCCTGGCTGCTCGGCGGCATCACGAGCTATGGCCAGCTCGGCCGGATGACGCAGTTCAAGGACAAGTCGGACCGGCACGACTTCATCTCGGCCGGCCTCTTCACCTACCCGGTGCTGATGGCGGGCGACATCCTGCTCTACCAGACCGACATCGTCCCGATCGGCGATGACCAGCGCCAGCACCTGGAGCTGACGCGCGACGTCGCCGAGCGCTTCAACAGCCGCTTCGGCGAGACGTTCAAGCTGCCCGAAGGGGTCTATCCCGAGGTGGGCGCGCGGATCATGGACCTGCAGGAGCCCACGAACAAGATGTCGACGACCGCCGGCACAACACAGGGGACCGTGAAGCTGCTCGACGAGCCCGACGTGATCCGAAAGAAGTTCCGCTCCGCGGTCACCGACTCTGGCTCGCGAGGTGCGGCGCGCGGCCGACAAGCCCGGCGTGACGAACCTGATCGACATCCTCTCCTCGCTCACCGGCGAGCCCGCCGAGGCGATCGAGGCTCGCTACGACGGCGCCGGGTACGGTCAGTTCAAGACGGACGTCGGCGACGCCGTCGTCGAGGCGATCGAGCCGATCCAGAAGCGCTTCGACGAGCTGCGCTCGGACCCGGCCGAGCTGCAGCGCCTGCTCGCCCGCGGCGCCGAGAAGGCCCGGAAGACGTCGGAGCCGACGCTCGAGCAGATGTACGACCGGATGGGCTTCGTCAAGAGCGAGGCGGGCCGCTTCTTCGGAGCTGCTCGACCTCGCGGTCTGTGAGCTCTCGCCACGCGCCGGCGTCGAGCCCCTCGACGCCCAGACCCGCGTAGATGCTCCGGTGCAGCCGCCGGACGCGGTGGCCGACCGCCTCGCACATCCGGCGCACCTGGCGGTTGCGGCCCTCGTGCAGCACGAGCTCGAAGCGGGCCGCGCCGAGTCGGCGGACGCGGGCCGGCGAGGTGATCCCGTCCTCGAGCTCGACTCCCTCGGCCAGCGCCCGGAGCGCCTCGTCGTTCGGCTCCTTCCAGGTCTCGACCTCGTAGACCTTCTCGACGCCGTAGCGCGGGTGTGCGAGCCGATGCGCGAGCGGGCCGTCGTTGGTGAGCAGGATGGCGCCGGTCGTGTCGACGTCGAGCCGGCCGACGGGCACGACGCGCGATCCGTGCTCGACGAGATCGACGACGGTCGGCCGCCCCTGCGGGTCGCTGGCGGTCGTCACCACCCCCGGCGGCTTGTGCAGGAGCACGTAGGCGAGCTGCTGTTTCGCAACCGGCTGCCCGTCGACCTCGACCGTGTCGGCGGCCTGCACGAACGTGTTCAGCTGCCCCGGCTCGCCGTTCACGAGCACCCGCCCCGCCTTGATCAGCTCGTCGGCCTTGCGACGCGACGCAACGCCCGCCCGTGCGAGGTAGGCATTGAGCCTCATAGCGGCACATGCTGGCACGCCGCGGCCGCGAAGCGGCCGCCTTCAGGGATCTTGCGCGTTCGGATTCCGCGAGAGCGGAGTCCGAACCTGCGCGACCAGGTAGTCTGCCGCCCCGTGCGCGACCGCTCCCAGGACGTCGACCGCCTCGCCGATCTGCTCGTCGGCTTCGGCGCGAACATCCAGCCGGGCCAGATCCTGGGCGTCACCGCGTTCCACGGGATGGAGGAACTCGCATACGCCGTGACGCGCGCCGGCTACAAGCGGGGGGCGAAGTACGTCGACGTCTTCTGGTGGGACCAGCTCGTCAAGCGCCAGCGGCTCGAGTTCGCGGACGAGAGCACGCTCGACTTCGTGCCGCCGTGGTTCGAGCAGCGGTTGCAATGGCTCTCGGACGAGCATGCTGCGCGCGTGACGCTCACGGGCACGAGCGCGTCCGCCCTCGAGGGCCTTGACCCCGCTCGCACGGGGCGCGACATGCTGCCGTACATCGCCTCGGTCCCCCGGATCGTCAACGAGCGCACGACGAACTGGACCGTCGGGCCGTCACCCAACCTCGACTGGGCGCAGCGGGTGCACCCCGAACTCGAACCGGAGGCGGCGCTCGACAAGCTGTGGGACGAGATGGTCTACGTCCTCCGGCTCGACAGCGACGATCCGGTCGAGGCGTGGCACGAGCGGATGAAGACGATCGTCGCGAGCGCCGACCGGTTGACGGAGCGCCACTTCGACGCGCTCCACCTGCGGGGGCCGGGCACCGACCTGACGATCGGGCTGATGCCGAGCTCGAGGTGGCTCGGCGCCGACTTCAAGACAATCGATGACCTGACCCACTACCCGAACCTTCCGACCGAAGAGGTCTTCACGACGCCCGACCCGGAGCGGGTCGACGGCCACGTCTCGGCCACGATGCCGCTCGAGCTCTACGGCTCGTACATCGACGGGATCCGGATCGAGTTCGAGCGTGGTCGGGCGATCAAGATCGACGCCGACCAGGGCGCCGACGCGCTCCGGGCGACCGCCGCGCGCGACGACGGTGCGTCTCGGCTCGGCGAGATCGCGCTCGTCGACAAGGAGGGGCGGATCGGCCCGCTCGGCACCGTCTTCTATGAGACGCTGCTCGACGAGAACGCGGCCAGCCACATCGCCCTCGGCAACGCGTACACGTTCCCGGTCCAGGACGAGGCGGAGCGAGAGCGCGTGAACAAGAGCGACATCCACGTCGACTTCATGATCGGCTCGAACGAGGTCGATGTGGACGGGATCACCGGCGACGGAGACCGAGTGCCGGTTCTCCGCGGCGGCTCGTGGCAGATCTAAGACCGTGGGGGAACCCATGGTTCCCCCACGTGCCCCCTCCTTCGCGCTGCGACGTCTAAGCCGCGCTGGCGCTCCCGCCGGGCAAAGCCCGGCTCCGCGCACGAAGCGTTGGCGTCCCGGACAACGAGCGCGTGAGCGCGTCGTCGACGAGGTAGATGTAGGCCGCATCTGCGTCTTCGCCGAACGTGACTCTCATCAGGCCGTCTTGCCGACGGCAACCGAGTGCAGCCGCTCGCGGATCTCCGCCGCGCTTTCGCCGAGGTCGTCGAGGCGCGGCAGCGCGGCTGCGTTCTCGAGCCCGAAGACGCGCTCGAAGAGCGGCGTCGTCCGATAGCGGACGGCACCACCGGCGCCGTCGTCCCGGCCGGCCTCGGTGATCAGGCCGCGTTCGAGCAGGCCGGCGACGGCCGAGTCGGCGGCGACGCCGCGGATGCGAGCGATCTCCGGCCGGCTGCAGGGGCCGAGGTAGGCGACGATCGAGAGCGTCTCGAGAGCAGCCTGCGAGAGGCCGCGCTCGACCGGCCGCTCGAACAGGCGGCCGCAGGCCTCGGCGGCCTCGCGCGCGGCGCGGAAGGCGTAGCCGCCGGCGACGTGCTCGAGCACGATCCCGCTCCGGCCCTCGCGGTACCGCTCGGAGAGGAGGCCGAGCGCGAGCTCGATCCGCTCCGGGTCGTCCGCGGCCGCGTCGGCGAGCTCGTCGACCGACAGCGGCGCCGAGGCCACGACGAGGAGTGCCTCGAGCGTCCGGGCGAGCTGGTCGACCGGGTTCGCGGTGATCAGGCGGAGCGGACGATCCATTCGGCACCTCTTTCGACGTCGGGACGGGAAACCCTGATCGGGGCAAACGGGGCCGCCTGCTCGAGGCCTGATCTCCCCCGCCTTGCGCAGCTCCAGCAGCGCGAGGAACGCGACCGCCTGGTCGACGCGCGGCAGCGAGCCCACCTCGGCGTCGAAGTCGAAGCGACGCCGCGTGCGCAGGACGGCGCGGAAGCGCTCGAGGAACTGCGAGACGGGCGGGAAGCGCAGCCCCATGTGCGAGAGCGAGACCTCGGGCGGCGGCGCGGCGAGCAGCCGCAGCGTCGCCGCGAGCTGCTGCGGGTCCTGCGGGGCGAGCGTCCGCTCGGGGCGCGGCGCGAGCGCGGCGGGGCCGATGCGGAAGTAGCGGTCGCGCTCGCCGGCGAGACGCTCGCTCAGCCATGCGGCCGCCTCCTTCATCCGGCGGTACTCGGCGAGCCGGCGCGCGAGCTCCTCGGCCGCCTCCTCGGGCTCGAGGTCGGCCAGCTCGGCCTCCTCGTCCGGGAACAGCGCGCGCGCCTTCAGCTCGAGCAGCGCCGCGATCAGGACGAGGAACTCGCCGCACGCCTCCAGGTCGAGCTCGTCTCGCTCGGCAAGCCGCTCGACGAACGCGACCACGATCGCAGCCATGTCGACGTCGGCCGGCTCCAGCTCCTCCTTCAGGAGCAGCGTCAGGAGCAGGTCGAAGGGGCCCTCGAACGCGTCGAGGTCCAGCTCGAGCTCGCGCACAACCATGGCGCCCGGGAGGCTAGCGACGGGGTCGGACGCGGCCGCGCGGGACGGCCATCGCGGTCTTCGGCTCGACGCGCTTGGGGCCGCGGCGGCTCGGTTCGTCCCTGCGGCCACGGAAGAACTGCCAGTAGATGAAGAACAGCGTCGAGCCGATGAAGAGGATCAGCGAGACCCAGGCGTTGACGCGCAACCCGGCGATGTGCTCGGACGGGTCGACCCGGAGCGACTCGAGGTAGAAGCGAAAGCCGGTGTAGAGCGAGATGTAGAGCGCGAACAGCGCCGGCGGCCGGAAGGTGTAGCGGCGGTCGAGCAGCAGGAGGATCCCGGCGGCCAGGAGGTTCCAGAGCGCCTCGTAGAGGAACGTCGGATGGAACGTCGTGTCGAAGATGTACGCGTCGGGGCGCCGGTCGGTGTCGATCTCGAGCCCCCAGGGCAGGTCGGTCGGCTTGCCGAAGAGCTCCTGGTTCCACCAGTTGCCGACGCGGCCGATCGCCTGCGCGACGAGGAGGCCGGGCGCGGCGGCGTCGAGCAGCGCCGTGACGCTCGCGCCGGCCCGGTGGGCGACGATTCCGCCGACGAGGACGCCGCCGGCGATGCCGCCCCAGATGCCGAGACCGCCCTCCCACACCGCGAACGGGCCCCACCACTGGTCCGGGACCTCGCTCCAGCTCGTCGCGAGGTGATAGAGGCGCGCTCCGACGATCCCGGCGCCGACACCCCAGACGGCGACGCGGAAGATCAGATCCCAGTCGCCGCCGCGCGCGACCCAGCGCGTGCCGGTGATGGCGATGCACGCCGCGATCCCGGCCAGCAGCATCAGGCCGTACATGTGGATCGTCACGGGCCCGAGGTCGAGCGTGCCCGAGGACGGAGAGGGGATCGATGCGAGGAGCGTCACCGCAGAGCGCATTCTGCCGACGCGCGCAGATGGCGTGCGGAAGAACTACTAGAGGAGGATCTGGAGCGCGAGCTCGGGAGCGCAACCGTTTCGGAGCAGGTCGATCGCGTAGTGCAGATCGACGTCGGCCCGGCCGGCGAGCAGCGAGGCGGCGGTGGACTCGTACCCCGCGCGCTCGAGCTCCTCGGCGCGCCAGCGCTCGATCCGCTCCTGTTCCGTCTCGGTGGTCGTCTCAGCCGCAGCCATCGGTTCCCTCTTGGTCGTGTGTATCTGTAGTTCGTCCAGTGAACCGAAGAGGTTGTCCCCCTGGTGGGGGATTGCGATGAAGCTCCCGTAAGGGTTTTGCAAATCACAACGATGCGATTTGCCCCCACGCCCGCCGGAGACGCGCGACGGAAGCAGGTCGACGAGGCCCGCGACGCCAGCTGCCGCGGGCCTCGAAGCGGCTCAGACGGCGACGATCAGCACCGACTTGAAGGTGTGCACCCGCGCGCATTCCGCGACGGGGAAGCCGTCGTAGACGCCCAGCGAGTAGCGCCCCGCCTTCGGGAAGACGACCCGCGCCCGGTACGAGCCGACGACATCGGTCTTCTTCGCCTTGAACGTCAACAGCTTGCCGGCGGCGTTGCGGATCCGGACCTCGGGCTTGGCGTCCGACATCGGCGTGCGCCCGTGCTGGAGCACGCGGATCGTGACCACCCACGGCTTGCCGGCGGCGAGGCCCGGCTTCGGGGTCGAGCTGAGCCCGACCGTTGCCATGCACCCGGCGTTCGCGGCGGCCGTGACCGCGAGCGCGGCGACGACCGTCGCGACGAACACGAACAGCTTCTTCATCCGGACCTCCGTTCGGGTTGATGAAGCGGATACACCGGCGGAACCGCGCGGGTTCCGCTACTCGACCAACTGGGCCAGGCCGAGCGCCTCCTCCTCGGTGAGGTCGCCCTCCAGGCGCAGCAGGAGATCGTCTCGGTTCCAGAGCAGCACGGTGCCCGCGAGGTAGGTGCGGCTCGTCGGAGATGAACCCGTTCTCGTCCAGGAACATGACGAAGTGCTGAGGCCCGTCGACGAACAGGCCGGGCTCGCCGTCGACCGTGACCTGGTCGACGATCGTGCCCTGCTCGGCGGTCTTCTTGATGAAGCCGTTGTAGATCGCACCTCGGGCCTGCGAGAGCACCACCCGCGGCTTCGCTGGATCGCCGTACACCACGGATGCGAGTCCATCCGGCCGCACGAAGATCGCGTCGGGCTCGCTGCCGACGTCGAGCAGCTCGAAGCCGACGCGCCGCTCGGCCTCGTCTCGGCTGACCCGCTCGCCGAAGTCGAGCCGCTGCGCGCGCACGTCGGGGAGCGTGTCGACGCGCTCGACGGTCGCCCCGCGGATGTGGAAGATCTCGAGGAACGCGCTGCGGGCACCGGGCGAGAACGCGAGCACGCCGGCGACGACAGCCGCGAGGATCGCGAAGCCGAGCGCGAGCGGACGCAGGAGCGACGTGCGTGCCGGCCGGTGCTCGAATTCGAGCTCGAAGCTGCGGCGTCGCCGGGTAGGCGATCTCGCCGCCGAGCTGCTGCAGCCTGCGCTCGAGCTCGTTCATGCCGTCTCCCCCAGTTGCTCGCGCAGCCGGCCGAGCGCGCGGGAGGTCCGCGACTTGACCGTCCCGCGCCGGAGCGAGAGCACCTCGGCCGTCTCCTCCTCGCCGAGATCGAGCAGGTAGCGGCACGAGAGCACGAGCCGGTCGTCCTCGCTCAGCCGCTCGAGCGCGTCCCGCAGCTCGGCACGCTGCTCGGCCGCGAGAGCCCTCCCCTCGGGAGACGGAGCCGCGTCCCCCGAGGGAAGCTCGTGCGCCGCACGGAGCGCGAGACCCTCGCGACGGCCCTCGGCCCGGCGCCGGTTGCGCGCCTCGTTCGCGACGATCGCGAGCAGCCAGGGTCGCAGCGGGGCGCCGCGCCGGAAGCGCTGCAGCGCGCGCCACGCCTTCGTCAGCCCGACCTGGGCCGCGTCCTCGGCGTCGGCGGCGTTCCGGGTGATCAGGTAGGCAGCGCGGAAGGCGATCTCCTCGTGTGGTCGGACGAGCGCGGCGAAAGCTGCGGCGTCGCCGCCACGTGCGCGCTCGACGAGCTCGTCCTCTGTCGGTGGTCGGCTCACCACTCGTGGGTTCTACACCGGGGGCCACCGAGCGGTTCCGTCGGGGGTGACTCGTGTTGTCCACATTCGACAAGGGTGAGACACTGTCGCGAAGAGGCCGCAACCCGCTGCCCGAGGAGACGATGACCGACATCCGGACTGCGGCCGAGACGATGTCGAGGGCACAGCTCGCCTTCGACAACCCCGAGGCGTACATCGCCGGTGACCGGCGGCGGGCGCTCGCGGCCGGCGTCGAGCTGCCGGACCGTGTGCACGGCGCGGCGATCTTCGCCGACGTCTCCGGGTTCACGCCGCTGACGGAGGCACTTGCCGCCGAGCTCGGGCCGCAGCGCGGCGCCGAGGAGCTGACCGCCTGCCTCAACCTCGTCTTTCACTCCGTCATCTCCGAGCTCGATCGCTTCGGCGGCGACGTCATCTACTTCAGCGGCGACGCGATCACGTGCTGGCTCGACGGCGACGACGGCTCGCGCGCGACCGCCTGCGCGCTCGCGATGCAGGAGACGATGGAGGTGATCGGCGAGGAGATCGCGGCCGGCTCGGCCGGCGTCCGCCTCGCGATGAAGGTCGCCGTCGCCGTCGGCGACGCGCGCCGCTTCGTCGTCGGCGACCCGGAGATCCAGCTGATCGACGTGCTCGCCGGGCGCCTGATCGACGACCTCGCCGCCGCCGAGCACCAGGCGCAGCAGGGAGAGGTCGTGCTGGACGAGTCGGCGCTCGCCTCGCTCGGCGACCGGGTGGAGATCGGCGAGCGCCGGAGCGACCCCGACGGGGGACGGACGGTCGGCGTCGTCACCCGGCTGCACGATCCGCCGGCGGAGCTGCCGGTCGCCGCGGAGGAGCGGCTGCCGGAGGAGGTCGTCCGCGAGTGGATCCTGCCGGCCGTCTACGAGCGGCTCCGCACCGGACGCGGCGAGTTCCTCGCCGAGCTGCGCCCGGCGGTCGCGGTGTTCGTCCAGTTCGGGGGCATCGACTACGACGCCGACGGTGCGGTCGGGAAGCTCGACGACTTCGTCCGGCACGCGCAGCGGATCTGCTCGGAGTACGGCGGCAACGTGCTCCAGATCACGATCGGCGACAAGGGCGCCTACCTCTACGCCGTCTTCGGCTCGCCGCACGCGCACGAGGACGACGGCGCGCGCGCCGTGGCCGCCGCGCTCGAGCTCAGAGGACTCGACCAGGTCACCTCCGCCGCGGACCTGAAGATCGGCATCGCCTCCGGCCGCCTCCGCAGCGGCACCTACGGCCACGCGATGCGGCGGACGTTCGTCTGCCTCGGCGACGCGGTCAACCTCGCAGCGCGGCTGATGGCGCAGGCGCCGCCGGGCGGCGTCTACGTCGGCAGCTTTGCGAAAGGGCTGGCGGGCGACTCGTTCGCCTGGGAGGCGCTGCCGCCGCTCCAGCTGAAGGGCAAGGCCGAGCCCGTCGCCGTCTACTCGCTCGCCGGGGGCAGCGGCAACGTCTCGCGGCGCAGCCGGCGCTACGAGCTCGACATCCTCGGGCGCCGCACCGAGCTCGCCGCCCTGTCCGCGGCGCTCGACCGCACAATCGAGGGCCGCGGCAACACCGTCGGCATCGCGCCGACGCGGGTCTCGGCAAGTCACGGCTGATCGCCGAGTTCGTCCGTGGCGTCCGCGCCGGCGGCGGCCTCGTCGCCTTCGGCGAGTGCCCTGCGTTCGGCACGCACGCCGACTACTTCGTCTGGCAGGAGATCTGGCGGACGCTCCTGCGTGTCGACCCACAGCAGAGCGACGAGGAGCAACGCCTCGCGCTCGAGCAGGAGCTCGCGGCGATCGACCCTGCGCTCGTCCGGCGCGCGCCGCTCCTCGGGCCTGTGCTCGGAATCCCGATCCCGGAGAACGACCTCACCGCCGGCTTCGACGCGAAGCTGCGGAAGACGTCGCTCGAGGGCTTGCTCGCGGAATGCCTGCGGGCGCGCGCGGCCGAGGAGATCGTGGTGGTCGTGCTCGAGGACTGCCACTGGATCGGGCCGCTCGCGCGCGACCTGCTGACGGCGCTCGTGCGGGCGTCGGCGGCGCTGCCCGTCCTGTTCGTGCTCGCCTACCGGCCGGCGGCGACGCCGGGCGGCGACCTCGGCCTGGAGCCGCTGACCCAGTTCGTCGAGCTCGCGCTGGACGAGCTCGAGCCGGCCGACGTCGAGCTTCTGATCCGCTCCAAGCTGGCGCAGCTCTTCGGGCCCGAGGCGACGGCGTCGCCGACCCTCGTCGAGCTCGTCACCGAACGCTCGCAGGGGAACCCCTTCTACGTCGAGGAGCTGCTCAGCTTCGTCCACGACCAGGGCATCAATCCCGACGACGACGATGCTCTGCGCCGCCTCGAGCTGCCGGAGAGCCTGCACAGCCTGATCCTCAGCCGCGTCGACACCCTCGACGAGGCGCCGCGGCGCACGCTCAAGGTCGCGAGCGTGATCGGACGGTCCTTCCTCGCCGGGACGCTGCCGGCCGTCTATCCCGAGCTCGGCTCGCCCGACGACGTCGCCTCGCATCTCGAGCAGCTGCGGTCACTCGAGCTGGTCTCGCTCGACCGCCACGACGACCAGTCCTACCTCTTCCGGCACGTCGTCACCCAGGAGGTGGCGTACGGGAGCATGCCGTACGCGATCCGCGCGGTCATTCACGCGCAGGTCGGCGACTACATCGAGCGGGCGGAGGCCGACGCGATCGAGCTCCAGCTCGACCTGCTCGCACACCACTACTGGAACAGCGAGAACCTGGAGAAGAAGCGCGAGTACCTGATCCGGGCGGGTGAGGCGGCCGAGACGACCTACGCGAACGCTGCCGCGATCGACTACCTCGAGCGCGCAGCGCCGCTCGTGGGCGAGGAGGAGCGGGTCGACCTGCTCCTGAAGCTCGGCAAGGTCGTCGAGCTCGTCGGCGACTGGCAGCGGGCCGACGAGGTCGAGCGCGAGGCGCTGGCCGTGGCCGAGAAGCTCGGCGACGAGCATGCGCGCGCCTGGTGCGAGACGGCGCTCGCCGAGGTGGCGCGAAGGCAGGGCCGCTACGACGAGGCGCTCGAGCTCCTCCACGCGGCAGCCCGGGCATTCGAATCCGTGGGCGACGACGGCGGCGTCGCCCAGGTGCGCCACCTGATCGGCACGCTCCGCGCGCAGCAGGGTGAGTATCCGCAGGCGGTCGCGAACTACGAGGCGAGCTTGGGGATCCGTGAGCGCCTCGACGACAGGTCCGGCATGGCCGCCCTCTTCTCGAACCTCGGCGTCGTCGCCGAGTACCGCGGCGACCTGCCCACCGCCCGCGACAACCATGAACGGGCGCTGCGCCTGCGGACGCAGCTCGACGACCGACGGGGAGTCGCGGTCTCCTTGACGAACCTCGGCGCGATCGCCGTCCTCGAGCACGACTACGAGGCGGCACGAACGGCCTTCGAGGAGTCGATGCGCCTGAACCGCGAGGTCGGGGATGCGTGGATGGTCGCGATCAGCGACAACAACCTCGGCAACGCGAACCGCGGGCTCGGCGAGTACGAGGCGGCGCAGCGGCACTACGCCGACAGCCTGCGCGCGTATCGCGAGTACGACGACAAGTGGGCGCTCGCGTTCCTCGTCGAGGACATCGGCCAGCTGACAGGGCTGCGCGGGGACGGGGAGCTCGCGTTCGAGCTCGTCGGCGCCTCGGACACGCTCCGCGACGAGATCGGCACGCCGCGCGCACCCGGGCTCGAGGAGGAGCTCGAGCGCCAGCTCGCACCTGCTCGCCGCGCAATCGGAGGCATCGCGGCAGCGGAGGCCCGCGCACGGGGGCAGGCGCTGACGCTGGCGGAGACTCTCGACCTCGCGCTCGACGCCTGCGGCGCAGATGCGTCAACTTAGACCTCCGACGCTTGCAATCGGCGCATGGACCGGCAAGTGTGGTGCGGTGCGGCGAAAGCTCCTGCTCGCGATCGTTGTCTGCGCCGCCACGGTGCCGTCGTCGAGCGCGCTCGCCGCCAGCATCACGCTGACCCCTGAGTCCGACACGTATGTGCGCTCTTCGGACCCCACCGTCGCGCACGGCCTCGAGTCCACCTTCGACGTGCACGGCGGCGCCTCGTCGTACGGCTGCGGCACCGGCCCTGCCGCCGGCCTGCTCCGCTTCAACCTCGCCGGGATCCCGGCAGGCGCGACGATCACGAGCGCGACCCTGAAGCTGACCAGCAAGACCGGATTCGCGTTCGACGGCGACCCGGACCACCACGCGATCTTCCTCGCCAACGACTCCTGGTCGGAGAGCACGGTCAACTGGAACACGCGCCCGGCCGACGGCGTCGTGCAGCAGGTTCCGCCGGCCGAGTGGCTCCTGAACGGCCTTCCCCTCAGCACCTCCCCGGACAAGCTCGGCTCGACCTCCGCGTTCGAGGCGGTCGGCTGCGCCGGCACGCACGTGGCGGCCCGGAACTTCGGCTCGGCCAACCTTCGCACCCGCATTGCGGCCGAGCGGGCCGGCGACGGCAAGCTCTCCATCGAGGTCTTCACGATCCCGTGCGGGACGCCGTTCACCGTCGTCTGCCAGAACGGGAAGCTCAAGCAGTCGTACTTCCTGCGCTACTACAGCAGAGAGGGCTCGGTCCTGAACGCCCCGCGGCTCGTGGTCGACTACGAGCTGCCGCCGCCGCTCGAAACGCCGAGCCTGATCCGCGTCGTCTCGACCGGCGGCAACGGCGCCTTCGTGATCGGCCGCGTCGACGGCGCGTCGAACCTGGCCCTGACGCTGGCCGCGTCGACAGCGCCGACGTGCAGCGCCGGCGCGCTCCCCGGCGGCGGTAGCCCCGCCGGCGCGCCCGTCTCGGCAACGACGGACGAGGACGGCTACTTCAGTGCCGCCGTGTCGGGCGTGACGCCCGGCAACTTCGTCACGGTGCGGGTGACGGCGCCGGCGGCGACCGCGGCGTCAGCCTGTCTCGTCAGCTCAGGCGACAACGACTTCTGGCCCAAGGCGCTCGCGCTCACCGGCGGAACCGCGACCGCTCGCGACTTCATCGACTCGGCGGGCAAGGCACGTTGGTACAAGTTCGACGTCACTCCGGGCCAGCGGATCGAGGTCGCGCTGTCGGGGCTTCCCGCCGACTACGACCTGGCCGTCTTCAAGGACATCGGCCAGGCGTTCGCCGCCCAGCTCACGCCGGCCGACGCCGCCGACCTGACGAAGCTGAGCGCGGAGTACGCGCCGTCGGTGTTCTCACCCTCGGTCTTCTCGCCCTCGGTCTTCTCGCCCTCGGTGTTCAGCCCTGACGCGTACAGCCCCTCGGTCTTCTCACCGTCCGTCTTCAGCCCGAGCGTCTTCAGCCCCTCGGTCTTCAGCCCGTCGGTCTTCTCACCCTCCGTCTTCAGCCCCAGCGTCTTCAGCCCCTCGGTCTTCTCACCCTCCGTCTTCAGCCCCAGCGTCTTCAGCCCCTCGGTCTTCTCACCCTCCGTCTTCAGCCCCAGCGTCTTCAGCCCGGAAGAGATCGCGCAGGCGTTCTCGAGCGCACAGACGCGGAGCATCATCGGCGTCTCGGCGACGCAGGGCACGGCCGATGAGAGCGCCGTCGTCAACTCGTGGAACTCGAGCGGCAGCTTCTACGTCCGCGTCAGCGGTCACGGCGGCGCCTTCGACACGGGCAGCCAGTTCACGGTCTCCGTGACGAAGGGCGCCACGAGCTGCGCCGGGGTCACCGACACGACGCTGACGCCGCGGGCGCCGGCGGCCGGGACCGGGGTTCGGACCCTGATCCTCACCGACTCCTCGAAGGTCTCGCTGACCGCACCGCTGCCGGGCGGCGGCACGCTCGGGAGCAAGCTCGACGCGTTCAAAGCCAGGCCGGAGATCGCCGGCGTCGTCGTCGACGTCGCCGCCGACGCCCGGGTGGCCGCGCTGAAGCTGCAGGCCGCAGCGAACGCCGCCTGCCCGTTCGCGCAGAACCTCGTCGCCGAGGAGACCAAGGGCATCGTCGACTCCTACCGCCCTGCGAACCCCGGGCTCCGGTACGTCGTCATCGCCGGCGGCGACGACGCGATCCCGTTCTTCCGCTACCCCGACCAGAGCCTGCTCGGCCAGGAGTCGGGCTACGTCCCGCCCGTCCGCAGCGACTCGGCCTCCGAGGCGAGCCTGCGCAACGACTTCGTCCTCAGCCAGGACGCCTACGGGGCCGGCACGAGCGTCTCGCTGCGGACGAGCTCCTTCCCGGTGCCCGGCCTCGCCGTCGGGCGCCTCGTCGAGACGCCGGCCGAGATCGCCGGCCTGCATCGACGCCTACACGCAGGCGGGCGGCGTCGTCGCCCCTGGCTCGTCGCTCGTCACCGGCTACGACTTCCTCGCCGATGCGGCCGACGCCGTCGCGACGGAGCTCCAGGCGGGGACGGGGGCCACGTCGGACACGCTGATCACCCCGGCCGACAAGTCGCCGCAGGATCCCGCTTCGTGGACCGCCTCCCAGCTGTCGGCGAAGCTGCTCGGCAGCCGCCACGACGTGATCTTCCTCGCCGGCCACTTCAGCGCCAACAGCGCCCTCGCCGCCGACTTCACGACGAGCGTGCTCACGACCGAGCTCGCCGCCTCGACGGTGAACCTCACCAACGCGCTCGTCTTCAGCGCCGGCTGCCACGCGGGCTACAACCTCGTCGACGGCGACGCACTCCAGAACGTGTCCGAGCCGCTCGACTGGGCGCAGGCGTTCGCGCGCAAGCGGGCGACGCTCGTCGCGGGCACCGGCTACCAGTACGGCGACACCGACTTCCTCGAGTACAGCGAGCGGCTCTACCGCAACTTCGCGCGCGAGCTTCGGGTCGGCACGGGCGCCGTGTCGGTCGGCGAGGCGCTCGTCCAGGCGAAGCTCGACTACCTCGCGGCGACGCCCGACGTGCGCGGCCTGCACGAGAAGGCGCTGCTCGAGGCGGCCGTCTTCGGGCTGCCGATGCTCGGCGTCAACATGCCCGCCGGGCGCACGCCGGCGCCGCCGGCGGGGGGCGCGATCACACCGATTCCGGTCGCATCCGGCCCGGCCGCGACGCTCGGCTTGCGCACGTTCGACCTCGCCGTCGCGCCGAGCCTGACCACGAACACGCGGACATTGACGAACGTCGAGACCAGCACGCAGCTGACCTCGACCTGGCTCTCCGGCCCCGACGGCGTCGTCGGCAACCCGGCCGAGCCGGCGCTCCCGCTCGACGTCGTCGACGTCACGCCGACCGATCCGAGCGTCGTCCTCCGCGGCGTCGGCTTCCGCGGCGGCACGTTCACCGACTCGACGGTGGTGCCGCTGACGGGCGCGCCGACGACGGAGCTGCGCGGCGTCCACGCTCCCTTCGTCTCGCCCGTCTTCTTCCCGATGCGGCTGTCGACCGTCAACTACTACGGCGAGCTCGGCGGCTCGGGCGGCACGAGCCTGCTGGTGACGCCGGCGCAGCATCGCGTCGCGGACGTCGCGCTGGGGACGAGCACGTTGCGCCGCTACACGAACCTCGACCTGCGCCTCTTCTACAGCGGCAATCTGACCTCCGCCGCGCTCTCCGACGCTCCCACGATCGTCAGCGTCGACGCGCAGCCCGCAGCGGGCGGGGTCGACTTCACCGCCCAGGTCGTCGGCGACCCCGCGGCCGCGATCCACTCCGTCTGGGTCACCTTCACGACGGGCGCAGGCACGTGGGCGCCGCTCGATCTCCAGCAATGCGTCGCGCCGCTGCCCGCGGCGTGCGGAACCGACGAAGAGTCGCAGCTCTGGAAGGGCCGGCTCGACTTCGCACCGGCCGACCTCCAGTTCATCGTCCAGGCCTCGAACGGGCTCGGCCTCGTCTCGCTCGACGACAACCGCGGCGCGTACCACCGGCTCGCCGGAACGGCAGCCGCCGCGACGGCGCTGACGCTCGTCGCCCCGCCCGTCAGCGGCACCTTCGGCGAGACCAAGACGGTCACCGCCGCGCTGACCGGCCCCGGGGGCGCCCCGCTCGCCGGCAAGATGGTGACGGTCTCCGTCGGCGGCGGCTCGACCCAGCTCGGCGTCACGGGCGCCGACGGCCGCGTCACGCTCGGGCTGCCGCTTTCGACCGCGCCCGGCAACTACCAGCTCGTCGGCTCGTTCGGCGGCGACACGACGCACGCTCCGTCCTCCGACTCGGAGCCGTTTGCGATCGCCAAGGCGCCGGCGAGCCTGTCCGCGTTCACGCAGCTGCCGATCGTCATGAGCGGCGGTGCGACCGGGCTCACCTCGACCCTCACCGCGGCCCTGGGCAGCGAGCAGCAGCCCCTGCTGCAGCTGACCGTCACCTACACGCTCACCGGGCCGGGCGGGACGAAGACGTTCTCCACGATCACCGACTACCTCGGGCGCGCGACGCTGCCGCCCGTGGGACTCGGCGCCGGCACCTACGCCGTGAGCGCCTCGTTCGCCGGCGATGCGACCTACACCGGTGCGACGCGCACGGGAACGCTCGTCGTCTCCGCGTTCAGCGGCTTCTTCCCGCCGGTCGCGAATCCGCCGTGTGTGAACATCGCGAAGGCGGGGAGCGCGATCCCGGTCAAGTTCAGCCTCGGCGGCAACCGCGGTCTTGCGATCTTCGCGCCCGGCTACCCGCGCGTTGTCACCACCGTCTGCGGCACGGGCGTGCCGACCCAAGAGATCAAGACGACGGTCACGGCCGGCGGGAGCAGCCTCAGCTACGACGCCGGCTCGAACAAGTACCAGTACACGTGGAAGACCGAGAAGGGCTGGACCGGCTGCCGCAGGCTCGAGCTGAAGTTCGTCGACGGCACCGTCCGCTTCGCCGACTTCAAGTTCAAGTAGGCCTCGTTAGGATCGCAACATGCGACTGCGCAAGGACGCGAAGCTGGAGCTGCTCCGCCAGGTGCCGCTCTTCGCCGGCTGCAGCAAGAAGGAGCTCGCTGAGATCTCGACCCTCGCGGACGAACTGAGCCTCCCGGCGGGCTCGAAGCTGATCGAAGAGGGCCGGCAGGGCCACGAGTTCTTCGTCCTCGTCGAGGGCGAGGTCGACGTCAGGGCCAAAGGCCGCAAGCTCAAGAGCCTCACCGACGGCGCCTTCTTCGGCGAGATGGCGCTCGTCTCGCAGCGCCCGCGGAACGCGACCGTCACCGCGACGAGCCCGGTCCGCGTGCTCGTCGTCCACGAGTCCGGCTTCCGCCGCCTCCTGCACGACTCGCCGCAGATCTCGCTGAAGGTGCTGCAGACCCTCGCGGACCGCGCTGCCGAGAACGCGCTGCACTGAATCTGCGGCGCAAGATCAGCATCCGCGGAAGCGTATGCTGATCGCGCGAAGACCCCTGAAGGGGCTGCTTCGCAGCCCAAGCAGTTGGGTCTTCGACCTCTAGAATCCGGTGGTGGCCAGGGCCGTCGGGATCAACCACATCGCGCTCGAGGTCGGCTCGATCGACGAGGCGCTCGACTTCTACGGGCGGCTGTTCGAGCTGGAGCTGCGCGGACGGATCCCGGGGATGGCGTTCGTGGACATGGGCGACCAGTTCCTCGCACTCGCGGAGGGCCGCACGCAGGGGCCGGACGCAACGCGCCACTTCGGCCTCGTCGTCGACGACCGCGACGCCGTGCTCGCGGCGGCGCGGGAGGCCGGGATCGACATCTTCGGCGGCAACTCGTTCCTCGACCCGTGGGGCAACCAGGTGCAGGTCGTCGCATACAGCGAGATCCAGTTCTCCAAGACGCCGGAGATCCTCAGCGGCATGGGCCTCGAGCTCGAGAAGACCGAGTCGGCGCTGCGCGAGCTGCGCGACAAGGGCCTCGCCTAGCGAGTGATCGACCTCAGCCACCACGACCTCGTCAGCCTGCTGGTGCTGCTGACGGCCGGAGCGGCGATGCTCGTGCTCGTTCCGAAGCTGCGGATCCCGTACCCGATCCTGCTCGTGCTGGGCGGGCTGGCGCTCGGCTTCGTCCCCGGACTGCCCGAGATCGACCTGCCGCCCGACCTCGTCCTCGTCGGCATCCTGCCGCTGCTGCTCTACGGAGCCGCGTTCTTCACCTCGCTGCGCGACCTGCGGGCGAACCTGCGTCCCGTCGGGCTGCTGGCGGTCGGCCTCGTGCTCCTGACGATGGTCGTCGTCGCGGTCGTCGCGCACGCGATCGTCCCGGGGCTGCCGTGGGCGGCGGCGTTCGTGCTCGGCGCCGTCGTCTCCCCCACCGACCCGATCGCGGCGACGGCGATCATGCACCGCCTCGGCGTGCCGCGGCGAATCGTCTCGATCGTCGAGGGCGAGAGCCTCGTCAACGACGGCACGGCGCTCGTCGCCTACCGCGCCGCGGTCGTCGCCGCGGTCAGCGGCAGCTTCACGCTCTGGGAGGCCGGGATCGAGTTCGTGCTCAACGTCACAGGCGGCGTCGTCGTCGGCCTCGGCGTGGCCTGGATCGTGCGCCAGGTCCGGAAGCGGCTCGATTACCCGCCCGCGGAGGTGACGATCTCCCTGCTCACGGGCTATTTCGCCTACATCCCGGCCGAGCTGATGGGCGTCTCGGCGGTGATCGCGGCGGTGACCGCCGGGATCTACCTCGGCTGGTACACGCCGGAGCTGACGACGCCCGAGGTGCGGCTGATGGGCGAGTCGGCGTGGGAGATCGTCACCTTCACGCTGAACGCGATCCTCTTCACCCTGATCGGTCTGCAGCTCCCCGGCATCCTCGACGAGCTCGACGCCTACTCGGCCGCGGATCTGCTCTGGTGGGCGTTCGCAATCTGGCTCACCGTCCTCGTCGCGAGGGCGCTCTGGGTCTACCCGGCGGCGAAGCTGCCGCGCATGCTCGTTCCGAGGATCCGCGCGCGCGATCCGATGCCCCCGCCCTCGGCGCTGGCGCTGATCACCTGGTCGGGCATGCGCGGCGCCGTCTCGCTCGCGGCGGCCCTCGCGATCCCGCTCGCTATCGACTCCGGCGAGCCCTTCCCGGGTCGCGACCTGATCCTCTTCCTCACCTTCGCCGTCATCTTCGGCACGCTCGTGATCCAGGGCCTGACGTTGCCGGCGATCATCCGGCTGCTCAAGCTCGAGGACGACGGCGAAGAGGCCGCACACGACGAGGCGCAGGCCCGCATCCGGGCGGCGGACGCAGCGCTCGTCCGGCTCGAGGAGCTGGTCGACGAGGAGTGGGTGCGGGAGGACACGGCCGAGCGAGTCCGCGGCGGCTACGACTTCCGCAAGACCCGCTTCATGGCCTGGCTCGACGGCGGCGACGACGGCTCGATCGAGGCCCGCTCGCGTGACTTCCAGCGGCTCCGGCGCGAGCTGCTGAACGCCGAGCGCGATGCCGTCCATGAGCTGCGCCGCAGCGGTGAGATCTCGGCTGAGGTGGCGCGCCGGGTCGAGCGCGACCTCGATCTCGAAGACGCCCGGCTGGAGATCTGATCGAAGCCCCGGCAATCTCGGCGGCCGACCTGCGCGTGCGCCGCGGCGGCAGGCTCGTCCTACCCGGCGTCTCGCTGGAGGTCGCGGCCGGGACCGTCACCGGCCTCCTCGGCCCGAGCGGGTCGGGCAAGACGACGCTGATGCGGTCGATCGTCGGCGTCCAGATCGTCGAAGCGGGCACCGTTCGCGTGCTCGGCCTCCCGGCCGGATCTCCGCCGCTGTGGCGGCGCGTCGGCTACGTGACGCAGGAGCCTTCCGTGTACGGCGACATGAGTGTGCGCGAGAACCTGCGCTACTTCGCCCGGATCCTCGGAGCGCCACCCTCGCGGATCGACGAGGCGATCGACGAGGTCGACCTCCGCGCGCAGGCTGACCAGCTCACGCGCACGCTCTCCGGCGGCGAGCGCTCCCGCGTCTCCCTGGCGACGGCGCTCCTGGGCCGGCCCGAGCTGCTCGTGCTCGACGAGCCGACCGTCGGCCTCGACCCCGTGCTCAGGCGGGATCTCTGGACGCTCTTCCACGAGCTCGCCGAGACGGGAAGGACGCTGCTCGTCTCCAGCCACGTGATGGACGAGGCCGAGCGCTGCGACGAGCTGGTGCTGATGCGCGACGGCACGGTCGTGGCGACCGGGTCTCCGAGCGGCCTGCTCGAGCGCACCGGCGCCACCGACCTCGAGGAGGCGTTCCTGACGCTGGCGGAGGCCCGGTGAGCGCCGCGCGGACGTTCGCGACTGCGGAGCGCGTGCTCCGGCAGCTGCGCCACGATCGACGCACGCTCGCGCTCGTCTTCGTCGTGCCGCCCTTCCTGCTGACGCTCTTCCGCTACGTGTTCGACGGGCAGCCGGAGACGTTCGACCGGGTCGGAGGCCCGCTCGTCGGCATCTTCCCCTTCACCTCGATGTTCCTGGTCACGTCGATCGCGATGTTGCGCGAGCGGACGAGCGGCACCCTCGAGCGGCTGATGTCGATGCCGATCGCGAGGGGCGACCTGCTCGGCGGCTACGGGCTCGCCTTCGCCGCCGTCGCGGCCGTGCAGGCGTCGATCACGTCCGCCGTCGCGTTTGGAGTGCTCGGCCTCGACACGGCGGGGCCGATCTGGGCGGTCGTGCTGATCGCGGTCGCGAACGCGCTCCTCGGGATGGCGCTCGGCCTCTTCCTGAGCGCCTTCGCGACGACGGAGTTTCAGGCGGTGCAGTTCATGCCCGCGGTCGTGATCCCGCAGATCCTGCTCTGCGGCCTGCTCGTGCCGCGCGACGAGATGGCGGAGCCGCTCGAGTGGCTCTCGAACCTGCTGCCGCTCACCTACGCGTACGACGCGCTCGAGCAGGTGACGGCGAGCGGCGAGACCGACGCGGGCGTGTGGCTCGACGTCGGCATCGTTGCCGCCTGCATCGTGCTCGCGCTCGCGCTCGGCTCGGCGACGCTGCGCCGTCGGACTCCCTGACCGTAGGCTGACGCCGTGGCCGAGACCGTCACCTCGAACCTCCTGCGCGGCTGGCGCGAGGAGGAGTACGGCCGCTCGCGCGGCAGGCTGCCGCTCCGCGTGCAGCTACCGGCGTCCGGCGCCCCGGTCGCGGGTCTCCTGATCGCGACCCAGCACGGCGAGGAGGCGGAGACCGGGCTGCTCGCGCGGCGCCTGCTCGAGCGGATTCCCGGGGACGAGACGGCGTGGGCCGTCGTCCAGGTCGCGAACCCCGACGGGCTCATGAACGGGACGCGGCAGAACGCGGCCGGGGTCGACCTGAACCGGAACTTCCCCGGCGCGAGCTGGAGCCCCGCGCCGTCGTTCACCTTCCCGCCCGGGATCGATCCCGAGCTGCGCGAGCTCCCGAACCGGACCAGCCGCTCCTCGCCGGGGCCTGAGCCGGGCTCGGAGCCGGAGACGCAGGCGCTGATGGCGCTGGTGCAGGAGCTGCAGCCGAAGCTCGTGCTCGACCTGCACGCGCCGATCGAGCTGATCCTCGTCCGCGAGGGTGTGCCGCCCGAACCTGTCGAGCTGCTCGCCGAGTCGGCCGGCCTGCGCGTCGTCTCGGAGCTCGAGGTCGGCTCGCCCGGCGCCTTCGACGAGTGGCTGCTCGAACAGGGGATCCCCGCGATCGTCTACGAGGTCGAGCACGCGGGCCTGCCGCACCTCTGCCTGCGCCATCTGCCCGGGCTCGAAGCGCTCCTGCGGGGTTAGGGCACTGCCAGCGACTCGCGGAAGGCGTTGAACGACGGCTTCCGCTCGCCCGTCGCCGAGATCAGCCCCGACTGCCACCGCTCAGGATCGCTCTCGTCCTGGAGCAGGAACCAGAGCAGCATGTCGATCCGCGGGTTGGCGCGGGCGATCGCGAACGACTGGCGGACGTACGCGGCCTGCGTCGACCACGAGACGCCGAAGACGCCGTCGGGCGGATTGGTCTGGTAGCCGTACTCCGTGATCCAGATCCGCTTGCGCCCGTAGAGCCGGGTCAGCTCCGAGACGAGCGCGTCGATGTTGCCGAGCGTGACGCCGCCGCGGCCGGGCGAGGGCGTCGCCGGTGTCTCTCCCGGTCCGCCGTAGTACGGATGGTGGGCGTAGGCGTCGAACCCCGTCGCGCCCGCCTTCTTCATCGCCCGGAGGAAGGCGAGCGGCGAGACGGACGGCTTGAGCCCTTTCGGGTTGTTGTTGCCGCGCGCGGCCGTGGCGCCGCAGGCCACCTTTTGGCCGCGCAGCATCGACGTGCGGATCCCCTCGACGACGGCATTGCAGATCCGCGCGTAGTCGATCGCGCTCTGGACGATCCACCTGCCGCCGACGCGGCGCCACTGCGGGATCAGGCCGATCTGGAGGTTCGGCTCGTTCCAGGCCGTCCAGTAGCGCACGCGCGGGAGGAGGACGCCGTCGGCGCGCACGTAGGTCCCGCTGTAGCGGGTCGCCGCCGCGTACGCGAACTCGCGGAGCGGATCGGCGTTCCGGGGCGCGTGCGTCGGCGCCTGGCCGCCGTTGGCCCACGGCGGCGTGCCGAAGATCGTGAAGAGCACCTCGACGCCGTGCCGGTCTCCCTCGAGCACGATCCGGTCGTAGAGGTGCCAGTCGTAGCCGCGGTCCTCCGGATCGGTACCCTCGCGCGGCTTCCGCTTCGCGACGCCGAGCCGGCCGCCCCAGTTCAGGTGCACGCGGAGCAGGTGGACGCCGAGCTCCTCGAGCGCCGGGAAGAAGTTCGTCGGCTGCCCGTAGTAGGCCCCGCCGCTGTCGGTGATCCCGCCGCGCAGACCGGGTGAGGCCGCAGCCGCCGATGCGCTCAGGAGTGCCAGCGCCGCGACTGCGGCCGCCCGGAAAAGCCCTCGTCTCACGCGCGCAGTATCGGCCGCTCCTGTACGAAACCGAAGGGGAAATCGTTAGGAGTTGCGGTACAGCCACGCCTGCGCGGTCGGGCTGATGCCCAGGTCGTAGCCGCCGATCAGCAGGACCTCGCCGGAGCGCAGCGGGCTCGCGGTCGCGAAGAGGCGTGTCCGTCCGAGCGTGCCCGCGACGGCGACGAAGCGGCCACTCGACCGCCGCCACACCTCCGGCACGGGCGCGGCGCCGGCGACGAGCACGTCGCCGCCGGGCAGGAGGACAACCGCGTCCCGGATCTTGTAGCGGGCATGCCGCAGCAGCGGCCCCGGGACGAAGCGGTTCCGCTTCGGCTCGTAGATCTCGGTGCTGCGGTACGTCCGCGCGCCTTCGATGTCAGCCGAGCCGCCGACGACGAGGACGCGGCCGTCGCGGAGCATCACCGCGGCCGCCTTGTAGCGCGGCAGGCGCATCGCCGGGCCGCGCGTGAACCGACCGGTGCGCGGGTCGAAGAGCTCGCTGCTCGCGACGACCCGCCCGCGGCTGAGGCCGCCGACGACCAGCACGCGGCCGTCGGCGAGCCGCGCCGCCGCATGGGCGCCGCGCGGCACCGCCATCGGCCCGACGGGCAGGAACCGGTCCTTGCCCGACACGAAGACGTCCGCGGACGCGACCGTCGACCGGTTGTCGGTGAAGCCTCCCGCGAGCAGGACCCGGCCGTCGCGCAGCAACGTCGCCGTCGAGCCTGCCCGTGGTGAGCTCATCCTCGGCCCGGTCGCGAACGTTCCCACGCGCGGGTCGAAGAGCTCGCTCGAATCAAGCACGCCGCCGACGCCCCAGCCGCCGACCACCAGCACTCGCCCGTCCCGCAAGAGAGTCGCCGTGTGGTCGTCGCGCCATTCGTTCAGGCTGCCGGTTCGCTCGAACCGCCGCACCGCCGGGTCGTACAGCTCCGCGACGTCGCCCTCGTTGCCGCCGAGCTCGCACCCTGGGGTGGTGCAGCCGCCGACGACGAGCACGCGGCCGTCGGCCAGCGTCGTCGCCGTGTGAACGGCGCGAGCCACTGTCATCGGGCCGACGGGACTGAGGCGTCCCGCATCGGCCGCCCCGGCGAGCGGCAACACCAGCAGCGCGAGCGCGAGAGCCTTCACCACGGTCGTTACACCTCGGCGAGCCGAGGCGTTCCCGCAGCGATCAGGCGATCGCGTCGGCGCCTAGGAAGGCTGGGACCCTAGACGGACCGAGAGGCCGGTTCGGCGGCTCGGGCCGGCGGGCGTGCGAGTCCGAGCTGGAAGAGCGTGCCGAGACGGTCGGGGACGCCCCAGTGCTCGACGATGCGGTCGTTCTCGACCCGGAGGCTGTCGAAGACGTCGGTGCGCATGGTGCGGCCGGTCGGAGGGTTGCCCATGAAGGAGCCGTCGTTGGTGCCGGTGCCGGTCATGCGCAGCCAGACAGTGCCCTCCTCGACGGTGAGGTCGTCGATCTCGAGGTGAAAGTCGGAAAACGCGCGCCGCAGCGAGGCGATCACGGCCTTGACGCCCTCGGCGCCGGGCGCGTGGTTTGGGCCGAAGTTCTGGTGCTCCACCATGTTGGGCGCGATGAGCTCGTCGGCGACGTCAAGGTTGCCCTGGTTGAAGCCCTCGTCGATGAGGCGTCTGACGAGCGTTTCGGGGTTGTGCGACATGGAATTCTCCTTTCGATAAAGCTCTACTTCATTGAATAAATTGATACCGTACTGAACGTGACCGGAGATGTCAAGCCTCGCCGCTACCGCTCCGAGCGGCGCCTCGAGCAGGCCGAGCAGACGCGGCAACGCGTGCTCGACGCCGCGGCGACGCTGTTCGAACAGCGGGGCTTCGACGGCGCCAGCATCGCAGCGATCGCCGCGGAGGCGGGCGTCTCGGACGAGACCGTCTACGCCCGCTTCCAGAGCAAACGCAACCTGCTCGGCGAGCTCGTCCGCCGCGCCGTCCGCGGCGATGACCCGAGGCCGGTTCCCGAGCAGGATGGGCCTCGTGTGCTCGCCGCCACGACCGACCAGCATGAGCAACTTCGGCTCTTCGCATCCGACATCGTCCTCCGACTCGAACGCGCCGCCCCGATCGTCGCAATCGTCTCCGGCGCCTCCCGATCCGAGCCCGAACTGGCCGAGCTCCTCTCCCGACTGCACACCGAGCGGCTCAAGAACCTCGCCACACTCGTCGACGCCCTAGCCGCCAACGGACCGCTACGCCTTCCAGCAGACCAAGCCGTCGAAACCGTCTGGGCACTTACCAGCCCCGAGCTACATCAACTCCTCGTTCGCATCCGCGGCTGGACACGCCGCCGCTACACCGACTGGCTCGCCGACAACCTCGCCGCGCTACTCCTCCGATAGACACAGCAACAGGTCTCAACTGAATCGGACAGACATAACGAAGTGGGCCTTACGTCCGCCGACGCCCTCCGCCAGAGCCACGCGCGGCCATCACGGCCGGAACGTGCGAGGACATCGCGTCAGTCTCTATACAACCGAGGCCTCGCCGAGGAGCGCGCGCGCCTCGGTGAGGAAGTCCGTGTCGATCTGGACCGTGTAGCCGGGGCCGAGGGCCAGCGTCTTCGGCCCCATCGAGGTCTCCAGCGCAACGAGCACCCGCGACGGCCCCGGGTAGTCCTTGACCAGGTGCGCGAGGTCGCGGATCAGGCCGGCCCGCGCCTCCCGCGCGTCGAGCTTGAACTTGATCTCCGTCCGCTCCCGCACCGCCTCGAAGCCGTTCACCTCGATCGCGATCAGCTTCGTCTCGCCCTGCTGCTTGTGGTCGACGCGGCCCTTGATCACGAGGATCCGGTCGGCGACACAGAGCTCGCGCGCCTGGGCGTAGGTCGAGTTGAAGACGACGACCTCGCCGCCGCCGGTGGGGTCGTCGAGGGTGAGGAAGACCATCGGCTCGCCCTTCTTCGTCGTCAGCTGCTTCACGGCGGAGACGATCCCGCCGACCGAGACGACCTCGCCGTCGCGTCGCCGCTCCATCTCGTTGAGCGTGCAGTCGGTCTTGCGCCGCAGCTGGTCGCGCACGGCGTGCAGCGGGTGCTCGGAGACGTAGAGGCCGAGCGTCTCCTTCTCCAGCTTCAGGAGCTCAGGCTTCTCGAACTCGGCGACCGGGATCGCGGGATGGTGCCGCGGCTCCGGCGTCGCGTCGTCGCCGCCCATGTCGAAGATCGAGGCCTGCCCGGCGAGCCGGTCGGCCGCGTGCTTCTGCCCCCACGCGAGCGCCTGCTCGAGGCAGGCGAGCATCCCCATCCGCGAGGCGCCGGTGGAGTCGAGCGCGCCGCACTTGACGAGCGCCTCGAGCGAGCGCTTGTTCACGACCTGCGGGTCGGCCCGCTCGGTGAAGTCCCAGATCGACTCGAACTCGCCGCCCTCGTCGCGGGCGCGGATGATCGCGCGCGCGGCCGACTCGCCCACCGACTTGACCGCGTTCAGGCCGAAGCTGATCTTCCCCTCGACGACCGCGAAGTCGGTCTGCGAGGTGTTGACGTCGGGCGGCAGCACCTCGATCCCGAGCTCGTCGCACGCGTTCACGTAGAGCGGCACCCGGTCCTTCGTGCTCATCACCGACGAGATCAGCGCCGCCATGTACTCGCACGGGTGGTTCGCCTTCAGCCACGCCGTCCGGTAGGCGATCAGCGCGTAGCAGGCCGCGTGCGACTTGTTGAACGAGTAGTCCTGCGACTTCTCGATGTCGTCCCAGAGCTGGCGCGCCACCTGCTCGGAGGTCTCGTTCGCGATGCAGCCGCTGATGAACTTGTCCTTCAGCGACGCCATCAGCTTGTGGATCTTCTTGCCGATCGCCTTGCGCAGGTCGTCCGCCTCGGCTGGGCTGAAGCCGCCGATCTGCTTCGCGATCTCCATCGACTGCTCCTGGTAGATCGAGATCCCGTACGTCGAGCCGGTGATCTCCTTCAGGCGCGGGTCGATGAAGGCGACCTGCTCCTGGCCCGCTTTCCGCTTGGCGTAGTTCGGGATGTACTGCATCGGCCCCGGCCGGTAGAGCGCGACGAGCGCGATCAGGTCCTCGAAGACGGTCGGCTTCACCTGCCGCAGCGCCTCGCGCATGCCCGACGACTCGAACTGGAAGACGCCCATCGCCTCGCCACGGGCGAGCATCGCGTAGGTCTTCTTGTCGTCGAGCGGGATCGTCGTCATGTCGACGCCGCCGATCAGCTCGACCGCCTTGTCGATCACGTCGAGGTTGCGCAGGCCGAGGAAGTCCATCTTCAGCAGGCCCAGCGCCTCGACCGTGTTCATCGAGAACTGGGTCACGACCTCCTGGTCGGCGCCCTTCTGCTGCAGCGGGATCGTGTCGATCAGCGGCTCGGCGCCGATGACGACGCCGGCGGCGTGGATCGAGTCCTGCCGGACGAGACCCTCGAGCGGCCGCGCCAGGTCGATGATCTCCTTCGCCGCCGGATCGGTCTCGTAGGCCGTCTTCAGGTCGGAGCCGGGCTTGAGGCACTCGGCGAGCGTCTGGCCCGGCCCTTCCGGGATCAGCTTCGCGATCCGGTCGACGACGCCGTAGGGGATCTCGAGCACGCGGCCGGCGTCGCGCACCGCGGCGCGGGCGGCCATCGTCCCGAAGGTGATGATCTGGGCGACACGGTCGCGGCCGTACTTCTCGGAGACGTAGTTGATCACCCGCTCGCGGCCGTCGACCGCGAAGTCGATGTCGATGTCGGGCATCGACTTGCGGCCCGGGTTGAGGAACCGCTCGAAGAGCAGGTCGTACTTGATCGGGTCGATGTCGGTGATCTCGAGCGCGTAGGCGGCGAGCGAGCCCGCCGCCGAGCCGCGGCCCGGGCCGACGCCGATCCCGTTCACCTTCGCGAAGTGGATGAAGTCCCAGACGATCAGGAAGTAGTCGGCGAAGCCCATCTCCTTGATCGTCTTCAGCTCGAACTGGAGCCGCTCGCGCAGCTCCGGCGTCACCGTGTCGTAGCGGCGCTCGAGCCCCTGCTCGCAGAGCTCGACGAGGTACTCGAACGCATCCCGGTCGTTCGGCGTCGGGAACCTCGGCAGCAGGATGTTGCCGAGCTCGATCTCGATCGAGCAGCGCTCGGCGACCTCGAGCGTGCGCCGCATCGCGTCCTCGTGGCCCGGGAAGTCGAGCGCCATCTCGGCCGGCGTCTTGAAATAGAACTCGTTCGTGTCGAAGCGCCAGTGATTCGGGTTCTTCAGCGAGTCGCCCGACTGAATGCAGAGGAGCGCCTCGTGCGAGTAGGCGTCCTCGGCGGTGAGGTAGTGGACGTCGCCGGTGGCGACGAGCGGCAGCTTCGCCTCGGTGGCGAGCTTGACGAGCTCCGGGTTGACGCGCTGCTGCACCTCGAGGCCTGCGTTCTGGAGCTCGACGTAGGTGTTGTCGCGCCCGAACACCTGCGCGAGCCGGTCGAGGTCGGACGCGGCGTCCTTGGGCCGGTTCTCCTCGAGCGCCTTGCAGACGCGACCGGAGAGGCAGCCGGAGAGCGCGATCAGGCCGCCCGAGTAGCGCTCGAGCAGCTCCCAGTCGACGCGCGGCTTCGTGTAGTAGCCCTCCAGGTAGCCGAGCGAGCTGAGCTTGATCAGGTTCGAGTAGCCCGCGTTCGACTCGGCCAGCAGCGTCAGGTGCGCGTAGCCGCGCGTCCGCGCGTGGCGGTCGTCGGCGACGTAGACCTCGCAGCCGACGATCGGCTTGATCCCCTGGTCGCGCGCGGCCTTGTAGAGGTCGACCGAGCCGGCGAGCGAGCCGTGGTCGGTGAGCGCCACCGCCGGCATCTCGAGCTCGGCCGCACGGGCGGCGAGCGCCGGGATCCGGCACGCCCCGTCGAGGATCGAGTACTCGCTGTGGACGTGCAGGTGGACGAAGTCGGCGCTCACGGACGGCCCATTCTTGCAGGGGGTCCCGACGACCACGTTCGCTCCCTCGCCGCGACCCGCGGCGGGCACGTCCGGCCGCTCTAGAGGAGGGACTAGAGCAAGCGGAGGTGCCCGCCGCGCAGAACGGCGTCGTTCTCCATCCAGCCGGCCTGGCGCCAGCTGGTGGTCTGCAGGAACGGCTCGCGGAGGGATCGTTCGCGCATGCGCGTCACGAGCCGCTCCGCGAGCCGCTCCTCCTCGCGGCGTGCGTAGAGCGCCGCGAAGTGCGGGTCGACCCAGCTAAAAGACACGGCTGTAGCCGATCTCCCAGAGGGCCGTCCAGGTGGCGCCGCCGTCGTCGGAGCGCTGATACGACCAGTCGAACCCGTTCGCGTCGATCCGCTCCCAGCGCATCCGGAAGAGGGCGCCGTCGGCGACCCGTCGGAGCTCCATCGCCCCGTCCTCGAAGCGGCCGCTGAAGTCGAGGTAGATCCCCTCGCTGTCGACCCACGTCTGCTTCCAGCACTGCGCCTTGCGGTCGTAGACCGAGTAGGAGAGCCCCTGGTAGTCGAGGCTCGGCCGGCCGTCGAAGTTCTCGACCAGCACCTTCCCGCCCAGATCGGCGTAGACGGAGTTCGTCCCGATGTGCTCGAGACCGTCAGCGTTCCACGTGCAGTCCCACTCCCCCAGCCAGAAGTCGAACTGGCGCGCCGGGTCGAGCTCGATGGTGCGTGGCTCGGCGTGGGCGACGCTCATGTGTACTGGAACGATCTATGTGCAAAGAGGTTAGGCGCTTAATCGAACCGCAACGAAGCCGCAACCGGAGGTACTCGCTCGGGCCGACCGATGAGTTCCCGCGGCTGGCACAGTCGAAGGTTGCAGAACGGAATCCCGAGCCCAAGGAGGCCCCATGCCTGCACCAACCATCGTCGTCGGCGCTCCCTGCTGGAACGATCTCTTCAGCTCCGACACCGACCGCGCGAAGGAGTTCTACGGCCAGCTCTTCGGCTGGACGACCATGGATCCCGGCCCCGAGTACGGCGGCTACTTCCTCTTCCAGAAGGACGGCAAGGTCGTCGCCGGCTGCATGGCCAACGACGGCGAGCAGGGCGTCCCGGACGCGTGGACGATCTACCTCTCGACCGACGATGCCGACCGCACCGCCGAGGCCGCGAAGGCGAACGGCGGCCAGGTGCACATGGAGCCGATGGACGTGACCCAGAACGGCCGCTTCACGATGCTCGCCGATCCGGGCGGCGCCGCGATCGGCGCCTGGCAGCCGCGCGACGTGAGCGGCTTCGAGATCCGCGGCGAGGCCGGCGCGCCCGCCTGGTTCGAGCTGCACACGCGCGACTACGACAAGAGCGTCGCCTTCTACCGCGACGTCTTCGGCTGGGACACGCACACGGTCGGAGACACCGACGAGTTCCGCTACACGACCCTCGGCGAGGGCGAGACCGCGCAGGCCGGGATCATGGACTGGCCCGACGAGCTCCCGCAGGGAGCGGCCTGGTCGATCTACTTCGCTGTCGACGACGTCGACGCGACGCTGGCGAAGGCCGAGGAGCTCGGCGGCACGATCGAGCGCCCCGGCGAGGACACGCCGTACGGCCGGCTCGCCACCGTCCTCGATCCGACGGGGACGCGCTTCCGGCTGATGGGCCCGAACAACAGCTGACCAGCGGCGGGGGCCGCGCACTCGGCGCGGCCCCCCTCGCTCGCTCTCCTCCTAGGGCCTCGTCAAGCCGCCGTAGAACTCCGGCGGCATGCCGGCGTCGGGCTTCGAGTAGTCGCAGACGCCCGTCGGGAAGATCGCCTTCAACCGTGCGAGCTCGGCCGCGCCCGGCGCCCACGTCCCGTAGAGACCGCGCGCGAGCGCCGACTCCACCGACTGCAGCGCGCACTTGAAGACGCCGCCCTGGATCGGGCCGCCAGCCACGGTCCGGGAGGTCCCGAACGGCGGGAACTGCTGGGCGCAAGTGCCCTTCGGGCCGCTGTCCAGGATCCCGTCCCAGACGTCGTCCCCGGCCGCGATCAGCTGTCCGTTCTGGTCGAAGCAGGAGTCGACCGCGTCGGCCGGCTTGTTGCGGTTGACGCTGTACTCCGGATGCGCCTCGATGTTCTTGAGCCAGCGGTCGAGCACGAGCAGCGCCTGCGGCGTCTGGTCGAACCGGGCTCCAGGCGCACCAGGCGCCGGCACCGCCGTGAACCAGATCAGCTGGTTCCTCGCGTTGCCGTCGTAGTTCAGCATCCGCTGCCGCGAGGCGAACGACTGGTGCGAGTTGTGCATGTCGAGGAACGGCTCCAGGTAGTGGCGCCAGTCGATCACCGGGATGTCGAGCTTGCCCCGGAAGACCATCCCCGAGCGGTAGGCGGCGTACTGCGCCTTCTGATCGCCCGTGCGCCGCGCTGCCGGTGTCGCACCGCCGTCGGCCGAGAGGCTCATGTTGCGAGCGCTCCAGACGTCCGGGAGTTGCGTTGCGCAGAGCGCCGCGATGAACGGGACAGCCCTCCTGGACCATGTCCTTCGAGGCCTTCCAGGAGCCGACGTTCGCGTTCAGGTCGAGGAACTGCTCGGGCGTGATCGAGCCCGTCTGCAGCGCCTTCAGCCCGTACTGAACGCCGACGTTGTCCCACGGTGACCGGGCGTAGCCGGTCTCGTCGGTGCCGTAGATGTTGACCAGGTCGCCCCAGTGCGTCCACTCGACCGGCCCGTGGACCGCCGGGTTGTAGCCCGGCGCGGTGCCGAAGAGCGGGTTGAGCGCCAGCGGCGAGAGGCCGCGCCAGCCGTTGATGCACTCGGTCGAGCCCGGCGTCGGCATGTACGGCATCACGGCCGCGTACGGGTTCGGGATCACCGGCGAGGAGTTGAGGCCCTCGATCAGCGTCCGGTTGACCCACGTCCGCCACGTCGAGAGCGGGTTCGCGAGCACCTTCGAGTCGAGCCAGCGCTCGAGCAGCTCGCAGTCGCCGACGTGGATCGTCTGCGTGACCATGTCGGGGTACGAGTACTGCGGCACGCCGCCGTCGATCAGGCCCGGATGGTTCTGGCCGTAGACGTACTGCTGGATCGCGCCGCCGGAGCCGCCGACCGCGATCGTGTACTCCGGCTCCGCGTAGGCCGAGATGAAGCGGTCCTTGAGCATGATCGCCGTCTCGCCGCCGAGCTGGAGGTTGTAGTGGGTGTTCGTGCGCGTGCCGCTGGAGTAGAGGACGGCATAGCCCATCCGCAGGCCGGCGAGATAGCGCATGTCGCCACTCGACGCTGCGCCCTGCGTGTGCCCGATCGCGACGCCGCCCGAGAAGCTGAAGAGCGCCTTCCGGTTCCAGGCCGAGAGGTCCGGCGTCGCCGTCTGCGAGCCCGGCGAGAGCATCAGGATCGAGTACATGAAGCGGTTGATCACGCCTCGCTCCCAGCGCAGGATCATCGGCACCGTCTTGCCGTCCATCGTCGTCGTCATGCTCGATCGACGATGCGGGCGGCGGCGAGGCCGGGTCGTAGGGCAGGAACGCGCCCGGCAGGTTGCGGTAGACGAACGACGTCACCGTCGGCGTTTCGCACGTCGGCGACTGCGGGATCGGCGGCAGGCCCATCCCGGCCGCGTTGCCCGGAGTCGCACAGACGAAGACCTGCTGGTGCGGTCCGGAGAACATCGGGCCCTGAAGCGGGTTGTTCGTCAGCTTCAGCTCGTCGTAGTACTTGTTGCCCTTCGAGTTCTTGTGGCTGCTCGCGACGATCGTGCTCTGGCCGAGCGGCAGGCCGGTGACGACGCCCTCGAGCTGGTGGTTCCCCTCCGGGTCGGGCCCGAAGGCGGCGGTGACGTCATTGCCGTTGAGCGTCACGTCGACGTCGCCGAGCGGCGTCTTCTCCGGGACGGCGATCTCGATCCGCGCGTCGTCGCCGGAGACGTACTGCGCCGGGCTCGAGACGACGCTGATCGTCAGCGCGTTCTTCTTGGCGGGCGTCTCGTAGCCGGCGGCGGTCGCCGCCGGTACGGCGACGAGCGCTGCGGCGATGACGGCGAGTCGCCAGGTCGTTCGTTTCATGTGTCTCCCCTTCCCCTGCGGTGGTTGCCGGGACTATCTCGCCGTCGCGGGACCGGGGTCAAGCTGGTACCCGCTCGGCGCGCAAATTTCCAGGGATCACATTTCCCTCTGAATTGCACTTGACATAACGCGCCGAAGTCTGCAAACTACACGGTTCGTATCCGAGCATCCCGCTCGGGTCTTCGCGGAAAGGAGGTCGAGTGAATCTCGTGATCATCATGTACCTCGGCCGGCCCCTCCGCTTTCCGGCGTAGGTCACCGGCTCCTCAGAGGTAGCCCACGGCGCTTCAGCGCCGCATGGCCACCTGCATCTGAGCATCACGACGCTGCATTGCAGCTTCAGCCGCCGTTATTTGCGCCGTCAATTCCGACACGAAAGGAAGCTCATTCATGAGCGTGCTTTTGCCTGTCCTCTATTTCAACGCACTCAATCGAATCCACGCGGAAAGGAGGGATGACAATGCTGCATCACGAAGCACTTCTACAGCTGACCCGTGACCGTCAGCACGAGCGCCAGCGCGAGGCCGAGGCCGAGCGGCTGGCACGGCAGACGCGCGGTAGCCGGCAGCACCGCCGGCGGCTGACGCTGGACGCCGCACTCGGGCTGCTCCGGCACCGCGGCGCCACCCAGAGCCATGGCGCCTAAAGGCTTCTCCAGAGGACGGTGAGGCCGCGCGTGGGGGCGCGGCCTCCGTCCTCTACCTTCTCGGCATGGAGCGGCGCCTCCGAATCGCGGCCGTCGTGCTCGTGCTCGCGTGGTTTTTCGTGCCGCTGCTGCGGAACTCGATCCCTGCCTGGATCCCCTTCCTCGCCTTCGCCGCGCTCGAGCTGCAGTTCCTCGTCGCCGGATGGCGGGAGCGCGAAGCGCCGCGCGGCAAGCGCGGGCGCGCACCGCTGCCCGAGGACGTCGAGGAGTTCGGCGGCCCCGAGTGGCTCGAGCCGGCGCTCGTCGAGACCGAGAGCCACCAGGTCTGGGTGCCGGCCGACATCGAGCGCGGGCCGCGCGTCGTCCGCCCGCGCCGAAGCCTCCTGCCGCGGCTCGAGGGCGTCCTCGTCCTCGCCGGCCTCGTGCTGCTGCTCGTCCTCCTGCCCGAAGGCGGCTGGCGCGGCCTCGACGAGCAGGACCAGCGACGGACCGAGGCGCGCCTCTCGGCCGAGGCGGCACGGATCGCCGGCCACGACGCGCACATCCGCTGCGACGGCCAGGGCGAGGCGGTCGGCATCGTCCAGCACGCGGACGGCGTCGCCGAAGTCGGCGGCGGGAACGCCTTCCTGACCCCGGAGATCTGCTACCGGCTCTACCGGCTCGCGTTCAAGGGTGACGAGGGCGCGTTCAGCCAGACCGCGCGCGCGATCGCCGTCCTCGCCCACGAGGCATGGCATCTCCGCGGCGAGGCCGACGAGGGCGTGACCAACTGCTACGCGTTCCAGAGCGGGGTCGCGCTGGGCGAGCGGCTCGGTCTCTCACCGGGGACGGCGGCGCGGATGATGCGGCAGCAGCTGGCGGAGAACCCGCTTCAGGCGAAGTCGGCGCCCGCCTACCTCGTGCCGTCGGAGTGCCGGAACGGCGGCGAGCTCGACCTCTCGCCGGGCACGAGCCGTTTCCCCTGATACGTTCGCCGCGTCGCATGACCGAGCACGTCCCGATCACCACCGGCCAGCAGCTCGGCCGCCGCTCTTGGGCGGAGCCCTGGAAGATCAAGATGGTCGAGCCGCTGTGGATGTCGACGCGGCCCGAGCGCGAGCGCGCGCTCGCCGAGGCCGGCTACAACACCTTCCTGCTGCGCTCGGAGGACGTCTATATCGACCTCCTCACCGACTCGGGCACGAACGCGATGAGCGACCGCCAGTGGGCGGGGATGATGCTCGGAGACGAGGCCTACGCCGGCAGCCGCAACTTCTACCACCTCGAAGCGGCCGTTCAGCGCTTCTACGGCTACGAGCACGTCGTCCCGACGCATCAGGGCCGCGGCGCAGAGCATCTGATCAGCCAGATCGCGATCGAGCCGGGCCAGTACGTCCCCGGGAACATGTACTTCACGACGACGCGGCTGCACCAGGAGCGCGCCGGCGGCGTCTTCGTCGACGTGATCCGGGACGAGGCGCACGATCCCGAGAGCCTGCACCCGTTCAAGGGCGACGTCGACCTCGACAAGCTCGAGGCACTCGTCGCCGAGCACGGGGCCGAGCGGATCGCGTACGTCTCGCTCGCCGGCACCGTCAACATGGCGGGCGGGCAGCCGGTCTCGATGGCGAACGTGAAGGCGCTGCGCGCGCTCTGCGACCGGCACGGGATCAGGCTCTTCCTCGACGCAACGCGCATGGTCGAGAACGCCTGGTTCATCCAGGAGCGCGAGGAGGGCTACGCGGACACGTCGGTGGCGGAGATCCTGCTCGAGTTCTGCTCCTACACCGACGGCGCCTGGATCTCGGCGAAGAAGGACAGCCTCGTCAACATCGGCGGCTGGCTCGCGCTCCGCGACCCGGAGCTCTTCGAGGAGGCGCGCAACCTCGTCGTCGTCTTCGAGGGCCTGCACACCTACGGCGGCCTCGCGGGGCGCGACCTGGAGGCGATCGCGATCGGGATCGAGGAGTCGGTGCAGGACGACCACGTGCGCTCCCGGATCGGCCAGGTCTACTACCTCGGCGAGCTCCTCGACGCGGCGAGCATCCCCTTCGTCCGCCCCGTCGGCGGGCACGCGATCTTCCTCGACGCGCGCCGCTTCTACCCGCACCTCGAGCAGGATCTCTTCCCCGCCCAGACGCTCGCCGCCGAGCTCTACCTCGACTCCGGGATCCGCTCGATGGAGCGCGGCATCGTCAGCGCCGGCCGCGACCCGGAGACGGGCGACCACCAGCGCCCGGCGCTCGAGCTGACCCGACTGACGATCCCCCGCCGCGTCTACACACAGGCGCACATGGACGTCGTCGCCGAGTCGGTCGAGTCGGTCTACGCCGCGCGCGAACAGGCGCGCGGGCTGCAGATGACCTACGAGCCGCGGTACCTGCGCTTCTTCCAGGCGCGGTTCGAGCCGCTCTAGGAGACCAGCGCAGCCAGGGGGACCGCAGCGGCCAGAAAAGCGAAATCCGCGGTGTGTCCCTCCACGAGGCCGCGGGCGTCCCGTACGAGGTGATCCCCCACCCGCACAGCGAGACGGCCGCCGCCGAGGCGCGCGCGCTCGGGCTGCCGCTCGACGGCGTCGCGAAGACGCTCGTCGTCGAGACGGCGCAGGGCAACGTCCGCGCCGTGCTCCCCGCCTCGGAGCGGATCTCGTCCGCCAAGCTCGCCGAGCTCCTCGGTGAGCGGCGCAAGAGCATCCACCTCGTCGCCGAGGAGAGCCTCCGCACGGACTACCCGGAGTTCGAGTTCGGCGCCGTCCCGCCGATCGGCGGCGCGCACCGCGACCCGGTGATCGTCGACACCCACGTCGCCGGTCACGAGTCGATCGTGCTCGAGGCCGGCTCGCACGACGACTCGATCCGGATCGCCACCGCCGACCTCGTCCGGGTCGCCAAAGCCCGGATCGCGGACATCTGCGTCGAGGAGTAGCCGGCTCAGCGCTCCGGAGCGCAGTGCTTGTCGCCGCCGAGAATCTCGTCGAACCGGCGTGTCGCCTCGCGCTGCGCCGCTGCGTCGTAGCGTCGCAGGCGCGGCACGATCGTCTGCACGATCGGCGTCACGCCCGGGCCGATCGCCGAGATCCGGTGCTGCTCGCCGAGGCCGTTCCCGTTCGGCTTCGTGCTCGGGTAGCCGCTCGGGGGCACCTGCCGCGCGAACGAGTAACAGAAGCCGCCGTTGC
Source organism: uncultured Gaiellaceae bacterium (assembly GCA_963705515.1). Taxonomy (GTDB): domain Bacteria; phylum Actinomycetota; class Thermoleophilia; order Gaiellales; family Gaiellaceae; genus Gaiellasilicea. The sequence goes on from CAVPJV010000009.1 coordinate 833,464, forward strand.
CGGGATGCGTCACGATTGCGGTGTCGTGCTTCCAGCCGGGGCCGAAGTCCGAGTCGAAGGTGTCGATGGAGACGTTCCGCGCCCACTCGTCGCGCACGGTCGGGGACGGCGTCCGCGTCCCGTAGACCGGCCGGCCACGGTAGAGCAGCCGGCCGAACATCCCCTGAGTACGAGCGTCCGTACGTCCAGTGCCGGTAGACCTCGAGCCTCGGCAGCTCGCCGCTCCAGTGCGAGACGTGGAGCTCGACGCCGCGCTGCTTCGCCGTCCACGGCGCGAAGCCCCGCATCGGCAGGTTCCGCTGCCACGCCTGCAGCGCCCAGTACGTCCCGTCGGCCGCCTTGCAGCCGACGACGAAGAACGGCAGCGCCGGGCCGTCGTAGCGCCCGCAGCCGTCCTGGAGCGAACGCCAGTAGTCCGGGTTCTTGCGGCTCTTCCAGCCACCGGAGTAGTCCATCCGGAACTTCGGCTGAACGGCGGGCGGGTTGGCCTGGTGGGGGATCCCGTCGATCGCGCCCCAGACGAGGACGTGGCGGCGCAGGCCCGCGGCGGTCGTGTACTCGACGAGCGCGATCCCGCGGTCGTTCACCTTCAGGGTCGGGTCGCTAACGCTCAGGTCGCCGAAGATGGCGCCCCCGGCGCTCCCGGGCACGCAGAGCGCAAACGCGCAGCCGAACAGGCCGAACCGTCTCTTCAGCATCATCCCCCCAGCGGGCTGACGAGCGGGGGCGAAGTCTAGCCGCGGCCCCGGTCGGACCGGGCGAGCGCGCCGAGGTAGACGCCGGCGAACACGATCGCGCCGCCGACGATCGTCGTCGCCGTGATCTCCTCGTCCGCGATCAGCGCGCCCACGATCAGCGCGACGATCGGCATCAGCACGAAGACGTACGCGGTCGCCGAGGCCGTCCAGCGCTGCACCACGTAGAGCATGGCCAGGAACAGCGCGACCGTCGCGGCGACGAGGTAGAGGACGGCGAGCTGGGTCTCACCGTCGGCGGGCAGCGCGAACGTCTCCCCGGCCACGACCGCTGCGAGCAACAGCACCGCCGCGCCGGCCGTCATCCCGATCGCGTTCGTCATCACCGGGTGCTCCGGCCCGATCCGCTTCGAGACGATCACCGACTCGGACGCGCAGAGGACGGCCGCGATCAGGAGCGCGTACGACTGCCAGCGGTAGTCGCCGGTGCCGGACTGGAAGAAGATCAGCGTCGTCCCGCCGAGCGCGACGAGGGCGCCGGCGAGCGCGCGGACGGTCAGCCGCTCGAGGCCGTGGCCGACGGCGAGCAGCAGGGTCAGCAGCGGCCCGACCGCCATCACGACGGCGCCGATCCCGGCGGGCACGTCCTGCAGCGCCCAGTAGAGGCAGCCGTACGTGCCGCCGAAGGCCAGTACGCCGTACGCGACGGCCGGGCCGAGCACGCGGCGGCGCGGGAACGGCAGCCGCAGCACCGCGACGAGGACGGCGAAGACGGCGGCGGCGAGCGCGAAGCGGAGGAACGCGCCCCAGAGCGGATCGAGCTCGCGGTTGCTGAAGCGGACGGCGACGAAGTTGCTGCCGCCGACCACGACCGCACCGGCGAACACGCTGAGTGCGAGCCGGTCGGGCGTGTGCTCGGCGCTCACCGCCCGACTGGCAGCCTCCACTAGCCCGCGTTCTCGGTCGTCGGCGCGGCGACGACTGCAGGCTCGTCACTGCGGTGCCCGCGACGGATCAGGATCGCGCCGACGAGCACGAGCAGGGCCTCGACGAGCGTGATCGCGAGCCGGTTCAGCACGGTGGCGCCGAGCGCGATCGCCTCGGTCGTGACCGCCAGCAGCAGCCCGTACATCGAGGCCTCGCGAACACCGAGGCCGGAGGGTGCGAAGATCGCGAGCACGGCGACGATCGCGCCGACCGCGCTGACGCCGCCGAGGTACGGGATCTCCGAGACGGACGGATCGCCGCCGAGCGCGCGGATCATGAAGAAGAGCGCCGCGCCGCCGAGCGGCCACGTCAGCGCGTAGAAACCGAGCAGCTCGAACGCCGTCCGCGCCGGCAGCGGCGCGACCTCGCTGGCGCCGAAGGGTCGCAGCAGCTTGCGTGCCATGGCCGCGAACACGGGCGGGTAGAGCAGGATGCCGACCAGGAGAGCGAAGGCGCCGAGCGGCACGAGCGGCACGTCGGCGCCGCCGATCAGCACGAGCCCGACGAGGAAGACCCCGACGCCGGCGAGCGCCGAGAGCCCGGCCTCGAGCAGGATCGACGCGAGCACGACCGGCGTGTCCTTGACGCCGAAGCGCCGCAGCGCGACGACGCGTGCGGTCGGTGTCCAGACGCCGCCGGGGATGTACTTGGCGAGCATCGAGAGCATCTCCGCCTGCAGCGCGTAGCGGTACGGGATCCGGATCCCGTAGGCGGCGAGGATCCGAAGCCAGCCGAGCACGAAGACGAGGTAGTAGACGGCGACGATGGCGGTGGCGATCGCGACGTCGCCGAGGTCGGCGTGGCGCAGCAGCGGCGCCGCCTCCGCCCAGACGTCCCGCAGCGCCCACCCGAGCGCGGCGAGCAGGATCGCCGAGCCCGATCAGCTCGAGCGTGACGTAGACACGCTTGTCGCGGAGCAGCTTCCTCACTCGCTCAATGTACGCGCCGGGCGTGTAAGACTCGTGTCAGCGAGATGCCGGCGTTTCCACAGCGTTACAACGACGACTTCCACGGCTGGCCGGTCTCTCCCCAGCATCAGCAGCATCCGGTCCGCGGCACGTTCCTCGACCCGCGGCCCGACCCCACGTTCGGCGCCATCTACCACACCGGCGTCGACGTGGCCGTTCGGGACGACCGGCCCGAGCAGGGCGCCCCAGCCGGCCGGACGCACCGCGTCTACGCGATCGAGGGCGGAGTCGTCGACGTCGCGACCGAGCCCGGCGTTCGCGGCAACGTCCGCATCGGCCACTTCGGCTACGGGCACGTCGACGCGCGCGTCAAGCGCGGCGACCGCGTGCGTGCCGGGCAGTTCATCGGCTGGACGACGAAGGGCTCCTGGCACGTCCACCTGACCGAGTTCCACGTCACCGGTGACGGTACGACGGTGCTGCTGAACCCACTTCGGCCGGGCGGAAAGCTGAAGCCCTACGCCGACACGGCGCCGCCGGTCATCCACGACGTCCGCTTCTACACGCCGGCGACACCGACCTGGGGCCGGCGGGTCACCGGCGTGGCGCAGCTGCCGCCGGCCGGGAAGCGGCTGGACAAGTCGCGCCTGGCCGGAGTCGTGGACATCAGGGCGCGCGTCAGCGACCCGCAGTCCTTCATCGGCTGGTTCAAGAACGTCCCCCTGCTCGCCGCGCCGCACCACCCGTACCGGCTCGGCCTGCTGCTGATCGAGCGTCCCAGCGAGCGGGTCGTGCTGCGGCGCACGGTCTACATCGCCGCCCAGCAGATCCCGATCGTGACCGGACAGCACTACGCGCCCGGGACGAAGCAGAACCACCCCGCCCAGCCCGCCCTCAACCGCAAGATCCCGGGCGCGGGCGAGTACTGGTTCCGGCTCTTCCAGAAGCCGTACTGGAACACGACGCGGCTGAAGAACGGCCGCTACCTCCTCGTCGTCCGGGCGTGGGACGCGGCGGGCAACCGCGCCCGCAGGGACGTCGAGATCGGGATCCGGAACCCGCCCGTCTGATGAGCTACGGCTGGCCCGTGAAGCCCTTCGACGAGCAGCACCCGGTGCGCGGGTTCTTCTGCGATCCGCGCATCGGCGCGAAGGGCAGCAAGGCACTCCATTTCGGCGTCGACGTCTCCGCGCCGGACGGGACCCCCGTCTATGCGGTCGCGGGCGGCACCGTCCACTCCGAAGGCGCCCAGAACGTCGGGGTCGTCACCGGCACCGGCCGCTCGCACGGGTACTGGCACATCGTCAAGCGCGTCCAGCACGGCCAGCGGGTGCGGAAGCACGAGCTGCTCGGCCACGTCGCCAAGACCTGGGGCCACGTCCACTTCGCCGAGCGGATCGACGGGCACTACTGGAACCCGCTGCGTGAAGGCGGGCTGACGCCGTTCCACGACTTCGGCGCGCCGGTGATCGACCGGATCGTCGCTGAGCGCGGCGGCAGAGTCCTCCAGCCGGGCGCGCTGATCGGCGTCGTCAACCTGATCGCGGTGGCGCACGACAACCCGCCGATCTCGGCGCCGCCGCCCTGGCGCGGGCTGCCGGTGACGCCGGCGCTCGTCCGCTGGCGGCTCGTGCGCGACGGACGCGCCGTGATCCCGTGGCGTGTGGCGGCCGACTTCCGCACAACGCTCCGGAACGAGTTCCGCTTCAGCGAGATCTACGCCGGCGGGACGCGACAGAACCACCCGAACGCGCGTGGCCGCTACCGCTTCTGGCTCGCCCGCGCGTGGGACACGCGCCGCCACCGCGACGGCCGCTACCGGCTCGACGTCGAAGTGGCCGACGTTCGCGGCAACGCCTCGCGCGGGCACCTCGAGCTCGTGCTGCTGAACGACGAGGTCTAGGGGAGAAGCTCGGCATTCGTGGCGGCGGCCGCGAGCCGCCGGTCAGCCGTGATCAGCGGCACGTCGAGTGACTGGGCGAGCACGAGATAGGACGCGTCGTACGCCGACAGGCGATGCTCGAGAGCGAGCGGCCAGGCAGGCTCGCGCGAGGCGTGCATGGCCGTGCGTGAACAGGGGCAGCCTCACGACCGCATCGAGAATCTCGCCCGCGACCTTCGCCGACAGCAGATCCGAGCGGACGTACTTCGCGAGCGCGCTGACGGTCTCGGCGTACGCGAGGTCCGGCACGTGCCCCTCGGCGTCGCCCGCTTCGACGGCACGCACCCAGTCACGCGCCGCCGGCTCGTCGGCGACGGCCGAGCGAATCAGCACCGAGGCGTCGAGAACGACGCTAGCGGCTGTCACGATCCTGTCGAATCAGCTCTTCCGGAGTCGGCGCGTCCGGAGGCAGGTTGACACGCCTCGCGATCGCCTCCAGACGCCTCGTGATCGGGGTGTCCCGACGCTCTCGCTCGGCGCTCGCGCTGAGCACGCGCAGCACCTCGGCGTTGAGCGAGCGCCCATGCGCCTCGGCACGCTGCCGCAGCGTCTCGACGACCTCTGCGGGCACGTTGCGGATGTGGAGGGCCGGCACGTCGTTCATGGTATCACTCTGCTAGCACATCACTGATCGATATGTCCGAACGGGACGATTGCGTATGCCTCAGAACGCAGCTACCGTATGACCGGATGGTGAAGCGCACGTCACTCAATCTCGATCTCGATCTCATCGCCGAGGCGCGCGAGGTGCTCGGCTCGAACGGGACGACGGACACCGTGCATCGCGCGCTCGAGGAAGTCGTCCGGCAGGAGAAGCTTCGCTGGCTCGCTGAGCGGGACTTCTCGGACCTCACGCCTGAGGCACTCGATCAGCTCCGGGCAACCCGAACCTGGTAGAGCTCGCCGACACGAGCGCCTGGGCGAACCACGGCAAGGACGAGGCGGTCCGAGCAGACTTCGACAGCCGCGTGCAAGCCGGCGCCATCGCGACGTGCGACATGGTGAGACTCGAGCTGCTGTGGACGAGTCGCGATCACCAGGACTTCGTCCTCATGCGCGAGAAGTTCGATGCGCTGCGGACGGCCCCGATGGGTGAGCGCGTGTGGCGCCGCGCGACCGACGTCTTCGAGCTGTTCGCCGAGCGCGGCCCGCTCCATCATCGACAGATCGCGATTCAGGACCTCCTGATCGCTGCTGCTGCCGAACTCGCCGAGTTGCCGGTACTGCACTACGACCGCGACTTCGAACTCATCGCCGAGGTCACGGGCCAGCCGGTGCGGGCTCTCGCGCCGCTCGGCTCGCTCTGACGCGCGGCGGCTCGACGCCGCATGTCCTCGACCATCTGCTCGGCCAGGCGCCAGACGATCGCCTGAACGAGTCTCGACCGGCACCCCAAGGCCTGCACTTCGTCGATCGCTTCGCTCGCGCCGGGGATTCCGGCGCTGACGGCGCCTTCGAGACCGCGCACCGTCACCGGCTCGAGCCCGTCGGCCCACAGCTCCGGCGCCAGCGTCTCGGCTTCGCGACGCGCGTCGTGCTCGCGACCGACGTCGAGCGGGAACGCGACGTACGTCAGGCACGACAGACAGACCCCGGACGTCGTCAGATCGAGCTCGAGCCGAGCCGCGAGCTCGGAGGCGGCGCGCGCGTCCACGACTCGATCGAAGCAGACGAGACGTCACGCCTCTGCATCAACTCTGTGCCAATTCGACGAACCGGCAGAGCGCATTCGCGAGTCGCATCTGCGGGATCGTCTTCGCGTTCACCTCCAGCAGCCGCGGGCTCGCGACGAGATACGCGAGGCAGCGCGCCCGCGAGATCGCGACGTTGAGCCGGTTGCGCGAGAGCAGGAACTCGAGGCCGCGCGGGACGTCCTCCCCGCTCGAGCTCACCATCGAGTAGACGACCGCGTCCGCCTCCTGGCCCTGGAACTTGTCGACCGTCCCCACGCGCACGCCCGGCAGCGCCTCGGCGAGCGCGTTCACCTGCGCGTTGTACGGCGAGACGACGACGAGGTCGGTCACGCCCGCCGCCCGCAGCTCCGCGACCACGCGGCGCACCGCCTCGACCTCCTCCGGCGACTCCTGCCGCCGCGCGTCGTGCTCGACCGCGACGTAGCGCAGCCCGGTCCCGAGCGGCGTCGTCCGCTCGCGCGCCACGTCCGCCGGCTCGAGCCGCCCCTCGTAGAACTCCTCCGAGATGTAGCCGCACACGTCCGGGTGGAGCCGGTACGTGCGCTCGAGGAAGAGGCCGCGGTCGGGCGGCACGGTCGCCTCGTCGCCGAGCAGGTGCCGCAGCACCGAGGCGCCGCTGCCGGAGGGATGCGTCCCCTGGATCACCTGGTCGAGCTGCTGCGGGTCGCCGACGAGGACGACGTTCCGCGCCGCCGTCCCCATCGCGAGCGCGTCGGCGAGCGACACCTGCCCGGCCTCGTCGACGAAGAGGTAGTCGACCGCCTGGTTCTCGCGCGCGAAGAGCCACGCCGTCCCGGCGGCGAGGTCGGCGCCGACGGCCTCGTCCGCGTGATCGACGTCCTCGATCCCGGGCGCGTCGTAGTACGACTCCGGGTTGCCGGCGCTCGCCTTCTTGCGCCCGTCGAAGGAGATCCCGATCTCGCCGGCCGCCTCGACGACCGCGTCGAGCAGGTTGTGGATCGCCTTGTGGCTGGTGGAGGCGACGCCGACCGTCTTCCCGTTCGCGAGCAGGTGCGCGATCAGGCGACCGGACGTCCAGGTCTTGCCCGAGCCGGGCGGGCCCTGGATCACGAGGTGGCGATCGTCCAGCCCCAGGACGAGCTCCTTCATCTCGTCGAGGTCGCTCGTCTGCACCGGCCGGTCGAACGGCTCGCGCCGCAGGATCGACTCGAGTGCGGGGTAGTGGCGGTCGCCGGCGAGGAGCGAGCGGCCGAACCGCATCAGCGCAGCCTCCTGCTCCGGCGTGTTGTAGGCGCTCTTCGGGACGATCGCCTCCGGCAGCGGTACGTCCTCGAACGAGCGGCCGCGCTTGAGCACGAGCCGCCGCGATTCGCGGTCGAGCTCGGTGATCGAGCCCGGCGACTTCCCGGTTGCACGATCGGCCGTCTGCTGGCCCACGCCGAGCTTGTGCTCCTGCGGCGGGAAGACGAGCGTGTAGGCCCAGGAACGGTCGACGCGCACCGGCTCGCCGTCCTGCTCGAGGCCGCTGATCGCCTCCGGGTCGTCGAGCAGCTCCTCGGGCGTCTGCTCCATCCGGTCGAAGTAGGCCCACCAGACGGGCTTGCGCTCGCGGTCGTGGTAGTCGAGCAGCTGCGCCGCGAGCTCCTCCCCCGCCTCGAGCAGCTCCGCGCGCAGCTCGGCCCGCTCCTCCTTCGCCTCCGGAACCGGCCTCGGCTCGGGCGGCGGCGGCGCGGGCGCGATCGGCCCGGCCAGCGGCTTCAGCTCGAGCAGCCAGTCGCGCAGCAGACGCGTCGCGATGCAGTCCTCGCGGTTGTACTCGTCGATCTGGTCGAGCAGCGCCTGCTCGCCGGTCTGCATCCACTGCTCGAAGATCACGATCGAGGTGCCGCCGTCCTTCACCTCGGCCTGCCGCTCGAAGTCGAGGAACGCCTCCATCTCCTTCAGCCCGTAGCCCCGCCGCGAGGTGCGGAGGCCGTTGCGGACGACCTTGAGCAGATCGACGAAGACGCCGCGGCGGAGCAGGTCGTCGAGCTCGGCCTCGCGCGTGCCGTAGCGGCCCATCAGCCGCTTCAGCGCCGTGATCTCGTAGGCGGCGTAGTGGTAGACGTGCAGGTCGGGGTACTCGTCCAGCCGCGCGTGGACGAGGTCGATGAACCGCTCGAACGCCTGCCGCTCGGTGTCGTGGTCGTGCGCGTGCAGCGGCGTGAAGTTGCCGTCGACGTCGAGGATCCCCCAGAGGTACTCGAGCGAGCCGTCCTTGTCCCAGAACGGGTTGCCCTCGAAGTCGAAGAAGAGGTCGCCGGGCGAGGGCTCGGGCAGGAGCGCGAAGCCGGCTTCCTCCTGCTGCGGCAGCAGCCGGTAGATGTCCTCGCCGGTCTCGCGCGCGTGCAGCTGCAGCTCGGCCTGCTCGCGGTTCTTCGCCCACGTGTCCGGGTTGATCCCGCCGCGGCACCGGCTCCGCGGGCGCGCGGCCGAGCTGGGCGAGCGTCGTGATCCCCGCGGCCGCGAGCTTCTCGATCTGCGTCCGGTAGACGCCGGCGACGCGGGTGAGGTGGTCGACCTCGTCCCACCAGGCGTCGCAGAGCGGCCTTGAAGTCGCAGACGTCACAGTGGTCGACCGGGTACGGCTCGGTCGGCGGCGGGTCGGCGACGAACTGCTCGAGCCGCGAGCGGACGCGCCGGTAGTAGGCGGCGAACTCGCGCGGGTCGAAGGTCGCCTGCTCGCCGGAGCCGAGCAGGACGTGGATCTGCCGGTCGGTCGCTCCTTGGATCCGTGCGAGCTGCTCGTCGTAGAAGAGGAGCTGGAGGATGTAGGCGGGCTTGGCGTTGCGCGCGAGCTTGGTGTCGAGCGCCTCGTAGACGCCGTCCGGCCGGCGGAGGAGGAAGTCGGCGACGCCGCGCCAGTGCTCGTGCGCGAAGACGCCCTGGTAGATGACGTCGGCCTCGCCGTCGCGGATCGCGTCGGCGGTCGCGCGGGCGGCGCCGTCGTAGTCGCCACGCGGGTCGGCGATCTCGAGCACGGTCTTCCCGTCCGCGCGGAGGTGCTCGAGGTAGGCGCGCTCGTGCTCGAGCCCCTTGCGGAAGATCAGCTCCGCCTGCTCGTTCTCGACCTCGGGCCGGTCGAGCTCGCCGCGCGCGTGCGCGAGCGAGAGCGTCGTCAGGTGCTCGCAGGCGAGGAAGGCCGTGACGTCGGACGGCGAGAGCTGGAGTTGATCGAGCGTCGAGCTGCACGCATCAAGCATCACGGTCCAGCCGGTCGTCCTCACGGTTGCCTGCGTGACACAATGCAGCCGAGCGGTCACCGTACGACCTACTGAGCCGCATCGAGCCACCGCCGCAATTCGTGACGTGTGCGCGCGGCGCCTACGGCACCAATGGCCGCAGCGAGGATGCGCGTCCATCGTCGGATACCTGCAGTCCGAGATCGATACAGAGCTTCTCGACCTCGTCCGGCTGGGCGCAGAGCGCGTGGCTCCTCGTCCCAGCCGGGTCGGATTACCCCGGAGTACGCCCACGTGAAGAGATCGAGGATCCGACACTCGCTTAGGTCGTATCCGGCATCGTGTAAGCTCGCGCTGGACCCACTGGATGGTCGTGAGGTTCGCGTCAAGCTCGACCTTGTACGAGCGATGAAGCGCAAGAGCCACGTCTGAGGAATGTCCGGTCGGAATGTCGTCGACCGCCCGCAAGTACGCGACCACGACCGAATCGAGCATCGGAATGAGGGCAGGCCGCTTCTTGTGCAGCACCTTTGTCATCTTCGCTAGCCCGACACCGCGAATGTCGCTCATTGCGGCATAAAGCGCATGAAGGCCGTCCCATGGAATCTCCTCGGCCGAGGCCGTGAGAGATGAGTCCGACGGAACAACGGCGAGCGCCGCTTCGATCCGCTGACGCCTCCCGAGAATCGCCTTGACCTCGGCCGCGCTGATGCGACCGTTGATCCGGTTTGCAATCCGTACGTCGGCTTCGGAGATCTGGTTGTCGGGGGCGATCGGGGTCGAGTCGTACGTTCGGTAGCTGAAGTCGTTCGCGAGAAAGCGGAGGGCGTGCTCGAGCGGCTCGCCGATCGTTACCCCATTCCGAAATTCCAGCTGAGCGGTCGTCAAGCTGCCGTCGGCTCGTCGCGCGACTCCACGTGTTCCCGAACGAGCTGGTACGCATCATCCTGCTGACCGTCCGGGATGAGGCCCTCCTCGTCGAGCTCTCGAGTGATCTCAAGGCAGCTCGCTCCGTCGTCGATCCGAGCCTCGATTAAGCGTCGGAGGTCGTCGTCGAGCTCGAATCTAATGCGCGGCGCCTCCTCAATCCGCGCCGCCGCTAGTTCCACGGGTTCTTCGAGGTCGGCACTACCCATCGCGGAGATTCGTTCGAATCCTTCGTGGATGATCGCTGCGATCAGCGAACGCCGCTGCTCGAGAAACCCTCGGTATGGCAACTGCTCCCAGTTGTCCGGAAGCGCGTGGTACCGGCGCATTTCGCCACGACCACTCTCCGGGACTCTCGCGATGTACTCAGGGAAGTAGTCCGCGGGCGCTCGGTCCGTGATCTCGCCGTTATCGCCCCATTCGAGAAGTGCGTAGTTGGCGATTTGGTTCGTCTCTCGAATCTCCGTGATCCCTAACGTCCGAAGATGTCCCACCGGGAAGAGGTGATGGCGCTCCAGAGCAGCCCTAGTTGCGCGCACTGCCGGATCGAAAAGTTCGCTAACCCGAATCTTCGAGAAGAGCACGGGCGCGCCGAGGATGTTGAGAGCCGCGTAGTAAGCAAACAGACCCGGCGCACGGCCCGAGGACGTGGCCAGATCCGCCGGCAGCGTAATCTCCCAGAAGTCGGTCGTGAGGGATGTCTCGATGAGCTGCTCGAGAGTCTTCTCGAACGTGTCAGCATCTTCGATGTCCCGCAGCCTAGCGAGGTCCTGATCCATGATTGTCTCGGGTGAGTTCGTGTACCGCCCGGTGAGCGTAGACATGAAGAACCACCGCGCGATGAGCCTCCGCAACCGATGCGGGGCAAGCCCGAATTGCTTTCGGCCGAGAATGAAGAGCGCGTAGGTGTACAGGATCGCGTTCTCCGACGAGATCATCTGATTGGAACGGAATCCCGCCGCGGTCAGACACTTCAAGTACTCGTGCCACGTAGTCAGGTCGAGAGTCCATTGCTGCGCTTCTTTGAGCCGCGCGAACTGAGCGTCGCGGAGATCCGGAGAGTAAAGACCGGTCTCCGGATGCTTGCCGCGGAGGACTTGGTACACGCTCTTCAATCGGCCACGCCCGAACCCGACCGCAACCGCAGTCCTGAGAAGCTGGTCCGGCTCGGGCCGAAGGTGATAGTTGAATGGTGAAGGACCCGCGTCGGCAACGCGCGATGCTCGGCAGAACTGCTCGAGGTCTGCACGACCCGTATCCCAGAAGACCGACAGCAGCGTCAGACTGAAGTCCGCCTGGTTGAGCTTGACGCCTTCGCTGTTGATGCGAACGAAGATGTCGGCAACCTGCTCCTCGTCGACTGACGATGCAATTTCGAGAGCGGTGAACGGATACTTCTTCAGATCGAAGACGCCGTCGATGCTGTGCGCGATCGCGTCCTTCTCGTCCGACGAGATTTCACGCGAGGTGCCGAGCTTCGATAGAAAGTCATCGATTGCGCCATAGCTGCCCGACCATGACCAGAGCTCAGACAGGTCGGGAATGAACTCCGGATCCTTCCGGATCGCTGCGTCCGCGACCTCGAACCGGCCGTCGCGAGGGCGGAACGCGATATGGATCCGTTGCTCGCGGTAGTCAGCGTTCATCACGGGTATGCCTCGCAGTACGGCGTATAGCGACGTCATCCGCTGCTGGCCATCCACGATCAGTAGTCGTGGTACCCGTTGCTTCGCCTCGACACCAATCGCCTTTGTCCCAACGAGCTCGTCGTTCGCCCAGAAGAGGAGGAAGCCGACAGGGAAACCCTTGAACATGGAATCGAAGAGGTCGCGCACGCGAGCCGCCGACCATACGAACGGCCGCTGAATGTCAGGCAAGCCGATCTCGCCGGACTCGACTCCGTATAGGAGCCCCTCGAGCGTGTAGTCGATTTTCTTGAACAACGTCTGACTCACGTCGGGTCTCCCTCGCTTGTTGAATGCTGCGACACCATGCTTGCCGCAATCGCGCTGAACTCGGCGAGCGCGGCCTCCAGATCTTCCACGATCTCCTGCGCGATGACCTCGGGCGGTGGCAGATTCTCCATGTCCTCGAGCGACTCGTCGCGCAGCCACGTGATGTCGAGGCTCACCTTGTCCCGCGCGAGCAGCTCGTCGTAGGCGAACCGCTTGAACCGCTCCGTCTCCTCGCGCGCAGCGTAGGCGTCGACGAACTCCTGGAGATGCTCGCGCCGGAGCGGGTTCTGCTTCAGCGTGAAGTGCTTGTTCGTGCGCAAGTCGTAGATCCAGAGCTCCTGCGTCCACGGCGTCTCGCTCGCAGGCTTGCGGTCGAAGAAGAGCACGTTCGCCTTCACGCCCTGCGCGTAGAAGATCCCGGTCGGCAGCCGCAGCAGCGTGTGGACGTCGCACTCGTGCAGCAGCTTCCGGCGCACCGTCTCGCCCGCGCCGCCCTCGAAGAGCACGTTGTCGGGCACGACCACCGCCGCGCGCCCGTCGGTCTTGAGCAGCGTCTTGACGTGCTGGACGAAGTTGAGCTGCTTGTTGCTGGTCGAGGCCCAGAAGTCGTCGCGGACGACGACGAGCGACTTCGCGCTCCGCCTCCCCTTCTCGTTCACGATACGCAGACGACGACTTCTTGCCGAACGGCGGGTTCGTCAGCACCAGCTCGAACCGCTCGCCCGGGTCGGCCGCCGAGCGCGTCGTCCGACGGCGATCGGGCTGTCGCGTCGTCGGCGCCGATCCCGTGCAGCAGCAGGTTCATCGCGCAGAGCCGCGCGGTCGCTGTCGACGATCTCCCAGCCGTCGCAGCGCCTCGTAGCGCAGGTGCTCGCTTCTGGTCGGGGTCGAGCATCGCGTTGCTGCGTCGACGTAGTCGTGCGCCGCGAGCAGGAAGCCGCCGGTGCCGCACGCCGGGATCGCAGATCGTCATCCCCGGCGTCGGGCCGCATCACCTCGACGATCGCCTGGATCAGCGGCCGCGGCGTGAAGTACTGCCCGGCGCCGCTCTTCACGTCCTGCGGCGTTCTTCTCGAGCAGACCCTCGTAGGCGTCGCCCTTCACGTCGCCGTCGAGCGTCAGCCACGTCTCCTTGTCGATCAGGTCGACGATCGAGCCGCCGCAGCAGCGCCGGGTTCTGGATCTTGTTCTGCGCCTTCCGGAAGATGACGCCGAGCATGCCGCCGGCTTGCGGCCGAGCTCCTCGAGCACGTGGCGGTAGTGCACTCTCGAGGTCGTCGCCGTCGCGCGACGAGCAGCGACGGCCAGTCGAAGCCGTCCGGCACGATCGGCTCGCCGGTCGAACGGCGGCTTCGTCTGCTCGTCGGCCATCTTGAGGAAGAGCAGGTAGGTGAGCTGCTCGAGGTAGTCGCCGTACGAGAGGCCGTCGTCGCGGAGGACGTTCGCAGTAGTTCCAGAGCTTCTGGACGAGGCCGTTACTGCTCACGCCGCGTCTCGCTTCCTGCGGGTCGGCTTCGGGGCGGCCGCGCGCTCGGCTCGGATGCGCTCGAGCAGCACCGAGGCCGGCTCGTCGTCCGAGTCCTGCGGGACGAGCTCGCCGCGGAAGGCGCGCTCGAGGATTACGCGGCGCAGCGCGGCACTGCCTGCTCTGCGCCAGACTCACGGAAGCGTGAAGCGAGTCGATCAGCGACAGCTGGCTGTTCAAGGTCGGCCACGATCGTGAGCTGCGCGTCCACGGAGGCACCGGGACCTGAAGTCGCGAGACGCGTGACGGCTTGATTTCGAGCAACCACGGAGCCGTCGCTTGACGATGTCCGAGTTCGACACCGTCTCGAACCACAGGCGAAGAAACGCAGCATTTAGTCAACCCGACTGGGGATCACACCCATCGTGTTGAGAATCGCACGCTGCCTCCCCCACGCAGATCGCGCTTCTTGTTCGTGGCGATCGCTGCCGCGATGCTTCGGGAAGATCACCGTTCCGGCGGGCCAAGACGGACGCGATACTCCCTCGCTGCCTCTGAGCCAGGTACGTTCGAGCAGGCCACATACGCGCGCGATCATCCGCGACGTTCAGTCGCCCCTTGAAGAACGGGATGTTCGGCCTTCGGTCGGCTGAGTCCCGGGCGGAGTGCTGTCCGACCAGCCGAACGTCGATACGTCACCGAAGCCGGCGAGCGGCAGCCCGTCGAAGGCGGCCAAGAGTCGCAGCGAGCGCGGAGGATGCTGACTCGTCGCAGGCTGTCGTTCGATAGCTCCGCTCGCGCGTCGAGCCGCGAGAACTGCTCCTCGATCGCCGCAACGATCTGGCGCTGCTCGGCGACCGGCGGCAGCGGCAGCGACCTGGCGGAGAACGTCGGGACCTGACTTCGGCGCGTGTACCGGCGACCTGAGGGCTCCATCGACGCTCGACTCGATCCAGCGTCGGAACGTCGGCGACGAGAGGTACCAGCGGAGGAAGCGAGGCGAGCGTGCGTGAGACGCGTTCGAAGTTCAGATACTGGCAGGCGACGCGATCTACCGCGCAATCGGTGATCGCGATCGGCAACAAGCTCACACTCGGCTGATGCGTGGATTGATCTTGCAGATCAATAGCATCGCCGGTGCTCGTACCTGCGCGACGTCGCGCATCCGTATCTGCGCGCCACTGAGCTGCTCAGGTGTGCGAGCAGCGAGACGCCGGCACGCGTCCACAGCTCAGTACGAGCTCGCCTGGTTCAGCGGTCGTGACGCGCATCCCGAACCTCCGTCTCCGACGCTCGCGCAAGCGTCGGCCGCTGCCCAACCTCGCGGGCAACTGAGCGTCATGCGACGAGCACCTCGTTCAGCTCATCCAGCAGCGGCGCCGAGATCGTCGCCGAAGACCTCGACGGCCTCGCCGATCGCCACCGTGCTGGACGAACGGCGCGTAGCCGAAGTCCTCGACGCGCGACACCGAGCGACGTCGCGACCGCGTCCGCGATCCAGTGCAGCCAGCGCAGCTGCTCGGGCGTGAACTCGCGGCCGGCGTTCTCCTGCTGGAGCAGCCAGGCGTCGAAGCGCTCGCGCACGCGCTCCGGGAAAGCGACGAGCTCGTCGTCCTCGTGCAGCGCGAAGCGAACGAGCGAGACGAGGTCGGTCAGCACGCGCTGCTGCGAGCCGCGCACGCGCGAGCGGTCGAGCGCCTCGTACGCGTGCCAGAGCCGCTCGGGCGTCCAGCGGTGTGGCGGCTTCGCGATCGCGTCGGCGAGCTCCTTCACCTGCGCGAAGGTCAGCCGCTCGCGGTACGGGCGCGAGTAGAGCACCTGGAGCGCCGTGACGTCGTCGCGGTGCTCGGCGAGGAACTGCCTCGAACGACTCGACCGTCGAGCGCGCACGGTCGGTCGCGTCCTCCGAGTAGCCGGCCTCGATCAGCTCGTCCTTCGAGAACTCGTCGATCAGCTGCTCGTGCTGCCGGCGCAGCTCGACCAGGCGCTGCGCGCAGATCGGGGTTCTGCGCGAGCGGGGCGACGGCAGTCTCGACGAGCGTCCTCGGGCGGCCGCGGCGATCTCGTCCACGCTCGGCTCGTCCGGGCCGGACGCCGCGCGCGCGGCCTCGAGCTGCCGGTCGGGATCGACTGCCTCGACGATGCCGCGCGAGAGGTCGCGGAGGCGACATCCCGGCGAGCTCCTCCAGCTCCGCGCGCTGCTCGGGCGTCAGCCGGCGATCGAGTCGCGCGATCCGCACCGCGACGGTGGAGACGCACGTCCGCAGTGCGGACGCCGAACGAGAGCTGCCGCATCAGCTTCTCGAGCGGCACGGTCGGCTTGCGGTCGAGCGGGTCGGTCTCGACGAGGTCGGTCTCGGTCACCCCGACGGCGTCGACGATCACGAAGCGGTCCTTCGTCCTTCGCGTCCGGGGTGACGATCTGGAAGTCCGACGGCTCGATCACCCGCACGCCGCGCCCCTTCATCTGCTCGAAGTAGGTGCGGCTCTTGACGGAGCGCATGAAGAAGACGCACTCGAGCGGCTTCACGTCGGTGCCGGTGGCGATCATGTCGACGGTGACGGCGATCCGCGGGTTGTAGCTGTTGCGGAACGACGCGATCAGGTCGTCGGTCTCCTGCGGCCGGTCGCCTTGTAGGTGATCTTCGCGGCGAAGTCGTCGCCCTTGCCGAACTCCTCGCGGACGCTCTGGACGATGTCGTCGGCGTGCGCGTCGTCCTTGGCGAAGATCAGCGTCTTCGGCACCTCGGTGCGGCCGGGGAAGATCTCCGTGAAGAGACGGTCCCGGAACGTGCGGACGACGGTGCGGATCTGGTCCTTCGCGACGACAGCGCGGTCGAGCGCCTCGGCGCCGTAGGCGACCTCCTCGTCGAGCTTCTGCCAGCGGCGCGCGCGCGTCTGGCGGTCGCGGAACTCGGTGACGAGGCCGGCGTCGACGGTGCTGCCGCCGCTCGGTGATCGTCGGTGCGGATCCGGTAGACGTCGAAGTCGACGTTGACCTGGTCGGCGACGGCCTGCTCGTGCGTGTACTCCATCACGAGGTTCTGGTTGAAGAAGCCGAGCGCCTGCTTGTTCGGGGTCGCGGTGAGCCCGATCACGAAGGCGTCGAAGTAGTCGATCACCTGCCGCCAGACGCCGAAGATCGAGCGGTGGCACTCGTCGACGATGATCGACGTCGAACGTCTCGGGCGGGATCGCGGGGTTGTACTCGACCGTGACGGGCTGTCTCGGGCTCGACGTCGTGTGCGGAGTGCTCGTCGAGCTCCTCGTCGAGCTCGGCGTCGCCGCGGAGGGTCGAGTAGAGACGCTGGATTGTCGAGATCGTCGACGCGCGCGACCGGGTCGATGCCGTTGCCGGCGAGGTGCTGGACGTTGTAGAGCTCGGTGAACTTGCGGTTCACGTCCGGGACGGTGAAGCCCTGGAACTCCTTCAGCGTCTGGCGGCCGAGGTTGGCGCGGTCGACGAGGAAGAGGACGCGACGGGCGTTGCCGTACTTGATCAGCGCGGTAGGCGATGTTCGCGGCGGTGTATGTCTTGCCTGAGCCGGTCGCCATCTGGATGAGGGCGCGCGGTCGCGATCTGCGCGAGCGACTCGCTCGAGGTTCTCGATCGCACGTCGCCTGGGCGGGCCAGAGGTTCGTCAGAGTCGAAGCTACGCGGAGGCGTCTGGAGGAGGTGGCGGAGCGTGCCGACGCCGCGGCGCGCTGTCGTCGACCCAGCCGGCGAGCGTCTCGGGTCGGTGGAACCAGAAGACGTCGCGGCTCGTCGGGTGACGGGTCGAGGCCGTTCGTGAAGCGCGTCTCGGTGCCGGTCGACTGGTACGCGAACGGCAGCGGCGCCGTCGAGCGCGGATCGGGACATCGTCGGGAGGCCGTCGACGTACTTCGCGGTCTGCCATGCGACGCCGGTGAGCGTTTCGCCTTCTTTCTTCGCTTCGATCACGCCGACGGCCTCGCCGTCGACGTAGAGGAGGTAGTCCACGCGCCCGTGCGGGCGGCTTCAGAGATGAACTCGCGGACGGCGACGCCGCGGGAGGCGCCGAGGTTGACGGCACGAGCGTCTTGCACCGCCCAGCCCGCAGCAACGAGCATCTCGTCGATGCGGACACGAGCGCGCGCTTCGGGCGTGAGGTACGTCAGCGCATCCGTCATGCCGCAAGCTCCTCCGGCGCGCCTCCACCACCGCGCGTCGGCGGCGTCAACCCGAAGAGCCCGAAGATCTCCTTCTCCCCAAGTAACCTTCCTGGGTCGAGCGACACATTGTCGACGAGCTCGTCGAACAGGTGTTGTTTCCGGCGGAGAACTTCATCGATTCGTTCCTCGATCGTGTCCTCGCAGATGTAGCGATAGACAGTGACGGCGTTCTGCTGCCCCATTCGGTGCGCTGCGATCCTCGGCCTGCCGTTCGATCGCCGGGTTCCACCACCGGTCGAAATGGAAAACGTACGAGGCCTCCTGGAGGTTCAAACCGAAGCCCACCGGCTCGAAGAGACAGGACGAGCGCCTTGTGCCGCTCGTCCTGCTTGAAGCGTGCAGACCACGTCATCCTTCGCTCGCGCTGACATTGAGCCGTCATAGGCCATGGCACCAAAGTCCGCAAGTCGCTCGACTACGCCATGGACGCCGTACTCCCGGTCGGTGTACTGGGAGAAGACGAGTGCACGTTGACCCTCCGCAGCGATCTGCTCGAGACGCTCGCTCATGTCGTCGAGCTTGGTTGACTTACCGGTCGTCGGGCAGACGTTGCAGACCCGTTTCAGCTGCTGAATCAGCGCGAGAACGTGGTGCGTAGTGATCCGCTCGCCGAGTCCCTGCAGTTCGATCACGCCTTCACGTTCGGCCCGGTCGTATGTCGCGCGCTGATCGGCTGCAAGTCGTAGCCAGATGTCGTTCACCGACTTCGCCGGCAGCTCCTTCAGTACGTCCGCCTTCCGGCGGCGGAGCTGTAGCTCGCCATGTCGCTCAAGGAGCCGTTCGCCGTAGAGCACGGGCGGCGGCACTTCCCCCGCAGCCAGCGGACTTAGGAACTCGATGATCGACTGGAGATCGTCGATGCTGTTCTCCAGCGGAGCCCCAGTAAGCGCCCACGCGCGGCGACGAGTGAGCGACTTACATACGCGGGAAAGGTTCGTACTTCGGTTCTTGATCTTTTGCGCTTCATCGAGCACGACGGCGTCCCAGTCGATGGCGCTTGGCCCGTACCGCGACTGTGGATCTGTGTCTTGCCGCAGAGTCTCGATAGCTGGACGATGTGGACATGGCGTGGCCGTGCCCACATCCGCAGACGCTCCTGCTGCCCCGCCCGAACCACCTCAGCGCGAAGCTCAGGCGCCCAAAGCGTCAGTTCACGTTGCCACTGCGACAAGAGGCTTGCAGGTGCAACGACGAGCACGCGCGCAGCGCGACGAAGGTGAACGAGCACGCGAATCGCGGCGATCGCCTGAATCGTCTTGCCAAGTCCCATGTCGTCCGCGAGCAAGAGTGCGTCGCTCTCCATGAGGGACCGCACACGATCGAGCTGGTACGGACGGATCTCCGATGGCCATTCCAGTAGCCCTTGAGACTCGAGCAGCGCTTCGAGGGGCGGCTGCAGTACTAGCAGAAGGCGTTCTGCGAGTGACGGCTCGCTTCGCGCGCTCGCGCGCCGCGTCCCTGCCCGCCGCAGCTCAGTGACTGCGGAGCTTCCCCGATTAGGGCGCGCGACACTCCGCGCATCGACTTCCTCCAGCGCAACGGACGCCGCAGACCCAAGAACCAGGGTGCACGAGAAGCTCTCCGGGATCTTCGGGTTCGACTCCGTCTCGGGCGAGCCAGGACGTTGCCGACCCTGTGTCAGGAGTGGCGAACAGCGTCGAGGCGGTCTCTCGACCTACGTTGAGGGAGTAGGACGCAACTGGGTCTCTCCGGAACGGCTCGAGCGGCAAACGGAGCGCGAGCTCCGCTTCCACTCTACGGAACCGACCGTAGCGTCGACCCGATGGGCTAGTGGTCGCCGTCATCGGTTGGCGCTTCGAGGTCATAGGCCTCACGAAGGCCGGCAACGACACGGTCGAACGGTTCCAGGATTAGGCCGCGCTCGGCGAGCTTCGCAACAAGCTGCCGTGCGGGCGTCGCGTCGCTTGGTCTCCCGCTGACCCAGAACATCTGAGCATCAGAAGCGCCGTCGATCGCCTCGTGCTCTTCCACGCTGGAGACACCGAGTGTCGCAGATGCGGGCGCGACCCGAGCCAACGGACGCCGTACGTCGAGGTCATCCGAGAAGAGATCGGCTTCTACTTCTGCTGCGAGGCAGAAAATCGCACTGGGTGACCGAGGGCACGCGTCCAAGAGTGACGTGAGTAGCTCGCGAGTGACGGCGCGGCGGAGGTCGCGTTCGCGCCAAAGGAACAGGTGCTTTGCGGATACCCTGTTGTAGGTGAACTCGAGCGGCTCTCCGCGCGCATCGAGCACCAGCAGACCGCCCATGTGCGAGTCGCGCTTGTTCGTGAGGACGCGGAAGAATCCGGCGCTCAGGTCGCGCTCGCCCTCGGTCTGCACACGACGGTAGGCGATTGTCATGCTCGCGGCATCTCCTTGCGGAGACCGAGGTTGTAGAGACGCCACGCGAGCGCCTCGTCGCTGACGCCGAAGCGGTTCTCGCCGCCGGCGGCGCGCACAGCCGGCTCGGGCATGACGAGGTTCGCGGCGAAGATGTTCGCCTCGCGCTCGAGCGCCTTCGCTTCAGGATCCACACCGACGTCTTCGGCACGGCAGTAGACGGGTTTAGCCGAACCTTCGAGGCACTGGCAGATCCAGTGGCCCAGCTCGTGGGCGATCGTGAAGCGCTGCCGCGTCTCCGGCTCGGCTCGCGTTGACGAGGATCCGGCGCTCGGCCGGGAAGAGCATCCCGCTCACGTCGAGCTCCCGGCGCTCGACCGCGAGCCCGAGCAGGTCCTCCGCGATCGACTCGACCGGCACGGGCAGCTCGTCGCCACCGAAGGTGGCGAGGTAGCGCTCGCGCAGCGCGTGCGCGCGCGGATCGTCGTAGGTGTCCGACATGCCCTTGTCCTCTCCCCGGTCAGCTGACAGCGCGAAAGAGACGATCGACCTCGTCCCCTGCCGCCGGCTGATCTTGACGCAAGACAAACTGGCTTTCAAGGGACACTTCGGGTGATTTGAGTCTGTATGCGGGCGATGCCGGCAGCGGCCGCGGCCGGAACGCCGCGAGCTCGCGAACGTTCGCCTTCAAGATCTCGCCGAGGACGCGCCAAACGCTCGCGTCGACCCCGGCCGGGTCGAGCTGACCCGTCTCGAGCTCATGGTAGGCATCGGCGAGCCGCGGGCGGCTGGACGTCTCGAGCTTCAGCGCGCGAAGAAGCGCGTCGACGACCGCGTCGCGCTTCAACCCCCGGCGAACGCGCAAGTCGAGGAGCGGCGGTTCGCGTTGCAGCAGCCCGGCCAGGAGGGCTGCGTCCTCCGCAGTCGCCTCGCGCCGCGGCGTCGCCCGCAGGAACTGCTCGATCATCGCTGCGAGCTCGTCGGCATCCGCGCCGGCGCGCTGGAGGAAGTCGGCCGCCCTCGGACGGTCGCCGCGAACGAGAGCGTCGGCGTACTCGCCGAAGAGCTCCGCTACGGGCTTACCGAGCAAGCTTCTCTGCCACCTTTCGATGTCCGCGCCAGACCGCCTGGTCGACGGCATTGCGCCTGATCGCGAGTCGCTCTGCGATCTGCGTCGGCGACAAGCCCTCGCGATAGACGAGGTCGAGCACCTCGCGCTCGCGCGGCGGCAGGTCAGCGATGAGCGCGTGGAAGTCGTGCTCTCCCTCCCACTCCGCGAGCTCATCCGCTCCCTCCGTCTCCCACTCGTGCGGGAGCGGCGCCCCGTCCGTCGCCGTCCACTCGTAGCCGCGGCAGAGCCACTTCACGACCTGCCACACGACCACGCGATACGGCGCGGCGTACGTCCTCCCCGCAGCGAGCTCACCGGCCAGCCGGAGGAAGACGCGTTGAACGATCTCCGCCGCAGCGTGCGGCTCCCGAACCCGCACCGCGACCCACTCCTGCACGAGGTACACGTAGTTCTCGAGCAGCCGGGTGTGCTCCCCGGCCTCCAGCAGTCTCTTGTCCTCAGCGTCCCGGGCATCGTGCATCGAGGACAGAGTCTCTTCGGGCACGTCCGGATCTTACGTCGAGGTATTCGAACGGACTGCAGGCGGAAGAGCGACGGCGAGCCGGTTCGCCAGGCACACCGACGCGGCCGGCGTCAGCTCGAGCGGGTGCCGCGATCCGCTCGGCGAGCGCCTTCGGCCAGATGACGGAGACACCGTTCAGGTCGAATGCGTCGCGCGAACAGGCTCCACTCGGAGGCGACGAAGCGCACTGCCGGCCTGACCTCCACCTCTGAGGCCAGCGGATCTCGCGCGAGCGCCGCCCGTGTCGCTTCGACCTGTCTCGCCATCCCGAGAACCAGCTTCGTCCGGTCTCGGCCGCCAACGAAGACCCTGTCCTGAACGTTCCAGAGCGAGCCGACCGTTCGACGCTCGACCTTCCCCTTGTAGAGCTTGGCGTCGATCGACCCAGACGCCACTCGTCGCGACGACGATGTGGTCGATGTTCGCGCGCGATCCCGGAATGCGCCGGTCGTGGAGCACGACCGCCGAGTCCGGCAGCTCCTTCTCGAAGAAACGCGCCAGGCGTTGCTCGCCGGCCGATCCCGTCTGCCATGCGCGCGTCGACTGCGGCTCGGCCTTGAAGAACAGATAGGCGTTGCCGAGCCTGTCGCCGAGCTTGCCCTTGATCTCGTGCTCGCGACGTTCCCGAAGCCGCTCGTACCTCGCGTGCCCCGAGCCGCCAGCGGTGCCAGCGAGTTCCTGCGCCAGCTCACTGCCGCTGCCGCAGACGAGGCATGCTGCGTGCCTGGTCTCACGGTCCCACGACGCTTTCGTCCCAGGCGGAAGAGCGCGGCCGCAAACGCAGCAAGCCGCTGGATACCGAAGCGTCAGTAGGCGACGCGCGACAGACCCCTCGCATCACGCTGTTTGATCGCGCCCCAGCTGACGCCTCGCCATCGCTCACCAGAGTGACGTAAGCCTTTCGGGCCGTAGACGGACTCTCGGGAAACGAAAGGAGCCCATGATCGAGACCTCCATCCAGCTGGGCGAGCCCGTCGAGCACCGCGGGATCGTCATCGCACCGCTCTTCCCGCGCCGCACTCCCGACGCGGCCTACGTCACGCTCGAGGAGGCGCTGCCGCTCGGCTTCCGCGTCGAGGAGGTCAGCGAGCAAGGCAGCGTGCCGGAGCTCGTCGTCCGCAACCCGACCGACAAGGACGTGCTCCTCTACGACGGCGAGGAGCTGATCGGCGCCAAGCAGAACCGCATTCTCAACGTCTCCGTGCTCGTCGCTGCCGGCGCGAAGACGCGTGATCCCGGTCTCGTGCGTCGAGGAGGGCCGCTGGAGTCGACGCTCGGCGACGTTCGCGTCGGCATCGCACGCCTCGCATCCGGAACTGCGCCGGCGCAAGGTCGAGCAGCTCGCCGCGACGCCGCTGGCGCGCGGGGCGGCGCAGGGGATCGTTTGGGACGAGGTGCGGGAGAAGTCCGCGCGACTCCAGGCCCATTCGCCGACTAGTGCCCAGGCGGACGTGTTTCAGTCGCGGGCCGAGCAGCTGCGGGCGCTGCGAGCACGCGTTCGCCGCCGGCGACCGGCCAGTGCGGGGCCGTCTTCGCGCTCGGCGACACGCTCTGCCTCGACTACGTCTCGCGGCCGGATGCGTTCGTCAGCCTCTATCCGAAGCTGCGCTCGGGCTACCTGCTCGACGCGATCGAGCGACTGGACGGGAAGCCTGCGGTGACGGCCACGCTCGAGCGGTTCGTCGAGGCGGTCGGCTCCGGCGCGACGGTGCGACAGCCGTCAGGCGGGACGCGGCGAGGACATCCGTCTACGCGGCGTCGGCGTCGTCGGCTCCGGGCTCGCGCTCGGCGAGGAGCTCGTGCAGCTGTCGGCGTTCAGCTCGGCAGGGCGCGCTTGAGGAACTCGTCGAAGAGAGGGACCGTGAAGGCCGTATCGCCGTGGGCGGGGCTGTAGATCATTCCCTTGCGGATCAGCCCGCCGCGGCGGGGTCCGACGCTCTCGACGCGAACGCCGAGCGTGGCCGCGATATCGCCGCTGCGGTGCGGGCCGGGGCCGAGGTTCGCCATCGCCCGGAGGTACTCGCGCTCCTTCGGCGTCAGCCGATCGAGTCGCACACGGAAGAAATCTCTGTCGAGCGCGGCCATGACGAGAGGCTGGACGGCATCGACGTCGGACGCGGGAATCGGCGAGTCGAGCGCGTGGTTCCAGGCGTGATACCCCCACTCCTGGAGGAAGTAGGGGTAGCCGTGGGTCGCCCGCACGATCCGCTCGACTGCCGCCGGCTCGAGCTGGACGCCGGCCGCGTTCGCGGGGATCTCGATCGCGCCGCGTGCGTGCTCGTCCGCGAGGCTCCCGATCTCCGGGAAGGTGAACAGTCGTTCAGAGTACGAGCGAGCCTCGCCGGCAAGACCGGGAAGCTGCGGAAGACCCGCGCCGACGACCACGACGGGGAGGTTCAGCTGCGTCGTTCGATGGACCGCCACGATGAGCGCACCGAGTTCCTCCTCGGAGAGGTACTGCACCTCATCGACCGCCACGAGCAGACCACGGCCGCGGTCGCGTGAAGCCTCTCCCGCAGCGACCAGCACGTCCGTTAGGTCATCCGGTAGGCGACCCGAGTCCGCTTCGCCGAGCAGCGGCTCCGGGTCGATCTGGATCGTCGAGCCATCCGGAAGCTGCAACGTGAAACTCTTGAGCACCCGCAACGCGCGTGCTACGGCACGTGAGACGGACCCGCGATCCAGATCCAAGAGGATCTTTCGAAGGCGAACCGCCAAGACGGTCGGGAAGTCGCCGCTGTCGGCGCGCCGGAGAGCCGGAGGTCGAGCCGAGGCACCGGGACGGCGACGTCATGCCATCGCCCGGTGCTCCGCGTGCGCTCGAGCCGCTCCTCACCGAAGTGCGCGCGCGCAGCACCGGCATCGGCTCGCACATCCACGGCGAGCTGCACTGGCGCACCGTCGGCGCGAACGGGCTCTGGCTCGCGGAGCCGCTCGACGGGGCCGACACGCACGTGATCTTCCTCTTCGCGCTCCTGCACGACTCGATGCGCGAGAACGACGGCCACGACCCGGGGCATGGGCCGCGCGCGGCCGCGTTCGCAGGTGAGCTGCACGGCGAGGGCCTGCTGGCGATCACCGCGGAGCAGCTCGAGCTGCTCCAGCACGCCTGCTTCGAGCACGCGAACGGATTCGTCTCGACCGACCCGACAGTCGGCGCCTGCTGGGACGCCGACCGGCTCGACCTCCCGCGCGTCTGGATCACTCCCGACCCGACCCTCCTGTCGACCGAGCGGGCGCGGAACGGCGACCGGCCGTCGCGGCCGCCCCCGACTGGGCCGGCCTGTACCGTCGCGTTCGGCCGTGACCCGTCGCTCCACGATCCTGAGGCGGCTCCGGACGGTGCCGCTCTTCCTCCTCCTCTTCGTCCTCACGACCGTGGCGCTGCCGTTCCTGCTCGTCGTGGCCGTCGTCGTCGACGCCGTGCGCTGGGTGATCCGCCGCCGTCCGTGGATGGCGACACGGCTCGCCCTCTTCCTCTGGGTCTACCTCGCCGCGGAGGCGCTCGCGATCGTCGCGCTCTTCCTCGCGTGGGCGGTGCCGCCGCGCGCGCGGCTCGTCGAGCGCACCTACCGGCTGCAGGCGCTGTGGGCCGCGCTGCTCTTCGGGGCCGCGCGGCGCCTGTTCTCGCTCCGCTTCGACGTCGAGGGCGCCGACGCGGTCGCGCCCGGGCCGATCGTCGTCCTGATGCGGCACGCGAGCATCGTCGACAACCTCCTCCCCGCCCTCTTCGTCGCCGCGCCGCACGGGCTGCGGCTGCGCTACGTGCTCAAGCGCGAGTTGCTCTCCGACCCGGCAATCGACATCGCGGGCGGACGGCTGCCGAACTGCTTCGTCCGCCGCGGCGCCGACGACGCGGAGGCCGAGATCGCACGCGTGCGCGCCCTCGCAGCTGGGCTCGGGCCGGACGAGGGCGTCCTCATCTACCCCGAGGGGACGCGCTTCACGGCCGCGAAGCGCGAGCGCGCAATCGAGCGGCAGCCGCGAGCGACCGAGCTTCGGAACGTGCTGCCGCCGAGACCCGGCGGTACGCTCGCCGTCATGGAGACGCGGCGCCGACGTCGTCGTCTGCGCCCACCACGGCCTCGACGGCTTCGCCAGCATCGGCGACCTCTGGCGCGGCGGGCTCGTGCGGCAGACGGTTCGGATCCGCTTCACCCGCTTCCCCGGCGCGTCCCTGCCGGAGGGACGGGAGGCGCGGACGGACTGGCTCTGGCAGCGCTGGCACGAGGTCGACGACTGGATCGGCGAGCAGGCGGCGTGAGCGCCGGCGAGATCCTGCTCCTCGACGCGGCCGTGATCGCCGGGTTGATGCTCGCGCTCTGGCTCGTCAGCCTCCGCCTGCGCGACGCGTCGATCGTCGATCCGTTCTGGGGGCTCGGCTTCGTGATCGTCGGCTGGACGGCCGCGCTCGCCGGCGCACTCTCCGGCTGGGGCCTCGTGCTCGCGCTGCTCACGACCGCGTGGGGGCTGCGGCTCTCCGTTCACCTCGCGCGGCGCAACCTCGGGCACGGCGAGGACTTCCGTTACCAGTCGATGCGGAGGCGCTTCCCGCGCTTCGAGCTGACGAGCCTCGTGATCGTGTTCGGGCTGCAGGGGCTGCTGATGTGGATCGTGGCGCTGCCGCTGCAGCTCGCGCCCGCGTTCGACGGCAGCCGCCACCTCCTCGGCGTGATCGGGGTCGCGGTCTGGGCGGTCGGGCTCGGGTTCGAGGCGGTCGGCGACGCCCAGCTCGCCCGCTTCCGCGCCGATCCGGCGAACAAGGGCCGCGTGCTCGACACCGGCCTCTGGCGCTACACGCGCCACCCGAACTACTTCGGCGACGCCTGCGTCTGGTGGGGGCTCTGGCTCGTCGCCCTCGCCGCTGGAGCGCCCTGGTGGACGGTCGTCGGACCGGTCGTGATGACGGTGCTGCTGCGCCGCGTCTCGGGCGTGACGCTGCTCGAGCGCTCGCTCGTGCAGCGGCGGTCCGGCTACGAGGAGTACGTGCGCCGGACGAGCGCGTTCGTGCCGCGGCCGCCGCGCACGGGCTGAGCGACCGCCTGCCGCTCACGCCAGCGCGTCACGGGCCTGCGCGAACCGATCGGCGGCGAAGTCGACGTCCGCCGGCGTGTGCGCGGCCGACATCTGGGTCCGGATCCGGGCCGTTCCGCGCGGCACGACGGGGAAGGAGAAGCTGACCGCGTAGACGCCGAGCTCGACGAGCTTCTGCGCGAGCCGCGCGGCGGTGAGCTCGTCGCCGATCATGACCGGGACGATCGGGTGCTCGCCGGGGAGGATCTCGAAGCCGAGCTCGGTCATGCTGGAGCGGAAGCGGGCGGTGTTCTCGCGGAGGCGGTCGCGCAGCTCGTCGCGAGCTCTCGATCAGCTCGAGCGCGCGCAGGCTGGCGGCGGCGACTGGCGGCGCGAGGCTGTTCGAGAAGAGATAGGGCCGCGCGCGCTGACGGAGCAGCTCGACGATCTCGCGGCGGCCGGAGACGTAGCCGCCGCTGGCGCCGCCGATCGCCTTGCCGAGCGTGCCCGTGACGATGTCGACGCGCTCGACGACGCCGTGGTGCTCGGGCGTGCCGCGACCGCCGGGGCCGACGACGCCGACGGCATGCGAGTCGTCGACCATGACGAGCGCGTCGTGGCGCTCGGCGAGCTCGCAGATGCGGTCGAGCCGCGCGAGGTAGCCGTCCATCGAGAAGACGCCGTCGGTCGCGATCAGCCGGTGGCGGGCGCCGGCGGACTCCTCGAGCCGTGCCTCGAGCTCGTCCATGTCGCCGTTCGCGTAGCGCAGCCGCTGCGCCTTGCAGAGCCGGATCCCGTCGATGATCGAGGCGTGGTTGAGCTGGTCGGAGATGACGGCGTCCTCCTCGCCGAGCAGCGCCTCGAAGAGACCGCCGTTCGCGTCGAAGCAGGAGCTGAAGAGGATCGTGTCGTCGGTGCCGAGGAACGCTGAGAGGCGCTCTTCGAGCTCCCGGTGGAGCGCCTGGGTGCCGCAGATGAAGCGCACCGATGCCATGCCGTAGCCCCAGCGGTCGAGCGCCTCGTGCGCGGCCTCGACGATCGCCGGGTGGTTGGCCAGGCCGAGGTAGTTGTTGCGCGCAGAGGTTGAGCAGCTCCCCGCGGCCCTCGACGTCGACGTGGGCGCCCTGCGGAGTCGTGATCGGAAGCTCGCTCTTGTAGAGGCCGGCTTCTCGGATCTCCGAGAGCGTCCGAACGAGCTCGTTCTGCAGCGTTCCGTACACGAGTCCTCCTAGGTGTCGGTCCAGTCGAGGACGACCTTGCCGGACTGCCCGGAACGGGCGACGGCGAACGCCTCCTCGAAGTCGCGGTGCGAGAAGCGGTGGGTGATCACGGGCGCGATGTCGAGCCCGGACTGGAGCATCACGGTCATCTGGTACCAGGTCTCGTACATCTCGCGGCCGTAGATCCCCTTGACGCGTGAGCATGTTGAAGATCACGGGGTTCAGGTCGAGGAGGATCTCCTCGCTCGGGATGCCCAAGCATCGCGATCCGCCCGCCGTGGGCCATGTTCGCGATCATGCTGCGCAGGGCGTCGGGGTTGCCGGACATCTCGAGGCCGACGTCGAAGCCCTCGGTCATGCCGAGCTCGCGCTGGACGTCCGCGAGGTCGCGCTCGCCGAGGTCGACGGCGAGCGTCGCGCCCGATGCGTCGCGCCAGCTCGAGCCGGTAGGGGTTGACGTCGGTGACGACGACGTGGCGGGCGCCAGCGTGCCGCACGACCGCGCAGGCCATGCAGCCGATCGGTCCGGCGCCGGTGACGAGCACGTCCTCGCCGAGCACGGCGAACGTGAGCGCCGTGTGGACGGCGTTCCCGAACGGATCGAAGATCGCGGCCACGTCCTCGTCGATCCCCGGCCCGTGGTGCCAGATGTTCGTCATCGGCAGCGACGACGTACTCGGCGAACGCACCCGGCCGCTGCACTCCGAGCCCGATCGAGTGGGCGCACAGGTGCCGGCGGCCCGCCATGCAGTTGCGGCAGCGCCCGCAGACGACGTGCCCCTCGCCGCTGACGAGGTCGCCGACCTGGAAGTCGCTCACGTTCGAGCCGAGCGCGACCACCTCGCCGACGAACTCGTGGCCGATGACCATCGGCACGGGGATCGTCTTCTGCGCCCAGGCGTCCCAGGCGTAGATGTGGAGGTCGGTGCCGCAGATCCCGGTCTTGCGCACGCGGATCAGGACGTCGTTGATCCCGACCTCCGGCTCCGGTACCTCCTCGAGCCAGAGACCCTCCTCCGGCCTGTGCCTTGACCAGTGCGCGCATCGCCTCCTCGCTCGGGATCGACAAGCTGCAGTCTCGCTCGGCGCGTGGAGCGCGTCCAGCAGCGAACTGACAGATCGGCTTGCGGACGCCCGGATCACGCGACCAGTGCGGCGGCGCCCCTCGACCGTGCCGCGGGCGGGCCCGGGGCGAAGCCCCGAGCCCGCCTGCGAGCACGATCAGTGATCGGTGACAGCGTTGAGGGCGTCGACGATGCCCGTCCCCCAGATGCTGTTCTCCGCGGCCGTTCCGAGACACGTCGCCGTGTAGTCGGGCGGCCTGCCGACGTTCGTGTAGTCGAGCACCGGCGGAGTCGGGCACGGGTGCGGGGTCGCCGTGCCCATCAGGATCTGCTCCGTCCGCGCCGGGGCCAGCTTGATCCCGGCGCTCGGCACCAGCCCGCCGCTCGGCGGATCGGACTGCCCGAAGTGGCTGACGATCAGCGCCGCGACGCCGACCGCGTGGGGCGAGGCCATCGACGTGCCCTGGATGTACTGGTAGTAGGCACAGGTGAATCCGTGGCAGTCTCGGACGACGAACTCCGAGGTCGGTACCCCGTCCGCGTCGATGTCGCCGTTCGCGATCGCGACGCTGCGCGGATACGGACCCAGGATCTGCGTCGCGACGGTCCGGAACCCGGGCGTCCCGAAGAGATCGCGGAAGTACCCGCCCGGGGCGGTGACGTCGACTCCCTCCGCACCCCAGTTCGAGTAGTCGGCCTTCATCGTGCTGGGGCCGACCGCGCCGACACTGACAACGTTCGGGCCCTCGGTCGGCATCGTCAGGCACGAGTTGTCGACGTTCCGGGTGTACTCGGAGCCCGGCGGATAGTCCGGGCTGATCTCGTCGATCGTCGGGTGATCCATGTCCGTGTGCTCGTTCCCGGCAGCCGCGATCAACGTGACGCCCTTGCTGCGGGCGTAGTTGAGTGCGCGGGTCGTCGCCTCGACGATCGTCCGCTGCTCGAGCTGTTGGGTCGCCGAGTCGGCGGGGTTGCCCGAGCAGTTGTAGAGCCATGGGTCGATGAAGTAGCTCATGTTGACGACGTCGATCCCGTGGTCACCGGCGAAGGTGAGCGCGTCGACCGACGGCTGGAGGAAGAAGAAGCCCGAGTCCTGGCCGGCGCGCAGGTTCACGAGCGTGACGTTCGGGGCGACCCCGGCCATCCCGATGCCATTCAGCGGCGAGGCGATCGTCCCGGCGACGTGCGTGCCGTGACCGTCCTCGTCCACGTTCGCCGGGTCGTTGCAGGAGCCGTCCGGCTCGCTGGCGCACGGCCCGTCGATCAGCGGGATGTCGACGGTGAAGTTGCGGCTCAGCGCCGCGTCGAAGTTGGGAGCGATGTCCGGATGGGTGCCGTCGATGCCCGTGTCGAGCACGCCGACGAGCACGCGCTTGTCTCCCGGCTCCTCCCTGTACGAGCCCGCTGGTGTGGCGTGGATCATCGCCATGTCCCACTGCAGACCGCCGAGCGGGTCGGCAGCAGGTGTGGGCTTCGGGCGCGCCTTCGCTCTCTTGACGCTCGCCCGTTCGGCGGGGCTCAGATCCTCGCCCGACCGCCTCTGGCGGATGGCCGGCGCGTTGTAGCCGACCGGCTTGTTCCGCGCGACGCCTGCCACGGCGCCCTGCCGGAGCAGGTCGGTGGCGAACGTCGGACTGGACGAGGTCGCCGTCGCGACGCCGACGCGCCGATTCTCGTCGACGAGGAATCCGCCCGCTGCGCGGACGGCGAGGCGCGCCGAAGCGAGCGATGTGCCGTCCTCGTAGAGGACGATGTAACTCTTGGTGGGTGCGAGCCGCTGCGGCGCAGCGGTCGCCGGCGATACGACGGCGACGACGGCCGCCGTGAACGCCGCGAAGAAGAGAAGCCTACGCATGGTTCTCCTTTCGACGGGCTCCGATCGGAGCCGCGCCGAGTCTAAGGCTTCGTTGCAGGAAAAGCAGCCCAGCCGCGCTCGGCGAGCGTGGCGAGGCTGCTCGCCTTGATCCCGTTCTCGGAGACCGTGAGCACGCTGTCGCGGACGACGAGCGAGCGGCGGATCGGAGAGGCCTGATCGTGCTCGACCTTCCCGAGCGGGTCGATCCCACGGCTGCGGCCGACACGGAAGCCGACGGCGCGCTGCTCGAACGGGATCATCACGAGCCCCGTTCGCGGCCAGAAGAGGAATGCATGGTGGTCGTGCTCGGCCTCCGACCAGCCCTGGCCGAGGTGCTGCGTGTGCAGCCGCGTCGGCTTCCGCAGGTCGGAGACG
This sequence comes from uncultured Gaiellaceae bacterium, assembly GCA_963705515.1. Classification (GTDB taxonomy): domain Bacteria; phylum Actinomycetota; class Thermoleophilia; order Gaiellales; family Gaiellaceae; genus Gaiellasilicea. The sequence goes on from CAVPJV010000009.1 coordinate 864,917, forward strand.
TCGAAGATCGAAAGCTGCGTCCCGAGCGGGCGCCCGGTCTTCTCGTCGACGTCCTGGCCGACGCCGAGCAGCAGGTCCTCGCCGATCGGGTGCAGGTAGGCGGAGTAGCCGGGGATCTTCAGCTCGCCGAGCACCCGCGGCTGCTCGGGCCGCGAGAGGTCGAGCGTGAAGAGCGGGTCGATCTGGCGGAACGTGACGACGTAGGCCGTGTCGCCGGCGAAGCGCACGGAGTAGACGCGCTCGCCCTTGCCGAGGCCGCCGACCCGGCCCGCCTGGACGAGATTGCCGCCCGACGGGCGCAGCGTGGTCAGGAACGACTCGGTCTCGCCGCCCGAGCCCCACCACGCCGGGCTCTCGGTGCTGACGACTCGGAGCACGCCGCGGTACTCGGAGAGCGACCACTGGCTGAGCAGGTAGCCGGAGACCCTGCCGCTGCCGCGGTAGTGCGTCTTCGTCGGGCTCGAGATGTCGAACTTGTGGATCTCGGTCTGCGCTCCTGGCTGCTCCTCCGTGGGCTTGTCCGGATCCGGCCGGTCGGACCAGCGCTCGGTGGTGACGTAGAGGCTCTCCGGCGACGCGTAGACGATCCGGCCGTCCGTCATCACCGCGGCCGAGTCGACCGGCTGCAGGCCTTTCGCCAGGTCGACGGTGAGGACGGTGAGCATGCCGAGCCCGGAGAACGCCGTCGGGCGGCGCACGTGGCGGCACTGGACGAGCGGGCGCGCCTTGCCGGGCTTCGCGCCCGCGCGCTTGATCCGGTAGGACGGGAGCCAGCTCGCGACCTTCGAGCGCGCGAGCACGGCCTCGTTCTGGCGCTCGGCGGCGGCGATCGCCTCCGGCGAGCCGTCGGTGGGCTGCTTGAACGGGAGCGCGGCCGGCAGCTGGGCGGCCACGACGATCCGGGCGGCCGAGCCGACGAGCCGCGCGGCGACGTAGGAGCCGTCGAGGGTGAGCGTGCGGACGAGCCGCAGCTTGGCCGGGTCGGACACGTCCACCTCGGCGAGGACGGAGTTGGCCGGCTGGTAGGGCGCGATGCGGGCGGCCATCGCCGGCAGCGGCTCGATCCAGTAGCCGCCGCGCGAGACCACGAGCAGCCGGTCGCCGTGCAGGAGCAGCTCGTGGCTCAGCCCCGGCTCGAGCGCGAGCGAGTCGAGCAGCCGCGGCTTCGCGCCGGCGACGTCGACCGCGCGCAGCTTCCCGTTCGCGACGGCGAAGACCGTGTTCCCGTTCGTCTTGACGAGATCCGGCTCGTCGACACCTTCCTCCTGCACGTTCGTACCGGAGAAGTCGACGCCCTGGACGGGAGCGGGCGCGGCGGCGCGGGCCACGGGTGGGAGCGCCTCGGTCGCGACCGGTTGGGCGAACGCGCCGAAGCCGTACGGGCCGACGAACCGCTTTGCCTGCCCCTTCGCGTAGCCGAGCAGCTGGCCGCACGTGCCGAACGAGGTCAGCTTCGGCTTCGCGGCCTGCGGCGCCGAGCGCGCCGACGTGCCCGCCAGGGCGACGGCCGCGGCGGCCGCCACCACGATCAGCGCGATGCGTCGAGCAAGCTTCATCACACTGGTTATACGCCTCCGACGCGACAATCGTCACACCCGAAGGTGTGCTCGGCCGCGGCCGATTTCGCCAAGCCCTCCTAGACCCTGAAGGCCATCAGGATCGCGTCGACGTACTCGTCGCCGCGGCGGTAGTGCGCCTTGCGGAGGCCCTCGCGCTCGAACCCGAACTGCTCGTAGAGCTTGATCGCCGGCTCGTTCCAGGGGAAGACGTGCAGCTCCAGCTTGCTCACGCCCGCGTCGCGTGCCCACGCGGCCGCCTGCTCGAGCAGCGCACGGCCGATGCCGAGACGGCGGTGACCGGCCGCGACCATCAGACCGAGGTCGGCGACGTGATGGCTGGAGCTGTGCGGGTCGCGGGCGACCGAGAGGCGGCCGACGACGACGCCGGCGTCCTCGGCGACGTAGACGGCGGCGTCGGGATGGCGGCGGAGCGCGCGCAGGTAGCGGCGCTCCTCGCCGACGGTCCGCCAGCCATCCGTGTTCAGCAGCCACGCCTCCGGCTCCCGCCCGATCGCGGCACCCAGCTCGACGAGCGCGGCCGCATCGGCAGGGCTCGCCTGGCGGATGACCAAGGTCATCCGACGACGATGCCGTGGCCGCCGCGGCGCGGATCGCCGGCGGCGGCGAGGGTGCCGTCGGGACGGCGCTCGACGGCTGAGACGCCGCCGAAGTAGAGGTTGCGTCCCGCCCAGCGCACGGTCTTCCAGCCGTCGGGCGCAACGTCCATCAGCCCGCCCTCGAGGTGGAGCACGTCGCCCTCGACGTGGATCCGCGGCAGGTCGATCGCCTCGTCCACCGGCGTGCCGCGCAGGACCGCGTCGGCGACCTGGGCGATCGCGCCGGAGAGGCGCACCGAGCCGGCGCTGCCGAGGGTGAGCCGAGGGCGGCCGCCCTCGAGCACGAGCGTCGGCGTCATCATGCTCGGCAGGCGCTCGCCGGGCGCCTTCGGCGCGTGGCCGACGATGTCGAGCTCGCCGAGCATGTTGTTCAGCTGCGTGCCGCCACGGAAGATGCCCGAGCCGGCGCCGAGGGTCGACGAGAGCGAGGCGGCGTTGCCGTCGGCGTCGAGCACGGCGATGTGCGTCGTGCCAGCGACCGCGAGCGGCGGGGCCGCGTCGTAGCCGTGGCGAAGGGCCTCGGCCCGGTCGGCCAGCGTCTCCGCAGCGACGAGCCGCCCGAGCGCGGCCGCGACGACCTCGCCGCCACGGGAGGGCGCCGGCGTCGTCAGGACCTCGAGCGCGCCGACGCGGGTGCGGATCGGCTCGGGAAAGGCGACCTCGTAGCTCGCAATGTCCTCGGCGAGCTCCGGAATCAGCTCCGCGACGGCCTTCGAGCCCGCGTCGCGCACGCGTTCCAGCGTCGCGACGAAGTCGCGTGTCTCGATTCGCTCCGCGACGCCGTAGATCCGTCGACCGCCGTGATCGCGCTGGAGGATGCCGGTGAGGATCTCGTGCAGGAATCGCTGCGCGTCGGTTGCATCGAGGCCCTGACCCGCAAGCTCGAGCGCAGGCTCGAAGAGCTGCGGCCACGACAAGCTGCCGAAGCGGCGATGCGCCTCCTCGAGGCCGGCGACGAGCCCGGGCACGGCGACGGAGCCCTCGCCGACCTTGTAGCTCTGCGTCGAGTCGCCGAAGTCGACCGTCAGGTCCTCGATCTCGCCCAGGGGGCGGGACGGTGCGGCGAAGAAGCAATCGAGCAGCGTCACCTCGCCGTCGACCCAGCCGAGGAAGAAGCCGCCGCCGGTCGGCCCGGTCAGCGGGCCTTCTGCGACCGATGCCGCGAACGCAGCCGCGAGGCACGCGTCGACGGCGTTTCCACCCTCCTCGAGCACGCGCGCGCCGGCCTCTGCGGTCGGGCGGCTTCCGGCGGCGATCGCTCCCTGCATGAAACTCAGGGTAAAGATGCTGTGCGGATGCCGATAACAGGTAACGACCTGATGAATTACCGGCTACGTTGTCAGACGATGCATCTCGACCTCGAACTGGGGAAACGGCACCTCGCCGTGTTCCTGGGATCGGTCGCAGCCCTGATCGCGCTCGCGCTGACTCCGCAGCTCCTTGGCGACCTCGTCTCGGAGGGAGTCGCGGGCGTTTCCGACGCGTCGCCCGGCTGGCTCTGGATCGCCGGTGTGGCGTTCGCCGCCTCGCTCGTGACCTCGGCCTGCGGCTGGCAGTCCGCGCTCACCCGCTGCGGCGGCACGGTGTCGCGGGCGGACGCATCCGCGCGCTACTGCACCGGCTCGATCGTGAACGCGCTCGCCCCGGCCCGGATCGGGACTGCGGTGCGGTTCGCGCTCTTCTCGCGCGTGCTCCACAACGACGGGCGGCTCTGGACGGTCGGCGGGATCGCCGGCTCGCTGAGCGCCGTGCGGGCCATGTGGCTCGCCGTCGTGCTCGCGCTCGCATCGGCGGGCGGCGTGCTGCCGCGCTGGCCGATCGCCGTGTTGCTCCTCGCGGGAGTCGTGGCAGCCGCAATCGCCTGGCGCGCGCGTGACTCGCGGCCGGGGACGAAGTTCGGCCACGCGCTCGACGTCTTCCGCGTCCTCGGGCGCTGCCCGCGCGCCGCGGCGCAGATCGCCGGCTGGGTCGGGCTCTCGATGGCGCTCCGCGTCGCCGCCGCGGCCGCGATCGCAGCCGCCTTCGGAGTCGACCGGCCGCTCGCCGCTGCCGTCCTGATCATCCCGGCGCTCGACCTGGCCGGGATCCTGCCGCTGACCCCGGGCAACGTGGGCGTCTCGAGCGCGGCGGTGGCCTTCGCGCTCTCGGCGCACGGCGTCGGGTCGCACGTCGCCGTCTCGGCCGGGATCGCGCTCGGCGCGGTCGAGACCCTGACGACGCTCGGGCTCGGCTCCGCCAGCATCCTCTACTTCGTCGGCCAGCGCACGGGCGCCGTCCGCTGGCACACCGCCGCGGCCGCGCTGACCGGCTGCTTCGCCCTCGGCGCCGCTTTTGGGGCGACCGTGCTCGTTCCGCTCGTCTAGCGCCGAACGACTCGCAACGCCGGAATCGGTTCGTTCGCTGCGACGTCGGAGTCCGGCTGAGCAAAGCTCGCCTCAGCGAGCGCTCCCTCGATCGGAACGTAGCCGGAGCACCCACACAGCTCAGAGGTCAACGTCTGGAAGTCGCCAATGCGGCGCCGGCATTCGTGCCTGCCTCCGCGCACGAACACCCTGACGTGGTCACGTCGGGGATGTCCGCACTCGTCGCACAGCGGCGATCCACCACATGTCGGGCAGCCACCTCCGTCCGTCACCCGGCGGTGGGCACCCCGCGGCCATGCCGTTCCGCACAATCTGCACGAGACCGAGGCCATGCCATCAATGTCGGCTCGGATCGGGCCGACTTTAGTTGCGGAGGAAGCTCGGCGGCTCGAGTGGGTCCTCGGTGCGCCGCGGGCTCGTGTCGCCGGTGAACGTCGGCGTCGTGCGGCGGCGGGAGCCGCCGAGGCCCGTGGCGACGACCGTCACCCAGACCTGGCCGGCGAGGCGTTCGTCGACCGTGGCGCCGAAGATGATGTTCGTGTCGTCGGTGGCGGCCTGACGGACCGTCTCGGCGGCGTCGTTCACCTCGAGCAGGGTCAGGTCCTCGCCGCCGGCGATCGAGAGCAGGATCCCGCGGGCACCGACGATCTCGGTGTCGATCAACGGGCTCTTGAGCGCACGCTCAGCAGCCTGCTTCGCGCGGTCCTCGCCGGTGGCGTAGCCGATTCCCATCAGCGCGGAGCCGGCGTCGCGCATGACCGTGCGCACGTCGGCGAAGTCGAGGTTGATCAGGCCGGGCATCGTGATCAGGTCGGTGATGCCCTGGACGCCCTGGCGCAGGACGTCGTCCGCGATCTTGAACGCGTCGAGCATCGAGGTCGAGCGGTCGAGCACCTCGAGCAGGCGGTCGTTCGGGATCACGATCACGGTGTCGCAGGCAGCGCGGAGCTGCTCGACGCCCTGGTCGGCCGACGTCTTGCGGCGCGTGCCCTCGAACCGGAACGGCGTCGTGACGATGCCGACGGTGAGCGCACCGAGCTCGCGGGCGATCCGTGCGACGACAGGCGCCGCGCCGGTACCGGTGCCACCGCCCTCGCCTGCGGTGACAAAGACCATGTCGGAGCCGCGGAGGGCGTTCTTGATCTGGTCGTAGCTCTCCTCGGCTGCGCGGCGGCCGATGTCCGGCTCCGCTCCCGAGCCCAGACCCTGTGTCAGCTCGCGGCCGACGTGGATCTTGACCGGGGCGTCCGAGAGCTGGAGCTGCTGCATGTCCGTGTTGACGGCGACGAACTCGACCTGCGAGATGCCGGCGTCGATCATCCGGTTGACCGCGTTCAGGCCGGCACCGCCGACACCGATCACGCGGATCACCGCGAGATAGCTGGTGCTGTCGCGCGGCGTCGCATACTCGAGCCGCGGCGCGGGCTCAGGCATCACCTCGTAGCGGGTGACGGGCGGCTCGTAGACGGTCTGCTCCCTGGGCGGCGGCGGCGCAGGCTGAGCGATCGCGGACGCCTCCGGCTCCGCGGGCGCCGTCGTCTCCGCCGGCACTGCAGGCTCAGACGGTGCGGGCGGCGCGGGTGCGGCCGCGCTTGCTTCCTCCTTGGCGAAGTCGGGGACGTGCTCGACGGTCATCTCCTGCGGCTCTTCGGGCGTCGGAGCCGGGGGTGCCGCCTCCTGTCCCTGCTCTGCCTGCCGCTGGGCAGCCTCGGTCGCGCGGAAGAGCTCCGCCAGAGGGCCCTCACGCATGCTCGCGCGGTTTCGCGCCATCGAGCACCTCCTTCGCCAGTTCGCGGTAGGCCTCTGCAGCTGTCCCGCTCGGGTCGTATTTGAGCACGGACGAGCCCTTCACGGGAGCCTCGGCGTACCGGACAGTCTTGCGGATGCGCGTCTTGAAGACGAGATCGCCGAAATTCTCCTCCAGGATCTCGACCGCCTCGCGCGAGTGCAGCGTGCGTCGGTCGAACATCGTCGGCAGGATCCCCTCGATCTTCACGTCCGGGTTGAGGTTCTCGCGCACCATCGCGAGCGTGTTCTCGAGCTGGACGAGACCGCGGAGCGAGAGGTACTCGCACTGGACCGGGACGATCACCCCGGTTGCGGCGACGAAGGCGTTGATCGTCAGCAGGCCGAGCGACGGCGGCGTGTCGATCATGATGAAGTCGTACTTGTCGCGCACCTCGAGCAGCGACTTTTCGAGCGCGCGCTCGCGGCCGATCATCGAGCTGAGCGCGAGCTCGGCGCCGGCGAGGTCGATCGACGAGACGGCCACGTCGACCTCGGCCACGTGGATGATCTCGGAGATCGGCAGCCGGTGGACGAGCACGTCGAACATCGAGCGCTCGATCGAGTCCGGGTTCATCCCCTGACTCATCGTCAGGTTGCCCTGCGGATCGAGATCGATCGCGAGGACACGGAAGCCCTGCTCCTTGAAGGCGACCGCGAGGTTCAGCGTCGTCGTCGTTTTCGCGACGCCGCCCTTCTGGTTCGCGAAGACGATCACCCTCTGCAAGCTCGGCTCCTCCGTGGCTTGATGTGCCCTCGTGTTCGGGCGCGGTAGCAGGCGCATGAGTCCCATGTGCAAGCGCCTTTCAAGCCTAGCCTCGGTTTTCCTTCACCCGGTGCTCAGCGGGGTTCGCCGTCGTCGTAGTCGAGGTCCTCGAGCCGTGCGATCAGCCCGAGCCCGCGGAAGTAGATCTTGTTCGAGCGCGGGTAGTAGCAGACGTCGTTTGCCTTGCGCGTCCCGTATGCGAGGAACGTCATCCCCGCCGGGCCGGCGCGAAAGCCGTGCGCGATGCCGGACGAGGCCGGCCGCGAGATCACGTCGCCGGCCCGGAGCGGTACCTCCTCGTACTCGACCCCTGCACGGACGCGCTGGGGCGTCGGCCAGAGCTCGAGCTTCCCCGCGCCGTCGAGCACGACGAAAAGCTCCTCGTCCGCCGAGTGAAGATGCGGCGGCACGCCCTCGCAGCCCGGGTTGAGCCTGCCCCAGTTGAGGCCAGCCAGATCCGCGCCGGCGTTGCGGGCAAGCTGCTTCCAGCTCCCGCCCTCCGAGTCGCCGCCGTCAACCCCGTCGACATTGACGACCGTCTCGGGGCGCGGAGTCAGCTCCGGTAGCTCGGGTTCGCCTGCAGCAGCCTCGCGTGCCCAGGGATGCGCACCTCCGCCCGCCTCGACCCAGCTTCCACCGAGCCACGACACTCCGGCCCGAGGCAGGTGCGCGGCCTCCGTGCGTACGCGCGTCCCGAACGCGAGCACGTCGAGCCCATCGTCGCCGGCCTGGAGCGCGTGCAGCTCACGCGGTCGGTGGACGATGCAGTCGCCGGGCCGAACCTCGAAGGCGGCGCCGTCGAGGAGGCAGACACCCGTGCCGCCGAGCACGTAGAAGATCTCCTCCTCCGCCGTTTGCCGGTGGAACGGCGTCGACCACTTGCCCGGATCGACACGGATCCGGTTGACGCCGACGGTCTTCGAGCCCGCCGCGGCGCCGAGGTCTGTCCAGAGGCCCCCGAGATGGCCGGCTTCCGCCCGGCCGCTCTCGACGTCGTCCCAGTGGGCGATCACCCGTCGATTATGTCCCGAGCAGGCGCTGTGCGGAGCGCTCGACCACCTCCTCCCCGTCGCCTGTAGCCGCCGCCCGCTCGCGCACCTGCTCCTCGGCCTCGCGGAGCAGTCCGCGCAGCTCCGCCAGCAGCTCGCCGGGCGCCGCGCGCGTCCGGTCGAGCGCATCGATCCGGTCGAGCCGGGCGAGAACGCGAGCTTCGTCCATGCCGCCGACGCTAGCGAGCGTCCCGTGCCGAAAGCGCTACGGCTTTGTCACGGGAACGTGAATCTTCGCCCTACGCACCGGCCGCGGCGCGCAGCCCCAGCAGCGCGTCGTCGAGCGAGCGGACGAGCGAGGCCCGATCGCCGTGCCGGAGGGTCGCGACGAGCGACCGCCGCACCGTGTCCTCGGCTCGCGCCGAGGCCTGCTCGCCTGCGGCGAGCGAACGCAGCGCCGCGTGGATCGCGCGCCGCTCTTCGCTGGCGTCGCCGAGCAGCACTGCGGCACGCAGCTCCCACGTCTCGCCGAGCAGCCCGACGAGCGCGCCGCGCAGCTGCTCGGAGCGGAACGGCTCGTTCTGGAAGAGCGAGAGCTCCCAGCGGTCGAGCGCCTCGGCGAGCGGAGCGTCCGCGTCGGCGAGGGCGAGCCGCTCGAGCACCTCGCGCGTCACTTCAGCGCGGAACGAGTCGAGCCTCGTCGCCTCGCCCGGCGGCTGGGTCGCGGCGATCGGCAGCACCGGCCGGATCCCGAACGGGCGCCAGTCGAGCCGCTCGAACAGCACCGGCCCCGCGGCGACCGGAGCGGCCGTGGCGAGCCTGATCGCGGAGACGGCGTCGGCGAGCTCGGCGGGCGCGTCGGGCGGCTCCTCACCGGGCTCGAGCCCTCGCTCGAGCTCGATCACGCAGTAGCGGTCGACCTCGCGGCCGAAGCCGGCGGGCAGCAGTCCCTGCGCCTCGGGCCAGTGATGCGCGAGCTCTCCGGTGGCCGCGGCGCGCAGCCGGATCCCGCCGCCGAGCTCGACCTGCGTGACGACCGAGAGCCCGACGAGCGGCGCGACTGCCGCGTAGGCGTGCTGCCCGCCGAAGAGCGATCCCTCCAGCTCGGCGTACGCGCGCTCGAAGGCGCGGTCGTCCCAGTCGAAGCCGCCGCACGACTCCGCGGTCGAGATCAGGAGCGAGAGCAGCACGGTGCGGTAGAGCGCCTGCTCCTCCGTCGGCTTCGGCCCCGCGTGAGCGCGCGCGAAGATCGCCGCAGCGGGCTCGCGCAGCAGCTCGTCGAGGGCGATCCGGGCGTCGTCCCGTTTCGCGAGCGCGCTTGCGCGCGACTCGACGAAGGAGCGCACGAGCGGCCGGTACTCGTAGAGCGCCGGCCCCTGCCGCTGAACGTGCTCCTCGAACGCGAACGGCAGGTCGTCGCCTTCCTCGAGCGCGCGGCCGAGGAAGACGAACGCGCCCAGGCAGAAGGCGCGCAGGGTCAGGTGCAGCTGCGGAGCGCGTACCGCCATCCGTCCTGCTTACTCCCCCGGCGGCCCGCCTCCTGCCTGGCAGCCCGGGCACCAGTACGCGGTGCGGTTCGCGTCGCCCTGGCCGCGGGAGCGGATGATCGTGCCGCAGCGTGAGCAGGGCCGTCCGGCGTGCCGGTAGACCTGACGCACCTGCCTGCCGGTCTCGAGCGCGTCCCACATCAGCCGACGAGCAGCCGCGACAGCGTCGCGCAGCACCTTGTCGTCGGCGTCCCGCACGCGCAGCCACGGCGACGCGCCCACCGACCAGAGCGCCTCGGCCATCCACATGTTCCCGATCCCGGCGACGAGCCGCTGGTCCTGGAGCGCCTCGCCGAGCCACAGGTCGCCCGCACCGCGCAGGCGCGCGACGGCGGCATCGACGTCGAACTCGTCCGCGAGCACGTCCTGGCCGAGCCGCCGGAGGTTCCGCGTCTCGAGCGTGAGCACCGGCCCGTTCCAGAGCACGCCCTCGAGCGTCTCGCCCCGGAGCACGAGCCACGGCAGACCGGTCCGCACCTTCCCGCGCGGCTCGATCCGCCAGCGGCCGGTCATGCGCAGGTGGCTGCGGACGACGAGCCCGCCTTCGAAGCGCAGCAGCAGGTTCTTGCCGACCGCCTCCACCGACTCGAGCACGCGCCCGTCGACGCGCGGCGCGACCTGCGTCGCCTGGGCGCGTGGATTCGGCGACACGACCTCGAGCCTCTGGCCGACGAGCGGCTGGAGCCGCAGCGCCGCGCGGTGGAGTGCGTCCCCTTCGGGCACGGCGCCCAGCTTAGAGCTAGTGTTTTCGCCGCATGCCACAGTCCCTGCCCCCACAGGGCGTGCGCGGCGGAAGCGACACGGGGTCAACCCCGACACAGACGTACGACACGGCCGCGCGCACGCTGTTCGACCGCACGACGCGACTCGCCGCTTCGTTGCTCGACGTCCCCGTCGCGGTGATCACGATCGCGGATGACGACCAGCTGCACTTCGCGAGCTGCGTCGGCCCGAGGCATCCCTGGGGCTCGACGCCCGGCATCCCGCTGTCGCACTCGGCCTGTCAGCACGCGATCCGATCGCGGCAGCCGCTGCTGATCGAGGACGCCCGCACTGACCCGCTCGTGAAGGACAGCCCGGCGACCGGCGTGCTCGGGATCGTCGCCTACATCGGCGTGCCACTCGTCGGATCCGGCGGCAACACGATCGGCACGCTCTGCGCGATCGACACGAGGCCGCGGGCGTGGACCGACGACGACGCGCGCGTGCTCGAGGATCTCGCGGCGACGGTGACGGCCTACCTGGAGGCGCGTCCGGCACCGCAGCAGCTCGGTTCGGGCCTCAACATCGCCGCCGTCGCACAGCGCACCGGGATCGGAGCCGACACGCTCCGCAAGTGGGAGCGGCGGTACGGCGTCCTCCGACCCAGCCGGACCTCCGGTGGGCAGCGCCGCTACGACGAGCGCGACGTCGCCCGAGTCGAATGGCTCCGCGATCGCCTGGCGGACGGCTTCCGGATCGGCGAGGCGGCGGCGCTGCTCGAGACGGACGATGCGAGCGCGGAGTCGTCGACGACCGGGCTGCGCGACGCGATCGTCGCCGCCGTCGCCCAGACGGACACCCGGCGCTTGGCCGCGCTGGTCGAGCAGTCGTTCACGCTCTACGACGTCGAGACCGCCGTCGAGGAGATCGTGGCGCCGGCTCTGCGGCTCGTCGGCGACCGCTGGGAGGCCGGCGCCGAGTGCATCGCCGAGGAGCACCTGCTCAGCGAGGTCGTGCTCGAACGGCTGCGGACGCTCCTGGGAGACCGCCGCCCCGCCGTGCGCGGCACTGCCGTCCTCGCCTGCGCACCGGGCGAGCGCCACGAGCTCGGCCTGCTCTCGCTCGCCGTTCTGCTCCAGGCGGACGGCTGGCTCACGGTCTATCTCGGCACCGACACGCCGCTCGACGCGGCAGTCACGACCGCGCTGCGCACGGACGCCGATCTGCTCTGCCTGAGCGCAAGCGACCCGGAGGCGCGCGCGGCGCTCGAGGCCGAGCTCGCGGGCGAGGATCTCCCTGAGAAGCTCGTCGTCGTCTTTGGCGGCGCTGCCGACGGTTACGGGGCGCCGAGGCTCGGCGAGGCCGTGGCCGAGCTGCGCGGCGCGAGCGTCGTAGCGCGCCGCTAGGGCCGGAGAACCGCGCGGCGAGGACCGGCGAGGAAGCCTGCCTCCACGAGCAGCGGCATCACGTCCGTCTCGGTGACCGGCCGGCCGTCGAAGCGCTCCACGGCGAGTCGCTTGCCGCCGCCGGCACGGACGTGCTCGACCAGCGCAGCGATTGCCGGACGGAGCCACTCATCGTCGGGCTCGCGAAGCGGCACCAGCGTCCGGCCGCCGCGCTCGACGAAGAGCGCAGCCTCGCCGCCGAGGAGGACGACCTGCGCGCCGGCGACACGGGCGGCGCGGGCGCCTGCACGCTTCGGCCACGGCAGCGCCGCGCCGTAGGGCTGCGCGGGATCGGCTGCGGCGAGCACGAGCGGCTCGGGCTCCTCCTCGGCCCGCAGCTCGCGCAGCCGCTCGACGGCACCGGCGAGCGCGAACTGCGCACCGCCGAGGCCCTCGACGAAGTAGCCGCGCCGGCAGGCGCCGATCGTCTCGAGATCCTTCAGCTCCGAGTAGACGGCGCTGTAGCCGCCGGGGATCCCCTCGCCGCGCACGCCGTCGCGGGTGACGATCCCCTGACGCTCGAGCAGCAGCTCGGCCAGCGCCCGCCGGTCGGGCGAGCCGGGGAAGAGACGGTCGGTCGGCGACCAGCGCCCCTGTGTGGACGTGATCGCAGCGCCGCGCGTGCGCGAGAAGCGGCGCGGACGGCGCTGCGCCCGCGGCGCCTCGTAGCGGCGACCGGCGCGCAGCGGCGTCCAGGCGTCGTTCGTCACCTCGCCGGCCCAGACGAGCTCCCACAGCGCGGGCAGCGCCGCCTCGGCCTCGAGCGCGGTCTCGTCGAGCAGGTCGGCCCAGAACATGGCGCCGCGGCCGAGGACTGCGCGGATCGCGTCGGCCTCGGCGGTCTCGGGCTGCGGCGCGCCGGCCGGACGTCCGAGCACGGGCGCGTCCTCACGGAAGTAGACGGCGACGCGGTCGAGGCCGGCGCCGACCCAGACGAGCTCACCGGCGGCGCAGAGGCCGTCGAGCCACGCGGGCTGGTAGCCGGGAACGCGGCGCGGCAGCACCTCGCTCTCCCAGAGTGAGACCGGGAGCGCGAGACCCTGCAGCGGCACGAGCGCCTCACGCAGAGTCGCGCGCCGCCCGATCCCGTGCCAGGCGGGGAGGAAGCGGCCGAGGGACGCCTGCTCCGCGGGCTCGACCTCGCGCCGCAGCGCGGCGAGCGACGCGCGACGGAGGCGGCGAAGGACGTCGGGATCGCACCACTCGCGCTCGGTGCCGCCGGGCCGCAGCTCGCCGCGGACGAGCAGGTCTGCACGTTCGAGATCGTGGAGCAGCCCTTCGAGCTCGAGCCCGAAGCGCTCGTCCGCCTCGGCGGTCGTGAACGGGCCGCGGCTCTTGGCGAAGCGGAGGACGAGCTGGCGCAGCGAGTCGGGACCGCCTTCGAGGAACGCCTCCGGAAGACCGCCCGGCGGCATCACGCCGAGCGCGTCGCGATACCGGCCCGCGTCCTCGGCCGCGAGCAGCCGTTCCTCGCCCGCGATCCGGGCCGTGAGGGCGCGCCGCTCGGCGACGAGGATCGCCGCCTGTCCTTCGTCGTACTCGCCAGCGCGCAGGTCGCCGCGGCGGCGGAGGACGTCGTGCAGCTCGTCGGGGTCGCGCGGGTCGCCCGCCAGCTGGCGCTCCACCTCGGCGAGCGCGTCGGGATCGATCAGCTCGCGCAGCTCCTCCTGGCCGAGCAACTCGCGGAGCAGGTCGCGGTCGAGCGAGAGCGCCTGCGCGCGGCGCTCGGCCGGCGGCGTGTCGTCCTCGTACATGTACGTCGCGACGTAGTCGAAGAGGAGCGAGCTGGCGAACGGCGAGGCCGACGCCGTCTCCACCTCGACGAGGTCGAGCTCGCGCGTCTGCAGCCCGCGGAGGATGTTCTTCAACGCGGGCAGGTCGAAGACGTCCTGCAGGCACTCCCGGTAGGTCTCGAGGATGATCGGGAAGGAGCCGTACTTGCGTGCGACCTGGAGCAGGTTCTGGGCTTTCAGCCGCTGCTGCCAGAGCGGCGTGCGCTGGCCCGGCCGTCGGCGCGGGATCAGCAGCGCACGGGCCGCGTTCTCGCGGAACCGTGCGCCGAAGAGCGCGGTCTGGCCGACCTCGCCGACGACGAGCTCCTCGATCTCGTCCGGCCCGATCAGCAGGTCGGCGAGGCTCGGCGGCGCGTCGGCCTCCGGCAGGTGGAGCGCGATCCCGTCGTCCGACCAGATCGACTGCGCGTCGAGCCCGAGCGAGTCGCGCAGCCGCGCGGTCAGCGCCATCCCCCACGGCGCGTGCACGCGGCCGCCGAACGGGGTGAGGATGCAGACGCGCCAGTCGCCGATCTCGTCGCGGAAGCGCTCGACCACGATCGCACGGTCGGAGGGAACGACGCCGGTGGCGGCGGCCTGCTCGCGCAGGAAGGTGAGCAGGTTCTGGGCCGCGCGCGGATCGAGGTGGTACTCGCCGCGCAGGTGGTCGAGCGCGCTCTCGTCGCTGCGGGCGATCAGCTCCCGCGAGGCACGTCCGATCTTCTCGCCCAGCTCGAACGGCCGGCCGACGCCCTCGCCTTTCCAGAACGGGACGGCGCCGGGGACACCGGGCGCCGGCGAGACGAGCACGCGGTCGCGGGTGATCTCCTCGATCCGCCAGGTCGAGGCGCCGAGCATGAACGTCTGCCCCTGGCGCGCCTCGTAGACCATCTCCTCGTCGAGCTCGCCGACGCGGCCGCCGCCGTCGACGAGGTGGACGCCGTAGAGGCCGCGGTCGGGGATCGTGCCGGCGTTCGTGACTGCGAGCCGCCGAGCGCCGGTGCGGCCGCGGATGACACCGGCGGTGCGGTCCCAGACGATCCGCGGGCGCAGCTCGGCGAACTCGTCCGACGGGTAGCGGCCGGCGAGCATGTCGAGCACGTTCTCGAGCTGCTGCAGCGAGAGATCGGAGAAGGGATAGGCGCCGCGGACGAGCTTGTGCAGCGCCGCAACCTCGATCTCCTCCTCTGCGACGATCGCGACGATCTGCTGCGCGAGCACGTCGAGCGGGTTGCGCGGGATCCTGGTCTCCTCGATCTCGCCGCCGCGCATCGCCTTCGCGACGACCGCCGACTCGAGCAGGTCGGCGCGGAACTTGGGGAAGATGCGGCCCTTCGAGGTCGAGCCGAGCTCGTGGCCCGCGCGGCCGACCCGCTGCAGGCCCCGCGCGACCGACTTCGGGCTCTCGACCTGGATCACGAGGTCGACGGCGCCCATGTCGATCCCGAGCTCGAGGCTGCTCGTCGCGACGAGGCACGGGATTCGCCCCGCCTTCAGATCCTCCTCGATCAGCACTCGCTGGTCGCGCGCCAACGATCCGTGGTGTGCGCGCGCGATCTCCTCCTCGGCCAGCTCGTTCAGCCGCACCGCGAGGCGCTCGGCGAGGCGCCGGTTGTTGACGAAGACGATCGTCGAGCGATGCTCTCGGACGAGCTCGAGGATCGCGGGATAGATCGAGGGCCAGATCGAGCGGGCGGTCGACTCGTACCCCGAGGCCATCACGACGTCGTCGTTCACAACGGGCTGAGTGAGCTCGTTCGAGGTGCCGAGCTCGCGCAGGTCCTCGACCGGGACGACGACCTCGAGGTCGAGCTCCTTGCGCGTGCCCGCGTCGACGAGCCGAATCGGGCGGTCGCCGGAGACGAAGCGGCCGATCTCCTCGAGCGGGCGCTGGGTCGCGGAGAGGCCGATCCGCTGGGAGGGCCGCTCCAGCAGCGCGTCGAGCCGCTCCAGCGAGAGCGCCAGGTGCGCGCCGCGCTTGGTGCCGGCGACGGCGTGGACCTCATCGAGGATGACCGTCTCGATCCCGCGCAAGGTCTCGCGCGCCTGCGAGGTCAGCATCAGAAAGAGCGACTCCGGCGTCGTGATCAGGATGTCCGGCGGCTCTTTGATCAGCTCCCGCCGCTCCTTCTGGGTCGTGTCGCCCGTGCGGACGCCGACGCGGAGGTCGGACTTGATCCCGGCGAGCGGCCCGCGCAGGTTCCGCTCGACGTCGTAGTTGAGCGCCTTCAACGGCGAGACGTAGAGCAGGCGGAGACCCGTCCCGGGGGCGCGATCGAGCTTGTCGATCCCGTGCAGGAATGCGGCGAGCGTCTTGCCGGAGCCGGTCGGCGCCTGGACGAGCACGTTCTCCCCCGACGCGATCGCGGGCCACCCGGCCTCCTGCGCAGGCGTGGGGCCGGCGAACGCCCGTTCGAACCAGCTCCGCGTCTTCTCGGAGAACGGCGCCAGCGGATCCATGCTCTACAGGCTAGCCTCGCGGCCCCATTGACTGGCCACGGCGCCTCTTGTAGCGTCGCGCACATGGCCAAGACGATCACGTCCTTCCTGCTCGCGCTCTCCGACTCGCGCAAGATGCGCGACAGGTACCGGGACCCCAACCGACGCAGCGGCCTGCTGGAGGAATGGGGCCTCGCGGACGACCCCCTGTTCCAGCCGGGTGCGACGGAGGACGACTTCCGCGATAGGGTCACCGCGGAGAGCGGCGTGAGTCAGGTGGAGTGGTGGATCGGCGCCGCCGGCGTCCCGGTCCAGAACCCGGATTACGACGCGAACGCGTAACCGGCGCGGCTCGCTCGCAGTCGTCGGCACGGGAATCCGACTCGGCCTCCAGCTGACGGTCGAGGCGCGGGACGAGATCGAGGGCGCGGACGAGGTGCTGCACGTCGCCGCGAACCCCCTTGCGACCGAATGGCTCGCGTCGCTGAACCCGAGCGCGCGCTCGCTCACGACCCACTACCGGCCCGGGGTGCCGAGGCGACTCATCTACGAGGCGATGGTGGAGGAGATCCTCGCGGCGGTGCGCGAGGGCAAGCGCGTCTGCGCCGTCTTCTACGGCCACCCGGGCGTGTACGTGCAGCCCTCTCACGAGGCGGTGCGGCGCGCGCGGGAGGAGGCATTCGAGGCGCGCATGCTCCCCGCCGTCTCCGCCGAGGACTGCCTTGTCGCCGATCTCGGCGTCGACCCCGGCGAGCACGGCTGGCAGAGCTGGGAGGCGACCGGCTTCCTCCTCCGCGGCTTCCGTCCCGACCCGACGGCGGGGCTCGTGCTCTGGCAGGTGGACGGGATCGGCAAGCTCGACTGGAACCTCGACCCCGATCCGCGCGGGCTGCAGGCGCTGGCGGAGGTGCTCGGCGAGCTCTATCCGCCCGAGCACGAGCTGATCTTCTATCGCGCGTCGAGCTACCCGATCCTCCCCGGAGAGGCGGTGCGCATGCCGTTGCGCGAGCTCGCCGCGCTCGGGTCGCCGCCGGCGCCGACGCTCTACGTGCCGCCGCTGCCGAGCAGACCGGTCGACCGCGCGATGGCCGCGAGGATCGGCGTCACGCTGTCGTAGCCGTCAGCTCGAGCTGTGCCCGCGCGCGCTCGACGGCGACGGCGTTCCCCTTCGCCTCGTACAGCGCGATGCCCGTCTCGATGCACTTTCGCGCCTCGTCGGCGCGGCTGCCCGAGCGCAGCACGACTGCGAGCTCGAGCAGGACGTCTCCTCGCAGATCGAGCAGGTCGGTCGGCTCGACGATCGCGAGCGCGTCCCGCGCGACGCGCTCCGCCTCGTCGAGTGCGCCCGCGTCCACGAGGAGCCGCGCGCGGGTGAGGCGGTAGAGCGCCTGCGACCAGAGGTCCTGCTCGGACGCGGTCGCCTCGACCTCACGCACGAGATCTTCGGCTTCCGCCGCGTGGCCGCGCGCGTGCAGCATGCGGGCGAGCATCGCCGCGACCGAGGCGCGATAGCCGATTTCGCCGAGGTTGCCGAGCGCCTCGTAGCCGTCCCGGAGCGCGGACTCAGCTGCAGCGTCGTCACCCGCAAGCAGCTCGACGTCCGCGCGGCCGAACGCCGCCGTGGAGACGGCGTCGAGCCGCGCACCGAGCTCCTCGTAGGCGGCGGCTGCCGCCGCGACGAGCTCACGCGCCTCGTCAAACCGGCCCTGGCGCGCGACGAGGCAGCCGATCCAGCGGCGGCAGCACGCCTCCATGAAGAGGTCGTCCGGCGCCGACTCGAGCAGCGAGACGCAGAGTCCGATGCCGTCGTGCACCGGGAGCGGCCCTGACCACGCTGCGAAGCCGATCCGGCCGACGATTTCCGCTTCCTGCCAGCGATCGCCCGCCGCCTGTGCGTGGCGTCGCGCGCGGAGAAGCGCCTCCTCCCCGGCCCCGACGCGCCCGGCCCAGAGCCCGCGGACAAGGCCGAGCAGGAACCAGCCACGCGCGACGGCACGGTGTCCGCGGCGATCGAGATCGGCCGCCGCCTCTAGGCCAGGCAGAGCGGCTTCGACGAGCGCGAGGTCCTCCTCCCAGCCGCCGCGCGGGTCGCTGCGGAGCCGAAGGGCAACGCGTTCGATCCGCGCCGCGAGCACGACGGCCTGCGGGACGCCGTCAGTGCGCTCGATCGCCTCGGTCAGCACCTCCTCGGCCCGAGACAGCGCCCCGGAGACCGTGAGGACGAGCCCAAGCTCGGGCGCCAGCTCGAGCCGGCGAACGTCGCCGGGTGCCAGCAATGCGGCGGCGCGCTCGAGCAGCGTCCTCGCTGCATGAATGTCGCCGCGGCCGAGGGCGCGCCTACCTGCACGTAGCAGCCGATCGGCTGCTCTGCCGGCGAGCCTGTCCTCCTCCTCGCCGCGTGCGCCGAGCTCAACACGGAAGCCGTAGGCCTGCTCGAGATGGTGGCCGACGATCTCGTCGAGCTCGGCGCTCTCGCCGGCGTGGCCCTCTGTCCAGGCGGCGAAGCGCTCGTGCAGCTCGGCCCGCAGCCGCTTCGGCATCGAGTCGTAGGCGGCATCGCGGATGAGGATGTGGCCGAAGCGGAAGCCGTCCTCGCCCGCGAACGTGCGTGCGTCCGGCTTGATCAACCCCTTACGGACGAGCGCCTGGAGGCGGCCTGCGACCTCGCCCACCTCCTCCGGCGGCGAGAGGTCCGCCATGGCACCCCACCAGAAGACCTGCCCGATCACCGCAGCCCGCTGCAGCACCGCCAGCTCGTCCTCGCCGAGCCGGTCGAGCCGCGCGGCGAGCACCGCCTGCACGGTGTCCGGCACGCGCAGCGAGTCGACGGACTCGAGCGGCTCCAGCCGGCCGTCCCGCTCGACGAGGACACCGTCGTCGACGAGCATCCGCAGCATCTCCTCGAGGAAGAGCGGGTTGCCGCCGGTCGCGCGGCCGACTGCGTCGGCGGCATCCGCGTCGAGCGGCCCGGCCAGGTTCTCGAGCAGCGTGCGCGCGTGCTCCCGCGGCAGCGGCGCGAGCTGGATCGTGGTTCCACCCCAGGCGGGCCGGAGCTCGGCGAGGTCGGGACGGGCCATGCAGCAGACGAGCATCGGCGCGTCGCGACTCCAGCCCGCCAGGTACTCGACGAGGTCGAGGAACGCCGGCTCCGCCCACTGGATGTCGTCGAGCACGAGCACGAGCGGCTGTTCGCGCGCGAGCGTCTCGAGCAGGCGGCGGATCGCCCCGTAGAGCTCGTCCGTGCGGGAGCGCGGCTCCGCCCGGCCGACGGCCTCGAGGATGCGCTCGCGCACGGTCTCGCCGTCGGGCTCGCTGGAGAGGGCCGCCTCGAGGTCGAGGTCGCGTACGACTTCGACGAGGGGCCAGTAGGTGATCCCGTTGCCGTACGGGAGACAGCGGCCTTCGAGTACGAGCGTGTCCTCGCCGGCGGTCGCGATCAGCTCGGCGGCGAGGCGGGACTTGCCGATGCCCGGCTCGCCGACGATCGTGACGATCCGGCAGGTGCGGTCGGAGACGACCCGCTCGAGCTCTGCCAGCAGCGCGTCGAGCTCGGCCGCACGTCCGATGAGGGGCGAGTCCATCCTGCGCGCCACGCCGGCCGCGTCCGGCTCGACGTTGAGCAGCCGCCACGCGACGACAGGCTCGGACTTCCCCTTCAGCTCGAGCGCGGGCATCGGCTCGGCGGTGACAGCGTCGCGGACGAGGCGAATGGTCGCGTCGCCGACGAGGATCTCGCCCGCCGCGGCCGTGGCCTCGAGCCGCTGCGCGACGACGACGGCGTCGCCGGTGGCGAACGGATCGCCTTGCGTCGGATCGCCGGCGTAGACCTCGCCGGTGTGGATGCCCGTACGCACGCCGATCCTGATCCCGTACGCCGCCTCGAGCTCGTCGTTCAGGCGCGCGAGCTCGCCCCGGAGCTCGACCGCAGCCCTGACCGCGCGGAGCGCATCGTCCTCGTGGACGACCGGGATCCCGAACACGGCGAGCACGGCGTCGCCGACGAACTTCTCGATCGTCCCGCCGTGCCGCTCGAGCACCGCCTGCGCCGTCTCGTGATAGCGCGACCACACGCCCCGGAGCGCCTCCGGGTCGAGTTGCTCGCCGAGCGGCGTCGAGTCCGCGACGTCGCAGAAGACGAGCGTTACCGTCTTCCGGACCATGCTGGCGAGTGTAGGCCGGTTTCCGCTCGCTGCCTAGGACGCGGCGAAGAGCAGGAACTGCGTGAAAGCGGCCGGGGAGAAGTTGTTGTCGCTGACGAGGATCAGCGAGCGGCGGCCGTCGGGCAGGTTCGGCCCGAACGTCATCCCCTCGATGTTGTCGAGCGGGATCCCGAGCTCGTCAAGGTCGAGCAGGAGCGACTTCTGAGCCGGATCGATGCTGCCCAGCAGCAGCGCGAGGCTGTCGAAGCCGTTGACGTCGTCGGCGCCGGCAAGCGACACGTCGTAGAGCTTGATCGTGTTCCCGGTACCGGGCGCTCCGACCGAGAACGAGCGCTCCATCGAGATCAGGGACTCGTCGTCCAGCGGGAGCAGCTCGACGAGGCCGTTGACGGCGAACTGGTTGGCAGGCACCGGCGGCTCGGCGATCGGATCCGTCCAGTAGACGTACTGGCGGTCGAGCACCCGCTGCGGGACGAGGCCGCTCCCCTGGATGTCGTACCGGAGGATGCGAGCCGGACTGCCGGCGCCGACCGTCGCGGGCGGGCCGTCCTGGACGAGCGCCGCTTCGGCGCCGACGAAGAGGAAGTTGGCGCTCGGTGTGATGGCGGCGCTCTCGAAGCCGAGGTTCAGCCGCACGCCGTGCGTCCCGGCGGCGTTCGGCAGGAAGGCAGTGGGCACGGACAGCGCTCGAAGCTGGCGCCCGGTGAGGTCGAACTCGCGCACCCAGGGGTCGATCAACCGGTTGGCGAAGCCCTCGGACGTGACGACAAGGGTGCGGTCGTCGGTGAGCGTCAGCCCTTCCGGGTCGAGGCTGGCAGGCGCGAACGGCTGGCCGTCCCCGTCGCGGAGCGTCGTGACGGCGACGATCTGAACGGCGGGAGCGCCGCCGGCGACACCGATCCGGAGCGTGTAGAAGCGCGCGCCGACCTGATCGTCGGAGAGCACGTAGAAGAGATTGCGGTGGGCGTCGTAGGTGATGCTGGAGAGGCCGCCGAAGGTGGTGCCGCGAAACTGGGTCGCGGTCGGGAAGATCTGCTGCCCGAGGAACTCGAGCTGCGTCGACGGCGCGGCCTGCGCAGGGCCGATCGCCACGAACGCAATCGCGAGCAGCATGACGAGTCTCGTCACACCGGTCTTCATGCCATCGACACCGTACTACGATCCGCCATGTCGGGCGGCATACCCCGCAGCGGTAGGATCGAATCGTGCCCGAGGCACTGCACTTCACCGGGAACGCCGAGGCCGACCAGCTGATCGCCGCGGAGCCGCTCGCGCTGCTGATCGGTTTCGTGCTGGACCAGCAGGTGACGGTGCCGACCGCGTTCCTCGGCCCGCTGAAGCTGCAGCAGCGCCTGGGCGGCCTCGACGCGGGCGCGATCGCGAGGACCGATCCGGACCGGCTCCTGGAAGTGTTCCGCGAGAAGCCGGCGATCCACCGTTTCCCCGGCAACATGGCGAAGCGTGTGCAGGAGCTCTGTGCGGTCGTCGACGAGGACTACGGCGGCGACGCCGGCCGCGTCTGGGGCGACGCCACCGACACGGCCGATCTGAAGAAGCGGATCGAGGCCCTGCCGGGCTTCGGCGAGATGAAGGTGAAGGCGCTCGCCTCGGTGCTCGCACGCCGCTACGGGAACACGATGGCCGAGCCGCTCGTCCCCGACCACGCGATGCTCGGCGACGTCGACTCGCCCGAGGCGCTGGCCGAGTATCAGGCCGCCAAGCGCGCGTACAAGGCTCAGTTGCGGGCCGCAGCCGGTTGATCGACCTCAGGTTCTACCGCGACGGCGGGCAGAGCGCCGTCGACGTCGCGAACCAGGTCGCCGAGTTCCTCGGCGCCGCACGCACAAGCATCGAGCTCGCCCTCTACGACATCAGACTCCACGACGAGGCGGCCGAGATCGTCAAGGGAGCGCTCGTCGGCGCGCAGGAGCGCGGCGTGGCAGTGCGGCTCGTCTACAACGTCGACCATCCGGGCCCGATCCCGGTCCCGCCGCCGCCCCAGACCGCACCCGAGCTGCTCGAGGCGCTCCCGATCGCGACGCGCCCGATCCCGGGCGTGCCCGACCTGATGCACCACAAGTACGTCGTGCGCGACCGCGAGACGGTCTGGACCGGCTCGATGAACTGGACGCAGGACTCCTGGTCGCGCCAGGAGAACGTGGTCGCGATCGCCCACTCGGCCGAGCTCGCGTACGCGTACGGGCTCAACTTCGACGAGCTCTGGGAGACCGGAGACGTGATCGGCTCGGGCCACGTCGAGCCGCGGCCGGTCGACGTCGGCGGCATCGAGGTACGGCCGTGGTTCGCGCCCGAGCACGGCGAGCCGCTGGCACACCGGATCGCGAAGCGGATCGGCCAGGCGAAGCACCGGGTCCGGATCGCCTCGCCGGTGCTCAGCTCCGGCCCGATCCTCGGCACGCTCGCCGAGGTCTGCTCCGACGGGAAGGTGGACGTCGCCGGCGTCGTCGACGACACGCAGGTCGACGGCGTCCTCTACCAGTGGCGGCTGAACGGGAACGCGAGCTGGAAGGTGCCGGCACTGCGCCGGTTCCTCGAGGCCGCCGGCTTCGCGGGCAAGCCGTCGACGAAGTGGGCGCCGGACACCGTGCACGACTTCATGCACGCGAAGATCACCGTCGCCGACGACGTCTCGTTCATCGGCAGCTTCAACCTCTCGCACTCCGGGGAGATGAACGCGGAGAACGTGCTCGAGATCAAGGACGCCGGCGATCGCCGACAGACTGGCTGCGTTCGTGGACGAGATCCGCGCGATCTACCCGCTCGTCACCCTTCCGGAGGACAAGACTCCGGTCGCAGCGGCATCTCCGCTTCTGTGACGAGAATCGCCGTCCTCTTTCTCGCCGTGCTCGGGCTCGGCGTCGTGGCCGCGCAGGCCGCAAAGCTGCCGGGTGCGCCCGCGTGCCCGGTCTTCCCCGCCTCGAGCCCCTGGAACCAGCGTGTCGACAAGCTGCCGGTCGCGCCGAACTCCGACCGTGTCGTCGCGGCGATCGGCGTCGACGACCACATGCACGCCGACTTCGGCTCCGGCCTCTGGGAGGGCGGCCCGATCGGGATCCCGGTCACGGTCGTCGGGAAGGGACAGGCGAAGTCGCGCGTCTCCTTCGACTACGCGGACGAGTCGGACAAGGGGCCGTACCCGATCCCGAAGAACGTCGCGATCGAGGGTGGCCGTGCCTCCGACGGCGACCGGCACGCGCTGATCGTCGACCGCGACAGCTGCAAGCTCTACGAGCTCTTCGCGCTCTACCCCTCTTCGGGCGGCGGCTGGCGCGCCGGCTCGGGCGCAGTCTTCGACCTCCGCGCGAACAAGCTCCGGCCGGCCGGCTGGACGTCGGCCGACGCGGCCGGCCTCGCCATCCTCCCCGGGCTCGCACGCTACGAGGACGTCGCCCGCGGCCGGATCGACCACGCGCTGCGCTTCACGGTCCAGGACACGCGCCGCGCCTACGTCTGGCCCGCGCGCCACTTCGCGAGCGACAAGACGGACCCCGACCTGCCGCCGATGGGGATGCGCTTCCGCCTGAAGAAGAGCTACCCGATCGCGGGCTTCCCGCGTCAGGCGAGAATCGTGCTCCAGGCGCTGAAGGAGTACGGGATGATCGTCTCGGACAACGGCTCGAACTGGTACCTGAGCGGCGCGCCGAGCCCGAAGTGGTCGAACGACCAGCTGCACGCGCTCCACCGCGTCCCCGGCTCGGCCTTCGAGGTCGTCGACGTCTCCTCGCTGCCGCGACGGTAGTCGCAGGCGCGACCGGGACCGGCCGCGCCTGCGAGCTGCTTCAGCCGACCTCGAACACGACGTACTCGCTCCGGCTCGGGCTGGCCTCGCTCGAACCGAGGAAGCCTGCGCGGACACGCCACTTGCCTTCGGTCGGCGGCCGCCAGGCGACGGATCCCCCCGCGGAGACGCGCATGATCCGGTGGAACTGCCAGCCACCGAAGGGGTCGAAGCGGTCGAGCTGGATCTCCACCATCCCCGCGGCCGAGGGCGTCACCGTCGGCCGAAGCACGATCGAGGATCCGAGCGGCACGCTCTCGGAGCCCACGACGAGCGCCGTCGAGGTGATGTCCCGCACGAGGAGCGTCACGCGGTAGGCACCGCCCTTTGCACCGGGCGCCGCCGACACTGCGGCGACGTACCGGCCGGGATCGAGCTGCCGTCGGGCGACGCGTCCGCTGGCGATCGTCCCGCCCTCGTCGCTCACGAGTTCGAGCCGGAACTCGCGTCCGGGTGCAGTCGCGAGCGACACCTGGACGTCCGACCGCCGCTCGATGTGGAAGTGGTAGATGTCCACCACGTCCACTCCCTGCGGTGCCAGCGTCCCACGCCGGGCCTGCTGGTTCTCGAGCAGGAGCCCGACCCCGACGTCGTCCGGCCCGACGGGCCGAACCTGGAGCCGGTAGCTCTGGGCGGCGTCCTGCGCCGCGGCACGGACCTCGAGGATGTACCGCCCGCCGCCGTCACGACCCGGCGTGAAGATGCGGTAGCCGCCGCCGCCGCCGAGCTGGACCAGAACGTGCTCCCGCTTCGGCGACCGCAGTTGCAGCGTCGCGCCACGCGACGAGGCGAACGCGATCCGGTAGCTCGTGCCCGGCGTCATCGTCACGCGCCACAGGTCGTTCACGTTCGTCAGGCCGTGGAGCGTCCCGCG
Organism: uncultured Gaiellaceae bacterium; assembly: GCA_963705515.1. GTDB lineage: Bacteria > Actinomycetota > Thermoleophilia > Gaiellales > Gaiellaceae > Gaiellasilicea. The sequence continues at coordinate 889,734 of CAVPJV010000009.1, forward strand.
GGCGCCCGCCGCCGCCAGCGACCGGCCGGGCAGCTGCTCTGCGGGTGCGGCGGCGACCACCTTCAGCGTGAACGATGCGGGGTCCTGACCCGCTCGGTGACCGACCACGACGACGTACGGCACGCCCTTGCGAGCGGCGAACGCACCCGCGGCAGCGCCCCGATCGTTCGTGGGGCTGCACCCCACGAGCCGGAGCGACGATCCGCGACGCTCAGCGACGGCGAGGACCGCGTCGAGCCGTTTCGCCACCTGGAGCCGGGTCACCATGAGACCCGTCCGCGGCGGCGCGAGCCGGTACCACACCGTGCTCTCGACCATGCCGCAAGCCTCCGGATCCGTCTCCTCCGTGCGGGCGCCGATCGTCGTTCCCTTCACCGTCGCCGGGAACACCCGGATCTGCTTTGCCCGCGCCAATCGGTCGTTCGCGGGCGGATCGGGGGGCAGCGTCAGCTCGACGTGCAGGTCGAAGTCGCCGTCCGCGGACGTGGGCCGGCGGCCGACGAGAATGAGGTAGCCGGCGCCCCGCACCGTCTTGAACGAGGCGGTCGCCACACCGCCGGGCGCCGCGACGGCGCAGTCGAGCTCCTGGATCGCCGAACGTGCGACCCGGTAGAGCCGCAGCACGGGCGCCGTGCTCCCGGCCGCCTTCAACGCAGCCGTGACGGTTCCGTCCGGAGCCACCTCGATCCGGTACCAGACCGTCGAGGCGATGCTGCCGCACCGCGACTCCTGCGGATCGAGCCGCTCCACCGTTGCTTCGACGAGCGTCCCGTGGAAGTCGGCGGGAAACGCCGGGACGGCGGCCGCATCGGCGCGGTTGTCATTCGTGGGCGGCGCCGCGGGTGCCGCAGGAGCGAGCCCGAGCGCGAATAGCGCGGCGAGCGCCGGCAGCATGAGCAGCCGTGCGGCCCGCGCCGCACGGCCCGCAGCCGTGACAAGCATGCTGAACACCTCCCGAGCGGCGCCTGCAGGCAGACGCCAACGGCGGCGCCGCAATGGACGAGACCATGCTCACACGCCCGCTCTGTGCCGCCAAGAGCAGCAACTACCGACGACGCTGCCAAAACTACGGACGGGCGGCGTAGCATCGCTGGGTGCGGCCCGACCCGGACCGGATCCAGCGCCTGCCGGAGCAGTATTTCGCCACGCTCCTCGCGCGCGTCGCGGCCGCCGGTCCGGACGTGATCGACCTGGGCCGTGGCAACCCCGACGTGGCGCCGCCGCCGCACGTGGCGGAGCGCCTCGCCGCGGCGGCCTCGAGCCGGGAGGCGCGGACGCACGGCTACGCGCCGTTCTCGGGCCTGGGCTCGCTCAAGCAGGCCGTCGCCGACCGCTACCGCACCGTCTACGGCGTCGAGCTCGACCCGGAGCGGGAGGTTGCGGTCACGCCGGGGACGAAGACGGCGCTCGTCGAGGTCGCGCTCTGCACCGCCGACCACGGGGACACGATCGTCCTCCCCGACCCCGGCTACCCCGACTACCTCTCCGCGGTCGCCCTGGCGGGCGCCCGGCTCGCGCAGCTCCGGATCGAGCCGCGGCCGGACTTCACGGCGCGCCCCGGCCGCCGCCGCGCTCTACCTCAACTATCCGTCCAACCCGGCCGCGCTCGCCGCGCCCGACGGCGTCTTCGCCGACGCCGTCTCGTACGCAGAGCGCACCGGCACCCTGGTCCTCCACGACTTCGCCTACGGCGACCTCGTCTTCGCCGGCCGCGCTCCCGTGAGCTTCCTGGCGGAGCCCGGGGCGCGCGAGGTCGGCGCCGAGCTCTTCTCGATGTCGAAGAGCTACGGGATGGCGGGCTGGCGGCTCGGCTTCGTCGTCGGGAACGTCGAGCTCGTGCGGCGGCTCGAGCTCCTGAACGACCACGTGCGGGCAGGGATCTTCGCGCCGCTGCAGGAGGCCGCGATCGCGGCACTGACCGGGCCGCAGGAGACGGTCGAGGAGCGGCGCGCGCTCTACGAGGCCCGCCGCGACCGCGTCGTCGCCGCGCTCCCCGACGCCCGGTCGGAGGGCACGTTCTTCGCCTGGCTCCGTCTTCCCGACGGCGTCACCGTGGAGCGGATCCTCGACGAGGCCCGCGTCGCCCTGGCGCCCGGCGAGGGCTTCGGCCCCGCCGGGGCCGGCCACGCACGCATCTCGCTCGCGGTCGCCGACGAGGCGCTCGACGAGGGCCTCGAGCGCCTTCGCGCGCTGCTCGGGCGCGGGTAGAGTCGCGCCGTGTTCGAGGAACTGCTGCGGCGCTGGGACGGCGAGCACTCGGTCATCCGGCACGACCCCGAGAGCGGCGCCTGGATGCTCGTCTGCATCCACTCGACGCTGCTCGGCCCCGCGATGGGCGGCACGCGGCTGAAGGCCTACGCCACGCCCGGCGACGCGCTCGAGGACGCGCTTCGGCTCTCCGCGGGGATGACCCGCAAGCTCGCCGTGCTCGGCCTTCCGTGCGGCGGCGGCAAGGCAGTGCTCGCCGTGCCCGAGATCCCGGCCGGCGACGGGCGTCGGCGCCTGCTCGAGCGTTACGGCGACCTGATCGAGTCCCTCGGCGGCAGCTACGTCACCGGCCCGGACGTGAACACGCGCGAAGAGGACATGGACGTGATCGGCTCGCGGACGGCGCACGTCTTCTGCCGCAGCCTCGGCAACGGCGGCTCCGGCGATCCGAGCATCCACACGGCTCTCGGCGTCTTCCACGGCATCCGCGCCACGCTCGCGCACGCGTTTGGATCCGACGACCCCACCGGCCGGACGGTGCTCGTCCAGGGGACGGGTGCCGTCGGCGCGAAGCTGACGCGGCTGCTGCTGGACGCCGGGGCGGTTGTGCTCGTCAGCGACGTCGACGAGGAGCGGGCGCGTGCGACCGGCGCGCAGCCCGTGGCCCCGGACACCGCACTCGAGCTCGAGTGCGACGTCTACGCACCCTGCGCGCTCGGCGCCACGCTGAGCGCGGATTCGATCCCACTGCTCAGGTGCCGGATCGTCGCAGGCGGCGCGAACAACCAGCTGGCGACGCCCGAGGACGGCGAGCGACTGCGCGCCGCCGGGATCCTGTACGCGCCCGACTACGTGATCAACGGCGGCGGCGCGCTGCACGGGATCGGGCTGGAGCGGCTCGGATGGGACGGCGACCGGCTCGAACGCGAGGTCGCAGGGATCGGCGAGACGCTCACGGGCATCTACCGGCACGCCGAGGAGGCCGGGATCACGACGAGCGACGCCGCCGAAGAGCTCGCGGCGCAGCGCCTCGCCGCGTCGTAATCGCCGGCGGAGCGCGCTAGCATCGAGGCTCATGGCACGCTGGCCGGTTGTCCTCGCACTGGTCGTCGCGGCGGCCGTGACGAGTGCGGGCTCTGCCGGCGTTTCCGGCCAGCAGCTGCTGATCCCGTACCTCTCCGGCGGCGCCGGCGTCTACCTCGACGATGACGGACGTCCGGTCACGAGCGAGGGAGCACCTCGCACGCCGGGAATCCACTTCCGCCCGGCGGTCGTGCAGCCGGAGCCCGAGCCGCCGCAGCCGCAGCCGGTGCCGCTGCCGCCGCCGGCCGCTCCGCCTGCCGCGAGCCCCACTCCGCCACCGCCGGCGCCTGGGTACCTGCGCGCAGATCTCGTCGCGGCCGTGGCGGTCTCCAACGTCACGTCCGTGTTCTGCCGCACCGACGCCGCCTGGCCGAGCGAGCCGAACCTCGCGACTGCGACCGGCTACTGGACGTGGGGCGGGACGACGATCACGATGCGGACCTGGCGCTGCGAGGGTATCGCCCAGGAGCGGATCGGGACGGAGGCGTTCGCCCGTGGCCTCTTCGTGCTTGCCCACGAAGCGGCGCACGCGACGGGCATCGCCGACGAGTGCGAGGCCGACAAGCGAGGTCTCGCGACGATGGGCTCGATCACCGCCCGGCTGGGCTGGGGGTTCGCGGTCGGGGAGGACGCAGGGCGATACCTGAACGAGCTCCTCCGCTCGAATCCTCCGCCCGATCCGTACTGCATCGGCCGCCTGCCCTAGCGGATCCACGGGCGAAGCCGCGTCCGGTAGAGCTCGGTTCGCAGCGAGCTGACGTACCGACCTTCCGGGATCAACTCCCCCAGCCTGCCAAGGAGCACGGCGCGCTCGGCATCGGGCAGGGCGGCGACCACGCTCCACGAGGCGATGGATGCGAGCAAGCCCTCGCGGTCGCGCTCGACCGTGTGCGGGAACCGCTCCTCCTTGAGCGGTTCGAACGGCCCCGGAAAGGGCGCTTGCCAGAGACCGCTCGAGACCGTGACCTCAGGCGGCTTCTTGAGCGCGAGCTCGTCCAGCGTGTCGCGGAACGCAGGCGTGAGCGGCGGGTCGAGCTCGCCGTCACGCTCGTTGAAGAGGACGGCGAGCGTGCCGCCTGGACGCAGGACGCGCGCGATCTCGTCGAGCGCGGCGCTCGTCCCGAACCAGTGGAACGCCTCAGCAACGAACACGGCGTCGACACTGTCGTCGTCCAGCGGGATCGATTCGGCAGTCCCAACGAGCGCCTCGGCGCCCGGCACGACGCGCTCGAGCTGCGCTCGCATCCCGTCGAGCGGCTCCACCGCGATCACGCGAGCGAAGCGTTGGACCAGCTGCCGGGTCAGCTTGCCCGTGCCCGCGGCGAGGTCGAGGACGACCGAATCCGCCGGCAGGCCCAGCGCGTCGAGCGCGGCATCGGCGTACCCAGGACGACCACGCTCGTACTCCTCAGCCGCCCGGTCGAAGCTCCGGGCGAACTCCGTCATTTGCCGTCGCAGGTCGCGAATCCGCTCGCGCGGATCCGCGACGCGCAAATCCCTGAAGGCGTCGGCTTCGCCGCCGCAGGCGTGCTGCTCTCAGTCAAGTCGCTACCCGACGCCGGCGAGGAGGAAGGCCCGGCTCTCGCGCAGCATCTCGCGGGCGATCACGAGTCGCTGCACCTCCTGGGTTCCCTCGTAGATCTGCGTGATCTTGGCGTCGCGCATGAAGCGTTCGACCGGGTACTCCTTGATGTAGCCGTAGCCGCCGAGGATCTGGACCGCCTCGGTGGCGACCCACATGGCGACGTCGCCGCACTTCAGCTTCGCCTGCGCCGAGGCCTTCGTCAGCTCGGATCCGTCGACGCCGGCGTCGCACATCTGGCCGAAGCGGTAGAGCAGCCCGCGCGCGGCCTCGGTCTCGGTCTCCATGTCGGCGAGCTTCGCCTGGATCAGCTGGTGCTGCGCGATCGGCTTGCCCATGGTCTCGCGCGTCTTCGCGTACTCGAGCGCGTAGTCGGTGGCGCCCTGCGCGATCCCGAGCGCCTGCGCGGCGACGCCCGGGCGCGAGCGGTCGAGGATGCGCATCGCGATCTTGAAGCCTTCACCCTCCTTGCCGAGCAGGCTCGCGGCGGGGATGCGGCAGTCGTCGAAGGTGAGCTCGCCGGTCGTCGAGCCCGAGATGCCCATCTTCGGCTCCAGGCGCGCGACCGCAAAGCCGGGCGCGTTCGACTCGACGAGGAACGCGGAGATGCCCGCATGGCCTCCGTCCGGGTCGGTCTTGGCGAAGACGGTGTAGAGGTTGGCGACGCCGGCGTTGGTGATGAAACGCTTGCTGCCGTTGAGCACGTAGTCGTCGCCGGCGCGGACAGCGGTCGTCCGCATCGCAGCCGAGTCGGAGCCGGAGCCGGCCTCCGTCAGGGCGTACGCGGGCAGCCACTCGCCGCTCGCGAGCCTCGGCAGGTACGCATCCTTCTGCGCCTGCGAGCCGGCGAGCTTGAGGCCGAGCGAGCCGAGCTCCTGGACGGCGAGCAGGAGGCCGCTCGTCGCGCAGACCTTCGAGACCTCCTCGATCGCGACCAGCGCGAGCAGCGTCCCGGTGCCGGAGCCGCCATACTCCTCGTCGAAGAGCAGGCCGAAGATCTCGTGCTCGCGGAAGAGCTCGACGATGTCCCACGGGAACTCGTGCGACTCGTCGATCTCGGCCGCGCGCGGCGCCACGCGCTCACGCGCGAGCGTGCGGACGAGCTCGCGGATCTCGCGCTGCTCGTCGGTGAGGACGTCCCAGGGCACGCGGCGATTGTACGGGCTCGCGCCCAGCCTCCAGGCCGCCGCTACCGCACCCGAACGTCGACGTACGCGAGCAGCCGGTCGTTCGGCCCCAGGTGGACGACGAGGACGGCGCGGTAGATCCCCGCCGTCGTGTAGGTGTGCCCGAGGAAGCGCGGCGGCCTGCCCTGGCCGGACCGGCTCGTACCGTCGCCCGGGATGAAGTCCCAGCGCGTTCCCTGCACGGCGACGCTCGCCCGGAAGCTGACCGAGAGCGGCGCCTTGCCGGAGCGGGGCTTGGCCGCCAGCCGGAGCGGCTCGTCCGCCTTCTTGCCGACCTGCACCCGAGTCTGGACGACGTTGCGGATGGCGGCTGCGACGAACGGTGGCTCCAGGTAGACCGTCAGCGTCGCCGTGTAGAGCCCGTCCGTCGGATAGGTGTACGTGACCATGTCCGGCGGCGGACCGCTCCGTTGCAGCACCTTGCCGTCGCCGAACGCCAGCTCCCAGCGCAGGACCGGCTTGGCCAGGTCCGCGTGCGGCTCGAAGGTGACGTCGAGCGGCGCATCCCCCTTCGCCGGGGTGGCGGTCAGCCGCAGCTGCGCGCTCGTCGGCAGCCCGGGCTGGATCAGCGGAGCCTTGGCGCCGAGCGGAGTGATGCAGCGGCGGTACTCGGACCGCGTCGCCGCTTTCGAGCCGAGGTCGTAGGGCGACCTCGGCCGGGCGTCGTAGTACGCCGCCAGCTTCGTCCGCGGCCGGGTCTTCAGGAACGTGCAGATCTTCGCGACGAACCCGGGGTCGTCGATCGAGAGCCCCCACTCCGGCAGCGCGTAGGGCTTGTCCGGATGGGCGCGATAGAGCGCCTCGTTCGCGGCGTGCGAGGCGACACCCGTCCGGCTCGCGAACATGTCGTTCCCGACCATGTCGACATAGGCGTCGCCGGGGTAAAACGCCTGTGCGGGCCGGGTGGCGTCGGCGTCGAGGCCCGCAATCGGGTTCCAGATCACGGTCAGCGCCGATGCGGGGTTGGCGGCCAGCTCGCGGCCCACAGGCCGCTGGCCGAGCCCGCGGAGCGTCGCGTCGACATCGCCGCCGTGGAGGATCAGGTACGCGCGCCGGAACGCCTGCTTGTACGCGGCCGGGGAGTGCGACGGCCCCTTCGAGGTGCCGTTCAGCCGCGTCGGCGCATAGAGGTTCCGCGGGTTGTTCATCTCCGCCATCACGCGCACGAAGACCTGGCCGCCGTACGCGGCGATCGCCTGGTTGAGCGCGACGAGATACGCATCGCCGCGGCCCGACGCGATCCCGGCCGGCGTGATCGCCTCGATGCGGGCGCGGCCCCGGTCGGTGCCGATGTGGATCATCGGAATCGGCTTCAGGCCGGCGAAGAGCTGGGCGAACGGCGACCCCCAGCTGCTGCCCTGCCCCCAGCCGAGGAAGATCTGCCGCACCTGGGAATCCTGGCCCGTCTGACGCTCGAAGCGGTCGGCCCGCCCCGCGATCCCGAGCAGCGGTTTGTTGAGGGCGTCCGGCTCGCCCTGTGCGGCGGATGCACCGGCGGCGAGCGCGAGCACCAGCACGAGAAGCGGGAGCGGCAGCCGCATCGATTCAGTATTGGACGAGAGACGGACGCCGTCCAGCAGGTCTAGCCGTTCGACCAGTCGCGTGCGCGGGCGAGGATCTCGCGCAGGAATTGGTGCGTGGCGTCCAGCTCCGGCCTGGCGTCCGGCTCCAGGTTGGCGACGATCTGCTGGTAGGAGACCGCGTGGTGCAACGGGGTCACGATCGCGGCGAGCGCGGCGGCCTCGCGCAAGTGCTCGGGTGACTCGACTCCCTCCCACACGCCGAGATACGCGTTGAGGAGCGCTGCCCGGGTCGCCTCGTCCTTCTGCCACTGCAGCGAGTGGAGGTCGAAGAAGGGATGGGCGATGCACGCGTCCGTCCAGTCGAAGTAGGCGAGCTCGCCGTCCAGCCGGGCGACGTTGCCGGGGTGGAGATCGCCGTGGACGAGTGCGTCCGGAACGCCGCAGGCAGCGAGGCGGCGACAGGCTTCCTTGAGCTCCGGCGCGAGCCGCCTCAGCTCCGCGACCTCGTCGGCTGTCAAGCGATGGACGGCGTCGGCGTCGCCCAGGAGCGGATCGACCCGCGCCTCGAGCAGGTCGAGCCGCCGGTCGACACAACCCTCGGCGAGCAGCTCGCCCGTGACATCCGCGGAACGCCGCTGCAGGCCCGCATAGCGGCGAAACAGCTCCTCGTGCACGTCGAGCGGCGGGTACCAGCCGATGAGGTCGTCGAACTCCGGCAGCAGCATCCAGCCCCGCTCGGGCTCGACGGCCACCGGCACGGGGACGTAGCCCGGGAACCGCTCGGCGAGCGCCGCGGTGACTGAGGCCTCCTCGACCCAGAGCGGCAGCCGGGCCGACACCTTGAAGTAGAGGTCGGGGCCGTCCGTCTCGATCCGCAGCACCGACGAGATGCTCCAGTGCTTGACCTGCTCGATCCCGCGGAGCGAGCGGCCGAGGTCGGACACCTCGCGCTCGAGCCACGCGCGGACGTCCCCGAGCCAGCCCGGCCGCGCCCACGGCGAGCGCTCCTCGGGCACCTCGTCCCGCTCGAGCGCGTCGAGGTACCCGGTCAGGAGCCGGCGTTCCCCCTCGTGGCGCAGCCGGAGACGGTCGAGCTCGCGACGCCCGACCCAGCGCCCGTGCGCGGGCGGGTCCCAGTCCGGGTCGGCCGGCTCGACCTCGAACACCTCCTCGATCCGCTGGGCGGCCTTGTCCTCCGACCAGGCCAGCCTCCTCAGGAGCCAGATCCGCGTCCCGAGCCTCTGCTCCAGCGCGGGCACGACCGTCGTCGCATCCGCCGCCCAGACCGCCTTGCGGATGAGCGTGCGGGGCAGCCGCCACTCGCGGTCGCTCCGGAGCAGGAGGACACGTGGCTCGCTGGGATGGCGCACCGCCGCGTACAGCTGGGAGCGCCAGGCCACTACGCCGGGAGAATGCGGCCGCGCACCTCGCCCAGCGGCTCGCCGCGGAGCACCACCTCGTCGCCGTCCTCGAGGAACGTCCGCTCGCCGCCGTCGCCGAGCCGGACCGGCTCGCTCCCGTTCCAGGTCAGCTCGATCAGGCTGCCCTCGCTGCCGCGCTCGGCCCCGGAGATCGTCCCCGACGCCATCAGGTCGCCGGTGCGGACGCTCGCCCCGTTCGAGGTCGCGTGCGCGAGCTGCTGCGGCATCGTCCAGTAGAGGCCGCGCGCGTTTCCGCGCGAGATCACTGCGCCGTTCAGCTCCACCTCGAGCGGCAGGTCGTAGGCCCACTCGCCCTCGACGCGAAGGTGCGGCAGCGGTTCCGGCTCCTGCGGGGGTGCGGCGACGCGGCGATCCTCGAGCAGCGCCAGCGGCGTCACCCACGCGGAGACCGACGTGGCGAAGCTCTTGCCGAGGAACGGCCCGAGCGGGACGTACTCCCAGGCCTGGATGTCGCGGGCGCTCCAGTCGTTGACGAGCACGACGCCGAAGACGTGATCTGCGAAGGCGTGCGTCGGCACCGATTCGCCTTGCGTGCTCGGCACGCCGACGACGAAGCCGAGCTCGAGCTCGATGTCGAGGCGCCGCGACGGCCCGTAGACGGGCGCGTCCGCGTCCGGCGGCTTCGCCTGGCCCAGCGGCCGCCTGATCGGCGTGCCGCTGACGACGACCGTGCCCGCCCGGCCGTGGTAGCCAACCGGCAGGTGACGCCAGTTCGGCAGCAGCGGCTCCGAGTCGGGCCGGAACATCCGGCCGAGGTTCGTCGCGTGCTCGAGCGAGGAGTAGAAGTCGACGTAGTCCGCGACGGTGAACGGCAGCTGCGGTGTGACGTCCTCGAGCGAGATCGCGTCGCCGGCGTCGGCCGCCGCGAGCGCCCGCTCGGTGGCGCGCTCCCAGGCGTCCCGCCCCCGCGGCAACAGCTCGTCGAGCGAGCCCTCGCCAAGGTCGACGACGGCGTCGCCGGAGCGGAAGCCGAGACGCGTCGCGCCCGAGCCGCGCACGAACGTGCCGAACCCCTGCGTCACAGGATGCCGAGTTGCTTCAGGTCGTCGACGGGCTCGGAGAAGGAGCAGCTGCCGACGGCGACCAGCTGTTCGCGGCGAACGCGCTCGAGCTCGTCCGGGCCGGCGACACGATCGCGCCAGCGCAAGCCCGCGGGGCCGAGCTCGACCGTCTCGCTCAACGCTGCGGCATCGTCGAACGCGCAGGCCGCGATCACGTTGAGGAAGCCGTGACCGCCGTCGACGGCCAGAGGATGGTGCAGGCCGGCGGTCGCCTTGAACGGGACGCCCGCGGCACGGCAGGCTGAGAGGAAACGGCCGAGCGCCGCGGCAGTCGGCACCTCGGCGCCGCCGCAGCGCACCTTCGCCCGCAGGCCGCGCTCGGCGAGTGCCGCGACTTTCTCCTCCAGCCCGTCGCCGAGCGGCAGCTCGACATACGCCTCGCCAAGAAGGCTGTCGAGGTCGGCGTCCCAGCGCGCCTCGACAGCCTCGGCCCGCACGTCTCCGCGGTACGGCCCGTCCAGCACCACCGACAGCGCCCGATCCTCGCCTTCGAGCTCGTCCAGGCGCGACGCCGGCCAGACGAGGCGTGCCAGCATCCAGCCCTGCTCGCCGGCACGGGCGCGGCGGTCCTCTTCCAGGGCGTCCGGGGCCGACAGGCTCGCCGGAGGAAAGGTCGGAGCGTGATCGATCAGCGCCGAGAGGGCGGCGCGGCGGGCGTCGCTCACCTCGCGGCCGCCCGGGCCTCGACCGCCGCCTTGCGGAGGACGCGCGCCCGTGCCGCGGTGACCGTCAGCTTGAAGCCGGGCCGGTTGATCGAGAACGCCGCTGCGGGCGGCAGAGGCTTCCCGGTCAAGCCGGCGGTGACGACGAGCGCGGCCAGATACGTGCCGAGCGGGCTCGGGTGGAACCCGTCCGGGCCGTAGAGCGGCAGGCTCCGTGACCGGCTCCATGCCAACTGCCAGGCAAGGCCGGCCGGATAGAGCTCTGCGTGCGCCGCCCTGGCCGCGTTTGCGTAGGACACGATCACATCGCTGAGCGCGTTGACGCGGTAGCGCTCGGGCCAGACAGTGAAGAGCGCGGGCCTCGTCCCGTGCTCACGGCTGAGCTCCGCCAGCCGCTCCGCCCACTCGCGCAGGTTGACCTGGCTCTCCGGGAGCGCCGACGGCCCCTGCTGCATCACGACCGCGTCCCACGTGCCCGTAGCGATCTCTGCCGGCACGTCTCCCGCGTTCCAGTGGTCCTCGAGGCTGAAGCCGCCGGGCGCGATCGTCTCGTACTCGATCGCGGTGCCGCCCTTGCGGGCAAGCATGGCGACGACCGCAGGCAGGTCGTTGGTGTGCGTGAGGCTGTTGCCGACGAAGAGGACGCGCAGCGGCTCGTTGGCGTCGTCCTGCGATGGCCGGGCGAACCCCACGAGCACGAGCGCGAGCAGGACGAGGAGGAGCGGCGTCCGGCTGCGCATCAGCGCAGGATACGCCGGAACTCAGGTGCGGCGGAAGACGATCGTCCGGCTGAAGCCGGCGAGGTAGCCGGCCCCGGCCTGGTTCACGCTCATCGCGATCCGCAGCCGCGACGTCCCGGCCGGAAGCGTCGCCCGGAACAGGCGGGCCGAGCGAGCGTTCAGGCGCACCCGCTTGACGGTCACCCAGCGTCCGGCCGCGGTGCGCCGCTGCAGTTGCACGAGCCGCCCGGCGAACGACCGCGCGCCGGTGACGCGCGTCGAGAAGTGTCCGGTGGCCGTTCGGCGGAGCGCGATCGCCGGCCGCACGGCGACGATCTCCTGCGCGCTCTGGCCGTGGTTCCAGCTCGCCGCGTACGCCGTCTGGATCCGGGGCTTCGCGAGGTAGCGCCAGCTCCCGTCGGCGGCGGTGATGATGGTGACGACCGAGCGGAACGCGCTCTCGCCGAACGCCTGCGCGAGCAGCGTGACGTTCTCCCCGCCCCGCCTCGTCGGCACGACGCCGCTGAGCATGATCCCGCGCCCGTAGACGACGTTGAGCGCGGGCGCGACGAGGGTGACGCCGACGGTCGCGAGGGTCGCGTCGCCGCCGTAGGAGGTGCCGGCGTCGCTCTGCGCGACGAGCCGGTAGTGGTACGTCTCACCTGCCGCGAGGCCGGTGACCGCGGCCGTGACCGTCCGCGTGACGACGCCCGAGCCGGCGCTCCGCGAGGGCGTTCGCGAGCCGTAGCGCGTCGTCGTGCCGTACTCGAACCACCAGGTCGTCGCACGGCCGCGCGGATCGGTCGTGCCGGTCAGCGTCGCCGTCGTCGTCCCGACGCCCTGCGCCGCCCCCGTGCGGACGGCGGGCGCGAGCGAGGTCGAGAAGGAGCGGTCGCTGCCTGCGGTCGCGCCCGAGCCGTTCGTCGCCACGAGCCGGTAGTGGTACGTGGTCGTCCTGCCCAGGCCCGTGAGCGAGAAGGAGACCTTGACGGCGTTCGTGCCGGAGCCCGCGTTCTTGGTCGGAGTGCGGGAGCCGTAGCGCGTCGTCGTGCCGTACTCGAAGTACCAGCTCGTGGCCGCCCCGTTCGGCGTCACTCGTCCGTTCAGGCGCGCGGCCGTCGGCGCGATCGAGCTCGCCGCGTCCGTCGTGACCGACGGCGCGCCGACGGTGGAGAACGTCTGGTCGGCGCCGCGGCTCGTGCCCGCGTCGCTCGTCGCGACGAGCCGGTAGTGGTGGACCCGGCCGCGCGCGAGACCCGAGACGCCGATCGTGACGGGGACGGCGCTCCCGCCCGAGCCCGCGCTGTGCTCCGCCGTCTTCGAGCCGTAGCTCGTGCTCGTGCCGTACTCGAAGTACCAGACCGTCGCGCGGCCGTTCGGGTCGACGGTCCCGTTCAGCGTCGCCGAGCTCGTGGTCACGTTCGTCGCGGTGCCCGTGACGGCCGCCGGCGCGGCGTAGGTGGTGAAGATCCCGTCCGCGCCCCGGCTGGTGCCGGCGCCGTTCGTGGCGACGACGCGGTAGTGATAGGTCGTCCCCGAGGCGAGCCCGGAGAGCGCGCGGGAGACGGCGACGTTCGCCGAGCCCGACCCGACGCTCGCGCTCGCCGACTGCGAGCCGTAGCTCGTGCTCGTGCCGTACTCGACGTACCAGGTCGTCGCCTGCGCGCCGGGATTGACGGTGCCGCTCACCGTCGCCGAGGTGGGACCGATCGCACTGACCGGGCCGGTGATCGCAGTCGGCGCGACCGCGATCGCGGCTGCGCCGGCGACGACCCACACCAGCGCCGAAGCCGTGAAGAAACCTGCGATCCCGAGACTCCTGCGGATCCGCAGAGCATTTCGTGTCGCGGTTAAGACGGTGCTAGGAGAGTGGAAGGGTTCTGTACGGGCTAGGCTCAGCGCCGTGATTCTGGAGAATGGGGTCGTCCGCACGCTCGATCCGTCGCTGCCGGCCGGCCGGGCGCTCGCGATCGCCGGCGCGTACGTCGCGGGCGGCGTCGGCGTCCACGAGACCGCGCTTGCCAGCCCCGACGTCGTCAACCTCGGCGGCCGCTGCGTTCTCCCCGCCTTCACGGACTCCCACGTCCATTTCCCGACCTGGTCGCTGGCGCAGCGCCAGGTGAAGCTGGATGGCTGCACGTCGATCGGGGAGGCGCTCGCCCGTGTGCGCGCCGCCGAGGTTGCACCCGGGCGCTGGCTGCGCGGCTACGGCTGGCGCGACGGCGACTGGCAGCCGCAGGTCGAGCCGACGAAGGAGATGCTCGACGAGGTCACCGGCGGCACGCCGACGATCCTGATCTCGAAGGACTATCACTCCGCCTGGCTCAACTCGGTGGCGCTCGCCGTCGCCGGCGGCGACCTCGAGGTCCACGGCGGTGTCGTCGAGCGCGACCCATCGGGGGAGCCGACGGGGATCCTGCGCGAGGAGTCGGCCTGGCGCTTCCGCGACCGCTACGTGCTCACGACCGAGGAGGAGTGGGTCGAGGCGACGCGGGCCGGGCTCAAGCTCGCCAACTCACGCGGGGTGGGCGCGATCCACGACAAGGACGGCTGGCTCGGCGCGCCTGGGATCTTCCAGCGGCTCCGCGACGAGGGGAACCTCTCGCTGCGCGTCTGGGGGTCGATCCCACACGAGCAACTCGATGCAGCGGGCGCGCTCTCGCTTCGCTCGGGCTTCGGCGACGAGTACCTGCGCATCGGCTACCTGAAGTGCTTCATGGACGGCACGCTCGGATCGCAGACCGCTCTGATGACCGACGGGAGCGGCGTCGAGATCACCAGCCGCACCGAGCTCGAGGAGATCATCCGCCGCGGGGCCGAGCGTGGCTGGCCGGTCGCCGTCCACGCGATCGGCGATCAGGCGAACCGGAACGCTCTCGATGCATTCGAGGCGACGCGCGCCGCCTGGGAGCCGAAGGGCCTGCGCCACCGGATCGAGCACGCGCAGTGCCTGGCGCCCGAGGACGTGCCACGCTTCGCCGAGCTCGGGATCGCCTGCTCGGTCCAGTTCTCGCATGCCCCTTCGGACCGCGACCTCGCCGACCGGCTCTGGGCCGACCGTCTGGCGGGCACCTACTCCTTCCGCTCGCTGCTCGAGTCGGGGGCGCTCGTCGCGAACGGGTCCGATGCCCCCGTCGAGGAGCTCGACCCGATCGCGGGCATCGCCGCCGGCGTGCTGCGCTCGATCGACGACCGGCCGGCCTGGCGGCCGGAAGAGACGCTGACGGTCGAGCAGGCGCTGCACGCCACCTGCGTCGCTCCGACCTTCCTCTCAGGCGACGAACGGCGGCGCGGCAGGCTCTTGCCGGGCCTGCTCGCCGACCTCGTCGTCCTCGACCGCGACCCGTTCGCCGTCGAACCGGAGGAGCTCCGCGACCTGCGGGTCGTCGCCACGATGGTCGGCGGCCGCTGGGTGCACGACCCTCCGCCCTGGGACTAGCCAAGTAACAGTCTGTTACTTGGCGCGCTCCGCCCAGACCTGGGCGAGCTCGACGAGCATCGCGGCGGCGGCGGCCATGTCCTGCACGCTCGCCCACTCGCGGCGGGAGTGGTACTCGGAGCCGCCGGTGAAGAGGTTCGGCGTCGGCAGGCCGCGGTGCGAGAGGCGGGCGCCGTCGGTGCCGCCGCGGATGATCGTGTGGACAGGCTCGACGCCGAGCCGGCGCACGGCGTCGACCGCCGCCTCGATCACCTCCGGGTGCTGGTCGATCACCTCGCCCATGTTCCGGTACTGCTCCTCCTCGTGAATCTCGATCGACGCGCGCGGCTCGCGCGCGCGGACCTCCTCGGCGAGGCGGCGGATCAGGGCGACGTGCTCGGTCATCTTCGCGGCGTCGTGGTCGCGGACGATGAACTCGACGAGCGCCTCCTCGGCGCCGCCCGAGAACCTCGTCGGATGGACGAAGCCCTCCCGCTCCTCGGTCGTCTCGGGCGAGAGCTCCTCCCGCGGCAGGCCGGCGACCAGCTCGGCGGCGAGCTTGATCGCGTTGACGAGCTGTCCCTTGGCCGTGCCCGGATGCGTCGAGCGGCCGCGGATCGTCACGGTCACCCTGGACGCGTTGAACGTCTCCGCTTCGATCTCGCCGAGCTCGGCGCCGTCGAGCGTGTACGCGAAGCGCGCCCCGAAGCGCTCGATGTCGAGGTGATCGGCGCCGCCCGCGACCTCCTCGTCGACGGTGAAGCAGGCGCGGATCGGCGCGTGCTCGAGCTCGGGGTGGCGCTTCAGGTACGCGACGGCGGCCATGATCTCGGCCACGCCGGCCTTGTCGTCGGCGCCGAGCAGCGTCGTCCCGTCGGTGGTGACGATGTCGTGGCCCACTTTCTTCTTCAGCAGGGGCAGCTCCTCGGGATCGAGGACGACGCTGGTGTCGCCGGGGAGCTCGATCGTGCCGCCGTCGTACGCCTCGTGCACCTGCGGGTTGACGCCGGTCCCGGTCACGTCGGGCGACGTGTCCACGTGCGCGATGTAGCCGATCGCGGGCGCCGACTCGACGCCGGGCAGCGAGCCGTAGACGTAGCCGAACTCGTCGAGCCTGACGTCCTCGAGCCCGATCTCCTCCAGCTCGTCGCGCAGCAGCCGCGCCGAGGTCGAGCTGCTTCTCGGTCGACGGAGACGCGTCGACCCCGTGCGCCGACTGCGTGTCGATACGGACGTAGCGGAGCAGGCGGTCGAGCACGTCGACCGCCAGCTCGGCGGCGAGCGGCGTGACGAACTCGGCCTTAGGAGAGGTCGCCAAGGCGGGTGTAGAGCTCCTTGATCGTGTCGACGCCGCGCGGGAAGAACTCGACGAGCATCCGCTCGTTCGGCGAGTGGACGTTGCTCTCCGGCAGCGCGAACCCCGTCAGGATCGTCGGGATCCCCTTGTCGGCGAGCGCGGGCACGATCGGGAGCGTGCCACCGGAGCGGGTGAGGATCGGCCTGATCCCGAAGGCGTGCTCGAACGCGTCCTGCGCGATCTTGATCACCGGCGCGTCGGCGGCGACGAGCCCGGGCCGCGTCGAGCCCGGCAGCTCCTCGACCTCGATCGTGGCACCGTCGGGCGCGGCCTCGTGCAGGAGACGCTCGACTTCGGGTGCAACCGCGGTCGGCGATTGGCCGGGCGCGAGCCGCACGGTGAAGTTCGCCTGCGCCTCGCTGATCACGGTCGTGTTCTTGAGCCCCGGCTTGCCGCCGAGGATGCCGCTGACCTCGACCGAGCTCTCGGCGGTCGTGCGGAGGTAGAACTCCTCCGTCGCCTTGTCGTCGTACGGCACCGCCCCGGCGTCGTGGAGGACGTCGGCGCCGGCTGGCTGCATCGCCCAGCCCGCGCGCTCCTCGTCGGTGACCGGCGCGATCCCGACCCGGAGCGCATCGGGCACGCGGCCGTTGCGCGGCAGGATCCCGGTGAGCGTCTGGTGCAGGGCGTGGATCGCGTTCAACGCCGCGTTGCCGTACATCCCCGAGTGCAGGTCGCGCTGGCCGGTCTTCACGCGCAGATTGAAGGCGGCGAGGCCCCGGGTCGCGACCGAGATCGCCGGCAGGTTCCGCGACTCCATGCCGCCGTCGAAGATCACGCAGGCGTCGGCTCCGCGCTCGTCCTGCTGCAGGAACTCGACGATCGACTGCCCGCCGACCTCCTCCTCGCCGTCCGAGACGATGCGGATGTTGACCGGGAGCGCGCCGTCCGCCGCAAGCTGCCCCGCGGCGTGGAGCAGCATCCAGAGCTGGCCCTTGTCGTCGGCGACTCCGCGCGCGTAGAGCCACTCGTCGCGGATGGTCGCCTGGAACGGATCGGACTCCCAGAGCTCGAGCGGCGCCGGCGGCTGGACGTCGAAATGGCCGTAGCAGAGGATCGTCGGCGCGCCGTTGGCGCCGTTCGAGGCGCGGATCTCGCCGACCACGAGCGGCCGCTCGCCGAACGGCACGAGCTCTGCCTCGCCGCCGCTGCGACGCACCTTGTCCGCGACCCACTCGGCCGCCTGGACGACGTCGCCGGAGTGTGCCGGGTCGGCGCTGACGGACGGGATGCTCAGCAGGTCGCCGAGCTCGTCCGACCACTCCTGGGGCAGCTGGCTCACGGCGGCGAGTCTAGTCAGAGCCGCGCGGACGGCGTTGGACTAAGCGACGTCGCGGAGCTGGGCGGCGAGCGCGAGCGCCCGCAGCTTCTTCAGGCCCTGGTTCTCGATCTGCCGGATCCGCTCGCGGGTGACGTTGAACGCCTTCCCGACCTCGTCGAGCGTCCGCGGCTGCTCGCCGTCGAGCCCGTAGCGCAGCTCGAGCACGCGCCGCTCGCGGTGCGAGAGCGACTTCAGGATCGAGCGGAGCGCCTCGTTGCGGAGCGTCTCCTCGGCCACCTCGTCGGGCAGCGGCATCGTCTCGTCGGTGAGGAAGTGCCCGAACTCGGACTCGTCCTCGTCGCCGACCGGCTTCTCGAGCGAGATCGGCGTCTGCGCGCTGCGGCGGATCTGGTCGATCTCCTCCGGGAGTAGGTCGAGCTCCATCCCGATCTCGATCGCGCTGGGCTCGCGGCCGAGCTTGGCGCGCAACGCCCGCTCCGTGCGGACGATCTTGTTCAGCTTCTCGACGACGTGCACGGGCATCCGGATCGTGCGCGCCTTGTCGGCGAGTGCCCGGGCGACCGCCTGGCGGATCCACCAGGTCGCGTACGTCGAGAACTTGAAGCCCTTGCGGTAGTCGAACTTCTCCGCGGCGCGGACGAGGCCGATCGTCCCTTCCTGGATCAGGTCGAGGAACGGGAGCCCCTGGTTGCGGTAGCGCTTCGCGATCGAGACGACCAGGCGGAGGTTCGCTTCCACCATTGCCTGCTTGGCCGCGTGCTCGCCGCGCTCGATCCGCTTCGCCAGCTCGACTTCCTGCGCCGCGGTCAGCAGCGGCACCTTGCCGATGTCCTTGAGGAAGAGCTGCAGCGTGTCCGTCGAGACCTCGCGCGCCTCCTCGACCTCGGCCTCCGGCTCGTCGCGGTCGACGACTTCGATCTTCAGCTCCTCGAGGGTCGAGTAGAACTCGTCCATCTGCGCCGCGTCGAGGTCGAGCTCGTCGAGCGCGATCGCGATGTCCTCCGCGATCAGCTTGCCCGCCAGCTTGCCGCTCTCGAGCAGGGCTTTCGCCTCGCTGCTCGCGAGGACGTCGAATCCCTGCTGCTCGACAGTGCTGATGGTTCCCCCTGCGCTCACTTCGGCTCCCCCTCCGATCGCGCTCTGAGAGTAGTCGCGACTCTGGCAATTCGCAACACTCTCCTTACAAAGCTGCGAGAGCTTGCCAAACACCGCTCCGAAGCGCCATAGGCCGTTCGGCCCATCTTTGGATCAGGAGGTCCCCGCGTTGCGAACCGCATCGAGATAGCGCTTCGCCTCGGCGGCGATCTTGCTGCCGGGCTCGGCCTTGCGCGCCAGCTCGAGCTGGCGCGTCGCCTCTTTGACGTTCTTCTGCCAGAGCAGCAGCATCCCGAGGTGGAAGCGCACCGTCGCCGCGTGCGGGAAGCGGCGGCTGAGCGGGCCGAGACGGGAGAACGACGCCGACGGATTTCCCTTGTCGTAGCGACCGACCGCATCGGCGACGAGCGCGTCGACGTTGTTCGGCGCGATCTCCCGCGCCTCCTCGAAGGCGCGGCGCGCGGAGACGGGGCGGCCGAGTCTCTGCAAGGCGATCCCGTAGAGCAGCCGCCCGCGCAGCGTCCGGTCGGCGGCGAGCCGGTGCAGCTGCTCGGCCGGCGTCTTGCCCTCGATCCGGTAGTCGAAGCTGACGACGAAGCCGGGCAGGCCGGGCGCGAAGTCCCGCGCGTGGATGAAGTCGCCCGCTCGGACCGCGTACGGCGTATCCGGCTCGACGTCGCGCGCCTCGCGCCAGGCGGTCAGCGCGCCGCTCGTGCCGGCCCAGAAGCGGGACAGCCCGACGTGGAGCTGCACGAACGAGCTCCGGGGATAGAGGGCGCCGAGCTGCTCGATCCGGTCCTCGCTCGCCGGCCAGGCCGCGAAGGCGGCGCCGAGCTTCGCCTCGAGCGAGTCGTAGCGCGCGAAGATGACCGCCGCCTGCTGCCGCTTCCCGTCGGCGTAGAGCGCCGCGGCGCGGCGGAGGTCGGTCGCCTCTGCGTCGTCGCGGAGCCCGAGCGCGAGCTCGAACGGCGGAACGCCCTGGCGCGGCTTCGGCGCCGCCCCCGCGGTCGACGCGCCGTCGACCTCGTCGGCCGTGAGCGTCGCCGCGCCGGCGACGACCGCAGCGGCGACCGCTGCCAGCACGGCCACGACCAGCACGGTGCGGGTGCGTGCAGACACGCGGCCACACTAGCGACGGGCCGCGTGCTCCTCGACCGCTGCGGCAGCCTCCTCGGCTGTCCCCATCTCCGCGAATTCGGCGGCGATCGCGCAGGCCGCCTCCGCGTACCCCGGCTCCGACAGCACGAGCCGCACGGCGGCCGCAACCGCGTCTCCCGTCACGTCGTCCGGCGGGAGCACGACGGCGGCGCCGGCGCGCTCGCAGCGGGCTGCGTTCTCGAACTGGTCGGCGCCCTGCGGGATCAGCACGAGCGGCAGCCCCGCCGCGAGGGTGCCGAGCAGCGTGCCCGAGCCGCCGTGGGAGACCACGGCCGCGCAGGAGGGGAGCACGTGCGCCTGCGGCACGAACTGCTCGACGCGGATTGTCGGAGGCACGTCGCCGAGCTCGGACGGATCAACGTTACGGCCGACGGTGAGAAGCGCTCCCACGCCCGCGCTCGCAAGCCCGTCGACGAGCGGCGCGAACGACGCGGGCCGGTTGAAGACGGTGCCCATGGTCGCGTAGACCAGCGGGCGCGGCAGCCGCTCGAGCCACGGCGGTGGATCGACCGGCTCGCCGCCCGCGAGCCGCAGCCGGATGCTCGGGCAGAGCGGCCGTTCGTCTGCGAGCAACGGCGGGACGACGTCCACGTACAGCCCCTCGAACGCGCCGGCGTATGGGGCCGGCTCTAACCCCGCCGAGCGCCAGAGCGTCGCGACCGCCGGGGCGGAGCGCTCGAGGATCGAGAGCGACACCATCGTCCCGAACCCGTGGTTGACGGACGGAAGCCGGAGCGAAGCGGCGGCGACCGGCGCCGCGAGATCGCCGCTCTCGTAGACGACCGCCTCCGCGCGCCACGCGCGTGCCGCGTCGAGCAGTGCCGGCAGCTTCAGCGGCGCATGGCCCTGCGCGAAGAGGTACGAGAAAACGTACGGCCGCCGGTCGAGCGCCGGTAGCTCCTGGATCGCGTCCCAACCCACGTCCAACCGGACGTGCCTGGCGGCGGTGTGGTCGGCCCCTGCGGCGAGCGCCTCGAATCCCTCGGCCTCGACGACGGGATGCCAGGCGGCCGCCGTGGCGAACGCAATGTCGTGGCCGCGTGCCCGAAGGGCTCTCGCAAGCGGGAGCAGCGGACGGAAATGTCCGTCGAGCGGCGTCGTCGAGAACAGCACGCGCATCCGCCGATCATCCCGGGAATCCCAGGGGTCGCGCTACCGTTTATGAAAGAGATGGCCACCTACAGGGAACTTCTCGCGCGCGTGAAGGAAGAGATCGACGAGGTCGGCGCAGCCGAGGCGCGCGAGCGCCAGGGCGAGGCGCTCTTCGTCGACGTACGCGAGCGCGAGGAGTGGGAGGAGGGCGTCGTCCCCGGCGCCGTTCATGTCCCGCGCGGCCAGCTGGAGTCGCGGATCGAGGGCCTCGTCCCCGACCGCTCCCGCGAGATCGTCCTCTACTGCGCCGGCGGCTCGCGCTCCGCGTTCGCCGCGAAGGCGCTGCAGGACCTCGGCTACGAGAATGTCACCTCGCTCACCGGCGGCTTCACGGACTGGAAGCGGAACGGCTTCCCGGTCGAGACGCCCCGCTCGCTCTCGCCCGACCAGCGCCGCCGCTACTCGCGCCATCTGCTGATCCCGGAGGTCGGCGAGGCCGGCCAGGAGCGGCTGCTCGGCGGGCGCGTGCTCCTGATCGGCGCCGGCGGGCTCGGCTCGCCTGCGTCGCTCTACCTCGCTGCAGCCGGCGTCGGCACGCTCGGCATCGTCGACGCGGACGTCGTCGACGACTCGAACCTGCAGCGCCAGATCGTCCACTCGACCGACACGCTCGGCGAGGCGAAGGTCACGTCTGCAAAGCGGACGATCCAGGCGCTCAACCCCGACGTCGAAGTCAAGACCTACGAGGAGCGGCTCACGTCCGAGAACGTCGAGCGCATCTTTGGCGAGGGCTGGGACGTGATCGTCGACGGCGCCGACAACTTCCCGACGCGCTACCTCGTCAACGACGCATCGGTCTGGCACGGAATTCCGGTCGTCCACGGCTCGATCTACCGCTTCGAGGGCCAGGTCACGGTCTTCAACCCGGGCGAGGGCCCGTGCTACCGCTGCCTCTTCCCCACCCCGCCACCGCCGGAGCTCGCTCCGAGCTGCGCCGAGGGCGGCGTGCTCGGCGTCCTGCCCGGGATCGTCGGCTCATTGCAGGCGAACGAGGCGCTCAAGCTCGTGCTCGGGATCGGCGACTCGCTCCAGGGCCGGCTGCTGCTGCTCGACGCGCTCGGGACGACGATCGACGAGGTTGCCGTCAAGCGCGATCCGAACTGCCCGGTCTGCGGGGAGCACCCGACGATCACCGAGTACGTCGACTACGTCGAGTTCTGCCAGGGAGTCCGCGGATGACGAAGGTGCGGATCCCACCCACGCTTCGCAACGAGGTCGGCGGCGAGCGGGAGCTGATCGGCGAGGGCGTGACGGTGCGCGAGGTGCTCGAGGATCTCTCGGGCCGCTATCCGGCGCTCGAGGCGCAGCTGTTCGAGCAAGGCGACCTGGCGCCGTTCGTGAACGTCTACGTCGGCGGTGAGGACGTCCGCACGCTCGAAGGGCTCGACACGCGCGTCAACGGCAGCTCGATGATTCTCCTCCCCGCCATGGCCGGCGGGTGCTGAGAACAGCGGACTCCGTCCTCGCCCTCGTCGGGAACACGCCGCTCGTCGAGCTCTCCCGCTTCGCTCCGGGACCGGTCAGGGTGTACGCGAAGCTCGAGTCGGAGAACCCGACCGGCTCGATCAAGGACCGCGTCGCGAAGGCGATGATCGAGACGGCCGAGGCCTCGGGCGAGCTCGAGCCGGGCCGTCACCTGCTCGAGCCGACGAGCGGGAACACCGGCATCTCGCTCGCGCTCGTCGCGAAGCTGAAGGGCTATCCGCTCACGTGCGTCATGCCCTCGAATGCAACCGCCGAGCGCCGCCGCGTGCTCGAGCTCTTCGGCGCGCAGGTGATCGAGTCGCCTGGCGAGGAAGGCTCGAACGGCGCCGTCCGGCTCGCGCTCGAGCTCGCGGAGCGCGACCCGTCCTACTTCATGCCGTTCCAGTACGCGAACGAGGCGAACCCGCGCGCCCACTACGAGGGCACGGGCGCCGAGATCGCGGCGGCGCTCGACCGCGTCGACGTGCTCGTGGCAGGCCTCGGCACCGGCGGCACGCTGATGGGGACGGGCGCACGGCTGCGGGAGAGCTTCCCGGACGTCGTCGTCGCCGCCGCGGAGCCGCTGCCGGGCGAGGCGGTGATGGGCCTGCGCTCGCTGGAGGACGGCTACGTGCCGCCGATCCTCGACGTCACGAAGCTCGACCGGAAGATCCTCGTCTCGAACGAGGAGTCGGTCACCGGCCTGCGGCGGCTGCTCGACGCGGAGGGGATCTTCGGCGGCGTCTCGTCCGGCGCGGTCGCGCATGTCGCACGGAAGCTCGCCGGCGAGCTCGTGGAGGGCGTCGTCGTCTGCGTCCTCGCCGACGGCGGCTGGAAGTACCTCTCCGCCGACTTCTGGGAGGCCGACGACGTGGCCCGGTCGATGGAACGGACCGTCTGGTGGTGATCCCGCCCGAGGTTCGCGCTGAGCTCCGGACGCACGCGGAGGCGGAAGCGCCGAACGAGGCCTGCGGGCTCGTCGTCCTCCGCGACGGCGTCGCCGAGCGCTACGTCCGCGGCCGCAACGCCGCCGCCTCGCCGTACCGCTTCGAGCTGGACGTACCGCCGGAGACGTGGTTCCTCGAGGACGAGGGCTACGAGCTCGCCGTCTTCCACTCGCACCTCTCCTCGCCGCCGCGCCCATCGCGCACGGACGTCGAGAACATCGGCCTCTGGCAGGGCAAGCCGTACCTGATCCTCTCGCTCGGCTCCGACTCGCTCGCGGGGTGGACGATCGAGGACGGACGGATCGAGCCGCTCGCCGTCGTCGCGTGAAGGTCGCCGAGGTTGTTCCCGGTCTCTGGCGCTGGACGGCGCCGCATCCCGACTGGAAGGAAGGCGACGACTGGGAGCGGGAGGTCGGCTGCGTCTACTACGAGGCGCCCCGGGCCACTGTCCTGATCGACCCGCTCGTGCCGGACGAGCGGGAGCGGTTCCTCGAGGCGCTCGACCGCGACGTCGAGCGGCGCGGCCTGCCGGTCACAGTTCTGCTCACCGTCCCCTGGCACGAGCGCAGCATCACCGAGCTGGTCGAGCGCTACGCCGCCGGCGACGAGGCGCCCGCCGGCGTCGAGCCGTTCGTCGTGGCCGAGGTCGACGAGACGCTCTGGTGGCTGCCGGAGCACGCGACCCTGGTCGCCGGCGACGTGCTGGTCGGCACGGACCGGGGCATCGAGGTCTGCCCCGACTCCTGGCTCGACGAGCGCTCCTCGCCCACGTCGATCCGGGCGGCGCTCGCGCCGCTGCTCGAGCTCCCGCTCGAGCGGATCATCGTCTCGCACGGCGAGCCGGTGCTCGAGGACGGCCGGGCCGCGCTCGCGCGCGCGCTCGCCTAGCGGCAGAACTCGGCTGCGACGGCGACGTAGAGGTCACGGCAGCGGTCGACGCTGGCGAGGTCGACCCACTCCACCGCGGCATGCGCGCCGTCACCGCGGGGGCCGAACAGGATCGCGGGGATGCCGTGCTCCGTGAAGAGCGCGGCGTCCGTCCAGAACGGGGCGCCGAAGACCTCGTCCGACCCGGTCTGAGCCTGCACGACCCGCACGATCTCCTCGTCCGGCGAGACCTCCATCGGATCGCGTCCGAACGGGAACGCGATCGAGCCGCCCGAGTCGCCCAGCAGTTCGCGCAGCTCGGTCTCGACGTCCTCGCGGCGCTCGCCGGGGATCGTGCGGCGCTCGCCCTGCAGCAGGCACCGCGCGGGATAGCTCGAGTACTCCTGACCGCCCTGGATCAGCGAAGCGTGCACGGATCCGGTACCGAGCAACTCGTGACCGGGCCGCTGCTGGAGCGATTGATCCAGCGCCTCGATCGCCACGAGGACCGGCCCCATCTTCGCGATCGCGTCGATGCCGAGATCCGGACGCGAGCCGTGCGCGGCGCGGCCGTGGGTCTCGATGTCGAAGGCGAGCCAGCCCCGGTGGGCGACGCAGAGGCGCTCGTCGGTCGGCTCGGCGACGATCGCCGCGTCGGCGTGCCAACGTTCCAGCAGCGCCTCGGTGCCGATGCTCGCCGCCTCCTCGTCGACGACCGCCGCCACGATCACGTCGCCGCGGAGCCCTCGGCGCGCGCACTCTGCGCCTGCGCTCGCGATCGCCGCGAGGCTCGCCTTCATGTCGTAGGCGCCGCGGCCGTAGAGACGTCCACCGTCCACACGCGGCGTCAGCCCGCCGTCCGGCTCGAGCAGCCCGACCGTGTCGAGGTGCCCGTTCAGGATCAGCGTCCGGCCGCCGCCGCTCCCCCGCGCGACGCCGACGACGTTCGGCCGTCCCGGCGCGATCTCGTCGACGTGGACCTCGAGCCCGGCGCGCTCGAGCCACTCTGCGAACACGGCGGCGACGGCAGCCTCGCCGCCGCCGGCCGGAACGAGCGTCGGATTGACGGAGTCGATGGCGACCAGCTGCGCCGCCAGCTCCGCCGGCATCAGAGGCGGACTGCCTCTCCCGTCTCGGCCGAGCGGTAGAGCGCCTCGATCACGCGCGCCTGCGCGACCGCGTCGTCGCGGCCGAGCAGCGGCTGCCCCTCGCCGGCGATCGCGGCCGCCAGGTTCGAGAGCTCCCGCTCGTACGGGTTCGTCGCCGGCACCTCCACCTCGTCGCCGTCGACGAGCAGGCGGCCGCCCCAGTCGGAGCGCCACGGCGCCTCGAGCACGAGCGTCGCGTCCTCGCCGACCGCCTCCAGCCGCTGCCGCTGCGGCAGCGTGAACGACGCGTCGAAGACCCCGACCACGTCGTTCGGGAAGCGCAGGACCCCGTAGAAGTCGACGTCGACGCCGGTGGGGCCGGTCACCTGCTCGCCGTAGACGTGCTCCGGCTCGCCGCCGAGGAGGCGCGCGCCGCTGATGCAGTAGCAGCCGACGTCCATCAGGGCACCGCCGTCCAGGTCGGCCACCATGCGGACGTTGTCGTGGTCGAAGAGCGGGAAGCTGAACGTCGTCCGGATCTCGCGCAGGCGCCCGATCGCGCCGGACTCCACGAGCTCGCGCGCCTTCGCCGCTTGCGGGTGGTGGCGCCACATGAACGCCTCCATCACGACGAGGCCCGCGCGGTCGGCCGCATCCCAGGCCTCCTCCGCCTCCGCCCCGCGCCGCGAGTAGGGCTTCTCGACGAGCACGTGCTTGCCGGCCTCGATCGACTTCAGCGTCCACTCGTGGTGCATCCCGTTCGGGAGCGAGATGTAGACGGCGTCGAGCTCGTCGTCGGCGAGCAGCTCCTCATAGCTGCCGTGGGCACGAGCGATTCCGTGCTCGGCCGCGTAGGCCTGCGCCTTGGCGCCGTCGCTGCTGGCGACGGCGGCGATCTCGACGCCGTCGGGCCGGCCTCCGAGCAGCGCGCGGTTGATGTTCGCGGTCGACATCAGCCCGAGCCTCATCGCGCCTCCAGCCCCGCGTCGGCGAGCGCCTTCCGCGCGAGCGCGTCGTCGTCGGCGCCGGGGAGTCCGCTGATACCGACAGCACCGACGCGCCGGTCGCCGTCGAACGCGGCGACCCCGCCGAGGAAGAAGGTGAAGAACGGGTCGAAGCTGGCGAGCTCCGCCGGCGGCTTCGAGCCGAGCTTCTCCGCGAGCGCCCGCGTCGAGACGGCGTCGCTGCGCGCGGCGGTGTAGGCCTTCCGCTGCGCGTTCAGCCGCGTGTCCGGTGCAGCGTCGTCCATCGTCGCCGCCGCGACGAGCTCGCCTCCCTGGTCCGCCACGAAAACCGAGACGGGCCCCGGCGCCTCCGCCACCACTGTCCTCACGATCGCCTGCGCCTGTTCCAGCTTCACTCGCCCTCCCGGATAGTTGAGACTGCGCGTCAACGCTCGCGCCAACCCTACGGGACGGAGAGATGGCAGACGAAATCGGTATCGGCATGCTCGGCTACGCCTTCATGGGCAAGGCGCACTCGCGCGCGTTTCGGGAGATCGCACGGCTCGACACGCCGCTGCAGCCCCGGCTCGTCGCCGTGGCTGGGCGGAACGAGGCCGCCGTGGCAGACATGGCGGCGCGGTACGGCTACGAGCGCTGGACGACCGACTGGCACGACCTCGTCTCCGATCCGGGGATCATCCTCTTCGACAACGGCGGCCCCAACTCGCTCCACGCCGAGCCGACGATCGCTGCCGCCGAGGCCGGCAAGCACGTCCTCTGCGAGAAACCGCTCGGCCGCGACGCCGCCGAGAGCTACGAGATCTGGCAGCGCGTCGAGGCGACGGGCGTCAAGCACCTCTGCGGCTTCAACTACCGCTTCGTCCCCGCCGTGCGGCTGGCGCGGGAGCTGATCGAGGCCGGCGAGCTCGGCGAGATCCGGCACTTCCGCGGCCGCTACCTGCAGGACTGGGGCGACGACCCGAGCCTCGACACCTGGCGCTTCCAGCCCGACGAGGCGGGATCGGGCGCGCTCGGCGACCTCGGCACGCACGTCGTCGACCTGGCGCGCTTCCTCGTCGGCGAGATCGCGACGGTCGCCGGCTTCGTCCACACCTTCCTCCCCGGCCGGCGCGTCGACGACGCGCTCGAGGCCGCCGTCCAGTTCGAGAGCGGCGCCGATCGGCACGATCGAGGCAACCCGGCTCGCGCTCGGCCGCCGCAACGCCTTCCAGTGGGAGATCAACGGCTCGAAGGCATCGCTCGCGTTCGACATGGAGCGCCTGAACGAGCTGCAGGTCTTCCGGGCCGACGGCGACCGCGCGCGCGGCTTCAAGACGGTGCTCGTCTCCGAGACCGACCATCCCTTCTGGGATCTCTGGTGGCCGCCCGGGCACATCATCGGCTGGGGCGACACGTTCACGCACGAGGCGCTGCACCTGCTGCGCGCGATCGGCGAGGACACGGACGTCGGCCCCTACGGCGCGACGTTCGAGGACGGCTACCGGGCCGCCGAGGTCTGCGACGCGATCGTCCGCTCCGGCGAGACCGGCGCGCGCGTCACGGTCGAGTACCGCGGCTAGCGGCCGGCCTTGCGCTGACGCCGGCGCAGGATCGTGTCGAGCGTGACGGCGAAGAGCAGGATCGCGCCGGTGGTGATGTAGATCACGCCCTGGGTCAGGTTGAGCGTGTTGAGGCCGTTCGCGATCGTCGCGATCACGAGCGCCCCGAAGAGCGCGTCGCGGACCTCGCCGCGGCCGCCGAAGAGGCTCGTGCCGCCGATCACGGCCGCCGCGATCGCGTCGATCAGGAGCGTGCCGCCGCCGGCGTTCAGGTCGACGCTGTTCAGGCGCGCGGCGAGCACGACGCCGCCGAGCCCGGCCATCGCGCCCGAGATCATGAAGACGACAAGGCGGACGCGCGCCACGTTGATACCCGCGCGCCGGGCCGCCTCGGCGTTGCCGCCGACCGCGTAGACGTGCCGGCCGAAGGTCGTCCGCTTGGCGACGAACGTCAGCACGAGCAGCGCCGCGATCATCAGGAGCGAGGACGAACGGGACGCCGCGGTCGCGGTTGCAGACGATCGACGGACACGACCGTGACCACGACGACGACCGCGACCTTCGCGACCACGAGGACCCACGGATCGCGCACGGCGACGCCGTGCCGCCGGGCCGAGATCACACCGGAGAGGACGCTGGCGGCGTACACGCCGCAGACGACGCGCCGCGATGATCCAGCCGGCCGTGTTCGAGAAGAAGTAGTTGGCGGTGTTGTTGACCGTCGAGTCCTGGATCACGATCACGCCCTCGTTCTCGATCGACTTCTGGATCACGCCCTGCCAGATCTGGTAGCCGGCGAGCGTGACGACGAACGCCGGCACGCCGATGAACGCGACGAAGGAGCCCTGGAACGCACCGATCAGGGCGCACGCCGCGATCGCGAGCGAGGATCGCGACCAGCCCCGGCGACCTCGTTGCCCGGATCCGGCACGGTCAGCTGCGCGACGACGACGCCTGCGATGCCGCTGATGTAGCTGATCGAGAGGTCGATCTCGCCGATCAGGAGGACGAAGACGACGCCGTAGGCCAGCAGGGTCGTCGCCGGCCATCTGCGTGATGATGTTCGTGAAGTTGCCGGGGCTGAGGAAGTTGTCGGCCTTGAAGGAGAAGAAGATGACGATCACGACCAGCCCGATCAGCACCGGCCAGCTGCCGAGGTTGCCGCCGCGGATGTTGTCGACCATGCGCCCGAAGAAGCTCTCGGGCACGCGCGGGCTCCGGCGTGGACGGCCGTCGCGTCGGTGCTCACGCTGGCTCCGGCGCGGCGTCGACGGGATCCCGGCCACCTTCGTCGGGACACCCGCCGTGATCGCCCCGACGACCTCCTGCTGGGTCGTCTTGTAGCGGTCGTAGACGGCGACGTTGCGGCCGAGCCGCAGCACGGTGATCCGGTCGGCGACCTCGAAGACGTCGTGCAGGTTGTGCGAGATCAGGACGACCGCGAGCCCCTGCTCGGCCAGGCGTCTGACGAGCTCGAGCACCTGCTGCGTCTGCGCGACGCCGAGCGCGGCGGTCGGCTCGTCGAGGATCACGAGCCGCGAGTTCCACATCACGGCGCGGGCGACTGCCACGGACTGCCGCTGCCCGCCGGACAGGGTCGCGACCGGCTGGCGGATCGAGCCGATCGTCGTCACGGCGAGGCTCTTCATCGTCTCCGCCGTCTTGGCCTCCATCACCGGCTCCTTGAGCCGTTGCAGCCAGTCGTGGGCCTCGCGGCCGAGGTACATGTTCTGGACGACGTCGAGGTTGTCGCAGAGCGCGAGGTCCTGGTAGACGACCTCGATCCCGAGCTTGGCGGCGTCCTTCGGCCCGTGGATGTGGACTTCGTTGCCGTCGAAGAGCACCTGTCCGCTGTCCGGAGAGTGCGTCCCTGCCACGCATTTGATCAGGGTCGACTTGCCGGCGCCGTTGTCGCCGACGAGCGCCATCACCTCACCGGCGCGGACCTCGAACTCGACGTCGCTGAGCGCCTGGACCGAGCCGAAGCTCTTCGAGATCCCGTGGAGCTGAAGGAGCGGGGTCGTTGCCTCGGCGGTCGTGGTCATGGGTGCAAAAAGGTGGGGGCGCGCCCTTACGGACGGCCCCCACCCTACGTCACTTCCTAGGTGCAGTACTTCTTGTACTCGCCGACGCAGACCTTCGACTTCTTCAAGTAGCCGTTGAAGAGCTGCTTGTAGTTCGCCTTCGTGATCGCGATCGGCGGGATGATGAAGGCCGGGATCGTCTTGCTGCCGTTCTTCACCGCGCCGGTCGTCCTCGGCGGCTGGTTGTTCAGCAGGGCGATGGCCGCGGCAGCCGGACGCGGTCGCGAGCTTCCGCGTGTCCTTCCAGACCGTCATCGTCTGCCAGCCCGAGATGATGTTCTGGACACCCTGCTCGGTCGCATCCTGACCGCTGAGCGCGATCGGCTTCAGCTTGTGCGCCTTCAGCGCGACGACGACAGCGTTCGCGAGCCCGTCGTTGGCCGCCGCGACGCCCTGGATGTTGTTCTTCGTCTTCACGAGCATCTGCTCGAAGATCGTCCCCGCCTTCTGGTTGTCCCAGCCCGGCGTGAACTGCTGCGGGCCCTTCTTGAAGGTCCCGTTCTTGTAGAGCGGGTTCAGGACCGACTCGTAGCCGCCCTTGAAGAGGAACGAGTTGTTGTCGGTGTTGCCGCCGTGCAGCTCGGCCACGACGGGCTTCTTCGCAGTACAGTGCCGAGCTTTGCTTTCAGGCCGGCGACGACACCCTTGCCCTGCAGGACGCCGACGGCCTTGCCGTCGAACGAGATGTAGATCGCGGCGATGCCGCCGATCACCTGGCGGTCGTACTCGATCGTCTTCGCGCCCGCGACTTGGCCGCTGCCTCGATCGCGATCGAGGAGCCCTTGTCGAGCGAGACGAGGATGACGACCTTGGCGCCGTTGGCGAGGCACTGGTCGGCCTGCGTCTTCTGCTTCTGGGCGATCGCCGTCGGCATTGGTGATCACATACGAGACCTTCGCCTTCTTGAACGCGGCCACGAGAGCCGGGCCGGTCCTGCGTCTCCCAGCGCACCGACGTCTTCGGATCCGGCAGCAGCACGCAGATGTCGGCACCACCCGTCCGCTTGGCCGGTTTCGCGATTGCGGACGAGACGGTGACGCTTACCGCGAGCGCCCCGACCACAAGAGCAACGATGACTTTCTTCACAATCATTCCCTCCATGTCGTTCGGATAGGACCCGGTTTGTTGAAGCGCTGTGGAGCGTGACACGCCGTTCGCCCAGCCTCCACGCGGTCTAACCCTGCTGCCCTGCAATCTTGTCCGCGAGGGCCACCTCCTTCGCCATCCACGTGCCGCACCGCTCCACGGCGACCGTCGCGGGCGCCACAAAGCTAGACCTGTTCTGGACTCGCGTCAACGTCGGGATCGAGCCAATACTACTCCTCTAGGGTCCTAGTGCAATACGCGGCTGACCCGTATGGAGCAGGCGCGTCAGGTGACCGGGTACTCGGCCACGGCGGAGCTGCCTTCGTAGCGCGTGGTCGTCGTCAGGTACGGCCGCACATTGCGCCGCGTGACGAAGAGCAGGCCGGTGTTCGTGTCCGACGGTGCGACGAGGCCGGCGCTGTAGCGGACCATGAAGAGCTGGTAGATGGGCTGGAAACCCTGGAGGTACGGCTGCTGGTCGATCGTGAAGTCGAGGTGGCCGTCGGCGATCGCGCGCAGCGTCCTCGGCAACAGGTCGTAACCGCCGGCGCGGACGCCACGGCTCCGCAGCTTGTGCTTCCGCATCACGTCGGCAACGCCCTGCGTCGAGCCTCCGTCGACGGCGAACATGCCGCGCAGCTTCTTGTGGGCGGCGTAGGTCGCCTCGATCCGGGCTCGCTCCTCGACCACGCCCGGCCCCGTCGCCACGACGGTCGCGCGGATCGGCTTGCCGGAGTCCTTGATCGCGTCGAGCGCGCCGTCGATGCGCGGCTGGATGTTGAGCTGCCCCGGGGTCGCGATGAAGAGGAACACGTCGCCGCTCTTGACGAGCTCGGCGATCCGGGCGCCGAACTTCAGTCCCGACTGGTAGAGGTCCTGGCCGATGTAGGCGAGCCGGCGATTGCCGACGCCGCCGTCGGCGTTGTAGGACACGACCGGGATGCCACGCCGCAGCGCCTCCGCCGTCGGCTTGTTGAACGCTTGCCGGTCGATCACGGACACGGCGATGCCGTGTGCCCGTCCGTCGATCGCACGCCGCATCGCCTTCACCATCTCGCCGACGTCGCTGCGCCGCGAGCCCGTCCACTCGTAGGTCGCGCCGTAGTGCCTGCAGGCGTCCTGGATGCCGTAGCGGGTCGGGACGAAGAACGGGTTCGTGATCGCATGGTTCACGAAGACGAAGCGCCAGCGCGGATGCGGCTCGAGGAATCCCGAGGTTCCGCCCGCGCGTGCGGCAGCCGGCAGCGCGAGTGCCGCGGCGCCGACGCCGAGCGTCCGCAGCAGCCGCGCGCGGTCGAGCGTGCTCGAGGGATCGCCCGCGTCCGTCACGAGGGCGATCGTTGCACGAGCCGCACGGTCGCGAAGAGGAGCGCCGCCGCGAGCGCGACGAAGATCCCCGCCTCGATCGCCTGGAACGTCCAGAACCGATCCGCGGGCTGGAACGAGAGCGCGCGGCGCCAGCCCAGTGAGAGCAGGTACTCCTGCGGGTCGATCCGAGCCTGCTGGGCGTGCAGGATCGCGAGGTCCTCGCGCGCGGCGGAGATGTGGCGGCCGACGGCATCGACGAGCGAGTTGCTCAGCACCCAGTCACGCGCGTGCGCACCGGGAACGAGCCCCGTCATCGTCTCGTGCTCAGGCGACGCGTAGTGCGGCCGGAGGACACTGCCAACGGCAAGGCGGACGGCGACGAAGGCGGCCAGCGTCAGCGACATCGCGGCGAGTGTGCGCCGCAGCGCGCCGCCGGCGAGCACGCCGAGCGCAAATGCGAAGAGGGCGTACGCGGGCACGACAAGGCCCTGGATCTCGAAGCCGCCCGGGCTCATGCGGCCCTCGAGCCCGTCGAACGGATGCCGCCACCACATCACGATCGCGCTCAGCACGACGCCGCCGAGCGTGACCGCCAGGGCCAGCAGCAGCGTCTTCGAGAGCAGCCACCGGCGGCGCGTCACGCTCTGCGTCCACGCGAACCGATGCGTCCCGTGCTCCAGCTCGCGCGCGAGGAGCGGGGCGCCGACGAACATGCCCACGAGCGCCGGCAGCAGGATCAGGTAGCCCGCGATGTCGACGCGGCTGCCGTATTCCCCCTGGAAGTGGCGCACGATGATGTCGCAGCCGGAGCGCGCGGTCGGCGGCAGGCAGGAGGAGAGCGCCTCGCGGTTGTACGCCGTCCGCATCGGCAAGCCGGTGACGAGCGCGGCGAGAGCGAGTCCGACGATCAGTGCGAGGCCGATGAGCAACTGGTGGCGGTGCTGCCGCCAGGTCACCCATGCCATCGCAGCCGTCCCTTCTCGGGCGCCCGCGGCCCCGGCAGGCGCTCGGGCGCCATGTAGGCGAGGAGGAGGTCCTCGAGCCCGATCTCGTCGACCGACCACGAGGGATCGACGACGCGGCCGTCGATCCGGACGAGCAGCGTCATCTGCCGGCCGCTGTGCCGCTCCCGGATGATCTCCTGCACCCCGGGGATCCGCCCGAGCGGCCGCGCCGCGCCGGTCAGGAGGCGGTGTGACGCGATCAACTCCTCGGCGCTGCCTTCGAGCCGAACGCGCCCGTCACCCAGGAGGACGATGTGATCGGAGACGCGCTCGATGTCCGCGATCACGTGCGATGCGATCACGACCGTCGCCTCGAGCTCCGAGACGCCGTCCATCAGCAGTCGCAGAAACTCACGGGCTGCAAGCGGGTCGAGCCGCGCGAACGGCTCGTCGAGCAGGAGCAGGGCCGGCCGCTTGCCGAGCGCGACTGCGAGCGCAAGGCGAGCCTTTTCGCCCGCCGGCAGCGCCGAGACGCGGTCGTCGGAGGAGAGCTTCGCCAGAAACTCGCCCGCGATCGACCGGTCCCAACCCGGGTTGGTCGCCCGCGCGAACTCGATCGTGTCGCGAACGGTGAAGGACTGGTAGAGCGGCGCGTCGCGTGCGACGTAGCCGATGCCGGCGAGCACCTCCGGCTCGCGCCGCGGGTCGCGCCCGAGCACCTCGATCGCTGCCCTCCGTCGGAGCGAGCAGTCCCACCGTGAGGCCGAGGAGCGTCGACTTGCCGGCACCGTTCGGCCCCGCCAGGCCGACGATCGCGCGCTCGGGGATCGCCAAGGTGCAGTCGCGCAGCGCCCAGCGTCGCCTGTAGCGCTTCCCCACTCCGTGCGTCACGAGCGGGGCCGTCATGCCACTCGGCGTACGAACGCCTCCCGTAGGGTCGTCGAGATCACGGCGCGGATGCTCTCCTCGTCCAGGCCCGCACGCTCGGCCGCCGCGAGCCAGTTCTCGAGATCGCGCCGGAGCGCATCGTGGTGCTTCACCGAGGGAGCTGCCAGCGTGCCGGTGATGAACGTGCCCCGGCCGGGCCGCGCCTCGACGAGGCCGCTCGCTTCGAGCTCCCGGTATCCCTTCGCGACGGTGTTCGGGTTGATCGCGAGATCGGCGACGACCTCGCGGACGGTCGGCAGCTGATCGCCGACGTCGAGCAGGCCAAGCCGGAGCGCCTCTTTCACCTGCTGCACGATCTGCAGGTACGGGGCGACACCGGAGCGCGGATCGAGATGGAACTCGATCATCGTGTGGGCCACAGTACAACCTCGCGCGCCGGTCCACCAGGCACATTCGCGTCTGGTGGACGGGAGCGATCACGACATACCATGAGCCGATGAGCGCTCCCGGCTCGGGCAAGCCGACCCTGCGGATTCGAGGCACGACCTATCCGGTCCTGTTGCCGAAGCTGCGCGACCCCCGCCTGCACCTGGCGGCCGTGATCATCTCCCTGCAGGTGCTCGGCCAGGTGGCGTTCGAGTTCCGGCTCTCGATCGCGCAGATCCTCGTCTCGCTGCTGACGTGCGCGGTGCTCGAAATGGGGATCGCGTTCCGGCGCCAGCACGTGATCCTCTGGCCGGCGAGCGCGCTCCTGACCGGGAACGGCGTCGCCTTCATCCTCCGCGTGCCCGGGACGGAGCACGGCGACTGGTGGAGCATGAACGGCTGGTGGATCTTCGCCGGCACGGCCGCCGTCTCGCTGCTCTCGAAGCACCTGATCCAGTTCCGAGGGGGTCACATCTTCAACCCCTCGAACTTCGGGCTCGTCCTCTGCTTCCTGCTGCTCGGCCCGGAGCGCGCCGACCCGCTCGAGTTCTGGTGGGGGCCGATGGGGTTCTGGCTCGCGCTCGCGCTCGCGATCATCATCGGCGGCGGCTTCGCGATCCTGCGGCGGCTGCGGCTGCTGCACATCGCCGTCACCTTTTGGGTCACCTTCGTCGCGAGCATCGCGGTGCTCGCGGCGAGCGGCCACGACATGACCGCGCGCTGGCACCTCGGGCCGGTCTCGGATTGGTACTTCTGGCGCGTTCTCGCATTCTCGCCCGAGATCCTCGTCTTCCTCTTCTTCATGATCACCGACCCGAAGACGATCCCTGCCGGCAAGGTCGGGCGCCGGGTGTACGCGGTCTCGATCGGCCTGCTCGCCGCGCTGTTGCTCGCGCCTCAGACGACCGAGTTCGGCTCGAAGGTGGCAGTCCTCTCCTCGCTGGCGATCGTCTGCGCGGCGCGGCCGCTGCTGGTGCTGCTCGCCGACGCCGCCCGCAGGCGGGGCTGGGACGGCCGGTTCGCCGTGCGCGGCGCGAGCCGCGCCGTCGGTGCGGCGGCGCTCGCCGGCGCAGTCGTCTTCGTCGGCCTCCTGGTCGTCGCAGGGAACCCGGCGCGCTCGAGCGCCGAGGCGCAGGTGCTGCCGGCGGCGACGGGCGAGCTCGTCGAGGTCACGGTCGAGCCGGCGCAGGGGATCGCGCCGATCGACCAGCGAACAGCCGAGCGGATCGCGCAGGACGCAGTCGCCGATCTCGAGAACGAGTCGCAGGCGCTTCGCAGCCGCGACCGCAAGCGTGCGACTGCCGGCGCCGACGGCTCGCGGCTCGCGGCGCTCTGGCGGCAGATCGACGGCGCGGCCGGACGGTCGATCGTCGTCCCGCATCACCGTGTCGAGCGGGTTCGCGTCAGCCTCGAGCCCGCGGACGGCCAGGAGCCGCCGACGGTCGTGGCGAGGCTCAGCGGGACGGTCGAGCCCGTCACGTACGAGGGCAAGAACGCGACGGTCGCGCATCGCGGCGCGCCGGCGCGCTTCACGCGCACGTTCGAGCTCGTGCTCAAGGACGGCCGCTACGTGATCATCGCGTCGAGAGGGGCGCCGGAGTCGCGCGCGCAGCAGCCTTCGACGACGTCCGAGGCCCTCGGCGGCGTTCGGCTGCAGGACGTCGCTGCGCAGGTCGGGCTCGACTTCACGCAGGACGTCTTCCATTTCGAGACGACGCGTGAGCCGGACGCGATGATGGGCGGCGGCCTCTGCTGGATCGACTACGACGCCGACGGCTGGCTCGACCTCTATGTCGTCAACGCCTACGCGGACGATGAGTACGTGCATTGGACGGAGAGCGGCGGCCTGCCGCGGAGCGCGCTCTTCCACAACGTCAAGGGTCGGTTCGTGGACGTCAGCCGCGGGTCGGGCGCCGACCTACAGCTGCGCGGCAACGGCTGCGTCGCCGGCGACTTCAACCAGGACGGGAATGCGGACCTGTTCGTCACGACCGCCGGCTACAACGTCGCCACCGACGGGTACGACGCGCTGCTCTGGGGGAACGGCGACGGCACGTTCACCGAGGGCGCCCGCGCGGCCGGGATCAACGACCCGGGCTGGCACTCGGGCGCAGCGGTCGGCGACGTCAACGGCGACGGCCGCCCGGATCTCTTCGTGGCCGGCTACACGGACGTCAACACGCCGATCCCGGGCTCGTCGGGCGGCTTCCCGTCCAACTTCGCCGGCGTACGCGACCGCCTCTACCTGAACGACGGCCCGGACCGGAACGGCCGCTCGCGGTTCCGCGAAGTGGGACGGCGCGCCGGCCTCGAGCCGACGCGCGTCGACCACGGCCTCGGCGCGGTTTTCACCGACATCGACGACGACGGCCGGCTCGACCTCTACGTCGCGAACGACCTCGACCCCAACCGGCTCTACCTCAACGTCGCGCGACCGGGCTCGCCGCTCGGCTTCCGGCTCGAGGAGCGAGCGCGCCAGGAGCGCGTCGACGACCCCAACGCCGGCATGGGCATCGCGGCGGCCGACTACAGCCTCGACGGCCGCGACGACCTCTTCGTGACGAACTCGCGCCGGCAGCTGCACGCCGTCTACCGCAGCACGCCGAGGGCATTCGTGGACGCCAGGCCCGACTTCGTCGCGGCGCTCGGCACCGACTACACCGGCTGGGGCGTGTCGTGGGTCGACCTCGACCTCGACGGCAACCTCGACCTCGTGCTGGCGAACGGCGCGATCCCGCTCCTGCACCCGAAGCAGGACGCCCAGCGAGTCCAGGTGCTCGAGAACCTCACCGGCGAGGGGCATCGCGGCGAGTTCGCCAACGCCGGCGCGGCGGTCGGCCTACCTCCCGGCCAGCGCGTGAACGGACGAGGCCTCGCCGCGGCCGACTACGACAACGACGGCGACGTGGACGTCGCGATCAACTCGATCGCCGGGCCGCTGCTGCTGCTCCGAAACAGCGGCGCCGCCGGCCACTGGCTCGAGGTGAAGCTGGACGGCTTCGCCCCCGGGACCCGCATCACCGCCGTGCTGCCGAGCGGCAGGCGGCTGGTGCGCGAGCTCCACGCGGGCAGCAGCTACCTCTCCTCGGAGGACCCTCGCGCCCATTTCGGGCTCGGAGCTGCGGCCAAGGTCGCCGAGCTGCTCGTTCGCTTCCCCGACGGCACCGAGAGACGAATCGCGAACGTCGCGGCGAACCAGCTCGTCGTCGTCAAGCGCTAGTCGGTCTAGAGTCTCGGGATGCCGAGCGGCGCCGCCAGCATCCTCACGGACGACGCAGTCGAGTTCCTCACCGAGCTCGAGCGGACGTTCGGCCCGCGGCGCCGCCAGCTGCTCGACGCGCGGCACGCACGTGCCCAGCGGCTGCGCGACGGCGAGCTGCCCGACTTCCTCCCCGAGACGACGGACATCCGCGAGGGCGACTGGCGCGTCGCGCCCGTCCCGGCCGAACTGCAGGACCGCCGGGTCGAGATCACGGGGCCGGTCGACCGGAAGATGGTGATCAACGCGCTCAACTCGGGCGCGAAGATGTTCATGGCGGACTTCGAGGACTCGAACTCACCGACCTGGCAGAACTGCATCGAGGGCCAGGTCAACCTGACGGACGCGCTCGACCGCACAATCGAGCTCGACACGGGTGAGAAGCAGTACCGCCTGAACGAGGAGGTTGCGACCCTGCTCGTGCGCCCGCGCGGCTGGCACCTGGAGGAACGGCACTTCCAGGTCGGCGGAGCGGCGATCTCGGCGAGCCTGTTCGACTTCGGCCTCTACTTCTTCCGTAACCACGGCCGGGGCGGCACGTGGTTCTACCTGCCGAAGCTCGAGTCACATCTCGAGGCCCGGCTCTGGAACGACGTCTTCATCTGGTCGCAGGAGCGGCTGGGCGTGCCGCAGGGAACGATCAAGGCGACCGTCCTGATCGAGACGATCCTCGCCGCGTTCGAGATGGACGAGATCCTCTTCGAGCTGCGCGAGCACTCGGCCGGGCTGAACGCGGGCCGCTGGGACTACATCTTCAGCGTGATCAAGAAGCTCGGGCACCGGCAGGAGTTCGTGCTCCCCGACCGCGCGGACGTGACGATGGCGGTCCCGTTCATGCGCGCCTACACGGAGCTGCTCGTGAAGACCTGCCACGCGCGCGGCGCGCACGCGATGGGCGGCATGGCCGCCTTCATCCCCTCCCGCCGCGATCCCGAGGTGAACGCCGCCGCGCTCGCGAAGGTGCGCGAGGACAAGGAGCGCGAGGCGGGCCAGGGCTTCGACGGCACCTGGGTCGCGCATCCCGACCTCGTGCCGGTCGCGATGGAGATCTTCGACCGCGTCCTCGGCGAGCGGCCGAACCAGGTCGACCGGCAGCGGCCGGACGTCTCCTCGACGGCCGCGGACCTGCTCGACGTCGCCTCGACGCCGGGCGAGATCACGATGGCGGGGCTGCACAACAACGTCTCGGTCGGGATCCAGTACCTCGCCGCGTGGCTCCAGGGGTCAGGCGCGGTCGCGATCTTCAACCTGATGGAGGACGCGGCGACCTCCGAGATCTCCCGCTCGCAGGTCTGGCAGTGGCTGCAGCACGACGAGGTCGCGCGGGCCGACGTCGAGGCCGCGATCGAGGAGGAGCTCGCCAAGCTCGACGGCGACTACTCCGAGGCGCGCGCGCTCTTCGAGCAGGTCGCGCTCGGCGAGGAGTTCGTCGAGTTCCTCACGCTCCCCGCGTACGAGCACATCGACTAGGACCTCTCATCAGTCCCCGGCGACGAAGAACTGCCAGTCACCGTCCGCCGTGATCGCGGTGCGGTAGCCGAGGTAGCCCGTGCCCTGCGTCTTCATCTGCTCGACCTCCTCGGCGCTGTAGAGCCCGGAGTAGACGAGATCGCGCCAGGCTTCCTCGGTCGGATTCTCGCTGTAGACGGTGGGCCAGGCGTAGGAGCCCGACTCGTTGCGGGCGTACGGCAGGGTCAGGATCGCCGCGAGCGCGCGCATCGGCTTCGGGGTCGCCGTCGAGTTCTCCTCGAGGTCGCGCCAGTACTCGGACGCGTCCGCGCCGCTCCCGTAGCTGAAGGTGAAGCCGGCGCCCTTCTCGAGCGCGATCTGCTCGAGCGTGTCGTAGTCGCACGCGACCGCGGCGTTGAAGACGCGCTTGCGGACGTCGGCCACGGCGGGCGGGAGATCCTGCTCGGGCAAGGTCAGGCGCACGCCGGACATCGAGCAGGCACCCTCGCCCTCCGGCGTCGTGTCGGCCGGCGTCGTCGGCGGCGCCTCGGTGACGGTGAAGACGCCGGTGGCCTCGGGCGGCAGGGTGGCGGGCGCGGCCGCGTTGTCGCCGTCGTCCGAGCCACAGCCGGCGAGCGCGAGCGCGGCGAGCGCGAGTGCAGGGAGCAGTCTCATACGGTCTCGGTTCGCTCGCGGGCGGCGGTGCCCTCCCGGACCGCCGTAAGAGTTGTGTGAGGGGTGATCGCCTCCGGGTCGACGAGCAGATGCAGCAGCGCCGGGCGACCCGCGGCGAGCGCCCGCTCGAGCGCAGGCGCGAGCTCCTCCGTCCGCTCGACGCGCGCCCCGTGGACGCCGAATGACGTCGCGAAGGCGGCGAAATCGGGATTCGTCAGGCTGGTGCCGACCACGCGCCCAGGGTACTCGCGCTCCTGGTGCATGCGGATCGTTCCGAACATGCCGTTGTCGACGACGAGGAAGAGCACGTCGGCGCGCTCCTGGACCGCCGTCGCGAGCTCCTGGCCGCTCATCAGGAAGTCGCCGTCGCCGGCGAAGCAGACGACCGTGCGCCCCGGCTCGACGATCTTGGCCGCGATCGCGGCCGGGACGCCGTAGCCCATCGCCCCGCTCGTCGGCGCGAGCTGCGTGCGGTAGCGCGTGTACGGCCAGAAGCGGTGCGGCCAGACGGCGAAGTTGCCCGCGCCGTTGCAGACGATGGTGTCCTCCGGCAACCGCTCGCGCAGCACCGCCATCGCCTCGCTCATGTTCAGCGTGCCCGGCGAGGGCACCGGCTCGAGCGTCTTCAGGTAGTCGGCGCGGGCGCCCTCGACCCAGGCTCGGCGCGCGGGACTTTGTGTTTCTGAAACACAAGCCTCACGCGCGGCGGCGGCGAACTCTGGAGAGCCCGCGTGGATCGCGAGCGTCGGCTGGTAGACGCGGCCCAGCTCCTCGGCGCCGGCGTGCACGTGCACGAGCGTCTGCCGCGGCAGCGGCGGCTCGATGAGGGTGTAGCCGCCCGTCGTCATCTCGCCGAGGCGTGGCCCGACGACGAGGAGCAGATCGGCCTCGGTGACACGGGTTGCGAGCGCCGGGTCGATGCCGACGCCGACGTGGCCCGCGAAGACACGCGCACGGTTGTCGACGTAGTCCTGGCGGCGGAAGGACGTCGTGACCGGCAGCTCGTTCGCCTCGCAGAAGGCGGCGATGTCCTCGGCCGCCTGCGCACTCCACTTGCCGCCGCCCACGATCACGAGCGGGCGCTCCGCCTGGCCGAGCAGGTTCCGCAGCTGCTCGAGCTCGTCCTGGCCGGGGTGCGTGTGCACCGGCCGGTACGGGCCGGGATCGGGGACGTCGACCTCGTCGACGAGCATGTCCTCGGGCAGCGCCAGCACGACCGGTCCCGGCCTCCCCGCGGTCGCGACGCTGAACGCGCGCGCGAGCAGCTCCGGGATTCGGTCGGCGGTCTCGATCTGCGCCACCCACTTCGCCATCGAGTTGAACATCCGGCGGTAGTCGATCTCCTGGAACGCCTCGCGCTCGAGCATGTCGCGGCCGACCTGGCCGATCAGGAGGATCAGCGGCGTCGAGTCGTGGTAGGCGGTGTGGACGCCGATCGACGCGTGCGTGGCGCCCGGACCGCGCGTGACGAGGCAGATGCCAGGACGGCCCGTGAGCTTCCCGTACGCCTCGGCCATGTTCGCGGCGGCCGCCTCGTGACGGCACGTGACGAGGCGGATCGGCGCGTCGAGGAGGGCGTCGAGCACCGACAGGTAGCTCTCGCCCGGCACGCAGAAGGCGAGCTCGGCGCCGTGCAGCGCCAGCTGGTCGACCAGCACCTTGCCGCCGGCGCGGAGCATCAGAGGTGGATCGCGCCCTGCGCCAGCGCGTCGCCGTTCGAGTCCTCGGCGCGGACGAGCACGACGCGCACGAACGAGCCGTGACCGGAGACCTCCGCCGGCTCGACGAAGGCGCCAAAGGGCTGCACCATGTCGCCGTCGACCGAGAGCTCGCCGCGGAGGACGCAGCCGATGCCCGGGCCTTCGGCTCGGCCGCCGTCGAGCTCGCAGCGCATCGCGTAGTCGGCCCAGGGATCGAGCTCGACCGGCGCCGAGAGCTTGGCGTCCTCCACCGACCACTCCGTCAGCTCCCAGCGGAGAACGGTGGCGCCGTCCGTGCCGGCCGCAAGCTCCGCCTCGTCGTCGCCGAAAGCTGCCGTGCCTGCGTGCAGGGTCGCGAGCTCGCCGGAGGCGACGTAGACGATGCGGCCGCCGGGGGCCAGCCGGATCGACTCTCCCGGCGCGAGCAGATCCTCGTAGAGCGAGAGCGACGTCATCCGGCTTCGCGCTCAGACACCGAGGCAGACGTACTTGAGCTCGAGCCAGTCGTCGAGGCCGTACTTCGAGCCCTCGCGGCCGATTCCCGACTCCTTCATCCCGCCGAACGGCGCCACCTCGGTCGAGATGATCCCGGTGTTGACGCCGAGGATCCCGTACTCGAGCCCCTCGGAGACGCGCCAGACGCGGCCGAGGGTCTGGCTGTAGAAGTAGGCGGCGAGGCCGTACGGGGTGTCGTTCGCGAGCCGGATCGCCTCGTCCTCGGCGGCGAAGCGCTGGATCCCGGCGACGGGGCCGAACGTCTCCTCGCGCGTCATCGCCATCGAGCCGTCGACGCCCGTAAGCACGGTCGGCTCGAAGAACGTCCCCTCGAGGCGGTGGCCACCCCGCACGAGCTCGGCGCCCGAGCCGGTTGCGTCCGCGACGTGACGCTCGACCTTCT
The DNA here is from genome assembly GCA_963705515.1 of uncultured Gaiellaceae bacterium. GTDB lineage: Bacteria > Actinomycetota > Thermoleophilia > Gaiellales > Gaiellaceae > Gaiellasilicea. The sequence goes on from CAVPJV010000009.1 coordinate 932,249, forward strand.
CGACCGCGCCTTCGTCGATCAGCGGGCCGACCTGCGTGCCGTCTTCGAGCCCGTCGCCGACGACGAGCCTGCCCACCGCTGCGTCGAAGCGGGAGACGAACTCGTCGTGGACCGAGTCCTGGACGAGGATCCGGTTCGCGGAGACGCAGGTCTGGCCGGAGTTGCGGAACTTGCACATGATCGCGCCCTCGACCGCGGCGTCGAGGTCGGCGTCGTCGAAGATGAGAAACGGCGCGTTGCCGCCGAGCTCGAGCGAGACCTTCTTCACAGTCCCGGCGCACTGCGCCATCAAGAGCTTCCCGATCTCGGTCGAGCCGGTGAAGGAGAGCTTGCGCACGGCCGGGTTCGAGGTCAGCTCGCCGCCGATCACGCGAGCGTCCCCGGCGTCGCCGGTGACGACCTGGAACACGCCGTCGGGGACACCGGCCTCGACCGCCAGCTCGGCGAGCGCGAGCGCCGTCAGCGGCGTCTGCTCGGCGGGCTTGACAACGATCGTGCAGCCGGCCGCGAGCGCCGGCGCGGCCTTGCGGGTGATCATCGCGGCGGGGAAGTTCCAGGGCGTGATCCCGGCGGTGACGCCGATCGGCTCCTTCAGGACGACGATCCGCTTGTCGGGCTGGTGCGCCGGGATCGTGTCGCCGTAGACGCGCTTCGCCTCCTCGCCGAACCACTCGAAGAAGGACGCCGCGTAGGCGATCTCGCCGCGTGCCTCCGCCAGCGGCTTGCCCTGCTCGCTCGTCAGCAGCCGTGCCAGCTCCTCCTGCCGCTCGAGCATCAGGTCCGAGAGGCGGCGCAGCACGGCGGCGCGCTCCTTGGCGGTGCGGCCTCGCCACGCCGGGTAGGCCCGCTCGGCCGCTTCGATCGCCGCCCGCGTCTCCTCGACGCCGTGCCGCGGCACGTGCTCGAGCACCTCGCCGGTGGCCGGGTTCGTGACCGCGAACGTCTTGGTGGAAGCGACCGTCGCCATCGCTGAGAGGATAGTTGCGCCGTGATCGCCGATGCCCACAACGACCTGCTCATGGAGCTCGCACACCGCGAGCACCGGCTTGGCGAGACGAACGTGTTCGCGCGAACGTGGCTGCCGCTGCTGGAGGCGGGCCAGGTGGGCCTTCAGGTCTGCCCGATCTTCGTCGAGCTCGATCACCAGCCCGAGGGCACGCTTCGCGACGCTCTCGGGCAGGCGACGTCGTTTCACCGCGCCGTGCGCGAGAACGCCGATCGTGTCGTCGTGGTGCGGACGCGATCCGACCTCGACCTCGTCGAGCGCGGCGAGCGGATCGGGCTGATGCTCGCGCTCGAGGGCGTCGAGCCGTTCGGCTACGAGCTCTGGGGCGCCGATCTCTTCTGGGAGCTCGGGCTGCGGATGGCCGGGCTGACGTGGAACCGGCGCAACCCGTTCGCCGACGGAACCGTCGACGAAGGCGGGCTGTCACGCCTCGGCCGCTCGCTGTTGCCCGTGCTCGCGGAGCGGCAGATCGTGCTCGACCTCGCGCACGCGTCGCCGAAGGTCTTCGACGAGTGTCTCGCGGAGTACGAGGGGCGGGTCTGCGTCACGCACGCGGGCTGCCGTGCCGTCAACGACCATCCGCGGAACCTCACGGACGACCAGCTGCGCGCGCTGGCCGACCGCGACGGCTGCTTCGGCCTGATGTTGCACCCGATTGCAATCGACCCGCAGCGGCCGACGATCGAGCGGGCGATCGACCATCTCGAGCACGCGGTCGACCTCGTCGGGCCGGACCGGATCTGCCTCGGAGCCGACTGGACGAAGCGGATCAACGAGCTGATGCCGACGCCGATCCCGCCCGACGCCCTGATGCCGCCCGGGCTCGCCGTCGGAGCCACGATCGAGGGCCTCGCCGGGCCGGAGGAGTACCCGGCGCTCGTCGCGGCGCTGCGGGCGCGCGGCTGGCAGGGCGACCAGCTCGACGGCCTGCTCTCCGGGAACCTGCTCCGGTTCCTGCGCGAGTCGCTGCCCGCCTAGCTGCCGGACTCTCCGTCGAAGTAGTCGACGGCGTCGTCGAGGCGGTTGATCGTGAAGAGCGGGCCGCCGGCCGTCGTCTCGGTGCGCGCCATGGCGGCGATCTTGCCGCTGTCTGGGTACTCGATGATCTCCGGCGTCCCCTGCGCCGCTGCGATCACGTAGCGCGCGACGGTATCGGAGCGATTGACGACCTGGTGCGCGCCCTCCGGGCCGCGCGGGAAGTGGACGACCTCGCCCTCCTTCAGCTCGCGCTCGCCCTCCGGCGAGCGGAGCGTCGGCGTCCCCTTGAGCACGATCAGGAGCTCCTCGCCGCCGTGGTGAAAGTGGTAGGGCGCCTGGCTGCGGCCGGGGTCGAGCTCCCAGACCGCGGCCGAGAGCGTCGCGCCGAGCTGGCGCCGCAGTCGCTTCCCGCGCACGCCGCCGAAGCCGGCACGCTCGGCGTCCGCCTCGTACTCGCCCGGCTCGTCCCAGTCGACGTCCCAGATGTTGTCGCCGAAGTCCACGTCCCGATCCTACGGGGTGACGAGCACTCGGCCGGGCTCGCCCCCGAGGCTGGCGCGGAATGCGTCGTCGGCGCGGTCGAGCGGGAACGACGGCCCGACGAGGCTCGCGAGCTCGAGGCGGCCCGAGCCGACGAGGTCGAGGAGCTGCGGCAGAGCGACCGCAGGATCCTCGGAGCCGTAGATCGTCCCCGTCAGCGTCTTCTCGCGGTTGGAGAACTCGAACGGGTCGAGCTCGAGCTTCTCGCCGCCGGCGGGCAGCCCGACGACGACCGCGGTGCCGCCGCCCCGCGTCCAGCGGAGTGCGAGCTTCGTGGTCGCCGCGGCTCCGACCGCGTCGAAGGCGTAGTCGACGCCCTCCGGATCGAGCTCGGCAACCGCCTCGCGCACGTCGTCAGGTGCGCAGGCCCGGGTCGCGCCGAGCTCGAGCGCCTGCGCGCGCCGCGCCTCGACGGGGTCGACGACGAGGATCTCGGCCGCGCCCGCGATCCTCGCGCCCTGGACGACGAACTGGCCGACGCCGCCTGCGCCGATCACGAGCGCGCTGAAGCCTGGCTCCGGGCTGGCCGCGTTGAGCACGGCGCCGACGCCGGTGAGCGCGGCACAGCCGAGCAGCGCCGCCTGCTCCATCGGCACCTCGTTCCCGAACGGCATCGCCGCGGCGGCATCGACCACGACCCGCTCCGCGAGCGCGCCGGTCGCCGTGCCGCGAAAGACCGTCTCGCCGTTCAGCGAGAGCCCCGTGCGGCCGCCGAGCAGCGTCCCGCGGCCGATCGCCGACGAGAGCGGCCCGCACGCGGCCGGGCGGCCGCGGCGGCAGGGCCCACACTCGCCGCACGCCGGCGCCCAGGAGAGGACGACGCGGTCGCCCTCGCTCAGGCCTTCGACCTCGGATCCGACCGCTTCGACGAGCCCGGCGCCCTCGTGCCCGAGCACGATCGGCGTCGGGCGATCCCACTCGCCCTTGTAGGAGTGGAGGTCGGTCCCGCAGACGCCGACCGCGCTCATGCGCACGACGACCTCGCCGGGCAGCGGCTCCTCGACGTCGAGCTCCTCGACGACGAGTGCGCCGGGCTCGTGCATGACGGCCGCGCGCATCCTCATCGCATCAGCATCCCGCCGTTGACGTCGAGGGTGGCGCCGGTGACGAAGCCGGCGGCGTCGGAGGCCAGATACGCCACGGCCGCGGCGACCTCCTCCGGCCGTCCCAGCCTGCCGACCGGGATCGTCTTCAGCATCGCCTCCAGCCGCTCGGGAGCGACGGTCGCGACCATCGGCCCGTCGATCGCCGCCGGTGCGACCGCGTTCACGGTCACGCCCGATCCGGCCAGCTCGGTCGCGGCATGGCGCGTCAGCGCGACGATCGCGGCCTTGGAGGAGGCGTAGTGGACGCCGGTGACGGCGCGGCTGTTCTGGCCGGCGACCGAGGTGAGGTTGACGATCCGACCGGCGCCGCGGTCGCGCATCTGCGCGCCGACGACGCGGATGCCGAGGTACGTGCCGCGCAGGTTCGTCGCGAGCACGTCGTCCCACTCGTCGACGTCGATCTCCCAAAAGGGGCGGATCTCGGTGCGGGCGGCGTTGTTGACGAGCACGTCGACCTCGCCGGCCGCCGCCAGCAGCCGCTCCCAGGACTCGAGGCTGCGGACGTCGTGCTCGACCGCCTCGCCGCCGATCTCCTCCGCGACCCGCGCGGCACCGGACTCGTCGAGGTCGGCGAGGAGGACGCGGTCGCCGTCGGCGGCAAACCGTCGCGCGATCGCCTCCCCCAGTCCGCGCGCCGCGCCCGTGACGACTGCGGTGCGGCTCATGCGTGGATGCGCTGCGTCGAGCTGCCGAGCGGCCCGCCGGCGCGGCCGTTCCGGGCGGCCATCGCCTCGGCGAGGATCGAGAGCGCCGTCTCCGGAACCGAGTCGGCGCCGATGTCGAGCCCGCACGGGCCTGAGATCCGCTCGATCGCCTCCTCGGCGACGCCGGCCTCGCGCAGCCGCTCCCGCTTCCGCTTCTGGTTGCGGCGACCGCCGATCAGCCCGACGTAGAACGCGTCGGTCGCGAGCGCGAGCTCGAGTGCCGGCAGGTCGAACTTGTCGTCGTGCGTGAGGATCACGACCGCGGTCGCGTGGTCGGGGGTGACCTGGGCGAAGGCCTCCTCCGGCCACGCCACGATCAGCTCGTCGGCGCTCGGCATCCGCTCGCGCGTCGCGAACTTCGCGCGCGCGTCCGCGACGATCGACCCCCAGCCGAGCAGCCTCGCCGCGGCGGCGAGCGCCTCGGCGGTGTCGACGGCGCCGTAGACGAAGAGCCGCGGCGGCGGCCCGTAGACCTCCGCGAAGACCGTGCGGCCCTCGAGCTCGATCGTCCGGTTGCGGGCGCCCCGGATCAGCTCGGCAGCGTGCGACGCCAGCTCCGGCGGGCCGTCGCCGACCGTCTCGCCGCCCTCGATGACGAGGAGCTTCGACCCGAGCCCCTCCCCTTCGACGACCGTGAGGACGACGGCGCGGCCGCCGTCGCGCTGGAGCTGCGAGCAGCCGCCCGATCAAGGCAGACGCTCGACGAAGACGTCGATCTCGCCGCCGCAGGGCAGCCCGACCGCCCAGGCCTCCTCGTCGCTGATCCCGTAGGAGAGGAGCTTCGGCTCGCCGCTCGCGAACACCTCCTGCGCCTGCTCGAAGACGTCGCCCTCGACGCAGCCGCCCGAGACGGAGCCGCAGAGCTTGCCGCTCTCCGAGACGGCGAGGCTGGAGCCGACGGGGCGCGGCGCCGAGCGGCGGTTCGCGACGACCGTGGCGACGACGACCGCCTCGCCTTCCTGCTGCCACCGCTCGATCTCGGTGAGGATCTCCTTCACCGTTGTAGCCTGCCTGCTCGATGGTGGATCAAGCAAGCGTCAGCCTCCTCCGCTGGTTGCGCCGGCAGCTGCGCGAGCCGACGCCCTGGCGTGAGCACCTGGAGGCGGCGGTCGCGAACGACGATCCCGCCGAGGCGCGCCGCCTGCTCGCGCGAATGGACTTCACCGAGGCGCAGCGCCACCACGTCGCCGGGCTGATCGACCGCTGGGAGGAAGGACGGTGACCCGCGTCGAGGAGAACGCGGCGCTCGTGCGCCGGATCATGGAGGCGTTCGCGAACAAGGAGGGCTTTGCGCTCCGGGAATGCTTCGCCGAGGACGCCGTCTGGCACGTGCCGGGCGCCGGCGTCATGGCGGGGACGTATCAGGGCCGCTCGGAGATTTTCCGCTTCCTCGCCCGGCTCCCGAAGCTGACGGACGGCACCTACCGCTCCACGTTCATCGACGCGCTCGCGAGCGAGGAGCGCGGCGCCGGGCTCTACCGCGCGCGCGGCGAGCGCGAGGGCAGGTCGATCGACATCGACCAGCTGCTCCTCTTCACGATCCGGGACGGCGTCGTCACCGAGGTGCTCGCCCTGCCGAGCGACCCGTCCGCGTTCGACGACTTCTGGGCCGGGGCGAGCTAGTCCTCCACCGGCGCGGGCTCCGCGATGGGCTCCTTGAACTCGACCTCGAGCCGCTGGATCCGCGAGCCCTCGACCTCGAGCACGCGCAGGGCCAGCCCGTCGATCTCGACCTCGTCGCCGACCTCGGCAGCGCGTCCGAGCGCGCCGAAGACGATCCCCGCCATCGTGTGGTAGTCCTCGACCTCGATCTCGGTGCCGAACTGCTCGTTGAAGTCGTCGATCGGGAAGGTGCCGTCGATGCGGATATGCCGCTCGTCGATCCGCTCGATCGACTCATTCGGGAGGTCGAACTCGTCCTCGATCTCGCCGACGATCTCCTCGAGCAGGTCCTCGAGCGTGACGATCCCCTGCATGGCGCCGTACTCGTCGACGACGACGGCCATGTGCTGGTTCTGCCTGCGGAACTCCGCCAGCAGCGCGGCGAGGTCCTTGGTCTCGGGGACGATGTAGACCGGCCGCAGCAGCTCCTCGATGTCGACGTTCGCGATCCCGCGGTCGTGCAGGGCGGAGAAGAGGTCGCGGACGTGCAGGATCCCGGCGATCTCGTCGAGCGAGTCGCGGTAGACCGGATAGCGCGTGTAGGGCGACCCGAGCAGCGCCGCCAGCGCCTCCTCGGTCGGCATCGAGATCGAGATCGCGACCACCTGCGGCCGCGGCACCATCACCTCGTGGACCTCCTTGTCCGCGAAGTCGAAGACCTTGTAGAGCATCTCCTCCTCGGTCGTCGCGATCACGCCGGCATCCTCGGCCCCGGCGACGATGTGGCGGATGTCCTCCTCGGTGTGCGCGAGCTCGCCCGCGGGTGCGGGTGAGACGCCGAAGAGCTTCGTGACCGCGTTCGCCGAGACCTGCAGGAGCCAGGTGAACGGCTTCACGATCTTCTGCAGGAGCTCGAGCGGAATCGCGACCATCTTCGCGATCGGCTCGGCCCGCTGCAGCGCGAGCGCCTTCGGCACCAGCTCACCGAGCGCGACGCTGAGGTACGTGAGGATCACGAATGCGAGCGCGTAGGCGACCGCGTACGAGAACGGGGAGTCGAAGTAGTCGGTGAGGAGCGGCTGGCCGACGGCGCCGAGGGCGATCCCGAAGACCGTGATCCCGATCTGGACCGTGCCGATGAACTTGACCGGATGGTCCATCAGGTCGAGCGCCGTCCGTGCGCGACGGCTGCCGGCGTCGGCCTCGGGCTCGAGACGCGTCCGCCGCGCCGTCACGAGCGCGTATTCGGCGGCGACGAACACTGCGTTCCCCAGCACGAGCAGGAAGATCGCGAGGATCCGGAGGGTGTCGCTCATCGCCCCGCTCTCCGGGGGCACGTGGGTACTAGAGGGCTCTCGTCCAAGCTGGCGCGCAGTATAGGCAACGGTTCCGACGTCCTCGCCGCGTTCGGCGCGCTCCTCGAGCACGAGCCGCTCGAGGTGGGAGAGCGTCTCCGCGACCGCGAAGCGGCGTGACGCGGGCTTCAGCTCGGCGCCGAAGAGGTCGAACGAGACCTCGTAGGCGCTCCGCGGCACATCGGTGAGCGCGGCCTCGGCGAACGCGAGCCGCTCGTGGTGGTGCTCGATCAGCTCGCGGGCGCGGCCGACCGGATCGAGGATCGGGTCGCCGTGGCCTGGGAGCGCGATCTCGGGCGCCAGCTCGATCGTCCGCTCGAGCGACTCGAGGAAGTCGCCGAGCGGATCGGGCCGGCTGGCCGGCCAGAGCCCGACGGTCGGCGAGATCCGGCCGAGCAGGTGGTCGGCCGAGACGAGCACGCGCTCCTTCAGCAGGCACAGCTGACCGTCGGCGTGGCCCGGCGCGGCGACGAGCTCCCAGCCGTCGAGGCGGTCGCCGTCGTCGACGAGGATCGGGTCGCGCTGGAAGCGGATGAACGGCCGGTAGACGTCGCCCGAGCCGATCAGCTCCTCGGTGATCTCGTCCGGGACGCCGTGTGTGCGGAACCAGTCGGCGATCCGCTCGGGCCAGTTCGGGTTTCCCCAGACGAGCTCGCACTGTGCGTAGTCGAGCGCGCCCTGGTGGACGGGCGCCCGGGTCAACTCGGCGACATCGGCGGCCGCGCCGACGTGGTCGGGGTGGAAGTGCGTGACGAAGATCCGCGCCACCTCGGCGTCCCCGAGCGACTCCCGCCAGACCTCCTGCGCGTCCGGCAGCCCGATCCCGGTGTCGACGAGCGTCCAGCCGTCCTCGCCGGGCAGCAGGTACGAGTGGACGTGCCCGGGACGCGTCGGCAGGGGTGTGGTGATCCGGCGGATGCCGAACGGGAGCTCCATCCGGGCATCCAATCACTTGGCGTCGTACGAACATATGTTCTATCCTGCCGGGATGCGGGTCGAATACCGCGAGGAGGAGTGCCGGAGCGCGCTCAACCGGGTCAGGGGAATGCCGTTCGACTGGTCGCTGAACCCCTACACGGGCTGCGTCCACCGCTGCACCTTCTGTTACGTCCGCGCCTTCGAGCGCCGCGCCGACCGGCCCTCGGACGACCGCTACGGGCGCTCGATCAGGGTGAAGGTGAACGTCGCCGAGGTGCTGGCGACGGAGCTCGGCCGAGCGTCATGGGCGCGGGAGACGGTCACGATCGGCGCCGCCACCGACCCGTACCAGCCGGCGGAGGGGCGCTACCGACTGACGCGGGCCTGCATCGAGGCGCTCAGCCGCGCCAACGACGCCGTTCATGATCATCACGCGCGGGCCGCTGATCGTCCGCGACGTCGACGTGCTCAGCGAGGCAGCGCGGCGCGCCGACGTCCACGTCACCTTCTCCGTGCCCACGCTCGACCACGAGGTCTGGCGGACGACCGAGCCGGGCACGGCGCCGCCGCGCCAGCGGCTGCGGGCGTTGACCGCGCTCGTCGACGCCGGGATCAAGGCGGGCGTCGGCATGGCGCCGATCCTGCCCGGGCTCTCCGACCGGCCCGAGCAGCTGGCCGAGGTCGTCAAGGCGGCGCGCGCCGCGGGCGCGACGGGAGTCTGGGCGAACATGCTCTATCTCGCGCCCGGGACGAAGGAGCACTTCCTCGAGGCGCTCGCGCGCGACTGGCCGGAGCAGCTCGAGCGCTACGAGGACCTCTATGCCCGAGGGGCCTATCTCCCGCGCACGAAGGTCGACCCGGTGCGGCAGCAGGTGCGCGGCCTTGCTCGCACTCACGGCGTCCGCGACCGCCGGATAGCGCCGCCGGTGCCGCCGCCCGAGCCCGTCCAGTTGTCCCTGGGCGTCTGAAAGCCGACCCACGGCATACACTTCCCCGGCGATGCCCGAAGAGATCACCTGCCTGATCGTCGACGACCACGAGGTCGTCCGCGAAGGCCTCCGGCTCTCGCTCTCCCGCGCCCCACACGTGCGCGTGATCGGCGAGGCCTCGGACGGCGCCGGCGCGGTCGCGCTGGTCGAGCGCCGTCGGCCGCAGGTCGTGATCATGGACGTCCGCATGCCCGGCATGGACGGGCTCGAGGCGACGAAGCAGATCAGGGAGAAGGTGCCCGAGACGGCGGTGCTGATCTTCACCGCCTACAGCGAGCGCTCGCTGCTCGGCCGCGGGCTCGAGTCGGGGGCGAAGGGCTACATCCTCAAGGAGGCGCCGCACGCGACGCTCCTGCGCGCGATCGAGAAGGTCGCGGGCGGTGAGAGCTTCGTCGACCCGGCGCTGATGCCGGCCTTCCTGACCGGCAAGGAGCAGAACGAGATGCTCACCTCGCGCGAGCGCGAGATCCTGCAGCTGCTCGCGGACGGGATGTCCAACGCCGACGTCGCCGCCCGCCTCTTCATCAGCCAGGAAACGGTGAAGAGCCACGTCCGCCACATCCTCGCGAAGCTCGAGGCCGATACACGGACGCACGCGGTCGCGATCGCCCTGCGCGACGCGATCATCGACTAGGCGCCGGTGTCAGATCGCGTTCCCGACGACGAGCGCGAACGCCTCGTCGAGCGAATCATCACGGCGGAGCAGGACGAGCGACGTCGGCTCGCGCTCTTCCTCCACGACGGGCCAGTCCAGAACCTCGCCGGGATCGCGCTGATGCTGGACGCGGCCGTGCAGGCGATCGACGACGGGCGGCCGGAGGCGGCGCGCGGGATCATGTCCTCGGCGCTCGAGCGCCACCGCGAGACGATCCGCCAGCTGCGCGACCTCTCCTTCAACATCGAGCCGGTCGTGCTGCGCGACCAGGGCTTCGGCGCCGCCGTCGACGAGCTGGCGAACCAGCTCGGGATGGAGCACCGCGTGCAGATCGAGGTCGACGTCGCCTCGGCGGCACGGCTCGGCGAGAAGGAGCAGGTCGGGCTCTACCAGATCGTCCGCGAGTCGCTGAACCAGGCAGTCCGGCGGGGGCCGCCCTCGAAGATCTCGGTCACGATCCAGGAGACGGCGGGCGGTCAGATCGAGACGATCGTCGCCGACAACGGCACAGGCGAGCGGCGCACGGCCGCTCTCGAGGCGATCGGCGAGCGTGCGTCGACCCTGAACGGCCGCTTCGAGGTCGAGCAGGGAGCGGACGGCGGCACGGCGATTCGCGTCGTCCTGCCGTCCTACGCCGGCCGTCCGACCAGCGACTAGAATCGCCGCCGATGGAAAACGGCCACCACGCCCCCGGCGGGCATCTGCTCTTCGTCTGGTCGTCCAGCGGCTGGACGCTGCAGCAGCGCGAGGGCGACGTTCCCGCCGTCGGTTCGACCGTCGAGGCAAACGAGACGCTGCTGCGAATCAGCAAGATCGGCCCCTCGCCGCTCCCCGGCGACCGCCGCCTCTGCGCGTACACGCAGCTCGCGTAGCCGTCCCATTCGCCCATGTCCGGGGTCAGACCCCGGACATGTCCGCATCGGGCACGTTCCCGGCAGCCTTCTCCCTGCAAAGCGCACATTTCCGCGATGTCCGTTCAGGACGTGACGGGGTCTGACCCCGGACATGGCCGGTTCGGACGGCGTCAGGCGAGGGCGGTCTCGGCGGCCACGCGACCGTAGACGAGGGCCGCCGCGAGGCCGCTGCCGTAGCCGCCGGTGAAGATCCCGCCAGCATCGGCGCCTGCCGCAAGGAGATCGGGCACCGGCGAGCCGTCGCCGTCGAGCACACGCGCCCGATCGTCGACGCGAAGGCCGCCGATCGTGTGGGTCACCCCGGCGTAGACGCGCACGGCCAGGAACGGCGGCTCGGCGAGCTTCGGCGACGCCGGCAGCTCGAACGGCAGCTCCTCCGCGGGGCGCACGTCGCCGCCCGCGGCGCGCGCCGCGTCGACGAGGTCGGCCACAGTCCGCTCCCGCACCGAGCTGACGCAGCGCGCGTGCGTCGATCACGTACCACGCCTTCCCGCCCGGGAACCGCTGGACGATGTCGCTCTCGTGCCAGGCAGCCTCACCGAGATCGCGTCCGTCGTCGTCGAGCACGAGCGCATGCCGTGCGTAGAGCTGCGACGCACGCACGTACTCGTCCTCTCCGACGGGACCTGGCAGCGCGCGCCCGTAGAACTGCTCCATCCCGGCGGTCTCGACTGCGCCGCGGCCGAGACCGTATGCCAGCCCCTCCCCGACACTCCATGGTGCCGCGCGCAGCAGCAGCCCGCGCTCCTCCGCCAGCCTCACGCCGAACCCGCCGGTCGCAAGCACCTGAGCCTCGCCGAACGGCTCCCGCAGCCGCACGTCGCCGGCAGCGCGCACGAGCACGTCCGTGAGCGAGCGCGTGTCGTAGCGCCGCCCCACGGTCAGCGGATTACCCGTCTCGCGGCGCACCGGCTCGATCCCGAGACGCTCGAGCCAGTCGAGGGCGTCGTCCAGCTCCTCGACGAGCCGCGCCTGGAGCGCCGGGTCGCCGTCGGGACACTCCGCCCGGAAGTCGTCGAGCGTCCTGTGACGCCAGATCACGCCGCTCGAGAGCAGCATCGACCCGCCGGCGCGGTCTCCCTTCTCGAAGACGACGGGCGCCGCACCGAGCTCGCGGGCACGCGACGCGGCGACGAGGCCGGCCATGCCGGCGCCGGCGACGATCAGGTCAGGCTGAATGACGGCTTGTGCTCGACGTACTCGAGCTTGACCCGGTCCGGGCCCCACACGAAGAGCGCGAGCGTGTTCGGCGCATCGACGAGATCGTCGATCTCGACACCGAGCTCCTCCGCCTCGGCCTGGTGCTCCTCGACCGAGTCGACGAGCACGCCGAGGTGGTTGAGCAGCGGCCGCTCCGGCTCGCCGGGGTCTCCAGGGATCAGCTCGAGATAGGCACCGCCCACCTCGAGGCTCCCGTCGCCCGTCGGCGCGAAGCCGAGCCGTTCCCAGCCACGCGTGGCCGCCACAGGGTCGCTCGCGCGGAGCGCGACGTGGTCGAGGTCGAGCTCGGAGTCGGTGTCCGCCTCGACGAGGACGATCTCGAGGCCCTCTCCCAGGTCGACCACCGGATCGCGGCCCTCGAGCGAGGTCACGCGCAGCCCGATCCGGGCCAGGGCGCCCTGCTCGCGTGGGCCCTCGGCGTCGAAGAGCGTCAGCTTGCCCCGTCTTGCGTCCGCGCCGAGCAGCGTGAACCGGTCGGTCTGCTCGATCACGCGCTGGCCGAGCCGCGCGAGCGCGACGGCGGTCATCCGCTCGCGGTCGGCGACCCAGAGCGCGACGTGATCGAGCGTCTGCAGCTTCACTGTCCGAGGATAGCCGCAGCGGCCAGGGCTACTTCGGCGATCGACCGCGCTGCAGGTGTTATGCCGAGTCGAGCGGGGGGTTCTGGACGTTGTGCTCGGTCGCGTAGGCGTCGACGAGCGGGTTGACCGCTTCCGGACCCTCGGAGTACGCGTAGTTGATCTTGACGAACGGCTCCCACTTGTCCGGCAGCGCGTCCTCCGGGAAGATCGCCTCGACCGGGCATTCGGGCTCACAGGCGCCACAGTCGATGCACTCCTCCGGATCGATGATCAACACCCGGTCGAACTCGTGGATGCAGTCGACCGGGCAGACGTCGACGCAGGAGCGATCTTTGATGTCGATGCAGGGCTCGGCGATGATGTACGTCACGGCGGCGAGTCTAGCGAGCTAGCTCAGACGGACGGCGCGGTCAGCTCGGCCACGATCTCGGGCACGCGCTCCGCGAGCGCCGACTTGACGATCACCTGGTCGAAACCCGCCGTGTGCGCGCGCTGGAGGCCCGACTTGTCCGTGTGGTTGGTGAAGCCCACGATCGGGATGTCCGGCCACGAGTCGACGACCTCCTCCGGCTCGACGCGCGCGATGTCGACGATGACGAGGTCGGGTGGGTCGACACTGTCGGTCGTGACCAGGTGGTGGCCGCGCAGAAGGGCCTCGAGCTTCCCTCTGAAGAAGAGATCGACCCCTGCGAGCAGGATGGTCGCCACAGACGCGAATCTATCAGCGCCGCGGGACGTTTCCTACCCGGAGACACCGAGCGCCTCGAGGATGCGGTTCAGGTAGACGCGCAGGCGCCAGAACTCGCCGGCGAAGAGGAGTGCGCCGACCGCGACGAGGATCAGGCCGCTGACGAACTGGATCGCGACGTAGTGGTCGCGGACGCGGCGGAAGAGGCCCATGGCCGGCACGAACAGCGCCGCGGCGATCAGGAACGGCACCGCCAGCCCGAGCGCGTAGACGGCGAGCAGGAGCGAGCCCTGCCAGACCGTGTCGGAGTCGCCCGCGAGGACGAGGATCGAGCCGAGGACAGGCCCGATGCAGGGTGCGGCGCAGATGGCGAAGGCACCGCCGAGCAGGAAGCCGGAGCCGCGCCGGCGCGCGTCCTGGACGAGTCCGGCGCCGAGCAGCCGCTGCGGCCAGGGCAGCAGCCCCATGAACGCGAAGCCGAACACGATCAGGATGAAGCCGGCGATCTGCTCCATCAGGAACTGGTTCTTCGTGAACGAGAGCCCGATCGCGGCGGCGCCGGCGCCGAGGAGGACGAAGACGGTCACGAGCCCGGCGACGAACGGCAGGCTCGAGCGGACGACCCGGCGCGACGAGCCCGGCTCACCCAGCCGCTCGGCCTCGACGGACGAGACGGCGGAGAGGTAGCCCGGGACGAGCGGCAGCACGCACGGGGCGAGGAACGAGATGAATCCCGCGCCGAACGCGACGATGACCGTCGTACGCAGCTCATGGCTCGTAGCGCGCGAGCTCGTCGTCGAGCCGGCGCTCGAGCGCGGGATCGAGCGGCTCTGCTTGGTCGGCCGGCTCGTCGCCGCCGCGGGCGTGGCTCCAGCGCCAGGCGAGCAGGCCGACGACGACAACGCCGAGCGCGAGGCCGGCGAGCGGCAGCAGCCACGCGACCAGCTCGAAGCCCTTCTTCGGGGGCTCGGCGAGCACGGCCGGGCCGAACTGGTCGACGAGCGACGCCTTGATCTCGCTCTTCGTGTCGCCCACGGCGATCCGCTCGCGGATGAAGGCCTTCATCCGCAGCGCGATCGGCGCGTTCGAGGTGTCGAGCGTCGTCTCGCAGACGGGGCAGACGAGCTCGGACTCGAGCTCGGCTGCCGTCGGACGCTCCTCGCTTGCTCCCGCGGGCGCGGCGAGGACGAGCGCGATGAGCGCGAGGGCCGCCGCCCTCACGCCGGCGCGAGCGCGCGCTCGATGCCGGCGTCGAGGTCCGCCGCGTCCTCGACCGGGCCGGCGATCCGGTAGCGCACGTTGCCGGCCGCGTCGACGAAGTACGTCTCCGGGAAGCCGGTGACGCCGTAGCGCCCCACCGTGGAGCCCTTGCCGTCGTAGACGTTTGGGTAGGTGACGCCGTAGCGGGCCATGAAGTCCTTCGCGTCTCCGCGGAAGTCCTTCACGTCGACGCCGACGAAGACGACGTCCTTCCCCTGCCAGCGCTTCCAGCCCTGCTGCAGCAGCGGCGTCTCGTCCTTGCAGGGGCCGCACCAGGAGGCCCAGAAGTTGAGGACGACCGCTTTTCCGCGCAGCGACTCGAGCCCGAGGTCGCCCTTGCCGTCGAGGCGCTCGAGCGTGAACGCGGGTGCAGTGGGCGAGCCCCCCTTGTCGAGCTGCGAGGTGACGGCGCTCTCGTCCTGCGTCAGCTTCCAGGCGAGCAGCCCGAGCAGCCCCGCCACGATCGCAACGGCCGCGACCTGCCCTGCGAGGCGGAGACGTCCGGTCATCGGACGATGTAGACGGGCGTCCCGACGTCGACCTGGTTGAAGAGCCACTCGACCTCAGGGATCAGCATGCGGATGCAGCCGTGCGAGACGGAGTAGCCGATCGACGCGGGGTCGGGCGTGCCGTGGATGCCGACGGCTGGTGCCGAGATCCCCATCCAGCGCGTGCCGAGCGGGTTCCCCGGGCCGGGCGGGATGGGCTCGGCGTCCTGCGCCCAGTCGGACTGCGGCGGGTACCACCACGGATTGCGCCACTTGACGACGATCTCGAACGCACCGAGCGGCGTCGGGTAGCGCGATTGTCCGGTCGCAACGCCGAACGTCCGGCGCAGCTTCATGCCCGCATAGAAGTTGAGCTTGTTGGAACCACGGTGAATCACGATCACGTCGCCGATCGACGCCCGCGTCTTCTGCGGTGTGAGCACGTCGGTGCGCAGCGAAATCGGCTCGCGGTCGTGGGTCTTGAGGCTGTTGAAGACGGCGCGCACCGCGGTCGTCTGGCGGAGGCGGCGGCCGACCTGCTCCTTGGTCACGAACGGCTTGCCGTTCCGGAGCGACAACTCCGAGTCGACGGGCGTGCGGTCGAAGCGGCGCGCGATCCCGGCGATGAAGCGCTCGATCCGCGGCAGCGGCGCCGCGACCTTCAGCGGCACGTTCGCTCCCGGCCTGACGAGGCGGGCGCGCTTGACCGCGTCGCCGACGTAGGCGGAGGCGCCGAGCTGCTTCGGCGTCGCGCGAAGCGACACCTTCCCGAGCGTCAGCGTGACGGGTCTGGCGAAGAAGTCTCTGATCACGGCCGTCGCTGCGGCCGGCGAGAGACCCCCGACGAGGAGATCGCCGCCGACGGTGACACCTGCGGCGATCGTGGTCGGCCGCGGGACGGTCGGCGTCGGTGTCGTGGTCGTCGTGGTCGTCGTGGTCGTGGTCGTCGTCGGCGGGGGCGGCGCCGTCGTCGTCGTGCCGGTCGTCGTCCCCTCCTGCGCGTCCGCGGACGGCGTCCCGACGAGCAATCCGGCGGTGAGTACGCCGGCGACGAGACACCCTGCCAGCAGGACAAATGAGAGTGAGCGCCTCACGGCGCCAGTGTAGCCACGCCCGAAAAGATCTTGCCCTTGCCGCGAAGCGGCGCTTCAGGGGTCTTCGCGCGGGATGGGATCCGCCTTCGCGGATCCGATCCCCTGCGCAAACAGGCGAGGATCGTTTGTGATCACTGCATCGACCCCCGCCGAGTCGAGCCGCGAGAGCTCGTCGGGGTCGTCGACCGTCCAGGCCCAGACGGCCGCGCCGGCGTCGTGCGCGCGTGCAACGGCGGCCGGCGAGACGACTGCGTGCTGCAGCATCAGCGCCCGCGCGCCGGCACGCGCGACCATCGCCGGGATCCGCGCGACGATCGCCCGCCGGAGCGCGAGCGTGCCGAGCCGGATCGCCGGCTTCATCCCGCGGCGCTTCGAGACGCCGTAGCGGTCCTCGGGGTACGTGAACCCGATCGGCAGCTGCGGCGCATGCGCAGCGATCGTCTGCAGGCTCGGCAGGTGGAACGAGCTGACCACCGCGCGACCCGCGACGCCGTGGCGCTCGAGCGCGGCCGCAACCTCGTCGAGCCGCGTCGTCAGCTTCAGGTCGACGTGGACGACGACGTCGCGCCCCGCGAGGTAGTCCAGCGCGTCGTCGAGCGTGTCCGGGTCGGGTCGAAGCTCGGCGAGGGAGTGACCGAGCACGAGTGGGCCCGGCCCCGCGTCGAGGACGTCGAACTCGATCGCGTCGACGCCGTGCTCGACCGCGACCTCGAACGAGCGGAGCGTGTTCTCGGGCGCAAGCCGGGCGGCGCCGCGGTGCCCGACCCGGATCAGCTGCCCGTCTGCCCGCAGCAGCCTCATGGTGCCGGTCGCGTCGGGAGGAAGTCCTCGTCGAGCTCGCCGCCGCGCGCGGCGTACTCGACGATCATCCGGTCCGTCACCCACTCCACGGGCGCGCGGTCGTCCGTCCACGGCCGCTTCGCCTTCGTCGTCACCGGCCGGAGCTGACGGACGAGCAGCTGCACGAGCGGTCGCAGCTCAGGCGCGACATCAGCCTGGCGGATGCGGCCGACCGCGTGGGGCTCGTCGAACGCGAGCAGGATCTTGTTGAAGCGGAGCGCGGGCCAGACGGCGACGGAGTCGAACTCGTGCGTGAGCGTGCCGGCGATCCCGTCGAGGAGGCTGTCGTCCCCGGGCACCGAGGCGACGTTCAGCGCCACGATCCCACCCGGTGCGAGGCGCTCGCGCGCGAGCCGGAAGAACTCTCGGGTCGCGAGGTAGAAGGGCACGTACGGCTGGTGGTAGGCATCGACGATGATCAGGTCGTA
Organism: uncultured Gaiellaceae bacterium; assembly: GCA_963705515.1. Classification (GTDB taxonomy): domain Bacteria; phylum Actinomycetota; class Thermoleophilia; order Gaiellales; family Gaiellaceae; genus Gaiellasilicea. Next base: position 949,616 of record CAVPJV010000009.1, read on the forward strand.
GCGCTCGTCCGTCCGCCGCAGGAACGGCCGCGCGTCGGCGTCGTAGACGGTCAGGTTCGGATTGTCCTCCATCCCGAAGTACTCCCGCCCGGCGCGGCTGACGGCCGGGTCGAGCTCGACGCCGTCGACCCGCGCGTCCGGGTAGAACCGGCCGAGCGCCCGAGCTGTCGTACCGCCCGCGTTGCCGAGGATGGCGACCCTCCGAAGCGGGCGATCGAGCAGCGGCGGCAGCGCCAGGAACGCGTCCCAGACGCCGCCTGTCAGCACTGTGTCCTCGCGCCAGATCGAGTGGACGGCGACGCCCTCGTTGAGACGCAGGAGCCGGCGGCCGTCGTCGCGCTCGATCACCTGGATGAACTGGTAGAGCGAGTCCTCCTCGTGCAGCAGGCCCGCCTCGGCCTTGACGGCGCCGGGCGGAACGGCGGCGAGCGCGGCGATCGCCGCCGCGAGCACGATCACCTTCCGGCCGAGCAGGAACGAGGCCGACACGGCCAGCAGCGCGGCGGTCGCGAGGAGCGTGCGCTGCGTCCCGACGAGCGGGATCGCGATCAGCGCCGGCACGAACGTCCCGACCAGCGAGCCGACGGTCGAGAGTGCGTAGAACCGTCCGGCGACCTCGCCCGCGCTCTCGACGTCGGTGATCGCGAGCCGGATCGCAAAGGGCGAGACCATCCCGAGCAGGACAACGGCGGGCGCGAACAGGAGCAGCACGGCGAAGAAGGAGCCGATCACCGCCCCGGCGGACGCGTCGTCGAGATTGCCGACGGCAGCGTCGAGGAACGGGCGGGCGATGAACGGCGTCATCGCCACCCAGAGAGCCGCCGCGAGCACGATCAGCCCGAGGAGTCGCCGCTCGGGACGCCGGTCGGCGAGCTTGCCGCCGAGCCAGTAGCCGAGGGCGAGCCCGGCCAGGACGATCCCGATCAGGTTCGCCCAGACGATCGTCGACGAGCCGAAGTACGGGGCCAGCATCCGCGAGGCGGCGATCTCGGTCGCGAGCGAGCCGATGCCGGCGCCGAAGACCAGCGCCGCGAGAGCTGCCTGGCTGCGGCTCATGCCGGCGCGTCTTCCGGCTGCGGCGAGCGCTTGACGACGACCACCGCGAAGTCGTCGGTGAGCTCGCCCTCCGTCCAGTCGCGGCACGCTGCGAGGGCCGCCTGCGCGATCTCCTGCGGCGGCAGGTCGTGCCGCTCGGCCAGCAGCGCGTCGAGCCGCTCGACGCCGAACTGCTCGCTGCCGCGCCGTGCCTCGATGACGCCGTCGGTGTAGACGACGACGATCGCGCCCGGCGGGAACGGCTCCGTGACCGTGTCGTAGGTCTGCGGCGCGTCGATGCCGAGCGCGAGCCCGCGCGCCGACACCGGCTGGACGCTCCCGTCCGGGAGCACCAGCCGCGGCGGCGGATGGCCGGCGCTGGCGCACGCGACCTCTCCACCCTCGACATCGAAGACGACTTCGACCATCGTGATGAAGCGTCCCGGCGCGATCTCCGACGAGACGACCTCGTTCGCAGCGGCGAGGAACATGCCGGGGTCGGGATGCTCGCGGGCGAGCGAGCGGAAGACGTACTTCGCCATCGCCATGTCGGCCGTCGCGTCGACGCCGTGACCGGTGACGTCGCCGAGAACGACGGCGAGCCGGCCGTCGCCGAGCGTCAGGTAGTCGTAGACGTCGCCGCCGACCTCGACGCGCGCGGCCGATTCGTAGACGTCGCCGAGCTCGAGCTCCGGCAGCTCGGGGGCCGCGCGCGGCAGCAGCGACCGCTGCATCGTGTCCGCGAACGCCTTCTGCTGGCCGTAGAGGCGGGCGTTGTCGATCGCGAGCGCCGCCTGTCCCGCGATCGCGAGCGCTGTCTCGGCGATCTCACCGGCGACGGGACGCTCCGGATGGAGCGAGATGATCGTCAGCGTCGCGAGCAGCTCGGCGGGGGTGGCGATCGGGATCAGGGCGGCGCTCGAGCCCTTGCGCAGGAACGGCGCCAGCAACGCCAGCGCGCCGCCGAACGACTCTGCCTGCTCGGCGTCGAGGATCAGGGGCTCGCTGCGCCGGAGCAACGCGAGCAGATCGCGCCGCGGCAGCTGCTGGGGCCGCGAGAGCAGCGCCCGCGCCGCCGGATCGACGCGCTCGTCGTTGATGTGGACCGAGCGCGCGACGAGCTCGATCCCGCGCTCGTCCGGCATCCGGATCACGGCCGCGTCGACGCCGAGGAGCTCGACGATCGACGAGGCGAGGGCATCGAGGGTCGTCTCGAGCGAGAGGCTCTGCGCGAAGGTGCGCGAGATCGCGTGTTGTGCCTTCAGCCGATTGGACTTCTCCTGCTCGGACGCATGCGCCTGCTTCAGATCGTCGTAGAGCTTGATCACCCGTTCGTGCAGCCGCGCGTTCTGGACCACCACCGCCAGCTGCCCCGCAAGCGCGGTCAGCAGCGACCGCTCGTTCTGGCTCAGCGGCCGCCGCTCCCGCGGATAGACGGCGAGGACGCCGATCGGGTCGTCGCCGACGACGAGCCCGAGCGCCAGCACCGAACGGATCCCGGACTCCTCGACGTGGGCTCGAACCTGTTCGAGCCGCTCGTCCGTCGCCGCGTCGAGCTCGACGATCACGCCCGTCTGGCGCGACTGCACCGCAGCCGCGAGCAAGGCGTTCGCGACCGCCTGGTGTGGGCCGTCGATCCCGCGGCTCGCTGCGACCGCGATCGCTTCCCCCTCGGTCAGGTAGACGGCCACGCGGTCGGCGTCGAGGAGATGGGCGACGCGCTCGATCGCCGTCTCGAGGGTGTGCGACAGCGAAAGCTGCGAGATCGCCTCGCCGACGACGGAGAGCAGCGCCCGGCTGCGCTCGAGCTCGAAGCCTTCGTCGCGGGCGCGCTCGGAGGAGCGGAGCGCGTGGGCGGCGCGAACGGCGAAGCTCGCGAGCTGCTCGAGCCCCTGCTCGTCCGGTGCGCGACCAGGCGCGAACCGGACCTGCAGCGCGCCCAGCACCGGCTGGCCGAGCTGGAGCGTCACGACGTGTGCCGGAGCTCTCTCCTCGACGGAGACCATGCTCTGCTCGTCGACGACGGCATGCGCCGCTCGAGCGAGCTCCTCGTCGGCGACGATCGGCCCGTAGGAATCGGCGAGCTCGAGGGTGTCGTCGCAGAGCCGCCAGACGAGCGCGGCGTCGCCGCCCGACGCGACCGCTGCGAGACGGGCAATGCGCGCCGGCGCGCCGTCGTCGGGAGCGACCGCGGCCAGTGCGTCACCCGCAACGTCGAGCGTGCCGTTGCCGCCCTGCCCGGCCGCGCCACCGTTCTCCAGCCGCCCGGCGAGCGCCGCCAGCTCGGCTGCGAGCGTCGCGAGCTGCGTCTCCTCCCGCTCGAAGGCCGGCCCGCGCCGCGCGACCTCGAGCACGCCGTTTCCGCCGACCGCAGCGAACGGGACGGTCAGCCCTTCGGCGCTCTCGTCGAGCCGTGAACGGACGACCGCCGCCGTGTGCTCGTCCGCCTCGACGCGCAGCCCTTCGAGCTCCGCCGCCAGCCCTGCCGACGATGACCACACGGACCGCGCGACGAGCGCGCCGCCGGGCTCGGGCAGCCAGAGCACCGCCACGTCGGCTCCCATGCCCTGCGCAGCCGCACGCACGAGCTCCGCGAGCGTCTGCTCGATCGGAGCGCCGCCGGCGAGCGAGCCTGCCGTCCGAGCCAGGATCGCGAGCGAGCTCGCGACGTCGGTGCTCGCCCGACTGCCGATCAAAGTCCGAAGAGCCGCTCGACCTCGCGCCAGATCGTCAGCGTCAGCAGCACGCTGACGGCGATCAGCACGAGGAGGACGAGCCAGAAGCGCAGCGAGGCGCGGCGCTTCGCACGGGAGCGCTCGACGCGGGCACGGCGCCGGGCCCGTTCCTGGAGGTAGGCGCGGTCGACGGCGACCGGATCGAACGGCGGCGCGTCGTCGGCTGCCCGAGAGTCCGTCGCAGGCTCAGCCATGTGCCAAGTGTAGTCCGCGACAGCGTTTTTCAGACCCGTGAGCGGGCGAACAGGGCGCCCCGCTTCGACCTGGACGGCCGTCCGACCCGCCGTGCTGCAACCCCGTACCTGCGTGACTTTCACCTGGGATATGCCCATACTCTCGTCCGTGGAAACGCCGGAGACACTGCCCGAGCCGGACTGGGAGCGCGACAGCGAGCCCCCGGCCGCCGCCCGCCGCGGCGTCCCGTCGCTCTGGGGACTCGGCGAGCAGATCACCTGGCTCACCGGCCTCGTGCTCGCGCTCTCGGCGTTGACCGGCTGGTACTCGGGGCAGGGCGAAGGCGTGACGGTCAGCGTGCTCGGGTGGAACACGGGCGTGCTCGGGAAGCTCGTGCTCCTGATCGGCGTGCTCGCGATCCTCGTCGTCGCGCTGCGCCGCTGGGGCATCGACCTGCCGGCGGCAGTACCGGAGAGCCTCGTCGTGATCGCGCTCGGCGCGCTCTCGACCATCTTCGTGCTCGTCCGGGCGATCTCGATCCCGGACGAGTTCTTCTTCGCCGGCCGCGGGATCGGGATCTGGATCAGCCTTGTTGCATCGGTGGCGCTGATCGGCGCAGGGCTGCTGCAAGCATCCGAAGAGCTATAGCGATCGCGACACCGAGCGCCGCCCCCGCCAGCACGTCGAACGGGTAGTGGACGCCGACGTAGACGCGCGAGAACGAGATCAGGGTCGCCAGCGCGAACAGCGGCCAGGTGAGGCGGGGGACGGCGAGCGCGAGCGTGGTCGCGCAGGCGAAGGAGACGGTCGCGTGACCGGAGGGGAAAGAGAATGTCGTCGGCAGGTGGACGAGGGGCGCGGGATCGGGATCGGCGACGGGCGGACGATCGCGCCCGATCCACGCCTTCAGCACGCCCGAGACGCTCTCGGCGACCAGGATCGCGGCCCCGACACGCGCCCAGAGCCAGGGGCGGCTCCGGGAGAAGCCGGAGATCGCCACTGCGATCGCGAGCCAGATGAGGCCGAACGAGCCGGCGTACGAGAGCGCCTCGAAGAGCGGGTCGAGCACGCCCAGCCGGTGGTCGACGACCCAGTCCCGGAGCTCGCGGTCGAGGCCGCTCAAGGGAGCGCTACGAAACCGGCAGCTGCTGCTTGGTCGACTCGATCAGCGAGCGGGGGTCGAACGGCTTGCCGATGAACCCCTGCACGCCGCGCGACGCGGCCTCGGACGCCGACTCCTCGTCGACCTTGCCGGAAAACATGATCACGGGGATCGCGCCGACACCGGTGTGCTCCTGGATCCGCCGCAGCGTCTCCCAGCCGTCGACCTGCGGCATCATCACGTCGAGCAGGATCAGGTCGGGTGAGCGCTCGCCGAGCGCCGCCAGCCCTTCTTCGGCGCTTCCCGCCTCGCGGACCTCGTAGCCCTCGGCCTCGAGGTTGACGCGAACGTACTCCCGCACGCCTTCGTCGTCGTCCACGATCAGGACGAGGGGGCCGGACGTCGATGGAGCCGGCGCCCCGCCCGGCCCGGACCGGTCGAGGAACTGATCGAGGTCGGAGCGGCGGTAGCGCCGGTGGCCGCCGGGGGTGTAGAACGCGGAGACGCGGCCGAGATCCGACCACTTGCGCATCGTGCTCTGCGCCACGCCGAGATACTTCGCGGCTTGCCCCAACGTCAGCCATTCGGGCTGAGCTGCGGCGGCGCTCCGGTTTCCGTCGTATGCCATCGGCGGTGAACCTACCCAAACCTGACGGTACCTGAAACGCGTCCTGTTGGAGTCGTTCAGCCCGTCGTGACCGTGACGGTCACCGTGCGCGCCGCCGGCGGCAACGGCTGCGGCGTCAACGTGCGGACGTTCGTCTGCGTCCCGCCCGGGTTCGGGCCGTCCTCGAGCGCCCTCCCGATCGCGATCCCGAGCAGGAGCAGCGCGAGCAGGCCGAGTGCGACCAGCGCCGGGCGCAGCAGCGGCTGCCGCCGCCGTGTGCGCGGATTGCGCCGCGCAGGCGTGCTCATGCGCCGCACCCTGGCGCATGAGCACCGGGAGGGGGTGTGGGGGAACCGGGCGGTTCCCCCACACGAGACGGAAAGAAGGGGGCTCGTGGGGGAAACCTGGTTTCCCCCACGGGAGCACGCCGCAAGGCGCGCGACGTACTCACGGCTCGTAGTCCTGGGCGCCGCGCGCGTACTCGTGAAACGCCGCCGCCTCGACCAGTGAGAGCGTCCGCGGCCAGCCCGGCGCGGGCGAGTGCTCCGCCACGGCGGCCCTGCTCCACCGCTCCGCGCCTGCGTATGCCGCCGCCAGCTCGGCGAGCGTGAAGGTGCCGCCGACCCGACGCCTCAGTTCGGCGATGACGGTGTCGACCTGCCGGAGCAGCCGCTCGGGCTGCGGCTCCTGGTGCGCCTGCTCGTGCAGCCGCCGGTGCCCCTCCTCCCATTCGCGCCGCGCGCTCTCGACCTCCGCCTCGGTGATCACGTCGTTGATCCTAGGCAGCACTCGGGCGGCCAGCGGGGGTCGAGCTCGGCCAGGATGCGCTCGCCGAGGAGGTAGCCCGGCTGCGCGAGCGCGTAGGCCACGTGCGCGTGCAGGCACTTGAGCCGGCGAGGGTTGGCGCTGCCGCCGATCCCCAGGTCGAGCGATGAGCCGCCGTCCGGGCCGACCTTGCCGCCTGCAAGCTCGCGGCGGATCCGCCGCTGCTCGCCCGTCGCACGCTCGAGGTCGGCCGCGAGCTCGGGGTCGCGCTCGACCTCCTCGCTCCAGCGCTCGACGCCACCCGCCGCCTCGAGTCGCGCGATCGCCGCCACGAGGTGCGGGCAGGTCAGGTAGTAGGTCGTCGGGAACGGATCGCCCGCGTCGTCGTAGGGCCACTGCTCTGTCACCACCGGGCTGCCGTCCGGGCAGCGCGCTGCTACGCGCCGGAATGCGCGCGGAGGCCGGCCGAGCTGCTGCTCCACGAGCGCACGGTCATCCATCGCCGCCCAGCGTAGCCTTGGCTTTCGCCCGCGCCTGCGCCCGCCGCCACTCGGCGACGCCCTTGACGATGAAGATCCGCTCCCCCGGGCGCACGAGCCGCATCCGCCGAGCCTCGCGCGCCAGCGCCGTCACCGTCTCCGAATCGGCGAGCCTCTTCTGGAGCCGCGCTCGCTCGTCCCGCAGCTGCTCGACCTCGGCGGCACGCTCGTTCAGGGCCGACCGCGTCTGCAGGTAGCTCGAGAGCGGCTGGTAATAGAGGAACGCGACGAAGAGCGCGACGCCGACGATGCACCAGCGGAGCACCACGGTCGTCCGCGGCAGGCCCGGCCGCTTTCTGGCCGGACGGGTCTTGGCCGGTGCTGTCCTGCGGGAGGCCACGCCGAACGATTCCGCAGCCGCCCGGCGGTTCCTCCAGGAGGCCTCCTAGGCGATGTCGACCTTGATCACGTTCGTCGACCCGGGGATGTTCACGGCCGTGCCGGCTGTGATCACGACGCGATCGCCCTTCTCGACGATCTGCGTTCCGACGGCGGCAGCGAGCGAGGTCGCCCAGAGCTCCTCGACGTCGGCGCACTCGGAGATGCTGACCGGCGTCACTCCCCACTCGAGCGCCATGTGCTGGAGCGAGTGGTCGAGATGGGTGAGCCCGATGATCGGCCGGCGCGGGCGCAGCCTCGCGACCGCCGATGCCGTGCGGCCGGTGAAGGTCGGCACGAGGATCGCGCCTGCCTCGAGCGCCTCGGCGATGTCGCAGGCCGCATTCGACATCGCCTGCCCGACCGTCGGCTTCTCTTCCGCTTCCGGGATCTCGTGCCGGTAGCCGAGGCTCGGCTCGACGGCTCGGGCGATCCGGTCCATGTACGCGACCGACTCGACCGGGAACTCGCCGACAGCGGTCTCGCCGGAGAGCATCACCGCGCTCGTGCCGTCGAGGACGGCGTTGGCGACATCCGATGCCTCGGCGCGCGTGGGCTCGGGCGCGTGGATCATCGACTCGAGCATCTGCGTGGCCGTGATCACCGGCTTCCCGCGCTCGAGCGCCCGCAGGATGATCCGCTTCTGCAGCAGCGGCACCTCGGCCGCGCCGATCTCGACCCCGAGGTCGCCGCGCGCGACCATGACGCAGTCCGCCTCGCGGAGGATGTCGTCGAGCGCCGCGACCGCCTCGCCCTTCTCGATCTTCGCGATCACGTGGGCGGTCGACCCGGACGCCTCGATCAGCGTCTTCAGCGCCTGCACGTCCGAGGCGGAGCGGACGAACGAGAGCGCGACGAAGTCGACGCCGAGCTCGAGCGCGAACTGGAGATCGTCGATGTCCTTGCGCGTCAGCGACGGGATCGGCAGCGCGACGCCGGGGAGGTTGACGCCCTTGTGCGAGGTGACGATGCCGCCAACGAGGACCTCGCAGCGCGCGCGGCCGCGGTCGACGTTCACGACGCGGAGCCGCACGGCGCCGTCGTCGATCAGGACGTCGAAGCCCGGCTGGAGCACCGAGCCGAGCACCGCAGGTGCAATCGGGAGGTCGTCGCCCTGGGCGACGTCCTCGCCGGCGATCGTCATGTCCGCGCCGCGCTCGAGCGAAACAGGGTCGTCGAGCTCGCCGACACGGAGCTTCGGCCCCTGCAGGTCTGCGATCAGCGCCACGGGGCGCCCGACCTCCTCCTGCAGCGCCCGGATCGCCTCCGCGCGTGCCCGGTGATCCTCGTGGGTGCCGTGCGAGAAGTTCAGGCGGGCGCCGTCGATCGTGCCCATCAGCTGCTTCAAAGCGGCCGGCTCCGACGAGGCCGGCCCGATCGTGGCGACGATCTTCGTGCGGCGGGGGACGATCGGCATGCCGTTGAGCCTATCCGCGGCGCGACCTGGGGAACGCCGACCAGCCGGGGTAGACCGCCTGGTCGCCGAGCTCACCCTCGATCCGCAGCAGCTGGTTGTACTTCGCCGCCCGGTCGGAGCGCGCGGGAGCACCCGTCTTGATCTGGCCGGTGCCGAGCGCGACAGCGAGGTCGGCGATCGTGGCGTCCTCGGTCTCGCCCGAGCGGTGCGACATCACGGCCGTGTAGCCGTTCGACTGCGCCAGCCGCACGGCTTCGATGGTCTCCGTCAGCGTCCCGATCTGGTTCACCTTGACCAGGATCGAATTGGCGACGGTGCGCTCGATCCCTTGGCGGAGCCGCTCCGGGTTGGTGACGAAGAGATCGTCGCCGACGAGCTGGACGCGGTCGCCGAGCTCGCGCGTCAGCTGCCCCCAGGCGTCCCAGTCGTCCTCTGCGAGGCCGTCCTCGATCGAGACGATCGGGAAGCGGCCGACGAGCTCCGCCCAGAACGCGGGCATCTCGGCGCTCCGGAGCTCGCGGCCTTCGAATCGGTAGACGCCGTCCTCGTAGACCTCGCTCGTCGCGGGGTCGAGCGCGATCGCGACGTTGTCGCGGTGCCCGGCGCGCTCGGCCGCCTCCAGGATCGCCTCGATCGCCGCCTCGCTCGACTCGAGATCGGGCGCGAAGCCGCCCTCGTCGCCGACCCCGGTCGCGAGGCCGCGCTCGCCCAGCACGCGCTTCAGCTCGTGGTAGACCTCGACGCCGATGCGCAGGCCCTCGGAGAAGGTCGGCGCACCGACCGGTACGACCATGAACTCCTGCAGGTCGATCGAGTTGGCGGCGTGCGCGCCGCCGTTGATCACGTTCAGCATCGGCACGGGCAGCGTCGACGCGCTCCTCGCCGCCGAGGTGGCGGTAGAGCGGCCGGCCGGTCTCGGCGGCCGCCGCCTTCGCAGCGGCGAGCGAGACGCCGAGGATCGCGTTCGCGCCGAGACGTCCCTTGTTCGGCGTGCCGTCGAGGTCGATCAGCTTCCGGTCGAGCGCCTCCTGGTCGAGCCCGTCCAGACCGGCGAGCTCACCCGCGATCTCCTCGTTGACGTTCGCGACCGCCTGCGCGACGCCCTTGCCACCCCACTCGGAACCGCCGTCGCGCAGCTCGACCGCCTCGTGGACCCCGGTCGAGGCCCCGGACGGCACCGCGGCACGGCCGAAGGCGCCGGACACGAGCTCGACGTCGACCTCGACCGTCGGATTGCCGCGCGAGTCGAGGATCTGACGGCCCTGCAGGCGTTTGATCGCGCTCATCGGCCACATCTTGGTCGATGAGCGGGGAGGGGGCGTGGGGGAACCGGAAGGTTCCCCCACACGAGTCGAAAGAAGGGGGCGCGTGGGGGAAACATGGTTTCCCCCACGGGAGCGAGCCGAAGGCGTGCGACGCTCATCCTAGTTGCTCCTTTGCCTCGTCGTAGTAGCGGTCCTGCTCGGCGAGCGGCAGCTCGCTCCAGCGCTCGCCGCGGGCGGCGGCGAGCTGCTCGGCGCGCTCCACCCGCTCGACGAACCGCATATTCGTACCGCGAAGCGCGAGCTCCGGGTCGACGTTCAACCGCCGCGCGAGATTGACGATCGTGAAGAGGACGTCGCCGACCTCGTGTGCGACCTTCGCGTCAGCCTCGGTCTCGGGGCGCGGCTCGCCGGTCCGCGCCACCTCGGCCTCGAGCTCGGCGAGCTCCTCGCGCACCTTCGCCAGCGGGCCTTCGAGATCGGGCCAGTCGAAGCCGGCGGCGACAGCGCGGCGCTGCAGCTTGCGCGCCTGCAGGAGCGCGGGCAGCGAGGCCGGCACGTCGTGGAAGATCCCCTCCCGCCCCTCCTGCTCGGACTTGACCTGCTCCCACCGCTCGCGCACGCGGCCGGCGGTGTCCGCCTCGACCTCGCCGAAGACGTGCGGATGCCGGCGGACGAGCTTGGCGTGTACAGCCCGTGCCACCTGCTCGAGATCCCCGTCGCCGCGCTCCTCCAGCAGCAGTGCGAGGAAATAGACCTGGAAGAGCAGGTCGCCGAGCTCGTCGAGCAGCTTCGCCGGGTCGCCCGTCTCGGCGGCGTCGGCGACCTCGTAGGCCTCCTCGACCGTGTGCGGGACGATCGTCCGCGCGGTCTGCTCGCGATCCCAGGGGCAGTCGCGGCGCAAGCGCCGCGTCAGCTGCTGCAGTTCCTCGAGCGCCTCCGAAAGAGGCAACCGGCTACTTTGTCCCAGAGGTCGTGTTCTTGGCGTCGGGCGGCGGGGTGAAGCCGGTGGCGTAGGCGACCTTGTCCTTGTAGTCCTTCTTCAGGTCGTCGACCCACTTCGTCATCGCCTCGTTCTTCTGCGTCTGCTCCAGCTGCTGCTTGATCGACGCCCGCACCTCCTTGAGGGGGGTGACCTTCGCGGGCTTCGTGTCGCTCAGCGGCTGGATGATGTGGTAACCGAACTCGGTCTTCACCGGCTTCGAGATCGCGTTCTTCTTCAACAGAAACGCCGTCTGATCGAACGGCGCCACCGTCTGCCCCTTCGAGATCGTCAACTTGCCCCCGTTCGCCTTCGAACCCGTGTCCTCCGAGAACTTCTTCGCCAACGCGGCGAAGTCGGCGCCGTTCTCCAGCTGCGCGTACAGATCGTCCGCCTGCTTCTTCGTCTTCACCAGGATGTGACGCACATCACGGCTCTCCGGCTGGCTGTACTGCGCCTTGTTCTTCGCGTAGTACTTCTCGATCTCGTCGTCGCTGACCGTCACCTTGCCGGTGACCTGCGCGAAGATCTTCTCGGAGACGATCTGGGCGCGGATGTCGTTGCGCACCTGCGTCTCGGTGATCCCCTGCTGCTTCAGCTGCTTCTCGAACTTCTTCTTGTCGCCGCCGAAGTACTGCTTCTGGATCTGCTCGAGCCGGTCGTCGACCTGCTTGTCGGTGACCTTGACGTCGAGGTCCTCCGCCTTCTGCTCGAACTGCTCACGCTGGACCAGGAACTGCACAGCCTGGTTCCGCAGCGTCTGGAACTCCTGCGAGCCGGCGGCGGGGAAGTCGCGCTTCTGGTTCTTGTAGCTCTTCTTCGCCTGCGCGATCAGGGCCTCGTAGTCGCTCCGCGCGATGTCCTGGCCGTCGACGACGGCGACGGCGTCGGCGGGCACGTCCTCGTCGGAGCCGCCGCAGCCGGCGAGCCCGATGGACGCGAGCGCGCAGAGGAGAATGACGAGACGAGAGATCTTCATGTAAGAAAGCTCCAGGTGGGTTCGCGTTGGGGCGGGCTCAAGCCGCCTGACGGGCAGTCACGATAGCATCGACAAGTTCGATTGCTCCCTCGAGTTCATCTGTTCTACGCGAAACTTCACGTTTCGCTGACGTATAGACGGCGGTGTCCGAAACGTCCCGCAGCGCGCGTAGCTCGGCCGAGCCGAGCACGAGCGGCCCGACGGTCGCGCGGCCGCCGCGGTAGATCAGATAGTCGGCGCCCAGGCGGGCGAGCTTCAGCTTCGCCTCCTGGATCGCGAACAGGTGCTCGACGGGCTCTGGAACGGGGCCGTAGCGGTCTTCGAGCGCGGCATGTAGCTCCCGCAGCTCGTCGTCGGACTCGGCGAGCGCGAGGCGGCGATGGATATCGATCTTGAGCGCCTCCGACGCGACGTAGGTCGCCGGCACGTAGGCGTCGACGCGGGCGTCGACGCGCACCGGCCGGGTCGCAAGACGGCGCTGGCCCTGCAACTCGGCGACTGCCTCGGCGAGCATCTCGACGTAGAGCTCGAAGCCGAGCGCGGCAACGTGACCCGACTGCTCGGCGCCGAGCAGGTCGCCCGCGCCGCGGATCTCGAGGTCGCGCATCGCGATCTGGAACCCTGCCCCGAGCTCGGTATGGTCGGCCAGCGTCGAGAGCCGCGCGCGCGCCTCCGGCGAGAGCTCCATCGCGTCCGGGTAGAGCAAGTACGCGTGCGCGGTCACGTCGGAGCGGCCGACGCGGCCCCGGATCTGGTAGAGCTGGCTCAGGCCCAGCGTGTCGGAGCGCTCGACGATCAGCGTGTTCGCCTGCGGGATGTCGATGCCCGACTCGATGATCGTCGTCGAGACGAGCACGTCCGCGTCGCCGCGCAGGAACGCGTGCATCTTCTCCTCGAGCTCGCGCTCCCTCATCTGCCCGTGCGCGACGATGAAGCGCAGCTTCGGACAGAGCTGCTGCAGCTTCTCGGCCGCCTCCTCGATCGTCTCGACCCGGTTGTGCAGGTAGAAGGCCTGGCCGCCGCGCTCGATCTCGCGCTCGAGGGCCGTCTTGACGATCTCCTCGTCGTACTCGCCCACCGTGGTGCGGATCGGGCGACGGCCCTCCGGCGGCGTCTCGATGATCGAGATGTCGCGCAGGCCCGAGAGCGACATGTGCAAGGTGCGGGGGATCGGCGTGGCGGACAGCGCGAGCACGTCGACCTCGAGCCGCAGGCTGCGCAGCAGCTCCTTCTGGGCGACCCCGAAGCGCTGCTCCTCGTCCAGGATCACAAGCCCGAGATCCTTCGGGATCACGTCCCGGCTGAGCACACGGTGCGTGCCGACGAGGACCTCGATCTTCCCCTCGGCGAAGTCCTTGAGGATCTGCTTCGTCTCGGCGGGCTTGCGGAAGCGCGAGACCATCTCGACCCGGACCGGGAAATCGCGGTAGCGCGCCTTGAACGTGTTCCAGTGCTGCTCGGCGAGGATCGTCGTCGGACAGAGGACGAGCGTCTGCTTGCCGTTCATCGCCGCCGCGAACGCGGCCCGGACAGCGACCTCGGTCTTGCCGAAGCCGACGTCGCCGCAGACGAGCCGGTCCATCGGCCGCGGCGCCTCCAGGTCCTCCTTGACCGCCTCGATCGCGCGGGCCTGATCCTCGGTCTCGCGGTAGGGGAACTCGGTCTCGAGCCGCTCGAGCCACTCGTTCTCGAGCTCGTAGGCCGTCCCCGGGGCCTGCTGGCGCTGCGCGTAGAGCGCGATCAGCTCGGTCGCGAGCTCGCGGACGCTCTCGCGGGCACGCGCCTTCAGGTTCTGCCACGCCTTGCCGCCGAGCTTGGAGAGCGTGGGCGCGCCGGCGTCGGCGCCGATGTACTTCGAGATCTTCCCGAGCTGCTCGTGCGGGACGTAGAGCCGGTCCTCGCCGCGGAACGCGAGGAACAGGTAGTCGCGCGTGACGCCCGCGACCTCCTTCGTCTCGAAGCCGAGCAGCTTCCCGACGCCGTGGTCCTCGTGGACGATGAAGTCGCCGCTGCGGAGGTCGGCGAAGGAGGCGAGCGCCCGGCCGAGGCGCTTGTCGGCCCGCGGCGGCCGCTTGCGGAAGACCTGCGTGTCGGGCAGCAAGACGAGGCCGAGCTCGCGCCAGACGAAGCCGCGCCGCGCCGGCGCGACCGCGAACAGGAGCTCCGGCTGCTCGGGCAGGTCGTCGCCGGGGTCGAGCAGCCGCGAGTCGGCGCGCTTGAGCAGGTTGTCGGTGCGCAGCGCCTCGCCGGCGTGCGGGAAGGCGACGACGACGCGGTTGCCGCCGTTGACGAAGCCCTTCAGCTCGTTCTCGGCCTCGGCGAGGCCGCGGGCTGCGATCGCGGGCCGCTGCGCCTCGAACGAGAACGGCTGTGCCTGCGGGAAGGGGTCGAGCTCGGACGTGCCCTTGAGCGAGATCTCCTCGAGCCCCTCTTCCGACCAGACGCGGCGCACCTCGTCGGGCTGCCAGACGAAGTCTGGCGCCCGGTCGAGCACCGGCACGAGGTCGTCCGGCACTTCGGGCAGCGACTGCTGCTCGTCGTCGACGAGCGTCGGCTCGCTCAGGTCGGCCCGCCGCTCGACGGCGGGATGGACGACGACGCCGTCGACCGGATGCAGTGCCCGCTGGGTGAAGGGGGAGAACGCGCGCACCTGCTCGATCTCGTCGCCGTAGAGCTCGATCCGGAGCGGCTCGCGGCCGGTGGTCGGGAAGACATCGACGAGGCCGCCGCGGACGGCGAACTGGCCGCGCTCCTCCGCGCGCTCGACCCGCTCGTAGCCGGCGAGCGCAAACTGCTCCGACAGGCCTTCGAGACCCGGCTCAGTGCCGACCTCGAGCCGGACCGACTCGGGGCGCTCCGCGGCGGGCGGCACACCCTCGGCGAGCGCGGTCGCCGAGGCGGCGACGAGGCCACCGGACGCAAGCACGTCGAGTGCGCGGGCCCGCTCGCCGACGAGATGCGGCGGCGGCTCGAGCCCGGAGCCCCAGCGGACGCCGCGGCCCGGCAGCAGCGCGACGTTGTCGGCGCCGATGAACCAGCCCGCCGCCTCGGCGACGTCGCGGGCGTCCGCGTCCTCGGGCAGCAGCACAACGAGTCCCCGCCCGAGCTCCTCGTGCAGGGTCGCGAGGAGGAGTGGCAGCACCGGCTCGGAGACGCGGGCGCGCGACGGCAGCGCAGCCGCGAACGCCTGCAGGCGCTCGAGCGCGAGCAGCTCCCTGACGAACGAATGCAGTACCGGACGGTCCATGACGACAGGCGGAAACCGGGTTCCGCCGCGTTCAGTCTAGTCGTCGCGGGCCGGGCGACCGCCGTGCCAGGAGTCCCAGAGCGCGGCGTACGACCCCTCGTGCTCGACGAGCTCGTCGTGTGTCCCCAGCTCGGTCAGCCTGCCGTCCTCGACCACGGCGACGCGATCGGCGTCATGCGCGGTCTGGAGACGGTGCGCGATCGCGACGACAGTGCGTCCCTCGAGCACGGCGGCCAGTGACTGCTCCAGATGGCGAGCCGCGCGGGGATCCAGCAGCGAGGTCGCCTCGTCCAGCACGAGCGTGTGCGGGTCGGCGAGCACGAGCCGCGCGAGCGCGACCTGCTGCTGCTGCGGTGGCGACAGCGGATGCCCACCCGCGCCGACGACGGTCTCGAGCCCGAGCGGCAGCGCCTCCAGCCAGGGCCTTGCATCGACCGCCTCGAGTGCGGCCCGGAGCTCATCGTCCGTCGACTCGACCCGAGCGAGCCGGAGGTTGTCCGCGATCGTGCCGACGAAGACGTGCTGCTCCTGCGTCACGAGCGCCACCTCCTGCCGGAGCGTCTCCAGCTCGAGGTCCACCAGCCGGACGTCACCCACCTCGACGCGGCCGGTGCGCGGCGGATGAATCCCGGCAAGTAGCCGTCCGAGCGTGGACTTGCCGGCGCCGGAAGGCCCGACGACGGCGATCCGCTCCCCCGGCTCGAGATCGAGATCGAGCCCGTGGAGCACGTCGCGATCCTGGACGTAGGCGTACCGCACGTCGGACGCCCTCAGACGCTCGTGCTCCGGCTCCTCGCCGGTGGCGGCACGGTCGTCGGGGACCTTGGTCACGCCGACGAGCCGGGCGAACGACGTCGCGCCGACCTGGATCTCGTCGAGCCAGGAGATCAGGCGGTCGACGGGGTCGGCGAGCTGCTGCACGTAGAGCGCGACCGTCGTCACTTCGCCGATCGAGGCATGGCCGGCCGACACGAGCCAGCCGCCCCACACCAGCGTCACCGCGACGGGCAGCACGTACGCGACCTCGACAGTCGGGAAGAGAACCGTGCGGAGATAGAGCGTCCGTCGCTCGGCCCCGTAGGCGTGGGCAAGATCGGCGTCGACACGATCGACGCGCCTCCGGCCGAGGCCGAGCGCGTCGACGGTGCGGCCACCGTCCACCGTTTCCCCGACGGTGCCGGTCATCGTCGCGTATGCGGCGCGCTCCCAGAGGTAGCCCTCCGGCGCACGTCGCAGGTACCAGCGCGTCCCGATCAGGATCGCCGGCAGCCCGACGATGCACGACAGCGCCGTGACCGGGCTGACGAGAACGGCGGCCACGACAGTCAGCACCACTGTCACGGCCGAGATCAGCGTCTCCGGGATCGCGAAGCGGACGGTGCGGGCGAGCGTGTCGACGTCCGCGGTCGTGCGGGAGACGAGATCGCCCGTTCCCGCGCGTTCGACGACGGAGAGCGGCAGCGCGAGCACCTGGCGCATGAAGTCCTCGCGGAGCCGCGCGAACACCTGCTCCGAGAGCACGAACGAGGAGCGCCGCGCGAACCAGGTCAGCATCGTCTGCGCGATCACGGACACGACGAGGACGGCGATCACGCGGTCGACGTATCCGGCCGTCGTCCCTTCCTCGACCGCCTCGACGAGCACGCCGAGCAGGAACGGCCCGACAAGGCCGGCCAGGGCCGCGAGCGCGTTCAGCCCGAGTACGACAGCGAGCCCGCGGCGGTAGCGGCGGAGCAATACGGCTGCGTCCCGACGCACCTCGGGTCCTGCCGCGATCGGCAGCCGCTCGGTCACGCCGCGTCCTCCCGCGTGACGGCAAAGCGGTACGCGGCGCTCGACCGCACCAGCTCGCGGTGCGTGCCGGTCGCGGCGACGCGTCCGTCGGCGATCAGGACGACGCGGTCGGCCTGGTCGAGGACGAGCGGGCTGCCTGTCATGACGACGGTCGTCCGGCCCCGGCGAGCCGCGTGCAGGCGCTGGGCGATCCGCGCCTCGGTGTGCGCGTCGACCGCGCTCGTCGGCTCCACCAGAATCAGGATCTCGGCCTCCGCCAGCAGCGCGCGGGCCAGGACCAGGCGCTGCCGCTGACCGCCCGAGAGCGAGCGGCCGCGCTCCTCCATGTGGCCGTCGAGCCCCTCCGGCAGCGAGTCGAGCACGTCCTCGGCGTTCGCGACCGCGATCGCGGCGAGCAGCTGCTCGTCGGTGGCGCGACCCCACGGGTCGAGCTCCTCGCGGAGGCGGCCGGCGAAGAGGAGCGGGTCGGTCTCGCTGACGACCACGCGGCGTCTCAGCTCCTCGAGCGGGAGCTGCGCGACCGGCACGCCCCCGAGGGTGACGAGCCCGTCGTCGACGAAGCGGCCGAGGCGGTCCGCGATGCGGGCGCCTTCGTCGGCCTCGGGCGTGACGACGGCCGTCAGCAGTCCGGGCTCGACGACGAGGCCGGAGCGCGTGTCCGTGAGCAGCGCGCCGGGCTCCGGCTCCGCCGCGGGCTCTCCGGGCTCGCCGACGAGCGGCTCGATCCGCAGGATCGCGAGCATCCGCTGCGCGCCGACGAGCGCGCGGGTGACCTTGTCGACCGCCTCCGCCGCAACGCGCAGGGGGATCACGAGGAAGGCGGCGTAGCCGTAGAACGCGACGAGCTCGCCCGGGCTGATCGTTCCCTCGATTGCGAGCCGGGCCCCGAGCCCCGTGACGACGACGACGAACACGCCGGGCAGGAGCACCTGCGCGGAGTCGAGCGTCGCCTGGGGCAGCGCCACCCGGACGCCTGCCAGGCGGACCTCCTCCGAGCGCCTGCGGTACCGGTCGAGGAAGACTCGCTCGCCGCCGATGCCGCGCAACACCCGCAGGCCGGCGACCGTGTCGGCCCCGACCGCAGTCAGCTGGCCCACCTGCTCGCGCTGCTCGCGCTGCCGCGCCTGCAACGGCCGGATCAGAGTCGACAGGCTCGCGACGAGGACCGGGACCCCGAGCAGCACGACCAGGCCGAGGAGGGTCGACGCCGACAGCAGGATCGCCGCGACGACGAAGTACGATGCGATCGCCCCGGCGAGCCGCGCGGTGATGTCGAACGCCCCGCCCGCGCGGAGCGCGTCGTTCGAGACCGTTGCGACGACCTCGCCCGTCGTCAGGCGCGCCCGGACCGCAGGGCCGGTCAGCGCCGCGTGGTGCGCGACGACCTGGATCATCCGGTAGCTGGACTGCAGCCAGTTGCTGACTGCGACGCGGTGCCTGAGCGTCCCCGCCACGGCCTGGACGACGCCGAGCCCGAACAGGGCGCCTGCCCACGCGAGCAGTGCCTGCGTGTCCCCGGTCGCAACCCCGTCGTCGATCGCACGGCCGAGGACCCACGGCAGCAGCGCCTGTGCGAGCATCCAGACGATCCCGAAGGTCATCCCGAGGAGGAGCGTGCCGAGCTGCTGCCGGCCGACCCAGATCAGGAAGCGCCTCGGAGAGCGGGTGTCCGGCGTCCCCGGATCGCTGAAGGGAAGCTGTTTCATCGGCGCGCCAGTGTATGCGGCGAATCGGAGAAATCGGCCATGATGGGCCCGTGGCCGAGCGGACGCCGGAATCGATGACCGCAGCTCAGCGCGATGCGCTGGCGGCGGAGCTCGCCGAGCTGGAAGGCCCGAAGCGGGCGGAGCTCGTCGAGGCGATCGCAACCGCGCGCGGCTTCGGCGACCTCTCCGAGAACTTCGCGTATCACGACGCCAAGAACGAGCAGGGCCTGCTCGAGCGGCGGATCGCGATCCTGCGGCATCGAGTCGAGAACGCGGTCATCGTCGAGCAGGCCGAGGACGGCGTCGTCGGCGTCGGCTCGGTGGTCGAGGTGGAGGACGAGAGCGGCGGCCGCTTCGAGGTCGAGATCTCGAGCGTCGCCGGAGGCGTGTCGACCGACTCGCCGCTCGGGTCTGCGCTCGTCGGCTCGAAGGTCGGCGACGCAGTGCAGGTGCAGGCGCCGAAGGGCCCCTGGACCGCCCGCGTGATCGCCGTCAAGCCCTCCTAGTTGAAGCGGCGCTGGGCCTCGTCGAGACCCTCGGCGGCGAGCGTCTCGACGGCGTCGGCCGAACATGCGATCAGCGCCTCGGCGTCGTCCTCGGGCGCGAACGGGCTCAGCACGTAGTCCGCCACCGGGCGGCGGTCGCCGCGGCCGGGGCGACCAACACCCGCGCGCACGCGCAGGAACTCCGCCGAGCCGAGCGCCTGCCGGATCGAGCGAAGGCCGTTGTGCCCGGCGAGCCCGCCGCCGAGCCGGACCTGGATCCGGCCGGGGTCGAGGTCGACGTCGTCGTGCACGACCGCGATCTGCTCGGTCGGAAGCTTGAAGAACCGCGCCGCCGCTGCGAGCGAGCTGCCGGAGAGATTCATGTAGGTCTCGGGCTTCAGCAGCGCGAGCTTCAGGTCGCCGACGCGGACCTCCGCGAGCTGGCCGGAGAACTTGGAGCGGAAGGAGCCGTTGTGGCGCCGGGCGAGCTCGTCGACGACCATCCAGCCGGCGTTGTGCCGGTCGCGCACATGCTCGCGGCCCGGGTTGCCGAGACCGACGACGAGCAGGTCCAGCGTCGAGGCGCTCTCGCCCCGACGGAAGAGGCGCATTACTCCTCCGTGGAGTCGGACTCGGCCGCAGCCTCGCCCGCGGGCGTCTCGCCCTCGGCCTCGCCCTCGGGTGCCTCCTCGCCCTCGGCAAGCTCCTCGCCCTCCTCGGGCTCGGGCTCGGCCTCGACGATCGGGGCGGAGACGGTCGCAATCACGGTCTCGTGCGGGTCGTCGAGGAACGTGACGCCCTCGAGCGCCGGCAGGTCCTCGAGCCGCAGCGCGCCGCCCATCTCGAGCCCGCTGACGTCGGCCTCGATCGACTCGGGCACCTCCATCGGCAGAGCCTCGATGGTGAGCGTGGTCGCGGGCTGGTTGAGGACGCCGCCCTCCTTGATGCCCGGTGCATCCTCGGAGCCGTAGAGGTGGACGTTGACGGTCGCCTGAATCGCGACGTCGAGCCGCACCTCCTGCAGGTCGATGTGACGGACGTGACCGCGAATCGGATCTCGCTGGTACTCCTTCAGGATCGACGGGTGCGCGGTGCTCTGGCCCTCGAGCACGACGTCGAGCACGGCGTGCAGCCCCGAAGGGCCGGTCAGGGCGGCGCGGAGCTCGCGCTCGCCGACCGCGAACGCCTTCGCGCTCGAGCGCCCGTAGAGGACGCCCGGAATGAAGCCCTGCTTGCGCAGGCGCCGAGACTCGGGCGTGCCGAGCCCGGTCCGTTCCTTCACCTCGAGACGAAATCTGTCGCCGGCCACGGCGGCGGATTGTAGCGCAAGCCAAGTAACAGTCTGTTACTTGCGCGCTACGGCGAGGATCAG